>JADJXE010000001.1:385000-2785000 GCA_016716005.1 Acidimicrobiales bacterium
CCGAAGTGGATCACCCGGGCCATCTGCGCCTTGATCGCCTCCACGTTGGCGGCCAGCACCCCCTCGTCGAGCAGGTTGCGCTCGTCGGACCGACCACTGGGATCACCCACCATGCCGGTGGCCCCCCCGGCCAGGGCGATCGGGCGGTGGCCGGCGTCCTGGAACCGCCGGAGCACGAGCAGGCCGATCAGGTTCCCCACGTGCAGGCTGTCGGCGGTCGGGTCGCACCCGTAGTACAGCGTGACGGGGCCGGCCGCGAGCCGCGCGCGGAGCGCCTCGAGGTCGGTCGCGTCCTGGATCAGACCCCTGGCCCGGAGGTCGGCGAGCAGGTCCATCCCGTCAGTCTCGTCGGCTGGGAAGGCCCCGGTCCACGTGAGCGACGCCCACCACGGGGCGGGACACGAACGGGCTGCCGGGCACCGCCCACCGCCACGGGTGCGCCGCGCCCGCCGTCAGCCCGATCCGCACCCCCTGCGCGGCCGCCGGGGGCGGGACCGCTCCGTCGTCGAGCAACGCCACCCCCTCGCCCCCGACCACCAGGTCGGCGCCGTCGAGGGCCCCGTCGATCCCGAGCGCCTGGCACAGCCGCGCCGGGCCGCGGCACAGGTCGCGATCGGAGCGAGCCGCGGGGCGGGCCGCCCGCATGGCCACCAGCCCGTCGATGGGCTCGAGGGCCCGAAGGAGGACCGCCGCGCCCTCCCCCTCCTCGCCGCACACCGCGTTCGCGCACCAGTGCATGCCGTACGTGAAGTACACGTACAGGTGCCCGGGGGGACCGAACATGGTGGCGTTGCGGCGCGTCGGCCCCCGGAACGCGTGGCTCCCCGGGTCGTCCTGCCCCAGGTAGGCCTCCACCTCCACGATCCGCCCGGCGCGCCCGTCGCGGACGACCACCTTGTTCAGCAGGTCCGGCGCCACCACCCGGGCGTCGCGCCGGTAGAAGGCCCGCGACAGGGGGATGCCGGCCACCGCCACCTATGGGGTGACCAGACGGACGGCCTCGCCGAGGAGGGCGACGACCTCGTCGGGCGGAGGCGTGGGGGTGGTGGTGCCCCACGCCACCCCCACGTAGGTGATGGTGGCCGAGAACACGGGGCGCTCCCCCACCCGGCCGACGAAGCCGACGTCGAACGAGGTGCGTCCCCAACGGGTGACGCCGAGCTCGATCTCGAGCACCTCGCCCGTGCGGGCCGGCCCGGCCCACTCGATCACCGCGCGCTTGAGCATGAGGTCCCATCCCAGGCGCTCGAAGTGCGCGTCGAGCGAGCGGAGCCAGGTGTCGACGGCGTCGTCGCAGTAGGCGAGGTAGTGCGCGTTGAACACGACGCCCTGCTGGTCGACCTCGCCGTAGCGGATCCGGGTGGCGTGACGGTAGGGACCCACGGGCTCAGCCACCGACGGTGCCGCCGGCAGCCCCGACCCGGGCGGCGTCGTCGGAGAGACGGGCGCGGAAGCGGGCCAGCTGCGCCCGCACCGGCGCCGGCCCGGCCCCGCCGGGCGTGGTGCGACGGCTCACCGACATCCCGGGCCCGACGAGCGCCGCGGCCTCGGCGCCGAGCGCGGGGTGGGCCCGCACCGCCTCGGCCAGCGGCGGTCCCCCCTCGAGCGAGGCCCGGACGAGCGAACCCACCACGGCATGGGCCTCGCGGAACGGCATGCCGCGCATCACCAGCCACTCGGCCAGGTCGGTGGCGGCAGCCTGGGGCGCATCGGCCGCCTCCCGCATCCGGTCGAGGTGGAAGGTGGCCGTGGCGAGCAGCCCGGCCAGGGCCGACAGGCCGAGGGTCACCTGGTCGAGCGCGTCGAAGAGCGGCTCCTTGTCCTCCTGCAGGTCTCGGTTGTAGGCGAGGGGCAGCCCCTTCAGGGTGGCGAGGAAACCGGTGAGGCCGCCGATGAGGCGGCCGGCCTTGCCGCGGACCAGCTCGGCCACGTCGGGGTTCTTCTTCTGCGGCAGCATCGAGCTGCCGGTGGCGTAGGCGTCGGCCAGCCCGAGGAAGCCGAACTCGTCGGTGGACCACAGCACCACCTCCTCCCCGATCCGCGACAGGTGCACGCCCAGCAGGGCCAGGTCGAACAGCGCCTCGGCCACGAAGTCGCGGTCGCTCACGGCATCCAGTGAGTTCTCGAACGCGCCCGAGAAGCCGAGATCGGCGGCGGTCGCGGCGGGATCGAGCCCGAGCGACGAGCCGGCAAGGGCGCCGGCCCCCAGCGGCGACACGTCGAGGCGAGCCCGCGTGGCGAGGAGGCGATCGACGTCGCGGGCCAACGCCCAGCCGTGCGCCAGCAGGTGGTGGGCGAGCAGGACCGGCTGGGCCCGCTGCAGGTGGGTGTAGCCGGGCAGGTAGGCGTCGCCCGCCTCGGCGGCGCGCGCCAGCAGCACCTCCTGGAGCGCCAGCACCCGCCCGGCGACGTGCGCCAGCTCGCGGCGAGCGAAGAGCCGCAGAGCGGTCGCCACCTGGTCGTTGCGGCTCCGCCCCGTGTGGAGCTTGGCGCCGGCGGGACCGGCGAGCTCGGTCACGCGCCGCTCGATCGCGGTGTGCACGTCCTCGTCGGCGGGCGCGAACACGAACGAGCCCGTCTCCAGCTCGACCCCCACCCGGTCGAGGGCGGCGAGCACCGCGTCGACCTCGTCCGGGGCCAGCACCCCGGCCCGGCCCAGACCCCGCACGTGGGCACGCGAGCCCACCAGGTCGTCGGGGGCGAGGCGGCGGTCGACCGGCAGGCTCACGGTGAACGCGAGCAGCTCCTCGGCCGGCGCGTCGCCGAAGCGCCCGTGCCAGAGCGTCATTCGGCCACGTGGCCCTGGCCCTGCCGTGCGGCCCAGGTCTCGACGCCGAGGCCCCAGAGCCGGGTGAAGCCGACGGAGTCCTCGTGGCGGAACGAGTCGGCGGCGTCGTAGGTGGCCAGGCCGTAGTCGTACAGCGACCAGGGCGAGCGCCGGCCGTTGACGATGCACCGCCCCGTCTCCAGGTGCAGCCGCACCTCCCCGGTGACGTGCCGCTGGGTCTCGTCGTTGAAGGCGTCGAGCGCCCGCTTCAGGGGCGAGTACCACAGCCCGTCGTACACCAGCTCGGCGTAGCGCCCCTCGAGGCGCGCCTTCTCGTGGTGCACGTCGCGCTCCAGGGTGATGTCCTCCAGGTCGGCGTGGGCCATGAGCAGCGCCAGCGACCCCGGGCACTCGTAGGTCTCGCGGCTCTTGATGCCCACCCGCCGGTTCTCGACCATGTCGAGCCGGCCGAAGCCGAACGAACCGACGATCTGGTTCATCTCGGCGATCAGGTCGGCGAACGGCAGCGACCGGCCGTCGAGCGACACGGGCACGCCCCGCTCGAACCCCACCACCACGTCGCGGGGCTCGGTGGCGCTGGGGATGGTGAGCGACCACACGCCGGGCGGCGGGGGGGCCCACGGATCCTCCATCTCGCCGCACTCGATCGCCCGCCCCCAGAGGTTGTCGTCGATCGAGTACAGCTTCTCCTTGGTCGCGCTGATCGGGACGTCGTGGCGGTAGGCGTAGACGATGGCGTCCTCTCGGGTCATGCCCCAGTGTCGGACCGGGGCGAGCACCTCGAGGTCGGGCGCCAGCGATCGCACGCTCACCTCGAAGCGCACCTGGTCGTTGCCCTTGCCGGTGCAGCCGTGCGCCACCGCGTCGGCCGCGTACTTCCTCGCGGTGGCCACCAGGTGCTTGGCGATGATCGGGCGGGAGAGGGCCGACACCAGCGGGTACTTCCCCTCGTACTTGGCGTTGGCCTTCAGGGCCGGCGCCAGGAACTCGTCGGCGAACTCGCTGCGCACGTCGAGGATCTCGACCTCGGACGCGCCGGCAGCCAGGGCCCGCTCGCGCAGGGCCTCGCCGGTCTCGCTCGTCTGGCCGATGTCGGCGGCCATGCAGATCACCTCGCTCACGCCGCCGTCGACCTGCAGCCACTTGGTGAGGACCGAGGTGTCCAGACCACCGCTGTACGCCAGCACCACTCGCTTCGCCACGGTTCGTGTCCTTCGCTTTCTGTCGTCAGGTCGTCCGGTTCACAGCCCCGCCAGGCCGCTCAACGTTCGTGCCATCTTGGCGCCGCCGACGGTCTCGCCCGCCACCACCATCAGGGTGTCGTCGCCGGCCACGGTCCCGAGCAGGCCGGGGAGGCCCGAGCGGTCGAGCGCCGACCCCACCACGTGCGCGCAGCCCGGCGGCGTCCGGAGCACGACCACGGGACCGCTGTGGGCCACCTCCACGACCCACTCGGAGAGCACCCTCCTGAGGTGCTCCTCGGGCGCCATGCGGTCGGGCTCGTACTCGGGGATGGCGTAGACCGTGTCGCCGCCGGGGACCCGCACCTTCACCGCGCCGAGATCGTCGAGGTCGCGCGAGACGGTGGCCTGCGTGGCCACCACGCCGTCGGCCGCGAGGAGCTCCACCAGCTGCGCCTGGCTCGCCACGCTCTGGCGGGCGAGGATCCGGGCGATCCGGTGCTGGCGCTGGGTCTTGGCAAGCCGCGACCCGGAGCGGGAGCCGTGCAGGCCGGCGTCGGCCGGCTGGCGTGCGGCGCGGGGGGCCACCGTCATGCCTCCGCCCGGCCGAGCAGCCAGGCGAACAGGCCCCGGGCGGCGTGCATCCGGTTCGCCGCCTGGGGCCACACCCGACTGCGCGGGCCGTCGACCACGGCTGCGGTGACCTCCTCGCCCCGGTGCGCGGGGAGGCAGTGCAGGAACACCGCGCCGGGAGCCGCTCCGGCCAGGAGCGCCTCGTCGACGGTGAAGCCCGCGAAGCGGGCGCGGCGCTCGGCGGCCTCGGCCTCCTGGCCCATCGACGCCCACACGTCGGTGTAGACGGCGTCGGCACCACAGACGGCCTCAGCCGGATCGTGGGTGACGACGACCGAGCCGCCCGCCCGCTCGGCCCTCGTGATCGCTTCCCCCGCCGGCGCGAAGCCGGGCGGCGAGGCGACGCGGACGGCCATGCCGGCCATGGCCGCGGCGATCATCAGCGAGTGGCACACGTTGTTGCCGTCGCCCACGTAGGCCACCGTGTGGCCGGCCAGCCCGCCCCACTCCCCCTGGAGGGTGAGCAGGTCGGCGATCGCCTGCAGGGGGTGCGCCCGGTCGGAGAGCAGGTTCACGACCGGGACGGGCGACACGGCCACCATCCGCTCGAGGACGCCGTGGTGGTGCACGCGAGCGGCGATGACGGCGTGGTAGCAGGCCAGGGTGCGGGCGACGTCCTCGGCCGGCTCGCGGGTGTCGAGGCCGACCTCGTCGCCGCGGACGCTGATGGGGTGGCCGCCCAGCTGCACCACGGCCATCTCGGTGGAGTGGCGCGTGCGCGCCGATGGCTTCTCGAACAGCAGCGCCACGCCGCGCCCGGCCAGCGCCTGCGGAGGGTGGGGCGCCGCGGCCAGGTCCAGCACCGCGGCCAGCTCGGCCGGGCTCAGGTCGTCGACCTCGAGCACGTGCCGGGTCATGGGCGGGTCACCTCCCCCAGGACGCGGGCGGCCTCGTCGATCTCGGCGTCGCTCACGAGCAGCGACGGCGCCAGCCGGAGCGCCGTGGGGGTCACCGCGTTGACAACCAGCCCGGCACGCAGGGCGTCGGCCGCCACGACCCGGGCGTCGAGGCCGTCGAACTCGGCTGCCAGCAGCAGGCCGAGGCCGCGCACGCTGCGGACCGCCGGCAGCGCCCCGAGGGCGGCGGTGAGGCGCGCCCCGGCCCGCGCCGCCCGCGCCGGCACGTCCTCGGCCTCCATCACCGCCAGCACCGCCCTCGCGGCCGCCGCCGCCAGGGGCTGGCCGCCGAAGGTGGTGGCATGGTCACCCGGCCGGAACGCGGCGGCCACCTCTGCGGTCGCCCAGCAGGCGCCGATGGGCACGCCATTGCCGAGGGCCTTGGCCATGGTGACGACGTCGGGCAGCACGCCGAGGTGCTGGTGGGCGAACCACCGGCCGGTGCGGCCGAGGCCGGTCTGCACCTCGTCGAACACCAGCAGCAGACCCCGCTCGTCGCAGAGCCGGCGCACGCCGTGGAGGTACTCGGCGCTCGCCGTGTTCACCCCGCCCTCGCCCTGCACGACCTCGAGGAGGACGGCCGCCACGGTGGGATCGATGGCCGCCCCGAGGGCCTCGAGGTCGTCCCATGCGACGTGGCGGAACCCCTCGGGCAGGGGTTGGAAGGCCTCGTGCTTCTGCGGCTGACCGGTGGCGTGGAGCGTGGCGAGGGTGCGGCCGTGGAACGACCCGTACGCGCTCACCACCACGTGGCGGCCGCGGCCGCCCCACCGACGCGCCAGCTTGATGGCGCACTCGTTCGCCTCGGCGCCGGAGTTGCAGAAGAAGACCTGGCCCCCGCCGCCCAGGAGCCGATCGAGGGTGAGGGCGACGTCGACCGCCGGTCCGGTCGCGAACAGGTTGGAGACGTGCAGCAGGGTGCGGGCCTGCTCGGCCACGGCGGCCGCGACGGCGGGGTGCGCATGACCCAGCGACGTGACCGCGAGGCCCGACAGGAAGTCGAGGTAGCGGCGACCATCGGCGTCCCACAGCACGGTGCCCTCGCCCCGCACGAAGAGCACGGTCGGCGGCGCGTACGTCGGCATGAACGGGCACCGCGGGTGCCCCGGAGCCAGGTCGTCGGCGTGCACGGCGGCGGCATGCGCCGCGGCCAGGTCGGTGTCCGGAGCTCCGCCCGTCACGGCGTCACCATGGTCCCGATGCCCTCGCGGGTGAACACCTCGAGCAGCACGACGTGGGGCACGCGCCCGTCGAGCACGTGCGCCTGGGCCACGCCGTGGCGCACCGCCCGCATGCACGCCTCGACCTTCGGGATCATCCCCCCCGTGAGCTCGCCGGACCGGAGGAGCTCCTCGAGCTCGTCGGCACAGATGGCGCTGATGAGGCTGCCCGGGTCGTCGGGGTCGCGCCGGAGGCCCTCGACGTTGGTGAGGTACACGAGCTTCTCGGCGCCGAGGGCGGCGGCGATGGCCCCCGCGACCGTGTCGGCGTTGATGTTGTAGGCCTGGCCGGCCTCGTCCGACCCGATCGTGGCCACCACGGGGATCAGCTCCTCGGCCAGGAGGCGCTCGATGATCTCGGGACGCACCTCGGCCACGTCGCCGACGAACCCCAGCGAGGGGTCGCGGGGTGAGGCCAGGATCAGCCCGGCGTCCTCGCCGGACAGGCCGACGGCCAGCGCACCGTGGACGTTGATCGACGACACGATGTCGCGGTTGACCTTCCCGACCAGCACCATGCGGGCGATGTCGACCGTCTCGGCGTCGGTGACGCGCAGGCCGTCGCGGAACTCGGGCACCTTGCCGAGGCGCGCCATCAGGTCGCTGATCTGCGGGCCACCGCCGTGGATCACCACCGGGAGCATGCCGACGGACCGCATCAGCACGACGTCACGCGCGAACAGGTCGAGGCTCTCGTCGTCGCCGATGGCGTTGCCGCCGTACTTCACGACGACGACCTTCCCCCAGAAGCGGCGGATGTAGGGGAGGGCGTCGATCAGCACCGCAGCCCGCTCCCGGGCCTCGTCCGCGCCGATCACGGGAACAGCCCGGCCACGGGCAGGCCTTCGGCCTCGGGCAGGCCGAGGACAACGTTGGCGCACTGCACGGCCTGGCCCGAGGCGCCCTTGACGAGGTTGTCGAGGGCGCTCAGCACCACCACCCAGCCGGTGCGGTCGTCGACCCGGGCGCTGAGCATGGCGGTGTTCGAGCCGAGGGTCGCCTTGGTGCTGGGCGGCGCCTCGCGCACCAGCACGAACGGCTCCGACGCGTAGGAGCCGGCCAGCACGCCGAGGACGTCGGCGGACGTGACCGCGGTGGTCGGCCGGGCGTAGCAGGTGGCGAGGATGCCCCGGTTCATGGGCGCCAGGTGCGGCGTGAACAGGATCTGGGCGCCGATGGCCTGCTCCATCTCCGGCGTGTGGCGGTGCGTGAGCAGCCCGTACGCGGTGAAGTCCTCGTCGACGGCGCAGAAGGCGGTGGTCGCCTTCGGCGGCCGGCCCGCCCCCGACACACCGCTGGCGGCGTCGACGATCACGCCCGTCGTCTCGATCACCCCGGCCCGCACCAGCGGGGCCAGCGCCAGCGATGCGGCGGTGACGTAGCAGCCCGCCGCGGCGACCGCCGTGGCCCCGTCGAGAGCGGGCCGGAAGAGCTCGGGCAGCCCGAACACGAACTGGCCGAGCTGGTCGGGACAGGCGTGCTCCTCCCCGTACCACCGGGGATAGAGCGCCGGATCCTTCAGGCGGAAGTCGGCCGAGAGGTCGACGACGGCCCCGACCCGCGGCCTGAGGCCGGGCACGATCGCCTGGGCCGCACCGTGCGGGAGCCCGAGGAACACCAGGTCGAGACCGTCCAGCGCGTCCGGGTCGTAGGGGTCGAAGACCAGGCCGGGATAGGCCGCGGCCAGGCTCGGGTACAGGTCGGCCACGGGTGTGCCGGCCTGGGAGTCCCCGGTCGCCACGTGCACGGCCAGCCCGGGGTGCCCCGCGCACAGCCGGAGCAGCTCGGCTCCCGTGAAGCCCGACGCACCCACGATCCCGACCCGGAACACGCCCGCCACAATACAGCACACTGCATAGTCATGCGAACAGGGGCTCGGGTCATCCGCGGAGCGTGGCCCGGTGCGCCGTCTCCACCGCGCCGATGCAGCGCGCCCGCACCTCGCCGACCTCGGCGTCGGTGAGGGTGCAGTCGAGCGCCTGCAGGCGCAGGGAGAACGCCAGGCTGCGGGCGCCCTCGGCCACACCCGCCCCGCGGTACACGTCGAACAGCCGGAGGGCGCTCAGCAGCTCGCCCGCGGCGGCGCGCAGCGTCGCCTCGACGTCCGCCGCCGGCTCGGTGTCGGGCACCACGAAGGCCAGGTCGACGTCGCTCGAGGGGAACCGGCTCACCGGCCGGTAGGGCCGCTCCCCCCGTGCCAGCGCGAACAGCGCGCCCAGGTCGAGGCCGAGCCACCCGACCCGCTCGACGATCCCGTGGGCGGCCAGCACGTCGGGGTCGATCTCGCCGACCTCGCCGATCGGGGCACCGCCGGCCACCAGCTCGGCGGAGCGGGTGGGGTGCAGGCCGGGCGGTGTGGCGGCGCGCACCTCGACGCCGTCGACCCGCAGGGCCGCGGCCAGCACGTCCCAGGCCCGCTTGGCCTCGGCCGCGTCGGCCCCGGCCAGCACCGCCCCCACGCGCTCCCGCTCGTCGGGCAGCTCCTCGCCGGGTCGGGGGGCGCCGAACACGTGGCCGATCTCGAAGAGGCGGGCGCCGGGCTGGCGGTGGTTCGCGTTGTGGGCCACGGCGCGGAGCAGCCCCGGCAGGAGCGACGTGCGCAGCACCGACTCCTCGGCGGCGAGGGGGTTCGCCAGGCGGACGCCGGCGGGGTCGAGGCCGGCGCGCTCCAGGTCGCCCGGAGCGAGGAAGGGGAGCGGCATCGCCTCGGAGAGCCCGAGACCCGTCAGCACGTCGCGCACCAGTCGGCGGGCCCGCTGGAAGGGCGTGAGGCTCCCTGCCTGGGTGGACCGGGGCACGCGCGCCGCGATCCGCGCGTAGCCGTGGTGCCGGGCGATCTCCTCGATCGCGTCGGTCTCGGTGCTGGAGTCGAGGCGCCACGACGGCAGGGCGACCGAGAGCACGCCCTCGGCGACCCGCTCGGTGGTGAACCCGATCGGGTCGAGATAGCCGGCCACCTGCTCCTCGGCGAGCTCGGCGCCGAGCAGCGCGTTCACCCGCGCCATGCGGACCGTGACGTGCCCGCGCTCGGGGAGCACGCCCCGCTCGTCGATCGGGTCGGGCGCGGCCGTGGCGCCGAGCAGCTGGCAGAACCGGGCCATCGCCAGGTCGATGACCCAGGGGTCGCAGCCACGCTCGAACCGCGCCGACGCCTCGGTGCGCAGACCGAGGCGCTTCGAGGTGCGGGCGACCGCCATGGGCTCGAACCACGCCATCTCGACCAGCACGGAGCCGGTGTCGGGGGCGATCTCGCTGGAGGCGCCGCCCATGATCCCGGCGATGCCGACCGGGGCGTCGCGGGCGTCGCAGATGAGCAGGTCGTCGCCGACGAAGCGCCGCTCGACGTCGTCGAGGGTGACCATGGTCTCCCCCGGCCGCGCCCGGCGCACCCGCAACCCCCGGCCGGGGACACGGGCCAGGTCGTAGGGATGGTTGGGCTGGCCGAGCTCGAGCATCACGTAGTTCGAGACGTCGACCACGTTGTTGATCGGGCGCATGCCGGCGAGGGTCAGCCGGTCGGCCAGCCAGCGCGGCGACGGCCCCACGGACACCCCCTCGAGCACCCGGGCCACGAACCGGCCGCAGAGGTCGGGGTCGACGATCTCCACCGAGGCCAGCGCCGACGTGGCCGTGTCGCCGGCCTCCACGAGCACCGGCTCGGGGAGCGTGAACGGCACCCCCGAGCGCGCCGCCAGGTCGCGAGCCACCCCGGCCACCGACATGGCGTCGGGCCGGTTCGGGTTGATCTCCAGGTCGAACACCACGTCGGCCGTGATGCCGAGCGCCTCGGCCAGGGGCGCACCCACCTCCAGCGCGCCGTCGAGCACGAGGATGCCGGCGGCGTCGGAGCCGAGCTGCAGCTCGGCGGCCGAGCACAGCATGCCGTTCGACCACTCGCCGCGGAGCTTGCGCCGCCCGATCTCGAGGCCGCCCGGCATCACCGTGCCCAGCGTCGCCAGCGGCACCAGGTCACCGACCCGCATGTTGAACGCGCCGCAGCAGATCTGGAGGGCCTCGCCGTCGCCACGGTCGACCTCGACCAGCTGGATGCGGTCGGCCTGGGGGTGGGGCCGCAGCGACAGGACCCGGGCCACCACGATCCCGCCGAGCCCCTCGCCGACGCGCTCGAGCGACTCGACCGTCATCCCGAGGTCGCTCATCGTCTCGGCCAGCTCGGCCGGGTCGCCGTCCAGGGGGGCCAGCTCGCGCAGCCACGACAGCAGGACGCGCATCAGAACTGCTCCAGGAAGCGCAGGTCGTTGCTGAACAGCTCGCGGATGTCGTCCACACCGTGGCGTTGCGCGGTCATCCGGTCGATGCCGAAGCCGAAGGCGAACCCGGTCCAGGTCTCGGCGTCGATCCCGACGGCCCGGAACACGTTGGGGTGGACCATCCCGCAACCCCCCAGCTCGAGCCACCCGGTGCCGCCGCAGCTGCGGCAGCCGCTGCCGCCGCAGAACACGCAGCTGATGTCGTACTCGGCCGACGGCTCGGTGAACGGGAAGTACGAGGGGCGGAGCCGGCTGTGGATGGAGGCCCCGAAGTACGCCGACGTGAACTCCTCCAGGGTGCCCGCCAGGTCGCCGAAGGAGATGCCCCGGTCGACCACCAGGCCCTCGATCTGGTGGAAGACCGGCATGTGACTGGCGTCGGCCGTGTCGCGCCGGTAGACGCGACCGGGCATCACCGCGTAGACCGGCGGCTGCTGCTCGAGCATCACGCGGATCTGCACCGGGGAGGTGTGCGTGCGGAGCAGGATGCTCTCGCCGTCGCCCAGCTCGAGGTAGAGCGTGTCCCACATGGTCCGCGAGGGGTGCGCGGCGGGGATGTTGAGCGCCTCGAAGTTGTACCAGTCGGTCTCGACCTCGGGCCCCTCGGCCACCTGGAAGCCCATGCCGACGAACACGTCCTCGAGGTGCTCGATGGCCTGGGTCACCAGGTGCAGGTGGCCCCGGCCCCGTTCCGCGTGGACCTCGGTCAGGTCGAGGCGCTCCGCGGCGAGGCGCTGGACGCGCGCCGTCGCCTCGAGGGCACGGCGGCGAGCCGCGACGGCCTCCTCGACGCGGGCCCGCGCCTGGTTGAGGGCCTGGCCCTCGGCGCGGCGCTCGTCCGGGCCGAGGGCGCCCAACCGCTGCTTGAGCTTGGAGAGCTCGGAGCGCTTGCCCAGCACGTCGGGCTCCAGGGCCCGCAGCTCGTCGAGCGTGGCGGCCGCCTCGATCCGATCGAGCGCGGCGCCTGCGGCCTGCTGGATGTCGTCGCTCACGGGCGGGAAGGCTAGGGCACCCCGGCGACGGCCCGGGAACGGGTTCGGGCCGCCCGGATCAGTGGTGGAACGACTGCTCGGCCAGCTCGGCGGGGATCGGCGCGCTCAGGCGGCCGAGCCAGTCGCACGCCTGGCGGAGGTCGCGCAGGAACAGCTCGGCCAGGTCGGGGCTGACACCGTTGCGAACCACGATCCGCAGGACCGACAGGTCCTCACGGTTGGCCGGCATGGTGTAGGCGGGGACGAGCCAGCCCCGCTCACGGAGCTTCCGCGACAGGTCGAACACGGTGTACGTCGTGATCGAGGGCTTCACCTTGAACGCGAACACCGGGAGCTCGTCGCCCCGGGTCACCAGCTCGAAGGGACCGAGCCGCTCGATGCTCGACGACAGGTGGAGGGCGACGTCGCGGCACGTCTGCTGGATGCGCCGGTAGCCCTCTCGACCCAGCCGCAGGAACATGTAGTACTGGGCGATCACCTGGGAGCCCGGGCGGGAGAAGTTGAGCGCGAACGTGGGCATGTCGCCGCCGAGGTAGTTCACCTTGAAGACGAGCTCGTCGGGGAGGTTGGCGGCCACGCGCCACACCACCCAGCCGACGCCCGGGTACACGAGGCCGTACTTGTGGCCGGACGTGGAGATGGAGGCGACCCGCTCGAGGCGGAAGTCCCACACCAGGTCGGGGTCGAGGAAGGGGGCGACGAAGCCACCGGACGCCGCGTCGACGTGGACCGGGACGTCGATCCCCTGCTCGGCGGCCAGCCGGTCGAGGGCGGCACAGATGTCGGCGACGGGCTCGTAGCTCCCGTCGAAGGTGGAGCCGAGGATCGCCACCACGCCGATCGTGTTCTCGTCGACGAACGGCAGCATCCGCTCCGGCGTGAGGTGGAGCAGGTCGCCCTCGGCGGGCACGAAGCGGGGCTCGACCTCCCAGAAGTTGGCGAACTTCTCCCACACGACCTGCACGTTGGAGCCGAACACGATGTTGGGCCGGTCGGCGGGCCGGCCCGCCGCCCGGCGGCGCTGCTGCCAGCGCCGCTTGAGGGCGAGCCCGCCGAGCATGCACGCCTCGGACGACCCGGTGCACGACACCCCGGCGGTGTGCTCGGCCTCCGGCGAGTGCCAGAGGTCGGCGAGCATCCGCACGCAGCGCCGCTCGATGTCGGCCGTCTGCGGGTACTCGTCCTTGTCGATCATGTTCTTCTGGGCGGTCTCGGCCATCAGCCGGTCCGCCTCGGGGTCCATCCAGGTGGTGACGAAGGTCGCCAGGTTGAGCCGGGCGTTGCCGTCGAGCATCACCTCGTCGCGGACCAGCTGGTAGGCCGTCTGAGGGAGGATCTCGCCGTCGGGGAGGCGCAGCCTGGGCAGCCCGTGGCGCGCGCCCGCTCGTGTGAACACCGGGTCCACGGTCCGCTCGTCGCGGGCCGGCGTGCCCCCCACCTCGCCCGAACCCGTCATCCCTGCCTCCTCGTGCTCGTCCTCGGCCGGACCCTAGCCACTCGCTCCCGCCGCGACCCGACGCTGGCGGGCGACCTCGAAGCACATCACGGCGCCGGCCGCGGCCACGTTGAGCGACTCGGCCCGCCCCCCCATGGGGATCGTGACCACCTCGTCGAGGAGCGACACCGTCCCGGGCCCGAGCCCGCGCGCCTCGCCGCCCAGCACGACGGCGACCGGGCGGGTGAGGTCGACGGCGTCGTAGTCGGACCCGCCTCCCGCCACCGTCCCCACCCGCCGGAGGCCCTGGGTGCCAAGCGCCGCGAGGACGGCGGGAGCCGCCCCCCCGGCCACCACCGGGATCCGCAGGACCGATCCGGCCGACGCCCGCACCGCCTTGGGCGAGAAGGGGTCGACCGAGCCGGCGCACACGACGAGGGCGTCGGCGCCGGCCGCCTCGGCCGTGCGCAGGAGGGTGCCGGCGTTGCCGGGGTCGGCCAGATCGACGGCGACGACCACGAACGTGGCCGCGGCCGGCACGTGCGCACCGGCGGGCAGGGTGGCAACGGCCAGCACCGCTCGGGGTGTCACCGTGTCGGCCACGCGCTCGAGCACGCCGTCGGCCAGCTCGAGGCGCTCGGCTCCGGCGGCCACGGCCCGATCGGCCAGCCCGGCCAGCTCGGGCGGCGCGCCCGCGGGCAGGGCCACCGCCTGCAGGGGCCAGCCGCAGGCCAGGGCCTCACCCAGCAGGGTGGGCCCCTCCAGCACGAACGCACCCTCGTCCAGGCGCGCACTGCGGCGCCTCAGGAGGCGCCGCAGCCGCTGGACCTCGGGGTTGCGGATCGAGAGGCCGGCCGTGGTCGCCTCGTCCGGGGCTAGGACGCCTGGCGGGCGCTCTCGGCGACCCGCACGAGGGCCGCGAAGGCCGCAGGATCGGTGACCGCCAGATCGGCCAGCACCTTGCGGTCGACCTCGACGTCGGCCGCCTTCAGCCCGCTGACGAACCGGCTGTACGACATGCCCTCGAGCCGGCAGGCGGCGTTGATCCGCTGGATCCAGAGCGCCCGGAAGTCGCCCTTGCGGGCCCGCCGATCGCGGTACGCGTACTGCAGCGAGTGCATCACCTGCTCGTTCGCGGCGCGATACGAGCGGCTCTTGTTGCCGTAGTAGCCCTTGGCCCGCTCGAGGGTGGCCCGGCGGTGCTTCTTGCTGTGGACGGCGCGCTTCACCCTGGCCATCGATGCTTCCTTTCCGAGGTGAGGAGGGGACGGTGCCGCTCAGCGACCGAGGAGCCGCTTCACCTCGCGGGTGTCGGCGTCGGCCACGACCGCGGTCCGGTTCAGGCGTCGGGTGCGCGTGCTCGGCTTCTTCTCGAGCATGTGGTTCATGTTGGCCTGGCGGCGCATCAGCTTGCCGCTGCCCGTCACCTTGAAGCGCTTGGCCGCGCCGCGGTGGGTCTTCATCTTCGGCATCGTCGTCTCCTGGGGTTGCTAGGGCTGGGCCGGACCCGCCGCGGTCGCCTCGTCGGCCGACGCGGCCCCCTCGGCGGGGGCCACGGCAGGCTCGGCGCCCGTGGCCTCGGGCTCGGACCGCTTGCTGGCGGCCTTGGCCGCCGCTGCCTGCGCCCGCTTGTCGGGGGCCAGCACCATGGTCATGTTGCGCCCGTCGAGCCGGGGGGCGGCCTCCACCTTCGCCAGCGCGGAGACCTGGTCGGCGACCTGGTCGAGGATCCGCATGCCCAGCTCGGGGTGGTACACCTCCCGACCCCGGAACATGATCGTCACCTTGACCTTGTGGCCCTCGGCCAGGAACTCGGCGATCTTGCGGGTCTTGGTGTCGAAGTCGCCGCCGCCGATCTTGGGCCGGTACTTCATCTCCTTGATGGAGACGTGGCTGGCCTTGCGACGGGACTCCTTGGCCCGCTGGGCCTCCTCGTACTTGTACTTGCCGTAGTCCATGATCCGGCACACGGGAGGGTTGGCCAGGGGCGCCACCTCGACCAGGTCGAGATCGAGCTCGCGGGCCATGTGGAGCGCCTCGGGCAGCGGCTTGATGCCGATCTGCTGGCCGTCGTGCGAGACCAGGCGCACCTCGCGGGCACGGATGCGGTCGTTGATCCGGGGCTCGTTGTTGGGGGTGGGCGCAGCTATCGGAGTGCTCTCCGGGGCAAAGGGAAACCTCCCTGGTGGCGGGCAGGACATGGCAGCAAGCCGACGCCTGACCG
This sequence comes from Acidimicrobiales bacterium, assembly GCA_016716005.1. Taxonomy (NCBI): domain Bacteria; kingdom Bacillati; phylum Actinomycetota; class Acidimicrobiia; order Acidimicrobiales; species Acidimicrobiales bacterium. The sequence goes on from JADJXE010000001.1 coordinate 400,641, forward strand.
CCGACCGCCACCCGGAGGGGTGGGGCTGGCGCCGCAGCGAGCGACCCGGACGCACCTCACCCCGCGAGCAGGGCTCGGAGGGCTCGTGGCCGGGTGGGGACCGTGCGCGGGCCGTGTGACCCGGGCCGTGGCCCCGCTTCCTGTCTGTTGTGGTGTCGTAGGGTAGCCGACATGAGCAGCCTGTGGACACCAGAGGGTGAGCACCGGGTGGGGCCGCAGCAGGCACCGGCCGCGACCCCTCCCCCGCCACGGGCCGACGACGCGCTCGCCGACGACGCGCTCGCCGACGACGAGCTCGACCCTGCCACGGCGGAGGCGGTCATGGCCGAGATGGCCCGGGTCCGCGAGCAGCTCGCCGAGGTGCCGGCCGAGGTGGTCGTGGCGAACCACGCCATGGGCCTGTACGAGCTGGCCGCCATCCACCTCAGCCAGGACCCCCCGAGCCTGGGTCAGGCGAAGTTGGCGATCGACGCGGTGGGCTGCCTCGTCGAGGGCCTGCGGGGCCGCCTCGGCGAGCCCGAGGCCACGCTGCTCGATGCCCTGACCCAGATCCGCCTGGCCTTCGTGCAGATCCAGGGCGCCACCGGCGCGACCGACTGACGGCCCCGGCAGGCGGTCACCGCCCGGCCGGCCGCAGCCCCGCCGCCTCCCAGCGGCCGAGCCGGCCGGCGACCACCTCGAACTCGACGGTCTCGCCCGCCTCGATGGTGCGGCTGCCGTCCGCGATCTGCGTGCAGTGGAAGAAGTGCTCCTGGCCGCCCTCGGCCCGCACGGTGCCGTACCCCTTCGCCTCGTCGAACGCAACGACCCGGCCTCGCACGGTCAGTGCACGATCTTGGCCAGCGGGAGCTCGAGGATGTCGCTGGCGCCGGCGTCCTTGAGCGCGGGGATGAGGATGTTGATCCGGCTCTTCTCCACCACGGTCTCCACCGCGTAGCCGCCCTCGCCGAAGAGCTGCGAGACGGTGGGGGCCTTCATGGAGGGCAGCAGGCCGATCACCCGGTCGAGGTCGTCCACGCCCACGTTCAGCTTCACCAGCACCTTCCCCCGGGCTTCGAGGGCACCCTGGAGCAGGGTGCGGAGCTGGTGCATGGCGTGGCGCTTCTCCGGGTCGTCGTACGACACCGGGTTGGCGACCAGCTCGGTGTACGAGGTGAGGATCACCTCGATCTCCTTGAGCCCGGCGGCCCTGAGGGCCCGCCCGGTCTCGGTGATCTCCACGATGCAGTCGACGATGTCGGGCACCTTCGCCTCGGTGGCGCCGTAGGAGAGCCGGATGTCGGCGCTGATGCCCTTCTTCTCGAAGAAGCGGCGGGTGAGCTCCGGGTACTCGCTCGAGACCCGGAGGCCCTGGGGCAGATCCTCGACCCGGTCGACCGGCGAGTCGGCCGGCACGGCCACGACCAGGCGGATGGGCCGGCTGGTCGCCTTGGAGTACCGCAGCTCGCCCAGCGAGACGACGTCGCTGGCGGTCTCCTCGATCCAGTCGCGGCCGGTGATCCCGAGGTCGAAGAGGCCCTCGGCCACGTACCGGGGGATCTCCTGCGGTCGCAGGATCCGGACGTCGGCGATGCGCGGATCGGCGACGGTGGCCCGGTAGTCCACCGACGACGAACGCACGATCGCCAGATCGGCCGCCTCGAACAGCTCGAGGGTGGCCTTCTCGAGCGATCCCTTGGGGACGACGAGGCGGAGCACCTACGGCCCCCCCGGGAGCTGACGCAGCAGGTCGACCATCTCGATGGCCGTGACCGCCGCCTCGGACCCCTTGTTGCCGGCCTTGGTGCCGGCCCGCTCGATGGCCTGCTCGATCGTGTCGGTGGTGAGCACCCCGAACACGACGGGCACGCCGGTGTCGAGCTGGGCTCGCTGCAGCCCGGCCGCGGCCTGGCCGGCGACGTGCTCGTAGTGGCCGGTGGCCCCGCGGATCACGGCACCGAGGGCGATGACGGCGTCGACCTGGCCGGATGCTGCCAGCCGCATGGCCACCAGCGGGAGCTCGAAGGCGCCGGGAGCCCACACCACGGTGATCGACCCGGGGTCGACGCCGTGCCGGGTGAGGCCGTCGCGGGCGCCCACGAGGAGGCGCTCGGTGATGAGGTCGTTGAAGCGGCTGCAGCAGATGCCGATGCGCATGCCGTCGCCGCGCAGCCTGCCCTCGTAGGTCGTCATGGCCGTCCCTTCGGCTGGTCGGCGGCCTCCGGCACCTCGTCGAGGCCGTCGAGCAGGTGCCCGAGGCGCTCGCGCTTGGTGCGCAGGTAGCGGATGTTCTCGGGGTTGGGGGCCGTCTCCAGGGGAACCCGGCCCACGATCTCGAGCCCGAAGCCCTCGAGGCCACCGTACTTCGCCGGGTTGTTGGTCATCAGCCGCATGGTGGTCACGCCCAGATCGACCAGGATCTGGGCGCCGATGCCGTACTCGCGGCTGTCGACGGGGAGCCCCAGCTCCAGGTTGGCGTCGACGGTGTCGTGACCGGCGTCCTGGAGGCTGTACGCGCGGATCTTGTGCCCGATCCCGATCCCCCGGCCCTCGTGGCCCCGCAGGTAGACGACGACGCCCTGGCCCTCCTCGGCGACCTGGCGCATGGCCGCCTCGAGCTGGGGGCCGCAGTCGCACTTGAGCGAGCCGAACACGTCGCCGGTGAGGCACTCGCTGTGCACCCGGACGAGCACGTCGTCGGCCCCGTCGACCTCGCCGGCCACGAAGGCGAGGTGCGTCTCGCCGTCGAGGACCGACTCGTAGGCGATGCACGTGAAGGTGCCCGAGATCGTGGGCACCCGGGCCTCGGCGATCCGTCGCACCAGCTTCTCGGTGCGCCGCCGGTGCCGGATCAGGTCGGCGATGGAGATCAGCAGGAGACCGTGCTCGGCGCAGAACCGCTCGAGGTCGGGCACCCGGGCCATCGTGCCGTCCTCGTTGACGATCTCGCAGAGGACGCCGGCCGGATAGAGCCCGGCCATGCGGGCCAGGTCGACCGCCGCCTCGGTGTGGCCCGCTCGCTTGAGCACCCCTCCGGGCCGGTATCGCAGGGGGAAGATGTGTCCGGGCCGAGCCAGGTCGCCGGGGCGCGTGGCCGGGTCGATGAGGGCGCGGATGGTGGCGGCCCGGTCGGCGGCCGAGATCCCGGTGGTCGTCCCGTGGCGGTAGTCGACGCTGTCCGTGAAGGCGGTTCGCTGCGCCTCGGTGTTGTGCTCGACCATCAACGGCAGGTCGAGCTCCTCGCACCGCTCCCCGGTCAGGGGCACGCAGATCACCCCGGACGTGTGCCGGACGAAGAAGGCGATCGCCTCGGGGGTCGCGAACTCGGCCGCCATGATGAGGTCGCCCTCGTTCTCGCGGTCCTCGTCGTCGACCACGACGACGATGTCGCCCCGGGCGATGGCGGCCACGGCCTCCTCGATCGGGGCGAAAGGGCTGGTACCTCGGGGCACGGGCTGGCTCCTCACTCGGCGACGCCGCCCTCGCCGTCCAGGTGCCCGGCGAGGAGGCGCTCGACGTACTTGGCGATCACGTCCACCTCGACGTTCACCCTGGCGCCCGGCCCCTTGTGGCCCAGCGTGGTGACGGCGGCGGTGTGCGGGATGACGGCCACGGTGAACCCGTCGGCCAGAGGTCGGACGACGGTGAGGCTCACCCCGTCGACCGTGATCGACCCCTTCTCCACGACGTAGCGGAGGAGCGGCGCGGGCACGCGCACGCGCAGCTCGGGGGCGGGCTCGACGATCTCCCCCACGGCGTCGACGTGTCCCTGCACGAGGTGGCCGCCGAGCCGGTCGGCCAGCCGGACCGGCCGTTCCAGGTTCACGGGGTCACCGGGCCGCATCCCGCCCAGCGCGGTGCGGGCGAACGTCTCGTCGCTCACGTCCGCCTCCCACCATCCCTCACCCTGGTCGACCAGGGTCAAGCAGCAGCCGTTGACGGCGATGGATGCACCGGTGTCGGCCCCGGCGAGGACCGTGGTCGCGGCGATCCGCAGCCGGCTCCCGCGCAGCGACTCGACCCGCCCGAGCTCCTCGACGATGCCTGTGAACACGCGTCCTCCTCACACCCCGGGCGCCGGCTCGAGCTCGAGCCGCACGTCCTCGCCCAACCGTTGCATCCCGACGATCCGACCCCGCCACAGCTCGGCCACGGTCGGCACCCCCGGCCCCGCGAACAGCGGCCGGGCGTCGTCACCGCCGAAGAGGGCCGGGGCCAGGTACACGACGTAGCGGTCGACCAGCCCGGCGCGGTGGAACGCCCCGGCGACCGTGGCGCCGCCCTCGACCATGGCCTGCACGACCCCCTCCCCCCCCAGGCGGTCGAGCACCGAGCCGAGGTCGCCCTGCAGCTCCAGGGCCGGGTGGACCCGGGCCCCCTCGGGCGCGCGGCCGAGCACCACCCGGCGGGGGTCCCGGCCGGGACCGTGGCGCACCGTGAGCGCAGGGTCGTCGGCCCGCACCGTGCCCGCGCCCACGATGACGGCATCGCTCTCGGCCCGGAGGCGGTGGGCGTCGGCCCGGGCCTCCGGCCCCGTGATCCACCGGCTCGTGCCGTCGGGCGCCGCGGTCCGTCCGTCGAGCGACGCGGCCAGCTTCAGCACCACCCACGGCCGCCCGGTGGCCCGATGCTTCAGGTACGGGGCCAGCTGGGCGCGCACGTCGTCGGCCGCCACCCCCACCACCACCTCGAGCCCGGCCTCGCGCAGGCGGGCGATGCCGCGCCCCGCGACCTGCGGGTCGGGATCCTCCACGCCGACCACGACCCGCCGGACGCCGGCGGCCACGATGGCATCGGCGCACGGGGGGGTCCGCCCGCGGTGGGCGCACGGCTCGAGGGTGCACACGAGGGTGGCACCCCGCGCCGACTCGCCCGCCCCGGCCACGGCGGCCGCTTCGGCGTGCGGTCCGCCGGGCGGGGCCGTCACCCCTTCGACCACTCCCCCGCCGGGCGTGAGGATCACGCAGCCCACCCACGGGTTGGGCGACGTGCGGGCGCGGACGGTGGCGGCCAGCTCGATCGCCCGGCGCATCGCCTGCTCGTCGTCCACCTGCGCTCCTCGTGCGGGCGCGTGGCAGACCGGGCGCGTGGCACGCGCCGGCTCGGCCCCGCACCCTCGCTCCCATCCGGACTCTCACCGTCGGCTCCGGGGTTCCACCGGATCGGCCCCCGCCCGTCGGGCAGGGGTTCGCGGGCTGTGACCGCCGGTCGGGACTTGCACCCCTACCCCGCGAGGGGGCGTTCGTCGGTTCTCCACGCAGTCTAGAGCCACTCGCCCGCACGGGCCGGCGGGCCCGTCCCCGTCAGTGGGCGGTCGGCGAGCCGGACAGCAGGCGCAGGGCGTGCGGCAGCACGTCGATCACCGCGCCCAGGTTCTCGAGAGCCCCGGCCGGCGAGCCCGGCGTGTTCAGGACCAGGGACCTCCCCACGGTGCCGGCCACCCCCCGGGACAGCCGCCCCAGCGGGCTCACCGCCCGCATGGCCTCGGCCAGCCCCGGTGCCTCCCGCTCGAGCACCAGGCGGGTGCCCTCCGGGGTGAGGTCCCGCGGCCCGAAGCCGGTGCCGCCGGTGGTGACGACCAGGCCCGCGAAGCCGTCGGTGAGCCGCCGCAGCGCGTCCGCCACGGCGTCGACGCCGTCGGCGACCACCTCGTGCGCCACCAACGCGTACCCCTCGGCGGCCAGCCGCTCGGCCAGCCTCCGGCCCGAGGCGTCGTCGCGCGTGCCGCCCACGACGCCGTCGGACACCGTGAGCACCTTGGCCAGGAGGCCGTCGGCCGGGGCGTGAGCCACGGGCCGGAGGCTAGACGCGGGCCGTGCGGACGTACCGGAACAGGGCCATGCCGTCGGTGCCGGCCCGGTGCGGGAGGAGCAGCGCCCCCCGCCCGTGGCCCTGCCAGGGGGGGCCGGGCGGCGGGAGAGGAGCGAGATCCGGCCGCTCGCCCTCGAGGCGGACGTCCACCCCGGTGGTCTCGGCCGCCGTGAGGGTGCACACGCTGTACACCAGCACCCCGCCGGGCCGGAGGAGCGCGGCGGCGGCGTCGACCAGGCGCACCTGGAGCTGGGCCAGACGGGCCTCGTCGCCCGGCGCCACCCGCCACCGGAGGTCGGGCCGCCGGCGGAGCGTGCCCAGCCCCGTGCAGGGCGCGTCGACGAGGACCCGGTCGCACGATCCCGGTCGGACCGCGGGCCGCGTCCCGTCGGCCACCGCGACGGCCAGCCGGCCGGGTGCGATCCCGAGGCGCGCCGCGTTCGCCGCGACCAGGCCCGCACGAGCGGGGCGCGAGTCGACGGCAATCACCCGTGCGCCAGTGCCGGCCAGGGCGGTCGCCTTGCCGCCGGGCGCCGCGCACACGTCGGCGACCCGCTCGCCGGGCCCGGCCTCCACCAGCTCGGCCACCCACTGCGACGCCAGGTCCTGGGTGTACCCGTCGGCCCGCTCGGTCGCCGAGGCCGGCTCGTCCATCGCCGCGAGGGACGCCAGGGCGTCCTCCCGCCCGAGCTCGGCCGCCAGCCGCTCGACGAGCCAGTCCGGGTAGCTGAGGCGGACCGCGTCGCTCGGCCAGCCGGCCTCGTCGACCGGCGCCGCGGCCACCCGCCGCAGCACGGCGTTCACGAGGCCCCGGGTCCGGGCCGGCGCCACGGCCACGGTCTCGCCGACGGCGGCGTGGGGTGGCGTGCCGAGGAAGGCCAGCTGGTAGGCGCCGAGCCGCAGTGCGTTGCGAGCCACGGGTTCGGGGGGCGACACCAGGAAGCGGTCGACGAGCCAGTCGCACGCCCGGCGCAGGCGCGTGGTGCCGTAGACGAGGTCGGTGACCTGGGCCCTCGCCCTGGCGTCGAGCCCGCTGCCGGCGAGCATGGCGGGGACGACCAGGTTGGCGTAGGCGCCCTCGGTGTCGATCCGGACCAGGGCGGCGAGGGCGACGGCGCGAGGTGATCGCGCCGTGCTGCGTCCGGGGGGCCCCCGGCGGCGGCCGCTCGCCGGGGCCGGGCCGGACGCCCTCACCGACCCATCCGCTCGCCGGCCGCCGGCCGCGCGCCGTTCCGCCACGCCGCCGCCGGCTGCCGGGCGCGACCCTCGGGCTGGACCTCGACGAGCTCGAGCACCCCGTGGCCGGTCCCGACGAGGGTGCCGGCCACCTCGCCCGGCCCCAGGGAGGCGCCGGAGGTCGGTGCCGGCTCGGCGGCCAGCACCTTCAGCCGGTGGCCCCGGAACGTGGTCCACGCCTCGCCCAGCCGGACGACGCGGTGGAGCTCCGACGCCGGACGCGACCAGTCGAGCTGCAGCTCGGCCGGTTCGAGCTTGGCCGCGTACGTCGCCTCGCCCACCTGGGGCTCGGGGTCCCGGAGGCCCGACCGCAGCCCGTCGACGAGCAGGGCGGTGCCCACCTCGACCAGGCGCGCCCGGAGGTCGGCGGCGGTCTCGTGCTCTCCCACCGCCAGGGTGGCGCGCCGGTACACCGGACCCGTGTCGAGCGTGACCTCCAGCTGCATCAGGCACACGCCGGTCTCGGGGTCGCCGGCGAGGATCGCCCGCTCCACCGGCGCCGCGCCCCGCCAGCGGGGCAGCAGCGAGAAGTGCAGGTTCACCATCGGCAGCACCGCCAGCACGTGCGGGCGGACGAGGCGGCCGTAGGCCACCACCACACCCAGGTCGGCGCCCATGCCCAGGGCGTCGTCGACCCGGTCGGTCACCGGGAGGCCCAGCTCGAGCGCGGCCGCCTTGACCGGCGTGGAGGTGAGGGAGCCCCCCCGGCCACGCCGCTTGTCGGCCCCCGACACCACCAGGGCCACGTCGAAGCCGGCGTCGACGAGCCCGCGCAGCGGGGGCACCGCCATGGCCGGGGAGCCCAGGAACACCAGACGCCTCGGATGCTCCGGGGGGAGCGCCAGCGACGGGGTCACCCCGCCGGGGTCGGGCGCAGCCGGCATGCTCGGGATCTCAGCGCAGCCGCAGCCCGAGGCGCCGCTTGGGCTCCGGCTCCGGCTCCGGCTCCGGCAGCAGGAGGGCCTGCTCGCGCAGGGCCCGCATGGCCTCGCGCCGCTGCTCCTCGTCGAGGTGCTCGAGCAGCAGCACACCGTCGAGGTGGTCGAGCTCGTGCTGGAACAGGCGGGCGAGCAGCTCGTCGGCCTCGAGGGACACCTCGTTGCCGTGGAGGTCGTAGCCCGTCAGGTGGACCTCCTTGGGCCGCACGATCTCGAAGTGCACGCCTGGGACCGACAGGCAGCCCTCGTCGTAGACCCACTCGCCCCGGGACTCGGTGATCACCGGGTTGACGAGGACCGCCGGGCCGTCGCCGACGTCGTACACGAAGAGCCGCTTCTGGACACCGACCTGGGGTGCCGCCAGGCCGAGGCCGGGCGCCTCGTACATGGCGTGGAGCATGTCGTCGGCGATGCGGGCGAGGGCCCCGTCGATCTCGGCGACCTCGGCGGCGCGACGCTTGAGCACGGGGTCGCCGAAGGTGCGGATCGAGTACGTGCCCACGGTGAGAGGCTACCGGGGCATGTCGAGCGGCCACTACTTCGACCCCCACCCGCGGGCGCCGTCGCGGCCCGGCTCCGTCACGCTCGCCCTGCCCGACGCCACGGTCCAGCTGGTGACGGACCGGGGCGTGTTCTCGGCCGATCGGGTGGATCCCGGCACGCGCCTGCTGCTCCTGGAGGCACCGCCACCGTCGCCCGGCGGCGCGCTGCTCGACCTGGGCTGCGGCTACGGCGCCATCGCCGTCACCCTGGCCCGCCGGTCTCCGGGCGCCGCCGTGTGGGCGGTCGACGTGAACGAGCGGGCCCGCGACCTCACCCGTCTGAACGCCGACGCCCTCGGCCTCGCCAACGTCTCCGTCGCCGCTCCCGACGACGTGCCGCCCGAGGTCCGGTTCGCGACGATCTGGTCGAACCCGCCCGTCCGCGTGGGCAAGCAGGCCCTGCACGCGCTCCTCCGGACGTGGCTGGCGCGTCTGGCGCCGGGCGGGCTCGCGGCCCTGGTGGTGCAGAAGCACCTCGGCGCCGACTCGCTGGCCCGCTGGCTGGAGGCCGAGGGCCATCCCACCGAGCGCCTCTGCTCCCGCCTCGGCTACCGGCTGCTCGCCGTGCGCCCTCGCTCCCCGTCCGAGGGCGGCGCATGAGACAGCTCGACGGCACCGGCCTCAAGCGCCTGCATCGCGGGTGGCGCCAGCGCACCCACGGCCGCCTGGCCCTGCTGCTCGACGGCGTGCAGACGCCGGTCAACGTCGGCTCCATCGTGCGCACCGCCGCCGCACTCCGCGTGGAGCGCCTGTGGCTCACGGGCACCACCCCGGCCCCCGATGCCCCGGGGGCCCGCAAGACCGCCCTGGGCACCGAGCGGTACCTGCAGTGGACGACCGCCGGCTCGGCCGAGGAGGCCATGGCTGCCGCCCGTCGGGCGGGGTTCCTCGTGGTGGCCCTGGAGCTCGCCGACGGGGCCGTCCCCCTGCACGAGCTCCCGTTGCCGAACGCGGTGTGCCTGGCCGTGGGGCACGAGGACCACGGCCTGTCGGCCGGGGCGCTCCGTGCCGCCGACGCGGTCGCGTACCTGCCCCAGCTCGGTCGGGTCGGGTCGCTCAACGTCGCCGTGGCCGCCTCCATCGCCCTCTACGAGGTCCGCCGCCGCGAGTGGGCCGGCCAGCCCAGTGATCCGGGCGATCCGGGCTAGAGCCGCGGCGGGTCGACCTCGACCCGCAGGCGCCCCGGCGGCCGCGGCACGGCCGCCAGGGCGTCGCACAGCCCGGCGTGACCGGGCGCCCGCACGAGGTACCGCCCCTCGTCCGGGCCGAGCACCTCCACGGCGCCACCTTCCCGGAGCGCCTCGGCGTAGCCGGCGGCGACGGGACCCGACACGAGGGCCACCGCGGTGGCCGGGGGGAGACCCAGGGCGGCCCGGCGCGCGGCCTCGACCGCGGCGACCCGGCCGGGGTCGGCGTGGACGACGGCCTCCACGACCTCGTGGCGCGGCAGGCGGGTCTGGAGCACCAGCCGGCCGCCTCCCGCTCGACCGCCGACCAGGCGGGCCGCACGGGCCAGGAGCGCCAGGGCCTGCTCGGCGGCGCGCACGCGCGGCGCGAGCAGCTCCTGGTCGAGGTCGAGGAACACCACGACGTCGGCCCGGTCGACCCGGTGCAGCACCGCCTCGGTGCCGACGATCAGCCGGGCGTCGGGGAGCACCTCGTCGGCCCCGGCCCTGGCGGTGACCTCGACGACGGGCGCACCGGCGAGCGCCTCGAGCTCGTCGCGCACCCTGGCCGTGCCCAGCCGCAGCGCCTTCAGCCGCCCACCACCGCATGCCGTGCACACCAGCGGCCGCTCCTCGCCGCAGCGGCGGCAGCGCAGCCGGTCGTCCACCTGCGCCACCGCGGCGGCGCACCGCTCGCAGCGCACGAGGGCCCGGCAGGTCGAGCAGGCCAGGAGGCGGGCCCGCCCGGTGCGGTTGAGGACGCAGACCACCCGCGCCCCGCTCCGCAGCAGCTCCACGGTCCGCGCCGGGTACAGCCCGGCGCGGACCGGATCGTCGCGGCTGCGGTCGAGCACCTCGGTGATCGGCCAGCCGGCCCGCTCCTCGGCGCGGCTCGGCGTCACCAGCCGGCCCCAGGCCAGCGCCTCCAGCGACGGGCAGGGCGACACCAGCACACAGGGCACGCCGGCCCGGCGGGCCCGCTCGGCGGCGACGTCGCGCGCGTGCCAGGTGGGGGCCCGCTCCTCCTGTAGGGCCTCGTCGTGCTCGTCGAGGACGACGACGGCCGACAGCTCGGGCACCGGCGCCCAGGCCGCGGCCCGAGCACCCACCGCGACCGCACCCGCGGCTGCCGTCGCCCAGTCGCGCGGCAGCAGGGCCACGGGGACGCCCGCCCGGCGAAGGCGCACGGCCACCGCCCGGGCGGCCGCCGTGGACGGGGTGACCACGAGGGCGTCGCCCCCGGCGGCTGCGGCCGCCACGACCGGGAACGGGTCGGCCGCCGGCGGGAGGCGGAGCACCGTGCGCGGGGTCCGCAGGGCCTCCGCGGCCAGCGCGTCGGGCACGGCCGCCGCCACCGGGCCGGCTCGGACCGGCCGGGGCGGCAGCCGGGGCACGGCGACCGGGGGCGAGGCGGTGGCGAGCAGCGAGCGGCGGGCGCCGGCCCACCGCCACGCCGCCCACCCCGCCAGGGCCACCACCCCGACGGGCGGACCGGCACCCCGCACCTTGGCCACGGGACGCAGGGTGACGCCGGCCGGGGGCTCGACGTCGAGCGCGGTCACCCACCCGCCCACCGGGCGGCCGTGCAGGGGCACCCGCACCTCGGCCCCGACGCGCACCTGGTCCCCGAGGGCCTCGGGGACCAGGTAGTCGAACTCCCGGTCGATGCCGGGCACGTCGGGCAGGACCCGCACGACCCTCGGGCCCACGGGCGCCGGCCCGGCCGGGAGGGAGGGTCCGCCCGGCCTCAGAGCCCGAGGGCGGACGTCACGTCGGCCAGCTTCGACGTGTGCTCCCACGTGAAGTCGGCCTCGCCCCGGCCGAAGTGGCCGTATGCGGCCGTCCGCCGGTAGATCGGACGGCGCAGGTCGAGGTCGCGGATGATGGCCGCCGGGCGGAGGTCGAACACCTCCTGCACGGCCTGCGCGATCCTGGCCGGGTCGACCTCCTCGGTGCCGAAGGTCTCGACCATCACCGAGACCGGCCGGGCCACCCCGATGGCGTACGCGACCTGGATCTCGCACCGGCGGGCGGCGCCGGCGGCCACCACGTGCTTGGCCACCCAGCGGGCCGCGTAGGCGGCCGACCGGTCGACCTTCGACGGGTCCTTCCCGGAGAAGGCCCCCCCGCCGTGGCGGGCGGCCCCACCGTAGGTGTCGACGATGATCTTGCGACCGGTGAGCCCCGTGTCGGCGTGCGGCCCGCCGATCTCGAACGTGCCCGTGGGGTTGACCAGCATGTCGAACTGGTCGTCGGCGAAGGCCGCCGGGAGCAGCGGCATCACGACGTGCTCGACGAGATCGGGCTTGATGAGGGTCTCCGGATCGAGACCCGGCTGGTGCTGGGTCGAGATCAGCACGGTGCGCAGCCGGATCGGCCGGCCGTCCTCGTAGTCGACGGTCACCTGGGTCTTGCCGTCGGGCCGCAGGTACGGCAGCACGCCCGCCTTGCGAACCTCGGCCATGCGGTGGGCGAGCCGGTGCGCCAGCCAGATCGGCAGGGGCATGAGGTCGTCGGTCTCGTCGCAGGCGTAGCCGAACATCATCCCCTGGTCGCCGGCGCCCTGGGCGTCGAGCAGATCCTCGTCGCTCTTGCCGGCGCGCACCTCGAACGCGGTGTCGACGCCCTGGGCGATGTTCGGCGACTGCGGGTCGATCGACACCATCACGCCGCAGGTGTTGCCGTCGAACCCGTAGGACTCCCGGTCGTACCCGATGCCCCGGATCGTCTCCCGCACGATCGTCGGGATGTCGACGTAGGCCTCGGTGGTGACCTCGCCGGCGACGATCGCCAGGCCGGTGGTGAGCAGGGTCTCGCAGGCGACCCGGCCGTTGGGGTCGGCGGCGAGGATCGCGTCGAGCACGGCATCGGAGATCTGGTCGGCCATCTTGTCGGGATGGCCCTCGGTGACCGACTCCGAGGTGAAGGTCCAGCGGGTCACGTGTCGCTCCTGTTCTGGGGTACGGCCGGCGCGGGGGCGGCGGGGTCGATGGGTGCGGTGGCCTGACCGCCCGTGCGGGCCCGGGTCGCGACGACGGCGTCGAGCACCGCTCGGGCCACCTCGCGCTTGTCGCGCAGGGGCACGTGATGCTCGACGCCGTCGGCCGCGAGGATCAGCACCTCGTTGGTGTCGTGCTCGAAGCCGGCGGCCGGGGCCGACACGTCGTTGACCACGACCAGGTCGATGCCCTTGCGGCGCAGCTTGTCGAGGGCGTTGGCGCGGGGATCGGTGGTCTCGGCCGCGAACCCGACGAGCGTCTGGCCGGGCCGGCGATCACGGCCGAGGGCCGCGAGGACGTCGGTGGTGGGCTCCAGGACGATCTCGGGCGGGCCGTCCGCCTTCTTGAGCTTCGTGTCGGCCACCGCCTTCGGGCGGAAGTCGGCCACCGCGGCCGCCATCAGCACCACGTCGGCGCGCCCCGATCGGCTCAGCACCGCCGCCTCCATCTCGGCGGCCGTGTCGACCCGCACCACCTCGACGCCGGCGCGCACCGGCCGGTCGACGGTGGTGACCAGGGTGACGGCGGCAGCCCGTGCCGACGCCTCGTCGGCCAGGGCGTGACCCTGCTTCCCCGACGAGCGGTTCGTGATCATCCGGACCGGATCGATCGGCTCTCGGGTTCCCCCGGCGGTCACGAGCACCCGGAGCCCGGCCAGGTCGGGAGGGGTGAGGGCACGCTCGACGGCGGCGAGGATCACGGCGGGGTCGGCCAGGCGCCCGGCGCCCACGTCACCGCCCGCCAGCCGCCCGGCTTCGGGATCGACGATGCGAACGCCCCGCCGTCGCAGCACCGCCAGGTTCTCCTGCACCGCCGGGTGCTCCCACATCTCGGTGTGCATCGCCGGGCAGACCACGACGGGCGCGCGCGTGGCGAGCAGCGTGGCCGTCAGCAGGTCGTCGGAGATGCCGGCCGCGTACGAGCCGACGAGCCGCGCCGTGGCCGGGGCCACGACGACCACGTCGGCGGCCTGGCCGAGGTGGGTGTGCGGGATGGGGTCGGCGTCGTCCCAGAGCGAGCTCTTCACCGGCTCCGACGCGAGGGCCGAGAAGGTGGTGGGGCCGACGAAGCGACCGGCGTCGGCCGTGAGCACGGGCACCACGTGGGCGCCGGCGTCGACCAGCCGCCGGCACAGCTCGACCGCCTTGTAGGCCGCGATGCCGCCGGTGACCCCGAGCACCACGCGGCGCCCGGCCAGCACGCCATGCCCCTTCGCCCGCTCGTCCGCCATCGAGAGGAGCTCAGCCGGCGGAGCCGGCCTCGCCCTCGGCGCCCTCGTCGTCGCCGTCGGCGGCGCCCGGCTCCTGGCGCACGAACACGATCTTGTCGGCCGCGATCTCCTCGAACGCGATCGAGAGGGGCTTGCGGGCCACCGACGTCACCTGCGGCGGGATCACCGTGCCGAGGCCCTCACCCAGCTGGTTGAAGTAGACGTTGATCTGGCGGGCCCTGCGGGCCGCCAACGTGACGAGGCTGAACTTGGAGTCGACCCGGTGGAGGAGCTCCTCGATCGGGGGGTTCACCATCGTCTCGTAGCGCCGGGGCTGCTGCATCTGGTCTCCGTGGAGAGGGCTCGGACCTGCCACGCTACCAGCCGCAGGTCACCGGACCCAACGTTGGACCGTCAGCGCCGGGCGGCCCGCTCGGCCTCGATGATCGCCTGCAGCGCCGCCACCGCCCGCTCCACGTCGTCGTTGACGACCACGTGCGAGGCGAGCCGGCGCCCCTCGGCCTCCTCGTCCTCCGCGATGCGGAGCCGCTCGGCCGCGGCGTCGGCCCGGTCGCCGCGACCCTCGAGCCGGCGGGCCTGCTCCTCCCGTGAAGGGGCGACCACCAGCACCACCAGCGCGTCCGGCTCCTGGGCGAGCACCTGGCCGGCCCCCTGGACGTCGATCTCGAGCAGCACGTCGCGGCCCGGTGGGGCCTCCGGCACGGGCGTGCCGTACAGGTTGCCCAGGAACTCGGCCCACTCGAGGAACCCGCCTGCGGCGATGCGCGCCTCGAAGGCCGCTCGGTCGACGAAGGCGTAGGCGTCGGCCGCCTCCCCGGGCCGCCGGGGGCGCGTCGTCCACGACCGGCTCAGCCACAGCCGGGGATCGCGCTCCACCAGCCCGGCGACCAGCGTCCCCTTGCCGACGCCGCCGGCGCCGCTGACGACGACGATCAGGGGCCGGCCCGCGATCAGGGGAACGTCTGCAGCAACGCCTCGCGCTGCTGCGAGCCGAGGCCCCGCACCCGCCGGGACTCGGCGATCCCGATCTCCTCCATGAGGCGCCGGGCCTTCACCTTGCCCACGCCGGGCAGCGACTCGAGGACCGCCAGGACCTTCATCTTGCCGATGACGTCGTCGGTCTCGCCGGCGTCGAGCAGCTCCCGCAGGCTGAGGGAGCCCATCTTGAGCCGCTCCTTCAGCTCGGCCCGAGCGCGTCGGGCCGCGGCCGCCTTCTCCAGCGCCGCGGCGCGCTGCTCCGGGGACAGGGACGGAGGATTCGCCATGGCGGGCACCCTAGCGTCCCTGCCGCCCCCCGGATCGCCCCACGGGGGCCGATACCCAGTCGAGGGCGACCTGCCAGACTGACGGGGTGAGCGACTCGCCGGCTCGGGCGCCCGACGTGGCGCGCCTCCTCGACGCGGCGCCGGTCGCGCTGGGCTCGCTCGATGGCGACGGTCGCCTCCGCACGGCCAACGCCGCCCTGGCCGCGCTGCTCGGGCGCCCCGTGGCCGAGCTGCTCGGACGCCGGGTCGCCGAGCTCGCCCCCCCGCTCGGCGAGCCGGGCAGCTGGACGAGCGCGCTGGCGTCGGCCCTGCGCGGGCGGCCGAGCACCGTCCGCGTGGCGCTGGGCAATCACCGTGCGGCCGAGGTCCGGCTCGCCCCGGCGGCGGGCGACCAGATCGCGCTGGCCGCCCTCGACCTGGCCGAGCGTCAGCGGGCCGAGCGGTCCCTGGCCCGGCGCGCCGCCGACCTGGAGGAGGTCGAGGCCCTCACCCACCTCGGCTCCTGGTACCGCGACGAGGCCGGCGGCCAGCTGGTCTGGTCGGCGGAGATGTCGCGCCTCTACGGGCTGAGCGACGGCACGCGCCCCACCATGGCGATCCTGCTCGAGCGCCTCCCGGCCGAGGACGCCCGCCGCCTGTTCGACGCGCATCGCGAGCTGGTCGCCCACGGCACGCCGTTCCGGTTCGCTCACCGCGTCGTGCGGCCGGACGGCTCCGTCCGGCACGCCCGCTCGCACGGCGAGCCGGTCGTCGACGCGAACGGCCGGCTCCTCGCGGTGCGGGGCACCACCCTCGACGTCACCGAGCTCGTCGAGCTCCAGGACGCGCTGCACGCCACCACGGCCGAGCTGGCCGAGGCCAGGCTGCGCGATCCGCTCACCGGCCTGGCCAACCGGCGCCTGCTCTCCGAGGCGCTGGAGCGGAGCCTGGCCCGGCTGACGCGCCGCGAGGGGGCCGTCGCGATCGTCTTCGTCGACCTCGACGCCTTCAAGGCCGTGAACGACGCCCTCGGGCACGCCCGGGCCGACGGCGTGCTGGCCGAGATCGCCCAGCGGATCGGTGGCGCGGTCCGGCCGGCCGACCTGGTGGCGCGGGTGGGGGGAGACGAGTTCGTGGTGCTCCTCGACGACCTCGAGCGCCCCACCACGCCTCTCGACGTGGCCCGGCGGATCCAGCGGGCCCTCTCGGCGCCGGTCGTCGCCGTCGGCCACGACCTGCGGCTCACGGCCGGCTGCGGCGTCGCGGTGACCCGCCGCCCCGCCACTCGGCCCGACGAGCTGCTCCGGCGGGCGGACACCGCCCTCTACCAGGCCAAGCAGACGGGCCCGGGCGGCCTCGAGCTGTTCGACGACACCCTGGAGTCGCAGCTGCACGAGCGCCACGAGCTGGCCAAGCGTCTCGCCGGTGCCCTCGAGCGGGGCGAGCTGCTGCTGCACTACCAGCCCGAGATCGACCTCCGCACGGGCACCGTCGTGGCGATCGAGGCCCTGGTGCGGTGGCGCCCCGACGAGGAGCCACCGCTCACCGCCGACGGGTTCGTCGACCTGGCCGACGACATCGGCTGCCTCGCCGACATCGACGCGTGGGTGCTCCGCGAGGCGTTCGCGCGCGCGGCCGCGTGGTGCCGGACCGGCCAGGGCACCCCGACGCTGCGGGTCAACGTGTCCGGTCGCCTGCTCGGCACCCCCGACGGGGCGAGCCTGGTCGCCGCCGAGCTGGACGCCGCTGGCCTGGACCCGGCCTCGGTCTGCCTGGAGGTCGACGGCCACACGGCCCCGCGGGCGGGGCCGGCCGTGCTCGCGGCGCTCGGGCGCCTCCGGGCGCTGGGTGTGGGGATCGCCCTGAGCCGGTTCGACACGGCGCCGGCCACTCTCGACTTCCTGCGCGCCTCGTCGGTGAGCCAGCTCGTCCTGGACCCGCGCACGGTGCTGGGCCTCGGCGGCGACCCCTTCGACGAGGCCGTGGTCGCCGGCTCGCTGACCTCGGCCCGCGCCCTCGGGATCGACGTCACGGCCGTCGGCGTCGAACGGCCCGCCCAGCTCGACGCGCTCCGCCGCCTGGGCTGCCACCGCGTGCAGGGCCACCTGCTCGCCCCGCCGGCTCCCGCCCCGTGGATCGACGATCTCCTCGCCGGGCGGGCGGCGGTCACCGTCCCGCCCTGATCCTCGCAGTCAGGCCAGGTCGGCCGTCAGGGCCCGGGCGGCCGCCACCGGGTCGGCGGCCCGGGTGACGGGCCGGCCGATCACGAGCAGGTCGGCGCCCGCGGCGACGGCTTCGGTGGGCGTCGCCGCGCGGGCCTGGTCGTGTGCCGGGGCGCCCGACGGGCGGATCCCCGGGGTGACGATCGTCATCCTGGGCGCCAGCAGACGGACCTCGTGGGCCTCGGACACCGCGCAGACGATGCCGCCGCAGTCCGACTCCACCGCGGCCATCACCCGGTGCTCGAGCACGTGCTCGGGTGCCTCCTCCTCGCTCGTGAGGACCGTCACCGCCAGCGCCGTGGGCTCCGGGAGCCCGGCGCGGTGCGCGCCGTCCAGCAGCCCCTCGACCCCGGCGCGCAGCATGACCGGGCCGCCCACGCCGTGGAGCGTCAGGTAGCTGGTGCCGAGGGCACCGAGCACGCGGGCGGCCCGCTCGACCGTGGTCGGGATGTCGTGGAGCTTCAGATCGACGAAGACCCGGTAGCCGGAGTCGATGAGGCTGCCGACCACGTCGGGGCCGGCCGCGCTGAACAGCTCGAGGCCCACCTTGGCCACGCCGAACCACGGCCGCAGGTCGTCGGCCAGCCGCATGGCCTCGACGAGGTCGTCGACGTCGAGGGCCAGCACCAGCCGATCGGCCCACGGGTGCTGCGCGACCCCGCTCACGGCCGCACGCCCGGAGGCGCGACGGGGCCCGTGGCCCGGGGGTGTCGCGGCATCGATGCCATGTGGGTCCTCCTCGATCGGTCGCTCAGCCGTGGGCCCCGCCGACCAGCTCGTCGAGGTGCCGCACGCCGTGGCGTCGGCACCAGTGTTCCAGCCCGGCGAGCACGAGGGCGGGAGCCCGGGGATCGGCGAAGCTGGCCGTCCCCACCTGCACCGCCGACGCGCCCGCCAGGAGGAGCTCCACCGCATGCTCGCCCGCCGCGATCCCCCCGACGCCGACGATGGGCAGCTCGGGCAGCGCGGCGTGCACGTCGTAGATCGCGCGGACTGCCACCGGGCGCATCGCGGGGCCCGACAGCCCGCCCCGCCCGGCACCCAGCCGGGGGCGGCGGCTCTCCGGGTCGATCGCCATCCCGAGCACGGTGTTCACCAGGGTGACCGCCTCCGCTCCGGCGTCGCGGGCAGAGGCGGCGATCTCGACCAGGTCGGCCACGTTCGGGCTCAGCTTGGCCCATCGGGGCCGTCCGCACGCGGCCGCCGCGGCGACGGCCTCGAACGTGGTGGCCGGTGCGTGAGCGAACATCCGCGAGCGGTCCTCGAGGTTCGGGCAGCTCACGTTGACCTCCACCGCGACCACCTCCGGCGGCGCCGCCGCGAGCATGGTGGCCGCGGCGGCGAAGTCGGCCACGGTGCGACCCCAGATGCTCACGACGATGCGCGCCCCCGAGGCCGACAGGGCCGGCAGCTCGTGCTCCATCCAGGCGCCGACGCCGGGACCCTGCAGCCCGACGCTGTTGAGCATGCCGGCGCTGGTCTCGTGGACCCGCGGGGCGGGGTTCCCCGGCCACGGGTAGGGGGCCAGCGACTTCACCACCACCGCGCCGAGCGAGGCCAGATCGACGTAGGCGCCGAGCTCGGCGCCGTGGCCCGCCGTCCCGGAGGCGGTCATCACCGGGTTGGGCAGCACCACCGAGCCCACCCGGGCGGTGAGGTCTGCGGGCGGCCGGGGGCCGCGGTGCTCAGAGCGGGAGAGCCAGCTGATCGCCCTGCACCCCCTGGTGGTACTCCTGGAGGCTCCGGACCCGGAGCTCGTGACGAGCCCAGTCGGCCATGCCGTTCACGGCCGCGGCCGCCGCCGCGACCGTCGTGAGGCACGGCACCTTGTGGATGTTGGCGGTCATCCGGATGTAGCCGCCGTCGGCCCTCGAGCCCCGGCCGCGGGGCGTGTTCACGACCAGGTCGACCTGCCCGCCGGCGATGAGCGCGACGGCATCCGGTGCGCCCTCACCGAGCTTGGCCACGACCTGGGCGACGGGGACGGCGTTGGCCTCGAGGTGCGCAGCCGTGCCCGCGGTGGCGACGATCTCGAAGCCGAGGTCGCGGAACCCGCGGGCGGCCTGCAGGGCGGCCTCCTTGTCGCGGTCGGCCAGCGAGAGGAACACGGTGCCCGATTCGGGCAGACGGTTGCCTGCGGCGATCTGGCTCTTGGCGAAGGCGAGCCCGACGGTGAGGTCGATGCCCATCACCTCCCCGGTGGAGCGCATCTCCGGCCCGAGGACGGTGTCGACGTCGGGGAAGCGGCTGAAGGGCAGCACCGCCTCCTTCACCGACACGTGGTCGCCGGCGACCGGCGGGCGCAGGAGCCCCTCGTCGCGCAGGCCCGCCAGCGTGGCGCCGAGCATCACGCGCGACGCGACCTTGGCCAGGGGCACGCCGGTCGCCTTGGCCACGAAGGGGACGGTGCGGCTGGCACGGGGGTTCGCCTCGATCACGAACACCTGGCCCTGCTTGACCGCGTACTGCACGTTGATCAGGCCCCGCACGTCGAGGGCGCCCGCGATGGCCCTGGTGTAGCCCTCGATCACCTCGACCACCTCGGGGGCCAGGCTGGGCGGCGGCAGCACGCAGGCGGAGTCGCCCGAGTGCACCCCGGCCTCCTCCACGTGCTCCATCACGCCACCGATGAGGACCTCCCCGGTGGCGTCCCGGATGGCGTCGACGTCGACCTCGACGGCGTCCTCCAGGAAGCGGTCGATCAGCACGGGCCGCTCGGCCGAGAGCCCCCCCTCGCGGCCGAGGCTCCCGGCGTGGGTCAGCTCCTCCATGGCGCGCCGGAGGCTCATCTCGTCGTAGACGATCTCCATGGCCCGGCCCCCGAGCACGTAGGAGGGGCGCACCAGCACCGGGTAGCCCACCCGGTCGACGACCGCGAGCGCCTCCTCGATGTCGGCGGCCGTGCCCCCGGGCGGCTGCGGGATCTCCAGGTGGGCGCACAGCGCGTTCCACCGCTCCCGGTCCTCGGCCCGGTCGATGCTCTCGGGGCTGGTCCCGACGATCAGCTCCGGCGGGAGCAGCGAGGCCAGCTTGAGGGGCGTCTGACCGCCGAGCGACACCACCACGCCCACCGGCTGCTCGGCCTCGAGCACGTTCAGGACGTCCTCGCGCGTGAGCGGCTCGAAGTAGAGCCGGTCGCTGGTGTCGTAGTCGGTCGACACCGTCTCCGGGTTGCAGTTGATCATCACCGTCTCGTAGCCGGCGTCGCGCAGGGCGAAGCTGGCGTGCACACAGCAGTAGTCGAACTCGATGCCCTGCCCGATGCGGTTGGGGCCGCTCCCGAGGATCACCACCTTGGAGCCCTCGCTGGGCCGGACCTCGTCCTCGTCCTCGTAGGTGGAGTAGTGGTACGGGGTGGCCGCCTCGAACTCGGCGCCGCAGGTGTCGACGGTCTTGAACACGGCCCGCACCCCGGCGGCCACCCGGCTCCGGCGCACCTCGAGCTCGTCGACGCCCCACAGGTACGCCAGCTGGCCGTCCGAGAAGCCCAGCCGCTTGGCTCGCCGCCAGTCGCCACGGGTCATGTCGGCGATGCCGACCTCGGCCAGGTGGTGGCGCTCGTCGACGATCATGGAGATCTGGTCGAGGAACCACGGGTCGACCTTCGTCGCCTCGTGGACCTGCTCGACCGACAGCCCTCGCCGCAGGAGGGCCTCCAGCTGGAAGGCCCGG
The DNA here is from genome assembly GCA_016716005.1 of Acidimicrobiales bacterium. Taxonomy (NCBI): domain Bacteria; kingdom Bacillati; phylum Actinomycetota; class Acidimicrobiia; order Acidimicrobiales; species Acidimicrobiales bacterium. Next base: position 421,681 of record JADJXE010000001.1, read on the forward strand.
TCGGGCGTGGCCACCGCGGCCTGCGCCAGCAGCTCGCCGTCGTCGAGGGTGTCGAGCAGCCGCTCGGCCGGGTCGCAGCCGAGACCGAGGCGGCCGGTCTCGAGCGAGCGCATCCCCTTCTGGAACGATTCGGTGAAGGTGCGGCCGATGGCCATGGCCTCGCCCACCGATTGCATCTGCGTGCCCAGCACCCCGCTCGAGCCGGGGAGCTTCTCGAAGGCCCACCGGGGCACCTTGGTGACCACGTAGTCGATCGTCGGCTCGAAGCTGGCCGGGGTCTTGCGGGTGATGTCGTTCGGGATCTCGTCGAGGGTGTAGCCGACCGCCAGGCGCGCCGCGATCTTGGCGATCGGGAAGCCGGTGGCCTTCGAGGCCAGCGCCGACGAGCGGCTCACCCTCGGGTTCATCTCGATGACGACCTGCTCGCCGGTCGCCGGGTCGACCGCGAACTGGATGTTCGAGCCCCCCGTCTCCACGCCGACTCGGCGGATGCACGCGAAGGCGGCGTCGCGCATCACCTGGTACTCGACGTCGGAGAGGGTCTGGGCAGGGGCGACGGTGATCGAGTCGCCGGTGTGGACGCCCATGGGGTCGAAGTTCTCGATCGAGCACACGACCACACAGTTGTCGGCCCGGTCGCGCATCACCTCGAGCTCGTACTCCTTCCACCCGGCGATGGAGCGCTCGATCAGGATCTCGGTGATCGGGCTGGCGTCGAGGCCGGCCGAGGCGATCCGGCGGAACTCGTCGAGGGTGCTGGCGATCCCGGTGCCCCGGCCACCCAGGATGTAGCTCGGCCGCACGATCACCGGCAGGGCGATGCGGTCGACGACGTCCATGGCCTCGTCGAGGTCGTGGGCGAAGCCCGACTCGGGCAGCCCGAGGCCGATCTCGACCATGGCCTCCTTGAACCGCTCCCGATCCTCGGCGGTGGCGATGGCCTCGGCCTTGGCCCCGATGAGCTCGACCCCGAGGTCGTCGAGCACGCCCCGCTCCACCAGCGCCATGGCGAGGTTCAGGGCGGTCTGGCCCCCCAGGGTCGGGAGCACGGCGTCGGGCCGCTCCCGCTCCACGATGCGGGCCAGGACGTCGACGTCGAGGGGCTCGACGTAGGTGCGATCGGCGAAGTCGGGGTCGGTCATGATCGTGGCCGGATTGGAGTTGGCCAGCACGACCCGGTAGCCCTCCGACCGCAGCACCCGGCAGGCCTGGGTGCCGGAGTAGTCGAACTCGCAGGCCTGGCCGATCACGATCGGCCCGGAGCCGATGATCAGGATCGTCTGGAGATCGGTCCGCTTGGGCACCGTCAGCGCGTCCCGAACGATTCCATGAGCAGGCGGAACTCCTCGAACAGGTAGCGGGCGTCGTGCGGGCCGGGACCCGCCTCGGGGTGGTACTGCACGCCGAAGGCGGGGAGCTCCCGGCACCGGATGCCCTCGATGACCCCGTCGTTCAGGTTGACGTGGGTGACGTCGGCGTCGGTGAGCGAGCCCTCCGCCACCGCGTAGTTGTGGTTCTGGCTGGTGATCTCCACCCTGCCGGTGGCGAGCCGGCGCACCGGGTGGTTGCCCCCGTGGTGCCCGAACGTGAGCTTGTAGGTGCTCCCGCCGAGCGCGGTCGCCAGCAGCTGGTGGCCGAGGCAGATGCCGAACACCGGCACCTCGCCGAGCAGGCCGCCGATGTGGTCCACCGCGCCGACCACCGCGGCCGGGTCGCCCGGCCCGTTCGACAGGAAGACCCCGTGCGGGCGACGGGCCAGCACGTCTGCGGCCGGGGTGGAGGCCGGCACGACCTCGACGGTGGCGATCTCGGCCAGGTGGCGGAGGATGGTGGTCTTGATGCCGAAGTCGTAGGCGACCACCCGCCACGGACCGTCCCCCACCGTGTACGGCGCGTCGCACGTCACCGTGGCCACGAGGTCGACGCCGTCGGTGCCGGGCTCGGCGCGAGCCGCGGCGAGCAGGCTCTCCGGATCGGTGCCGCCCTCGCCCAGCGGGCCGAACGCGGCGGGCATGGCCCCGGCCTCGCGGATGTGACGGGTCAGCCGCCGCGTGTCGACCCCGGCGATGCCGGGCACGCCCCAGGCCCTGAGGGCGGTGTCGAGGTCTCCCGTCGCCCGCCAGCTGCTCTGCCGGCGCGCCAGCTCGCGCACGACCACGCCCCGGCAGAAGACCCGCCGGCTCTCGTCGTCGTCAGGCGTCACGCCGTAGTTACCGATGTGCGGGTAGGTGAACGTGATGATCTGCCCGGCGTAGGAGGGGTCGGTGATCACCTCCTGGTAGCCGGACAGGACCGTGTTGAAGACGACCTCGCCGCTGGTCGGGCCCTCGGCGCCGACGGCCTCGCCCTCGAAGGTGGCGCCGTCGGCCAGCACGAGCAGGGCGTCGCGCACCCGGCTCACCGCCGGGCCTCCCCGTCGACCACGACGGCCTCGCCCTCGAACACCGTGTGCCGGACGCGGCCGGTGAGGCGGCGGCCGGCGAAGGGCGTGTTGCGGCTCCGGCTGGCCGAGCGGGCGGGCTCGACGACCCACGTCGCGGCCGGGTCGACGACGCAGAGGTTCGCGGGCCGCCCCGGCTCGATCGGGCCACCGTGGCGGCTCAAGCCGGCCAGGCGGGCCGGCTGCCAGGAGAGAAGGGCAAGGAGACGCTCGATCCGGAGCCCGGCCTCGGTGACGGCCACGGCCAGCGCCGTCTCCAGCCCGATCATCCCGGGCGGGGCCTGGTCGAGCGGCTGCTCCTTCGCCTCCTGGGTGTGTGGGGCGTGGTCGGTGGCGATGGCGTCGATGGTGCCGTCGGCCAGCCCGGCCCGCACCGCGGCGGTGTCGGTGGCGGTGCGCAGGGGCGGGTTCACCTTGAAGACCGGGTCGAAGCCGACGAGGCAGCCGTCGGTGAGGCACAGGTGGTGCGGGGTCGCCTCGCAGGTCACGGCCAGGCCACCCGACCGCGCCGCCCGCACCATCGCCACCGACCCGGCGGTGGACAGGTGCTGGAAGTGGATCCGGCCTCCCGTCAGCCGGGCGAGGGCGATGTCACGCGCCACCATCAGCTCCTCGGCCTCGGCCGGCTGCCCCGGCACGCCGAGCCGGCTCGACACCTCGCCCTCGTGCATGTGGCCCCCGCCGGCCAGCGCCGCGTCCTCGCAGTGCTGGGCCAGGACGACGCCGAGCCCCGACGCGTACTCGAACGCCCGCCGCATGAGCCGGGCGTCCTGCACGCCGGTGCCGTCGTCGGTGAACCACCGCACCCCCAGGGCCGCCAGCTCGGCCATGGGGGTGAGCCGCTCACCCGCCCGCCCGACGGTGATCGCGGCCGACACCGCCACGTGGCACAGAGCGGCGGCGCCGAGCACCTGGACCTCGCGCACCACGGCGGCGCCGTCGATCGCGGGCTCGGTGTTGGGCATGGCCAGGACCGCGGTGTAGCCGCCGAGGGCCGCGGCACGCGAGCCCGTCTCCACGGTCTCGGCCTCCTCCCGGCCAGGCTCGCGCAGGTGGGTGTGCAGGTCGACCAGCCCCGGGGCGACGACGCACCCGCCGGCGTCGAGCACCCGCGAGCCCGCGGGCGCGTCGAGCCCGGGCCCCACCGCCGCCACCCGGCCCTCGGCGACCAGCACGTCGGCATCCCTCGAGCCGGTGGCGTCGAGCACCCGGCCTCCTCGCAGCAGCAGATCAGCCATCGGTGAGCGACACCCCCGAGCCCAGCAGCAGGTACAGGACGGCCATGCGCACGGCCACGCCGTGGCGAACCTGGCTGGTCACGAGCGAGCAGGGGAGCTCGGTGACCTCGGCCGCGATCTCGACGCCGCGGTTCATGGGGCCGGGGTGCATCACCAGGGCGTCGGCCCCGAGCCGCTCCACCCGCCGGCGCGTGAGCCCGTAGCGGGCCGTGTACTCGCGGAGCGACGGCAGCAGGGCCTCCGTCATGCGCTCCCGCTGGATGCGCAGCAGGTACAGCACGTCGAGCCCGGGCAGGACGGCGTCCAGGTCGTGGCTCACCGTCACCGGCCAGCCCTCGAGGCTGGGTGGCAGGAGCGTGGGCGGCGCCACCAGCACCACCTCGGCGCCGAGGCTCGTGAAGGCGAACACGTCGGACCTCGCGACCCGCGAGTGCTTCACGTCGCCCACGATCCCGATGCGGAGACCCGACAGCCCGCCCCGCCGCTCGCGGAGCGCGTAGCAGTCGAGGATGGCCTGGGTCGGGTGCTCGTGCCAGCCGTCGCCGGCGTTGACGACGGCCGCGTCCACCCAGCGGGTGATCTGCCACGGCACCCCCGCCGAGCGGTGGCGGACCACGATGGCGTCGGCGCCGAGGGCCTCGATGGTCTCGACCGTGTCGCGCAGCGACTCGCCCTTGCTGACCGACGAGGCGCCGACCCCGAAGTTCATGACGTCGGCCGACAGCCGGCGGGCTGCGGTCTCGAACGAGAGCCGCGTGCGGGTGGAGTCCTCGTAGAAGAGGGAGACCACCGTCTTGCCCCGCAGTGCCGGCACCCGGGGGATGGCCCGCTCGCTCACCTCGGTGAACCGGTCGGTGAGCCGCAGCAGCTCGTCGAGCCCGTCACGGCCGAGGTCGGCGACCGACAGGAGGTGGCTCACCTGCCCGCGCACGGGGCTGCACCGGTCACTTCCGGACCTCGCCCAGGTCGACGCCGTCGAGGGTGACGTTCACCATCTCGTCGCGCCGCGTCGGCAGGTTCTTGCCCACGTAGTCCGGACGGATCGGCAGCTCGCGGTGGCCCCGATCGACCATCACCGCCAGCTGCACGGCGCGGGGCCGCCCGAAGGACGTGAGCGCGTCGAGGGCGGCCCGCACCGTGCGGCCCGTGAACAGCACGTCGTCGACCAGGACGACGATCAGCCCGGACAGCTCCATCGGGATGTCCGTCTCGGCCTCCGGGAGCACCGGGCGGAGCCCCACGTCGTCGCGGTGGAGGGCCACGTCGAGGGTGCCCACCTCGACCCGGGTGCCGTCGATCTGCTCGATGGCGTCGGCCAGGGCCCGGGCCAGCGGCACCCCGCCGGTCTGCAGACCGAGCAGCACGACCCCGTCCAGCCCGCGGTTGCGCTCGATGATCTCGTGGGCGATGCGCAGGATGGCCCGGTGGACGTCGGCAGCGTCGAGCACGCGGGTCCGGGACATGAAGACGCCCCCGAACGGGGGCGTCTGGCGGCGTTCTCGTTCTGCCATGGCTCGGCTCCTGTCCGTGCGGGTCTCGCCGGACCCGCTTCACGGTCAGACCCGCACGCTAGCAGTCAGGCCGGGGACTGCCGCTCCCACACGTCGAGCTCCACCGGGCCCGCGGGCGTGGCCCGCAGCCGACGCTCCCCCGTGCGCAGGAACCCGCACCGCTCGGCCACTCGCACCGAGGCGACGTTGCGGGCGTCGGCCTCCAGCTCGAGGCGGTCGAGGCCCAGCCCGGGGCCGAGGGCCCAGCCGGCGAGCAGGCGAACCGCCCGGGTGGCCACCCCGTGGCGCCGGGCCGGCGCCGTCACCCAGTAGCCGATCCTCGCGCACCGCTCGACGAGGTCGACGTGGCTCAGGCCCACCTCCCCCAGGATCCCGGCGGCGGCCTGCGGCACGATCACCAGGTCGAGGGCCGCCCCGGACGCCCGCCGGGCCTCTTCGCCCCGGATCCAGCGCCACGCCACGTTCCTCGAGCGACGGCTGGGCACCGCGGTCCAGCGGCGGATCTCGGGGTCGGCCCACGCCTCGGCCAGGGCCTTCTCGTCGCCGTCCCGCCACGGCCGGAGGGCGATCGAGCCGTCCGACAGCGGCGGCTCCGGGAGGGCGAGGCCCATCAGCAGCCCCCCTCGCCGCCGTCGCGGACCTCGGTGGCCAGGCGGGCCAGGACGCCGTTCACGAACCGGCCCGAGTCGTCGGTCGAGAACCGCTTGGCCAGCTCGACCGCCTCGTCGATCACCACCGCCGTCGGCACGTCGGGCCGGCCCAGGAGCTCGAAGGCTGCCAGCCGCAGGATCGCCCGGTCGACCGCAGGCATCCGCTCGACGGTCCACCCCCGCGCCAGCCGGGCGAGGTGGGCGTCCAGCTCCGCCCGGCGCTCGCCCACCCCCGCGACCACGTCGGCGGTGTAGGGATCGGCGGGCACGGGGAGGGCGACGAGCACCTCGCGAGGGTCCACGCCCTTCATCTCGGCCTCGTAGAGGAGCCCGAGGGCCCGCTCCCGGGCGTCTCGACGCCCCCACGCGGGGCGGGGATCACCCGGTGCGCTCACACGCGGGTGATGTACTCGCCGCTTCGGGTGTCGACCTTGATGCGGTCGCCGATGTTGACGAACAGCGGCACCTGCACCACGAGCCCGGTCTCCAGGGTGGCGGGCTTGCGGGCACCGGACACCCGGTCGCCCTGCACGCCGGGCTCGGTCTCGGCCACCCCCAGCTCGACCGAGGCCGCGATCTCGGTGGCGACCACCTCGCCCTGGTACATCTGCAGGTTCGCGGTGGAGCCCTCGACCAGGTAGCTGGCCGCCGCCCCCAGGGCCTCCGGGGCCACGTGGAGCTGGTCGTACGTCGTCGTGTCCATGAACACGACGTCGTCGCCCTCGCGGTACAGGAACTGCATGTCGCGCTTGTCGAGGATCGCCTGCTCCACCTTCTCCCCCGCACGGAACGTGCGGTCGATCACCGCGCCGGTGCGGGCGTTCTTCAGGGTGGTGCGCACGAAGGCCCCGCCCTTGCCCGGCTTGACGTGCTGGAACCCGACGACCGTGAACAGGGTGCCGTCGAGGTCGAGGGTCATCCCGTTCTTCAGGTCGTTGGTCGTGATCGATGGCATGGGGGCCTCGTTGGTCGTCGGAGCGCCGACCGTCAGGCCAGCACGGCGCCGTGGGGCGTGCGGGTGAGCACCCGGCAACCGTCGGGATCGACCACGAGCAGGTCCTCGATGCGCACACCCGCCTCTCCGGCAAGGTACACGCCGGGCTCGACCGTGACCACGTGGCCGGCCGCCAGGAGATCCGGCGACGTCGCGCCCAGACGGGGGTGCTCGTGGATCTCGAGGCCGACACCGTGGCCGGTGCCGTGCACGAACTGCTCGCCCCACCCGGCCTCGGCGATCAGCTCGCGGCACGCCCGGTCGACGTCGGCACCGGCCACGCCGGCGCGGACCGCGGCCACCCCGGCGGCCCGGGCCGCGTCGACCACCTCGAGCAGGCGGCGCACGGTCGGCGTCGGCTCGCCGACCACCAGCGTGCGGGTCATGTCGGAGCAGTAGCCGTCGACGCGCGCTCCCACGTCGACCACCACCGGCTCGCCCGGGCCGATCGGCCGGTCCCCCGGGCGGGCGTGGGGCTGCGACGCGTTCGGGCCCCCGGCGACGATCGTGTCGAACGAGGTGCCGTCGGCGCCCAGGTCGAGGATCTCGTCGTCGAGGGCCCGGGCGAAGGTCCGCTCGGTGGGCCGCTCGACGAGGAGGGGGCGCACCGCGGCCAGCGCCCGGTCGACGATCGCCGCCGCGGCCTCGATGCGTGCCACCTCGCCCGGGTCCTTCACCAGGCGGAGCTCCTCCGCCAGCCGCTCGGTGGGCACCAGCTCGGCCGAGGGGAACCAGGTCTCGGCGAACGACCGCTGCTCGGCCCACGTGACGGCGCCGGCCTCGAGGCCGACTCGCCGCACGCCCGACGCCACCGACACCACCTCGTCCCGCTGGGCGGCCTGCGTGCGGGCGACCACGAGGCGGACCTCGGCCCCCGACTCGGCCAGCTCCGCGGCGGCCCGCTCGGCGTAGCGGCCGTCGGTGACGAGCAGCGCGTCGTCGGGCCGCACGAGCAGCAGGCCGGCCGATCCGGTGAAGCCGGTGAGCCAGCGGACGTTCAGGAGCGAGGTGACGAGCACGGCGTCGCAACCGGCGTCGGCGGCGCGCTCGCGCAGCCTGGCCAGGCGACCGGCGACGTCCATGGGCGGGAGGCCGGTGGGGCTCACCCCCGTCACCGGCCGGACGCGAGGAGCCGGGCCACGGCCTCGATCGCCAGCTCGTAGCCCAGCCCGCCGAAGCCGACCACGGCGCCGTCGGCGACCGGCGCGACGACCGAGGTGTGCCGCCAGGGCTCCCGAGCGGCGGGGTTCGACAGGTGCAGCTCCACCACGACGCCGTCGAACGCGGCCAGGGCGTCGTGGATCGACCAGGCGTAGTGCGTGAGCGCACCGGCGTTGACCACGATCGCTGCGCAGCGTCCGCGCGCGCCGTGGATCGCCTCGACCAGGTCGCCCTCGTGGTTGCTCTGCACGTGCTCCAGCCGGAGCCCTGCCGCCTCGGCCGAGGCGCGCGCGGTGGCCACGTGGTCGTCGAGGGTGGCCGTGCCGTAGATCTCGGGCTGCCGCTGCCCCAGCAGGTCCAGGTTGGGCCCCGACAGGAGCAGCACGATCGGTGGACTCATGCCATGCCCTCCAGCACCGCCCGGACGTCGGCCTCGGGCACCCCGGCCACGATCTCGATCCCGTCGGGCCCGTCGAGCGCGAACGTGAGCCCCTCCACCGCCTTCTTGTCCCGTCGCATCAGGGCCATGAGCTCGTCCGGGTCGACGCCGGCGGGGAGCCTGGAGGGCAGATCGTAGGCGGCCACCACCCGCCGATGCTCGCCCACCCGGGCGTCGTCGATCCGGCCCAGGCGGCGCCCCAGCTCGGCTGCGCCCACCAGGCCGATCGCCACCGCCTCGCCGTGGCGCAGGTCGTACCGGCCGGCGGTCTCGAGGGCGTGCGCCAGGGTGTGCCCGTAGTTGAGGATCGCCCGCCGGCCGCCCTCGCGCTCGTCGGCACCGACCACGCCGGCCTTGATCGCCACGCACGCGGCCACCTGCTCGTCGACGGGGAGGGCGTCGAGGTCGCCCCCGCCGAGGAAGTGGTACTTCGCCAGCTCGCCGCGGCCGCTGCGCAGCTCCCGAGGCGGGAGGGTGGCGAGCACCTCCGTGTCGCACAGCACCGCCCGCGGCTGCCAGAACGCCCCGACCAGATTCTTGCCCTCGGGCAGGTTGACGCCGGTCTTGCCGCCGATGGCGGCGTCGATCTGGGCCAGCAGGGTGGTCGGCACGTGCACCACGGCCACGCCGCGGTGGTAGACGGCCGCGACGAAGCCGGCCACGTCGGTGACCAGGCCCCCGCCCACGCCCACCACCACGTCGGCCCGGGTGAGACCCCAGCGGGCGAACCCGCGGCAGAGCTCCTCGACGGTGGCCAGCGACTTGGCCTCCTCGCCGCCGCCGATCACGAAGGTGCGGTGCTCGAGGCCGGGGTCGACCTCGACCCCGATGCCGGCCTGGGTGACGACGGCCGCGCGGCGGACGGACGGCGGCAGCACCTCGGCCAGGCGGTGACGCGCACCCGCCCCGACCACCACGTCGTACGAGCGCTCGCCCAGCTCCACCGGCACGACGATCATCGGCGGTTCACCCCGTCGCCGACGGCCAGCGCGGCCACCTCGGCGACGATCTCGTCGACCGAGCGCCCGGCCACGCCGACCACCACGTCGGCGACCGCCCCGTAGAGCGGCTGGCGGGCCTCGGCCAGACGGGCCAGCGTCCCGGCCGGGTCGTCGGCCAGCAGCGGGCGATGGTCGGCGCCACCCACGCGGGCCGCCAGCACCTCGGGATCGGCCTGCAGCCACACCACCACACCGGCGGCGCGGATGCGGTCGCGGTTGGCCGGGTCGAGCACCGCCCCGCCCGCGGCGGCGATCACCGCCGGCTCGGACCGGGCGAGGGCGGCGGCGAGCACCTCCGACTCGAGCACCCGGTACGCCGCCTCCCCCTCCGCCTCGAAGATCTCGCGCACCGTCCGGCCCGTGCGGGCCTCGACGTCGGCGTCGCTGTCGACGAACGGCCACCCGAGGCGCTCGGCCACCCGCGCACCGACCGTCGTCTTGCCCGAGCCCATCATCCCGACGAGCACGAGGTGCCCGGTCACGGCGCGACGACCCGCTCAGCCGCGGGCCGCCGCGGCCAGGGCGGCCACGTAGCCCTGGTGGTTCCGCACCAGCTCGTCGACCGAGTCGCCGCCGAACTTGCGGGTGGCCTCGTCGGCCAGGACGAGCGCCACCATCGTCTCGGCCACCACGCCCAGCGCGGGCACGGCGGTGACGTCGGTGCGCTCCTTGAACGAGACCGTCTCCTCCTTGGTGACGGTGTCGACGGTCTTGAGGGTGGGCCGGTTGAGGGTGGCGAGAGGCTTCATGGCGGCGCGCGCCACGACCACCTCGCCCGTCGACATGCCGCCCTCGATCCCGCCGGCGAGGGACGACTCGCGGCGGTACCTGCCGGCGGCCTCGTCCCACGAGATGGGATCGTGGGCGCCCGAGCCTCGCCGGCCGGCGACCTCGAAGCCGTCGCCGATCTCGACCCCCTTGACCGCCTGGATGCTGCACAGCGCCTGCGCCACGAGCCCGTCGAGCCGCCGGTCCCAGTGCACGTGGCTCCCGAGGCCGACGGGCACGCCGTAGGCCAACACCTCGACCACGCCGCCCAGGGAGTCTCCGTCCTTGGCGGCGGCCTTCACCTCGGCGACCATGGCCTCCTCGGCCACGGGATCCGCGCAGCGCACCGGCGACTCGTCGACCCTCGCCAGGTCGTCGGGCCCCGGGCGGCGGTGGCTCGTGACCCGGACCGGGCCCAGCTGGATCACGTGCGAGACGATCGACACGCCGACGGCGGCCAGCAGCTTCTTGGCCACGGCCCCGGCGGCGACCCTCGCCGCCGTCTCCCGGGCCGAGGCCCGCTCGAGCACGTCGCGCGCGTCGCTGAAGCCGTACTTCTGCATGCCGGCCAGGTCGGCGTGGCCCGGCCGGGGCTGCGTCAGCGGTCGCTCGGTGAGCCCCGGCGCCGGCGACATCTCCTCCTGCCACTTCGGCCACTCGCTGTTGGCGATCTCGATCGCCACCGGCGAACCGAGCGTGCGGCCGTGCCGCACCCCGCCGACGAGCGTGAGCTCGTCACGCTCGAAGCGCATCCGGGGGCCCCGGCCGTAGCCGAGGCGGCGACGCGCGAGCTCGTCCTGGATCTCCTCGGCCCTGATGGGGAGACCGGCGGGCAGGCCCTCGACGATGACGACGAGGGCCCGGCCGTGCGACTCCCCGGCGGTGAGGAAGCGGAGCATCCCGAGAATCTACCGGCAGGGGTCCCGGCGGCTCACCCCGGCCCGACCGCCCCCAGGATCGGCTGCGAGAACAGCACGGCGATCACCGTGCCGGCCGCCAGGGCCGGGCCGAACGGGAAGCCGGTCCGTCGGCCCTGCCGCCACCCGACCGCGGCCAGGATCCCCAGCCCCACCGCCGCCCCCACCAGGGCGCCGAGGGCCAGCCCGACGAGGACGAGGTACAGGTCGAGCCAGCCCAGGTAGAGCCCGAGCACCAGACCCAGCTTCACGTCGCCGAAGCCGATCCCCGCCGGGCTCACCAGGTGGAACACCAGCAGCACGCCGGCGTAGACGACCGCACCCACCAGGGCCCACCGGATGGCGCCGGGCACGTCGCGCGCGATCGAGACGACGACCACCGCCGGCACCGAGACCGCCAGGGCCGGGAACACGATCCGGTTGGGGATCCGGTGCTGCTCAAGGTCGATCGCCGACACCGCCACCAGCACCGCGAACAGGAACAGGTAGGCCAGCAGCTCGGGCTCGGGGCCGAACCGGGCGCCGCCGGCCGCGAAGAGCACGGCCGTCGCGACGACGCAGGCCCAGGGAGGCAGCACGACGCCGGGCACGTCGTGGGCTTCCACCCCGTCAACGCCTCGCGACGATGCGATCACGGCGTTCACCGCCCGTCCTGCGACCAGCCCGGCCAGCGCGGCGGCGACCGCGACGAGCGCTGTCAAGGACCCGGGTGGTTCAGCGCTTGACCGACGACAGGTAGCGGAGCAGGAGCTCGCGGTCGGGCGGGGCCTCCTCGCCGCCACCCTCGCCGGCCGGGGCCTCGCCGGCCGGGGCGTCGACCGACGGCGTGGGCTCGGGGCGCGGCTCGGCAGCACCGGCGGGCGGGGCGGCGACCTCCGGGGGCGGCGCCCCCGACCCGGGCGCGGCGGACGCCGCCTCGCCGAGGAGCGAGTCGAAGCCCGGGATCACGATGCCCAGATCGCCACCGAGCTCGGGCGACGGGGCGGGCGGCGCCTGAGCCGGCAGCGGCGCGAGAGCCGGAGCCGCGGGAGCCGGAGCCGCGGGAGCCGGAGCCGGAGCCGCGGGAGCCGGAGCCGCGGGAGCCGGAGCCGGAGCCGCGGGAGCCGGAGCCGCGGGAGCGGGAGCCGGAGCCGGAGCAGCTGCGGCGGCCGGTCGGGTCGCCACGTCCCGGGCGTCGACGATCACCGGGGGGGAGGCCCCGTCGCTCATAACCAGGAGACCGCTGTCGAGCAGGCGCCGCAGGGCCCGGGCGGTCTCCATGGCGCTCGCGCCGAGGCGCGCCGCCACCGCGCCGGCCTCGATGCCCCCACCGATCGTGGCGACCAGCCGCCACTCGTCGGCGCTGAGATCCACCTGCGCGGCGGGCGCCTCGTGGGCGAGCGTCACCCACGCGTCCGGGCGGGCCAGGGCTCGCTGCTCGTCCTCCCACTGCGTGAGGAGGGCGTCGACGGCGATGGGCGGACCGGCGCCGGGGTGCGCCACGCCGGCCTCGAACACGAAGGCACCTTCCCGGTACGACAGGATCTCGAAGACCGCCTCGGCGACCGGCGCGCCCGAGGGCAGGGAGGTGCTGACCGCGGCGACCACGGCGCCGTCGACCGTCCAGATGCTGCCCGCGACGCGTGACCCGCTCACCTCCAGGCGGCCGGTCTTGCGCGTGCCGGCCAGCAGCTGCAGGACGTCGTCGAGTGGAAAGGTGTCGAGCGTCCCCTGCAGGGACACGTCTGTCCTCCCGTGGTCGGTTCGTCGAGGGACCCCTCGATTGTCCCATGTCGGCAGCGGTTGCGGAAGCCTGAGGAACGGCCCGGACGTCATCCCCTCCGGGCCAGCTCGGCGAGCGCGGCTGCCGACATCACCTCGAGCGGTGGGTCCTCGCCCGTCCACAGGCGAAAGGCGTGCGCGGCCTGGTGGATCAGCATGCCGACGCCGCCCACCGCCACGGCCCCGCCGGCGCGCGCCGCGTCCATCAGCGGGGTCACGAGCGGCTCGTAGACCAGGTCGGCCACCAGCTGGCCCTCGCAGAGCAGGGCCGGATCGACCGGGAGCACCGGCCCGGGCGGACCACCCGAGATGGGCACCGGCGGCGGCCCCATGCCCACGGGCGTGGCGTTCACCACCAGGTCGGCGTCGGCGGCCGCCTCGGCCGGGCCGGTGCGGCCGGCGGCGCCGGCCAGCAGCGCGGCGCGCTCGCCCCGGTCCTGGGTGCGGTTCACGACCACGACCTCGGCGGCGCCGGCCCGGCCCAGCGCGCGGATCACGGCCCGGGCCGCGCCCCCGGCTCCGAGCACGACGCACCGGCGGCCGGCCGGGTCGAAGCCGGCGTCGGCGACCAGGGCGTCGAGGAAGCCCTCGCCGTCGGTGTTCTCGCCCATGAGGCGCCCGCCCCGGCGGACGACGCAGTTCACGGCCCCCAGCTCCTCCGCCGCGGGTGAGCATCGGTCGACCATGCGGGCGACGACCGACTTGTGGGGCATGGTGACCGAGAGCCCATCGATGCCCAGCGAGCGCACACCCTGGAGCGCCCCCGAGATCTCCTGCTCGGCCACCTCGAAGGCGACGAACGCCCAGTCCAGGCCCAGGGACTCGAACGCGGCGTTGTGGATCGTGGGTGACAGCGAGTGGCGCACGGGGTCGCCGATCACGGCCGCGACCCGCGTGGACCCGGCGATGCCGCGGTGGGGGCTCACCGCGCCGGGGACGCGCCCCGGTGTCACCGCACGCCGTTCTGCTCGGCGAGGCGGATGTTGGCGAGGTGCTCGTCGTACGTCTCGGCGAACGAGTGGGTGCCGTCGGGCTGGGTGACCACGTAGAAGAGCCACGGCCCGGGCGCCGGGTCGAGCGCGGCCTCCATGGCGGCCCGGCCGGAGAGGGCGATCGGCGTGGGTGGCAGCCCGGCGTTCTCGTAGGTGTTGTAGGGCGAGTCGACCTCGAGGTCCTCGAAGGTGACCTCGCCGTTGGGACCCGAGCCGGCCGTGCCGCCCAGGGCGTACACGACGGTGGCATCGATCTGCAGGGGCATCCCCTGCTCCAGGCGGTTGTAGATGACCCGTGCGATCTTGGCCGCGTCCTGCGGGACGCCGGCCTCGCGCTGGATCAGCGAGGCCACGATCAGCGCCTCGTAGGGGGACACCCCCACCCGAGCCTGGGCGTCGCTGTAGCCGAGCTCGGTCGCCAGGGCGTCGAGCTGGTCGACCATCACCTGCAGGAGGGCGGTCTCGTCCATGCCATCGTCGACCGCGTAGGTGTCCGGGAAGAGGAGCCCCTCCATGCTGGTGACCTCGGAGGGCTGGAACGCCGAACGCACCTGGCCCGAGGTGGTGGCGGCCAGGAACCGCTCGGCGCTGAGCCGGGGCAGCTCCTCCTGCACGCGGGCCGCGGCCTGGCCGAGGGTGAGGCCCTCGGGCACGGTGACGGGGACGCCCACGAACTGGCCGCCGGCCTCGAGGGCCTCCACCACGTCGCCCATGGCGGACCGCTCCTGCAGCGAGTACCGGCCCGCCTCGAAGGGCCCGGCGCCCTTGGAGCGCACGTACCAGCGGAACACCGTGGCATCGGTGATCACGCCCTGGTCCTCGAGCAGGCTGGCGATCTGCTGGGTCGAGTAGCCCTCGGGGATCTCGACCACGACCTCGGCGCCGGGGTCGCCGGGCGGATCGACCTGTCGCAGCACCCACCACCCGGCGACCACGGCCAGCACGGCGGCCAGCCCGAGCACGAGGCCGACGAGGGCGAGCACCAGCTTGAGGCGCGAGCGCCTCGGCTTCAGCTCGTAGACCTCGAGATCGTCGTCGAACGGGTGCAGGCTGGTCATGGGAACTTCGTCGCGGGGAGCGTCGGCGGGAGGACGGTACTCGCGCTCGGTCACCGGCGGGCGTCGAGCCACGCCTGGAGCAGCACCGCCGCCGCGACCTTGTCGACGACGAGTCGGCGCTGCTCGGCTCGGAGCCCCTGCTCGGCGAGGGCCCGCTCGGCGGTGACGGTGGTGAGCCGCTCGTCGAACGTCTCGACCGGCACGTCCACCACCGCCGCCAGCTCGTCGGCCTCCTGGCGGGCGGCCCGGGCCGCCGGGCCGAGCCCACCGTCGAGCGACAGCGGCAGGCCCACCACGACGCGCTCGGCCCCGACCTCGCCGACCAGCGTGGCGATCGCCTGGTGGTCGCGGGCCCGGTCCCCGCAGCGCGCCAGCACGGCGTGCGGGCTGGCGATGGTGCCGGACGGGTCGCTCACCGCCAGGCCGATCCGGCGACTGCCCAGGTCGACCCCCACCACCCGCCGGGCACGCGCCGCGCCACCCCGTTCGCGGCGGCGCCGCCGCCGGGGCGCACCCGTCACCGCGAGCCGACGCCGGCTGCGGCGCGAGCCTGGTCGAGGGCCTCGGCGAGCCTCGCCGGGTCCTTGCCGCCGGCGACGGCCAGATCGGGCTGCTTGCCTCCCCCACCCTGCACCGTGCGGGCGGCCTCGGCGATCAGATCGGCGGCATGGAGCCCGCTCGCGGGCGCCACCGCCGAGACGAGGGCGGCCCCGCCACCCTCGGGCTCCCCGCCCAGCACCACGGCGCGCACGCCGGCGTGGTCGCGCACCGCCAGCGCCAGGTCGCGCAGCTCGTCGCGCGCCGTGCCGTCGACCCGGGCCACGACCACCCCGTCGACGGCGGTGCCGGCCAGCTCGGCCGCCCTCGCGCCGGTCTGGGCCCGGCGCAGGGCCTTCAGCTCGTCGCGCAGGGCGCGCACCTCCTCGAGCCGGCGCTCGACGCCCTCGACCAGCTGCTCGGGCGGCACGCCGAGGAGCTGGCCGGCGCGGGCCGCCCGATCCTCGGCGGCGCGGAGCCGCTCGACCGTGGCGAAGCCGGTCACGGCCTCGATCCGCCGCAGGTTCGACCCGATGGACCCTTCGTGCACCACCCGCACCGGCCCGATGTCGCCCAGGGCGTGCACGTGGGTGCCGCCGCAGAGCTCGACCGAGTGCGGGCCCGCCTCGAGCACCCGGACCGTTTCCCCGTACTTCTCGCCGAAGAACGCGATGGCGCCCAGGTCGGCGGCGTGCTCACGGGTGGTCTCGAAGGCGCGCACCGGGCGGTTGGCCAGCACCTCGGCGTTGACCAGGTCCTCGATGCGGGCCAGCTCGTCGGGCGTGACCGCCTCGTAGTGGCTGAAGTCGAAGCGGAGCCGGTCGGGGGCCACCAGCGAGCCCGCCTGCTTGACGTGGTCGCCGAGCACCTCGCGCAGGGCCCAGTGGAGCAGGTGCGTGCCCGTGTGGTTGCGCCTGATGGCGTCGCGCCGGGCGGCATCCACGGCGGCGACCGCCTCCTGCCCCGGCCCGACCTCGCCCTCGACCACCCGGCCGAGGTGCTGGTGCAGGCCGGGTAGGGCGGCGCGCGTGTCGAGCACCTCCACGGTGCCCGTCGGCGTCGTGATGGTCCCGGTGTCGCCCACCTGCCCGCCGCCCTCGGCGTAGAAGGGCGTGCGGTCGAGGAACACCTCGACCAGGCCGCCCTCCCCGGCGTCGGGCGCCTCGAGCACGGCCAGCACCCGCGCCGGCGACGTCACCTCGGTGTAGCCCGTGAACTCGGTGGTGCCGAACTGCTCGACCAGCTCACGGTAGGCGTCGGCCCGCGCCGCGTCGCCCGCGCCGCCCTTGCGGGCATCCTTGGCCCGCCGGCGCTGCTCGGCCATGGCCCGCTCGAAGCCGGCCATGTCGACCGCGACGCCGCGCTCCTCGGCGATCTCCTGCGTCACCTCCACCGGGAAGCCGAACGTGTCGTGCAGCCGGAAGGCCAGCTCGCCCTCGATCACCGAACCGCCGGTGCGCCCCGCGAGCTGGTCGTCGAGGATCGCCAGACCGGAGCGCAGCGAGTGACGGAAGCGCTCCTCCTCCCGACCCACCACGCCGGCGATGAAGTCGTGGTTCTTGACGAGCTCGGGGTAGGCGTCGCCCATCACGTCGACCGTGGCCGTGACCAGGGCCGGCGTGACCGGCCTCTCGGTGCCGAGCAGGTACGCGTGCCGCACCGCACGGCGGATGATGCGCCGCAGCACGTAGCCGCGATCCTCGTTCGACGGGAACACGCCGTCGTTGACCAGGAAGGTCATGGCCCGACCGTGGTCGGCGAGGATCCGCAGCGTGACGTCGGTCCGCTCGTGCCGGCCGTAGCGCTCGGCGGTGACGCCCTCGGCCGCGGCGATGATCGGCCGCAGGACGTCGGTCTCGAACACCGACGCGTGGCCCTGCAGGATCGGGACGATGCGCTCGAGCCCGGCACCGGTGTCGATGTTCTTGCGCGGCAGGTCCGAGAGGCTCCCGTCCGCGAGCCGGTTGAACTGCATGAACACCAGGTTCCAGATCTCCACGAAGCGCTCCGGCCCGCCGGCCGCCGGCCCGCCGGCCTCGCCCCACTCGGCGCCCTTGTCGACGTAGATCTCCGAGCACGGCCCGCAGGGACCGGCGCCGCCCTTGGCCATCTCCCACCAGTTGTCGTCGCCCAGCCGCTGGATCCGGTCGGGTCGCACGCCCACCGCGTCGCGCCAGATGTCGGCGGCCTCGTCGTCGTCGGTGAAGCACGTGACCCACAGCCGGTCGGGGTCGAGGCCGAACACCTCGGTCACGACCTCCCACGCGAAGGGGATCGCCTCCTGCTTGAAGTAGTCGCCGAAGCTGAAGTTGCCGAGCATCTCGAAGAACGTGAGATGGCGGGTCGTCGTCCCGATGATGTCGATGTCGGGGGTGCGGAAGCTCTTCTGGACGCTGGTGGCCCGCGAGTACGGGGGGAGCTCCTCGCCGAGGAAGTACGGGATGAACTGCACCATGCCGGCCACCGTGAACAGCGGCGCTGCGGGGTGGTGCGGGATCAACCCCGACGAGGGCACGTGGGTGTGGCCGCGCGCCACGAAGTAGTCGGTGAAGGCGCGGCGAAGCTGGTTCGCGTCCATGACAGGCCCAGCCTACCGGCGGGCCGGAGGGGGCCTAGGGGGCGACGCGGGGCTCGGACCGCCGGGGCGGCACCGCAGCCTCCGTGCCCGGGGGCACCAGCCCGGCCCGCAGCTCTGCCTCGCGCTCGCGCATGGCCTGCCGGCCCTCGCGCACGGCGTCGACGAGGTCGGCCCCGAGCTCGCGCACGGTCTCCACCACGTCGCCGCCGATCCTCGCGGGCGTGTACCGCTCGGCGGTGCGCCGCACGGCGCGGTTCACCCAGTACGACGCTCCGACCCCGACGCCGATCCCCGTGCCCAACCAGAAGGCGCGCCGGATCATCAGCGGGCCCGGCGCAGCCGCCGGGCGGCCCGCTGCGTGCCGGAGGCCAGGGCGACGGTCTTGATGACGGGCGTCGAGAGCGCGGCCTGGGCGATCCGGGACGTGGAGGAGACTGCGGCCGAGATCCCCTCGGCCGTCCCGAGCAGGCGGTCGACGCGGTCGAGCCCGTCGCGGGCCTCCCCCACCGCCTGCTCGAGCTCGACGACCAGGCCGTCGGTGCGGGTCCGCACCTCGACGAGGGCGTCGCGCACCTCGCCGAGGGTCCGCACGGTGGCCGCGAGGACCACCGCCAGGGCGGCGACGGCCAGGGCGGCGAGCACCGTGACCACGATCGCGGCGACGTCGGCGGCGCTCACGGGTCGTCCGGGGCGACGGGGCGGGCGGCCATGCGGCGGGCGATCTCCTGTTCGTGGCCGTGTTCGGACGGCTCGTAGTACTGGTGCTCGTCCAGCTCGGGCGGCCGGTAGCGCTGGGCCACCCACCCCCGAGGGTCGTCGTGAGGATACTGGTACCCCTGCCCGTGGCCGAGCGATCTGGCGCCGCGGTAGTGCGCGTCGCGGAGGTGGGCCGGCACCTCGCCGCCCGCACCGTCGCGGACGTCGCGGCGGGCCCGGCCCAGGGCCACGGTGACCCGGTTCGACTTCGGGGCGGTGGCCAGGTGCACCACCGCGTGGGCCAGGTTGAGGGCGGCTTCCGGCAGCCCGACCCGCTCCACCGCGGTGGCCGCGGCGTCGGCGACGAGCAGGCCCTGCGGGTCGGCCATGCCGACGTCCTCGGAGGCCAGGATCACGAGCCGGCGGGCGATGAAGCGGGCGTCCTCCCCGGCCTCCAGCATCCGCGCCAGCCAGTAGAGCCCGGCGTCGACGTCGGAGCCGCGGATGCTCTTGATGAAGGCGCTCACCACGTCGTAGTGGTCGTCACGGCCGTACCGCAGGGCGCGGACGTCGAGCGCCGCCTCGGCGTCGGCGAGGGTGACGCACGGGGGCCACGTCCGGTCGGCGGCCAGGGCCACGGCCACCTCCAGGGCGGTGAGCACGTGCCTCCCGTCGCCTGCCGCCCGCTCGACCAGGTGGTCGACGGCCTCGGGGACGGCCTCGGCGCCCTCGGCCGACAGACCCCGTGCCACGAGGGTGCGGAGGGCCGCGGCGTCGAGCGGCTCGAGGCGGAACAGCGTCGAGCGCGACAGCAGCGGCGGGTTCACCTCGAAGAACGGGTTCTCGGTGGTGGCTCCGATGAGCACCAGGAGCCCCTCCTCGACCGAGGGGAGCAGGGCGTCCTGCTGGGCCTTGTTGAAGCGGTGGACCTCGTCGAGGAACAGGATCGTGCCGCGCCCCTGCTCGCCCAGGCGGACCCGGGCCCGCTCGGCCACCTCGCGCACGTCCTTCACCGAGGCGGCGACGGCCGACAGGGGCTCGAAGGCCTTGGCCGTGGTGTCGGCGATGAGCCGGGCGAGGGTGGTCTTGCCGGTGCCGGGCGGTCCCCACAGGATCACCGACGACAGACGGTCGGCGTCGATGAGGGTCCGCAGGGGCCTTCCCCGCCCCAGGAGGTGCTCCTGGCCCACGAGCTCGTCGAGCGAGTGGGGACGCAGCCGCGCCGCGAGGGGCGCCTGGCTCCGCAGCCGGTCCTCGGCGGCGGCCGCGAACAGGTCGTCGGCCATCAGCGGAGGGTACCGGTCAGCTGGTGGGCGGGAGCAGCCGCAGGCCGAGGTCGTCGAGCTGGCGGGCGTCGATGGGCGACGGGGCGCCCGTCAGCGGGTCGGTGCCCGACTGGCTCTTGGGGAAGGCGATGACCTCGCGGATGTTCTCCTCGCCCAGCAGCAACGCCACCAGGCGGTCGAGCCCGACGGCGAACCCGGCGTGGGGCGGCGCCCCGTAGCGGAACGCGTCGAGCAGGAAGCCGAAGCGCTCGCGGGCGGCTTCGGGGGCGATCCCGAGCAGCGAGAAGACCTGCTGCTGGACGTCGGAGCGGTGGATCCGGACGCTCCCCGACCCCAGCTCCCATCCGTTGAGCACCAGGTCGTACGCCTGCGAGCGCACCGCGAGGAGGTCGGCGCCCTCCTCGGTGAGCAGGTGGAGGTCGTCGGGGTGCGGCATCGTGAACGGGTGGTGGGCCGGGATCGGCGAGCCGTCGTCTCCGATGCCCTCGAAGAGCGGGAAGTCGACCACCCAGAGGAACTGCAGCCCGCCCTCGTCGACGCGTGGGCGCCCCAGCTCGAGCCGCAGCTGGCCGAGCACGCGGCGCACCGTGGGCCGCTCGTCGGCGACCAGCAGCAGCAGATCGCCGGCCCGGGCCCCGAGCCGCTCGACCAGGCCGGACAGCTCGGCCTCGGAGAGGAACTTGGCCACCGGTGACGCCAGCGCTCCCCCGTCCTCGACCCGCATCCACACCAGACCCTTGGCGCCGAGCCGCTTGGCCCGGTCGGTGAGGTCGTCGAGGCGGTTCCGGGTGAGGGCCGCGCCGCCCGCGACCGCGATGCCCTTCACGCACGGGGCCTTGAAGGCGTTGAAGCCGGTGTCGGCGAACAGCTCCGTGAGCTCGACGAGCTCCATCCCGAAGCGCACGTCGGGCTTGTCGGAGCCGAAGCGCTCCATGGCGTCGTGCCAGGTCATGCGGGGGATGGCCGCGAGGCGGCCGCCGGTGACCACCTCGGTGGCGGCGCCGACGGCGTGGCCCACGAACTCGAGCACGTCGTCGCGCTCGACGAAGCTGGCCTCGACGTCGAGCTGGGTGAACTCGAACTGGCGGTCGGCGCGCAGGTCCTCGTCGCGGAGGCACCTGGCGATCTGGTAGTAGCGGTCCATGCCGCCGACCATGCACAGCTGCTTGAACAGCTGGGGGCTCTGCGGCAGGGCGTAGAAGGAGCCCGGGCTGAGCCGCGACGGCACCACGAAGTCGCGGGCACCCTCGGGGGTGCTGGCGATGAGCAGCGGCGTCTCGATCTCGACGAAGCCCTGCTCGTCCATGGCCCGCCGGATGGCGGCGGTGATGCGCGAGCGCATCCGGAGCCGATGCTGCATCGAGTCGCGGCGCAGGTCGAGGTAGCGATGGCGGATCCGCAGGGTCTCGTCGACGTCGACCCGCTCGTCGAGCGGGAACGGCGGCGGTTCGGCCGCGGCGAGCACCTCGACCGAGCACTCGCCCACCTCGACCTCGCCGGTGGGGAGGTTGGGGTTCGCCGTGCCCTCGGGGCGCCGACGCACGGTGCCCTCGACACGCAGCACGTACTCGGAGCGCACGTCGACGCTGCCGTCGACCACGCACTGCACCAGGCCGGTGTGGTCGCGGAGGTCGACGAACGCGAGGTGCTCCCCGTGCTCGCGCCGCCGACCGACCCAGCCGCACAGCACCACCCGGCGCCCGACGTCGGCCGCACCCAGCTCCCCGCAGTACGCGGTCCGCATCGTCACGACAGCAGCTCCTTCACCCGCTCGACCAGCCCGGCGCGCGGGACCAGCTCCTGGTCGGTCCCGTTGCGCAGGTCGCGCACGGCGACGACGCCGGCGGCCAGCTCCTCGTCACCCACGATGACCGCCACCCGCGCGCCCGAGCGGTCGGCGGCCTTCATCTGCGACCGCATCGACCGGCCGTCGAAGGAGCGGTCGGACGCCACGCCGGCCGAGCGGAGCTCGTCGGCCAGCACCAGCGCCTCGCTGCGACCGGTCACGTCGATCACCCACACGTCGACGGCGGCGGCGGGCGCGCCGAACACGCCCTCGGCGTCGCAGGCGAGGAGGAGCCGCTCGATGCCCATGCCGAAGCCCATGCCCGGCGTGGGGGGACCCCCCAGCTCCTCGACCAGGCCGTCGTAGCGGCCGCCGCCACCGACCGCGTTCTGGGCCGCGTCGAGCGCGTCGGCCGCCAGCTCGAAGGTGGTCCGGACGTAGTAGTCGAGGCCCCGTACCAGGCGGGGGGCGATCTCGACCGGGAGGCCGAGCGCGTCGAGGCCGGCCCGCAGGCGCGTGAAGTGCTGGGCGCAGGCGTCGCACAGGTGGTCGACCATCCGGGGCGCGGCCTCGATCACCAGCTGGTCGTCGGGCCGCTTGGAGTCGAGCACGCGCAGCGGGTTGACGGCGAGCGTGGCCCGGGCGTCCTCGGACAGCACGGCCTGACGCTCGTGGAGGTAGGCCCGGAGGGCCCCGAGGTAGGCCGGGCGGCACGCCGGGTCGCCCAGCGAGTTGACCAGCAGCCGCACCTGGCGCAGGCCGAGGTCGTCGAGGAGCCCCCATGCCAGGCCGATCACCTCGACGTCGAGGTCGGGGTCGGCGCTCCCGATGGCCTCCACGCCCACCTGGTGGTGCTGGCGGTAGCGGCCGGCCTGCGGCCGCTCGTAGCGGAAGCTGGGCGCCACGTACCAGGCCTTGAACGGCGACGTCGGGCGGTGCTGCACGAAGGCCCGCACCACCGACGCCGTGCCCTCGGGGCGCAGTGCCAGATGGCGGTCGCCCTTGTCGCGGAAGTCGTACATCTCCTTGCGGACGATCTCGGTCGACTCGCCCACCCGCTCGAACACGCCGATGTCCTCGAACGTCGGCGACACCACCAGGCCGTAGCCGGCCCGCCCGACCCGCTCGGCGAAGCGCGCGACCAGCGCGGTCCAGCGAGCCGACTCGGGCGGCAGGACGTCGCGCGTGCCGACAGGGGCACGGAACTCGGGCACGGCGGGCAAGGCTACCCCCCGGCGGTGCGCCCCCCGCCGGGCGATGCCGCGGGCCGGGTGGTGCCGATGAGTCGGCCGTTGGGGTCTTTCCAGTCGAGGGTGTGGTTGGCGTTGCCGGTGAGGGTGAAGCCGTCGGCGTGGATGCGTTGGTGGTGGTGCCAGCACAGGCCGGCCAGGTTGTGGTCGGTGGTGGGGCCGCCGGCTTCCCAGAACACGAGGTGGTGGAGGTGGACGGCGGGCCGGTCGCAGCCGGGGACCCGGCAGGTGTGGTCGCGGTGGATGATGCGTCGGGCCAGCCAGGCGGGGATGTTGCGGCCGGCCCGGCCGATGCCCAGGACGTGGCCGGTGTGGGGGTCGTCGACGCTGACCTCGAGCTGGCAGTCGCACAGCAGCCCGCACAGCAGCTGGTGGGCCAGGGGGGTGAGGGCGTCGCCGGCCACGGCGGGGGTGTCGGCCTGGCCGGTGAGCTGGGTGGGGGTGGCGTGCACGACGACCACGGCCCGGCGGGCGGTGACGGTGTCGGGTGGGGTCTGGGCGGCGCGGGCGCACAGGGCGTCGATCAGGCGGGCGCCCCAGTGGTCGACGGTGTCGGCGACGGTGTCGGCGGGGGCGGCGGCGGCCAGGGGTTCGAGCCAGGCTCGCAGCAGGGCGCCGTCGGCGGCGGGCAGCCGGCCGCGGACGAGGGTCTCGTGGTCGTGGTCGACCAGGCGGAGGTGGCGGCGCCGGCGGGCGGTGGCCACGTCGCGGGGGGTGGGGGGGTGCAGGCTGCGGGCCAGGGCGGCCAGCTCGTGGGCCGAGCGGCCGACGGCGTCGACGGCCCAGTGGGCGTCGGTGTCGGGGGTGACGAAGCGCACCAGGGCCACCAGCTGGTCGAACGACAGCAGCCCGGCCGCGAAGCCGGCGGCCAGGGCGGGCAGCCCTTGGAGGGCGGCGGCCACGTCGACCTGGTCGCGGGCCGACGCGCGGGTGCAGGTGGTGGCGGCCATGAGCCAGTCGACCGGGGTGGCGCAGCCGTCGAGGTGGTGGCCGTGGCGGCGGGCCAGCTCGGCCAGGGCGGCCAGCTTCTCGGCCCGGGCCGCGGCCTCGGCCGCGTCGAGCCGGCGGATGGCGTCGCCCAGCTCATCGAGGCTGCACGCCGCCCACCGGTCGTCACAAGGTTCGCCGGGCCGGTCTTCGCCGGGCCGGTCTCCGCCGGGCCGGTCTTCGCCGGGCCGGTCGTCGAGGCGGGGTGGTGCGTGTTCCGCGCCGATCGCCATGGGGCACCTCCGGGGTGCGCGTGGCCGAACGAGAGGCCAGGGCGGACCTGGCGATCGGGGAAGCACATTCATAGTATCGAACACCTGTTCGACCGTCCACCCCCTTTCACCGTGACATCGGGCACAGCCCAGACGCTCGACCGGCTCAGCGGCGCGGTGGTGCGGGCCCGGCGCCCGTCCCCGCTCCGCGGGTCACCGTCGGAGCTCCCCCACGGCCCGGGCGACCACCGGTTTCCAGGTCGAACACGGCGCCGCGCACCGTCGGCAGGAGGTCGAGGAGGGTGGCGAGGAGCGCACCGGCGCCACCCTCGACGTCGCACCCATGCCCGCCACCCGCCGGGATGGTCGCGACGCAGGAACGTCGTGATCGGGGTCGGCCGGACCCGGCCGCGGCGGTCGAAGCGCAGCCACCCGCGGGTCGCTCCGAAGCGCAGCAGCCGCTCGAGGCGCTCCGGGTCCGCGCTTACCCGGCCCGCGAGCCCGGCGGGGCTCGTCGGTCACCTCGATCAGACCACCTGTGGTCGCCACCCTCTCGAGCCCTTGGTCCCGAGACCGTGCCGGGACGGTCACACCGACGAGACCGGCAGCGGCCACGGCGGGCCGAAGGGGGCTGGACCCCTAGCGGTCACGGGTCACTGCCTCGGCGTCAGCGAGTCGAGCGTCCACTCCCCCGACTCGGTGTAGGTGACGTCGCCGATGGGCGAGCCCGACGTGATCTGCAGCTCCCACCGGGATCGCAGCGGCAAGCCCGTGTCGGTCGCGAACCAGGTGTCGAGCACGCCGTGGCCCCGCTGGGCGCCCGAGTAGCGGCGCTCGTACCGGTTGTGGCCGGCCGACACCTCCTCGCCGGCGACAGTCACGGCCTCGTCGCCCAGGAAGGTCACCGTGCCGATCAGCTCGCTGCGGCCCCTGCCGTCGGTGACGACGGTGCACGTGTCGTCCCAGGTCGTGCCGGCGGTCGCGCCTCGTCGAAGGGACGGAACCGGCGGTTCGCACGCCGAGATCGAGAGGCTCTCGGGATGGGCCACCACGAGATCGATCCGCTGGAACACCGCGCCGCCCTCGTCGACGACGTGATCGCCCTCGATGCAGTAGCGCCAGGTCTGCCAGTGGTTGGCGTTGTAGTCGATGCGCAGGTCCCAGCAGCTGTCGCCGCGCCAGGTGACCGTCGCCGTCAGAGTCGGGCCGATCGTCTGGCCGGTCGTCTGGAAGCTCAGCTTCTCCGAGCCCGAGCCGGTGAGGGTGTACACGCCCTGGGCTGGCCGGCCCAGCGCGGGGCCGCCGATCGTCGTCGACGCGCGATACCGGTCGACCGCCTCGTCGACGGAGACCCGTCGCGCGTCTCGACCCCGCACGACGAGCAGCACGAGCACGGCCCCGGCGAGGAGCGCCGCGCCCAGGACAGCGAGGACGACCCAGCGCCAGCGCCTCGGACGCTCGCCGGTGCTCACGTCTCCCACCGGCCCGGCACGAGCCGGCTCCCCCGCCCGTGTCCGATCTGCGTGGTCCTCAACCCCGGCGCCCGGGTTCGGCCGGGCCGCGGCGGGTGGGGGCCGACGCCGGCGTCCGGGAGACCGCGTCGGCGAGGGGAGCGAGCGCCTCGTCGGCGCGGACGACGAGCGGCATCGCGAGGGTGGGATCGTCGGCGAGGAAGAACCCGAGGCTCGACTCTCGGTCGAGCCCGCCGTGGGTGCCCTCGAGGCGGCCGCCCCGCACCCATGCGCCGACGACCGCCGAGTACAACCCCCACGACCAGCAGGGCCCCAGCGAGAACAGGACGTTCGCCCGGCTCTGGATCCGATCGCCCGTCAGTGCCTGCGCGAGGCGACGGAGCGGATCGGGGAAGTGCTCGAACGCCGTCTCTCGCAGCCACTCGTCGTCGCCCGCGTACCCCGCTGGGTCGAGCAGCCCGCCGGCGGCGAGTCGGCGGCGAGCCCCCGTCAGGCGCAGGGGATCGCCGCCGACGTCCTCGTAGGCGTACCTCGCCGCTCCGGCCGGCCCGTGCCAGCGGACGCGGCCCCGACCGGCCCCGGAGACCACCTCGACGAGGTTCGGCCCCGGCGAGAAGGCCGCCAGCTCCACCGCGTGGTGACGGGCGATGGCGCGGGCCGCGGTGTCGGCACGGTCGGCGTCGCGGAGGAACAGCGCGCCGTAGTTGACCAGCCCGAACCTCGGTGCCACGACGTCGTCGGGCCCCTCGAGCCGATCCACCACCCGCAGCCCCGCATCGCGGAGGAGGCGGTCGAAGCCGCCGGCGTGGCGGATCTCGCAGCTCCCGCAGCCGTGGTCGGAGAAGAGCACGATGCGCAGCGGTCGTCCCCTCTCCTCGCGGTGCCGCCGGCCCAGGCCCGCGAGCCGCTCGTCGAGCTCGCCGAGGAAGTCGAGCACGCTCTCGTCGCCGTAGAGGTGCATGAGGCCGTCGGTTGCGCCGAGGTACGCGACGACGACGTCGCGGTCGGACGCGAGGACCTCGCGCTCGATCTCGTCGAGCCCGCTGCGGGCCGCCCGCCGAGGTGACACGTAGTTGGACAGCTCGGACACCAGGTCCCGGTGCGGCGCGTCGAGGTACTCGCTCCAGGGAGGGACGTCTCTCCCGTACGCCAGGGGACCGCCGCCCACGGTCGTGTTCGCGATCGAGTCGAAGTGGCGGAGCTCGTAGCGCCGGGACGGGGCCGCGCCGAAGGGCAGGAACAGCGACGCGAACGCGACGTGCGTCACGGTGGGGAACGGTGCGACGAGGGCCGACGGTGGCGGCCAACCGGCGAAGGCCCCCCGCCGGCAGGCCTCCGCCGCCACCCGGAAGGGAACCGCATCGAGGGCGAGCAGGAGCGTCCTCGGCTCTGCTCCTGCGACCTCACGCGGCATGTCCCCTCAGCATACGGGCACCGCCGCCACGCCCCGGGGTAGGAGGGTCAGGGGCGCCCGGCGGCCGGTGCGCACGGCCTCGGAGGTCGCGACCGGTCCGGTCGGTAGGGTGATGGCGGCGTATGTCGACTGCCGCTGACCGAGTCCTCGAGGCGCACCCCCAAGCCGGTCCGGCCTGGTACCTGGCGCTGGCGCGAGTGGCCGGCCGTGCCCTGGCGCTGCCGGGTCTCCGGCGGTGGCGGCCGGTGGCTCGGAGGGTCCACGCGGTGGCGCAGGCCGCCGGGCGGGTGACGGTGCTGGCCGATCCCCACGTGCGCCGTCCGCCCGACACCAGGTGGCTCACGGTGCTCAGCGCCAACCTGTGGCACGACTGGCCGCGCCAACAGCGGTGGCCCGAGCGTCTCGAGGCGTTCGCGCAGCTGGCCGAGGCGGAAGACGCCGACATCCTCCTGCTGCAGGAGGTGGCACGCACCCCGACGTTGAAGGCCGATCTCTGGCTGGCGGAGCGACTCGGCCTGGCCTTGGCCTACGCCCGTGCCAACGGTGACGTGGAGGCGATCGGCTTCGAGGAAGGCCCGGCCGTCCTCAGCCGCTTCCCGCTCGGCGACGTGCACCTTCGCCGGCTCAGCCACGGCCACAACCCGCTCGCTCGCCGCGTCGCCCTCGGGGCGCACGCAGAGACCCCCTACGGCCGGTTGCTCCTCGTGTCCGTCCACCTCGGGCTGCTCCAGCGCCACAACGCCGGACAGATCCGCCGGCTGCGTTCGTGGGTGGCCGACGTGTCCGCCGGCGAGGCGGCCGTGATCGGCGGCGACTTCAACGCTCCCGAGCACCGACGCGAGATCACCCGGACGCGCCGTGCGTGGACGGACACCTTCCGCCAGTCGCACCCCCACGCCGAGGCCGTCACCCACACACGAGCGGTGCCCTGGGGCGGCTTGCTGCACCGGCGCCTGGACTACGTGTTCGTGCAGCAGCCGGCGACGGCGCACTGGCGGGTCCTCGACTCCGGTCATCTCGACGCCCCGGGCGGTCCGCACTCCGACCATCGGGCCGTGCTCACCCGTCTGTCCCGGGAGTCCCGCGCGTGCATCCCGTGAGGTGGGCGGAGCGGCGACGCCCGAACGCCACCCGCTCAGTGCGCGTGGCGAGGCTGACCGCCGCCCCGGGCGGCGGGTCACCCGTCACTCACGCTCAGCCCGTTCCAGCGCGCGACCCACGAAGTCGTCCATCGACTGGTTGACGCCGAAGAGATCCATGAGACGGTCGAACACCGCGACCGGTAGGACGCGGGTGACCGGCACCACCCGGACGAACGGGGGCAGCACGACGGTGCGCCGGTCACGCTCGATGGCACGCGCCATCTTCCGGGCCACC
Organism: Acidimicrobiales bacterium; assembly: GCA_016716005.1. Lineage (NCBI taxonomy): Bacteria > Bacillati > Actinomycetota > Acidimicrobiia > Acidimicrobiales > Acidimicrobiales bacterium. Next base: position 450,206 of record JADJXE010000001.1, read on the forward strand.
TCCTCCTGCTTCAGGATCGGGAGCAGGAACGGCACCTTCGTCTTCACACCCTCGAACATCCCGGTGTCGATGTAGTAGGGGCAGACGACCGTCGTGCGCACCCGAGACCGCATGCGGCGAAGCTCCATGCGCAGCGACTCGTCGAAGCCGACTGCGGCATGCTTGCTCGCCGAGTAGTCCGTCTGCTTCGCCACGCCGACCAGTCCGGCCGCCGACGCGACCGTCACGACGTGACCCTCCCCGTACGCCAGCATCGCCGGCAGGAAGGCCTTCGTCACCCAGTAGAGCGCGAGCACGTTGACGGCGAAGGTGCGCTCGATCTTCTCCGGCGCGAGGTCGACGAGGCGCTCGCCGCTCACGACCCCCGCGTTGTTGACGACGACCATCGGGTCACCGACCTCGGCGCGCACCTGGTCGGCGACTCGCTGGACCATCGCCCGGTCGGTGACGTCGCACCGGAACCCCCACGCCTCTCCGCCCCGGCGCGCTCGGACCTGCTCGACGACCGTCTCGAGGCGGTCGGCGTCGAGGTCCCAGAGGATCACGCGGGCACCGCGGTCTGCGAGCTCGAAGGACAACAACCTCCCGATGCCGCTCGCCGCCCCGGTCACGAGGCAGATGCGGCCGTTCACGTTCGTCATCGCGTGCTCCTGTGGTGTGGCTACTTGAGGCCCGGCACCCGCCGGGCCGCTCGCAGGGCTCGGGTCGCCAGCCAGGCGAACCGGGCGCCGTCGACCTGCGGCGGCGCAGCGATCGGCAGCAGCCGCTGGACGGCCACCGTCTGGGCCTCGGTGTACTTGAGGATGCCTTCGGCGCCGTGCCGCCGGCCGATGCCGGAGTCCTTGAACCCGCCCATCGGCGCGTCGACCGATGCCCACGTCGCCGCGTAGCCCTCGTTGACGTTGACGGTGCCGGCCTGCAGCCGCGTGGCCAGGCGGCGGCCCCGGCGGGTGTCGCGTGTCCAGATGCTGAAGTTGAGCCCGTACCGGCTGGCATTGGCCCGCTCGATGGCCTCCTCGGCGCTCGACACCTTCGTCACGGCGGCCACGGGGCCGAACGTCTCCTCCTCGAACAGCTCCATCCTGGGGGTGACGTCGGTGAGCAGCGTCGGCTCGTAGAAGTACGGGCCGAGATCCGGTCGGGCCCGTCCGCCGACGAGCACGTGCGCACCCTTGCCGACGGCGTCGGCGACGTGGGCGTCGACGGTGGCGAACTGGCTCGCCGACACGAGCGAGCCCATGTCGATGTCCCAGCGCAGGCCCGGGCCCACCCGCATCGCCCGGACCGCTGCAACCAGTCGGGGGACCAGCGTGTGCCACACCGGCTCCTCGACGTAGATCCGCTCCGCCGCGATGCACAGCTGGCCGGCGTTGGAGTAGGCGCCGCGGATGATCCCGCTCACCGTCCGGTCGAGGTTGGCATCGGCCAGCACCAGGAGGGCGTTCTTGCCCCCGAGCTCCATGGAGCAGTCGATCAACTGCTCGGCCGCTTGGCGGGCCACGATGCGGCCAGTGGCGGTGCTGCCCGTGAACATCAGGTAGTCGCAGCCCTCGATCAGCGGGGTGCCGAGCTCTCGACCCGAGCCGGCGACCACCTGGGCGAGCCCTCTGGGGAGACCGGCCTCCTCGAGCAGCGCATAGCCCCACAGCGACGAGTACGGCGTCTGCGAATCGGGCTTGATGACGACGCCGTTGCCTGCGAGCAGCGCCGGCAGCGCGTCGCTCACGCCCAAGGTGAACGGGTAGTTCCACGGAGCGATGATGCCGACCACGCCCTTCGGGTGGTGGTGCTCGATGGTGCTGGTGAGCAGCGGCACGGCGCCCTTGCGGCGGCGCGCCGACAGGTGCTGATCGGCGGCGCGGCTGTAGTAGCGGGCCACCATGGCCACGTCGAGCACCTCTTCGAGCGCGTGGCGGCGAGCCTTGCCGGCCTCGAGCTGCACGATGTCGAGGATCTCCCGCTGGCGGGCGAGGACGAGGTCGTGGAAGCGCAGCGCGACGCGCGCACGCTCCCGCAGCGGGCGGCGCGCCCACATCGCCTGCGCCTCGCGGGCGCGCTCGACCGCCCGGGTGACGTCGTCCGTTGTGCAGCGCGGCACCCTTCCGAGGGTGTCTCCGGTGAACGTCAGCTCGATCGGGTCGAGCGGGCGGTCACCGCCCGATGCGACCAGCGAGGTGAGCTCGTCGAGCTCGTGCCGGCGGACGGAGGAGCCGAGGGCCGCAAGATCGGCGAGCTCGGCGCTGACTGTGCCGGCGGTGTCGGCCTGGTCGAGTCGGGCCATGAAGATGCCCCTTCCTGGACAGGCGTCGGGGCGCCACCGGGCCGTCCGCGGACCCTGCCACCCACGTCGCACCCAATGCCCACGGGGTTCGACCCGGAAGGGCCGTGCGACCCGTGCGATCGGGCCGTGCGCCTCCAGCCAGCCGTCGGCCTCGACCTGCTTGGCCGCCCCTCGTCGGTCGCCCCGCCAGCCGGCACAGGAGCCCGGGTGCCGCCGCCACCCCAGCCCGCGACGGAGGTCAGCAGGGCGCGAGGGCGAGAGGCACGACGGGCGGCAGCCGGCAGCGGGTCATGGGCGACCCCTCTCCCCCGTTGCGGGAACGAACATGGCGCCCCAGGTCCCGTGTGCGTCCTGGCCCGCGATGCAGCGATCCAGGTGCTGACCGCCGTCGCCTGCGCTCCCATCACGCGCACCATCCGCGGCATCCGATCCGAGGTCGAGCTCGGTCCCGCCCGGTTCGTCGCCAAGGCGCGTATCGCCGCCGAAGACCTGATGGAGTCCTGACAGGGACGCTCACGACGAGCGAATACGACGCCCCACGCTCCCGATCGGCGCTGGCCAGTCTGGCTGCGGTCGGCGACGGCAACCGGACGACGTCAGCGCAGAGAGGCGGAGTGGACTCGCAGGTCGGTGTGGCGTGCGAGCGTCGCGAAGTCTGCATCTGCGTGGAGGATCTCGACGCCGGCCCTGACGGCGACGGCGCCGATCAAGCAGTCGATCAGCTTGCGGACGGTCTCGCCGCGGACTCGGCAGGCGCGGTACATCGTCGCGGCCAGCTCGTAGTCGGCGGGTGTTGTCGGCAGTGTGGTCGTCCGCGCGAGCAGGCCTCGGAGCTGCCCGAGTTGTCGTTCGTCGCGCGCTCCGGCGAGGAGTTCCATCGAGATCGCATCGCAGATGGCTATGTCTCCGGCGAGGATCTGATCGACGGCCTCGCAGACCGGCGAGTCGGTTCCTCTGAGGAACTCGACCCATGCGGACGTGTCGACCAGGATCACACCCGGCTCGTTCGCATCTCGTCGAGGTCGCCGTCCCAGCCCGTTCCGCGAAGCGAGCGGGCATCGTCCAGGCCGAGGGGTTCACCGGCGAGGTGCCGGAGGGCCATGTTGACCGCATCGCGCTTGGTCGACAGGTGATAGCGGTCCATCACCTTCTGGCACAGCTCGTCGTCGATGTCGATGTTGGTGCGAGACATACACCAATCATACACTTCCTCCCTGGGAGTCTTCCCCGATTCACCGGTCACCGGCTGTCGACCGGCGAGAGGGGATGCCTTCCCGTTTGCGGATCTGGATTCCGCTGGCGCTCAGACTCGGTTGGTGAGGCTGACGATCTGGGCAGCAAGCGCGACCACGTCGACCTCAGTTGAGGTGTCCACTTCGATCAGCGGTGCGTCGAGGTCGAGCGGGAGTGGCTCGGTCGTCCGCCATCCCAGCGTCGCAGCGTCGTCTTGGTGCTCGGGAAGGTGCCCGGGGTGCCGTGCAGGGTCTTCTCGCCGCTGCTGGTAGCGGCTCCAGGCCAGGTCGACCGGACATGCGCAGTACACCTGGACCAGGGGCTGTCCGAGCGAGGCGAGATCCGATTCGGCGACGCCCCTGTGGAAGCGTGCCTCGAGCACCACCGGCCCTGCGAGCTCCGGTACGAGCGCGTACACCACCCTGTGGGCGGCTCGACTCAGCTGGCTCGCCCAGCCGAGGTCACCGGTGCCGAGTGCGTCCATCAACGCTTCCTTGATCGCGTCCTTCGAGAGGAGCGGCCACCCGAGCTCCGGCGCGAGGCGCCGGGCGAGCGTTGTCTTCCCACTGCCCGGGATCCCTGCGACGACCGCGATCACCAGCCGGATGGTTGCACACCTCTTCGTCGGGTATCAGCCCTGCTCCCGGCGTTCGGGGGCAGGGGTCTTACGAGTGCGTCTTCGGAGGGCGGGGTGGGTCAGAGGCAGGGCCCGAATCGATGGCATCGGTGGGCTCGGTCGGCGAGACTCGCGCGAGACGACAGGGGTGTGAGATGGCGGGTTCGTTCCCACAGCAGCAGGAGGGTCTGCGGTACCTGACCGAGGGGGGTCAGGAGACCGAGATCATGTACAAGTTCGGGTTCGAACTGCCCGAGTTCGCCCTGTTCCCGCTGCTCGACGATCCCCGTGCGGTCACTGAGCTGCGGGGGATGTACGAGCGCTACCTCGAGACCGCCTGCGAGCATGGGTTCGGCGCGTTGATGGGCGGCCTCGACTACCGAGCGAGCCCGGACTGGGCGGGACTGCTCGGCTACTCGCCCGAAGCGCTCGCCGAGTTGCAGCTGCGGGCCATCGACTTCCTGCGCGAGGTCGCCCGGCCGTGCGTCGACCAGTTGCCGGCGCTGATGTTCGTCGGCATCGTCGGACCACGAGGCGACGCATACTCGCTCGACCAGCGCATGACCCCGGAGCAGGCCGAGCAGTACCACTCGACCCAGATCGCCACACTGGCAACAGCCGAGGTGGACCTGGTCGAGGCCATGACCTTCAACAGCGTCCCTGAGGCGGTCGGCGTGGCCCGTGCCGCGGCCCGGGCCGGGTTGCCGGCATCGATCCTGTTCACGCTGGACAGCAACCACCGCCTCCACTCCGGGCCGACCCTGAAAGAAGCGATCGAGGCCGTCGACGCCGAATGCGGCGATGACCGCCCGGCGTTCTATGGGATCAACTGCTCGCACCCGCTCGAGTTCCTTCCGGCCATCGAGCCGGGCGACTGGTTCGAACGGGTCCGCTGCCTGCGCCCGAACGCCGCCACGATGGACAAGATCTCACTCTGCACGCTCGGCCACCTCGAGTCCGGCGACCCCGTGGACCTCGGCCAGCGCATGGGAGCCATCGCCGAGCAGTACCCACACATCGACATCTGGGGCGGATGCTGCGGCACTTGGGATACGCACCTGGACGAGATCGCCCGCAACGTCACGACGCGCTGAGCCCGGAAGGCGGATGAGCTCGACGCGCTCATCCGCCTCGCCAGCAGCAGCGCGCTTCTTGCCAAGTGCGCTGCTGCCCAACAGCGATCGCGATCACCGCGCCCATCCGGCGTTGTGGGGCATCCCAGCGCGACTGTCCGACGTGTCCCGATCAGCCGCTTCCTGACACGTCGTTCAACGCGGCGATGGTCTCGAGTTCGCTGGCGGTGAAGCGTCCGGAAGCCCGCAGGACCTCCTGGAGCACGGGCGACTTCGCTGCGACGTAGGCGTCCATGTCATCTGTGTCGCGGCTGGCGAGTGCGAGCTTGAGCTCGCCGTAACGGCGGCGGAGGTTGGGGTCCCGCCGAAGGACATCGCGCACGGCGAGCTGGTTCCGCAGTGCCAGCGATCCGTCGACCGTGACGTACACGTGCCGAGCAGGCCCGTGCGCTGGCGCCGAGAACGCGTGCCGATCAGGGATGCCCCGCTCCCCCAAGTGGCGGTAGCCCACCCTCTCGAGCGCGGCGATCGCAGCATGGACATCGTCGCTGGCGACGACCACCGCGACGTCGAGGATGGGCTTCGATGCCAGGCCCGGCACCGACGTGCTGCCGACATGCTCGACCGAGCGCACCGGAATCGACGAGCACGCCTCGCTGAGTTCACGCCTGACCGCTTCGAACTCGATCGACCACCGGGCGCTCCACGGAACCACCACGACGCGCACCCCCCGACGATAAACCGGCGTTACGGTGTCGCCCGCCAGCCGCATGGGACCACTTGAGCGGGTTGAGCGCCAGGAGCATGGGACCACTCCAGCGCCAGTGATGGGACCACCCCAGCGCCAGTGATGGGACCAGTGGGGGTTCACCATCGTCGGTCCTGCTGACGGTCCAGTTGCCGCCGTCCGATCAGCGGGCCGGGAGGCGGCGATGGCGTTCAGGGAGGTCCCTGGCCAGTCTGGCTGCGGTCGGCGACGGCAACCGGACGACGTCAGCGCAGAGAGGCGGAGTGGACTCGCAGGTCGGTGTGGCGTGCGAGCGTCGCGAAGTCTGCATCTGCGTGGAGGATCTCGACGCCGGCCCTGACGGCGACGACGCCGATCAAGCAGTCGATCAGCTTGCGGACGGTCTCGCTGCGAACGCGGCAGGCGCGGTACATCGTCGCGGCCAGCTCGTAGTCGGCGGGTGTTGTCGGCAGTGTGGTCGTCCGGCAGCGGTGGACTGCTGATCCGGCGGTATGGGTGGGTGAAGCTCCTGATCGGACCAGCCCTACCGCAGCTGAGCGAGCGTTGCTGCCAACTGCGAATCCGATGGCCGAGTAGGACGCCACGGGGGCACGAGGCCGTCTCCCCTCCATCGGGGGATGACGTGGAGATGGAAGTGGAACACGTCCTGCCAACCGGCCGGCCGGTTCGACTGTGTGAGGCTGAGTCCCTCGGGGCTCAGCCTCTCGTCCAAGAGCTGAGCGACGCGCTTCGCCATCACCATCACGGCTGCAGCCTCAGTCTCTCGGATGTCCCAGATGTCGGCGGCGTGCAGTCGCGGCACGACCAGCGTGTGACCCACGGTGGCCTGTCCACGGTCGAGGAACGCGACCGTCCGCTCGTCCTCCGCGACGATGTAGGCGGCCGCCACGCCAGAGGCGATCTGGCAGAACATGCAGTCGGTCACCTCCTGAGCCTGGCACGGGTGAGCCCTGCCTGCGGCGTGCCTCTCCCAGCCGCCGGCCGCCCAGCCGCCATCACCGACCCGAGTCGGTGGATCCGGGATCAGCCGTAGTGGTAGCGGGCCTGCAGGACCACGACGTCGTCGCCATCGACCAGGTGGACGAGGCGGTGCTCCTCGTCGATGCGGCGGGACCAGGCGCCGGCCAGCGCATGGCGCAGCTGTTCGGGCTTGCCGATCCCATCGAAGGGATCACGGGCGATGTCGTCGAGCAGCCGGTTGATCCGCCTGAGCGTTGCCCGGTCCGACGACTGCCAGAAGACGTAGTCCTCCCACCCGTTGGGCGTGAACACGATCCTCACCGGTCGAGCTCATGCTCCTGCACGTCGCCGGAGCGCGCCTGGTCCAAGCTCTCGAGGAGTCGTCGCACGTTGGCGGGTGACCGCAGGAGATGGGCCGTCTCCTCGAGGGCGCGGTAGTCGTCGATCGCCATGAGCACGGCGTCACCGCGCTTGGAGGTGATCTCGACCGGGGTGCGGTCGGCGTTGACCTGCTCGATCAGCGGGAAGAGGTTCTTGCGGGCTTCGCTCGCGGTGATGGCCATCCTGGTCCCCTTCCGAGTGGTACAAGATATCGTACCGGCAATCGGCACCGGTAGGTCCGCCGCGCGGTGGGCGCTGGGCGGCTTCGTCGCTCCTCACCGGTCTCGTCGAGTTCCGCCACCAGCCGGACTCGCCGTGGCCGCACCGTCGGTACGATCGCAGCGAGCCGGATCGGCGACGAGGCGCTTCGGGGCGACGTGGCAGGCCCGCCGAGAGCGCGTGCGTGACCTGGTCGGCGGCGCCCCGTCACCCTCGACCTCAGATCACCATGACGCCGCCCGCCACGCCGCCTGACAGGAGAGCGAGCCCGCGATGTTCTTCCGGATGAGCACCCTGGCCATCGGGGTCGTCCTGTTCCTCATCGTGGGAGGCACCGCCACGGCAGGCATCGTGATCGGCCGCACCCTGCGCAAGCGGCCGGGCGCCAGCCACGAATCCGTGGGCGTGGTCCAGGGCACCCTCCTCGGTCTCGTCGGCCTCCTGTTGGCCTTCGGCCTCACCATGTCCGTGGGCCGGTACGAGGACCGTCGTGGGCTCGTCGTGAAGGAGGCCAACACCATCGGCACCACGTACCTGCGCGCCGAACTGCTGGCTGAACCCGTGCGGTCGGCCTCTCTCGGCCTTCTCCGGGAGTACACCGACGCCACCATCGACCTCGCCGACCAGGTGCCGTTCACCGACGCGTTCGATGCCGACGTCGCCCGCGTCGAGTCCCTCCAGCGCGACCTCTGGGCGGCCGCCGGCGATGCGGTGCGGGCTGACCCGGTCGGCACGGCGCCTCGCGCCTACATCGAGACCCTCAACGAGATGTTCGACACGCACACCGACCGGGTGGCGTCCCTCGGCAACCGCGTGCCCACGTCGGTGATGCTCCTCCAGGTCTTCGGCAGCGCCCTCGCCCTCGGGGTCCTCGCGCTCTACCTCGCGCTCCTCGGGCGCAGCATCGCCACATCCCTGCTGGCCGCAGGGGTCCTCGTCCTCATCCTCTTCGTCTCGCTCGACCTCGACCGCCCCCAGCGCGGCTTCATCACCGTCCCGTTCACGGCGCTCGTCGACGTCCGGGCGTCCATGGACGAGCCGCCGGCCGCCACCGGACCGTGACGAGCGTCGAAGACCGTGTGTGTCCCACGCGCGTTGAGGCCCGATTGAGGGGTGTCTGGGCTGCTCAGGTGGGGTGCAGGTGGGTGACGCAGGGCGGCAGGGCCACGTCGTTCACCCGCTGGCTGCGAGCGCACGCCGGCGCGACGCCGCGCACGAGCACCTCGGCGACACCGAACCATGCTCGGTCAGCGGGCCCCCGGGTTCGTGTCGGCGGCTGCGGCTTTCCGTCGCAGCGCGGCATCCGACTGAACAACGGACTGCGTCGCCGCACCGGCATGAGCTCCCACAGCCTCACCCAAACCAACCTTCGCGTCATCGACGGCGACCTCGAGGAGGTGGCCCGACACGGACTGACCGAAGCCATGCAGGAACGAACCACGAGGCCGACGGAATGCCGTCGCCTGCACCACAACCCGGGGCTCGGCCGGCCGGCTTCGGACCGATGCTCGAACGTGCTGACGTGTGCACGGATACCAGCGCAGGTCGAGAGTGGTCTCCACCATGACCTTGGCAGCGCCACCGTGACCGCGACCGTGGGTCGGCACGATCCCTCGGCAGCCGGTGAGGGCGTCGACGGCCCGTTGGCTACCGGCTGCCCCGAGCGACGGCCTGCTCGAGCCCGGCCGCGTCGGGCCGGCTGTCGCAGCCGTCACGCCCGGCGACCGCACGGACGAGTGGATCCACGAGTCCCGCGACGAGCACGACCATGACGGCCACGAATGCCACGACGTCGACCATCTCCGAGCCGGGGTTGCCGGGGCGGGGCTGCGCGAGCTGGAAGAGGACGTCCAGAGCCGGGACCACGAGCACCAGCGCGGTCCCCGCCACCACCACGAGACGGAGCACGCCAGCAGCCGGCCCGGACCCGCCATCGGCAGGCACGAGCAGGGCCAGGGAGCCGACGAGGGCGGGCCAGGCGAAGACGTAGCTCGCCCCGGGGAGCCAGATCGCGGTGAGCAGAGCGAGCCCCGCCCACCAGGCGAACACCCCGAACCAGATGTCGGGTTCGCCCCACCGCCGCGCCGCAGCCCTGCTGCCCAGGAACCACGTGGCGGCGGAGAGCGCGACGAGCACGGCGAGGCCCAAGTAGCTCGCGCCGACGCCTGGCGACGGCCAGATGACGATGATCAGACGCCACGCGGCAACGGTCAGCACGGCGGCGATCAGGAGCAGGACGGTGACCACGCCGACGCCGGCGGCGAGGGCGCTCCCCGAGCGCAGGCCCCGCCGGGCGCCCCCGGCCACTGCAGCGCCCAGCGCCACGGCGGCCAGCAGCGCGAGTGGCAGCACCCACCACGCCGGGTAGCGGATCACGAGGCTCCCGGGCACCGTGAAGAAGGACGCGTCGCCCGAGGGACCGAGCGCACCCAGGTCCGCACGCCCGAAGCGGCGGGTCAAGGCCAGGGCGTGGTCCCCGTGGTGCTGCAGGCTCCCGCGGCTCACGGCGGCAGGGGTGTCACGGGCCGTGTGGTAGATCGGCGATCCCCGCAGGTAGGCGAAGTGGTAACCGGGGATCCCCTCGGCGCGGAACGGCGAGAAGTCCGTGTCGGAGCCACCCAGGCCGTCCGCGATCGCCGTGAGGAACGACCACGCCGCAGGCTGCGACGACACGTCGGCGAGCGCGCCGATCAGCGCCCGGCCCGGGCCGTTGGTCTCCACCAGCGTCGAGGGGCCCGAGCCGCCGACCGCCTCGAAGTTGACGACGAGCCCGACATCGGGCGCCCACCGGTGCTGCTCGACGAATGCCGTCGCCCCGAAGCGCGGCGCCGGCTCCTCACCGTCGGTGAAGAGCAGGATCACGTCGTTGCGGAGCGGCGGACCGGCGAGCAGGGCCCGACCGGTCTCGAGAAGCGTGGCCACGGCGGCTGCGTCATCGTTCGCACCGGGCGTGGTGGGCACGGTGTCGTAGTGACCCATGAGCACGATGGCCCCGGTGGGATCGGCGCCCTCGATACGGGCGAGCACGTTGACGACCGCCACCGGTCGGTCGCTGCCGCCGAACCAGTCCGGGGCCGTTACCGTCTGCAGCTCCGGGTCGAGTCCGAGCGCGCGGAGCTGGCCGGTCAGGTAGCGACGCACCCGCACGATGGCCGGGCTCCCAATGGGATGGGGCTCCTCGGCCACCCGCTCGACATGCGACATCGCCCGCGCCGCCGAGAACTCCTCGGCGGGCGCACCCGGCCCGGCGGGCGCCGGCGTGGCCAGCGGGAGCGCCGCCACCACCGCCAATGCCCCCATGGCGATCCAGGCGGCCACGCGACGCATGCGCCGCACCCCCTCGCGGATGTGTCTCCCAGTGTGCGCCCGCACGGCGCCGACGGGAAGCCGGCTCCGACCGACGTGGTGTCACGCCATCGTGAGTCCACCGCTCACCGAGAGGGCCTGCCCGGTGGCGAAGCCGGCACCCCGTGCGACGAGGAGGGGGACGGCCGGCGCGATGTCGTCAGGAGAGGAGCCGGCGAGGCCGGCGGCGAGGGCCGGCCGAGGGCGACCCCGGGTGCCCAGCGCTCAACCATCGGCGTCTGGACTGATGGGGCTCACCCCGTTGGCGCAGAGAGGCGATCGGCGGCCGCCCTGGCCACGGCGAGCAGCTGCGCGGCCTCGGGGCTCTCGGGTGCGAAGCGGTGCGCGACTCCGGTCTCGAACTGGATGCGCTGGCCCCCGACTTGGAACACGATGCCGTCCACCTCGACCACCTCGGGTGCTCCCGGCGCGTACCGGCGGGTTCCGATGAGCAGCACCGCGTCGTCACCGACGTCGGGCAGGTCGATCACCTCGACACTCGCGTTGTCGGCGAAGTACGCCCGCCGCTCGTTGACGTCCTCGCCGAAGGCCGTCGCCCGTACGAACACCCTCAGCGTGGTCTCAGGGCCGTTACCACCCCAGTGGCAGTTGGAGCCGGTGTCCTCAGGTGGACCGGTGGCCCCGAACACCGACAGGACCTCTGCCTCGGTCACGACCGCGCAGGCCGCCACCACACTCGCCTCTTCTCCGTTCGGGCCGATGAGAGTGACCCGGTCCTTGGACCCCGTGTCGCTTTCGCTGCCGCCACAGCCTGCAATCGCCACAGCCACCAGCGTGCAACCCACAACGACACCGAGGAACTTGCTCGAGCCGAACTCCCGGGTGCGTGACATGCCGTACAGAGTGCGAGACCGGCCGTTCGGTTGCCAGGGACCTAGGCCTCCGATGTCCCGGGCCAGGATTCCTTCCACAGGTCCGCCGCCACCGCCGCGTGCAGGTCGGGCTCCTCCACCAGCTACGACGGCGAACAAGCCGCGAGCGCCATCAGGAACCCGGCGGCGGAGCGGATCCCGAGGTCGCCGACTGAGGCCGCGGAGGTTCGTCCGCGAGCATCTCGGCGACGCGGGACGAGACCCGCCGGGCCATGGCCGCGCACGCGGAGACGCCGTCGCCTTCGACGTAGTCGCGTACCCCATCCGTCGTGGCGAAGTCACAACCGGTGAGGGCCCGACACTGGGTGCTTCCGAACTCGACCTCGAACCATCGGGCCAACTCGTGCCCCAGGTTCATGACCCGATTGAACGCGTTCATGTCGTCGGCGAACGCGTTGCCGCCGACCGCCATCGTCGCGATCATTCGGAGAACACGGATCCGGCTGCCCTCGATCTGACCCACGGCCAAGCCAAGCGCCATCACGCCTGCGGTCAGGGCGCCGCACGTCCGGCCGGTGAAGAGGGTGCCGCCCATGAATGCGGTCACGGCGTCCGGCGCTTCCGCGGGGATGGGGATCGTCCGGCCCAGCTGCTCGAAGACGGCATCCGCGCAGTGGAACCCCTGGTCGACCCAGTGGAGGTAGAGCTCGCGGAATGCCTGACGCGTCTCGGGCGGGATGCCTTCGATGCCGCTGACGGCCAGGCTCCGGGCGCACAACTCGGGTGACTGTCGCACCACGCCGATGCATGCGAGCGGCAGCCGTGAGTCGCCGCGGATCGCCCGGCATTCGGTCGTGCCGTGCGCGGAGGTGAAACGACGCAGCATGTCGTGGCCCTGGTCCACCACCACGGGCAGCCCGTCGGCCACGTCGTTCCGGCCACTCCTCAGGCCCAGCAGAACCAAGGGCGCCGTCAGGCCTCCGCATTCGCCTCCCGTGTTGCCGATGCCGCCCGGTAATCCCGCCGTCAAGGTCACGAGCCACGTCGACTCGGCGTCGGATGCATCCAGGATCGTCTGCATGACGGTGGGCGCGCAGTGGCCCATGCGGAGCAGGTTGCTCAGGCTTCTTCTCCGAAGCTCCGGTGTCGAAAGAACTGGAAAGCTCTCGAGGGACATGATGCGCGGACCTCGGCTCGAGCGAACGGAGATTGCTCCGACCCGTCAGAAGTTCCGACCGAGTTCACGGGCCCGTTCGAGGTACCCGCGCCTCGTGTCGTCGTCGGCGCCGTGAACGGCGTAGAACAGCACGTGCTCAACGTGCTTGATCCCTGGATAGGTCAACGTGTACTCATCGATGATCTTGCACATGGCCTCGCGGAGCCCGGTGTCGTATGAACGCTCATCCCAGATGGTCGTCTGCATGATCAGCGCCTTCTCATGCGTCAGCAGCCCCCGACGGCCGTTGATGTCGCCCCGCCAGGCCTCCTCAGTCAGATCGTAGGCGAAACCCGGCGTCCAGACGCGATCGAACCACCCTTTCAAGATGACAGGAAAGCTCAAGAAATGGACTGGCGCGATGAACGCAAGTGCCTGGGCACGCGCCACCTTCTGCTGCTGCGCGAGCACGTCCTTGGGCTGGAAACGCTCCCGCAACAGCCGGATGATGTCGCGAGCGTCGCGGTCGCCGAGCAGCCGCTTCATCGCGAAACGTCGCAACGGACCGCCCGCCCCCTCGAGCACGGACTCCCGCACGCGCATCCGGTCGAGCAGGTCGTCCGGGACGCTCTCGGTGATCCAACTTGGCGTGTCGCGCGGGCGGTGCACCGGGTCGAAGCCGATCGCATACAGGTCGACGACCTCGCTCGAGTGCCCGGCCTCACGCAAACCCGCTGTGAACTGATCCAGGACAGCGTTACAGAACGACTGCGGGTTCGAATTCGCGTAGATCGTCAAGACGTTCATAGAGCACCTCTCGACCGAGGGATCGGATGAGGCCGCCACGGGCGAATAGGGTGGAACCAGTTCCCAACAGATGCTCCGCTGCCCTACTCGTGACATCGAGCGATACAGCGTTCGAGATCAGTTGCGAGCGGCGACCACTGCTTTCGAAGAAGTGTGATGAAGGGCTGGTCCACGTGCGCATCACAACTTGTCGACGGCCGTCTGAAGCATGGCGCCCACGTCGTCGATCGAGTAGTAGGGCTCGACCCCGTCGCCGGCCCGGATGTCGGTGACGCTCAGCAACATCAGCACCGGGCCTTGGCGCACGAACATCTCGTGCAGGAGCCACTCCGCCCCGCCGCCGCCCTCTTCCATCGAGACGAGCACGCCGAAGCGGTCGTCGCCCACGTCCGGGACCGTCATCTCCTCGGCCGTGCCGGGGCCTTCCCCTCCGGCAGCGGGGAAGTCGCCGAGGCAGGCCTGCATGCCCTCGCGGATCAGGCCGAACGTGTCCTCGATCTCCTCAGGATCACCCGAGGTCAGGAACTCCTGCACGAAGACCATGTGACCTTCCATGTCGTCGGGCGGCTGGACCGGGTCCTCCACGGCGAGTTCGAGCTGCCGGAAGGCCTTCCACTGCAGCGTCTCGACGGCCTGACGCGACTCGGGGCTGGCGTCATCGCACAGCTCCGCACGCGGCAGCAGCTCCTGCTGCTCGCGGGACACGACGCCTGACAGCGCTTGCTCCGTGCCTTCGGGAGGTGCGGTGATCGACCAGTCCCCGTCGTAGTCGTCGGGTTCCACCAGCGTGGAGGCCAGCGCCTCGGCGGTCGGCACCACCACCTCGGACTCATCGTCCCCACACCCAGCGGCACCCACCAGCAGCACCGCCACCAGTACCACGTGCACCCACACCGGAGCTCGCATGTCAGCAGCTCCCAGAGCCCTGGACCTCCAACACTTCACGCTTCCACCACCATGATGCGCCCAGCCCCGTCCAGATGACAGGGCCCCCGTCCTGGCCGCTCACCCACCGTCGATCTGACGCTGCGGGCGTCGGTCACGGGTGCTGGCCTCCCCCGGGCCGATGGTGGGGCGCGGCCGGCTCGGGCCGGTCGGGCTCTCCGGTCGCCGACTCGACACCGCAGCAGCAGGTCGTGAACGGCTGGGCGGCACCGGACCTGTTGGCGATCCAGGCCACAGCGCTCGGCGAGCTCGTCGGCGCACAGCAGCGAACGAACCAGCTGATGGGCTGCGCCGACAGTCGCCGCGTTGCTGCGGAGGCCTCCGGGACCTGCCGGGGGCCGGTCACGTCCCGGGGCGCACGTCGACGGGCTCCGGGATCCGGTTGACGAGCTCAACGAGCTCAACGAGCTCAACCAACTCGTGTGGGTGGAGGGCGGCTGGAACGAGCAGCCGGAGGAGGAGGTCCTTGAGGTGGAGCGTGTCGAGGTCCAGTAGGGCCCTGACAGTGGCGGCAAGATGGCGTATGTCGTACCGGGTGGGCGACACCGGGATGATGGGCTTGTCCAACTTCAGCAGGCCGTAGACCGCTTCCATGGCGGTCCGCACTGAGGTTTCGACGGTGAACACGCAGTCACCATCGACCTCGACGAACTGGCCGACGAAGCCGAGGTTGACGCAGCCGTCGGGGATCACTCTGGGACGGTCACCCATCGCGCGGGGCATGAACTGGCTGGTGATGTACGGCATCCCGGCCAACGACGCTTTGGCGTGGGCGGTGAAGTCGTCGATGCTGTCCTCGAGTCCGAGGTGGTAGAGGAACTCGGTCAAGATCTCGTTGCCGGTGCAGTCCACCATCGGCTTCTTCACGAAGTCACCAACACGGTTTCCCCGAAGCCCGTACCCCCAGAACAGATCGACGTTGTCGGGCTGGTTGGGGTAGAAGGGCTTGGAGTGCAGCATGAAACCGAGGCCCCAGCTTGAGTCCTTGACCGTCACCGCGCCGCCGTTGCCTCGCTTGTCGCCGCTCACCTTCTCGATGTGATCGGCAAAGCCGGGATAGTCGACCACGGTGACGAAGAACGATGTCCAGCGGGTCTTCTCGGGCCAGCTGATGAACTTCTCGGGTCGCCCGAACTTCGGGTCGAGGGCGGCCAGCTTCTCCCACAGGGTGAAGAGACCTCGCTCCTGACGGTCGAGGTTCCATGTGACGGCAGTCTCGTTGTCACCGTAGGTGGTGTTCTGGGTCAGAGAGCCGTTGGTGAAGATCACGAAGTCCTCGGCGGTGAGGACGATCTCCGAGCGTCCCTGCGGCGACTGCACGGTGAGCCCCACGACGGTCGTCTCGCCGTCCTTCGTCTCGACCGCCATGTCAACGACCCGCGTGCTGAGCTCGAAGCGCACGCCCAGGTCCTGCAGCCAGACGATCAGGGGGCGGATGAGGGCATCGAACTCGTTGTACTCGGTGTGCAAGATCCCTTCCAGGCGCGGCATCGCCTGCGCGAGGTGCAGGAACCTGAGCATGTAACGACGGACCTCGATCGCGCTGTGATAGTCGTCGAAGGAGAGCATGCTCGAGAACAGCTGCCAGAAGTTGGACTCGAAGAAGCTCGGGGAGAAGCAGTCACGCATGGACGTGTCCTGCATCTCTGTCTCCGGCCTGACCAACAGACGAAGCAGCGCTCGCAAGGCATCGTTGGGAAGCCTCAGCGACTCGTACTCGGCCTTGAGACCCCGCTTTTCGATGACGCGCCAATGCGACGAGATCGGCTCGCGGCAGTTGAACGCACGGGTCTCGTCGAGGACCGTCCGCCCGGGCCGTTTGAGAGATGGGACCTTACTGAACAGGTACCACAGGCACTCCATGTGGGCTTCGAGCTCGCGTTCGCCGCGGTTGACGTACCCAGTGACCGCATCACCGGTTCCATCCATCGAGCCGCCCAGGGTGGGCAGGTCCTCGTAGACGGTGATGTTGGCCGCAGGCATGTGGGCATCGGTGGCCAAGAAGGCCGCCGCCGCGAGACCTGCCAACCCGCCACCGATGACATGGGCGGTGTAGTGCTCGATGCCGTCGGGAACTGTGGCGTTCACTCGGTCGTAGAAGAGCACTGTCGGCTCCTGCGCGAAACTGGCTGCCGGCAGCCAGTCAATCAGGCGCGTCGGGCACTCGCCAGGGCCCAACGGCACTCAGGGCTCGGACCAGTCGGCTCTCTCAACCGCCCCGGACCCTGTGCGGCCGCGACGGTCACCCGCTCTGACACACCCTCCGGATCTCGACGGTCTGCCGCCCTCCTCTCGTCACGGTCCTCGTCACGGTTGCGGTCGTTGTCGCGGTCCGGCGTTCGTAGCCCTCTTGCCGCAACCAGTTGACGGCCACGACCGTCACCGCCCCAGCAATGCTGCCCCAGGTAACCCAGATATCGGCGCCCCCGGTCGGCGACACCGGCGATGACACGACGAGCTGCACCCGGGACCAGGCCGCGTCGTGCAGCTCAGGGGGCGAGTGCCTCGAGGATGATGCCGGCGACGAGATCGGGCCGACGGAACGGGATGAAGTGGTCGCTGTCGACGATCCTGGTGTCTTCGACGACGTGCTTGACCCATTCCTGGCGTGGCTCGGGGCATAACGGGTCGGCACGACCCAGGATCACGGTGGTGGCGACCTCGCGCCAGGCCGTGCGTACCGGCGGTGCCAGCGCGGCGTCCACGGGCAGCGGTCGTCGTGGGTGCGTCCGGAAGTGTTCGACCACCTCTGGCGGCAGGGTGTCCATGACCGGGTCAGAGGTCACGAACCAGTCGTTGTCGAGCACGACGGTGCCGTCGTCGCTGAAGAGGAGATGGCTCAAGTCGAGCTCCACAGGGGGGGCATCACCGACCGGGTCCGCCGGTGGCACGCCCGGTACCGCTGCCACGTAGATCAGTCGTTGGATGTCCAGGGTGCTGACATCGAGGTCGGTCAACACGGAACCGCCGTAGGACCATCCGGCCACGACGACCGGGCCCGGTGCGGCGGCCAGGAGCTGGGAGACCTGGTCGACATCATCGGCGTGGGTGGCTCCCGGCACCCGGTGCGAGGCCAGATCCGGCACGTCGACCTCACGCCGTGTTCGATCAGGAGATCGCGGACCCAGTGCCAGTCCGATGGGCTCGACCACGCGCCGTGCACGAGTACCACGTTGCCGGACACGGGCGGAGTCGAACACACGCGCCCCGTTCCTGCAACGCCAACCGTCCGGCGCGGACCGGGTCGTCGTCGGCCGCACTCGCGGGCTCGAGCGCGGAGAACGCCACGTCGCTGTGCCGTCAGGTTCTCGAGAGTCCCGCCTCGACTGGCGGGCTGTAGCTCGTTGCCGAGTCGATCGCTCGGTGGCGTACGGGGCCGTCAACGGCCATCACGCCCCCACCCCGTCGAGCTCGGGTCAGACGGTGCTCGTCATGGCGACCGGGGCCACGCAGTGGACCGCCGTGCGCTCTGAGCTGCCCTCAGGCTGCCGCTCTCGCGGTTCTCCCACAGGTGGTCTCAGGCGTGGGTGGCTGACCGGGCTCAGCCGGCGAGGACGCGTGCGGCGAGCGCGGTGTCGAGATTCGAGCTCGTGAACACGACGCCGACGCGCCTTCCCCGCCACCGGTCCCGCTCCCCCATGAGGGCAGCAAGCCCCAACGCCCCGGCAGGGCAAGGGAGGTGGTGCGTGCAGCGGTAGGCGAGGCGCATTGCTGCGCCGGCGTCGGCGTCGGTGATCTCGACGATGCGCGACGCACCTCCGAGGATGCCATCGAGCGCAGAGGGGTCGGGTTGGCGGGTGGCGACGCCGTCGATGAAGGTGTCGATGCTCGGTGTGGCGATCACCTTTCGGGCAGCGAAGGACCTCGCCGTTGCGGGGGCGCCGACGGCAGTGACGCCGATGACCTCGGTGTCGAGCCCCATCAGGTCACGCACGCCGATCACCGCGTTGATGCCCGAGCCCATGCCGATGGGGACCAGCACGGCATCGAGGTGGCCCGCAGCCGAGAACAGCTCGTGTGCGTACGTGGCGACGCCGAGCACGAGATCGGGATGGTACGGCGGGACGAGCTCGTAGCCGCGCTCACGCGCAAGGACGGCGCTGTGCTCCCGTGCGGACTGGAAGTCCTCCCCGTGCACGATCAGCTCAGCACCGAAGCCGCGCATGGCCGCGTTCTTCTCGACGCTGTTGCCCTCAGGCACCACGATCGTCACGCGCACTCCGAAGGCGCGGCCCGCGTACGCGAGGCTCTGGCCGTGGTTGCCGGTCGTGGCCGAGGCGACACCTCCCACGCCAGGGCGCTCGCGCGTCAGGCGGTCGACGTAGACGAGACCGCCACGGACCTTGAAGGCACCCGTCGGCGTGCAGTTCTCGTGCTTCACGACCACCTCGACGCCCAAGGCCTCCCGGAGGAGGGGCCACGCATACTGCGGGGTCGCACGGAAGTGGCGATAGACGACATCTTGCGCCGCGCGGAGCTGCTCCAGTTCGATTCGCACGTTCAGTCAGGAACCTTCCCGGTGGCCGGGCCGCGGACGATGATGCACTATGGCCCATCGGTCGGCCCGATCGGGGAGTGCGGTCCACATCGGGCCGACGTCCCCCGGCTGCGCCGCCGTCCGGGGGACGGCCGTGCGAGTGGGCCCGGCGGGCCCGCAGGTACCGGTCGACCACCCGGGCGGTCTTGGTGCCGAACGGGGCGGAGCGGCCGCGCCGGCCCTTGCCGAGCACCACCGCGACGCGCAGCTCGAGGTCGACGTCGCCCAGGCGGAGCCCGGCCATCTCCGCCCGGCGCATCCCCGAGTCGATGAACAGCCGGATGATGGCGGCGTCGCGGCGCTCCGCGAACCCGGTTCCGTCGACGGTGGCCAGTAGGCGGCGGAGGTCGTCGGCGGCGATGATCGGCACCGGCTGCTCGCGGGTCTTGGCGGTGGTGGCCGAGCGCCGGTCGAGCAGGTCGACGAGGTACGCCTCGACGTGTTCGCGGCGCACGCCGGCAAGCACGGTGGGCATGCCCCGGTCGGCCAGGAACCCGGCCAGCTGGGTGACGGCGGCACGGCGACGGTGCTGGTGGCCTTGTCGGCGGCCTGGAGCGACAGGCGGAAGCTGCGCTCGAGCTCGGCCACCGTCGGCCCGGCGGCCTGGTTGGTGGTCGCCGGCTGGGCCATCTCGACACGTGTTGGTGGTGGGTGCCGGGCGGGCCCGGGGACGCCGCCAGCGGCGCCCGGGCGCTGGATGCGCGGCTCCCGGCACCTAGTCGCGTGGCGCCGGTTGTCGCGTGAAGCACCCCTGGCCTCGGCACACGCCCGGTCAGCCGCGGCCGGGCAACACGCGATAGGCGTCGTAGACGCTGTCGATCTGCTTGATCGTGCCGATCACCGAGTCGAGGTGCGACGGGTCGGCCAGCTCGAACTCGAAGCGCATCCGCGAGACCCGGTCGGAGCCGGTGTGCGTGGAGCACGAGATGATGTTGACGTGCTGGTCGCTGAGGGCGTTCGAGACGTCGCGCAGCAGCCGTGACCGGTCGAGGGCCTTCACCTCGATGGCGGCCACGAACACCCCGCCGCCGTCGGAGTCCCAGTCGACCTCGATGAGCCGGTCGGCCTGGTCGGTCGACAGCGAGATGGCGTTGGCACAGTCGGCCCGGTGCACCGACACCCCGCGGCCCCGGGTGACGAACCCCAGGATCGGGTCGCCGGGCACCGGCGTGCAGCACCGGGACAGCCGAACCATCAGGTCGTCGAGCCCCTCGACGTGCACGCTCACCGACTTCTGGCGCTTGCTCGGCCGTCGCTTCGGGTGGACGGTGCTGGGCAGCACCTCGTCCTGCTCGCCCTCGCGCAGGGCGCGGGCCACCCGGTCGGACACGGCCTTGGCCGAGATCCGGTTGGCGCCGATGGCGGCGTGCAGCCCCTCGAGGTCGGTGAAGCCGAGGTCGGCGGCGACGCCCTTCATGGTGTCGGAGCCGGCCAGCTTCTGCACCGGCAGCCCCTCGCGCCGCAGGGCCCGCACCAGCTCCTCGCGGCCGCTCTCGATGGCGTCCTCGCGGCGCTCCCGCGAGAACCACTGGCGGATCTTGTTGCGGGCCCTCGGGGTGGCGACCACCTTCAGCCAGTCGCGGGACGGGCCGGCCCCCTCGACCTTCGACGTGAAGATCTCGACCGTATCGCCCGACGTCAGCTGCGAGTCGAGCGGCACCAGCCGCCCGTTGACCCGGGCGCCGATGCACGCGTGGCCCACCTCGGTGTGCACCCCGTAGGCGAAGTCGATCGGCGTCGCCCCCGACGGCAGGGAGATCACGTCGCCCTTCGGGGTGAAGGCGAACACCTCGTCCTGGTCGAGGTCGATCCGCAGGCTCTCCATGAACTCCGCCGGGTCGGCCGTCTCCTGCTGCCAGTCGACGATCCGGTTGAGCCACGGGATGTCCGAGGACGGGTGGCGCTCCTTGTAGCTCCAGTGCGCGGCCACCCCGAACTCGGCCCGGCCGTGCATCTCGCGCGTGCGGATCTGCACCTCGAGCGGCTTGCCCTCCGGCCCGATCACGGTGGTGTGCAGGCTCTGGTACAGGTTGAACTTGGGCATCGCGATGTAGTCCTTGAACCGCCCCTGCACCGGCTTCCAGGTGGCGTGGATCGAGCCCAGCGCGGCGTAGCAGTCCTTCACGGAGTCGACGACCACCCGGATGCCCACCAGGTCGAAGATGTCGGAGAACTCCTTGCCCTTCACAACCATCTTCTCGTAGATGCTCCAGAGGTGCTTCGGGCGGCCCGTCACCTGAGCGTTGATCCGTAGCTCGGCCAGGTGGGCCTGCACCTCCTCCCGCACGGTGGCCAGGTAGAGCTCGCGCTCGGGCGTGCGGAACGCCACCATGTGGTCGATCTCGGCGTAGCGCTTGGGGTGCAGGGCCGCGAACGCCAGGTCCTCGAGCTCCTGCTTCATCTCCTGCATGCCGAGGCGGTGCGCCAGCGGCGCGTAGATGTCGAGCGTCTCCTGGGCCGTGCGGCGCTGCTTCCACTCCGGCAGGCCGGCCAGGGTGCGCATGTTGTGGAGGCGGTCGGCCAGCTTGATGAGCAGGACCCGGAGGTCCTTCGCCATCGCCACCAGCATCTTGCGCATGGTGGCGGCCTGCTGCGCCTCCTTCGACTCGAAGCGCACGCGGTCGAGCTTGGTGACGCCGTCGACGATCTCGGCCACCTCGTGGCCGAAGTCGGCCTCCACGTCGGCCAGCTGCAGGCCCGTGTCCTCGACGGCGTCGTGCAGCAGCGCCGCCGCCACGGTGATGTCGTCGAGGCCCAGGTCGGCCACGATGCGCGCCACCGAGAGGGGGTGCTGGATGTAGTGCTCGCCCGACTTGCGGACCTGGCCCTCGTGGGCCACCGCCGCCGCCTCGTACGCCCGCACGATCAGCGCCGGGTTCGCCCGCGGATGGCGCGTGCGATAGGCGTTCACCAGCGGGGTGACCTCGTCGGCGGTGACCGTGTGCCGGCGCCAGGGCAGGACGCGATCGACCGTCGCCACCGGCCGGCTACCTCACCGGTCCCCGGCAGGCCCCGGGCACCACCCGCACGATCATCCCCCCACGGTACCGCCGCACGCGGGGCTGCCGGCGCCCCGGGCCGCCCGCGTGGGGAGGGTCAGCGACGCTTCTTCTTGCGGGGCCGTGGCGGGATCGGCGTGGTCGTCGCCCCCGGGCGGCCACCGCCGGACCGCGGGGCCGCGGCCCGCTCGGCCGCGGCGTCGGTGGCCGGCTCGTCCTCGGTGACGCCGGCATCGCTCTCACCCGCCGCCCCCACCAGCGCGGGGGCCCGCTCGGCGCGGGGCGACGTGGCCCCGGCCCGCTTCCGCAGCGCCGCGTAGCGGGGCTCTCGCTCCTTGAGCAGGGCCAGGATGGGCGTGGCGATGAAGATCGACGAGTACGAGCCGGTGACCAGGCCGACCAGCAAGGCGATGGCGAAGTCTTCGAGGGCGACGGCACCCAGCATCCACGAGCCCACGACCAGGAGCGACAGCACCGGCAGCACCGCCGCCAGGCTGGTGTTGATGGAGCGCATCAGCACCTGGTTCATCGACAGGTTGACGACGTCGCTGTACGTCGCCCGGCCGGTCGAGCCGATCCGCCGACTGTTCTCGTGCACCTTGTCGAACACCACGATGGTGTCGTAGAGGGAGAAGCCGAGGATGGTGAGGAACGCGATGACGGTGGCCGGGGTGACCTCGAACCCGAACACCGAGTAGATCCCCACGCTGATCAGCACGTCGTGCACCACCGCGACCAGGGCGGCCACCGCCATGCGCCACTCGAACCGCAGCGAGATGTACAGCGCGATGGCGAGCAGGAAGAACACCAGGGCCCGGACGGCCTTGTCGGTGACCTCCTGACCCCACGACGGCCCGACCGAGTTGAGGCTGACCTGGTCGACGTCGACACCGGCCTCGTCGGCCAGCGCCTGGCTCACGCTGCGCTGCACCTCGATGGCCTGCGGACCGACGCGCACCCTGATGCGTTCGCCCTCGGAGCCGCGCAGCGTCTGGATCGACGCACCCGGGATCCCGGCGTCGTCCATCACCACACGGGCGCCGTCGACCGTGGCCTCGCCGACGGGGAGCTCCCACGCCACGCCGCCCTCGAAGTCCATGCCCAGGTTGAGCCCGCGCGTGAACAGCGACAGCAGGCTGATCAGGATCAGCGCGCCGGAGATGGCGAAGCCGACGCGCCGGCGGCCGACGAAGTCGATGTTCGTCTCGCCGTGGTACAGGCGGTGCCGGATCGAGCTCATCGGGCGGCTCCCACGGGGGCGCGGCCGGCGGAGACCGCGGCCTCGCCGGAGGTCACACCCATGACGTGGGTGCCCGAGAACCGCTTGGTGCGGCTGAGCAGGATCACCATGGGGCGTGTGTAGAAGTAGGCGACGATCATGTCGAGCAGCGTCGCCAACCCGAGGAAGAAGGCGAAGCCCCGCACCGACCCGACGGTGAGCAGGTAGAGCAGCACCGCGCCGATGAGGGAGGCCCCGTCGGCGGCGAGGATGGTGCGGTAGGCGTTGGAGAAGCCCCGCTCGGCCGAGGAGCGCATCGACTTGCCCGAGCGGACGTCGTCCTTCAGGCGCTCGAAGTACACGACGTAGGAGTCGACGGTGACGCCGATCGACACGATGATGCCCGTGACGCCGGCCAGCGTGAGCGCCAGCCCCTGGGTCTCGCCGAGGAAGGCGATGATCGTGTAGAGCAGCGAGCCGCTCACCATGAGCCCGAGCAGCACGACCGGGCCGAGCCACCGGTAGTACAGGGTCATGTAGGCGATGACCAGCAGGAGGCCGACCAGACCCGCGATGATGCCGGCGTGGAGCGAGTCCTTGCCCAGCGTGGCCGACACGGTCTGCACCGTCTGGGGCTCGAGCTGCACGGGTAAGGCGCCGTAGCGGAGCACCAGCGCGAGGTCCTTGGCGCTCTGCTCGTCGAACGAGCCCGAGATCTGCACCTGGTCGCGCTGGAACTCCGGCGCCTGCACGGTGGGCGCCGACTGCACCTCGCCGTCGAGGGTGATGGCGATCTGGCCGGACGGGCACACCGTCGGGTCGGAGGCCTGGTAGCACTGGGCGGCGAGGGCGTTGAAGGCGTCGATGCCGTCGCCGGTGAACTCGACGCGCACCAGCCACTCGCCCTGCTCGAAGGTGGCCCTGGCCGACGACACGCCGCTGCCGGTGAGCGCGGCCGGACCGAGCTGGAGACGGGAGACGACGTCGCCGTTCTCGTCGAGCTGGGGCAGCACGACCACCTGGTCGGCCACGTCGTCGTCGCGAGGCGTCGTGGGGACGGTGATGCCGGGTGAGGTGGTGGCGGCGGTGTCGCCCGCAGCGGTCGTGGCCGTGGTGGTGGGCTCGGCGGTGGTGGCCGGCGGCGCGGTGGTGTCGGGTGCCTGGCGGGGCACGCCCCGCTCGCCGGACCCCACCGGAGGAGCCGTGGTGGCCGGGGCCACGGTGGTGCCGGGCGCGCTGGTGGCCGTGGCGTCGGCGACGGTGGTCGACGTGTCGCCCGCGACGGTGGTCGACACCGGCGGGACCGTCTGCACCGGCGTGGACTCGTCGGGCGGGACCGGCTGGAGCACCGGCCGGAAGCGCAGCTCGGCGGTCTGGCCCACCAGGTCGAGGGCGCGCTGCTGGTCCCTCACGCCGGGCAGCTGCACCAGCACGGAGTTGCCCTGGCGGGTGATGTCGGGCTCGGCCACCCCGAGGGCGTCGACCCGGTTGCGGATGATCGAGATCGTCTGGTCGAGGACGTCGGACGGCACCTGCTCCTTGGGCTGGAGCACCACCGACGCCCCGCCCTGCAGGTCGAGGCCGAGCTGCGGGCTGTTGCCGGCGACCAGCGTGAGGGCCAGGCCGCCGAACGCGACGACGAAGATCCCGATGAGGGAGATCCAGTTGGCGCGACGCACGGCCTAGCGGGCCTCGGCCTCGTCGGCTCCCTCACCGAGCTCGGGCGGGTCGTCGGCGGCGACGGCGGCCGGCGCCGCGTCAGGCGTGGCGGCGACGGGCTCCACCCGCTTGCCGATGGCGCCCCTGGCCACCCGCACCTCGACGCCGTCGGCGACCTCGAGGTGCGCGATGTCGCCGTCGAAGCCGGTGATGCGGCCGTAGAGGCCGGCGGTGGTCATGACCTCGTCACCCACGTCGAGGGCGGAGACGAGGGCCTGGTGAGCCTTGACCCTCCGCTGCTGCGGGAGGACGAGGAGCACGTACATCAGGCCGAGCATGATCGGGAGGAGGAGCAGACCCATGGCAGATCCAAGGTGCTGGGGAACAGGACCGGAGAGGCAGGCTACCGCAGTGTGACGGCCCCCCCGGGTCAGCCCGCTCCCCCGCCGGCCCGGGTCGGCCGGCCCGCCCACACGGCCCGCACCTCGGCCCGCAGCCCGTCGAGCGACCCGGCGAGGACCGCCGAGCGGGTGCGCTCCACCAGGCCGAGCAGCCACGCCAGGTTGTGCAGCGTGACCAGGCGGCGGGCGGCGGGATCGCCCACGCCGAGGAGGTGACGGAGGTAGCCCCGCGACCAGGTGGCGCACACCGCGCACCCGCACGCCGGGTCGAGCGGCCCGGCGTCGCGGGCGTGCACCGCGTTGCGCAGGTTCACCCGGCCGCCGGCGGTGAGCACCGTGCCGTGGCGGGCGAGCCTCGTCGGCAGCACGCAGTCGAACAGGTCGACGCCCAGCGCGATCGCCTCGACCAGGCCCACCGGGTCGCCCACCCCCATCAGGTACCGCGGCCGGTCCGCGGGCAGCTCGGGGAGGGTGGCGGCCAGCGCCTCGAGCATCGCGGCGCGGTCCTCGCCCACCGAGAGGCCTCCGACGGCGTAGCCGTCGAAGTCGAGGTCGACGGTGCGGCGGGCGCTCTCGCGCCGCAGCCCGGCGTCGGTCCCGCCCTGCACGATGCCGAAGATGGCCTGGTCGGCGCGCCCGTGCCGGGCGCGCGCCCGCCTCGCCCACGCCGCGGTTCGGTCGACGGCCCGGCGGAGCACCTCCGGTGGCGACGGCAGCGGCGGACACACGTCCAGCACCATCTGGATGTCGGCGCCCAGGAGCTCCTGCACCTCGACGGCCCGCTCGGGCGTGAGACGATGGCGGCTCCCGTCGTACGTCGAGCGGAACGTCACGCCGTCGTCGTCGACGTCGGGCCCCAGGGAGAAGACCTGGTAGCCGCCCGAGTCGGTGAGCACCCGCCCGTCCCAGGCCATGAACCCGTGCAGGCCGCCGAGGGCGGCCACCACGTCGGCCCCGGGCCGCAGCATCAGGTGGTAGGCGTTGGCCAGCACCACCTGGCTCCCGAGCCCGGCGAGGTCGCCCGAGGTGAGCCCCTTCACCGCGCCGCGCGTGCCCACCGGCATGAAGCACGGGGTCCGGAACGATCCCCGGGGCAGCCGCACCGTGGTCGCCCGGGCCGCCCCGTCGACCGCCTCGACGGTGACCGCGGCCCGGTCGCCCGGCCTCACCGCCGCTCCAGCAGCATGGCGTCGCCGAAGGACAGGAAGCGGTAGCCGCGGGCCAGTGCGGTGTCGTAGAGCTCTCGCCAGCGGGGACCCACGAACGCGGCCACCAGCAGCAGCAGCGACGACCGTGGCTGGTGGAAGTTGGTGAGCAGCACGTCGACCGCGGCGAAGGGGAAGTCGCCCCGGATGAACAGGTCGGTGCGCCCCTCGGTGGCCCCGCGCGCCGCGGTCTCGAGCGCCCGCACCGTGGTCGTGCCGACCGCGACCACCCGCGTCGCCCGCCCGCACGCATCGAGGACCTCGGGCGGCACCCGGAAGCGCTCGGTGTGGATGCGGTGCTCGGCCGGGTCGTCCACCGTCACCGGCCGGAAGGTGTCGAGGCCGACGACCAGCTCGACACGGGCCAGGCCGACACCCCGCCGGGCGCAGGCCGCCAGCACCCGGGGGGTCAGGTGGAGCCCCGCGGTGGGGGCCGCGGCCGACGCCGGCCGCTCGGCGTACACGGTCTGGTAGCGCTCCTGGTCGGCGAGGGCGGTGTGGATGTAGGGGGGCAGCGGCACCTCGCCGTGGGCCGCCAGCGCGGCCAGCTCGTCGCCGGGGCCGCACAGGCGCACGACTCGCCGGCCCCCACCCAGCGCCTCGCCCACCTCCACCTCCAGCGACGGGCCGGTGGCAGGGGCGGCCGGCCGGAGCCGCTCGCCGTCGCGGAGCCGGCGATCGGGGCGGGCCAGCGCCTCCCAGGTGCCGTCGTCGCGGCGCTCGAGCAGCAGCACCTCGGCGGCCCCGCCACTCGCCCGGCGCAGCCGCAGGCGACCGGGCAGCACCCGGGTGTCGTTCACGACGAGCAGGTCACCCGGGTGCAGCAGGGTCGCCAGGTCGGCCACGGTGTGGTCGGCCGGCGCCTCCCCGGGGCCGAGGTCGACGAGCAGGCGCGCCGCGTCGCGGGGCTCGGCGGGGACCTGGGCGACGGCCGCCTCGGGGAGGCCGTAGTCGAACTCGGCCATGCTGGGGCCTGTCACAGGGCGACAAGCGTACGGCCCCGCCCCGCCCCGCCCGGCTCAGCCGAACAGGGACACCGGCGGGGTGTCGTCGGGCCGGGGCGGCTCGACCCCCAGGTGGCGCCACGCCGCGGCGGTGGCGACCCGCCCCCGCGGGGTGCGCATCACGAGGCCGCGCTGGATGAGGAAGGGCTCGTACACGTCCTCGACGGTGTCGGGCTGCTCGCCCACGCTGATGGCCAGCGTGGAGAGCCCGACGGGCCCGCCGGCGAAGCGCACGCAGATTGCCGACAGGATGGCCCGGTCGAGCTTGTCGAGGCCCAGCTCGTCGACCCCGAACAGCACCAGCCCGGCCCGGGCGGCGTCGCGGTCGACGGTGCCGTCGCCGCGCACCTCGGCGTAGTCGCGCACCCGCCGCAGGAGCCGGTTGGCGATGCGGGGGGTGCCCCGGGCGCGGCCGGCGATCTCGGCGGCCCCGGCTGCGTCGAGGCTGACGCCGAGGATCCCGGCGGTCCGCCGCACGATCGCCTCCAGGTCGTCGACCTCGTAGAAGTCGAGGCGGGCCACCAGGCCGAAGCGGTCCCGCAGGGGCCCGGTGAGCAGCCCGGTGCGCGTGGTGGCCCCCACCAGGGTGAACCGGGCCACCGGCAGGCGCAGCGAGCGCGCCGCGGGGCCCTTGCCCAGCACGAGATCGAGCTGGAAGTCCTCCATGGCCGGGTAGAGCACCTCCTCGACGGCGCGGCTGAGGCGGTGGATCTCGTCGATGAACAGCACGTCGCCGTCGTCGAGCTGGCTGAGGATGGCGGCCAGGTCGCCGGCCCGCTCGAGGGCGGGCCCCGAGGTGACGTGCAGCCTGGCGTCCATCTCGGCGGCCACGATGCCCGCCAGGG
This sequence comes from Acidimicrobiales bacterium, assembly GCA_016716005.1. NCBI lineage: Bacteria > Bacillati > Actinomycetota > Acidimicrobiia > Acidimicrobiales > Acidimicrobiales bacterium. The sequence continues at coordinate 478,672 of JADJXE010000001.1, forward strand.
TCGTCTTGCCCAGCCCCGGAGGGCCGGCCAGGAGCACGTGGTCGGCGGCCTGGCCACGGCGACGGGCGGCCTCGAGCACGATCGCCAGGTGCTCCTTCACCTCGGCCTGCCCCACGAACTCGGCCAGCTGCCGGGGCCGCAGCGCCGCCTCCTCGGCGACCTCGACGGGGCCCGGCGCGGGGTCGAGGAGCTCGTCGCGCACGGCGTCCCTCAGGCCCGCGCCGCAGCCAGGCGCTGCAGCGCCTCGCGGAGCAGCGCCGCCGGGTCGCCGCTGGTCGGCAGGTCACGCAGCGCCGCCCGCACCTCGTCGGGTGCGTAGCCGAGGCCGGCCAGCGCCTCTCGCACGTCGGCCAGCGGCGAACGGTCGGCAGCGTCGGCCGAGCCGGGCACGGTGAGATCGACGTCGGGGACCGCCAGGCGGCTCTTCAGCTCGAGGGCGAGGCGGGCCGCCGTCTTGCGACCCACGCCGGGGACCAGGCACAGCGCATCGAGGTCGTCGTCGGCGACGGCCCGGCGCAGCTCGGCCGGCGAGTGCACCGAGAGGATCCCGAGGGCGAGGGCCGGGCCGACCCCGTGTGCGCCCAGCAGGGCCTCGAAGCACACCCGCTCGTCGCGCGTGGCGAAGCCGTAGAGCGTGTCGGCGTCCTCTCGCACGTGGTGGTGGACGTGCACGAAGACCTCGCGCCCCGGCTCGCCCAGGGCGACCAGGCCCGCCGGCGACAGCTGCACCCGGTAGCCGACGCCACCCACCTCGATCAGGGCCTCCCCGGCCGGATCGCGCTCGACCAGCGTGCCCCGCAGCGACCCGATCACCGGGCCCCTCCGCGCACGGCGGCCCGCACCCTGGCGGCCAGCGGGGCGGCCGCCAGGTGGCAGAGGGCCAGGGCCGCGGCGTCGGCCGCGTCGGGAGGGCGGGGCGGGGCCGGCAGGCCCAGGAGCGCCTGCACCATGCGCTGCACCTGGCCCTTGTCGGCCGCGCCGTCACCGGCCACGGCCTGCTTCACCTGGTTGGGCGAGTACTGCACGACCTCGCAGCCGGCCGCGGCCGCCTCGGCCAGCACGAGCCCGCTGGCCTGCCCCACCGACATCGCGGTGCGCACGTTCACCTGGAAGAACAGCCGCTCGACCGCGACCACCTCGGGACCCACCTCGGCGATCAGCCGCCGGAGCTCGGCCTGCAGCTCGGCCAGGCGGCCCGGCAGCGGGGCGGACGGCGCCGTGGTGATCACGCCCAGCGCGAGGGCCCGGGGGCGCGCCCCGACCTGCTCGACGGCGGCGTAGCCGCATCGCGACAGGCCCGGGTCGATGCCGAGGACGAACACAAGTTCGACGCTATCGCACGCGTCCCGGGCGAGCGGGGATCGATGGTCAGGTTTCGGCTCGCGGAGCCGATGATGGCAGCGTGGACGGCACGAGCGCGCCGGTGGTCGAACTCGAGCACGTGTCCCGCCGGTTCGGCCGCGTGCCCGCGCTCACCGACCTGTCCCTCCACGTGCCCAGGGGCACGGTGACGGTGCTGCTCGGGCCCAACGGCGCGGGCAAGACCACGGCGATCCGCGTGGTGACCGGTGCGCTCCTGCCCGACGGAGGCACGGTGCGGGCGTTCGGCCTCGACCCGGCTGCCGACGGCGAGGAGGTGCGCCGCCGCTGCGGGGTGGTGTCGGCCAAGCCCGCCCTGTACGACCGCCTGTCGGGCCGCGACAACCTCGGGTACTCGGCCGCCCTCTACGGCCTCGGACGGCATGCACCCGTCGAGGAGGCCGCCGCCCGGTTCGGCATCGTCGGCGCCCTCGACCAGCAGGTCGGGGGCTACTCCACGGGCATGAAGACCCGCCTGGCCCTGGCCCGGGCGGTGCTCCACCGGCCCGAGCTGCTGCTGTTCGACGAGCCGACCTCGGGCCTCGACCCCGAGTCGGCCGCGGCGGTGCTCGAGCTCATCCGGGGCATGGCCGCCGAGGGCAGCACGGTGGTCATGTGCACGCACCTGCTGCTCGAGGCCGAGGGGCTGGCCGACCAGGTCGTGGTGCTCCAGGACGGGACCGACGTGGTCTCCGGGTCGCCGCCCGAGCTGGCCCGGCGCTTCTGGGGCACCGCGGTGGTGCGGCTCGACGCCGAGGACCGCAGCGACCTGGCCGTGCTCCACCACCTCGACGGGGTGCTGGGCGTCGAGCTGGCCGACGGCGGCCCGGCCACCGTGACCCTGGACGACCTGCGGCGGGTCCCCGACCTGGTGGCGGTCCTGGGTGCCCGGGGCGCCCGGATCACCCGGGTCGAGCCCTACCGCCCGACGCTCGAGGACCTGTACTTCGCGGTGCGCCACGTGCGCCGCCCCGGCGCGGGAGGGGGCCCGGTGGTCGTGCCGCCGGCCACCCACGTGGTCGAGGGGGACCGCCGATGAACCGCGACCGCATGCTCACCGTGGCCCGGACCGATCTCCGCCAGCTCCGGCAGGCCCGCGACTTCTGGCTCCCCATGGTGATCCTCGGCGCCCTGTTCTTCGTGCTGCTGCCGACGATCCTGCTGCTGTCGATCACCAGCGTGGGCGACATCCAGGCCGTCCGGCAGATCAGCGACGCCCTCGAGGTGCTCCCCGAACGGGCCCAGCAGGCCATCCGCGGCGACACCGACGCGGGGCGGGCGTCGTACGCGCTCGCGGTGTTCCTCTTCGCGCCGGTGGCGGTGGTGGTGCCGCTCACCATCGCCACCGCGATCGGGGCGAGCACGATCGTGGGCGAGCGCGAGCGCGGCACCGGCGAGTTCCTCGCCCACTCCCCCGCCGACGTCGGCGAGATCTACCTGGGCAAGCTCATCGCCAGCCTGCTCCCCGGCTACGCCACCACCATCGTGGGCTTCGGGGTGTACTCGCTGATCGTGAACCTGATCGTCGGGCCGGAGGTCGGCGGGTGGTTCTTCCCCACCAGCGAGTGGTGGGTGCTGATGCTGTGGGTCGTGCCGCCCTTCCTGGCCTTCACGCTGTCGATCGTGCTGCGGCTGTCGGCGAGGGTGAAGTCGACGGTCGCGGCGCAGCAGGCTGCGGGCCTCGTGAGCCTGCCGCTCATCCTGGTCGCCTACAGCCAGTCGACGGGCGCGCTCTTCGGCGCGGCCTCGTCGGGCTGGATCATCGGCGCGATCGCGTGGGTGCTCGCCGGCGTCGGGCTGGTTCGGGGCATGCGCTCCGTCAACCGCTCACGGCTCCTCGGCGTGGCCGACGAGCAGTGAGGGAGCCGGGAGGCGTCAGGCGGTGGCCGCCCTGACCGCCTCCACCAGCTCCTCGGTCGGGCGGAAGGTCAGCCCGGCCACGGCCCGGTGGGCGTAGCGGATCGTGCCTGCCGCGTCGACGACGAACACGCTGCGCCGGTAGAAGCCCAGGGGCCCGAGCACGCCGTAGGCCTGGGCCACCGCCTTGTCGGTGTCGGCGAGGAGGGGGAAGGCGAAGCCGCCGCGCTTCTCCGAGAACCGCTCGTGGCTCCCCACGTCCTGGGGGCTGATCGCGAGGATCTGGGCACCGACGCCGACGAACTCGCCGATGTCGTTCGTGTACGAGCTGAGCTGCTTGGTGCACACCGGCGTGTCGTCGCCGGGGTAGAACACCAGGACCACGGCCTGACCCCGGTACTCCGACAGCGTGTACGAGCGGTCGCCCGTCCCCGGCAGCGTGAAGTCGGGCGCCTCCGCCCCCACCGCGAGGGCCACCGTCAGGCCTCCACCGTCTGCAGGATGCTGTCGGGGATGTCGAAGTTGGCGTAGACCCCCTGCACGTCGTCGTGGTCGTCGAGGGCGTCGATCAGGCGGAGCACCTTGCGGGCGTCCTCCGGGGCGTCGAGCGACACCACCGTGGTGGGGAGCAGGCTGAGGTCGGCCGACTCGGCCGAGATGCCCGCGGCGTCGAGGGCGTCGCGCACCGCGTTGAGGGCCGACGGGTCGCACGTGACCCGCCAGCCGTCGCCCTCGTCGACGATGTCCTCGAGGCCGGCGTCGAGGGCGGCCAGCACGATGTCGTCCTCGGAGGCCGCCTTGCCCACCGACAGCACCCCCTTGCGCTGGAACTGCCAGGCCACGGCCCCGGGCTCGGCCAGCGAGCCGCCGTTGCGGCTGAAGATGTTGCGCACCTCGGCACCGGTGCGGTTCCGGTTGTCCGACAGGCACTCCACGATCACCGCCACCCCGCTCGGCGCGTAGCCCTCGTAGGCGACCGCCTCGTAGCGCACCCCTTCGAGCTCGCCGGTCCCCCGCTTGATCGCCCGCTCGATGGTGTCGACCGGCACGGAGGCGGACCGGGCCTTGTTGAACATCGTGCGCAGGGTGGGGTTGGCGTCGAGGTCGCCGCCGCCCTCGCGGGCCGCCACCTCGACCTGGCGGATGAGCTTGGCGAAGAGCTTGCCGCGAGCCTTGTCGGCCGCGCCCTTCTTGTGCTTGATCGTCGCCCACTTCGAGTGGCCGGACATCGTCTACCAACCTCCAAGGAAGAGCTCGTGGATGCGCGCGTCGCCGGAGAGCTCGGGGTGGAAGGCCCCGACGAGCACCCGACCCTGCCGGCAGAGCACCGGGCGCCCGTCGACCCGGGCCAGCACCTCCACCTCGGGTCCGGCCCGCTCGACCACGGGCGCGCGGATGAACACCGCCGGGAAGGGCCCGCCCGGGACCCCGTCGACGGGGAGGGCCAGCTCGAACGAGTCGACCTGGCGGCCGTACCCGTTGCGGCGCACGGCCACGTCGACGACCCCGAAGCCGTGCTGGTCGGGCCGGCCGTCGAGCACCTGGCGGGCCAGCAGGATCATGCCCGCGCAGGTGCCGAACGCAGGCATGCCCTGTTCGAGCTTCTCGGCCAGCGGCTCGAACAGCCCGGACGAGTCGAGCAGGAACGACAGCGTCGTCGACTCGCCGCCGGGCAGCACGACCCCCTCCACCCCGTCGAGGTCGCCCGGGACCCGGACCTCGACCGGGTCGGCGCCGAGATCAGCGAGGACCCGGGCGTGGGCCTCCGAGTCGCCCTGCAGGGCCAGCACGCCCACCTTCACTTGGGGGCACCGCCTGCCGAGCACGCCCGGCCACCGGGATCACCAGCCCCGCTCGGCCAACCGGGTGTCGAGCCCGGCGATCTCGAGGCCGGGCATGGCCCCGCCGAGGCCGCGGCTCACCTTGGCCAGGATGTGGGCGTCGCGGAAGTGGGTGGTGGCCTCGACGACCGCCTTGGCCCGCACCGCGGGGTTCTCGCTCTTGAAGATCCCGGAGCCCACGAACACCGACTCGGCGCCGAGCTGCATGACCAGGGCGGCGTCGGCCGGGGTGGCCACGCCGCCGGCGCAGAACAACGGCACCGGGAGCCGGCCCGTCTCGGCCAGCTCCTGGACGAGCGGGAGCGGCGCCTGGAGCCGCTTGGCCCAGTCGAACAGCTCGGGCCCGTCGGCCTGGGTGATCTTGCGGATGTCGCCCAGGATCGAGCGGAGGTGGCGCACGGCCTCGACGATGTTCCCGGTGCCGGCCTCGCCCTTCGAGCGGATCAGGCACGCACCCTCGGAGATCCGCCGCAGGGCCTCGCCCAGGTTGGTGGCCCCGCACACGAACGGCACGGTGAACACCCACTTGTCGATGTGGTGGGCCTCGTCGGCCGGCGTGAGCACCTCGCTCTCGTCGACGAAGTCGACGCCGAGCGCCTCGAGGACCTGGGCCTCGACGAAGTGCCCGATCCGCGCCTTGGCCATCACCGGGACGGTGACCGCGGCCTTGATGCCCTCGATCATCTCCGGATCGCTCATCCGGGCGACGCCGCCGTCGCGGCGGATGTCGGCCGGCACCCGCTCGAGGGCCATCACCGCGACGGCGCCGGCGTCCTCGGCGATCCGGGCCTGCTCGGGGTCGACGACGTCCATGATCACGCCGCCCTTCAGCATCTCGGCCAGGCCCCGCTTGACGCGGAACGTGCCGATGGCGGGCGTGGGAACCTCGGGCGAGCGCTCGGCGGCCATGTGCCCCATTCTAGGACCCGGCTCCCTGGCTGCCCCCAGCGGGATCCGCGGGCGCCAGGGGCGGCACGACCGTGGCGTCGCCGGGCTCGGGCAGCGCCACCCAGGTCCGGCCGGGCGTGAGGCGGATCGGCTGGCCGGCCGCGTCGAGCAGCTGGGTCACCTGCTCCGGCGACGGGCGGACCCACCGGCCCCGGATCAGGTGGCCGTCGGTGAGCACCCACGCCTCGCCCTCACCCACCGTGCGGGCCTCGGGCGAGCGGGGATCGGCGGGGCTGGCCCCGTAGTCGACGAACTGGATCACCACGTTCTCGGGTGCCAGCTGCTGGCCGTCGACATCGAGGTGGGGCTCGCCCTGCTGGAACCGCAGCCAGCGACCTCGCTGGTCGTCCCAGCCGTACGCGACGCGCTGGCCGCCGGTGAACTCGATGTCCACCCCGGTGACCGGCTCGGCGCCCGCCGGCAGCGCCTCGCCGTCACCCCGGTACTGGAAGAGCGGCGGCGGCGGCGTGGCCTCCGGCGGGGCCACCGCCCACAGCTCGCTGGTGCTGCTGTAGAGGTTGTGCGGCGCCCGGCGGCTGCGGTCGCGGAAGTAGAGGTCGGGGAAGGCGTTCACCCCCACGTCGACGAGGGGCGACCCGGCCACCGCGCCCGTGACCCCCGGGTTGCCGCCGGACCAGGCGAGCAGCGGCCGCCCCAGCTGGGGGAGCAGCTGGACGTCGGTGGTGCGCGCCGAGCGGATCGGACCCACGGGGTCGGAGCCGGTCGAGTGGAACACCGCCGCGAAGCGGGTGATCCCCTCGACGATCTCCTCAAACACCAGGTCGGCCTGGGCCAGCCCGCTCTGGGGCACGGCGTCCGGATGGTTGTCGATCTTCACGACCAGTGCCGGCCGGAAGCCGATCAGCGGGTCGTCGAGCGGCAGTCCCGTGAGCTGACCGACCGGGGGGGCGGTGGTCGTGGTGGTCCGCTCGGTGGTCGTGGTCGCGCGGGCGGTGGTGGTGGGCGCAGCGTCGTCGTCGTCACCACCGGAGCAGGCGGCCAGGGCCAGCGCCGCCAGCGCGACGAGCGCGGCGAGCAGCACGGCAGGGCGGGATCGGCGTGACACGGCGTCTCCTCGGGGCTGGTGGAGCGCGGCCTACAGCTCGCGCAGGGCCGCGATGCGCTCCTCGATGGGGGGATGGGTCTCGAACAGGCGGTTCAGCCAGGACAGGCGCCCCTCGTCCTTGGTGCGGGCCAGCGGCGACTCGATCCACAGGTGCGCGGTGGCCCGTGACGCCGAGTGCACCACCGTCTGGTCGTCGCGCAGCTTCTCGAGGGCCGCGATGAGCCCGGGCGGGTACCGGGTCATGGCGACCCCGCTCACGTCGGCGAGCGCCTCCCGTCGGCGACTCACGGCGAACTGCATCACCTTGGCGATGATCGGCGCCAGCGCCAGCAGGGCGATGCCGATCAGGAACAGGATGGCCCCCACCGGCCCTTCGCCCCGATCACCGGAGCGGCGCCCGCCGCCGAACCACAGGAACCGCACCCCGAAGTCGGCCACCAGCACGATGGCACCCACCAGGACCACGGCGATCGTGGAGACCAGGATGTCGTAGTTCTTCACGTGGCTCAGCTCGTGGGCGAGCACGCCCTCGAGCTCCACCCGGTTCATCTTCTCGAGCAGCCCGGTGGTGACGGCGATGGCGGCGTGCTTGGGGTTGCGCCCGGTGGCGAAGGCGTTCGGGGCCGGATCGTCGATGACGTACAGGCGCGGCTTGGGGAGGCCGCCCGCGATGCACAGGCCCTCGACGAGGTTGTGCAGGCGCGCGTACTGCACCGGGTCGGCCGGCTTGGCCCGGCTCATCGACAAGGCGATGGCGTCGGACTTCCAGTACGACAGCACGGCCATGCCGCTCGCGAACACCAGGGCGACGATGAGCCCCACGTAGCCGTAGCGGAACACCCAGTTGAGGGCCAGCCCGACCAGCACCACCAACACCACGAACCCGGCGATCAGCAGCACCGAGCGGCGCTTGTTGGACGAGATCTGCTCGTACAGGTTGGGTACCCGCGGTCGGGGCGGCGCGACGAGGGTCGGCGCCGCCTGGATGGTCAGGAGGAGAAGTCCACCTTCACGTTGCCGCGCGACTCGTCGTCGGCCTCGAAGTACTCGCGCGACGTGAAGCGCATCATCCCGGCGATGACGACGGCGGGGAAGCTCTGGATCTTCGTGTTGTACTTGTAGACGGTGTCGTTGTAGAACTGCCGGGCGTAGGCGATGCGCCCCTCGGTGCCCGACAGCTCCTCCTGCAGCTCGAGGAAGCTCTGGTTCGCCTTAAGGTCCGGATAGGCCTCCGACAGGGCGAACAGCTGGCGCAGGGCCCCGGTGATGACGTTCTCGGCCTGGGCCTGGTCGTGCACCGTCGTGGCGCTGATCCCCTGCTGGCGGGCGGTGATCACCCGCTCGAGGGTCTCCTTCTCGTGGCTGGCGTAGCCCTTCACCGTCTCGACCAGGTTCGGGATCAGGTCGTAGCGCCGCTTGAGCTGCACGTCGATCTGGGCCCAGGCGTTGTCGATGCGGTTCCGGAGCTTGACCAGGCCGTTGTAGAGCGCGACCAGGTACAGCAGGATCAGGACGAGCAGGACGAGGATGACGATCAGGACCCACATGGGCGTGCTCCTGCTGAGATCGGGTCGAGCAGGACTGTAGTGGGCGCACGCCCGGGTGACCGGGCACCCCTCGCTCGTCGGCGGGCCCCCAGCGTCACGGCGAGCCCGACGCCTCGCGGTAGATCGCCTCGTAGCGCTCGGCCAGGTGCTCCATCGAGTAGCTCGAGGCCCGCGAGTCGGCCGACGCGAGGAGGGCCCCGACGAGGGGCCCGTCGGCGAGGACCCGCCGCAGTGCCTCCGCCAGCGCGGCGGCGTCGCCGGGGGGCACGAGGAGGGCGTCGAGCCCGGGCCGGGCCACGTTGCGGTAGCCGGCCAGGTCGCTGGCCACGATCGGCGTGCGGGCGGCCATGGCCTCGAGCAGCACGACGCCGAACGACTCGCCGCGCAGGGACGGGGCGCAGAACACGTCGGCACCGCGCAGCCGCTGGGCCAGCTCGTCGTCGGAGACGCGCCCGAGCCACGTGATGCGCGGGTCGCCGGCCGTCTGGCTCCGGAGCCGCGCCGTCTCGGGGCCCTCGCCGGCCACCCACAGGCGCACGTGCGGGGGCAGGAGGGTGAGGGCCTCGAGCAGCACGGCCAGGCCCTTGCGGGGCTCGTGGCGCCCGACGAAGAAGATGGTGGGATCCTCGGTGGGCGTGGGAGGGGCCTTGGCGAAGCGGTCCACCTCGATCCCGTTGAACAGCAGGGTGTACTCGCCCCCCAGGGCTTCCGCGGCCATCTGGCGGGCTTCCTCGGAGACCGCGCACCGGCTGGCCAGGCGCGCCGCCAGGCGCCACACCGCCGGACCGAGCCAGCGGTACGCCGCGCTCCCGCCGGCCGCGTGGAACGTGCCGACCATCGGCGCGCTGGCGAAGACCAGCGTGGTGACGGTGGGGCCCGGGACGATCGGCTCGTGCAGGTGGAGCACGTCGAAGTCCTCGTCCCGGATCGCCCGGATGGTGCGCAGCGCGCACGAGGGGTCGGGGGCCAGCGGGGCCACCGACCCGTTGGCCGCGGTGGGGATGCTGTTCCCGAGCGGCGTCACCCCGGCGTCGGGCGGAGGGCCGTCGCAGGGCGCCAGCACCCGGGCCTCGTGCCCCCGGGCCCGCAGGGCGCGCGCCAGCCCGAGCACCTGGCCCTGGACCCCACCCGGGACCGTCAGGCTGTAGGGGCACACCAGGCCGACCCGCACCCACCTCACGCTAGGCGACCCCCCGATCCGGGCGGGCAGAGTGGCCGGCGGACCCCCGCCGCGCCACACGACCGTCACGGAGCCGCGACACGACGCGAACCCGACCGAAACACGGGCCGGGGACACTCGGCACGGAGCGCGGCACCCCCGGCGCTCCCCGAGGAGGTGCGGATGACCCGACGACCCGTCGCCAGCGAGCGCGAAGGCCACGACCTGGTGGTCGTGGCCAACCGGCTGCCCGTGACCCGCGACGCCGGTGGGACGTGGGCGGCCAGCCCCGGCGGCCTCGTGCGGGCGCTCCTCCCCGTGGCCCAGCGAGCGGGCGGCGCGTGGGTCGGCTGGCCCGGCACGACCGACGCCGCCGCTCCCCCGCGGGTGGCCGAGGGCGTGCGGCTGGTGCAGGTGGCCCTCGACACCGACGACGTCCACGGCTTCTACGACGGGTTCGCCAACACCACCCTGTGGCCGCTGTACCACGACGCCACCCGCGCCTCGGAGTTCGATCAGGCCTCCTGGGACGCGTACGTGCGGGTGAACCGGCGCTTCGCGCAGATCACGGCCCGCACGGCCGCACCCGGGGCCACCGTCTGGGTGCACGACTACCACCTGCAGCTGGTGCCCGAGCTGCTCCGCGAGGCCCGGCCGGATCTGCACCTGGCCTTCTTCCTGCACATCCCCTTCCCGCCCGTGGAGCTGTTCGCCCGACTGCCGTGGCGCAACGAGATCCTCGCCGGCCTCCTCGCCGCCGACGTGATCGGCGTGCAGACCGAGCTGGCGGCCCGGAACCTGATCGAGGCGGCCAGGTACCTCACCGGCGCCCGCCCCGCCCCGGGCGGGCTGGTGGTCGGCGGCCGCCGGGTGCGCGTCGAGGCCCGGCCGGTGTCGATCGACACCGCCGCCTTCGACGAGCTGGCCCGCCGGCCCGCCGTCGAGGCCGAGGCCGCCGAGCTGCGGCGGCGTCTCGGCAACCCCCGGCGCCTGCTCCTGGGCGTCGACCGGCTCGACTACACCAAGGGCATCGCCCGGCGGCTCGAGGCCTTCGAGGCCCTGCGCGCCCGGCCGGGCAACGAGGGCTGCGTGTTCGTCCAGGTCGCGGTGCCGTCGCGCAGCCGGCTCGCCCACTACGCCGACGAGCGAGCCCACGTCGAGTACCTCGTGGGCCGGATCAACGGCGAGCACGGCGAGCTCGGCTCTCCCGCGGTCCACTACGTGCACCGCAACCTCGCCACCGAGGATCTGGTCGCCCTGTACCGGGCCGCCGACGTGATGGTGGTGACCCCGTGGCGCGACGGCATGAACCTGGTCGCCAAGGAGTACGTGGCGTCTCGGGTGGACGAGCGCGGCGTCCTGGTGCTGAGCGAGTTCGCAGGCGCCGCCGGCCAGCTGGCCGACGCCCTGCTCGTGAACCCCCACCACACCGACGAGCTCACGGGCGCGCTGCAGACGGCCGTCACCATGAGCGCCCGCGAGTCGGGGTCGCGCATGCGACGGCTGCGGCGGGTGGTGGCCGAGTTCGACGCCCACCGCTGGGCCGCCTCCGTGCTGCCCTCGACGCGCCACCGCCGTCCGCAGGCCGGCCCCCTCGAGGCCGGCGCGCTCGGGGCCGGCCCGCTCGAGGCCTACCCGGCATGACCGAGGTCGACCAGGACCGCCTCTGGAAGGTCGCCGCGGCCCAACGGCTCCTCGTGGCCAGCGACCTCGACGGCACGCTCGCGCCCATCGCCCCGAGACCCGAGCAGGTGCGGCCCGCGCCCGGTGCCCGGCGCGTGCTGACGGCGCTCACCCGGCTCCCCGACACCTCGGTCGCCGTGGTGTCGGGCCGATCGCTCGGCGATCTCGACCGGATCCTGCACCCGTCGCCCCGAATCCGCCGGGTGGGGAGCCACGGCGCCGAGGACACCGGCGCGGCGGTGCCCCCGACGTCGGCCCACGAGCGCGAGCTGCTGGGGCGCGTCCTCGCCGTCGCACGGGGGGTGGCGGCCGAGGCGCCGGGCACGTGGGTCGAGGCGAAGCCTTTCGGCTTCGCCTTCCACTACCGGGCCGCCGAGCCCGACGTCGCGGCCGCCGCCCTGGTGCGCCTCGAGCACCGCCTCGGTGGCCGGTCGGGGCTCTGGATCCGCCCCGGCAAGCGGGTGCTCGACGTCTCGGTGCGCCCGCTCAGCAAGGCGGCCGCGATCCGGCGGCTCCGCGACGACATCGACCCGGGAGCGGTCATCTACCTCGGTGACGACCACGCCGACGAGGAGGTGTTCGCCAGCCTGGGGCGCGACGACCTCGGGATCCGAGTCGGCGAGGGCGCCACCGCGGCCGCCGCCTCCGTCGAGGCCCCGGAGGCGGCGGTCAGCCTGCTCCGCTCCCTGCTGCTCGCCCGGCGAGCGACCCGCCGCGAGCGGGCCGCCGCACGAGCCCGCCGCTGAGCCCGAGGGGCACTCGCCCGGCCGCACCGGCGGCGGCGCCCCGCGCAGAGGTGGCCCGGCAGGCGAGGATGGGTGGCGTGCCGACCCGCCGCCGCGCCGTCACCCCCGCCGCCGATCCGGCGCCGGGCGACTGGTACCGCGACGCCATCGTCTACGAGCTCCACGTGCGGTCGTTCTGCGACGCCAGCGGCGACGGCATGGGCGACTTCCGCGGCCTCGCCTCCAAGCTCGACCACCTCGTCGACCTGGGCGCGACGGCCGTGTGGCTGCTCCCCTTCTACCCCTCACCCCTGCGCGACGACGGGTACGACATCGCCGACTACCGCGGGGTGCACCCCCGCTACGGATCGCTGGCCGACTTCCGCGCCTTCCTGCGAGCCGCTCACGATCGAGGGCTGCGCGTCATCACCGAGCTGGTCCTGAACCACACCTCGGACCAGCACCCGTGGTTCCAGCGGTCACGCCAGGCCCGGCCGGGCACGCGCTGGCGCGACTACTACGTGTGGAGCGACACCACCGACCGCTACGTCGACGCCCGGGTGATCTTCCGCGACTTCGAGACGTCGAACTGGGCCTGGGACCCGGTGGCCGGCGCCTACTACTGGCACCGCTTCTACGCCCACCAGCCCGACCTCAACTACGACAACCCCGAGGTCGTGAGCGAGATGCTCCGGGTGGTCGACTTCTGGCTCAAGCTGGGGGTCGACGGCCTCCGCCTCGACGCCGTGCCCTACCTCTTCGAGCGCGACGGCACCCCCTGCGAGAACCTGCCCGAGACCCACTCGTTCTTGCGGCTGCTCCGCCGCCACGTCGACGAGCGGTTCCCCGGGCGCCTGCTGCTCGGCGAGGCGAACCAGTGGCCCCAGGACGCGGTCGCCTACTTCGGAGGCGGCGACGAGTGCCACATGAGCTTCCACTTCCCGCTGATGCCCCGCCTGTTCATGGCCCTGCACATGGAGGACCGCTACCCGATCGTCGACATCCTGCAGCAGACGCCGGAGCTGCCCGACGGGTGCCAGTGGGCGCTGTTCCTCAGGAACCACGACGAGCTCACGCTCGAGATGGTCACCGACGAGGAGCGCGACTACATGTACCGCTACTACGCCGCCGACCCGCAGGCCCGGCTGAACCTCGGGATCCGGAGGCGTCTGGCGCCGCTCCTCGACTACGACCGGGCGCGCATCGAGCTGCTGAACGCCCTGCTGCTGTCGCTGCCGGGCACGCCGATCATCTACTACGGCGACGAGATCGGCATGGGCGACAACATCTACCTGGGCGACCGCGACGGCGTCCGGACCCCGATGCAGTGGAGCGCGGACCGCAACGCCGGCTTCTCCCGGGCCAACCCCCAGCAGCTCTTCCTGCCGGTGCTCACCGATCCCCAGTCCCACTACGAGGCGGTGAACGTCGAGGCCCAGCGGCGCTCGCCGGCCAGCCTGCTCCGATGGATGCGACGGGCGCTCACGACCCGTCGCCGTCACCCCGCCTTCGGTCGCGGCGACCTGTCGTTCGTCGGCACCGAGAACACGAACGTGCTGGCGTTCCTCCGCCGCCACGAGGACGAGACGCTCCTGGTGGTCGCCAACCTGTCGCGGTTCCCCCAGCACGCCGAGCTCGACCTCGCCGATCACGCTGGCACGACGCCGCGCGAGCTGTTCGGCCACGCCGCCTTCGCGCCCGTCGGGCGGACGCCGTACACCCTGACCCTCGGACCGCACGGCTTCTTCTGGCTCGCGCTCGAGCCCGCCGCCCGGGAGGAACGCGGGGAGCCGTCGGCCGAGCCGCCCCTCGTGGCCCTCCCGACGCCGCTGGCCGAGCTGCCCCCCGGCCGGGTGCGGGCGCCGCTCGACGTCGCCATCGCCACGTGGCTGGTGCGCCAGCCGTGGTACGCCGACGGCACCCGCCCCCTGCTGCGGGCCCGCCTGGAGGACCTCGCCCCGCTCGGGCCGGGCGACGCCACCCTCGCCGTGGTGCGGGTGGAGCACCGCCAGGGGCCCGACGACCACTACCTGCTCCCCCTCGTCCTCGGCGGCGAGAACAACAGCGGCTCGCGGCCGACCATCGCCCGGCTGCGGGTGGGCGGCCAGGCCGTCGACCTCCGCGACGACGCCGGCGACCCTCGCCTGGCCGGGCGGCTGCTCGAGCTGATGGGCCGCCGGCGGCGCGTCGAGGCCCGGGGCCTGGTGCTGCGGGGGCACCGGACCCGAGAGTGGGCCGCGGTCGGCGGCGACGACACGGACGGCGAGCTGGTCGCCCTGGAGGGCTCGCACGCCAACACCCTGGTGGTCGCCGGACGCCACCTCGTGCTCAAGCTGTACCGCCGCCTCAGCCCGGGCGTGCACCCGGAGCTGGAGCTGACCGGCCACCTGACCGCCCGGCACTTCCCCCATGCGGCCCGCCTCGCCGCGCACCTCGACGCCGCCTGGGAGGACGGTCGCCGATCCACCGCGGCCATCGCCCTCGAGTACGTGCCCCACGAAGGGACCGCCTCGGGCCTGCTCGAGCGCGAGCTCGCCCGCGCCCTCGACGATCCCGGGCCCCTCGGCTCGCGGGCCCCGGCCGCCAGGGGATGGTGGCCCTCGCGCGACCTGCTGTCGGCTGCGCCCCGGCCCGACCCCCGGCTCACCCGGGCGGTGCTCACCGCCGAGCTGCTGGCCGAACGGCTGGCCGGGCTGCACGCCGCCCTGGTCGACCCCGCCGACCCGGCCTTCGCTCCCGAGTCGTTCACGCCCGCCTACGTCCGCTCCCTGTACCAGTCGATGCGCACCGGGCTCCGCCGGGGGCTCCAGCTGCTGCGACGCGACCTACGGCGCCTGCCCCAGCACGAGGCCGATCTGGCCGCCGAGCTGATCGATCGCGAGGCCGCCCTCCTCGACGATCTCCGGGACCGTCTCCAGCACCACGCCAGCGGCGGGCGCATCCGCGTGCACGGCGACCTCTCGCTCAGCGACGTCCTCTGGACCGGGCGCGACCTGGTCTTCGTCGACTTCGGCGGCGAGCCCGGCCGGCCCTTCGTCGAGCGGCGGGTGAAGCGCTCGCCCCTGCGCGACGTGGCCGGCGTGCTCCGGTCGCTCGAGCGCATCCACGCGGCAGCCGCCGCGGCGCCCGCGACCGACACGGCCGGGCGGGGCGGCACGCTGACCGATCGAGCCGTCGCCGACGCCTGGTACGGGGCCGTGGCCGGCGTGTTCGTGCGCGCCTACGTGGCCTGCGCCGATCCGGCCACCCTGCCCCGCGAGCCCGACGACGTCGCCGGCCTGCTCGACCTGATGCGGCTCGAGCTGCTGATGCGCGAGCTCGGCACCCCCGGACCGGGGCTCGCCACGATCGTCGAGGCGACCCGCGGCTGAGCCGGTCGTCTGACGCCTCGGGGTTGTTGCTCCTGGGCGAGGTCTGACGCCTCGGGGTTGTTGCTCCTGGGCGAGGTCTTCGTCCTCGAGGAGCACCGACCGAGGGGCACTCCGGCTCCGTTGCTCGAGCCGGTGGACGTGCTCGCGGCGCGGCTCGAGCCGGCGGGAGCGGGCGAGGTGATCGGGCAGGAAGCAGCGCTGTGGTGGGTCGCTCACCCGAGCGGGACCACGTCGACCTCCAGCGCCCGGTAGACGTCGGCGGCGCGGGCATCCCTGGTGGCGAGCGGTAGGCGGTGAGCTGCCGCGGTAGCCCCGACCAGGGCGTCGTACACCGAGCCGCCGGCGATGCCGAGCTCCGCAAGGCGGGCGAACAGCGCCGCGGTCGCATCGGCGTCGAGGAAGCGGGTCCGGGGGAACGCCTCGGCCAGAAGCCGGGCGACGACGGGGGGCGTCCGCCGAGCCGGAGGGGGGAGCCGGGTCAACACCGAGTAGGTCTCGTAGGCGGCATGCCCGGCCAAGCCGAGACGCCGCCCGCGCAGCGCGGTCGCGACGGTGCCGTGGGCCTCGTGGTCGGCGACGAGCAGCGCCACGGCCGCGCTGGTGTCCACCAGGACGTCGGCCCGGGAAGCGCTCACCGCTGGTCGGCGAGGCGCAGGGCCCGCACGAGCTCGTCGTCGATGACCTGGCCCGAGGCCGGGATGACCGGCCGGCCGTCTTCCTCGGTCAGGTCTTCGGTGGCCACCGGCTCCACCCGCAGGCCGGCGCCGTCAACGACGACCTCCACGGCACCGGGCCGTAGACCGACCTGGTCTCGGAGGACCTTGGGGATCACCAACCGACCTGCCGGATCGATGGTTGTGCGCATGGCAGTACTTTACCATCAACCTGCCATCACCTCCCGCCCCCACCGGTCGGGCGACGGCCGTCGCAGAGACGTGCCATCCACCGTCCCCGCCCAACGAGCACCGCTATGTCGTGACCCCCATCGGCCGGAAAGCTCCCGTGGCGATCCCCGCCACCCCGGCGTCAACCAGTGCCGTGGCTCGCCGAGCTCCTCCGCCCCTCCATACCCGCAGCTTCGCCCGTCACCGGGACGGTCAGATCGGAACGACTCGAGTGGGAATGCCAGGTCGTGGTGGAACAGAGTGACTTGCGGTGGTCGTCGTCAACCCTGACGAGGACTGCTCGCCGGAGGCCTTTCGCGCCTTCCTCGAGGCGTTGCTCGCCGGGCCCGAACCCGAGCTCGAGTCGCTCGATGCGGCGGAGGCCCTGCGCGAGCTCCGCGCCGACAGAGCCGATCCGGCCAGGTGACCGCCGTCGTCATCGACGCGTCGGCCGGCGCGGAGATCGTCGCCGGTACCGCACGAGGTCGGGCGCTGGCCCGCCTGCTGCCGACCGACACCGTCGGCTGGGTCCCTGACCACTTCTACGCCGAGGTCCTCGGGGTGCTTCGGCGACGGCTCGTCGGCGAGCGGAGCATCACCGAGACCGAGGCTGCGTCGGCGGTCGCCCGCCCGCGCGACTGGCACCTCCGCCAGGCGGCCGTTCAGCCGCTCATCGATCAAGCATGGCGACACCGGCACAACATGACCGCGGCCGACGCGCTCTACGTCGCGCTGGCCGAGCTGTTGCGCGTTGGCCTCGGCCACCTGACCGGCGCCCCGCAGCCGAGCCCGACCTTCGGTGGTGATGCCGCCGCGTCGCCCGCTCCAACCTCAGACCCGACTTCGGCGGGTGGTTCGCGAATGGGCTGGTGAGCGGCGGCGCGTGGGGTGGGTGTTTCCACTACACCGGCTGGTGGGGGCGCGCCGGGTGGTCAGGTGATGGTGGCCCGGTCCCAGGTGGTGGTGTCGACGTCGAGGGCAGCCAGGATGCGGGCTTGTCGTGGTGTGGGGCGGGTGATGAGGGTGATGGTGCGGCTGTCGGCGTCGAGGGTGACGTGGCGGATGCGGTCGAGCTCGCGTAGGGCGCGGGTGGCGGTGAGGTGCTGGTCGGCCAGGTCGGGGTCGCGCAGGTCGGCGTCGATGAGGGCGCGGGTGATGACGGCTTCGATGACGGCGGCGTAGACGCAGATGGCGACGTGACCGCGGACGCGTCGTTCGGTGAAGTGGCGCACGGGGCGGAGGTGCAAGAAGTCCTTGAGGACCCGGAAGCGGTGCTCGACGGACTGGAGCTGGCGGTAGGCGCGCACCACGTCGCCGGTGGAGGCGTGCTGGGGGGTGAGGCTGGTGACCAGGACGTAGCGGCCGGCGAGGAGCTCTTCGTAGGCGAACGCCTGGTCGTTGTAGTGGTAGACGAAGCAGGCCTGGTCGATGTGGATGTCGAAGAGGCGGGCGACCGGGTTGTTGGCGAGGATGCGTTGGGCGGCCCGCCCGATCTTGCCCGCGTCGATGAGCTCCCCGGCCCGGACGCGGTGCTCGAGGGCGAGCAGGCGGGCTTCGGTGCGAGCGACCAGCTCGGCGGTGCGTGCGGTGTCGCGCTGCCACCGTTCGACACTGGACACGACCACGGCTCGGCGGCCGTCGTCGAGGGTCACGTCACAGGCCGCCGAGCGAGCCTCGAGGACAGGCACCCACACCGCGTCCGGTCGACTACAGGCTTCGAGGGCGGCGGCGCAGGTGGGGTCGCGGTGCAAGCGGGTGGCCACGATGTGATCGAACCCGGCGCCGGCGACGACCTCGACGTTGTCGACCGACACCAGGCCGCGGTCGGCCACCACACAGATCCGCCCTACTCCGAAGCGGGTCTGCAGATCCTCGAGCACACCGGGGAGGGTGGTGACATCGGCGGTGTTGCCGGCGAACACGTGATGAGCGATGGGGGTGCCGTCGCTGGTGCACAACAAGCCGATCACCACCTGCGGGCGGTCCGAGCGATGGTCACGGGAGTAGCCGAACGCTCGGGACGGGAACCGGGTCGAGGCGCGGGTCGCACCCTCGAAGAACGTCGAGGTCAGGTCGTAGCAGACGAGCCGCAGGTCCAAGTTGGTGAGGTTGCACAACGCCGCGTACAGCTCGGCTTCGGTCGCTTCCTTGGTGGCGGCGACGGCGTCGAGGGCCCGGTAGTACTGGTCCAGCGAGCACACCGCCACCCCGTCGGGCAGCGCGGCGTCCAGCTGGCACCACTCGAGCAGCGCCCGCTTGGAGCGGGGGGCCACCAGCCGGTTGGCGACCATCGTGAACACGGCGTCACCCAAGGCGTCGGCGCCCCGGTCGGCGGCCACCTTGGCGAACCAGGCGTCCAACCCGAGCCGACGCCAGATGGTGTGCACCGCGGTGATCGACCCGAACACCCGGGTCTCCTCGGCCGCCAGGCAGGCCACATCGATGCGGTCGCGTTCCAGGTGGGCTTCCAGGGCGGCGATGATCCGCTCCAGCTGCCCGGAGGCTCGCAGGGCGGTCACCTCACCGAGCCGCAACAGGGTGCGGTGCCCGGTGCGGTCCCCGTCGCGGACCGCTTCCACCAGCGACAGGTACTCGTAGGTCTTGTCGCCCCTCTTGCGGCGGGTCGTCTTCACGAACACATCAGCAGTATGGCCGCAACCCGACCCGAAGTGGTGGAATGTGTCGCCCCTACATTCCGGACCCGAAACCCCCTACTGGGACACGAAACCGCAGGTCAGCGACCTGCACCCCCACCCACACAGCCCCCCACCCGCCGAACTCGGGTCAGACGCCGTCGTCGCCGCCCGGGTAGAGGTGGCGCAGCTCGCCCGGCGTGATCCTGCTCGCCTCCATGAACGCGTCGACATCCACCCTCTTCAGGCGGATGGCCCGCCTGTGCTCGCAAGACGTGCCCCTCCGCAGGCGAGCCGGCACCCCTACCCCGGGGCCCCCTCGCGCGGACGGGTGCCGGCCTTCACAGTCGCAGCCGCGGCCACGGCTGTCGAGTACAGCGCCACCAGAAGGGTCACTAGCGGTCGCCATTTGCCTGTCCAGCCGTCGTTTGACAGCACGTTGCCAAACACAATTGCCGTCGGCGCAATGACCGCGATAAGCGTTAGCCACAGGGACCGGAAGGTGCGGGGCCACTGCTCGAGCACGAGCCAGATGGAGAAGACGCTCACCAGCCACACCAGGGGCACGATCCCCCAGAGATAGCGGGCCTGGAGCGTCACCGCCATCGTGGCGGGGGCGATCGTCGCGTCGGCACCGTTGTAGCTGACTACTGTGGTCAGCTTCCCGGTAGGGTTGCCGACGAACATGGAGGGGTCAGCGCACACGAACACCCGGACCACGTTGCCGTCTTGGCGGTGACCCACCACGAGCGCTCGGGCGTAGAAGCCGCTGCCGCTGGCGGTGCCGAGCGGCAACGCGTCGAAGTGTCCGCTGAGGACGACGCCCTGGTCGCCCTCGCTCACCGAGTACGACGTCATGCCGAGCCGCGTGGCCTGGCGGTAGGGTCCGAAGGACAGCTCGATGGCCTCGCCCCCGGTGAGCTGGGTGGTCACGGCCGGCGCGTCCACTGGCTCTGCGCGCGGGGTGACCGGGCCCACCGGCGAGCCATCGAGGGTGAGGTTCGTGGCCCCGACATCCCTCATGCGGGCGAGGCAGACCTCCGAAGCCCCAGACCCCGACGGGTTGTCGCCAGCTCGCAGCGCATGGTCGGAGACCGGGAGAGAGATCATCGTGCCGACCACCCAGAGCAGCGCGCCGAGAACGGCGATGGTGGCGATGCGCCAGCTGATCGCGCTGTCGGAGAGCTCTGCGCCGTCGCGCCGGCCAGGCCCGCGGTACACCTCGATCGTGTACTTGATGCCCAGAGTGAAGGTTGCGACGCCGACCAGGAACCCGAGGATCGTCACGATGCGGTCGGCGCCCTTGCCGAGGGAGCCGTTGAAGATTGGGGCGTTCGTCATCACGAGCCAGGCGGCGCAGGCGAGGAGCGCCAGGGATGAAGTGGCGAACAGTCCGAGCCACCACCAGAACGCGCTGCTGCGGGCCAGGCGCTCCTCGCTGGTGGCCTGTACGGCTGCGGCGACAAGCTGGTGGGCCAGGTCGGAGTCGGCGTCCGGTCCGGCGAGGATCCCCTTGACGAGATCGAGCCGGCGGCACGTGAGCGTGGCGCGGTCAATTGTCAGGCGATCGTCACGCCGGAGGCGTCCCTTCTCCGACGCGATCGCTTCGAGGCGGCTGCGGAGGCGGACCACGGCATGGCGTGCGCGGTCGACGCTCGGGTTGCTGGCGTGCTTCCTATCGCCCAGTTCCAAGGCGAGTGACTCGCGCTCGGCGGCGTCGAGGGCGGGAAGGGCATCCCTGATGGCCTTATCCACTGCGCTCGGGTCGAGGGGTTTGGCCGCGGTGTCTACTTGCTGCTGCAGTCGCGTGTGAACCGCCGCCCAGAACGCAGAGTCGTAGCCAACGAGCTGCTGGATCAGGTGGCTAGTTGGGTGCTGGTTCCCGGGCATGTTCATGGCGCGCCTCCTTGCAGGCGTCGTCGTCTACGGCACCCCGGAGATCGACGACCCCCACGGCTACGAGGCCCCGTCGGGTTGGACGAGACCCTGGGTATCCAGGTCGGTGCTGCCTCATGTCGGCCCGATGTCAGTCAGCGGCTGACCGGTTGGCGACGCGGGCCCGGTGGGACCCCAAGGTCCCGGGGGTATGCGGATGATGGTTCTGCGCCACAGGATCGGTTTGAAGTACTTCATGGGCCATCCCCATGTGGGACCGAATCGCCACACCTCGACCTTCCGTTCCTGGTAGCTCGGCCCGGGGTAGGTACGGGACGTAGTGAGGTAGAGGTCGCCCTTGTACTCGGTGAGTGCGTCGGCATGGCTCTTGTCCGTGCCGACCGTGGTGGTGTCGACGAGCGACCACGTCGTGCCATCGCCGGTCCACCAGAGGATCTTCCCGCTGTGGACCCCTGTGACGCCCAGGTAGAGACGCCCGTCGTATGTCCCCATCGACCAGGCGGCATCGTTCGACGCCCCTGTGGAGATACCGTCTGTGACGTCGACCCAGCTCTGGGTGGTTCCCTTCGTCCCGTCGGTCCGATAGACGTGGAGCACGTGATACCCACCGACGTAAAGGTGGCCGCCGAAACTGGCCATCGTGTGGACGTGCAGCGAGCCCTTGGCTGTCTGGAACTCCTGCCATGACATGCCGTCGTACGTTCGCCACACACAGATCCCGTTGTTGCCCGTGGGGTTGTCCTTGCCCGCGCCCGCGTAGAGGGCCCCGTCGAAGACGGTGAGCGACGTGATGTCGGTGATGTCTGGGTCCCCGAATCCCGCTTTGGCCATGCCCTGACCGCCGACCACGCGGATCCAGCCTGAGCTGCCCTTGCCTCGCCAGAGGCTGGTGCCTGAGGTGACGTAGACGGATCCCGAGAAGCTGGCGACAGCCCAGGCGTCGACGCTCTCGATGCCGTCACCAACCGCCTGCGTCCAGGTCAGTCCGTCCGTAGTCGTCCACACACCGATGTCGGTGGTGACATAGAGGACCCCGTCGAGCGTCGCCATCTGCGTCGCCCGCGACCGACTCGCGGTGCCGAACCCAGCCGGGGTCGAGGCCTTCGGCCCCACGCACTGCTGCCAGTCGACGCCGTCCACCGACCTCCAGACCTGAAGGCCGTAGAGGTGCTCCACCCCGACATACAGAAGCCCGTTGAACTCGGCCATGGCTCGGGCCCGCGTCAGGTCGGGCCAGACGTCCGGTGGGAACCCGAACACCAGAGTCCAGGCGTCGCCAAGGTTGAAGAGCTGACGGATCTTGACCGCAAGGTCTTGTGCGAATCCGAAACGGCGGAAATCGAATGGGAACGACATCGCCCTCACCGCCCAAACAACGCATGATCTCGCTCGACGACGCCCCGGCCGGCGTACGCCCCCAGTCCCAGACCCCCCGGGATCCGCAGGGTCCATGGAGTTGTCGGGAGCACCGGCGAGGGCGCGGTCTCCGTCCGCAGCTCTCCAGTTCGCCGCACCACGCGTCGACCGGACTCACCACTCATAGTGTGCTTATGACCACTCTTAGTCAATCATCTCGCACCGGCCGACCGGCGGCGGATGAGGGTCCGCCTTCGTGGCAGGCGAGCGTGAAGCTGGTGCAGCGCACGCTCGGCCACAAGTCGGCGGTCACCACGCTCGACGTGTACGGGCACCTGTTCCCCGATTCGGACGACCTGGCCCGCCGTGCTCTCGCCGCCGCCGCGCCTCTCGTGTCATCCGCGTGTCACGGGGCGGCCGCCGGAACCTGAACGGGCAGCTCAGAAGGGGTAGCCGGGGTCGCTGGGCCAGTTGGGCTGCATCAGGTGCCACTGCTCGGGGGCGGCCCGGATGAGGCGCTCGAGCTCGCCGGCCAGGTCCTGGGTCACCCGGGTCACGTCGTCGCGGAGGCGGCCGAGCCGTTCGACCGCGAGCGGAGGCCGGACCACGCACCGGTGGCCCTCGCCCTCGAAGTAGACGGCGGTCGGCAGGAGCGGGGCACCGGTGCGCAGGGCCAGGGTGGCCGGACCGGGCGGCAGGGTGGTGCGCTCGCCGAAGAACTCCACCTCGACCCCATCGCCGGTGAGGTCCCGGTCGCAGAGCAGGCAGACCACCTCGTTGGCCCGGAGCGCCCGGAGCACCGCCCCGCCAGCCCCGGCACCCAGCGGCACGACGGTCATCCCCAGCGATCGCCGGTACTCGGCGAACCACGCGAACAGCTCCGGGGGCTCGAGCGGCTCCACGACCGCCGTGATCGGGATGCCCTGATCGGCGATCCAGCGGCCCGCCCACTCCCAGCCACCCAGGTGGGAGAGGGCCACGATCACGCCCTGCCCCGCCACCAGGCCGTCCTCGACCAGCCCGAAGCCCTCGTACGAGAAGCCGGCGTCGATCTCGGCGGCCGACAGGGCCGGGATCCGGAACGACTCGATGAAGTAGCGGGCGTACGACGCGAACGCGGCTCGCGACGCCCGGTGCAGCGCCGCCCCCTGGAGCTCGGGCCGCACCCGGCGCAGGTGCCGCTCCAGGGTGGAGCGACGTCCGGCCATGGCGCGGGCGGCCGCTCGGCCCATGGCGGCCGAGGCCGGTCGCACGGCGAGCGTCGGCACGAGCCGGCTGACGGCCGACCCGGTCCGGTAGGCGGCGACGACGGCCCGCGGGTCCACGGGCGCGGGACGGTGGCTAGATCTGGCGGCGGCGCACGCCCACGCGGCGGCTGGCCGCCCGGGACGAGGCTCGAGCGGTGCGCCGGGCGGTCCACGTGCGCTGGCGGCGCACCGGACGGGGGGCGCTGGCCTGACGCCACACCTTGACGAAGCGCTGGACCGCGGTCGCCAGGGTGAGCACGAGCATCACCCACAGGATCGGGACGAGCAGCGAGTCGAACAGCAGGCCGAAGGCCAGCAGGATGATCCGCTCGGCCCGCTCCATCAGGCCGCCCTTGGCGTCGAAGCCCAGCGACTCGGCCTTGGCCCGCTCGTAGGAGACGAGCGCGGACGCCCCGAGCACCGCCATCGGCAGCAGGGCGGCCCGCCCACCGTCCTGGGTGGCGAGGAACCAGGCGACCCCTCCCAGGAGCAGGGCGTCGGTGACCCGGTCGGCGACCGAGTCGAAGAAGGCACCGCGCGGCGACGCCGATCCGGACGCCTTGGCGACCGCACCGTCGAGCAGGTCGGGCAGCGCCGCCAGCACCAACAGCACCAGACCACCCCGGAGCGCGCCGGCACCGATGGCGACGGCCGCCGCCACGGCCATCGCGAGCCCGATGGCGGTGAGGACGTCGGCCGTGATGCCGGCCCGGCGGAGACTGGCCCCCACGGGCTGCAGCCCGCGGTCGATGCCGGTCTTCCAATGTCCGTCGAACATGTGGCCTTCCCTGCGAGAGCCCGACGGGGAAAACGGTACCAGCGCAACCCCGCCGGGGTGCGGCACGCCGCCGTCACCACGTCCGGTCACGTCGGCCGTCGACGTGGCCCGGCCGAGGGGGGAGGCGCGGCGGCGTGACTAGTGTGAGCCCGCCGTCGACCTCGTGACCGAGGGGGGAAGCCAGGGTGAAGCAGTATCCGCCGGACCGGATCCGCAACGTCGCGTTGGTGGGCCACAGCGGGTCGGGCAAGACCACGCTGGCCGAGGCGCTCCTCTACCGGGCCGGCGCGATCAACCGCCAGGGGAAGGTCGACGACGGCTCCACCGTCTGCGACTTCGACCCGGAGGAGCAGAAGCGGCGCATCTCCCTGTCCCTGGCCCTCGCCCCCTTCGAGTGGCGCGACCACAAGGTCAACCTCATCGACACCCCGGGCTACGCCGACTTCGTGGGCGACGTGCACGCCGCGCTCCGGGTGGCCGACCTGGCCGTGTTCGTGGTGAGCGCCGTCGACGGCGTCGAGGTGCAGACCGAGATCGCATGGCGGACCGCGGCCCAACTGGGCGTCCCCCGCATGGTGTTCGTCAACAAGCTCGACCGCGAGCGGGCCAGCTTCGAGCGCACGCTCGACCAGCTCCGCGAGCGCTTCGGCGCCGGCGTGGCCCCCCTCGAGCTGCCCATCGGCGAGGAGGCCGCGTTCCACGGGGTGGCCGACCTCCTCACGGACCGCGCCTACGTGTACGACGGGGCGACGTCGACCGAGACCGACGTCCCCGAGGAGCTGGCCGAGCTCGAGCGCCAAGTGCACGACAACCTGGTCGAGGGCATCGTGGTGGCCGACGACGCCCTCGTCGAGCGGTACCTCGAGGGTGACGTCCCCTCGGCCCGGGAGCTGGAGGACACCCTCGCCGTCGGGGTCGCCGAGGCGACGGTCTTCCCGGTCGTGTGCGGGTCGGCGGTCACCGACGTGGGCGTCGACCGCCTCGCCGACTTCATCGTCGAGCTCGGGCCCGCGCCCACGTCGCGACCCCCCGTGCCGGTGCAGGCGGGCGATGCCGAGGCCGCGGTGACGCCCGACCCGGCGGCCGACCCGCTGGCCTTCGTGTTCAAGACCATCGCCGACCCGTACGTGGGCCAGATCTCCGTGTTCAAGGTGCTCTCCGGCACCGTCCGGCCGGACGAACGCCTGGTGAACCCCCGCACCGGCGCCGAGGAGCGGCTCCACGGCCTGTTCACGCTGCGCGGCAAGGAGCAGGACACCGTCGCCCAGGTGCCCGCCGGCGACATCGCGGCGGTAGCCAAGCTGGCGGCCACGGCCACCGGTGACACCCTGGCCCCCAAGAACGTGCCGGTCCGGGCGGCGGCCATCGAGCCGGCCGAGCCCCAGCTCTCCATCGCCATCAAGGCCAAGACGCAGGCCGACGACGACAAGCTGGCGACCGCGCTCCACCGCCTCCGCGACGAGGACCCGGCCCTGGTGGTCGTCCGCGACGACGAGACCAAGCAGACCCTGCTGCGGGGCACGGGCGAGACGCACCTGGCGATCACCCTCGAGCGCCTCAGCCGCAAGTTCGGCGTCACCGTCGAGACCGAGGACGTGCGGGTCCCCTACCGGGAGACGATCGGCCGCCAGGCCGAGGCCGAGGGCAAGTACAAGAAGCAGACGGGTGGCCACGGCCAGTTCGGGGTGGCGTTCCTGCGGGTGGAGCCCCTGGAGCGGGGTGCCGGCTTCGAGTTCGTCGACAGCATCGTGGGCGGTGCGATCCCCCGGCAGTTCATCCCTGCCGTGCAGAAGGGCGTTGAGGAGACGATGTCCACCGGCGGCGTGTTCGGCTACCCCGTGGTCGACGTGCGCGTGACGTGCTTCGACGGCAAGTACCACACCGTCGACTCGTCGGAGATGAGCTTCAAGATGGCCGGGTCGCTCGGGTTCAAGGACGCCATGGCCAAGGCCGACCCCGTGCTGCTCGAGCCGGTCTCGAGGCTGGAGGTCACGGTGCCGGCCGAGTACCAGGGCGACGTGATGGGCGACCTCAACTCCCGGCGGGGCCGCGTGCAGGGCACCGAGGCCGTCGGCAACGGCGAGCAGACGGTCACCGCCCTGGTCCCCACCTCGGAGATCCTCCGCTACGCCATCGACCTGCGCTCGATGACGGGTGGCCGCGGCCGGTTCCGGATGGAGCACGACCACTACGAGCAGCTCCCGGCCAACCTCGTCGAGAAGGTGGCCAAGCCCAAGACCTGATCCCGCACGCACCCGCCCGCCGGGGCCGGGCGCCGACCACCTCGCCCGGGCCGACACCCCGGGGCCCGCGCCGGTACGTCAGCGGCCTATGCGATGCCCAGCCGGGCCAGGTGCTCGGCCGGCGCCTCCACCTCGTCCAGCGCGGCGCGCAGCAGGTCGATCATCTCCGCCTCGAGCGGCGTGCCGACCAGGTCGTGCTCCTCGCCGGGGTCGGCGTCCAGGTCGAACAGCATCCGGCTGCCCGGCCGGGTGCCGGCCGCCCAGTACGGGACCGGGTCCCCGGGGGCGAACGGCTGGCGGATCACCGGCACCGACGACCCCGGCATGCGGTCGAGCCAGGCCCGGCCGTCGGGCCGGGGCAGGCGCAGCCCCGGGAGGCCGTGGATCGGCATGGTCGACCAGCGGTTCGACCACATCGACAGGGGGGCGTTGTCGCCCACCGGGCCCCGGCCGTACTTGTGGCGACCGTCGGTGACATGGATCTCGCGGCCCCAGTAGCCGGCCAGCGCGCCGTCGCGGACGCTCGACACCTCCCCGGTGATCAGGGGCGCCAGCGAGCGGCCGTGGATGCGGTGGCCGGGCGCGACGCCGAACAGGTCGGCCAGGGTGGCGTGCAGGTCGACGCTGGTGGTGAGGGCGTCGACGACGCCGGGAGCCACCCCCGGCCAGGAGACCAGGAGGGGGATGCGGCCCATGGGTTCGTACACGGGCACCGCCGGCTTGCCCCACAGGTCGCGCTCGCCCAGGTAGTGCCCGTGGTCAGTGCACACGATGATCGCGGTGTCCGGCGCGAGGCCGGCCCGATCCACGGCGTCGAGGACGCGCCCGAACCAGTGGTCGATCATGGAGAGCTTGGCGCCGTAGTTGGCCCGGATGTGGCGCCCCTCGCGCTCGCTCAGCACGCCTCGGGCCACGCCGTCGACGGCGTAGGGCGGCCAGATCAGCCGTGGGCCCTGCCAGTCGGGGTCGTACCGGCTCGCCCAGGGCTCGGGGGTGTCGAACGGCTCGTGCGGGTCGAACTCGTCCACGAACAGCAGGAACCGGTCGTGGTGGCCGGCGTTCAGCTCGAGCCACTGCGCCGCCGTCGCCATGGTCCGGGGGCCGGGGAAGTCGCCCTCCGACCGGAACCAGGTGCGCGAGGTGTCGTAGGGGCGCACGAGGTGCGGTGCGGGCGCCGCTGGGAGCGCCGGCGCGCCCACCCAGCTCGGGTCGGGCCTCGTCCTCCACGGGTCGCCCTCGTGGCCACGCACGTACTCCCACGCGCTGAAGTCGGTGTGGAAGTTCTCGCCGCCCACCTCGAACAGGTGCGGGTGGTCGGACACGAGCATGGTGGTCACCCCGGCCTGCTGGAGCTGGAGGGTGATGGCGTCCTCCCACACCTCGATCGAGCCCCAGGGCTTCCACAGGAAGTCGAGGGCCCCGCACAGGATGTCGTGACGGGCGGGGATGCAGGGCAGCGAGCCGGCGACGTGGCGATCGAAGCGCAGCGCCGTGCGCGCGAAGCGGTCGAGGTTCGGGGTGTCGAACTCGTCGCTGCCGTAGCACCCGAGCAGGTGCCGGTTCAGGCTGTCGAGCAGGACGACGACGGCGTGCCGCGGCGCGGTCGGCCGCCCTGCAGGTTCGCGTGCTCGGACCTCTGGCATGAGGCCACCAACGGTAGGCGGCATCTCGGCGCGGCGCGGTCGGACGGCCTGCAGGTTCGCGCGGGGTGGGCCTCCGCCGACCGACCCGCCCCGGCTCCGCTCAGTCCGCGGCGGCCATCTCGTCGAGGTAGGCGGCGATGGAGGGCAGGCCGGTGAGCTTGTCGTGGAAGAAGTTGTTCACCAGGTTCATCACCTGGTCCCGCGCCGCCGCCACCGCCGCCGACCGCGTGTCCGCCGCCGACTGACGCCCCACGGCATCGCGCAGGCGGAGCAGCTGGCGGACGATCTCCTCCTCCTCGACCCCGTCGAGTGCCCGCAGCACGTCCACGACGAGTGCGTCCACCTGGGCGAGCACGGTGTCGGTGGTGATGGACGACCCCGGCACCGACGCCTCGTCCACGGTTCGGATCACGGCGTGCACCTGGTAGAGCACCGCGGTGGGCTCGTCGAACAGCTCCCGGAGGAAGGCGGCCTCCTCGTAGCGACCGCTGAGCCGGAAGACGTTGTACATGCGCTTGGCCGCCTTGCCGTAGTTGCGGGGGTCGTGCGCCACGTACTTGCGCACCTCCTCCTCCAGCCGGGCCACGTACTCCTCGAGGGCGTCGGGCGAGACGTGCTCGACCAGCTTGGAGAAGACGGGCACGGAGTCCGCCTCCAGGTAGACCTCCTGGAAGTAGGGATCCAGGTAGCCGTCGAGGGGGGTGATCGACCCGTCGGGTGCCTCCCAGGTGACGTCGAGCATGTTGGAGGCGTTCGCCACCTGGTTGCGCACCGGGTCGGCCACCACCCAGTCGAGCTTGCACCAGCCGGGATCGGGCGCGACCTGGTCCCACCCGATCTCGACCGGCTCGCCCCCCGGCGTGCGCCCGACGATGGAGCCGGCACCGATCTCCGCCGGCATCCAGGCGATGGGCGTCCCCGCCCGGCAGAGCCGTCCCTGCCGCTCGACGTCCTGCGGGTAGCTGCCGAACTTCACCTCGAGGAGCCGGTACGTGTCGCCTTCGAGGGTGGCCATCGCCTTGTCGCGGATGAGGGCGGCGAGGCGGCGACAGGCGTCGTCGCGGGTGGGGGCCAGGATGTTCACCCGCTCGAAGTAGTCGCAGTCACCGGGGTAGGTCTGGATCTTCGACTGGGCCGCCGAGCCCGACAGGGCCAGTGCGGTCTCCACCCCCTCGGCGTCGTCGAAGCCGACCAGCCGCCCCACGGCGCGGAAGTGGGCCAGGTCGTCGGGGCTGAAGTCGAGCATGCTCACCTGGTGGCCGAACACCCCGGTCTCCGCGTGCACGACCACCCCGCTGCTCTCGCGGGCCGCGACGATGGCACCGAGCCACTGCAGGGCGTCGGCCTCGTCGAGCTCGACCCCGAGGCGGCGGGCCGACTCGACGATGCGCTCCAGATCGGCGGCGGGAGTGGGCTCGGTGCTCACGGCTCCTCCGTGGTTCGGCGCACCGCGCCCTCGGCGAGGACGCGCCGGAACAGACCGGCCTGGATGACGGCGTCCGCCAGGGCGTGGTGCGGGAGATCGATGTCGAGCCCGAAGCGGGCGGCCACGTCGGCCAGGGCGGTGCGGCTCCAGGGCGCCCCGGTGACGCCCATGTACAGCGCCTTGATGTCCAGGGCCGAATGCCCGAACGGGTTGGGCACGTCGAAGCGGCGGAAGTAGTCGGCCACGAACATCCAGTCGAAGGGGGCGTTGAAGGCGACGAACACGGCCCGGCTGCCGGCGGGCACCACGTCCTCGACCCAGGCGGCCAGGCGCTGCATGGCCTCCTGCGGAGGCAGCCCGTGCTCGGCGAGGTGGTCGAGGGAGAGGCCGCTCACGGCCAGCGCGTCGGGGTCGGCCTCCCACGTGGTGGGCTGCAGCTCGGCGTAGAAGGTGCACCGGGTGTCGTCGGCCAGGCAGGCGCCGACGGACAGCAGGGCATGCGTGCGCGGCACCGGCCCCGCCGTCTCGACGTCCACGGAGATGTAGACCTCGGCCATCCGCGGCACCGTAGCCCCGCGGGGGCCGCTGGCGGATCTCGCCGTCCACCGTGGCCTCGCACGCGGTGCTGCTCGCCGCGAAGGCCGGGGCCCGGGTCGAGGACGCTTGACAGGCCCCGCGACGGGGCGCTCGATGGAGACGGAACGCAGATGGCGCGACGCACGGGAGGACTGTGATGCTCGCCTACGACTACCCGCTGCTCGGCATCTTCTGGTCGGTCTTCTTCTTCTCGATGTTCGCGATCGTCGTCTTCGCGGTGATCTGGGCGTTCATCGACAACTTCCGTCGGCGCGACCACAGCGGCTGGATGAAGGCCCTCTGGGCCCTGATCATCATCGTGCTGCCGCTGCTCGGGACCTTCATCTACATCGTCGCCCGCCCACCCGACGCCTGACCCCGGTTCAGGCGGCGCTCGGGGCTCCCCGGGCGGTGGACGGGCCCCTGGTCAGCCGTCGCTCAGGACACGGCCGCGCGGGCTCGCTCACCGTGTCCGACCGGGCGCGCCTTGGCGTCGACGAGTGTGCCGTGCCGGGCGAGCTCGTCGGGGCTCATGGCGGTGCGGAGGGTGCCGAAGAGCACGTCCGCGAGGGGCAGCAGGAAGTTGAGGTTGGCCCCGAGATCGACGTGGTGGATGTAGTGGTGCCGGTCGAGGAACGCGAACCACGGTTGCGCCTCGACGATGCGGTGGCTGCCCGGCCGGTGGATCGTGTCGTGCACGACGATGAAGAGGTTGGAGACGACGGCCGAACCGACCACGACGCCGACGAGGAACGGCACACTCCGCGTCAGGAGCCAGGCGGGCAGCCAGACCGCGACGGCGCCGATCCCCATGTACCAGGAGAAGTGGGCGAGCCTGACGCCGGCGTTCCGCAACGGCGAGACGTGCGCGTCGGGGGCGCGCCCGCCGATCGACAGCCGACGAGGCGGACCACCCGTGACGTAGCGCCACGTCGGGAAGAAGGCGACGTGGTGCGCGGTGTGGACCGTGAAGATGGCGCCGAGCGGACGGATCACCGGCTCGTGGTACACGAACCGGTGCACGTACCACTCGATGGGCGAGGCGACGAGGGGGATGACGCACAGGCCGAGCACGAGGGCCAGCACCGCCTGCATCCCACCGTCGCCCATGGACCGCACGAGGAGCATCACCCCGCCGACGAGCGCCGCGACCCCGAGCGTGCCTCCCACGACCCGGCGTCGGTCGACGGGCCGCACCGGGCCGGGCCTGGGTCGCCCCGCCTGTCGCGTCGTCTCACCAGGTCCGAGCACGTCCGGCATCGTCGTCTCCCGAGCTCCGATTCCCTCGGGACACGAACCGCGCAGCCCCGTCGGTGGGCCAGGGTAGCTCCACGGGTCTGACCTGGGCAGACGGCCTACGTCAACCCCGACCAGTCCTCGGGGTTGTCCATCACGAGCTGGTCGAGCACGCGGCCGTCGACGCCGTCGACGAGCACCAGGCCCCGGCGCGCCGGGGGGTTCTCGGCCGAGTAGAGGAGGATCTTCCAGGTCGGCCGGCTGAGCAGGCCACGCCAGCCCATCTGGGCCGAGGCGTGCCCCACCGGGAAGCCCACCGCCCGGGTGGCCGCCACCAGCGCCTGCTTCTCGTCGACCCGGAGCGTCCAGCCGGCGACGAGGTGGTAGGCGCCGATGGCCGCCAGCAGGACGGCCGCCCAGAGGAAGCCCTGGTTGACCAGCACCGGGTCGTCGCCCCGCGTGAGCGCCCACGCCCCGAAGCACCCCGTGGCGATCACGAGGTACAGGACCCCGGGGATGCGGCGGCGGTTGTTGTCGGGGAACCGGTAGGGACCGACGAACCCCGACGCGTCCAGGTCCCCGGGCAGCTCGTCGCGGATCTCCTCGTCGGGGCGGGCGGTCGCGCCGTCGCTGGTGGGGTCGGCCATCGGCCAGAGGCTACGGGTGCGGGGTGGGCCGCGGCCAGGCGGCCCGCAGGCGCGCCGCGCTCGACGACAGCGTCTCGGGCATCACCCTGGCCTCGGCCACCGCCGTCATGAAGTTGGTGTCGCCGTTCCAGCGCGGGAGCACGTGGACGTGCACGTGGTTGGGCACGCCGGCACCGGCCGAGCGGCCCAGGTTGGCCCCCAGGTTCACCCCGTCGGGCCGGTAGGCCGCCTCGATGGCCGTCACCGCGTCGGTGACCGCGGCCCACAGCTCGGCGGCCTCGCCCGGCGTGAGCGCGGCGAGGGTGGCCACCTCGCGGTAGGGCATCACCAGGACGTGCCCGTTCGTGTACGGGAACGCGTTGAGGATCGCGAAGCACCGCTCGCCCCGCCACACCACGTGGGTCTCCTCGTCGGGCAGGCCGCTGGCGAGGATGCGGGTGAAGATCGACCCCTCCCCCGGCGGCTCGCCCCCGTCGGAGGCCGCCGACTCCACGTACGCGGTGCGCCAGCCCGCCCAGAGCCGGTCGAGCGAGCCCACGCTCAGGTCGTGTGGGCCAGGACGTCGGCGCGCAGGTGCTCGATGAAGTCGTCGACCCTGACCCCCCGCTCGACGTCGCCGACGCGGGGGTTGACCCCCACGGTGCCCTCGGCCACGTCCTCGTCGCCGACCACCAGAACATACGGGAGCTTGGCCAGCTTGGCCCGCCGGATCCTGGTGCCGAGCGGCTCGCCGGCGTCGACGTAGTCGGCCCGGAACCCTTCGGCGCGGAGGCGGTCGACGAGGCGGGCGGCGTAGGTGTGGTGGTCGTCGCGCACGGGCAGCAGGCGGACCTGCACGGGCGCCAGCCAGGCCGGGAACGCCCCCGCGAAGTGCTCGACCAGCACGCCGAAGAACCGCTCCAGCGAGCCGAACAGGGCGCGGTGGATCATGATCGGGCGGTGCCGGGCGTTGTCGGCCCCGACGTACTCGATGTCGAAGCGCTCCGGCAGGTTGAAGTCGTACTGGATGGTCGACAGCTGCCACCTGCGCCCGATGGCGTCGCGCACCTTGACGTCGATCTTGGGCCCGTAGAAGGCGCCGCCCCCCTCGTCGAGCTCGAAGGGCAGACCCTCTCGCACCAGCGCCGACCGGAGTGCCTCGGTCGCCTCGTCCCACGCCGCGTCGTCGCCGATCGACTTCTCCACGGGTCGGGTCGACAGGTTGGCCTCGAACTCGTCGAAGCCGAAGGCGCGCAGCACCGACAGCACGAACCCGAGCAGGCTGGCGACCTCGTCGACGGCCTGGTCGGGGGTGCAGAAGATGTGGCTGTCGTCCTGGGTGAACCCCCGCATGCGCATGAGCCCGTGGAGGGTGCCGGACCGCTCGTACCGGTAGACGGTGCCGAGCTCGAACAGGCGCACCGGGAGGTCGCGGTAGCTGCGCTGGCTCGACTTGTAGACCATCACGTGGAACGGGCAGTTCATCGGCTTCGGGTAGTACTGCCCGTTGTCCATCTCCATGGGCGGGTACATGGCGTCGGCGTAGAAGTCGAGGTGCCCGCTCGTCTCCCACAGCCCCGCCCGGGCGATGTGGGGCGAGAAGACGAACTCGTAGCCGCCCCGCTCGTGGCGCTCGCGGCTGTAGTCCTCCATGAGCTTGCGCACCAGGGCACCCTTGGGGTGCCACACGGCCAGCCCGCCGCCGACCTCGTCCGGCCACGAGAGCAGGTCGAGCTCGACGGCGAGCTTGCGGTGATCGCGCTTCTCGGCCTCCTCGAGGCGGTGGAGGTGCTCGGCCAGCGCCTCGGCCGACTCCCACGCCGTGCCGTAGATCCGCTGGAGCATCGGGTTGCGCTCGTCGCCCCGCCAGTACGCACCGGCCACCTTCATGAGCTTGAAGTGGCCCAGCCGGCCGGTGGACGGGACGTGGGGACCCCGGCAGAGGTCGACGAACTCGGGCGTGTTCCGGTAGACGCTCACCGCACCGCCGGCCGCACCCTCGGCCACGTCGACGCCCTCGATGATCGCCCGCTTGTAGGGCTGGTCGGCGAAGAGCTCGAGCCCCTCCTCCTGGTTGAGCTCGCTCCGGACGAAGGGCTGGTCGTCGGCGACGATCTCGCGCATCTTGGCCTCGATGCGTTCGAGGTCGTCGTCGGTGAAGGTGCCGCCGCCGGGCAGCTCGAAGTCGTAGTAGAAGCCGTGCTCGATCGGCGGACCGATGGCGAAGCGGGCACCGGGGAAGAGCGCCAGCACGGCCTGGGCCAGCACGTGCGCGGTCGAGTGCCGCAGCACGTGGCGGCCCGGCTCCGAGCCGGCGGTGACGATGGCCGCCGACGCGCCCTCGGGCAGCGGGGCCCCCAGGTCGCGCTCGACCCCGTCGACCACCACCGCGACCGCGTCGCGAGCCAGGCGGGGCCCGATCGCGGCGGCCAGGTCGGCTCCTGTGGCGCCGTCGGGCAGGGAGCGCGCGGAGCCGTCGGGGAGCGTGACAGTGATCTGGTCGGCCATCGCCGGCGAGCCTACCGGCCGCCCGGACGCTCCCCGGAGCAGTTCGGGCGTCGGGACCGGACCGCGGCCTCGGCTCAGGCGAAGGCGGCGGCGATCACCGCCGGGCCCTCGACCGGCCCCGGCAGCCTGGCCACGTCGGTGGGCAGGTTCTCCGACGTCTTGGTGGCGTACGCGTCGACGTACTCCTGGCCCGAGAGCTCGCGGATCTCGAACATCACCTCGTCGGTGATGCTGCGGAGGACGAGCCGATCGCTCGCCCGGTCGAGGTAGCGCGTGACCTTGATGGGCCGGCCGATCCGGATCTGGGCAGCCAGGAACGGCCGGGGCACCAGGGCGTCGGGCGGCTGGATCTCGCGCGTGCCGCGGATCCCCACCGGGTAGATGGGGCAGCCGGCCCGCAGGGCCAGGCGGGCCACGCCGGTGTGGCCCTTGTGGAGCACCCCGTCGCGCGAGCGGGTGCCCTCGGGGAAGATCCCGAACAGCTCGCCGCGGTCGAGCACCCCCTGGGCCGCGCTGAGCGCGCCCTCGCTGGCCTCGCCACCGGACCGGTCGATGGGGATCATCCCCATGGCCGGGAACAGGTGCTTCGTCTTCCACGAGTCCATGTACTCGGCCTTGCCGACGAACGTGATGCGGCGGGGAAGGGTGAGCATCAGGAACGCCGAGTCGAGGAACGAGACGTGGTTCGGGGCGAGGATCGCCGGCCCGGTCGCCGGCAGGCGGTCGAGGCCCTCGACGTGGATGCGCCACAGGAACTTGCGGACGGGCCCGAGGACGCGCCGGCCCACGTCCTGCAGGTGTCCAGGTTCTCGCTGCGGCATCGCGGCCCCCGCTCGTGGTCGATGTCTCCCCACCCAGGTTACGTGGTGACGAACGTCACGGTGGCGCGGCCGGCTGGGGGAGGGGTCAGGCCCGTCGGGGTGCGTGGCCGACCGGGCGGTCGAGGCGCACCCCCAGCAGCGCCGCCGCGGCCGACACACCGTGTCCGGCCGCGGCCGCGGCGTCGACGGCGGCGATCGCGGCCGGCGTGTCGAGATCGTCGTCGAGCGCGGCCCGCACCTCGTCGAGGCCGCCCTCGCCCTCGCCCGCCGCGCACCACGCCTCGAGCCGCACCGACGCCTCGGGCATGATCCCGGGTTCCCACTCCCAGGAGTCGCGGTACCGGTGCGCCAGCACGCCGAGGCGGATGGCGCGAGGGTCGTAGCGGAGCAGCAGGTCGCTCACGAACACCAGGTTCCCCAGCGACTTGGACATCTTCGAGCCGTCCATGCGGACCATGGCCTGGTGCATCCAGTGGCGCACGAAGGGCTCGCCCGTCGCGGCCTCGCTCTGGGCGCGCTCGCACTCGTGGTGGGGGAAGACCAGGTCGGAGCCACCGCCGTGCAGGTCGATCGTGGTGCCGAGCTCGCGCAGGGCCAGCGCCGAGCACTCGACGTGCCAGCCCGGACGGCCCGCCCCCCACAGCGACTCCCATGCGGGCTCGTCGGGCGCCGAGGGCTGCCACAGCACGAAGTCGAGGGGGTCGCGCTTGTTCGGGTCGTCGGGGTTCCCCCCGCGCTCGGCCGCGAGCAACAGCATCTCGTCGCGGTCGTAGCCACTCACGTGACCGAAGCCGTCGAAGGACCCCACGTCGAAGTACACGGCTCCGCCGGCG
Source organism: Acidimicrobiales bacterium (assembly GCA_016716005.1). Classification (NCBI taxonomy): domain Bacteria; kingdom Bacillati; phylum Actinomycetota; class Acidimicrobiia; order Acidimicrobiales; species Acidimicrobiales bacterium. The sequence continues at coordinate 514,934 of JADJXE010000001.1, forward strand.
GTGTACGCGTGCCCGCGCTCGAGCACCATCCCGATGAAGCCGCGGATGTCGGGGATGGCCGACGTGGCCCGGGGCTCGCTCCAGCAGGGGAGCATCTCGAGGGCGCTCATGTCGGCCTGGAACCGGGCGACCTCGGCCGCGGCCAGGTCGAGGTAGTGCACGCCCAGCTCACGGGCCTTGCGGAGGATGTCGTCGTCGACGTCGGTGATGTTGCGGACGCACCGGGTGTCGTGGCCGAGGTCGCGGAGGCGCCGCTGGAGGACGTCGTAGGTCAGGTACGTGGCTGCGTGACCGAGGTGCGTGGCGTCGTAGGGCGTGATGCCGCAGGTGTACATGGCGACCAGGGGGCCCGGCTCGAAGGGCACGACCGCCCGGCGGGCGGTGTCGTACAGGCGCATGGGCACGGGTCTACACGCGGAGCCGGTGCTCGCGACGGACGGACGGCCCGGAGGCGGCGACCGGGCCCCGTCTACACGTCGTGGATGCCGGTGAGCCGCACGGCCACGCGGGTCTTGTAGCGCATGTTCAGCTGCAGGAGCACCGCCGCGAACGCCTCGATGGGCGCGGCGTTGGACAGCTCACCGGCATCGAGGGGCCGCAACCCCGGGATCCGCTCGACGATGTGGGCCGTGGCGTCGGTGGCCGAGGGGTGATCGGAGCAGATGAGCACGTCGCTCTCCACCGGCGCGTCGATGGTGCCCAGCTCCTTGGCCGGCACGTGATGGAACGCGGCGGCCACCTTCGAGCCGGGCACAGCGGCCTGCACGCTCGCCGCCACCGACCCACGGGGCGGCACCAGGGGCTGGAACTCGTGGCCCACCTTGGCCAGGGCGTTGGCCATCGAGATCACCACCTTGCCCCGCAGCTGGCGGGCCACCGACGCTGCGGTGGGCGGTGCCGCGTCCCACGGCGTGGCGATCACCACCACGTCGGCGTCCGAGGCCCCCTCGTTGTCCGCGGCATCGATGGAGAGCTCGTGGCCGGGCCACCGCTCGACGATGCCGTCGCGCGCCTCGAGGGCCCGGTACCGCGACCGCGATCCCAGGACGACGTCGAACCCGACCGATGCCAGACGGGCGGACAGGGCCCGGCCGGCCGGTCCCGTCGCCCCGAGGATCCCGATTCGCACCGCGACACCTTCGCATCCCCGCGGCGGCCGGGCCAGCCCGGACGCCCGCCCCAGCGGCGCGGAGCCGCGGTCCACCGGTACGGTGAGCAGCCGTCCCGCAGCGGAGGTGGACATGGGGATCCTGGACGGCAAGCGCATCCTGGTCACCGGCGTGCTCACCGACGCCTCGCTGGCCTTCGCCGTGGCCCGCATGGCCCAGGACGAGGGCGCCGAGGTGGTGCTCACCGGGGCCGGCCGGGGGCTCTCGCTCACTCGCCGGACCGCCCGCAAGCTGCCCATCGCGCCCGAGGTCCTCGAGCTCGACGTCACCGACGAGTCCCACGTGGCCGCCGTGCGGGACGCGCTGGCGGCACGCTGGGGCCGCGTCGACGGGGCGCTCCACGCCGTCGGCTTCGCGCCCGCCGACTGCCTGGGCGGGGACATCCTCAGAGCCGGGTGGCCCGACGTGTCGGTGGCCCTCCACATCTCCGCGTACTCCCTCAAGGCCCTCGCCGACGCGGTCGCTCCGCTGATGGACGGGGGCGGGTCGATCGTCGCCCTCGACTTCGACGCGCGGGTGGCCTGGCCCGCCTACGACTGGATGGGCGTGGCCAAGGCCGCGCTGGAGTCGACGGGCCGCTACCTGGCGCGCGATCTCGGCGCGCGGGGCATCCGGGTGAACCTGGTGGCGGCCGGGCCGATCCGCACGATGGCGGCCAGGTCCATCCCCGGGTTCGCCCGCTTCGAGGAGGTCTGGGACGAGCGGGCGCCGCTCGGATGGGACGTCGACGACCCGGATGCGGTCGCCCGGGCCTGCGTCGCGCTGCTGTCCGACTGGTTCCCCCGCACGACCGGCGAGATGGTGCACGTCGACGGCGGCTACCACGCCATGGGGGCCTAGGCCAGCGCCGGGGCGGCCCGCTACCGGTCGGGCGGGTCGGGCGCCGCGTACCTGGGGTTGGCCACCGCCAGCTTGTCCCGCACGGTCGCGGCCACGGCCGCCCGGACCTCGTCGTAGCGGTCGTCGAGGGCACCACTGCGGATCGCGGCGGCCAGCTCGGCCTCGTCGGCGACGCCCAGCGACGCCAGCCGCTCGGCGTGGTCGGCGGCCTGCTCGGGCCCGAGCTCGAGCTCGCGCTCCACCATGCCGAGCACGTTCACCGCCACCCGGGTGTGGAACTGGAGCCGGCCCTCCACCGCGGGCAGCACCTCGCGCTCGAGCCACTCGCGCACGGCCTCGACCAGCTGCTGCGCGCTGGGCGCGTCGTGGGGCGCGGTCACCGGGACGCGCTCACGGCAACAGCAGCACGAGGTCGTGCTCGTTCTCGCAGACCCGCCGGCCGATGGCCGCGAGCTCCACCGACCGGGACAGGCCGGTGAGGTGGGCGTTGGCCTGCATGATGCACATGATCCCCCACTTGAGCGTGCCGAGCGTCTCCCACCAGCGCACCACCTCGGGGTCGACGGCGACCCCCGACGCCGCCTCGTACGAGCCGAGCAGCGCCTCCAGCGACCCGAACCCACCCACCCGGCCGGGACCGCCGAACCGCCACGCCCGCACGCAGAGCCAGCCCAGATCCTCCACCGGGTCGCCCACGTGGGCCAGCTCCCAGTCGAGCACGGCCCGCAGCCCCTCGGGGCCGACCACGAGGTTCCCGATCCGGAAGTCGCCGTGCACCACGGTGGTGCGGTGCGAGGGTGGGCGGTTGGCCTCGAGCCACCGGAACGCGAGCTCGAAGGCGGGATGCGGAGCGCCCAGGGCGTCGAGCACGGCGCGGTACTGGCCCAGCTGATCCTGTTCCTCGAGCCCGGCCACGGCGTCGACGGGGATCGCGTGCACCGCCGCCAGGGCCCGCCCGCACTGCTCCGCCAGCACCGCGCGGGCCGGCTCGTACTGCGGGTCGCGGAGGATCTTGCGGGCGATGGTCTCCCCCGCGAGTCGCTCGAGCACGAGGAAGGGCGCACCGAGGGGCTCGGCGTCGGCACCGCTGGCGACCAGGCCGGCCACGGGCACGCCGGCGCGTGCGGCCGCTCGCAGCAGCGCGGCCTCGGTGGCCATCCCGCCTCCCGGGCGGACCGCCCCGGGGCGCTCGCGCTGGAGCACCAGCGGGACGACCGTGGCGTCGGGCATCCGCCCGTCGAACGACCAGGTCTCGCGGGAGGCGCCCCCCGACAGCCGCCGCAGGCCCTCGACCGTCACCGGGCCCAGGGCATCGGCGAGGACGTCGCTCAGTGCCGAGGCCAGCGCGGCGGGTTCCACGGCGTCCCGATCAGCAGTAGCGGCTGACCCAGGGATAGGGGTTGACCGGCGATCCGTTGCCCGGGTGGACCTCGAAGTGGAGGTGGTACGGGCCTCCCCGCGCGTCGCCGGTGTTGCCCACGTAGCCGATCACCTCGCCGGCCGACACGTTGCGGGCCGGGCCTTCGTGGCCGGACAGGTGGTCGCCCCAGTAGAAGTTGCCGTCGGCACCGTAGAGCCGGAAGGTGAGCCCGCCGTCGCGGTCGAAGGTGGGCTCGAACCGGCCGGACACGGGGGCGACGATGGGCGTGCCCAGTGGAGCGAGGATGTCGTTGCCCTGATGGCGGCGGCCGCCGGGGCGGGGCGCGCCCCAGTCGTCGCTGAAGGCACGGGGACCCTGCACCGGGCACACCCACTCGCCGCCGGACGGCGCCGCGATGACGTTGCCGCCGGAGCCCGACCCGCTGCTGGCCGAGCCGCCGGAGCCCGACCCGCCGCTGCTGGCGGCCCGCTGCGGGGCGGCAGCCCGCGCCGCCGACGCCTGCTGCTGGCGGGCGGCCTCCGCCTGCCGGCGCTGCTCCTCCTCGGCCCGTCGCCTGGCCTCTTCCTCCTGGCGGCGCCGCTCCTCCTCCTGCAGGCGGGCAAGCTCGGCCTCGAGGGCCGCCTTGCGCTGCTCGAGCTCCCCGATCGCCACCTGCTGGTCGGCCCTGCGATCGGTCAGCTCGGCCTGGGCCGCGTCGAGGTCCTGGCGCTGACGCCGGTACTCGTCGATCACGTCTTCCTGACCCACCGTGACGAAGCGGGCCATGGCGTCGGCCACGACGTGCTGGTTCAGGTCGCCGCCGACCATCCACGCCGCCACCGCCTCGTCGGAGCGGACGTAGCTGCGCAGGGCGACCTCCTGCACCGACGCCCGGAGGGCGGCCATCCGGGCCTCGGCCTCCCCGGTGCGGTGCTCGAGGTCGGTGAGGCCCTGCTCGATCTGCGCCAGCTCGGTCTGGGCCTGGGCGTACTCGGCGGCGGCCTGGTTGGCCCGCCGCTGGGCGGCGCTGATGTCGGCCTCGTCGGCCGATGCCCTCGGCGCCAGGCCCAGGGTGGCGACCACGAGGGCGCCCGCGATCACGAGACGGGACGTTCTGGGAGTTCGCACGACCCGACCACGATAGCGAACGTTGCGATCCTGTGACAGCGATGGTCGAGGGTCACACGGCGAGCGCGCCGGTAGCCTCGGCCCATCCCCGGCACCACCACTGACCCCGACGGGCCCTGGTCGCCCTACGAGCCGATCGGCGTGACGGCCCGCTCCGACCCGCCCCGGGCCGGCATCCACCCCGACCGCGGCCGCAGCTGGCTGGGGCGGGCCAGGCCCCTCCTGCGGGCCCACCGGGGCCTGCTCGTGGCGTCGCTGGCGGCCGCGCTCGTCGCGCTGGTGCTGCAGGTCCTGATCCCCCTCGTGACGATGCGGGCGATCGACCAGGCGCTGGTCGCCAGGACCGCGCCGCTCGCCCCCTACATCTGGCTGTTCGTCGGGATCGGCGTCACCCGCGCCGTCCTCACCTACTTCTACCGTGCCGGGCTCTACCGGATGGCCTACGAGATCGAGTTCGACCTGCGCGCCATCGTGTACGGCCACCTCACGCGCCTGTCGTTCTCGTTCTTCGACCGCGTGCAGTCCGGCCAGCTGATCTCGCGGGCCAACGCCGACATCCGCTCCGTGCAGCTCTTCCTCACGTTCGCGCCGCTCATGGCCCTGAGCCTGGTGAGCTTCGCGGTGGCCCTCGTGCTCATGCTCACGATCAACGTCGGCCTCACGCTGCTGTCGGTCGTCACGCTGCCGTTCGTGTACGTCGCGGGCCTGCGCCTGCGGAACCAGGTCTTCCCGCTGTCGTGGGTCGTGCAGGCCCGGACGGCCGAGGTGGCCACCATCGTCGAGGAGAACGTGAGCGGCGCCAGGGTGGTGAAGTCGTTCGCGGCCGAGGAGCGCCAGATCGGCCTGCTCGCCCGGGCGGCGCAGCGCCTCCGGTGGGCCAACGTCCGCCTGGCCGACGCCCGGGCCCGCTGGGCGCCGGTGATGGAGAACCTCCCCCGCCTCGGCTTGGCGGCCGTGCTCCTCTACGGCGGCTGGCTCGTGATCGACGGGCAGCTCGAGGTGGGCGCCATCGTGGCCTTCAACGCCTACGTCGTGATGCTCCAGACCCCCTTCCGCTTCCTCGGGTTCCTGTTGATGCTCCAGCAACGGGCGGCGGCCTCGGCCGACCGGATCTACGAGATCCTCGACGAGGCGCCCGAGATCCAGGACCGGCCCGGTGCGGTCGATCTCGTCGACCCCGTCGGCGACGTGGAGCTCCGCGACGTGCGCTTCGCCTACGCCACCCCGGGGCGGGGCCAGGGCGGCGACGAGTCGACCGCGGTGCTCGACGGCTTCTCCCTGCACCTCCGCCCCGGCGAGACGGTCGCGCTGGTCGGCGGCACCGGCTCCGGCAAGTCGACCGCTGCCCGGCTCCTGCTGCGCTTCTACGACGTCGACGCCGGCGCGGTGCTGGTGGACGGCCACGACGTGCGCGACCTCACCACCGCCAGCCTGCGTGCGCTCGTCGGGCTCGTCGCCGACGAGCCCTTCCTGTTCTCGTGCTCGATCGCCGAGAACATCGCCTACGCCCGCCCCGACGCCACCCGCGACCAGATCGTCGCCGGAGCGGTCGCGGCCCAGGCGGACGCGTTCATCCGCGAGCTGCCCGACGGGTACGACACCGTGATCGGCGAGCGCGGCTACGACCTGTCGGGCGGCCAGCGCCAGCGGCTCTCCATCGCCCGCGCCCTGGTGGCCGACCCGCGCGTGCTCGTGCTCGACGACGCCACCAGCGCCGTCGACGTCCAGGTGGAGGCCGAGATCCACCGGGCGCTGCACACCCTGCTGGCCGGGCGGACCACCTTGCTCGTCGCCCATCGCCTGAGCACCATCGCGCTGGCCGACCGGGTGGCGCTGGTCGAGAGCGGCCGGGTGGTCGCCGAGGGCACCCACACCGAGCTCCTGGCACGCGAACCCCGGTACGCGGCCGTGCTCGCCCACCTCGTCGACGCCGACGCCACCCCTCCGACCGGGGCCGGCGAGCCCGCCGTGCCGGAGCCCACGCTGGCCGGGGGAGGCGACTGATGGCGTGGGGCGGCCCGCCGGCCGGCGGGCCCTGGGGAGGCCCCACGGCGGGCGCGGCCAGCGCGGCCGCCGGCCTGCCCTTCGCCGGGGTGCCCCCCGAGCTGGCCCCGCGGGTGCAGGCGATCCTCGACCACGAGCCCGTCCACCCCGAGCCCACGGTGGCCTTCACCCACGTGATGGACGACCGGCGGCCCTTCACCCTCCGCCGGTTCCTCGGCACCGAGCGGGCCGGCATCGCCCTCGCCTTCCTGCTGGTGGTGGTCGAGACGCTGGCCGTCCAGGCCGGTCCGCTGCTGACCCAGGTCGCCATCGACAAGGGCATCGACGCCCGCGACGTGCGCGTGCTGGCCGTGCTGGCCGCCGTCTTCGCCGCGACCGTCGCGCTCGGGATGGTGGTGGGCGGGCTGCGGGTGAGCTGGACGGCCCGCGTCGGCGAGAAGCTCCTGTACCGCCTGCGCATCCGGGTGTTCACGCACCTGCAGCGCCAGTCCGTCGACTACTTCACGGCCGAGAAGGGCGGCCGGGTGATGACCCGGATGACGAGCGACATCGACGCGCTGAGCGCCCTGTTCCAGGACGGGATCGTGAACCTCGCCGTGCAGGGCCTCACGATGCTCGTCGTCACGGTGATCCTGTTCCTCCTCAACCCCTTCCTCGCCGTGCTCACGGTGCTGGTGGTGGTCCCGGCCATGACCGTGCTGAGCCTCTGGTTCCGGTCGGCGTCGGACCGTGGCTACCTGGCCGTGCGCGAGCGCATCGCCGACGTGCTGGCCGACCTGCAGGAGACCCTCTCGGGCATCCGCGTGATCGCCGCCACGAACCGCCGCCGCCACAACGTGGTGCACCACCGCAACGTGCTCGGCGACTACCGCCGGGCCAACGTCCACACCGCGAGGATCGGCGCGCTGTACGGCCCGGCCAGCGACCTCGTGGGTGTGGCCGGTCAGGCCGTCGTGCTGGGCGTCGGCGGCACGATGGTGCTCCAGGGTCGCCTCAGCCTGGGCGAGCTCACCGCCTTCGTCCTCTACCTGGCGGCCTTCTTCGCACCGATCCAGCAGCTGGTCCAGCTCTACACCACGTACCAGTCGGGCCAGGCGGCCGTGGTGAAGCTGCGGGAGCTCCTGGCGGCCGAGCCCACGGTGGAGGAACGGCCCGGCGCCCTCGACCTGCCGCCCATCGAGGGCCGGATCGAGTTCGACGACGTCTCGTTCTCCTACGCGCCGCGCGCGAGGAGCGAACCCGCCGGCGACGGCGGCGGCGGCGGGCGCGACCCCGACGGTGAGGCCGTCCTGCGCCACGTGACCCTCGTGGTCGAGCCCGGCGAGACCATCGCCTTCGTGGGTCCGACCGGAGCGGGCAAGTCGACGCTGGCCAAGCTGGTCACCCGCTTCCACGACCCGACCGAGGGCCGCGTGCTGGTCGACGGCATCGACCTCCGCGACGTCACGCTCGCGTCGCTGCGGCTGCAGCTGGGGGTCGTGCCCCAGGAGCCGTTCCTCTTCGCGGGCACCCTGCGCGACAACGTGGCCTTCGCCCGGCCCGACGCCGACGAGGCCGAGGTGCTCGCCGCCTGCCACGCGGTCGGGCTCGACGACCTGCTCGCGCAGCTGCCGGCCGGGCTCGACACCCCTGTGCACGAGCGGGGGGCGTCGCTCTCGTCGGGTGAGCGCCAGCTGCTGGCGCTGGCCCGGGCGTTCCTGGCGCGCCCGCGGGTCCTGGTGCTCGACGAGGCCACCTCGAACCTCGACCCGCGCTCGGAGGGCCGGGTGGAGCGGGCGTTCGACGCGGTGCGCGAGGGTCGCACGGCGATCGTGATCGCCCACCGCCTGGCCACCGCCGCCCGCGCCGACCGCATCGCCGTGATCGACGAGGGGCGGCTGGTTGAGGTGGGCCACCACGACGAGCTGCTGGCCGCGGGGGGCCGGTACGCCGACATGTACGCGACCTGGTCCGCCCACCTGGGCGGCCCCGCCGCCGACCGCCCCGGGTAGGTTGGCCCGGTGAGCGAGCGCCGCGGGTCCGACGCGCTGCTCGAGGTGCTCCGCACCGAGGGCGTCCGCCACGTGTTCGGCAACCCGGGCACCACCGAGCTGCCGCTGGTCGACGCCCTCGCCGGCGCCGACGACCTGCGGTACGTGCTCGGCCTCCAGGAGGCCACCGTGGTCGGCATGGCCGACGGCTACGCCCAGGCCACCGGCCGGCCGGCGTTCTGCAACCTCCACACCGCGGCCGGCCTCGGCAACGCCATCGGCAACCTCACCAACGCCCGGGTGCTCGGCACCCCGCTGGTCGTCACCGCCGGACAGCAGCACGAGGCGCACCTGGTCGCCGATCCCATGCTGTCCGGCGACCTGGTGGCCATGGCCGCCCCGGTGACCAAGTGGGCCCACGAGGTGCGGGGGCTCGGCGAGCTCGGGACGGTGCTGCGGCGCGCCTTCCACGACGTGGTGGCTCCCCCCACCGGACCGGTGTTCGTGTCGCTGCGCATGTCCACCCTGGACGAGATCGGCGAGGCCGAGGTGCCACCTCGCTCCGCGGTGGAGCACCGGGTGGTCGGGGGCGCGCTGGCCGAGCTGGCCGAGCTGCTCACCGAGCCCGCCCCGGGCGCGGTCGCGATCGTGGTCGGCGACGAGGTGAGCGCCTCCGGCGCCCAGGCCGCGGTGACGGCCCTGGCCGAGGCGCTGGGGGCACCGGTGCACGGCGCACCGCTGTACTCGACGGGCGTGTTCCCACCGACGCACCCGCTGTGGCAGGGGATGCTCCCCCCGAGCGCGGCGGGCATCCACGCCGCCCTGCGCCGATACGAGCGGGTGCTGCTGATCGGCGGCCAGGCGTTCCTCGTGTACCCGTACACGCCGGGCTCCCCCGTGCCCGACGAGGTGGAGCTGCTCCACGTGTCGCCCGATCCCGCGCAGCTGGCGCGCACCCACGCCGTGCGCCTCGGCGTGGTCGGCGACCCGAGGGCCACCGTCGAGGCGCTCCTCCCCCACGTGGCCGCCCGCGCCGACGCCGGCGGCGCCGCCGACGCGCTGGCCGACGCGACCACCCGGCGGCACGCCGAGATCGAGCGCCTGGAGGACACCGCCCTCGCCCGCTACGGCCCGGCCCCGGTGGAGCCGATGGCGGCTGCGCACGCCCTGGTGCGCGCCCTCCCGGCCGACACGCCGGTCGTCGACGAGGCCATCACCACCGGCCCCTACGTCCGCGGGTTCCACCACAGCGACCGCCCCGGCCGGTACTTCTTCTGCCGGGGCGGCGGGCTCGGCTGGGGCATGCCGGCCGCCGTCGGCGTGTCGCTGGCCTACGGCGGCGAGGCCGTGCTGTGCGTGGTGGGCGACGGCTCGGCCCTCTACTCCCCGCAGGCGCTGTGGAGCGCGGCCCACGAGGGCCTCCCGGTCGTGGTGGCCGTGGTGAACAACCGGCGGTACCGCATCCTGCAGGACGCGCTGCGCGCCCGCGAGGGCCCGGCCGCGGCACGCGACCGGTGGCCGGGCCTCGAGCTCGTCGACCCGGCGGTCGACTTCGTGGCGCTGGCCCGGTCGCTGGGGGTCGATGCCACGCAGGTCGATCACGCGGCCGACATCGGCGACGCCGTCCGTGCCGCGCTCGCCTCGGGCCGGCCGCACCTGCTCGACGTGCCGATCACCGCCCCGTGACCGCCGGCGCCGGCGAGCCCCTCCTCGCGCTCCGCGACGTGAGCGTGCGGCGGGACGACCGCACGCTCCTCGACCGGGTGACCTGGGAGGTGCGGCCGGGCGAGCGCTGGGTCGTGCTGGGGCCGAACGGGTCGGGGAAGACCACCTTGGTCCGGGTCGCATCGCTGTACCTGCACCCGTCGGCCGGCGAGGTCGAGCTGTTGGGCGAGCGGCTCGGCCGCACCGACGTCCGCTCGCTGCGCCGGCGGATCGGGCTGGCCAGCGCGGCCCTCGCGGATCAGCTCCGCCCGCAGCTGACCGCGGCCGAGGTGGTGATGACCGCCCGCCACGCGGCGCTGGAGCCGTGGTGGCACGAGTACGACCGAGCCGACCGCGACCGGGCCGCCGGGCTGCTGGGCGCGCTCGGCTGCGCCGGGATGGCGGCGCGCACGTTCGGCACGCTCTCCTCGGGGGAGCGCCAGCGCGTGCTGCTCGCCCGCACGCTCATGGCCGAGCCCGCCCTGGTGCTGCTCGACGAGCCCACGGCCGGTCTCGACCTGGGCGGCCGCGAGACGCTGGTCTCGCGGCTGGGGGCGCTGGCCGCAGATCCGGCCTCGCCGCCGCTGGTGCTGGTGACCCACCACGTGGACGAGATCCCCGCGGCGTTCACCCACGTGCTGCTCCTGCACCGGGGCCGCGTGCTCTCGGCCGGGCCCCTCGCCGAGGTGCTCACCGCCCGGAACCTGTCCGGGCTCTTCGGCCTGTCCCTCCGGCTCGAGCGCCGGGGCCCGCGCTGGGCGGCCTGGGCCGAGCCCGACGGCTAGCGAGGCCGTGCCGCCCGGGCGTTCTTCGCCCGGTTCACCACCGCCACGGTGGTCGATCGGCCCGAGAACGTGCACCAGCGGGGGCGGCCGGGGCTGGGCCGGGCCCGACGGCGTCAGCCCGATGGCTGCCCCGACGGCTGGCCCGGCCCCTCCGCCGGGCCGCCGGCCACCAGGGCGAGCAGCCGCGGGCGGGAGCGCTCGATCTCGTCGCCCAGCATCCGCTCGATCAGGGGCCCCCACAGGGAGCCCCCGTAGTGCAGGTGCATGGTGAGGCGGCTGCCGGTGCCCGCCGGGCCGACGTCGGCGCGCAGCACCCAGGCTGCGTGGTGGCGGCCGTCGACCTCGCGGCGCTCGAACCGGACGGCGGTCGGCGCCTCGTCGACGGTGCGGACCATGCGGAGGCGCTTCGATCGTGCCAGCGGGCCGAGACGCCCCCGCAGGTCGACGCTCCACGCCGGGCCTGGGTCACCGGCGTCCGCCTCCACCGAGGTCGCTCGGGGCACGATGTCCAGCCACGCCGGGTACCTGGCCAGATCCTCGACCCACGCGAACAGCGTGGCCGGGTCGCAGGGCGCCGCCAGGGTCGCCGTCACGTCCATCGGCGCCATGATGGCCGCCTCCGCGGCGATGTCGCAGATCGGGCGGCCGGCCGCTCAGGTGCGGCGCAGGTCGCGCGCGACGAGCACGCCGCCGGTGACCCCGACGGCAGCCAGCAGCACGGCCAGGGCGGCCCAGCCCACCGAGGGCCCCCCGCCCCCGTCGCCGGTGTCGATGGCCTGCTGGTCGTCCGGCGGCGTCGACGAGCCGGTCGAGTCCGCCGACGAGCTGGTGGTGGGCCCGACGCTCGTGCTGGTGGTGCCGGTGCTCGACGTGGTGCCTCCCGGCACCGACGTCACCACCGAGGTGGTGGCACCGATCGACGTGGCCGGCCCACCCCCGCCCGTGCCCGGAACCGTCGCGGTGGTCGCCGGCCGTGACGTCACCACCACCGTCGTCGGCGGGCGCGAGGTGGTGACCGACGTGGTCGGCGGGCGCGACGTGGTGACCGAGGTGGTCGGCGGGCGCGACGTGGTGGGGGGAACCGTGGAGGGCGCCGCCGTGGTGGGCGCGGCCGTGGTGGAGGGCGGCTCGAGGGTGGTGGTCGTGGCCGCCGACGGATCCGGCACGTAGCGTCGGGCTGCGCAGTCCCACCGGTAGCCCTGGTCGAGGACGGTCTGGACCCGTGCCTGGCGATAGGCGGCCGTGGCGCACGTGGACGTGGCGATGCACTCGTCCTCCAGCGCCAGGAGGGCGGCGGCCACGGCCCGGTCGTCGTCGGCGATCACGTCGACCGCGGCCTGGGCGAACGGGTCGGTGAGCGGGTTGCAGGTCTGCGCGCCGGCACGGGCCGCGAGGAGCAGCACGAGCACGAGGGCGGTGGCGAGCAGCGCGGCGCGCCGTGCGAGCCACACGATCAGGCCTGCGCCGCCGCCCGGAGCAGCTCGGCCAGCCGTTCGGCGTCGGACGGGGCCAGCCACACCTCGAAGGGCTCGCGGCCGGCCCCGGCCAGCTCCAGGTGCACCACGGCACCCTGGCGGCCCACGGCGACCCGGTCGCCACCGTCGGCGGCCACGGCCCCGACCGGCAGGATGTCGTCGAAGTCGGCCATCGGGTGCCAACCTACCGTTCGGACCGCCGTGGCCCGGGACCCCCGGCCGAGCGGCAACCGAGACCGACGGGAGGGCGATGGACCGCGAGACCGGCTACGTGGGCGACTTCGGCGAGTCGGGACACCTCCTGTCGCCCGAGCCCCTGCCCGACGACGACCGTCCGAGCGGGCCGCCACCGGGCGCCCCGCCGGCCCCGGGCGCGGCCCCGTCCGCCGGGTCACCGCCCCTCGCCCCCGACGCGCCGCCGGCGGGCCCCGCCGTCGCGACGGCCACCGACGAGGAGACCGGCGACGACGGCTCGGCCGACCAGGACGAGTACGTCGGCCGGGCCGAGCGCCGCCGGGCCTCCCGCTCCGAGCCCGTGCTGTCGTGGCGGGGCTGGCTGGGCGTGGCCCTGCTCGTGCTGGCCGGGATCGGCTTCCTGGTGCTGCTGGTGCGCGTCGGCCGCTGACCCTCAGCGGCGAAGGGCGCTCTCGAGCTCGGAGGCGACCGCCGGGTCGACCGCCCGGGAGCCGCCGATCACGGTGGCGACCGCCGGCTGCAGGGCCGCCAGCTCGTCCCACACCGGGTCGGGCAGGGTGGTGCGCCGGGTGAGCAGCATCGGCCCGCCCCGCAGGGCCGCGGGCACCCCGCCGGTGAGGGCGTCGGCGAACCCCTCGCCGGTCGCCACCCACACGCCCGTTGCCGGCGCCGAGAAGAACGCCTCGGCCACCGCGGCCGAGGTGGCGTAGCGGTCGGCCCCGCTGACCCGCCGCACCGGCGCGGTGGCGGTCAGCTCGGACGCCACCGCCTCGGACACCGCGGCCGGGCCCCCCAGGACGACGATCTGCTCCGGCGCCAGCCGGATCAGCTCCTGCAGCACGACGTCGGGAACGGCCCCGGGCTCCACGAGCAGCACGGGGCCACCGCCGCGCGCCGCCGCCACCCCACCGGTGAGGGCGTCGGCGAACGAGGTCCCGGTGGCCACGAACGCCACGGGCGCGCCGTCCGGGAACGTGGCCGCCGACACGGCCGCCGCCGTCGCGTAGCGGTCGGAGCCGGCCACCCGGGTGACCTCACCACCGGTGAAGCCCCGCAGCTCGCCGAGCACGGCGTCCGACACCGCCGCGGTGCCCCCGAGCACCACGATGCGCCCCGGCCGCAGCCGCGTGAGCTCGTCGGCCGTGGTGGCCGGCACCTCGCCCGGCCGGACCAGGAGCAGGGGCCCACCGCCGCGGGCCGCGGCCACCTGGCCGGTGATGGCGTCGGCGAAGCCCTCGCCGCTGGTGACGAAGGCCACGGGGACGCCAGGAGCGAAGGCTGCGGCCGACACCGCGGCGGCCGTGGCGTAGCGATCCCCGCCGGCGAGCCGCACCGGCGCGGCGCGCACGTCGAGGAACTGGGCCTTGTAGCGGAAGTCGTCGTAGAGCTCGAGCTGGTCGTCGGTGTGGGCGGCCGTCCCGGCCGCGGTCACCAGGCCGCTCTGGCCGGGCGGCACCACGTTCACCGCGCTCACCCGCCCGGGGGCGAGCTCGAGCACCTGGTTGTACGTGCCGCGGTTGAGGAACCGGCGCTCGATGCCCGGCAGCGCCCCGAGGGGGGTGTACGTCGTCAGCCGCACGGGCGTCAGCCAGCGGTCCGGCGGAGCGCCGCCACCCAGCACCTCCAGCGCCCGCACGGCCCCGTCGAGGGCGTCGGCGACGGCCTGCTCGATGCTCCGACCCCCGAACCAGGCATGCCGCACCGCCAGCGCGGCGCCGTCGGGCCCGACCAGCAGCCGCCACAGCACCCCGTCGGCGGCGAGCTCCACGTCGGGATCGTCGAGGCCCTCGAGCAGGGGGACCTCGAGCAGGGCCACCCACGTCCGCAGCACCGTCACCCCCGGCGCGTCGTAGCGGCCGTCGCCGTCGGCGTCGGTGAGACGGTCGTCCCACGCGGCCACCAGATCGAGCGCCCGCGACGCCAGCGAGGACAGCGATCCGCCCGACGCCCGGAACCGCGCGATGGCATCGAGGAGCAGCTGTCGGAAGTTGAAGCCGTCGAGGTCGGTGGTGGCCGCCTCGCGGTTGATCTCGAGCAGGTCGGAGCGGGAGATGGGGGCCTGGCCACGCACGAGCGCGTCGAGCAGCCCGACCCGCTGCGTCGGCCCGAAGGCCGGGCCGATGTCGCCGTTGGGCCAGCCGGCGATGGGCTTGTTGTTCCAGTTGACGAAGTAGCCCTGGTCCGGGTCGACGGAGTCGACGAGATCGGTGATGTTGACCAGCCCCTGCCACTCCTGCTCACCCGTGCCGAGGCGGGGGAGGCGGGGGTCGACGCCGGCCGGCCGGATGGGGAACCGGCCCGTCATCCAGTAGCCGATCCGGCCCTCGGCGTCGGCATAGGTGAAGTTGTGGTTGCTCGGGATGACCGCGGCACCCGCTCGGAAGTCGTCGGGGCCGGTCGCCCGGTTGAAGGCCAGGAACCCGAAGATGCTGTCCAGCTCGCCCTTCCAGAAGGTCCGCTGCACGGAGACGGCCGTGTCGGTGGCCGGGTCGACGTCGACCACGGGGCCGTGCACGGTGCGGTACACGGTGGCGGTGAGGGGCGCCGAGCCGCGCACCTGGATCACCTCGGTGCGGGCCTCCATGTCCCGGTACTCGCCCTGGTACAGGTACCTGGTCGGGTTTCCCGGCTCGAGCTGCTCGATGACGTGGTCGACCACGTCGGTGCTGCCCGTGGTGCTCGACCAGGCGAAGTCGCGACCCCGCCCGATGAGCGGGAACGGCGACACCCCGGCGAAGGTCATGCCCTCGCTGTCGAAGCCCGCCCCGTGGATGCCGACCTCGAGCACGATCTGAGGCACCGTGTAGCCCATCTGGGGCCCGCCGAGCAGCAGAGCCGAGCCGTCCTCCGACATCGTCGGGCCGATCACGATGGTGTTCGAGCCACCCTTGGTGGGCACCCCGAGGGCGTCCAGCGTGTCGCGCCAGGACCCGCGCTGCGCGTCGAGCCGGGCGGCCGCGGCCCGCACGTCGGGCAGCGCCAGCCCGGTGGCCTTGGCCTCCTCCGACAGCGGGGCGGCCGGCGGGGGAGCATCGAGCACCGGGGCGGCGGCCAGGTCGAGCTCGCCGGGCGCCGTCGCGTACGCGTCGGGGTCGTCGATCCAGAGCAGGTCGTCGAACCGGGCCCAGCCGTCCTGCTCCCCGAACCGGGCGACGAGGTCCTGGAGCACGGCGAGGTTGTCGAGGTCGCGTCCACCGGTCTCGCCGAACCGGCGCACGAAGTACACCGCGGCGCGCATCACGTCGGCGACCGTCCACGGCGCGGGCTCGACGCCCAGCGCGGCGTACTCGAGCGGGAGCATCCGGCTGCGCGCCTCGGCACTGGCCGTCGCCTCGGCCAGGTAGGCGTTGATGCCCGACACGTACCCGTCGAGGATCTGCTGCGCCTCGGGTTCGAGCGCCGCGTACATCGCCTGCAGCTCCTGGTCGGTGTAGCCGTCCTGCCGGGTGAACAGGTCGTCCTCGGCCGACCCCACCCCGATCTCGGCGAGCCGCCCGGCGGCCGCCCGCCGGAACACCTCGGCCTGCCACAGCCGGTCCTGGGCGGTCACGAAGCCCACCCCGTGGAACAGCGCCCTGGTCTCGTCGGCGTACACGTGCGGCACCCCGTAGTCGGTGCGGATGATCCGCACGGGGGTGCCGCCCACGTCGAGGATCGCCTCGGACTCCGCAGCCGGGGCGTCGGCGACCGCCTGGGCGTCTGCCAGCGGCGCCACCGCAGCGAGGCCCGCCACCACGATCAGCAACGCCAGCAGCCGACGAGTCATGGATGGCCTCCCCTGCACCACGGGCGCCGTGCGCCGCGCTCGGACGGACCCTAACCGCCACCGGGAACGGGCTCTACTCCGCGTCGCTACTCCCCCAGGGTCGCTGCCACCATCCGGAGCTCGTCGGGCACGAGCTGCAGGCCGCCGGTCGCCTCGGCCAGCGACACCAGCCGGACGGCGTCGCCCTGCAGCGCCGTCATCACCCCGAAGCGGCCCGCGTGCACGGCGTCGACGGCCGCCACCCCGAACCGGCTGCCGAGGAGCCGGTCGGCCGCCGTGGGCACCCCGCCCCGCTGCATGTGGCCGAGCACCGTGACCCGCGCGTCGAACCCGGTGCGCCCCCGGAGCTCGTCGCGCACCCGCTCGCCGATGGCGCCGGAGGCGATGAAGCCCAGCTCGTCCTCGGTGACCGCGAAGTCGAGGGTCCCCTCGGCGGGCACGGCGCCCTCGGCCACGACCACGACCGACCAGGTGGGCCCCCGCCGGTGCCGGTGGCGCAGCTTGGCGGCCACCTCCGCGATGTCGAAGGGCTCCTCCGGGAACAGCACCACGTCGGCGCCACCGGCGATCCCCGCGCACACCGCGATCCAGCCGGCGTGGTGACCCATCACCTCCACGACCATCACCCGGTCGTGGCTCTCGGCGGTGGTGCGCACCCGGTCGATGGCCTCGGTGGCGATCGAGACGGCCGTGTCGAAACCCACGCTCCGGTCGGTGAGGCGGACGTCGTTGTCGATCGTCTTGGGCACGGCCACCACCGGCACGCCCGCCTCGGACACCACCCGGGCCGCACCGAGGCTGCCGTCGCCGCCGATGGCGATCAGCGCGTCCAGGCGCTCGCGCCGCACGGTCTCCAGCACCGCCTCGACCCCGCCGGGGTGCCGGTCCGGGTGGTAGCGGGCCGTGCCCAGCACCGTCCCGCCGGAGGCGAGGATGCCCCGCACCGCCGAGGCGCTGAGATCCACCACCGCCCCGTCGACTGCGCCCTTCCAGCCCTGGCGGAACCCCACCAGGTTGTGGCCGTGCTCCCCTTCCCCCCGGCGCACCACCGCCCGGATCACCGCGTTGAGGCCAGGGCAGTCACCGCCACCCGTCAGCACCCCTATGCGCATGCCTCCTCCTCGGTCCGGCCGCGCCCCGTCTACCACTCGCGGGCGGCTCGGGCCCGACGACCACGTGAACGGACGGGGACGCGGGCCGATGACCAGGGGGAACCGACACGGGGACGGTACGATGAGCGGCCGTGCCCCGCCCCCAGCACCGCCGCCCCCCGGCGCGCCACCTCCGGCGCCAGGACCACACGCGCCGGCGCTTGGTGGCCACCCTCATCGGGGCCACCGTCATCGCGGCCGGCCTGACCGCCGCCGCGCTGGTGCACCCGAACCCGGCCGTCACCGACGTGGTCGCCGCCAGCGCGGGCCCGTCCTCGTCGACCGCTCCGGGCACCGACCCCGCCGCCACCGGGTCGGCGTCGCCGTCGACCGCGTCATCGGCGACGACCTCGGGGCAGGCGGCCCCCTCCGAGCCCGCCACCACGGCCGCGCCCTCGACCACCGCCGCCCCCACCACCGGGCCTCCGGCGGAGCCGGTGACCATCGCCGTGGCCGGCGACGTGCACTTCGAGGGGATGATCCGGCCGCAGCTCGACGCCAACCCGGGGGGCATGCTCTCGGCCATCGCCCCGGTCCTCGGGCAGGCCGACGTGGCCGTGGTCAACCTGGAGACCGCCATCACCACCGGCGGGACCCCGGCCCCCAAGACGTACGTGTTCCGGGCCCCGCCGAGCGCCTTCACCGCCCTCGCCGCGGCCGGCGTCGACGTGGCCAGCATGGCCAACAACCACGGCATGGACTTCGGCACCGACGGGCTCCGCGACTCGCTGGCCGCGAGCCAGCAGGCCGGCCTCCCGGTGATCGGGATCGGCGAGGACGCCGCCCGGGCCTACGCGCCCCACGTGGTGGACGTGCGCGGCCAGCGGATCGCGATCATCGGCGCGACCCAGGTGCTCGACGACAACCTGATCTCGGCGTGGACGGCCGGAGAGGGCAAGCCCGGTGTGGCCTCGGCCAAGGAGGTCGATCGCCTGGTGGGTGAGGTGCAGGCGGCCCGCCAGCAGGCCGACACGGTCGTCGTCTTCCTGCACTGGGGCATCGAGAAGGACACCTGCCCCAGCGCCGCCCAGCAGGAGCTGGCCCAGACCCTCGCCGACGCCGGTGCCGACGTGATCGTCGGCGGCCACGCCCACCGCCTCCAGGGCGCAGGGCGGCTCGGGCAGGCCTTCGTGGCGTACGGGCTCGGGAACTTCGTCTTCTACACCCCGAGCGGGCCGGGCACGAACAGCGGGGTGCTCCTGCTCACCGTCCGGGGCCGCTCGGTCGAGTCGTACCGGTGGGAGCCGGCCGTGATCTCCAACGGCGTACCCGTGCCGTTGCAGGGCGGCGCCGCCGACCAGGCCCGGGCCTCGTGGGACCAGCTCCGGAGCTGCACCAACCTCACCCCCTGATCCCGGCATGCGGGCGGGTGACGAGCCCAGCTCACGGCCCTGCCGCTGCGGTTCGACCCCACCCGCCGCCCCAGGTACCTGGGGTCTTGTGGTGGGCGCTACAGGACTCGAACCTGTGACCTCAGCCGTGTGAAGGCTGCGCTCTAACCAACTGAGCCAAGCGCCCGGAGCGGGGTGAACTGTAGCCGCGACGGCATGCCGGGCGGACCCCGATCAGCGGGGCAGCCGCTCGACCGGCGCACGCGTGTCGAGCCCGAGCGCATCCTCGAGCACGGCCAGCAGGCGCAGGACGGCCACGTCGCCGTGCTGGGGGCCGATCACCTGGAGGCCCACCGGCAATCCCGACGCGGTGAACCCGGCGGTCACGGTGCCCGCGGGCGAGCGCGTCAGGTTGAACGGGTACGTGAACCGCACCCAGTTGGGATCCTCGACGCCGTTGATCACCCCCACCTGACCGGACAACGGGGTCGGTGCCGCCGACAACGGCGTGACCAGCAGGTGCACGTCGTGCAGCACCTCCACGAGCCGCAGGTTGAGGTGGTGGCAGGCGTCCTCGGCCTTGACCAGGTCGACCGCGCTGACCCGCCGGGCTGCCCAGTCGAGGCCCTCCCGCAAGCCGGGATCGATGCGCTCCCACACCTCGGTGCCCCGGAAGCCGCCGAGCGAGCGGAGGTTGTACGTGCACGAGAGCGTGAGGAAGAGCCGGACGGGGTCCTCGGGGAAGACCACCGGCACCTCCACCACCTCGGTGCCGAGGCTCTCGAGCGTGCGCAACGCCCGCTCGCACACCTCCAGCACCTCCCGGTCGACGGGGGCGTACCCGAGGTCGGGCGACCAGCCGACCCGGGCGGGGGCGTGCAGGTCGCCCAGCGAGCGGGTCCACGACGCCTCCGGCATGGGGAGCGACCGCAGGTCGGTGGGCTCGGGCCCGACCACGCAGTCGAGCGCGTAGGCCACGTCACGGATGCGCCGGGCCATCGGGCCCTTGGTCGAGAGCAGCGACCAGCCGGGATCCTCGGTGCCCCCGCCGGGGACGCGCCCCAGCGACGCCTTCAGCCCCGAGAGGCCGCACAGGGCCGACGGGATCCGGATCGACCCGCCACCGTCGGAGCCGGTGGCCAGCGGCACCATCCCCGCCGCCACCGCCGCCGCCGACCCGCCGGACGACCCGCCCGGCGACCGCTCGGGGTCCCACGGGTTGAGGGTCGGCCCGAACACGGGGTTGTCGGTGTCGGCCTTCCACCCGAACTCGGGCGTGTTGGTCTTGCCGACGATCACGCACCCGGCGGCGCGCAGGCGGGCGACGAGCACCGAGTCCTGCGCGGCCGGCGGGTCGCCGGCGTGGGCGGGCGACCCGTGCGTGGTCACGAAGCCCTGCGCGTCCTCCAGGTCCTTCACACCGATCGGGATGCCCGCGAGAGGCCCGACGTCGTCGCCATGAGCGATGCGGTCGTCGACGTCGGCGGCGTCGGCGAGGGCACCCTCCGGGTCGAGCGCCACGAAGGCGTTCAGGTGCGGGTTCAGCTCGTCGATGCGGCGCAGGGCCACCTCGACCAGCTCGCGGGCAGCCAGGTGCCGCGACTGCACCCGCTGGGCCAGCTCGGGGAGGGTGACGGCGCGCAGATCCATGGACGGGACGCTACCGAGCGGCGACCCGGTGGGTGTGGCTCGGCGGCGCCGTGCTTGCGCCGGTGGCTCCCAGCCGGTACCCCGGTGCCCGTGGAGACCTTCGACTTCGCCTTCGACCCGCGGTACCGACGGCTGCTCGCCCTTCTCGGCGTCCGGCCCGACACGGCGGTGCTCTCGCTCACCGACGACGGCCGTCTGGTGGTGCGCTTCGGCCCCTGGTGCCTCGACACGCCGCTCGCCAACGTGGTCGGCACCCGGGCCACGGGCGGCTACCACTGGTTCAAGGCGATCGGGGCGCGCGGCTCGTTCGCCGACGGTGGCGTCACGTTCGGCACCACGTGCGAGCGCGGCGTGTGCGTCCTCTTCCGGGAGCCCGTCCCGGCGCTCCTCCCGTTCGGGGCGATGCCCCACCCCGGGATGACGGCCACGGTGGCCGACTGCGACCGGCTCACCGCCTCGCTCGAGGCTCGCTGCGACCTGGAGCCGTGCCCCGAGGGCGGCCTGCGACGGCGTCAGCGGTAGGTGCGCAGCTCGATCACGTTGCCGTCCGGGTCACGCACGTAGAACCCAATCCCCGACCCCTGGGCGCCGAACAGGCGCGACGGAGGCCACACCACGTCGAACCGGCCCGACGAGGCAGCGGCCGCCAGCGAGTCGGCGTCGCCGTCGACCACCAGCGCGACGTGATCGACGTTGTCCCCCGTGCGCTCGGCCGCGAGCAGGTCGACGATGGTCGTGGCGTCGATCCGCAGCGACGCGAAGGGCGCCTCGCCCCGCCTCCACTCCTCGAGCCGGAGTGGCTCGGCACCGAGGTGCTCGACCCACCAGGCCACGCTGCGCTCGACGTCGCTCACCCGGAACACCACGTGGTCGAGACCCGTCGCTCGCAGCACGGGTCGAGCGTAGAGCCCGCGCTCGACAGCAGCGCCGCCGTTGTCCATGATCCTGCGGTGATCACCGGCACCGACCTCGACCACGTGGCCGTCGCGGCGGCACGGGCCGCGCTCTGCTGGCCCGGGTACCGCACCGCCCTGGGGGGCGAGTGGGTCTCGGGTGGCGCCACGGCCGGGTTCTGGTGCGGCCAGCTCCGGTACGCGAACGGGATGAAGCTCGAGGTGCTCGAGCCCTGGGCGGTCGACCAGAACGACTTCCTCCAGCGGTTCCTCGACCAGTCGGGCCCGGGCCCGCACCACCTCACCTTCAAGGTGCCCGACCTCGCCGCCGCCCTGACCGAGGCCGAGGCCGCCGGCCACACGCCGGTCGGTGTGAACCTGGCCGACCCGGACTGGAAGGAAGCGTTCCTGCACCCCAAGGCCGCGCACGGCGTGGTCGTGCAGCTGGCCCAGTCGAGCGGGGAGTGGGCCGACTCGCCCCCCGACGACCTGCCGCCGGCCGGGGGGCCGATGGCCACCCTGCTGCGCATCACCCACGGGGTGGCCTCGCTCGACGGCGCCCTCGATCTGTTCGCCGGGCTCCTCGGAGGATCCCGGCTCGACGCCGGCGAGTCCCCCGACGGCCACTGGGTCGAGCTGGGCTGGCCGGGCCCGGGCCGGCTGCGGCTGGTGCAGCCCCGCCCGGGCAGCCCGCTGGCGGCGTGGGTGGCGGCCCGGCCCGGCCGCGTGCACCACCTGGCCTTCGCCTGCGCCGACCCAGCCGCCGTGCCCGGCTCCGCACCCCACGGCGACGGCCGCTACCAGGTGCCGCCCGAGGCGAACCTCGGCACCCGGCTCGTGCTCAGCCGGCCCTGACCCGGGCGCGGCTCAACGAGGGGACACGCACAGCTTCACGGGCGCACCCTGCGCCACCCAGGGCTCCGTCCCCGCCGGGCACGCCTCCCCGAGCGGCGCGGTGGCCGCGACCCGCCCGTCGTAGGGCCCCGCGCACGGCACGGGGACGAGCACCTGCGGGTCGGACGGCACCGTGACGCAGGTGCCGAGCTCGATCAGGCCCCCGAGGAGGGTGGTCGACGTGGTCGACGCGGTGGACGTCGTGGGCTCGTCGAGCCGACCGGGCCGGGCTGCATAGGCGGTGAACACGAAGACGACGGCCAGCAGCCCGACGAGGACGAGCCACGGCAGACCACGTACCAGCTGCACGCCCGGGTCGGCTCCCGCCGGGTCGGCCCCGAGGCGGGCGGGATCGACGAGCGGCACGGTGGGCTGCCCGCCGGGTCGGGCGGCGCCGGCGGCACGCTCGGCGCGGAGCCGGGCGTCGTAGCGGGCCCGGCGGCCAGGGTCCTGCAGCACGCGCCAGGCCTCGTTCAGCGCGGCCATCTCGACCGCCGCCCGGCGCGACTCGGCCTCGGACCGACCGGCGCGATGGTCGGGATGCAGCTGCCGGGCGCGCCGCCGGAAGGCGCCACGGAGCTCGTCCCCTGACGCCTCGGGTGACACCCCGAGCGTGTCGTAGTGGGTCGTCGCCGCCTCCTCGACACGGTCGACGCGCGCCGACCGCCCGGTCGAACGCTACGGCGGGACGCCACCCGATCCCAACCCTGCGGCGACACCCACCGGAACCTGGTGCGCAGGTGGTCGCCCAGCGACCACCTGCGCACCAACCCGCGCGATCAGGCGAGGCCGCGCACCTCGACCGTGGCGATCAGGGGCTCGTCGCCCAGCTCCACGCGCACCGACGCCTGCAGGCCGGGGGCGAGACCGGCGATCCGCCGGAGCCCGGACTCGGGCAGGGGCGAGCGCTCCCAGCCGTGGGCAGCGATCCGGATGCGCGCGACGTCGCCATCGGCGCCCAGATCGACGTCGAGGTGGTCGGCGAACTTGGCCACGGTGGCGATGATCTCGAGGGCCAGGCGGGCCAGAGCCAGCGACGCCGCCGGCGTGAGCGCCGGCAGCGCCGACCCCACCGACAGGTCGGCGGGTGTGCCGACCTCCTCGCGCACGTGCTCGAGGTGCCCGGCGAGGATCCGGCCGACCGCCCCACCGGCGCCGGCCACGGGCGCCGGCCCCCCGAGCGCCGCCAACATCGCCTCGTCGCGCTCGAGGCGCACGAGCTCGAGCTCCCACAACGCAGACCCGGCCGACGCCTCCGCCTCGGCCCCGCCGCCCTCTCCCCCGCCGCGATCCGCCGCACCGCGCTCGGCCGCCTCCCGGGCCGCCTCCGCCTCCGCCGCACCGCGCTCGGCCGCCTCCCGGGCCGCCTCCGCCTCCGCCGCACCGCGCTCGGCCGCCTCTCGGGCCGCCTCGGCCTCGGCCAGGCGCGACGCCACGTCGGCAGCCCGCTGCGCGGCGTCGAAGGCGTCGGCGCTCAGGGCCACGACCGTCGCCTCCAGGCCGGCCACCGCGTGCTCCAGCTCGCCGACGTGGGCGTCCCGCCGGCTCAGCTCGGCGCCGGCCGCCTGCAGGTCTCGGACCAGGCCGGCCAGGACCGCGCCGCGCAGCACCGCCGCTCGGCGCCGGCCGCCCGACCGTCGGTCGACGGTGAAGGCCACGGCCACGGCCACGGCGACCACCAGCCCGATCAGCAGGCCCCAGACGAACGCCACGACGATCCACCGTAGACGGCCACCGCGGCGGCGAGCGGGAGCCGCCGGCCGGCGTCCGGGTGGCCTACGGTTCGCCCGATGACGTCGACGCCGCGCCGCCGCTCGTGGTGGGGATGGGGCTGGGAGGACGAGGCCCTGCCCCGCGACCAGCAGGTGAAGCTGGCCGCTGCCCTGGCCGCCCGCCTGCAGGTCGACCACCTCGAGGTCCGCGACCCGGTGCCCCTCGACGCCGTCCGGCTCCCCGCCCCGCGCCTCACCCCGCCGGCATCGCTCGCCGCCATCTGCTCGACCTCCCCCTACGACCGCGCCGGGCACACCTACGGCAAGAGCTACCGCGACATCGTGCGGGGCTTCCGCGGCGAGCTCGCGCACCCGCCCGACGTGGTCGCCTTCCCGACCGCCGAGCGCGAGGTGGTCGACCTGCTCGACTGGGCGGGCGCGGCGGGCGCGGCGGCCGTGCCCTACGGGGGTGGCTCCTCGGTCGTCGGGGGCGTCGAGTGCGACGCCGGCGAGACCTATGCAGGTGTCGTCACCATCGACCTGCACCGCCTCGACCGGGTGCTCGAGGTGGACCGGCTGTCCCGGGCCGCGAGGATCCAGGCGGGCGCCCTGGGGCCGGTGCTCGAGGAGCAGCTCCGCCACCACGGGTACACCCTCCGCCACTTCCCGCAGAGCTTCGAGTTCTCCACCCTCGGCGGCTGGATCGCCACCCGCTCGGGCGGCCACTACGCCACCCTCTACACGCACATCGACGACTTCGTGGAGGCGCTCCGGGTGATCACCCCGGCCGGCCCGGTCGAGACTCGCCGGCTCCCCGGCTCGGGCGCCGGACCCTCGCCCGACCGGCTCTTCCTCGGCTCCGAGGGCACCCTCGGCATCGTCACCGAGGCGTGGATGCGCATGCAGGAACGCCCCCACCACCGCGCCTCGGCCGTGGTGCACTTCGCGTCGATGGAGCAGGGCGCCATCGCGGCCCGGGCCGTGTCGCAGGCGCACCTGTACCCGGCGAACTGCCGGCTGCTCGACCCGGGAGAGGCCGAGCTGTCGGCGGGCGTCGAGGACGGGTCCGCGGTGCTGCTGCTCGGCTTCGAGTCGGCCGACCGGCCGGTCGAGCCCTACATCCACCGTGCGGTGGAGCTGTGCGCCGACCACGGCGGCACCGCGCCCCTCGGCATCCGGGTCTCGACGTCGAAGGACCGGCCGACGCGCGACGGGGCGGCGGGTGCGTGGCGCAGCTCGTTCCTCCGTGCCCCCTACGGCCGCGACGCCATGGTGGCGATGGGCGTCATCAGCGAGACCTTCGAGACGGCCTGCACCTGGGACCGGTTCCCCGACCTGCACCAGGCCGTCGTCGAGGCGGTCGAGCGGGCGCTGCGCGAGGTGTGCGGGGGCGGCTGGGTGACGTGCCGGTTCACCCACGTCTACCCCGACGGCCCTGCGCCCTACTTCACGGTGCTGGCCCCCGGCCGGTGGGGCGCCGAGCTGGCCCAATGGGCGGAGATCAAGGCGGCCGCGTCCGAGGCCCTGCTCGCCGCGGGCGGCACCATCACCCACCACCACGCGGTGGGCCGCGACCACCGGCCGTGGTACGACCGCCAGCGCCCCGACCTCTTCGCGGACGCGCTGCGGGCCGCCAAGGGCGCGCTGGACCCGGCCGGCGTCCTCAATCCTGGGGTGCTGGTCGACCCCCGCTGACCCTCACGCGTCCACCGCCGCGGCCCTCGCCCGCCGCCGGCGCAGCCACCCCCGGAGCACGAGACCGGCTGCGATCGCGACCAGCACCCCCACCACGGCCAGCTCGTAGGCCTCGGTGAAGCGCTCGGCCTCCTCCCAGCGCTCCCCCAGGGCCCAGCCGACACCGATGAACACGGTGTTCCAGATCGCGCTCCCGACGGCCGTGTACGCGACGAAGCGCCCGAGGGCCATCCGCTCGGCGCCGGCCGGGATCGACACCAGGCTGCGCACCACCGGTACCAGACGGCCCACCAGCACCACGCCGGCGCCGTGGCGCTCGAACCAGTGCTCGGCCCGGTCGAGGTCGCGCTCGCTCACGAGCAGGAGCCGGCCGGCCCGCACGACGACCCGCCGCAGGCGGTCCTGACCCACCCACGCGCCGAGCCCGTACAGGACGAGGGCCCCGACGACCGACCCCAGCGTGGCCATCAGCACCAGGGCGACCGGGCCGAAGCGGCCCTCGGCCACCAGCGAGCCGGACAGCAGCAGGACGATCTCCGACGGGATCGGCGGCACCACGCTCTCGAGGGCGACGAGCGCGGCCACCCCCACGAGCCCGAGCCCCTCGATCACGTCCCGGGCGAACGTGATCAGGTCGCCGAAGAGCGCGGCCTCGTGGGCCCGCCCGCTCCACGGCGCCTCAGCGGCCGACACGCCTGAGGACCAGGGTGTAGAGCTCGTCGAACACCAGGATCGTGGCCGAGACCGCGATGCAGAGGGCCCACTGGCCCGGGCTGAGGGCGGTGGTGTCGAAGATCCGCTGGAGCGGCTCCAGCTTCACCGCCGCGACCTGGAGGAGCGCCACGCCGCCCAGAGCGAGCCACAGCTTCCCGTTGGTGAGGGTGTGGCGGCCGAACACGCTCGTCCGCTCGGTCCGGGCGTTCAGCACGTTGAAGAACTGGAAGAACACGAACGTGGTGAACGCCATCGTGATCCCGAGGGCCGAGGCCTCGCCGCCCTCGCCGGCCGCGAGGCCCGCGCCGTAGTCGTACATCCAGAGCGTGCCGATGGCCATCACCAGGCCGAACGCGAGCAGCCGGACCACCCGGGCGACGTTGAGGATCGACGTGCCCGGCGGGCGGGGCCGGCGCTCCATGATCCCGGGGCTGGGCGGGTCGACACCCAGGGCGATGGCCGGCGGGCCGTCCATGATCAGGTTGACCCACAGCACCTGGATCGGCGTGAACGGGGTGGGCCAGCCCAACATCCCGGCGCCGAGGATGGTCAGGATCGCCCCCATGTTCGTGCTCAGCTGGAACCGCACGAACTTCACGATGTTGTCGTAGATCGTGCGGCCCCGCTCCACGGCCCCGACGATGGTGGCGAAGTTGTCGTCGGCCAGCACCATGTCGCCGGCCTCCTTCGTCACCTCCGTGCCGGTGATGCCCATGGCCACGCCGATGTCGGCGTTCTTGAGGGCGGCGGCGTCGTTGACCCCGTCGCCGGTCATGGCCACCACGTGCCGGCGGGCGCGCAGCGCCTTGACGATCCGCACCTTGTGCTCGGGCGACACCCGGGCGCAGACCCCGATCCCCTCGATCCGGGCGCCGAGCTCCTCGTCGGACATGGCATCGAGGTCGGCGCCGCTCACCGCCTCGCCCTCGATGCCGAGGTCGGCGGCGATGGCGGCGGCCGTGGCCTTGTGGTCGCCGGTGATCATCTTCACGGCGATGCCGGCGCGCCGGCACACGACGATGGCGTCCCGGGCCTCGGCACGGGGCGGGTCGAGGATCCCCACCAGGGCTTCGAGCCGCAGGTCGGCGACCAGCTCTTGCAGGGCGTCGTCATCGACGCCGCCCGCGAGGACGGCGGGATCGATCCGGCGCGAGGCCAGCCCGAGCACCCGCAGACCCTGGGAGGCCAGCACCTCCACGTCGGCGTGCACCCGCTCACGGGCGGCCGCGTCGAGCGACCGGGCGTCGCCGTCGGGGCCCGCCTCCGTGGCCGACCGCCCGAGCAGCACGTCGGGGGCACCCTTGGCGAACACCCAGGCCTCGGAGCCGTCCGGAGCGGCGTGGAACGTCGCCATGAACTTGGCCGCCGAGTCGAACGGGATCTCGGCCACCCGCGGGAGCCGGGCGAGCCACGCGTCCCGGTCGACGCCGCCCTTGGCCGCCACGACGAGCAGGGCACCCTCGGTGGGGTCGCCGACCAGCTCGCCGTCGCGCACCGTGGCCTCGTTGCAGAGCGCCGCCGGCACCAGCGCGGCGTCGAGGGAGGCGGTACCGCCGCCGTCCGCGGTGATCGCCCCCTCGACGCGGTAGCCCTGGCCGCTCACCGCGAACCGCCGGCCGCCGCGCATGACAGCCCGGGCGGTCATCTGGTTGAGCGTGAGCGTGCCCGTCTTGTCCGAGCAGATCACCGACGTGGAGCCCAGCGTCTCCACCGACGCCAGCCGCTTCACGATGGCGTTGCGCTTCGCCATCTGGTGGGTGCCGACCGCCAGGGTCACGGCGACGACGGCGGGCAGCCCCTCGGGGATGGCCGCGACGGCCAGGGCGACCGCCGTGAGCATGGCGTCGTTGAACGACTCGTCCCGGACGAGGGCCTGGACGAACACGACCACCACGGCGATGCCGGCGATGGCCGAGATCCGCTTGCCCACGTCGTCGAGCTGGCGCTGCAGCGGCGTGTCGGCCTGCTCGGCCCCCGCCAGCATCTCGGCCACCTTGCCGATCTCGGTGGCCATGCCGGTGGCGGTCACCAACAGCTCGCCCCGGCCCCGGGTCACGACCGTGTTCATGTAGGCGCAGCCCACACGGTCGGCCACCGGCGCATCGGGAGCGACGACGGCGTCGACCGACTTCTCCACCGCCTCCGACTCGCCGGTGAGCGCCGACTCGTCGACGGCGAGGCTGGCGGCCACCAGCAGGCGGCCGTCGGCCGGCACGCGGTCACCGGCGTCGAGCAGCACCACGTCGCCGGGCACCAGCTCCTCGCTCGGCACCTCCAGCACCCGGCCCCCGCGCCGCACGCGGACCCGGAGCACGAGCATGCGCTTGAGCGCCTCCATGCTCTTCTCCGCCTTGGCCTCCTGCGCGTAGCCGAGGATGGCGTTGACCAGCAGGACGATTCCGATGACGATCGGGTCCTTGGGCTCGCCGACGAACACCGCAAGGAGGGCGGCCCCGAGGAGGATGTAGACGAGGAAGCTGCGGAACTGGTCGACGAACAGCAGCAGCTTGGAGCGCTTGGGCGGCTCGGCCAGGCGGTTGGGACCGCCCTCCGCCAGCCTGCTGGCGGCCTCGTCGGGCGAGAGGCCCAGAGCCGGGTCGACGCCGAGGCGGGCCGCCGCCTCCGACGGGCCGAGCGACTGCCAGGCAGGCCCGTCAGGCCTCACGCCGAGGTGAGCGAGCACGGTGGGGTCGGGCATCGGGTGGGTGGCCTCCTCGGGCGCGGGCCGCGACGTGGAAGGTCTCTCCCACCCGGGAGGGTCGGCGCCACCAGGACCGGGCCGTGCTGACGGCGGCACCGTTGCGGGATACTCCCCTTCGGACACGGATCCTACCCCTCGTCCACCAGAAGCGGAACCAACCTTCGTGAATCGCCGGCCGGGCGGACCGGCCGGGCCCCCGCCGTCGGAGCATCCTTGGACGCCGTCACCCTGATCCTGTTCCTGCTCGGCATCGTGGTGCTGGTGGCCGGGGCCGAGGCGCTGGTGCGGGGCGCGTCGCGGCTCGCGGTGTCGGCGGGCATCTCGCCGCTCGTCGTGGGCCTCACCGTCGTCGCCTTCGGCACCAGCTCGCCCGAGCTCGCCGTGGGCGTGTCGGCGGCGGCTCGGGGCGACGCCGACCTCGCCCTCGGGAACGTGGTGGGGAGCAACACGTTCAACGTGCTCCTCATCCTGGGGGTGTCCTCGCTCGTCGCGTCCCTCGTCGTGGCCCAGAGGCTGGTGCGGATCGATGTGCCCGTGATGATCGGCGCGTCGGCCCTCACCCTGGTGCTCGCCCTCGACGGAGCGATCGGCCGGCTCGACGGCCTGCTCCTGGCCGCCGGGTGCGTGGTCTACACCGCGTGGACGGTCGTGGAGGGACGCCGGGAGACCTCCGCGGCGGTGATCGCCGAGTACGAGGCCGAGCTCGGCCCCCCCGAGCCCTCCCGGCGCAGCCCGTGGTACGTGGACGTGGGGCTGGTCGGGCTGGGCCTGGCCCTGCTGGTGGTGGGCTCGCGGTGGCTCGTCGACGGGGCCGTCGAGATCGCCGGGGCGCTCGGGCTGTCGGAGCTGGTGATCGGCCTCACCATCGTGGCCGCCGGCACCTCGCTGCCGGAGGTGGCCACGTCGGTCGTCGCGACCGTCCGGGGCGAGCGCGACATCGCCGTGGGGAACGTGGTCGGGAGCAACCTCTTCAACCTGCTCGGCGTGCTCGGCCTGAGCGCGATCGTCGCCGGCGACGGGCTCCCCGTCCCCGACTCGGTCGTGCGGTTCGACCTGCCGGTCATGCTGGCCGTGGCCGTGGCCTGCCTGCCCATCTTCTTCACCGGCGCCAGCATCTCCCGGTGGGAGGGTGCGGTGTTCCTCGGGTACTACGCCGCCTACGTCTCCTTCCTCGTGCTGGACGCCTCCGGCCACGGTGCGGTGGAGCCGCTGTCGGCGGTGATGCTGGCCTTCGTGGTGCCGATCACCGTGGTCACGCTGGTGCTGGTGACCGTGCGGGAGCGGCGACGGAGGCGGGCCGGGGCCGCCCCCGGGTGAGATCGGCCGGGCCTCTGGCGCTGCTGTGGCTGGTGTTTGTACTGTTGCGCCTGTGAAACGTGCCGCCGCGGCGGCCATCGCCCTGCTGCTCGCCGTGGTCCTGCTCGCGCCTGCCGGTGCCGCGCCCGGCCAGCCCGCGCCCCGCGGGCGCCAGGACGACATCCAGCAGGAGATCGCCCGCCTGCGCGAGCAGTACGACGAGGCCCTGGCCGACGAGGCCGACCTCCTGGCCGGGATCGAGGTCGCCCGGGGGCGCGAGCAGGCGCTGTCGGCCCGCGTCGCCGAGCTGGACGCGTCGCTGGCCACGGTGCAGGCCGAGCGGGCCGACGCCCAGCGCCGCCTCGACCAGGCCCAGGCCCGGGCCGACCAGGCCCGCACCCAGCTGGCCGGCACCCGCCGCCAGCTGGAGGAGGCCTCGGACCTGCTCGCCGAGCGGGCCGTCGACGCCTACGTGGGTGGCGGGCCGGCCTCCGACTTCGCGTCGATCGCCCTCCAGGGCGGCGACCTGGCGGATCTGCAGACCCGGGCCAGCTACACCAGCTGGCTCGCCGCCGAGCAGCGCACCACCATCGACCGGCGCAAGGCCCTCGAGGAGGACGCCCGCATCCGGTCCGATCAGCTCGAGGCGGCCCGCTCCCAGATCCAGGCGCAGCGCGACCTGGTGGCCGAGCGGGAGGCCCAGGCCCGGGCCCTCCGTGACGAGCAGGAGGCGGCGCGCCGCGAGGCCGAGGCCGAGGTGGACCGCCAGGCGTCCCTCATCGCCGAGGTGGAGGCCCGCCGGGGGCAGTACGAGCAGCGCATCGCCGCCCTCCAGCAGGAGTCCGACGCCGTCGCGGCCGCCCTGCGGGCCCGCTCCGGCTCGCTCTCGACGGGCCCGGCGGTGCAGGGCTCGGGTCAGCTGGCCTTCCCGGTGCCGGGCTACTCCGTCGGGAGCCGCCGCTTCGGCGTCCAGGTCCACCCCATCTACGGCACGCCGCGCATGCACAGCGGCGTCGACATCGGGGCACCCACCGGCGCCCCGGTGCGGGCCGCCGACGACGGCGTGGTGGTGTCGGCCGACGTGCGGGGCGGCTACGGGAACTGCATCGTGATCGACCACGGCGACGGGCTCGCCACCCTCTACGCCCATCTGAGCGCCATGTCGGTGGGCGCCGGCGAGTCGGTGACCCGAGGCCAGGTGATCGGCGCGATCGGGTCGACGGGAGCCTCGACGGGCCCCCACCTGCACTTCGAGGTGCGGGTGAACGGGAACCCCGTCGACCCCCTGCCCTACCTCTGACGGCGGGACCGCCGGCGCCGCTCAGGCCCGGGTCACGCCGGGGACGCCGGCCTCCACCACGAAGGTGGCGTCGGTCTGCACGGGGGCCCCGGGCACGTCGACGCGATCCACCAGGCGGACGTCGGCCCGCCACGCCGTGGGCGTGACGTCGCACCGCAGGTAGCCGCGCCGGCGCACCTCGACGTACGGGAAGAGGGCGTTGCCGGCGAGGGTCGCCTCGGCCAGGCCGGCGAGACCCTCGGGGAAGGCCGAGGCGATGCCCGGCGCCACCAGCTCGACCGCCACGACCGGCGAGGCCGGATCGGCCGGCGCGCGGTGCAGCAGGCCGACCCCGCTGGCGTGGATGTCGCCGGTGAGCACCACGGCGTCGGCGACGCCGGCCCCCACCAGCCCGTCGACCAGGCGCTGGCGGGCGGCCGGGTAGCCGTCCCACTGGTCGAGGTTGCGGAACCCGAGCGGGAGCAGGAGCGGGGTCATCACCACCTGCTGGGCCAGCACCGTCCAGGTGGCGTCGGCGTCGGCCAGCCCGGCGAGGAGCCAGGCCTCCTGCTGCGCTCCGAGGAGCGTGGCCGCGGGGTCGTCGACCGCCGGGCAGGGCTGGCCCAGGTCGTCGTCCCGACCGCACGGCTGCACCGAGCGGTACTGGCGGGTGTCGAGCACGAACAGGTCGGCCAGGCCGCCCCAGCCGAGCCGGCGGTGGATCGCCAGGTCGGGGCCGACCGGCGGCGGCAACCGGACGGGCTGGTGCTCCCACCACGCCCGGTAGGCGTCGGCCCGACGGCGGAGGAAGCCCTCGGTGTCGTTCCCCGCCTCGGGGCTGGCGCCGGCGTAGTTGTTCTCGACCTCGTGGTCGTCCCACGTCAGGATCCACGGCGCCGACCGGTGCGCGGCCTGGAGGTCGGCGTCGCCCTTGTACAGGGCGTACCGGTTCCGGTAGCCGGCCAGGTCGGCGGCCTCCGGGCCGTCGTGCGGCCGAACGGCGCCGGTGGCCACGCCGCCCTCGTAGATGTAGTCGCCCAGGTGCAGCACGAGGTCGGGCTCGTCGGCGGCGATGGCGGCGTGCGCGGTGTAGTAGCCCGACTGCCAGCTCTGGCACGAGGCGACGGCGAACCGGGCGCGGCCGACGGGCGCGCCGGCCGCCGGAGCCGTGCGGGTGCGAGCCACGGGGCTCTCGAACCCCCCAGCGGCGAAGCGGTACCAATAGGGGCGGCCGGGCTCGAGCCCGCGGACGTCGACGTGCACGCTGTGGGCGGCGTCGGGCGAGGCCGCGACCTCACCGCCGGCCACCACCGACGCGAAGGCCTCGTCGGCGGCGACCTGCCAGCGCACCGCCACGTCGCGGGCGGGCATGCCGCCGGCCCCGTCCGGCGCGAGCGGCTCGGGGGCGAGCCGCGTCCACAGCACGACGCCGTCAGGGAGCGGGTCGCCCGAGGCCACGCCGAGCGTGAAGGGATCGGCGCCCAGCCGGGCCGCGGCGCTGGTCGGCGGCGCGCTCGGGGGGCGGCTCGGGGTGGCGCCCCCCGCCTCGGTGCTCGACGGTGCCGACGACGACGAGCCGGACCCGCCGGTGCACGCGGCCACCGCCCCGGCGCCGAGCACCCCGAGGAAGGCCCGGCGGCTCAGCGGCAGCCACGGCGGTCGGGTGTCGCCCATCGGACGCGGACGCTACCGGCCCGCCACCCCCGCCACCGGGCGGGGCACCGGACCCGGAACCGGACCCGGACCGGACCGGAATGTGGTTGCGAGCGCAACGGTTGTGGGTTCTGAGCTGATCGAGGCCGAGGGAGCCGAGGAGGATCCGGTGCAGACCGCCGTCGACGTCCGCCGATCGGGGGAGCGCTTCCACACCCGCACGGGGTGGCTCGACTCCCGCCACAGCTTCAGCTTCGCCCGCCACTGGGACCCGGGCAACACCCACCACGGCCTGCTGCTCGTCAGCAACGACGACGTGGTGCGGGCCGGCACGGGGTTCACGACCCACCCCCACCGGGACATGGAGATCGTCACCTGGGTGCTCGACGGCCGGCTGGAGCACCTGGACACGCTCGGCAACCACGACGAGATCTACCCGGGGCTGGCCCAGCGCATGTCGGCCGGCACCGGGATCTGGCACTCGGAGATGAACCCGAGCGCGCACGACGACGTCCGCTTCGTGCAGATGTGGGTCCTCCCGGACACCGAGGGCATCGAGCCGGCGTACGAGCAGCTCGACATCTCCGACCAGCTCGACCGCGGCGGGCTCGTCACCGTGGCCTCGGGCCGGGGCGACGACAGCGCCATCCGGATCCGCCAGGCCGGCGCCGAGCTGGCCGCGGGCCGGGTGCGGCCGGGCGAGCCGGTGACCCTGCCGGACGCGCCGCACGTCCACGTGTACGTGGCGCGGGGCTCGCTCGCCCTCGAGGGCGGTGGCCGGCTCGACGAGGGCGACGCCGCCCGCCTCACGATGGCCGGCGGCCTGCGGGCCACCGCCGGCGCCGCTGGGGCCGAGGTGCTCGTCTGGGCGACCGACTAGCCGGACGGCGGGGCGGCGGGCACGGTGCCGCCGGACCGCCAGTACACGCCCCCCTCGCGGTCGAGGAAGCCCTCGTCGACCAGGTGGCGGCGCAGCGCGGCGGTGTCGGGGTGCCAGCCGGCCAGCACCCGGTTCACCTCGCGCTCGGGGTACCGGCGGCCGGGCTCGAAGCCCTGCGCCAGCAGATCGAGGATCACGAGCCGCTTGCCACGCGCTGCGGGGATCGAGAGCAGCCGCCCGTTCCGGACGAAGGCGCGCAGCACCCGCGCCGCATCGGGCGGCGCGTCGGGGTGCTCGGCGGGTGGGGGCGGCGGCGCGGCGGCCCGGGCGGCCAGGCCGAACGCCTCGGCCAGCAGCACCAGGGTGCCGTCGTCGCCCCGCACCACCAGCCCGCGCTCCTCGAGGCGAGCCAGGGCCCGCCCCGCACCCCGGCCGTCCAGCCCGGTGGCGGCCCGCACCTCGTCGACGTTCGTGGCCCCGAGCACCAGGGCGGCGACGCACCGGAGACGCTCGCCGTCGGCCAGCAGACCGGCCAGCTCGCCGCCGTCGAGCAGCGGGGCCGCCACCGCTAGTAGCCCAGGTGCGGGTCGACCGGGCCGAGCAGCTCGTCACCGGCGGCGAACCGCCGGACGTTGGCGGTGATGCGCTGGGCGAGCAGCGGCACCGCCATCTCCGGGGTGTTGCCCACGTGGGGCGTGATCACGCACGTGGGCAGGGTCCACAGGGGGTGGTCGTC
Organism: Acidimicrobiales bacterium; assembly: GCA_016716005.1. Lineage (NCBI taxonomy): Bacteria > Bacillati > Actinomycetota > Acidimicrobiia > Acidimicrobiales > Acidimicrobiales bacterium. The sequence goes on from JADJXE010000001.1 coordinate 549,915, forward strand.
GGGGAGGGGCTCCGGCTCGGTCACGTCCAGGCCGGCCCCGCCGATGCGCTCGTCGCGGAGCGCGTCGACCAGGGCGTGGGTGACGACGTGGCGGCCCCGCGCCACGTTGACCAGCCAGGCATGACGCTCCATGAGCCGCAGCTCCGCGGCACCGATGATGCCGTCGGTCTCGGGCGTGAGGGCCAGGGCCACCACCACCAGGTCGGCCCCGGGCAGGGCGTCGTGGAGCCGGTCGGCCTCCAGCACGACGTCGGCGCCGTCCATGGCCTGGACCCGGTTGCGCACCACGGTGACGTGGGCGTCGAAGGGCGCCAGCAGGGCGAGCAGCGACTCGGCGATCCCGCCGCCGCCGAGGATGGTGACGCGCCCTCCCTGCAGGTTCACCCCGCGGGGTCCGCCCCAGTGGTCGGCACGGGCGTAGTGGGCGATGCCCCGCAGGCCGGCCAGCCCCAGCCCCAGCGCCAGCTCGGCCACCGGCTCGGCGTACACGCCCTTGCCGCAGGTCCACAGGCGCTCGTGGTCGATCACGTCGACGAACGGCTCCACCCCCGCCCACGGGAGCTGCACCCAGCGCAGCCCGGGCGCCCGGTCGAGGGTCGCCTGCAGCGCGCCGGGCCCGCGCGGGTCGGCCCACACCAGCGCATCGGCCTGCTCCAGGGCAGTCACCTCGCCCCCACCGGCGAGGATCGCGTCGACCATCCACCGCGGGGCCGTGTCGGGGGCGAGTGCGACACGAGGTGGGCGGCTTCTTGGCACGGCCGAAGGGTAGCGCCGGCCACGCGCACCCGACGGGGTCCCTTGCGCACCGCCCGGGCACGGCGGAGAATCCCGGCACGTCCCGCCAGCACAGGGAGAGGCACCGTGGCCGAGAGCACCTTGTCCAACTTCATAGGCGGGGCCTGGGTCCCTGCGGCCGAGGGCCGCACCGACGAGGTGATCGACCCGTCCACGGGCGCGGTGATCGCGCAGGTCGCCTCGTCGACGGCCGTCGACGTCGACCGGGCGGTGGCCGCCGCTGCCGAGGCCTTCGAGGGCTGGCGCGCGCAGACCCCGGGCGAGCGTGGCCTGGCCCTGCTGCGGCTCGCCGACCGGATCGAGGAGCACGCCGAGGAGCTGCAGGCCATCGAATCGCAGAACGTGGGCAAGCCGATCTCGGCGGTGCCCGACGAGCTGCCCTTCATCGTCGACAACTTCCGGTTCTTCGCCGGGGCGGCCCGGGCCCTCACCACCCAGGCGCCAGGTGAGTACCTGGCCGGCTACACCTCGTTCCTGCGCCGCGAGCCGTTGGGCGTGGTCGCCTCCATCGCGCCGTGGAACTACCCGCTCATGATGACGGCCTGGAAGATCGGGCCGGCCCTGGCCGCGGGCAACACCGTGGTGCTCAAGCCCTCCGAGCTCACGCCGCTCACCGCCCTCCGCCTGGCCGAGCTGGCCTCCGACCTGTTCCCGCCGGGGGTCCTCAACGTGGTGACCGGCCAGGGCGAGACCGCCGGCGCGCCGCTGGTCGCGCACCCGCAGGTGGCCATGGTGTCGCTCACCGGCGAGGTCACCACCGGCAAGATCATCCTGAGGGCGGCGGCCGACACCCTGAAGCGGGTGCACCTCGAGCTGGGCGGCAAGGCCCCGGTGGTGGTGTTCGACGACGCCGACGTCGAGGCGGTCGTGGCCGGCGTGAAGCTGTTCGGGTACTACAACGCCGGCCAGGACTGCACGGCCGCGTGCCGGGTGCTGGCCGGCCCCGGCGTGTACGACGACGTCGTCGGCGGGTTGGCCGGAGCCGCCGCCGGCCTCAAGGTCGGGCCCACCACCGATCCCGACACCGAGCTCGGGCCCGTGGTCTCGGCCGACCAGCTCGAGCGGGTGTCGGGTCTCGTCGATCGGGCCGTGGCCGCGGGGGCCGAGGTGGTCACCGGCGGGTCGGCCGTCGGGGGCGACGGGTTCTACTACCGGCCCAGCGTGCTGGCCGGCGTGGGCCAGGACTCCGAGATCGTCCAGCGGGAGGTGTTCGGCCCGGTCGTCACGGTGCAGCCCTTCGCCGACGAGGAGCAGGCCGTGGCCTGGGCGAACGGGGTCGACTACGGCCTCGCCGCCAGTGTCTGGACCGGCGACGTCGGCCGGGCCCTGCGGATGAGCCGGGCCCTCCACTTCGGCACCGTGTGGGTGAACGACCACGGGCCACTCGTGCCCGAGATGCCCCACGGGGGGTTCAAGCAGTCGGGCTTCGGCAAGGACATGTCGATCGCCGCGCTCGAGGACTACACCGAGCTGAAGCACGTCATGATCAAGACCGACTGAGGCCGCACGTGCCCATGGCCGACGACCCCGAGCCCGAGCCCGAGGACCTCCAGGCCCTCGCGCGCCGCCACCTGTGGATGCACTTCACGCGGCTGGCGTCGTACGCCGACGCCGAGGTGCCCATCATCACGAGGGGCGAGGGCTGCTACGTGTTCGACCAGCACGGGCGGCGCTACCTCGACGGCCTGTCCGGGCTCTTCACCGTGCAGGTGGGCCACGGTCGCAGGGAGCTGGCCGACGCCGCCGCCGCGCAGGGCCGCGACCTCGGGTACTTCCCGCTGTGGAGCTACGCCCACCCCTCCGCGATCCGCCTGGCGGCCCGCCTGGCCGCGCTGGCCCCCGGCGACCTCAACCGGGTGTTCTTCACCACCGGCGGGGCCGAGGCCGTCGAGTCGGCGTGGAAGCTCGCCCGCCAGTACTTCAAGGCCGTCGGCCAGCCCTCGCGCTACAAGGTGATCGCCCGCAACATCGCGTACCACGGCACCACCATGGGGGCGCTGGCCATCACCGGCATCCCGGCCATCCGCAACGTGTTCGAGCCGCTCGTGCCGGGCGCGTTCCACGTGCCCAACACCAACCGGTACCGCTGCGCGTTCTGCGCCGACCAGCCGCTCTGCTCGCTGGCCTGCGCCGACGCCATCGAGCAGACGATCGAGATGGAGGGGCCGGACACGGTGGCCGCCGTCTTCCTGGAGCCCCTGCAGAACGCCGGCGGCTGCCTCCCACCGCCCGAGGGCTACTTCGAGCGGGTGCGGGAGATCTGCGACCGCCACGGCGTGCTGCTCGTGAGCGACGAGGTGATCTGCGCCTACGGCCGCCTCGGCACCATGTTCGGGGCCGAGCGCTACGGCTACCACCCCGACATGATCACCAGCGCCAAGGGCCTCACCAGCGGCTACTCCCCCCTCGGCGCCCTCATCTGCCGCGACTTCCTCGTGGAGCCGTTCCTGGGCGAGCGGGCGGCCTTCCTCCACGGCATCACCTTCGCCGGCCACCCGGTGAGCTGCGCCGTGGGCCTGGCCAACCTCGACCTGTTCGAGCGCGAGGACGTCCTCGGGAACGTCCAGCGCAACGAGCCCGGGTTCCGCCAGCGCATCGAAGGCCTCCGCGACCTGCCCATCGTCGGCGACGTGCGCGGAGCCGGGTACTTCTGGGCCGTCGAGCTGGTGCGCGACAAGGACACCAAGGCGTCGTTCGACGACGCCGAGAGCGAGGCGCTGCTCCGCGGGTTCCTGACCCCGAGGCTGTTCGAGCTCGGGCTCATCTGCCGGGCCGACGACCGGGGGGACCCAGTGGTGCAGCTCGCTCCGCCGCTCGTCGCCGCGCCGGAGCAGCTCGACGAGATCGAGCGCATCCTCCGCACCGCGCTCACCGAGGCCTCGGAGCGGCTGGGGCGATGAGCGGCGGCCGAGTGGTCGGGGTGCCCCGCGAGGTCAAGACCGAGGAGCACCGGGTGGCGGTCACCCCCGACGGGGTGCGCGAGCTCACCAACCACGGCGTCGAGGTGCTGGTGGAGAAGGGCGCCGGCGCCGACTCGGCGATCACCGACCCCGAGTACGCCGCGGCCGGCGCCCGCATCGTGCCCGCCTCGGCCGACGTCTGGGCCGCACCGATGGTGGTGAAGGTGAAGGAGCCCCAGGCCGACGAGCTGGAGTACCTGCGCCCCGACCTCACCCTGTTCACCTACCTCCACCTGGCCGCCTATCCGGCGGTGGCCGACGCCCTGCTCGCCTCGGGCACGACGGGGGTCGCCTACGAGACGGTGCGGCTCCCCGGCGGCGCCCTTCCGCTGCTGGCACCGATGAGCGAGGTGGCCGGCCGGCTGGCCCCGCAGCTGGGCGCCCACTACCTCGAGCGGCACAACGGCGGCCGCGGGGTCCTGCTGGGCGGGGCCCCGGGCGTGCGGCCGGCGCGGGTCGTGGTGCTCGGCGCCGGCAACGTGGGCTGGAACGCGGCGTGGATCGCGGCGGGCATGGAGGCCGAGGTGCTCCTGCTCGACAAGAACCTCGACCGGCTCCGCTTCGTCGACCAGATCCAGCGCGGCCGCGTCGTCACCCTGGCCTCGAACCGGGGGGCCGTCGAGCGGGCCGTGGCCGAGGCCGACCTGGTGATCGGGGCCGTGCTGGTGCCCGGCGGGCGTGCCCCGCTCGTGGTCTCCGAGGAGATGGTGCGGGGCATGAAGGACGGCGCCGTCATCGTCGACGTCGCGATCGACCAGGGCGGGTGCGTGGAGACCATGCACGAGACCACCCACGCCGAGCCCGTGTTCGAGCGCCACGGCGTGATCCACTACGCCGTCGGCAACATCCCCGGCGCCGTCCCGTACACGTCGACGTACGCGCTCACCAACGCCACGCTCCCCTACGTGCTGGAGCTGGCCGTGCACGGCGCCGCCAAGGCGGCGGCGCGCGACGCGGCCCTGGCCTGGGGCGTGAACACCGCGGACGGCGCAGTGACCAACCCGGCCGTGGCCGAGGCCCTCGGCCGGCCCAACGTGGAGCCCGCGGTGGCCCTCGCCCGCTGAGCGGCCCCGACGCGTCAGGCGCCGGTGATCGTGGCTGCGATGTCCTCGGCCGACTCGCCGGAGCGCCGGAGCACCAGGGCCACGACCGCCAGGGCCACCAGGGTGAGCAACAGCATCACGGTCGAGATGGCGGCCACGTCGGGGCGGATGACGCTGCGGACGGCGCTGAAGATGTAGACGGGGAGCGTCGACGACCCCGCCGTCGAGACGAACGTCGACACGATGGTGTTGTCGAGGCTGAACGTGAAGGCCAGCAGGGCGCCGGCCAGCACCGCCGGCATCATCAGGGGCAGGGTGATCTGGCGGAACGCCCGCGTCGGCGTCGCCCCGAGGTCGGCGGCGGCCTCCTCGAGCGACTCCTCGAGGCCGGCCAGGCGCGCGCGGACGATGAGCGTCACGACCGCAGAGCTGAAGATCGAGTGCGAGACCCACAGCCGCAGGTCGCCGGGGCCGAAGGGCCCGAAGCCCGACTCGAAGGGCCCGCCCACGCGCACGAACCAGATGAGGTAGGCGATGGCGTCCACGATCTCGGGGGTGACCAGGATCAGGAACACCACGGCCACGAAGGCCACGGTCCAGCGCCCGGGCCGCCGAGCCAGGGCGATCCCGGCCAGCGACCCGAGGATCGTCGCGATCAGCGCGCTGCCGACCGCGATCTCGAGCGAGTTGCGCACCGCCTGCTTGAGGGGCTCGTTCTCGAGCATGTTGCGGTACGCGTCGCCCCCGAAGCCGCTCCAGACCAGCAGGGCCCGCCCGTTGTTGAACGAGTAGACGACGATGAAGGCGATGGGCAGGAACAGGAAGGCGTAGACGAGGACCGCCCAGGCCGTGAGGGCCGGTCGTGACCAGTCGCGCCGGCGGCGGGGCCGATCGTCTGGCGTCGCGGGGGCCGTCACGCCGGTGCCCCCTCGGCCGCTGCGACCACCGGCAGGGGCACCGGCGCCGGTGCCGGTTGGCCCACCTCGACGTGGCGTCGACGCCGCACCACGGTCCGCACGACCAGCGCCACCGCCGCGACCACCGCGATGGTGGCCAGGATCATGGCGATGAGCACGATCGCCATGGCCGAGCCCAGGGCCCAGTTCTGGGCGGCCAGGAACTGCGAGGCGACCATGGCCCCCGCCATGTTGCCCTTGGCGCCGCCCAGGAGCGCAGCGGTGATGTAGTCACCCGACAGCGGGATGAACACCAGCAGCAGGCCGGCGACCACGCCCGGCGACGCGATGGGCAGCGTGACCTGGGCGAACGTCTTCCAGCGACCGGCACCGAGATCCTTGCTCGCCTCCCGCAGGGCGGGGTCGAGGCGGTCGAGGGCCACGAAGAGCGGGAAGATCATGAGCGGCAGGTAGTTGTAGACGACCCCCAGCTGCACGGCGGCCCGGGTGTCGAGGACCTGGAACCCGCCGTCGCGCAGGCCGACATCGATCAGCACGTTCGACACGGGCCCCTGGTTGGCCAGGATGATGCGCCACGCCAGCGTCCGCACCAGGAAGCTGGTCCAGAACGGCACGATGATCAGCCCGAGCAGCAGCCCGCGCCAGCGGGGCGACACCTTGACCGCGATCCAGTAGGCGACCGGGAAGCCGATCACCAGGCATGCCAGCGTGCCGATCAGGGCCACCTGCAGGGTGTTGCGGAAGGTGGAGAAGAACGTGCCGGTGAGCGCCTCGGAGTAGTTGTCGAACGTGAGCCGGTCGAGGCCGATCGGCCCCTGCCCGGAGACCACCGGCGGCTTGTAGCCCAGGCTGTACCAGAAGATGACCGCCGCCGGGACCAGGAAGAAGCCCGAATACCAGATCCACGACGGCAGGGCCAGGGCGAAGCGCGGGGCGCGCCTCCGGCGCCGGGCCCCGACCGTCGTGGTGGCGGCGGTCACGGTCGCGCTCAGGCCCCGGCCTGTGCCTTGGCCGCGTTGTAGATCTCGACCAGCCGGTCCTGGGCCTCGTTGACCTCGCCGGGCTCGAGGGTGGCGACCTGCTCGGGGGTGAAGAAGATCAGGTCGGCGAAGGGCAGGTCGGCGCCCTGGGCCTCGATCCCCTTGATGCCGGTGTGGTAGCCGTGGAACTGCAGGTCCTGGAACGACACGGCCGGGTCGAGCATGAAGTTGATCCAGGCGTGGGCCGCGGCGGGGTTGTTGGCGCCCGTCACGATCACCCAGTTGTCCATCCAGATCTCGCTGGCCGGCGCGCCGAGGCCCCAGGTGAACTTGTCGGGGTCGTCGACGCTGAGGAGGCCCTGGCGGGCATCGCCGTTGAAGACCTGCGACATCACGTAGTTGCCGCTGGTCAGGTTGATGCCCGGGAAGGAGTCGAAGGCCTTCACGTTGCCGATCCAGTCGAGCACCCAGGCCTCGTAGGCGTCGAGGTCGGCGGGGTCCTCGGTGGTCCAGGGGATGCCGTTGGCCCAGAAGTAGATCCCGGCCAGGTCGGGGGGCACGTCGAGCACCGACACCTGCCCGCTCACGCCGTCGGAGGCGGCGGCGTCGATGAAGTCCTGCCAGGTCTCGATGGTCTCGGTGATCACCGTGTTGTCGTAGATCCACCCCGTGGAGCCCCAGTCCTTGGGCACCGAGTACTCGTTGCCCGGGTCCCAGGGCTGGTCGAGGTAGAGCGGATCGACGTTCGCCAGGTTGGGGAGCAGGTCCTTGTCGAGGGGGTCGATGAGGCCCTTGGCCACGAGCTGGGGGATGTAGGCACCGGTGGGGACGAGCACGTCGTAGCCGGAGGTGCCGCCGGCCGCCTCCAGCTTGGCGATGGCCTCCTCGTTCGAGGAGTACACGTCGAGGGTGACGCTGGGCCCGAGCTCGTCGGTGAACTGCTCGATCACCTCCGGGGCGGTGTACTCCGCCCAGGTGTAGATGAACAGCTGGCCCCCGAGCCCCCCGCCGGAGCCGCCCGAGCCCCCGGTGCCACCCGAGCCGCCCCCGCCCGACGCACCGTCGTCGTCGTCGCCGCCGCAGCCGGCGATCCACAGGCCGCCGGCGACGGCGCCGGCCGCGCTCAGCCCCAGGAACCGCCGACGCGTGAACCGCTGGGCCGTCGCCCTCGGCAGGAGCACCCGCAGGTTGCGGTCGTCGTTCGCCATGAGTGTCGTCCTCCTCGTTCGGTCGTCGTCGGTCGTCGTCACTCGTCGTCGGTCGGCGCGTCGGGGTCGGCGTCGGGCTCGGCCAGGACCAGGTCGACCTGCTCGCCACCGAACAGCTGGGCCTGCTCGACGCCCCACGTGCACCAGACCCGATCGCCCGGCTGGAAGCGGGCGACACCGTGGCGGGGCTGGCGGCAGAGGATCTCCAGCTCGCCGCTCAGCACCACGTACTGGATCACGTCGCCCAGGTGGCTGACGCCGGCGAGGGTGCCGGGCACCACGTTCGGGCCGGCACCCGGGTCGTCGCCGCGCAGGGTGACCGCCTCCGGCCGCACGGTGGCAAGGCCCTCGGCCCCCACCACGACGTCGTCGGCCGTGCGCCCGGCCAGCACGGTGAAGCCGTCGCCGCTGAGCTCGTGCCCGTCGCCGACGACCGTGCCCTGCAGGAAGTTCTGCTGGCCGATGAACCCGGCCACGAACGCTGACGCCGGCCGGTCGTAAACCGCGTCGGGATCGGCGAGCTGCTCGACCCTCCCGTCGAGCATCACCGCGATCCGGTCCGACATCGACAGGGCCTCCTCCTGGTCGTGCGTGACGAACACGAACGTGGTCCCGAGCTGGGCCTTCAGCAGCTTCAGCTCGATCTGCATCTCCTGGCGGAGCTTGCGGTCGAGGGCCCCGAGCGGCTCGTCGAGCAGGAGCACGCTGGGGCGGTTCACGAGGGCCCGGGCCAGCGCCACCCGCTGCTGCTGGCCACCCGAGAGCTGGCGGGGCTTGCGACGGGCGAGGGCGGTCATGCGGACCTGCTCCAGGGCCTCGCCCACCCGGCGGCGCACCTCGTCGCGGGGCACGCCCTTCTGGCGCGGACCGTACGCCACGTTCTCGGCGACGGTCATGTGGGGGAACAGGGCGTAGCTCTGGAACACGGTGTTGACGTCGCGGCGGTGGGGCGGCACGCCGTCGACCCGCCGGCCCGAGATGGTGATGTGCCCCTCGTCGGGATCCTCGAACCCGGCCAGCATGCGCAGGGTCGTGGTCTTGCCGCACCCCGACGGGCCGAGCAACGAGATGAACTCCCCGGGCTGGATGTGCAGGGTGAGGTCGTCGACGGCGGTCACGCCGACGAAGCGCTTGGTGACGCCCACGATGTCGACCGACCCCGGCCGGACGGCCCCCTGCTCACGCACGGCGGTGGACCTCGCGGCCGGAGACCCAGACGCCATCGACGGCCACGTCGGCCACGTCCTGTCCGGTCATGGTCGTGATGTCGGCGCCGAGGACGCACACGTCGGCTCGGCACCCGACGGCGAGGCGGCCGGCGTCGTCGTCGTAGCCCTGGTACGCCGTTCCGGCCGTGTACGCCGCGATCGCCTGGTGGATCGGCACCCGCTCCTCGGGCAACCACCCCCCGGCAGGCTCCCCCGCGGGGGTCTGGCGCGTGACCGCGACGGCCAGGGCCTCGACCGGGCGCATCGACGTGACCGGCCAGTCGCTGCCGAAGCTCACCCGGGCGCCAGCCCGCAGCAGCGAGCCGATCGGGTACTGGAGGGCGGAGCGCCTCGGCCCCAGCCTCGGCATGGTCAGGTCGACCATGGTGTCGTCGAGGCAGGCCCACAGGGGCTCGAAGTTGGCGATCGCGCCCAGCGCCGCGAACCGCGGGCGGTCGGCCGGATCCACAACCTGGGTGTGGGCGATCACCGGGCGGCGATCCCGCGGGCCGTTCTCGCGGGCCGTGTGCTCGACGGCGTCGAGCGCCATCCGCACCCCGCCGTCGCCGATGGCGTGCAGGTGCACCTGGAAGCCGGCGGCATCGGCCGCCCGGGCGGCCTCGGCCAGCTCCTCCGGCGCCCAGTTCGGCAGGCCGCAGCCGTGCGGCTCGTCGTCGTAGGGCTCGAGCAAGGCGCCGGTGCCCATCTCGATCACCCCGTCGACGAAGAACTTGACCGTCCGGGCGCCGAGCACGTCGCGCACGGCCGGGTCGGCCTCCAGGTCGCGGCGGCAGGCCACGAAGGCATCCAGGTCGCCCCGCCAGCGGCCCGGCGCCATGCGGAAGGCGGCGTTCACGCCCGAGGTGAGGCCGCCCCGGCGGGCCAGCTCGGCATACACGGCCACGTCGCCGGGGGTGGCCGCAGCCTCCTGCACCCAGGTGATCCCGCTCTGCGCCAGCTCGGCCATGGCCAGCTGGAGGCCACGGAGGCGCTCGGCGGCGCCGACCGGCGGCAGCACCGCGTGCACCAGGTCGAGGGCGCCCCACTCGACGAGCGTGCCGACCGGCCGGCCGTCGGGGTGACGCAGGATGCGACCGAGCGGCGGATCGGGCGTCCCGGCCGTGATGCCCGCGGCCTCGAGGGCCCGCGAGCTCACCCACATGGTGTGGTGGTCGTTGGCCTCCAGCGCGACCGGTCGGTCGGGAACCACCGAGTCCAGCCACTCGGCGAGGCCGACGCCGCCGGGCAGCGCCGAGGCCGGGTACCCGCCCCCCACGATCCAGGCCAGCTCCGGGTTCGCCTCGGCGTAGGCCTTCACGCGCGCCAGGAGCTCGTCGAGCGAGGTGGCGCCCACGAGGGGCACCTGGGTCAGCTCCACCCCTCCCCAGAGCGGGTGGATGTGGCCGTCGCGGAAGCCCGGCAGCGCGCAACGCCCGGCCAGCTCGACCACCTCGGCAGCTCCCCCGGCCAGGGCCGCGGCGGCGTCGTCGAGGGCCACGATCTCCCCCGCCGCGACCGCCAGGGCGGAGGCGACCGGACGAGCCGGGTCGGCCGTGACGACGGTTCCCCCCAGGAACACGACGTCGGCCCCGCTCACCATCCCCCGGTTCCGATCCGCACCGGTCGAGAGCATCGCAGCACCACGACGCGCCGACAAGCCACGTCGTGCTACGGCTGTGTGAACCCGGCCCGTGCCGCCCTCCCGGTGCACCGGCGGGCGGGCTCCGGTAGAACGGGCGCCATGAAGATCGGGCTGAACACCGGGTACTGGGGCGCGGGTCCGCCCGCGGGCGTGACCGAGGCGATCGCCGAGGCCGAGCGGCTGGGCTTCGACTCCATCTGGACGGCCGAGGCCTACGGCTCCGACGCCCTCACCCCGCTCGCCTGGTGGGGATCGCAGACGACCCGCGTGAAGCTGGGGACGGCCATCATGCAGCTGTCCGCCCGCACGCCGGCCGCCACCGCGATGGCGGCCATGACCCTCGACCACCTCTCGGGCGGGCGCGTCGTCCTGGGGATCGGCGCCTCGGGCCCCCAGGTGGTGGAGGGGTGGTACGGCCAGCCCTACCCGAAGCCGCTGGCCCGGACGAGGGAGTACGTCGAGATCATCCGGCGCATCGTGGCCCGCGAGGAGCCGGTCGCCTTCGACGGCGAGCACTACCAGCTGCCCTTCCCGGGCGGCGCGGGCCTGGGCAAGCCCCTCAAGTCGACGATCCATCCCCTGCGGACCGACATCCCCGTCTACCTGGCGGCCGAGGGCCCGAAGAACGTCGCCCTGGCCGCGGAGATCTGCGACGGCTGGCTCCCCCTGTTCTTCTCCCCGAGCGACGACGCCTTCTACCGGGGCTGCCTGGCCGAGGGCTTCGCCCGGCCCGGCGCGCGGGGCAACCCCGACGCCTTCGACGTGGCCGCCACGGTGATCGTGGTGCCGGGCGACGACCCCGAGCGCTGCGCCGACGCGGTGCGGCCGTTCATCGCGCTGTACGCCGGGGGCATGGGCGCCCGGGGGGCCAACTTCCACTTCGAGGTCTTCGCCCGCATGGGCTACGAGGCCGAGGCCCTGCACATCCAGGATCTCTACCTCGAGGGCAGGAAGGCCGAGGCGGCCGCGTCGATCCCGCTGCGGATGGTGGAGGACATCGCCCTCGTCGGGCCCATGGACAAGATCCGCGACGAGCTGGCCCGTTGGAAGGAGACCTGCCTCACCACCATGCTGGTGTCGGGTCCGGCCGCGGTCCTCCCCGCCTACGCCGAGCTCATCCTGGGCTGATCCCCAGGCATCACCTCACTCGGGAACTCGACGGTCCCCGCCTACGCCGAGCTCATCCTGGGCTGATCCCCAGGCATCACCTCACTCGGGAACTCGACGGTCCCCGCCTACGCCGAGCTCATCCTCGGCTGATCCCCGCCCACCGGACTCGGCGGCGCTACTCCTCGAGCTCGCTCGGCACCACCGTCAGGTCGAGCGGGCGACCGTCCCGGAGCACCACCACCGCGCTCCGCCGGCCGATCCGCTCCCCGACCATCAGCCGCTGGAGGTCGCCGACCCGGTCGACCGGCTCCCGCCCCACCGCCACCACCACGTCGCCGGGCTGCACCCCGCCGGCAGCCGCCGGACCGCCCGCCACCACCGACGTGATCTCGACAGCCTCGGCACCGGTTGCCCGGCCCGTGGCTGCGGCCTCGGCGGGGGTGAGCCGCCGCGCCCCGCCGGCCACGCCGAGGTAGGCCCGGCGCACCCGGCCGTCGCGCACGAGCGTCGCCACGACCGCCCGGGTCGCGGCGTTCACCGGGACGGCGAGCCCGAGACCCTGCCCGATGAACGGGCCGACGACCGCCGTGTTGATGCCGACGACGCGGCCCGCGCTGTCGGCGAGGGCCCCGCCGGAGCTGCCGGGGTGCAGGGCGGCGTCGGTCTGGATCACGTCCTCGACCAGGCGGGCCGTGCGCGCCGTGCGCCCCAGCAGCGAGCGTCCGAGGGCGCTCACCACCCCGGCGCTGACCGACCCCGCGAACCCCAGCGGGCTCCCGACCGCCACGACCAGCTGTCCCACGCGGAGCCGGTCGGCGTCGCCCAGCTCGGCGGGCACCAGCCCGTCGGCCGCCACCCGGAGGACCGCCAGGTCCGACAGCCGGTCGGCCCCGATGACCGTGATCTCGGCCCGACGCCCGTCCGCGAGCTCGGCCGTGCCACCGGCGGCGTCGCCCACGACGTGGGCCGAGGTCACCAGCAGCCCGTCGGCCGAGAGCACCACCGCCGATCCGCTGCCCGCCGGGCGGTTGCCGCCACGGCCCCGCCGACGCGTGACCTCCACGCTCGCGACCGAGCGCAGGACGCGCTCGGCCACGGCCACGACGGTCCGGGAGTACGCGTCGAGGGCCTCGGCCTCGCGCTCGTCACCGGCGCCGCGCCAGGTGGCGGCCCGTGCCGGGCTCATGCCGAACCCTCGTCGCGCGGCGCCTCTCCCTCCCCGAACGTCACGGCCACGTCGAGCTCGTCGGCGCCGCGCACGACCCGCAGGACGAGGGCGCCGTCCCCGACGCCCTCGAGCACCTCCAGCAGGTCGTCGACCGACGCGAGGCTCTGGCCACCGGCCGCGACCAGCAGGTCGCCCACCCGCACCCCGGCGCGGGCCGCGGGACCCCGCTCGTCGACGGTGCGCACGAGCAGGCCGTCCCGCTCGGGCAGGCCCACCGAGCGCCGCAGCTGCCGGGCGACCTCCGCCGGCGCCACGCCCACGCCCAGCCCACGGCGGGCCGGGACCTCACCGCGCAGCAGCGCGTCCACCCGGGCCCGCAGCTCCGCGTCGGCCGGCAGGGCCAGGTAGAACCCGTCGCCCAGGCGATGGGTGTTGAGGCCCACCAGAGCACCTGTCAGGTCGACGACCGGGCCTCCGGAGGAGCCGGGTGCCAGCGGCGCGGTGTGCTCCAGGCTGCCCGTGATCCGGCGGCCACGGGGGCCCCGGAAGGGCCGATCGATCGCCGACACGAACCCGAGGGTGGCGCGCAGGGCTCCCCCGCTCGGGTTGGCGAGGGCCACGACCGCCCCGCCGGTGGCGATCGGGCGCGTGCTCCACTCGACGGCGGGCGAGCCGGCCGTGTCGACCTCGATCACGGCCAGGTCGCCGTCGAGGTCCGCCCCGGCCACAGTGCCCACGGCGCTCCGCCCGCCGGCGAGCTGCACGGTGACCTGGCGGCCCCGGAGGTTGTGGGCGTTGGTCAGCACCCGCCCGTCCGCGATCACGACGCCCGAACCCCGGCCACCGCCCCGTCCGATCCCCACCACCGCCGGTCCCACCGACGCGGCCACGCTGGCCAGCACCCGCTCCAGGGCGGCCACCACCTCGGCGTCCTGGCGTCCTGCCGTCTGCTCTGTCATGGTCGTGCACCGTCCTTCCACTTGCGTCTAGTGACTTGCAAGTTACTAGTGTCAAACCCTGATGCCAACCCCCCCACCGGCGGTCGAACGCGACGAGGATGGGGGACGTGGCGCGAACCCACGGCGACGGCTCCCCGCTGGCCGAGGCCCTGGCCCGGCTGGGCGACCGGTGGACCCTGCAGGTGATCGAGGCGCTCCTCGCGGGCCCCCGCCGGTTCACCGAGCTGCTCGACGGCCTGCCCGGCCTGGCCCCCAGCATCCTCACCCAGCGACTCCGCGCCCTCGAGCGGGACGGGGTGGTGGTGGCCCGCCCCTACCAGGAGCGCCCACCCCGGTTCTCGTACCAGCTCACGACCGCGGGTCACGACCTCGCCGGCGCCCTCCGCCTGCTCGCCCACTGGGGCGCCAACCGCGTCGGGGGCGTGGTCGAGCCACCGCGCCACGCGCCCTGCGGCACCCCCCTCGAGGTCAGGTGGTACTGCCCGGCCTGCGGCCGGGTGGTCGACGACGCCGACCAGGGCGACGTCCACCACGTCTGATTCAGCCGACCGGTCATCTGGTGGACGGTCGTCCGTCGTGAGACCATCGGCAGCGGCCATGTCGACCACCGAACCCGACCCGACGCGCCCACCCGGCGCCGCCGTGCCGCCCGAGGAGGAGGCCGCCGGCCTCGTCGACGACGAGCGCCCCTACACCCCGGGCACGGCCCGGGCCGCGCTGGCGCACCGCGACTTCCGCATCGTCTGGATCGGCGCCTTCGCATCCAACATCGGCACCTGGATGCAGAACGTCACCCTCGGCGCGTGGGCCTACGAGCTCACCCGTTCGCCCACGTTCGTCGGCGTGCTCATCTTCGCCCAGCTCGGGCCCATGCTCCTGCTGTCGCTCGTCGGGGGCGCCCTGGCCGACGCCGTCGACCGCCGGCGGCTGCTGATCGCCCTCCAGCTCGAGCAGCTCCTCTTCGCCGGGGTGCTGGCGGCGCTGGCGGCGGCCGGCTCGCCCCCGAAGGCCGCCATCGTGGCCACGGTCGCGGCCATCGGCGTGGGCAACGCCCTGAACGCGCCGGCGTGGCAGGCGATGGTGCCGAGCCTGGTCGGCAGGAAGGACCTGCCCGGCGCCATCTCGCTCAACTCGACCCAGATGAACGCCTCGCGGGTCGTGGGACCGGCGCTGGGCGGCGTGATCTACCCGCTGGCCGGCGCCGCCGGCGTCTTCGCCATCAACGCGGGCACGTACGTGTTCGTGGTGATCGCCCTGCTGGCGGTGCGGGTGCCGGCCGCCGTCCACCACGCCGGCGGGCCCGGCGGGATGCGCCGGCTCCTGGGCGGGTTCGCCGTCGCCAGGGCCGACGCCCTGGTCCGGCGCATCCTCGTCACCCTCACGGTGTTCTCGTTCTTCTGCCTCCCGTTCATCGGCCAGTTCCCGGTGCTCGCGGCCGAGAACCTCGGCCTGAACCCGCGCAGCCTCGCCTACGGGCTGCTGTACGCCTGCTTCGGGCTCGGCGCCGTGAGCGGGGCCCTGTCGGTGGGAACCGTGCTGGCCGGGGCCGACCGGCACCGCCTCGTCCGGCGGGCACTGGCCGGGTTCGCGGTCGCCCTGGCCGGGTACGCCCTGCTCCGCTCCCCCGCCCTCGCCTATCCGGTGATCGTCCTCGTGGGGTTCACGTACTTCGCCGCCATCACCTCGCTGTCCACCGTGCTGCAGCAGCACCTGCACGACCGGGTGCGCGGCCGGGTGATGGCCCTGTGGATGATGGGCTTCGGCGGCACCGTGCCCCTCGGCAACCTGGTCGCCGGCCCCCTGGTCGACGTGGTCGGCATCACCGCGATCGTGCTGGCGGGTGCGGTGGTCGCGGCCGCCCTGGCCTGGTGGTGCGACCTCGACGCCGCGGCCCGCGCCGCGCCGGCGATGGCCGGCTGACCCCGGCCCGGGGCGCCCTCACCGGGGCCGGCCGAGCCGCCGCGTAGCATCGTCGGCCGTGCCCCTGACCGCGTACGCCGACGGCGCCGTGTTCGGCGACGCCGTCGGCAGCCGGCCGGCCCGGGTCATCGCCCTCCACGGCTGGGGGCGGACGCGCGCCGACTTCGCGGCCCTCCTCGAGGGCCTCGACGCCGTCGCCGTCGACCTACCCGGGTTCGGGGCCTCACCGGCCCCGCCGGCGGTGTGGGGCGCAGCCGACTACGCCGCCGCCCTCGACCCGGTGCTGGCCGCGGCGGCCCGGCCGGCCGTGCTCGTCGGCCACTCGCGCGGCGGCTGCGTCGCCGTGGAGATGGCCGCACGCCACCCGGAGGCGGTCGGCGCGCTGGTGCTCACCGGGGCCCCGCTGGTGCGGCGGACCCCCGCAGGCGGCGGCCGGGCCCCGGCGCGCTATCGGCTGGGGCGCTGGCTGCACCGACGGCACCTGCTGTCGGACGCCCGCATGGAGGCCCTCCGGCAGCGGCACGGCTCGGCCGACTACCGCGCCGCCAGCGGCCTGATGCGCGACGTGCTCGTCCGGATGGTCAACGAGACGCACGAGGACGCCCTCCGGCAGGTGCGCTGCGCGGTCGAGCTGGTGTGGGGCGACGACGACGCCGACGTGCCCCTCGAGGTTGCGCAGCGGGCCGCCGAGCTCCTCGCCGACGCCCGGCTCACGGTGGTGCCCGGCGCCGGCCACGACACCGTGCGCACCGCCGTGCCCGCCCTGCGGGCGGCCATCGAGCGGCACCTGCCGCCCGACGCCCTCGGATGACCCGGCCGTGAACGCCGCCCTCTCCGCCGCCGTCCTGGTCGCGACCCTGGCCGCGATGGTGCCGGCCTCGCTGCGCTGGCTCCGGGTGGCCCAGCGCGAGCACTACGGGCCCGGTGCGGCCCTGCGCTTCGCGCTGCGGTGGTGGACGGTCACCCCGGCGAACCGTGCCCTCGGCCTGGCCGGCCTGGCCGGCGCGGCCGCGAGCCCGGTGTGGTTGCCGGCCGGGCTCGTCACCGCCGTCGCGGTCGCGTCCGGCCCCCTGGGGCTCGCGGTGAGGGGCCGCACCTCGCGACTCGCCTGGACTCGACGGCTGCGCACCCTGGCGGTCGTGCTCGCCGCCCTCGACCTCCTGCTGGTCGTGCTGGTGGGCGCGCTCACCGGGTCGCTGGCGGCTGCCGCGGCCGCGGCGACGCTGGCCGCCGCCCTGCAGCCCTGGCTGGTCGACGCCGCCCTCGCCGTCACGGCCCCGTTCGAGCGCCGCGCTGCGCGGCGCTACGTGGACCGAGCCCGCGAGCGGCTGCGCCGGGTGCAGCCCAGCATCGTGGCCATCACCGGCAGCTACGGCAAGACGTCCACCAAGCAGTACGTGCGCCACCTCGTCTCGGCGGCCCGGTCGGTCGTCGCCAGCCCGGCCAGCTTCAACAACGCGGCCGGCCTCTCCCGCGCCGTCAACGAGGGCCTCACGCCCGGCACCGAGGTGTTCGTCGCCGAGATGGGGATGTGGGGCCCCGGCGAGATCCGGTCGCTGTGCACGTGGGTCGAGCCCGCGGTGGCCGTGATCACCGCCATCGGGCCCGTGCACCTCGAGCGGGTGGGCTCGCTCGACGGCATCGTGGCGGCCAAGGCGGAGATCGTCGAGCGAGCGCCCGTGGCGGTGCTGAACGTCGACGCCCACGGCCTCGCCGCCGTGGCCGACGGGGCCGAGGCCCGGGGCGCACGGGTCGTGCGGTGCTCCACCACCGACCCCTCGGCCGACGTGGTGGCCGCCACCGCTCCCGGCGGCGACACCGTCGTCACCGCGGGAGGCCGGCGCCTCGGGCAGGTCCCGGCCGGCTCGGCGCAGCCCGGCAACGTGGCGTGCGCGGTGGGCGTGGCCATCGCCCTCGGCGTCGATCTCGACCTGGTCGCGCCGCGGCTGCCCACGCTTCCCGTGCCCGAGCACCGCCAGGAGGTCGTGACGACGGCCCGGGGGGTGACCGTGGTCGACAACACCTTCAGCTCCAACCCGGCCAGCGCCGACGCGTCGCTCCGCCTGCTCGAGCGGCTCGGCCGCCCGAACCGTCGCCGGGTGGTGGTGACCCCGGGGATGGTCGAGCTGGGGCGCCTCCAGTACGGTGAGAACGAGGCCTTCGGCGAGGCGATCGGCCGCGTGGCCACCGACCTCGTCGTGGTCGGCCGCACCAACCGTCGCCCGCTCGTCGCCGGCGCCACCGGCGGCGGCGCGACCGTGCGGGTGGTGGCCACCCGGGACGAGGCGGTCGCCTGGGTGCGAGACG
Organism: Acidimicrobiales bacterium; assembly: GCA_016716005.1. NCBI lineage: Bacteria > Bacillati > Actinomycetota > Acidimicrobiia > Acidimicrobiales > Acidimicrobiales bacterium. The sequence goes on from JADJXE010000001.1 coordinate 568,132, forward strand.
AGCTGGGCGACGGCGACGCCGTGCTCTACGAGAACGATCTTCCCGACCACTACCCGTGAGGCACGCAGCATGAGTCGACCGGCGGTCATCTTCGGCGGGCCCTCGCCCGAGCACGACGTGAGCATCCTCACCGGGCTGCAGGCGGCCCGGGCCCTGCTCGACGCCGGCACGGCGGTCGAGGCGCTCTACTGGTCCACGGCCGGCGAGTGGTTCCAGGTCGACCCCACCCTCGAGGCGTCGTCGTTCCTCGGTGGCGTGCCGGCCCGCTCGCCGCGCGCCGAGCTGGTGGCCGGACCGGGGGGAGGCTTCACCGTCGAGGGGCGGCTCGGACGGCGCAACCGCCTCGACCTCGACACCTTCCTCGTCTGCTGCCACGGCGGGCCGGGCGAGGACGGCAGCCTGCAGGCCGCCCTCGACCTGGCCGGGCTGCGGTACACGGGCCCGTCGGCGCCGGGCGCCGCCCTCGGCATGGACAAGCTCGCCTTCGGCGGGGTGGTCGCGTCGGCCGGCCTGGCCACCCTCCCCCGCCGGGCCCTCACCCTGGACGGGCCGGCACCGGGGTTCGAGCCGCCGTACATCGTCAAGCCGCGCTACGGCGGCTCGTCGATCGGCATCGAGGTGGTGGAGAACCTCGACACCGCCCGCGCCCTGCTGCGCACGCAGCCGCACCTGCGGGCCGGCGCCGTGGTCGAGCCGTACCTCCCCGACGCCCTCGACCTGAACATCAGCGTCCGCACCTGGCCCGAGCCGGCCCTGTCGAGCATCGAGCGCCCCCTGCGCCGCAACGCCGCCGGCGCGATCTACACCTACGCCGACAAGTACCTGGGCGGCGAGGGCCTCTCGAGCGCCCCGCGGGAGCTCCCGGCCCAGGTGCCCGAAGCGGTGACGGCCGGCATCACCGGAGCAGCACGGGTGCTGGTCGATGCGGCCGCGGTGCGGGGGGTGGCCCGGATCGACTTCCTCTGGTCCGGCGACGACGTGTGGGTGAACGAGATCAACACCATCCCCGGGGCCCTGGCCTGGTACTTCTGGGCCGAGCGGGGCCTGCCCATCGCCGGGCTGCTCTCGGCCCTGCTCGACGAGGCCGCCCAGGGACCGGCCCGCGTGTGGTCGGTCGAGGGCGCCGACGGCACCGCGCTCCGGGCCGCGGGCAGCATCGCCAGCAAGCTGGCCTAGGTGCTCGCGCCGGCGGTCGGCGTAACCCGGCCGCCGGTGGGCAGGTCACACCCTGGCCTCCGAGCGGGGCCGGTCGCGCCCGCAGCCGGGGCTCCCGCGCTCGACACCGCGCCCCGGCGCGCCGACTAGACAGGAGCCTCGTGCCCCGCACCCGCCGCCTGCCCCGGATCGCCGACGCCCTCGACGGCCGGCGGATCGCCGTCACCGGGTCGACCGGGTTCCTCGGCACGGCGCTGGTCGAGCGGCTCCTCCGCAGCGTGCCCGGCTGCGAGGTCGTGCTGCTGGTGCGGGCCGGTCGGCGCTCCACCGCCGCCCAGCGGGTGCAGCGCGAGGTGCTCCGCAACGACGCCTTCGGCCGACTGCGCGCCGAGCTGGGCGAGCGGTTCGCCGACGAGACGGCGAGGCGGCTGCAGGTGATCACCGGCGACGTGGGCGCCGACGGCCTCGGCCTCGACGAGGCCGACCGGGCCGCGCTCGCGGCCTGCGACCTGGTGATCCACTCGGCCGCCACGGTGAGCTTCGACTCCCCGCTCGACAGCGCGGTCGAGGTGAACCTGCTCGGCCCCAGCCGGATCGCCGCCACCCTCCAGGACCTCGGGGTCGCGCCCCACCTGATCTCGGTGTCGACCTGCTACGTCGCCGGCACCAGGCGGGGCCGGGCCCCCGAGGAGCTCCTCGCCGACGGCAGCTTCGACCTGACCGTGCCCTGGCGCGCCGAGGTCGACGCCGCCCGCCGCGCCCGCTCCGACGCCGAGGCCGAGAGCCGGACGCCCGAGATGCTCGCCCGGTTCCGCAAGCAGGCCCGCACCGAGCTCGGGGCCGCCGGGATCCCCCTGCTCGCCGACAAGACCGAGCAGATGCGGGTCCGCTGGGTGACCGACCGGATGGTCGAGGCCGGCCGGGCCCGCGCCACGTCGCTCGGGTGGCCCGACGCCTACGCCTACACCAAGGCCCTGGGAGAGGCCGCCCTGGCCGAGACCCACGGGCCGGTCCCCACCACCATCGTGCGGCCCTCGATCATCGAGTCGGCCCTGGCCGAGCCCCACCCGGGGTGGATCCGCGGCTTCCGCATGGCCGAGCCGGTGATCATCTCCTACGCGCGCGGGCTGCTGAAGCAGTTCCCGGGGGTCCCCGAGGGCACCGTCGACGTCATCCCCGTCGACCTGGTGGTGGGCGCCCTCTGCGCGGTGGCGGCGAAGGGGCCCGAGGCCGACGCGGCCAAGCCGCCCGTGTACCAGGTGGCCTCCGGCTCGGTGAACCCGCTGAAGTACCGCACCCTGGTGGAGCACGGGCGCGACTTCTTCACCCGCAACCCCATCTACGACGCCGCCGGCCAGCCGATCGTGGTGCCCGACTGGTCGTTCCCCGGCCGGGGCGAGGTCCAGGGCCAGCTGCACCGGGCCAAGCGGCTGCTGGAGCGGGCCGAGCGAGCGCTCAACGCCCTCCCGCTGCGGGGCCGGCGGGCCGAGCTGTCCGCCACCGTGGAGGAGCGCCGCCAGGAGGTGGAGCGGGCGCTCGGCTACGTCGAGCTCTACGGCGCCTACGCCGAGTGCGAGGCCATCTACGGGGTCGAGCGCCTCCTCGCCCTGTGGGACCGGGTGCAGGTCGCGGACCGCTCGGAGTTCTGCTTCGACCCGCGCGTCATCGACTGGACCCACTACGCCCTCGACGTGCACCTGCCCTCGGTGGTGGAGCACGCCCGCGTGCGCACCACCCCCGGCACCAAGGGCGGCCCCACGCGCGAGGAGCGCTTGCGCGCCGCGGTGCTCGCCCCCGAGCGCCACCTCGCGGTGTTCGACCTGGAGAACACCCTCATCGCGTCGAACGTGGTCGACAGCTACGCCTGGCTGGCCACCCGCCGGCTGCCCCGCCAGGACCGGCTCCGCTTCGTCGCTCGCACCCTGGCCGAGGCCCCGCGGCTGCTGGCACTCGACCGCCGAGACCGGGGCGACTTCCTGCGCTACTTCTACCGCCGCTACGACGGTGCACCGGCGGCGCAGCTCGACGAGGACGCTCGCGAGCTGCTCTCGGCCCTGCTCCTCACCAAGAGCTTCCCCGCCGCCATCCGGCGGGTGCGCGAGCACCGGGCCCTCGGCCACCGGACCCTGCTCATCACGGGTGCGCTCGACGTGGTGGTCGCCCCCATCGCACCGCTGTTCGACGACGTCGTGTGCGCCCGGATGACCACCCGCCCCGGCCCGCGTGGCCCGGTGCTGACCGGCGAGCTGCGGGAGGCCCCGCCCACCGGCGAGGCACGGGCCGACGTGATGGCCGAGTACACCGCGGCCCACGGCCTCGACCTGGCCGAGACGGTGGCCTACGCCGACTCCACCAGCGACCTGCCCATGCTGGAGGTGGCCGGCTTCCCGGTGGCGGTGAACCCCGAGACCAGACTGGCGGCCCTGGCCCGCAAGCGGGGCTGGCTGGTCGAGAACTGGGAGAAGGCCCCCGGCGGGCCCCGGCCGCTGCTGCCCATCGGGCCCGAGCGGCGCGCCAACCGGCTCCGGGCCCCGCACGACGCCGCCGAGGTCCGACGGTGAGAGCCCTCCGCTTCGAGCGATCGGTGCCCCGCTACGCCGCCGCCATGGTCGCGGGCCGCCTCCAGCCGGGCGGCGGGGCCCGCTTCGGGCCGCTCTCGCTGGTCGACGAGCCCCCTCCGGACCTGCCCGGCGACGGGTGGGTCCGGATCCGACCCCGACTGGCCGGGATCTGCGGCTCCGACCTCTCGACGATCGACGGCGCGGCCGCCCGCTACTTCGAGCCCATCGTGTCGTTCCCCTTCGTGCCCGGCCACGAGGTGGTGGCCGACCTCGACGGGTCCGACGGACCGGCCACCGGCGCTCGGGTGGTGCTCGAGCCGGTCCTGGGCTGCGTCGCCCGGGCCGTCCAGCCCCCGTGCGCAGCCTGCGCGCGCGGTGATCTGGGTGGCTGCGAGCGGGTGGCGTTCGGCGCCATCGCCCCCGGCCTGCAGACCGGGTTCTGCTGCGACACCGGTGGCGGGTGGTCGACCGAGCTGGTGGCCCACGGCAGCCAGCTCCACACCGTTCCCGCCGACATGAGCGACGAGGCCGCGGTGATGGTGGAGCCCACGGCGTGCGCCGTGCACGCCGCGCTGCGGTGCGAGGTCGAGCCGGGCGACGTCGTGGCCGTGGTGGGCGCCGGCACCCTCGGCCTGCTCACCCTGGCGAGCCTCCGGCAGCTCACCGAGCCTGCCCGGCTCATCATCGGCGCCAAGCATCCGGCCCAGCGCCGGCTCGCGACCGAGCTCGGGGCCGACGTGGTGGCCCAGCCCCACGAGCTGATCCGGGCCGTTCGGCGCGCCACCGGCTCGCTGGCGGCCGGCAGCCAGCTCACCGGCGGCGCCGACGTCGTCGTCGACTGCGTCGGCTCCAACGAGAGCCTCGCCGAGGCGCTGCGGATGGTCCGACCCCGGGGGCGGGTGGTGCTGGTGGGCATGCCCGCCACGGTGGACGTGGAGCTCACCTCGCTGTGGCATCGCGAGGTCGACCTGCGGGGCGCCTACGCGTACGGCACCGAGGTGATCGCCGGGCGGGGCGCGGTTCGCACGTTCGACCTGGCCTTCGAGCTTGTGCAGGCCGCGCGCCTCGACCGGCTCGTGACCGCCCGCTACCCCATCGACCGGTTCGAGGACGCGGTCGCCCACGCCGCCCAGGCCGGCCGGCGCGGCGCCGTGAAGATCGTCTTCGACCTCCGCTCCGAGAAGGACAGGTACCGCTGATGCCCCGACCAGGGTTCGTGCTCGAGGTCGATCGCTCCACCCCGCCCACGCTGCTGTGGCACGGTGAGGGCTTCCGCCTCCAGCAGCTGCCCGCCGGCACGCGCGTCGTGTACCCGGCCGAGGCCGTCGACCCCATCGACGACCCCGACGCCGCCATCCGCCGAGCCCTCCTCGACCCCATCGACAGCGATCCGCTCCCCGCCCTGCTCCACCCGGGCATGAAGCTCACGATCGCGTTCGACGACGTGTCGTTGCCCCTCCCGCCGATGCGCCGCCCCGACATCCGCCAGCGGATCATCGAGGCCGTCCTCGACCTGGCCGCGGCAGCCGGGGTCGACGACGTCGTGCTGATCGCAGCCCTCGCCCTCCACCGCCGCATGACCGAGGCCGAGCTGCGCCACGCCGTCGGCGACCGGGTGTACGACGCCTTCGCTCCGAGCGGCCGGCTGTACAACCACGACGCAGAGGATCCCGACAACCTCGCCTTCCTCGGCACCACCCCGCACGGCGAGGAGGTCGAGATCAACCGGCGGGCCGCCGAGAGCGACCTGCTCGTCTACGTGAACATCAACCTTGTGGCCATGGACGGGGGATGGAAGTCGACCGCCACCGGCCTGGCGTCGTACCGCAGCCTCCGCCACCACCACAACGTGCACACCCTGCAGCACAGCAGGTCGTTCATGGACCAGGAACGCTCGGAGCTGCACGCCTCGAACTGGCGCATGGGCGCCGTGCTGCGCGAGGCGGGGGTGAAGATCTTCCAGGTCGAGACCACCCTCAACAACGACACGTTCCCGTCGCCCTTCGAGTTCCTCGCCAAACGCGAGTGGGAGTGGACACCGAGGGATCGCGCCCTCTACCTGGGCGCCTCGAAGGGCCTCCAGCGCCTCCCCCGCCGCGCCGCCCGCAGGATCCTGCACTCGATCGAGGCGCCCCACGCCATGACGTCGGTGCAGGCCGGCGACGTCGAGGCGGTCCACCGCGTCACGACCGAGCACGTGTACCGCCAGCAGCTGGTGGAGGTGCAGGGCCAGACCGACGTGCTCACGATGGGGCTGCCCTACCTCTGCCCCTACAACGTGAACTCGATCATGAACCCGATCCTGGTGATGAGCCTCGGCCTCGGCTACTTCTTCAACCTCTACCGCGGCAAGCCCCCGGTGCGCGAGGGCGGGGTGCTGGTCCTCTTCCACGACACCCCGTGGGAGTTCCACCCGGTGCACCACCCGAGCTACATCGACTTCTTCGAGGAGGTCCTGGCCGACACCACCGACCCGGTGGAGATCGAGGCGCGCTACGAGCAGCGCTACGCCGAGGACGAGTGGTACCGGCACCTCTACCGCACGAGCTACGCCTACCACGGGGTCCACCCGTTCTACATGTGGTATTGGGGCAGCCACGCCCTGCAGCACCTCGGCCGGGTGGTCGTCGTGGGCGGCGACCCCAAGGCCGTCCGCCGGCTCGGCTTCCACCCCGCGACCACCCTCGACGACGCCCTGGAGATCGCCTCCGACGTGGTCGGCCGCAGCCCGTCGATCACCCACATCCACAACCCGCCGCTGCTGATGGCGGACGTCCGCTGAGGGCCCGGACGCCGATGCCCGAACCCGAGCGGACGCCCGCCGAGCTCGTCGCCCTGGCCCGGGCGGCCCGAGCCGTCGGCCGCGTGCGCGAGGTCGTCGACCGGTCGCCCGTCGCCCGGCTCAGGGGCCGCGGCTTCCCCTGGCGGGCGCCGAGCGTGCCCGCCGGCGTGGAGCCCCTGCCCGAGGAGCCGCGAACCGGCTCGCGCTACGACACCGAGTGGGCGCGCCGGATGCCGGCCCGGCTGGCCCGCGCCGCCATCGTCGAGGGCCCCCTCCGCCTCCTCGTGCGGGGCGTCGCCGCCCCCGAGCGCACCGGCCTCGACCGGCTCGACGCGCTGGAGGGGCCCGCCGTGTTCGCGGCCAACCACCACAGCCACGTGGACGCTCCCCTGATGATCACGTCGATCCCCGAGCCCTGGCGGCACCGGCTCGTCGTCGGCGCCGCGGCCGACTACTTCTTCGCCACGCGGGTCACCTCCGCCCTCTCGGCGCTGGCCCTCGGGGCGTTCCCGATCGACCGGGCCAGGGTGAACCGCCGCTCCGCCGACCTGGCCGCGGAGCTGATCGACGACGGGTGGAGCCTGCTGATCTTCCCGGAGGGCGGCCGCAGCCCCGACGGCTGGGGGCAGCCGTTCCGGGGTGGCGCGGCGTACCTCTCGATCCGTTGCGCCGTGCCGGTCGTGCCGGTGCACGTCGAGGGGACCGGGAGGATCCTCCCCAAGGGCCAGCGCCTGCCCGCCGTGGGACGCACCCTGGTCACGTTCGGGCCACCCCTGCGGCCCGCCGAGGGCGAGGATGCGCGCCGCTTCGCGGTGCGCATCGAGCGGGCCGTCGCCGAGCTGGCCGACGAGGCGGCCACCGACTGGTGGTCGGCCCGGCGGCGGGCCGCCATCGGCGACACGCCGTCGCTCGGGGGGCCGGAGCTGCCCTCGTGGCGCCGGGCCTGGGCGCTGGGCGACACCGGTCGGGGCCGCGACGCGGCACGACGCCGGCGCGAGGGGCGGGCCTGGCCGAAGCTCGACTAACCCCGGCCCCGCGCCGGCGGCACGCTCCCGGGCTCACCCGAGCGTTCTCCGGCCGGTCCACCACCGCCACGGTGGTCGACGCGCCGGAGAACCCGGGCCGCTCGGGCGCCGTCACCTCGGGACCAACGGCCCTGGTGACACCGGTCACGGGGCGCGACAACCGAGGCAGCGCCAGCCGTCGACGCCAGGGGCCTGGCCGGGCCAGGGACGGCCGGCGGAAGGGGTCCGCACATGGCCGCAGCACCTGCCCTCCACTTCTCCGTGTGGCGCAAGATCGCCATGGCCACGTGGCGGCCGCGCACCGATCCGATGATCTTCGCCAGCCTCGACGTCGACGCCGGCAACCTGCTCGCCTACCTCGACGAGGTCCGGCTGGCGACGGGCCAGCACGTGACGCCGGCGCACCTCGTCGGTCGGGCCGTCGCCAAAGTCCTCGAGCAACTCCCCGGCCTGAACGGCCGGGTGGTGTTCGGCGAGTTCCTCCCCTCGCCGACCATCGACATCTTCTACGTCGTGTCCCTCCGCACCGACCTGGTCGACGGGGCCGACGCCGCCGAGACCGATCTGTCGGGCTCGGTGATCCGACGAGCCGACGAGAAGCCGCCGTGGGTGCAGGCCGCCGAGCTGACCGAGAAGGCCCACCAGATCCGCGCCGGCGAGGACCCCATGTTCAGGCAGACGAAGGCGCTGGCCATGCGGCTGCCCGCCATCGCCCTGCGGCCGATCCTCGACACGGTCGGCTTCATCACCGAGTCCCTGCAGCTGCCGGTGCCGTTCCTCGGCCTCGAGGCCCGGCCGTTCGGCTCGTTCCTCGTCACCAACGTCGGCACGTACGGGCTCGACTCCGCCTACGCGGCCATCGCCACGACCTGCCACGTCCCCGGCGGGGTGGTGGTCGGGGCCATCACCGAGAAGCCGGTCGTGCGGAACCACGAGGTCGTCGTGCGCCCGATCCTGCCGCTCGGGGCGATGATCGACCATCGCTTCATCGACGGCTACCAGGGAGCCGTGATCGCCAAGATCATGCGCGAGTACCTGGGCGACCCGGCCGCCTTCGACCCCGTCCCCGTGCCGGCGGCCATGGAGGAGCTGCCCCCGCTCCCGGCCGGGGTCTGAGCGCCGGCCAGCCGGAGGGACCGCCTACGGGTGGTCGAGGGAGCCGAGGATCAGCGCGATGTCGTCCGGCGTCGTGCCGGGGTTCACCACGCAAAAGCGCAGCACCGTCTCACCCTGCCACGCGCTGGGTGTGACCAGGGCCAGGCCCTCGGCCAGCACCCGCTGCGACCAGGTGTGGTAGTCGGGAGGCGTCCACCCGACCCGGCGGAACAGCACCACCGACAGCTCGGGCTCGAGGAGGAGCTCGGTCGACGGGTGGGCCCGCACCTGGCGGGCGGCGTCGCGAGCGGTGTCGAGCGTGGTCTCCACCGCCACCCGGAAGGCGTCGGTGCCGTGGGTGGCCAGCGAGAACCAGAACGGCAGGCCGCGCGCCCGTCGGGATAGGTGGAAGGCGTAGTCCGACGGGTTCCACTCGTGACGGGCCGTGACGGCGTCGAGGTAGACCGCGCTCTGGGTGTGCGCCACCCGGGCCAGCTCGGGCTCGCGATACAGCAGGGCCGCGCAGTCGAAGGTGCTGAACAGCCACTTGTGCGGGTCGACCACGAACGAGTCGGCCCGCTCGATGCCGTCGAAGAGGTGCCGCACGCTGGGGGCGGCCAGGGCGGCACCGCCGTAGGCGCCGTCGACGTGCAGCCACAGGCCCCGCTCGGCGCACACGTCGGCCACCCCCGCCAGGTCGTCGACCGTGCCCAGGTTCGTCGTGCCGGCGGTGGCGACCACGGCGAACAGCCCGTCGCTCGCGCCGGCCGAGTCGGCCCGCCCCAGCGCGGTCCGCAGGTTCGGGCCGGTGAGGCGCCCCCGATCGTCGACCGGCACCCGCAGCACCTCGACGTCCATCACGCGGGCCGCGGCGTCGATCGACGAGTGCACGTCGCCGCTGGCCGCCACCCTCCAGCGGGCCGGCCGGTCGGCCCGCGTCGCAGCGGCCGTGTGGCGGGCCGCGACCAGCGCCGACAGGTTCGCGGCCGACCCGCCGCTCACGAACGTGCCACCCGCGGTCGCCGGCAGTCCGGCCAGCTCCGCGATCCACGCCAGGGCCTGGTTCTCGGCGTAGACCGCACCGCTCGCCTCCAGCCACGAGCCCCCGTAGAGCCCCGAGGCGCCGATGACCATGTCGAAGAGCGCGGCCACCTTGGTGGGGGCCGCCGGCACGAAGGCGAGGAAGCGGGGGTGGTCAACGGAGATGTTGGCCGACGCCAGCACCTCGGCGAAGAGCCGGAGCGCCTCGAGCCCCCCGATGCCCGCAGGGGTGATGGTGCTGCCCACGGCGGCGGTGAGCTCCTGCTCGGTGCGCGGGTGGTCCAGGTCGGGCGGGTCGAGCCGCAGGCGCTCGAGGGCGTAGTCCACGATCGCCCGGGCCAACCGCTCCGTCTCGTCCGTGTACCGGTGCACGACGCCGAGTCTGCCTCGCGCCCGACCCGGCGCCGTCCTAGGTGAGGGGGCGGGCCGTGGGCGCGATCGGTGCCGGCAGCATGGTCTCGCCCATGAGCGCCTCGTCGACCGCGGCGGCGCAGGCCCGGCCCTCGGCGATGGCCCACACGATCAGGCTCTGGCCGCGTCCCATGTCGCCGCACACGAACACACCCTCGACGTTCGTCCTCCAACCGCCGTCACGGGCCACGTTGCCCCGGGCGTCGATCTCGACGCCGAGGGCCTCGAGCATCCCCGGGACCTGGGCCCCGGTGAAGCCCATGGCCAGCAGCACCAGCTCGCACGGCAGCTCGAAGTCGGACCCGGGGACCTTCTCGAACACCATGCGGCCGTCGACGAACCGCTGCTCCACCTCGTGGGCCCGCAGCCCCCGCACGTTCCCCTGGTCGTCGCCGACGAACATCTCGGTGTTCACCGAGAAGACGCGCTCGCCGCCCTCCTCGTGGGCCGAGGTGACCTTGTACTGCATGGGATACGTCGGCCAGGGGTTGGCCGTCGGCCGGTGATCGGGTGGCCGGGGCATGATCTCGAACTGGTGGACCGACAGGCAGCCCTGGCGGTGAACCGTGCCCAGGCAGTCGGCGCCCGTGTCGCCGCCGCCGATGATCACCACGTGCTTGCCCTCGGCGGTGATCGTGGGCTCGGCCAGGTCTCCCTGCTGCACCCGGTTGGCGATCGGCAGGAACTCCATCGCCTGGTGCACCCCGTTCAGGTCGTGCCCGGGGATCGGCAGACCCCGGGCCACCGTGGCCCCACCGGCCAGGACGATGGCGTCGAACTGGCGGCGGAGGTCGTCGACCGCCACGTCGACGCCCACGTCGGCGCTGACGCGGAACTCGACCCCTTCGGCCTCCATCTGGGCCAGGCGACGGTCGAGGACCCGCTTCTCCATCTTGAACTCGGGGATGCCGTAGCGCAGCAGTCCGCCGATGCGGTCGGCCCGCTCGAACACCACCACCCGGTGCCCGGCCCGGCGCAGCTGCTGGGCGGCGGCCAGGCCCGCCGGCCCCGACCCCACGACCGCGACGGCGCGACCCGTCTCCACCGCCGGCGGCTGCGGCGCCACCCAGCCCTCGGCCCAGGCCCGATCGATGATCTCGACCTCCACCTGCTTGATGCTGACGGGATCGGCGTTGATGCCCAGCACGCAGGCCGCCTCGCAGGGCGCCGGGCAGAGCCGCCCGGTGAACTCGGGGAAGTTGTTGGTGGCGTGCAGCCGCTCGATGGCGTCGCGCCAGTGCTCCCGGTAGACGAGGTCGTTCCAGTCGGGGATGAGGTTGCCGAGCGGGCACCCGTTGTTGCAGAAGGGGATGCCGCAGTCCATGCACCGGCCGGCCTGGAGCTTGAGCCTGTCGGCCGGGAAGGGCTCGTACACCTCCTTCCAGTCGCGGAGCCGCACGGGCACCGGGCGGCGCGTGGGCGCTTCCCGATCCCACTTCAGGAACCCGGTGAGCTCACCCATGCGACGCCGCCATCACTGCCTCGAGGACCGGGATGCCCCGCTCCTCCGCGTCCTTGGTGGCCTGCAGGATCCGCTTGTAGTCCTTGGGCATGACCTTCTTGAAGTGCTCGAGCTGGTTCCACCAGTCGTCGAGGAGGCGGGAGGCGACGGCCGAGCCGGTCTCGTCGCGGTGCCGGGCGATGATCTCCCGGAGGAAGTCGAAGTCGTCCTCTTCGAGCGGGTCGAGGTCGACCATCTCGTAGTTCACGAGGTTCGGGAGCTCGTCGTGCGGGTCGTGGACGTAGGCCACTCCCCCCGACATGCCGGCCCCGACGTTGCGCCCGGTGGGGCCGAGCACCACCACGCGCCCGCCGGTCATGTACTCGCACGCGTGGTCGCCGACCCCCTCGACGACCGCCGTGGCCCCGGAGTTGCGCACGCAGAAACGCTCACCCACGACGCCCCGCAGGAACACCTCCCCCGCCGTGGCCCCGTAGAGGATGACGTTGCCGGCGATCACGTTGTCCTCGGCGACGAAGGGGGCGTCGCGATCGGGGTGCACCACCAGGCGCCCGCCGGACAGGCCCTTGCCGAGGTAGTCGTTGGCGTCGCCCTCGAGGCGCATCGTGATGCCCCTCGGCACGAAGGCGCCGAAGCTCTGGCCCGCCGAGCCCCGGAAGTGGAGCCGGATCGTGTCGTCGGGCAGCCCCTCGCCGCCGAAGCGCCGGGTGACCTCGAAGCCGAGCATCGTGCCGACCGTGCGGTTCACGTTGCGGATCGGCAGCTCGAGGCTCACCGGCTGGCGATCGTCGAGCGCCCCCTCGCACAACTGGATGAGGGTGTGGTCGAGGGCCCGGTCGAGGCCGTGGTCCTGCTTCTGGACGCAGTAGCGGGCCTCGTTGAGCCCGAGGTCGGGCATCGTGAGGACGGGGGTGAGGTCGAGGCCCGACGCCTTCCAGTGGTCGACGGCCGCCTGCACGTCGAGCAGCTCGGCGTGGCCGATCGCCTCGGCGAGCGTGCGGAAGCCCAGCTCGGCGAGCAGCTCGCGCACCTCCTCGGCGACGTACTCGAAGAACGTGACGACGAACTCGGGCTTGCCGCTGAAGCGCTCGCGGAGCTCCGGGTTCTGGGTGGCCACGCCCACCGGGCAGGTGTCGAGGTGGCAGACCCGCATCATCACGCAGCCCGACACCACCAGCGGGGCGGTGGCGAAGCCGAACTCCTCGGCACCGAGCAGCGCGGCGATCACCACGTCGCGGCCGGTCTTCATCTGGCCGTCGACCTGCACCACGATCCGGTCGCGCAGCCCGTTCAGGAGCAGGGTCTGCTGGGTCTCGGCCAGCCCCAGCTCCCACGGGGCTCCGGCGTGCTTGAGCGAGGTGAGCGGCGAGGCGCCGGTGCCGCCGTCGTGGCCGGAGATGAGCACCACGTCGGCGTGGGCCTTCGACACGCCCGCGGCCACCGTGCCCACGCCCACCTCGGCCACCAGCTTCACGTGCACCCGGGCCTCCGGGTTGGAGTTCTTGAGGTCGTGGATGAGCTGGGCCAGGTCCTCGATGGAGTAGATGTCGTGGTGCGGCGGCGGGCTGATCAGCCCCACACCCGGCGTGGAGTGCCGGGTCTTGGCGATCCACGGGTACACCTTGTGGCCCGGCAGCTGGCCGCCCTCGCCGGGCTTGGCGCCCTGGGCCATCTTGATCTGCAGGTCGTCGGCGTTCACCAGGTACTCGCTGGTCACGCCAAAGCGGCCCGACGCCACCTGCTTGATGGCCGAGCGGCGCAGGTCGCCGTTGGGGTCGGGCACGAAGCGGTCGGGGTCCTCGCCGCCCTCGCCGGTGTTGCTCTTGCCGCCGATGCGGTTCATGGCGATGGCGAGGGTCTCGTGGGCCTCCTTCGAGATCGAGCCGTAGCTCATGGCGCCGGTGGCGAAGCGCTTGACGATCTCCGAGACCGGCTCGACCTCGTCGACGGGCACCGGCGGCCGCTCGTCCGTCCGCAGGCGGAACAGCCCCCGGAGCGTGGCCAGGTGGGCCGCCTGCTGGTCGACGAGGCTCGTGTACTCCTTGAAGACCTCGTAGCGCTTGGCGCGGGTCGCGTGCTGGAGCTTGAACACCGTCTCGGGGTTGAACAGGTGGTACTCGCCCTCGCGGCGCCACTGGTACTCGCCCCCGAGCTCGAGGGTGCGGTGGGCGCGCTCGGTGGGCCGCGGCGGGTACGCGGTGGCGTGCCGGCGGGCGACCTCGGCCGCGAGCACGTCGAGCCCCACCCCGCCGAGGCGGCTCACCGTGCCGGTGAAGTAGCGGTCGACGACCTCCGAGCCCAGTCCGATGGCCTCGAACACCTGGGCGCCGGTGTAGGACGCGACGGTGGAGATGCCCATCTTCGACATCACCTTCAGCACGCCCTTGTTGGCCGCCTTGATGTAGTTGCGCACGGCCTTCTCGGCGTCGATGTCGACGAGCAGGCCCTCGAGCACGAGGTCCTCGATGGCCTCGAAGGCGAGGTACGGGTTGATGGCGCCTGCGCCGTACCCGAGCAGGAGGCACATGTGGTGCACCTCGCGGGCGTCGCCGGCCTCGACCACCAGGCCGACCCTGGTGCGCGTCTTCTCGCGGATCAGGTGGTGGTGGATGGCGCCGGTGAACAGCAGCGACGGGATGGGCGCGAGCTCCTCGTCGGAGTCCCGGTCGGAGAGCACGATCACGCTGGCGCCGTCGGCGATGGCCGCGCTGGCCTGCCGGCAGAGGTCCTCCAGGGCGGCGCGGAGCGCCTCGCCCCCGCCCGCGACCGGGTAGAGCCCGCGGAGGGTCACCGACTGGAACTCGGGGTACTCGCCGTCGTCGTTGGCGTCGATCAGCCGCTCGAGCTCGTCGTTGTCGATGATCGGGTGGTGGAGGCTGATCTGCCGGCAGCTCTGCGGCGTCGGCTGCAGGAGGTTGCCCTCGGGTCCGATCGTCGTGAAGAGCGAGGTGACCAGCTCCTCGCGGATCGCGTCCAGGGGCGGGTTGGTCACCTGCGCGAAGAGCTGGGCGAAGTAGTCGAACAGGAGTCGCGACCGGTTCGACAGCACCGCGATCGGGGTGTCGTTGCCCATCGAGCCGATGGGCTCGTAGCCGTTCTTGGCCATCGGGCCCACGATGATCTTCAGCTCCTCGTGGGTGTAGCCGAACGTCTGCAGCCGGCGCATGACCGACTCGTGGCCCCAGATCTTGTGCTCGCGCTCGGGCAGGTCGTCGAGCCGCACCAGGCCCCGACGCAGCCACTCCCCGTAGGGGTGCTCGGCCGCCAGGCCGGCCTTGATCTCCTCGTCGTCGACGATGCGCCCCTGCTCGGTGTCGACGAGGAACATCTTCCCGGGCTGGAGTCGGCCCTTCTTCACGACCCGGTCGGGCGGCACGTCGACCACGCCGACCTCGCTCGCCATGATGACCAGGTCGTCGGCCGTCACCCAGTAGCGGCTCGGGCGGAGGCCGTTGCGGTCGAGCACGGCACCGATCACGGTGCCGTCGGTGAAGGCGATGGACGCGGGCCCGTCCCACGGCTCCATGAGGGACGCGTGGAACTGGTAGAAGGCCTTCTTCTCCGCGGGCATCGAGCCGTGGTTCTCCCACGCCTCGGGGATCATCATCAGCACGGCGTGCGGCAGCGAGCGCCCACCGAGGTGCAGCAGCTCCAGGCACTCGTCGAAGCTGGCCGAGTCGCTGGCGCCGGGGGTGATGATCGGGAAGACGCGCTCCAGGTCGCCCGGGATGAGGTCGGTGGCGAGCAGGGCCTCGCGGGCCCGCATCCAGTTGCGGTTGCCCTGCAGGGTGTTGATCTCGCCGTTGTGGGCCACGAACCGGTACGGGTGCGCCAGCGGCCACGAGGGGAACGTGTTGGTGGAGAAGCGGCTGTGCACCAGGGCCAGTGCGCTCTCCGTGCGGTCGTCGGCCAGGTCGGGGAAGAACGTGCGCAGCTGGGGCGTGGTGAGCATGCCCTTGTACACGATCGTGCGGCCGGACAGGCTCGGGAAGTACGGCGGGAGCCCGCCGTTGGCCACCGTGGGCTGCTCGCCCCCGGGCGCGCCGACCACCACGCCGTGCTCGACGCGCTTGCGGACCACGAATGCCCGCCGCTCGAGGTCGAGGCCGGCGAGGGGCGCGTCGGGGGGACCGGCGACGAACACCTGCCGGAAGCGGGGCTCCACCGCCTTCGCGGTGGAGCCGATCATCGAGTCGTCGAACGGGACGTCCCGCCACCCGAGGGTGCGCAGGCCCTCGTCGGCGACGATCGCCTCGATCTGCCGGCAGGTCTCGCCGGCCTGGCCCACGTCGACGGGCAGGAAGACCAGGCCGGTCGCGTAGGCCCCCGCTGGTGGGAGCTCGAAGGGCACGACCGCCCGGTAGAAGGCGTCGGGCACCTGGATGAGGATCCCGGCCCCGTCGCCGGTGTTCACCTCGCAGCCTGCCGCGCCCCGATGCTCGAGGTTGCGCAGCGCGCCGATGCCGAGCTCGACGAGGCGGTGCGAGCGCCGGCCCTGCAGGTCGACGACGAAGCTGACACCGCAGGCGTCGTGCTCGAAGCGGGGGTCGTAGAGCCCCTGGGGCACGGGGAGGTCGTGGGGCATGCGCCATCCTTCTCCGGTGGTGCGGGGACGGGTGGTGCTCGCTCGGGACGGCGTTGGCCCTGACGCAGCGTCAGAAGGGTACTCCACGCCCCCCCGAGCGACGCCACTCGGTTCGCGGATCGTGACCTGTTCGTGACACCCGCCACGGCCCCGCCCGGCGGTGGCATGCTCGGCCGGTGGACCTCCTGCCTCTCGACCCCGACGAGCTACTGACGACCACCCGATCGGTGCGCAAGCGCCTCGACTTCGACCGTCCGGTGGAGCGGGCCGTGGTCGAGGAGTGCCTCGAGGTCGCCCTGCAGGCACCCACCGGCTCGAACACCCAGGGTTGGCAGTGGGTCGTCGTCGACGACCCGGCGCTGAAGGCCGCCATCGCCGGGCACTACGGGCGCAACTACGACGAGTACGCCCAGAACCCGGCCTCGGCGGCGTTCGCCGACGACGACCCCCGGGCCCAGCGCCGCGACGCCGTCCGGTCGTCGTCGCGCTACCTGCGGGAGCGCCTCCACGAGGTGCCGGTGATGGTCATCCCCTGCATCGCCGGGCGGTTCGAGGGCCTGCCCTCGTTCGCCCAGGCCAGCATGTGGGGTTCGATCCTCCCCGCGGTGTGGAGCTTCATGCTCGCCCTGCGGGCGCGCGGGCTCGGGTCGGCGTGGACCACCCTGCACCTGCCCGACGAGCGGGCGGTCGCCGACCTGCTGGGCATCCCCTACGACCGCTACACGCAGGCCGGCCTGTTCCCCGTGGCCCACACGCTCGGCACCGACTTCAAGCCCGCTCCCCGCCTCCCCCTCGCCGACGTGCTCCACTGGAACGGCTGGTAGCCCACCCGCTGCGTGACCGTCGGCCCCGCGCCGCAGCCCCGCGCGATGGTCCGGACCGCCACCCGCTGCGCAGGCCTGTGGGCGCCGCGCCTGGCCCGACGCCGGCTCGACCGGCGAGAATGGCCGGGTGACCGATGCCCCCCAGCCCCCGGGCGACCGCGCCGACGAGCCGACCGACGAGCCCAGCCGCCCCGACGAGGTCCCCGGGGCCGACGACGCCGACCGCCCCGACGAGGTGATCGCACCCGAGGCCAACGGGCCGGAGGGCGCCGACACCACCTCGTGGGCCCAGCGCGCCACCCGCGCCCTCACCGAGGGCTCGGTGGCGCCGGCCCCGGCAGAGGGCGCCAGGACCGAGCCGAAGGCGATCGCGGCGCTCGCCCTGGGCATGGTCGGCTTCTTCCTCTTCGCCATCGTGCTCGGCCCGCTCGCCATCTTCTTCGCCTGGCGGGCCAAGCGCGACATCCAGGCCTCCGAGGGCCGCCTGAAGGGGATGGGCCTGGCCGTGGCCGGGCAGATCCTCGGGTTCGTGGCCATCGGCTTCTGGATCATCTTCCTGATCACCAACGCCTAGCCATGCTCCGCCGCAAGCCGATCGAGCCCCAGCCCGGCGACGCCCCCGCCGCGCCGACCAGCAAGTCGTCGTGGGAGGCCCGCGCGGCCAAGGCCGAGGCGGCCAAGCACGGCGGGCCCACGGGCGGAGCCACCGCGACCGGCGCGACGGGCGCCACCACCCCCGGCGCCAGGGCGGCCAAGCCTCCCAAGCCGCCGATCGACAACCTGGCGGTGGTCGCGGGCCTGCTCTCGCTCCTGGCCACCATCGTCATCCCGTTCGTGATCGGCCCGGTCGCGTTCTTCCTGGCCTGGAAGGCGAGGGTCCGGGTGAAGGCGGCCAACGAGGGAGGGGTGACGGTGCGGGGCTACCGGCTTGCGGTGGCCGCGCAGGCCATCTCGGTGATGGCCGTGGTGATCTGGGTGGTCGCGATCCTGGTCCCGGCCGTCCAAGGCTGAGCCGGGCGGGCCGCTCGCGTCCTGTGCACGCCCGCGGTCGCCTTTCGAGCGATCCGGTGCACGCAACGGCGAGCCCGAGCGCTACTGGGGCTCCTCCACCAGCCGCAGGCCCGTCGGCGCCATCGAGAGCTCGACGTGGGGCAGGTCGACCACGAACTCGGTCCGGTGGGCCGGGAACACGTGCTCGGAGAGCAGCACCGGCTCGCCGTCGACGGTCTGGGTGACCCGCTCGCAGCGCAGCACCGGGGACCCCACGGGGATGCCCAGCAGTGCGGCGTCGTCGGCCGAGGCGGCCGCGGCGCCGATGGTCTGGGTGGCCCCGCCGAGGGGGACGGCCAGCAGCTCGTAGAACGGCGAGCGCTCCACGTCGGCGCGCGAGAGCTCGGCACCGAGCTCGGCCGGGCACCAGACCGTCACCCTCGCGAAGGGCTCGCCGTCGGCCAGGTTGAGGCGGCGGACCCGCAGCACCTGCTCACAGCCGAGCGCTCGGCGGACCCGCGGCTCGGCGGCCACGAAGGCGAAGTCGAGCACGCGCCGCTCTGGCACCAGGCCGCTCTCGGCCAGCTGGCCCTCGATCGTCCCGAGCCGCCCGAGGGTCTGACGCAGCGGGTCGGCGGCCACGAACCAGCCGAACCCCTGGCGGGCGTCGAGCAGCCCCTCCGTCCGGAGGACCTCCAGCGCCCGGCGGATCGTGACGCGGCTGGCGCGGTACGTTGCCGAGAGCTCGGCCTCGCTGGGGAGAACCCGGCCGGCCGCGAGCTCGCCGGCCTCGAGGCGGGACCGCAGCTCGTCGGCGATCGCCCGGTAGCGGATCTCGCGCACTTGTCATATACTTGTCTACATCGGTCGCCGACGCAAGCGGCCGCCGTCCGCCGCCTCCAGGGGGTCGCCATGGCCGTCACCGCCAGCACGCCGATCGAGCTCGTCCGGGGCGTCTACGCCACCCTCCCCGAGCGGGTGGCGAGCGCCCGTCGCCGGCTGGGCCGGCCGGTCACCCTCACCGAGAAGGTGCTGTTCAACCACCTCGGCGACCCCGAGGGCCAGGAGGTGGAGCGGGGCCGCAGCTACGCCGACTTCCACCCTGACCGCGTCGCCATGCAGGACGCCACCGCCCAGATGGCGCTCCTGCAGTTCATGACGGCCGGGCTCCCGCGGGTGGCGGTGCCGTCGACCGTCCACTGCGATCACCTGATCCAGGCCAAGGTGGACGGTGCCGCCGACCTCCGCTTCGCGCTCGACGCGAACTCCGAGGTCTACGCGTTCCTGCAGGCCGTGTCGGCCCGGTACGGCATCGGCTTCTGGAAGCCGGGCTCGGGGATCATCCACCAGGTCGTGCTGGAGAACTACGCCTTCCCCGGCGGCATGATGATCGGCACCGACAGCCACACGCCCAACGCCGGCGGCCTGGGGATGGTGGCGATCGGCGTGGGCGGTGCCGACGCCGTCGACGTGATGACGGGGTTCCCCTTCAACGTCCGCTGGCCCACGGTGATCGGCGTCCACCTCACCGGCGAGCTGTCCGGCTGGGTGGCGCCGAAGGACGTCATCCTGAAGGTCGCCGAGGTGCTCACCGTGAAGGGCGGCACGGGCGCCGTCGTGGAGTACCTCGGCCCCGGCGCCGACTCGCTCTCGGCCACGGGCAAGGGCACGATCTGCAACATGGGCGCCGAGATCGGCGCGACCACCTCGATCTTCCCCTTCGACGGCCACATGGCCGACTACCTGCGCTCGACCGGCCGCGAGGCCATCGCCGACGCGGCCACGGCCGTGGCGGCCCACCTCCGCGCCGACCCCGAGGTCGAGGCCGACCCGGCCCGCTTCTACGACCAGGTGATCGAGATCGACCTGTCCACGCTGGAGCCCCTGATCAACGGCCCGGCCACCCCGGACCTGGCCCACAGGGTGAGCGAGGTGGGCGCCGCCGCCCGCGCCAACGGGTGGCCGGTCGAGATCTCGGCCGCGCTCATCGGCTCGTGCACCAACTCGTCGTACGAGGACATCACCCGCGCCGCGTCGATCGCCCGCCAGGCCTCGGCCAAGGGCCTGCGGGCCCGCACGGCCCTGCTGGTCACCCCGGGCTCCGAGCAGGTGCGCGCCACCATCGAGCGCGACGGCCTGCTCGCCGACCTCGAGGCCATCGGCGCGACCGTGCTGGCCAACGCCTGCGGGCCGTGCATCGGCCAGTGGGAGCGCACCGACGTCGATCCGTCCACGAAGAACACGATCGTCAACTCCTTCAACCGCAACTTCCCGAAGCGCAACGACGGCAACGCCAACACGCTGGCCTTCGTGACCTCCCCCGACACGGTGGTGGCCCTCGCCCTGGCCGGCACCCTCGACTTCGACCCGGCCCGCGGCACCCTCACCAACGAGGCCGGCGAGGAGGTGCGCCTCGATCCCCCCGTGGGCGAGATGCTGCCGGCTCGCGGGTTCGACCCCGGCCAGAGCGGCTTCGTGGCCCCGCCGGCCGACGGCTCCACCATCACGGTCGGCGTCGACCCGGCCAGCGACCGCCTGCAGCTGCTGGAGCCCTTCCCCGCCTGGGACGGCCGCGACTACGTGGAGCTGCCCGTGCTCATGAAGGCACGGGGCAAGTGCACCACCGACCACATCTCGGCCGCCGGGCCCTGGCTCCGCTATCGCGGCCACCTCGAGAACATCAGCGGCAACCTGTTCCTCGGCGCGGTGAACGCCTTCACGGGGGCCACCGGCGAGGGCAAGGACCAGACCGACGGCCGGACCCGCCCGTACCCGGAGATCGCCAAGCGCTACGCCGAGGCCGGCATCGGCTGGGTGGCGGTGGGCGACGAGAACTACGGCGAGGGCTCCTCGCGGGAGCACGCGGCCATGGAGCCCCGCTATCGCAACGGGAAGGTGATCCTGGCCCGATCGTTCGCCCGCATCCACGAGACGAACCTGAAGAAGCAGGGGATGCTCCCGCTCACCTTCGCCGATCCGGCCACCTACGACCTGATCGCCGAGGACGACCGGATCTCGATCCTGGGCCTGGCCGACCTCACCCCCGACGCTGCGGTGCAGGGCCGCATCCACCGGCCCGACGGCACGACCGTCGACTTCCGGTGCGCCCACACCTTCTCGCCCGACCAGCTGGCGTGGTTCCGGGCCGGGAGCGCCCTCAACATCATCCGTGCCCGCCAGCACCTGGGCTGACGGGCACGGCCGGGCCGCCGGAGGGACTGATCAGTCGGTGCCCGGGCGGCGGGTGTCCTCGGCCTCGGGGTCGCCCCGGTAGCCGGGGGGGAACGTGCGCAGGAGCTCCTCGGGCGAGGGGTCACGGCGCACCCTGGCCGCCGCGGGCAGCAGGTCGACGATGGCCGACATGATCCGCTGGGTGTCGGCCTCCGGGTCGTCGTGGGCCAGCTCGACCGCCCGGCCCACCCGGGCCGTCACCAACGGCGGGTTGGCGACGTTCAGCACGTTGGGGAGCCGGGAGCTGCGGGGCCAGACCCGCTCGGTGCCCCACAGCCCCAGCGGGATCACCGGCGCCCCGGTCAGGGCGGCCAGCCGGGCGGCGCCCCACCGACCCTTCAGGACCGGGTCGAAGAAGGCTCGGCCCCGAGGGATGGTGCCCTGCGGCATGAGCGTGACCACCTCGCCGGCCTGCAGCGCGGCGGCCGCCTCGCGGAGCGGCTCGTCCGAACCGCTCGCCCGCTCGACCCGGATGCCCCCGAAGGCCCGGGCCAGGGCGCCGACCAGCGGCGCGTCGAACACCTCCTTCTTCCCCAGGAAGCGTGCCGGCCGCCCGCGCTTGGCCAGCACCAGGCTCATCACGGTGGCGTCGAAGTAGCTGCGGTGGTTGCCGCAGACGATGGCCGGTCCCTCGGACGGGATGTTCTCGACGCCCGAGATGTCGAAGCGGGCGTAGGGCACCAGCTCGGGCCGGGCGAACAGCTGGGCCACCTGCTGCGGCTCGACCCCGAGCAGCTTGGGCACGCCGGGGGGCACGTCGAGGTGGAGCACCGGCCACCGGCGGGCCGCGGCCACCAGCAGCAGGCGGGGGTCGGGGTTCACCACCGTGGGATGGGCCACCGCGCCCAGGAGCGGCACGTCGTAGACGCTGTCGGAGTAGGCCCAGCTGGCGGCCACGTCGACCCCGCGGTCGGCCGCCCACTGGCGCACCGCGGCCAGCTTGCCCATGCCCCACACGAAGGGCCCGGTGATGGTGCCGTCGTAGGTGCCGTCGGCGTCGACGCCGTACCGGGTGGCGATCACGTCGTCGAGGCCGAGGGCCTCGGCGAACGGCGCGATCAGGTCGTAGGGCGTGGTGGTGGCCAGGACGAGCAGGCGCCCTTCCCGGCGATGCTCGTCGAGCAGCGGCGGCGCGAACGGTGCCACCAGACCGAGCAGGGTGTCGGCTGCGGGCCGGGCCGCGGCCTGCACCGCGCTGCGGGCCAGGCCCTTGGCCACACGGGGGCCCTGGCGGGCGAGGAGCATGCTCGGCGCCGTCTCCCCGTACACGTCGTAGATCTTGTAGAGGAGGCCCTGCCCGGGCAGCGAGCGCGTCACCAGCCCGGCGGCCTGCAGCGCCGCCCCCAGCGCCGGCCCGCTCGGGCCCCGCAGCAGGGTGCGATCGAGGTCGAGGAAGACGGCGGTGCGGGCCATCCCGGAAACCTACCGCCGGGCCGGATGCGGCGGGGAAAAGAGAAGGGGCCGGCCTGGGGGGTAGGCCGGCCCCTTCGCACGCGAGCCGAAGACTCGGAGGGGGGATCCGTTCTTCGAGGCTCTGTCGAGGCGGCCAGTTGGGGGACGGCCACCTCGAGGGCTCCCCCAGTATGGCGACGCCATGTTCATCGTTCAAACAGTTATCAGCGATGGATGCCATCATGGAGGGCGATGGATCTCCGCCAGCTCGCCGCCCTCGTCGCCGTGGCCGACTGCGGCACCTTCTCGGCCGCGGCCAAGACCCTCCACACCGTGCAGTCGAACGTCTCCACCCACGTCGCCCACCTCGAGCGGGAGCTCGGGGTCGTCCTGGTCGACCGCACCGGCGGCCGCCTGACCCCGGAGGGCGAGGCCGTCGTGCGCCGGGCCCGCCGCATCCAGCACGAGCTCGACGCCCTGGCCGCCGACGTGGCGTCGGTCGGCACCGAGGTGGCCGGCAGCGCCCGGCTGGGCGTCATCGGCACGACCGCCCGGTGGCTGGTGCCCCCGCTGCTCGGGGCCGTGCGCGCCGCCCATCCCCGGGTGCACCCCGTGGTGCTCGAGGCCTCCACCACGTCCCTCGTCCCCCAGCTGCTCTCGGGCCAGCTCGACCTGGCGGTGGTGAACCTGCCGCTCGACGACCCCGATCTGGCCGTCGAGGCGCTGTTCGACGAGGACCTCCTCGTGGTCGCTCCGCTCGGGCATGCGCTGGCCGAGCGGCCGGAGGTGACCATGGCCGAGCTGGCCGAGCACCCACTGCTCCTCGGGCCGCCCGGCACCGCCTTCCGGGACGACCTCGACGTCGAGGCCGCCCGTGCCGGGGTGCGCCTGCAGGCCCAGGCCGAGATCGACGGCGTGCGCCTCATCGCTTCCCTCGCCTTCAGCGGGTTCGGGGCTGCGGTGCTGCCGGCCACCGCCGTGCCGGTCGTGGTCGACGGGCCATGGCGCCCGGTCGGCCTGGCCGGTGTCCCGTACCGCCACGTGGGCCTCGCCCGCCGGCGCCGCGGGCTCCCGTCCACCCCGGCCCGGGCGGTGCGCGACGTGCTGCGGAAGGTGGTCGCGTCCCGGGCCGGGGACCAGCCCGGCGTGCACCTCGTCGAACCCGTCGACGAGGAGCACCACGGCGGCGAGCACTCGCCCGGCACCCCGCAGTGACGCCACGGGGATGCGCGCTCCCCTCCGTCCACGCGCACGACGACCCGCCCCTCCGACCCCACCCGGAGGCCCGCCGGGGCCCACGGCGAGCGCGGTGGCGGGGCACCGGTAGGCTCACAGCGCTTCGGGGGACGTCGAAGGATCGGAGGCTCGGTGGCAGACACGATCACCATCACCGACAACCGGACGGGCAAGAGCGTCACCGTGCCCATCGAAGAGGGCACCTTCTCGTCGCAGGCGCTGCGAGAGCTCGACCCCGACCTGCGCCTGTACGACCCGGCCTTCCTCTCCACCGCCGCCTGCTCGAGCGCGGTGACGTACCTCGACGGTGACGCCGGCATCCTCCGCTACCGCGGCTACCCGATCGAGCAGCTGGCGGAGCAGTCGACGTTCCTCGAGGTGGCGTACCTGCTGATCCATGGCGAGCTTCCGTCGCCCAGCCAGCACGAGCAGTGGGTCTACGACA
Organism: Acidimicrobiales bacterium; assembly: GCA_016716005.1. Lineage (NCBI taxonomy): Bacteria > Bacillati > Actinomycetota > Acidimicrobiia > Acidimicrobiales > Acidimicrobiales bacterium. The sequence goes on from JADJXE010000001.1 coordinate 592,367, forward strand.
TCACCCACCACACGTACATCCACGAGAACATGCGGAAGCGCTTCATGGAGGGCTTCCACTACGACGCCCACCCCATGGGGATGCTCGTGTCGGCGGTGGCCGCGCTCAGCACCTTCTACAACGACGCCAAGTCGATCTCCGACCCCGACTCGCGCGACAAGCAGATCCTGCGGCTCATCGCCAAGATGCCGACGCTGGCCGCCTGCGCGCACCGCTTCAGCGTCGGCATGCCCTTCGTCTACCCCGACAACTCGCTCGCCTACGCGGCCAACTTCCTTTCGATGATGTGGAAGACGGCCGAGCCCCGCTACGAGCCGGACCCGGTGCTGGCCCACGCCCTCGACGTGCTCTTCATCCTGCACGCCGACCACGAGCAGAACTGCGGCACCACCGCCCTGCGGACGGCGGCGAGCGCCCAGGCCGACCCCTACTCGGCGGTGGCCGCGGCATGTGCGGCGCTCTACGGCCCGCTGCACGGCGGCGCCAACGAGGCCGTCATCCGGATGCTCACCCAGATCGGCTCGCTCGACAACGTGCCGGCGTTCCTCCAGTCGGTGAAGGAGGGCAAGGGGCGGCTGATGGGCTTCGGCCACCGCGTCTACAAGAGCTACGACCCCCGGGCCGCCATCATCAAGCGCACGGCCGACGAGGTGTTCGACGTGACGGGGCGGAGCCCGCTGCTCGACATCGCCCTGAAGCTCGAGGAGACCGCGCTCTCCGACGACTACTTCCTGTCGCGCAAGCTCTACCCGAACGTCGACTTCTACTCGGGCCTCATCTACCAGGCGATGGGCTTCCCGGTCGAGATGTTCACCGTCCTGTTCGGGATCCCCCGCACCTCGGGCTGGCTGGCGCACTGGGTCGAGCTGCTCGGCGCCAAGGACCAGAAGATCTACCGCCCCCGCCAGAAGTACGTGGGCTCGCCGATCCGCGACTACGTCCCCATCGACCAGCGCTGACCGGGGCCGACCCGGCGCCGCCGACGTCAACCCACGTCGAGCAGGATCTTCCCCACGTTGGCGTTGGCCTCCATCCGCTCGTGCGCGGCCGCGACCTCGTCCAGCGGGAACCGGCTGTCGATCACCGGCCGAAGCCGCCCGGCCGCGAACAGCGGGAGCACCTCCCGGGCGAAGCGCCGGGTCACGGCGATCTTCTCCTCGATCGGCCGGGCCCGCAGCACCGTCCCGGTGATGGTCGCCCGCTTGGGCAGGAGCGTCCCGAGGGAGAAGGTGGCCTGGCCGCCCCCCATCACCCCCACCTGCACGATGCGCCCCTGCACCGCCAGCGCGGCCACGTTGCGCTGCAGCTCGTCGCCGCCGACCACGTCGAGCACGACGTCGACGCCCCCGGGGAACGCGTCGAGCACGGCACCCAGCCAGTCGGCCGGGCTGCGCTCCACGGCCAGGTCGGCCCCGAGCCGGCGGCACGCCTCCAGCTTGCCCGCCGACGCGGTCACCACGACCGTCGCGCCGAGGGCGCTGGCAACCTGGATGGCGGCCGTGCCCACACCCGACGCGCCGGCGTGCACCAGCGCCACCCGCCCCTGCGTCAGCCCGCCCTGCAGCACCAGCGCGTCCCAGGCGGTGATGAACCCCTCGGGCACGGCCGCGGCGTCGGCGAGGCCGAGGGCGGGCGGCACCCGCAGCAGCTGGCGCTCGTGCACCGCGAGCAGCTCGGCATAGGCGCCACCCCCCACGATGCCCATCACCTCGTCGCCCACCGCCGCCTCGCGCGCCCGGTCGCCGAGCGCGACGACGCGGCCCGCGAACTCCAGCCCCGGGATCTCGAACGGCATCGGCGGTCCCGGGTAGAGGCCCATCCGCTGCAGCAGGTCGGCCCGGTTCACCGCGGTGGCGGTCACCGCCACCACGACCTCCTCTGGACCCGGCACCGGATCGGGCACGTCGCGCCGCGTGAGCACCTCCGGTCCTCCGTGCTGCTCCAGGACGACAGCGCGCATGCACGACCTCCACGGTGGACACCGACGAACCGACCAGCAGCGTAGGCGTAGGGTTGGCGGACCACCCCGCCGAGGGGACGCCGACGAGCGAGGTACCCAGATGCCCGGGAAGATCACCATCGATGCGGGCGGCGAGCTGGTCGTGCCCGACGAGCCGATCATCCCGTTCATCGAGGGTGACGGCACGGGCATCGACATCTGGCCCGCCGCCAGGCTCGTGCTCGACGCCGCGGCCGCCAAGCACGGCAAGACCATCGCCTGGATGGAGGTCCTGGCCGGCCAGAAGGCGTTCGACCGGACCGGCTCGTGGCTGCCCGACGAGACCGTCGGGACCTTCCGCGAGTACCTCATCGGGATCAAGGGACCGCTCACCACGCCCATCGGTGGCGGGATCCGCTCCCTCAACGTGGCCCTCCGCCAGATCCTCGACCTGTACGTCTGCCTGCGCCCGGTGCGGTGGTTCCCCGGGGTCCCCTCACCGGTGAGGCACCCCGAGCTGGTGGACATGGTGATCTTCCGGGAGAACACCGAGGACGTGTACGCGGGCTTCGAGGTCGAGGCCTACTCCCCCGAGGCCGCCAAGCTGCTCGACTTCTGCAAGCGGGAGTACGGCTGGGACATCCGCCCCGACTCGGGCATCGGCCTCAAGCCCATCTCGGAGTTCGCCTCCAAGCGCCTGGTCCGGGCGGCCATCGCCTACGCGCTCCGCAAGGGCCGCCGCAGCGTCACGCTCGTCCACAAGGGCAACATCATGAAGTTCACCTCCGGCGCCTTCCGGAAGTGGGGCTACGAGCTCGTCCGCGAGGAGTTCGCCGACGTGGCCGTGGGCTGGGACGACTGCGGGGGCGACCCGGGCGACAAGCTCCTGGTGAAGGACTCGATCGCCGACATCACCCTGCAGCAGGTGCTCACCCGGCCCTCGGAGTTCGACGTGATCGCAACACCGAACCTCAACGGCGACTACCTGTCCGACGCCCTGGCCGCCCAGGTGGGCGGCATCGGCATCGCCCCCGGCGCCAACATCAACTACGTCACCGGTCACGGGATCTTCGAGGCCACGCACGGCACGGCCCCCAAGTACGCCGGTCAGGACAAGGTGAACCCGGGCTCGGTCATCCTGTCGGGCGTGCTCATGTTCGAGCACCTGGGCTGGCAGGGCGCGGCCGACGACATCGTGAAGGCCCTCGAGGCCACCATCGCGGACAGGATCGTCACCTACGACTTCGCCCGCCTCATGGACGGCGCCACCGAGGTGCGCTGCTCGGAGTTCGCCGCCGCCATCGTCGAGCGGCTCTGACCGCCGGCCGGTCGCACCGGGCCCCCGTCGGAAGGTGAACCTGGTCGCCCTCGCCGGGCTGGCCGCCCTGACGGGCGGGGTCGGGGCCCTGGGCGGGCTGGGCGGAGCCGTGCTCCTGGTGCCGCTGCTCGTGCTGTCGGGCACGCCGGTGTCGGAGGCGGCGCCGCTGGGCATGCTCTCGGTGGCGGCCGGAGCGTTGGCTGCCGGCGCGCCCCAGCTGCGCGAGGGCACCGTCCACCACCGCCTCGGGGTCACGGTGGAGGTGGCCGCCAGCGCGGGCACCTTCGCCGGCGCGCTCGCGTCCGGGGCGATCTCCTCGACGGTGCTGGCCCGCCTGCTCGCGGTGGTGGCGCTGGGCTCGGCCCTCAGCGGCTTCCTCCGCAAGGGGATCCGCAACCTCCCCGACGACACCTTCGCGGGCGAGCTGCCGGGCGAGTGGCCGGGCAGCCTGGGCGGCACGTACCGCCTCGGCGACGACACCGTCCCGTACCAGGCCCGCCGGCTCGCGCTGGGGCTCCCCGCCATGGTCGGGGCCGGGATCGTGTCCGGGCTGTCGGGAGTGGGCGGCGGCTTCCTGAAGACGCCGGTGATGTCGGAGATCATGCGGGTGCCCGTGAAGGTCGCGGCGGCCACCACCACCTTCACCGTCGGGGTGACCGCCGCGGCCGGGCTCATCGTCTACACGACCCAGGGACGCATCGACACCGAGTCGGGCGCGGCCGTGGTGCTGGGCGGGCTCCTCGGCGGCACGATCGGCGCCCGTCTCCAGGGGGTCCTGCGACCCACGGCGGTGCGCAAGGTCCTGAGCGCGGTCCTGGTCGTGGTGGCCGGGATCCTCCTGGTTCGGGGTTGAGCGGGATGCCGGCCGACGCCGCACCCGGCGGTCCGGCTCGCGGACACGTCCCGCACCCGTGGTGGCCGCACCGCCAGGCCGCGCTGGCCGGGGCCGGGCGCGTCGCCGTGGTGGCGGTGTCGGTCGCGGCCGCCCTCGCCACGCTGCTCCCCGACGAGGCCGGATCGGCCGCCGGCGCGCTGATGGTGGGCCTGCTCGTGGCCGCGCCCCTGGTCCGGGTGGCCTGGCTGGGGATCCGGTGGGCCCGCAAGGGCGACTGGCGCTTCGCGTTGGTGGCCGCCGGGCTCCTGGCCGTGGTCGCGACCGGCACGGTGGTGGCGCTGGTGCGCTGAGCCCCCGGGCGGCGAACAGCGTTCGTTGAAATACGAACTTTGCTTCGTATACAATTCCCAGACAAGCTCGGCTCACCGACTGGGGAGTGCATCGCATGGCCAACGTCCACGTCACCGCATCGGGCCGCAAGCTCGTCACCGTCATCCCCGGCGACGGCATCGGGCCCGAGTGCGTCGACGCCGCGGTCCGCGTCGTCGAGGCGACCGGCGCGCCGATCGAGTGGGAGGAGCGCCACGCCGGCGAGCGGGTGTTCCGCGAGGGCATCCCGTCAGGCGTGCCCCAGGAGACGATCGAGTCCATCTCCCGGACCAGGGTGGCGCTGAAGGGCCCCCTCGGCACCCCGGTGGGGTACGGCGAGAAGAGCGCCAACGTGACGCTGCGCAAGCTCTTCGAGACCTACGGGAACCTGCGCCCGGTCCGCGAGCTCCCCGGCGTGCGGACCCGCTACTCCGGCTCGGGCATCGACCTCATCGTGGTCCGCGAGAACGTCGAGGACCTCTACGCCGGCATCGAGCACATGCAGACCCCGGGCGTCGCCCAGTGCCTCAAGCTCATCTCCCGCAAGGGCTGCGAGAAGATCGTGCGGCTGGCCTTCGAGGTCGCCCGGGCCGAAGGCCGCCAGAGCGTGGCCTGCGCCACCAAGAGCAACATCATGAAGCTCACCGAGGGCGAGATGAAGCGCACCTTCGAACGCATCGCCCCCGAGTACCCCGACATCGAGAGCTGGCACGTCATCGTCGACAACTGCGCCCACCAGCTGGTGAAGAAGCCCGAGCAGTTCGACGTGATCGTCACGACCAACATGAACGGCGACATCCTCAGCGACCTCACCTCGGCGCTGGTGGGAGGCCTCGGCTTCGCGCCGTCCGCCAACATCGGCAACGAGGTCGCCATCTTCGAGGCGGTGCACGGGTCCGCCCCCAAGTACGCGGGCCGCAACGTGATCAACCCGACGGCCGTGATCCTCTCCTCGGTGATGATGCTCCGCCACCTCGGCGAGTTCGAGGCCGCGGCCGACATCGAGCACGCGGTGCTCGTGACCCTCGAGGACGGCACGCTCACGGGCGACGTCGTCGGCTACGGCAACGGCGCGTCCACGACGGACTACACCGACGCGATCATCCAGAACCTCGGGCGGCGCTCGGCGGCCTGGGCGGTGCGGGACTACAAGGAGGTCGTGCTGCCGCAGGTGTCGCCCGACCCCGTCATGGTCGTGCCCGCCGAGCGGCGGGTGGTGGGCGCCGACGTGTTCGTGGAGACGCCCCTGTTCCCCGACGAGCTCGGCCCCAGCCTCGAGCGGCTGGCCGCGCCCACCAGGCTCCGGCTCAAGATGGTCTCGAGCCGGGGCACCAAGGTGTACCCCCCCACCGGTGCCATCACCGACGTCGTCGACCAGTACCGGTGCCGCTTCCTGGCCCGCGACGAGGCCGCCGACCTCAGCGGGGCCGACATCCTCGCCCTGGTGGCCGCGGTCGGGGCCGAGCACACCTGGATGCACGTCGAGAAGCTCCAGGAGTTCGACGGCGAGCCCGGCTTCACGAAGGCGCAGGGCGAGGACTGACCGGACGAGCGGAGCGTCAGGCCGCTCCGAGTGCGGCCAGGCGCGCCTCCAGCGCGGCCCGGAAGGCCTCCACCTCGCCCCCGAGGGCGTCGAGGTCGTCCGGGCCGAGCACCTCGACCAACCCGAGGCCGGTGTGGGCCACCACCGCCGGCGTGCGAGCCCCCGTGAACGCCTCGACCTCGGGGCTGCGCTCGTTGCGGTGGACGAGCTCGATGGGAACCGGGAGGGACGACGCGCACGACCGCCACGCCGGCTTGGCCCGGAGCACCCCGTGGGTGACGTCGCACAGGGCGCAGTGCGCCGTGCCCCGGAGCCTGCCCACCACGTAGGCGAGCTCCCCCGAGAGCCCGCCGTCGGCGTGGTACACGCCGGTCAACCGCTCGATCTCCACGGTCGTGGACAACCCGGTCGCGTCGCCTCCTCTTCCCGGGGTGAGGCGTGGTAGGCAAGCAGGCACCATGAGTGACGCACCGGGGCAGCCGCCCCGACCGCCGGGCCCGCCGCCGCAAGGGCCGCCGCCACACCTCCCCCTCCCGCCGACCCCACCCGTCGGCGCGCCGCCGGGCCCGCCGCCGGGGCCGGCGCCCACCCCGGTCCAGGCACCGGGCACCCATCGCTCCCCCGTCCCGTGGATCGTGGCAGGGGTGGCGCTGCTGCTCGTCGTGGTCGTGGCCGCGGTGGTCGTGGCGCGCCGCGACGGCGGCAACGACCGGCCGGTCACCCGAGAACCCGACGGCGAGCAGTTCTCCTTCGACGAGAACATCGACGGGCGGATCGGCGCGCCCGGCGAGGGCGACCGGTTCGGCGTGCAGCTCGACGCCGGCGATCGGATCGTCGCCTCGGTCAGACCGGGCCCGGGCCTCGACCCCGAGCTGCTCGCCACCGATCCCGGCGGCGACCTCGTCGGCCGCGACGACGACGGCGGCGGCGGCGTCACACCGCTGCTCGTGATCGAGGCCGACCGCTCGGGGCGCTACGGCCTCGAGGTCCGGGGCGTGGGTGACAGCACCGGCGCCTACGCCCTCCAGGTCGAGCTCCTCGGCGAGGACGAGCAGCCGCCCGTCGCCGGCCCCACCCAGGTGGCCGTGGGCGACACCGTCGACGGCGAGGTGGTGGTGGGCACCAAGCCGGCCGTGTACGGGCTCGACCTGGTCCAGGACGAGCTGGCCGTGCTCGTCGTGCGGGCCGCCGACCCGGACGTCGATCTCGAGCTGACGGTGCGCGACGAGGCCGGCGACGAGGTGGGCTACGCCGACTACGGCGCGGACGCCTTCGATCCCGAGGCCGGCCCGGACGACCCGGCCCTCCTGGTCGTGGCCCCGGCCGACGGCCGCTACCTGGTCGAGGTGGGCGCCTACGACGCCGACCAGACCGGTGCCTTCACGCTGACCGTGCAGCCGGGGCCGGAGGGCGTCGAGCCGGGCGGCCAGAGCACCGACGTACAGGTCGGCGACCGGGTCGAGAGCTGGCTGCTGGGCGACGAGACCGTCGACGAGTTCCGGTTCACGGCCCGTCGGGGCGACGCCGTCGCGATCCTGGCCGTCGCCGGGAGCGGCCCCGACCCCACGATCACCCTGCTCGGCCCGGACGGCGAGGTCGTGGCCGAGGACGACGACGGCGCCGGGGACATCGACCCGGATGCGGGGACCTTCGACGCAGGCCTGCTCACCGTCCTCCCGGCCGACGGCGAGTACACCGTCGAGGTGGGCAACCTGAGCGGCAGCGGGCCCTACGTGTTCCGCATCGACGAGGTCGACCCGGCCGAGATCGACGGCCCGGGCGGGCCGGTGCAGCCCGGTTCGGTGGTGGAGGGCGGCCTGCAGCGCTCCGGGGGGACCGACACCTACACCCTGGCCGGCACCGCCGGGCAGCTCGTGACCCTGGTGGTGGAACCGGCCCCACCCGCCGATCCGGGCGACGCGTCGGGCGCGCTCGACCCCACGGTGGCGGTGCTCGACCCCGACGGCGCGCTGCTGGCGTCCAACGACGACGCCGACCCGTCTCTCGGCCTGGCCACGTCGACCGCGGCGGCCGTCACCGTCACGCTGCCCGTCACGGGCACCTACACCGTCGAGGTCGGCGCGTACGACGGCACCGGCCCCTACCGCCTCACCGTGCGGTAGGCCCCTCGTCCGCCGCCCTCCTAGCATCCCCTCCCATGGACTTCGACTGGTCGGACGAGCTGGCGGCCCTCCAGGCGGAGGCGGAGGCGGTGGCACGTGCCGCGGTCGAGGACCGCGAGGTCCGCGAGGACTCGTGGATCAACGGCTTCGACCGGGGCTTCTCCCGCGAGCTCGGCCGCCGCGGCTGGCTCGGGATGACCCTCCCCGTGTCGGTCGGCGGCCACGGCCGCACGCCGATCGAGCGGTTCGTGGTCACCGAGGCCCTGATCGGCGCCGGGGCCCCGATCGCCGCCTCTTACTTCGCCGACCGCCAGATGGGCCCCACCCTCGCCGCGTTCGGCTCGGAGGCGCAGCAGGCCGAGTTCCTCCCCGCGATCATCGCCGGCGAGACCACCTGGTGCATCGGGATGAGCGAACCGGACTCCGGCTCCGATCTGGCGAGCCTGCGCGCCCGAGCCGTGCGCCACGGCGACGTGTACGTGGTCGACGGCCAGAAGATCTGGACCAGCTTCGGCGAGGTCGCCGACTACTGCTACCTGATCTGCCGCACCAGCGACGAGGGACCGCCCCACGCGGGGATCAGCGAGCTGATCGTCCCCCTCGACACGCCGGGCATCACGATCCGGCCGATCCAGGACATGACCACGAACCGCCACTTCTGCGAGGTCTGGTACGACCGGGTGGAGGTGCCCGCCTCCAACCTGGTGGGCGAGGAGGGCGGCAGCTGGAGGCAGACGATGCGCCAGCTCGAGCACGAGCGGGGCGGCATCGACCGGCTGCTCTCGAACCGGGCGCTGTACCTCGACGCGCTGGACCGGGCCGACACCGCCGACCCGCTGGTCCGCCACGAGATCGCGGCCCTGGAGACCGGCTACCGGCTCGGCCGGATGCTGGTGCTGCGCGAGGTGCTGGGCCAGGCCCCGAAGGGCTTCTCGGCGGCCACCAAGGCCTTCTGCACCGAGCACGAGCAGCGGGTGGCCCAGTTCGTGGCACGGGTCGGCGGCCCCGGCTCACTGCTCTGGGGCCGCACCGCCCGGGCGGTCTGCTACGCCCCTGGCTACACGATCATGGGCGGCACCTCGGACATCCTCCGCAACATCATCGGCGAGCGCATCCTCGGGCTGCCCCGCGAGCCCGCCTTGCGCTGACCACCGGCCCGGGGAGCCTCGCCGTGCAGTTGCTCACGTGCTACGACCCTCCCCCGTCCCCGGCCCGCACGCGCCCACCCGAGCGAGGGCTCATCCGCGTGGCCCTGGTCCAGCAGCGCTGGCACCCCGAGCCCCAGGTGCAACGCGGCGCCCTGGCCGAGGGCGTGCGCACCGCTGCCGCCGAGGGTGCCCGCCTGGTGTGCCTGCAGGAGCTCACCCTCACCTCGTACTTCGCGGTCCGCGACGACGAGACCGAGCAGGCCGCAGCCGCCAACGCCGAACCCCTGCCCGGTGGGCCCACGCACGTCTTCGCGGCCGAGCTGGCGGCCGAGACCGGGGCCCTCGTGCACGCCTCGCTGTGCGAGCGGGCCGCCGACGGCGGGCTCGGCTACAACACCGCCATCGTCGTGGCGCCCGACGGCGAGCTGGTGATCCGCACGAGGAAGATCCATCTCCCGGTCACCGCCGGGTACCACGAGGACCGCTACTTCCGCCCGGGCCCGGCCGAGTACCCGGTGCTCACGGTGGACGCAGCCCGCGCCGGCTTCCCGACCTGCTGGGACCAGTGGTTCCCCGAGCTGGCCCGCGCCTACGCGCTCGCCGGGGCCGACCTGATCGTGTACCCGACGGCCATCGGCTCGGAGCCCGATCACCCCGACTTCGACACCCAGCCGCTGTGGCAGCACGTGATCACCGGGAACGGCATCGCCAACGGCACCTTCATGGTGGTCCCCAACCGGATCGGCACCGAGGAGCGGATCACGTTCTACGGGTCGTCGTTCATCTCCGACCCGTACGGCCGGATCCTGCTCCAGGCACCTCGCGACGAGCCAGCGGTGCTCGTCGCCGACCTCGACCTCGACGCACGGCGCGACTGGCTCGAGCTCTTCCCCCTCCTCCGCACCCGCCGACCCGACGCCTACGGCTCGCTGGTCGCCCGGGCCGACGGCTGAACCGCCGGCCGAGTCAGCCCAGACGGCGCACCTCGTCGGGCACCCCGAGTGCGACGGGAGCGACCCAGATCCTGGCGTCGACGGCCGCGGCGCCCGACGCCGACACCAGCACCGGGTTCAGCTGCACCTCGGCCACCTCGGGGAGGTCGTCGGCGAGCCGGCCGAGCCGCAGCAGCAGGTCGCGCACGGCCGGCACGTCGTACGTGACCGGCCCGTCGGCCTCGAGCAGCACCGCGCCGGCCCGCGAGCCCTCGAGCAGCTCGTCGACGTCGACGTCGGTGAGCGGCACGACCGCCGACGAGGTGTCACCGATGGCGTCGGCGAAGGCGCCACCCAGGCCGAAGCTCACGACCGGACCGAACAGCCGCACGTGCCGGAGCCCGGCGAGCAGCTCCACCCCGGGGACCGCCATGCGCTGGACGATGGCTTCGGCCATGGCCGGCCCCAGCGCCTCGCTCATGCGCTGGTAGGCGCCGGCCACCTCGTCGGGGTCGTGCAGATCCAGCGCCACCCCGCCGGCCTCCGACCGGGCGACGCGCCGCAGGCCCGTGGCCTTGAGGCACACCGGGTAGCCCACGGCCTCGGCACCCGCGATCGCGTCGTCGAGCGAGGTGACCATCCTGGCGGCCGTCAGGGGGATGCCGTAGGCGTCGAGCAGGTCGGCCGCGACCGACCAGGGCAGGAGGGTGCCCGTCGGGCGGATCTCGAGCGCGTGCTCGACTGCGGCGCGGCCCCGCTCCTCGTCGACGTCGGGGAGGTCGGGCACCTCGCCCTCGGGCCGGCGGCGCCACTCGGCGTAGGTGGCGACCTTGCCCAGGGCGTGGGCGGCCATCTCCGGGAACTCGAAGCTGGGAACCGTCCGCTCACCCGAGGAGAGCGCCTGGCTCCCGTCGGCCAGGGCGAGGAAGGTGGCGACGACGGGCACCTCGCCGGAGCGGCTGGAGGCGGCGGCGAGGATGCGCGCCACCTCGTCGGCCCGGTCGGTGAGCGGCGGGGCGTGGATGGCGATCAGGGCGTCGACGTGCGGGTCGTCGAGGATCGCGGCCAGCGCCGACTCGTAGTGGTGGGGCTCGGCGACGTGCGTGAGGTCGACGGGGTTCGTGATGGTCGATCCGGGCGGCACGGCCTCGTGCAGGGCCGCGAGGGTGTGGCGGTCGAGCTCGGCCAGCACCAGCCCCGAGCCCACCGCGGCGTCGGCGGCGATCAGGCCGGGGTGGCGGGTGTTGGTGAGCACGGCGACCCGCCGGCCCCTGGGCAGGGGCTGGCCGGCCAGGATCCGCGCCACGTCGAACAGCTCCGGGATGCTGTCGACCCGTATCACGCCCGTCTGCTGGAACAGCGGCTCCACCGCGCCGGCGGCGACGGCTGCGCCGCGCGGCTCGCCCGCCGCCGCCCGCTGCAACCCGCTCTTCACGGCCACGATCGGCTTGCGACGCGAGATCCGGCGGGCGATGCGGCTGAACTTCCGCGGGTTCCCGAACGACTCCGTGTACACCAGCACCACGTCGGTGTGCTCGTCGTCCTCCCAGTACTGGAGGAGGTCGTTGCCGCTCACGTCGGCCCGGTTGCCGATGGCGACGAACGTGGAGATCCCCACGCCCAGCTGCGTCGCCAGCCGGAGGATCGCGATGCCGAGCGGCCCCGACTGGGCCGCGATGGCGACCCGTCCCGGCAGGACGCCCAACGGGGCGAAGCTGGCGTGCATCGACACGCTGGGCGCGGTGTTGATCACGCCCATGCTGGCCGGGCCGATGAGGCGCATTCCCAGCCGGCGCGACAGCTCCACCAGGTCGCGTTCGGCCTCCACCCCTGCCGGCCCGGCCTCGCCGAAGCCTGCCGAGATCACCAGCAGCCCCTGCACCCGCTTGCGGGCACACTGCTCGACCACCGGCGCGATGTCGTCGGCCGGCACGGCCACGACCGCCAGCTCGACGTCGTCGGGCACGTCGATGACGGAGGGATAGGCGCGCACCCCGGCCACGTGGGACGCGTGCGGGTTGATCGGCCACACGGTGCCGCAGAAGCCGGCCGACAGGAGGTTGCGGAGCACCTCGTTCCCGATGGTGCCCGGATGGTGGCTCGCACCGATCACGGCCACGGACGTCGGGTTGAGCAGGCGGGCCACCGACCGCGCCTCCGCCTGCTTCTCGCGCTCGCGCATGGCCGCGAGCGACTCCTCGGTGGGCTCGATGTCGAGCTTCACATCGATGATGCCCTCGTTGAACGACGTCGACGCCTCGAACCCGGCCGAGCGGAAGACCCCCAGCATCTTGCGGTTCTGGGGGAGCGTCTCGGCCGTGAAGCGGTGGATCCCCCGCTGACGGGCGATGGCGGCCAGGTGCTCGAGCAGGACCGTGGCGATCCCGCGGCCCTGGTGGACGTCGTCGACGGTGAAGGCCACCTCGGCCTCGTCGCGCCCCGGCCAGCGGTCGTAGCGGGCGACGGCCACGAGGTCGTCGCCGAGCAGGGCCACCATGGCCATCCGGTCGTCGTAGTCGACGGTGGTGAAGCGCTCGACCTCCCGGTCGGTGAGCGCCGGCCGGGGGCTGAAGAAGCGGAAGTAGATGCTCTCCGACGAGAGGCGCGAGTGCAGGGCCACCAGCCGCTCGGCGTCGTCCGGTCGGATGGGCCGCACGTGCACGGTCCCCCCGTCGGAGAGGACCACGTCGGCCTCCCACTCGGCGGGGTACGGCAGCGTCACGGTCGGACACTAACCCGCGGTCCCCGGCGCGGCGGGCCGGCTGCGGCGCCCTCCCGAGCCCCCTCCGGACCCCGGCGCGGGGCTCGGTGCCGGTCGGCCAGGAGGCCGTCGGGACCTAGATGGCCGAGAGCATCACCGCCGTCCCCACCCCGAGCGCCACCGCGGCGACGCCCAGGATCACCAGTTGGAGGGGGCGGTTCTTGAAGACGTTGGCGACGCCGCCGAAGAACAGGGTCACGGCGAAGAACACGGCGGCCAAGCCGTAGGTGTCGCCGGTGTCGCCGGCCTCCTGTCCCTCCTGGAACGCGACCTCGGACTGGGCCTGCAGGTCGGCCCCCTGCTCCCAGAAGGGGTTGACCCAGTCGGGGTTCTCCTCCACGAAGGGGCTCGTGAACTCGTCGGGGCTGTCGGCCCACCATGCGATGGCGGACGCCAGGTCGTCGGTCATGAGCGAGCCCTGGATGTACGCGGCGAGCTCCTCGTCGCCGGTGTTCACGGCCTTGCTCCACTCGAGGAAGATCTGCTCGTTGTTCGACTGGACCACGTCGCCCTGGCCGTTGAGGTCGGCGGCCAGGGTGGCCAGCTGGTTCGACTCGGTGTAGCCGCTGAGGGCCTCGCCGTCCTTGAGCGAGGCCTGGAAGGCGGTGAAGGCCGTGAGGATGGCGGCCACGCCCAGCAGCACCACCGACAGCAGCTCCACCAGGTCAGGTCCTCGATGCGCGCGGCCTTCCTGCTCGACGTCGGTCTCGGTCACGGCTCGTCCCCTCCGGTCGTGGTCGGGACTTCTAGCACGGCCGATCGGGGGCAGGCGGCCAGGTCGGGATGCGGACGGGGCGGAACCGGCCCAATTTTCATTACGGTTGCGTTGCGAATGACGCGCGTGTCACGTAACGTTACGAAGATGTTGCGAAAGTTGATCCTCCCCGTCCTGCTGCTCCTGGTGCTGGCCACCGGGTGCTCGATCGAGGACCAGATCCGGTTCCACTTCGGCAACCGGGGCGCTTCGTCGGCCGACCAGGACCGCGCCGTCAGGGTGGCCCGCTGCGAGTCCGGCCTGCAGCCGACGGCGCGCAACGGTCAGTTCACGGGTCTGTTCCAGCTCGGCCGTGCCTACCACGAGGGCCGGGCGGCCAGGCTCGGCTACACGTGGGACCACATGTGGGAAGCCGGCCCCAACATCCAAGTGGCCGCCGACCTGTGGGCCGAGGCGGGTTGGGGCCCCTGGTCCTGCGCCCGCAGCTCGTGAGGGACGTGACGAATGTTGCGATCACATTGCGCTGAGCGCGCCGACTCGCTACGGTCTCGGTCGATGACCCGTCGCCTCCTCGCCGTCGTGGCGATCCTCGTGGTGCTCGCCAGCGGTTGCGGCATCGAAGAGCAGATCCGTGTGGCCTTCTCGGTCAGGGGCGCCACGGCCGCCGACCAGGACAAGGCCGTGCACATCGCGCGGTGCGAGTCGGGCCTCGACCCGGCCGTCGCCAACGGCCAGTACACCGGGCTCTTCCAGCTCGGCCGTGCCTACCACGAGGGCCGGGCGGCCAAGCTCGGCTTCACCTGGGACCGCATGCGCGAGGCCGCCCCCAACGCCGCCGTGGCCGCGGACCTGTGGGCCGAGGTGGGCTGGAGCCCCTGGCGCGGCGCCTGCGGGATCTACTAGCCCGGACCACCCCTCACCCTTCTCGGTCGTGGCGCTCGGTCCCCGGCCTCTCCCCCCGGCGCCCTCGTGCGCGAGGCTGGAGGGCCGAGCGCCATGACCGTTCTCCCCGACCCCCCGCCGCCCGTCGAGGCCGCCCTGCTCGCCGCCGCCGTCGAGCTGGCCGAGCAGGCCGGGGCGCTGGCCCTGCGCTGGTTCCGCTCCCCTGACCTGACCGTGACGGCCAAGGGCGACGGCACCCCCGTCACCCAGGCCGACCGTGAGGCCGAGCACCTCGTCCGCAGCCAGCTCGCCCACCGGTTCCCGGCCGACACGATCCTGGGCGAGGAGGAGGGCCTGGCTGAGGGCACCAGCACCCGCCGCTGGATCCTCGACCCCGTCGACGGCACCCTCGCCTTCAGCCGGGGGGTCCCCACCTTCAGCACCCTCCTCGCCGTCCACGACGAGCACGGCCCCGCGGTCGGGGTGATCGTCCTGCCCGCGCTGGGCGAGACCGTGGCCGCCGGCCGGGGGCTCGGCTGCTCCAGCAACGGCGTGCCCGTGCAGGTGAGCGAGCGCGACGAGGTCCGGGGCAGCACGCTGTCCACCAGCGGCTTCGACCACTGGCCCGAACCAGCCCTGATCGCGGTCAGGCGCGCCGGCTGGCGGATGCGGACCTGGGGCGACGGCTGGGGGTACGCCCTCGTGGCCACCGGGCGCATCGACGCCATGGTCGACCCCGACGTGAGCCCGTGGGACCTCGCCCCCATGCCGGTGATCCTCGCCGAGGCGGGCGGTCGCTTCACCGCCGCCGACGGCCGGGACGGCATCGACAGGGGCAGCGGGGTGGCCACCAACGGCCGGCTCCACGACACCCTGCTGGCCCAGCTCGCGGGCGGGTAGCCGACGACGCCCCCACTTGGGCGCGTGCTCAGGCCACCGGTTGGTGGATGCCGTGCAGCTCGTCCCTGGGCGCCCGGCCCATCAGGTCGGCCACCACATCGGCCGGGTTCCGCCCGTCGGCGAGCACCTCCTGCACGTGGGTCGCGATCGGCATCTCCACGCCGAGCTCGTCGGCGAGGGCGAGCACGGCCGGCGCGCTCCTCACCCCCTCGGCCACCGAGCGCATCCCGGCGAGCACGTCGGCGAGCGGGCGACCCTTGCCCAGCTGCTCGCCGACGGTGCGGTTCCGGCTCTGCGGGCTCGAGCACGTGGCGATGAGGTCACCGTTGCCGGCCAGCCCCAGGAAGGTGAGGGGCTCACCGCCGAGCGCCACCCCCAGGCGGGTCAGCTCGGCCAGGCCCCGGGTGATGAGCGCCGCCTTCGAGTTGTCGCCGTAGCCGAGGCCGTGCGCCATGCCCGCAGCCAGCGCGATGACGTTCTTGAGCGCTCCCGCCGACTCGCAGCCGACGACGTCGCGGTTCGTGTACACGCGCAGGGTCGGCGACATGAAGAGGGACTGGATCGCCCTGGCCCAGATCTCGTCGCGCAGGGCGACCACCGTCGCCGTGGGCTGGCCGGCCATCACCTCGCGCGCCAGGTTCGGCCCGGTGAGCACCCCGATGCGGTCGCGGTCGTGGTCCGGCAGCACCTCGGCGATCACCTGGGTCATCCGCAGCCTCGTGCCCTGCTCGATGCCCTTGGCGATGCTCACGAGGGGCGTGCCCGGGTGGAGCAGCGGCGCGGCCTCGCCCAGCACGGCGCGCAGCCACTGCGCGGGCACGCCCAGCACCACGACCTCGGCCCCGGCCACCGCCTCCTCGAGATCGGTGGTGGCCCGCACCGCCGGCGACAGGCGGAAGCCGGGCAGGAACAGCGGGTTGGCGTGCTCCTCGTTGACGCCCTCCACCACCTCGGGCTCGCGTGCCCACAGCACGACCTCGGCCCGCGGCGTGACCAGTGACGCCAGCGTCGTGCCCCATGCCCCTGCGCCGACAACGGCGATCCGCACGGCTCCCCCCAACCAGAACCCCTGCGGCGGGCCAAGCTAGCCGACGGGCCGTCGCCGCGTCCCGGGTCGTACGATCCCCGCGTGTGTGACACCGCTGTCCTCGTCGAGGCGGACCGCGTCCTGTTCGCCAAGAACTCCGACCGCGACCCGAACGAGGCCCAGCTCCTCGAGTGGCATCCCTCGGCGGACCACCCACCGGGGAGCCGCCTGCGCTGCACGTGGATCGAGGTGCCGCAGGTGCGCCGCACCAACGCCGTGCTGCTCAGCCGCCCGTTCTGGATGTGGGGCGCGGAGATGGGGGCCAACGAGCACGGGGTCGTGATCGGCAACGAGGCCGTGTTCACCGACCAGCCCTACGCCCCGACCGGGCTCACCGGGATGGACGTCCTGCGCCTGGCCCTCGAGCGGGCCGACACCGCCGCCGCCGCGGCCGCGCTGATCACCGGTCTGATCGAGCGCCCCGGCCAGGGCGGCGGCTGCGGCCACGAGCACCGGTCGTCCAGCTACCACAACAGCTTCCTGGTGGCCGACGCCACCGAGGCCTGGGTGGTGGAGACGGCCGGTCGCCGGTGGGCGGTGGAACGGGTGACCGGGGGCGCCCGCAGCATCTCGAACGGCCTCACCATCCCCTCGTTCGCGGCCGAGCACGCCGACCGGCTCCGCGGGAGGGTGGCCGCGTGCTCGCTGCGTTGCGGGCGCACCGAGGCCGCGGCGGCGGCAGCCGACGGCCCCGCCGCCATGATGGCGCTGCTCCGCGACCATGGTCCCACCGGCCAACCCCGCTACTCACCGCTCACGGGCGGCATGGCCGCACCCTGCATGCACGCCGGCGGCCTGGTGGCGACGTCGCAGACCACGGCCTCGTGGGTCGCCGAGCTGCGCCCCGGCACGGCCCGCCACTGGGCCACCGCCACCGCCGCGCCGTGCACCGGGCTGTTCAAGCCGGTTCGCGTGGAGCAGCCGCTCGACCTCGGCCCCCCGCCCACCGACGTCGACGACGGCCGGAGCCTGTGGTGGCGCCACGAACGGCTCCACCGCCGGGTGGTGCGCAACCCGGCCGCGCTGGCCCCGCTGTTCGCGGCCGAGCGCGACGAGGTGGAGCGGGCGTGGCTCGCGGCCCCCCCGGAACCGGCCCGGGCCCTCGCCGAGGCCGACCGGCTACTGGGCCGGTGGACCGAGGCCGTCGCCGCCCACCCCACCGCCGACGTGCGGCCCGCGTGGGTGCGGCGCTACTGGGCGGTGCGCCGGCGTCGGGCCGGGCTCCCCGCCGACTGACCGGGGTGGCCCCGCCCACGGGGTAGGTTCGCCCCGTGAAGGTCGCGATCCTGAGCCGCGAGTACCCGCCCGACGTCTACGGGGGTGCGGGCGTCCACGTCGAGTACCTCTCGCGCGAGCTGGCCCACCACGCCGCCGTCCAGGTGCACTGCTGGGGGCTCGAGCGCTCGGGGCCGAGCCACAACCCGGCCGTGTTCGCCTACCGGTCCTGGGAGCGCCTCGCCGGGTCGGCGCCGTACCTCGACGCGCTGCGCGCCGTGTCGATCAACCTGGCGATGGCCGCCGGCGTGGCCGACGCCGACGTGGTCCACAGCCACACCTGGTACACCAACTTCGGCGGGCACGTGGCCAAGATGATCCACGGGATCCCCCACGTGGCCACGGTGCACAGCCTCGAGCCCCTGCGGCCCTGGAAGCGCGAGCAGCTGGCCGGGGGCTACGAGCTGTCGAGCTTCTGCGAGCAGACGGGCCTCGAGGCGGCCGACGCCGTCGTCGCGGTGTCGAGCGCGGTGCGCGACGACATCCTCGACTGCTACCCCGCCATCGCGCCTGACCGCGTCACCGTCATCCACAACGGGATCGACCACGTCGAGTGGCACCCCGACCCGGGCATCGACGCCCTCGACCGCCATGGCGTCGACGCCGACCGGCCCACGGTCATCTTCGTCGGCCGCATCACCCGCCAGAAGGGGATCCGCCACCTCCTCGACGCCGTCCGACTGCTCGACCCGGACGTGCAGGTGGTGCTCCGGGCGGGCTCGCCCGACACGCCCGAGATCGGCCAGGAGATCGCCGGCATGATCGAGGATCTCCAGGAGGAGCGGGGCAGCGTCGTGTGGATCGAGGAGATGCTGGAGCGCAAGGAGATGATCCAGCTCCTCACCCACGCCGACGTGTTCTGCTGCCCGTCGATCTACGAGCCGCTCGGCCTGGTGAACCTGGAGGCCATGGCCTGCGAGACCCCCGTCGTGGCCACCGCCGTGGGCGGCATCCCCGAGGTGGTCACCGACGGTCGGACCGGCCTGCTCGTGCCGTTCGAGCCCGCCGGCCCGGGTATGGCCGGCCCCAAGGACCCCGACGGCCTGGCGCGCGACCTGGCCGCCACCCTGACCCGGGTGCTGGACGACCCCGCGCTGGGCGGCCAGCTCGGGATCGACGGGCGGCGCCGGGTCGTCGAGCACTTCAGCTGGTCGGCGATCGCCCATCGGGTGCTCGACCTGTACGAGCGGGTCGTGCGCGGCGAGGGTCTGCCCGAGTTCGGGTAGCGAGTCGAACGGGGTGGACGTGGCCGAGGCCTCCCGGGTGCTCGGCGTCGCCGACGACGCCCCGTGGCCCGAGGTCCGCGCCGCCTACCGGCGGCTGGTGCGCGCCCATCACCCCGACGTCGCCCGGCACGCCGACGCCGGCCGCACCACGGCCCGGATCACGGCCGCCTACACCGTGCTGCGCGCCTCCCGAGACGGCCCGGGCCGCACGGAGCCCGGTGCGGGCCCGGTCGCCGGCCCGGTCGCCGAGCCTCTGGTGGCCGAGCCGCTGGTGGCCGAGGCGGACACGCTGCTCCTCGACGCGCCCCACGACGAGGCCTTCTTCGCCCTGCTGGACGGCGCCGATCGGCTCGGCGAGGTGACGTACGTCGACGCCGATGCCGGCCTGCTCGAGGTGATCGTCGAGCTGTGCGGGCTCCCGGCCGCGTCGGTGGTGATCACGCTGCAGGGCCGGGCCCAGGGGACCGAGGCCTTCGTGACCGTCGAGCCCCTCGGCGCCACGGAGGCGCCCGCGACCGCGGCGGTCGTCGCGCTGCTCGCCGAGCTCCTCGGCGGGGGCCGGTAAGGTCCGCCGGCGACGCGAGGAGGGGGAGCATGGCCGGACTGGGGCTCGTGACGGGCGGGGCACGGGGGATCGGGAGGGGCATCGCCGAGGCCCTGGTGGCCGACGGGGTGGTCAGTCGCGTCGTCGTGCTCGACCTCGACCCCGACGAGGTGCCGGGCGCCGAGGTGTACGCCTGCGACGTGACCGACGAGGACGCGGTGCGGGCCTGCGTCGACGACCTCGGCGTCGTTCCCCGGGTGCTCGTGAACAACGCCGGCGGCGGGCGCGTCGACCCGTCCCGCACCGACGTGGTGCCCTTCGACCCCTTCGGCCCGGTCGACCTGTGGCGCGACCAGATCGACCTCAACCTCACCGCGGCCCACGTGGTGACCCGGGTCGTGGGCCCGCGGCTCGAGCCGGGCGCCGCCATCTGCAACACCGCGTCGATCGCGGGCCTCGTTCCGAACCAGCTGTTCGCCTACGCCGCCGCCAAGGCCGGCCTGATCCACTGGACGCGCTGCCTGGCCCTCGCCCTCGCTCCCCGACGGATCCGCGCGAACGCCGTGGCGCCGGGCTTCATCTATACCCGGCTGTGGCAGCAGCTGCTCCCCGACAAGTCGATGTTCGACGCCATGGTGGGCGGCGCCGTGCCGATGGGCACCGAGCAGACCCCCGCAGAGATCGCGGCCACGGTGTCGTTCCTGTGCTCGGACCGCGCCGGCCAGGTCACCGGGCAGGTCGTGGCGATCGACGGCGGCAGCGCCCTCGGCCGGGCGGTGGGTTCGTGAGCGAGGCGGCGATGCGGCTCCTGGCCGTGCCGGTGAGCGCCCCGGACGGCGCCAACGTCATCCTGGGCCAGGCCCACTTCATCAAGACCGTCGACGATCTGTTCGCAGTGCTGGCCGGATCGTCGCCCCACCTCCGGTTCGGCATCGCCTTCTGCGAGGCTTCGGGCGACCGCCTGGTGCGCCGGGCGGGAAACGACCCCGAGCTGGTGCGGGCCGCGGTGGCGAACGCGCTGGCCATCGCCGCCGGCCACTCCTTCGTGGTCCTGCTCGCCGACGGCTACCCGGTGAACGTGCTGAACGCGGTGAAGCAGGTGCCCGAGGTGTGCCGGGTCTACTGCGCCACCGCCAACCCCCTGCAGGTGCTGGTGGCCGAGAACGAGTCGGGCCGGGGGATCGTCGGCGTCATCGACGGCCAGCCGCCCCTGGGCGAGGAGACCGACGCCGACGTGGCCGACCGCCACGAGCTGCTCCGCCGGATCGGCTACACCCCATGAGCGGGCCCGCCCGCCGTCACGGGGGGCCGAAGGGCTCGTAGCCGGGCGCCACCTCCGGCCACGGCCGCCGCCGCTCCCACGCCTGTGCCAGGCCGAGGGCCAGCCCGTCGGCGAAGCGGGGCGCCACGATCTGCAGGCCGAACGGCACGCCGTCAGCGTCGCGGCCGAGGGGCACGCTCACCGCCGGGTGGCCCGTGAAGTTCAGGTCGTTGGTGTTGACCGCCACCGCCGGGTCGTCGACCACCGAGCCGACGCTGGTGGGGAGCGGCCCCTCGGGGCCCCAGCTGGTGACGTTCACGGTGGGGACGACCAGCACGGCGTCGGCGCCGAGCAGGTCGTCGAAGCGGGCCGACACCTCGTGGCGCCGTCGCTCGGCCGCGATGTAGTCGGTCGCGCCGACCGCGGCGCCGTAGTCGAGCACGAAGGCGAGCGATGCCTCGAACGACGGCCACTGGTCGCGCACGTCGAGGAGGCTCTGCGCCAGCTCGGCCGCGCTCATCACGAACCAGGCCTCTGCCACCGACGAGTCCGACGGCGGTTCGACGCGCTCCACCGGGAACCCGACCCCGGCCAGCTCGTCGAGGGCCTCCTCGAAGGCCGCCTCGATCACCGGGTCGACGCCGGCACGGAAGCTGCGACACGCCAGCACCCGGGCCGGCGCGGACGGGGCGAGGGCCACGCCGGCCCGGGGCAGGCCGAGGTAGTCGCCGACGGCAGGCCCGAGCACGACCTCGGCCTGCGCCAGCACGTCGTCGACGCTCGCGGCGGTCACCCCCTGCGTGGAGAAGTGGATCCAGCGGGGTAGCACGTTGCGCCCGATGGCCCCCATCGAGGGCTTGTACCCCACCAGCCCGCAGCAGCTGGCCGGTATCCGCACGGAGCCGCCACCGTCGGAGGTGGTGGCGAGGGGCGCGAACCCGGCGGCCAGGGCGGCAGCCGAGCCCCCGCTCGACCCCCCCGGGGAGCGGTCGAGGTTCCAGGGGTTGCAGGTGGCGCCGTAGAGCCGGTTGGTCGTGAACCCCGCGTGCCCGAACGCCGGGCTGTTCGTCCGGCCCACCACGATGGCGCCGGCCGCCCGGAGCCGGGCCACGGCGACGTCGTCGACGGTGTCGGGGGCAGCACCGGCGAACAGCGGCGACCCCATGGTGGTGACCGAGCCCTTGCACCGCGCCATGTCCTTGACGAGCAGCGGCAGGCCGGCCAGCGGCCCGTCCCGCCCCGACGAGGCGCGAGCCTCGGCCCGCGCCTCGTCGGGGCGGACCGAGATCACCGCGTTGAGCGCGCCGTTGCCGGCCTCGATGCGCCGGAGGCTCTCCTCGACCAGCTCGACCGGCTCGACCCGCCCGCCCCGCACTGCGGCCGCCAGCTCTGTCAGCATCCGTCCCCCCCGAGGGCTCTCGTCGGCCCGACCGTAGCGGGCGCGCCGCCTCACATCGCCGGGTGACGGGCCGACAGGACGTGCATGCGCCGGGCCGCCGCCGTCCTGGCCCTGCTGATCGTGCTCGGGGCCGCCACCCCCTGCGCCGCCGCGCCCGGTGCCGGGCTGCCCGCCGGGGCCGAGCCGCACCGGGCGATCCGGCGCGACCTCCCGGGCGCGCGCCGCCAGCTGGCCGACGCCGAGGCCGCCCTGGCCGCCACCCTCGCCCGACGCGACGCCGCGACCGCCCGCATCGCCGAGCTGGACGTGCAGCGGGAGGGGCTCGACGAGGAGCGCCGCCAGGCCATCGACCGGCTCCGCGACGCGCGGGCCACCCTCGCCAGCCGGGCGGCCGCCGCCTACGTGCGTGGCCCGACGACCGCCCTCGAGCTCCTCGTCACCGCCGACAGCCCCACCGAGCTGGCCAGCCGGGCCGAGCTGGTGCGGGGTGCCCTGGACGGCGACCGGGCCGCCGTCGACGCCTACCGCGCGGCCCGCCAGGCCGTCACCGCCGACCTGGCCGACGTGGTCCTGGCGCGCGACGCGGCCGAGCGCGAGGCCGCCGGGGCTGCGGCCGAGCTCCCCGCGGCCGAGCGCCGGGTCGGCGGGGCGCGGCTCACCCTCCTGGTCTTCGAGGCCGGCGGCGAGGTGGCCGTCACCGGCTTCGTGTTCCCGGTGGCACCGCCGTACCACCCGTTCGTCGACGACTTCGGCGCCCCCCGGATGGCGGGCACCGAGCAGGCGCACACCCACGAAGGCACCGACATCGGCGCTCCGGGCGGCACGGCGCTGGTGGCCGCGGAGCGGGGGGTGGTGCGCCCCGGCGGCGGCCCGCTCGGAGGCATCGAGCTCTGGCTCGACGGCGAGAGCGGCACCCGGTACCTGTACGCCCACCTGTCGGGCTACGCCGTGGGGATCGCGGCCGGCACCGCCGTCGAGGCCGGCGAGGTGGTGGGCTTCGTGGGCGACACCGGCAACGCCGCCGGGCAGCCCCACCTGCACTTCGAGGTGCACCCCGGCGGCGGCGCGCCGGTGAACCCCTATCCGCTGCTCTCGGTGGCCGACGCCGTCGGCCGGCTCCCCACGCCGGTCACAGCTGGGTGACCCGCCCCTCCTCGGCCGGCAGGGGGGGCACCTCGCCCAGAAGGGGAACCGGGCCGATGTCGCTCACGGCCATCGGCTGCAGCACGCGCTGGAGGAACGACCGCGTGCGCTCGTCCTGCGGCTCGCCCAGCACCTGCTCGGGCGGCCCCTCCTCCACCACCACGCCGCCGTCCATGAACACCACGCGGTCGGCCACCTCGCG
This sequence comes from Acidimicrobiales bacterium, assembly GCA_016716005.1. Classification (NCBI taxonomy): domain Bacteria; kingdom Bacillati; phylum Actinomycetota; class Acidimicrobiia; order Acidimicrobiales; species Acidimicrobiales bacterium. Next base: position 615,969 of record JADJXE010000001.1, read on the forward strand.
GGCGAACCCCATCTCGTGGGTGACGACGAGCATGGTCATGCCGTCGGTGGCGAGGCGGCGCATCACGCCGAGCACGCCGCCGACCAGCTCGGGGTCGAGCGCGCTGGTGGCCTCGTCGAACAGCATCATGTCGGGGTTCATGGCCAGCGCCCGGGCGATGGCCACCCGCTGCTGCTGGCCGCCCGAGAGGCGGATCGGGTGCTCGTCGATCTTCTCGGCCAGCCCCACGCGGGCGAGCATCTCCTCGGCCACGGCGTCGGCCTCGGCCTTCGAGCGCTTGAGCACGCGCCGTTGGGCGACCGTGAGGTTGCCTCGCACCGTGAGGTGCGGGAACAGGTTGAACAGCTGGAACACCATGCCGATGCGCCGGCGGACGCCATCGACGTCGCAGTCGGGGTCGGTGATGTCGATCCCCTCGACGAGGATCCGGCCCGCGGTGGGCTCCTCGAGGCGGTTCACGCACCGCAGCAGCGTCGACTTGCCCGAACCGGAGCGGCCCACGATGCAGACGACCTCGCCGCGACGCACCTCGAGGTCGACGCCCTTCAGCACCTCGAGCGCGCCGAAGTACTTGTGCAGGCCTTCGATGCGGATGGCGGGCTCGGCCATCGAGACGAGGGGCGGGTTCGAGGTCATGGCTCCTCCGGAGCGGGCCTACCGGGCCCGGCGGGACCGCTTCTCCAGGTACCCCGCCAGGCGGGTGAGCGGCACGGTCAGCACGAGGTAGACGACTCCCACGACGATGAGCGGCGTGGCGTTGGCGTACGTGTTGACCGCGCTCCGGCCGAACCGGGTGAGCTCGAGGGTAGCGGCCGTGACGCCCAGCACCGAGATCAGCGAGGTGTCCTTCAGCAGGGCCACGAACTCGTTGGTGAGCGGCGGGATGATCACCCGGAAGGCCTGCGGGATCACGATGGTGACCATGGCCCGGACGTGGCTCATCCCGAGCGAGCGGGCCGCCTCCATCTGGCCTTTGGGTATGGCCTCGATGCCCGCGCGGATCGTCTCGGCCAGGTAGGCGCCGTAGACGACCGAGAGGGCCAACGCCCCCGGCCCGTAGATCCCCGGGACCCGCACGCCGAGGGCGATGGGCAGCCCGAAGCCGATGAGCACGATGGTGACCAGTGCGGGGATCCCCCGGAACACCTCGATGTAGCCCGCCGCGAACCAGCGGTACGGCTTGGCCGACGAGAGCCGCATGAGGGCGAGGAGCAGCCCGAGGAGCAGGGCGCCCACGAAGCCGAGGGTGGTGAAGATGAGTGTGTTCTTGGCCGCGACGGTGAGGACGTCGGGGAACAGCTGCTTGGCGATGTCCCAGTCGAACAGGGCGTCGTAGAGACGACCCCAGTCGACGCTGAGCGCGGTGACGGCGAGGAGGGCGAGCGTGGCCGCGTACACGCCCCACCGCACGAGGCGGGATCGCTGCCGTCGGGTCAGGGCCACCTCGGTCGCCCCACGCCGCTCTGTGCCCCCCACACGCGGCGTGGGGGACCCGTGCGGGTCCCCCAGCGCCGGTGGGTTGCAGCCCGGTCACCCGGGCTGGCTGCCCCTACTCGCCGATCCACGTCCCCCCCGGGTCCGCCTGTCCTACTGCGGGGCCTCGCCGAACCACTCGCTGAACACCTCGTCGTACTCGCCGCTGTCGCGCACCTCCGCGAGGCGGGTGTTGATCACGTCGATCAGCGCGGTGTTGTCCAGCGAGGCGCCGAAGCCGTACTGCTCGCCGGTGGTGAACGTCTCGGTGACGACGAACTGGTCGTCCTGGGTGGCCCGGTAGGCGTTCACCGGGAAGTCCTGGAGGATCGCTGCGACGTCGCCGCTCTCGAGGGCGAGGAACATGGCCGCGGCCTCGTCGAAGCTCTTGACCTCGGCGCCCTCCGGGGCGTTCTCCTGGGCGTAGGCCTCGCCGGTGGTGCCGGTCTGCACCGCGATCACGGCGCCGGCCAGGCTGTCGAGCGTCGCGTAGGTGTCCTGGTCGTCGACCCGCACCAGCAGCGACTGGTCGGCGTCGAAGTACGGGTCGGAGAAGAGGGCCGCGGCCTGGCGCTCGGGCGTGATGGTCATCGCCGACCCGACCAGGTCGCAGGTGCCCGCGGCAGGCTGCAGCCAGATCCCGTCGAACGGGGTCACGGTGGGAGCCAGCTCGAGGTCGAGCGGCGCGATCAGCACCCGGAGCAGCTCCATGTCGAAGCCCGTCTGCTCGCCGTCGTCACCCTCGAACTCGAAGGGTGGGTAGGGAGAGTCGGTGCACACGGTGAGCTCGCCGTCGCTGACGAGGGTCACCCCGTCGAGCGTGGCGGCCGTCTCTCCGCCGGCCGCCGCGGTGGTGTCCGACGACGCCGCGGTGGTGTCGGTGGAGCCGCTGTCGTCATCGTCGTCGCCGCACGCGGTAGCGGCGACGCCGAGCGTGAGCACCAGCAGCAGGGCCATCCAGGAACGGGTTCGACGCACCTCGGGTCCTCCTCAGGAGCACGGTCGGGGCAGCATACGGGCGCGGCGTCGGTTCGGTCGAGACCGACGGGCCACCGAAACGCAGGGTTCACGGACGAGCCAGGCACCTCGTGCCGGCACGCCTGTGCCGGCACGCCGCCGATCCGGGGGCCGGCGCGAGGCGGGTTCTGCGCCCGCTCGACCACCCTGGCGGTGGCGAACCTGCCCGAGAACGCTCGAAGGGGGCGCCCGCAGCCGCGGATCGCTGACCGATCCGCGCTACGTGCGAGGCGTCCCCACGACCACGGTGTGCAGCACCGCCGACGCCTTCGACCGGTTGTGCCAGGTGTGGCGGTTGCCCGTCACCACGGCCACGTCGCCGGCGCGGAGCAGGGTGCTGACCCCGTCGTCGACCTCGAGCCACACCTCGCCGGAGACGACGACGTTGTAGTCGACCGTGTCCGTGGCGTGGACGCCCGGGTGCTCGGCGTCCATCCGGTCCCCGAGGCCGGGCAGGGCCTCGGCCATCTGGCCGACCAGGTCGTCGGGTGTGGCACCCGGCGCCAGCCCGCCGGTGTCGGGGGGGATCACCACGACGGTGTAGCGAGTGCCACCGGGGCCTGGCACGAACGACGTCATCGCCGGCGTGGGGTCGTCGGCACCCGGCACCGCCGTCATGCCGGCGTCGGTGGCCCAGACGACGGTGCTGGAGAACCCGGGCCACGCGGGCACGCTGGCGACCCGGGGCGGTGGGCCGTCGCTCACGACCACCGAGGTGCCCTCGGGCGAGTCGCCGGTGACGACCCGGCGCACCTGCCGGGGCGCGCCGGCGGGCCGAAGCCGTGCCGGCCACCCCGCGACCGCGTCCAGCAGCCCCCGCACGAACCCCCCGCCGGTTCCGCTCTCCTGCGCCACCGCGCCACCTCCCACCGTGGTGCCGGTCGTCCGGCCCGGCTCCACTGTGACCACGTCGAGGCGGGCGGGCAAGCCGACCGACGAGCCAGACTGGCCGGGTGAGCGTCGCCGGCACCGTCTCCGTCGTGCTGTTCGTGGCGGGCGCGACCGTGCTGCTCGTGGGCGCGCTCGTCGGCGCCGACGACAACCTGCCCGACCGCTCCCGGCGGATCGCGTGGCGCGTCAGCCTGATCGGCCTGGTCCCCCTGGGGCTGGGCCTGGTGGGCGCCGTGGCCGCCGCCGTCGCCGGCTGAGCGGTGGGCGACCCCTTGCCGGGCCCCGGTAGCATGCCGCGCCCGATCGCACCGATCCCCACGACTGCGAGGACACCGCCGATGGCCATCCGCGCCCGCCTGACGACCGCCGAGGAGCTGGCCGCCCGCCAGCGGGAGGAGCAGGGCCGCGCCGGCCCCGGCCCGGGCGGCGCCACCCAGCACTCCGAGGAGGAGAAGGCCAAGCGCAAGGAGCGGGTCGCGGCGGCAAAGGACGCCCTCAAGCGGTCGGCCAACCTCAAGGGCGAGCACGTCGCCCCGGCCAGGGCCGCGCTCAAGGAGTACCTCCAGCACCTGAACGACCGCCACCAGCCGAACGACGACGTCTTCCAGGCCCTCATCGAGGGGCCCTTCCGCGCGCCGCCCAAGGACAAGCGCGACCGCCGGCCGTTCGGCGGCCCCGGCGGCCCCGGCGGCCCCGGCGGGCGTGGCGGCCCCGGCGGCCCGGGCGGCCCCGGCGGGCGTGGCGGCCCCGGCGGCCCGACTGGCCCCGGCGCCCCGAACGCCGGCCGCGGCCGGCCGTGACCGAGGGGGCGGGCGAGCCCATCTGGATCGTCGACGACGCCCCCAGCCATCGCTTCCCGCTGTACACGCGGGGGAACGTGGGCGAGGTCTTCCCCACGGTCGTGAGCCCGCTCACCTGGTCGCTGTTCGGGGAGATGGCCGAGCTGGGGTGGCGGGACGCGTTCACCCGATTCGGGGTGCTCGTGCCAGCCGACGTGGCCGGCGAGCGCATGCTGCTGCTCGGCGTGTTCGGCGGCTACGCGTACCTGAACGCGTCCTACATCCGGGTGCTCGCGGTGCGGACACCCGGCATGACCGTCGCCGACCTGGACCGGCAGTTCTTCGGCGAGTCGGAGGCGCCGCCCTACGTGCCCCGCCCCGGCGACCGCCACCTGCTGGCCTCGCTGCGCGTGGGCGCCACCCTCGCGCGCACCCTCCTGGCTCGCACCCTCCCCGATCTGGACGCCGACAAGCAGTGGGTGGGCTCGTGGATGCGGCACCTCCCCGACCCTGCCGGAGCCTCCGACCGCGACCTGCTGGCGATCCTCAACGGCTTCCGTCCGATGTTCCGGCAGCTGTTCGGGCGGCACGTCCTCATGACCTTCCAGGGCCAGATCGGGCCCGGTCTCCTCGCGTCGCTGTGCACGGGGAGGCTGGGGGATCCGACCCTGCCCACGACCCTCCTCGCCGGCATCGGTGACGTCGAGTCGGCGGCGCCGTCGGTGGCGCTCTGGGACCTCGGCCGCCTGGTGGCCGCCAGCCCCGTGCTCACGGGGCTGTTCGACCGCGGCCTGGACGGGCTGGGCCTGCGCCTGGCCGCCGCCACCGGCGGCGCCGCCGAGCAGTTCCGAGCCGGCTTCGCGGCCTTCATCGCCGAGCACGGGTGCCGAGGCCCCAACGAGTGGGAGGGGGCCGCAGCGGTGTGGGCCACCCACCCGGCGACGGCGCTCGCCGCCATCGACCGGCTCCGGGGCGCCGACCCCGGCCACGACCCGCGCCGCCAGCAGGAGCGCCTGCGGCTCCGGCGGGTGGCAGCCACCGACGCCGCCCGAGCCGCCCTCCGAGCGCCCCAGCGCCTGCAGCTCGACCTGGCCCTGCGGTCCGCCCAGCTGTTCTCGCAGGGCCGCGAGCGGAGCAAGACGACCGTGATCCGGGCCCTGCACGCCGTCCGCCTGGCTCAGCGCGAGCTCGCCCGTCGCGGTCGCGACCGGGGCGGACCCGACGATCTCACCGATCTGTGGCTGCTCACCATCGGCGAGCTGCCCGCGTACCTGGCCGACCCGGCGTCGTTCGCCGAAGTGCTCGACGCCCGCCGGGCCACACGCGACCGCCTGCGCGGGCTCGAACCGCCCTTCGTCGTCGACGGGCAGGTCCCCCCGATCGAGCGCTGGGCGCGCCGTGCCACCCAGGCGACGGTCGTCCACGCCGGCACCACCCTGCTCGGCATCAGCGGCTGCCCCGGCATCGCGCGCGGCCGGGCCCGCGTGGTGCTCGACCCCGCAGACCCCCGGGGCCTCGGCCCCGGCGAGGTGCTGGTGGCTCCCATCACCGACCCCTCGTGGACGCCGCTGTTCCTGGCCGCCGACGCGGTGGTCGTCGACGTCGGCGCCCAGCTCAGCCACGCCGTGATCGTGAGCCGGGAGCTCGGGATCCCGTGCGTGGTCAGCGTCACGGACGCTACCCGCTCGATCCCCGACGGGGCCCTGGTGGAGGTCGACGGCGATCGCGGGCAGGTGCGGGTGCTGTCGGTCTAGGGATCGGGGCGAGCCGGCGGTGGCTCCACGTCCAGGCCGGCCCCGGCAAGGTCGCGGAGCAGGGTGACCCGCTCGGTCGGCGCCAGCGGCACGCGCTCCGGGGCGTCGACCTCGAGCATCTCGGCCGCGAGGACCAACCGCTCGTCCAGCCGGCGCGACACGTCCCGCAGCTGCTCGTCCCGCTGTGGGACCAGGTCCGGGAGCGCGGCCACGACCGCCAGCTCCCGACGAAGATCGCGCAGCTCCGCCGCCAGGCGCTCGATCGGCGGGTAGGGGTCCACACGGCCAGTCTCCCGCGCGGTCGCACGCAGGTGCGGGAGGCGACTACTGTCGAACGAGTGTTCGTGGGATGGCAGCCCTCGCTGCTCGAGGTCGGCTCGCCCGGGGTCGACCGCGGGTTCGCCACGATCCACCGCCACGAGCTCGCCGACGGCGCCTGGGTCGACCACCAGCCCGCCTGGCTCACCGGCGCCGACACCCTGTTCGAGCGACTGGTCCACGAGCTGCCGTGGCGCACCCGTCCGGTGGCCATGGACGGCGAGCGGCTCGTCGAGCCCCGGCTCACGTGGTGGTGGCGCCGCGACGACGCCGATGCCCCGCCGCTCCCCGGCGTGGTGGTCGAGGCGCTCCGCGTCCTGTCGGCCCGCTACGAGCGCGACTTCGACTCGGTCGGGTGCAACCTCTACCGCGGCGGCGCCGACTCGGTCGGCTGGCATGCCGAACGCGAGGGCCGCACGGGCCCCGAGCCCGTCGTGGCCATGGTGTCGCTGGGCGAGGCCCGGCCGTTCCTCCTGCGCCCGGCGGGCGGTGGCGCCTCGCGCGCCTTCCGGCTCGGGCACGGCGACCTGCTGGTGATGGGAGGCTCGTGCCAGCGGACCTGGCAGCACCGGGTGCCCAAGGTGCGGGCCGCGGGTCCGCGAATGAGCCTGACCTTCCGGCACGGTGTGGAGCCCCCGCCGGGCGACGCCGCCTGAGCCGGCCTCACACCAGGGCGTTCACCGACCGCAGGGCCGTGTACAGGGCCACGCCGACCAGCAGCACCACGAACGCGCGCGACAGGCGGGTGGCGTCGACCCGGTGGCCGACCCAGCTCCCCGCGGCCACGCCGGCCATGGCCGACACCGCGAAGGGAAGGGCCACGCCCCAGTCGAGGTTGCCGGCGCCACCCCGCGCCGCCAGGGCCACGGCCGAGTTGACGGCGATCACGAGCAGCGAGGTGCCGACCGCCTCCGGCATCCGGAAGCGCAGCACCAGCACCAGGGCGGGCACGATCACGAAGCCGCCCCCCACCCCGAAGAACCCCGTCATGAGCCCGACGACCGAGCCGGCCACGAGCACCTCGACCACGGCGCGGGCGTCGAGGCGTCTCCGGGCCGTGGTGGCGGTGAGGAGGCCGGTGGCCTCCACGGCCAGCTCGTCGTCGAGCTCGTCGACGACATCCTCGAGCGGCACGTCGCCGGCCTCCGGCCCGTGCACCACCCGGGTCCTCCGCCACATGGCGACCGCGGCGACGACCATCACCGCCGAGAACAAGAGCAGCAGCACGTCGGGGTCGACGCCCGCGTTGAGCGCCGACCCCACCAGCGACCCACCCACGCCGGCGGCACCGAACAGCAGGCCCGGTCCCCACACCACCGTGTGCCGGCGGGCGTGCGGGACGAGGCCCACGAGCGCCGACAGGCCCACGACCACGAGGGAGACGGACGTGGCCTCCTTGGGCGCCAGCCCGGCCACGTACACGAGGGCCGGCACCGCGAGGATCGAGCCGCCGCCCCCCAGGGCTCCGAGGGACACTCCGATGAGGAACCCCAGCGGTGAGGCCGCCAGGGCGCGGGTGCCGGCGGCGAGCACCAGGGGCCGGGCGCCGGTGACAAGGGCGAGCGGCCCGATCACGCCACCCGCCCGGCACCGCCGTCGTCGGTGACCACGGGCAGCCCGGCCCGAGCCCAGGCCTGCATCCCCCCCACCAGGTTCACGGCGTCGTAGCCGTGCTTGACCAGGGCGTCGGTGGCCCGGCCCGAGCGGTTGCCGGAGCGGCACACCATCACCAGCCTGGTGTCGGCGGGCAGCTCGCCCAGCCGCTGGCCCAGCTGCCCCAGCGGCACGTGCACGGCGCCCGGCGCGTGGCCGGCGTGCCACTCGTCGGGCTCGCGAACGTCGACCAGCACGTTCGGCTCGGCGATGGCGCCGACCTCGAGGGGGTCGACCGACGGCACGTGATGGCGGTGGAACAGGCTCACGAGATCACCTCGGTCTCGTCGGGGCGGATCACGGGCAGGTGCACGGTGGCCCAGGCGTCGAAACCGCCCAACAGGTCGGACACGTCGCCGAAGCCGTTGGCCTCGAGCGTGCTGGCCGCCACCGCCGACCGGTACCCGCCGGCGCAGTACACCGCGACCGGGCGGCCGGGGTCGAGCGCGCGGAACCGGTTGACGAAGTCGGCGAGGGGCATCAGGGCGGCGCCCGGGATCATGCCGAGGCGCGCCTCGCCGGGGTTGCGCACGTCGACCACCTGGAGGTCGGGCACGTCGCCGAGCCGCTCGGCCAGGGCCTCGGTGGTGAGGCGGCTGCTGCGGGCGACCAGGTCGGGCCGCTCCACGAACGCGCGGATGGGGTCGTCCAGCCGGCCCACGACCTGGTCGAAGCCGATCCGCCCGAGGCGGATCCTGGCCTCCATCGCACCGTCGTCGTTCTCGGCGACGACGATCACGGGCTGATGGGGCTGGAGGACGTCGCCCGCGTACTCGGCGAACCGACCGCTCAGCCCGATGTTGACCGAACCGAGGAGGTGGCCCGCGGCGAAGTCGGCAGGATCGCGCGTGTCGACGACCACGGCGCCCTGGCGCTGCAGCTCGAGCACGCGGTCGAGGGCCAGCGCGGCCGGGGCCTCGACCTCGTCCAGGGTCGGACGCTCCTGGCGGTTCCGGCTCGCCGCGAAGGCGAAGTAGAGCGGGGCGAGCGGCTGACCCTCGGTGATGGCCTGCACGAAGTCGTCCTCGCTCATCGGCTGGAGGGCGTAGTTCGTCCGGCGTTGATCGCCGATCGTCGACGCGGTCTCGGTGCTGAGGTTCCTCCCGCAGGCCGAGCCTGCGCCGTGCGCGGGGAACACCCGGGTCGCGTCCGGCAGCGACAGCAGCTGCTCGTGCAACGAGTGGTACAGCTGGCGGGCCAGCTCGTCGGCGCTGACACCGATCGACGCGAGCAGGTCGGGCCGGCCGACGTCGCCGATGAACAGGGTGTCGCCGGTGAGCACGCCGTAGGGCACCTCGTCGTCACCGTTCTCGTACACCACGACGGAGAGCGACTCGGGGGTGTGCCCCGGCGTGTGGCGGATCTCGAGGGTGACCTGGCCGAGCGACAGGCGCTGGCCGTGGGCCAGCCCCTCGATGGGGTAGTCGGCCGTCGCGCCCTCGGCGTAGGAGATGACGGCGCCCGTCGCGCCGGCCAGCTCGAGGTGGCCGCTCAGGAAGTCGGCGTGGAAGTGGGTCTCGATCACCCGCTCGACGACGAGCCCGTGGGCCTCGGCGTCGGCGAGGTACCGGGCCACGTCGCGCTGGGGGTCGACGACCACGGCGCGGCCGGTGCCCTGGTCGCCGATCAGGTAGCTCGCGTGCGACAAGCAGTCCAGGTAGTACTGCTGGAAGTACAAGGCCGTCTCCTCGCGGGAATCGGGGCCGGGCGTTGCCGGCCGGTTCTTGGTTCTCCTGGGACGAGCGGTCGGCCGCAGGGCGCGCCGCCCGTCAGGCCAGCTTCAGGAAGAGCCGCTCGACCTCCTCCAGCGACTCGCCACTGCGGGCCGCGGCCTCCGGGTCGCGCAGGCAGGCCTGCAGGTCGGCCGACAGGAGCCGGAACCCGACCTGGTCGAGCGCGCTCCGGGCCGCCCGGAGCTGGGTGACCACGTCGCGGCACGGACGTCCCTCGTGCAGCATCACCTGCAGCCCCCGGACCTGGCCCTCGACCTTCCTCAGCCGGGCGACCAGCTCCTGGGCGGTGGTCTGGGACACGGCCACGGTGCACCTCCCGCTCTGCTGCACTCACTATACCCCTGGGGGTATCTGGGCGCAACCCCCTCCACTCGCGGTCGCCGCCGAGTTGGCCGAGCACCGCCGGTGGGTCCACCCTCGCGAGGTGGTGGATCCCCTCGCTCCCCTGCAGCACGCCGTGGCCGCCACGGTGCGCCGGCTGCTCACCGGCTCGGCGCGGCCGGCCGACAGCCCGTTCGCCGGGCCCGGCGACGCCGGGCTCCACGGCCCCGGCAGCGTGACCTGGCGGGTGCACGCCGACCTGTCGATGCTCGTGGGGGGCGTGCGGGCCCTGCTCCTCCAGACCCTGCACCCGCTGGCCATGGCGGGCGTGGCCGACCACTCCGACTACCGACGCGACCCCTGGGGGCGGCTGCAGCGAACCGCCGCGTTCGTCGGCGCCACCACCTACGGCACCACCGAGCAGGCCCTCGCCGCGGTGGAGACGGTGCGCCGGGTGCACGAGCGGGTCCAGGGCGTCGCGCCCGACGGCCGCCCGTACCGAGCCCAGGACCCCGACCTGCTGACCTGGGTCCACGCCACCGAGGTCGACAGCCTCCTGGGCGCGTTCCGCCGCTACGGCGGCCGGCTCACCCCCGCCGACCAGGACCGCTACGTGGCGGAGATGGCGACGGTCGCCGGCCTCCTCGGCGCGGCCGACCCCCCTCGCTCGGCCGGCGCCCTGGCCGCCTACCTGCGCGACGTCCGGCCCGAGCTGCGCGCCGGCCCGAGCGCCCACCAGGCGGTTCGGTACCTGCTCGCGCCGCCCCTGCCCCTCCCGGCCCGGCCGGCCTACGGGTTGCTGGCTGCCGCCGCCGTCGAGCTCCTGCCCTTCTGGGCCCGCCTCGAGCTGCGCCTGCCGCTGCCGCCGGTGACCGGCGCAGTGGCCGTCCGCCCTGCGGCCGCGGGGTTGATCCAGGTGATGCGCTGGTCGCTGGGCCCGTCGCCGGCCCGGGCCGCAGCCGAGGCCCGCGCCGGCGCGGGCCCCTGACCGCGATCAGCCCGGGGTCGGTGCGTCGGGTCGCAGCAGCCCGGCAGACCGCAGGGCGTCCCACAGCCCGACGGGCACGGGCCGCTCGAACCGAGCCACGTTCTGTCGCACCTCGTCGGCCGACCGGGCCCCGATGAGCACGGAGGCCACCGCAGGGTGGGCGGCCGGCAGCTGGAGCGCCGCCGCCGCGAGCGGCACGTCGAAGCGGCGGCACACGGCTGCCAGGGCGGCCGCCCGCTCGAGCACTGCGGGGCCGGCCGGCGCGTAGTCGAACGTGGCACCGGGCCCGGGATCGGCCAGCACGCCGCTGTTGAACACCCCGCCCACGATCACGGCCACGCCCGCCTCGAGGGCCGCGGGCAGCAGGTCGTCGAGGGCGGACTGGTCGAGCAGCGTGTAGCGGCCCGCCAACAGCACGCAGTCGACGAGGCCGGCGCGCACGAAGCGGGTGAGCATGGCCGACTGGTTCATCCCGGCACCCACCGCGCCGACGACGCCCTCGTCGCGGAGGCGGCGCAGCTCGGGCAGGACCGCCTCGCGGGCCTCGCCCTCGTGCTCGTCGGGGTCGTGCACGTGGACCACGTCGACCCGGTCGAGGCCGAGGCGCTCGAAGCTGGCCTCGAGCGACCGGCGGACGCCCGCCGTCGTGACGTCGAACACCGGCCGGACGGGGGGCACGTCGACGAAGACGCCGTCGGGGTCGTCGCCCGGGACGAGGAGCCGGCCGACCTTGGTGGCGACGACCACCTCGGGGCGGGGCCGGCGCGCCAGCGCCTCACCCAGGCGACGCTCGGCCAGGCCGTGACCATAGAGGGGGGCGGTGTCGAACCACCGGATGCCGGCGTCCCACGCGGCGTCGACGGTGGCGCGCCCCTGGTCCTCGCCGACCCGCTCGTACAGGTTCCCGAGCGGGGCGCACCCCAGCCCGAGCGCGGTGACCCGCACGCCGGTGCCCCCCAGCGGCACTCGCGCCGCGGGATCGGGCACGCCTCAGACCTCGGCGCGACCCCGGTCGCGCCACTCGGCACCGTCGGGGAAGCGCAGGGCGTCGATGGCCTCGGGCCGCAGCTCCACCGAGAACCCGGCGGCCTCGGGGACCACGTAGCTGCCCCGCCGGACCTCGGCCGGGTGCACGAACTGCTCGTGCAGGTGCTCGGCGTACTCGCACATGCGCCCGTCGAGGTCGGCGCTCACGGCCACGTAGTCGATCAACGACACGTGCTGGACGTACTCGCACAGGCCGAGGCCGCCGGCGTGGGGGCACACGGGCACGCCGTAGTGGGCCGCCAGGACCACCACCGTGAGCACCTCGGTGAGCCCGCCGAGGCGGCAGGCGTCGACCTGGCAGTAGTCGATGGCACCGGCCTGCAGCAGCTGCTTGAAGACCACCCGGTTCGCCACGTGCTCGCCCGTGGCCACACCGATCGGCGCGACCGCCCCGCGGATCGCGGCGTGGCCGAGCACGTCGTCGGGGCTGGTCGGCTCCTCGACCCACCGCAGCCGGAAGGGGGTGAACCGGCGCGTCCACTCGATGGCCTGGGGCACGTCCCACACCTGGTTGGCGTCGACCATCAGGTCGGCGTCCCACCCGATCTCGCCCCGGACCAGCCCCAGTCGGCGCACGTCGGCATCGGGGTCGATGCCGACCTTCACCTTGAAGCGGGTCCAGCCGTCGTGCCGCGCGACCCGCAGCCGCTGCCGGACGAGCTCGTCGTCGTAGCCCAGCCACCCCGCCGACGTGAGGTAGGCCGGATAGCCGTCGCGGCGCAGCTCCGCCTCGCGCTCCGCCCGCCCCGGCACCCGGGACCGCAGCAACGACACGGCCTCGTCGCGGGTGAGCGCGTCGGACAGGTAGCGCCAGTCGAGGCAGTCGGCGAGCCGCTCCGGCTCCAGATCGACCACCAGCTTCCACACCGGCTTGGCCTCCACCCGCGCCCACAGGTCCCACACGGCGTTCACCAGGGCCGCCGTGGCCAGGTGGATCACGCCCTTCTCGGGGCCCAACCACCGCAGCTGGGTGTCGCCGGTGAGGCGGCGTTGGAGCCCGGCCAGGTCACCGGTGAGCTCGTCGAGCGGTACGCCCACGACGTGGTGGGCCAGGGCCTCGACCGCCGCGCACACCACCTCGGTGCCCCGGCCGAGGGTGAAGGCGAGGCCGTAGCCGGCCAACCCCTCGAGGTCGGTGTGCGCCACCACGTAGGCGGCCGAGTAGTCCGGGTCCCGGTGCACGGCGTCGGATCCGTGGAGCCAGCGAGACGTGGGGGCCCGCACGTCGACCACCTCGACGCCCGTGATGCGGGGCGTCGCGCTCACCGGCGCACCCCGCCCGGCACCTGGAAGCCGTGGGTGCCGCCGTCGATGGCCAGCGCGGTGCCGGTGACGTACCCGGCCTCCGGGGACGCCAGGTAGACGATGGCGGCCGCCACCTCCTCGGCGGTGCCGAGGCGGCCCACGGGTTGGCGGGCCACCAGGCCGGCCCGAGCCGCGTCCGGGTCGTCGGTGGCGGCCAGCAGCCGGCCGACCCACGGCGTGTCGATCGTGCCCGGGCACACGCAGTTGACCCGGATCCCGTCGGCGGCGCCGTCGGCCGCCATGGCCAGGGTGAGAGCCAGCACCGCACCCTTGCTGGCGCCGTAGCAGGCCCGCTGGGGCAGGCCGGTCCACGACACGATGGAGGCCAGGTTCACGATGGCGGCCTGCGGGGAGCGCCGCAGGTGCGGCAGGCACGCCCGCGCGGTGCGCACGATGCCCATCACGTTCACGTCGAGCACGCGGCGCCACTCGTCGTCGTCGTTGGCCTCCACGCCGCCGACCGCGCCGATCCCGGCGTCGTTCACGAGCACGTCGACGCGGCCGAACGCCTCGACCGTGGCCGCGACGGCGGCGTCGACGGACCCCTGGTCGGTCACGTCGGCCCGGACGGGGAGCAGCCCGTCCGACGCCGGCGGCGGCCGGAGATCGAGCGCCGCCACCCGTGCCCCCTCGCGCCGCATGGCACCGACCGTCGCCAGGCCGATCCCCGACCCGCCTCCTGTCACCAACGCCACCAGCCCGCTCATCCGTGGCTCGCCCATCACCCCATCACCACCCGTTCGGCCGCCCGCTGCATCTCCTCCAACGCGGCTGCGGGCGAGCACGCCCCCCGCAACGCCCGCCGGATCGCCTCCCACCCCGCGTCCTCCACCTCGGGGAACCGCTCGGAGGGCGCGTACGTGATCATCCCCGAGGCGATCGTGTCACGCGTGATGGCGAGGCGACGGGCGTCGACCTCGTCGACCGGCGCCACCGCCGCGAACGCCTCGACGTGGGCGCACACCGCCCCGCTCGTCGCCTCGAGGGCCCCGGCGGCCTCGCCGCACAGCGCCGTGACCAGGGCGGCGGCGCCGTCGACGTCGCCGCAGGTCGTGGGGATGGCCCAGGCATGGCAGCCCGCGTAGGAGCGCACGCCCAGGAGCCCGCCCAGGTAGGGGTGGGGCTCGAGGGCCGGCCCGCGCCCGGAGCGGCGAAGGCCGGCGGTGGCACCCGGCCACGCCGCGGCCAGCGCCACCCGGCCGGCGCCCAGCGCGGCGTCGACGTCGTCGTAGTGCCAGCCGGGCAGATCGGCCGGCGCCCGCCGGGCCAGCGCCACCAGCGTGGCCACCGCCGCCTCCGCCTCGGCGGTGGCCAGCGTGGGTCTGCCGTCGGGGTCGAACAGCTGGCCGCCGAGGGCCGTCACCACCTCGAAGAACGTGCCGAACAGGCCCGACTCCCGGCCGGGGAAGCCGAAGGCCAGCCCGGAGGCAACCAGCTCGTCCCACGTCGCGGGCACCCGGCCGGCGACCTGCCGGCGATCCGCCCAGAGCACCCGGACGTCGATGTTGCGGGGCACCGAGAGCAGCGCGCCGTCGACCCGGCAGAGCTCCACCGCCCGGGGCGCGAGGGCCGCGGGCACCGCCGGGTCGAGCAGGGTGTCGAGCGGGCGCAGCCACCGGGCCTGCGAGGGGGCGTACTTGGCGTGGGTCGACAGCACGTCGATCCGCTCGCCGGCGGCCAGCAGCCCGGCGACCCGCAGGTTGAGGGTGGGATGGTCGGCGTGCACGACCACCTCGACGTGGCGGCCGTCGAGCAGGCGGTACAGCCCGTCGTACATGGGCCCGCCCACCAGCGCGACCCGCAGCGCTCCCCCCATCGGCGGCACACCGTAGATCGGCCGCGCCGGGCGAACGCCAACCACCTGGGTACGCTGCCCCGGCCCCGCGGGAGCGGGTCGCGCATGCTGGCCGTGGAGGGGGACGACGTGGGGATCGCCGAGGACACCCAGTGGCTCGACGCCACCGCGCAGGCCGAGCTGGCGCGCACCGGCCAGGTGACGCCGGCGGAGCTGGTCGACGCGGCCATCGAGCGGATCGGACGGCTGGACCCCGGCCTGAACGCGGTGATCCTCGAGCTGTTCGAGAAGGCCCGGGCCGCGGCCGCCGACCCCGCACTGCCCGACGGCCCGTTCCGGGGCGTGCCCTTCCTGATCAAGGACCTCTGGGCGACGACCGCCGGTGACCCGATCTGCAACGGGAACGCCGCCCTCAAGGCCGCCTGCGTCCCGGCTCCGAGCGACACCACCCTGGTCGCTCGCCATCGGGCCGCGGGCCTGGTGATCGTGGGACGCACCAACACCCCCGAGTTCGGCAGCCTCCCCACCACCGAGCCGGTCGCGTTCGGCCCCACCCGCAACCCCTGGGACCCGAGCCGCAGCCCGGGCGGCTCGAGCGGCGGCTCGGCCGCGGCGGTGGCCGCCGGCATGGTGCCGGCCGCCCATGCCAGCGACGGTGGGGGCTCGATCCGCATCCCCGCGTCGGCGTGCGGCCTGGTCGGCCTGAAGGTGAGCCAGGGTCGCACGAGCCTCGGCCCCCTCCGCGACGAGAGCGGCCTCGGGGTCGAGCACGTCCTCACCCGGTCCGTCCGCGACTGCGCCGGCCTGCTCGACGCCACCCACGGGCCGGCGCCGGGAGACACCGTGATCGCCCCGGCCCCGTCACGCCCCTACCTCGCGGAGGTCGGCGCCGACCCCGGCCGGCTGCGGATCGGGCTCATGCCCACCCATCCGACCACCGCCGTCCACCCCGACTGCGAGGCCGCGGCCCGCCGCGCCGCCGCCCTGCTGGAGCGCCTCGGCCACCACGTCGACGAGGCCTGGCCGGCGGTGCTGGGCGACACCACCTTCGCCAGCCGCTTCACCGCCCTCTGGTCGTCGGCCATGGCCATGGCGATCCGGGGCGTCGGCGACCAGCTGGGCCGGGCCATCGGCCCCGACGACGTCGAGCCCGTCAACTGGGCCATGGCCGAGATGGCCGCGAGCACCACCGGCCCCGACGTGCTGGCGGCCCAGGCGGCCATGGGCACGTTCCGCCGGGCCCTGGCCGGCTGGTGGGCCGCCGGCTGGGACCTGCTCCTCACCCCCACCCTGGCCGAGCCGCCCCCCCACCTCGGCACCCTCGCCAACGATCCCGCCAACCCGCTGGCGCCCCTCGCCCGCTCGGCCCTGCTGGTGCCGTTCACGCCGCCGTTCAACGCCAGCGGCCAGCCCGCGATCTCCCTCCCGCTCCACCAGACCCCCGACGGGCTGCCCGTGGGCGTGCAGCTGGTGGCCGCCTACGGGCGCGAGGACGTGCTGCTGCGGGTGGCGGCCCAGCTGGAGGCGGCCGCGCCGTGGGCCGCCCGTAGGCCGCCCGGCTGCTGAAGGCGGGCGAGGAGCCCGCCCAGCTCGGCCGCCGGCACCGCGGGGCCGAACAAGAGCCCCTGCATGGCATGGCAGCCCAGCCGGTCGAGCTGGTCGCGCTGCGCCGCCGTCTCCACGCCCTCGGCGATGACAGCCAGCCCCAGCGCGCCGGCCAGGGCCAGCACCGCCGACACGATGGCCCGGTCCTCGGCGCTGCTGTCGAGACCCTCGACGAACGTGCGGTCGATCTTCAGCACGTCGACCGGGAAGCGCCTGAGGTACCCGAGCGACGAGAACCCGGTGCCGAAGTCGTCGACCACCAGGTGGACCCCGAGGTCCTTCAGAGCCCGGAACGTCGACACCGCCTCCGCCTCCTCGACGAGCACCGACTCGGTGATCTCGAGCCACAGGCCCTCGGGCGGGAGGCCCGCGGCCAGCAGCGCCGCAGCCACCGTGTCGACCAGGTCGGGGTCGGCGAACTGCCGAGCCGACAGGTTCACGGCCATGCGGACGGCGTCGAGCTCGGGCCGGTCGGCCCGCACGTCGGCCAGCGTGCGGCAGGCCTCGGCGAGCACCTGCTCGCCCATGGCCACGATGAGCCCCGACTCCTCGGCCACGGGCACGAAGGCGGCCGGCGGCAGGATGCCGCGATCGGGGTGCTCCCACCGCACCAGCGCCTCCACCGCGATCACGGCCCCGGTGGGCCACCAGACCGCCGGCTGGTAGTGGACGGCCAGCTCGCCACGCCGCAGGGCGCGTCGCAGGTCGTGCTCGAGGTCGAGCCGGGCCAGCCGCACCGTGCGCAGCGCCTGGTCGAACACCTGCACGCGGTTGCGGCCCTGCTCCTTGGCCCGGTACATGGCGACGTCGGCGTCCTGGAGCACGCCTTCCGGGTCGGACGACCCCTGTGCGCCGACCACGCCGATGCTGGCCGTGATCACCAGCTCCCTGCCCTCGAGCGCCATGGGCTCGGCGATGGCGGCCGCCACCCGGGCGGCCATGTCTCGCGCCGCCCCCTCCCCCACGTCCTCACCGATCACCACGAACTCGTCGCCGGCCAGCCGGCCGACGGTGTCCTCGGGCCGCACGACGTCGCGCAGCCGGCGGGCGACCTCGCGCAGCACCCGGTCGCCGGCCCCGTGCCCGAACGAGTCGTTGACCGCCTTGAACCGGTCGATGTCGATGAACAGCACGCTGACTGGCTGCTGCGGCCTCGCCGCACGGGCCAGGGCGTGCCCCAGCCGGTCGAGCACCAGCGTGCGGTTCGGCAACCCGGTGAGGTGGTCGTGCGTCGCCCGGCGGACGGCGTCGTCGAACGCCCGGCGCATGGCCTCCAGGGCGCCGGCGTCGTTCAGGGCGATCGAGGCGTGCTCGGCGAAGGCCAGCAGCATCGACTGCTCGTCGCGGCCGTAGCCGTCGGACCGGTCGTACGAAGCGACCACCAGGCTGCCGACCACCTGTCCGTCCTGGTGGACGGGCGCGGCCATGGCTGCCCGCAGGCCGGCGCGGGCGAAGTGCTCGATCGGCGCGTCGGCCCGCGCGTAGCGGTCCCACACGACGAGCCGCCCCTCCGCCACCGCCAGGCCACCGGCTCCCTCGCCGATCGGCGACCGCCCCACCGCCTCGACCTCGGCCGGGGAGAGGCCCCGGCTGGAGACCAGCCGCACCGAGCCGGGATGATCCTCGTCGAGGAGGCGCAGGCCGACGACCTGGTCGCCGAACAGCACCGACGCCCCTTCGGTGATGGCGTCGAACACGTCCTGCACCGGCGCCCGGTGGGAGATGGCGCGCTGGATGGCGTAGAGCCGCTCCAGCAGGCGCTGGCGGCCACGCACCTCGGCCAGCAGACGGGCGCGCTCGCGGCCCTGCCGCTCGCTCTCGGCGCGCAGCGCCCGCTCCGCGTCGATCATCCGCCGCATGCCCAGCGTGAGCCCCAGCACCCGGGCCATGGCCCGCGCCAGCCCCACCTCGGTGCGCGAGAACGCCGCGCCGGAGCGGGCCAGCACCAGGGTGGCCTCCTCGCCGACCACCGGCACGGTGAGCACGCCGCAGGGCCCGACGCCGGGTACGTCGAGCTGCGGCCGCTGCCCGGCGGCCGCCGCCCGCAGCTCGGCCTCCGGCACGCGGCCGGCGGGATAGCCGACCGCGGCCAGCACGCCCCCGGCGCCGACCAGCCCGACCAGCTCCGCCTCCAGCGCCTCGGCCGCCTCCTCGACGGCGGCGGACGCGGCCGCCGACGCATCGGGCAGCACCGACACCCGCTCGAGGAACTCGGCCAGCCGGAGTGCGGCCCACCCGCCCGGCACCGCCGCCCGGTCGGCCTCGCCGCCCGCGGTCGGGCCGTCGGCGGCGCCGTCGCAACCGGCCGTCATGCGAACGCCAGCACCACGAGGGTCTGGTTGTGGAAGCCGGTGACCCCCGAGGTGCGGGCGAACTCGCCGTAGGTGTAGAGGCCGGCGACCGGCGCGCCGGCGGCGTGCCCCGCGATGCGGTCGACCTCGCGTCGCACGCCGTCCTCGCCCAGCACGCCGCGGCGGGCGATGCAGTCGAAGGCGAGCAGCCCGAGGGGCTGGTGCCCCGAGAGCGCGGCGAGGGCGTCGGCACAGGCACCGTCGGTGGCGTCGAGCACCGACGCCCGGTCGCCCTCCATGAGCCAGGCCAGACCGCCCTGGGGGACCTCGGCGATGCAGACGAGGGCGCGCTCGTCGAGGTCGGCGCCGGCCACGAAGCGGACCTCCTCGCCCGAGCGGCGGCTGATCCCGAGCGGGTGCGTCAGCGCGAACCGGGTGAGCGCGGCCGAGTCGCGGCCCAGCTCGGCTGGCGCGCCCAGCCGGCGGAGGTACACGTCGAGGGCGGGCTCGTCGTCGAGGGCGAGGACCCGGTTGGCCTCGCTGCGCGTGACCAGCATCGGCTCGCCCACCCGGCGCCAGCCGTGGTGCGCCCCGATGCCGAGTGGCCCGTCGGACGCGATCGCGGCGCTCACGACCGCCCGCTCCAGCACCTGGTCGCCGTGCAGCTGGTGCGTGCCCGTCATGGTGAGGCCGTCGCCGGCGCACCCGCCCACCAGCGGCACCTCGGCACCCACGACCCGGTAGGCGCCCCGCACGACCTCCTGCTGGTCGCCGGCCAGCGCGTCGGACAGGAGCAGCAGCACCCGGTGGGCACCGCTGACCGAGGCGGCACAGGCCGCGGCGAGCGCGCCGGCCTCGCGCAGGCCGACCTCGTCGACGTGACCGACGCCGGTCGCCACCGAGAAGCCGGCGCCGCCGAGGCCCAGCACCACGACGCTGTCGTCGGCCGGGCCGCCGGCCGAGATCTCGCCGTTGGTGGAGCAGCCGACCAGGGGCACCTCTCCGGCCACCGACCGCACGCCGTCGAGCAGCGCCGGCACCGCCTGCGAGTTGCCGCAGAACACCACCAGCAGCCCGGGGTCGGGGCCGGCCAGGGCACCGCGCGCCGCCTCCACGCCGGCCTCCCGGGCACCCGGGCTCGACGAGCGGCCGACGGCCACCCACCTGCGGACGGTCGGTGCCGACGCGGTCGCCATCGTCCCATCGTGACATCCGCCGACGGCGCGCCGGAACCCCCGATGCGGCGCCGGGTCGTCGGGTCGCCGGGGTCGATCGGCCCTACCCGGGGACGGGCGCTCCTGAGCACGATCAGATCGTGAGCCACCATCCCGACCCCACGGCGGTCTGGTCGGTCGACGAGCTGCAGTTCCCCACGGCGGGGACCGACAGCCAGAAGCTCACCTTCGCCGTGCGCTACGCCATCCTCGCCCCCTCGAGCCACAACACCCAGCCCTGGCAGTTCGTGCTGGAGGACGGGGGCCTCGAGGTGCGGGCCGACCGCCAGCGGTGCCTCCCGGTGGTCGATCCCGACGACCGGGAGCTCACGATCTCGTGCGGCGCGGCGCTGGGGGTCCTGCGCATCGCGCTGGCCCACTTCGGCTACGCCACCCTCGTGGAGCCGGCGCCTCCCCCCGCCGAGGAGGCCCTGGCCAAGGTGCGCCTCGCCGGCCCCGTTCCCTTCGATCCGGACGTCGACGACCTCTTCCGGGCGATCCCCCTGCGGCGCACCAACCGCAGGGCCTTCGATCCGCGTCCGGTGCCCGACACCCTCGCCGCCCGCCTCGGAGCCGACGCCGAGGGCGAGGACGCCTGGCTGCACATCGTCGGGGAGGACGCCGCCCGCCACGCCCTCGTCGACCTCGTCGCCGAGGCCGACCACGTCCAGCTCGCCGACCGGCGGTTCCGCCGGGAGCTGGCCGCGTGGATCCGCACCAACGACAGCGACCGGCCCGACGGCATCCGCGGCTACGGGCTCGGGATGCGCCACCTGATGAGCCACGTCGGGCCGTTCGTGCTGCGCACGTTCGATGTGGGCAAGGGGCAGGCCGCCAGGGACCGCGAGCTGGCCGAGCACTCGCCGCTGCTCGCGGTGCTGGGCACCGAGGGCGACACCGAGCACGACTGGCTGGCGGCCGGTCAGGCCCTCGTACGGGTGCTCCTACGGGCCCGGGCCGAGCAGGTGTCGGGGGCCTTCCTCAACCAGCCGGTCGAGGTGGCGGAGATGCGGCCGCGCCTGGCTGCGCTCGTCGGTCGGCCGGATTCGCACCCCCAGCTGGTGCTCCGACTCGGGTACGGCCCCGACCCCGCGCCCGAGCCGCGGCGATCGGCCGACGAGGTGACGGTGGTCCAGGCCGGGTGGCGCTGAGGGCGCACGGGCCACGGCGGACGGTGACGTGGTGAGCCAGCGCCTCAGCGGCGACGAGAGAGCCGGGCCCGCTCATGGCATCAGCCCACGAACCGCACGGTGTACGTACGGGGCCCGGGCGCGCCCTGCACCCGCAGCTCGGCCGAGCCGGCGTCGCCGAGATCGAGACGCACGGTGCCGTCGCCGGCCAGCTCGGCCGCGACCCGTAGCACCGCGCCGTCGCGCACCACGTCCGCAGGCTCGCCGTCGACCTCGGCGCGCACCGCTCCGTCCGGCAACGAGGACGACGTCAGCTCGAAGCGCGTGCCGTCGGCCAGCTCGAACGAGCCGTCGGCGCCCAGGTACGCGTCGACCACCAGCTCGCCGGCCACGTCGGCCAGGTCGACGACGCCGGGGGCGTCGGTGGGCGCCAGCGTCTCCACGCCGGGTGGGAGGCGGGGCACGACGCCACCGGCCCGGGCGTACACGGGGATCTCGCCGGGGGCGGCCTCGGCCGTGATCGTGGTGGGCCCCGTGAACCGCTCGCCGGTCGCCACGTCGACCCAGTCCCCCTCGGGCAGGTACACCGGCCGGCCGGTGGCGCCGGCGTCGATCACGGGCGCCACCAGCAGCTCGGTGCCGAAGAAGTACTCGAAGAGCTCCCCCCGGGGCCGCCCGACCGCGGCGAAGGCGTCCCACTCGGGCCCCTCGGGCAGGCCTCGCTGCAGGTTCGGGTCGTCGGGGTACAGCAGGATGGGGTGGAGCATGATCGGCTGGCCGCGCTCGAGGGCGGCCGCGGCCATCGCCTGCTGGTAGGGGAAGAGCGAGATGTGGGTCTCGGCCAGGGCCTTCCACGCCGCCAGGGTCTCCGGGTCGTCGACCGGGTCGGCTGGATAGGCCGGGTTCGGTGCCCCTTCGAACGACCAGTTCTCGCCGTAGCGGCTGCCGTGGTGCGTGCGCATCATCGGGGTGTACGCGCCGATGGCGGCCCACCGCAGGAACAGCTCCTTGGTGGTGGGGGTGTTCTCCACGCCGGGGATGGCGAACGCCGAGTAGCCGGCGATGTCGTGGCCGTAGAACGGCACGCCCGACATCCCCAGGTTGACGCCGAGGGAGACCACGCTGGCCAGGCCGTCGAGGCGGTCGAACGACGTGTTCTGGTCGCCGCCCCAGAACGCCGGCGCCCAGCGCTGCGAGCCGGTGAAGCCGGAGCGGACGTAGAACAGGTAGTCGCCGTCGGGACGGGCCTCGTCCCAGAACTCGCGGTTGATCTGCTGCCACCGCACCGGGTACTCGTTGTGGAGCTCGGCACCCGTCTCACCGTTCGCGAACCGGGCGTCGAAGGGCACCCACTCGCCGAAGTCGGTCATGGTGCCGTCGAGGCCGAGCGCCTCGGCCCGCGCCAGGTAGCCCTGGAACCACTGGACCGCCTCGGAGTCGGTCACGTCGAGGGCGGTGCCGCCCGGCAGCACGAACGGCGGCGTGAGCATGAAGGAGGGCTCACCGTCGGGGGTGGTGAGGTAGTACCCCCCCGCCTGGGCCTCGGCCCACTTCTCCTGGTTGTGCGGCACCAGCTCCACCGGCTGTCCGGTCTGGTCGACGGACGGTCCACCCGGCGTGCTCTCGGCGCTCACGATGAAGGGGCTGACGTACCCGAGGAACCGGAAGCCGTCGGCGTGCAGCTGGTCGGTGAGCGCCCGCAGGTCCGGGTACTCGGTCGGCGAGACCTGCCAGTCGTGGCTGAGCCGGAACCCGGTGGCCTGCGACCCGATCCCGATCCAGTCCTCGGTCCAGATCACCGACGACGGGATGTCGTTGGCGCGCAGCAGCTGCGCGACGCGGGCCACGTTGTCCTGGCCGCGCACGGCGTCGTTCATGGGGGCGAAGAACCAGTCGGGGGGCATGGGCGGCCGGCCGACCACCGACGTGTAGCGCTCGACCACGTCGAGGGGTCGCGCACCCACGTACACCTCGTAGGAGAGCCGGTCGTCCCAGGTGCGGACCCGCCAGGTGTCGGGGTGCTCGGCCGTGCAGAGCTCGAAGGCGGCGTAGCGGGTCGTGTCGAGCGACACCCCGTACGGGCCCGGTCCCCCCTCGGGCCCCGGGCTCCAGAAGAACGGCATCGGCACGTAGCTGTCGTAGGGCTCGCCCATCACCGAGGGCGCGGGCTGAGGCGTCTCGGGGGTGACCTTGCCCAGGCCCTGCTCCACCACCCAGATCGGCACGGTGCTCCCCCGGTGCTGGGTGGCCCAGGTCTGGGCGCCGAACCCGTAGAAGCGGTCGCCGGCGGTGCAGGCGAAGCTGGTCGCCACCTCGGTCGCGGTGTCCGGCGCGTCGATCTCGACCCGGACGATCCCGGCGTCGAGGGGCTCGACGGAGATCGTCGCCTGCTCTCCGGTGTCGGCGGCGCTGAGGGTGGCGGTGACGGTGCCGCCGTCCTGCCCGTCGACCGTGGCCGCGACGGGCGCGGTCCAGGGGACGGCCTCCGGCCCGGGGGTGCTCAGCACCTCGTGACCCAGGTAGAGGCCGGGCTGCTTCGACGCCACCTGGTAGGGGGTCGTCCGCCACGCCACGGTGGCGATGCCGTCGGTCGCCTCCCCGCCGACGGGCACCGTCCGGAGGAAGGGCTCGCCGCCGCTGGTGAACGTGATCGTGCCGTCGGCGCCCACCTCGGCGGCCAGCGCCGGAGCGGGGGTGCCGTCGGCGGCCCCGCCGCCGTCGGCGACGGCCACCGTGGTACTCGTGGCCGCGCCGGTCCCGCCGTCGCCATCGGTGCACGCGGCCGCGACCAGCCCCACCGCCAGCAGCAGAGCCAGGGCCCAGCGCAACCTCATGGTTGCCGATCGTAGGCCCGGGCCGGCCGGCCCGGCCGTGCCCGCACCGACGCGAGAGGCTCGCCGGCCCCGCGGGGCCCGCGGGACCGGCCGGTTACGCTGCCGCGATGGAGCCTGCCGACACCACCGCAGCGACGCCCCGCCGACCTCGCTGGAGGACGGTCGTGGCCTGGATCCTGCTGGTGCTGGGCTGCGTGCTCGCCCCCCTCTCGGTGGCCTCCATCTGGGTGCGGAACCAGCTGCTCGACACCGACCGCTACGTCGCCACCGTCACGCCCCTCGCCACCGACCCGGCGATCATCTCCTTCGCCGCGACCGAGATCACCGACTCGCTGTTCGCCGCGGTCGACGTCGAGGCGATCGCGAAGGACGCGCTGCCGAGCGGGGCCTCGGCGTTCGCGGCACCGCTCACCAGCACCCTCGAGGGCTTCGTGGCCACCCAGGTCGAGAAGGTGCTGGAGACCCAGCAGTTCGAGCAGGTGTGGGTCGACGCCAACCGGAGGGCGCACGAGCAGGTGGTGCGGCTGCTCACCAGCAGCGGCAACCGGTCGGAGACCGTCGCCGTCGACCTGGCCAACATCCTCACGCGCGTCCAGCTGGCGCTGAAGGACCGCGGGATCTCGGTGTTCGACGACGTCCCCATCGACCAGGTGGCGGTGGAGCTCGAGCTGTTCGAATCGGAGCCGCTGGCCAAGGCCCGCTCCGCCACCGACCTGCTCGACACCCTCGCGTACGTGCTGCCGATCCTGGCGCTGGCATCGCTCGGGGGCGCCATCGGCGTGTCGTTCGACCGCCGCCGCGCCGTGGTGCGAGTGGGGTGCGGCCTTGCCATCTCCATGGTGGTGCTCGGCACGGCCCTCGCCCTCGGACGCCACGCCTACCTCGGCGCCGTGAAGGACACCATGCCCGAGGACGCGGCCACGGCCGTGTTCGACATCGTCGTTCGGTTCCTCCGCGACGGGCTGCGCGTGGTGCTCACGGTGGGCGTGCTGATGGCCCTCGTCGGCATCGCGCTCGGTCCGAGCCGGGCGGCCCGCCGCTTCCGGGCCACGCTGGAGGCCGGTTTCGGGAGGGCGGGCGAGCGTGTCGGCGAGCCCGGGCCCGTGCCCCGCTGGGTCGCCGCCCACCGCAGGGCCCTGCAGGTGGTCGCCATCGTCCTGGGCGGGCTCCTGCTCACGTTCTGGTCGCGACCCACCCCGTGGGTGGTGCTCGGGCTGGTGCTGCTGGTGCTGGTCCTGCTGGCCGCGATCGAGGTGCTGGCCCGGGCCGGCGGCGGGCCCGACGCGGGCTCCCCGACCGCCCCGACCAGCACCGACGCCTGAGGCCCGCTCGCCGGTCGAGCCCGCGCGCGAGCTCGCCGCACGGCACCATGCTCCTCGCAGGGGGGGCACCGCTCGGGCCTCGGACACCAGGGCGAGCCCCGGCGGGCCGGTCCTGCGCTGGTGGTGGCGGGGCACCGCCGTCGAACAGGTCCCGCCGCGCCGTCGGGACGGGTGGGCAGTCGGCCCCGACTGGCTCATGATGAGGCCATGAGGACGCGACGACTCTTCCCGATCCTGATGGCCGTGCTGCTCGTGGGCGGGTTCGTCACCGCCTGCGGGGGCGACGACGACGATGGCGGCACCACCGGCACGGTCGCCGTCACCGAACCTGCCGGCACCGCCGTCCCGGAGACTGGCGACGGCGGCGGGGGCGGAGGAGGCGGCGGCGAGGTGGACTGCCCGGCCGCGCTGGACGCCGCCGGCACGGTGAACCTCACGTACCAGCTGATGATCCAGCTCTACGACGATGGCCAGTACGCCTCCATGACCAGCCCCGACAGCCCCGTCGACCTCGACCCCGAGGCCTTCCTGGCGGCCGTGTCCACCCTGCGGGTCCTGGAGTCGGTCACACCCGCCGAGGGCGACCTGTTCGGCCCGATCTCCGACAGCCTCGACACCGCGCAGCAGGCCGGCGAGATGCTCCAGCAGAACGTGGCCGTCGGGACCCCGTTCGCCGACGGTGGCGGCCAGGAGCTGCTCGACCTCGCCAACGACACGTTCGTCGACGTCAACGCCAACATCAGCTACTACCTGGAGGCGGCCGGCTGCTGACCGGCCCGACCGGCACGACCGTCGGCGTGGTAGGACGGCGGGGAGAGCCGCGACCCCACGAGGAGACCCCCATGGCGCCCGACGACGACGTGCCCGGCGAGCCCGACGAGCTCGACGCGGCCTTGGCCGAGCTGGAGGATCTCGACGACGAGGAGATCGCCGAGGCCCTCGAGGACCTCCTCGATGACCTCGAGGACGACGGCGACGAGGACGACATCGAGGTGCTCGACGCGGCCGAGCTGCGCCTGCTCGCCGACAAGCTCGACGAGCTGAAGGCCCTCGACCTGGAGGCCCAGGGCATCGTGCTGGCCAACGTGATCGTCGAGGTCACCGACGGCGTGCTCAGCGTGCTGGTCGCCTTCGACGAGGGCGAGACCTACGTCCTCCCGAACGAGGTGACCCGCCTCGACTGATGTGCCTGGTCTCGATCGCGCTCACGACGCCCCAGGCGCCGTCGACGCGCCCGAGGCCGAACACGCCCGGTCCGCATCGCGCTCACGACGCCCCAGGCGCCGTCGACGCGCCCGAGGCCGAACACGCCCGGTCCGCATCGCGCTCACGACGCCCCAGGCGCCGTCGGCGCGACACTGTCGCCCGCACTGACATCCGACGGAGGGACGACATGGAGTTCAGCGCCAGCGAGACGTACGAGGCCGACGTGGCGACCGCGTTCATGCTCTTCCAGGACGCCGAGGCCACCGTGGCGCGGGCCGAGTCCCTCGGCCACAAGGACGCGGAGGTGCTCGCCAACGAGGCGTCGCCCGACGGCGGCTGGGTGATCAGGAGCAAGCGGACGGTGCCGCTCGAGCTCCCGGGCTTCGCCAAGAAGGTCCTCAAGCCCAACAACCTCACCACCCAGACCGACACGTGGGGCCCCGAGGTCGACGGGCGACGGGAGGGCACGTTCGTCATCGAGGTGCAGGGGGCCCCGATGCGGGTGAGCGGCACCATGCGCCTCGACCCCACCGGCGACGGCCGCGCCACCCAGTCGGTGAAGGGCGACGTCGAGGTGAAGGTGCCGCTCATCGGCGGCAAGATCGCCGCCTGGGCGGTGGGCGACGCCCAGAAGGCGCTGGAGGGCGAGCTGGCGTTCAACAAGCGCTGGATCGAGGACCATCGGGGCTGACGGGCCGGCAACGCCCGCCGTCGGCCCCCGGATGCCGGCCGATCGCTCACCTCCGTCGCGACGCCCGCCCGAGCGGCGGCGCTACCGTCGGCCGGCGATGCCCCGTCCCCCCGTCCTTCGCCCAGCCGACGGCGAGTGGGTGCACGTCGGCGCCGCCGACTGCGAGCGGATCCGGCCGGGGCTCGTCGCCCAGCCGGTGAACACGGCGTCGAGCCTGGCCTACCTGGTGGCGGGCGGCGCGCTGATCGCCCGGGGGGTGGCCCGGCCGGCCGGCCACCGGCTCCCGCTGGTGGCCTTCGGCGCCCTGGTGGCGGCCAACGGCGCGGGAGGCGTGGCCTTCCATGGGCCGGGCGAGCCCTGGGCCCGATGGATCCACGACATCGCCCTCGCCGGCACCCTCGGCTTCATGGGCGCCCACGACGTGGTGGTCGACGCCGCCGACGGGCCCGCCCACCTGGCGCTGGCCGGCGCCGGCGCCGTGGTGGGCGGCACCGCCCTGCTGCTCGCGTTCGTCCCCGACGCCAGCAACCCGGTCACCGGCACCCTGGCCGCCGGGGTGCTGGGTGCCGAGCTGCTCTCGGTACGTCGCGGCCGGTTCCACCGACGCCGCTCGGCCCAGGGCCCCTACGGGCTCTCGGGCGGGGCGCTGGTGCTGGGCTCGGTGGTGAACGTGCTCAGCCGCACCGGCCGGCCGCTGTGCCACCCCGACTCGCGCCTGCAGGGCCACGCCCTGTGGCACGCCCTCACGGCGTTGGCCCTCGCGGCGTGGGGCGAGGCCGCCCTGTCCGGTCGACCCGGCGGCTCGCAGCCCTATCCGCCGAGCATCCCGTAGGCCCGCTCGGGGCGTAGGCGCACCACCATCCGGCGATCGGCCACCATGGCGGCGCGGTACTCGCTCCAGTCGGGGTGCTCGCCGGCCAGGGCCCGGTACACCTCGACCAGCTCGTCCACCGTGGCGTCGTCGGGCGCGGCGGCCACCGGGCTCAGCTCGGCCCGGCCCTCGAGCACCGCGTACGACCAGAAGTCGTCGCTCGTCACGTGCAGCGAGGCGCGAGGGTCGCGCCGGAGGTTCGCGGTCTTGGCCCGCTCATCGGTGACGGAGATCCGCACGACGCCGTCGTCGCCCACGGCGTAGCCGATGTTCGACAGCTGCGGCCGCCCGTCGCCCTTGAGCGTGGCCAGCACCCCCCAGCGCCGCTGGCGGACGAAGCCGAGAGCTGCATCGAGTTCCATGTCCGGGCCAACCCCGCCACCGGCGCCACCCTTCCCGGCGCCGCTCGCGACCGCCCGGCCTCGAGCGCCAGCAGCCGGGCCGAAGGGGAGCGCCCGGCGGGGCCACGGCGTCGCCGATGCCGGCGCGTACGATTGCCTCATGCCGTCGCCCGCACCGGCGGAGGGAAGGCGCCCGTGAGCACCACCGTGGTGAGAGCCCTCGGCCCGTCGGTGTCGACAGGCTGATGCACGAGCTGTCCCTCGCCCAGGCCGTGGTCGGCACCGTGGCCGATGCGGCCGTCGCCAACGGCGCGGCGCGGGTGTCGCTGGTCCGCCTGAGGGTGGGCATGCTCTCGGGCGTGGTGTGCTCGGCACTCGAGTTCGCCTTCGACGTGGCCGCCGACGGCACCGCCGCCGAGGGCGCCCGCCTCGAGATCGAAGCGCTCCCCGTCGTCGTCCACTGCCCCACCTGCGGCACCGACGGCGCGCTCGCGGAGCTCACCCGGTTTCGGTGCCCGGCCTGCGGCACCCCCACGGCCGAGGTGGTGCAGGGGCGCGAGCTGGAGATCGCCTCGATCGAGGTGGTCGTGGCCGAGGAGGCGACGCCGTGACCGAGCCCCGGATCGTGGAGCTGCGCCGAGGCATCCTGGAGAAGAACGACCTGCTGGCAGCCGGGCTGCGGGACCGGTTCCTCGCTGCCGGCGTGTTCGCCGTGAACCTGGTGTCCAGCCCGGGCACGGGCAAGACCGCCCTGCTGGAGGCGGTGCTGGTGGCCATGGCCCCCGCCCACCGCGTGGCCGCCCTGGTCGGCGACTGCGCCACCGACAACGACGCCGTGCGCCTGCGACGCAGCGGCGCCCCCGTCCGCCAGATCGTCACCCAGGGCATGTGCCACCTCGAGGCCGACATGGTCGAGCAGCACCTCGAGGGGTGGGACCTGGCCGGCATCGACGTGCTGTTCGTGGAGAACGTCGGCAACCTGGTGTGCCCCAGCAGCTTCGACCTCGGCGAGGCCATGCGGATCGTGCTCCTCTCCGTCACCGAGGGCGAGGACAAGCCGCTCAAGTACCCGGGGCTGTTCCACACCGCCGACTTGGCCGTGCTCACCAAGGTCGACCTGGCCGACGCCGTCGACTTCGACCGGGCGGCCGCCCTGGACGCCATCGAGGCGGTCCACCCTGGCCTCCCCGTGGTCGAGACCTCGGCCCGCACCGGCGCTGGCGTCGACCTGCTCGTGCGCACCCTCGAGGCCCGCCGTGCGGACCTCACCGTCAGGATCCCGCCGAGCACGCCGTCGAGCACCCCGTAGGAGGACGCATGGCCAACGTGCTCTGGCTCAGAGGCGGAGCCGGGCTGGGATGACGCTGGTCGTCGGCTGCGGCAACCTCCTCCGGGGCGACGACGCCGTGGGGCCCGTCCTCGTGCGGATGCTGGCCGAGCGGGGCGTGCCGAGCGGGGTCCAGCTGGCAGATGCCGGCACCGCCGGCATGGACGTGGCCTTCGCCATGCGCGGCCAGGACCACGTGATCGTCGTGGACGCCTGCAGCACCGGCGGCGAGCCGGGCACGCTCCACCGGGTGGCGGCCGAGGTCGTCGAGCAGCTGCCCACCGCCACCGGCCTCGACCTGCACGGGTACCGGTGGGACCACGCCCTCGCCTTCGCCCGGTGGCTGCTGCAGGACGAGTACCCGGCCGAGGTCACCGCCTACCTGGTGGAGGTCGCCTCGACGGAGCTGGGCGACCCGCTGTCGCCGCGCGTGCAGGACGCCACGGAGCGCCTCGCCCAACTGCTCCTCGACGAGCTCGGCCGGCGCGGGGACGGCGGATGAGGATGGATGACGGCGCGCCCGAGCTCCGTCGGCGCGTCGCCGTGCGCGGCGTCGTCCAGGGGGTCGGCTTCCGCCCGTTCGTGCACGGCCTGGCGGCGCGTCTCGGCCTCACCGGCTTCGTGGGCAACGACCGGGCGTCGGTGTTCATCGAGGTCGAGGGGACGCCGGCGGCGGTGAGGGCCTTCGAGCGGGCCCTGGTCGACGACGCCCCTCCACTGGCGGTGATCGACGCGGTCGAGGCCGCCACCGTGCCGGCGACCGGGGCGGCCGGCTTCGCCATCGTGGCCAGCCGGGCCGGGGCCGGTGGCACCACCCTCGTGCCCCCCGACGTGGCCACCTGCGACGACTGCCTCCGGGAGGTGCTCGACCCGCACGACCGCCGGCACCGCTACCCCTTCACCAACTGCACCGCCTGCGGGCCCCGGTTCACGATCATCGAGTCGCTCCCCTACGACCGGCCGGCCACCACCATGGCCGGGTTCGCCATGTGCCCGGCCTGCGAGCGCGAGTACCACGACCCCGCCGACCGCCGCTTCCACGCCCAGCCCAACGCCTGCCCGGCGTGCGGGCCCCGGCTGGCGCTCCGCCACCCCTCCGGCTCGCTGCTGGCCGAGGGCGACGACGCCCTGGTCGCCGCCCGAGCGCAGCTGGCCGGGGGCCGCATCGTGGCGGTGAAGGGGCTGGGCGGGTACCACCTGGCGTGCGACGCGACCGACGCCGCAGCGGTCGCCCGGCTCCGGGAGCGCAAGGCCCGCGGCGGCAAGCCGTTCGCCCTCCTGGTGGCCGACGTCGCCACTGCCCGCCGCCTGTGCCACGTCGGCGACGACGAGGCCGACCTGCTCGAGTCGCGGGCGCGACCGATCGTGCTGCTCGCCAAGCGGGGCCGGGGAGCGCCCGCGGCCCACGAGGTGGCGCCCGACAACCCCTTCCTGGGCGTGATGCTGCCGTCCACCCCGCTGCACCACCTGCTGGTACGGCCGCTCCCCGGCTCGCCACCGGCGCCCGAGATCCTGGTGCTGACCTCGGGCAACCTGGCCGACGAGCCCATCGCCCACGAGGACGCCGACGCCCTGATCCGCCTGGCCCGGCTGGCCGACGCCTTCTGCACCCACGACCGGCCGATCCACGTGCCGTGCGACGACTCGGTGGTCAGGCTGGTCGAGGGCGCGGAGCTGGCGGTGCGGCGGTCCCGCGGCTATGCGCCGTTCCCCGTCCGGCTGCCCGGCGAGGTCCGGCCGGTGCTGGCCGTGGGGGGCGAGCTCAAGACCACGTTCTGCGTCGCCGCGGGTACGCACGCCTGGCTCAGCCAGCACATCGGCGACATGGGATCGCTGGAGACCCTGTGGGCCTTCGAGCGGTCCGTCGAGCAGTTCGAGCGGACATACGGGATCGCCCCCGAGGTGCTGGCCTGCGACGCCCACCCCGCCTACCAGACCACCCGGTGGGCCGAGCGGGCCGCGGCCGCCCTGAGCGTGCCCCTGGTGCGGGTGCAGCACCACCGGGCCCACGTGGCGTCGCTGCTGGCCGAGCACGGCGAGGCGCCCGACACGCCCCTGCTGGGTGTCGCCTTCGACGGCACCGGCTTCGGCGACGACGGCTCGATCTGGGGCGGCGAGGTGCTGATGACGGGGGCCGGCCCGGCCCGGCGGGCGGCCCACCTGGCTCCCGTCCCCCTCCCCGGCGGCGACGCCGCCGTCGCCCGGCCCTCTCGCAGCGCGCTGGCCCACCTGTGGGCCGCGGGGATCGCCTGGGACGAGGCGCTGCCCGCGGTGGCGGCCTGTCCGCCGACGGAGCGCGCCGTCGTGGCCAGCCAGCTCGAGAGCCCCACCACCGTGCGCACGTCGAGCATGGGCCGCCTGGTCGACGCCGTCGCCGCCCTGGCGGGCGTCCGCCAGGCCTGCCGCTACGAGGCCGAGGCCGCCATCGAGCTCGAGGGCCTGGTGGCCGGCGAGCCCGCCGACCCCTACCGGTTCACGCTCCGGCCGGGTGACCCGGTGGTGCTCGACCCGGCCCCGGTGATCGCGGCGGTGGCGGCCGACGTGCGCGCCGGCACCCCGCCCGCCGTGGTGGCCGCCCGCTTCCACGCCGCGGTGGCCGATGTCGTGGCCGCCACCGCGTCCCACCTGCGTGCCGTCACGGGCATCGGCCGCGTCGGCCTGACGGGAGGGGTGTTCCAGAACGTCACCATCCTCCGCTGGAGCCTCGCCCGGCTACGGTCGGAGGGGTTCGAGGTGCTGGTCCACCGGCGGGTGCCCCCGAACGACGGGGGGCTCGCCCTCGGCCAGGCCGTCCTGGCCGCGTCGACCTGAGGGGAGGGGCCATGTGCCTCGGGGTGCCCGGCAGGGTGGTGGAGATCCACGGCGAGGACCTCGGCCGGACGGCCCGCGTCGACTTCGGCGGAGTGGAGCAGGTGGTCTCGCTCGCCTACGTGCCCGAGGTGCAGGTGGGCGACTACACGATCGTGCACGTCGGGTTCGCCATCACCCGCCTCGACGAGGCGGCGGCGCTCGAGACGCTGGACCTGTTCGCCGAGCTGGGCGCCGGCGACGAGCCGGGCACCACCGAGCCGTCGCCGTGAGGTACCTCGACGAGTTCAACGATCCCGCCCTGGCCCGGCGGCTGCTCGACGACGTCCATCGGGCCACCACCCGGCCGTGGGCGATCATGGAGGTCTGCGGCGGCCAGACCCACTCGATCGTGCGCCACGGCATCGACCAGCTGCTGCCCGAAGCCATCGAGCTGATCCACGGCCCCGGCTGCCCGGTGTGCGTCACCCCCCTCGAGGTGATCGACAGGGCGCTCGCGATCGCATCGCGGCCCGAGGTGGTGTTCTGCAGCTTCGGCGACATGCTGCGGGTGCCCGGCAGCGAGCACGACCTGCTCACGGTGAAGAGCCGGGGCGGCGACGTGCGGGTGGTCTACTCCCCGCTCGACGCCCTCGCGCTGGCCGAGGCCGAGCCCGACCGCCAGGTGGTGCTCTTCGCCATCGGCTTCGAGACGACGGCCCCGGCCAACGCCCTCGCCGTGCTCCAGGCGCACCAGCGCGGCGTCACCAACTTCTCGGTGCTGGTGTCACACGTGCTGGTGCCCCCGGCCGTCACCGCCATCCTCGCCTCGCCTTCCTGCCGGGTGCAGGCGTTCCTGCTCGCCGGCCACGTCTGCAGCGTGATGGGCACGGGCCAGTACGCCCCGCTGGTCCGGCAGCACCGCGTGCCGATGGTGGTGACGGGCTTCGAGCCGCTCGACGTGCTGGAGGGCATCCGCCGCGCCGTGCTCCAGCTGGAGTCCGGCCGGGCCGAGCTCGAGAACGCCTACCCGCGGGCGGTGCGCGACGAGGGGAACGAGGCCGCCCGCCGGGTGCTGGCCGACGTGTTCGAGGTGTGCGACCGGACCTGGCGGGGCATCGGCACGATCCCGGCCAGCGGCTTGCGCCTCGCCGAGCCCTACCGCCGCCTCGACGCCGAGGCCCGCTTCGACGTCGGCGCCATCCGCACCGGAGAGTCGCCCCTGTGCCGCAGCGGCGAGGTGCTCCAAGGGCTGATCACGCCCCACGAGTGCGAGGCGTTCGGCACGCGCTGCACGCCCCGCGCACCCCTCGGCGCCACCATGGTGTCGGGCGAGGGCGCCTGCGCGGCCTACTACCGGTACCGCCGGCTCGACCAGCCGGTGGCCGCACCGGGCCGCGGTGGCTGACGTCGCCGGGCCCGCGGCCGACCCGGCGACGTGGAGCTGCCCCCTGCCCCTGCGCGACCACGACACCGTGGTGCTCGGGCACGGCGGCGGCGGGCGCCTCTCGGCCGAGCTGGTCGAGCACCTGTTCCTGCCCGCCTTCGGGGGCGCCGACCCGGCCGGCCTGCACGACGCGGCCGTGGTCGAGGCCGGGGGCGCCCGGCTGGCCTTCTCGACCGACTCCTACGTGGTGCGCCCGCTGTTCTTCCCCGGCGGCAACATCGGCCACCTGGCCGTGCACGGCACCATCAACGACGTCGCCATGGCCGGCGCCACCCCGCTCTTCCTGTCGACCGCCTTCATCGTGGAGGAGGGCCTTCCCCTCGAGGTGCTGGGCCGGGTGGCCGAGGCCATGGGCGAGGCCGCCCGGCTGGCGGGCGTGCGTCTGGTCACCGGCGACACCAAGGTGGTCGACCAGGGCCACGGCGACGGCCTGTTCGTGACCACGGCCGGCGTGGGGCTGGTGCCGCCCGGCGTGCACATCGGCCCCGACCGGGCCCGGCCGGGCGACGCCGTAATCGTGTCGGGGTCCATCGGCCGCCACGGCATCGCGGTGCTGTCGGTGCGCGAGGGCCTGGAGTTCGGCACTGTGGTCGAGAGCGACACGGCGCCGCTCCACGGGTTGGTGGCGGCCATGCTCGCCGCCGCCCCGGGGGTGCACGTGCTGCGCGACCCCACCCGCGGCGGGTTGGCCGCCACCCTCAACGAGATCGCCGCCTCGTCGGCGGTGGGGGTCGAGATCGCCGAGCGCGCCGTGCCGGTCCCGCCCGAGGTGCGCGCCGCCTGCGGCTTCCTCGGCCTCGACCCCTACGCGGTGGCCAACGAGGGCGTCCTGGTGGCCTTCGTCGACCCGGCCTCGGTCGACGCCGTGGTCGGGGCCATGCAGGACCACCCGCAGGGCCGCGGGGCCGCAGTGATCGGGCGGGTCACCGACGCCCACCCCGGTGTCGTGGCGGCCGTCACCGCCATCGGCGGCACCCGCATCGTCGACCTGCCCCTCGGCGAGCAGCTCCCCCGCATCTGCTGACCGCGCCGTACCCTGCCCGCATGACCACCGCCAGCGCCCTCACCTTCGTCGACGACGTGACCGCCCTGGTGGCGGTGCAGGCCGAGAGCACGGTGTCGCGGGTGGTGCTCCGGGAGGCAGGCGCGAGGGTCGTGCTCTTCGCGTTCGACGCCGGCCAGGAGCTCACCGAGCACACCGCGGCCCTGCCGGTGCTGCTGCAGGTGCTGTCGGGCCGGCTCACCGTGAGCGCCGGCGGGCGCACCGTCGACCTGCGGCCGGGCGGGCTCGTCCACCTCACCGCCCACCTCCCCCACGCGGTGCTTGCGCACGAGCCGACCGTGCTGCAGCTCACCCTGCTCCAGGCTGTCGACGGCGGGTAGCGGCTCGGGCGGTACGTTCCGGGCATGGACGAGCTGGGCCTGGACGTTCCGGGCCTGGACGAGCTGGGCCTGCTCGGCGCGGCCGCCACCGCCCGGTTGGTGGCCGCCGGCGCGGTGTCGGCGCGCGAGACGGTCTCGGCCCGGCTGGCCCGCCTCGACGCCCTGGCCGGGCTCGACGCCGTGGTCGCCCGCGACGACGAGGCCGCCCTCGCCCAGGCCGCCGAGCTCGACCGGCGCTTCGCGGCCGGCGGCCCCGTCGGCCCGCTGCACGGGGTGCCGGTGACGGTGAAGGACTGGATCGACGTGGCCGGTCTCCCGTGCGTCGGGGAGAGCGGTGACCGCAACCGGGTGCCGGCGACCGACGCCACAGTGGTCGCCCGGCTCCGGGCGGCCGGCGCGGTGGTGGTGGCCAAGACCAACGTGGGGGTCGACCATCCGCTGTTCGGGCCGTGCCGCCACCCGGTCGACGCCACCCGCAGCCCCGGTGGCTCGTCCAGCGGCGAGGCCGCGCTGGTCGGTGCGGGCGGCTCGTGCCTGGGGATCGGCAGCGACAGCGGCGGCAGCATCCGCCTGCCGGCGTCCTGGTGCGGCGCCACGGGTCTGAAGCCCACCTTCGGGCGGGTGCCCCTCACCGGCCACTTCCCCCGCATCGGTGCCCTGCACGACGGCCGCACCGTCATCGGCCCGCTCGCCGGCCACGTCGACGACCTCCGCCTCTGCCTGCGCGTGATCCACGGCCCCGACGGGCGCGATGCCGCCTGCGCGCCGGTACCGCTCGACGTCGGGGCACCGCAGGCCCTGCGAGCCACCCGCGTGGCCTGGCTGGTCGACGACGGAGCCGGGCGAGCGAGCCCGGGGGTCGCGGCCGCCGTGCGACGGGCCCTCGTGGCCCTCGAGGAGGCGGGCGCGCGGGTGGCCGACGAGCCCCTGACGGGGATCATCGACGAGTCCCTCGACATCACGCGCCGCTACTGGTCGCGCCGTTCGCTCGACGGCCCCGCCAACGACCGGCTGCTCTGGGACTGGGACCGCTTCCGGCGCCGGCTGCTCACCCTGGCCGACGGCTTCGACCTGCTCGTCACCCCCAGCACCGCGGGCGTGGCCCCGCCGGCCCGGGCCCTCGACGAGCTCGACTACGTGTTCACGCTGCCGTGGAGCCTCACCGGCTGGCCGGCGGCATCGGTGCCGATGCCGGTGCCGGTGCCGGTGCCGGTGCCGGTGCCGGTGCCGGTGCCCGACGGTGGGCTGCCGTTGGGGGTCCAGGTCGTCGGTGGGCCCTGGCGCGACGACATGGTGCTGAGCGCGGCCGGCGCCGTCGCCACGGTCCTGGCCAGGGCTCGACGACCGGCCGGTGATCCCGACCCGGCTCAGGCCGGCGCGCAGCCGGTGGGCTCGGGCCAGAGGCTGCCCGCGAGCCCCCGGCACACCTCGGCGACCACGCCGGCGGGCGCGCCGGGCACACCGGTCCAGTCGGTGGTCACGCGCAGGGCGCCGGGCCCCACCACCTCGTAGGTGATCTGGTGGCGGTACGCCGGGTCGGCGGCGCCGGGCGCGCCATGGGCGGCGTAGCTCACCTCGACCAGGAAGGCCGGAGCCCCGGTCGCCAGCGCGTCGACCAGGCACGAGAGGACCTCTGGGCTGGGCAGGGCGGTGGTCGGCCAGCCCGACGGCGTGATTCGGCCGCAGTCCCGGGCCCCCGGGGGGAGCGCCCCGGTGTCGCTGGAGGCCGCCGTCTCCTCCGTCGAGGACGCGGTGCCCTCGGCAGACGGCGGCGAGAAGACCTCTCCGCCCTCGTCGCCGCTCCCGCCACCGCAGGCCGTGACGAGCCCGGCCACCAGCACCGCCAGCACCGCCGGCCCGGCCGCCCGCACCTCGCGAGATCGGCTCTGCACGACCTCATGGTCGCGCCGGCCGCTACGGTCCGACCATGGCCAACGAGGCCGTCGTCGTGGAGGTGGCGGGCCGCGAGCTGGCGGTGTCGAACCCCGGAAAGGTGTTCTTCCCGGCCCGCGGCGAGACCAAGCTCGACCTGGTCCGCTACTACCTGGCCGTCGGCGACGCGGTGATGCGCACCATGGCCGATCGACCCGTGCTGCTGCAGCGGTTCCCCGACGGGGCGCGCGGCTCGTCGTTCTTCCAGAAGCGGGTGCCGAAGGGAGCGCCCGACTGGCTCACCACCACGGTGGTGTGGACGGTCAACGGAACCCCCTCGACCGCCCTGGTGATCGCCGACCTGGCCCACCTGGTCTGGGCCGTGAACCTGGGGTGCGTCGGCTTCCACTCCTGGCCCTTCCGCGCCGGCCACGCCGGCGAGGTCGACGAGCTGCGCGTCGACCTCGATCCGCAGCCGGGCACCACCTTCGCCATGGCCCGTGAGGCCGCCGCCCTCGTAGGGTCGTTCCTCGACGAGGTGGGCATGCGGGGATTCGTGAAGACCACCGGCTCGCGGGGCCTGCACGTGTACGTCCCCCTGGTGCCCCGCCACGACTCGGTGGTGGTGCGCTCGGCCGCGGTGGCCGTGGCCCGCGAGCTGGAGCGACGCCGGCCCGACCTGGTCACCGCCGCGTGGTGGAAGGAGCAGCGGGGCGCCCGCATCTTCGTGGACTTCAACCAGAACGCGCCGCACAAGACAGTGTTCGCACCGTGGTCGGTGCGGGCCGTCGACCACGCCCCGGTCTCGTGCCCGCTGCGCTGGGAGGAGGTCGCCGGGGTGGACCCCCGCGACCTCACCATCGCCATCGTGCCTCGTCGGCTGGAGCTGCTGGGCGACCCCTGGGCCGACCTGCCCGGCGCGGCCCAGGAGCTCGACCCGCTGCTCGACCTGGTGGCACGCGACCAGGCCGCCGGCCTCCCCGACGCGCCGTGGCCGCCCGTCTACCCGAAGATGGCCGGCGAGCCCACCCGCGTGAACCCCAGCCGGGCCCGCCCGGCCCAGGAGCCGGGCGGGGACTGAGCGATCCGAGGGTCCGCCTCACACGGCCAGGCGGACCCCCACCAGCATCACGCCGATCATCGAGACCACCAACGCCACCAGCGCCAGCATCAGCTGGCCCTTGAAGGCGCTCAGCTCGCCTCGGATCTCCGCCTTGAGCTCGCCCCGCAGACCGACGACGTCGCCCCGGAGCTCGGCCATCCCACCCCGGAGCTCCACCATCTCGCCGCGCACCCCCGCCATCTCGCCGCGCAGCTCCGAACGCAGCTCGACCATCTCGCCGCGCACCCCCGCCATCTCGCCGCGCAGCTCCGAACGGAGTCCTGACATCTCGCCCCGGACGAGCGCCAGCTCGCCTCGCAGCACGTCCTTGGTCACGATGTCCGACCAGTCGACCGGGGGAACGGCCGTCATCAGCAGGGCCGCCTCGTCGGGGCCCAGCTTGTCCTCGAGGCAGCGGTGGAGCCGCAATCGTTCGGCGTCGGTGAGCGCCACGGTGACCCTCCACGGTCGGGACCGGCGAGAGGGGGGAGCACGAGGTGATCGTACCCCTGGGGTGTCTCGCCGGGGCGGGCCGCGACGGGCTACGGACGCGGGCGGGAGCCGTAGTCGCCGAAGGGCTCGTCGCGCTCGCGCACCGCTCGCCGCCAGCCCACCTCCTGCGACCGGGCCACGAAGTCGAGGCCCTCCCGGGTGTTGCGGGCCACCCCGTCGAACAGGCACGAGATCAGCCGTGATCGGTCCGGCGCGTACGCCTGGCGGGCGACGTCGTTGCAAGCCAGCTTCACCATCTGGAGCTGGTTGAGGGGCAGCCGGGCCATCCGCTGGGCGAGGGCCGCCGTGTGGGCCAGGAGCTCGTCGTCGGGCACGCACTCGAGGATCATCCCGATGCGGGCGGCCTCGGGGGCGGGCAGCTCGTCGCCGGTCAGCAGGTAGCGCTTGGCCCGCTCGAGGCCGAGCCGCGCCACCCACACCCACGTGGCCTCGGGCACGCCCCACACCCGCGCGGGCGGGTAGCCGAACGTGGCCGACTCGCCGGCCACGATGAGGTCGGCGTTGAGGATCATGTCGGTGCCGCCGGCCACGCACCACCCCTGCACGGCCGCGAGGGTCGGCTTGGTGATGGTGTGCAGCAGGGCGAACGTCTCGGCGAACCGCCCGATCATCGTCAGGTCGGCCATCGAGTCCCACACGTGCCCCGAGGTCGCACCGGTGGCCGAGCCGGCGGTGCTCCAGTCGAGACCGAACCCGGCGCAGAAGGCCGGACCCTCGGCCCGGACCAGCACCACCTTCACCGCGGGGTCCCGGTCGGCGCCGCGCAGGGCGTCGCCCAGCTCGTCACGAAGCTCGGGGGTGATGGTGTTGTAGGCCCCGGGGCGACACAGCACCAGGTGCCGCACCGCCCCTTCGTCGTCGATGCGCACGGCGTTCACGGCCGCCAGCGTGGCAGCCGGAGCCGCCGGCCCGCACGCGGTCCCGGTCGGCCGGGCCGAGCCCGGGCAGACTGGCGCTGAGGAACGAGCACGCGGGGGATGCGATGGCCTGGCGAGAAGGTGGCGAGCTGGCGAGGAAGACCTGGGGCCTCGTGAAGGAGCACCGCGTCCTGCTGTCACTGGTCGTCCAGGGGGCAGTGGTCGCCACGGTGATGCTCGCCGTAGGCGGCATCCCTGCGGGCGCGGTGCTCTCCGCCGACGACGCGAGCACCCCGGCGGCGATCGCGGCCGCGACCATCGCCCTGGTGGCGGTCTACCTGGCCACACTCACCGGCATGGTGTTCGCCGGCGCGGTGGCGTGGGCCGCCGATCGCATCCTCGCCGGCCACCCCGACCCCACCAGCGCCGAGGCCAGGAGCGCGGCGATGCAGCACCTGGGCGCGCTGGCCGGGTGGGCGGCCATCACCATGGCGGTCGGCTGGCTCCTCAGCGCCCTGCGGGGCGACGGCGGGGGCAACGCCTTCGTCGCCATCCTCCGCCTGGTGGTCAGCGCCGCCATCGCCGTGACGTGGGCCTTCGCCACCTTGTTCGCGGTGCCGGCCATCGTGCTCGACGGGGTCGGACCCATCGAGGCCATCAAACGGTCGGCCCGGTTGTTCAAGGAGCGATGGGGCACCGAGGTGTCGGGCACGTTCCGACTGGGCGTGCGGATCTCGCTGCTGTTCGTGCTCCCCGGCCTGGTGCTGCTGGTGGCGGGCGTCGTGCTGCTGCTCAACGGCGAGGTGGTGGCCCTGGGGGTCGCGCTGGCCGCCGCGGGGGTCGCCCTGCTCATCGTCGGCGGCCTGCTGTCGAGCACCGTGCGCGCCGTGTTCGGCGTGGCCATGTACCGCTACGCGGAGCAGGGCGAGTCGGTGGGGGTGTTCAGCGCCGCCGAGCTGGCCGGCGCGGTGCGGACGCGGCGCTGACCGCTCAGCCCTCCGGCCGGACGCCGGCCCGCATGGCCGCGGCCGACACCCCTGCGGTGGCGGCCACGACGCGGAAGGCGGCCCTGGTGACCTGGCGCAGGCTGGGGACGTGCACCTTGTCGGGCAGGTCGGCGGCGTCGAAGAGGTACCAGGGCGCGGTCAGGTAGTTGACGAGGGGCACGCCCTCGTCGTGGAAGTGGCCGCCGTCGGTCGTCGGCCGCACCCCCAGGGCCGTCGGGGTGAGGATCAGCGAGCGGTCGACCGCCTCGGCCACGACGGCGTCCCACACCGCCCGCTCCAGCCAGGGGTTCTCGCTGGTGAACCACCAGCGGGGCACGGCCCGGTCGTCGGGCACCAGCTCGCCGTCGACGTCCGGGCACTCGCGGGCGGCGTGCTCCAGGTGCACCTCCAGCACGATGCGCGCCAGCTCGTCGCGGTGGCGTCGGATGAAGGCCTGGGTGCCCCGGCCGCCCGTCATGTGGGCCGCGTTGGCGGTGAACACCAGGCGGTGCGGGCGGTCGTGGCGGTCGACGGCCGCCCACGCCTCGGCCTGGGCCAGCAGCAGGGCGAGGCCCGACGCGTCCTCCACGGCCGAGCGCCAGGGGCCGTCGTGGTGGGTGCCCACCACCACCCACTCGTCGTCGGCGCCGGGCAGCTCGCCCACCACGTTGTGGCTCGTCGTGGTGCTGCGCTCGGCGTCGACGGCCACCATGGCCGGCACCTTCCCCCCGCCCAGCAGGGACAGCAGCCGGTCGCCGTCGGCGGCCCCCACGTACACCCCCGGGATGGGTCGGGGCTCACCGTCGTAGGGCACGTAGTACTGGCAGCCGCCGCCGGGGTAGTTGCGCAGGATGCCGACGTAGGCAACCGCGCCGGCTGCGACGGCCGGGTCCATCGTCGCCTGGACCTCGGGGGCGAAGGGCAGCACATGGGTGCCGCCCGCGAAGTTGCCGCCCGGGTCGTGGGCCCAGCCGGCCTCCTGCGCCGCGCGGGCCGGGCCGGCATCGGCGAGGGGTCGGGCCCGCCGGCCGGCCACCGGGAACGCCGGGGGCAGCTCGACCAGGGCGAGCTCGTACACCGCCACCTTCCCCCGCACCGCACCCGGGTGGGCCGGGTCGTAGCGGGCCAGCTCGCCGGCCACCCGGGCCGGCTCGCTGAACGGCACGGCCGAGCAGGCCACGTCGACGAACCCGGTGCCGACCTGCACCCGCAGGCGGGCCGATCGGTCCTCCCAGTAGGGGGTGTGCACGGGCTCCAGGCGCACCCGCTCGAGGCCCAGGCTCTCGAACCGCGCCGCGAGGTGCTCGATGGCCCGCTGGTCGGCCGGGTAGCCGGGGCGGCGCACCCCCCACGAGGCGATCTCCTCGATGGCGGCCAGCATGACCTCGACGTCGGGGTCGGGCAGGTGGCGCAGGGCGGGCGGCGGCGCGTCGATCCACCGATGATGCCGCGGCCCGGCGTGCCGTGCCGGCCCGCCGCCGTTCTGTGCACCGCACACGCCGGGATCCGGCCGGCCGCTGGCGTGCACGGAACCCGATCGGGACAGCCCGGCTCGGCGCTACCGTGCGACCATCCGCACCAGACGAGACCCGACGGCCGCCGAACACCTGCACGCCGAGCACGGGCTCGGCGCGCTGGCCCGCACGTACCGGCCCATCGAGCTCGACCCCGTGGCCGTGGCCGACCGAGGAGGGTCTCGCCGGTGGAGCTGACACCGGTCGGCACCGTGCGGGGCGGCCGCACCGAGCCGGTCGACGACGACTGGGGCCCGGTCGAGGCCACCATCGAGCTCGACGGCCGGTTCACCCCCGACGCCCTCGTCGGCCTCGACGGGTTCTCGCACCTCGACGTGGTCTACCTGTTCCACCTGGTCGCCCCGGCCGAGGTCACGACGGGGGCCCGCCACCCGCGCGGCCGCACCGACTGGCCGGAGGTGGGGATCTTCGCCCAGCGGGGCAGGGCCCGGCCCAACCGCCTCGGGGTGTGCACCTGCGAGCTGCTCGGCGTGGACGGGCTGCGCGTGCGGGTGCGGGGGCTCGACGCCATCGACGGCACCCCCGTCCTCGACCTCAAGCCCTACCTGGAGGAGCTCGCACCCCGCGGGCCCGTGCGAGAGCCGGCCTGGGTCCGGGAGCTGATGGCCGGGTACTGGTAGGGCGCCGGGACGGCCGCGGCGGCCTCCGGGCGAGTCACGTAGCCTGCGGTCATGGGGCACGTGACGGCGGCTCTTCCGTCCGGTGCGGAGCGATGACGGCCGTCCGCAGGAACGGGGCTGGGGCTGGGCAGGAACGGTCGAGCAGTTCCTCGGCGCCCCCGACCAGCGCTCGCTCGACGACCTGAGCCCGACGCCGCCAGGATCGCCCGAAGGCGCCCGGGGTCGGCCGGATCCGCGCGGCCGCGAGCCGGTCCGCGCCGAGCAGGAAGCGCTCGATCTCGCCCTCGGGAAGCCGGTTGTAGGCGACGACCTGACCGGCCCACAGCCGCTCGACGAGGGGCCGCACCAGTGTCGACAGCTGGAGCAGCTCGCGCCCCACGCCCGGACGGAGCCTGATCTCACAGCGGAAGCCGGGCCGGCGAAGGTCGGCCCGCCTCACGGTCTCGTCCCAGTCGGTCTCGTAGATGAACGGGTCGTCGGCACCCTGCAGGCGCTGGAGTCGGGGCAGGGGCATCTCGACGAGCTTCCACTCGATGTCGCCGATCAGGCGCTCCACCCGGTCGGGGGCCAGGGCCCGGGCCTCGGCCAGGGTGAGCTGCGGGCGCTCGTCGATCCCCTCTCGCAGGCCGCGGATCCTGGTGACGATCTCGGCCTGGCCCGTGTGCGACTGGCGCAGCACCGAACCGGTCGCCGGGTACGGCACCGCCTGGTTCCAGTAGAGCTCGATCACCCGCTCGGCCAGCGCCCGCACCGGGATCGCCTCGGGCGGACCGCCGTCGGGGTCGGAACGCCGCATGACGGCATCGAGGATGGCCAGCAGCAGGGCGTACTTGTAGGTGGTCGAGCGGCTCGCCCCGTCGAGCAGGGCGAGCAGCCGCTCACCGAACGTCGCCTCCGCCGCCATCGCCCCGCCTTCCGCCCGGACCCGTCCGCTCAGGCCGCACCGCCCTCGGCCGCGTCCCCGCCGTCGTCGCGG
The DNA here is from genome assembly GCA_016716005.1 of Acidimicrobiales bacterium. Taxonomy (NCBI): domain Bacteria; kingdom Bacillati; phylum Actinomycetota; class Acidimicrobiia; order Acidimicrobiales; species Acidimicrobiales bacterium. The sequence goes on from JADJXE010000001.1 coordinate 659,953, forward strand.
TAGAGCGTGGCGATCGGCCTCCCCTCCTCCAGCACGGTGTCGGCCGCCCACCACGCCCGCATCCAGCACGTCCACGCGACGTGTGCGAGGTGGCGCCGCCGGTCGGGCTGCGCCAGCGCCGCTGGCAGGAAGCCCCGGAAGCAGACCTCGGCGACGTCTCCCCCGGAGACGTGCCACGCCCCGTCGAGGCCGAAGCCGGTCGGCTGGGTCAGCTCGTCACGGTTGAGCCGGGTGCACAGCGCCAGTGCGGCTCGCCGGTCCTCCACCAGGGGCAGCACGACGGCCACCTGCAGGCCGGGGCCGAGCGTGCCGTGGGCGTGGCCCGAGCCGAGCAGCACCGACGCCGTCACCGCAGGCTCGTCGTCGGCGGGCGGCGGACGAAGGTCGAGCTCGCCGGAGAGCGCCGTCTCGTGCGCGAACACCCGATCCCACGGAACGTCGCCGCTGACCTCGAGGTGGGCGAAGTCGGCGCTGTCGAACGGCGGGGCGTCCGCCCCTGCGGCGGCGACCTGTCCGAACAGCGTCGCCGCCACCGTGTCGGCCTCGGCGCCGTCGTCGCCGGCCTTCGCCACGACACCGTCGAGCTGGTCGGCGAGCACGTCGGCGGTCACGTCGGCCTGGTACGCGACCGTCGCCGCCCGGCCGGCGAACGAGGGCACCGTCCATCCCTGGGTCTCGTTGCACCACGCAGTCGCGGCCAGGACCACCTGCCGGGCGCGGGGGTCCCACACGAAGGCCCCGATCCCCGCCCGGGCGTTGGCCTCGGCCAGCACCTCGTCCACGACCTCGCGCGGCGAGCGGACGCGACCCACCACTCGGGTGACCGCGGCCAGCCGCACCACCGGTGCCTCGAGGGCCCACCCGGGCGACGAGGCGCTGAGCAGCGTGGCCAGCCGGCCGGTGCGCCACCGCACCGCCCGCTCGGCTCGCTCCAGCGCGCCGTCGCCGATCCCGAGCCGGCCGACCACCTCGCCCAGCAGCAGCGGCCCCAGATCGGGCGTGCCGGCGGGGTTGGGGAGCCCCAGGGTGAGCCAGGGCGGCCGGTCGTCGTCCTCGGTGGGGGCGAGCTCGTCGAACATCACGGCGCCACCTCGGCCTCGGCGGCCAGGACCGACAGCCGGCGGACGGTCGACGCGAAGTCCTCGACCAGCACCTCCGCACCGGCGTGGCCGTCGAGCCGCTCGGTGAAGACGCTGCGCAGGCTCTCGTAGTACCAGCGCTGCTCCTCGGGGCCGGCGTTGAACCGCTTCCAGAACGGGGGTCCCAGCGCACGGGCGTCGGCGACGATGGCGCGGGCGTTGGCCAGCTTGTCGGCGAGGGAAACGACCAGCACCCTCGTGTCCGCCCCCCGCAGGTGCGCCACGTAGGCCTCCTTGCGGGCCAGCCACGACTCCGGGTCCCGGGCCTGGCCGGGAGTGCCGTCGGTGCAGGCCTCCACGATGGCCAGCACGTCCCCGCCGAACCGGTGCTCGATCAGCGCTGGCGTGATCCGGTCGGGCACGTCCTCCAGGGCGTCGTGGAGGAGGGCGGCGATGGCCTGGGGCTCGTCACCCCCGGCCGACAGGGTGAGCGCCGCCACCTCCAGCAGGTGCGCCACGTAGGGGATCTCGGTGCCCTTGCGGTACGTGCCCGCGAAGGACTCGCGCACCAGCCTGACCGCGCAGTCGAACGACTCACCGAGCACGCCGCCTCCTCACCTCCACCTCGGGACGCGCCCCGCAGCGCGCCCACGACCACACCGTACGCACCGGGTGTGTCAGCAACGGCGCTGCTGAAGGCGTCCTCGGTCGGGCGTCCGTCGGTAGCCTCCGGCGATGACCGACGCGCCCGGCTCTCCCCTCGCTCCGTCCTACGCCGTGGCCAGGCGGCGCTTCCTCGCCGCGGCAGCGTCTGCTGGGGCGGGCGTCACGACGCATCGCCATCCGATGACCGGGCCCCGCGGCGAGGAGCTGGCCGTCGACGTCGCCACCGTCGGGCCCGACGGCACCGCCGACGCGGTGCTGGTGGTTTCGGGCACCCACGGCGTCGAGGGGTTCGCGGGCTCGGCCCTCCAGCACTGGTGGCTGACGACCGCCGTCGGCCAGCGGCCCGCCGACGTCCGTGTGGTGCTGCTGCACGCGTTCAACCCGTACGGCTTCGCCTGGGTGCGGCGGGCCAACGAGGACAACGTCGACCTCAACCGGAACTTCGTCGACTGGGCCGAGCCGACCCCGACCAACGACGGCTATGGCGAGCTGGCCGACCTGCTCGTGCCCGAGACGTGGACCGAGGAGGCGCAGGAGGAGACCACCGCAGCCCTGCTCGCGCTGGCCGAGCGGCTCGGCCTCGACACCATGCAGGCGATCATCAGCGGCGGCCAGTACCACCACCCGACCGGCGTGTTCTACGGCGGCACCGGCCCGGTGTGGTCGCACGCCCTCCTCCGCGACCACCTCGCCGGCCTGCTCGTCGGGCACGAGCGGCTGGCGATCATCGACCTGCACACCGGGCTCGGGCCCTGGGGCCACGGCGAGCTGATCTCCCACGAGTCCGTCTCCGAGCCGGGCTACGCCCGGGCGACGTCGTGGTGGGGGGACGTGCGCTCCATGATCGACGGCGACAGCGTCTCGGCCACCGTGGTCGGCGACTGGCTGGCCCGGGTGGGCGACTGGCTCCCGGGCACCGAGGTCACGGCCGCGGCGCTGGAGTTCGGCACGATCGACCCGATCACCGTGCTGCAGGCCCTGCGGGCCGACGCCTGGCTGCACGCCCACGGCGACCCCACCGGCCCGGCCGCCGGGCCGATCCGCTCCCAGGTGCGCGCCGCCTTCGCCGACGACGACCCGGCCTGGTTCGACACGATCCGCCCCCGCTTCGACGAGGTGCTCCAGGCCGCGTTCGCGCGGCTGGGAGGGGCCTGACCGAGATCCGCGCCGCCGGCCGCCGTCAGCCAGCGCCTCAGCCGATGACGGCGGCCGCGAACGACACGGCCATGGCCGCCAGCACCAAGGTGACGGTGGCGGCGATGTACAAGCGGGTCTGATGGGCCAGCTGCAGGTCGAGGTGCCCCCGTAGCTCGGCGAACTCGCCCCGTAGCTCGGCGAACTCACCCCGTAGCTCCGCCATGTCACCCCGGAGCTCGGCCCGCACGAGAACGAGCTCGCTGCGCAGCACGTCGTTGGTGACCAGGTCGGACCAGCCGACGGGCGGCACAGCCGTCATGAGCAGTGCCGCCTCGTCAGGCCCGAGCGCTTCCTCCAAGCGGCGGTGGAGCCGAAGCCGTTCGGCGTCGGTGAGCGCCATGATGTCCTCCTGCGGTGATGACCGTGCGGAGGGGGAAGCACCGCCACATGGTACCGGGAGGGTGTCGCAGCCTTGCCGGACCACCCCCGGTTCGGCCCGTCGGCGACCCCCTCCACGTCCCTGCCGCACCGACGAGGCAGAATCGGCCCGCAACGCCGCGGAGGGAGGTGACGTGGTCCACCGTGTGGCACCGCCACGACGGCGACGGCACCTCGCCGCCGTGCGACCGCTCCGACCCGCCGTCCTCGTCCTCGCCACGCTGCTCGTGGCCGCTGGCTGTTCCTCGTCGGACGACGCCGGCCCCACGACCGCAGCGCCGACCACCACTGCGCCCCCCGCCGATCCCGTCACCGTCACCGTCTTCGCCGGTGGCGATGCGGGCTACGACACCTTTCGGATCCCGGTCGTCGTCGCCACCGCCGACGGCGGGCTGCTCGCCTTCGCCGAGGGGCGCGGCTCGACCTCCGACGATGGCGACGTCGACCTCGTGCTCAGGCGCAGCGACGACGGCGGCCGCACCTGGGGGCCGTTGCAGGTCGTCGTCGACGACGGGCCGGACTTCGCCGGCAACCCGGCACCGGTGGTCGACGCCTCCACGGGCCGCGTGCTGGTGCCCTTCATCGCCAAGGCGGGCACCGACGAGGAGATCGAGATCGTCCTCGGCACGAGCGAGGGGACGAGCCGGGTGCTGCTGACCACCAGCGACGACGGCGGCGCCACGTGGAGTGCGCCGGTCGACCTCACGGCGCAGGTGAAGCGGCCGGAGTGGCGCTGGTACGCCGTCGGGCCCGGCCACGCCATCCAGCTGCGGCACGGCCCGCATGCCGGGCGCCTCGTGGTGCCGGCCAACCACTCCGACCCGGCCCGGGGCTACGGCGCCCACCTCGTCCTGAGCGACGACGGCGGCGCCACGTGGACGATCGGCGCCGTCGACACCCCAGCGGGGGGCGACCGCCATCCCAACGAGAGCACGGCGGCGGAACGGCCCGACGGCACCGTCTACGTCAACGCCCGCGACCAGGACGGCACCGACGCGTGGCACCGCCTCGCCGCCACGTCGAGCGACGGCGGCGCGTCGTTCGACGCGCCCTTCACCGACGTCGTCGGGCTCGTCGCGCCGGTCGTGCAGGCGTCGGTGCTCGCCGTCGACGACGGGGCGGTGCTGCTGCTGTCGGCGCCCAGCGCGCCCGACGCCCGCTTCGACCTCCGGGTGCGGCGATCCCTCGACGGCGGCGCCACGTGGAGCACCGGCGCGCTCGTCCAGGGCGGCCCGGCCGGCTACTCCGACCTCGTCGCGCTGACCGACGGCACGATCGGGGTGCTGTACGAGACGGGTGACACGGAGGCCGCCGAGCGCATCGACCTGGCCCTGCTGCCCGGGGCCTGGCTGGAAGCCAACGACACCGCCGCCACCTGAGACCGGGTGGCGGGGGGTCGGCTGCGGGGCCGGCCAGCGGGGCGCCCACCTCGCTGGCCACCACGTCCGCCAGCGCGACACACCCCCGTCGCATGGTGCTCGTGCCGCACCGAGGTGCCTCCTGGCCCAGGCCGCCCGTTGTCGGTTCCACCCAGGAGCGGGACAATGCAGGTCGATGAGCGTGCTCGCCTTGCTCTCCACCGGAGTCTCGAGGCGTCGCTGGCGCTGACGAGGCAGCCACGCTGATGGCCCTCCTCCCCCCGGCGGCCTGGGCCGACGTGACCACGAAGCAGGATCTCGAGAGCCTGCGCGTCGAGCTGAGAGGCGACATCGCCCTGCTGCGGGGCGAGGTGCACCGACAGACGGGCGCCGTGCGCGACGAGATCGGAGCGGTCCGCCAGGAGATCGCCGTCACCTTCGGACAGCTCGTCGGCCAGCAGCGGACGCTCTTCTTCGCCATGCTCGGCGTGGTGTTCGCCGTCGCCGCGCTGGCATTCGGCCTCGCCGGGCTCACCTGAGAGCGGCCAACACCCCGGCTACTCGTCGAGGCCGAGCAGCGTCCGCAGGCGGGCCGGGCGCATCGTGACGGCGAAGGAGCCGGGCTCCCACTCGGGGAAAGAAGCGATGAGCCCTCCAGCTCCTCGCGGCGGGTCGGGTCGGCGGCGGCCTGGCGCGGGGTGAGGCCGCCGAGGGCGGGGACCGACTCATCGCACCAGCGCTGCTCGAACCGATCGGCGATGGCCTCGCAGGGCGGCGCGCTCCTCCTCGTTGCGCGGCACGAACAGGTCCGTCGACCCGGCCGGGCCGCCTGACCCGGCCCGGGTCGCCAGCTCCTCCGCCCGCACGGGCGTGCGCTCGTCCTCGACGACCCGCGCGCCGGGGATCGCACCGAGCACCGTGTCGAGCACGGCGTCGAGGCGCCCCTCGCTCATCGTCTCCACCGTGATCGTGCGATCCGCGAAGCGGATCCAGGCCCGCACCACGGTCTCCCACTCCCCCAGCTCGTGGCGGTCGAGCCAGGTGTCGCCGCCGACGTCCTCGTCCAGCTCGTAGCGCTCGTCGAGCACCAGAGCGGCGGCGCTGGCCGAGGGCACCTCGATCTCGGCCCGGCACGCCACCAGCGGCTCGTTCTCGCGGGTGAGCAGCGTGGGCGGCCGCTCGGCCGCGGCGAGGTAGCCCAACAGCTCGGCCGGGTCGTCCTCCAACAGCTCGAGCACCTGTCGCTCCGTGCCGGGTGACACCTCGAACACTCGAGCCCGGCGGCCAGCAGGCGCTGAGCCGCGGACCACGTCTCGGGTGGCTCGCCGCCAGCGATCTGGTTGGCCAGCGCCTCGCGCACCACGGCCCGCAACCGGCCTCCCGGCTGGTCGATGGCGTCGCCCATCTCCCGCTCGATGAGCAGCGAGCGGTCGTCCGGGTCGTCGGGGTCGTCGCCTTCGGGCACCTCTGCGAACAGCAGCGCAACCTTCGCCGGGTCCATCACCCGCACGCTGGGACGCCGTTCGGGGTTCACGCCCCGGTCGACCGGGCAGACCACGTCGCCGGGGCCTGCACCCTCGCGGTCACAGGTGGCCCGGCCACGCCGGGTCGGCATCGGGGTGACGGCGGCGGCCGGCCAGGCGGGCCGCCGTTCTGTGCACCGGCAGTGCCGCAATGCGATCGTCCCGGTGCACAGAACGGGAGGCCGACACGAGGTCGTCGATCCCCTCAGGGCCCCTGCGGCCCGGTTCCCTCCCCGGCGAGCCGTTCGTACGCGGCCGCCAGCACGTCGGCCACCGGCCGGCCCCAGGCTCGCCGCTCCAGCGGGGCGAGCCGCTCGGGCGCGGCCGCCGACGGGCCGGGGGACGTGCGCGCGTCGTCGAGGCCCGGGCCGGCGCGGTACCAGGTGTCGGGATCGGCTTCGACGACCACCCCGTCGGCCGGCGGGGTCACCCCGTCGGGCCACCACGGCGCCGGGCGGCCCACCACCGGGGCCGGCGCCGCGACGCCCCCGGGGCCGTGGCCGGCGGTCCCCCGCCGCTGTCGGAGCCCGGCCAGCAGCTCGACGCGCCCGCGACCGCGCAGCAGCAGCACCGCGAAGGGGTCGTCGTCGAGGCGCTCGGCCAGCAGGTAGAGGGTGGCGGCCAGGTGCTTGCACGGGTTCTCCCAGTCGGGGCAGCTGCACGAGGCCCGCAGCTCTCCCCACGACTGCGGCAGCAGCGCGACGCCCGTCTCGGCGGTCACCACGTCCTCGAGGTCGGGCGGGAGCTCACCGTCGAGGAGCCGGGCGGCGAACGCGGCCCGGGCGGCCAGGCGATCCTCGAGGCGCTCCCAGGTGGCATCGTCGAACACGGGCACCTCGACGACGCAGCGGTAGGGGGTCGGCCGGGACCCCTGCACCACCGCCTCGATGCGCCCGGGCACCACGCCCAGGGAGCGCACCTGGCCGGCCCTGGCGTAGCGCCGGCCCCGGCTCATCCGCGCCCCGAGTCCGTACGACTCGAGCACGGCCACGAAGCGCCGCGACCACCACTGCTCGCCGATGCCGCCTCGCTGGCTGCGCGCCACCAGGCCGCCGTCGACGGGCAGGGGTCGCGACGGTGGCCAGCCGCTCGCCCACCGGCCGGGCCCCCCTCCCTGACCGCGGCCGGCCATCACACCGCCTCGGCCACGGCGTCGGCCGACAGGACGACCAGCTCGCGCAGCTCGTCGGTGCCGAGCTCGGTGAGCCAGCGCTCCCCCGTGCCCACCACCCGGTCGGCCAGCGCCCGCTTGGTCGCCATCAGGGCATCGATGCGCTCCTCCACGGTGCCCATGCACACCAGCGTGCGCACCTGCACCTGGCGGCGCTGGCCGATCCGGTAGGCCCGGTCGGTGGCCTGGTCCTCCACGGCCGGGTTCCACCAGCGGTCGAGGTGCACCACGTGGTTGGCGGCGGTGAGGTTGAGCCCGGTCCCGCCCGCCTTGAGCGACACCACCAGCACCGGCGGACCGTCCGCCGCCTGGAAGCGATCGACCAGCTCGTCGCGAGCGGCCTTGCGCACGCCGCCGTGCAGCCAGAGCACCTGCTCGCCCAGGCGTCGCTCGAGGTAGGGGGCGAGCAGGTGGCCCCACGCCGCGAACTGGGTGAAGCACAGGGCCCGCTCGCCGGCGGCGAGCACCTCCTCCAGCAGCTCCTCGACACGGGCCAGCTTGCCGGACCGACCGACGAGGGGTGAGCCGTCGGCCAGCAGCTGGGCCGGGTGGTTGCAGACCTGCTTCAGCCTGGTCAGCCCGGCCAGCACGACACCCCGGCGCTGCTGGCCCTCGGCCTCGTCGGCCCTCCGGAGCATCTCGTCGACCACGGCCCGGTAGAGCGACGCCTGCTCCCGGGTGAGGCTGCAGCGCTCGGTGAACTCGAGCTTGTCGGGCAGGTCGGCGATCACGGTCCGGTCGGTCTTCAGCCGCCGGAGCACGAAGGGACGGGTGACGCGCCGCAGCAGCTCGGCCGCCTCGTCGTCGCGGTGGCGCTCGATGGGCACGGCGAAGCGCTCCCGGAAGGCGGTCGCCGAGCCGAGCAGGCCCGGGTTGAGCACATCCATCAAGGCCCAAAGCTCGGACAGGCGGTTCTCCACCGGCGTGCCCGTCAGCGCCACGCGCCGCCCCGCCGACAGGCGGCGAACGGCCTGGGCCTGCTTGGTGCCCGGGTTCTTCACGTACTGCGCCTCGTCGAGCACCACCCGGCCCCACGCGACGGCGGCGAACAGGGCGGCGTCGCGGGCCAGCAGGGCGTACGTGGTCAGGACGACATCGACCTCGCCGGCCCGCTCGGCGAAGGCGACGGGGTCGACCCGCCGCCGCGACCCGTGGTGCACCTCCACCCGCAGCGCCGGCGTGAACCGCTCGGCCTCCCGCTGCCAGTTGCCCAGCACCGACATGGGCGAGACCACCAGCGTGGGCCCACCGACCGGATCGGCGACGACGTGGGCGAGGAGCTGGGGGGTCTTGCCCAGACCCATGTCGTCGGCCAGGCAGGCCCCCAGGCCGAGCCGGCCGAGGAACCCGAGCCAGCCCACGCCCCGCTCCTGGTAGGGACGGAGCTCGCCGTGGAAGCCCGACGGCGTGGGTACGGGCTCCACGCGCTGGTGCGCCACGTCGTCGAGGAGCGAGGCCAGCCACCCCTCGGCCCGCACCCCCAGCACCGGGAGGTCGCCGGGGCCGGCGGCGAGGCCGGCTCCGGCCCCGGGGAGGCCGAGGTCGAGGCGCACCAGCTCGGCCAGCTCCCCCGGGGCGGCGGGCCGCTCCAGCAGCCGGCGGGCCGCGGCCAGGTCGCCGGGGCCCAGCTCCACCCACTGGCCCCGCACCCGCACGAGGGGCGCCTTGGCCGCGGCCAGCTCGTCGAGCTCGTCCTCGGTGAGCGCCTCCTCGCCCAGCGCCACCTCCCACGAGAACTCGGCCGCGGCGAGCAGGTCGAGGCCGCTGGCCGTCACGGCCGTCGTGCCGGGCGGCGACGCCGCCGACGACCGGGCGTGGAGCCGGGCGCCGAGCCGGGGGCGCCGCAGCCACCACGACGGGAGCAGCACCCCGATCCCCGCCTGCTCGAGCAGGGGCGCGGCGGCCACGAGGAACCGGTGCGCCTCCTCCACGGCGAGATCGGCGCCCTCGGGGCGGGCCACGTCGAGCGACGCCGCCAGGTCGGGGCAGAGGCGCACGGCCCGGCCGAGGGCACCGAGGACACGTTCGTCGAGATCGGGCACCTCGGCCCGAAGCCGGCCGACGGCGCGGGGCACCCGCCGGCCGGTCGCCCACAGCCTGCCCAACGGCAAGAGCAGGCTCGGGTCGGACGCCGGCTGCACCAGGTACTCGAGCCACCAGCGCTGCCCGCCGCCACCACCGCCGGTCTCGAGGCCGGTCTCGCCCACGGTCTCCACCGCGGCGCCGGTCTCGCCCACGGTCTCCGTGGCGGCGCCGGCCTCTGCCTCGGGCGGCGGCTCCAGGCGCAGCACCAGGCGAACCGGGCCGGCGTCGGGGAGGCCCGAGCGCACCCAGGCGCTGACCTCCGCGAGCAGGCGCTCGAGCGCCGCCCGATCGAGCGGGAAGCCGGGCGACGAGGCCAGCACGGGGTCGGCTCCGATCAGGGACGTAAGCCAGGCCGCCGTGACCCGCTCGTCGGGTCCGCGGCGAGGGCGGGCGCGGGGCGGATCCAGCCGCACCCCGTCGAGGCGTGCCCGGCAGGCGGCGTCGACCAGCGCACCCAGGATCTCGGCCGTGCTCGTCGCGCGGTCACCACCGGCCACGCTGGCCGGCACCGAGGCGACGAGGGCGCGCAGGCGCGCCACCTCGCCGGCGCCCGGCACCGGCCACCAGCGGGCCTCGGCCCGGCCGTCGTCGTGCAGCACCAGCCCGGGAGCCACCGCTCCGGCCGCGGCCAGGTCGTCGGCCAGGGCGGCCACGGCCAGCACCCATCGCAACGAGTCGGCGGCCCACCGGCTCACCGGTGCATCCCCGTCGAGCAGCCCCAGGAGCCACGGCAGGGCCGAGGCGGGATCGACCAGCAGGGCCGGGACCACCTGCGTCTCGGGTCGCCGACCGCCGGGCCGGGCCAGGAGCAGCGGCACCTCGGCCGATCGGGCTGCGGCCGGGCCGTCGCCGAGCGTCCCGAGCAGCGTCGACCGGGACGCCGACGGCGGCCGGCGGCGCGGCATTGGTCCCGTCGTGCGACCCCAGAGCGCGATGCACCCGTCCGACCACGCGGCTTCGACGACGACGGGCCCGCTCATCAGACCACCCGGCCGATCACCCGCACGGTCGGCGAGCCTGGCACAACCCGTCGGCGAGCCCGGCGCAGCCGAGCGGTTGGTGCGCTCGCGCCGATGGACCCGGGACCTCCGCCCCTGCCGCGGCACGACCCGACAGCGCGCACCATGGCGTGGGCGCGCACGGCGCGCACGGCGACGGAGGCAGCCCATGGAGATCGGAGCGGCCCACGGGGGACGGGCCCGGCCGCGGCCCGGGCCGACCACCCTCGGCGTGCTCGCCGTCCTCGCGACCTTTGCCGCCGGCCTCGCCGCCGCCAGTGCGCCCGCCGGCGCCGAACCGCGGCCGCTTCGGGTGCTGCTCGTGGGCGACGAGGTGATGGCCCAGGCCGGGCCCGAGCTGGCGACCCGCCTCACCCGCACCGGGCTGGCCCTGGTGGTCGCCCAGGCGGCCCGACCGGGCACGGGGATGGCCGGCACCTTCGACTGGCCCGCCGAGCTCGACCGCCTCCTCGACGCCACGGGCGCCGAGCTGGTCGTCGCGCACTTCGGCGGGGCCGACACCCCGCCGTGGGCGCCCGGGCCCGACGGCGCGCCGGCGGCACCGGGCTCTCCGGCGTGGCTCAACCGCTGGGGCAGCGGCGTGCTGGCCCTGATGGACGTGGCCACGGCCCACGACGCCCGCGTGCTCTGGGTGGTGCCGCCGCCCGACGGCGACCCGGCCCGGGCCATCACCACTGAGATGATCGCCGTCGGCCAGCAGGCGCTCCTCGCGTCGTACCCGGGCCGGGTCTCCTTCGCCGACGCCCGCCGGCGGCTGGCCGGGCCCGACGGCGGCTTCACCGCGACCGTCCCCGGGCCCGGCGGCGCCACCATGGCCCTGCGCGCAGAGGACGGCTACGGGCTGGCCCCCGAAGGTGCCCACCGGCTGGCCGAGCTCGTGGCCGACCAGATCATCCGGGAGTGGTGCCTGGATCCGACGGGCTCGGGCTGCGTGCCCTCGTTCGGCGGACCGCCACCCACCCCGGTGGCCCCCGCGGGCCGGCCGCGTGTGCTGCTGGTCGGCGACAGCATCGCCTTCCAGGTGGCGCCCCGCCTGCAGGCGCTCCTCGAGGGCAGCGGCCGGGCGTGGGTGCACGCGGCCCACCACTCCACCGCCGGGCTGGTGTCGTCGAGCTACGACTGGGCCGCCCGCATCCGCGCCGAAGCCGAGGCGTTCCGACCCGACGTGGTGCTCGTCGACCTGGAGGGCGGCTACCGGCCCCCCTGGGTGCGCGAGGCCGGCGGCGCCGAGATCCCCCCTGGCTCCTTCGCCTACGCGGCGGAGTGGCTGCGGCGGGCCGACGACCTCACCGCGAACCTGGTGGCCGGCGGCGCCCGCGTCGTGTGGCTCCTGTCGTCCGAGCTCTACGGCCGTGACGACGGCGGGCGCCTCACCCTGGGCCCACTGTGGCACGCGCTGTCGCAGCGGTTCGGCGCCCGCGTCGACGCCCTCGACGGCTGGGAGGCCCTCGGCCGGACGACCTTGCTGCCACCCCCCGACCGCCCGGCGACCCGCCTACCCGACCTGGGTCACCTCACGGCCTACGGCGCCGACCGCTACGCCCGCCTGCTGGTGGCCGATCTGGAGGCCGACGGCTGCCTGGTCGGCCCCGGCGCCTGCGCGGCGCCGACCGCCTGACGGCCCCGCCTTCCCCGTTCTGTGCACGGGCAGGGCCGGGAGACGGCCGTTGCCACGCGCAGAACGCCGGGCCACACGGAGCGCTCCCGCCGGCGCGCCGGGCCACCCGCCCGTCACAGCACCCGCAGGGCGTCCACCACATCGAGCTCGCGGCGGCTGAGCGCCCGCAGCACGGCCACCCGCCCGTGCCGGACGACCGCCGCGCCCACCAGCACCTGGATGGCCTCGTCGAGGGCGGCCCACGGCACCTGGGCCGTCGGGTCACCCAGCCCGGGCACCGAACGCCCGAGGTCGTCGACGTGGACGCACACCTCGACCAGGCGGGTCCGGAGGTACTCGTCGAGCAGGAGGGGACGGCCCAGGGCCTCCAACCGCCGGTCGGGCGGCTCCACGTCGAGGCGCACCCGCAGCGCGGCGAGGGCCTCGGCCGCCAGGGCGGCCACACCCGCCGCGCCGGTCGCCGCCGCCTCGTCGGCCCGAGCCCGCACCCCCACGTTGAGAGCCGAGTCGGGCTCGGCCGTGCCCTCCAGGTCCCCGTAGTACGCGTCGGCACCGATCGGGTCGCCCTCCGGCGGCGGCCCGTCGAGGTACCAGCCCACCTGCAGCACCGAACGGGCCAGGTGGGCGGCCAGGGCACCCACCGTCAGGGGCGGCACGGCGCTCGGCTCGTGCCAGGCAGCCGCCACCTCCGGGCGGCCGAGGACGCCCACGGCCAGACCGGCGGCGGCCAGGTAGGTGGCCCGCACACCGCTCACGGGCCGGGCACCCGGCAGGCGTCGGCCGACAGGGGCACCGCAGGCGCCTCGTCGTCGAGGCCGAGGGCGTCGAGGGGCCCGAGGGCCCGGGCCGCCGCCCGCAGGTGGAGGTCGGAGCCGAGCGCCCCAGCCGCCGTCGCCGTCGCCGCCGCCCGACGATCGCGTGGCGCGCGGGCCGGCCGGTGGTGCTGCAGCCGTGTGTCGACGATGCCTGTCACGAGCCCATCATGGCGACCCGCCGCGTGAGGGAGCCGGCAGCTCGACCTGCTCCTCCGGCACCAGCTCCAAGCGGACGCTGACATCGGCCAGGCCGGCGTCGTCCAGCGCGGTGCGGAGCGCGTCGGGGTCGGGCGACGGCAGCGGGCCCCGGGCCCGCACCACCATGGCGCCCTCGGTCGAATCGACGGTGGCGATCCGCCACCCCGCCGGCCCCGCCCAGTCTCGGGCCACGTTGGCAACCTCGCCTCGGCGCACGGTGTCGCTGGCGACCCGCACGCTCGTCGCGGCCAGCGGCACGCTGACGGCCACCACCATCACGACCACCACCAGCACCGCCCGGCGGCGGCTCACCGGCTTCAGGATCTGGGACCTGGACGCGGCCCGGGGCACCCGGTAGAGGGCCATCACCACCACGCCGCTCAGCAGGATCGCGGCCACGTTGGTGAGGAACAGCAGCAGGGCACCGAGGGACTGCGAGGGCGCGCCTCCCTCGAGGGTGAGGCCCACCACCGCCAGCGGGGGCACCAGGGAGATGGCGATGGCCACGCCCGGCAGCGTGTCGGACACGTCGTCCCGCACCAGGGCGAAGGCGCCGACCGCGCCGGTGGCCAGGGCCGCGATCAGGTCGACCAGCCGGGGGCTCACCCGCGACGAAACCTGCGAGCTGGTGACCGCGACGACGTCGACCGGCGCCATCTTCCCGAACATCCAACCGAGGACGATCACCAGCGCGGCGCCGCCGACCACCAGCACGACGCTGCGAGCGAGGTTGGCCCGGTCGGCGACCACGATGGCCAGCACGATGCCGATGATCGGCGTCATCAGCGGGGCGACGATCATGGCGCCGATGACCGTGGCCGTGGAGTCGGCGGCCACGCCGGCCGAGGCGATCACCGCGGAGAGGGCCAGCAGCACCCAGAAGCGGCTCAGTTTGCGGCCCCGGTCGGGGCCGTCGAAGAACTGCTCTCGCATGCGGGCCAGCTGGGCGTCGGCGACAGCGGGCACGTCTCGTCCCTCCCCGGTCAGGGGCGGCTCGGCGCGAGCCGCCCGACCCGCACAGCATGGGACCCGGCTGGCCCGAGGTGGCGCATGGTGCCGACGTCGGCCCGCCGCGCGCCGGCGACGGCTCACCCGTCGTTGGCGCGATCGAGACCAGACGACGCCGAACCTGCGCGCGTCGACGCCCCCTCACACGTCGTCGGCGCGATGCAGACGAGGACGGCGCCGGCGTGCACCGTCACGGTGGTGCCCTGCGTCAGGGCCCGGCTGCGGGCGAGCCGGGCGGTGGCGGGTAGTCGGGCGGCGTGTCCTCCGGCGGCAGCACGTCGAACGACGTCACCGACCCCTCCACCACGAATGGGGCCGGCGCCGGCGCATCGACGGCCGTGAACCGCTCGGCCCCCCGGGCCCTGCGCCACATGCCGGTGCCGGTGCGACCGATCTCGTCCTCGCCCACAGCGGCGGCATCCCACCAGATCTCGACCGAGTCGTCGATCCCCTGGTGGTCGGGCGCGTCGAAGAAGCCCCATGCGCCCCAGCTGACCTGCGGGGTCGTGGGCCCGCCCCCGGCGGGCGGGAGGCGGAACAGGCCGCGGGAGAAGGTCTCGGGCGTGAGATCCGGGCCCGCCATGTGGATCCCCGCGGCCAGGAGCTCGGCCGGGGGCTCCAGCAGCCCGTACTGGGCCAGAGCCGGGGGCTCGCTCCCGGCCCCGAAGTACCACGGCCACAGCCGCCACGACGTCTGGAGGGCCTGCGGAGTCGGCGCGCCCAGGTTCGACAGGCCGAAGGCGTGGGTCATCTGCTGCTGGTCGTACTGGCGGGCCATCACGTTGGTGTCGGTCAGGGCGGTGCCGGTGAACACCCACTCGGGGAAGTAGCCCTGCTCGGTGGCGGACCGGGTGAGGTAGATCGGCATGATCGGGTCGCCGAGGAACAGCACGGTGGTGATCTGCTCGGCCTTCAGCCTGGCCACCAGGTCGGCCGCCTTCTCGGGCATGGTCGCCAGGTTGAACAGGTACGTCTCCCGCAGGGCGTAGTCCTCGCCCTCGGCCGCCTGCTCGTCGGCGGTGCCCTCGAAGATCGGCGGGTCCTGCTCGAAGTGGATCACGCCGACCTTGCGGGGGCTGGCCCGCACGGCGGGGTCGCCGGCGAACTCGGCCGTGGCCGCCACGTCGTCGCCGGCCTGGTCCAGCCAGGCGCCCAACGTCTGCAGGAACTGGTCGGCCGACGGCGCCGCGTCCCACAGGTAGGGGGCGTTCTCCTGGACCAGGCGGTCGGGCGCCGCGCCGGCGCAGCCCACACACAGGATCTGGCGGGCCGCCAGCTCCTCGGCGAAGGCGCCCCGGTCGAGGCCGGGTCCCCCGACCACCGCGAACGGCTGGAGCTCCTCGGCGATGGTGACGGCGTCGGCCCGGGCCGCCACCTCGTCGTCGCCCGCCCCCGTGCCGGCGTACTCCACGATCTCCAGGCGCCGACCGTACGTCTCGGAGCGCGAGGTGTAGATGCGGGCGTAGCCCTGGAGAGTCGCCAGCTGCGCCTCGGGCGTGTCCTCGAGGCCGGCCCCGGTGAGCAGCGAGGCCAGGTCGGCGCTGCCGGTGGCCCGGTAGCGCACCACGCGGACGGTGTCCGCCGTGACACCCCGGTGGGTCGCCCCCCCGTTGTCGCCGCTGAACACCGGCACGCACGGCACCGCGTACACGGTGGGGAGGGCGACCCGGCCCGTGTCGGGGTCGCACCGGTCGCCCCAGTCGAGCTCGTCTGCGGTGCCGGCCTCGACCGCCTCGGCGTACGTCACCGGCATCCGCCCGACGGGCTCTGGCGCCCCCACTGCCGCGTCGCCCGCCGCTGCGTCACCGTCCTCCTCGGTCCCGACGGCGCTCGACCCGACCGTCCGGGCGTCGCCGGCGGCGCCCCCCTCGGGATCGTCGACCACCACCAGCACGGCCACGGCGAGCAGGGCGGCCAGGATCAGCACCAGCGGGCCCCAGCGCCGCACCTGGGTGGCGGCGTCGCTGGCGGGACGGTCGGTGGCCGGTCGCATCAACCCTGGCTCCTCTGCGCGTCGGGCCCGGCCGCGGGCCCGGGGAGGGCGCCGCTGCGGGCGATCAGGGCCTCGGTCGTGCCGAGGTACGACGCGACCACCGCCGGGTCGTGCAGCACGGTCGCGGCCGGGCCCTCGGCGACCACCAGGCCCCGGTCGAGGGCGACCAGCCGGTCGGCCACCGAGGTCACGAGAGGCATGTCGTGCTCGATGAGCAGCAGGCTCGCGCCGAGCTCGTCGCGCAGGCGCAGCAGCACCGGGCCGAGGGCCTCGGCCTCGCGCTGGGCGATCCCGCTCGACGGCTCGTCGAGCAGGACGACCGACGGCTGGTGGGCCACCAGGCAGGCCAGGTCGACGATGCGGCGCGAGCCGGTGGACAGCTCGTGCACGAAGGCGCCCCGGTGGTCGCCCAGCCCGAACAGCTCGACCAGCTCGGCGACCCGCCGGGCCACGTCGTCCTCGGCGTCGAAGGCGGCCGGGAGGTGCAGGGCCGCCTCCAGCGGGTCGCGCACCGCCACCCACCGCTCGAGAGCGACGGCGATGGCCTGCTCGACGGTGAGCGCCGGGAACAGGGCGGCGTCCTGGAACGAGCGCCCCAGGCCCAGGCGGGCGCGCCGGTGCGGCGCCAGGTCGGACACGTCGACGCCCCCCAGCCGCACCCGCCCGGCGTCGAGGGACGTGAAGCCGCTCACCAGGTCGAACAGCGTGGTCTTGCCCGCGCCGTTGGGCCCGATGAGCCCGACGATCTCACCGGGGGCCACCATGAGCGACACGTCGCCCACCGCCTGGACGCCCCCGAACGAGCGGGACACCTCGACCAGCTCGAGCGCTGGCACCAGCTCGAGCGCGGGAGACAGCTCGAGGGCGGGCGGCACCTCGAGGGCGGGCGGCACCTCGCGGGTGGGCCCCCCGCCGCCCGGACGCGCCCGGCGCGGGCGCGAGGCCCCGACCCCGCCGGTGCGGGCGGATGCGCCCTCGAGGAACACCGAGCGCAGCACGTCGGGCCGCTCCAGCAGCTCGAGGGTGGGGCCGTGGAAGCGGATCTCGCCCTTCTCCATGAAGTACGCCTCGTCGGCCAGGGTGAGGGCCACGTTCACCGACTGCTCCACCGCCACCACCGTGGTCCCCTGGTCGCGCAGGGCCCGCACCATGGGCACCAGCTGCTCCACCACCGCGGGGGCCAGCCCCAGCGACAGCTCGTCGAGGAGCAGCAGCGTGGGCGGCCGCAGGAACGCCATGCCCAGGGCCAGCATCTGCTGCTGGCCGCCCGACAGGTCGGCGGCCGGCTCGTGCAGCCGCTCGCGCAGCACGGGGAAGGCGGCCAGCACGTGCTCGGTGCGCTCCGCCAGGCGGCGGCGGTGGTGGCGGTCGAGCCACCCAGCGGCCCGCAGGTTCTCGGCCACGGTGAGCGAGCGGAAGACGGCCTGCCCGCCGGGCACCATGCTCACCCCACGGGCCGCGACCTCGTGGGGTGGCGCGTGGGTGATGTCGCGGCCGTCGAGGATCACCGCCCCCCGGTCGGCCTGCACCACCCCGCAGACGGCCCGCAGCAGCGTGGACTTGCCGGCCCCGTTCGTGCCGAGCAGGGCCACGATCTCCCCCTCGTCCACCTCGAGGTCGACGCCGAACAGCACCTGCACCCCGCCGTACGACACGTCGAGGCCCCGCACCAGCAGGAGCTTGGCGCGCCCCCGGCGCCGCTCGTGCAGCACCTCGGCCCGCGCCGACGCCGCGGTCCACACGTCGACGATGTCGCGCTGCACAAGCCCGCCGGCCGAGGCGATGGCCAGCCCGCCGCCGAGGAAGACCGGCACCATGGCCGTCATCCCCCAGCGGATCCCCCACGCGTCGCCGATGGCCCCGATCAGGGGCACGACCACGAGCCCGGGCAGGATGAACACCGACCCCATGGAGAAGCCCATGGCCCGCGCCCGCGGCGGGATCGCCAACGAGAGGGCCGCGAAGATGCCGGGCAGCACGAAGGCGAGCCCGGCGGTGATCACCACGTTGGCCGCCACCGCCACCACCACGTTGGGCGACCAGGCGAACACCAGCGACATGGCCGTGACCACGAGGATCACCTTGGCCAGCAGCCCGAACAGGGCGCCCGGGTCCCGGCCGAAGGCGCGCATGCCGAGGCGCGCCCCGACGATCAGCCCGACCAGCTGGAAGGGCTCGGTGAGCGACGCCAGGAGCCCGCGAGCCTGCTCGTCGAGCCCGAACTCGTCGTTGTAGAGGAACGCCGCGAACGTGAGGAACCCCACCAGCGCCGGGGCGAGGAAGGGCAGGGTGCGGTAGATGCGCCGGAGGCTGTCGATCTTCCAGCACATCCGCCAGGCCTCCGCGAACGACGGCGCCTCCTCCTCGGTGGCGATCACGTCGTCGCTGGCCCCGGCCGCCCGCCGCTCCTGCGCCCCCCGCACCGGCTCGTGCAGCCGCAGGCCCAGGAGCACCAGCACCAGCGTCGGCACGGCGAAGACCACGAACGGCGCACGCCACCCGAAGGCCCCGGCGATGAGCCCCGCTGTCAGCGGCCCGACGAACTGGCCCACGGCGTTGGCGGCCCGGTGGAACGAGTAGATGCGGGGGCGCACCCCAACCGGGAAGTAGTCGGCCAGCAGCGAGTTGTGGGTGGGGTCGATCACCGCCTTGCCGATCGACACCCCGGCCAGCATGGTGGTCAGCATCCACACCGACACCGACAGGCCAAGGCCCACCTGGAACACCACCAGCAGCAGCCCGCCCAGCACGGCCAGGTGCACCCGGTTGCCCCGGTCGGCCAGCGCCGCCACCGGCACGGTGAGGGCCAGCGAGGCGGCCAGGGCCAGCGCGACGACCACCGAGATGCCCCCGATGCCGATGTCGAAGTGCTCGGCGATGTTCGGGCTCAGCACCCCGAAGGCCGAGCGGCCCAGCTCGTCGACCGCGTTCAGGCCGAAGAGCACCGCCAGGGCGAACACGGGCCCGTCGCCGCACAGGGCGCGCAGCCGGCGCACCGGGTGGCGGACGGCGCCGGCCGGCCCGCGCCCGGCCCTCACCGGCCCGCCTCCCGGCGGCGGGCCACCCATCGCAGGCCTGCGTCGCGCACCTGGTACACGAGGCCGCCGAGGCCGCCGGGCACCACCCACAGCACCACCAGCACGCCCACGGCCGAGGCCACCAGCCGCCAGTCGCCGGGCAGGAACCACTGGCCGCCCTTCATGAACACGGCGCCCAGGGCGGCTCCGAGCATCGAGCCCAGCCCGCCCACCACGGCCGCGGTGAACACGAGCAGGTTCTCCTCCGGTGCCACCAGACCGAGGCTGAACCCCTGGTTGTGGTGGGCCAGCAGGGTGCCGGCCACCGCCGCGAGGAAGCCCGACAGGGCGAAGGCGAACAGCTTCACCCGCACCACGGGGACGCCGTAGGCCTGGGCGCCCTGCTCGTTCTCGCGCAGGGCCACCAGCGCCCGGCCGGTGCGGCTGCGGCGGATCCCGAGCAGCCCGGCGGCCACCAGCACCAGCACGCCGAGCGAGAGGTGGTACACGCCGGCCGGCGAGTCCCACCCGACCCGCCCGAGCAGCGGCGGCCGGCCGATGCGCTGCACCGGCACCCACGACCAGAACTGGCGGTTCAGGAAGTACGACGTGGTCGCCAGGGCGAAGGCGAGGGTGGTGACGGCCAGGTACAGGCCCCGCAGGCGCAGCGCGGGCAGCCCGACCAGGACGGCCACGCCCGCCCCTGCCAGCCCGGCCAGCGGCAGGGCGAGGGCGAGGTCGAGGCCCCAGTCGGCCGTCGCCTTGGCCCCCACGGCGGCCCCCACCGCCACGAAGCCCATCTGCCCGAGCGAGACCTGGCCCGCCCACCCGGTGAGCACCACGATCGACAGCAGCACGATCGTGAAGATCACGACCGCCCCGGCCTTCAGCGTGTCGCCGGGCCCGAGCCACCGCGGCAGGGCGAGCAGCAGGCCGACCACGGCCGCCAGCCCGGCCCAGTGCGCCACCCGGACCCACAGGTCCCGCCGGAGCTCCTGCGGCACCGGACGGACCTCGTCGGCCGCGGGCCACGACGCCCCGGTGTCGCGCTCGGCCCGGCTCGTGCCGGGTCGCTGGACCAGCAGGGCGACCACGATCACCAGGCCGAGCACGGGCGGCACCAGCAGGTCCGAGTCGAGGCCGAGCGTGAACGACGCCGGGCCCCACCCCACCGTCAGGGCGTCGTTCCACACGACCCCCCGCTCGAGCAGGCCCAGGGCCACCGCGCTGGCCACCACCGCGCCCAGGTGCGTCAGCCGGCCGAGGGTCAGCGCGGCCAGGGCGCTCAACAGCACCGTGAACCCGACCGCGGGCCCGAGGGGCAGGCCGAACACGCCCGCCCGCAGGAACAGCGACAGGAACGACAGCAGCGCGGCCAGCGCCCACACGTAGGTGTGCAGGCGCCCCACCGGGATGCCGAGCAGGGCCGCCCGGTCGGCGCGCTCGGCCGACGCCCGCACGGCGACCCCGACGTCGGTGCGCCGCAGCAGCACCGCCACGGCCACCAGCGCGAGGGGGGCCAGCACCAGCACCAGCACGTCGTCGGCGAAGAAGACCTGGCTGCCCATGGTGAGCCGCCACCCGAACGGCGCGTCGATGCGCTGGGTCACGTCGGTCTCGTCCCACAGCCGCGGCACGAGCAGGGCCAGGAAGGCCAGCAGCTGCGAGAGGCCGATGGTGGCGACGGTGAGGATCATCCGGGGCGCCCGGAAGAACCGCCGGATCACGGCCAGCTCGACCACCGCCCCCAGGGCGACCGCGGCCACGGCACCGACGCCCAGAGCGGGCAGGTACGCCAGGCCGCCCAGGTTCACCAGGCTCACGGCCAGGGTGGTGGGCACCAGGCCGAGGTCTCCCTGGGCGAAGTTGAGGATCCGGTTGGCCCGGTACACCAGGGCCATGCCCAGGGCCAGCAGGGCGGTGAGCAGGCCGAGCACCAGGCCCACCACCACCTGGCCGGCCGGGAGGGGCAGGAGCAGCTGCTGGACCACCACGATGGCGGCCGCCGGGGCGAGGGAGCGGGCGGCGCCGACCAGCACGGCCGGGTCGACCCGCCGGCCGGCCGCCGGCACGGCCACGCCCACGCTGCTCACCCCGCGGCCTCCAGCCGGGCCCGTGCGGGGCAGCGCGCCGACCGGGCCACCGCCGGGGACACGAGCACCGCGCCCGGGGCCTCGCCTCCGGGGAGGTCGAGGCCGGCGGACGAGACCGTGCCGCCGTCGACGTGGCGCCGCGCACCGGCGCACCGGCCGGGCGCGCCCACCTGGGACCGCTCGCGCACGTCGTCCGAACCCCGTGTCAGGCGCCGCCGTCGAGCAGGCAGACCTGGTCGAGCGACATCCGGAAGAACTCCCCCTCGGCCCACCGGTCGGTGCCGAAGAACCAGCCGATCCGGCCGGCGGAGGGGACCGTCACCCCGCCGAAGGTGCGCTCCGCCAGCACCTCCATCCCGCACACCTCCACCCGGTGGGCGCCGCCACCGGGGTTGCCCCACCGGTCGAACCAGGAGCGTCGAACCCGGCCGGTGGCGTCGAGCTCCAGGTGCACGTCGACCGTGTCGGGGCCCATCGGCACCGAGGCCACCGCGTGGTCGGCGCCGTCGGCGCGCCACGTCACACCCCACGCCGGGTGCAGCGCCGTGGGCACGAGCAGGGCCTCGCCCGCCGCCCGGCCCCGGGCGCTGCGGGCCACGTCGGGCCCGCCCGCCCGGACCACGGGGACCAGGCCGGCGACGGCCCAGTGCATCCGGCCCTCGGCGGCGTCGGCCGCGTCGAACCCCCGGATGCCCAGGGCGAGCGGGCCCAGCAGCAGCCCGGCGTCGGCCCGCCACACGAACCCCGAGCCCGGCACCAGCACCTCGGTCGCCCGAAACGGCACCCACGGCCCCAGCTTGATGGTGCCGTGCATCCGGAGTTCGGCCCCGCCGGCGAGAGGCGTCCCCGGCGCCAAGGCGTGGAGCAGGTAGCGCCGGGCCGGCTCGGGCAGGTCGGCAAGGCCGGTCGGCTCGAAGCTCCCCCTCGCGGCGACGGCGCGCAGTCGCGGTTCGAGCGCGTCGGGGTCGAGCACGACCGGGAAGGCTAGGGCGTGCGCCGCCTCGCCGTCCGCCGACGGACCGCTCCCTCGGCGGACGGCGAGGGAGGGCCGGCCGGTGGGGCCGCGTCGCGGGCAGGATGGGTGCGTGCTCGTCCGCCGTGAGCGCTCCGCCGACTGTGCCGCCATCGAGCAGGTGCACACCGCCGCCTTCGCCCGGCCCGGCTCGGCCGAGGTGCCGGTGGAAGTGGCACTGGTGGACGACCTGCGGGCGAGCTCGGCGTGGATCCCGGCCCTCTCCCTCGTGGCCTGCCCGGCCGACGACCCCGGCACCGTCATCGGCCACGTCTGCTGCACCCGCGCCACCCTGGAGCCCGACGGCGTCCCGGTGCTCGGCCTCGGGCCGCTGGGCGTGCGGCCCGGCCACCAACGGCTCGGCGCGGGCAGCGCCCTGGTGCACGCCGTGCTGGGCGCGGCCGACGCCCTCGACGAGGCCCTGGTGGGCCTCCTGGGCGACCCCGGCTACTACGCCCGGTTCGGCTTCGAGCACTCGGCCCGGTGGGGCGTGGAGCCGCCGGAGCCGGCCTGGGCTCCACACTTCCAGGTGCGCCGGCTCACCCGCTGGACCCAGTCGCTCACCGGCACCTTCCGCTACGCCCCCGCCTTCGACAGCGTCTGATCCGCCGACGGCGCACGCGGCGCGACGCCCTCCTCCGGGTTCTCCGGCCGGGATGGCCCGCTCTGGCACGTGCGGGACGCAGAACGCGGGGGCGCCGCCTCGGGTGGCGGCGCTGCGGGGCAGTATGCGCCCCATGAGCGGCTACGACGACCATCCCGACCTCACCTTCGACCGGCCGGCTGCCGGGGTGCTGCGCATCACGCTCGACGCTCCGGGGCTGAACGCCGTGAACCACGCCGTGCACCGCCAGCTGGCCGACGTGTGGCTCACCATCGACCGCGACCCCGAGACCAACGTCGCCGTGCTCCAGGGCGCGGGCAAGGCCTTCTCCGCGGGCGGGAGCTTCGAGCTGCTCGACTCGCTGATGTCCGACTACGCGGTGCGCACGCGGGTCATGCGCGAGGCCCGCGACCTGGTGTTCAACGTGATCGGCTGTTCGAAGCCGATCGTGTCCGCCATCCACGGCCCGGCGGTGGGTGCCGGCCTCGTGGCCGGCATCCTGGCCGACGTGTCGGTGGTGGCCCGCACCGCCCGCATCATCGACGGCCACACCCGCCTGGGTGTGACGGCCGGCGACCACGCGGCCATCTGCTGGCCCCTGCTGTGCGGCATGGCCAAGGCCAAGTACTACCTGCTCACCTGCGACACCCTCACCGGCGAGGAGGCGGAGCGCATCGGGCTGGTGTCGCTGTGCGTCGACGACGACCAGGTGCACGCCCGCGCCCTGGAGATCGCGACGCAGCTCGCGGGCGGCGCCCAGTCGGCCATCCGCTGGACCAAGCAGACGCTGAACAACTGGTACCGGGCCCAGACCGCCGTCCTCGACGCCAGCCTGGCCTACGAGTTCTACGGCTTCGGTGGCCCCGACGCGCGCGAGGGCCTTGCATCGCACACCGAGAAGCGCCCACCCCGGTTCACCGGCCCGACCGCGGAGTGACCGGGCGGGGGGAGGCGGGCGGCGGGCGGCCCTAGGAGCCGCCCGCGGCCTCGTCGCCCTCGGCGCCGACGATCTCGAGATCGTGCACCCGCAGGTGCTCGATCTCCACCGTGCCCAGCCGCAGCTCGCGGATCACCGCCTTGCGCACGAAGAGCCGGCCGATGGCCACCACACCGATCGCCGTGGCCCCGACCGCGAGCGCGCCCACCGCCAGCGCCCCCCACGACGACGCGCCCGTGCCCGAGCTCCCCGTGAGGCCCAGGCCGACCGCGTGCGCACCCCTGGCCTCGACCAGCTCGACGCGGCCGGCGTGGCGGGCCACGGTCCGCACGGCCCGGGCGGCGCTCGCCCGCGCCCGGCGGCGGTGGCGGCGGGTCGGGAGATGGTGGTGAGTCGCAGCGTCGGGCACGGCGCCACGTTAGGACCCCGCCCCGCCGACTGCTGGCCCCGAGCCGCCGCCGGCACCACACCGGCCCCACGGACCCCAGCCCCGGCGCTTCAGGTCTTCGAGAGGGCCACCGACTCGTGGCGCCACACGAAGGCCGCCAGCGACCCGTGCTCGGCGACCAGATCGCACGCGCGGCCGGCGTTGGAGACGGTCGCCTCGCCCGGCACCGGGGACGCCGGGTTCGGGGCCCCTACCCGGCCCCCTCCACCGGGACCTGCCGGCCGCTGTTGTCGTCGATGAGCACCCGGTCTCCCAGCGGCCGGCTCAGGCGCACGGTGACCTCGCCCGTGCAGTCGCGCTCTGGGTCGCCCCGCACCAGCACCCCCACCCGCACCTGGCCCGGCCCCTCGATGACCCGGGTGTCGACGTCGCGGGCGTCGCACAGCCCGACGGTGAGCACCAGCGTGCTGCCCCCCGGGCCGGCCACGGCCCGCTCGATGGGCGCGGCCTCCACACCACCGCACCCGGCGAGCAGGGCCAGCGCGGTCAGGGTGCCGGCCAGGGCGACGGTCCTTCCCACGTCCCCCATCGTGCCCGAGGTGCCCGGCGCGCCGGGCCGCGCCGACCTGCCAGGATGGCCGGGTGGCGGCCGAGCAGGGCCACGGGCGCACCGGGCGAGCGGGCCCCCCGGAGTGGTACCGGTGCACCGCCGCCGACGCCCTCGCCCGCCTCGGCACCGACCCCGCCACCGGCCTCGGCGCCGACGAGGCGGCCCGCCGCCTGGCCGAGCACGGCCCCAACGAGCTGGAGGAGCGGGGCGGCCGCAGCCGCGGGCGGATCCTGCTCGCCCAGCTGACGGGCGTGCTGAGCTTCGTCCTCTACGGCGCCGTGGGGCTGTCGCTGGCCCTCGGGGAGTGGCTCGACGCGGCGGTGATCCTGCTCATCGTGGTGCTCAACGCCCTGCTCGGCTACACCCAGGAAGCCCGCGCCGAGGAATCGATGTCGGCGCTCCGGCGCCTGGCGGTGCCGACGGTCCGGGTCCGTCGCGACGGTGCCCTGCAGGAGCGGTCGGCCGTCGACCTGGTCCCCGGCGACCTGGTGCTGTTGGAGACGGGCAACGTGGTGCCGGCCGACGGCCGCCTGGTCCTGGCCGAGAGCCTCCGCGTCCAGGAGGCCGCCCTCACCGGCGAGTCGGAGGCCGTCGAGAAGGACGCCGGCCT
Organism: Acidimicrobiales bacterium; assembly: GCA_016716005.1. Classification (NCBI taxonomy): domain Bacteria; kingdom Bacillati; phylum Actinomycetota; class Acidimicrobiia; order Acidimicrobiales; species Acidimicrobiales bacterium. The sequence goes on from JADJXE010000001.1 coordinate 685,332, forward strand.
GGTGTTCGAGACCGAGCGGGCCCTCGCCGACCGCAGGAACCTGGTCTTCTCCGGCACCCTCGTCACCTACGGCCGCGGCGAGCTGGTGGTGACCGCCACGGGCATGGGCACCGAGCTGGGCCGGATCGCCGACCTGCTCCAGACCGTGGACGACGAGCTGACGCCGCTCCAGCGGCGCCTCGACCGCCTCGGGCGCGTGCTGGCGCTGGGCGCCATCGCCGTGGTGGTCGTGGTGTTCCTCGCCGGCATGGCCCGCGGCGAGGACCTCGAGGAGAACCTGCTCACCGCCGTGAGCCTGGCCGTGGCCGCCATCCCCGAGGCCATGACGGCGGTGGTGACGATCGCCCTCTCGCTCGGTGCGAAGCGCATGCTCGAGCGCCGGGCCCTGATCAGGCGCCTGCTGGCCGTGGAGACGCTCGGGTCGGTGAGCCTGATCTGCTCGGACAAGACCGGCACCCTCACCCAGAACCGCATGACCGTCACGGTCGTCGACGTGGCCGACCACCGGATCGACCTGCTCCCCGGCCCGGGCGGACCGGGGTACGGGGTCGACCTCACTCTGGCGCCCGGGGCGGCGGCCGAGCTGCGGCTGCACCGCACCCTCGCCCTGCTCCTGGCCGGCGGCGCCCTGTGCAACGACGCAACCCTGGTGCCCCGCGCCAGCGGCGGGACCTGGCGCGCCGTGGGCGACCCCACCGAGGCCGCCCTGGTGCTGGCGGCGGCCGAGGCCGGGCTGGTCGAGGGCGACCTCGACCGCGCCCTCCCCCGGGTGGCCGAGGCGCCCTTCGACTCGGACCGCAAGCGCATGACGACCGTGCACGACGTGCCCGAGTCGGCCGACGCGCTGCCGGCGACGCTGGCCCGGTACTGGCGGGAGGAGCTCATCGGCGACGGCGGGCCGGAGTACGTGGCCGTCACCAAGGGCGCGGTCGAGGGCCTCCTCGACGTGTCCGACCGGGTCTGGGCGCACGAGCGGGCCGAGCCCCTCGACGCCGCCTGGCGAGGTCGGATCACGGCTGCCCACGACGCGCTGGCGGCACGGGGCATGCGCGTGCTCGGCGTGTGCGTGCGCGCGCTCGACCGCGTCCCGCCACACCCCACCCCCGCCGAGCTCGAGCAGCACCTGACCTACGTGGGCATGTTCGGCCTCGTCGACCCACCCCGCCCCGAGGTCCGCGACGCCGTCCTCACCTGCCGGTCGGCCGGCATCCGACCGGTGATGATCACCGGCGACCACCCGCTCACCGCCAGGCACATCGCCGCCCAGGTGGGCATCGCCGACGACGAGCGCTTCCTCACCGGCGTCGACCTCGACGCGCTGGACGACGAGGGGCTGCGTTCGGCGGCCGAGGAGGTGTCGGTGTTCGCCCGGGTGTCCCCGGAGCACAAGCTGCGCCTGGTGGCCGCCTACCAGGCCGACGGCCGGGTGGTGGCCATGACCGGCGACGGCGTGAACGACGCGCCGGCCCTGACCAAGGCCGACATCGGGGTGGCCATGGGCATCACCGGCACCGACGTGTCCAAGGGCGCGGCCGACATGGTGCTCCTCGACGACGACTTCGCCACCATCGTGGCGGCGGTCGAGGAGGGGCGCGTCGTCTACGACAACATCCGCAAGTTCATCGCCTACCTCCTCAGCTGCAACTCGAGCGAGGTGGCGGTGATGCTGCTCGCCCCCTTCCTCGGCATGCCCCTCCCCCTGCTCGCGCTGCAGATCCTGTGGATGAACCTGGTCACCGACGGCCTGCCCGCGCTGGCGCTGTCGGTGGAGCCGGCCGGCTCGACGGTGATGCGGCGGCCACCCACCCGCCCCTCCGAAGGCGTGTTCGCCCGCGGCATGGGTGCCTTCGTGGTCGGGATGGGCCTGGTGCTCTCGGTGCTGGCCATCGGCGTCGGCTACGAGCTGTGGCGGCTGGACGACCCGGCCTGGCGCACCGCCCTGCTGACCACCCTCGTCTTCTGCCAGCTGGCGCTGGCCCTCGAGGTGCGCACCGAGCGGCGGTCGCTGCGCCAGGTGGGGCTGGGCTCGAACCGGGCGATGCTGGGCGCCGTCGCCCTCAGCGTGCTGCTCCAGCTGGGCGTCGTCTACCTGCCTCCCCTCCAGCACCTGTTCGACACCCAGGCCCTCGGCGCCCGCGACCTGATGGTCGCCGCCGGGGCGGCGCTGGTGGTCGTGGCCGTGGCCGAGGCGGCCAAGGCGCTCCGCCGCCGAGCGGGTGCGCCCTCCCCGCCGTCGACGACCACGGAGAGTGAAGTACGCGCCTCGAGCGGCCGATAGGTGTGGTCATGCACCGACGGGTCGCCACCGGCTCCCGCGCCCTGGGCGTGGTGATGGCGGCCACCATCGTGCTGACCGTCGGTGCGGTCGCGGGTCGGGGCTCGGGCCCTGCCCTGTTCGCGGGGCCCCTGGGCCCGGCCGGGGCCCAGCGGGTGCTCGCCGCCGCTCCCGGTCGGCAGGAGTCGGCCGCTCCGGACGCTCCCACCGCGACCCCCACCACGATGACGATCGGCCCGGCCGTCGCGGCCCCGCCCCCGATGGCGCCCACCACCGAGCCGACCCCGCCCGAGGCTGACGACGGCGCCCCCGCGGCGGCGCCCGCCACCCCAGCGGCGCCCCGCGCCACCCCGGTGCCCACCACGGCTGCTCCCCCAGCGGGCACTGGCCAGCCCGCCAGCACCGCCCCGGCCCGGCCCGGCGGGCCGGTGACCGGCGCGACCGCACCCCCCACCACCGCGTCGACCACCACCGCGCTGCCGCCCAACCCGACCACGACCGCGACCACGACCACGGTGCCGCCCACCACGACCGCGACCACGACCACGGTGCCGCCCACGACCGCACCGGCCACCCCACCGGCCGGGGGCACCCCCATCGCCGGCCCGTCCGCGCTCGGCGCCGACGGCTGGCAGGCGGCGGCCGCGTGGGCCCAGGGCAAGGGCGCGGCCCAGGTGTTCGTCGACCTGGCCCGCCTCTACTGGACGTGGGCCCCGCAGGCCGGCATCCGCCCCGAGGTGGCCTACGCCCAGGCGGCCCTGGAGACCGGTTGGGGCCGCTTCGGGGGCGCCATCACCGCGGCGTGGCGCAACCCGGCCGGCATCAAGACGGCCGGGGCCACCGGCGACGCGCCCGACGACCACCAGCGCTTCCCCACGTGGGACGCCGGCGTGCGGGCCCACGTGAACCACCTCAGCGCCTACGCCGGCGCCCCCACCCACGTGGTCGTCGTCGACCCGGCCACCGAGCCCCACCCCCGCTACGCCGTGGTGGCCTCGGCCCCGTGGGCGGGCACGGTGAAGACCGTCGAGCAGCTGGGCGGGCGGTGGGCCCCTTCGGCCGGCTACGGCCAGCGCGTGGCCCAGCTCACCGCCGACCTGGTCGCCTCCGGCAGCTGAACGCGCCCCGACCGCCGGCCCGCGCCGTTCTGTGTGGACGAATCCTCATGCCATCGGGATTCGTCCACACAGAACCGCTCGGACAGCGAGGCTGGTCGAACGGCGGGCCGCGGATCAGTACTGGTAGTCGCCGGCCAGGTCGCGCCGGCCCTCCAGGCTGGCGAGGGCGGCGTGGTTGAGGATGTTGCGAGCCATGGACGACTCCTGCTCGGCCGAACGGGCGGCGTAGATCTCGGCCCGGGCCGCGTGCACGTCGGACGAGTCCGGCTCGGCCAGCACCGCGAACTCGGCCAGGTGGCAGGCCATGCGCAGGTCGCCGGCCTCCGCCAGGGAGCGGGCCCGGGCCAGCACCGCGTCGACGCCGCCGGCGAGCGCCACCCACTCGCGGGCCTGCTGGACGCGGGGAGCGGGGAGCAGGTTGTCGGGCTCGCCGTCGTACCAGCCGCCGTAGCGCCGCCACACGTTGCGGACGATGAACTGCGGGTGGTCGTACACCGGGCGGAGGTACGGCTGGTCGCGCAGGTGGGCCGGCACCTCCACCTCGTGGATCACCCGGTCGAGCGGACAGCCGCGGTTCATCAGCTCGAGCGCCTGGGCCTCCAGCACCTCGAGCAGCTCGGCGGTGTCGGTGAGGGCCGCCCGGATCCGGTCCTCCCCGAAGATGGGCAGGCCGTGCCCCGAGAGCATCAGCTCCGCCCCGAGCCCGGCCATCCGCCGCAGCGCGGCCGCCCAGTCGCTCACGTACCGCTGCACCTTCTGGGGGTTGCCGGCGTTGGGCACCGCCCAGATGAACAGGTCGCCGGGGTGCAGGATGCGCCGCTCGGGCACCCAGGTCCACGTGGCGTCGTCGGTCTCGCCCCGCCCGTGGTGCAGCTCGAACGTGAGGTCGCCCTGGCGGAACGTGAGGTGCTCGTCGTAGGTGACGTCGGGGTAGCGGTAGTCGTCGGGCCACGTGAAGTCGGGCATGGGTATGGCGAACTGGCGCTTGTTGATCGCCGCGTTCCAGCCGAGCGTGCGCTCGTAGCGGCGGAAGTGGTCGGGCACGTCGGCGTGGGCGTACACGGTCGGTTGGGTCCACCCGTGGTCGCGGGCCTCGGCCTCGAACGGCCTCGTGCCGAAGACGTGGTCGACGTGGTGATGCGAGTACACGGCCGCGGCCAGGCGATCGTGGGGCCGCCACGTCCGGACGTGCTCGTGCAGCGTCGGCGCGTCGTACCAGGCGCCGGTGTCGAGCATCACCAGGCCGTCACCGGTGTCGAGGGTGTTGGCGCTGGCCGTGCTCTTGAAGGTGAGCACGCCGTCGGCGATCTCCTCGCCGAACCGGTGCGTGGGCTGCACGGGGTGCTCGGCGTGCACCAGGTCGGCATCGCCCTGCCACCAGCGCTCGGCCGCGTCGCGGATGCTCTCGGGCACTCGTCCCCCTCGATGTCGACCCCCGGGGCGGGGGCGTGGGCCGACGGTAGTCCCCGCTCGCCGGGCCCGTGCTGCGAGACTCCCCCCGATGACCGGTGCCCGCGTCACGCTCGTGGAGGTCGCACCGGTGCGCGCCCGTCGCGCCGCCCTCCCCTCCGACGATGCCGCCCCGCTCGCCCGGGCGTCGGCGCCGTGACCCCGACGCCCCTCCTCGACCGATCCCTCCTCGACGTGGCGGCCGCGGTGCGCGCCGGCGACGTCTCGCCGGTCGACCTGCTCGAGGCCGCGCTGGCCCGGGCAGCACGGGTCGACGCCCTGAACTCCCTGGCCCACGTGGACGCCGAGGGCGCCCTGCTCGCCGCCGAGGAGCGGGCCGACGAGGCCCACCAGGGACGGATCCGTGGCCCGCTCCACGGCGTCCCGGTGACGGTGAAGGACCTGTTCGTCGTCGAGGGGCTGCCCACCGGCTGCGGCACCCGGGCCCCGCTCCCCCGCCTCGGCCGGCACGAGGCCACGGCGGTCGGTCGTCTCCGCGACGCCGGGGCCGTCATCCTCGGCAAGACGAACCTCCACGAGGTGGCCCTCGGCATCACCGGCGAGAACCCCTGGACCGGCGACGTCCACAACCCGCACGACCGGCGCCGGCAGGCGGGCGGATCGAGCAGCGGCTCGGCCGTGGCCGTCGCCACCGGGGTGGGCTGGGCCTCGCTGGCCAGCGACACCGCAGGCTCGATCCGCATCCCTGCGGCCCTGTGCGGGGTCGTCGGCTTCAAGCCCACCCTCGGGGCGGTGCCCCTCGACGGGGCGCTCCCCCTCTGCGCCACCTGCGACCACGCCGGCCCGATCACCCGCAGCGTGCCCGACGCGGCGACGGTGTTCGGGGTGCTCGCCGGCCGGGCGGTGACCCCGCCCGTGGCGGCCGATCTCCGACCGCCGGTGGTGGGCGCTCCCCTCGGGCCGCTCCAGGGCACCCTGTCGTCGGGGGTGCGGGCCAGCTACGAGCGCCTGCTCGAGGCCCTCGCCGGCGCTGGCGCCGACGTCCACCCGGTCGACGGGCCGTCCCTGGGCGGGGCGGTCGCCACGTACCTGCCCCTCCTGCGGTCCGAGGCCGCCCACGTGCACCGTCGGGCGGTCGAGACCGAGCCCGACTCGTTCAGCGACCCGGTGCGGGCAGTGCTCCGCGAGGGCCTCGACGTCCGGGCGGTCGACTACCTCGAGGCCCTGCGGCAGCGCCGGCGGCTGCTCGACGAGCTGGTCGCGGCCATGGAGGGCGTCGACGTGCTGGTGCTGCCGGCCACGCCGGTGCCGGCCCCGCTGCGGGGGGCGGTCGAGGTGGAGCTGGAGACCGGCACCACGTCCCATCGGACCGCCTTCCTGCGCCTGACCGTCCTGTTCAGCCTGGTGGGCGTGCCCACCGCCGTCGTGCCGGTCGACCGGGTCGACGGGCTGCCGGTGGGGGTGCAGGTGGTCGGCCGCCGGGGCCACGACGTCGCGGTGCTCGGCCACGCGGCCTGGATCGAGGCCGTGGCCGGGCAGCCGGCCGCGCCGGCCGAGGTGGAACCAGGCTGACCGCCGTCGGCCCCTCGGGCCGGATCGAGCCCGCGCTCAACGGGCCGTGCGGAAGAAGCGGTGGGCGGGCCGGTCGCGGGCGTCGAGCACCTCGGCCACGTCAGCACGCCCGAGCGGCGACGGGCGACGGGCGCCCCACGCGACGGGCGCCCCACGCGACGGCCGTCGGCCCGATCATCCCCCGGGCGCCGCGATGTCGTCGGGCGCCGCCGAGCCCCCCGGCAGCGCCGTGTCGACCACACGCCAGCAGTACCAGGCCACCACCGACCGGTACGGCCGGTAGCGCTCGCCCAGCTCGTCCAGCGCGCGGGGTGCGGGCAGGTCGGGCAGCCCCCAGGCGACGCGGTAGCCGGTGCGCACGCCGAAGTCGTCGACCGGCCAGACGTCGAGCCGGCCCAGCTGGAACATGAGGAACATCTCGGCCGTCCAGCGCCCGATCCCCCACACCTGCACGAGCCGCCGCACCACCTCGTCGTCGGGGCAGCGGCCGATGCCGTCGAGCAGCACCGTGCCGTCGTCGACCTTCGCGGCCAGGTCGTGGACGGCCGTCGCCTTGGCCCTCGACAGCCCGGCGGCGCGCAGCGCCTCGACCGGCACCCGCCGCACCGACGCGGGCGTGACCGCACCGCCCACCAGCCCCACGAACCGGGCGTGGATCGCCGCGGCCGCGCGACCGTGCAGCTGCTGGTAGAGGATCGACTCGGCCAGCGAGGCGAAGTCGGTCGCGGCCGGCCGGCGGGAGGGGAGCCGACACGGGCCGGCCCGCTCCACCAGACCGGCCAGCACGGGATCGGCGGCGGCCAGCGCGGCCTCGGCGGTGGCGACGGCGGAACGGGGCGCACGGCTGGGAGCCACGGCATCGAACGGTACCCACCCGGGGTGCCGGGCCACCGGCCGGATCCCCCCCTGTGCCAGGATTGGCCTGGTGGAGAGGCACCCCCCGAAGACCCGGGTGGCACCGGGCCGGGAGGCGAGCCGGTGAGCACGCTCGACCTGGCTCGCCTCCAGTTCGCCAGCACCTCGATCTTCCACTTCCTGTTCGTCCCCGTCACGATCGGGCTGTCGTTCCTGGTCGCCCTGCTGCAGACCGCCTGGCACCGGGGAGGCGACGAGGCCCACCTGCGGCTCACGCGCTTCTTCGGCACGCTGCTGGTCATCAACATCGCGGTGGGTGTCGTCACCGGGCTCGTGCAGGAGTTCCAGTTCGGCATGGACTGGGCCAGCTACTCGCGCTTCGTGGGCGACGTCTTCGGCGCGCCGCTCGCCATGGAGGGCCTGGCCGCCTTCTTCCTGGAGTCGACGTTCCTCGGCCTGTGGCTCTTCGGCTGGAACCGCCTGTCGAAGCGCGTGCACCTGGCCTGCATCTGGGCCGTCGCCATCGGTGCCGCGCTCAGCGCGTACTTCATCATGGCCGCCAACTCCTGGATGCAGCGGCCGGTGGGCTACTCGCTCGACCAGGCCGCCGACAAGGCCCGGCTCACCGACATCTGGGCGGTGCTCACCAGCAGCTTCCAGCTGTGGGCCTACGCCCACGTCATCCTCGCCTCGCTGGTCACCGGCTCGATGGTGATGCTGGCGGTGTCGGCCTGGCACCTGCGGCGGCGCTCCGACCCGGAGCTGTACGCCCGCTCGGCCGCCCTCTCCCTCTGGGTGCTGCTGCCCTCGGCCCTGCTGGCGGCCGTGGTGGGAAGCGGGCTGGGGGTGGTCCTCGGCACGTACCAGCCCATGAAGATCGCAGCCGCCGAGGCCCTGTGGAACACCGAGCAGCCGGCCTCGTTCACCCTCTTCCAGGTCGGCGGCTGGTCACCGAGCGACCCCGACCCGTCGTTCGACATCGAGATCCCGCACCTGCTGTCGATCCTCGCCACCAACTCCTGGGACGGCGAGGTCGTCGGCCTGAACCAGCTGCAGGCCCAGTACGAGCAGGAGTACGGGCCCGGCGACTACATCCCCAACGTGTTCGTCTCGTTCTGGGCCATGCGCGCGATGGCCTACCTCGCCACGGTCGCAGCCGCTCTGGCCGCGTGGGGGCTGTGGCTGCTCCACCGGCGCACCCTCGCCGCCGCACGCTGGTTCCCCCGGATCGCGGTGGCGGCCGTGGCCCTGCCCTTCCTCATGAACACCGCGGGCTGGGTGCTCACCGAGGTCGGGCGGCAGCCCTGGATCGTGTACGGGCTGCAGCAGACCACCGACGCGGTGTCGCCCACGCTCACCACGTTCCAGATCGCCCTCAGCCTCGGCGTGTTCTTCGCGCTCTACGCGGTGCTCGCCGTGCTCGAGGCCGTCCTCCTCACCCGGTACGCGCGCCGCGGGGCGCCCGAGGTGCCCCACGACGAGTCCACCGGCGCGCCCGTGCCGGCCATGAGCTACTGAGGGGGTGGGGATGGGCCTCGAGGTCTTCTGGTTCGTCATCGTCGCCCTGCTCTGGACCGGCTACTTCGTGCTCGAAGGCTTCGACTTCGGCGTGGGGATGCTGGCGCCGATCGTCGGCACCGACGACGTCGACCGCCGGGTCGCCATCAACACCATCGGCCCGCTCTGGGACGGCAACGAGGTGTGGGTGATCACCGCGGGCGCAGCCATGTTCGCGGCCTTCCCCGACTGGTACGCCACCATGTTCTCGGGCTTCTACGTCGCCCTGGTGCTGGTGCTGGTGGTGCTGATCCTGCGGGGCGTGGCCTTCGAGTTCCGCAGCAAGTCGCCGAACACGCGGTGGCGGGGCACGTGGGACGTCATCCTCGCGGTCTGCAGCGCCCTCGCCCCGTTCCTGTGGGGCGTGGCCCTGGCCAACCTGGTCCGCGGCGTGCCCATCGACGAGGCCGGCAACTTCACCGGGACGTTCTTCACGCTCCTCAACCCCTACGCCCTGGCCGCGGGCGTCACCCTCACCCTGCTGTGCGCGTTCCACGGGGCGAGCTACCTGGGCCTGCGCACCGACGGCGAGGTGCGGCGGCGGGCCGAGCGGATCGCCCTGCGCCTGGGGCTGCTCACCGCGGTGGTGACCCTGCTGTTCGGCGTGTGGACCCACGTCGTGGCCGGCAGGGGCGTGCTGCCGGGCCCGGCGCCGGTGCTCTCGCTCCTCCTGCTGTTCGCCGCGGCCGTGCTGGTGCGCGACGAGCGCTTCGGCTGGGCCTTCACCGCCACCAGCGTGGCCATCGCCCTCACCGTCGCCACGTTCTTCGTCGACCTGTACCCGAACGTGATGGTCTCCAGCACCGACGAGGCGTACAACCTCACGGTGGCCGGCGCCGCGGCCGGCTCCTACTCGCTCACCGTCATGACGATCGTGGCCGTGGTGTTCCTCCCCGTCGTGCTGCTGTACCAGGGCTGGACGTACTGGGTGTTCCGCGCCCGCGTCACCCGGGCCGACCTCGAGGGGGTGCGCACGCCGCTCGACGCCCTCGACCGGCGCGCACCCGCCGGCGGCGCGCCGGACGGCGGCGGGCCCGACGCGCCCACGTCCGGCGTGTCCCCGTCGCCGGCCGACTGACACCCTCCGCCGTGCGGCCGTTCGACCCGCGGCTGCTCCACCACGCCCGAGCGGCGCGGCTCGCCCTCGCCCTCGACGTCGGGCTCGGGCTGGCGACCACGGTCCTCCTCCTCGCTCAGGCGGTGCTGCTGGCCCGGGTGGTCGCCGGGGCCTTCGCCGGCGAGGCCGTCGCCGACGTGGCACCCGAGCTGTGGGCGCTGCTGGCGGTGGTGGGCGGCCGGAGTCTGTGCACCTGGGGCGTGGCCGTGGCGGGCCGCGCCGCCGCCGGCGCGGTGCTGACGTCCCTGCGTGGCGCGCTGGTGGAGCGGCGCCTGCGCGAGCGGCCGGCGGCGTTGGACGGCGCGGCCAGCGCCGAGGTGGCCGCCGCCGCCGTCCAGGGCGTCGACGCCCTCGAGGCCTACTTCGCCCGCTACCTCCCCCAGCTCGCCCTGGCTCTGCTCGTGCCGCCGGTGGTGCTGGTGCTGACCGCCACGATCGACCTGCAGTCGGCGGTGATCATGCTGCTCACCCTGCCGCTGGTCCCCGTGTTCCTCGTGCTGGTCGGCCGGGCGACCGAGGCGCGGACGAGGGCGAGGTGGGAGGCCCTCGCCCGCCTCTCCACCCACTTCCTGGACGTGGTGACCGGCCTGGCGACCCTGCGGGCCTTCAACCGGGGTGAGGCCCAGACGGAGCGGATCGCCGCCGTCACCGACGAGTACCGCCGGACCACCATGGCCACCCTGCGGTGGTCGTTCCTCTCGGGCGCGGTGCTCGACCTGGCGGCCACCCTGGCCACCGCACTCGTCGCGGTGGCCCTCGGCGTCCGGCTGGTCGGCGGCCGCGTGGGGTTCGAGGCCGCCCTCACCGTGCTGCTGCTCACCCCCGAGCTGTACGCGCCGATCCGAGCCGTCGGCGCCCGGTTCCACGACGCCGCCGACGGACTGGCCGCGGCCGGACGCATCCTCGACCTGATCGGCGACGGCACCGCCCCGCGCCGCACGCCGCCCACCCGGCCGGCGCCCGCTCCGCACGGGTGCGCGGTGCGCCTCGAGGGGGTGGCCTTCACCTACCCGTCACGCCCCGCGCCGGTGCTCGAGTCCGTCGACCTCGAGCTGCGGCCGGGCGAGACGGTGGCCATCGTGGGCGCGAGCGGCGCCGGCAAGAGCACCCTGGCGTCGCTGCTGCTGCTGCTGGCCGCCCCGTCGGCCGGCCGGGTGACCGCCGGAGGGGTCGACCTGTCCGAGTGCGACCCGGCCGGTTGGCGGCGCCACCTGGCCTGGGTGCCCCAGCACCCCACCCTGTTCGCCGGGACGGTGGCCGACAACATCCGGCTGGGCGATCCCGGCGCGTCGCCGGAGCGAGTGGCGGCGGCCGCCCGGGCCTCCGGGGCCGCCGGGTTCATCGACGAGCTGCCCGACGGCTACCAGACCCGAGTCGGCGAGGGCGGCCGCCCGCTGTCCACGGGCGAGCGCCGGCGCATCGCCCTCGCCCGAGCCTTCCTGCGCGACGCGTCCCTCGTGATCCTCGACGAGCCGACCGCCGACCTCGACCCCGCCGGCGCGGCTGTCGTGGCCGCGGCGGTGGGCCGCCTGGGCGCCTCGCGCACCGTCGTGGTGCTGGCGCACCGCGACGAGCTGGCCCGCACGGCCGACCGGGTGCTGCGCCTGGAGGGCGGGCGGCTCCACCTGGCCCACGGGGTGGCGCCGTGAGCGCCCGGCGCGGCGACGGCGCCCCGCCGACCGGGGCCCGCCAGGCCCGGTCGGCGCCGGCCGTGCTGCGGCGGCTCGTGCGCCTGGCCGGCGTGCCCCGCGCCCGCCTGGCCCTGGCCGTCGCCCTCGGGGTGGCCAGCGTGGCCTGCTCGGCCGGCCTGCTGGCCACGTCGGGCTACCTGATCTCGCGGGCGGCCGAGCAGCCGCCGATCCTGTCGCTCTTCGTGACCATCGTGCTGGTGCGGGCGTTCGGCCTGGCCCGCCCGCTCGCCCGGTACCTCGAGCGCCTGGCGACGCACGACCTGGCGTTCCGCGTGCTCGGCCGGATCCGCGTGCGGGTGTGGGAGCGGATCGAGCCGCTGGCGCCGGTGGGGCTCCCGCCTCTGCGCCGGGGCGAGCTGCTCGCCCGCTTCGTCGGCGACGTCGACGACCTGCAGCAGCTCTACCTCCGCGGTCTGGCACCCCCGCTGGTGGCCCTGGTGGTCACGCTCGGCGCCTCGGCGGTGGCGGCCGCGTTCCTGCCGGCGGCCGGGGCGGTGCTGCTGGCCGGGATGGCGCTCACCGCTGCGGCCGTGGCCGCCGTGGCCGCACCCCTGGGCCGGCGACCCGGCCGGGCCCAGGCGCCGCTTCGCGCCGCGCTCACCGCCGAGCTGGTCGAGTCCCTCCAGGGGGCTCCGGAGCTGGCCGTGTACGGCCGGGAGGACGAGGCCATCCGCCGGGTGCGGGACAGCGACGCCGAGCTGGGCGCCCTCGCCCGCCGGGGGGCGTGGGCCAGCGGGCTGGCCGACGGCGTGCTCCTGCTGGGCGCCGGCGCCACGACGGTCGCCGTCCTGGCCGTGGCCGTGGCCGGAGCCGCCGCCGGCGACCTCGACCGCACCCGCGTCGCCCTGCTCGCCCTCCTGGCGCTCGGTGCCTTCGAGGCCCTGGTGCCCCTGCCGGCGGCCGCCCTGGCCATGGCCGGCTGCGTCACGTCCGGCCGACGCCTCCTGCCCCTCCTCGACGCCGAACCGGCCGTCACCGACCCGCCCGACCCCCGGCCGGCACCGCCGCCGCGGCCGGCCGCGGCCCTCGACGCGGTGGCGGCCCGCTACCCCACCCCGCCCGACGAGGACGCCACCGTGGCGCCGCCCCTGGTGCTCGACCACGCCGACCTGGCCGTCGCCCCGGGCGACCAGGTGGCCCTGACCGGTCGGAGCGGTGCCGGGAAGACCACGGTGGTCACCCTGCTGCTGCGCTTCCTCGACCCGGTGGACGGCGCCGTGCGCCTCGCCGACCGGGACCTGCGAGAGCTCCGCCAGCACGACGTGCGCCGAGCGGTCGCCGTGGCCGGCCAGGACGCCCACGTGTTCACCAGCACCATCCGGGCGAACCTGGCCCTGGCCCGGCCCGACGCCACCGACGCCCAGCTCACCGACGCCCTGCGGCGCGCCCGGCTGGGCGACTGGGTGGCGGCGCTCCCGGACGGGCTCGACACCTTCGTGGGCGAGGGCGGCGACGCCCTGTCGGGCGGTCAACGCCAGCGGCTCACGATCGCCCGGGCCCTGCTCACCGACGCCGGCGTGCTCGTCCTGGACGAACCAACCGCCCACCTCGACCCGGCCACGGCCGAGGCCCTGGTGGCCGGGGCGCTGGACGCCGCGCGCGCCGACGGCCGATCGGTGCTGCTCGTGACCCACCGCTCCGAGGGCCTCGCCCTCGTCGACCGCATCCTCGAGCTCCGGGGCGGCCGGATCGGCCCCGCCCCCCGAGCTCACGGCCGGGAGGGCGCCGACCGGCCCGCCTCGACGTCGGGGGTATGAGGGCGTCGAGGGCACCCGGCGCCGTGGACGGCGTGGCCGACCCCGTCGGCGGCGGCTCGCCGGAGGTGCCCGGCACCGTGCCGTGCGTCGGCGTCGCGGGTCAGAGCCCGAACACGCGGATCGCGTTGTCCCGCAGGAAGCCGGGCCACACCTCGTCGCGGAACCCCACGTCGGGGAGCTCGCGGAAGATGCGCTCGAGCGACAGGCCCATGGGGAAGTAACCGGCGTACAGGACCTTGTGGGCGCCCCGGGTGTTCGCGTACCGCACGATCTCGGCCGGGTAGTGCCTGGGGGCGAACGCCGACGTGGCGTAGTAGAGGTTGGGCCACTTGAGCAGCAGCTTCACGGCCAGGTCGACCCAGGGCTCGCACCCGTGCTTGAGCACCACCGTGAGCTCGGGGAAGTGGTAGCAGACCTCGTCGACGAGCCCCGGGTGCTGGCACTCGAAGGGCACGCGCGGCCCGGGGACGCCGGCGGTCACGGTGACGGGCAGCCCCAGCTCGGCGCACACCGTGTACACGGGGTACATCCGCTTGTCGTTGATCGGCACCTGGGGCACGCAGCCGGCGGGGAACAGCTCCGCCGCCTTCACGCCGGCCTCGTCGACCGCCCGCCGGATGCGCCGCACGGCCTCCATCCCCTGGTTGGGGTCGACGAACACCGAGCCGAAGAACCGGTCGGGGTGCTCGGCCAGGGCCCGGTCGGCCGCCCCGCCGTCGCCCGTCCAGCCGATCATGGCCCGCTCGACGCCGTGGCGGTCGAGCTCGGCCAGCACGTAGGCGGTCCAGTCGGCACCCATCGGGTCGTCGGGCACGTCGCGGAAGAGGTACTGGGCGGGGAAGTGGGACGTGCGGCTCTCGGCGTCCTTCAGCGCCGGCTGCAGGAACGCGTACCACTCCTCGCGGGAGCCGTCCGGGATCCCGACCATCAGGTCGATCACACCGAGGTCGGTCGGCATCCCCATCAGCCGGCCCCCTCGGGTGCCGGTGCGCCGGCCTCGTAGAACTGCGAGAACCAGTGGCGGAACCGCATGACCGGGCCGTCGGTGTCGGCCAGGGCCGGCACCGGCAGGTACGCCTTGTGCTCCCAGATGGGGATGTCCTGGGCGAGCTGCCTGTCGATCTCGGCGACGAACGCCTCGGAGAGCGTCGAGGCGGGCCGGCGGACCGTGAAGTGGAACCGCACCGTCGTGGTCTCGTCGTCGACGGGCGTCGAGGTGGCCACCAGCAGGGCGTCGATGATGCCGCTGAACCGGGTGAGCGAGAAGCCGGGCCCGAAGCTGTAGGCGTCGATGCGGCCCTCGATGACCCCGCGGGGGGTCACGTAGGTCTGCCTCGAGAGCATCGTCGACGTGTGGCCCTCGGTGCGGTACTCCTCCACCTCGGCGACCTGGTCCGTGCCGTGCACGTACCGGAAGTGGGCGGGATCGACGGCGTTCTCCGCCATCTCCTGGATGACGGTGCCGATGGTGTGGGCCGACACCTGGTAGTCGGTGTAGTCGGGATCGGCGTGCTCGGCCACGGTGGGCACCGCCCAGCGGGGCTCCGCCCCACCGGGGTGGTACCAGGCCATCACGAAGCCGTTGCGCTCCACCGTGGGATGGGTCCCCAGCCGGGCCCGACGGTTCAGGCGCTCGCTGTACGGGATCTCCACGCAGGCGCCGTCGCCCCCGAACCGCCAGCCGTGGAACGGGCAGCGGATGCAACCCCGGTCCACCTTGCCGCCCACGCCCAGGTGCGCGCCGAGGTGCGGGCAGATCGCGTCCTGGGTGTGGACGACGCCGTCGCCGTCGCGCCACACCACCAGGTCGCGCCCGAACCAGTGGACACTGCGCACGTCGCCCGGCCCGACCTCGTCCGGATAGGCGACGTGGTACCAGCCGTACGGGATCGGGAACGGGAAGCGGCGCCCCATCGACATCCCCCTGACCTGCGTCGGGCTGCGAGCGGGGCGAGTCTCCGGCCCCCTCCCCGCCCTGTCAAGGCTCGGGGGGTCCCTCGGCGTGGGCGTCGGCGTCGGGGCCGGCCGGACGGACGTCGAGCAGGCGATCGGTCTGGGCCCGCTGCTCGACGAGCAGGCGGGCCAGCCACAGCCGGCCGAACCGGGCCAGCGAGTACCGCAGGAACAGGGCGGCGCCGCACACCGACACGGTGAGGCCCACGATGGCCACGATCGTGTAGTCGCGCTGGGTGAGGGGGTTGGTGGTGGCGTGCGAGCCGGACACCGCCACGATCCCGACGGCGATGCCGCCGAGCATGGCGGCGACGCCCACCGCCGCGAGCAGCTGCTCGCGGCCCGAGACGGGGTCGCGCCGCCGCACCGCAGCCACGTCGCGGCGCAGGCGCTCGGCCCGCTCGTCGCCGTCGGGGGCGTCCGACCGATTCATGCGTCCCCCAGGTAGGCCGCCGCCAGCTCGCCGCCGATGTCGCCGGGGGGCCCCGCCCGCACCACCCGGCCGCCCGCCAGCACCACCACGTGGTCGGCGACCTCGAGCACCAGGTGGGCGAGCTGCTCCACCGCCACGACGGCCACGCCGCGGCCGGCCACGTCGGCGACCGTCCGGTACAGCTCGTCGACCACCAGCGGCGCCAGCCCGAGCGAGAGCTCGTCGAGCAGGAGCACGGCGGGGTCGACGGCCAGGGCCCGCGCCAGGGCGAGCTGCTGCTGCTCGCCACCCGAGAGCGAGCCCGCGGGCTGCGAGCGACGCTCGGCCAGCCTGGGGAAGCGCGCGTAGGCCACCTCCTCGACGGCCGCCAGCCGGGTGCCCGCATAGGTGGCCATCCGCAGGTTCTCGCGCACCGTCAGGTTGGGGAAGACGCCGCGGCCCTCCGGCACCAGGCACACGCCGGCTCGAGCCAGGTCGTCGGCCGGGGCGCCGGTGACCACCCGGCCACCGACGACCACGTCGCCCCTCGTCAGGGGGTGCGCCAGCGCGGCCACGCGGAGCAGGGTGGACTTCCCCGCGCCGTTCGGGCCCAGCAGGGCCACGACCGATCCCGCCGCCACCGACAGGTCCACCCCGTGCAGCACCTCGATGCGGCCGTAGCCGGCGTGCACACCCCGGAGCTCGAGCAGCGGCGCCGCCACCTCAGCGCACCCCCGCGGCGGGCCCGAGGTACGCGGCGATCACCCGGGGGTCGGCCCGCACCTCGGCCGGCGGCCCGCTGGCGAGCACCCGGCCCGCGTCGAGCACGTGCACCACGTCACACACCTCGGCGACCAGACCGACGTCGTGCTCGACGAGGACCACCGCCAGCCCGTCGGCGGCCAGCGACCGCAGCAGCGGGGTCAGCGCACCCGTCTCGGCTGCGCTCAGCCCCGAGGCGGGCTCGTCGAGCAGCAGCACCCGCGGTCGGGAGGCCAGGGCGCGGGCCACCTCGACCAGCCGGGCCAGGCCGGTCGGGAGGTTGTCGGCCGGCTCCCCGGCGAGCTCCCGCAGGCCGAGCCGCGCCAGGCAGGCGTCGGCCACGTCGCCCGGGTCGCTGCCGTCTCGCGTCCAGCGCCGCCGCGCCTCGGCCGCCACCAGCACGTTCTCGCGCACCGAGAGCAGGCCGAACAGCTCGAGGCGCTGGAAGGTGCGGGCCAGGCCGAGGCGCGCCCGCCGGCCCGGCCCCATCCCGCGCAGGTCGCGCCCGCCCAGGCGCACCCGGCCCCCCGCCGCCGGTCGGAGCCCGGTGACCACGTCGAACAGCGTCGACTTGCCGGCGCCGTTCGGCCCGATCAGCCCCGTGACCCGGCCGCCCGCGGCCGCCAGGCTCACGTTGTCGAGCGCGGTCAGCCCGCCGAAGCGAACCGTGACGTCGTCGACGTCGAGCACCGGCACCGGCACCGTCCCGGTCCCGGTCCCGGTCCCGGTCCCTGAGCCGGTCACGACACCTCCCCCACGGCCCGCTCCAGCGCCGGGGCACCCGCGGCCAGCAGGGCGTCGAGGGCCAGGGGGTCGTCGGCGGCCCGAGCGGCGCCGTCCCAGACCGCCGCGCCCCCGAGCTCCCGCCACCGGGCCACGACCCAGGCGACCACCCCGCGCGGGTCGCGGGCGAGGCCCGCCGCGGCCACCCCGGGGAGCAGCACCACCAGCGGATCGAACGCACCGGAGAGGCGGCCGAACAGCGAGAACACGACCAGCCCCAGCCCGCCGACGAGCGCGCCGCTCACCGCGCCGATCCCACCGACGGCCGTCATCAGCAGCACCGGCAGACTCTCGAAGAACCCGAAGGTCTGGGCGCTGACCGAGCCCGCGAGCCCGCCGAGCAGCGCACCGCCCACCCCGGCGATCCCGGCCGACAGCGCGAACACCCCGAGCTTGGTCAGGGTGAGGCGCAGCCCGAGGGTGGCGCAGGCCGCGGGGCTGTCCTGCACGGCCAGCAGCACCCGGCCCAGCGGCCCCCGCCGCAGCACCACGACCACGAGCGCCAGCAGCGCGAACACCAGGGCCAGGAGCACCAGCTGGGCCCGCTCCGACTCGAACGAGACCCCCGGCAGGTCGAGGCGACCCACCGTGACGGTGCCGCTCTCGAACAGGGGCACACGCCGGCCCAGGACGCCGACCGAGGGGATCGTGAAGACCCAGCGGTCGAGCAGCACCGCGAAGGCGGCCGTGGCCAGGGCCAGGTAGATGCCCGACAGCCGGATCGCCGGGAGGGCCACCACGGCGCCGACGGCGCCGGCGACGAGGAAGGCCAGGACGAGGCCCCCGGCCCGGCCGTCGGCACCGGCGTGGGCCATGACGAGGGCGCCGACGGCGGCGAAGCTCATCTGGCACAACGAGAGCTGCCCGGCCCACCCGACGAGCGGCACCAGGGAGAGCCCGACGATGGCCAGCCCCAGGCCCCTGCCGACGAGGAGGGAGTCGCTCGGCGACAGGACGCCGCCCAGGGCGACCGCCGCGGCCACCAGCACCGCTCCGGCGGCGAGGGCGGCGACGGGTGAGGGCGCCGGCACCCACGCCCGACGCCGCGCTCCCGACGGGCGCAGACGCGCGTGGGGCAGGACGAGGAGCGCCACGAACAGGACGATCACCGGGACGGCCGGGCGCACGCCCCCGAGCCAGCGAACGTCGGTGGGCAGGTACCCGATGGCGTAGGCCTCGGCCACGCCGACCACCACCGCCCCGACGAAGGTCAGGGGCAGGCTGCGCAGCCGCCCGATCACCGCGGCGGCGTAGGCGTTGACCACCAGGAGCGTGAGCGGGATCACGGAGAGCTGCAGGACGGGGGCGACGAGGATCCCTGCCACGGCCGCCAGGGCGGAGCCCAGGGCCCAGCCGAGCATCGACGACCGGTCGGGCCGGCCACCGCACAGGCGGAGGAGCTCGCGGTGGTCGACCACGGCCCGCATGGCCACGCCGCCCCGCAGCCGGTGGAGCGCGAGGCGCAGCCCCACGGCGACGACCACCGCCACCACCAGGGTGAGCAGCTGGTGCCCGGTGACGTTCACGGGCCCGAGGTCGACCACGGTGCCGCCGAAGAACGGCGGGAAGGGCCGGGCCTCGGAGGGCCAGCACCAGAACGCCAGGCCCACGCAGGCCACCAGCACCCCGACCGAGACGACCACCTTGGTGACCTCGGCGGCGGTCTCGAGGCCTCGGAACACGACCCGCTCGAGGAGCGCGCCGAAGGCGGGGGCGAGCACGCCGATCACGACGAGCGCGGCCAGGGGCGCAGGCCACCCCCAGCCGTAGCGCAGCTGCCAGTACGTGAACGCGGCGAGCATCCCGATGGCGCCGTGGGCGAAGTTGAAGATCCCCGAGGTGGCGTACGTGAGCACCAGACCACCGGCGGCGATGGCGTACACGGCCGCGGCCGACAGCCCGAGCACGGTGAAGGCGAGGAGGTCGCTCACCCCCCGGCCCCCGCGCCGGCGGCGCCGCCCGGCCGGCCACCCGGCCCCCACGCGGCATCGCCCACCGACACCACGTAGGCGGGATCGCAGGCGAAGCCGTCGCCGGGGGGCTGGCGGCGGACGTAGCCGTCGGGGGTCACCTGCAGGACCATCACGCAGTCGGGCCACTGCCTCGACGCCGGGTCCACCGGCACGTGCAGCCCGCCGCCGGTCCAGCCGGTGACGGCCCGCGCCCGGTCGAGCAGGCACTCGCGGGTGAGCTCGGACCCGCAGGCGGCGGCCGACCGGGCGAACAGGAGCCACGCCGACCAGGCCTGCATGCCGAGATGGCTCGGCTTGGCGCCCGGCGCCTCGCGGGCGAGCACGTCGAGGTACT
The DNA here is from genome assembly GCA_016716005.1 of Acidimicrobiales bacterium. NCBI lineage: Bacteria > Bacillati > Actinomycetota > Acidimicrobiia > Acidimicrobiales > Acidimicrobiales bacterium. Next base: position 704,901 of record JADJXE010000001.1, read on the forward strand.
GGCGGGTCGCGGCGTGGCGATCGGCCTCCTCGAACGGGTGGTAGTGGAGCCACACGAAGGTGTCCCTGGCGTTGCGGCCACCCAGCTCGACGTAGCGGCCGTTGTAGTGGCTGGCGTCGAGCACCGTCAGGGCGGGGAACCAGCCCTGGTCGGCCATCGCCTGCTGGAGGGCGACGAGCATGGTGGGCTCGCCGAAGAACTCGAACATGGTCACGCCGGCGTCACGCATCGCCTGCACGAACGGCGCCCAGTTGGCCTCGCCGGCCAGGTTGTAGGGGGCCGCGTAGGCCACGTCCCAGCCCAGCTGCTCCACGGCGGCGACGGCGCGATCGGCGTACGACCGGCCCTGCGGGGCGTTGAACCACAGGACCCCGAAGCGCCTCGGCAGGGCGGGGTGCTCCTGCTGGAGCATCCGGTAGATGCCCACCCCCCACTGGTCGCTGGGGTTGGGCAGCGCCTCCACGAGCAGGTCGGCCTCCGCCGCCGCGGGCGAGACGGTGAGGGCGTTCACGTCGGGCAGGCCGCACGCCACCCGAGCCTCGACGCCGGTGTCATCGAGGATCCCGCCGCCGCCGACCAGCGCCAGGTCCCGGTCGCACGCCTCCAGCACGCGGGGCCGGTACTCCACCAGGCGGGCGTCGAGCAGGTCGACCTCGAGCCGCCGGCCCAGGATCCCCCCGGCGGCGTTGCACCAACCCACGAAGGCCTCGGCCGTGTCGAACAGCTCCTGGTTGGTGCCGGGCGCACCGGAGAACCCGGGATCGGCGATCGTGCCCACCCGGATGGCGTCGTCGCTCACCCCGACGTCGGTGGCGCCGCTGGCGTCACCCGGTCCGCACACGGCGGCCAGGTCGCCGAAGTCGCCGGTCGGCGCCGCGGCCGACCCCACCGCCGGCGCACCCGGGGCGGCACGGCCACCGGGAGCGGCGTCCTCGACCTGGCCGGCCGGGCGGCCGCAGGCCGCCGCCACCAGCACGAGGGCCAGAGCCAGCACGGCCCGCGGCGCCCACGCCCCCGTCGCCGTGCGAGCCACGCACCCTCCCTGGGCCGGGCCCGACCCTGCGCCGGGCGCCCGCGGCACCGCGGACAGCCTGGCACGGTGCCGACGCCGGCGGAGGCCCCGAGCCGTCGGCGGCCGGCCCGTCCCTCAACCCGGCTCGCCGCCTGCCGACGGGACGCCCGTGGAACAGGCGCTGGACACGATGGACACGACGCCGACGACGGGGAACGGGCAGCTCGACAGCCTCGCCGGGGCCCGACCCTCCTACACCGGCCATCCGCCGGCCGACGACCTGGTGCACCGCATCGTGGTCGCGGTCGACGGACAGGTCGGGCAGCGGCTCGCCCAGTGGGGCGTCCAGCTGGCCGAGCTGCAGGCCACGATCGAGGCGGACCGGGAGCGGATGCGGCGCGAGCACGAGCGCCTGCTGGCCCGCCTGGACGACGTCGTCGAGGAGGTCACCGTGGGGCTCGACCGGCTGGCCGTGGCCTCCCTGGCCGACGCCGAGCGGCGGGGCGCCGAGGAGCGGGTGCTCATCGAGGCGGCGCTGGCCGACGCCGCCCCCGAGCCGGGGCACGACACCTCGGCCTCGCCGCCGGAGGGTCCGTGGGACCCCGAGGGCGGCCCCGCCGACCTCGACCTCCTGCTGGGCGAGCCGGCGACGACCTGGGACGACGTGGCACGCGAGCTGGCCGATCCGTCGCCCGACGCCCCGGCGCCCGCCGAGGACGACCCCGAGCACGAGCCCGGCTGGTACCGCGACCCCGATCCGCTCTCGCCGGTCGGCACGCTGCGCTGGTGGACGGGCCGCCACTGGACAGACCACACCCGCCTCCTCACGCTCGCTCCCCACCTGGGCAACGGTCCGGCCGCGTGACCCGGGGGGCGTGACCCGCGGGCCCGGGGCCGGGGGGCGCCCACTCGCCCGCCCGACCGCCTACGGCATCGCCGCCGCGCCCCCGGGCGTCTCGCCCTCGCTCAGGCGCTGCGCCAGCCAGGCGGCCGGGATCGACAGCACCATCACGATGGTCGACGCCACCGCCACGTTCGGCACCCGGTTCGGCCGGCTGATGTTGCTGAAGATCCACTGGGGCAGCGTCTCGACGCCGGCCCCGGCCGTGAACGTGGTGACGACGATCTCGTCGAAGCTGAGCGCGAAGGCGAGCAGCCCCCCGGCCAGCAGCGCCGACCGGATGAGCGGGAACGTCACATAGCGGAACGTCTGCCAGCCGTCGGCCCCGAGATCGGCCGACGCCTCCTGGAGGTTCGGCGACAGACGGCGCAGGCGGGCGATCACGTTGTTGTAGGCGATCACCACGCAGAAGGTGGCGTGGGCGATCACGACGGACGAGAACCCGAGCGGGAAGCCGACCCGCAGCATGGAGTTGCGCAGCGCCACCGCGGTCACGATGCCGGGCAGGGCGATGGGCAGCACCACGAGGAACGACACCGCGCCGCGGCCGAAGAACCGGAAGCGCTGCAGGGCGAAGGCCAGCAGCGAGCCCAGCACGAGGGCGACGAGAGTGGCGAGGAGGGCGACCTTCACCGACGTCGCGAAGGCCTGCCGGGGCCCCTCGATCCGGAGGGTCTCCGACCACCAGGACGTGGTGAACCCCTGGGGCGGCCACGACAGGGAGCGGGCCGTGTTGAAGCTCAGCGCCACGATCACGGCCAGCGGCAGGTACGACACCACCAGGCCGAGCCAGGCGAGGATCCGCAGGGTCCAGCGTGCGGGCTGCGAGAGGCGCATCAGCGGCCGCCGGTCACAGGTTCTCGAACGCCCCGAGGCGGTTCATGACGACCAGGTAGGCGATCATGATGAAGATCGGCCAGAGGGTGAAGGCGGCCGCCAGGGGCTGGTTGGGGGCGAGCATCGTGCGGGCGATGAGGTTGCCGATCAGCTGGGTCTTGCCGCCGAGCACCACCGGGATGATGTAGTCGCCGAGGGCGAGCGAGAACGTGAAGATCGACCCGGCTGCGATGGACGGCACCAGCATGGGCAGCACCACCGACCGGATCGTGCGCCCCGGCCTGGCCCCGAGGTCGCCCGACGCGTCGAGCAGCGACGTGGGGAGCCGCTCGAGGCCGGCGTAGATCGGCAGCACCATGTAGGGGAGCCACAGGTAGGCCAGGCCCAGCGTGACCGCCAGCACCCCCGTGCCCGGGGTCCAGCCGATCGTGCTGGCGAGCACGCCGCCGCTGGTGTCGATGCCGAACTCCGAGCCGGGCTGGAACACCGCCTTGAGGGCGTAGCCCTTCACCAGGTACCCGGCCCACAGCGGGAGCAGGGCCGCGGTGATGAGCGCCCGGCGGGCCCAGGGCGCGGCGATCTTGGCGATGTAGAAGGCCATGGGCAGGGCGATGAGCAGGTCGATGATCGTCACGGCCGTGGCCACGCCCAGGCTGCGGAGCACCACCGTGCGGTACTCGGGCACGGTGAACGCCTCGTGGACGTTCTCGAGCGTGGGGGTGCCCGTCACCTGGAACGACCTCGTGTCCAGGGTGAAGAACGCGGTCACCACCAGGATCGCGATCGAGCCCACGTAGACGACGAGCAGCCAGGCCAGCGGCGGCCCGAGGGTGCCGCCGAGGCCGAGGCCGCGGTGGCGGCTGAACCCGCGCGCGATGCGCCGGGTGGGGCCCGGCGAGGGCGGCGCAGCGGGCGCGTCGGCGGCAGCGGTCGGGGCGGTCATCAGGGGTGGTGCGGGGGTGTGGCCGGCCCCGGGAGGCCCCGGTTGGGCCACACCCCCGGGCGGGTCAGGCCCGCAGCTGGTTCCAGGCGTTCACCCAGTCGGTGTAGCCGACGCACGTCACGTCGGTCCGGCCGTCCAGGCACGTCTCCTCGGGAGTGGTCCAGTACCAGACGTCCTCCCAGTACGCGGTGTCGGCCGCGTGGAACGTGGCGCAGTGGTCCTCGTCGGCGGTCAGGTCGCACGAGAGCTCGTTCGACGGCGCCTCGCCGAACCACTCGGCCACGGCCGCGTTGGCCTCGGGCGAGATGATGTGGTCCATCCACAGGTACATGCAGTTCGGGTGCTGGGCCTGCGACGAGATCATCCAGGTGTCCGACCAGCCCGTCGCCCCCTCTTGGGGCTTCACCGCGTCGATCGTGGCGCCGTTGGCCTGGGCCAGGTTCACGATCACCTGCCAGGTGGTGCCGGCCAGCACGGTGCCCTGCTCGAGCGCGGCCTGCTGGTCGGTGTAGAGCGACCAGTACTGCCCGACGATGTCCTTCTGCTGCTCGAGCAGCGCGACGGCCGCATCGAACTGCTCCTGGTCGAGGGCGTACGGGTTGGTGATGCCCAGGTCGGGCTGGGTCGCCATCAGCCACAGGGCCGCGTCGGCGATGTAGATGGGCGAGTCGTACACGCTGATCGAGCCGGCGAAGGGGCCCTCGGCGTCCCACATCGCCCCCCACGAGGTGGGCGTCTCGGCCCCCGCCGCCTGGGTGTTGTAGACGAGCAGGTTGGCACCCCGGCCGTGGGGCACCCCGTAGGGCACACCGTCGACCGAGTTGTGGGGCTGCAGCTTCAGGTCCTCGAACACGTCGGCATAGTTCGGGATGAGATCCACGTTCACGGGCGCGACCTCCCCGCCGGCGATGAGGCGCAGGGTGGCGTCACCCGAGGCGGAGACGCCGTCGTACTCACCCGACTGCATGAGCTCCACCATCTCGTCGGAGGTGTTGCCGATCTTCACGTTCACCTGGCAGCCGGTCTCCTCCTCGAAGCCGGTGACCCAGTCGACGGTCGGGTCGGTGGAGCCGTCCTCCACGTAGCCGGCCCACGCCACCAGGTTCACCTCGCCCTCGGGCTCGCCCAGCTCGGTGAGCATCTCGCCGCCGGCGGCCCCGCCCCCTGCCTCGGTGGTGTCGGTGGCCCCGCCGCCGGTCTCCGCGGTCGTGGTGTCACTGGCGCTGTCGTCGTCGTCGCCACCACACGCGGCGAAGACCAGCACCCCTGCGGCGAGCACCGCCACGAGCCTCGTGCCGTACCTCATCGGTGTTCCCCCTCCTGTCCGGTGACCGGGTCTGCGACGTGGAAGGCCGCGGATCGCGGCCAGGCCAGGCGGACGCGGTCGCCCACCCGGGTGGCGCCTGCGGTCCCGTCGCTGGACACGCTGGCGATTAGCTCGGTGGCGTCGTCGAGCAGCACGCGGACCCTCGACTCGGCCCCCAGGTACTGCACGTCGCGCACGGTGCCCTCGACGCTCACGTCGTCGCCGGGCTGCTCGCCCGCCGCGAGCAACCGGATGCGCTCCGGGCGCACGGTGAAGCTGCCCGGCCGGCCGAGCACCCGCTGGGCCAACTCGCCCACCAGCAGGTTCGACGTGCCCACGAACCCGGCGACGAACGCGGTGGCCGGGTGCGCGTAGATCTGGCGCGGGGCGCCGACCTGCTCGACGCGGCCCTGGTTGAACACCGCGATCCGGTCGCTCATGGAAAGGGCCTCGCCCTGGTCGTGCGTGACGAACACGAAGGTGATACCCACCTCGTGCTGGATCGCCTTGAGCTCCACCTGCATGCCCTCGCGGAGCTTCAGGTCGAGCGCGCCCAGGGGCTCGTCGAGCAGCAGCACGCGCGGGTGGTTCACCAGGGCCCGGGCCAGGGCCACCCGCTGGCGCTGGCCGCCGGAGAGCTGGCCGGGCCGTCGGTCGCCGAGGCCCGAGAGACGGACCACCTCGAGCATCTCGCCCGCCCGGCGGCGCCGCTCGGCCTTCCCCACCCGCTTCACCCTCAGGCCGTACTCGACGTTCTGCTGCACGCTCAGGTGCGGGAAGAGCGCGTAGTCCTGGAACACGGTGTTCACCGGCCGCTCGTAGGGCGGCTGGCGGGTGACGTCGTGGCCATGGAGGAGCACGGCCCCGGCGGTGGGCTCCTCGAAGCCGGCCACCATCCGCAGGACCGAGGTCTTCCCCGAGCCGGAGGGCCCGAGCAGCGAGAAGAACTCGCCGTCGGCGATCTCGAGGTCGATGCCGGCGACCGCGACGACCTCGCCGAAGGTCTTGCGGAGCCCGACCAGCTGGACCGCGGGGACGCCACCGACGCGCTCGCCCGCCGCCACCGCGACGCCGCGTGCCTCGGTCACGTCGACCCCCTTCGGACCCCGACCCCGTGAACGGACCGGAACACTAGACCGAACGCCCGGTGGCGCCATCGGGCCCGGGGCCCGGGGGCCGGGGCCCGGGGGCCCGGGGGCCCGTGCTCAGGCGGAGCGGCGCTCGGGCTCCACCCCGGCCCCGTCGGCCACCTCGCGGGCGGGCCGGGCGACCGCCACGGCACGGCGCCCTGCGAGCCAGGGCTCGCGCTGGTGCCAGTCGTAGACGACGGCGGTGCGCAGCATCAGATCCTGCCACGACGCGTTCTTGCGGCTGACCGTCGCCCACATCAGCCCGGGCGTGCCCGGGACGAAGAGGCACAGCGCGGCCCGCAGGAACGCCCTCCCGGGCTTGAGGCGTTGCCCGCTGGCGCGCAGGACGCGCAGCCCCACCAGCTGCTTGCCGAGGGTCTTGCCGGTGGCGGCCCACGCTCCCCCGAGATAGACGAACAGCACCAGCGGCACGCCGATCACGGACACCCACGCCGGCGGGCTGCTGAAGCCCACCTTGCCTCCCGTGACCAGGGCCCAGAACAGCTCCCACCCCAGCACGGCGGTGACCCAGACGCCGAACACCACGAACCAGTCGAGGGCGTTGGCCGCCACCCGGGTGACGATGCCGGCCCGGCGCCCCAGCGCGTCCTCGGGGTGAGGGGCCGCGTCGGCGGAGGTCACCGCTCGTCCTGGGCCGCCGGCGCAGGCGCAGGCGCTGGCCGCTCGATGGGCCCACCCAGCTCGAGCCGCCGCGCCCGGCGGCGGAACAGGATCCGGTCGACCACGTGCGCCACGAACTCGTCGACGGTGATGCCCTGGGCCCGCACCGCGTCGAGGGTCTCCGACGCCAGCGTGCTCGACGAGCTGCGCACCAGCGCCGGCAGCTCGATCTCGTCGACGACATCGGTCGCGATCCCGGCCAGGTCGACCCGCGTGGTGACGATCCGGTTGAAGTCGAGCCGGTCGAGCACCTGGTCGAAGTCGACCAGTCCGATGATGGCGTTCAGGTCGACGCGCTCCGCCACGATCTGGTTCAGGTCGAGCAGATCCACGACGGCGTTCACGTCGACCCGCTCCGCGATGATCCGGTTCAGGTCCAGCCGGTCGACGATCTTGTCGATGTCGACGCGAGCCACGATGGCGTCGAGGTCGATCTCGTCGAGCGCAGCCTCGACCGCCCGGCGGACCGCATCGCGCAAGAGGGCCGCGGCAGCGGCCCGATCGCGGGCGAGGGCGGCGCTCCCGGCGTCGTCCAGCGCCACCACGGGCCGGCCCGCCCGATCCAGCAGGGCACGGATCGGCACCGGGCTGGCCAGCACCCCGGCGACCGCTGCGAGCCGCCGCTCGGCGGCGGCCAGCGCGACGAGCGCGGCCTCCTGCGCCCGCAGCCCGAGCCCCAGCGCAGCCCTCGGCAGCCTGGCCGGCAGGCCCGCTGCGTCGGCCGGGCCCGAGCCGCCGAGCAGCTCCACCAGCGCGTCCGCGGCCAGGGCGGCCAGCCCCACGGCCGCGCGCGTCGCCCGCTCGGAGAGATCGGCCAGCGCAGGGACGAGCGGCGCGGCACCGTCGGCTGTGGGGGTCGGGCTGGCGTCGCGGTCCATGTGCGACGCCACGCTAGGGCGGGGCGCGACCGGCTGCACGGATCGAGGCTGGCATGATCCCGTCATGCGCACCGCCGGAGCCCGCGCCCGCCGTCGAGCGGGCCGGGGCCGCGCCGCCGCGGCCGGCATCGCGCTGGCCGTCCTGGCGGCCGGCGGGTGCTCCGACGACACGCCGGCCGGCTCGGAGGCCGCCGATGCCCTGGCCGCGGTCCGCGTGCCCGACACCATCGTCGTGACCAGCCCGGTGCTCACCGACGGCGGTCCCCTCGCCCTCCCGTTCACCTGCGAGGGCCCGGGCTTCTCCCCGCCGTTGCAGTGGACCGACCTCCCCGAGGGCACGGCCGAGGTGACGGTGGTGCTCGACGACATCGACGCGCCCGGCGGCACCTACGTCCACTGGATCGCCACCGGGATCGACCCCACGGAGGCCGCCCTGCTCGAGGGCCAGCTCCCCCCGGACGCGGTCTCGGCGGTGAACAGCGGCGGCGAGCCCGGCTACGCACCCCCCTGCCCGCCCGAGGGCGAGGAGCACCGCTACGTGTTCAGCGTGTACGCGCTGGGCGAGCCGCTGCCCGCTCCCGAGGCCTTGACCGTGGACGAGACGCTCGACGCCATCGCCGGCAGCGCTATCGCCCGAGGCGTGCTGGCCACGCGCTTCACTCGCTGAGCCGAGCGGTGGGCCGTCGCGCCGCCAGCCGTCGCGCCGCCAGCCATCGCGCCGCCGGCCATCGCGCCGACCACCGGCGGCCGGTCAGCCGGTGGTGGCCTCGGTGAGCTCGAAGTACTCGAAGGTGGGTGTGCGGACGAGCGGAGCGAAGAACACGTACGGGAACGTGCCCCGCCGGGTGCGCAGGACCTCGACGGCGTCGTTGTAGTAGCCGCGGGCGTAGGCCACCAGGTTCTCCTGGCGGCGGAGCTCGCCGGACAGGCGGAGGAACACCTGATCGGCCTTCAGCTGCGGGTACGCCTCGCCCAGTTCCAGCAGCCGGCGATCGGCGACGGCGGCCGCGCCCTGCGCCCGGGACGCCTCGGCCAGCTGGGCCGACGTGGGCATGCGGCTCCCACCGGTGAGCGTGGACCGCGCCCGGCCGATGAGCTCCAAGGTGTCGAGCTCGTGAGCGGCATAGCCCCGCACCACGGCCACCAAGGGCTCGATGGTGGCCGTGCGTCGCTGCGTGGCCACCTCGATGAGGGCCCACGCCTGCTCGGCCTGGTGCCGCACGGTGACCAGGCGGTTGTACACGCGGGCCAGCCACATCACCCACAGCACGAGGAGCAGCCCGCCGGCCAGCGACGCAGACCACAGGCCGAGGGTGCTGCCCTGCCAGCGGGCGTCGGCCTCCAGGGTGGCGATCAGCCCGACGCTCCACGGCAGCCCGGCGGCGCCGAGCACCGCGGCGGTCAACCCACCCCAGGCCGAGCAGCCGGCCTGGCCCAGCGCCTTCTCCTCGTCGCCGGCGATCAGCACCAGCTCGCCGTTGTCGGCCCCCTGCGCGGTGGTCGCGAACTCCACCCCCACCGCACCGTCCTCGCGCATCCGGGTGCCGCCGATGGCGAACACCTGCTCGCCCTGGCCGATCCAGTGCTCCGACACCCGCCAGGTGCCGGGCCAGGAGGCGATGGGCCCGTCGGGTCCCTCGGCAGGCACGGGTGCGCCGGCCACCTGGTGGAGCGCGGCCAGCACCACCTCGGGGTTCTCCTCGATGCTCGACTGCGACCAGGTGACGTCGGCGCCGCCCGGCTGCACCAGGACCGAGCCGGAGTCGTCGGTGATCCAGAACGGGACGATCGAGGTCGCCTGATGGCGTGTCTCCCAGCTGTGGCCGTTCCTGGTGACGATCCGCTCCTGGACCTCGAACCTCCACAGGGCGCAGGCCGCGCCCGTGAGGGGGCTGACGACGGGTCCCACCGGCTGGACCACCCCGGTCACCTCGCAGCGGCCCAGGAAGGCGGCGGCGGCCTTCGACGTGGGCGTGTCGATGATCGCCCAGCGCCGGCGCCACCACACCAGGCCCAGCCAGAGCCCGCCCACGAAGAGGAACGCGCAGACCACGAGCGGGAGGAACTCCCACTCCGACGAGGCCAGCACCTGTGGCGGGGCGACGGCCGCCACCGCCACCAGGGGGCTCATCGCCCCATCTTCGCCTCGGAGGGAGCGCCGCCCGCCCCGTGGGTACTGTCGTGCGATGGCTGTGCACACCGGGCCGGCGCGGTTGCGCTGGGGGATCCTGTCCACGGCCAGGATCGCTCGTCAGAAGGTCGTGCCCGGGATGCACGCGGCCCCGAGCTGCGTGGTGGTGGCCATCGCCAGCCGGGACCGGGCCCGGGCCGGCCGGGCGGCCGCCGAACTGGGCATCCCGACGGCGCACGGTTCCTACGAGGCCCTGCTCGCCGACCCCGAGGTGGACGCGGTCTACGTCCCGCTGCCCAACCACCTCCACGCCCAGTGGACGATCGCGGCGGCGCGGGCCGGCAAGCACGTGCTGTGCGAGAAGCCGCTCGCCGTCACGTCCGCCGAGGCGGCGCGGATGGTGGAGGCCTGCGAGGACGCCGGCGTGCTGCTGATGGAGGCGTTCATGTACCGGCTCCACCCGTCGTGGCAGACGGTTGTCGAGCTGGTCGACAGCGGGCGCATCGGTGAGCTCACCGCCATCCAGAGCTGGTTCTCCTACTTCAACGACGACCCCGGCAACATCCGCAACGTCGCCTCGTACGGGGGCGGCGCCCTGCTCGACATCGGCTGCTATCCGGTGAACCTGTCGCGCCTGCTGTTCGGCGGGGAGCCGACGGGCGTCGAGGCCTCGTCGATCCGCGACCCCGCCTCGGGGGTCGACGTGCTGACCTCCGCGGTGCTCGAGTTCGGCCCCCGGGGGACCGCCACGTTCACGTGCTCCACCCGGGTCGAGCCCGACCAGCGGGTCCACGTGTACGGCTCGGCCGGGCGGATCTCCGTCGAGATCCCGTTCAACATCCCGCCCGATCGCCCCACCCGCGTGCTGGTCACCGCCGGCGGCGACCCGCCGGTCGATCCGGCCACGGAGGCGATCACGCTGCCCCCGGCGGACCAGTACGCGATCGAGGCCGAGCGCTTCGCCCGGGCGGTGCTCGACGGCACCCCGGTGCCGATCGCACCGGCCGACGGCGTGGCGAACCTCCGGGTGATCGAGCGCATCAGCGCCAGCGCCGCCGGGCGCTGACGTCGGTCAGTCGCGGCCGACCGACAGGATCCGGTCGGCCTCGACGTCGGCCACCGTGGTCGTCTCGCCGTCGGGCCAGCGCACCCGCACCTCGTCGACCTGCGTCGCGGTGCCGAGGCCGACATGGGCTCGGGGATCCTCCGACGAGAGGAAGCTGCCACCCGCCCGGATCTCCCGCACCAGCTCGGTGCCGTCGGGCAGCACCACGGTGACGGTCGCACCGGGCGCGAACTCCTCGAGGGCGACCTCCAGCCAGTGGCCCCCGGCGCCGGTGTTGCGGAGGAGCACCAGCTCGCCGGCGATCGCCACGATGGCGACGTCGAGGTCGCCGTCGTTGTCGTAGTCGGCGGCGGCGAGGCCACGGCCCTGGATCGGCCCGAGGGCGTCGAGGCCGGCGCCGAGCGGCGCCAGCCGGCCCGCCTCACCCTGCGCGGTGCGGTTCTCGAACGCCTCGACCGGCTCCCGGTCGGCCTCGAGGTCGACGATGGGCAGCGCACCGCTGGCCACGACCAGATCGAGGTCGGTGTCGAGGTCGAGGTCGGCCCACGACGCACCCCAGCCGGTGACGTCGAGGCCCAGGTCGGGCACGCCCGCCTCCCCGGTGGCCACCGCATCGACGAACGCGAGCCCGCCGGCGCCGCTCTGGTTCCGGTAGAGCGAGTGGCGCTCGCCGTCGATGTTGGTGACCAGCAGGTCGACCGACCCGTCGGCGTCCTCGTCGCCGGCGGCGACGCCCATCGCGCTGGTGGGATCGCCGACCCCCGCCTCGACCGCACGCTCGTCGAGCCGGAAGCCGAGCCCGCCGGCATCGCCGTCCGGCTCGTTCACGTACAGGCGGTTGGGGTTGGTCTCGTTGGCGACGAACAGGTCGAGGTCGCCGTCGCCGTCGACGTCGCTGAACACCGCACCGAGCCCGTACTCGGCGCCGTCCGGCTCGAGCCCGACCGCCTCGCCGACCTCGCGGAACCGGGGCCGGTCGTCGTCGCCGGGCCCGAGGTTGAGGTACAGCAGGTCGGGCTCGGCCAGGAAGTTCGCGGGGAAGGCCCGGCCGGCGTCGGGGTTCCGTCCGTTGCGGTTCACGTAGCCGGCGACGAAGACGTCGGGCCACCCGTTGCCGTCGACGTCGCCCACCGCCACCCCGGCGTGCCAGCCGTAGCCGTCGACCCCGGCGGCCGCCGCCCCTTCCTCGAAGGCGTCGCCGCCCTCGTTCCAGAGCAGCACGTTCTCGCGCTCGGTGGTGACGTAGAGATCGGTCCAGCCGTCGAGGTCGAGGTCGGCGGCCACGCACCCGGTGCCCCGGATCGCGAGGCCGGCCCCGGCGTCGTCGGTGACGTCGACGAACGTGCCGCCGTCGTTGCGGAACAGCGCCGTCTCGGGCAGACCGCCCTCTCGGCGCCACTGACCCCACTCCCGCTCGGACCAGAGGTTGACGACGAACAGGTCGAGCCAGCCGTCGCGGTCGTAGTCGATCCAGCACAGCCCGCCCGCGGTCATCGAGACCGGGTCGCTGGTGAGGCCCCACCGGAAGGCGCCGTGGCGGAAGTCGAGCCCCACCTCGCCGGCCACGTCGGTCAGCCGGACGAGGTCGGCCGAGGGCTGGGCCGGGCGGTCGACGTCGGCCCCGGGAGCGGGACCACCCCCGTCGCCGCTCGAGCCGACGCAGGCCGGCAGGGCGAGCAGGCAGGCGACGACCGCGGCCCCCAGCGCCCGTCGGGGCCTACGCCACGCCACGGGCCGATCGGCCGCGCTTGGACAGCGAGTCGACGAGCACGGCCAGGAGCAGCACCAGGCCCGTCACCACGAACTTGGTGCCGGCCGCCAGGCCCAGCAGGTCCATGCCGTTCTGGATGGCGGCGATGAGCAGCGCCCCGAGGAAGGCGGCCGACACCCTGCCGGTGCCGCCGAAGAGGCTGACGCCCCCGATCACGGCGGCTGCGATCACGAGCAGCAGGAGGTTGCCGCCGCCGCTGTTGGTGGCCACCGAGCGCAGCCGCGAGGCGAGGATGATGCCGCCCACCCCGGCCATGAAGCCGTTGATCATGAACACCGTGATCCGGAGGCGGTCGACGGCGATGCCGGCCCGGCGGGCGGCCTCGGGGTTGCCGCCCACGGCGTACACGTGCCGCCCGAAGCGGGTCCGGGACGCGATGAACGACCAGAACACGACGAAGAGGAGCAGGATCAGGGTGACCATCGGGACGCCACGGTCCTTGTTGGCGTACCAGACGGCGAAGAAGGTCACGGCGGCGAGGCCGATCACCTGCAGCAGCAGCAGCAGCGCCGGCTTGGCCGCCAGGCCCGAGGCGCGCCTCGACGCGGCGCGCTGCAGCTGGACCAGCGTGTAGGCGAGCACGATCCCGGCGCCGAGCACCCAGCCCCAGAAGTCGGTGAGGAAGTTGTTGGCGATGCCCACGATCACACGGTCCTCGATGCGGATCGTGCCGGCCGTGGAGAACTGGGTGGTCAGGATCAGCACGACGCCCGACCAGATGAGGAAGCCGGCCAGGGTCACCACGAACGACGGCACCCCGGCCTTGGTGACCACGAGGGACTGCACGAAGCCGATGGCCGTCGTGACGAGCACCGCGGCGAGGATGGCGGCCCACCACGGCCACCCGGGGTCTCCCTCGCGGAGCAGCAGGACCATCACGATCCCACCCACGGCGCTCACGTAGGCGACCGAGAGGTCGATCTCGGCGATGAGCAGCACGAACACGATGCCGATCGCCAACGTGGCCACCGGCGCCATCTGCAGCAGCAGGTTGGTGAAGTTGCGCTCGGTGAGGAACGTGTCGTTCAGGAGGCCGAAGACCACCACGATGACGGCCAGGCCCACGATGATCGGCAGCGATCCGAGCTCGCCGGCCCTCACTCGTTGCCACCAGTCCCGCACGTACTGCGCCAGGGTCTGGGTGGGCGCCTCCAGGTCCGGCGCGGCCGACGGCAGCTCGTCGAGCGGCTGGCCGGGCTGGGGCTCCTCGGTGCTCACGCCACCACCTCCGACATGCCGGGCACGTGGGTGAGCGTGCCCGCCGTGATCGCGTGCACGACGTCCTGTTGGGTGGTGCTGGCCCGCTCGAACAGGGCGACCGCCTGCCCGAGGCGCAGCACCGTGATCCGGTCGGCCACCTCGAAGATGTCGTGCAGGTTGTGCGAGATGATCACGACCCCGAGACCCCGGTCGGCGAGCCGCCTGACGAGGTCGAGCACCTGGCGGGTCTGGGCCACGCCGAGGGCCGCCGTCGGCTCGTCGAGGATCACGAGCTTGGAGTTCCACATGACGGCCTTGGCCACGGCCACGGCCTGGCGCTGGCCGCCGGACAGACCGGCCACGGCCTGGCGGACCGAGCGGAGCGACGTGACGGAGAGGCTGTCGAGCGTGGTGCGGGCCGCCTGCTCCATGTCGGGCTCGTCGAGGATGACCCCGCCACGGACCTTCTCGCGACCGAGGAACATGTTGGCGACCACGTCGAGGTTGTCGGCCAGGGCCAGGTCCTGGTACACGACCTCGATGCCGAGGGCGGCCGCGTCACGGGGGCCGTGGATGCGCACCCGCTTGCCCTCGAAGGCGGTCTGGCCCTCGTCGAAGGGGTAGATGCCCACGACGCCCTTGATGAGGGTCGACTTGCCGGCGCCGTTGTCGCCGACGAGCGCCATGACCTCGCCGGCCCGCACCTGGAAGTCGACCTTGTACAGCGCCTGGACGGCGCCGAAGGCCTTCGAGACCCCGTGGCACTCGAGGAGCGGATCGCTCCCGCCGCGGCCGTCAGTGCTCGACGTGTCGCTCACACGTCCCCCCTGGATCGGGAGTGGTGGGGACGCCCCCGTCCCGTCGGGGGCGTCCCCACCACTCACACGGCTGGATGACCGGCGGCTACTGCTCCGGGCAGAACTGCGCCACGTCGCCGGTGCACACCTCTTCCCAGGTGCGGAACCCGTCGGCGATGACGGTCTCCTCGATGTTGTCGGCGGTGACGGCGATGGGCGTCAGCGCCAGGTAGGGGATGTTGTTCCCGCCGGCCGGCTCGTCGACGGGGTTGCCCGACTCGTTGTTGATGACCAGGTTCGTGAAGTCGCCCTCGACCGCGGTGACGTCCTCGCAGTTGCGCAGCGCCAGCGCAGCGGCCGCAGCGACGTCGGCCTCGGCCCTGATGGGCTTGTACACGGTCATCGTCTGCTTGCCGAGCAGGATGTTCTGGATGCCCGCCTGGGTGGCGTCCTGGCCACTAAGGGGGATCGTGGTGGCGTCGAGGCCGGCGGCCTCGAGGGCGTTGACCACCGAGTTGGCCAGGCCGTCGTTGGCGGCGAACACGGCGTCGACACCGTTCTGCGAGTCGACGAGGATCTGCTCCATGATCCGCTGGGCGTCCTGGTTGTCCCAGCCGGGCACGAACTCGTCGGCGACGATCGTCCAGTCGCCCGCGTCGGCGCGGGCCTCGACCGTCTCGGCGTAGCCCTGGCGGAACAGCTGCGAGTTGTTGTCCTCGGGGCCACCGTTGAGCATCACCACGCGCGGCTGCTCGAGGCCGAGCTCGTCGATGGTGGGCTCGAGCACCTCGGCCATCCGCTGACCGACGGCCACGTTGTCGAAGCTGACGTACACGTCGCCGCCCTGGCCCTCGGTGTTGAGGCGGTCGTACTCGACGACCTGCACGCCCTCGGACTTGGCCAGGTCGATGATCGACGCGCCGGACCCGGAGTCGTTGCTGGTGAGCACGATCACGCTGGCACCGTCGGCGATGGCCTGCTCGGCCTGGCTCTGCTGCACCGCCGGGTCGCCCTCGGCGTTCACGATCGTGTAGTCGTCGCCCTCGCTCAGACCGGCGGCGTCGAACGCCTCGCCGAAGTAGACACGGTCGTCCTTCTCCCAACGGTCCGAGGTCGCGGTGTCGGGCAGGAGCACCCAGATGTTGCCCTCGCCGCAGGCTGCCGCCCGAGCGATGGTCGTCTCGGTGCCGCCGGTGGCGGCGGTCGTGTCGGTGGCGCCGGTGTCGTCGTCGTCGTCACCGCACGCAGCGGCCACGAGCGAGAACGCGGCGAGCAGTACCACCAGCAGCCTGAAGGGCTTCGTTCGCATGGAGTTCCCCCTGTCGTCACGCCGACCCGCAGCCGGCCGGGGAGGACTCTAGGCCAAACCACCACCCTCATCGCCCGACCACCCGTCCCGGCCGAGACCACGACGGAGCTCGGCGGCCCGCCAGCGCCAGTCGAAGCGCACCGCCAACCCGCCCAGGCTGCGGTCGCCCGGCGCCCGATACGCTCTCCCCAGAAGGTCGCGCCAGGCGACGCCCCGGCGCTCCGCCTCGTCGGCGAGCGCCTCGAACTCGTCGCGTGCCCGGCCCGGACCGGAGCGGGCGGCGGCCCCACCGAACGCCCGTGACCACCGCTCGTCGCCGTCGCCCCGGCCCACCGGCCGACCCTACCGCCCGGCGGTCCGACCGCTAGCGTCGTCGGCGCAGGCGGAGGGCCACCATGGAGAAGAAGCCGACAGCGCGGTGGATGGGCGTGGTCGCCGGGGCGACCGCCCTCCTCGTGGCGGCCGGCGCCGTGGTCCTGGCGGCGACGCGCGGCGGCGACGGGGGCGCCGAGTGCGAGCGGACCGCCGGCGCGGAGCGCTCGGTGGCCCGCGAGTGGGACGAGGCCGCGCTCGAGGGCATCCGCCACGACTTCCCGGCACCCACCGTGCACGCCCGGAACCTCTTCCACCTCTCCGTGGCGATGTGGGACGCCTGGGCGGCCTACGACCCCGCGGCCACCGGCTACCTGGTCGACGAGGACCACACGGCCGACGACGTCACCGCCGCTCGCGAGGAGGCGATCAGCTACGCGGCCTACGGGGTGCTGGTCGAGCGCTACCTCGACTCCCCCGGCGCCGAGCAGACCGTCACCGAGTTCGACCAGCTGATGGCGTCCCTGTGCTACCCGATCGACGTGACGACGACCGAGGGCGACTCGCCGGCGGCGGTCGGCAACCGGGTCGCGGCCGCAGTCGTGGCGCGCGGCCTCGTCGACGGCTCGAACGAGGAGGGACGGTACGCCGACCCCGGCTACGAGCCGGTCAACCCCCCGCTCGTCGTCGACCAGCCGGGCACCCGGATGGTCGACCCGAACCGGTGGCAACCGCTCGAGCTCGAGGTGATGATCGGCCAGAACGGCCTCCCGATGGACCAGACGGTCCAGACGTTCGTCGGGCCCCAGTGGGGCCACGTCGAGCCGTTCGCCCTCCCCGCCGGCTCGGCCGACGGGCTCCCGATCGACCCCGGCCCGCCGCCCCTGCTCGGCGATCCGGCCACCGACCAGGCCTACAAGGAAGGAGCGGTCGAGGTCGTCCGCTACAGCAGCGAGCTGGACCCGAGCGACGGCGAGGCCGTCGACATCGGCCCGGGCGCCCTGGGCGACAACCCGCTCGGCACGAACGACGGCGACGGCCACGACGTGAACCCCGCCACGGGGGAGCCCTACGAGCCGAACGTGGTGCTGCGGGGCGACTACGGGCGGGTGCTCGCCGAGTTCTGGGCCGACGGGCCGCGCTCGGAGCTCCCACCGGGCCACTGGAACGTGCTCGCCAACGAGGTCTCCGACGACCCCCGCCTGGAGCACCGGATCGGCGGGACCGGGCCGGTCGTCGACCGCCTCGAGTGGGACGTCAAGCTCTACGTCGCGCTGAACGGCGCGCTCCACGACGCCGCCGTCGCAGCCTGGGGCGTCAAGGGCCACTACGACTCCGTCCGTCCGATCTCGATGATCCGGTACCTCGGCGGGCTCGGCCAGTCGAGCGACCCCGGCGGCCCCTCGTACGACCCCGAGGGGCTGCCCCTCGTCCCCGGGCTCGTCGAGGTGGTGACCGCCGAGTCCAGCGCGCCGGGGCAGCGACACCAGCACCTCGCCGACCACGTGGGAGAGATCGCGGTGCGCTCCTGGACCGGCGACATCGACGACCCCGAGACCGACCAGGCCGGCGTGGGCTGGGTCCGCGCCGTCGAGTGGGTCCCCTACCAGCGCGAGACCTTCGTGACCCCGGCGTTCGCGGGCTACGTGTCGGGCCACAGCACCTTCAGCCACGCCGGCGCGGAGGTGCTCACCGCCATCACCGGGTCGCCCTACTTCCCGGGCGGGCTGGCCGAGCACACCGTCCCGGCGGGCGGGCTCGAGTTCGAGGCGGGGCCGACCACCGACGTCACCCTGCAGTGGGCCACGTACGACGACGCCGCCGACCAGGCCGGCACCTCGCGCCTCTGGGGGGGCATCCACGTGCGGGCCGACGACCTCACCGGCCGCCGGATGGGCGCCCAGTGCGGGATCGACGCCTGGGCCCTCGCCCGGCGCCACTACGGCGGCACCGCCACCCCCGACGGGGACACCGGCTGAGCGTCGCGCCGTGCCGGCCCGGGCGGCTCAGCCGGGCTCGGCCGGGGGCGCCCAGGGCGGCGGTCGCCTGGCGAAGAACGCCTCGAGCCCCTCGCGCGCCTCGGGCGTGAGGTGCGGCGCCGCGGTGTAGGCGGTGGAGTGCAGGGCCATCGCCTGCCCCGAGAACCGGCAGAGCAGATCCTTGGTGCCGGCCTCGGCGAGCGGACCGTTGCGAGCGGTCTGGCGCGCCCACGCCAGCGCGGTGGGCGCGACCTCGGCCGGGGGGACCACCGCGTTCACGAGCCCGATCTGGAGGGCGGTCGGGGCGTCGACGAGCTCGCCGCGCAGGAGCAGCCAGCGGGCTGCGCGCTCCCCCACCAGCCGCATCAGGTGCACCACGACCATCCCGGCCTGGATGCCGCTGTGCATCTCCGGGTAGCCGATCGACGCCCCGTCCGCCATCACCGCCATGTCGCACGCGCTGGCCAGGCCGGCACCGTTGCCCGCAGCGACGCCGTTGATCGCGGCGATCGTCGGCTTCGGGCAGTGGTACAGCGCGTCCAGCACCTCCTCGCCCCGCAGCGCGGCGTCCCACACCGCCCCTCGCCCATCGACCCGGAGGTCGTCGAGGACGCCCGCCAGCTCGGCCAGGTCCATCCCCGAGCAGAACGCCGGCGGGGCGCCGGTGACGACGAGGGCACGCACCTGGCGGTCGGCGGTGGCCCGCTCGATGGCCTCCAGGAGCGCGTCGATCAGCTCGGGGCTCAGGGCGTTGCGCTCCCGGGGCCGGTTCAGCGTGAGGATTGCGGCCGGAGCCTGCACCTCGTAGCGCACCAGGGCGTCGGCCACGAGCCCGATCGTACGGTGGCGACGCGCCGCGCCGACGCACGGCCGGTCCACGCGACAGGATGGCGTCGCATGGAGCGCTTCCGAGGCATCGACGCCGCCTTCCTCCACCTCGACACCGACTCCACCCGCTGGGCCGTCCTCGCCGTGGTCGTGCTCGACCCGACGGATGCGCCCGAGCCCGTCGACACCCGCACCCTCAAGCGCCTGTTCGCCGATCGCATGGCGCGGATGGCCCCCCTGCGCCGCCGGATGGTGCACCTCCCGTGGCTGCCCTCGCGGCCGCTGTGGGTCGACGACTCGGTCGACGTCGACGTGCAGATGCGCACCGTGCACCTGCAGCTCGACGACCCCCGGAGCGGCGATGCCCGACCGCTCGACGACGGGTTCGCGGGCGGGGCGAGCGATCACGACCTCGACGACCTGGCCGCGCTGGCACGCCTGGCCGCCGAGGAGGCCGAGCGTCCGCTGCCGCTCGACCGGCCGCTGTGGGACGCCGTCGTGGTCGAGGGGCTCCGCCACGGGCGGGTCGGCCTCATCATGAAGGTGCACCACGCCATCACCGACGGTGCGTCGGCCTTGGGCCTGCTGGCCACGCTGGTCGACGCGGAGCCCGTGGCGCCGCCCGCCGAGCCACCCGCCCGGCCCGCCCCTCCCGCGACCGGGCCCCTGGACGTGCTGGCGGCCATGGCCGCCGACCTGGTGCGCCGCCCCGCGGTGGTGGCCCGGAGCCTCGCCAGCGCCGCCTTCGCCATCGAGCGGGTGATCCAGCACGTCGCCGGCCCCCACCACGTCACCCTGCCGCTCACCGCGCCACCCACGCCGCTCAGCCGGGCCATCACCCCCCAGCGCGAGGTGGCGCTGGCCACCGTCCCGGTGGCCGACGTGCTGGCCGTGAAGCTGGCCACCGGGGCCACCTTCACCGACGTGCTCGCCGCCATCGTCACCGGGGCGCTCCGCCGGTGGCTGGCCGACGCCGGCGCCCTGCCCGACACGCCCCTCCTGGCCACCATCCCCGCTCTGGCCACCACCGACATCGAGGGCCTCGACGGCCCCGAGCCGGGCAACCGGTTGTCGGTGCTGTTCGCGCCCCTCCCCACCGACGAGGCGGATCCCCGGCGGCGCATCGAGCTCCTGCGCGAGCGGCTCCACGCCGGGCGGCTCCTGCGCAACGACCTGGGCCCGCTCCTGGCCGCCCTGGCCGAGCTGGCGCCGTGGCGGCTGGTCAGCCCGGCCTTCCGCGCCTTCTCGGGCCTCGACGGCGCCGATCACGCCCCGCCGGTGGCGAGCGTGCTGCTGACCACCCTCAGCGGGCCCACGACGCCCCTCTACATGGCCGGGGCCCGCATCGTCGGGCTGTTCCCGCTGGGACCCATCTTCGACGGGATCGCCCTGAACCTCACGGTGATGAGCCGCGAGGACGACGTGGAGATCGGCCTGCTGGGCTGCCCCGACGTGACGCCCCCGCTGGCGGCGCTCACCGCGGCCTTCCCGCCGGCCGTCGCCGAGCTGGTGGCGGCGACCGCCGGGCCCCTGCCGGCCTGAGCGCCCTACGCGTCCGGCAGGACGTAGATCGCCACGGCCAGGTAGTGGCAGACCGCGGCGAGGATCACGAGCCCGTGGAACACCTCGTGGTACCCGAACATGCGGGGCCACGGGTTCGGCCGGTGCCTGGCGTACACCAGGGCGCCGGCGCTGTACGACAGCCCTCCGGCGACGACGAGGGCGAACCCGCCGACCCCGAGGGCGCTCCAGAGGGCCGGCAGCGCGATCACCGCCACCCACCCCAGCACCACGTACATGGCCGCGACCAGCCACTTGGGCGCGTCGATCCACACGAGCTTGAACACCACGCCGGCGATGGCGCCGCCCCAGACCACGCTCAGCACCACGGTGACGAGGGGCGCCGACAGGGTGAGGCCGGCGACGACGGTGTACGTGCCGGCGATGAAGACGAAGATCGTCGAGTGGTCGAGCCGGCGCATCCAGCGGTGGGCGTTGGCCGACCACCGCCACGACCGCCGGTGGTACAGCGCGCTCACCCCGAACAGCGCCGACATCGACAGCGCGTACACGACGACCGGGAACCGGGCACCGGCCGGGGCCATGGCCACCAGCAGCGGGCCCGTCACCAGGCTGACGAAGAACGCGACCTCGTGGGACACGCCGCGCAGCCGGGGCCGGTCCTCGGCGCGGGGCCGCCGGTCGCGCGGCCCGGACGTCGGTGTCGCCTCGGTGGTGGACATGGTGGCTCCTCGGACTTCTCCCCGGCGAGGGTAGCGGGCGCCGGGGACCCGGCCGCCACCGGCGCGCCGCGGGCGGCTACAACAGCCGGATGAGCGATGCGCTGGTCCTCTCGGGTGGCGGCACCAAGGGTGCCTTCGAGGTCGGCGCGCTGCGCCACGTGATCGACGACCGGGGGTTCGTGCCGTCGATCATCACGGCGACGTCGGCGGGGGCCCTCATCGGCGTGAAGCTGGCCGAGGCCCGGGGCCCCGACGAGCTGCGGAGCCGGCTCGACGAGCTCGAGCGCGACCTGCTCGCTATGACCGACCGCGACGTGGTCTTCGCACCCCAGCCGTGGCTGGCCGAGCTCGAGGGCACCCCTGTCGGCGACGCCGTCGAGCGGCTCCTCTCCCCGCCGAAGCCGGTGCCGGGCGAGCCGCCCCGCCGCCGGGCCCGCCACCTCTTCGGCGAGCTGGTCCAGGCGCTCGGGTCGCTGCCGTCGGTGTCCCGGGCCGGCACCAAGCTGCGCACCGCGCCCTCGTCGATCCTCACCCTCGACCCGCTCGAGGACCAGCTCCGGGGCGGGCGTCCGGAGCTGGGTCCGGTCGACCCAGCGCTCGTCGGCCGCCCAGGCCTGCAGCTGCGCCTGGCGGTGACCTGCATCGACGACGGTGCCACCCGCTACGTCACCGAGCGCGGCGGGCTGGTCGAGCGAGACGCCACCACCCCGGCGGTCGGGGCCGAGGGCGGCGTCGACCTCGTCGACGGCGTGCTGAGCTCGGCCAGCGTGCCCATGGTGTTCCCGCCCCGGCGCCTGGCCGGGGGCGTGTACACCGACGGCGGCTCCCGGCAGCTCGTGCCGGTGGAGGCGGCGCTGCTGCTGGGCGCCACCCGGATCGTCACCGTCCTCGCCGTCCCCTACGTGCAGCCGGTCGCCGGGCGCGACTGGACGTCGGCCAACCTGCTCGAGATCCACCTCCGGGCCGGCCTGATCCAGTTGTCGGAGATCCAGCGCTCGAACGTGGCCTCGCCCCTACCGGCCGGGGCCGAGCACACCGTCGTCGACCCCACCCTCGACGTGGTCGACGCCTTCGAGGTCAACCCCGGGCTGATGCGGATCGACCTCGACTACGGCTGGCTGCGCGCCGGCGAGTGCCTGGCCGACCTCACGGACACCGATCGGGCCCGGGCCCGCAGCCTCACCGACGCCGCCGTCGACGCCCGGGTGCGGGCCTGGTTCCTCGAGGAGGGCTCGCGCTTCCGAGGCCGGGCCGACCTCGACGCCCTGCGAGCCGTGAAGGACGAGGTGGCCGAGGCCCTCCGGGAGCGGGCCGGGCTGGGGCTCCCCCTCCCCGACGGCGCGGCCCACTCGTGGCTCGGCTACGAGCAGCACGCCGAGCCGCCGCCCGAACCCATGCCGCCGTCGCCGTGGTTCGGTGCCGAGGGCGAAGCGCCCCGGCCGATCGCGTCCTGAACGGGACCCGCGGCCGGCTCGCACACGGCGGCGCGGCCTTCTGCGGCACGTCGACCCCCTCCTGGGTGGTGGACCGGTCGGAGAACGGATCCGTCGGCCGGCAGCGCTGTTGCTGACACACCGCGTCCGTACTGTGGGGACGTGGCCATCGAGGTGATCACCACGGCCTACGGCCCCCCGGCCGCGGAGGCGCTCCACCGTGCCGTGGCCGCGGCCAAGGGGGGAGACCCGCTGGCACCCGTGACCATCGTCGTCCCCTCCAACTACGTGGGCGTGGCCGCCCGCCGGCAGCTGGCGTCGGGTGGTCTGGGCCCGCTGGCCGGCCGCGGCGCGGGCGTCGCCGGGGTCACCCTGCTCACGCCGTACCGCCTGGCCGAGCTCCTGGGCGCGCCCGCGCTGGCCGCCGGCGGGCGCCGACCGGTGTCGACGCCGGTCGTCACCGCCGCGCTGCGCCACGCCCTCCGGGCCGAGCCCGGCGTGTTCGAGCCCGTCGCCGGCCATCCGGCCACCGAGGAGGCCCTCGTCGGCGCGTTCCGCGAGCTGGCCGACGTGTCGTCGCGGGCCCAGGCCGCGCTGGCCGCCTGCAGCCCCCGTGCCAGCGACGTGGTGCGCCTCTGCGCGGCGGCCCGCGCCCACCTCCGGCCCGGCTGGTACGACGAGGCCGACCTGCTCGACGCGGCCACCTCCGCCACCGAGGTGGCACCCGTCGCACGAGAGCTCGGCACCGTCGTCGTCCACCTCCCCCAGCAGCTCTCGCAGGGCGCGGGCCGCCTGCTCCAGGCCCTCGGCGCCCGCGGACCCCTCGTCGTGATCGCCGGCCTCACCGGCGACGACCGGGCCGACGCCGACGTGCACCGCTCCCTCGAACGCCTCTGCCCCTGCCCCGCCGCCCCGGGGCCCGCGGCCCCGTCCGCCGCCGCGGTCGAGGTGCTCACCGCCTCCGACGCCGACGACGAGGTGCGGGCCGTGGTCCGACGGATCATCGCGGCCCTCGGCGAGGGCGTCCCGGCCGAGCGGATCGCCGTGCTGTACGGCACCCGCGACCCCTACGCCCGCATCCTGCACGAGCAGCTCGCCGGCGCCGGCATCCCGTTCAACGGCACCGCGGTGCGCCCGGTGAGCGAGCGCGGCGCGGGCCGCGCCCTGCTCCGGACCCTCGCCCTCCCCGCCGCCCGCTTCGCCCGGCCCGACACGCTGGCGCTCCTCACGGGGGCGCCGATCCTCGACCCCGAGGGGCGCTGGGTGCCTGCGGCCGCCTGGGACCGGCTGTCCCGCGAGGCCGGGGTGGTGCGCGACCTCGACGACTGGGACCGGCGGCTCACGCTGCTCGCCGACCGCCTCGAGGCCGAAGCGGCCGCCGAGGAGGCCGCCCCCGAGCCGCGCCCCTGGTCGATCGAGGGCCGGCGCCGCGACGCAGAACGGGCCCGCGCCCTGCGCGCCTGGGTGCTCGCCCTGGGGTCCGAGCTGGCCCGGGGAGCCCGGCTCGCCAGCTGGCCGGCCACCGCCCGGTGGGCCGGCGACCTGCTCCGCCGGCTGCTCGGCGGCGAGGCGGCCCGCGCCCGGTGGCCGGCGGCCGAACAGCGGGCGGCCGACCGCGTCGACGCCACGCTGGAGCGGCTGGCCGGCCTCGAGGGGGTGGCGGACCGGCCCACCCTGGAGGAGTTCGCCCGGACCCTCGAAGCCGAGCTCGACGACGACCTGGGACGCACCGGACGGCTCGGCGAGGGCGTCCTGGTCGGCGCGCTCGGCCTGGGGCTGGGCCTCGACCTCGACGTCGTCGTCGTGGTGGGAGCGGCCGAGGGCCTGCTGCCCGCCCGGGTGAGCGACGACGCCCTGCTGCCCGACCATGAGCGCGCCGCCACCGCCGGGGAGCTCCCCCTGCGGGCCGACACCCTCCCCCGGCAGCACCGCGAGCTGGTCGCGGCGGTGGCCGCCGCCCGCCACCGGGTGATCCTGGCCGCTCCCCGGGGCGACCTCCGCCGGAGCGCCGAGCAGGTGCCGTCCCGGTGGCTGCTGCGCATCGCCGGCGAGCAGGTCGGTCGACGGCTCTGGCCGGCCGACCTGGCCGCGCTCGACGAGCCCTGGGTGACCCACGTGCCGTCGTTCGCCGCAGGGGTCACGCGTGGCGAACGGCCGGCGACGGCGCAGGAGTACCGGCTGCGGGCCCTGGCCACCACGGCCGCCGGGGCGCTGCCCGGCCACCCCCTGGTGAGTGGCGACCCTGCCCTCGCCGCCGCCGTCGAGCTGACGACGGCCCGCCGCAGCGTGCGGTTCACCCGCTTCGACGGCAACCTCGCCGGGTGCGCCGTGCCGTCGCCGGTGTCCAGCACCACGTCGGCCACGGCCATGCAGGCCTACGCGACGTGCCCGCACCGCTACCTCCTCGAGCACGTCCTGCGGGTCTCGGTCCCGGAGGAGCCCGAGGAGCTGCTGCGCATCAGCCCGCTGGAGCAGGGCTCGCTCGTCCACCAGGCGCTCGAGGCGTTCCTCACCGAGGTGCTCGCGGGGGGCGCCGCGCCCCGGCCCGACGAGCCGTGGCCGCCGGTCCGGCGCGCCCGGCTCCGGGAGCTGGCCGACGAGGCGTGCGACCGGTACGAGGCCAGGGGCCTCACCGGTCGCGCCGTCTTCTGGCGTCGCGACCGCCGCCAGATCCTGCGCAACCTCGACCGGCTGCTCGACGAGGACGACCGTCGCCGGGCCGTCCTCGGCGCCACGCCGGTCGCGGCCGAGCTCTCCTTCGGGCGCAGCAGCAGCGGGCAGCCGGCGGTGCCGATCGAGCTCCCCGACGGGCGCGTGGTCGGCTTCCGCGGCTCCGCCGACCGCGTCGACGTGTGCGCCGGCGGGCGGCTCCTCGTCGTCGACTACAAGACGGGCAGCATCGACGGCTACCGGGGGTTGAGCGAGGACGACCCCGATCTGGGTGCCACCCTGCTGCAGCTGCCGGTGTACTCGCTGGCCGCCCGGGCCTGGCACGGACGACCCGACGCGCCCGTCCGCGCCGAGTACTGGTTCATCACCCCGCGGGCCGACTTCCGAGAGGTCGGCTACGAGGTGACGCCGGCCGTGCTCGAGCGCTTCCGGGCCGTCCTCGACACCCTGGTGGCGTCGATCGAGCAGGGCGCCTTCCCGGCCCGCCCCCCGCACGACGCCCGCCCCGGCAAGGGAGGCTGCCCGTTCTGCGACCCGGACGGGCTCGGCGTGAGCGACGTCATCCGCGCGTGGGGCCGGATCCGCACCGCTCCCGAGCTGGCCCGGCTGGTGGCCCTGCTCGAGCCGGGGCGTGCCGTCGACGGCGAGGACGACGATGGCTGACCGGCCCCTCCCCCCCGACCACGACGCCCGCGACCTCGTCGTCTCGAGGCTCGACGAGACCCAGTTCGTCGAGGCCGGCGCCGGCTCGGGCAAGACCACCGCGCTCGTCGACCGGATCGTCGAGCTGGTCGCGCACGGGGTCGAGCTGCGCGCCATCGCGGCCATCACGTTCACCGAGAAGGCGGCGGCCGAGCTGCGCGACCGCGTGCGCCAGCGGCTGGAGGAGCGCGAGGCCGCCGGCGGCCCCCGGTCGGCCACGTGGCGCCTGGCCCTGGAGCAGCTCGACGGCGCCGCCATCGGTACCCTGCACAGCTTCGCCCAGCGCATCCTGCGAGAGCACCCCGTCGAGGCCCGGCTGCCACCGCGGCTGGAGGTGCTCGACGAGGTGGCGTCGGCGGTGGCGTTCGACCGGCGCTGGGACCGCTTCCGCGACGGGCTCCTCGCCGACCCCGCCCTCGAGGCCACCCTGCACCTCGCCGTCGGCGCCGGGATCTCCATCGACCAGCTCCGCCACGTCGCCCGCATCTTCGGCGACAACTGGGACCTGGTCGACGAGCGGCTCGGGTCGCTCGCGCCGGTCGAGCCCGACACCTCCGGGCTGGTCGACGTGCTCCGCCAGCTCGACGAGGCCGTCGCCCTCGGGCGGCACTGCACCGATCCCGCCGACAAGCTCCTCGCCCGCCTCCGGGAGATCGCCGGCTTCGTCGAGCGGCTCCGGAGCGCTTTCGACGCGGCCGACGCCCTCGCCCTCAGCCATCCCAAGAGCGGCTCCGCCCCCAGCCTCAAGGTGGGGGGGAAGGGGAAGACGGGAAGCTGGGACATCCCGGTGGCCGACGTGCGCGGCGCCGTCGAGGTGGCCGCGGCGGGCCTGGCCGGTTGGCGCGATGCCGTGACCGGCGCTGTGCTCGACAAGCTCGGCGCAGCGCTGGCGCGGTTCACGCTCGAGGCCGCCGACGAGCGGCGGGCCCTGGGCCACCTCGAGTTCCACGACCTGCTCGTGCTGGCCCGCCGGCTGCTGCGCGATCCCCGCCACGGCCGAGCGGTCCGGGGCGCCCTGCACCGCCGCTACCAGCGGCTGCTGCTCGACGAGTTCCAGGACACCGACCCGATCCAGATCGAGCTGGCGGTCCTCATCGCCGCCGACCCGGCGGCCGACGTCGACGGCGTCGACTGGCCCGACGTGCCCACCGAGCCGGGCCACCTCTTCTTCGTGGGCGACCCCAAGCAGTCGATCTACCGGTTCCGGCGTGCCGACATCGCCCTGTTCCTGCAGGCCCGCGCCGCGTTCGGCCACCCGCCCGTCGAGCTCACCGCCAACTTCCGCACCGTCGAGCCGGTGCTCGCGTGGGTGAACGCCGTGTTCGCCGGGCTCATCACGGCCACGCCCGACGCCCAGCCGGCGTTCGTTCCCCTGCAGGCCACGCGCGCCCTGGCGGCCGGAGCGGGGCCGCCCGTCGTCGCCGTGGGGCGGGTGCCCCACCCCAAGGGCACCAAGGCCGACCAGATCCGCACGGGCGAGGCGGCCGACGTGGCCCGGGCCGTCTGCGCCGCTCTCGACGGCGGCTGGCTGGTCGCCGACAAGGCGCCCGACGGCACCGAGCGCTGGCGGCCGGCCCGCCCCGGCGACATCGCGGTGCTCCTGCCGGCCCGCACCTCGCTCCCCATCCTCGAGGACGCGCTCGACGAGGCCGGCATCCCCTACCGGGCCGAAGCCAGCTCGCTGGTGTACGCGAGCCGGGCGATCCGCGACCTGGTCGCGGCGGTGCGGGCCATCGACGATCCCACCGACGAGCTGGCCCTGGTGGCGGCGCTGCGCTCCCCCCTGTTCGGGTGCGGCGACGACGACCTGTTCCGGTGGAAGGTCGAGCGGGGCGGCCGCTGGAACCACCAGGCCCCACCTCCCGACGGGGTGCCACCCGACGATCCGGTGGGCACCGCCCTGGCCTACCTCCGGGGCCTCCACCGCGAGCGGGCCTGGCGGTCGCCCAGCGAGCTCCTCGACCAGGTCGTGCGCGACCGGCGCCTGCTCGAAGCGGGGATCGCCACCGGCCGGCCGCGCGACCTGTGGCGCCGCGTGCGCTTCGTGATCGACCAGGCACGGGCCTGGAGCGAGGCCGAGCACGGCACGGTGCGCGACTGGCTCCGCTGGGTCGACCGCCAGGCCGACGACGGCGGCCGGGTGGCCGAGACGGTGCTCCCCGAGACCGACGACGACTCGGCCCGGCTCCTCACCATCCACGCCTCGAAGGGCCTCGAGTTCCCGATCGTGGTGGTGTCGGGCCTCAGCTCGAGGCCCGGTGGCCGCCCCAGCCAGGTCTCGGTCAGCTGGCTCGAGGGGTCGGTCTCCCTGCGGCTCGGCGGCAACCGCAGCGCCGACTACGACCGGCTCTCCCCCGTCGACGAGCAGCTCGACCACCACGAGCGCCTCCGTCTGCTCTACGTGGCCTGCACCCGCGCCCGCGACCACCTGGTCGTCTCGCTCCACCGGGCGGAGCGGGCGGAGGCGGACGACGCCTCGAGCACCGCCGCCGAGCTGCTGGCCCGGGCGCTCGGCGCGGCAGGGGCCGACCTCGGGCCGGAGCTGGCGCCGGCGGCGGCGCGCCCGGCGGCGAGCGCCGCCCCTCGCGACGCGGTCCCGCTCGCGCCCTTCGACCAGTGGGAAGCGGAGCTGCGGCGGAGCGTCGACGGCGGCACCCGACCCCACACGGTCGCCGCCACTGCGCTCGCGCCACCAGCCGGCCTCGACGCCACCGCGCCGGCCGATCCGGGGCTCGACAAGCGACCGCGCGACCTCGACCTGCCCCCGTGGCTCAAGGGGCGCTACGGCTCCGCCGTGGGGCGGGCGGTGCACGCCGTGCTCCAGACCGTCGACCTGGCCACCGGCCACGGGCTGCACGAGGCCGTAGCCGCCCAGGCAGCCGCCGAGGGGGTGGTGGGCCGCGACGCCACCATCGAGGCCCTCGCCCGCGAGGCGCTCCAGGCGCCCACCGTGCGGCAGGCCACCACCCTGCCCTTCTGGCGGGAGACCTACGTCGCGGTCCCGATCGGCGACACCCTCCTCGAGGGCTACCTCGACCTGCTCGTCCGCGACCGGGCCGGCCTGGTGGTCGTCGACTACAAGACGGCCGTCGGGGCCGACGCCGCCGAGATCGACCGCCGCCTCGGTCGCTACCGGCTCCAGGGCGGCGCCTACGCCCTGGCCGCGGCCGAGTCGACCGGCGAGCCGGTCGACCGGGTGGTGTTCGTGTTCCTCACCGGGCAAGGCGCGGTCGAGCGCGAGCTCCCCGACCTCTCCGGCGCGGTGGACGCGGCCCGGGCCGCGGTCGCCAGCGGCGAGGCCGCCCGGGCCGAGCGGGCAGGCTTCGAGGGGCGCCCCGACCTGCGCACCGAGCTCGAGGCCGACGAGCCCGCCATCGACGCGGCCGGCGGCTGACCGCCGCGCTGGCTACCGTCCCCCCCGCCACGACGGCCCCCCGCCCCCGGCCCCGGCCCCGTACCAGGGCGCGACGGCGGGCGAGCTGGGCACCAACAGCGACCCGGCCGGCACCATCGTCGGCTACCCGGCGAACCAGGGCGCACTCGAGCTGTACCGCGCCGCCCGTGCCAACGGCGTGGCCGTCTTCTTCATCACCGGCCGCCCCGAGGCGCTCCGGGCCATCACCGAGGCCCAGCTCCTCACCGCCGGCTACGACACCTCTGCCCGGCGGCACCTCCGCCCGTCGTCGTACGCCGAGGCGTCGGTCATCCCCGACAAGACGGGCGCCCGGGCCGACATCGAGGCGCAGAGCCACACGATCGTGGCCAACGTCGGCGACCAGGACAGCGACCTGCTGGGCGGCCACGGAGCCTGCCCGACCAAGCTGGTGAACCCCCACGACTTCATCCCCTGAGCGAGTCGCCCCGGCCGCTCACCGGGCCCCCAGGAGGCTCACGTCGATCGTTGTGGCGCCGGCCGGCACGTGGCAGGGTCGTGGGACCCCGAGGAGGAGCGCCATGGAGACCACCACCATCACGTGCCCCCGCTGCCAGGCGACGGCAGAGGTGCGCTTCTACGGGCCCTGCGATTCGTGCCGGGCCGAGCTGCGCGGCGCCCTGGGAGGCGAGCGACGCCAGGTCGAGGCCCGCGCCTACGAGCCGAAGGCGAACGTCACGCCCAACTTCGTGGCCACCAAGGACTGATCGGGCCCGTCCTCGCCGGGCGGCCGCTCAGGCCGCCTGGTGGCGCAGGTCGAGGTTCGAGCAGGCCTCGCAGACCTCCTGGGGCACCAGCCCCAGGCGCACGGCCAGACCGAACAGGGTGCAGCCCAGGCAGAACCCCACGAAGGCCTCGAGGGACGCGGCGGCCAGGAGCATCGCCGTCAGCACCCACGCCGGGCCGGTCACCCCGAACCCCAGGGCCGCGACCGAGGCGATCACCGTCAGCGTGGCGCCGATGCCCTGCGCGAACCGCTTCGGCGGGCCCGCGACCCACCGGGGGGCCACGCGCAGCCGGGGCCGCACGACCCGGGTGGCCACCAGCGCGAGCGGGCTCCATCGGGGGCCGGCCAGCACCCGCAGCACGAACCCGGTCGCCAGCACCACCAGCAGCCAGGGCTGCCGGGTGAGCAGGGTGGCGACGGCGAGCACGACGACGCCCCCGGCCACCAGACGGGCGTTCACCTCGTCGACCGGGTTGGGGAAGCGCAGGAGGAGCCGGGCCACGGGCGGCACGGTACCGGACAAGGGCCCCTAAATACAAGTAGTTGGATCGGGATTGTCGGCATTGTCGGCCGATGGTTGGCGGCGGGGTCCACATGGGGCACCCTGGAGTCGATGGCTGCACCGACCACCGTGCCCACCCGCTTCTGGCACGCCCTCGACGACGGGCGCGTGCAGTGCGACGTGTGCCCGCGCGCCTGCAAGCTGCACGAGGGCCAGCGGGGCCTGTGCTTCGTGCGCGAGCGCCAGCAGGACGAGATCGTGCTCACCACCTACGGCCGCTCCAGCGGCTACTGCATCGACCCCATCGAGAAGAAGCCGCTCAACCACTTCCTGCCGGGCACGTCGGTGCTCAGCTTCGGCACCGCCGGCTGCAACCTGGCCTGCCGCTTCTGCCAGAACTGGGACATCTCAGCGGCCCGCAGCACCGACGCGCTCGCCGACGAGGCCATGCCCGAGACGATCGCCCGGGCCGCCCGCGAGCTGGGGTGCGCCAGCGTCGCCTTCACCTACAACGACCCCATCGTGTTCCTGGAGTACGCCGTCGACGTGGCCGACGCCTGCCACGCGGCCGAGGTGCGCACCGTCGCCGTCACCAACGGCTACATGTGCGCCGAGCCGCGGCGCGAGCTGTTCTCCCGCATCGACGCGGCCAACGTCGACCTCAAGGCGTTCACCGACGGCTTCTACCGTCGGGTCACGGCCTCTCGCCTCCAGCCGGTGCTCGACACCCTCGAGGTGCTGGTGCACGAGCTCGGCGTGTGGGTGGAGCTCACCACCCTCCTGATCCCGGGCCACAACGACGGCGACGACGAGCTCGACCGCATGACCCGGTGGGTCGTCGAGCACCTCGGTCCCGACGTGCCCATGCACTTCACCGCCTTCCACCCCGACTTCAAGATGCGCGACATCCCCCCCACCCCGCCGGCCACGCTCACCCGGGCCCGCCGGATCGCTCTGGGCAACGGGGTCCGACACGCGTACACGGGCAACGTGCACGACACCGACGGCGGGTCCACCCGGTGCACCGGGTGCGGCGAGGTGCTGGTCGAGCGCGACTGGTACGTGCTGCGGCGCTGGCACCTCACCGCCGACGGGCGCTGCCGGAGCTGCGGCCAGGCGTGCCCGGGCGTGTTCGACGGCCCACCGGGCGAGTGGGGGGCACGGCGCCGGCCCGTGCACCTGCGTAGCTACGAGGAGCGCTGGTCGTGAGCCACGAGCCGACCCACCCCCGGCGGCGGCGCTCCGACGCCGTGGCCGATCCGTCGCTCACCGTCCGTCCGGAGGCCGTCGCCGGTCGCTTCTACCCGGCCGACCCCGACGCCCTGGCCGCCCAGGTCGACGGCCTGCTCGCGGCCGCGGCCGAGGCCGCTCCCCCTGCCGCCGCCACCGGCCCCGCCTCCCTGCCGGCCGTCGCTCCCAAGGCCCTGATCGTGCCCCACGCCGCCTACCTCTACTCCGGGCCGGTGGCGGCACGGGCCTACGCGCTGCTCGCGGCAGACCGGGCGGCCGCGCGCGCCGTCGAGCGGGTCGTGCTCATCGGTCCTGCCCATCACGTGCCCGTGCGCGGGGTGGCCGTCAGCGGGGTCGACGCCCTGGCCACCCCCCTGGGCGAGGTGCCGGTCGACGCCCACGGCCGCGACGCCCTGCTGACCCACCCGGCGGTGATGATCGACGACCTCTCCCACGGGCCCGAGCACTGCCTCGAGGTGCAGCTGCCCTTCCTCCAGCGGATCCTGGGCGACTTCACGGTCCTGCCACTGCTCGCGGGTCGCGCGCCCGCCGACGTGGTGGCCGACATCCTCGGCCTCGTGTGGGACGGTCCGTCCACCCTCGTCGTCGTGAGCACCGACCTCAGCCACTTCCACGATCACGCGACGGCCCGCGCCCTCGACGCGCGGACCGCGGCCGCCATCGCCACCGGCGAGTGGGGCTCCATCGGGCCCGACGACGCCTGTGGCGCCACCCCGCTGCGAGGGCTGCTCGAGGCGGCCCGCCGCCGGGGGATGGCCGTGGAGCAGCTCGATGTGCGCACGTCCCACGACACCGCGGGTCCGCCCGACCGGGTGGTCGGCTACGGCGCCTTCGCGCTCCGGTGACCAGCCACGCCGCAGCCGCCGACGTGCTCTCGACCGAGCACCTCGAGTCCCTCCTCGGCGTGGCCGAGACCGCCCTGCGCCGAGCCGTGGCCGGGGTGGCCGGCTGGGCGCCCGATCCGGCCTCGCACGCGGCGCCGCTGGCCGCGCCGGGTGCCTCCTTCGTCACCCTCGAGCGCGACGAGCGCCTGATCGGCTGCATGGGCACCCTGACCCCGCGACGGCCCCTGGTGGTCGACGTCGCCGACCATGCCCTCGCCGCGGCCTTCCGCGACCCTCGATCACCGGGCCTCGCGGCCCACCACGTCGACGAGCTCACGATCACCGTGTCGGTGCTCTCCGCCCTGGAGCCGGTGCCGGCAAGCGATCCGGCCGAGCTGGCCGCGGCCCTGCGACCCGGGATCGACGGCGTGCTGGTCGAAGCCGGCAACCGGCGAGGCACCCTGCTCCCGGCCGTGTGGCACCACGTGCCGGCAGCGGCGGCCTTCGTCGAGGCGCTGCAGCTGAAGGCCGGGTTCGGCCGGCGGTGGCCGGGCGGGGTGCGGGCCCACCGCTACACCACCCAGATCGCGGTGCGCCGCCCCGGCGACGGGCGCTGAGCCCGGCTAGCCGCCCGCCGCCGGGCCGACGTCGCAGGTGGAGCCGGCCGGCGCTCCGGCGAACCGCTCGGCCAGCCACTCGGTCACCGCCGGGCCGGCCCGAGGCCCCGCCTCGGCGTGCGTGACGCCCGGCATCCAGTCGACGCCGAGCTCGACGCCGGCCTGGCAGAAGCGGCGAGCGAGCAGCCGGGTCGTCTCGGGCGGGACGACGTCGTCGGCCGTCCCCTGGGCCACGAGCACCGGGACCCCCGGCGGCCCGGGCGTGTTCTCCTCGGCGCGGGCGCGCCAGGCCTCGACCGCCATCGGGTCACCGGCGAAGAACTGATCGTCGAGGCCCGCCCGCACGGTCCCGCTGGCCGCCAGGCCGTCCTCGCAGCGCGTCACCAGCCCCGGGATGGCCTGGAGGCCCGACGAGGTCGCCACCTGCTCGGCGTCCAGCTCGGGGTAGTAGGTGGGCCAGGTGGCCGCCACCAGCGGTCCGAGGGCGTTGCCGGCGGCGGTGTCCCACTGGGTGCGGATCAGCGGTTCGAGCTCCGCCGCCGGCGCCGCCGCCGCCGCACCCACCAGCCCCAGCTCGGGCGCGTAGCTCGGCGCCAGACCCGCCGCCCAGAGCGCCGCGTGCCCGCCCTCGGAGTGCCCCCACGTGGCGAACCTGGTGCCGGCGCCCGCCTCGGTGAGCCCCGACGCGGCACGCACCGAGTTGAGGACGTCCCGCCCTGCGCTCTCGCCGATCAGATAGGGCAGCACGCCGCCCGTGCCGAGGCCCGCGTAGTCGGTCCCGACCACCACCCAGCCACGGTCGAGCATCCCGTCGAGCCACGGCATCACCTGCTCCGGGTGCTCCGTCCGGGAGGGCGCGCACCGGTCGGCCATGCCGGCGGCGGGGTGCGCCCAGGCCACCACGGGCCGGCCGCCGGCCGGTGGCTCGCCGTCGGGAACGAACATCAGCCCGCTGACGGCCACGTCGGTGCCGTCCGGCAGCTCCGAGCGGTAGAGGATCCGCCAGCCGGTGCCGTCGGACGGCTGGTCGTCGAGCAGCTCGGCCCGGATCAGCTGCCCGGGCTCGCCCGGTGGCAGCTCGTACGGGGTGGCGTAGAAGGGATCGAGGGCCTGCTGGCGGTCGACCTCGGCGGCGCGCCGCCCGGCCACGCCGATGATGGCCACACCCGCCAGCGTGGCCACCACGAGCATGCCGACCAGGGCCACCCAGGTCGCGACCCGCCGGGCGCCGGGCGCCTGGTCACCACCGTCGCCGGGCGCCTGGTCACCACCGTCGCCGGGCACCGGGTCGTCGCGGTCGCGCACCCCGGCATGCTACGGGTCCGATCTGCTCACTGTGGCAAACGACCGCTTGCATTTGTTACCCCTCCGGCGTCCACTGGATGTGGGGTACGGAGAATGCGTGCCCCGGGAGGAAGTCATGACACCGCTGATGCAGTCCATGGTGAACATGGAGGAGGAGCTGCTCGACCTGCTCGACAGGGTCGAGGAGCCCATCGTCTCAGTGGTCGGCACGGTCGCCGAGGCCGTGGCCGACTACATCCCCGAGCGGCCGGCCTGGCCGTTCCTCTCCGAGCTGCCCACCCTCACGCAGCTCGTCGACAACGGCTCGTCGTTCGCCCACAAGCTGGTCACCCACGAGACCGAGTACGCCAAGGCCCTGGTGAAGGCCATGCACCCGGTGCTGGTCAAGATCGAGGCGAAGCCTGCCCGCAAGCGGGCGCCGCGCAAGCCTGCGGCTGCGCCGGCCGGGGTGCCCAAGGCCGCCTGACCGCTCGCCGTCCACTCACCCGACGGGGCCCCGCGTGGCCCCGTCGGCGCGCGCGCCGGGGGGCCGGTGCGGCGACCGCTCGGGCCCGGGCCGCTCGTCGAGCAGCCGCCGCAGACCGTGCTCGAACCAGGTCAGCTCGGTCCGGAGCCGCTGCACCTCGGCCAGCAGCGACAGGGCCTGCTCACGATCGAGGGCGGGCGTGCCCGGCCCGAGCATGGCGACGGAGCGGCGGAGGAGCTCCAGCCCCTCCCAGGAGTCGGCGAGGTCCACGACCCGGATCGTACACGTGTTCGACGCCGACGGCCGGGGCCTTCGAGCCGGTGACCGTCACCCGTCGCGGCCCGGGCGACCGGGCTCGATGGCCGGCAGGGGCGGCGGCACCCAGCCCGCCGTGGTGCCCGCGGGCTCGTCGCCCTGCTCGAAGAGCCAGTCGGCGGCCGCGTCGCGCAGCAGCCGTGCGGCCTCGTCGGGGTCCACCGGCGCGAGCGGCGGTGTCGTGACCTTCTGCACCACCCGGGCCGAGGACGCCGCGGCCCACCCGATGCCGGCCACGAGCAGCAGCGCCTTGGCGAAGCGGCTGACCGAACGCCGGACGAGCCGCTCGGCCAGGGCCAGCAGCGCCGGTGCGGCCGCCCGCCGCCGGGTGGCTCGGCCGGCGATGGTGACGCCCGCTCCGGCCAGGGCCTCGCCCAGGTCGACGGCGACCATCTCGGCGTCGGGGTCGCGGCCGGCACGCAGGTACTGGCGGGAGCGGGCCGATGCCGCGACGTACAC
This sequence comes from Acidimicrobiales bacterium, assembly GCA_016716005.1. NCBI lineage: Bacteria > Bacillati > Actinomycetota > Acidimicrobiia > Acidimicrobiales > Acidimicrobiales bacterium. Next base: position 740,929 of record JADJXE010000001.1, read on the forward strand.
GTCGAAGAGCTCGCTGATGACCGCGGTGGCGGCCGCCACGGCGAACGCGGCGCCGGCGCTCCCGTAGGTGAGCACCTGGTCGACGGCGGTGAGGCCGCCCGAGGCGGTGCCGGCGTAGGCGATGTGGGCCCACGGGTTGCCCCCCGGCATCGGGAAGTGGGTGCCGGCGTAGATCACGGCCCGCTCGGCCTGGTCGATCACCGGCGTGATGCGGCGAAGGCGCCGCTCGAAGTCCCTGGGCGTGCGGGCCTCGGCGTACCCGGTGTGCTGGTACTGCCAGGCCAGCTCGGCCACCAGCGAGTCCCAGATCGCCCGGAACTGCCGCCTGGCCTCGGGCGGGATGGCCGGCTGGCGGACGGCCCGGGGGGCGGCCACGTCGAAGCGCAGGCGGTCGGCGAGGGTCGGCGGCAGGTCGGCCAGGGTCACCGGGACCCGGCGGGGCACGGGCACGGGCACGGGCACGGGCAGCTGCGGGTCCACCTCACCTCCGGTCGGGGCCACGCACGGGCTCGGCCGCACGATACGGGCTGGCCGCGCCGCACCCGCCGCACCCGCCGCACCCGCCGGCCCGGCCGCGGCCCGCCGATCACGCTCGGGCCTGGTCGAGCACCGCCAGGATCTCGTCGCCGTAGCGCTCGAGCTTGGCCGGGCCGATGCCCCGAACCTGGGCGAGCTGGGCGAGGGTCGACGGCTGCCGCTCGACGAGGGCGTCCAGCGTCGCGTTGTCGAACACCACGTAGGCGGGCACGCCATCGGCCCTCGACCGCTCCAGCCGCCAGGCCCGCAGCGCGTCCCGGGCCGCGGCCGCCGCCCCGTCGGCCGGCTCCTGCGGCCCGCCCCGGCGGGGCGGTGCCGACGGTTCGCGGCGCGGCCGGGCCGCGACCGGGCCGGTGGCCCCCGGCACCCACGGGCTCGACAGCTCGGCCACGAACGGCGACGGCGGCGTCCCCGTCACCACCACCACGTCGAGGGCGCAGCGGGTGAGGGCCACGTGGAAGACCCGGCGCTCCTCCTCCACGTCGTCGGCCAGGCGGTGCGGCACCAGGCCCTCGGTGACGTGGTGGACCACCACGTGGGGCCACTCGCGGCCCTTCACGGCGTGGATGGTCGCCAGCTGCACGCCCCCCGGTGCGGCCGGCCGCTCGAGCTGCTCGCGGAGCCACCGCCCGAAGGTGGAGGGCTCCGGGTGGAGCCGGCCCAGTGCGATCAGGGCGTCGACGTCGTCCACGTGCGACGCGTCCAGGCCACGCCGCGAGCCGTCGAGAGCCGCGATCGAGTCGCCCAGGCCCAGCTCGTCGCGCACCAGCGTCAGGACGTCCGCCGTCCTCGCCCCGCCGGTCACCAGGCCGGCCAGTCGCTCGACGTCGTCGGCGTAGGCGTCGATCTTGCCCCGGTCGCGCTCCCCCAGCCGCGCCGCCAGCCGGCGGATCGACGCCACCGTGCGCTGCTCGGCCAGCCACTCGACGACGCGCGGCGACAGCTTCCGGGGCGGTCGACGGGCGCTGGCGGCGATGTCGGCGCCGGCCAGGGCGGCCGGCGCGGCCGCCACCCGGAGCCAGGCCAGCGCCGCTGCCACCCCCGTCCGCTGCAGGTAGCCCGCGCCCACGGCCGCGGTGCACGGCACGCCGTGGAAGCCCAGCCCCACCTGCACGGGAGCCAGCGACGCCCGCACGCGGGCCAGCACGGCCACCGCCACCGGCTCGGCGCCGCCGTCCACGAGCCGCTGCACCTCGTCGAGGGTCGTCGCCACCGGATCCGAGGCCACCTCCACCCGGAGGGCGGCCGGCTCGGACATCCGGCCGGGCGCGGGCCGGATCACCTTCTCCAGCCGTTGGCGGTTGTGGCCGAGGAGCGTCGCTGCCGCACCCACGACGGCGGGGGGACACCGGTAGTTCACCTCCAGCGCGTGGGTGCCGGCGCCCGCGAACAGCGCCGGGTAGTCGATCAGCCAGCGGGGCGAGGCCCCCGAGTACCCGTAGATCGTCTGGTCGTCGTCGCCCACGCCGAACACGGCCAGCTCGGGCGAGGACAGGAGTCGGAGCAGCAGCAGGTGGGCGGGCGTGAGGTCCTGGAACTCGTCGACGAGGAGGAGCCGGCAGGCCTGCTGGGCCGAGCGGCGGGTGGCCGGCTCGGTGAGCAGCACCTCGATCGCCCGGTAGATCTGCTCGTCGTAGTCGACCGCGCCCTGGGCGGCGAGCGCCTCCCTGAAGCGTGGGAACACCGCCACCAGGCCGTCGACGTCGCCCTGGAACGCGCCCTCGACCTCCTCGGGGGAGCGCAGGCCCAGCCGCACGCCGGTGAGGGCGTCGAGCCAGGCCGCCGCGGGGTCGGTGTTGAGGCGCTTCGGGAGCTCGACGAGCCGGTCGAGGATTGCCCGCACCTCGCGCTCGTCGACGGTGCGCACGGCCGCGCCCCGGCGCCGGAAGGGGCCGGTGCCGTTGAGCACCGCGAGCGCGAGCGAGTTGAGGGTGCGGATCTGCAGCCCGGCCAGGTCGGTGGTGCGCTGCTGCATCTCCTCCCGGGCCCGCACGTTGTAGGCGACCAGCGCCACCGCGGCCGGGGGCACGTTCCAGCGCAGGACGAGCTGGCGGGCCCGCTCGGCGAGCACCCGGGTCTTGCCCGAGCCGGCCGGGGCGATGATGCGGGCCGGGCCGCCCGGGTGCAGGGCCGCCTCCAGCTGATCGGGGGCCAGCCCGTCGGGTGCGCCGGGCCCGGGCGGCCGCAGCGAGCCCCGCTCCACGCTCACCCGGGGCAGCACGACGGCGCCGGCCTCCGCCAACCCTGGGCCCGCCACCAGGAAGGGGCCGCCGTCGCACCAGGCGGGGGTGCCGTCGGGCAGCAGCACGTCGGCCTCGCCCCCGGGCGTCGCCCCCGACGCCACGGCCAGCTCGGCCCAGCGCCAGCGGTCCCGGCCCGGTTCGCGCCCGTCGACGGCGTTCGACCACACGAGGTGGTGCAGCCGCTCCAGCGGGAAGGCGAACGACGGCGGGACCGCGAACGGCGGGCGGCGATCGACCTCGTCGGGAGGGGCCTCGAACGGCACCCGGAGCTCGACGACCAGTCGCCGCCGACCCACCCACGCCGCCTCCACCGTCGCGAGGACCTCGGCGGGGCTCGTCAGCACCGCCTCGTCGATGACCACCCGCTCGGCTCCCGACCAGGGGCCGCCCGGGGACGCGCCGGCACCGACGACGAGCCCTCTCCCCAGGGCTTCCGGCCCGGCCCGGGCGACGACCTCGCGGGCCGTCGGTCGAGGCCCCGGCCGCGGCGGCTCGCCCCCGCCGGACGGCCACGACGGCTCGCCGTCGACGTACCCCTCGTCGGCGTCGTCCCAGCCCGCGTCGTCCCAACCCGCGTCGTCCCACTCCCCGGGCGGCTCGGGGTCCGGCTCCCCGCCGCCCCGACGAGGGCCGGGCGGGGCGCCGGCATGGCACCGGCGGACCTCGGCGACGGAGTCGTGCTCCCCACCGCAACTCGCGCACCGGACGGCCACGATCGCTCGCCGTCACCCGCCGCGGGCGCGGACGGTGGGTCCGAGGCGCGCGCCGGGCATGGCGTCGAGGCTAGCCAGCCCGCCCCCATCGCCGGGCCGGGCGGTGAACGGGAGCGGCTCCCATCGCCGGAAGTTGAGGCTGCGGGGAGCGTGGGGCACCGTGTCGGGATGGGGAGCGGGCACGGGCACGGGCACGGGGGCGGCGGGAGCCGGCCTCTCGGAGTCGCCCTGGCGCTGAACTCGGCGCTGGCCGCGGCCCAGGTGGTCGGCGGGCTGGCGTTCGGCTCGCTGGCCCTGCTGGCCGACGCCGCCCACCAGGTCGTCGACGTGGTCGCCCTGGCCACGGTGCTCGTCGCCCAGGTGCTGGCTCGCCGTCCTCCGTCCACCCGCCGCACCTTCGGTTGGCAGCGCGCCGATCTCCTGGCCGCCCAGGCCAGTGCGGTGCTGCTGCTCGTGTCGTCGGCGTGGATCGTCGTCGAGGCCGTCCGGCGGCTCGGCGACGGTGGGGAGATCGACGGGCCCGGGGTGGTCGTGCTGGCGCTGGCCGGCCTCGCCGTCAACGGGGGCAGCGCCTTTGCCCTGGTCCGAGGCCGCGACCGCACCCTCGGCGTGCGCTCCGCGATCGTGCACCTGGTTTCCGACGCGGCGGGCTCGGCCGGCGTGCTCGTGGCCGGCCTGGCCGTCACGCTGGCCGACGCCACCTGGGTCGACCCCGTGGTGTCCATCGGCATCGCCGTGCTCGTGACGCTGTCGGCGGTGCGGCTGCTGCGGCAGGCCAGCCACCTGCTGCTCGAGGGCACCCCGCCGGGGCTCGACCCGGCCGAGATCGATGCCGCCCTGCGGGGCGAGCCCGGCGTGGTGGCCGTCCACCACCTGCACCTGTGGGCCATCGCCTCGGACCAGCCTGCGCTGTCGGCCCACGTCGTGCTCCGGGACGGCCTCACCCTCCACCAGGCCCAAGAGCACGGCGACGCCCTGAAGGGGCTGCTGCACGACCGCTACGGCATCGAGCACTCGACCCTCGAGCTCGAGTGCCACCCCTGCGACGAACCCGACCACCGCACCGCGGGACGCGACCCCACGGGTTGACCGACCCGAGGGAGTGGCACGTCAGGAGGGCCGGCCCGGCCCGGCCCTGAACCAGGCCGCCACCGCGTGCCCGTACACCTGCTGATAGGTGCGGTAGGCCGCCCGCAGGCCCTCCCCCGGGGGGTCGTCGGGCAGCAGGGCGGGCGGGAGGAGCGGGTCACGCCGCAGGTGCTGCAGCGTGGCCGCCCCCACCACGAAGCCCTCGGCCAGATCGGCCGGGCGGGGATCCCCGGCGCGGCTCTCCAGCGCCACGGTCACCGCGTCGAGCCGCTGCCGGAGCGACCGGGCCCGGCTCGACCACGCCGCCGGGGCGAACAGCCGCTCGGCCAGCTCGGCCGCGGGTTCGTCGGGCCGGCCCCGCCACCACGCGCACTGCTCGGCGACCACCGCCCGGGCATCGGCCGGCGCCGCGGTCGGCGGGAGGTTGTCAGGCCGCGCCCACAGCCCCTCGCGCAGCTCGCCCAGGCGAAGGCGGGACGCGGCCGTGCGGAGCGAGACCCGATCCGGCGCCGTACGGTCGGCGGCCGTCACGACCGCGAGCACCCACCGGCCCCGCCACGGCCGCAGGCTGGGTGCCAGGCTGAAGTCCTGGCCGGCCTGGCGCTCGCGCACCGGCCCGGCCAGCTCGTACACGCCGTCGTGCACGCGCAGCTCGCCCCGCTCCACCATGCGGCTCAGCGCGACACGCGTGGTGCCCTCGGCCACGCCCAGCAGGCCGCACCAGGCCACCAGGCGGGCGCTCGACAACCGGGGCGGCCGCATGCCCAGCAGCAGGCTGGCCACGATCGACCGTGCGGTGAGCGGCCGCTCCAGGAGCCCGTCGCCGGCGACGAGGCCCGCCCGCTCCTTACGTTCTTGCATCATGTGATCTCAGATCGTAACCTCGGGGCTGATGGCGCTCACCATGTTGCCCACGTCCGAGCTGCTGACGGCCCCCACGGGCGGGCGGATCCTGCCCGACGGCCGGGCCGTGCCCGAGCTGCGGGCCCGGCTCCGCCGCATCCCGTCGGCCCGCAACGCCCTGGCCGTGGCCTCGTGCTGGACCCAGACGATCGCGATCGCCGTCGCCGCCGTGTGGCTCGACCACCCCGTCACCTGGATCCTCGCCTTCGTGCTCATGGGGCGGGCCCACGCGCAGCTGGCCGCCCTCATGCACGAGGCGGCGCACCGCACGCTGTTCCGCAACCGGCGCCTCAACGACTGGGTGGGCCGGTGGCTCGTCGGCTACCCGGCCTTCGTCCCCACCGACGCGTACCGGCGCGCCCACATGGCCCACCACCGCGAGGAGTTCGGCCCCAACGAGCCCGACCTCGCGCTCTACGTCGGCTATCCCATCACGCGGGCGTCGCTCCGTCGCAAGCTGTGGCGCGACGCCACCGGCCGCACCGGCCTCAAGCTGCTCCGCGCCCAGGCACGCGGGCTGTGGGCACCCGAGGCCAAGGTGCGCCGGGTCACCTGGTCGATCCTCGGCGTGCAGGCGCTGCTGCTCGCCACCTGCTGGCTGCTCGGCCACCCCTGGGTGTACCTGGTGCTGTGGTTCCTGCCCTACCTGACGGCGTGGCGGGTGATCAACCGGTTGCGCTCGATCGCCGAGCACGGCGGCATGGTCGCGTCGCCCGACCGGCGCCTCACGACCCACAGCGTGGTGCAGCACCCGCTGGCGCGCTTCCTGTTGGTGCCGTACCACATCGGGTGGCACCTGGCCCACCACTGCGACGCGGGCGTTCCGTGGCGCAACCTGCCCCGCTACCACCGCGAGCTGCGCGCCTCCGGCTACGTCACGCCGGGCCTCGAGTACCCGACGTACCCGGCCCTGTGGCGCAAGCTGTCCTCGCGACCGTCCTGACCGACCGGCGCCGTCAGGGCCGGATCCCGACTCAGGCGGGGGGCGGGGCGCTCGGCACCCAGGTCTGGCCGCCGCCCTCGGGCCGGCACGTGAGCTGGTCGGGCGCCCCGGCGTAGGCGATGCGGCCGATCTCGGCCCGCTCGCACACGTCACCCGCCACCGGCGGCGTCCAGATCCACACCCACTGGCCCTCGAAGGCGACGCAGGTGATCTCGCCGATCGTGCGCGGCTCCCACACCTCGCCGCCCTGGGCCTCGGTGCAGCCACGGTTGGCGCGGGGCACCGCCGTGGTGGTGGGGCCCGACGGCACCGTGGTCGTGGCGTCCCGCAGCGACGGCACCGTCGTGGCCGCGCCGTCGGGAACCGAAGTGGCGACGCCCGGGACGGTCGTGGCGTCCCGCAGCGACGGCACGGTGGTGGCCTCGCCGTCGGGGACCGAGGTGGCGGCACCCGGGACGGTCGTGGCTCCGGCCGTCGTCCCCGGCGGGGCCGGCGCGCCGGCGTTCGACTCCCCCTGGTTGCGGGCCACCACCACGGCGCCGGCCACGAGCAGCAGGCCGACCGCACCGACCGCCACGGCCGGCAGGCGCCGCCGCCACGACGGGGACGGGCCCTCCTCGTGCCCTCCTGGCGGAGGCGACGACGGTGGCGACGCCGATGCCCGCTCGGGCTCGGTCGCGGTGATCTCGGGGCGCTGGGCATCGAGGGCCGCCAGCTTCTCGCGCAGCTCGGCGACGACGGCAGGCGCGCTGCCCTGGGCGACCGCCATCGCGAGCCGCAGCCGGCGGCGGAACACCGGCGCGACCGCAGTCGGGTACGACAGCCCCGACACCGCCTCCTTGTCGCGCTCGCGCAACGCCGTCCACGGCGGCCGGTCGTGGTGATCGCACCCGGCGAGCGACGAGATGGCCCACGTGCGCGTCTTCTGCTCGCCTGCGAACACGACCTTGGCCGTGGTGAGGGTGACGACGCCCGAGTCCACGGTGGTCGGCGTCTCGACGGGGGCGTCCGAGCCACGGGTGAGGCGGTGGCGGCCGGCCGCCACCGCTCCCCTCGCGCCCGTCGGCCGCCTGGTCTCGACCAGCCCGACCGAGGTGAACACCGCGATGACGCGCTCGCCCCGGCCGAGGGGCACGTTGCCCTCGACCATCGCCGCTCCCGGGACACCGCCGGCCTCGGCCAGTGCGAGCTCGGCCGCCAGGCGCTCACGCTCCGCCTGCCACGCGAAGAAGGACTTCAGGGACCGGCGGCTGGTGGACGCCCCCCGGGCCCGGCGGAACGGCCTGGCCAGCGTGTCGAGCAGGCGAGCCCTCCGCGACCGCTTCGGCGGGGATGGCCCGTCGGTGGGGCGCCCATCGGTGAACGGCGGGTTCGGGACCGGCGGAGGCGCGCCCGGCGGTGGTCCGACCGGAGCGGGCAGGCTCGTGCTCGCGTGCAACGTGGTCGTATCCGCCACGCCCCTGCTATCGGCAACGGCCCGCCCCACCTTGACCCCGGACTGCCCCCGGTCTCGATCGCGCCCACGCCCCCTCAGCGCCGACCAGCGCGATCCCCACCCCGCCCCCCGGTCTTGATCGCGCCCACGCCCCCTCAGCGCCGACCAGCGCGATCCACACGACCGGATCAGCTGGCTCCGACCCGGGCACGTGGCGATGCGGGGCGACGTAACCCCGCGCTGGTCGCCGACCTGCGGGCGGCGCTCAGCCCACGCGGTTGGCAGTCAGGTGCAGCACGGCGACGTTCACCGGCCCCCGCCGCACGGTCGCGCTCGCCGGCCGGGCCCGTCCCCCGATCCAGACCCGCGCCTGGGGCGTCGCCTCGAGGTTCGCGATCCACTGGGAGTCGGACCGGACGGTGCTCACCACCACGGCGTCCATCGCGCGGAGCGACAGCAGCGGCACCTGACGGGGCAGGCCGCTCCGGCGGCCCCGCGTCTCGACGACCGTCGCACCGGCACCGAGGGGCAGCGGGTTGCCGATGCCGGCCCGCACCGCGGGACGGACGACGGCATTGAGGGCGCGGAACCCGGCGCGGAGCACCTGGTCCCGCTTCCTGCTCACGAAGGAGATCACGGGGGCTGGAACGCGAGATGTCGGCCCGACATTCCAGGACGGCCCACCCCGTCGCGGCGTTGGACGGGGTCGAGCGAGGCGAGGTCGAGCTCGACGACGTCGACCGCGGCGTCCGGCGCGAGCCGTCTCCAAGCCGACACCCGTGGATGCGCCGGTCACGATGGCGATCCGCCCCGTGACGTCGTGGCCGTCGACGGCGTCGAGTGCCTCGATCGCCGGCGGTCGGGGTCCCGAACAGCGCTGACGAGCGTGCGCCAGGCGCACCGAGGGCCCCGCCGTCGCCGCCCTCCACCGAGGCGGTCCGCCTCGTGGAGCACCACCGGCTTCGGCCCGCCCGCTGAGGCCGTCACGGCGCGAGTCGGTAGGTGTCCATGAGCCCTGACGCCTCGTCCCACACCGTCGCGAAGCGGTCGGAATCGACGTGGGGGCGCACCACCATCTGCAGGGCGAAGGCGGCCTGCGCCTCCGACGTGGAGGACTTGCCGTGGAGCCGGGTGGCGCCCGCGGAGAAGTCGCGCACGAACACGTCGAAGATCTGCTCGGTCACCGCGTCGCTGATCCCGTGCAGCTCCACGCTCTCCAGGATGAGCTGCCCGTAGACCACCAGCGAGAACAGCTCGCCCAGGGCGAGCAGGAAGTCGATGTCTCGCGCCTGGTCGCCGTCGGGCGGCGCGGCCTCGAGCATCGAGCGGAAGGTCTCGACCTGGCCGCGGAACAGGTTCACGTTGGGCGAGCCGACGCGATCGAAGGTCACGGCCCAGTCGTGGAAGCGGATCGTGCCGAGGCCCCGCGTGGGCGCCTGGTGGAAGAGGTAGTCGTCGTTGGTGGCGTCGTGGCGCACCGGCACCTCGGGGTACTCCTGGGGCGCGAAGAAGTAGTTGGGCATGAACTTCACGATCAGCGCGATGTTCACGTGCACCGTGCCCTCGAGCTTGGGGAGCGCACGGATGTGGCGAGCCGCCATGTTGAAGTAGGTGTCGGCCTCGAACCCCTTGGCCGCGATTACGTCCCACAGGGCGTCGACCACGTGCTCGCCCTCGGTCGTGACCTTCATCTTCACGAGGGGGTTGTAGAGCAGGTAGCGGCGGTCGTCGTCGGAGGCCGAGCGCATGTAGTCGTTGGCCCGCATGGCGAAGAGCTTCATGGCGGTCAGGCGGGCGTACGCATCCACGAAGAGCTGGCGGACGTGGCTGAAGTCGGTGACCAGGCCTCCGTAGAGCTTGCGGTGGCCGGCGTGGTCGATGGCCTCGTGGAAGGCGTGGGTGCAGATGCCGATGGACGCCCAGCCCAGGTTGTACTTGCACACGTTGATGGTGTTGAGGGCCACGTTCCACGCCTCGGGCCCCCGCACCACGATGTCGGCGTCGGTGATCGGGTAGTCGTGGAGGGAGAAGGCGGAGACGAACATCGGCGAGTGCACGGTGTTCTTCTCCAGCTCGTACGCCGGGTGCTTCGACTCCACCACGAAGAACACGTACTCGGCCTGGGCCTCGGGGTCGTCGTCGGCCACCTTGCCGAACACCGAGACCAGGGCCGCCTCGTTGCCGTTGCCGATGTAGTACTTCGACCCGTTGGCCACGTACGTGCCGTCACCGGTGGGCGTGAGGGTCATCTCGCTCGAGTAGATGTCGGCGCCGTGCTCCTTCTCGGAGAGGCCGAACGCGAAGATGCCGCCGTTGCGCAACAGCTCCACGGTCCGGGCCTTCAGCGGCTCGTTCCGACCCATGAAGATGGGGCCCAGGCCGAGCATGGAGACCTGCCAGGCATACCAGTAGCCGAGGCTGTAGAAGGCGGTGATCTCGCTGAAGTGGCAGTTGCGCCACGTGTCCCACCGGGCGCCCTCACCGCCGTACCCCGCGGGGGTCATGAGCGTGGCGAAGGCCTGGGACTCGCCGAGGAAGCGGCAGAAGTCCTCGTACCAGACCCCGGCGTTGTCCTCCGACGTGATCCGGCCCTTGCCCAGCGACTCGAAGTAGGCGATCGTCGCCTCCATCAGCTTCCGCGAGTCGGCGTCCAGCTCACCGGCCGAGTAGGCGTGCGGGTTGAACAGGATCCCTGGATGCACATCGCTCATGGTCGGGGCCTCCCTCGGTTCGACGAGATCGGATCAGAGGTGACGCTGCAGGTGGTCGCGCACCGATCCGCGACCGCGTCGACGCGGTCGCGTCCCCCGCCATCTGCGCCAACCGCTCGCGACAGAGAGCACACCGGGCCCGAGCACGCCACACCCGGTCGGGCCCGGGCACGTAGCGCCGCTGGGAGCTCGAACCGGCCCGAACGATCGGGCACGACAAGGGCGCGACCGGCTGCTGAGGTGCGGAGGATCTGACAACGGGTGGGCCGTAAGGGACTCGAACCCCTGACCCCCTGCGCGTCATGCAGGTGCTCTACCAACTGAGCTAACGGCCCGAAGGCCGATCACGGTACCACTCGCCGGCTGGGCGACCACCCGGGCCGGGGCGCCCGGAACCGGCCCGGGCAGCGGCGAGCGCGCCAGACAGCACGCTCAACCGGGGAGGGCCCGACCCGGCCGCGGTGGGACGCCGACGACCGCCGGGCCCGCGCTGCTCGACCGGGGCCACCGCGCACGCCGCGCGGCCTTCTCGCCGATCAGGTGAAGATGATCAGGCCGAGGATGCCGAGGACGAAGAACAGCGCCACCACGATGCCGGCGATCATCACGACGGGCCGCTTGCGATCGGGGTCGATCCCCATCACCCGCAGGATGTCGCGACGCTCCTCGCGCTGCTCCCACTTCTCGTTCTGCGGGCTCCCCACCTTCGGCAGGTGCTGGCCCTTGTGATCCTTCATCCCCGACGATCCCACGACCAGCGAGGTTACCCGCAGGCTCGGCACCCCGGCGCCAGGCCCCGCCCGCTACCGTGTCAGCGCCCTGCCGAGGACGACCGAGATGCCCCAGCCGGACTTCACCCTCGAACCCATCGACGACGAGCAGGTCCTCGAGCTGCTGCGCCCGCGCGGCGGCGGACCGGGCCGGGTCAGCCTCGGCCGGCGGATCGTCGACGAGTTCCTGGCGTCGGGGCAGGGCGCGGCGTTGCTCACCTACCCCGACCGCAAGTCTCGCGACGCCGCCGGCATCAGCATCAAGAACCACCTCAAGGCGATCGGCGACGAGAGCGTGTGGGTCCGAGCGGTGCGAGGCACCACGAACCTGCTCCTCGTGAACGTGCCTCGCTCGTCGACGGAGGTGCAGGCTCAGCACGCCGCGTGGAAGGCCGTCCCGCGAGGCCGGCCCGCGCGCCGGGGCTAGGCAGCCGCCCGCAGAGCGCCCGAAGCCAGGCCGGGCCAGCCGCCCGCTCGGCGACCCGAACGGAGCGCAGGGGCGGAGGCATCGGGACCAGCACCGTGGCGTGCACGCCGTCCTTCTCTCCTGTGCACGCGAAGTCGTTGTCCTGGAGGTCTCGGCCGGCTTCGCCACCACCAGGACCAGGGCTGAGATCCACCCCGGGGACCTCGAAGTGCCGGCCGAACACCGCGTCGAACGTTCCGGCGCCGCTCCCGAGGTGCAGCAGACGGCGCAACGGCCCCGCTGCGCGGCGCTGCATGAGCTCGTCGTAGGCCGTGACCTCCTCCTCGCAGGCCGATGGGTCGGCCAGCAGGTCCTCGGTCCACGCAAGCTCGTTGTAGGAGGTCCATCCGGACGCCGCGGTCAGCCCCCGTCGAGGCCGGCGAGCAGGAAGCCGAGGGTGATGTTCGTCGTCGCGCTCGACTGACACGTCCGCCCGTGACCCCAGCCCTCGAACAGGTGGACCCGCCCGTCCTGAACACCGGCGGCAGTGCCCTCGAAGAGCTCGCGGGTGTAGAAGACGTCCTTGGTGCCGCCGATCACCAGGGTGGGCGCGGTGATGCGCGGCAGATCGGCCTCGACGTCGAACGCGTCCTCGGCGTCGAGGGTGACCAGCATGTCGATCGGGTCGTCGGGGCGCATGGCCCGCGCGGCCAGCGCGGCCACCGGGCGAACCGGGCCCCGCGCCCATCCGGGCACCATCGCCTTGAACGCGGTGGCCAGCGCCGCCTCGGTGTCCCCGGCCCGGATGAGACCGGCCATCTCGGCCTGGAGCGCGCGCCCGGGGCCCAGTCGGTACGCCGAGGCCACGACCACGAGGCGCCGGACCAGGTCCGGCCGGTCGACGGCCAGCTGCAGGGCGACAGACCCGCCCGTGCTCATGCCCTGGAGGAACACCGGTTGCCGCAGGTCGTGCTCGATGGCGTTGACCAGGTGCCCGGCGATGTCGGACATCGACTCGCCGGGTCGGAGCCCCCGCTTGCGGTTCACGGCGTAGACCGTGAAGTGGCGCGCCAGCGGCGCGGCGTAGGCGAGGGTCATGCGGCGCTCCCACCCCCTCGGGACGTCGTGCTCGGGGGTGAGGCCCGCCACCGCCACGAGCGGCGGACCGTCGCCGATCTTCAGGTAGGGGATGTCGTCGTGGAGGAACCCCACGGATGGATGTGGTGTCATCTCGATACCTCCGCACTCGGTCTTCGATACCACTCCGTGGACGGGGATGGACTGTGCGGTCGCCGAGGTCGTCGACCGCTACGTGGCTGAGGGCTGTGGCCTCTGCCAGATGCCGTGTCCGCAGCAGCAGGCCTGCACCTCGAGCACGGAGCCCGGATGGGTGGGTGCCACTCGAGCCCGCAACGAAGGTGATGGAGGCGGCGGCCGGAATCGAACCGGCGTACAGGGCTTTGCAGGCCCTTGCCTAAACCACTCGGCCACGCCGCCGTGACGGACCGCTCACGATAGCGCCCGCGGCTCGCGGCCCGTCCCGGCGCACCACCCCGCCCCGCCACCGACCCGCCACCTCCGCCCCACCGAGCGAGCACCGGACCTGCGCCGGATCCCCGCGCGCCCACCGTGCCGAGCGGGGCCGGTAGCGTCCCCCGTCATGCACCGACGCACTCCACGCCTGATCCTCGCGGCCCTGGTCGTGCTCGTCGCCACCGCATCGCTGACCGCCTGCGGTGGCGGTGGCGGTGGCGGTGACGATGACGAGCAGACCACCACGACCGCCGAGGCGACGACCACGTCGTCCACCGAGCCCACGACCACGACCACGGCACCCACGACCGAGGAGGGGGCGATCGAGGCTGCGATCCGCGACACCGCGGTGGCGGACGTCCGCGACGTCCCGGCCGGGTACTTCACGGTGGAGGGGATCACCATCGTCGAGGTCAGTGGCGCCCAGTACGCCACCGCCCGCCTCGTGTCGACCCCCGAGGCCGCCGCGCAGTTCCAGGACGCCGTCGCCGTGCTGGAGAAGGCGCCGACCGGCTGGATCGTCGCCGACGTGGGCACCGCCTTCGTGGGCTGCGGCATCGTGCCACCTGACGCCCTCGCAGCCCTCGGCCTCCCCAGCGAGTGCCCGCCTCCCGCGACCTCCAGCACCACCGCGCCGACCACCACCGTGGCACCACCGCCGGAGGTCGACGACCAGGAGGCCATGTGCACGGCCTACACGGCGCTGGTGCAGTCCGAGCTGCAGCGCACGGCGACCGCCGGCGGCTCGTCGGGCGCCATCGACGACGCCAACGAGCAGCGCTCGCAGGCGATCGACGACCTCCGGCAGGAGCTCGGCGACCCGCTGCCGCCGGAGATCGACGACGCCCTCCAGACCCTGGACGACAACCCCATCCAGGCCAGCGACGCCGACGGCACCCCCGAAGCCGTGAAGGACGCGCTCCAGACCATCACCGGCTGGCTGTCGCCGGTCTGCACCTGAGGCCGTGCGGATCGGCGTCCACCCCGTCTCCTTCGCCGTTCCGGGCGGCCCCGCGGCCATCCCCGGCGCCTTCGGGCGCCTGGCCCGGGCGGCCGAGGAGGTCGGCTGCTCCCACGTGCTCCTCATGGACCACTTGGTTCCAGCTGGAGGACCTCGCGCCGGCGAGCGGCCCCATGCTCGAGGGCTGCACGACCCTCGGCTGACGTCCTCCCCGGGGGTCGGGCCCTGCTCGGCATCGGCGCGGCCTGGTACGAGCGCGAGCACGCCGGGCTCGGGGTGCCGTTCCCGCCGCTGGCCGAGCGCTTCGAGCGGCTCGAGGAGACGCTCCGGATCGTCGAGCAGATGTGGAGCGACCGCGACGGCCCCTTCGAGGGGCACCACTGTCGGCTGGCCGAGACGATCTGCTCCCCCCGCCCGCTGCAGGTGCCCCGCCCGCCGATCCTGGTGGGCGGCGGTGGAGAGCGCAAGACGCTCCGGCTGGTGGCTCGCTACGCCGACGCCTGCAACGTGATGGGCACGCCTGCCGAGGTCGCGCACAAGCTGCGGGTGCTCGACCGCCATTGCGAGGCAGCACGGCGTTCCTCGTGCCCCTCGCCGACGACCAGGTGGCCTGGGTCGAGCGGCTCGGCGAGCTGGTGCTGCCGGCCGCGGCCGAGCCCTAGCCCGGCGGCTGCAGGGTGCCCGTGAGGCGGATGCTCTCCTGTGAGTCGGCGATGGCGGCCACGAACCGCCCGCGGGTCACCCGGCCGCTCTGGATCAGCGGCGCCCAGTAGTCGTAGCCCGCCTGGTCGGGCGCCCGGTCGAAGGTGTGGAAGTACACGACCTTGACCAGGTCGCCGCTGGTCAGGCTCGGGTACAGCAGCAGACCCTCCGGGCTGGCGAGCATCTGCTCGGCCAGGGCCGCGGGTGGCACGCCCGTGCCGGCCAGGTCCGACCAATGGGCGAGGCCGACCGCGTCGGGCCAGCGGTGGAACACCGACCGATAGATCCGGCCTGCCTGGTCGCGCTGCGCTGCCGTCGCCGCCGCACCCGCGGCCGGCGACAGCGCGACGGCGCCGACCAGGAGCGTCATGACGACGACCCCGACGGCGAGCACCCGCTTCATGGCGCCCCTCCTGCTCCGCTCCGCCCCCCAGTCAACCCCGTCGGCGGCCGCGCCGCCAGCGGCGGCACGCTCGGGCCTCGTCGCGGCGGACCGAGTAGCCCGTAGGGTGGCCCCGTGCAGGTCGAGATCTTCAGCGACGTCGTCTGCCCGTGGTGCTACATCGGCAAGCGTCGGTTCGAGGCGGCCCTCGAGCGGTTCGCGGGGCGCGACGAGGTCGAGGTGACGTGGCGGGCGTACCAGCTCGATCCCACCGCCCCCCGTCGGCCCGAGCCCGTGCTCGACGTCTACGCGCGCAAGTTCGGCGGGCCGGCCCGGGCGGTGGAGATCGTGGGCCATCTCACCGACGTCGCCCGCGACGCCGGCATCGACCTCCGGCTGGAGGACGCGTGGCGGGCCAACACCTTCGACGCGCACCGGCTCCTGTGGCTCGCCGGCGTCGAGGGTGCGCCCGGCGTGCAGGACCGGCTGCAGGAGCGGTTGTTCCGCGCCTACTTCGCCGAGGGCGCCGACGTCGCCGACCCGTCGGTGCTCGCCCGGCTCGCCACCGAGGCCGGCCTGGAGCGGACCCGCGTGGAGGCGCTGCTCGCCTCCGACGAGGGGTGCGAGCCGGTGCGCGCCGAGCTCGACCGGGGGCTCGACCTGGGCGTGGCCGCGGTTCCGACCTTCGTGTTCGAGGGCCAGTGGGCGGTGCCGGGGGCGCAGGACGCCGACGTGTTCCTCCAGGTGCTGGAGCGGGTGCGGGCGCGCCTCGAGCCGGCCCGACCGGGCGCCGAGGCGACCGCGGCCGGCGCCTGCGAAGACGACGTCTGCGGCGTGTGAGCCACCCCCCTCACCACCCTCGCAGGCGAACGGGGGGTGGCAGCGGACGGCGCCGCGGCGGCGCCACCCCACCGGTGTACAGCAGGCGCACCACGCGCCACCGGTGGCCCCGGTAGGGCTCGAGCAGCTCGACCATCCGCTCGTCGTCGGCGTCCGGCTCCCCGGCCAGCGCCCACCCCACGACACCGGGAAGGCCGGCGTCGCCGAGCAGCACGGTGTCGGCGTCGCCGTGCGAGCGGGCCACCACCTCGGCCGCCGTCCACAGCCCGATACCGGGCACGGCCTGCAGCCGCAGGCGGGCCGCCTCCGGCTCGAACCGCACCACGTCCTCGAGGCCGGTGGCCCGGCGGGCGGCGAGGCGGATGGTGTCCGCGCGCCGGCGCTCCACGTCCAGCCGGTGCAGCGCCCAGTACGGCACACCGGCCAGTACCTCCGGGCCGGGCGGCAGCACCAGCCCGGGCGGGCCGGGGGCGGGCCGGCCGAAGCGCCGCACCAGCCCCGCCCACGAGGCCGACGCCTCCCGGGTGGTGACCCGCTGGCCGAGCACGGCCTGCACGAGGGTCGGCCACACCACGCCGGTGCGCGGGATCCGCAGGCCCGGGAAGCGCCGGTGCAGGCCCGCCACCAGGCGCCCGCTGGGGGTGAAGCCGCTGGGATCGTCGGCCGCGCCGAGGAGGTCGGGGAGGTGGTCGAGCAGCCAGCCCGCGCCGGCGCCCCAGGCCGCGGCCGTGGCCTCACCGGCGCTCCACGTGACGGTGATCCGCCCCGCGCCGGCCGGCGTGACGACGGCCCACTCGAATCGGCCCGGTGCCAGGCGGGTCGAGGGATCGGTCGGCCACACGCTGATCGAGCGGAGGGTGGCCAGCGGGTCGATCCCGTCGAGGGGCCACCGCCGCTCGCTGCCCGAGCCCAGCACCGTCACCCCCGCAGTCTCGCCCGCCGCCCGGGGCGTGGCCCGCGCCGGACGCGGTGATCAGCCGGTGACGACCAGCTGGAACGACTCGGCCAGCCTGCCGGCAGGCAGGCCGGCCTGGGTCGCCTGGGCTTCCCCCCACGCCCGCATCCGCGGCGGCAGCCCGCCGGGATCGGGATGCTGGCTCTCGTGGCAGAGCAGGGCCGCGAGCTTGCGGTCGAAGGTGTCGGTGACGTCGACGACCCGGTCGGGCTGCGGCCCCGCCATCAGCCACACCTCGGGCACGGTGTGGGGCTCGAGCCCCTCGACCTCCCGCAGCTCGGGGAACGTGAACGGGTTGCGGGCGTCCGGGTAGACGGCGCACAGCGCGGCCTCGCCCACGGCCAGGTGATCGGGGTGGCTGGCGAAGATCCGCTGGTAGTTCCGCTCCGGCGACTGGGTGAGCACCCGGGCCGGCCGCACGCTGCGGATCACCGCGGTGATGGCCCGCCGCAGCTCGAGGCTCGCGGTGGTCGCCCCGTCGGGGAAGCCCAGGAACACGAGCTCGTGCACCCCGACGGCGGCCGCGGCAGCGGTCTGCTCCCGGCGACGGAGCGGACCGACCCGGTCCCGGGGGATGGCGGGGTCGAAGCCCCCGGCGTCGCCGTCGGTGACGATGCAGTACGTCACCTTGGCTCCGCCGCCCGTCCACCGGGCGACGGTGCCGGCCGCTCCGAAGTCGACGTCGTCGGGGTGGGCGGTGACCACCAGCACGCTCTCGGGCACGGCGTCATCGATCAGCACGGCTCCCGACGCTAGCGAGGGAGGCGCCGGACCGCACCGCCCGGTACCATCCGACGCTCCGGGGGGAGGCAGCGTGGACGCCATGACGATCGACACCGCGCTGGCCGGCTACTGGCCGGGCCCGTGGCCGGCCGAGGACGGAGGGCCACGGCGGCTCGCCACCGTGCGCGGTGCCGGCCTGGGGCTCGCCACCGGCGGCCGGCTCGTCGCCACGAGCCGCCAGGTCCCCGGCGCCAACATGCTCGTGTGGCGGGATCCCGACCAGCTCTACCTCCAGGGTGCGGTGCCGGGCGCGTCGTCGTCGTGGGTGGAGCGGGTCGACCCCGACACCCTCCGGCCCCTGGCCGCGTCGGGCGACCTGCCCGGTGGCCCCTGGTGGGCAGGTGGCATCGGGGCCCACGCCGACGGCCACCTCTACGTGGTGCACGGCCGGTGGTGCCATCGCCTCGACCCCGACTGCGCGCTCGCGGGATCGCTCGAGCTGCCCCGCGAGCGCCCCTACAACTCCTTCGTCGCGCTGGCCGACGGCTCGCTCGTCATGAAGGACTTCTCGCTCGGCCTCGAGCCCACCGAGCTGGTCGTGGTCGACCCCGGATCGCTGTCGATCATCGCCCGCACCCCGCTCCCGGAGGCGTCGATCGCCCGCCTGTCGGCCGATGGCGACCGCGTGGTGGTCGTCGGGATCACGTCCCGCTTCGTGCTGCGCTGGGAGCCGAGCCGGCCGGCACTGGTGCTCGACGAGGAGCGGACCCGGCCCTACGTGACGCGCCCCGGCCAGACCTTCGGCTGGGACCCGGTGCTCGCGGCCGGCTCGTCGTGGTTCCTCGACGACGGGGCCGGGACCGAGGGGTACCGCGGCTCGTTCCGCGGCGTCGGCCCGTCCACCGCGCCGCTGCAGCTGGTGCGGATCACCCTCGACGGGCGGACCCTCGACGCCGCGGAGGTGTGCGGCGAGCCCGGCGGGATCATCGCCAACCCCCCGATCGTCGACGAGCACCGCTCGATCGCCGTCGGCTACGACAGCGGCAACGGCGTGCTCGCCGGGTTCCGCTTCGGCCCGCCGGGCACGCCGCTCGAACCCCTCTGGCAGCGACCCCAGGACCAGGCCGGCCACCTGCTCCTGTTCGCGGACACGGGCGAGCTCGCCACCTTCCACTACGACCACGACGCCGGCGCCGACCACTGCGTCGTGCTCGATGTCGCCACCGGCGACGAGCTGGGGCGCGCCCCGACCGGCAGCCCGGTGCAGACTGTGCTCTTCCCGGCCCCGGGTCGGGACCGCGATCTCTACACGGTGTCGTTCACCACCGTGGCCCGGGTGGCGGCACGGGGGTGAAGGAGGGCGACGCATGCAGGTGACCGTGCTGGGCGCCGGCTCGTGGGGGACGACGGTGGCCACGATCGCGGCCCGCAAGAACCCCACCGTGCTGTGGGCCCGCGACCCCGACCTGGCCCGGGAGATCGACGAGCACCACACCAACGCCCGCTACCTGGCCGGCTTCGAGCTACCCGACACCCTCCGGTCGACCGCGAGCCTCGAGGAGGCGGTGTCGGGGGCCGACGTCCTCGTGGTCGGCGTACCCACCCACGGGTTCCGCGCCGTGCTCGAGCAGGCCAAGCCCTTCATCCGGCCGTGGATCCCCGTGGTGAGCCTGTCGAAGGGCTTCGAACAGGGTTCGCTGCTCCGGATGACCGAGGTCGTGAAGGACGTGCTGCCGGGCCGGCCGGCCGCCGCCCTCACCGGCCCCAACCTGGCCAAGGAGATCATGGCCGGCTACGCCGCCGCCAGCGTGATCGCCACCGACGACCGCTCGGTGGCGACGGAGCTGCAGCGGGTGTTCCGCCTCGGGCTGTTCCGGCTGTACACGAACGACGACGTCGTCGGGTGCGAGGTGGGGGGCGCGCTGAAGAACGTGATCGCCATCGCGGCCGGGATGGCGCAGGCCCTCAGCGTCGGCGACAACACCCGCGCCGCGGTGATCTCCCGCGGCCTGTCCGAGCTCACCCGGCTGGGCGTGGCCATGGGCGGCCAGCCCGCCACCTTCGCGGGCCTGGCCGGGTTGGGCGACCTGCTGGCCACCTGCATGAGCCCGCAGAGCCGCAACCGCTACGTGGGCGAGCAGCTCGGGCTCGGGCGCACCATCGACGACGTCCTGGCCGAGATGAGCATGGTGGCCGAGGGGGTCAAGACGGCCCGGCTGGTGATGGAGCTGGCCGAGCGCCACGGGGTGGACGTGCCGATCTGCGGCTGGATCCACGGGGTGGTGAGCGGTGAGAGCACGGCGCTCGAGGCCTACACGGGGCTGCTCAAGCACCGGCCGGGCCACGAGGAAGAGCCGGACTAGCAGGCGACGAGATGACCGAGCCGACCGACGAACGGCCCGTCGACGCACGGTCCGTCGACGTGGTGCTCACCGAGCACCTCCGGGGCGAGCGGGTGACCCCGGCCGACCTCGAGCGGTTCCGCGGCATCTGGCAGGACCCCGACGTGGCGGCAACCCTGGGCGGCATCCGCACCGACGACCAGGTGCGCACCGCGGTGGCCCGCATCGCCGCCCACTGGGACCGAGAGGGCTGGGGGGTCTGGTGGTTCTCGCGGCGTGACGACGGCACCGACGTCGGCTACGCCGGGCTGGCGCCGACGGCGGTGGGCGGACCGGGGTCCGTCGAGGTGCTCTACGCGGTCTCGCCGGCGGCGTGGGGCCGGGGTCTGGCCACCGAGATGGCCGAGGCGGCGGTGGACGCGGCCGTGAACGGGCTCGGGCTGGGCGACCGGCTGGTGTGCTTCACCCTCACCACCAACCTGGCGTCGCAGCGGGTGATGGAGAAGGCCGGGTTCGTGCGCGAGGGCCAGGTCGAGCACGCCGGCCTCCCCCACGTGCTGTACCGGCTCCCCGCCTGACACGGCAGGCGTCGAGCGAGCCGGCGCAGCGGCGCGCCGGGGGGCCACCGAGGTGGTGGTACGGTCCCTACCGACCGGTAGGTAGGGAGGTTGCGTCGATGGTCTTGCCCGGGTCCGAGCCGCCGGCCTACTCGCCCACGAGCTGGCGGACGTCCGCCCCGTTCCTCCTCATGAACCTGATCCCGCTGGCGGTCGTCTTCACGGGGATCACGGCCACCGCCGTGGTGCTGGGCGTCGTGCTGTACCTGGTCCGGGTGCTGTGCATCACGGGCGGCTACCACCGCTACTTCGCCCACCGGGCGTACCGGCTGGCCCGGGTGCCCCAGCTCCTCCTCGCCTTCGGCGGCCTCACGGCCGTGCAGAAGGGTCCGCTGTGGTGGGCGTCGCACCACCGTGACCACCACCGCTACGCCGACACCGACCGCGACCCGCACTCCCCGCAGCGGGGCTTCTGGTGGAGCCACGTCGGATGGATCACGAGCGGCCGGTACGGCGCGACCGACTACGAGTCCATCGCCGACTTCTCCCGGTTCCCCGAGCTGCGGTTCCTCAACCGGCACGACTGGATCGGGCCCTGGTCGCTCGGGATCGCCTGCTTCCTCATCGGCGGGTGGAGCGGCCTGGTGGTCGGGTTCTTCCTGTCCACCGTGGTGCTGTGGCACGCCACCTTCTCGGTGAACTCCTTCGCCCACATCGTGGGGCGACGCCGCTACGCCACCCGCGACTCGAGCCGCAACAACCCGGTGGTCGCGCTCGTCACCCTCGGCGAGGGCTGGCACAACAACCACCACCACTACCCGGCGTGCGCCCGCCAGGGCTTCCGCTGGTACGAGGTCGACGTGACGTTCTACGTGCTGAAGGTGCTCAGCTGGGTCGGGATCGTCCGCGACCTGAAGCCGCTCCCCCGCTCGGCCTTCGAGGCCCGGCGGATCCGCGACGGCAACCTCGACGTGGGGCTCGTGCGGTACCACCTCTCGCAGGCCGCAGCCGTCGTCGCCACCCACCCCGCGTCGGGCGGCGCCGACGACGTGCTCAGCCTGCTCGACCACACCGCCGACCAGACCCAGAGCCTCGCCCGTCGCGTGGCCGTGCCCGAGCGCCTGGCGAGCTGACGTCGGCGGCCGACCGCGCCCGTCGTCGTCGCCACCGGTCTACGGTGCCGGCGTGACCTCGGCCGGCACCCCGCCGCCCCGGGCGGTCGACTACGTGGCCGTCACCCGCGCGTCGTACGACGCCCTCGGCTACCCGCCCTACCGGTGGGTCGAGAGCGCCGACCCGCCGCCGTGGGCGCCCGTCACCAAGCCCCTCGACGCCTGCACCGTGGGCCTGGTGGCGTCGGGCGGGATCTACCGGGCAGGCCAGATCGCCTTCCACCACCGCGACGACACCTCGTACCGGGTGATCGCGACCGACACCCCCACCGCCGAGCTGCGGGCCACCCACTTCGCCTACGACCTGCGCGACGCCCGCAGCGACATCAACGTCGTGTTCCCGATCGACACGCTGCGAGATCTGGCCGCCGACGGCGAGATCGGCGCGCTCGCCCCCGAGGCCTACACGTTCATGGGCGGCATCTACTCGTCGCGGCGGGTCCGGGAGGAGCTGGCACCGGAGCTGCGCGACCGGCTGCTGGGCGCGGGCGTCGACGTCGTGCTCCTCGTGCCCGTCTGACCCGTCTGCCACCAGTCGGTCGGTCTGATCGCACGAGAGGTCGAAGCAGCGGGGATCCCGACGCTGTCGCTCACCAGCGCGTGGTCGATCACGGCTGCGGTGCGGCCGCCCCGGGCGGCCTTCGTCGACCTCCCCCTCGGCCACACCACCGGCCGTCCCCACGACCGGCCGCAGCAGCGGGCGATCGTGGGCGCCGCGCTCCGCTGCTTCGGGTCGCTCGACGGTCCGGGCTCGATCGTCGACCTGGGCGTCTCGTGGGGCGACGACGACTGGCGGGCGAACCCCCTGCTGGGTGCCAGCGCGGTGGCCGGCGGGGGGGCGGCCGCGCCCGGTCGCGCGACCCCGCTCGGCGCCGACGCGCGCGGCGAGCGACGCGACACGCCCCAGTACGAGCGCGCCGACGACCAGCGGCTGGCCGAGGAGCGGGTGGGCGTCGACGCCGCCTGCCGGGCCTGCGTCGGCTTCGACGCCTGATCCCCTGCGTCCCGGACGGCCCGCAGCCACGCGTTCTCCGACCGGTTCACCACCGCCACGGTGGTCGATCGGCCGGAGAACCCGAACGCACCGGCTACGCCCGCGGGAGGTTCTGGTAGTAGGGCACGACGATCTGGTCGGTCGCGGCCAGGTCGCCCAGCAGCGCCACCGTGACCGGGTGGACCACGTCCGCCGACACGGCCAGGTCGATGCAGGCGGGCCCGCCGGCGGCGAGGGCCCGCTCGACGGCGGAGCCGACCTCCTCGGGGGAGGTGACCCGCTCGCCGTGGGCACCGAAGCCGGCCGCCACCCGGTCGTAGCGGGTGTCGGCCAGCCGGCTGATCACCTCGCCCTCGGCACCGAACATGGCGTCCTGTCCGTGGACCGACATGCCCCAGCAGGCGTTGTTCACCACGACGGTGACGATGGGGAGTCCGTGGCGCACCATGGTGTCGAACTCCTGCACGTGGAACCCGATGGCCCCGTCGCCGGTGATCTGCACGACCGGGCGACCGGGGTGGGCGACCTGCGCGCCGATGGCGGTGCCCTGGCCCACACCGAGGTACCCCAGGTACCCGAGTCCGAGCACCTGCGACGGTCGGGCCTCGTGCATCGAGAGCTCGGCCCAGGCGGCGGCCTCGCCGCCGTCGAGCACCAGGATCGAGCCCGGCTCCACGGCGCGCAGCACCTCCCGCACGGCGTGGTACGGGTGGAGCCGGCCGCCGACGTCGGCCGACTCCCCACCGAAGAGCACCTCGCCCATGCGGTGCACGGCCACCGCCTGGGCGGCCCAGGCCGACCAGTCGGGCCACGGCTCGGCGTCGGCGGCCAGCAGCGCCTCCAGCGCCTGGCGGCAGTCGGCCACCACGGGCACCCCGACCGGCCCCAGCCGCCCGATCTCGGCCGCGTCCAGGTCGACCTGCACGATCCGGGTGGCCGGGGGGATCATCATCCCGCTGCGCCCGCCCGTGAACAGGCCGAGCCGGGCGCCGAGCAGCAGCACCACGTCCGGCGCCCCCCGGCCAAGTGCGCCAGCGCGGCGAGCCCCGTGCTGCCGTGGGCGTTGAGCGGGTGATCGGCCGCGAGCAGCCCGTACCCGCGGCTGTTGGCGAACACCGGGATGCCGGTGCGCTCGGCGAAGCGAGCCAGCGCGTCGGCGCACCCCGACGACCGCGCCCCTCCGCCGGCGACGATCGCCGGCCGCTCGGCCGCCCGCAGCAGGGCGAGCGCCTGGCGGGTGGCGTCGGGCGAGGGCGCCGGCGGCTCGCCCAGCGCCAGCGAGCCGGGAGCGGCCAGCGCCGCCGCGTCGACGGGCCTGAACAGCACGTCGACCGGCACGTCGAGCAGCACCGGCCCCGACGGCGCCGCCCGCGCCTTCCTGGCGGCCAGGGCCACCAGGTCGGGGATGCGCGACGTCGTCGTCACCCGGTGCGCCCACCGGGTGACGGGCCGGGCCACCGCCGCCTGGTCGAGGCCGCCCTGCAGCTCGTTGGTCTCGGCCTCCCCCAGCGGAGGCGAGCTGGTGATCATGAGGAGCGGCACCCGGTCGGCCGAGGCGTTGGCCAGCGCCGCGAAGCCGTTGGCGAACCCCGGGCCGGAGGTGACCACGGCCACCCCCAGCCCACCGGTCGACCGCGCGTAGCCCTCGGCCGCGTGGCCGGCCGCGGCCTCGTGGCGGGTGTCGACCAGGCGGATGCCGTGGCGCCGGCACCCCTGGAAGAAGGCGTCGAGGTGGCCCCCGTGGAGCGCGAACGCCACCGTCACCCCTGCGTCCGCCAGCGATCGGGCGAGCAGCTCGCCGCCGTCGACCTGCGCCATCGGCCACCCCCGTCGGCGGCGCCCGCCCACCGGGAGCCCGCCCCCCCAGCCTGACACCGATGCACAACCTGCACCGGCTCGACCGGGGCAGACCCGACGCCGGCTTCGACTGGGCGGTGCGCTTCGACGAGCGGGTGCGGCGGCTCCTGCTCGGGGGCGAGTGGGAGGCGCTCCTCTCGCTCGACCGCGATCCCGACCACGCCCTCGCCGCGCCCACGTCCGAGCGCCTGCTGCCGCTGCTCTACCGGGCCGGCCTGGCCGAGGCCGCCGGCGAGCCGCCCGAGGTGCTGGTCGACGGGTACGCCTACGGCTCGCTGTCGATGACCTCGCTCACGCTGGGGGCACCGGGCCTCGGCACCTGATCGGGGGGTCGACCGTCAGGCGAGCGCCTCGACCCGGGCCGGGACGTGCTTGTGCCACGGTGTCCCCGCCCACGGGTCGCGGTCCTCGCTGGCGGTGAGCTCGTTGGGTGCGGCGCCGTTCGGCACCAGCGATCCGTCGTCGCCCGGGTGGTCGAGGCCCATCCCGTTGGGGAGCGACACGTGCCCGGGCTGCATGGTGTCGCTCACCTCCACCAGCACCTCGAGGGCTCCCCGGCGGGTGCTCACCCGGGCCCGCCCGCCGTCGGTGAGCCCGAGGCGCGCCGCGTCGGCCGGACTGACCCTGAGCGCGCCGCCCGGGTCGCGCTTCCGCCACGCCGGGTCGCGCATGATCGTGTTGGCCGTGAACGAGCGCCGCTCGCCGGCCGAGAGCACCAGGGGCCACTCGGGGTCAGGAGCGGGCGGAGGCTCCACCGCCAGCCCGCGCAGCTCGTCGAGCAGCTCCGGCAGGCACAGCTGGACCTTCCCGTCGGCCGTCCGGACCCGGCGCCAGGTCGCGTCGGGCTCGTCGTCGGTGATCACCACGCCCGACGGGCTGGTGAGGATGGCCTCGAACAGGCGCTCACCGGCCTCGAGCCCCTCGCCGTCGAAGCCCGCCCGCCGGGTGCCCTCCGGGTTGGCGAGGACGCAGCGGTGGGCCGCGCCCCACAGGACGGCGGCCGCGGCGGCGCCGTCCGGCAGGGTCGGCCCGAGGGTGCGGTACAGCACGACGGGTGCCAGCCGGCCGAGCTCCGGGTCGGCCGTCGTGGCCGCGAAGAAGGCGTCGGCGAAGGCGGCCCGGCCCCGGCCGGCCGCCTCGCGGAGCGGGGCCACACGGTCCTCGCCGAGGGCGCCGAGGGCCTCCACCAGCCGGGCGTGGATCTCGGGCTCGGCCAGCACGCCCGGGGGCGGCTCCAGCAGCGGCCGGCGCAGGTGGAAGACGTTGCGGGGGAAGTCGAAGTTGAAGAACGTGGCCTCCCACTTCTCGTACTGCGTCGGTACCGGCAGCACGTAGTGGGCGAGGCGGGCCGTCTCGGTCATGGCCACGTCGATCACCACGACCAGCTCGAGAGCAGCGAGCGCCTCGCGCATCCGGCGCGAGTCGGCCAGCGAGTGCGCCGGGTTGGCGCTCTCGACGAGCATCGCCCGGTAGCGCGCCGGGTGATCGGTGAGGATCTCGTCGGCGATCACGTTGCAGGGGACCAGGCCGGAGATGATCGGCGCGCCGGCGACGGGGCTGCGGGGCCGCGCCGCCTCGTCGCCCGAGTCGCGGCCCAGTGCCACGAGGCTCGACGGCGCGTACTGGGCGCCGGGGCGGGCGAGGTTCCCGGTCAGGAGCCACACCAGCTTCTCGAGGTAGCTCACCAAGGTGGAGTGCCGGTTCATCTGCACGCCCAGGTCCTCGAGCACGGCCACGCCGGCCGCGGCGGCGATCCGGCGGGCGGTGGCCCGCACCTCGGCCTCGTCGAGGCCGCAGCGGGCGCAGCAGTCGGCCACCGGCACCCGGCCGAGCGCATCGAGCACCTCGTCGGCGCCGTCGGCGTGCTCGGCGAGCCAGGCCGTGTCGACAAGCCCCTCCCCGACCAGCACGGCGCCGAGGGCGGCCATCAGCCAGGCGTCGGTACCCGGCCGGAGCTGGAGGTGCACGTCGGCCAGCTCGGCCGTCTCGCTGCGCCGGGGGTCGACGACGATCAGGCAGCGCCCGGGGTCGCGAGCGATCTCCTTCAGGGTGGTGCGGGCGTGCGGGAACCCGTGGGTCTGCCAGGGGTTCTTGCCCACGAACAGGGCCACCTCGCAGCCCTCGACGTCGGCCCGCACGCCGGTGCCGAGCATGCGGGCGTTCACCCAGAACTCGCCGGTCTTCTCCTGGGCAAGGGCGTTGGAGCGGTACCGGCCCCCGAGGGCCCGCAGGGTGGCCCCGCTGTAGGCGCCTCCGAGGTGGTTCCCCTGCCCGCCGCCGCCGTAGTAGAAGATCGTCTCCCCGCCGTGGGCGTCGCGGATCTCGAGGAACCGCTGGGCGATCTCGGTGATGGCCGCGTCCCAGCCGATCTCCTCGAACGAGCCGTCGGGCCGCCGCCGCAGCGGGCTCGTCGGGCGGCCCCTCGCGTTCTGGTAGTGATCGAGCCGGAGGGCCTTCTCGCAGGTGTAGCCGGCCGAGGCCGGGTGGGCCTTGTCACCCCGGATGCGCTCGAAGCGGCGGCCGTCGGGCCCACCGAGGCGCACCTCGATCCCGCAGTTGCACTCGCAGAGGATGCACGCGCTCTGCCGCCAACCGGTGTCGTCCGTCGCCATCGGAACGCTCCCCCGGGTCGCCTACTCGCCGGCCATCTCGGCCCGCAGCTCGACCGCCGCCTGGGTCGGACCGTCGCGGCCCCACATCTCGTAGACGACCTCGCGGATCAGCCCGGTGAACGCGAACGGGGCGTCGTAGTCGTCGCTGATGGGCGACCGGCCGTTGCGGCCGATGTCGAGGCCGCCCGATCCGAGCATCCGCACGACGCGGGGCGTCGACGCCGACGCCACCACGGCGCCGTCGACGATCAGCTCCAGCGTGGCCGCGCTCTCTTCCCTCACGACCCGGACCGACACGACCGCCTCTCCCTCGGGCAGCATCGCGGGCGCCGCCACCTTCGTCCGGATGCCGAGCGCGTTGTACTCGAACCGGGCCGCGCCGTCGGCCACGTAGAGCACGTAGCCCACCCCGTGGCTGCCGTGCGCCACGAGCACGCCGTCGTCACCGGCCGCCCGCTCCAGCCGCACGTCGAGCCGCCACGACCGGCCGCCGAGGCGGGGGGCCACGTCGGCCGGCAGGTGCGACAGCGGGGGCAGGTACCGGTAGCGCCCGGACACGTGCGGCGTGCCCGGGCGGGGTGGGCCGGCGAACAGCTCGATGGTGCGGTCGTCGAGGGGGAGCACGCCGTTGCGGCCCGCCTCGACCCACCAGGCGTCCACCAGCTCGCGGAGCTTGTCGGGACGCTCGGCGGCCAGGTCGTGCAGCTCCGAGAAGTCCTCGTCGAGGTGGTAGAGCTCCCAGGCGTCGTCCTCGTAGGGCGTGCCCGCCATGTGGCGGGTCACCGCCTTCCAGCCGTCGAGCCAGATGCCCCGGTGCCCGAGCTGCTCGAAGTACTGCACGCCCTTGCGGCTGGGCGCGTCCGGCTCGTCCCAGGTGTAGGCCAGGCTCACGCCGTGGATCGGCTGCTGGGGATGGCCGCCCACCGTCTCCGGCGCGTCGATGCCCGTCACCTCGAGGATCGTGGGGACGATGTCGACGATGTGGTGGAACTGCGTCCGGATGCCGCCCCCGTCGTGGATGCGGGCGGGCCAGTGCACGATCAGAGGGTCGCGCACCCCGCCCCCGTGGGTGTTCTGCTTGTACCAGCGGAGCGGCGTGTTGCCGGCCTGGGCCCAGCCCCACGGGTAGTTCGAGTGGCTGCGGGGCCCGCCGATCTCGTCGAGCTGGTCGCGGACGATCGCCTCGATGTCCTCGCCCACCAGGTTGAAGAAGCTGAACTCGTCCATCACGCCGTAGGGCCCGCCCTCCTGGCTGGCCCCGTTGTCGGACACGAGGACCACGAGGGTGTCGTCGAGCTCGCCGATGTCCGCGAGGAAGTCGACGAGCCGGCCGAGGTGGTGGTCGGTGTGGTCGAGGAAGGCGGCGAAGGCCTCCTGCAGCCGCGCCGCGAAGCGCTGCTGCGCTGGGGTGAGGTCGTCCCAGGCCGGCACCCCCGGGTTGCGGGGCGCCAGGCCGGTGCCCTCGGGGACCACGCCCAGGGCCTGCTGGCGCTCGAACCACTCCTCGCGCACCACGTCCCAGCCGGCGTCGAAGCGGCCCCGGTACTTGGCCAGGTACTCCGGGGGCGCCTGGTGCGGGGCGTGGGTGGCGCCGAAGGACAGGTACATCAGCCAGGGCCGGTCGGCGCGCACCGACCGCAGGTCGCGGACCATGCCGATGGCCTGGTCGACCAGGTCCTCGGTGAGGTGGTACCCGTCGTCGGGGCCGGCCGGCGGGTCGACGTGGTGGTTGTCGATGGTGAGCTCGGGGTGGAACTGGTCGGTCTCGCCCTGCAGGAACCCGTAGAAGCGGTCGAAGCCCCGGGCGAGGGGCCAGTTGTCGTGCGGGCCGGCCGCCGAGCACTCGATCATGGGCGCCAGGTGCCACTTCCCCACCGCGTAGGTGGCGTAGCCGTAGGGCTCGAGCAGCTCGGCGACGGTGGCCGCGTCGCGGCTGATCGCCCCGCGCATGTGGGGGAAGCCGGTGTCGAAGTTGGACACCGACCGCATGCCCACCGCGTGGTGGTTGCGCCCGGTCAGCAGGCAGGCGCGCGACGGCGAGCACAGGGCGGTGGTGTGGAAGCCCGTGTACCGCAGGCCGCCGGCGGCCAGCCGGTCCATGGTGGGCGTGTCGATGGTGGAGCCGTAGCAGCCGAGGTGCCCGAAGCCCGTGTCGTCGAGCACCACCACCAGCACGTTCGGGGCGCCGCCCGGAGGCCGGGGCGGCGACGGCCACCACGGCGTCGACTCGAGGTGGGTCCGGCCGATCGTGCCGCCGAAGGCCTCGGCCCGGTCCTGGCTCATACGGGTGCCTCCAGCGGTCGGCGCCGCCCGAGGGGCGGCAGGGGCGGCGCGAGGCGGAGCGCCTCGGCCACCAGCTCGTCGCGCCGGGCCCGGCACCCCGGGTCGTCCCAGCGGTTCACGTGCTGCTGCGGGTCGTCGTCGAGGTCGTACAGCTCGCCCTCGGAGCCGTCGTGCAGGGTGCCCGGCAGGTACGTGGTCGCCAGGAGCCCCTCCCGGTAGAGCGTGCGGGCGTGGACCCGGTGGCCTGCGGGGTGCACGCTGTCCCACTCGGTGAGCACCTGCTCGCGCCGCTGGGCGGCGGCATCGTCCTCCGACACCGGCAGGGGCCGCCCCTGCATCCACCCGGGCACCTCGACGCCGGCCACCGCGCAGAACGTCGGGGCCAGGTCGACGAGGCCCACCGGCGCCGCCACCCGGGCCGGCACCGGGCCGGCCGAGGGCGCTGGCCGCCAGACCAGCGGGAGCCGCAGCAGCCCGTCGACGTGGTAGGGGCCCTTGAACAGCAGGCCGAAGTCGCCCTGCAGCTCGCCGTGGTCGGTGGTGACGATCACGTCGGTGTCCTCCCCCCACCCCCGCTGCTCGACGCACCCGAGGATGCGCCCGAGCGCCTCGTCGAGGAGCTCGACCTCCACGTGGACGGCGGCGTTCACCTCGCGCACCTGGTCGGGGGTGAGCGTGGCCGGCACCCACGCCTCGGGCGCCTCGTAGTTGGACACCACCCGGCCCTCGTACCAGGCCATCCAGTGGCGGGGCTTGGCCGACAGGATCCGCTCGCGCTCGGCGGCCGTGGGCGGGTAGCCGGCCGGCAGGTCGAGGTCGCGCCAGCCCACCCGGTGACGCTCGGAGGCGGGCGGGTCCCAGGGGTGGTGGGGGTCGGGGAACGACACCCAGCAGAACCAGTCGGCGTCGTCGGGGAGCGAGTCGAGCCAGGCCAGCGCCCGCTCGGCGACCCAGTCGGTGTGGTACAGGTCCCGAGGGATGGGGTTGACCTTCACCTGCGGGGCGCCGGTGTCGCCGCCGCCCATCTCGTTGACCTGCAGGCCGACGTTGATGACGGGGTAGTAGTCGCCCACGTGCTCCGCGTGCAGCGACTGCATCCAGCGGGCGTAGTGCGTGAACCCGACGGCCCCGTGGGCAGCCAGCTCCATGTGGTCGAAGCCGCGGTGGGGGCCGAACTCGCCGTCGCGGGCCAGTCGGTTCTCGGGGAACCGCAGGAACGGGTCGAAGTAGGGCTCGAAGTGCGACTTGCCGATGAGGGCGGTGCGGTAGCCGGCGCCGTGGAGCACCGTTGCGACGCTGGGCGCGTCGGGCGGCAGGGCGACGCCGTTCATCCACACGCCGTGGGCGCTGACCCCCTGCCCCGTCACCATGGTGGCGCGCGAGGGCATGCACACGACGCTGGCCGGGTGGGCCCGGTCGTAGACGATCCCCTGGGCCGCGAGGCGGTCGACGACCGGGGTGCGGGCCACGGTGCCGCCGTTGCAGCCGAGGCTGTCGTAGCGCTGCTGGTCGGTGGTCACGAACAGGATCTTGCGGCCCATCACCCGGTCTCCAGCATCGTCTCGAGGTTGGCGAGGGCGGCGGCGACGGCCGCGCCGAGCACCAGCACCAGCGGCGCCGGCTCCACCTCCGTCGAGTAGGCCACGAGCGAGTCGGCCGGCCCGAGCTCGAAGACGTCGACGGTGGCGAGGTGCCGGCTGACGGGCACGCCGCCGGTGATCCGGTACTGGAACCGGCGCAGCTCCGGGTCGCACGTGACGATCTGCTCGACCAGCTCGAGGCCCGACGCCAGACCGATCCGGCGGACGTCGCCGTCGACCGTCGACCAGGTGATGCCGGGGAACCAGCCTGCCAGCGCGGCGGCGTCGCCCACCAGCGCCCACACGTCGTCGGCCGAGCGGGCGATGCGCACGGAGCTCCTGGTGGTGGCCACCGCGCCTCAGCGCCCCTCGCCCGCCGGCTCGAAGCGCTCGTCTGGGGTTCGCAGGACGTCCATCGGCCCCTCACCATAAGTACTGACAGTCAACATGTCCATAGTTGGCGAGCCCCCGTGCCCTAGAGCTGGTCGAGGATCTCCTGCAGGCGGGCCCCGTCGGAATCCGTCCAGCCGTCGGCCGGCGCGACCGCTGACCAGCCGGTCACGAAGCTGTCGTTGTAGTTGTGCCCGTGGCCAGGCGAGGTGCTGAAGCCGGCGATGAGGTCGGCGACCACCTGCACGAAGGTGACGCCGGGGAACCAGCCCACGTCCTCGGGCACGTCGAAGCCCGTGGGCGTGTGGCTCCACGGCTGCGGCCGCCAGAGCGTCTCCCAGTTCCACCACGTCACCGGGTCGGACGGGTGCTGCATGTACAGCACCCGCGGGCCGCTCCACGGGGCGTCCGGCAGGTCGCTCGCCCGGTTCATGAACCGCACCGTTCGCCCGCCGTCGAACACCGGCAGCCAGGAAGGGGTGCCGGCCTCTCGGGCCGCCTCCAGCTGGCGCCACACCTCGTTGCCGTTCGTGGGGCCGACGAGGAGCACCCCGACGGCGTCGGCGGTCATGGCCGCCACCGAGGTGGCCGCATCGGGGCCGACGAAGGCCGCCTCGGCGCCGAACGAGCCCAGGCTCTCGCCGTACAGGACCAGCCGGGGACGGGACGCCTCGGGCAGCTGCACCCACCGCTCCTGCACGGCGTCGATGAGGGCCACGCCGGCCTCCGACGCCTTGTCCTTGTCGACGAGGAACGAGATCCAGCTCGGCAGG
This sequence comes from Acidimicrobiales bacterium, assembly GCA_016716005.1. Classification (NCBI taxonomy): domain Bacteria; kingdom Bacillati; phylum Actinomycetota; class Acidimicrobiia; order Acidimicrobiales; species Acidimicrobiales bacterium. The sequence continues at coordinate 773,335 of JADJXE010000001.1, forward strand.
TAGGAGTACTGCATGGCGGCCATCGCGGTGTCGCCGGCGTGCAGGTACTCGAGGGCGCTGGCCGCGACGGGGTTCACCCAACCGGTGCCGGTGACGGTGACGACGCACAGCACCTCGCGGTCGAAGGCGCCGGTTCGCTCCAGCTCCTGCACGACGACGTCGGCCCGCTCCTCGGGCGTGTCGGCGGTGCGGAGCCCGGCATAGACCCTGATCGGCTCGTCCACCCGCGCCTGCGGCCCGTGGAAGGCCTCGAGGTCGGCCACGCTCGTGGCCCCGGCCACGAAGCTGCGACCCTGCAGACCCAGCGTGTCCCATGCCGCCAGCGAGTCGGGGCTGCCGGACACCAGCGGGCTGGTGGGCTGCTCGACGCCCTCGGCGGTGGTGGTGTCGAGGGTGCCGAACCGGTCGTTGGCGAACTCGATGAGGCGCTTGGCCACCACGTCGTTGCTGAGCGTCACGGTGATCGCGACCACGACGATCACCGTGAGCACCAGGGCCAGCACCCGGTTGACGGAGGTGGCCAGCCGCCGGTCGAGGCCCTTCACCGCGAAGCCGATCACCCGAGCGACGGCGAGCAGGACGCCCGAGAGCACGGCCGTGAGCACCAGCATCGGGAGCACCAGCAGCGGGGACAGGTGCGGCAGGCTCACCAGGTCGCGCTGGTCGCCCTGCGAGATCTGCCACACGACCACGCCGACCACCACCACGGCCGCGGCGACCGCCGCGAGCACCTGCCAGGCGCGGCGCACGGTGCCCGCTCCCGGCCCCCCCGACCCCGACCATCGGGCCGCGGCCCGGCCCAGCACCGCCAGCAGCACGCCCACGCCGTAGCCGATCATGAGGGAGATGGCGCTGACGGCGGCCTGCGACACCCACGACCGCGGGAGCAGCGTGGGGCGGAGAGAGGCGAACCAGAACAGCAGCGCGGCGGCCGCGCCGATCAGGTCGGGCCCGGCCACCAGGGCGCGCCGGAGCCGGTGTTCCGGCACGTCTCCGGCCGCCGTCATCGATCCCGACTCGTCCAACCCGACCCCCAAGCTGCCCGAAGCATGCCGTGCGCCGCCAGCGCCTTCAACCAGGGGGTCACCGGCCGCGCCCGCCCGCCGCGCGAAGGTGGGCGGTGCACAAGTACGTGATCATGGGCATCCAGGGCAGCGGCAAGGGCACCCAGGCGAAGCTGCTGGCCGACGCGTTCGACCTCGAGCACATCAGCGTGGGCGACATCTTCCGCTGGAACGTGCAGCACCACACCAAGCTGGGGGCCCAGGTCCGCCGGATCATGGCCGCCGGCGACCTGGTGGGCGACGAGCTCGTCGAGTCGGTGGTCCGGGAGCGGCTGGCCATGCACGACTGGAACCACGGCTTCGTGGTCGACGGCTTCCCCCGCAACGCCCGGCAGGCCGAGTTCTTCCTCGAGAGCTGGGACCTCGATGCCGTGATCCTCCTCGAGCTCGACGACGACGAGGTCGTCCGCCGGGTGCTGGCTCGCCGCCTCTGCTCCCGATGCGGCGTCGACTACAACCTCATCGCCCACCGCCCGAAGGTCGCCGACGTGTGCGACGTGTGCGGCGGGCGCCTCGAGCCCCGCGAGGACGACACGGGCGAGGCGCTGACCGCCCGGCTGCGGACGTACCACGACAAGACCCGCCCGATCATCGAGCTGTTCGAGCGCAAGGAGTTCGTGGCCCGCGTCGACGCCTCGCGCTCGATCGACGAGGTGCAGGCCGGCATCCGCGCCGCCCTCCGCCTGGCCGGCTGACGCCCAGGCCCGGACCGGGGTCAGTTGCCGAAGTCCCAGCCGTCGCCCTTGGCGTAGGCGCCGAGCACGTTCTTGGCGATCAGGATCCTGTGCACCTCGTCGGGCCCGTCGGCGATCCGCAGGGTGCGAGCGCCCATGTACATGCCGGCGAGCGGCAGGTCGTTGGACACGCCGGCCGCGCCCCACACCTGGATCGCCCGGTCGACCACGCGGGAGTAGGCCGCGGGCACGTACACCTTGATGGCCGAGATGTCGGTGCGGGCCGCCTGCAGCCCCTGGTCGATCTTCTCGGCGGCGTGGATGGTCATGAGACGGGCCGACTGGATGTCGATGTAGCTGTCGGCGATGAAGCCCTGGACGAACTGCTTGTCGGCGAGCAGCCCGCCGTGCACCTGCCGGCTCTGGGCCCGCTCGACCATCAGGTCGAACGCCCGCCACATCTGACCGACCGAGTTCATGCAGTGGTAGATGCGGCCGGCGCCGAGGCGATCCTGCGCGGCCTGGTGGCCCTCGCCGACCCGCCCGAGGATGTTCTCGACCGGGACGCGGACGTTCTCGTAGATCACCTCGCAGTGATCCGACTCGCGCCGCCCCCACACGCCGATGCCCCGGACGATGTTCACCCCGGCCGTGCTGGTGGGCACGATGAACTGCGCCATCTGGCCGGGCTGCTCGCTGGCCGGGTCGGTGGCACGGGCCATCACGATGAAGACGTCGGCGTCGATGCCGTTCGACGTGAACCACTTGTGGCCGTTGATCACCCAGTGGTCGCCGTCGAGCACGGCGGTGGCGTCGAGCGAGCGGGGGTCGGAGCCCGGGTTGTGGGGCTCGGTCATGGAGAAGCCCGACTCCATGGTCCCCTCGATCAGGGGGAGGAGCCAGCGCTGCTTCTGCTCCTCGGTCCCGTACTTCACGAGGATCGACTGGTTGCCGGAGTTGGGCGCCACCACACCGAACAGCGACGCCGCGCCGATGGCATAGGCCAGGACCTCGTTCATGTAGGCGTGGGCGAGGAAGTCGAGCCCCATGCCCCCGTACTCCTGGGGGAGGTGCGGTGCCCACAGGCCGGCCTTCTTCACCTTCTCCTTGATCGCGGCCCGCAGCTCCAGCACCTCGGTGCGCTCGGTCCAGGTCTGGTCCTCCTGGCGGTAGGCCCACAGGCGGCCCTCGTTGGGGAGGATGTCCTCGTTCACGATCTGGGCGGTGCGCATCCGGATGTCGTTGATGCGCTCGTCGAGGGTGGGGACGGGCTTGCAGTTCATGGCCACGCTGAGGGTCCTCTCTGCCGGGCGGGCAGGCGTAAAGCAAGTGCTTGAGTCGTCGCGTACCCTACGCCACGTGGCCCCGCCCCGCCGAGCCGACGACACCACCCGGGCCCGCCTCATCGCCGCGGCCGAGCAGCTCTTCGCCGAGCGTGGCATCGACGCGGTCAGCCTGCGGGAGATCAACCGGGCCTCGGGGGCGAGGAACACCGCCGCCGTCCACTACCACTTCGAGGACCGCGACGACGTGGTGCGGGCCGTGGTGGGCACGCACCGCCCGGCCGTCGACGCCCGGCGCCACGAGCTGCTCGACCGGATCGAGGCGCACCCGCCCGCCCGGCTGCGCGAGCTCGCCGCGGCGCTGGTCGAGCCCGAGGCAGCCGAGCTGGCCAACCCCGACGGGGGCCCGGCGTACCTGCGGATCCACGCCGAGCTGGTGAACCGGCCCCGGCCCCGCTTCGACCCTGCCGCGCCCGACGACCCCACCGACAGCGTGCACCGCTGGCGGGCCCTGGTCGGGCCCCTGCTCGAGCCCAACGCCATGCGCCTCCACCGGCGCTTCACGGCGATCCGGTTCGCGGCGGCCGAGCTCGGGCGGCGAGCAGCGACGGCCCCGCACACCGACGACCGCCTGTTCGTGAGCCACCTGGTCGACCTGGTCGCCGCCATCCTGGCCACCCCGCCCTCGGCCGCGACCGTGGAGCTGGCCGACGAGCGCGACGCCCGGCGGCCGCCCCGCACGGCGCCGGGCCGGGCGCCGGTGTGAGCCTGGCCGGCCTCGGGGCGAGCCGGCGGGCCCGCTCGTCTCGCTGGGGCACGAGGTGGAGCCGAGCGGCACGGCGGCCAGGTCGGCGACCCCGCGATGACGGACCCCGCCGAGCCCTTCGTCGGCGATCAGCCGCCACGTGGCCAGCAGGATGCGCCGGCGAACGGGGTCGGCAGGACCGACGGGGACGTGGACGACGGGCGCCGAGCGCACGAACGTACGATCTTCCCGTACGTGCGTGCCGGGCGGCGGACCGCGGCGAGGAGCGGGGATGAGGGTCGTCTGCCTGGGTGCCGCCGGAGGGATGGGTGCCACCGCCGGCCGCCACCTCGCCCGCCTCGACGGGGTCCACGAGCTGGTGCTGGCCGATCGCGACGGCGCGGGCCTGGGCCGCACCGTCGCCTCGCTGGTCGGCCCGCACCCGCGGGTCGCCACCGCGGTCGTCGACGTGCTCGACCGCGACGCCCTGCGCCGGCTCCTCGAGCCCGCCGACCTGGTGCTCAGCTGCGCCGGGCCGTTCTTCCGGCTCGGTGTGCCGACGCTGCAGGCGGCCATCGCCACCGGCACGACCTATGTCGACATCTGCGACGACCCCGATCCGACCCGCGCCATGCTCGAGCTCGACGGCGCGGCCCGCGAGGCCGGGGTGGCGGCGGTGCTCGGCATGGGCGCGAGCCCGGGCCTGTCGAACCTGCTCGCCCGGCGGGCCGCCGCTCGCCTGGATGAGGTGCACGACTGCTTCACCGGCTGGCCCCTCGACCTCCCCGCGCCCGGCCAGACCTCGAGCCCCAGGGACGAGGGGGCCACCGCCGGAGGCGGCGTGTCGGCTGCGGCCGTGCACCTGATGGAGCAGATCTCGGGATCCATCACCGTGGTGGAGGACGGCCGCCTGGTGGAGCGCCCACCGCTGGCGGCCGTGCCGCTCCGCTACCCGGGCCTGGGTGACGGGGTGGCCTACACCGTGGGCCACCCGGAGCCGCTCACCCTCGTGTCGACGCTGGGGATCACCGGACGGGCCGCCAACGTGATGCTGATGAAGCGGGCGACCGTGCCGTACCTGCGCCGGATCCGCGACGACCTCGACCGGGGGCGGCTGGGGCTCGAGTCGGCGGCGGGGCTGGTGCTGCGGCCCCCGGTCGGCCGGTCGCTGCGAGCCCTGGCCGCGAGCCCGACGGCGGCCTCGCACGGCCGGCTCCCCGCGTTCTTCGCGCTGCTCCGCGGCACGAGGGGCGGCCATCCCCGGCTGGTCGGCTGCCACCTCACCGCCGCGCCGCCCGGGATGGACGGCGCCACGGCGATCCCTGCGGTGCTGGCCGTCGCCCAGCTGCTCGACCACCCGGCCCCGGCCGGCGTGCACCCTCCTGATGCCGTCGTCGACGGCGGCCGGCTGCTCGCCGACCTGCTGCCGTGGTGCACGCCCAGCCCGGCGTCGGCCGACGAGCTGGCGCCCGTGGTCGACGAGGCGTGCTGAGCGGACGACCGCTCCCGCGGCGCCCACCCTCCGGCCCGGCGCGCCGCCCTACAGTTCCCCCGTGGCCCACGAGGACGATTCCGGCGAGCTCCAGCGCGAGATCGGCGCCCTGCGCACCTTCTTCCAGCGCCGGTTCGTCGCCGACCTGGCCGAGCTCGACACGCTGCGCCCGGACGTGGCGATCGTGGGTGCCCCCTTCGACGTGGCCACGACCAACCGGCCCGGCGCCCGGTTCGGGCCCCGTGCCCTGCGGGCCGCCGCCTACCACCCCGGCACCTACCACCTGGGCCTCGGCATCGAGGTGTTCGACTGGCTGCACGTGGTGGACGCGGGCGACGCCTGGTGCCCCCACGGCCAGACGGAGCGCTCGCACGCCAACATCCGCGAACGCGTGCGGGAGGTGGCGCGGCGGGGCATCACACCGATCGTGGTCGGCGGCGACCACTCCGTCACCTGGCCGGCTGCGACCGCCGTGGCCGACGTGGTCGGGTACGGCCGTCTCGGGATGGTGCACTTCGACACCCATGCCGACACCGCCGACACCATCGAGGGCAACCTGGCCTCGCACGGCACCCCGATGCGGCGCCTCATCGAGAGCGGCGCGGTGCGGGGACGCAACTTCGTGCAGATCGGCCTGCGCGGCTACTGGCCGCCCGCCGAGGTGCTGGCCTGGATGCGCGAGCAGGGGCTGCGCTGGCACCTGATGGAGGAGGTCACCGAGCGCGGCGTCGACGCCGTGATCGACGACGCGGTGGCCGAGGCGCTCGACGACTGCGACGCCCTGTACGTGTCGGTCGACATCGACGTGCTCGACCCGGCGTTCGCGCCCGGTACCGGCACCCCCGAACCCGGTGGCATGACCACGGTGGAGCTGCTGCGAGCGATCCGCCGGCTGGTGCTGGCCGCGCCGGTGGTCGCCCTCGACGTGATGGAGGTGGCCCCCGCCTACGACTGGGCCGACCTCACCGTGAACGCCGCCCACCGGGTGATCTACGAAGCGCTCGCGGCCATGGCCCACACGAAGCGCGTCGGCGCAGCCTGAGGCTCGCGGCCGGGGGCGCGCGCCGGTACCCCGGCTCCGCGGCGGAGCCGGGGTGGGCTGGTGAGGCCGCTCATGGCTGGCCGAACAGCTGCATCCTGAGGTCGGTGCGCAGCCCGGGGGTGGTGGTGCCCACGACGGTGCCGTCGGGGCGGACCGTCTCGACCGGCCCGCGGGGATCACCGCGAACCTGCCAGCCGTCGTCGTGGCACAGGTGGTGGTGGTGCCCACACACCCAGATCAGCTCGTCGTCGTTGGTGAGCCCACCCTGCGACCACAGCCGACGGTTGTGGTGGAGCTGGCCCCACCGGCGCCGCCCGCAGCCGAAGAACCGGCAGCCCTGGTCACGGTGCCGGACCCGCCGCCGCAGCTCCGGGCTGGGGTGACGACTGGCCCGCCCCAACCCGACCGGGTTGCCCCAGGCGTCGTCGGCGGACACCTCCAGGTGGGCGTCGCAGGCCAGCCGGCGGAACACGGCGTCGGCCACGGGGGTGCCGTCCTCCAGGGTGGCCACACCGCCACCCTCACCGGTCAGCAGCCCGGCCGACCCGTGCACCACCACTGTCGCCCTCGCCCCGTCCGACACGTCGGCGACACGCAGCGAGACCAGCTCGGTCAGGGCGTCCGCCCACCGGGCGCCCATCCGATCGACGCACCCCTCCACCGCCTCCGCCGGCACCTCACCCGCCAGGCGCTCCAGGACGGCCGCCACCGCCGCCGCGGCATCAGCGGTGAGCAGGCCGCTCACCCCCACCGCCTGGCCGCGGGGCCGCAGGCGCAGGTGGCGGCGACGGCGCACCTCCACCAGCTCCCGGTGGGGCACCGGCGTGGCCGCCGCGGCCAGGCGGGCCAGCTGCTCCACGCTGAGCCCGGGCGCCTCACGCGCCCAGTCGGCGTCGGTCTCCGGAGCCGCGAACCGGACCAGCTGGGCGAGCTGATCCACGCTCACTCGCCCCTCGGCGAGGGCGTCGGCCAGCCGGGGCAGCTCGGCCAACCGCTCTGCCACCCGCAGCTGCTCCACGGCCGAGGCCCGTGCGCAACGGGTCATGCCTGCCAGCCAATCGGCCGCGGTGAGACACCCGTCCTGACGGTGCCCGTCGCGCCGGGCCAGCTCGGCGACCGCCGCCAGCTTCTCCCGCTGCAGCACCTGCACCGCTGCGTCGAGCTGACGCACGGCATCGGTCAGCTCGTCGAGCGAGCACCGAGCCCACCGGTCCTCCGGGCGCTCGTCCCCCGGACCACCCGACGACACACCGGACCCGCCCACACCGGACCCGCCCACACCAGACCCATTCGAACCGAACCCGCTCGGCATGGCCACACCTCCCCGCGCCGACGCCGCACGACAGGCCAGGCGAACCCGGCGATCAGGGAAGTACATACATCCTACATCGAACACCAGTTCGATGTCAAGACCCAACCCCCGGGCCACGCCACCTGCTCCGCGGCCGGCAGGTCAGCTCTGAGCGGGAGGGAGCGAGCCGCCCCTCGGCGATGCACCACCCTTCGCCCGGCCCCGAAGGGCCGTTGGCCCCTCCCGACTGCCGCCGGGACGGCGCACCGTCGTCATGGGGTGGTTCACGACGACGCAGCAGCTGGTCGGGTGCTCGGCCGTTGCGGGCTGCACCACGACGGACGAGGACGCCGGCCGGGGCACCCTCAAGGGCTCGAGCTGGCTGCTGACGTTCCACCTCTGCCACCCGCCGGCCTACGCCGGGGAGCCCGAGGGCGTCTCCGTGTGGTGGGGCTACGGGCTGTTCCCCGATCGCGTCGGCGACCACGTGCCCAAGACGATGCGGCAGTGCACGGGCGAGGAGATCCTCGTCGAGGTGCTCTCGCACCTCGGCTTCCAGGCCGACACCCCGGCGCTCCTCGCCACGCCGAGCTGCATCCCCTGCCTGCTGCCGTACACGACGAGCCAGTTCATGCCCCGAGCCGAGGGCGATCGCCCGAGCGTCGTCCCCGCCGGGACCACGAACCTCGCCTTCGTCGGCCAGTACTGCGAGATCCCCGACAACGTCGTCTACACCGTCGAGTACGCGGTCCAGTCGGCGAGGATCGCCGTCGACACCCTGCTGGGGCTCCCCGAGCCGATCCCACCCACGTACCAGGGACTCGACCACCCCAACGCCCTGGTCGGCACCATGAGGTTCGTCCTCGGGTAGCGGTGCCGACCGTCACGTGATGTGTCAGAGGGCGGCGAGCCTGGCGAACAGGCCGCGGTAGAACGCCTTCTGCCGGCCGATCTGGTCGAGCTGGGGCAGAGCGACGATGTCGATGTGGTCCACGTCGTCGAGCACCTGGTGGTACCAGCGGCCACGCCGGAAGGAGATCGCGTCGCCGATGACCCCACCGACGCGATGGTGACCGGCCGTGCGTGGGAACAGCTGCGAGTACACCGACACCAGGCCGTCGTTGGGCCACCAGTCCTCCGAGCGGAACCCCGGGTAGAACGGCCGGTCGAAGCGCTTGCGTCCCTGGTAGAACGCCGTCGGGACGAGGAACGGGTTCATGTCGGGCTCGGGGTAGTGGTGCCCGGTCAGCAACCCGTCGAAGGTCTGCTCGGTGGCGTACGCGAAGTAGTAGGTGCCGCGGTAGGTGCCGCAGCGGGCGTTCTGCTCGAGGAGACCCTGGATGGTCACGCTGTACGCGGCGTTGTCCTTCCCCAGGAACATCGGGGACGACGCGATGCGGGCCACGTAGGCGTCCAACGGCTCACCATCGTGGGTGCCGAGCCCCCAATGGTCGAGATCGAAGTCGTAGAACCGGTCGAACAGGCTGCCGGTGGCCCGCAGGGTGAGCTCGACGGCGTGAGCCAGGTAGTCCCCCACCGTGTCGGGCCGCAGCCGCCCGGTGCGTTCGCTGCAGCCCAGGAAGTAGGTGGCCGTGCTGCCGTTCAGCACCCCGGAGATCGAGCTGATCGAGGCGATCCAACGGTGGCTCGAACCCCACCCGAAGGCGTCCTCCTCCAAGAGCTGCTGCAGCAGCACGATGGTCGGTGCGCCCATGCTGTGGCCGACCAGGTGCACCGGCTGGCGGGCCGACCAGGTGGGGTGAAGCACGGCATCGCCGTCGTAGGTCCTGCCGTAGCGGTCGTGGCCGGCGCGCGCGGCGTGGCGGGCGCCGTAGTCGACCCGCCCGCCCTTCAGCTGGAAGGCCAGCTCGCAGGCCCGGTCGTGCAGGCTGCTGATCGGCCCGACGCTCGCTTCTCGGCGAGGGAGCGGGCACGGCACCGACCGAGCGGTACCCCAGTACGGGAAGTCCGCCACCTCGCCCGGGCCCCACCCGAACAGGCCGTGGACGAGGATGACCGGGAAGCCGTTCGCCATGGGCCCCATGGAACACCGGAGCCGGCGCGGCGGCCAACTGGCGCACCGTGAGCCCCAGCCCGCGGCTCGCCACGTGACCGCCGAGGTCCCGTCAGGGTGGTCGACAGGAGCGCCCTGCAGCGACTCCGTCCGGAACGCAGGTTCTTCCGCGGTCCTAACCTCCGCCTTGCACGGCGCTTGCTCCTCTCGCGGATGCTGGCGTCGTCCAACCGGCAGGAGCGCCCCCATGAACCGGACCTCCCGACTCCTCCTCCCCGCCGTCCTCGCGGCCACCCTGCTGCTCGCCGCCTGCGGCGACGACGACACCGGCAACGACGGGTCGGCCGACACGACCGCCACCCTCGATACCAGCTCGGGGACGGCGACCACCGCACCTGAGCCGTCCCGCCCCGACCCGGGCGGTGGCTCGTTCGGCACGGCCCCCACGCCGACCTACGCGAACCTCGCCTACGCCTCGACGTCGGCGTCGCAGGTGCTCGACCTGTGGCTCCCGACCGACGCCACCGCCGCCACTCCCCTCGTCATCTACATCCATGGTGGCGCCTTCAAGGGAGGCGACAAGGCCATGGTCGGCGGCAAGGTGCAACCACTGCTCGACGCCGGCTACGCCGTCGCGAGCCTCGACTACCGGCTCTCCGGCGAGGCGCTGTTCCCGGCCGGCGCGCAGGACTCGAAGGCGGCCGTGCGCTGGCTGCGGGCCAGTGCCGACGCGTACAACCTCGACCCGAACAGGTTCGCGGCCTGGGGAGAATCGGCCGGAGGCAACCTCGTCGCCCTGATCGGCACGAGCGGCGACCAGACCACCGTGCTCGACGACCCCGCCCTCGGCAACGCCGACGTGTCGAGCGCGGTGCAGGCGGTCGTCGACTGGTACGGGCCGACCGACTTCCTGCAGATGGACGCCCAGGCCGCCTCGGGCGGCGGCTGCACCGACCCGGAGAGCCACGATCCCGCCAGCTCGCCCGAGTCCGCCTGGATGGGCGCCGCCATCCAGACCGTGCCCGACACCGTCGCGCAGGCCAACCCGATCACCTACATCGCCACCGCGACCGATCTCCCCGCGTTCTCGATCGCGCACGGCGACGCCGACTGCAACGTCGCCTACCAGCAGTCACAGATCCTCGCCGACGCCCTCTCGGAGGCCGGCGCCAGCCCGCAGCTCACCATCCTTCCCGGCGCAGCACACGCCGACGCCCAGTTCGACGGGACGCTCCTCACCCCGACCATCGCCTGGCTCGGCACCGTGCTCGACGGCTGACGCTCGGGAACCTGCGACCCCTCTCGTGGCCGGAGCTGCACGCCCCTGTGGCCCGATCGTCGACCGCCGGCGACAAGGGCCGGCTGGCGATGTCGACGACGCACACGGGCGGTGGGAGCGCTCACGAGAGGGTGGTCGGCGCCAGGAGGCCGATCTCGCGCGCCCGGGCGACGGCTTCGCCCCGCGAGGCCACGCCGAGCTTGCGGTAGATCGAGCCGGCCTGCGAGCTGACCGTGTTCCGCGACACGCACAACCGCTCGCCGATCTCCTCCAACGTCAGGTGCGTCTGGAGATGGGGAAGCACCCGGAGCTCCGCCGCCGTGAGGGTCGAGACGATGCGATCGCCACGCACGTGCCGGAGCCGCTCGCGCAACCACTCGACGCGCTCGTCGAGGATCCCGACGTCGGGCCGGTGACGGAGGATGTCGTCGAGCTCCCGGAGCAGGACGCTCACTGCGCCCGGTTCGGCGAGCGCGAGCTGGGCATCGGCCATCTCGAGACGCACGAGCACCGCGAACCACGGGATTGCCCACGTGGCGAGTGGCCGCAGGCGCATGCCGCGCTCGAGCGCCACCCGAGCGGCCTCGACGTCGCGGTGGTGCAGGTGGAAGCGAGCCGACGCGGCATACGCCAGCGCACTCGCGCCGTACTCGGTCAGACCGGTGGCGTCGATGGCCGCCAGCGCTCGATCGAGGTCCTCGCCGGCTGTCGTCCAGTCACCGCGATCCATGAGCAGGACTCCCCGGTGCGCGAGCCATCGGGTGAGCGGGACGCTGGCACCGGACGCCTCAGCGGCTTCGATGGCGTCGCCGAGCAGCAGCTCGGCGCCGGCGTCGTCGCCATCGAGCCACCGGGCAACCGCGAGCAGGCCCACCGCCACGGTGCGCCACACCCCCCACACCGGCTCGATCCCCACGGCCACCTCGGCGTCGGCAGCCATCGCCGCGACCCCGTGCGGGCACATCGCGGCGCGGAGCATGGCGCGAGCCGAGGTGAGCCAGGCAGCCTCGTCGCCGCCGTCGCCGGGCGGCACGAGCCGGCCGGCCGCTTCCGCCCAGCGCGTCGCGTCGACCGCACGGCCGCCGAGCGCTGCGATCCAGCCGGCCAGCACGGCGAGCGAGGGCTCGCGCTCGATGGTCGACTCGCCGATCTCACGAAGCCAGGTCTCCACGAGCGGCAGACGACCGGCGAGATACGCGGGCAGGATCTCATCGGCGACGAGCCGCGCGGTGCGGTCGAGATCGCCGCTCGCCCGAGCGTGGGCGATGGCCCGGTCCACGGGCCCGTTCGCCTCCCACCAGTCGGCAGCCCGGCGGTGGAGCCCGGGGACGAGATCCGGCTCACGGCGGACCAGCTCGTCGAGCAGGACGGCCCGGAAGAGGGAGTGCACCCGGTACCAGTCCCGCCGGTCGTCGAACGGCGTGAGGAAGAGGTTCGAACGCGAGATCGAGGCGAGATACCCGGCCGAGCCCGTGGAGTCGAGGACGGCATCGCACAGCGACCCCGTCATCACGTCGAGCACGGCGGTGCGCCGGAGGAAGCGCACGGTGTCACGCGGCAGCCGCGACAGCACCTCGGCGCGAACGAAGCCGGAGACGAACGGATGCGGGGACAACAGATCGAGACGCCGCCCGCTGGCACGGTCCGATCGCATCGCCAGGACGTTCAGCTGGATCCCGGCCGCCCACCCCTCGGTCAGCTGCACGAGGCGCCGGAGCTCGTCCGCTGCGAGGTCGACGCCGGCCGCGTCGACGAGGAGCCGGGCCTCACCCTCGTCGAAGGCGAGATCGGCGGGTCCGAGCTCGAAGAGCTCGCCCCGCGACCGTCGCACCGCCGACGCCAGCCACACCGCCCGGCGGCTCACCGCGACGACCTGCACCCCAGAGGGCAGGTGATCGACGAGGAGGTCGATCGCGTCGTGGCCGAGGCGCGCCGTGGCCTCGTGGAGGTTGCGGAGCACGAGCACGAACGGCTCACCCGGCGACCGGACGGCGGCGATCAGGCGGGGGACGGTGCCACCGAGCGCCGAGGCGCCGGGCGAGCGGAGGTCGGCGAGCAGCCGCGGGTCGACCGGGCGGACACGGGCGACGGCGGCAGCGACCAGAGCGAGGAGCGAGACCGGGTCACCGTCGCCCGGCTCGAGGGTGACCCACACGAACGCGCGGTCGTCGACGTCGGCCCAGTCGGCGAGCAAGGTGGTCTTGCCGAACCCGACCGGCGCCGAGATGACGACGAGCGGCAGCGAGGCACGCGAGACGAGCGCGTCCACGAGCCTGGGTCGGCTGACGGTGCCGGGCCGTACCCTCGGCGGGCTGAGCTTCGCCCCGCGCAGCGCCTCGGTGACGTCGGCCGACACCCCGATGCCGCCCCGTGACACGCTCCTCGTCGCCCGGTCGGTGTCCATCGGGCCCAGGACGGTACTCCCACCTCACCGCGCCATCTGGCCCGGACCGCCGGCCGACGTCACACGACGCGCATGATGCGGCCGCCCGATGCCGGCCGGACACTGGACCCCGTGAAGGTGATCATCGTCGGTGGAGTGGCCGGCGGCGCCTCGTGTGCGGCGCGCCTGCGCCGGCTCGACGAGCAGGCCGAGATCCTGATGGTGGAGCGCGGTCCGTACGTGTCGTACGCGAACTGCGGGCTCCCCTACCACATCGGGGGGGTGATCGAGCACGAGTCGAGCCTGCTGGTGGCCAGCGAGCGGGTGTTCCGCGAGCAGTTCGCCGTCGACTGCCGCACCGGTTGCGAGGTCGTCGGGATCTCGCCCGCGGAGAAGGCGGTGCAGCTGCGAGACGTGGCGACGGGCGAGACGAGCACGGCGACGTACGACAAGCTGGTCCTGTCACCGGGTGCCGCGTCCATCCGGCCACCGCTGCCCGGCATCGACCTGCCCGGCATCTTCCAGGTCCGGACGGTGCCCGACGCCCGAGCGATCCGCGAGTGGATCGAGCGGGGCACGAGCTTCCTCGCCGGCCTGGAGCGCTACTCCGGCTTCCAGACGGTGCGACCCCGCAAGCACGCGTTGGTGGTGGGTGGCGGGTTCATCGGCCTGGAGACGGCCGAGAACCTCGTGCACCGCGGCTTCGACGTCATCATCATCGAGATGGCGAGCCAGGTCCTCGCCCCGCTCGACGAGGAGTACGGCCGCCTCGTGGCGGACTTCCTCGGCCTCCACGGGGTGCGGGTCGTCCTCGGCGACGGGGTCGCCGGGTTCGAGCAGGCCGACGACGAGACGCTCGTCGTCTCCACGCAGGCCGGGAACCGGTACGCCGCCGATCTCGTGATCCTCGCCCTCGGCGTCCGGCCCGACACCACGCTGGCCCGGGCGGCCCGGCTCGAGATCGGCAGCCTCGGGGGCATCCGGGTCGACGAGCACATGCGCACGAGCGACCCCGACATCTTCGCCGTCGGCGACGCCGTCGAGGTCCGGGACGCCGTCACCGGCGAGTGGACGCTGATGGCCCTCGCCGGGCCGGCGAACCGCCAGGGTCGCATCGCAGCGGACGTCATCGCCGGCCGCGACTCGCGCTTCCGCGGCACGCAGGGCACCGCCATCGTCGGGCTCTTCGGCGCCACGGTGGCCTGGACGGGCGTCAACGAGAAGACCCTCCAGCGGCTCGGCGACACCGACCACGAGAAGGTCTACCTGTACCCGAACTCCCATGCCGGCTACTACCCGGGTGCCAAGCCGATCGCCATGAAGGTGCTGTTCCGCGCCTCCGACGGCCGCGTCCTGGGAGCGCAGGCCGTCGGCGAGGACGGCGTGGACAAGCGCATCAGCGACCTCGCCCTGGGCATCCAGCTCGGCGCGAGCGTGTACGACCTCGAGGAAGCGGAGCTGTGCTACTCGCCGCCGTACGGCAGCGCCAAGGACCCGGTCAACTTCGCCGGCATGGTTGCCGCCGGCGTCCTGCGCGGCGACCTGCCGGTGAGCCACTGGGGCGCCGACGACGAGTTCGTCCTGGACGTGCGCGAGGCGGCCGAGCTCGCGGTGGAGCAGGTGCCGGGGGCGGTGCACATCCCCCTCGTTCAGCTCCGGTCCCGTCTCGCCGAGCTGCCCACCGACCGCGAGATCCACGTCCTGTGCCGCTCCGGGCAGCGCGCCTACTACGCGACCAGGATCCTGCGGCAGCACGGCTTCGACGCCAAGGTGCGCTCGGGCGGGATGCTCTCCCGCGCCATCCTCGTCGGGGCGCCCGCCGGGTCGACGCGGGGAGCGACGCCGTGAAGGCCGTCACCGTCCAACCGGGGGTGGCGGGCTCCGTCCGCTACGAGCAGGTCCCCGAGCCCGACGAGCGCACGGGCTCGATCCTCGTCGAGGCCATCGCCGTCGGTGTCTGCGGCACCGACGGCGAGATCGCCTCGGGTGCCTACGGCTGGGCGCCGCCCGGCCGTGACCGGCTGATCCTCGGCCACGAGTCGCTCGGGCGGGTCGTCGACACGGGTGGGAACAGCGGTGTCGACGACGGCGACCTGGTGGTCGCCATCGTCCGGCGTCCCGACCCCGTGCCCTGCCCGAACTGCGCCGTCGGCGAGTGGGACATGTGCCGCAACGGCCTGTACACGGAGCGCGGCATCAAGGAGATCGACGGCTTCATGTCCGAGCGGTGGCGGATCGAGCCCGGGTACTTCACGAAGGTCGACCCGTCGCTCGGCATCCTCGGCGTGCTGCTCGAACCGACGACGGTCGTCACCAAGGCGTGGGAGCTCGTCCTGGCGATGCGGGCACGAGCCTTCTGGGTCCCCCGTCGCGTCCTGGTGACCGGGGCCGGCCCGATCGGGCTGCTCGCCGCGATGATCGGCGCCGAGCTGGGCCTCGACGTCCACGTCCTCGACCGGATGGCCGAGGGCGCCAAGCCGGACCTCGTGCGGGCGCTCGGCGCCACCTACCACGCCGGCAGCGTCGCCGACCTCGACCTCGAGCCCGAGGTGATCATCGAGTGCACGGGCGTCGGGCCGGTGATCATCGACTCGATCCGCCAGGTGGGCGCGGGCGGCGTGGTCTGCCTCACCGGGGTCGGCAGCGGCGGCGCGACCAGTGGGACGACGCCGGCCGACCTGGCCAGGGAGGTGGTCCTGCAGAACAACGTGATCGTCGGGTCGGTGAACGCCAACCGGCGGCACTTCTACCGGGCGTCGCGGGCGCTCGCGGCCGCCGACCCCCAGTGGTTGGCGCAGCTGATCACCCGTCGGGTCCCGCCCGAGCAGATCACCGACGCGCTCACGCGCTCGCCCGACGACATCAAGGTCGTCGTCGACTTCGGAGGCTGACGATGCCCCGCGAGGCACCCGACCGTCGGGCGGTCGCCTGCACCACCGAGCAGACCGAGCTCGGCGAGGGAGCCCGCTGGGACGCCCGCCGCGGCGAGCTGCTCCGGGTCGACATCCTCGCCGGGCGCGTCTACCGGGACCTCGTCGACGACGACGGTGCGCTCCACCCGGTGCGCCGCTACGAGCTGCCCACCACGGTCGGGGCGATCAGCCCGATCCGGGGGGACGACGGCTGGCTGCTCGCCGCCGGCGCCGGCTTCGTCCACCTGGCACCCGACGGCACCACCCGGCCGGTCGCCGACGTCGTGGGGCCGGGCGCACGGATGAACGACGCGGCCTGCGACCCCCGGGGGCGGTGCTGGGCCGGGACGCTGGCCGACGACCACCACGCCGGAGGGGGCGCCCTCCACCGGCTCGACGGCACCTGCCACGTCGACACGGTGCTGGACGGCCTCACCATCCCCAACGGCATCGGGTGGAGCCCCGACGGCCAGACCATGTACCTCGTCGACAGCGGCCCGCGGGTCGTGCTCGCCTTCGCCTTCGACCCCGAGCGCGGCGCGATCTCGGCCGGGCGCATCCTGATCACCGTGCCCGAAGGCCTCGGAGCGCCCGACGGCCTGCTGCTCGACGCCGCCGGCGACCTGTGGGTGGCCATCTACGGGGGCGGGTGCGTGCAGCGCTACACACCCGAGGGCGTGCTCCAGGACACGTACCCGGTCCCGGCTCGCCAGAGCACGTGCTGCGCGCTCGCCGGACGTGGCCTCCACCGGCTGTACGTGACCACCGCCACGGAGGGCTGGAGCGACGAGGAGCGTCGCGGCGACCCGGCCGCGGGGCTGGTGTACCGGATGGAGACCCGCGCCCGCGGCGTCCCGGCGGCGCCCTTCGTCCCCGATCCCACCTGGTGGTCCGACGTCCTCCGTCCGAGCACCTGACAGACCACGGGAAGGAGCACCCGATGCCGAGCGCCGAGCGGACGAGGGTCGAGTCGTTCGGGCATCCGGAGGACGGGCTCCGCGAAGCCACGCCCTGGTACCACTGGGGCCCCTACGTCTCCGAGCGGGCGTGGGGCACCGTGCGGGAGGACTACAGCGCACACGGCTCGGCCTGGGAGTACTTCCCGCACGACCACGCCCGCTCGCGCGCCTACCGCTGGGGCGAGGACGGCATGGCCGGCGTGTGCGACGTGGAGCAGCGCCTGTGCATGGCCCTCGCCCTGTGGAACGGTCGGGACCCGATCCTGAAGGAGCGCATGTTCGGGCTGAGCGGCCCGGAGGGCAACCACGGCGAGGACGTGAAGGAGTACTGGTGGTACCTCGACGCACTGCCCAGCCATGCCTGGCTGCAGTGGCGCTACCACTACCCCCAGGCCGAGTTCCCCTACGCCGACCTGGTCGCCGAGAGCGCCCGCCGCGACCAGCACCAGCCCGAGTACGAGCTCATGGACACGGGTGTGTTCGACGACGACCGGTACTGGGTGGTCGACGTGGCCCACGCCAAGGCCGATCCGTACGACCTGCTCATGGAGATCCGCGTCACCAACGCCGGTCCCGCGCCCGCCACCCTGCACGTGCTCCCCCACCTGTGGTTCAGGAACACCTGGGCCTGGGACCCCGGACGGGAACGCCCGACCCTGCGGGGCACCGGATCCGATCGCGTCGCCGTCGAGCACCCGAGGCTCGGCGACCTCGTCTGGGAGGTCGACCGCGCCCCTGACGGCACCGCACCGTCGCTCCTCTTCTGCGACAACGAGACGAACGTGCGGCTCCTCCATGGATCGGACCAGTCGCCGGCGCACCCGAAGGACGGCATCAACGACCACGTGGTGAGCGGCGCCCCGACGGTCGACCCCGACGGCACGGGGACGAAGTGCGCGGCCTGGTACCGCCTCGAGGCCGGGCCGGGCGAGACCCTCGTGGTGCGGGTGCGCCTCCGGCCCCCGTCACCGACCGCCCCGTTCGGCGAGCGGTTCGACGAGGTGCTCGCCGACCGGCGCAAGGAGGCCGACGAGTTCTACGCCGAGGTGATCCCCGACGGCGTCTCCGACGACGAACGGCTCGTGGCCCGCCAGGCCTTCGCCGGGATGATCTGGGGCAAGCAGTTCTACTGCTACGACGTGAAGCGCTGGCTGGAGGGAGACCCCACCCAGCCGCCATCCCCACCCGAGCGGCGGTCCGGGCGCAACACCGCCTGGGCACACATGGACGCCAGGGACATCCTGTCCATGCCCGATCCCTGGGAGTACCCGTGGTTCGCCGCCTGGGACCTCGCCTTCCACACCATCGCCCTCGCCCACGTCGACCCGGCGTTCGCCAAGTACCAGCTCATCGCCCTGTGCCGGGAGTGGTTCCAGCACCCCAACGGCGCGCTGCCCGCCTACGAGTGGGAGTTCGGCGACGTGAACCCGCCGGTGCACGCCTGGGCGGCGCTCCACGTCTGGGACGTCGACGGCCGGCGCGACCACCGCTTCCTGGCCCGCCTGCTGCCGAAGCTGCTCCTCAACTTCACGTGGTGGGTCAACCGCATCGACCCCGAGGGTGACCACGTCTTCTCCGGCGGGTTCCTGGGCCTCGACAACATCAGCGCCATCGACCGCTCGCACCTGCCCGTGGGGGGGCGCCTCGAGCAGGCCGACGGCACCAGCTGGATGGCGTTCTACGCCCTCACCCTCCTCCAGATGGCCAAGTACCTCGCCGAGACCGACGACGCCTGGACCGACGTCGAGATCAAGTTCATCGAGCACTTCGTCCTGATCGTCGACGCCATGCACTCCGAGGGCCTGTGGGACGACGACGACGGCTTCTTCTACGACGTGTTCCACACCGACGACGGCCGGCAGATCCCGATCAGGGTCCGGTCCCTGGTCGGCGTTCTCCCGCTGCTCGCCACGGTCGTCCTCGGCCCCGACGTCCTCGGTCCCATCGGCACGCTGCGGAAGCGCTTCGCCCGGTACCTCGACCGCTTCGACCCCGAGACGATGGTGACCGGTCGGGGGCGGGTGGTCGCCAGCCCCGACGGCCAGGTGCTCGTGGTCGGCGTGATCCCGCCCGGCGACGGGCGGCGCGTGCTCACCCGCGTGTTCGACCCGGACGAGTTCCTCTCGCCCCATGGCCTGCGCGGGCTGTCGAGGTACCACGCCGACCACCCGGCGTCTGCCGATCTCGCCGGCACGATCGTGTCGGTCGACTACGAGCCGGCCGAGTCGACCACCCGCATGTTCGGCGGCAACTCGAACTGGCGAGGCCCCGTGTGGATGCCCACCAACTACCTGATCCTGCGCAGCCTGCAGCGCAACGCCCGGGCCCTCGGCCACGACGCCCTGTTCGAGTACCCCACCGGCAGCGGCCAGGAGCTGGAGCTGGCCGACTGCGCCGAGGACCTGCGCCGGCGACTCGTCTCGCTCTTCCTGCGCGGCCCCGACGGACGACGGCCCTGCCACGGCTGGGTCGACAAGCTGCAGCACGATCCCCGGTGGCGGGACAACATCTTCTTCAACGAGTACTTCCACGGCGACGACGGCGCCGGACTCGGGGCCATGCACCAGACCGGCTGGACGGGGCTCGTCGCCGACCTGATCTGCCGGCCGGACCCGTTCGACCCGGACGCCGGCGGGAGGAAGCGGTGACCCCGGTCGAGGTCGAGGCGCTGTGGATCGACGCGCCGACCGTCTGGCTCTCCGTCAGAAGGGCGTGGCGATGTGGCGGAGCGGCAGCTCGGGCTCGACGTAGCCACCCGCCTTCTGGCGCTTGGGCAGCGTGGTGTCCCGAGGTGCGAGCGGCTCGTACGGGATGAGGCCCAGCAGGTGGGTGACGATGTTCAGCCGGCCGCGCTTCTTGTCGTCCGTCCGGGCGACGTACCAGGGTGCCCAGGCGGTGTCGGTGGCTCGGAACATGTCGTCGCGGGCCCGCGAGTAGTCGAACCACCGGCTGTAGGACAGCAGGTCCATGTCGGACAGCTTCCAGACCTTCCGGGGGTCGTTGATGCGGCTCTCGAGCCGCCGGGTCTGCTCCTCGGGGCTCACCTCGAGCCAGTACTTCACGAGGATGATCCCCGAGTCGACCATCGCCTTCTCGACCGCTGGCGCCATGTCGAGGAATCGTTGCGTCTGCTCGGGCGTGCAGAACCCCATCACGCGCTCGACACCCGCCCGGTTGTACCAGCTCCGGTCGAAGATGACGACCTCGCCCGCGGCGGGGAAGTGGGACATGTACCGCTGGACGTACATCTGGGACTTCTCGCGATCGGTCGGGGCCGGGAGTGCCACCACCCGGAAGACCCGAGGGCTGACCCGCTCCGTGATCGCCTTGATCGTGCCGCCCTTGCCGGCGGTGTCTCGCCCCTCGAAGACGACGCAGATCTTGGCGCCGGTGGCCTTCACCCACTCCTGAAGGGCGACCAGCTCGCCGTGGAGGCGTCGCAGCTCCTTCTGGTACTCCTTCTCCTTCATCTTCGGGGGTGGTCCGGCGTCGGTCGGTTCGGTCGGAGACCCGACCCTGGCCGCGGCCTTCCGGTCGGGGCGCTCCTTGTCCCTCTTGCTGCCCTTCTTCTTGGTCTTGGCCACAGGACTCACCTCGGTTGATCTCGGTGGAGCGGTCGGAGCCCCTTCGAGGGTCCCTCCCTTTGCATCGGGCCGCCTCGTTCGTTGTGGGTGAGCCGGCCCAGGGCTCGTCACTCGAGCGAGCTCGGCTCGAGCAGCCCGATCTGGCGGGCCCGAGCCACCGCCTCGCCCCGCGACGAGACCTCGAGCTTGCGGTAGATCGAGCTGGCCTGGGATGCCACGGTGTTCCGCGACACGTACAGGCGCTGCCCCGCTTCCGCGAGCGTGAGGTGCGTCTGGAGGTAGGGAAGGAGCCGGAGCTCCGCCGCCGTGAGGGTCGACACGGTGCCGTGGCCGCGGAGGTCTCGGAGGCGCTCGCGGAGGTCCTCCATCCGGACGTTCAGGACGCCCAGATCGGGTCGGTGGCGCCGGATCTGGTCCAGCTCTCGCAGGAGGACCTTCGCACCCCCTGGATCAGGGATGGCGAGGAGGACGCGAGCCATCTCGAGGCGCAGCAGGGCGCCGTGCCACGGGAGTGCCCACATGGTCAGCTGTCGCAGACGCATGGCATGTCCGAGCGCCACCCGCACGCCCTCCGCGTCGCGCCGGCGCAGGGCCAGACGAGCGGCGGCCGCGTAGGCGAGTGCGCTCGTCTCGTACTCGGTGAGCCCGTCCGCGTCGACGACGGCCAGGGCACGCTCGACGTCGTCGGCCGCTCTCGACCAGTGGCCGCGGTCCATCAGCAGCAGCGCCCGGTGCGCAAGCCATCGGACGAGCGGCACACGGGCACCCGACGCCTCGGCGGCGTCGACGGCCTGATCGACGTACCGCTCCGCGGTCGCCGTGTCACCACCGAGGAGGTGAGCGACGCCGAGGAGGCCGACCGCCGCCTGCCGCCACACCGACCCGACGGGCTCGATCCGGACCGCGGTCTGCGCATCGTCCTTCATCGCGGCGATGCCGTTCGGGCACATCGCGGCGCGGAGCATGGCCCGCACGGACTCGAACCAGGCAGCCCTCTCGGCCGGCGGCTCGGCGCGGTCCGCCACATCGGCCCAGCGCGCGGCGTCGACGGGACGTCCGTCGAGGGCCGCGACCCAGCCGGCCAGGACGGCGAGGGACGCGTCCCGCTCGATCCTCGACTCCCCGATCTCGCGCAGCCACGTCTCGACGAGCGGCAGGCGGCCGGCAAGGTACGCGGGCACGATCTGGTCCGCGACGAGCCTGGCGCTGCGCTCGGGATCCCCGCTCGCGAGCGCGTGGTGGATCGCCCGCTCGACGGACCCGTGCGCCTCCCACCAGTCGGCCGCGCGACGGTGGAGCTCGCAGACCCGGCCCGGCTCGCGCCGCACGAGATCGTCGAGCAGCACCGCACGGAAGAGGGAGTGCATCCGGTACCAGTCCTGACGGTCGTCGAGCGGCACCAGGAACAGGTTCGAGCGCGACGTGGACTCGAGGCGCCCGGCCGAGCCCGACGAGCACAGGACGGCGTCGCACAGCGGCCCGCTCATCACGTCGAGCACCGCCGTACGTCGGAGGAAGCGAGCGGCGCCGGGCGCCAGCTGCGACAGCACCTCGGTACGGACGTACTCGGAGACGAAGGGGTGGAGGTGCGGCGGGTGCGCCGACATCTGGTCGGCGCACCCCGCCCGCAGCGCGAGCGCGGTGAGGTAGAGCCCGGCCGCCCATCCCTCGGTGGCCGTGACCAAGCTGGCCACCTCCGCCGCGGGAAGCCCCACACCCAAGGCCTCGAACAGCGCGCAGGCCTCCTCGACGTCGAACGCCAGGTCGGCCGGTCCGAGCTCGAGAAGAGCACCTCCGGACCGTCGGGTGCCGGAGGCCAGCCAGACCGCCCGGCGACCGGTGACGACGACCTGTACTCCGGCCGGCAGCTGGTCGACGAGCAGGTCGACGGCATCCTGGCTGACCCGCGACGTGATCTCCTCGGCGCCGCGAAGGACGAGCACGACGGGGTCGCCCGGCGCACGCAGGGCGGCGACCAGGCGCGGGACGACGCGGCCGAGCACCGAGATGCCCGGTGAGCCGAGGTGATCGAAGAGCCGAGGGTCCACGTGACGGACCCGGGCGACGGCCGTTGCCAGCAGGGTGAGCAGCGCGACCGGCTCACCGTCGCCGCGCTCGAGGGACACCCACACGAACGTCCGGTCGTCCTGCTCGGCCCAGTCCGCCAAGACGGTCGTCTTGCCGAACCCCGCGGGCGCGCTGATGACGACGAGCGGGCAGGCGACGCTCGACCGGAGGGCGTCGATGAGGCGAGAGCGTGGGATGGTGCCCGCACGGGCCCTCGGCGGACCGAGCTTGGCCTCGAGCAGCACCTGCGTGACGTCAGCCGGGACGGGTTCGGGTGCCGGCGACCCGTCGTCGCCGGCGGGCCTCCTGCCTCCCACGCGACCCATCGGCTTCGACCGTAGCGCCGCCCGGTTCGTGACCGCGTCGGAGATCAGACGGCGTGGGACGCGGGCCCCGGAGGACCGGGGCGTGGTCCTGCCGGCGCAGCCGGGGCCCTCATGGCTCCGGCGCCCCTTCGCTCGGTGTGGGGTCGATGTCGGCGAGCGCCTCCTCGATCGAGCCGTAGAAGTGGCCCCGATCGAGGGTCTCGTACAGCCCGTAGTCGCGCACGAGGTCGTGCAGACGGCTCCGCATCTCCGCGAAGGCGAGGTGGACGCCCTGGGCGTTGAGCTGGCTGTCGAGCCGCTGGAGCATCCCGGCTGCGGTGACGTCGATGTCGGTGATGGCCTCGCACTGCAGGATCACCCAGGTGGGCCGGCGCGCCTTCACCAGCTGGCGCACCTGCTGGCTGAACATGCCCGAGTTGGCGAAGAACAGCGGCGCCTCCCACCGGAACACGAGCACACCGGGGTGCTCGACCAACCGGTCGCCGCGGCTGTCGCTGTGCCAGCCCTCTCGGCCGGGCACCCGGCCGAGCACCTCGCCGTGGGGCCACCAGTTCCGCTTGAAGAACAGCAGGATCGACAGCACGACCGCGACGAGGATGCCCTCGAGGACACCGAAGAAGACGACGCCCAGGCTGGCCACCACCGACAGCACCACCGCCGAGCGCCGCACCTTCCACACGCGGACGAGCACCGGGACGTTGGCCAGCGAGATCGCAGCGGAGATGACCACGGCGGCCAGCGCCGAGTTCGGTAGGTCGGCGAGGAGACCGTTGAAGAGCACCAGCAGCAGCACCACGACACCAGCGCCCACGACCCCCGTGAGCTGGGTCCGGGCACCCGACTGCTCGGCCACGGCCGTGCGGGAGCTGCTGGACGAGATGGCGAACCCCTGGAAGAAGCCTGCCGCGATGTTGGCCGTCCCGATCCCGATCATCTCCTGGTTCGGCTTCACCTCCTCGCCGCGTCGGGCGTTGAACGAGGTGGACAGCGCGATGGTGTCGGTGAGCGACACGAGCGTGATGCCGACCGCCGCGACGAGCAGCGACGCCACGTCGCCGAGGTCGGTCCACGGGACCTCCGGCGTGGGGAGCCCTCCGGGGAGGGTGCCGACCGTACCGATGTCGAAGTCGAAGATGGCGGTGGCGGCGGTGGCGCCGACCACGGCCACGAGAACCGCCGGGACCTTGCGGGAGAAGCGAGGCAGCACGAGCAGCACGGCGAGTGTCGCCAGCCCCACGGCGAGCGCCGTGGTGTTGCGCTCGTCGAGGTTCGCCACCAGCTCACGCACCTCCTCCACGAAGGTGTCGGCATCCGTGGAGAACCCGCACAGCTTGGGCAGCTGCCCCACGATGATGGTGATCGCCAGGCCGTTCATGTACCCGACCTGGACCTCGCTGGAGAGCAGATCGGCGACGAAGCCGAGCTTGCCGACGCCCAGACCGATCTCGATCAGGCCGACCAGGATCGCGAGCATCCCGGCAAGGGCGATGGCGGTGGCCGGATCGTCACCCGCCACG
The DNA here is from genome assembly GCA_016716005.1 of Acidimicrobiales bacterium. Classification (NCBI taxonomy): domain Bacteria; kingdom Bacillati; phylum Actinomycetota; class Acidimicrobiia; order Acidimicrobiales; species Acidimicrobiales bacterium. The sequence continues at coordinate 797,967 of JADJXE010000001.1, forward strand.
ACCAGCGGGGTGATGGCGGCGAAGATCAGGGGCCCGAGCGACGAGTCGGGACCGAGCACGAGGATCTTCGACGGACCCATGAGGGCGTAGCCCACCAGGCAGGCGATGGTCGTGTAGAGGCCGTTGACCGGCGGCAACCCGGCCAGCTCGGCATACGCCATGCCTTGGGGCACCAGGATGGCCGCCAGCACGATCCCGGCCACCATGTCGGAACGCAGCCAGCGCCGCTCGTACGTCCGGACGGTGACGATCCCGGGCACGTGACCCTGCAGCCCGGTGAGGTGCGGATCGCTGCGTTCGAGGCTCATGGACCCACCACCGCTGTTCGCGTCGTCATCGGTACGAGGCCGATCCGGGGGGCGGTCGCCGCGGCACGACCGCAGTCGGGCGTCAGCCGCCGAGGAGCCCCTCCGCGGAGGCCGACGGCTCGAAGTCGGGCAGCCGCATCATGCGGAACGAGTTGAGGAGCCCGAGGAGGCAGGCCAGCACCGGCACCAGCATCGCCACCTGGAGGGAGAGGTTCCCGGCATCGGAGTTGATGCCGATGATCTCCTCCTGGATCGCGTCGGGCTCGTCGGCGAGGAGCTCCTCGAGCTGCGTGGTGCTGACGAGCTGGGCGTTGTCCTCGAGCGCGGTGGCGATGCGCTCCTGATCCTGCGGTGGGATCACGTCACTCGCCTCGGTCATGTGGACGAAGCTCAGCGACAGCGTGGCCAGCAGGATCCCACCCGCCATCGCCAGTCCGAACGACAGCCCGAAGGACTGCCCGGCCGAGTTGACCCCGGCGGCCTCGCTGACCCGCTCCTCCTCGATGGGGCCCAGGATGTAGTTGTTGAGCTGCGAGACCAGGAGGCCGAGTCCGCTGCCGGCGATCAGCAGCGGGACGAGGAGCGCCCAGCCGGACTCGCCGCGGGGGATCACCGGGATGATCGCCGCCATGCCGACGAACGCCAACCCGAACCCCGCCCGGATGAGGCTGCTCGACCGTCGCTCCCCCGCCTTCTTCCCCGCCACCACCGCAACGGCGAACATGGTGAGCGACAACGGCGCGAGCGACAGGCCGGCCTTCATGGCGTCGTACTCGAGCGTCACCTGCAGGTAGAGCGGCAGCGCGATCATCGCGCCGCCGAGGGCGGTCTGCTGGAAGACCATCGCCAGGGCACCGACCCGGAAGTTGGCGATCTTGAACAGGTCCGGGTCGAGCAGCGTGACCTTGCGCTCGCGCTTGCGTCGCACGAGCCACCGAGCGAGCCCGGCGAGGGCAAGGGCACCGATGGCCATCAGCAGCCCCACGAACTCGCCGCCTTCCTGCCAGACCAGGATGCCGAGGACCACACCACCCATCCCGACGACGGACAGCACCGCACCGACCGTGTCGATCCTGCGGTCACCCGTGAACGGCACGTCGGCGACGCGCCCGATGTTGAGCAGCACGATCGCGATGACCAGGACCTCGAGGAGGAAGCCGACGCGCCAGGACAGGTACGACGTGACGAAGCCCCCGAGCAGCGGGCCGATCGCAGCGGCGACCGCGGCCGAGGCCCCGACGAGCGCGTACGTCTTCTTGCGCGCCGCACCCTCGAAGTTGCCGTGGATGAGCGACTGCATCGCCGGCAGCAGCAGCGAGGCACCGAGCCCACCGATGATCGCCCAGCAGACCACGACGGCAGCGATGTTCTGGGTCAAGGTCATCGCCGATGCGCCGATCGCATAGGCCAGCAGCCCCAGCACGTAGGCGCGCTTGCGCCCGATGAGGTCGCCGACCTTGCTGTTGATCAGGATGAATGCAGCCGAGACCAGCGCCTCGAGCGCGATGGCCGACTGGACGCTGCTCACCGACGTGTCGAGATCAGTCGCCACGGCGGTGATCGACACGTTCATGATGGACGTGTCCACCACGAGGACGAACATCGCCATCGCCAGCAACAAGGCGAGGCGCGGGTCGCCGCTGGCCTCCTCAGGGTCGACGACCTCGGGCTGACCGGGTTCCGTCGTCATCCGTCACCTCCTCGGGGCCGGCGTCCCGACCGACGATCGGCTCATCCTCTGCCTCCGATCAGGGACGCCGGCGCTGCGTTGCTGAGTCGCTGGGCACTCGCCGCGAGGCTTCCTTCCCGTCGCCCCGATCCCAGCCCGGAACGGACCGAGGGTCATCACCCGATGTGAGCGAAGCCTGCGGCACCGTCCGGCGAGACGCTGGACGCCACACCGCGGCGCGCCCGGCTGACGAAGACCACGAACCGAGGGCCCGTCGCTCCGGCAGGCGGCCGAGGGTGAGCTGGCCGACCCGACGGAGATCATGCGGCTCATCGTAAGCATCGCCAGCTTCGCCATCGGGCAGGTGCCGAGCGCGTCATCATCCCGGGGGCTGCGCTCGCACGCCGCGGATCAGAGCCGGTCGCGGGCGGTGTCCTGGGACGTGCTGTCCACAGCAGGGGGTCAACGCCACCGCCTAGGGTCGGGGTGTGACCTCGGTCGCGGATCCCTCACCAGACACCGGGCGGCTGGCGAACCTGCGGACCTGGAACATCGGCGTCGGGCTCGTGCATCTCGGGCAAGCAGCACTGATCCTGCTCCTCAGCAACAGCTTCGCGATCCCTGTCGTCGCCCCCGTCCAGACAGGTCCGCCCGGCACCCCTCTCACCGTCGAGAAGACCCTCTTCGAGGTCCGCTTCTCCTGGGCCATCGCCGCGTTTCTCCTGCTCGCCGCCGTCGACCATCTCCTCATGGCAAGCCCAGCCGTCGTCGGGTGGTACGAGCGCAACCTCCAGCGCAACATCAACTACGCACGGTGGGTCGAGTACTCGATCAGTGCCTCCGTGATGATCGTCCTGATCGCCATGCTCCCCGGCATCACGAACGTCTACGCGCTCATCGGCCTGTTCTCCGTGAACGCGGCGATGATCCTGTTCGGCCTGCTCATGGAGCGGGTCAACCAGAACCGGGACGACGTCACCTGGTGGCCGTTCGCCTTCGGCTGCGTCGCCGGCGTCGTTCCCTGGCTCTGCATCACGATCGCTCTCGTCCTGGCGACAACGGAGGCCGAAGGCGTACCCGGCTTCGTGTACGGGATCTTCGTGTCGCTCTTGGTGCTGTTCAACTGCTTCGCACTGAACCAGTGGCTGCAGTACCGCCGACGCGGACGCTTCGCCGCCTACCTCTACGGGGAGAAGGCGTACCTCGTGTTGAGCTTGGTCGCGAAGAGCGCACTGGCGTGGCAGGTCTTCGCCGGCACCTTGAGCTGACACCGACCCATCGGCGTCGGGCGTCGCGCCGACGCCGCCGGTGAGAGATTGCCTGCCGTGAGCCTCCTGTCGACCCACCTCCGCCGCCACCGCGGCCAGCTGGCCGTCACCTACGTGGCCGTGGTGCTCGAGAACACCTTCGAGCTCCTCTACCCCTTCGCCATCGGCCTCGCCGTCGACGACCTGCTCGACGACGAGTGGCGCGGCGTCATCGTGTTCGCGCTGATCTGGCTGGCGCACACGGTGCTGAGCGTGGCCCGCCAGCGCTACGACACTCGCTCGTTCAACCGCCTCTACACCGACATGGCGACCGATCTCGTGGAAGAGCACCGGGACCTGGGCATCCCGACGTCGACCGTCGTGGCCCGGGCCGCGCTGGCCGGCGAGTACGTGGACTTCCTGGAGCGCGACGTGGACGTCTCGATCACCGCGGGGTTCGCCGTCGTCGGGTCGCTCGTCATGATCTTCTTCTACGACCCGATCCTCGGGCTCGCTGCTGCCGCCGTCGCGGCCCCGGTCGCGATGCTCAACCTCCGGCTCGTCCGGCGGTCGCGGCACGTCTATCGCCGGCTCAACGACGTGCTCGAGGTGGAGGTCACAGTGATCGAGCAGGGCTCGGTGGACGACGTCCACCGTCACTTCGGGACCCTCGCCTCGCACTGGATCCGGCTCTCCGATGCCGAGGCGTCGACCTGGGGGGTGTTCCAGCTGATCGCCGCCGGCCTCGCCGTGTTCGCCCTCGTCAGCACGACCAGCACCGAGGCGCAGGCGGGCGCCATCTTCGCCACCATCGCCTATGTCTGGTCGTACATCGGGGGCTTCGACCAGATCCCCACCGTGCTCCAGCGGATCGCGAACCTGCGCGACATCCGCCGTCGCCTCGACGGAGCCGACATGGCCGAGGATTGATCCCGCCCCCTCAGGGCCGACAGCTGAGGCGCCGAGCGAACAGAATGCCGGCATGCCCGAGATCCACCAGACGCCGTTGCCCGGGGTCGGTGTGCGGTTCGACTTCCTCTGCCGGTCAGGTCCGAGGGTGGGGGTGATCGCCCGGACTTCGGGGCGTCGGGAGCTGCTCGTCTATGACGAACGGGATCCTGACGCCGTCGCCTCCCGGGTCGACCTGTCCGCCGAGGAGGCCCTTGCGCTGGCCGAGGCGCTCGGCGCCGAAGGTGTCGCCGGGCAGCTCGATCGCCTGTCCAGCCTCATCGCCGGTCTGGCCGTCGACTGGCTGCCACTCCCGAGGGACGTACCCGTGCGCACCATCGGGCAGCTGGAGCTGCGCCGCCGCACCGGGGTCTCGGTCGTGGCCATCCTGCGGGACGGCGAGGCCCAGCCAGCCCCCGGGCCCGAGGACGAGCTCCGCCCGGGCGACACGGTCGTCATGGTGGGTACCGCCGAGGGACTCCGAGCCGCCGCCGAGCTCCTGGGGATCTGAGCCGGTGGTCTTCGCCGCCGGCCAGGAAGCCGCCCCGGCCCTCATCGAGCTCGGTGGGCTGCTGCTCGCCCTGGCTGTCCTGGGGCGGCTGTCGAGCCGCGTCGGCTTGTCCCCGATCCCCCTTTACCTCGTCGCCGGTCTGCTGCTCGGTGAGGGCGGGGTGTTCGGGTTGTCGGCCTCGGAGGGCTTCCTCGACGTCGCCGCCACGCTCGGCGTGGTGCTGCTGCTGCTGATGCTCGGGCTCGAGTACTCGAGCGACGAGCTGGTGGCGAACCTGCGCACCAATGCGGCCGCAGGTGCTGTCGACCTCCTCAACGTCGCGCCGGGGGTGGCCGCCGGGCTGCTGGCCGGCTGGTCGCTCGAAGAGGTCATCGCCCTGGGCGGTATCACCTACGTGTCCTCGTCCGGGATCATCGCCAAGGTGCTTGCCGATCTCGGGCGCTTGGGGAACCGGGAGACCCCGACCGTCCTGTCGCTGCTGGTGATCGAGGACCTCGTGATGGCGCTCTACCTGCCCGTGCTGGTCGGGATCGGCCTGAACCGATCGGCGGCCGACACCGCGGCGACCACAGCGGTCGCCATCGTCGCCGTGGTCGTCGTGCTGGCGGCCGCCTTGCGCTTCGGCGAGCCGGTCAGCCGGGTCCTGGCCAGCCGTTCCGACGAGGTCCTGCTGTTCGGGATCGTGGGTGTGGGACTGCTGATCGCCGGCCTCGCCGAGCTGGTGAACGTGTCGGGCGCCATCGGCGCGTTCCTGGTGGGCATCACCGTGTCCGGGGCGGTGGCACGTCAGGGCACCGAGCTGGTGCGGCCGTTGCGCGACCTGTTCGCGGCAGCCTTCTTCATCGTGTTCACCTTCCAGATCGACCCGCGGGACCTGCCCGGCGTCCTGGTCCCGGCACTGGCCTTGGCCGTTGCCTCTGGCGCGCTGAAGGTGGCGACGACCTGGTGGGCCGCGGCGCGCGCCGGCATCGGCCCCCGAGGTCGCCTTCGCGCCGGCACCGTGATGACCGCCCGAGGTGAGTTCTCCATCGTGATCGCCGGCATCGCAGTTGCTGGCGGCGCCCGACCCGAGCTGGGCACGCTGGCCGCCGCCTACGTGCTCCTGCTCGCCGTCGCAGGTCCCCTGGCGACCCGATTCGTCGAGCCGGTGGTCGAGCGGTTGGCCCCGCGCCTCATCGGGATCCCGCCCTCGGGCGACGGGAGAGCCAGCGCGCCGTGAATGGCACGCGCGAGATCCTCCAGGTGGCCGCGGCGCGAGGTGCTCGTCGAGGCCGGGGATTCCGCGTGCTCGATAGCGGGTGTCGTTGTCCGAGTGCTGCACCACTTGGAGCGAGCATGGCTGCGGTTCCGGCATTGGCGACGGGTCCGGAGTGATCGCATCGGGTGGGGTCGTCAGTGGCGTGTGCCGGATCGGCCTCGAAGGTGTTTCAGCGCGTTGTCACGCGCTTCGCTGCTGAGTTCGGGGTGCGCGTCGGTGAAGGCCAACACCTCACGGGGGGACCGGCTCGCCAGCTCACGAAGTAGCCAGCCCACGCTCGTCTGGCTCCATCGTGTGGGGTCGCCGGCATTGACCTCTGCGATCGTCAAGAGCATGTCGGTGAACCCGTCGAACAGCTCGGGCTGTGTCGCCGCATGGTTGACGAAAGCAACCGCGCCGGCGCGTCGTTGCCACAGCGGGCCGGCGTGGACCCACCGCGCCAGGCTGCGACAGCGGCCTTCGACGTCGTCACCGGCGACGAGGAAGAGTGCGAGGGTCTTGACGCAATACCAGTCGACGGTGTTCCAGTCGGCGAGGTGACCCCTTGCGAGGGGTGCGGCAAGGTCGTCGACATGGTCGATCGTGAGGCTGGAGAGACCGTGTTCCGCGAGGAGCAGTACCCCGGCCAGCTTGTCTTCCGACCAGGCTTGCCCGAAACACGCCTGGGCGTGCTCGAGCATCATCGCGGCATCGTCGGTGTCGAGGCGGTGACGCACGACGAGCTCGTTCACGATTCGCCTCGTGTCGGCCATCTTGACGCCCCGAAACGCAGCTTCGCCCTTCAGATACCGCTCCCACCACTCCTTGGTCTGGATGCGAGCAGCGCCCGAGAGCAGTCCGTCGAGGTCGCGAGCGAACTCCAGGACCGTCATGTCTGGAGCAGCGTCGGGAGCGAGGCTCTGATCGTCGACATGATCCGGTCCGGTCCCGTCCACTCGGGATCGGTGCGGTAGACCTCGGCGATCGCCTCAGCGAGGTCCAGCTCTGCCGCTGCCGCCATGATGACGCCATGGTCGATCGAGGCACCGGCGCCGGCGTGATGGGCGTGAAGGGGCTGAGCTGGATCGAGGATTCCTGCTTCGATGCTCGCGTCGACGAGGTGTGAACATCGGCACGGGTTCTCGGAACGGATCAGCCCGCAGCGTTGCGCCATGATCGATCGCATCGTTCGCCGTGCCCGGGCCAGGCGCTGCCGGAACGCTGCTGGCGTTGTCTCGCACGCCTCCGCCCCCTCGACGTCGGTCAACCCGATGACATCACCCAACAGGTACGCAAGCCGTACCGGACGCGAGAGGCACAACAACATCCCGTACGTGCACGCAATACGAACGTCGCCACACAACTCGTCGAACTCCACCAGGGACGCCGTCTCCGCCGACGGCTCCGAGCGATGCCGGTCGATCCAGTCGCCGAACTCCTCCGGCCCTGCGACGGTGGGCTCGAGCCGCTGGGTCCTCATCCTGAGGAAGTGGCGCGACGCAACGGTGTGGGCCCACGTGGTGACTTTCGATCGCCCCTCGAACGAAGCCAGATGGGTGACGATGCGGATCAGCGCCTCCTGCGTTGCGTCGGCCGCATCCTCGGGATGAGCGAACATCCGCATCGCCAACCGGTAGATCGGATCCTGCAGCTCCCGGCAGAGAGCATCGAGTGCAGCAGCGTCGCCCGAGACCGCTTGGTGAGCGAGCGCCGCAAGGGGATCGGGTTCAGGCACCGAGATCCTCGGCGACGAGGGTGCCATGGATCATCGTCGGCGCCGCGGCGATGAACGAGAAGAACCTGCTCGCCGCCGGCAGCGTCATCGCCGTCTCGGCGGCCGCTCTCGCCGCGTCCAGACTCGCCCAGAACCAGACGTCGATCCACGTGCCCGGCTCCTCGCCCCGGAACAGTCGGGCTTCGATCAAGCCAGGGCAGGCACCACGAATCGAACGCACCGCATCGAGGTGAGCAGCCAGCATCTCCGTTTCTGCTGCCGGGCCGATCTCGAATCTCGCCAGCTCGACGGCCATCTCAGCCATTGTCTCATCCTCCGTTCGGAGCCGAACCGGCCGGTTGCCGATCGCTCGGGAGGTGAGAGGCATCCTGCGACGCGACTGTGACATCTCGAACCACGACGACGTTGTCAGCCGACTTCAACCGGCTCGGGACCTGACGACCGACCTGGGACCCTTCGCACAGAACCCGTTCCTCGCTCTGGTCACCCCGCTGCTGCCAGTCGGGCCAGTTCCGGCCGGTGCTCGACCGGCACTACCCGCTCGAGGAGATCGTCGAGGCGTCCCACCACGCCGAGAGGGCGGAAGGTCGGAAACGTCGTCATCGACGTGCAGCGCTGCGACGAGCAGTAGGGGTTGCGCTCAGGTGCAGTCGATCACGATCTTGCCGGCGAACCGCCCGGCGCCGAAGCACCGCAAGGCGTCGGCCGTCTCGGCCAGCGGGAACGTGCGGTCGATGACCGGCACCACCGTGCCGTCCTCGAGAAGCTGGCGCAGGTCCATGAGGTCGGGCAGCGTCGGCTTGGCGTAGAGGACCAGACCCATCCGGCGCCGCTCGGTCACCCGGAGCCACAGCCCGAGCGAGGCCGCTTCGAGGACGCGCGCCGGCGACCCGCCGATGCCGGCGTAGACGCCGGTGGGGCTCAGCGCCCGCCGGTAGTCGAGCGGCGAGCGATGAGCCGCCACGTCGACGATCCGGTCGTAGCGAACGCCGGCGCGGGTGAAGTCCTCGCGCTGGTAGTCGATGGCGTGGTCGGCCCCGACCGATCGCACCACGTCGAGCTTCGCGGCGACGTCGACGCCGGTCACCTCGGCGCCGAGCGACTTCGCGATCTGGACGGCGATCGTGCCCACGCCGCCGCCGGCGCCGTTGACGAGCACCCGGTCGCCCGGGCGGACGGAGCCCCTGAAGCGCAGCCCGGCGAGGGCGAGCAGCCCGGCCTGCGGTGCGGCGGCAGCCTGCTGGAAGCTCAGCCCGGCCGGCATCGGCGCCAGCGCGTCCGGCGCGGCGCGGGCGTACTCGGCGAACGCACCGAACCCGCAGCCAGAGAGGTCGCCGAACACCTCGTCGCCCGGCCGGAGGCGGATGACGTTCCTGCCGACCACCTCGACCCGCCCGGCGACGTCGCTCCCGAGCACCGGATGGCTCGGCTTGGTCAGGGCGGGCAGGCGGGCGAGGAACGGCGTGCCTCGCAGCAGGTCCCAGTCCCAGGAGTTCACCGAGGCGGCCTCGACCCGCACGAGCACCTCGTCGTCACCGACGGTCGGCGTCTCGACCTCCTCGAGGTGCAGCACGTCGGGTGTGCCGTACTGGCGGTAGACGATCGCCCTCACCGCACGCTCCTCGGCCGTCGGTGACGAGGCCAACCGTAGCCCCGGCCGGGTCCGGTGGTGCCGGGGCCCACGCCACGTCCAAGCGGGTGTGGCTGGCCTCGTGGAAGAAGGCGACGGGCGGTCAGAGCGCGAAGCGCCCCGACACGCGGGCCAAGCGGGTGGCCGAGGTGGCGGCCAAGGCCGAGGAGGGCGCGTCCAGCCGGGCAGCAGGTCGGCCGGTCGGGCGCCGGCGAGGCGACTGGCGGTTACCGGCCGCAGCTCGACCGAGACGCGGTCAGGATGGTGCCCGTGCGCGCTGCCGCGACCCTGCATGATCCGTCCGGCACCGTTGTCACGGACGCGCCACCGGGGGCTGCGACGTCGTGGACGCTGCGATCTGGGGGCGACCCCCCACGCCCACGAGCGGAGGAGGCATCGTGCGTCTTGGCTATGTGATCATCTACGTGCCCGACGTCGAGGAGGCCGTCGACTTCTACGAACGGGCCTTCGGGATCTCCCGCGCGTTCGTCCACGAGTCCGGCGATTTCGCCCAGATGGCGACCGGGGACACGGCGCTGGCGTTCACCAGTCACCGACTCGGCGAGACCGCGGTACCGATCGCGTACACCAAGCTCGAGCGAGAGGACCCTCCCCCAGGATTCGAGTTCACCCTGCTCGACCCCGATGTCGCCACGGCATACCAGCGAGCCGTCGACGCTGGCGCCGAGGCGGTCGCTGCTCCCCACGCCACACCCTGGGGACAGACCGTTTCGTACGTTCGCGACCCCTACGGAGTCCTGATCGGTATCGCCTCCCCCATGGGCTGAGCGTCCCCGCCCGACCAGGCCGCGGAGGATGGAGAGGAGCACGCCCTCGGTCGCCAGCGCACGGGCCACCTGGACTGACGCACGTCAGGTCGGCGGGCCGCCACCCTCGTCCTGGAAGGCCCGCACGGCCCCGTTGATCGTCGGGAAAACCCGGAACGGGCCGCCGGGCTCGAGCAGCCCGGCCCGCCGAAGGCGGTCGAGGGAGTGGCCGTTGGCCCGGGCCAGGCCCACCACCTCCACCCCGTGGCGGCGCAGGTCGTCGGCCAGCCCGGCCAGCACCTCGGTGGCGGTGGTGTCGACCGACCCCACCCCCTCGAAGTCGAGCACGACCCACCGCTCCTCGCCCGGGTTCTCCTCGAGCACCTCCTCCACCCGCTCGGCGAACCGAGAAGCGTTGACGAAGAACAGCGGGGCGTCGAAGCGGTAGACGAGCAGGCCTTCCTCGGCGGTGGTGTCGTAGTCGTCGGCGTCCACCCAGCCGTCCAGGTCGGCCGAGCGGCCGAGGATGGCGTCGTGGGGGCGGGCCACCCGGACCAGGGCGATGAGCAGGCCGAGGCCGATGGAGATGAGGATGCCGGCGAGCACGCCGAAGACGATGACGGCGGCGAAGGTGGCCAGGGCCAGGAGGAACTCGAGGCGGCTCTCCCGCCAGAGCAGGCGGAAGCCAGGGATCTCGAACAGGCCGACGGCCGCGCTGGTGACGACGGCGGCCAGGGCCGCCGACGGGATGCGCTCGATCACCGGGCCGAGGAACAGGATGCCGGCCAGCACCAAGGCGGCGGCGATGAGGAAGGTGACCTGGGTGACGCCCCCAGCGGCCGACGCTGCGGCCGTGCCGCTGCCGGTGGAGGCGACCGGCATCCCCTGGAAGGCCCCGGCGGCCACGTTGGCGGCGCCGAGCCCCGTGAGCTCCCGGTCGGCGTCGAGGTCGTAGCCCTGCTTGCCGGCCACGCCCTTGGCGGTGAGGAAGCTGTCGGCGTACCCGAGCACGGCCACGGCGATGGCCGTCGGCACGAGGGCGCCCCAGTCCTGGATCGGGATCCCGGGAAGGGCCGGCAGGCCCACGTCGGCGTCGAAGTCGCCGACGAGGCCGATGCCGTGCTCGTCCAGCGAGAACACCCAGGCGACCACGGTCGCGGCCACCACGCCGATCACGGCGGCCGGCAGCCCCTTCATCGAGTACTTCAGGCCGAGGATGAGGGCGAGGGTCCCGAGCCCCATGGCCGCCGTGGCCGGGTCGATCTCGCCGAGGCTCGTGAGGATCTCACCCACCTTGGCCACCGTGGTCTCGGCGTCCACCGGGATGCCGAGCAGCTTGGGGACCTGACCGACGAGGAGGATGACGCCGAGCCCCGTCAGGTAGCCGATGAGGGCCGGACGGGAGAGGAGGTCGGCCACGAGGCCGAGCCTGAGCAGGCCGGCGAGCACGAGCACGACCCCGACCATGAGGCCGAGGGCGGCGGCCGCTGCGAGGTAGTCGTCGCTGCCGACGGTGGCGACGGCAGCGAGGCCGGCGCCGGCCACCGCCGCCGTGCCCGGGTCGGGTCCGACGACGAGGTGGCGGGACGTGCCGACCAGGGCGTACACGGGCAGGGCCACCAGCACGGCGTGGAAGGCGGCGCTCGGCGGCAGGCCGGCGAGAGGCGCGTAGGCCATGCACTGGGTGATGAGGAGCGCGCCGATGGTGAGCCCGGCGAACAGGTCCCCCCGGAGCCAGGCGGGCCGGTACTGCCGGAGCACGGCCAGGCCTGCCGTGGCCTCGACCGGCGGCCGCACGGCGGGGTGGGGCGAGGCCATGAGCCGCACGATAGGGGCGTCTTCCCGGGTAGCGGTCCGACGCCTGCGCTCACGCCGCGCCGCGCAGGGTGGGGTCCTTGGCGCCGTAGCTGCCGACCACGGGACAGGCCCTGTCGAGGAACCTCTCGAAGCGCTCGGGAATGCTCCCCTAGTCCGCGCTCACGGCCCCGAACCGAGCGACCCGCTGCGTCGAGACGGGTCCGATTCAGGTTCACCCAGCCTCGCGCACCGGCCTCGGGTAGTGACGGTCGGAGAACAGCGGCGACGAGATGAGGTAGTCGGCGGTCGCGCGGTTGCAGGCCGTCGGCGTGTTCCACACCACCGCGATCCGGAGCAGCGCTCGGACGTCCGGGTCGTGAGGCTGCGGCTCGAGCGGGTCCCAGAAGAACAGCAGGAGGTCCACGTGCCCTGCCGTGATGAGTGCACCGAGCTGCTGGTCACCGCCGAGCGGGCCGCTCTGCAGCCGGGTGACCTCGAGCCCGACCTCGGCCTGAAGGAGCCGGCCCGTGGTGCCGGTGGCGACGAGCTCGTGGTGCCGCAGCACCTCCCGGTTGAACGCGGCCCACTCCACGAGGTCAGCCTTCTTGTTGTCATGGGCGACGAGAGCGATCTGTCGTCGGTTGGCGTGAGGCAACACGATCACCTTCCCGTGGTCTGCCGTGGCGCGGCCATCGACACTCAGCGACCCTACGGTCGCACGGTGAACCGAGGGAGGACCCGGGGGGAACGCACGGCGACAGCTGCGGCGAGCGCCGGAGGCACACGTCGTTCGCCGCGATGTCGCCCCGGCGACGCTGCGACGACAGCGGCCGTTCCATCGGCTCGGGCACCGTTCGTGGATTGGCCCCACCGGCGTCACGATGATCGGCCGTGCGGATGCACGCAGGATGCGTCGATGCCAGCTGACCGCCACCTCGCGCGTGGAGCACGGGCGTGTCTCACCATGCTGGCGCAGAGCGTCGGGCGCAGCGGCGTCGGCGGATGCTGCGTGATCGGCCAACCAGGCGACCTCGCCCCGCCCGAGTGGCACCCGTCCGCATGCCGGGCCGAGAGCGCGCTCCGACGATGTCCTGGGTGCGGCCGCCGCCGACCGACGGTCAGGCGTGACCTGGGCAGGTACCCGGCTCTCGCTGCCCCACCCATCAGGTCGCTGCGTCCCCCGGTTCGGCGGCACCCTGCTCCTTGCCGGACAGCAGCTCGAGGATCCCGTCGGTGCTGTCGCGGATCGCCCTGATGTTGGTGACCGTCCACCTCGGTGGAGCGGTGTCCGGCGGACCCCGCGTGGACAACCAGGTCCTCTTCGCCCGGCCTCGGCCTGCCAGCACCGGCACCCCACCCTCGTGTTGCCCGACATCGCGGGCGGGCCCAGCGGTCGCGCGTCGCCGACCGGGGATACTTGGCACGTGGCCGAGCACGTCCCAGGCCCTCACCACCGCACGACCCGGGTGTCGGGCGCTCGCCTGCTCGCGTTGATCGCGGCGATCGGGCCCATCGCCTTCATCGCGCTCACGATCGTGCTCGGGGTGTCCTGGGAAGGGTACGACCCGGTCCGGGACACCCAGAGCGAGCTGGGCGCCGTGAACGCACCGCACGGCACCGTCATGAACGTGGCCGGGTTCATGGGGCTCGGGCTCTGCATCCTTGCGTTCGCGGGAGCGTACGGGCTGGTGCTGCGCGGGCGATGGGCCAGGTGGCTCGGCCTCCTCCTGATCGTGGCCGCCGGCACCGGCATGGTCGTGGTCGGGTTCTTCCCCTGCGATGCCGACTGCGTGGACGTGACCGTGACCGGGAGGCTGCACGGCGTGTTCAGCGCGCCGGGCGCGATCGGCCTTCCCCTTGCTGCGATCGTCTCGTCGCTGGTGTTCCGGCTCGACGGGCGCTTCGGTACGGGGTGGCAGCTGGTGTCGTTCTGGGGAGGACTGCTGGCGCTGGCGTCGGGGCCGGTGATCCAGGCCGAGCTGTTCTCGGAGTGGAACGGCCTCGTCCAGCGTCTGGCCATGTGGCCGGCGCTCCTGTGGGTGTCGGCGGTGTCCGTCCGGCTCCACACCCTCGCCTCAGCGGCGGACGGAACTGGGTGACCTGACCGACAGCTACGCCGACTTCCAGCGCCTCGGCGCGGCATCGAGTTCGCCGAACCCGTGCCCAGCCGCACGATCGGCATGTGCTGGCGACGCACCAGTGCCTACCGCGACTTCCTGCCTCGACTCCCGAGGTGTTCGCCGACCTGCCCGAGGGGCTCGTCACCCGTGCGCCTCGACTGATCTCGTCACAGGCGCGGCCGCTCCGGTCGCCGTGGTGACAAGGCCGCGCAGGGGCACGACGGGCGCGCCGCCGCCAGAACGCCGGTAGCCGAGGCCCGATTCGGGGCCGTCCGCGAGGACCGGACGCCCGCCCGGTCGGGGAGCATCTGGCGACCATCCGCATCCCGCGGTTCGTCGCCCGGGGCGATCGCGACCCGCTGCCCCCTGGAGCAGGGTCGACGGGTGGCCGAGGCGCTCGGCGTGGATCTGCACCTGCTGACCGGCGCTGGCCAGGTCCTGCCTCGGAGTGCCCGGAGCAGGTGGCCGACCTGGTTCGAGGGCGCGCCGCCGGCTGAGCGGGCCGGGCCCGGTCAGGCCGTGGTGGCGCGGCGCACCACCTCTCGGATGTCCTCCTCGGGCAGGACGTCGTCGAACCGGACCTGGATGCTGGCCTTGCCGGTCTTGAAGCCGGGGTGGCGGGCCACGAACGCGGCGATGTGGTCGGGCGACGTGGTGGTGAGGGTGACCCCGTCGCGGAGGCCGGCGTTCAATCCGACGTGGCGCCTGCCCACCTTGTAGATCGGGATCTGGTACGAGATCCGGACCTCGGCGTCCGGCACCACGTCGAGGACCAGGGCCTGGAGCCGCTCGAACAGTGCCAGGTGGGCGTCGTCGAGCGCTGCGACGTAGGCGGCGACGGACTCCGAGGCGTCGGGCACGTCGCGGAGGGTAGCCCGGGGCCTGCCCAGGACCCCGGCGCTGTCTGCTCCTGGTCTGTTGGGGACCCACCTGTCGATGAGCCGGCGACCGCGAAGCCGGACTGCCGCGAGCCGACTGCCAGCTGTCACCTGACCCGGCCCGAGCAGCGATCAGCACCCGCGTAGGGGAACACTCCACCAGCGCGCCCCCCGCCACCAGGATCCGCGAGATCCTCGACCGCTTGGCCAAGTGATCCGGTGCACGACCGACACCATCGTCAACGACACCACCGAACCGGCCATCTGCGACGTCGAGTGCCAACCGACTGCCGCCGGGGACGTTGTACTTCGGCCGCCCCTCCGAAGAGCCGACAGAGGCCTCCGGGCTGCCGTGCAGGGTGTCGTCACAGCCGAGCTACCGGGCGGCCCGGTGGTCGCAGCCTTCTCACTTGCCGGGTCGGGCGCGACACTGGCGAGGGAGGCAACCATGAGTGGAGGTATGGCCCGGCTTCGCCGGCGCCATCCGAAGGCTTCCCTCGCGGCCGTGGTGTTCGGCGTCGTCGTCGCCGTGGGTGGTCTTGCGGTGGTGGGCTTCTTCCTCGTCACCTTCCTCGGTTCCAGTCTCTCGTCGCTGGACGACGCCGGGGCGTTCCCCGGGCGGTTGGTTCTCGCTCAGAACGACGACGTTTCCCTCGGCCACAGCGGCCTCGCCGCCGTGCTCCAGGTGACTTCTGACGACCGATCTCCCGAACCGCTCATCACGCTGCCGCCGGGCGCGTCGGTTCACGGCGCTTCCCCGGACGGTCACCTCGTGGTGGTCTCGCCGGGCCTGCTCATCGACCTGAGCACCGGCCAGACCGCCCCCCTGCCTGTGCCGCAAGGGCCCGTCGACGGAGTCCGAGGCGTGGCCGTGTTCTCGCCGAGCGGCAACCGGCTGGCGTACGCGCACACGGTCAGGGGGATCGCGGACGGGCCGATCAGCGGCCTGTACGTCATCGACCTTGCCACTCGCAGGACGACGGCGGTGCTCCCGGTGGAGTGCGCGAGTTACTACAGCACCACGGGCGGAGGCGGCTCCGAGGTGTGCGGTCAGGTCGGGCGTCCGTCCTGGGTCGACGACGACACCCTCGCCTTCTCCTACTTGCGTGGGGGTCTGCCTGGGAACCTCGAAGGATACGGGGACACCGTCGGCTCGGACACGATTGCCGTGCTTCGTTCTGACGGATCGGTCCTGCAAGAGATCGAGACGACCGACGACGTGCTGGGCGTCGCTGGCGGTGTTGCTCTCGTCGAAGGCGAAGACCCAGCAAGCTTCGAGTTCACGGATGGGTGGCTTCCGGTCGAGGACCTGCTCGCCGGACGATACGAACTCCGCCAGGTCGATCACCCGGCCCACCTCGCTCCTGACGGCCGCATCCTCATGGCGGGCGAGAGCACATGGAGGCTCTTCGACCCCCGAACGGGCACCGAGACCGAACCCGACGGTGGCGTGCGCACTGGCGACGGGCCGCGTGAGTGCATCTGGTCGACGGACGGGACCTACGCAGCGTGCTCGATCTACACGGGAGGGGCTCCCGCACTCGTGCTCATCCCCATGGCCGAGCAGGGGGGAGGTGGACGAGTCACGACCTTCGAGTCCGACGCCTATCCGTCCCCGGTCCCGATCGCATGGACACCCGAGGGCGGGCCGACGCCTGTTGGCGTCACCATCCCAGGTTGATCTGTCGGCGGCGTCGACTCGGCCCGCATGGCCCACTGGCCGGTGAGCGACCTCGTCCGCTGGGAGTGACCGGCCCCTCGCAGGCACCGCGCCCAGTTCGGAGCCGCCGTTCGCGTTGTCGCTGCTCTCAGAAGGCCACGTGGGTGTCGCTGACGATCTGCACCGGTCCGCTGTCGGTGAACTCGAGGACGATCACCCAGTCGCCGAACGACTCCAAGTGCCCGATGAGGGCCACCTGGTTCCCGGAAACCACCATGGGATCGTTCAGCTCGTTCGGGATCTCGCCGAACGTGGACACCCACTCCTGCAGCGAGCCGTCGTCGACGCGCTCGACGCGGCCGAGCTCGGGCATGTCCAGGTAGCCGTCGGCGGTCATGAACGACGCCACGGCCTCGCCGTCCTCGGCCATCCACGCCTCGACGTACTGGGCAGCCACGTCGACCATCTCGGCCTGTCGCTCGGTCAGCTCCCCACCGATCGCCTGGGTGCCAACCCGCCCGTAGTAGAGGGGCGATGCGGCCTCGTCGCTGCCCCGCAGCACCCAGCCCGCTGCAACCCCTGCGATCAGCAGCGCGACAGCGATCACTGCGGTGAGAACCCAGCGCCTGGACTGCCGGCTCCTGGCCCCGCTCTCGGGACGGTCCAACATCTCCTGTGCCATGGCCTACCTCCTCGAAACCATGCTCCACCTCCCACTATGTGCCCGACCGTTGGACCTGCCTAGGGTGGGCCATCCCACGGCCGCAGCGCACAGGGGGCGAGCGCCTGGGTCAGGTGCAGGCAGCGTGGTCGCCGAACCAGCCCCGCCCACCGACGCGCCCCCACCGGCCCGCTGCCGGCTTGTAGGCGTACATGACCGCCTCGTGCTGGTAGTGGTAGTCGGTGTGGCCCAACACCAGCCGTGACTTCACGCACACCAGCGACTGGCGGAGCTTCCACCGGCCGGTGACGGCGTCCACGAACACGGCGCCCCGCGGGCCGGCCGGGTAGGCCACGTACACCATCCCCCCCGGCGTGAGCACCCTGTCCACGTTGGCGAACGCGGCGTGCGGCAGCCCCGCCAGGCCGTCCCCATCGAGGTCGTCGTTGGCGATGGTCAGCGCGTCGCGGGTCTTGCCGACATGGGCAACCCCGTAGGGCGGGTCGGTCGACACCATGTCGGCCAGCCCGCCGGCCATCACCCGCTCCACGTCGGCGAGCCGGGTGGCGTCGCCGCACAGCACCCGATGCTCCCCAATACACCCACAGGTCGCCCGTGGTGCTCGTCGGAGGCGCTGCCGCGGGCACATCGTCCTCGCCTGGCACGGGCGGCCCGGGATCGTCGTCGCCGGTGTCGAGGGCGGCCAGCTCCTCCTCCAAGGCCTCCAGCGACCACGACGCCGCCGCCAACAGCTCCTCGTCCCGCTCGCCACCCAGCGCACCATCGCCTCCAGATCACCCGGATCGTCGCTCGCCAGATCCGACGTGCGGTTGTCGGCCAGCGCCTAGGCGCGGGCGGTCACGTCGTCGTCCACCCACACCACCGCAATCTCCGGCCAGCCGAGCTGGCGGGCCGCCAGCAGCGTGTGGTTCCCGGCGATCACCATGCGGTCCGATCGGCGGGCCACGATCGGCTTGCGCTGCCCGAACGTGGCCAGCGACCGGGCGACCGCGTCGACGTCACCACGGCGCGGGTTGCCGGCCAGCAGCAGGAGGGTGTCGGTGGGGGCGGCCAGCTCGGCCAGGTCCGGGGCGATCACGGCGGTCGGGTTGCTGCCGGTTGCGGGGGGTTGCTGCGACACGCCGTTCAGGGTGCCCGGCGCGACTCCCCGCACGGTTGGCAGCGCGCCGGCCAGAGTGGCCGGTCCGCCGACTCGTCAGCTCGGGTGGTGCGGACCAGTCGAGCGCGCCGACCCTCGAGATCTCGGGCCGCTCACGCATCTTCCTCGGAGGATGAACGGCTGCGTGGCTCGGCTGGATTCCGCATTGATCAGCAGGTCACCGAGTGACCGTATCGACCATGCTCGCACCGGGCCTCCCGGCGACGAGGTCGGCGCCTGGTAGACCATCACCAATAGCTACAGACCGATCATCCCGGCCGACAACGAAGCCAGCGGGTGCGCCGAAGGCCCCAGTCGCATTTCGAACCGGTGGAGGCACGGTGACAGACGAAACCGAGCCCGCCGGCGCCGCGGGCACGACACCCGCCGTTTCAGCCGGCAACCAACGCGACCACGATGACGATCGTCTCACAAGCCCTGATCGGCTGACCGCCCTCTCCGATGGGGTGTTCGCCATCGTCATCACGATCCTGGTCCTCGAGATCGCCGTCCCCGAGGGCTTGTCGGGGTGAAGTGACCCCCCTGTAGTGGTCCGGGTGTTGTGCGAGTCCGTTGCCCCAAGATGGGGCAGGAGGACAGCACCCATGACCAAGCGTCGGCGGCACACGCCCGACCAGATCATCCGCAAGCTCGCCGAGGGCAACAAGCTCCTCGCCGGCGGGACCGAGCTCGACGAGGTCTGCCGGCATCTGCAGATCGCCGATTCGACCTGGCACCGGTGGGTCGCGCAGTACGGCGGCATGAAGGCGAGCGATGCGAAGCGCTTGAAGGAGCTCGAGGGCGAGAACGCCCGGCTGAAGAAGCTCCTCGCCGAGGCCGAGCTCGACAAGTCGATGCTCAAGGAGCTGGCCGAGGGAAACTTCTGACCCCGAATCGTCGACGTGCAGCCGTGGTGATGCTGCAGGAACGGTTCGGGGTCCCCGGAACGTCGAGCGTGCCGAGTCGTCGGTCAGCACCGGTCCACCCAGCGGCTCGACCCGCCGATACCGAGCGACGACGAGGTCGAGCTGCGCGCCTTCCTGCGCTTCTCCAAGGAGCGGCCACGGTGGGGTGGCGCCGGGCCGCCAAGGCTGCCCGCCGGGAAGGCCGCAAGGTCAACAACAAGCGGATCCAGCGCCTGTGGCGCGAGGAAGGACTCAGGGTGCCCTACCGCAAGCGCAAGAAGCCCCACCGCGGGATCGGCACCGCCGTCGGCGCCATGTGCCCCATCGCCCCGAACGCCCTGTGGGCGCTCGACTTCCAGTTCGACACCACCGTCGACGGCCGCACCCTGAAGCTGTTGAACATCGTCGACGAGTACACCCGCGAGTGCCCCGCCATCGTCGTGGACCGCTCCATCGACGCCGACCGCGTCGTCGCGACCCTCGACCGGATCGCCCTGCAGCGCGGGTTCCCCGCGTTCGTGCGCTTCGACAACGGTCCCGAGTTCATCGCCATCGCCGTCGCGGACTGGTGCCGGTTCAACCGGGTCGGGTCGATCTTCATCGACCCCGGCTCGCCCTGGCAGAACGCCTGGATCGAATCGTTCAACGGCCGGCTCCGCGACGAGTTCCTCAACGGCTGGCAGTTCGACAACCTCCTCGAAGCCCAGGTGCTCATCGAGGACTGGCGCATCGACTACAACGAGCACCGACCCCACAGCGCCCACGGCGACCTCACACCCAGCGAGTTCGCCGAGGCCTGGACCACCCGACACCAACCAGCACTCGCATAGCGCCTGGACCACTCAACGGGGACCCCTCAGGGGCAGTCCCTGCGCCAGGTGCTCGAAGAGCTACGGCCCACGCTGGTCGCCTGGGTGATCAGCTTCCTCATCACAGGCATGTACTGGGTCGCGCACCGCGACCTGTTCTCCCGCATCCGGGTGGTCAACCGAGACCTCGTCTGGCTGAACCTGCTGTTCCTGCTCCCGGTGTGCCTGATCCCCTTCGCCGCGTCGGTGCTCGGCGAGTACTCGGAGGAGCCGATCGCCCTGCACCTCTACGGGGTGGTACTGATCGCGGCGACGTTGATGCGGCTCGTCCTGTACTGGTACGTGGCCCGACGCCCCATGCTGCTGTCGACCGACCGGGCAAGAGCCGGTCTGCTGTCGCCCGACCGGGCAGGAGTCGGTCTTGCGATCGGGGCCTCCCCTCTCGTCGTCTACGTCATCGCCATACTCCTCGCCGATCTCTCGACCTCCGCCAGCACCGCGCTCTACTTCTCGGTCCCTGCGCTGTACTTCCTGCTCGTCACGCTGCTGCGGGACCGGGCCCGCACCCGTGCCGAAGCCGACGAGTTCTCCTGAGGAGCAGCCGCCCCACGATGGTCGACGTGTACTCCGACTGCGTCGACGTCGGTTGAGCTCGTCGACGGCGTCGCGCTTGCGGCCGTGCACGACTCTGGTGACTCGGCGCCGACGCCCCGTGACCGGGTCGACGCCGGCGGACACGAAGAGGCGCCAGCTGCCGTTCCCGTGGGGTGTGATGGACCCTCGCACCGCTGCGATGGTGCCACGACCGTGTGGCCCGGGTTCCGCAGTTGGCAGGCACATGAGGGGCCCGGATCGGGGGTGTGACCTGCGAGAACGCGTCTGTTCCGTCGAAGGCCGCGTGTGTCCACGCGCGTTGAAGCAGGCGTGAGGGGTGTTTGGCCTGTTCAGGCGGGGTGGAGGTGGGTGACGCGGGGCGGCAGGGCGATGCCGCAGGCGCCAAGAATGCCCGTTTGGACGTCGGTGAGCGCGGTGGTCTGTTCGACGGTCCCGGCGGTCCCGTGGAGCGTGACGGTGTGCACCCGGCCCAGTTCGGTGTTGATCCGCCGCCACGTGTGCCCGGTGCGGCGCTCGGCGACGCGCACGAGGAGCAGGGCGAGCCAGCACAACAGGACGTGGGCGCGGATGCGGGGTTCGATGCGGTGGAAGACCGGTCGCAGCTCGAGGGTGGACTTGAGGTCCCGGAACCCGCGTTCGGCTTCGAGGAGGTTCTTGTAGCCGAGCGCCACATCCTCGGCCGAGAGGTCGGGGTGAGCCGTTTCTGACTTCGCGCGACCGGTTGGCGCTTGATTCAGACCGCATGGCGGGGTGGCCGGCGGGTGGTTGGTGGTGATCGTGTCGGGGGTCGAGTCGGCGGTCAAGGTCATGGCCGGTTCCGGTGCTGTCGATGCCAGACGCGGCGTTTGCGGTCGGCCCGCTCGAGTCCGTCTCGTCGGGCCTTGCGGATGGTGTCGCCGCGTCCTTCGTGCTCGTCGTTGGGGGTGACGTAGCCGATGGCCTCGTGGAGACGGACCGAGTTGTAGTGAACCTGGATCCGTTGGAGCTCGGAGGCGAGCACGGCGGGGTCGGTGATGGCGAGCAGGTGGGGGTGCTCGTGCTTGACGTGACCCCACAGGGTCTCGATCCATGCCTGGTCGGTCGGTGTGGAGGGCCGCCCGAAGTGCTGGGCGATGGAGCACATGGCCAGGAACCGGCGGGTCTCCCGGCAGCGCATCTCGGTGCCGTTATCGGACACGGCCAGCAGCAGCGGCACGTCGGGCAGGTCGTCGTCGGGGACGGTGTCGTCCAAGTCGGCGAGCCGCTCGACGAGGGCGTCGGTGAGCAGCCCCTCGGCGTCGAGGGCCTTCAAGAACAGGACCTTGACCTGGGTGCCGGTCGGTTCGGGGGCCAAGATGGTGGCGATCCACTTGCGGGAGACGATGTCGACGATGGCGTAGGCGTACTTGGACGCCACGCACCGCTCGAACTGGGAGCCGTCCCAGCACCACAGCTGGTTCGGTCGCCATTCGGTCCACTCCGGCCACGGCTGCTTGTGCGAACGCCCTGGTCGGCGGCCTCCGGTGAGCCCCAGGCCGTGGCGGGCCAGCACCCGGTCCACCGTCGAGGGCGACACCCACACCCGGCCCAGGTAGGAGCCGCGGTGGGCCAGCTTGCGGTGCGACAGGTCCACCGGACCCCACTCCTCGAACAGCGCCACGATCGCCGTCTCCTCCCAGCCCAGCAGCCCGTGGACCGGGTTCCCGCCCGGCGAACGGTCGGCCAGGGCACCGATGGCGGCTCGGGCCTGCCAGCACCACGCTCGGCGACGGTCCAGCTCCAGCGCGCCGCACACCCGACCCCACGACCAGCCCGCCGCCATGGCGTCGTCGATCAGCTCGAGCAGGCGACCCTTGGCGGCCTCCTCGACACGCGCCGGGATCGGGCCGCTCAACCCCAGCTCGCTTTTCCCCGCAAGACGGCCAGCTCGACGGCCTGCTCGATGATCACCCCGCCGAGACGGTCGACCTCGGCCCGGAGCTTGGCCAGCTCCGACAGCTCCGCCGGCGTCTGCTTGCGGCGGCCCGGCGTCGACGCCGTCAACGCCGCGATGGCCCCATCCTTGGCCACCCGCCGCAGCGTCGCGATCGTGGTGCGGTCCACACCCGCCTCGGCCGCCGCGTCCGCCTGGGAGATCTGGCCGCACAACATGCGCACCCACAAGTCGTACTTCTGCTCGGGCGACAAGAACCGCTTCGGTCTTCTCGGCGAGGTCATCCTGGCCCTCCTCAGGCAAGGCCAGCGACCCTCTCAGATGCGGTCTGAAAGAACGCGGATCCTGTCGCGCGAAGTCAGCGGCAACACAGCCGAGAGGTCGGGGTCGCTGGTGGACAGCAGGTACTTGCCGTCGAGGCGTTCCTCGGCCGTGGTCTTGGATCGGTCGATGACGAGCCGCCCGGACGGGAGCTGTCGTAGCCACCGGCCCAGCGACGGGTGGTCGCGTAGGGCGCACTCGGCGGCCCGGTGGACCGCCTCGGGATCCCCCTTGCCCTTGTCCTTGGCGGTCTTGGCCTTCTTCCGGTCGCGTTCGCGGGCGGTGCGGATGCGTTCGAGCTCGGTCTCGAGCCGCTCGAGGGCGGCGTCGCGCTGCGCCTTGTCGCGTTCGGCTTCGAGGGGGTTGTGGCACACGATCCACCGCTTGGCGCTGTCGTCGTCGAGGCGGACTTCCTTGACCCGCAGGTTGTCGCGCACCGTCTGGTAACGACCCTGGCGAGCGAGCGCCGTCTGGGCGTCGGGGGAGCCGTCGCGCATGCGTTCGCCGGCGATCCAGTGCCCGCCAGCGCGGCGCAGGTAGGCGAGGTTGGCGTCGGAGGAGAACCCGCGGTCGACCACGGTGACGACCCGGCCGAGCCGCCAGCCGCGCAGCCCGTCTTTCACCTCCGGCAGGATCGAGTTGTCGTTGGTGTTGCCGGGCCACACCCAGCAGCGCACCGGTATCCCCTCGCGGGTGACGGCGAGGCCGATGATGATCTGCGGGAGGTCGGGCCGGTGGTCCTTGGAGTGCCCCTTGCGGCGCAGGTCGTCGACATCTTCGGTCTCGAAGTAGGTCGACGTGGTGTCGAAGAACAACAGATCGACCTCGAGGTTCAACAGGTCGGCGACGGCGAAGAACACCGCTTCTTGCACCTGGGCCTGCGCGTCGGCCGCCACGAGCAGGTCCATGGCCCGATAGGCCTGATCCTCGTCCATGGCGTCCAGCCCGGGGATGGCCACGTCACACGATGCCCACTCGGCCGCCGCCAGCTTGGAGGTCGGGTCGACGGCCCGGTTGGCGACCAGGGCGAACAGGACCCGCTCGACGTCGGTCGTGAACCGCCGGCCCCCCAGCACCGCCGCCAGGGCGCGGTCGACGCCGAGCTGGCGCCACAGGCCGTCCAACAACCAGGCGGTGCCCATGGGCCGTGACGAGACGACCTCGAGCGCGTCGGCCGGCCCGCCACCACCACGAGGGTCGGGTTCGCCGAGGTAGCGGTTGATCGACCCGACCAGGCGCCGCAGGCCGTCGGGGTCGAGGCGGTCTTCGCGGCCCAGGTTCACCAGGACCTCGGCCTGGGTCACGCCGTCGACGCGGCGGTTGTGGGCCAGCTGCACGTACCGCACCACCGACCCGTCGGTGTTGCGGCGCTGCGTGGTCCGCAAGTACATGCCCACACCATCGCGGCTCTACCGCATCGATGCAGGCATCGGCAGACGAAGTCGTGTGCCCACGTTTTCGGGCTCGTCAGCCGACCAGCAACCCGCTGACC
Source organism: Acidimicrobiales bacterium (assembly GCA_016716005.1). Classification (NCBI taxonomy): domain Bacteria; kingdom Bacillati; phylum Actinomycetota; class Acidimicrobiia; order Acidimicrobiales; species Acidimicrobiales bacterium. Next base: position 822,348 of record JADJXE010000001.1, read on the forward strand.
AGCACTTTCGCGCGCCGAACCCCCCTCATGTGCCCATCAACTGCGGAACCCGGACGAAGCACGGCAGATCCGCGAGCGACACATCCGAACGGTCCTTGGTCATCACCGGGCCGCCACACTCCGCGCACCCAGGACGAGACCCCCGCGTCGCGACGGTGACCACCAGCTGCCCGTCACGCTCCACCACCTCGAGCACCTCGACATCGGGCAGACCAACCAGCAGCTCGCAGCTGCGCGTAGCATCCAAGGACACAGGGGCTCCTCGATCTCGAGACGTCAGACATCTCCAGATTCGTCGAGCCCCTGTCTCGCGCCCGGGACCTCAGCTGATCACAAGACCCCGCTCATCCGCGAAGCGCCACTTTCGCGCGCCGAACCCCCCTCATGTGCCCATCAACTGCGGAACCCGGGTGAGCCACTCATCAGTCGATCGATCCGCGTTCGACGATCCACTCGGCAGTTGCCGGGGAAGCGACGGCTCCGACTTGGTTCGCTGCTGGTTGTCCGGATGTCGACTACGCCAGCTGCTGGCGGACGTCTGTGAGCGCTCCTTCGAGGATCTCAACCGCTGTGCGCACTTCGTCGTCGCTGATGATCAGCGGCGGCTCCAGTCGGATGACGCGTGGGTTGTTCAGGGTGTAGGCCGCGCACATGCCGCGCTTCAGCATCTGTCCGACGGTCAGCTCGCAGGCGTCGTCGGTCGCGAACTCGACACCGATCATGAGGCCCTTGCCGCGCACATCGACGATGAAGTCCGGGTGCCGGTTCTGCATCTCCCGTAGGAGTTGGAGCATGAGTGCACCCCGGTCGCGTGACCGGGCGACGAGGTTCTCGTCCTGTACGACCCGGACGGCGGCGAGGCCGGCAGCGCACGCCAGGGGGTTTCCGCCGAAGGTGGACGTGTGCATCAACGGGTTCTCGCAGAACACGGCCTCCCAGACCGCCGCCGTGCCCATGGTCGCGCCGATCGGCATGACGCCACCGCCGAGCTGCTTCGCGAGGGTCATGATGTCCGGGGCGACGCCCTCGTGGTCGCAGGCGAACATCGCACCGGTGCGCCCAATGCAGGTTTGCACTTCGTCGGCGATCATGAGCGCGCCGGTACGGTCGCAGGCGTCGCGAATCGCTCGGAGGTACCCGTCCGGAGGTACGTGGATGCCTCCCTCACCCTGGATCGGTTCGACGATGAAGGCGGCGGTCTGGACGTCGATGGCGGCGACAGCGGCTGCGGTGTTGCCGAAGGGGATGAACTCCACGCCGGGCATGAGTGGCTCGACGCGGGTGCGGTACTTCTCGCGTCCGGTCGTGGCGAGCGCACCCAGGGTCTTTCCGTGGTAGCCGCCGTCCGTCGAGATGATCTTGCTGCGTCCTGTGGTGATCTTCGCGAACTTGAGCGCGGCCTCGACGGCTTCGGCGCCGGAATTGCTGAAGAACGTGTACTGCAGACCCGCAGGCGCGATCCTGGCCAGCTCGGCTGCAAGATCGGCAGCAGGCTTGCTGAAGAATGCCTTGCCGCTCATGGCCAGCGAGTCGAGCTGCTCTCTCACTGCGGCCACCACCGCGGGATGACGATGCCCCAGGGCGAAGGTGCCGTATCCGCCCAGGCAGTCGAGGTACCGGCGACCGGCGTGATCTTCGATGTAGCAGCCCTCGCCATGTACTTCGACCCCGAAACCGGCGAACGCCAGGTACTCGGCCAGGTAGGGATTGACGTGGTCTCGGTAGTTGGCGAACACGTCGGCGAAGTAGGCGTCCGGATCAGGCATCGGTCTCGAAGTGTCGACGAAGCTCCCGGCAATCGAATCACCCCGGGCAGGGTGATCGATGCGGCGATCAGCCAGCAGCCGGCCCGGACACCGGCTCGAGGCCGAAGCCTTGTGGTGGGCGCCGCACCAGCAGCACGATGCTCACCAACGCGATCCAGGCCGGTACGGCATACACGGTCGGTGTCGCGATGCTGATATTGACGAATGCGATCACCCCGATGACGTAGGTCAGCACGACCAACCAGCCGGGAAGCGCACCAGTGGCTCGGCCCAAACTGGCGGTTGAGAGCATGACCAGCGTGGCGATGCGCGGCGCGAAGACCGACAGCACGACCGCTGCGCCGGCACGGAAGACCGAGACCGTTTCGGGGTCAGGGCTTCGGTCGCCGACAGCGAGCAGCACCGATGGTGCAGCGAGGAGTGCCGTGCCTGCGAACAGCAGTCCTGCGAGGAGGACGCTGGAACCGAAGAACACGGTGCCGAACAGACGCGGTTCGCGGTCGCCGAGGCGTCCGCGCACCACTCCCACGAACCAGAGGAAGGCGATCGTCGACACGACAAGGATCTGCAGCCACACGATCGCGGCCGTGGCGTTCGAGGTGTCGGCGTAGTACTCGTTGATCTCCTTGTCGGATGCACCGATGCCCGGCACGCTGAGCAGACCACGCAGGGCAATTGCCCACCCGACGGCACACACGATCCCCGCGATCGCAGCAGCCTCGATCGATGCGAGTCGTCGGCGAATCCGTTGTGATGGGATGAGCGGATCGGTCGGCTGGTTCAGGCTCATCGGCGTGTCCGGGGACGTGGGTCCGGAGCCAGCAGGACCCCGGCGTGGATCAGATGTTCGTCGATGAGATCGACGGGCCGGATCGGTTGTGGGCTACAGCAGTCCACGAGCCCGACCCGCAGCGACCGCTTGCGAACGTGAGGACACACCCAGCCGGCGATACAGGCTGCGAACGTGGGTCTTCATCGTGTTGAGGGAGATGTACAGCCCCGCGGCGATCTCGCGGTTGGACAGGCCCGTCGCGAGGTGTCGGAGGATCTCCAGCTCACGACTGCTCGGCAGGAACGTTGCACCTGGGCTGTCGACCGTTCTCGGAACGGGCGTTCGCGAGCGAAGTCGTTGCGCCAGTTCGTCTCGGTACGTGCCGCTGGGTGCTCGGCGCAGCGTCTCGCGGAGCACGTCGTCGAGCGGACCGGCGTCGACGAGCAGCGACCGCATGAACCGATGCTCCTCGGCGATGGTCAGCGCAGACTCGATGAAGTGTTCGACATCACGGGTCGATCGACCGAGTGCGAGTGTGGCCCGTGAGCGAAGGAGCAGCACCTCCAGCTCGTACCGAGGCCACTGGTGCGTCTCGACATTGTCGAGGATGCCCGCCGCATCCTCGGGACGCTGTTGTGCGATCGAGAGTCGAGCCGCTTCGAGCTGTCGCCGCGTCCCCGTGGGCGTCGCGCGAACGAGTTCCTCCGCGCGAGCGATCTCACCGGCCAGCAGATGGAGGTGCGCACTGGTCGCAGTGACCCTCGACAGCAGAGCCGCTGATGCGTCCACCTGCTCGGCGAGCGACGCCGCTCGAGCGATGGTCTCGAAGGCGTCGTCCATACTGCGTCGCTCGACGAGGAGCCAGACCTGGTCCACCAGGCAGAGCAGCTCGATGGCCGGCCGTTCCCGCTCGACCGTGCACAGCGCCTGCTCGAGCAGGGGTTCGGCGAGGTCGAGTTCGAGGCGTTCGAGGTGCACTGCAGCGACGACGCGGAGGGCCTCACCGGCCGCATGGTGCTGACGAGTCCCGCTTGCGTCCGCGAGCTCGAGCGCGGCTCGTCCGAGCCGATCGGCGGTGTCCAGGTAACCGGCATCGCCCTCGATGGCGCCGTGTGCGCCCGTGACGACCACCTCGGCCATCGGCGGCAGTTCCTGCGCGGCTCCGGCGGCGGCGAGTCGGCGGACCCCGTCGAGGTCGTCGAGGTAGTGCCTGATTCGGGATTCGGCGACGGTCAGCTGCCGCGCGATGTCCTCGGATGGGTCGAGCAGCTGTCGAGCACGGATGGTGTGCGACATCGCCCGTTGGGCGCCGCCCCGGGCCATTTCCCAGAACGCCTGCGCCGCCGCGAGCCGACCTCGAAAGACGGGGTCCACCTGCGTGTCGTCGAGCAGTGCAAGGCGCCGCAACCACCGACCGGCTTCGTCGAGCGCACCGTTCATCCCGACCGTGAGGGCGAACTCGAGTGCGAGCTCCCGCTCCTGACCCAGCGTCGCGTCATCGAGCAGGTCGATCAATCGAGTCGGCCGGAGCGGAACCCCGGAGAAGTAGATGCGGACGAGGCGGTCACGAAGCAACGTGACGGCGCGCGAGGTCGCCCGAGCGCGGACTGCGTGATATACGGCGAGGTCGAGATCGCCCTCGCGCTCGTACCACTCCGACGCCGTCTCGTGCAGTTGGAGTTCCCGTTGCTCGTCGCGCAGGCGCAGCTCTGCCTGCAGGAGCTGCGCGAACAGGTGGTGATACCGGTAGCGCCGGCGCTCATGGTCGAGCGGTACGAGAAAGAGTCCGCGTGCCTCGATGTCTCGAAGTCGTTGGTGAGCATCGAGGCGTCCGGTGATCGCGTGGCACGCTCGAGCATCCAGCTCGCGGAGCACCGACGTCGCAAGGAGGAAGTCGGTGACGTCATCGGGCTGCTGCTCCAGGACTTCCGCGGTCAGGTAGTCGGCGAGACTCCGGTCCGTTGCCGCAACCGCGTCGAGGTAGGCAGATGCGTCGTCGCGGTCGCGAAGCGACAGACCTGCGAGCTGCAGCCCAGCTGCCCACCCCTCGGTTCGATGGGCGAGCAGCGACACAGCATCGCTGTCGAGGACAGCGCCCAGCCCCGCGAGCAGTGCGGCTGCCTCGTCCTCGTCGAAGGCGAGCTGTGCGTTGCGGATCTCGGCGAGTCGGCCTTCCACGCGCCAGCGGTGCAGCGGCAGTGGCGGCTCACTGCGACTCGCCAGTATCACGCGATGGGCTGGGGGTAGCCACTCGATGAAGGCGGAGAGCAACGGCCACAACGACTCGTCGGCAGCATCGTGGAGGTCGTCGACGATGATGACGAGGGGCTCGGTGACAGCGCGAAGCTCGTCGCTGAGGACGCCGATGGCAGTAAGACCCACCCGGCCGTCGAGTTCGATCCGGTCGAGCGTGTCGTCGCCGAACGACGGTTCGCAGATGCGGACCGACGTGACCAGCGTGGTCCAGAACCGCAGCGGGTCGGCGTCGCCGCTGTCGCACGACATCCACGCACATCGCATTGCCGGTCGCGTTGCCAGCCATGACGAGAGCAGCACTGACTTGCCCGCCCCTGCGTAGCCGAGCAGCAGGGTCAGCGACGATGCGCTCGATGCGTCGAGCCGGTCGAACAGCCGGTGCCGCTGCACCAGACCCGAACGCAGAGAGGGAGGTGTCAGTTTGGAGACCGGCGGTTTGAGCGGTGGTGTTGCCATGCGTCGGGTCCTCTCCGCGAGGCTACGTCATCCGGTGGTTCGTCGGCGTGGGGAGCTCGAAGTCACCCACCCCGGGGTGATTCGACACCGTACGGGTTCGTCGAGACTGCGAAGCCGACGCCGTGCATCGGACCGGCAGGCAGCCCTGAGGAGACAACGATGCCCCCGACGACCGTTCCACGTACCGACACGGGACGAAGGCTGGTGCCCGATCTCGCGCCGGTGGAGTACATCGTGATCGACTTCCCGGGCAATCGCTTCGACGGTTCGATCATCCCGGCCTTGGTCGATCTGGTCGACAAGCGCACCGTGCGCATCCTCGACCTCGTCTTCGTCAAGAAGGACGACGACGGCAGCGTGCTCTCGTTCGAGTTCGACCAACTCGACGAGCTGGGGGGTTTCGCGTCACTCGACGGCGATGCCGGCGACGTGCTGAGCGACGACGACGTGCGCGACCTCGCAGCCGACATCCCTGCGGGTTCTTCGGCATTGTTCATCGTCTGGGAGGACCTGTGGGCCGCCGACCTCGGGCGAGCGGTCCGCAACGCCGGGGGTGAGGTCCTGATCGGTGGCCGACTTCCACATCAGGTGGTCACCGACATCATTTCGAGCATCGAGTCGCAGGAGGTCCCGTCATGAGGCGTAGAGGAGTCGGTCGGCCGGCACAACCGAGTCTGGTCAACACCGCAGCGAGAACGGCCGTCGTCGTCGGCACCGCCAGCGCCGTGAGCAACAAGGCGGCGTCGAACCAGGCGGCCAAGGCACAGGCCGCGGCGCCGGCACCACAGGCGCCTCAGGTCGCGCCGACTGGTGCTCCTGCCACCGCTGCGCCGGCGGCTCTGTCCGACGATGTCTACGACCAGCTCAGGAAGCTGGGCGAGCTGCGAGAGGCAGGCATCCTCACCGACGACGAATTCCAGGCGAAGAAGACCCAGATCCTCGGGCTGTGAGCCTGTCGTCTGCCCGGCCGACGCGAAGACTCACGTTCAGAACAGCAGCCGCTTGAGGACGGCGATCCCGGCGGCGCACCCGAATGCCAGCACGGCAAGGCGAACGCTGCGCAACGGCGACGCACCCCCTCGCCGCGACTCGCTGTGGACGAGCAGCGCTAGGAGTGCGGCTGCGGTGAGGCGGCCGCTGAGCATCTTGACGTCGTCGGGCACGATGAGCACCACGAGGCTCGTCGACGCGGCCGCCACTGCCGGGATGAGCAGGTGAGCCAGCACGTACTCGGCGGTCGAGTGGTGAGCGTGCTCATCTCGCACCAGTTGGATGGCGATCGTGGCGGCGAACCAGTGTGCGAGTGCCAGTCCGACCGTTGAGATCCAGATCAACGCGACCAGCTCGGCCGGCTGCGGAGCGGCGGAGTCGTCGCCGACCGCGAGCGCGGCGAACAGCGTGACGCACGTGTAGAAGCCCATCGTGACGGCCTCCCGGCGCAGGGCGCTGTCCTCACCGATGCGCGGCAGCTTCCGATGGAACGACGATCGATGGGTCATCGACCGCCGACAGTCGTGCACCCGCAGCACCATGCGCATCACCCCGTCGAGGATGAGCTGGGCCCGGCTCACCCCGCCCGGGGTGATGTGGCTCCGCCCACAGACGACTGGACTGTCACGGCCGCGTTCTCGAAGGGAGCTTCGCATGCCGAACGGCCAGCCGAACATCGTGGTGATCTGGGGCGACGACATCGGGATCACGAACCTCAGCTGCTACAGCCACGGCGTCATGGGGTACCGGACGCCGAACATCGACCGGCTCGCCCGCGAGGGCATGATGTTCACCGACGCCTACGCCGAGCAGAACTGCACCGCCGGCCGCTCGGCCTTCATCACCGGCCAGTCCGTCTACCGGACCGGATTGAGCAAGGTCGGGCTCCCCGGGGCCGCCATTGGCCTGCAGGCCGAAGACCCCACCATCGCCGAACTCCTCAAACCGCACGGCTATGCCACGGGCCAGTTCGGCAAGAACCACCTCGGCGACCTCAACAGGTTCCTGCCGACCGTGCACGGCTTCGACGAGTTCTACGGGAGTCTCTACCACCTCAACGCCGAGGAAGAGCCCGAGCGTCCCAACTATCCGCCGGCCGCCGACTTCCCGAACTTCCGGGAGAACTGGGGTCCGCGTGGTGTGCTGAGGTGCTTCGCGACCGACGAGGACGACCCGACGGAGCACCCGCGTTGGGGGCGTGTCGGCAAGCAGACCATCGAGGATACCGGCCCGCTCGACGCGAAGCGGATGGAGACGATCGACGACGACATCGTCGCGGCCGCACTGGACTTCATCGAGCGTCAGCACGCCAGCGGCACCCCGTTCTTCACGTGGATCAACACGACCCACATGCACCTGTTCACCCACCCCAAGCCCGAGAGCGTCGGCCAGTCGGGTCGCTGGCAGTCCGAGTACCACGACACGATGATCGACCACGACCGAAACGTCGGCGAGATCCTCGACAAGCTCGACGAGCTCGGGATCACCGATGACACGATCGTCATCTACTCGACCGACAACGGGCCCCATGAGAACAGCTGGCCCGACGCGGGCACCACGCCGTTCCGTAGCGAGAAGGCGAGCAACTGGGAGGGTGCCTTCCGCGTCCCCGAGGTGATCCGGTGGCCCGGACGGATCCCGGCCGGCTCGATCTCCAACGAGATGGTGCACCACTCCGACTGGCTGCCGACATTCGTCGCTGTCGCCGGCGACGACGACGTCGTGGCGAGACTGAAGACCGGCCACACGGTCGGAGACCGAACGTTCAAGGTGCACCTCGACGGTCACAACCTGCTGCCGTACCTCACCGGCGAAGCGGAGAAGTCTCCACGGACGAGCCTGGTCTACTTCTCCGACGACGGTGACGTACTCGCGCTGCGCTACGACAACTGGAAGGTCGTGTTCCTCGAGCAGCGCTGCCGCGGGACCCTGCAGATCTGGGCCGAGCCGTTCGTCAAGCTTCGGGTGCCGAAGCTGTTCAACCTGCGAATCGACCCCTTCGAGAACGCCGACATCACCTCGAACACGTACTGGCAGTGGCTGATGGAGAACGCATTCATCGTCGCCGCGTCACAGCACGTGATGCGTGAGTTCCTCCTGACGTTCCTCGAGTTCCCGCCGCGACAGAAGGCGGCGACGTTCACCGTCGATCAAGCCCTCGAAATGCTCACCGATGCCCTGAAATCCGGGGCCTGACCACCCAGATCGCGTCCCGTCAAACCTCACACCACCAACCGAGAGAGAGACCCATGCTCGCCTACGACTTCCCACTGCTCGCCATGTTCTGGACCATGATCTTCTTCTTCCTCTGGGTGGCGTGGATCATGCTCGTGTTCCGCGTCGTCATCGACATCTTCCGCAGCAAGAACCTCGGCGGCGTCGGCAAGGCATTCTGGGCCCTGTTCGTCATCCTGATCCCCTGGCTCGGCGTGTTGGTGTACCTGATCGCTCGCGGCCGATCGATGGCCCAACGTGACCACGCCGACGCCGTCGCTCACGAGGAAGCGGTGCAGGCCTACATCCGCCAGACTGCGGGCTCGGTCAGCACGGCTGACGAGATCTCCAAGCTCGCGGCGCTCCAAGCACAGGGAGTGATCACCGACGCCGAGTTCGCCCAGCAGAAGGCCAGACTGCTCGACTGAGCGATCGACCCTCAGCGTGATCCGCCGGCTGCTGCGTTCCCGACCGTCACGCCGCGACCTGACCGCCGGGGTCGTGCTCGGCGTCCAGTCCGTCCCCGATGGTTTGGCGACCGGTCTGTTGGCCGGGCTCAACCCGTCAGCAGGTCTCTACGGCTACATGGTCGGAACGGCGACCGGCGCCCTGGTGACGAGTTCGACGTTCATGGCGGTGCAGGGTACGGGCGCGATGGCGATGGTGATCGCCGACGTCCCAGGTCTCAATGGAGCGGGCGCGCCTCGGGCCCTGGCGACACTGTCGGTCTTGACCGGAGCGGTCATGCTCGTGGCAGGGCTGCTGCGCCTCGGCGCCGTCCTGCGGTTCGTCTCGAACGCCGTGATGGTCGGGTTCATCAACGCGGTCGGCGTCAACATCGTGCTCGGCCAACTGGCCAACCTCACGGGCTACAGCGCCGACGGCCCCAATCGTGTCGTGAGGGCGGTCAACACCCTCGTACGACCGGACCGGATGAATGCGCCGACCCTGGCGGTCGGTCTCGCGACGATTGCGATCATCATCCTGCTCGGCCGCACCCGGCTCGGCGCCATCGGCCTGGTGATCGCCGTCATCGCGACCTCGGCAGCGGCATACATCGGCGGCTGGGAACAGGTTGCGACCCTCGGTGATCTCGGCATCGAACTCGACTCGCTCCCGTCGTTCGAAGTCCCGCAGCTCCGCTCCGTGCCCATGCTGATTATCCCGGCGGTGTCGCTGGCGTTCGTCGGGCTCGTGCAGGGCGCCGGCATCTCTGCGACGTTCCCGAACCCGGACGGCACCTACCCGGACGGGTCACGCGACTTCGTGGGGCAGGGTGCCGCGAACCTCGCGTCCGGCGTGCTGCAGGGCATGCCCGTCGGTGGATCGGTGTCGGCATCCGCAATCAACAAAGAGGCCGGTGCGCAGACCCGGGCCTCGCTCCTGACGGCGGCCGTCGTCATGGCCGTGGTCGTCGTGGCCTTCGGCGACGCGGTCGCGAACATCGCCATGCCGGCGCTCGCTGGGCTCTTGATGCTCATCGGCATCCGGACGATCAAGCCCGCCGACCTGACGACCGTGTGGAAGGTCGGCACCGTTCAGAAGGTCGTGCTGACCGTGACGTTCGGTCTCACGATGCTCGTGCCGCTGCAGTACGCCGTGCTGATCGGCGTCGGGCTCTCGATCGTGCTCCACGTCGTCCGCCAGTCCAACCAGGTCATCGTGCGCCAGCAGGTCCTCGAGGCCGACGGTCACCTCGTCGAGGCCGATCCGCCGGCGGTGCTTCCGCCTGGCGCGGTGGTGATCCTGCAGCCCTACGGAAGCCTGTTCTTCGCGGCCGCTCCGGTGATCGAGGCCATGCTGCCCGCGGTCGGCCCCCAATCGTCGGGATCGGTCGTCATCCTCCGACTCCGCGGCCGCACAGACCTGGGCACGACGTTCATGGACATGCTCCATCGCTACGCGACCACACTCGTCGCCGCCGGCAGCAAGCTCAAGTTGGCGTCGGTCAGCGATCGCGTGCTGGAGCAGCTGCGCATCGCCGGGATCACCGACGTGATCGACACCGACGACCTGTACGCAGGCACCGAACGGGTCGGAGCCACCCTCACACGGGCGCATGACGACGCGCTTGCCTGGGTGGACGCCCGACGGTAATCGGGCGCTCCGCGTTTCAGCGGGGTGTGATGGTGGCGAGCAGGTGCCAGTTGGGTTTGCCGGCGTAGAGCAGGGCGCGTATCCGGTAGTTGCGGAAGTTGGTGATCCCGAACGCGACTCGTTTCACGCGCTTCACGAGGTTGTTGACCGCTTCGGTCGGGCCGTTGGACACGTGGGCGAGGTGCCATGCGGCGATCTCGTGTCGCCACCGTGAGCGGGTGCGGCCCAGGGAGCGGACCTCGGTCGGGCACGAGTCGTGCTGGAGGTCGGTGGCGAGGCGGGACACGAACTCGAGCGCCAGGTCGGGGTCGTGGTGGTCGTAGATGGAGCGCACGACCTCCTTGGCGTGCCACGCGGCGCGCACCTCACCGCGGGGGTCGCCGGCGTCGAGGAGCCCGAGGAGCTTGGTGCGTCCGCGGTCGTCGAGACGTTCATCAGCCTTGGTGAGCAGCCGCCGGGACCGATACAGCGGATCGTCCTTGCGGCCCCGGTGGCCCATGGTCTCGTTCTGCACCCGGCGCCGACACTCGTCGAGCTTGGTGTTGGCCAGCTTCACGACGTGGAAAGGATCGGCGACCTGGGTGGCGTCGGGGAACATCGTGTCGAACACCTTCCGGTAGGGGCCCGACAGGTCCATCGCCCCCCAGCGCACCCCGTCGAGCCAGGCGTCGGGCCGTTCGGCGAGCCATGCACAGGGGCCGCTCGATGAGCGGCCGGCGACGACATCGAGGAGCTGACCGCTGCCGACGTCGACGATCTGGGTCGACCACGACTGGGTATGCCACGGCCCTTGCCGGACGTGCAGCGTCTCGTCCAACCCGAGGGCTTCGACATCAGCGAACCGGTCGGGATCATCGATGAGCGCTTCGCCGTACCCGACCACCGCGTCCATCACCGCGTGCCACCCGCACCCCAACTCGCCGGCGACCTCGGCCACCGAACGGCCGCGGCGGCCCACCTGCACCGTCGCCCATCGTCCCGCCCGATCCGTGATCGCCAAGCGAGGCGCCGCGATCTCGGGTGCCTGTTCGGTGAACGAACCCACCGGACACGCCGGCGAGGGGCACGACCAGCGGACCTTGCGCCACACCAGCGTCGTCGGGCGTCCGAAGCACGGCAGATCCGCGAGCGACACATCCGAACGGTCCTTGGTCATCACCGGGCCGCCACACTCCGCGCACCCAGGACGAGACCCCCGCGTCGCGACGGTGACCACCAGCTGCCCGTCACGCTCCACCACCTCGAGCACCTCGACATCGGGCAGACCAACCAGCAGCTCGCAGCTGCACGTAGCATCCAAGGACACAGGGGCTCCTCGATCTCGAGACGTCAGACATCTCCAGATTCGTCGAGCCCCTGTCTCGCGCCCGGGACCTCAGCTGATCACAAGACCCCGCTCATCCGCGAAGCGCCGTTGTACTCGATCCGCACGCGGGCGAGCTCCGCTTCGAGCTGGACGGGATCGTCGAGGTCTTCGAGGTGGGGCCACTCGCCCTTGATGTGCCCGAAGAAGCTCTCGATCCACGCCTGGTCGGTCGGGGTGGGGGGCGGCCGCGGTGCTGGGCGATGGCCATGAGGGTCATGAACGCCCGCGTGTCGGTGGCGGCCATCGGCGGCCCGTTGTCAGACACAGCGAGCAGGATCGGGCGGGCCGGGTCGTCGGCCGCGAGGTCGAGCCGGGTGTCGGTCAACAGCTCGAGGAGGCCCTCGACCTCGAGGGCGTGCTCGAAGATCACCTGGACCTGGGTGGCGGTCTCCTCGACCGACACAAGCGTGTCGATCCACTTGCGCGACACCATGTCGATGATGGCGAACACGACCCGGCGGGACCGGGTGAAGTGGGTGGCGTCGTAGATCCAGATCCGGTTCGGTGCCCACACCAGCCAGTCCGGCCACGGCTTCTTCACGCTCGGCGCACGGGTGACCGGTTCGGGCAGGACGAGGCCGTGAGCAGCCAGGACGCGCCGAAACGTGGACGGCGCGACCCACACCAGGCCCTCGTAGGAGCCGCGGTGGGCGAGCTTGCGGTGGGACCGGTCGACCGGCCCCCACCGCTCGGCCACGGCCAAGATGGCGTCGATCTCACCGGGCAGGATCCCGTGCACCGGGTGCCCGCCCGGCCTGGTCCACGAGGGTGCCTTCGTGGCGGCGGCGGGCCCGCCACCGGTGGACCCGGTCGTCGGACACCTGCCACAACGAGCACACCCACCCATGCGGGAAGCCGTCGGCGACGGCCGCGTCGACGGTCTTGAGGACCAGCTCCGTCGCGTCGGCGGGACTCGACCGGGTAGCGGACCTCGCCGACGGACTCGTAGAACGCCCAGGCGAGGGGCTGCCAGTCCTGGCGGCGCTGCTGGAGCTGCCTGGCGGTGGTGTGGTCGCCGATGTCGATGCGCTGGCCGGCCGCGGTGATCACCCGGCCGGTCGCCTGCGGCGGCATGGCCTTGCGGGTCCTTGGGGTTGGCACGCCCGATGAGGGTGCCGGACGGCGCACCGGCAGGGTGGGCAGACCCGTTCACGCATGTGTCACCGCCGGCGAGGCGGGCCCAGATCCCGCTGCTCCCCCGGCGATCCTTGGGGTGTGGACCGCCCTCTAAGACATACAAAACCCAAGCATTCCCCGACGAAGTTGTTGCGGTCGGTCTCATGTCGACACCGGCGATCAGCCCCCGAACCGCGGCTCTCCGCTACAACGTGTCGATGTGGACGATCTACGACTGGATCAGGAAGGGGAAGATCCCCACCCGCAAGATCCCGTCGGGCCGTCTCCGCATCTTCCCCGAGGACTCCCCCTGTCGCCCGCCAGCCGCATGGGACCACCTGGGAGCGTTGAGCGCCAGGAGCATGGGACCACCCCAGCGCCAGTGATGGGACCACCCCGCCGCCAGTGATGGGACCACTTGGGGTCCACCACCGTCGGTCCTGCTGAACGGTCCAGTTGCCGCCGTCGGATCAGCGGGCCGGGAGGCGGCGATGGCGTTCAGGGAGGTCCGGGTGTTCGAGGTTCGTGAGGTGCTGCGGCTGTGGCTGGCCGGTGAGGGCATCCGAGCGACGGAACGGCTGGTCGGCTTCGACCGCAAGACCGTGCGCCGCTATGTGGATGCCGCGGTCGGGTTGGGGCTGGTCCGCGACGGCGGCGACGAGCAGCTGACCGATGTGTTCATCGGGGTGGTGGTGGAAGCGGTCCGCCCGCACCGCCTCGACGGGCACGGCGAGGCGTGGCGGCTGCTCCAGGCCCACCACGACGAGATCGCCGGGTGGGTCGCCGACGACCTCACCGCGGTGAGGATCCACGAGCTGTTGGAGCGGCGCGGCGTGGGTGTGCCGTGCCGGACGGTGCAGCGCTACATCGCACAGGTCCTGGGGCGCACCCGCGGTCGGGGCCCGACGGTCCGGGTCAACGATGGCGAACCGGGCGACGAGCTCCAGGTCGACTTCGGTCGCATGGGCCTGATCTTCGACCCGGCGGCGGGCCGGGACCGGGTGGTGCACGCGTTGATCTTCACCGCCTGCTTCTCCCGGCACTGCTTCGTGTGGTTGACCCACCGTCAGACCACCGACGCAGTGATCGCCGGGTGCGAGGCGGCGTGGGCGTTCTTTGGTGGCGTGTTCTCCACGTTGATCCCCGACAACCTCGCCGCGGTGGTCGAGGGCGCCGACGCGTTGGAGCCCCGCTTCAATCAGGCCTTCGTCGAGTACGCGCAGGCCCGCGGGTTCAAGATCGACCCGGCTCGGGTCCGCTCCCCGCAGGACAAGCCCCGGGTCGAGCGGCAGGTGCAGTTCGTGCGCGGCTCGTTCTTCGCCGGCGAGCGCTTCGTCGACCTGGCCGACGCCCAACGCCGCGTCGAGGTGTGGTGCCGGGAGCGGGCCGGGTTGCGGGTGCATGGCACGACCCAGCAGCGACCCGTCGAGGTGTTCGCCGTCGAAGAGCTGCCCTGGCTGGCGCCGGCGCCGACGGCGCCCTACGACGTGCCGATCTACGCGACAGCCAAGGTGCATAGGGATCATCACGTCGAGGTGGCCCGGTCGCTCTACTCGGTGCCGGGCGCCCTGATCGGGGCCCGGGTCGAGGTGCGCGCCGACCGGGCGCTGGTGCGGATCTTCCACCGCGGCCAGCTCGTCAAGGTTCATCCCCGCCAGCAACCAGGCCGCCGCTCAACCGACCCCGACGACCTCCCGGCCACCAAGACCGTCTACGCCATGCGGGACCTCGACCGGCTCCGGGCCATGGCCGCCGAGCACGGGCCGAACGTCGGCGCCTACGCCTCGGCGCTGCTGGACATCCCGTTGCCCTGGACCAAGATGCGCCAGGTCTACGCGCTGCTTGGACTCGTCAAGAAGTGGGGCGCCGAGCGGGTCGACACCGCCTGCGCCAGCGCCCTCGCTCACGAGCAGGTCAACGTCGGGCTCATCGGCCGCATGCTCGAACGCGGCACCGAACAGACAACGACGCCGACCACACCACCAGCAGGCATCGTGGTCGCCGGCCGGTTCGCCCGTGATCCCGGCCACTTCGCCGTCACCCGCACCGAGGCCGTCCGATGACCACCCCGACGGTCACCCCCGAACTGCGGGCCCTGCTGCGCCGCGTCAAGCTCGGCCGCTGCCTGGACACCCTCCCCGAACGACTCGCCCTCGCATCCACCAGCCGCATGGGACATGCCGAGTTCCTCGAGCTCGTCCTGGCCGACGAAGTCACCCGTCGAGAGACAACCTCCAGCCGCCCTGCGATCACGAGCCGCCGGGCTCGACCCGTCGATGACCCTGGACCGTTGGGACGACACCGCCAAGGTCAACTACGACCGGGCTACTTGGACCGAACTGTGCTCACTGCGGTTCGTCGACGGCGGCCACAACGCCGTCATCATGGGACCCGTCGGGGTCGGCAAGACCTTCCTGGCCACCGCCCTCGGCCACGCCGCCATCCGCCGCCGCTACACCGTGCACTTCGAACGCTGCGACCGGCTCCTCAAACGGCTCCGCGCCAGCCGGCTCGACAACAGCCACGACACCGAGATCCGCAAGCTCCTCCGCGTGGACCTGCTGATCATCGACGACTTCGCCCTCCAGAGCCTCGACGCGCTCGACACCGCACCCCAGCGGCCCGGCGATCATCCCGTCGCCGACGTTGACACCCCGACGAAGTGGTCCCATGCCACTGGCGCTCAGGTGGTCCCATCGAGCTGGCGCACGACACCCCCCCCCGACATCCGAGCAGCGCTCTTCCCTGACTACAAGGACGACAGGTAGGCGCGCGTGGCGTAGACCTCAACGTTCGCAACGTCAGGAGGCGCTGAATACACATCAGTTTCCACGCAACCTGGTGCCGCCTCGCGGCATGGGACTATCGGCGCACCGTGGGCAGCGCCGAATCCGAATCCGTCGCTGTCTTCAGCCGCCCTCGAGGAGCCCGGTGACGGTGGACGCGGCGAGCGCGAAGCCCAGCGGCCGCCAGGCTCGGGGGGCGACCCGGCGGGCGGCGGCCACCGCGAGCCCGGCCCACACCGACGCGCACCACGGGCAGCCGGCCAGGTAGGCGAGACGCCCGTCAGGGTTGCGGTCGACGACCCGTTCGCGGATCGGCCGGGTGAGCTCGTCGCTGGTCACGAGGCGGGTGAGGCGGTGCACGGCGACCACGTCCACCGCCAGGTTGGCGGCGAGCTCGAGGGCGGCGAGGGCCGGGCCGTAGCCGCACCGGTCGCTCACGCCGGCGTCTCGGTGGCTCGCAGCTGGGCCATGCGCCGTTCGGTGAGCCGCTTGACCGGGTGGCCGCAGCCGCAGCCGGCTTCGACGGTCACGCCGGGGGCTGTCCAGCGGCGCCCGTCGCTGGTGACCTGCCCGGCGGGGATGACGGCGATCCGCCGGGGGGTGGCGGTGCGGTGCTCGGCCCACCACACCTCGACCGTGCCGTCGTGGTCGACGAGCCGGCACGGTTCGAACACGGCACCGTCAACGGTGACTCCGGCGGGGAACGGGAACCTCACCGGGCCGACCATGCCCGCCCGGCCGGCTGGCGTGGTGGCAGCCGCAACGGCAGCCGCGTCCGGGCCAGCTCGGCGGCGTTGGTGCGGGCCGGGCCGGCGGCCAGCTGAGGGAACAACGCGGTGACCGCCCACACGCACGCGTCCACCCGGTCGGGGCAAGTCGTGGCCGAGCGTGGATCGCCTCGGGTTGTGCGTGTCGAGTTCGGCGGCCCTGCACGATCAGCACCTCGAGCGCATCGGCCTGCCGCGGGCTGGCCTGGGCGATGAACACCTGCGCAACCTGGTCGTGGAGGTCCCGGCAGTAGCTCTGGAACTGGGCGACCAGCGCGAGGAACAGGCTCCGGTTGAGCTGGGTGGTCCCCCACCGTCGGCCCGGGCCGGTCCCGGTCAGGTTGGCGTGCTCCGCTTCGAGCTCCGCGAGACGGGCGAGCCCGGAGCTGCGCCATTGGGTCAAGGCGGTCGAGGAGAATGGACGTGAGCCTCCCACGAGCTTGGCCCGACTCCCAGCGGCGGGCCTCAGCCCACTGGAACAACCGATATCGGCACTCGATATCTGTATCCGACATCATGTTCCCGTGAAGGAACTGCTTCGCGGCGCGATCCGATTGCATGTGCTCCACCACGCGGATGAGGGTGCGGTGCACGGGGCGTGGATGGCCGAGGAGCTCGCCCATCACGGCTACCGGATCAGTCCGGGGACGCTGTACCCGACGCTGCACCGGATGGAGGCGCAGGGTCTGTTGCGCTCCCGCCAGGTGGTGGTCGAGGGACGGGCCCGACGGGTCTACCGGATCACCGCCGCCGGTCGGCGTGAGCTCGCTGAGGGCCGGCGGGTCCTGCAGGAGCTCGCGGATGAGGTGCTCCCGTGACCGGCGCCGACGACGCGCAGCCCGACACCCGGCTGGCTCGCCGCCTCGGCACTCGCGACGCGGTGGTGATCGGCCTGGGGTCGATGATCGGCGCCGGGGTGTTCGCCGCTATCGGCCCGGCCGCCGCGGTCGCGGGCGGCGGCCTCCTCATCGGCCTGGCGCTCGCGGCGGTCGTCGCCTACTGCAACGCCACCTCCTCCGCGCAGCTCGCGGCGCTCTACCCGGCGTCAGGTGGGACCTATGTCTATGGCCGCAAGCGGCTCGGGCACCTCTGGGGGTTCCTGGCCGGGTGGGGGTTCGTGATCGGCAAGACCGCGAGCTGCGCGGCGATGGCGCTCACCTTCGGCAGCTACGTCGCACCCGACCTGGCGCGTCCGCTCGGCATCGGCGCGGTGGTGGCGCTTACGGCGGTGAACCTTCGGGGTGTGCAGAAGACCGCGCTGCTGACTCGCGTCCTCGTGGGGGTGGTGCTCGGGGCGCTCGCCGTCGTCGTCACCGCTGGATTGTCGTCGTCGCCGACGACCGCGAACATCGGGCCGCTCACCGACGGGGGTGTCCGGGGCGTCCTCGAGGCGGGCGCGCTGCTGTTCTTCGCGTTCGCCGGCTACGCCCGCATCGCCACACTGGGCGAAGAGGTCCGCGACCCCGCCCGCACCATTCCCCGAGCCATCCCGATCGCGCTCGGCATCACCCTCGTCGTCTACACGACCGTGGCTGTCGTGTCGCTGTGCGCTGTTGGCCCCGCCGCGCTGGCGGCGACGAGCGCGCCGCTCACCACCGTGGCCGAGGCGAGCGGGTGGTCCTGGGCCGAACCCGTGGTCCGTGCCGGCGCCGCCGTCGCCTCGCTCGGGGTGCTGTTGTCGTTGTTGGTCGGCGTCAGTCGCACCACCTTCGCCATGGCCGGCGAGGCCGACCTGCCGCGCTGGCTCGACGCCGTGCATCCGGTCCACCGGATCCCCCACCGCGCCGAGACGGTCGTCGCCGCCGCGGTCATCGCCGTCGTGCTCGTCGCCGACGTCCGAGGTGCCATCGGGTTCAGCTCGTTCGCGGTGCTCTTCTACTACGCCGTGGCCAACGCCTCGGCGGTCACCCTCACCGCAAGCGAACGGCGCTGGCCCCGCCCGCTCGCCGTCGCCGGCATGATCGGCTGCGTCACTCTCGCCGTCGCGCTCCCCGCCAGCAGCGTGATCGGCGGCACCGTCCTCCTCGTATCTGGCGCCGTGGTCTGGGCGTTACGCCGCCGCCTGAGCCGCACGCCAACGAGCGAGCACCCTGATGACCAACGTGGATGACAGCCCTTCGGGTTGGCGTCGAAGTCGTCCACGCTGGGGCGATGAGCTACATCATCCAACGCCAGAACCGCTTCTACGTCGTCTCCTACGGCACCGACCAACTCACCGGCAAGGAACGCCGACGATGGCACGCCGCCGGTTGCCCGCAGCCGCAGCCGCCGCCGGCTTCGACCGTCAGGCCGGGGGCTGTCCAGCGGCGCCCGTCGCAGGTGACCTGCCCGGCGGGGATGACGGCGATCCGTCAGGGGGTGGCGGTGCGGTGCTCGGCCCACCACACCTCGACCGTGCCGTCGTGGTCCGCGAGCCGGCACGGCTCGTACACGGCACCGTCGACGGTGACTCGGGCGGGGAACGGGAACCTCACCGAGCCGACCATGCCCGCCCGGCCGGCTGGCGTGGTGGCAGCCGCAACGGCAGCCGCGTCCGGGCCAGCTCGGCGTTAGTGCGGGCCGGGCCGGCGGCCAGCTGAGGGAACAGCGCGGTGACCGCCCACACGCACGCGTCCACCCGGTCGGGGCTGCCCCCCTCGCCCGGCACCCACTGGCACATCTGATCCTCCAGAGCGGGGAACGCGCCGGCATGGTGGACCCAGCCCTGCTCGTAGAGAGCGGCGACCGGCTCGGCCCGCACCGCCTTCCCGCCGGTGGCTCGCACCACCTGCACCGGCACCATCGGGTTCACCGCCTTGATGACCGACACCACCATGTCGCCGCCCTGGTTCACCTCGGCGACCACCCGGTCGGCGGCGAAGCGGTGGTAGGCGCCGACCGCCTGGGCGGCCCACCGCTCCGGGCTGCCGTGCAGGCTGTCGTCGCCCAGCACCCACGCGTCGGCGCCGGCCAGCCCGACGGTGACGATCCCGCATTCGTCGCCGCCGGCGGTGGCCGGCGGGTCCACCCCGACCACCGCCCGGTGCAACACGGGGACGTTCGGGTCGCGGTGGCCGTCGATCCACGCTCGCTGCCACAGGGCGCCTTCGACGTCGTCGAGGAGCTCGCCTTCGAGCTCCTGGCGGCCCAGGCGGGTGCCGCCGTAGCGGGCTTCGAGCTCGGCCAGCGCCGCGGCCGACAGGTGCGCCCGGTTGGCCCACGTCGACGTCCGCACCAGCCGCACCGCCCCGTCCGGGTGGCCGGCGCGTTCCCACAGCTCGCGCAGCAGCGGCGTCGAGCGGGGGGTGGTGGTCACCACCACCCGGGGCCGCACCCCGAGGCGCAGGCCGAACATGGCTTGGTCCCAGGCGTCGCGGTCGGCCCACGCGCCGAGCTCCTCGAGCCAGGCGCCGTGATGCTGGGGGCCGCGCAGCCGTTCCGGTTCGGCCGCCGAGAACAGCTTGATGCGCGCCTGGTTGACGAGGACCAGCTCGCCCAGGCTGCGGTTCCAGGCGGCCACCCACGTGGCCGGGACGGCGGCCAGGAGCCCCGACACGCCTTCCACGCAGGTGTCGCGGCCGTCGGCGAAGGTGGGGGCGATGACCGCCCAGCGGCTGTCAGGGTGGGCCATGGCCTGGTCGGCCAGCCATTGGGCGCCGCCCAGCGTCTTGCCTGAGCCCCGCCCGCCCGACAGCACCCACACCCCCCAGTCGCCGTCGGGGGGCGTCTGATGGGCGTGGCGGGTGGCGTGCCAGGCGACCAGTCCGACCAGGCGGTCCCGCACGTGGGGCGACGCCCGGGCCAGCAGCTCGCCGGCAGGCAGCCCTGTCAGGTCAGCCACCGCGGAGCTGGTCGACAAGGCGGGCCACCTCGGCGTCGATGGCGTCGAGGGCTTCGGCCCGTTCGGTGGCCCCCCCGGAGAGCAGCTGGGCGTTGCGGATCAGAGTGTCGTAGGCGCGGGCCGCGGCCGACAGCATCGGCGCGTTGGCCGCCGCGGCGGCGTCGCGCATGGCCTGGCGGACGACCGCGGCGGTGATGCCGGCGGCGTCGGCTTCGCCGGCCCGGCGCTCCGCCCAGCGGCGGTGCGCCGTCTCGACGGCGGCCCGTGTCTGCTCGGCGCGCTGGTGGGCGGCCAGGCGGGCCGCTTCGGTGGTGCGCTCCCACCGCTCGGCCTTGGCGTGCTTGTCGACCGCCTGGCGGGTGCAGCCCAACGCCGCCGCGATCTGCGAGGCGGTCTGCCCGTCGCCCCACAGGCGGCGGCCCAGCGCCCAGTCACGCCGCGGTGCGGTCATCGCCGAAGTCGCAGGGCTCGCCGGTGGCCTCCAGGACGGGCAGCCGGCCGGTGTAGTCCTGCCAGCGCCGGCAGATCACATCCACGTAGGCCGGGTCGACTTCGACCAGGCGGGCCCGCCGGCCGGTGCGCTCGCAGGCGATGAGCGTCGACCCCGACCCGCCGAACGGGTCCAACACCGCTCCGCCCTTCGGGCTGCTGTTGCGCACCATCGGGACGATCAGCTCGACCGGCTTCATGGTCGGGTGCTCCCGCGACGCGTTGGGGGTGTCGACGTGGAACACCGACACCTGGGCGTGGTCGCCGAACCAGCCCCGCCCACCGACGCGCCCCCACCGGCCCGCTGCCGGCTTGTAGGCGTACATGACCGCCTCGTGCTGGTAGTGGTAGTCGGTGTGGCCCAACAGCAGCCGTGACTTCACCCACACCAGCGACTGGCGCAGCCGCCACCGCTGGGTCACCACCTCCGAGAACACCGGATGCTGGGGGCCGGCCGGGTAGGCCACGTACACCATCCCCCCGGGCCCAGCACCCTGTCCACGTTGGCGAACGCCGCGTGCAGCAGCCCCGCCAGGCCGTCCCCATCGAGGTCGTCGTTGGCGATGGTCAGCGCGTCGCGGGTCTTGCCGACATAGGCAACCCCGTAGGGCGGGTCGGTCCACACCATGTCGGCCAGCCCGCCGGCCATCACCCGCTCCACGTCGGCGAGCCGGGTGGCGTCGCCGCACAGCACCCGATGCTCCCCCAACACCCACAGATCACCGGTGGTGCTCGTCGGAGGCGCCGCCGCCGGCACATCGTCCTCGCCTGGCACGGGCGGCCCGGGATCGTCGGCGCCGAGGTCGAGGCCGGCCAGCTCCTCCTCCAAGGCCTCCAGCGACCACGACGCCGCCGCCAACAGCTCCTCGTCCCGCTCGGCCACCCAGCCCACCATCGCCTCCAGATCACCCGGGTCGTCGCTGCCAGATCCGAAGTGCGGTCGTCGGCCAGCGCGTAAGCGCGGGCGGTCACGTCGTCGTCGTCCACCCACACCACCGCAATGTGGGGCCAGCCGAGCTGGCGGGCGGCCAGCAGCGTGTGGTTCCCGGCGATCACCGTACGGTCCGACCGGCGGGCCACGATCGGCTTGCGCTGCCCGAACGTGGCCAGCGACCGGGCGACCGCGTCGACGTCACCGCGGCGCGGGTTGCCGGCCAGCAGCAGGAGGGTGTCAATGGGGGCGGCCAGCTCGGCCAAGTCCAGGGCGATCACAGCGGTCGGGTTGCTACCGGTTGCGGCGGGTTGCTGCGACACCCGTTGCAGGGTGCCGGGCCGACCTGCCCGCGCGGTTGGCAGCGCCCGGCAGCCAGCTGGCGCAGCAGGCCAACGCGGGTCCGGGTTCTCTGTGCCCTGCCTGGCGCACTCAGGTGAGCCCTGCAGCGGTGCGCACCGCCGCTGCGAATCCCTCCCGGTCGGCCACGGTGACGGTGAGGTAGGGGTGGGCGACGGCACCGAACGGGTCCAGTCCATGCACCGGCTCGCGGAAGCACAGGCACACCCCACCGGCGGTGGCGCTGCCGAAGGTGAGACCGCGGTCGGCGAACGAGGCCCTGGCCCCGATGGCCCGATGGGCACGGTAGGGGCCGGTGACCTCGACCGAGACGACGTTGTCGACCGTCGTCTCGCACGACCACGGGCCGAACCGGGCCACCAGCCGGGCACCGTCGAGGGTGACGTGGGCCGTCGACGGCACCACCCCGATCAGCGCCAGCAGCGGCCGGGTGCGGCCGTCGAAGGCGAAGTCGAACTGCCTGACGCGTTCCGGTGGCGCGACAGCTGGCGTGTCGTCCGCGACCCCGGCCGCCAGGTCGAGGGCCGCACCCAGGCTCGCGGCGACGTCGTCGTCGAACGCGCCGTGGCCCCGCCAGCGCACGGCCCCCGTGGCGTCCACCAGGAACAGCCACACGGTGTCGGTCCGGTCGATGCTCAGACCATCGGTCACCCGGCGCACATCGGTGTAGACGGTGATCGTGCGTTGCAGCACCACAGGGTCGCCGATGGCAGTGGCCATCCCGCCGTCGATCATGCGTCGGGCGGGCGACCATTGCGTGCCGATCGTGGGCATCTCGTAGAAGCGCAGGCCCGGATCGACGCTGGCGCGTGCGTCCAGCCACGGTACCCATGAGTCGACCAGTGTCTGGTGCTCGCGGCGAAACGCCACGATCACGACGTTGCGCTCGCCCTCGAAGCCATCGGGGAGTGACACGGCCCGACGCTGCAGGTCCCGTCCCTCGAGACGGGGGAAGGACTGTCGACCGTCCGGGGGGTCTGTCACTCCGATCACGCTAGCGATCGGCGGATGGGGCGCAGTGGTCGAGGAGCCACGGGGTGAAGTCGCTGGCCTCGCCCTTCCACACGTCGCCGGGGTCCACTTCTTCGAGCTTCCCGAGGGTCGGGCCTGACGGCTCGTTCACGGCCGCTCCTGTCGTAGTCGATGGGCGATCGGAGAGAGGGCTCGACCACCCCTGGGTCCGTGCCCGCCTCTCTGGACTCAGAGTAGAGAAGCGCCACCAGCTCACGCGGCGGTTCCTTTGCGTCGGGCGGCTCGGATGCGGCGCCGCTGGCGTTCGCTGGTGGCGCCCCACACGCCGTGGCGGACATGGTTGACGATGGCGTATTCGGCGCAGGCGGCCTGGGCGGGGCAGGTGTGGCAGATGGCCCGGGCGGCTGCCAGCTCCGCGGCGCCTTCGCGTGGCGGGAAGAACAGGCTGGTATCGAGCCCGCGGCACACGGCCAGGTCGCGCCACCGGCCCGGCGGGGGCGGCCCATCGGCCGGCGGGCCGGCGGCAGTGAGGGGTCCCCGTTGAGTGGTCCAGGCGCTATGCGAGTGCTGGTTGGTGTCGGGTGGTCCAGGCCTCGGCGAACTCGCTGGGTGTGAGGTCGCCGTGGGCGCTGTGGGTCGGTGCTCGTTGTAGTCGATGCGCCAGTCCTCGATGAGCACCTGGGCTTCGAGGAGGTTGTCGAACTGCCAGCCGTTGAGGAACTCGTCGCGGAGCCGGCCGTTGAACGATTCGATCCAGGCGTTCTGCCAGGGCGAGCCGGGGTCGATGAAGATCGACCCGACCCGGTTGAACCGGCACCAGTCCGCGACGGCGATGGCGATGAACTCGGGACCGTTGTCGAAGCGCACGAACGCGGGAACCCGCGCTGCAGGGCGATCCGGTCGAGGGTCGCGACGACGCGGTCGGCGTCGATGGAGCGGTCCACGACGATGGCGGGGCACTCGCGGGTGTACTCGTCGACGATGTTCAACAGCTTCAGGGTGCGGCCGTCGACGGTGGTGTCGAACTGAAGTCGAGCGCCCACAGGGCGTTCGGGGCGATGGGGCACATGGCGCCGACGGCGGTGCCGATCCCGCGGTGGGGCTTCTTGCGCTTGCGGTAGGGCACCCTGAGTCCTTCCTCGCGCCACAGGCGCTGGATCCGCTTGTTGTTGACCTTGCGGCCTTCCCGGCGGGCAGCCTTGGCGGCCCGGCGCCACCCCCACCGTGGCCGCTCCTTGGAGAAGGCGCGAAGGAAGGCGCGCAGCTCGACCTCGTCGTCGCTCGGTATCGGCGGGTCGAGCCGCTGGGTGGACCGGTGCTGACCGACGACTCGGCACGCTCGACGTTCGGGGACCCTGAACCGTTCCTGCAGCATCACCACGGCTGCACGTCGACGATTCGGGGTCAGAAGTTTCCCTCGGCCAGCTCCTTGAGCATCGACTTGTCGAGCTCGGCCTCGGCGAGGAGCTTCTTCAGCCGGGCGTTCTCGCCCTCGAGCTCCTTCAAGCGCTTCGCATCGCTCGCCTTCATGCCGCCGTACTGGCGACCCACCGGTGCCAGGTCGAATCGGCGATCTGCAGATGCCGGCAGACCTCGTCGAGCTCGGTCCCGCCGGCGAGGAGCTTGTTGCCCTCGGCGAGCTTGCGGATGATCTGGTCGGGCGTGTGCCGCCGACGCTTGGTCATGGGTGCTGTCCTCCTGCCCCATCTTGGGGCAACGGACTCGCACAACACCCGGACCACTACAGGGGGGTCACTTCAGCAGGGCTGGCGGCTGTAGTGGTGGTGGGGTCGGGGCGGGTGTCGATGTCGGCGGGGGTGAGGGCCAGGTCGGCCGGGTCGAGGCCGCCGATCTGGTAGCCGCCGAGCTCGCTGGCGTAGCGGGCGAAGCATCCCCACGGCGGGGCCGGCCACAGGGTCTGCTGGGCCGGGTGGACCCGCACCAGTCGGGGATGCCAGGCGCGTCGGCGGGGGCGGGTGGCGACGCTCACCGGGGGTTCCTCGGCTCCCACCCGTCGGGCCACACCCCGACCCACGGCCACGGCGTGCCCCGCTCGAGGCGGGCCGGCCAGCCGGACTGGCGGCGGTCGCCCCGCCAGCGGCCCACGTCCATGACCCGGTTGGTGTCGTCGGTGGGGATGAGCTTCAACCCCAGCTCGGGCCAGCGCAGCCACAGGCTCGACCCGTAGGGGGCGAGCTCGCGGACCCCGGCCTGCCTCTTGGGGGCGTGATGCTCCACCAGCAACGCGAACCGGTAGCGGGTACGCAGATCGTCGAGGACGTGCTGCACCTCGCCGCCCCGTCCCCACCGGCCCGCTGCCGGCTTGTAGGCGTACATGACCGCCTCGTGCTGGTAGTGGTAGTCGGTGTGGCCCAACAGCAGCCGTGACTTCACCCACACCAGCGACTGGCGCAGCCGCCACCGCTGGGTCACCGCCTCCGAGAACACCGGATGCTGGGGGCCGGCCGGGTGGGCCACGTACACCCTCCCGCCCGGCGTGAGCACCGTGTCGACGTTGGCGAACGCGGCGGCCAGCAGCCCGGCCAGGCCGGCGCCGTCCAAGCGGTCGTTGGCGATGGTCAGCGCGTCGCGGGTCTTGCCCACGTAGCCCACCCCGTAGGGCGGGTCGGTCCACACCATGTCGGCCAGCCCGCCGGCCATCACCCGCTCCACGTCGGCGAGCCGGGTGGCGTCGCCGCACAGCACCCGATGCTCCCCCAACACCCACATATCACCGGTGGTGCTCGTCGGAGGCGCCGCCGCCGGCACATCGTCCTCGCCTGGCACGGGCGGCCCGGGATCGTCGTCGCCGAGGTCGAGGGCGGCCAGCTCCTCCTCCAAGGCCTCCAGCGACCACGACGCCGCCGCCAGCAGCTCCTCGTCCCGCTCGGCCACCCAGCCCACCATCGCCTCCAGATCACCCGGGTCGTCGCTGCCAGATCCGAAGTGCGGCTGTCGGCCAGCGCGTAGGCGCGGGCGGTCACGTCGTCGTCGTCCACCCACACCACCGCGATGGCCGGCCAGCCGAGCTGGCGGGCGGCCAGCAGCGTGTGGTTCCCGGCGATCACCGTGCGGTCCGACCGGCGGGCCACGATCGGCTTGCGCTGCCCGAACGTGGCCAGCGACCGGGCGACCGCGTCGACGTCACCGCGGCGCGGGTTGCCGGCCAGCAGCAGGAGGGTGTCGGTGGGGGCGGCCAGCTCGGCCAGGTCCGGGGCGATCACGGCGGCCGGGTTGCTGCCGGTTGCGGGGGGTTGCTGGGACACCCGTTGCAGGGTGCCGGGCCGGCCTGCCCGCACGGTTGGCAGCCCCACACCGGGCGGCTCCCAGGCGACTCACCGGCGGGCGTCCACATCGACGGCCTGGCCCGTTCGGTGCCCGCCGTCGGCGACCCGGCTGCGGCGCTACCGTCGAGGAGAAGGAACGGCGGGATGTCGGAACAGGTGGGCGGGTCGTCGGAACGAGATGCCGATCCTGCAGAAGCTCGGCGCGCAGCCAGTCGGCGCCGAGCGGGGTGCCACGACCGCTGCCAAGACGGCGCCTGCAACCGAACGCAACCAATCGAGGCCTGATGCCATCAGCACGAGCTTGGGACGACCCTTCCTGGCGCGAGTGGGACAACCCGTGGGCAGCCGGGTGCCGGTGGCTGCAGAGCTGGTGGCGGGACAGAAACGGATTCCCGCCCGGCGAGCAGAGTGCGATGCACCGCGACCGCCGGGTTGCCTCGGGTTGGAATCCAATAACCCGCGCCTCTATGGAACCCAGGGTGATTCAGAAGGAGCGGATCTGGTGTTCTTTGCGATAGCTGGAGTGATCAACGTTCTCCTGGCGCTCTTCCACCTGACGTTCTGGAGGGACAAGGATTTCAACTGGCAGCAAGAACTGCCCAAGATGAACCCGGCCAACAGGGGACTGATCCAAGCGGCCGTCATTCTGTTCATCCCCATTCTGCTGTCATGGGGGGTGATCTCGTTCCTGCTGGCAGGGGAACGCAACGATGACTCGCTGCATCGGGCGGTCATCGTGATGATGGGAACCTTCTACGTCATCCGTGGGGCCATCCAGCCCAAGTTGCTGGGCCTGGACATGAGTGGCGCGATCATCATGCTCATCTGCCTCAGCCTTGGGACGGGGTACTTCCTTATGCTGCTGTAGGGATTCCTCGGAACTGCGCGGGCAGTGCCTCGACAGCGAACTCGCGGGTTCAAGCTGAGGCCGTGGGAGGATGCGAACCGGATGCGAGTACTGCGGCGATCCCAGCCGCCCACGCAGCGATCTCGTCCCAGTCGCGCCGGTCACGCGTCGCTTCGGGCATGTTCCGGGCCATCCGTTTGCGGATGAACCCCCGTTCCTCGTCGACTCTGCCGCCGAAGACCACATGGTCCCGGGCACCGATCTCCGCGGCGAGCTGCTGCACCTTCTTCGGTTTGGTCCAGCGCTCGGTTTCGTCCACGTCTGCGTCCTCGTCATCCTCGCCGACCGGTCCGCTGCTGAACAGCCACACCGGGTGCTGGGCGAGCCAGTCGCGGTGATCGCCCAAGAACCGCAACGCGTCGCCGCGCCAGTGGCCGGCGTACACGGCGCTACCCACCACCGCCGCCCAGTACCCCGCCAGCGAGCGCGCCGAGCGGGCACGTTTCACGTCGACTTCCAGCCCATTCGCCTTCAGCGCTGCGCCGATCGCTTCGGCGATCTCAGCCGTGGCGCCGTACTTGGACCCGTAGGCCACCAGCACTCGGTCCATCGCCGCTCCTCCACCTCACCGGCGCTCTCGAGCCGCACCGGCATCGACGTCAGGCACCGTGCAGGTGACCGCCTCGGCGCGGACCTTGATCTCGCGCAGCATCTTCTGGGTCATCACGAAACTGATGATCCCGATCGGCGACATGGCCACCTCGCTGAGCCGGGAGCCGAAACCCGTCCGCTCACGCACCAACAACCGGGAGCGCCCACCCGGGGCGGGCCGCACGACGAAGCTCCACGAGAACTCCCAGCGGAGCTGGGAGTCCCGATGGATCGGACGGCCCGCTCGAACGTCGCCGACCTGCAACACCAGCGCCTCGCCGGGCAGCACCTCCATCACGTACCAGCCACCAGATCCCTTGGCGCACGAGATGTTCGTGCGCCAAGGCCCGGTGCTGGTGTGGCTGAGCGTCACCGACATCCGGGCCGGCGACGGGGTCGAGCCCTACTGCTCGATCGACGACGTGGGCGACCAGCTCACGCGGCGGTGCCTTTGCGTCGGGCGGCTCGGATGCGGCGCCGCTGGCGTTCGCTGGTGGCGCCCCACACGCCGTGGCGGACATGGTTGACGATGGCGTACTCGGCGCAGGCGGCCTGGGCGGGGCACGTGTGGCAGACGGCCCGGGCGGCTGCCAGCTCCGCGGCGCCTTCGCGTGGCGGGAAGAACAGGCTGGTATCGAGGCCGCGGCACACGGCCAGGTCGCGCCACCGGCCCGGCGGGGGCGGCCCATCGGCCGGCGGGCCGGCGCCAGAGCTGGCGGTGGTGGTGGGGTCGGGGCGGGTGTCGATGTCGGCGGGGGTGAGGGCCAGGTCGGCCGGGTCGAGGCCGCCGATCTGGTAGCCGCCGAGCTCGCTGGCGTAGCGGGCGAAGCATCCCCACGGCGGGGCCGGCCACAGGGTCTGCTGGGCCGGGTGGACCCGCACCGGTCGGGGATGCCAGGCGCGTCGGCGGGGGCGGGTGGCGACGCTCACCGGGGGTTCCTCGGCTCCCACCCGTCGGGCCACACCCCGACCCACGGCCACGGCGTGCCCCGCTCGAGGCGGGCCGGCCAGCCGGACTGGCGGCGGTCGCCCCGCCAGCGGCCCACGTCCATGACCCGGTTGGTGTCGTCGGTGGGGATGAGCTTCAACCCCAGCTCGGGCCAGCGCAGCCACAGGCTCGACCCGTAGGGGGCGAGCTCGCGGACCCCGGCCTGCCTCTTGGGGGCGTGATGCTCCACCAGCAACGCGAACCGGTAGCGGGTACGCAGATCGTCGAGGACGTGCTGCACCTCGCCGGCGGCCAGCTCGTCGTTCTCGCTGGCGGCGACCCGGTACGCCTTGTACAGCGGGCCCAGGCACACCAGCGCCGGGGCGACGTGGGCGACGACCGCCTCCAGCTCGCCACGGCCGGCACGGCTGCGCAGGTCGATCCCGCCCGGCCGGTGCCACAGCCAGGCGGCGTGCTCGCGGTACCGGTCGCCTTTCACCCGCATGGCCTGCGAGCGGACCAGGTTGCAGCGTTCGATCACCGCGTCGTCGGGGTTCTCCAAATCGACGATCAGCGTGTTCACCGGAGGCGCCGGCTCGAAGTTGAACGGGTGGATGCCCTGAGCGGCGCACATGGCCACCTGCCCGGTGACCCAGCTCTTCCCGACCCCTTCGGGGGCGACGACCATGCACCGCCAACCGACCCGCAGCAGGCCGGGCACCACCCAGGGGGCCACGTCGGCGGTGTCGCGGGCGACGAACTCGTCGACCGACCACACGTCGGCGGGCAGCCGGCCGGTGGGCACCTCGATGGCGGCCAGCGCCGCCTTGGCCTCGTCGAGGGTGTCGGCCGGGTCGCGGGTCGGGTCGACCGCCGTGCCGGCACCGGTGCCCGTGGCCCCGGGCAGCCTGGGCGCCCTGACGGGCCTCGGGGCGGGTGGGCGATGAGCGCCACCGACGTCGGCGCCTCGCCGCTGGTCGAGATCGAGCGCCACGTGCAGGAGCGGGCCAAGGCCCGCGCCCTCGACCTGGCGGCTCCGGGGGGCCTCGACCACCTGCGTGCCCTGATCGGCGACGAAGTCGCCGCCTGGAGCGAGCAGCACCGGCAGGGCCTGCGGCCCTTCGACATCGCCGACCCGCCGACCGTCGCCGACCGGGCCTTTCGCAACCTCGCGGGCTACGGGCCGCTCGAGCCGCTCCTCGCCGATCCCGACGTGTGGGAGATCATGGTGAACGCGCCCGATGCCGTGTTCGGCGAATACGAAGCCACCGCACCGCTCAGCCACTACGCCGTGGGTGATGCTGCCCCTTCAGCGCAGGTTGAGCCGCATGACCACGCGGGGGAAGCCGTTGAGCACGGAGTCGGTGTCGGCGGCCTTGGTGAAGCCCGCCTGTTCGAACAGGCTCTGCGTGCCGACGTAGGCCATCGTGAGGTCAACCTTGGCGCCCTTGTTGTCGACGGGGTAGCCCTCGATGGCGGGCGCGCCGTTGGTCCGGGCGAATTCCACCGCGCCGGCGAGCAGGTGGTGCGAGATGCCCTGCTTGCGGTGGCCTGGGCGCACTCGGATGCACCACACCGACCACACGTCCAGGTCGTCGACGTGGGGGATCTTCCGATTGCGGGAGAAGCTCGTGTCAGCCCGGGGGTGCACCGCTGCCCAGCCGACCACTTCGTCGCCGTCGTAAGCGAGCACTCCCGGTGGCGGGGTCTCGGACACCAGCTGGAGGACTCGCTCGCCGCGGGCGGAGCCGACGAGTTCCCGATTCTCTTTCGAGGAGGTCAACCGATAGCTCAAACACCAGCACACACTGGCGTCGGGACGCTTCGGTCCCAACATGGTCGCCATGTCGTCGAACACGGTCGCAGGTACCACTCGGATCGCCATCGTCACCACGCTGCTCGTCGGCGTCTCGCGGTGTCAATGGCGGGTCTTCCCGCCGCCGGCACGTTGCGGCTGATCAGCCTCGAAGGACGGCGCGCTCCCAGGTTCGTGCCGGAGAGATCTGTCGTGCGCCAGCTCGATGGGACCACCTGAGCGCCAGTGGCATGGGACCACTTCGTCGGGGTGTCAACGTCGGCGACGGGATGATCGCCGGGCCGCTGGGGTGGGGTCAAGGGCGTCATCGATGGCGGTGACTCCGGGCTTCTGTCGGCGCCGGTAGGACTCGCCGTCGAGGACGAGTTCGTGGGCGGCGGACTGGAGCCGGTCGATGGCGGACTGGGCCAGGAGCGGGTCGGCCATGTAGCCGAGCCACTCGATCGGTTCCCGGTTCGAGGTGACGATGGTGGCGGCCACGCGGTGGCGTTCGACGATGAGCTCGTAGACGTCGGCGGTGTCGAGCGCGTCGAGGCTCTGGAGGGCGAAGTCGTCGATGATCAGCAGGTCCACGCGGAGGAGCTTGCGGATCTCGGTGTCGTGGCTGTTGTCGAGCCGGCTGGCGCGGAGCCGTTTGAGGAGCCGGTCGCAGCGTTCGAAGTGCACGGTGTAGCGGCGGCGGATGGCGGCGTGGCCGAGGGCGGTGGCCAGGAAGGTCTTGCCGACCCCGACGGGTCCCATGATGACGGCGTTGTGGCCGCCGTCGACGAACCGCAGTGAGCACAGTTCGGTCCAAGTAGCCCGGTCGTAGTTGACCTTGGCGGTGTCGTCCCAACGGTCCAGGGTCATCGACGGGTCGAGCCCGGCGGCTCGTGATCGCAGGTCGGCTGAGGTTGTCTCTCGACGGGTGACCTCGTCGGCCAGGACGAGCTCGAGGAACTCGGCGTGTCCCATGCGGCTGGTGGCGGCGAGGGCGAGTCGTTCGGGGAGGGTGTCCAGGCAGCGGCCGAGCTTGACGCGGCGCAGCAGGGCCCGCAGTTCGGGGGTGACCGTCGGGGTGGTCATCGGACGGCCTCGGTGCGGGTGACGGCGAAGTGGCCGGGATCACGGGCGAACCGGCCGGCGACCACGATGCCTGCTGGTGGTGTGGTCGGCGTCGTTGTCTGTTCGGTGCCGCGCTCGAGCATGCGGCCGATGAGTCCGACGTTGACCTGCTCGTGAGCGAGGGCGCTGGCGCAGGCGGTGTCGACCCGCTCGGCGCCCCACTTCTTGACGAGTCCAAGCAGCGTAGACCTGGCGCATCTTGGTCCAGGGCAACGGGATGTCCAGCAGCGCCGAGGCGTAGGCGCCGACGTTCGGCCCGTGCTCGGCGGCCATGGCCCGGAGCCGGTCGAGGTCCCGCATGGCGTAGACGGTCTTGGTGGCCGGGAGGTCGTCGGGGTCGGTTGAGCGGCGGCCTGGTTGCTGGCGGGGATGAACCTTGACGAGCTGGCCGCGGTGGAAGATCCGCACCAGCGCCCGGTCGGCGCACCTCGACCCGGGCCCCGATCAGGGCGCCCGGCACCGAGTAGAGCGACCGGGCCACCTCGACGTGATGATCCCTATGCACCTTGGCTGTCGCGTAGATCGGCACGTCGTAGGGCGCCGTCGGCGCCGGCGCCAGCCAGGGCAGCTCTTCGACGGCGAACACCTCGACGGGTCGCTGCTGGGTCGTGCCATGCACCCGCAACCCGGCCCGCTCCCGGCACCACACCTCGACGCGGCGTTGGGCGTCGGCCAGGTCGACGAAGCGCTCGCCGGCGAAGAACGAGCCGCGCACGAACTGCACCTGCCGCTCGACCCGGGGCTTGTCCTGCGGGGAGCGGACCCGAGCCGGGTCGATCTTGAACCCGCGGGCCTGCGCGTACTCGACGAAGGCCTGATTGAATCGGGGCTCCAACGCGCCGGCGCCCTCGACCACCGCGGCGAGGTTGTCGGGGATCAACGTGGAGAACACGCCACCAAAGAACGCCCACGCCGCCTCGCACCCGGCGATCACTGCGTCGGTGGTCTGACGGTGGGTCAACCACACGAAGCAGTGCCGGGAGAAGCAGGCGGTGAAGATCAACGCGCACCACCCGGTCCCGGCCCGCCGCCGGGTCGAAGATCAGGCCCATGCGACCGAAGTCGACCTGGAGCTCGTCGCCCGGTTCGCCATCGTTGACCCGGACCGTCGGGCCCCGACCGCGGGTGCGCCCCAGGACCTGTGCGATGTAGCGCTGCACCGTCCGGCACGGCACACCCACGCCGCGCCGCTCCAACAGCTCGTGGATCCTCACCGCGGTGAGGTCGTCGGCGACCCACCCGGCGATCTCGTCGTGGTGGGCCTGGAGCAGCCGCCACGCCTCGCCGTGCCCGTCGAGGCGGTGCGGGCGGACCGCTTCCACCACCACCCCGATGAACACATCGGTCAGCTGCTCGTCGCCGCCGTCGCGGACCAGCCCCAACCCGACCGCGGCATCCACATAGCGGCGCACGGTCTTGCGGTCGAAGCCGACCAGCCGTTCCGTCGCTCGGATGCCCTCACCGGCCAGCCACAGCCGCAGCACCTCACGAACCTCGAACACCCGGACCTCCCTGAACGCCATCGCCGCCTCCCGGCCCGCTGATCCGACGGCGGCAACTGGACCGTTCAGCAGGACCGACGGTGGTGGACCCCAAGTGGTCCCATCACTGGCGGCGGGGTGGTCCCATCACTGGCGCTGGGGTGGTCCCATGCTCCTGGCGCTCAACGCTCCCAGGTGGTCCCATGCGGCTGGCGGGCGACAGATCCGCCCGACTTCCGGTGGTTGGCGGCACCCACGCTGCGGCGACAGTGCGCGTTGTTCGACGCCCCTTGCTGCCGCCCCCCTGCTGGGCCGGCCGTTGAGCAGCGGCCGGCCCTCGTAGAGCGTCCCCTCGTCGTCGACCAGGCGGCCCGGGCCAACGTGCCGTGGGGTCCGCTGGCCGGCCCTGTGGCGGCGGCGCTGGCTGGGCCGCGTCCGCCGCCGCGGGGATGCGACCGCTCGGTCGGTGTCGCGGCGGTGCTCGCCGCGTTCGACTAGCTACGGGCGACGTCGAAGTCGGGCGGGCCGGGCGTGAAGTCCTTCACCTCGCCCGAGTCGATCTCGGCCTGGCGGAAGTAGTCGGTGCCGGGGCCACCCCAGATCTCGTCGACCCCGGCGCCGCCGTCGAGAATGTCGTTGCCGGCCCCGCCGACCAGCACGTCGTCACCGGAGGAGCCGTCAAGGTAGTCGTTGTCGTCGCCGCCGAACAGCTGGTCGTCGCCGGGATCGCCCATTAGTGCGTCCTGTCCGGGACCACCCACGAGCACGTCGTTGCCGTCCTCACCGCTCAGCAGGTCATTGCCGTCCTCGCCGAACACGGCGTCGTTCCCGGAGTGACCCTGGATGCGGTCGTTGCCGGCACCGCCACGGAGGATGTCGTCGCCGGGGTAGCCGCCCAAGCAGTCGTTGCCTCCGAGCCCGTCGATCACGTCGGCTCCGGACCCACCCAGCAGCCCCGGGGTAGAACCACCCCAGTTGCACGAGAAGCTCCAGGAGTAGTTCGGGAGGGGCGGCCGTGCCGGGTCGTTCACGGAGGAGACCCCGTTCCAGTCGGAGCCGCCGTTGTTGCCGGGGGTGCCGGTGATGGTGGCCGGGTCGGTGGGCACGGCCGGCTCGGCCGGCGGTGGCGGTCCAGCCGGCCCGCTCGGAGCGGGCGGCGGCGTGAACCCGTCCGCGCCCGGCGCCGCCACCTCCGGCCCCAGCGGCAACACTGCGGCGACGATGGCGACCACGACCGTGGCCGGCGCCGAACGCGAACCGTCCCCGCCCACCGCCACCACCGTGCACGTGTGCACCCCCGGGCTGAGCGACAACGACATCGACGTCGCCCCCGTCGACCCCACCCCGGCGCCGTCACAGGACACCTCGTAGGCCACCGCCCCCGCCACCGGCCCCCACGACAACACCGCCACCGACCCCGACACCGCCACCGACACCACCGGCGCCGCCACCTCGGCCCGAACCACCGGCAACCGCACCGCCACCGCCGGCGCCGCCAACTCGGCCCGAACCACCGGCAACCGCACCGCCACCGCCCGCCCCACCGGCGCCGACAACCCCGCCGCCCCCGCCGGGGCGCCCGCACCCAGCACCAGCCCACCGGCCAGCGACACCACCCCCGCGGCCACCCCCGCCCGGCTCAGCTGCCTGCGCAACGACCGCATCGAACCCATCACACCCTCCTCGCCTCGAGGCGCGGCACGACCCGCCCCGGGTGTCCACACCCACGACCGGCCCACCAGCCCTCCCACCATGCAGGACGACTCCAGCGCCGGTCTCGCCAGTGGCTCCCCACGGGCCCAGCGGCCGAACACGACCCGTGGCTCAACGCCTCGCCTACGGGCAGCGAACACCCCCACCCCCCCCGGCTAGAGCCGAACGGCCCTGGCGCGCCCACCGGCCCGCCGGCCCGTTCGGCTAGTGGGCGGCCTCGCACGCCGACGCGCAGGCGACGGCCCCGAACGGGCGGTAGCACAGGGCGACGGCCAGGCTGGCGTTCACGACGTTGATCGACTCGACGGCGAGCAGCAAGGTGACGTCGACGGCGACGTCGACCTCGCCGGGGGTGACGTCGACCATGGCGGTCACCGCGGCGGGGAGCCGGCCGACGGTTGCCAGACCGGTCTGGGCGAGCATCGCGGCCTGGGTGCGGGCCCGGCAGGTGGCGTCGACGAGCAGGTCGACGGTGCCGGCCAGGTCCTCCTGGTCGTTCCACTCGATGGTCAGCGACGCGGTGCAGGCCAGGCGCAGGTCGATGCCGCCCAGGTCCGGCACCGAGCAGGTCACCTGCAGGGCGTCGGTGAGCGTCGCCCCGGCGGTGACGAACTGCTCGCCCGGCACCGAGGCGCACCAGCCGAGGGTGGCGGCGTCGCCCAGCTGGCGGATCGGCGGACTGATCGTGCGGCGTTCGAGCTCGAACAGCCGGTCGCGCACGGAGGCCAGTTCGGAGGAAACGGTGGGGAGGGTCAGGTCGTGGATCACGAGCCGGCCTCCCACGGGCCGACCTCGACCTGCACCGAGTCGTCCGCCGGGGTGGCGGTGAGCGCGAGCACCCGGTAGACGCCGTTGACCTGCACCCAGCCGTCGTCGATGACCACGTTCACCCGGTCCCCCGGCTCGACGCAGCCGGCGACGACCTCGGCGGCCGGGTTGACGGTCTCGGTGCGATGCCAGCGCACGGAGAACGTCCGGGCCCGGCGCGGGCGGCGAGCCGGTCGATGGCGCCGGCCAGGCACCGAGCTCGGGTCGAGGTGCCGGCGGATCACCGACGCCCAATCCCGACGGGTCGAGGGCGATAGGTCACGGTCGAGCACCGCGTCGAAGAGGACGCGCATCGCGGCGTCGCCGGCCACGTGGTCGGTACGGCCGACCTCGACAAGGAGCTCAGCCAGGGCGTGGTCGGCTTCTCTGCGTGTGCCGTGAAAGGTTCTCGTCACCCGCCGCTGACGACCCGTCCTCGGGTCGCGACCCGTCTAGGCGAACAACCGCCATGTGGCTCTACCGCGCTGTTGGATCGATCCCCGCACGCCTACGACCATGGCACCACGGTGTAGCGGTGTGCACCGAAGTGCACCATCCCGACCCCGGGAACGCATCAGGCCCCCTCCGAACAGGGGGCCTGACCTGGTGTTTCTTGGAGCGGACGACGGGATTCGAACCCGCGACCCTCACCTTGGCAAGGTGATGCTCTACCAGCTGAGCCACGTCCGCGTGAGGACGACACTCTAGCAAACGACCCCTGGCGCCCGGCCAGCCGGTCGCCCCGTCAGCGCTCCACCCAGGGGCCCATCCCGCCGACTCGCTCGACCGAGATGTGCACCACCGAGCCGGGCGGCGGGTCGTCCATCGGCGGGAACTTCACGCCGGGCCCGGCGTACGTGCCTGCCAGCGCCTGCAGCAGCTCGGGCGCGCCGCCCTCGGTGATCCGGGCGGTGCCGTGGAGCACCAGGTACTCCTGCATCCCCACCGGGTTCCGCCCGGGCGCCTCGACCGAAAGGGCCACGCGCTGGTCGCGGGCCAGGTTCTGCAGCTTCTTCCAGGGACCCAGCGAGGCGAACACCACGTCGTCACCGTCGAGGCCGAGCCACACGCACGTCACCTGCGGGCTGCCGTCGGGGTTGATGGTGACGACGTGGCCGAGGGCCGCGGTGCGCAGCAGCTCCCTGGCCGACTCGGGCAGGGCGACCATGGCGGACCTCCTCGTCGGGCTGGCCTGACGTTACCGGCCCGCCCGGGCCTCGACCGCCGGGGAGGAGGCCTCGCAGGAGGCGGGCTGGCCGGCACGGCAGTTGGGGCACGCCCCGCACGAGTCGAAGCTCATCGCCACGTGGTCGCCCGGGACCACCACCCGCACGCCGGCACGACCCGCCCGATCGAGTAGGGCTGGTCGGGCTCGCGCAGGAGTGCGGCGGTGATCTGGTTCGTGACCCCGGGGGGGCGGGGGCGGAGAGAGAGGGAGATCAGGCGCCGCGAGGCGGGTCCGTCGGCGCGGAGGCCGTCTCGGGCGGCGCCGTCTCGGGCGCCGCCTTCGTGGCCGGGGCCTTCTTGCTGCCCGCCTTCTTGGCCGGGGCCTTCGTGGCCGGGGCCTTCCTGGTGCCCGCCGTCTCGGCCGGCGCCTTCGTGGCCGGGGCCTTCCTGGTGCCCGCCTTCGTGGCCGGCGCCTCCCTCGCCGACGCCTTCCTCGCCGACGTCTTCCGCGGCGCCGCCGGTCGCTCGGCGCCGGCCTTCCGGTCGGCCAGCTTCTTCAGCTCGGCCAGGGCGTCGCCCAGCCCGTCGGCGATCGTCCAGGCGTCGGGCAGCATCTCGCGGTCGGTGACCACCCCGAAGTCGAGCTGGTGCTGGTAGCTCATCACCGTGATGTTCAGGCCGGCGCCGTCGAAGATCGGCCCCATCGGGTAGTGGGCAACCAGCCTCGCCCCCGCCGAGTACAGCGGGAACGGCGGGCCGGGCACGTTGGAGATCGTGAGGTTGAACGCCGGGCGGTGCCAGTCGGCGGCCCGCATCCGCGAGTACACACGGGCCGCCCGGCCGGCCAGGGCCGGCGCCGCGAACTCGGTCCAGTCGGTGAGCGCGCTGGCGCCGATCAGCTCCTGCTGGCCCTTCGCCACCCTCATCCCCTCGCTGATCGCGCCGAGCCGCTCGACCGGATCGTCGAGGTCGGTCGCCAGCGAGGCGAGCATCATCGACACCCGGTTGCCGGCGTCACCCACCTCCTCCTGGCCGCGCACCGACACCGGGATCATCGACACCATCGCCCGGTCGAAGTGCTCGCCCCGCTCGTCGACGTAGCGGCGGAGCGCACCCGCGCACAGCGCCATGATCACGTCGTTCAGGGTGGTCCCGAAGGCGTTCTTCACCGCCTTGGCGTCGTCGATCGACAGCGTGGTGGTGGCGTACGCCCGGTGGGGCGACAGCGCGCCGTTCCACGACGCCCGCGGCGCGCTGAAGGGCGCCGGCGGCGGGGCGTGGCGCGACTGGCGGTTCTGCCGCCGCACGTTGAGCGCGGTCTCGATGGTGCGCTGCGTGGCCCTGGCCGCCAGGAGCGGCTGGCGGGCGAGCGACGACATGGCGAAGCCGATCAGCTCCATGTCGGTGGGGATGCGCTCGGCCTCCCACGGGGGGTCCGGCGGCGGCACCGGTGCCGGCGTGGGCTCGAGGTCGAGCACCGCCACGATGAGCTGGTTGCCGGACACGCCGTCGATGGCCGCGTGGTGCACCTTGGTGAGGGTGGCGAAGTACCCGTGCTCGAGGCCCTCGATCACCCACATCTCCCAGAGCGGCTTGGTGCGGTCGAGCGGCCAGGCCACGATCTCCTGCGCCAGCGTCGCCAGCTCGCGGGCCCCACCGGGCTGGGGAACCGCGATGTGGCGGATGTGGTAGTCGAGGTCGAAGTTGGGATCCTCGATCCACAGCGGGTGGTGGAGACCGAAGGGCACCTCCACCAGCCGCCGGCGGAACGGCGGCGCCAGGTGGAGCCGGTCGCGCCACAGCGCCTTGACGCCGTCGATGGAGAACCCGCCGGGCATCGTCGACGGGTCGTAGACGGCCAGGCCCGCCACGTGCATGTACGCCGTGGGCGTCTCGAGGTAGAGGAAGCTGGCGTCGAGCCCGGTCAGGCGCTGCATGGATGCTCCTCGAGGTGCGGCGGGACCTTCCGGCGGGGGGTGAGGCCGCATGGTCGCAGGAATCGGCGCGGCCTGCACCGGCAGGCAGACCCGCCCTCTCGGCGACTAGGTGGGCTCGCCCCGGGCCTCCGGCGGGCGGAGGTCGACCCGCAGCACCAGGAACCCGTCCTCGATGGTCCCCTCGGCGTCGCCCACGATGGCGAAGTCCTGGTAGTCGAGCTGGGCCTGCTGCAGGAACTTCTGGCGCTCGGCCCCCGCCACCGGCGGGAGCGGACGGTTCCGCACGGCGTGCGCACGGTCTCGGAACCGCTCGATCATGGCGTCGAGGTCGAGGCTGTCGTCCATGGGCGCCCATGCTACGGCCGGCACTGCGGATCCGGTTGGGAGCGACCGGTCGCCCTCGCTACCCTCGCCCCATCGCTTCGCCCCGCACCCGCACGGCGCTGCTCTACGGCGCCACGCTGTCCAACTTCACCTCGTTCGGCCTGTTCCTGGCGGCCATCCCGCTGTTCGTCAGCGACGAGCTGGGCGGCTCCAACACCGCCGTCGGCATCAGCGTGGGCTCCTTCGCGATCAGCGCCGTGCTGCTGCGCCCGCTCGTCGGACGAGGCGTCGACGCCCGGGGGCGGCGCCCCTTCCTCATCGGGGGCCTCCTCCTGCAGGCGGTCGCCGCGGTGGGCTTCGAGCTGGTGCACGCCGTCCCGGCGGTCGTGGTGCTCCGCCTCGTGCAGGGGGTTGCCGGCGCCTGCTTCTACACCACCGCGGCATCGGCCGCGACCGACCTCTCACCCCCCGAGAAGCGGGCCGGGGCGCTGGCCCGGCTGTCGCTGTTCATCTACGGCGGGTTCGCGCTGGGGCCGCTGATCGGCGAGTGGTCCATCCGCACCCACGGCTTCGCGTGGACCTGGGCCATCGCCCTCGGGATCATCGGCGCGGGGCTCGTGCTCGCCGCCCTGCTGCCCGAGACCCGTCCTCCCGACCCGGCGCTGCTGGCGGCCCGGGCCGCCGCCCGCCGGGCCGCCGGCCAGCGCCGGCGCTTCCTCCAGCCCGAGGCCGTCACCCCCGGCCTCATCCTCATGACCGCCGGCGTGGGCTACGCCTCGATCACCACCTTCTCACCGCTGTACGCCCGGGAGATCGGGATGGCCTCGTCGAGCACGCTCTACGCCACCTTCGCGATCACGATCCTGGCGGTGCGCCTGGTGGCCGGCGGCGTCGCCGACCGCTTCGGGTTCCTCAACGTCGCCCTGCCCGGCATGATCGCGGCCGCCTCCGGGCTGGCCGTGATGGCCCTGTTCCCCCGCCCGGCCACGGCCATCCTCGGGGTGGCCATCTTCGGCGTCGGCTTCGCGCTGCTCTTCCCCGCGCTGGCGGCGTACACGGTGTCGCGGGTGCACGAGGACGAGCGGGGCGAGGCCCTGGGCTCGTTCACCGCCTTCATGGACATCGGCACGGCGACCGGCGGCTACCTGGTGGGGTTCGTGGCCGACCGGGCCGGCTTCGCCTGGGCCTACGGCACGCCTGCGCTGCTCGCCTGCGGGGGCCTCGCGCTGGTGGTCCGGCTGATGGCCCGCCCCGCCGGGGCGCCCGCCGGCGTGGGGGTGGGCACCGGCACCGTCGCCGGCACCGAACCGGCCTGACGACAGCGGCCCCGGCCGGTCAGGCCGGCTGGTCGCCGCTCGGCCAGGGAGGCCGGGCCGGCGGGCGGTGCGACGGAGGCCGGGAGCCGGGGGTGTCGGGCACCGGGACCGCCGTGAGGCCCAGGCTCTCGGAGAGGGCCGACAACCAGCGGCTGGCCGGGTGCCGCGAGACCGAGGCGGCCTCGGCGCTCGACACGCGCCGGGTGCGCAGGGAGGGCGTGGGGACGGACGGGGCCGGGGTCGCCCTCGGTTGGGTGGCGCCCTGCGCCGGGCCCGACGGCGCCTCCGCCGACGGCTCCGGCTCGGGCGGCACCACCCCCACCACCGGCACCGACGGCTCCGGCTCGGGCTCGGGCGGC
The DNA here is from genome assembly GCA_016716005.1 of Acidimicrobiales bacterium. Taxonomy (NCBI): domain Bacteria; kingdom Bacillati; phylum Actinomycetota; class Acidimicrobiia; order Acidimicrobiales; species Acidimicrobiales bacterium. Next base: position 863,243 of record JADJXE010000001.1, read on the forward strand.
ACCACCCCCACCACCGGCACCGACGGCTCCGGCTCCGGCTCCGGCTCGGGCGGCACCACCCCCACCACCGACGGCTCCGGCTCCGGCTCGGGCGCCGGCGGCACCACCCCCACCACCGACGGCTCCGGCTCCGGCTCGGGCGCCGGCGCAGCGCCGGGGGCGGGGGACGCGCCGGCCGGGGCGAGCGGAGCCCCGTCGCCATCGGCGGCGATCGGGACGGCGCCGCCCACCGAACCCGCCGGCGGCGTCGCGCCCTTGCCGCGCTTGGGCACCAGCTGATCGAGCTGCTCGAGCCGCTCGAGACTGGCCGGCACCGACCGGCCACGCCGGCGTGAGCGGGACCGACGGCCCCGACCCCGACCCTCGACGTCCTGGAGGGTCTGGAGGCTCGGCGGCACCGGCTTGGTGGCTCGCCAGTAGCGGACGGTGACCACGGTGAGGATCAGCGCAACGAGCAGCAGGCCGCCGATCACGAGGTAGAGGACGGTGTCGGGCTCGAGGCCCCAGATCCCGGTGGCGTCGTCGTCGATGGCGTCGCCGCCGCTGGGCGGGGCCGTCACCGCCGTGGTCGCCGTGCCCCCGGTGGGCGGGCCGGGCACCAGCAGGTCGGGCGCGGTGGTCGCCGACGGCTCGGGCGGCAGGGTCGACCCCGTCTGGCGGCCCACCGGCACGGCCCCGGCCGCGGCCGGGGCCGCCGCCAGCGCCAGCGCCACCACGAACCCGGCCGCCACGGCCAGGCCCACGGTCGCGCGCCGACGGCGGCTGCCGCCGGTCGACCGGTCGCTCGGGGGGGTCACGCCCTGGGGCCTCCTCGCGCCTGCCCGACGTCGGGCGGCCGCCTGATCGTAGGCGCGGCCGGCGCCACAGCCGGTACCACCCGCCCCGGGCCGCCCACGCCGGTCGGTGCACCGAACCGACGCTCCGGCGGCCGGGCGCGTGCACGGAACCCCGGTCAGCGCTGGTGTCGGGGACAGGAGTACGTGGTGCGGCCGCCGACCGTCCGGCGGAGCAGTGGCGTGCCGTCGCGCGGGCAGGTGCCGCCCCGGACCCGCGCCGGCTGCAGGTCGCCGGTGTGGCTCCCGCCCCGGTCGATGAGCTCCCACATGGTCGCCCGGAGGTGGCGGTGCAGCCGCCGCACCTCGGCCGGCGACAGCGACGCCGCCGGACGAGCCGGGTCGAGGCCCGCCCGCCACAGGGTCTCGTCGGCGATCAGGTTGCCCACGCCGGCCAGGCGCCGCTGGTCGAGCAGGCGGGCCTTGAGGGCCACCTCGCCGCCGGCCAGCGCGGCGGCCAGCTGGGCCGGGCGCACCGCCAGGGCGTCGACGCCGAGGGCGTCCTCGTCGGGGTCGAGCTCGGCGCCGCCGAGCCGGCGGGGATCCCGCACGACCAGCCGGCCGCCGTCGGCCAGGTCGAGCCCGAAGCGATCCCACCCGTCGTCGTCGCGGCGCGGCGCATGGAGCAGGCGGTCGACGCCGGCCCGGCCGTCGAGCAGGAGCCGGCCGGTCATCCCGAAGCGCAGGCCCAGCACGGGGCCGTCGCCCGACGTCTCGAGCAGCAGCAGCTTGCCCCGACGCCGGGCACCCTCGATGACCCGGCCGACGAGGGCCGCCTCGGCGCCGGACGCGGTGAGCCCACCCTTCAGCCACCAGGCGTCGGGCGCGTGCACGCCGGCGATCCGACGGCCCACTGCGCCCTCGGCCAGGCGCCGGTAGGCCTCCGCCTCGGGGAGCTCGGGCATCAGCGAGCGGCCCACCGGCCCGCGCCGGCCGCGGTCACCACGTCGTCAGCCCGGCACGCCGCGCACCAGGGCCCCGGGGCGGGCCGGGAGGTCGTCGCCGCGGCGGCGGATGGCGGTGCCGTTCACCCAGACGTCGTGGACCCCCACACCGCGGGCCACCAGGCGGTCGGCGCCGCCGGGCAGGTCGTGGACCCGCTCGAGCGGGCCCGGCCCCACGGTGGCCGGGTCGAAGGCCACCAGGTCGGCGGCGAACCCCTCGGCGATCCTTCCGCGCCCGGCCACGCGGAACACCCGTGCAGGCTGGCCCGACAGGCGCCACACCGCCTCTTCGAGGGTGAGGACCTGGCGCTCGCGCACCCAGTGGCCGAGCAGGTGGGTGGAGAAGCAGGCGTCGCACAGCTGGCTGGCGTGGGCGCCGGCGTCGGACAGCCCGAGCACCACGCGTGGGTCGCGCAGCAGCCCGGCCAGCTCGTCCTCGTCGTCGTTGGCCAGCACGATCCGGAAGCGGGTGGCCAGATCCTCCTCGAGGGCGAGGTCGCACAGCAGGTCGAACGGGTCGAGGCCGCGGGCGGCGGCCAGCTCGGCCAGGTTCGGCCCGTCGCGCAGCACGGCGTGCACCACCGTCTCCTGCACGGTCGTCTTCGACCACCGCCGCCCCCACTGCTCGGTGATCACCGGCCGGGCCCGGTCGCGCCAGGCCGGGTCGGCGTACAGGTCGGCCCGCCGCTCCCGCGGCGCGGCCAACACCTCGGAGAAGGCAGGGACCGTCCCGAAGGGGAACGGGTCCTCGAGCGTGATCTGCATCACCAGCGGGCGGCACGCCACCTGGGGCCACACCTCGCCGCCGGCGGCCGCGGTCTGCTCCACGATCTCGCGGGTCTTCCCCGGCCCGCCGATGCCGGTGAGCAGCGCAGTCCAGGTGACGGGCCGTCCGGAGGCGGCGGCCAGCTCTGCGAACTGGGGCACGTTGAACCCGGGACCGAACGTGGCCTGCACCACGCCGCGCCCCTGCTCCCCCAGCACCGCCACCAGGGCGAGCAGCTCGTCCATCGCGGCCAGGCGGCTGGGCACGGGGCGGCCGTGCGCGCCGTGGTGCGTGTGGAGCTTCGAGGTGGCGAACCCCAGGGCGCCGGCGGACAGGGCCCCAGCCAGCAGCACGCGCATGGCCGCCACCTCGGCCGGGGTCGCGGCCCGCTCGGTGGCGTCGTCGCCCATCACGAACAGGCGCAGCGCCGTGTGGCCGACGAGGGCGCCCACGTTGAGCCGCACCGGGTGCCGCTCGATCGAGTCGAGGTACTCGCCGAAGCTCGAGAAGTCCCACCGGATGCCGGCCCGGAGCGCCTCCAGCGACATGCCCTCGACGTTCTCGAGGGTGCGGGCCACCAGCTCGCGGTGCTCCGGTCGGGTGGGCGCCACCGAGAAGCCGCAGTTGCCCATCACGACGGTCGTCACCCCGTGCCAGCACGAGGGGCTGAGGTCGGGGTCCCACGTGATCTGGGCGTCGTAGTGGGTGTGGATGTCGACGAACCCCGGCGCCAGGGCGAGCCCGTCGAGGTCGACCACCTCGGCGCCGGCCGCGACCTCGGAGCCGGGCTCGGTGACGGCCACGACGCGGCCGCCAGCCACGCCCACGTCGGCCGGGCGGGCCGGCGCGCCCGTGCCGTCGACCACGATGCCGTTGCGCAGCAGCAGATCCATCGCTCCCCCTGGGCGACCCGGCCTGGCGGGCGGGGGCCGCCCTGCGGAGGCTACCGACCGAGGGCGTCGAGCGACGCGAGGGCGTCGGCGATCACGTCGTCGGGGTGCTCGAGGCCCACCGACATCCGCACCAGCCCCTCGGTGATGCCGGCCTCGGCCCGCTCCGCCGGGGTGAGCGAGGCGTGGGTGGACGACGCCGGGTGCGTCACCAGGGTCTCCGGCCCGCCCAGCGACGACGCCAGCTGGGCCACCCGCACGCCCTCGACGAAGCGTCGGCCGGCGTCGAGGCCGCCCACCAGGTCGAAGGCGACGATCCCGCCGCCCAGGCGCATCTGCCGGGTCGCCAGCTCGTGCCGGGGGTGGCTGGGCAGGCCGGGGTACGACACCGAGGCGACCGCGGGATGGGCCTCGAGGGCGGCCGCCAGGGCCAGGGCCGTGGCCGACTGCCGCTCCACCCGCACCGGCAGCGTGCGGATGCCGCGCAGCCCGTTGAGCGCGTCGAAGGGCGAGGCGCAGGCCCCGTGCAGCACCGCGTACCCCCAGACGGCGTCGAGCAGGTCGCGGTCGCCGGCGACCACCCCGAGGGTGGCGTCGTTGTGGCCGGCGATGCCCTTGGTGGCCGAGTGCAGGACGAGGTCGACCCCGTGGTCGAGGGGCCGCTGCACCACCGGCGTGGCGAAGGTCGAGTCGACCACGGTCCAGGGGCCCGAGACGGCGCCGAGCTCGTCCAGGTCGACCAGCGCCAGCTGCGGGTTGGCGGGCGTCTCGGCCAGCACCAGCATGGTGCGGCCCGGCCGGACCGCCGCCGCGAAGGCGCCCGGCTCCGTGCCGTCAACCAGGGTCACGTCGATCCCGAAGCGGGGGCAGACGGCCTGCAGGAACAGCTGGGTACCGGCGTAGAGCTGGCGCTGGGCCACGATGTGGTCGCCCTGCGAGCACAGGGCGAGCACCACCGAGCTCACCGCCCCCATGCCCGACGCGAAGGCGAGCGCGGCGTCGGCGCCCTCGAGGGCCGCCACCGCGTCCTCGAAGGCCTTCACCGTGGGGTTGCCGTAGCGGCTGTAGAAGCGCTCGGCGCGGGGCAGGGTGGACGCCCGTCGGGCGTCGTCGAGCGTCTCGGACGTGAACGTGCTGGTGGCCCAGAGGATCGGCGCCAGCGCGCCGGCGTTGTCGGCCCGCCCGGCCCGGATGGCGACGGTGTCGGGATGCAGGCCCTCGAGGCTCGGATCGGGCCGCGTCACCGCGGGTCACCCTTCTCCACCGCGTCGAGGAATGCGCTGACCGCCGAGCCCACCTGGTCGAGCTCGATGAGGAACGCGTCGTGGCCGTGCGGGCTGTCGACCTCCACGTAGCGCGACCACACGCCCTGCGCGGCCAGCACGTCGCGGATCGCCCGCTGCTGGTAGGGCGGGTACAGCTCGTCGGAGCGGATGCCGAGGGCGAGGGTGGGCACGCGCACCCGGGCCATGGCCGCCTCGAAGCCACCCCGGCCCCGGCCGACGTCGTGGAGGTCCATGGCCTTCGACACGACCAGGTAGGAGTTGGCGTCGAAGCGACGCACCAGCTTCTCGCCGTGGTACTCGAGGTAGCGCTCGACCTCGAAGCGCTGCCACAGCGCGAACCCGTCGAGCAGGTCGGCCATCTCCCGGCCGAAGCGGTCGGTGAGCACGTCGTCGCTGCGGTACGTGATCTGGGCGAGCATGCGGGCGATCGCGAGCCCGCGGTGGGGGCCGTCGCCGGGCTCGGCGGCGTAGTAGTCGCCACCCCGCCAGGCCGGGTCGAGGCGGATGGCGTTGCGGCCCACGGCGCCCAGGGCGATCTGCTGGGCGGTGGCCTGGGCGGTGGTCGCCACGGGGATCAGCGAGCGCACCCGCGTCGGGAACGTGACCCCCCACTCCAGCACCTGCATGCCGCCCATCGAGCCGCCGATCACGGTCAGCCACTGCTGCACGCCGAGGTGGTCGGCCAGCACCCGCTGGGTCCGGACCATGTCGCGGACGCTCACCACCGGGAACCGCGGGCCGAAGGGCCGGCCGGTCGAGGCATCGATCGACGCCGGACCGGTCGTGCCCTGGCAGCCGCCCAGCACGTTGACGCACACCACGAACCAGCGGTCGGTGTCGAGAGCCCGGCCCGGCCCGATCAGCCCGTCCCACCAGCCGGGGCCGGGGTGCCCGGTGCCGGCGGCGCCGGCCGCGTGGGCATCGCCGGTGAGGGCGTGGCACACCAGCACGGCGTTGCCGGCGGTGGCGTCGAGGGTGCCCCAGGTCTCGTAGGCGAGCGTGATGGGGCCGAGCACCCCGCCGCCCTCGAGCGCCAGCGGCCGGTCGGTGGCGAGGGTGAGGAAGCGGCGGCGGCCGGGTGGGTCGCCCGGCCGCCACGCGCCCGACACGGGCAGCACGGTGCCGAGGGGAGGCTCGTCGATCGACAGGTCGGCCGCAGGGTCGTACAGCCCGGCCCGCCCGCTGGCGTCGCTCACCTCGTCTCCTCGCTCCTCGGCTCCGCTCACGCCACCAGGAGGGCACGACGCCGGACACTTCGTTGCCGGCCTCGGCCGGCCACATCCCCGCCGCGGCGGGAAGGCACCTTGGGTTGTCCGCCCCAGGTTGCCGGACCCGGATGTGCTCCGAGCCGCTCCTGATGTCGGGGTCGATGGCACCACAGCCGCCCCTCGCCCGTCAAGCACGCCGGCCGGCGCCGGTCGCCCGCCCGCCGGCCACCGGCGGCGGCGGCTCAGGTCCGGTAGCGCTCGTCGAGGTCGACGTGGGAGCCCAGGTCGACGACGTCGCCGAAGTCGTCGAAGGTCACGAGACGCCCCAGGTCGTCGCGCAGGGTGCCCTTGCCGCGCAGCTCGGCGAGGGTGTCGCCCATGGCCTTCACCGCCGCGAACAGCACGGTGAGCGGTGACACGACGAGGTCGAAGCCGAGGTCGTGCAGCTCGGCCGGCGTCAGCAGCGGCGTCCTGCCGGTCTCGACCATGTTCGCCACGCGCACCACACCGGGAAGGGCCGCGGCCACGGCCCGCAGCTCGTCGACCGACTCCGGCGCCTCGACGAACACGGCGTCGACGCCCAGCTCGGCGGCGGCCTGCGCCCGCCGGATCGCCTCGTCGAGGCCGACGGCCGACCGGGCGTCGGTGCGAGCGGTGACGAACAGCCGGTCGCGGTGGTCGACGGCGGCCCGCAGCTTGGCCAGCCACTCCTCGGCCGGCACCACCTGCTTGCCGGCCATGTGCCCGCACCGCTTGGGCCAGACCTGGTCCTCGAGGAAGATGCCCACGGCGCCGGCCGCCTCGTAGGACTGCACGGTGCGGATCACGTTGAGCGGGTTGCCGTAGCCGGTGTCGCCGTCGGCCACGACCATCAGCCCGGGCGCGGCCCGGCACGCCCGGCGGGCGGCGTCGGCCATCTCGACCCCGGTGACGTAGCCGAAGTCGGGCAGGCCGAGCAGCGTGCCCGACACGCAGAAGCCGGAGAGGAAGGCCACGTCGAACCCGGCGTCGGTCACCAGCCGGGCCGACAGGGCGTCCCACACCCCGGGCATCAGCACCGGCTCGCCGGTGGCCAGGCGGGCCCGGAGATCGTCGCCCGTGAGCCGGCCGGACACGGCGCTCACACCCCCAGTCGCTGGCGCGCCAGCGACTTGAGGCCCTTGTAGTCGACCTTGCCGTTGGGCGCCCGGCCGATGGAGTCCACGGTGATCAGGTGTCGGGGCGCCTTGAAGTGGGCGAGGTGGGCCTTCACGTGCTCCACCACCGACGCCTCGTCGAGCTCGCCCCCGCCCGGCATGCGCTCGATCATCGCGGTGATGGCCTCGCCGAAGCGCTCGTCGGGAACGCCCACGCACACCGCGTCGTGCACGGCCGGGTGCGTCTTCAGCACCTCCTCGACCTCCTCGGGGAAGACCTTCTCGCCGCCGGTGTTGATGCACACCGAGCCGCGGCCGAGCAGCACGAGGGTGCCGTCCTCGGCCACCTGGGCCCAGTCGCCGGGGATCGAGTACCGCACGCCGTCGAAGGTGCGGAAGGTCTGCGCCGTCTTGGCCTCGTCCTTGTAGTAGCCGACGGGGATGTAGCCAGTGATGGCCACCATCCCCGTGTCGGGCGACCCCGGCAGCACCGGCGTGCCGTCCTCCAGGAGCACCTTGACCCGCTCCCCCAGGGCGAACCTGGCCGTCTTGGCCGCCGCCCCCGACGTCGACAGCGACCCGCCCAGGCCCACCGCCTCGGACGAGCCGTAGGAGTCGAACAGGACCACCTGCGGCAGGTGTCGCAGCAGGCCGTCCTTCACCTCCTGGCTCCACATCACGCCCGACGACGTCATCGACACCAGGCTCGACAGGTCGCGGGCACCAAGCGAGGCGTCGAGCTCGCGCAGCATCGGCTTGGCGAAGGCGTCCCCGACGATCACGATCGTGGTCACCCGGTGGCGCTCGACCTCGTCCCACAGCTCGGCGGCGCTGAAGTGCCGGCTGGGGAGGGTGGCGATGGCCCCACCCAGGTTCATCCCGATGAACGAGGAGAACTGCCCCGTGCCGTGCATCAGCGGGCAGGCGGAGAGCACGACGGGCCCCTGACGGGTCGCCGCCCGCTCGGCGATCTCGGCCACGCTCCCGGCCGGCGGCACGCCCAGCAGGGCGTTCCCGCCGGTGCCGAGCACGTTGAACAGGTCGTCCTGGCGCCACATCACACCCTTGGGCATGCCCGTCGTGCCGCCCGTGTACAGCAGCAGCAGGTCGTCGCCCGAACGGCCCCACAGGCCCTCGGCCCGGTCGGCGCCGCCGGCCACCACCGCCTCGTAGGGCACCGCCCAGTCGGGCTCTGGCTCGCCGTCGGCCACCACGTACCAGCGTCGCACCGAGGGAAGCTCGCCGCGCACCTGCTCGAGCAGCGGGGCGAAGGTGGCGTGGAACACCACGGCCTCGGCGTCGGCGTTGTCGAACAGGTAGCGGATCTCGTCGGGCCCGTAGCGGTAGTTTGTGTTGACCGGGGCCAGGCCGGCCTTGAAGGCAGCGGCGTACACCTCGAGGTACTCGGGCCCGTTGTAGAGGTAGGCCACGACCTTCGACTGCCGCCCGAGGCCGGCCTCGAGCAGGTCAGCGGCGAGGGCGTTGGCCCGGCGGTCGAACGAGCCCCACGTCACGATGCGGTCGCCCTGGATCTGGCACGGGCGATCCGGCACGGCGGCCGCGACCGCCTCGTAGACGTCGGCGAAGTTCCAGTCGCCCATGTTCCCCCCTGTGGTGCGGCGCGAGCCCGGCGAGGTTACCCCCCCGACCGGAGCCAGCCTTCCGGGGCCAGCAGCCTGCGGCGGGCACCTGCGTGCCACGCTCGACCCTCACGGCCATCGAGGCCATGCGCAGCCACCTGGCCGGGGGCACGTCGGCGAACCTGGGCGGGCACGTCGCCGCCAGCCGCGACACGGAGGCGCTGGTGGAGGCCGCCCGGGCGACGGTGGGCACGCTTCTCGGCGCCGACCCGCGCGGCGTGGCGTTCGGGGCGAACATGACCACCCTCACGCTGGCGTTCACCCGGGCGGTGGCGCGCGACCTGGGCGACGGCGTCGCGGTGGTGTGCACCACGCTCGACCACGACGCCAACGTCTCCCCCTGGATGCTGGCCTGCGCCGACCGCGGCCGAGCGGAAGCGCGCCTACCGCGAGCGCCTCACGGCCGACCTCGCCGAGCCCGAACGTCTTCGCCGGGAGCTCCGAAACACGAAGCGCCGCGTCGCCGATCGGGACCGCCGGCTGGCGCACGTCGAGCGCAGTCAATCCGGCCCGCGCCGAGGCAGAGCTCGAGCGTCGATCGAAGCGTGAGCTCGAGCTCGAGCGCACGGTCGAGCGCCTCGGAACTCGGGTCGACGACTGGCGTTCGCGGGGCGAACGCGCTCGCCAGGAACCTCGAGGCCGAGCGCGTGAAGAAGCCTTGTCGAGCACCATGCCTCCCGCTCCTAAGGGCAGGTCGAGTCGGCCCAGGCCGCCGCCGAGTCGGGGTGCCAAGGCCAAGCCCAAGCGCCGAGAGCGGCGGTAGGCACGCCCCGTGTGACTACGCCCCGACCGTGACAATCAAGTACTTGCAGGCCGTTCGTAGGTCAGCGTTCGTCGAGGGGTACGACAGCCATCCCACCGAGTAGGTGCCGCGCAGGACGATGGCCTTCTCCCGCCCTCGCGTGGTGCCGGAACCAGCATGAGGAGCCCAGCGGATCGTGCCCGAGAGCGTCGCCCCGTCGTGCATGCGGAAGGCCTCGTCGATCGACCCGGCACGGCCGGGTGACCAGACCTGTGGGTCATTCGACAACACGACGGCGTATCCGACGTCGGCCCTATCGTCCGCGCTGAACCGTTCGAGTCGCCCTACGTCTTTCACAACGTCGTACCGGGAGAGGGGCTGGGCGCCCTGGTCGCGGAGCCGGAAGTACTCGCCGTCGATGACGGCCTTGAGACCTCGCACGAGGTACTCGAACTCGATGGCGATGCGGGTCTCGTCGATCACACCGAGCATGTCGACCGCCTCGCGAACGGCCGGATCGGGCCGGACCTCGAGACGTATTCGCGCCACGCCTCGTCCGTCATCGCTTCAGTCTGCATTGACGGCGCGAAACGCGGTCGCCGTGCTTGACCTCGACAACGACGTGCGCATCTTCTTCGACATCGAAGGCGACCGTGAGACTGGGCTCCGACCGCCTTCTCGCCCACCCGGCCCTTGGCAGGCCGGCCTCGACCGGTTGCTGAACGCAGCCTGAGTAACCGACTACCCGGGTGTCGGCCAGATCTGGGCGACACGGCCCTCGTAGACACCGCAGATCCACGGCCCTGGCCTCCGTGATCGCTGGACGATCCGGTTGATGTTCGCGAGGAAGCGCTCGCGCTGCTCTTCGCCGCGGAGCCCGGCGTTGGTGAGGCAGAACATCTTCACCGCGTAGTCCTCGACCGCTGCCAGCTCGGCCTCGCGGCGCCGGATGGCATCGTCCTTGGTGAACACGACCCACTCGAGTTCACCCGCGAGCGCGATCCACTCCTCGTCGCTCACCTCCTGTGCTCGTTCCTCGCCGTAGACCGACGCGAGCGTGTGGGTCGTGAAGCCTGCCTGCTGGAGCGCGTCGGGCAGGAGGTGCCGGCCCAGGCTGCGGTCGACGAAGAACTCCGGTGGCTCAGGCTGCGTGCGGGAGCGAGGCACGGATCACGTCTTCGACGTCCTCGGGGCGCAGGTCGAAGTCCTTCGCCACGTCCTTGAGGGCCTCTCCGGCGCGGAACCGGTCGAGGACGTCGTCCATCGGCGCGCCGCCGTGGATGAACAGCGGTCGCCCGAAGCCTCGCTGGGGGTTGCACTCGACGACCGGCCGATCCGTGAGCGGCAGCACCAGGCGCTCGGCGAAGCCGTCGCTCGCGTAGGTGATCCGCTGGAGGTAGTCGCGGATGATGTCGTGGAAGACACGCTGGCCGGTCACGACCACAGTGAGCAGTTCCTGGTCCTGCTCGCTCGTGGCGTAGTCGAACAGGATCGATGCACCGTCGGTGTAGAGCTGACGCGAGGCGAGCGCGTGGTCGACGCCGATCTCGTCGCTAAGGACCGTCAGCGAGCGCCGGATGTGCTGCATCGACACGCCGGCTCGACGGAAGGCCGCAGCGGCCATGCCTTCGACCAAGCCGACGAACGGGACCTCAGGGTGGCGTCGAGGGGTCCGGCTCGCGGTGAGGATCGGGCCGCACCTGACGACAGGGCGACCCTTCGGGTGAGCCTCGTAGCCGTGGGCCCACGTCGTGAAGGTCGACACCGGGACGTCGAGGAACCGCGCCGCTTCGGCGACGGTGTAGAGCGGTGTCTCGAACCGGAGCTCATCCTTCGTCTTCGTCACGCCACCTCCTCGTAGACCCGCTGAGCGTACCGGCAGCCAGCTCCCGCCCTGGGAGCGTTCGGGCCGACCGGAGGGGTGGGCTTTGCGCAGCGTGGTGGGGAGCGGATCGTCACCTGGAACATGAACGCTGCCTTCCGGGGCGAGGAGCACCCGGCCAGCTGGGACTCGCTCGCGGCGACGCTGCGACCCGACCTCGTGCTCGCCCAGGAGGCCATCAAACCCGACCACCTGGTTGGTCACGGCGCGCTGATCGGTGCTGCGGGTTCCGGCTATGGCTGAGGCACCCGGATCGCCCGGTTGAGCGGCAGCGTCGGCGTTGAGCCGGTGAGCTGCTGTTCACGGTGGCGGGCCGCACCCCCGACCACGTAGAGCGCCTCCTGACGGCGGTGGCCGCGCTGGGCTGACCGTGCCGGCCGCTACGCCCCGGGTCCACCCAGCCCCGCGGGCTCCAGCAACCGGCCGTCGACCCAGCCCTCCCAGCCGTTGGGCGCGCGCAGGTGGGCCCAGTCGCCGCGCCGCTCGACCAGGGCGAACACCAGCCCGGGGGCCAGCTGGGCCACCACGGGCGCCGACGGGTCGGGCCCCGGCCGGGCCGGCAGGCCGCTGGCCGGCACCCGACACAGCGCCGCCGGGGCCGGAGCCGAAGCCGGAGCCGGAGCCGGGGCCTGGGCCGGGGCCGGGGCCCCTGCGGGGGCGGCGCCCGCCGAGGGGGCGGGGACCACGCCCGGGCCGGCCGGCGCCCCACCCGGAAGCCGGCCGCTGGCGGCCACCAGCAAGCGGTTCACGCGAGAGGCGGCGACCGCCCGGCCGATGGAGGGCAGCACCAGCCCACCGACGAGCAGGCCGATCACGACCGACGTGATCAGCAGGCTCTGCGTGAGCTCGGCCACCGCGAACTGCTGGAGCAGCACGGCCACGCCGATCCCGCAGAGCGCGCCTCCGAGGGCGCCGGTGAGGCTCACGGCGGGAAGGAACCCGATGGGCGCCGGCACGGGGACCGGGACCGGCACGGCCGACAGGTACGCCCAGCGGCGCGTGGCCTCGGCCGCGGCCGCGAGGTAGCGCGGGTCGCCGGCACCACCGGCACCGCCCCCTGTGAAGCCGCCCTGGCGCAGCGTGCGCCGGGCCCGCTTGGCCGGCCGCACGGCGCCGGCGACGGCCAGCGCCCCACCGCCAAGCATGGCGGCCGTGGCTGTCGCGCCGGCGACGGTGGCCAGGGGCATCCCGTTCACCCGCACCAGCACCGCACCGGTGCAGGTGCTGCCGTCGGACAGGGTCGAGGTGCCCGACACCCGGTACAGGCCGACCCCCATCCAGGCGTAGTCGCCCACGTCGACGCTGGCGGACCACGTGGTCTGGCCCTCGTCGCTCTGCTCATCGACCGTGCGGGTGATGCCGGCGATCGTCAGCTGCACCGAGTGGGACCGGAAGCCGGTGCTCGACTCGGCCCGCACCGTGATGGTCTCGTTCTGGTCGACCACGATGGCCGACTTGGGCGTGGCCGGCCTGGCGCCCACGTCGATCGCCTGCTCGCGCCTGGTGTCGACGAACACCTGGCAGGGCCCGTCGATCACCGCGCCGGCGGGCGCGACCACGAGCAGCACCCCGAGGGTGGCCGCGCCAGCGGCGCCCAGGAGCAGGCCGGTGAGGAGCAGGCCGGTGGAACGGCCCTTCGAGCGATGGACGGCGCGGCGCATGGCCACCTCCCCGTCTGGATCCAGCCCCACCGTACGCCTGCCCCGGGAGGGCGGGAAGTGGCCGTCAGCGGCCGAGCTGCCCGGCGAGCCGGCGGGCCTCGGCGGCATGGCGCACCACCAGCCCGAGCCCGGCCGCCCTGGCCGCGAACAGGGCATCGGCCTCGGCGGGCCGGCCATAGGCCCGGTGCTCGGCCTGGCCCGCCTGCAGCAGCAGGACCACCGGCAGCCACTCGTACTTCACCGCGGCCGCGCACATGGCCAGGCGGACGAGCCGGTCGTCGCCCCGCCAGCCGGCGGCGTGGAGCCCGGCGCGGTACGCCTCCCACACGGCGGCATCGAGCTCGTCGAGACGCGCGACCGGCCACATCAGGTCCATCACGCTGTCGATCACCAGGTTGCTCGGGTCCTCGCCGAGGGCGCCGTCGCCCACGAAGGCCCAGTCCACGAACACCACCTCGCCGTCGGGGCGGCGGATGACGTTGTTCATCCACGCGTCCAGGTGGCACACGGCGCGCGGCGCGCCCTCCACCAGGCCCACGAGCCGGTCACGCTCGTCGCGCAGGGCCACGAGCGGCGCCCGGAGTCCCTCGAGGTGCTCGGCGATCAGCGGCTGCCCCCACAGGTCGTCGCGGTCGAGCAGCGAGCGGTCGAAGGGCTTCGAGGCGGTGTAGGCCCGCAGGAAGCCCCGGCTCAACCAGGGGTGGTCCGGCTGGTGCCGGGGATCGCCCTGGCCGGCGCCGAGCCCGTGGGCGGCCGCGGCCACGTCGTCGATCGTCAGCCCGGCCCCGTGGCGGCCCTCGACGTCCTCGAGCCTCAGCTCCGTGGAGTCGTCGGGCCCCGCGACGACGTCCAGCACCTCGGGCGCACACAGGCCCAGCCGGGCGGGGAGGCCGGTGCGGTAGGCCAGGATCTCCCGCCGCCAGTAGTTCCAGTGCCGCGGGTCGTCCGACGGCGCCCAGTGCGCCGGCGCGTCGGCACGACGACCGATCGCCTTCACCACGGCGGTGGAACCTCGGTACCACTCGCGCCAGAGGCCGAGCGTGACCCCGTTGGCGCGGTTGTGCGGGAGCTCCTCCCGCCTGGCCCCCCGCCCGAGCACGATCCGGGAGGCTACGCCTCGAGGCGGCCGTCGGTGATGTGCACGGTGCGGTCGGCGTAGTGGGTCATCCGCACGTCGTGGGTGACGATCACTGCGGCCGTGCTCCGCCCCTTCACCTCGCGCACGATGAGCTCCATCACCTGCTCGCCCAGCTTGGTGTCGAGCGACGAGGTCGGCTCGTCGACCAGGATCAGCTTGGGCTGGTTCATCAGGGCGCGGCCGATGGCGACCCGCTGGCGCTCGCCGCCGGACAGCTGCCCCGGCAGGTTCTTGGTGCGGTGCGCCAGGCCGAGCTCGCCGAGCAGCTGGTCGGCCCGGCGGCCGGCATGGCCGCCGTCGCCCTTCCTCCGGCCGCCGCCGAGCTCGGCCACGACGGTCAGGTTCTCCTTGGCCGTCAGGAAGGGCACCAGGTTCACCTGCTGGAACACGAAGCCGACCTCTTCCCGCCGGAAGCGGGTGAGCTCCTTCGACGAGTACTCGGTGATGTCGTGGCTGCCCACCACCACCGTGCCGGTCGTCGGGGACAGCAGCCCGCCGGCGATCGACAGCAGCGTGGTCTTGCCCGATCCCGACGGCCCGACGAGCGCGACGATCTCGTCGTCGCCGACGCCGAGCGTGGCGTGGTCGAGAGCGACGATGTCCTCGTCGCCCGACTGGTACACCTTGCGGACGTCACGCAGCTCGAGGGCGAGCACGTCGGCTCCTCCTGTCAGCCCGCCTGCCCGATGGCAGAGGCGGGGTCGATCCGGACGATGCGACGGAGCGAGATCGCGCCGCCGATGACGGCGGTGGCCACGAGGCCGACGGCGATCGACACCGCCCGGCTCGTCTCGAACAGCACGGGGATGCCGGGCGGGATCACGGCGGCCAGGGCCAGCGTGATGACGCCCCCGATGGTGTAGGCGACCAGGGCCACCGCAACCGCCTGGACCACCAGGCCCACGAACAGCTGCCACGACGAGGCGCCCATGGCCTTCAGCACCCCGTACAGGCCGGTGCGCTCGATCGTGAGCAGGGCGAAGAACAGGGCCACCACCAGACCGGCGACGAAGAAGGTGACGCCGATGATGGCGTTGAACGTCGAGTTCTGGCTGCGGGTGCCCGGGAGCGAGAAGACCGCCTGGTCCTTCGTGAGCGACGACGTGGCGCCGCCGGTCTCGGTGTCGATCAGGTCGGCGAGGGCCTGCGCTCCCTTCACCCCGTCGGCGCCCTGCACCACCAGGGCCTGGAAGATGCCGTCGCCGATGGTCGCGTCGGGGCGCGACGAGTTCTGGATCTCGCGCCAGGTCGACGGCTCGACCCAGAGCGCGCCCTGCAGGAGGTAGTTCGTGTCGTCCACGAACCCGATGACCTCCACGGGCACCTCGGCCGGCCCCACCAGCAGGGTGTCGCCCCTGTCGACCCCCGACGCCCGCAACCGCTCGTCGGCCCAGGCCTGACCCGGGGGCGGGGGCTCGGGCACCCCCTCGGGTGGCAGCTCGTAGCCCACGACGGCCACGTCGGCCAGCTCGGTCTCGCCCGGCACCCGGGCGCCGAGGAGGGCGATGCCCAGGCCGCCGACGGCCTCGACGCCGGTCACCGCCTGCACCTCGGCACGCAGCTCGGGCGGGATGCGCGAGCGGAGGAAGGAGTCGCGCGAGTCGGCGGAGTACACGAACACGTCGGCGTCCTGGGCGCGGATGGCACCCGTCGAGCCGAGGAACAGGCCGTCGGTGAGGCCACCGAGGAGCAGCAGGAGCACGGTGATGATGGCCAGGGCGCCGGTGGCCACGGCGAAGCGACCCGGGCGCCGCCGCAGCTCGCGCAGGGCCAGCTTCACGCACCCACCCCCGCGCCGGTGGTGGCCTCGATGGGGTCGATCCTGAGCACCCGGCGCACCGCGCCCAGCGAGGCCAGCACCGCGAGCACGAGCAGCACGACGCCCGTCCCGATGACGAGCGACGGCTCGGCGTTCAGCGAGATGCCCGTGCCGACGCCCACCGAGGCCAGCTCGAGCAGCAGCCAGCCGGCCGCGATCCCGGCGACCATGACGAGCACGACCTGCACGAGCAGCGACCGGACCAGGTAGCCGCTGGGGGCGCCCACGGCGCGCAGCAGGGTGAGCGCCCTCGCCTTCTGGGTGGTGATGATCAGGAAGAAGAAGCCGGTGATCAGCGTGACCACGATGTAGGCGAGCAGCAGGATCACGCCGAACGACTGCTGCACCGCGGACACGCCCGGCGACTCGTCCACCGCCTGCTGGCGGGTGAGGGCCTCCACGCCGTCGACCTCGTCGGTGATCCGCTGGGCCAGCTCGGACGCGGACACCCCCGGTTCGGGCTGCACGCCGATCAGCGACGGGTACACGTCCTGGGCGTCGGGGTTGCGGGTGCGTCGGGCCGACTCGTAGGTGGCGAAGTCGACGAACAGGGTCGGGGTGACGCTGTAGTTCAGGTCGCGGCCGATGCCCACGATGGTGATGGTGTCGCCCCCGGGCTCCACCGTGACCTGGTCGCCGATGGCGAACCCCTCGGCGGTGGCCCCGTCGGCAGCCACCGCCTCGCCGCCGGCCTCGGGCAGCCGGCCCGCCGTCAGCGTGGTGGGCTCGCCCGGGCCGCCCAGCCGGTAGCCGAAGATCACCGCATCGCGCTGCTCGCCGCCGGCGGTGACGGTGAACGTGCCCTCGCCGATCGGGCCCGCCTCGGCCACGCCGTCGACCTCGAGCACCTGGGCCTGCTGGTCCGGCGTGATCTGGCTGCCCTCCACGTTGCGCCGGGCCTGGTCGCCGTACACCAGCACCTGGGCCGACTGGTTGCGGATGGCCCCGATGAACTGGGTGACGAGGTCGCCGAGGATCGTCTGCTGGAACAGGATGAGGAACACCAGCAGGCCGATGGCCCCGGTGAGCAGGGTGAACCGGGCCTTGGCCCGGCGGATCTCGCGGAGGGCGAGGAACACGCGAGCCATGGTTGCGACGGGGCGTCGCATCTGTCAAGGCGCGGCGTGGGCCCCCGTCCCCCGGCGGGCGGAGGCGTCACGGCCCGTCGAGCGGCTCTGGCACACTCGGGCCGTGCCCCGCATCCAGGCCGGCTCGGTGGCCGAGCACCGCACCCTCATGGAGGGTCGCCTGCTCGACGCCTTCGGTGAGCTGCTCGCCGAGCAGGGCTACGGCGACACCACGCTGGCCGACGTCGCGGCCCGCTCGGGGATGGCCCGCAACACCGTCTACAACTACGTGGCCGACAAGGAGTCGCTCCTCCACGGCTACATGGACCGCGAGGTGCGCCGGTTCCTCGAGGACGTCGAGGCGTCGGTGGCCGCGGCCCCGGACGCGCCGAGCCGCCTCGAGGTGTTCGTACGGGCCCAGGTGCGCTACTTCGCCACCAGCCCCTCGGCCGGCCACGACCTCGTCGTGCTCCTCGGCGCCGAGCGCTACTCGGCGCTGATGGCCCACCTGCGACCGGCGCGCCAGGTGGTCACCGCCATCGTCCAGGAGGGCATCGGGTCGGGCGACTTCCGCCCGATCGACGTCGACAGCGCGCTCACGCTGGCCTTCGCCTGCATGTCGGCCGATCGCATCCCCCTGGCCCGGGGCGAGGCCGACCCCGACGTGGTGGCCGACCGCACGGTCGACTTCCTGCTCCACGCCCTCCGGGCGGGCTGACCCCGCCGGGCTGACCCCGCCGGGCTACGACAGCACGCGGCGGCGGAACCCGCGCACGCCCGCCCCGCCGATCACGACGGTGGCGACGGTGAGCGCGAGGAGCGACACCCACGGGTTCATGTGCGGGACCTGCGGCGTCAGGGCGGCGCGCAGCGCCTCGTTGAGGTACACGAGCGGGTTCACCAGCGACAGGATCTGGAGCCAGCGGATCGGCTCGAGGGCCTGCCACGGGTAGTAGACGCACCCGAGGAAGGTGATGGGCAGCACGATCACCGAGAAGATCAGCGGCACCTGGTTCGGCTTGAAGGCCGTGCCGATCAGCAGGCCGAGCGACGACGACGCCAGCGAGCCGAGCACCAGCGCGGCCACCAGCAGGGCCCAGTTGTCGACGTTCACCTGCACGTCTCCGCCGGAGACCAGGTAGGCGCAGGGGTACACGGCGGCCGCCGCCAGCAGGCCCTGGACGGCCCCGAACACCACCTTCTCCACGGCCAGCATCCCCGTGGGGAGGGGGGCCATGGCCCGGTCCTCGATCTCGCGGCTGATGTTGAACTCGGTCACCAGCGGCAGGGCCACCGCCGACACGCCCTGGAACATGATGGCGAAGCCCATGAGGCCGGGCACCAGGATGGTCGTGAACTCCACCCCCGGCTCGGAGCTCGAGAACCCCTGACCGATCCGCGGGAACACGTAGCCGAACACGAACACCACGAGCAGCGGCTGCATCAGCGTCCGGGTGATGAACATGAGGAACTGCCGGCGCAGCACGCGGGTGTCGCGCAGGATCATCCCCCAGAAGGCGACGAGGTAGCCCCGCCGGGTCGGGGCGACCGGCGGTGCGCCCGCGGCGGCGTCCAGGGCCAGGTCAGTCACGCAGCGCCCTCCCGGTGAGCGAGATGAACACGGTCTCGAGCGACGGCTCCTCAATGGCGACGTCGCGCAGCCCCCAGGGCTGGCAGCGCTCCACGATGCGGGGCAGCAGGCCCTCGAGCTGGTGGACGAACAGCCGGACCTGGCCGTGCACGACCTCGGCCCGCGTCACGCCCTCCAGGTCGGTGAGGGCGCCGATGGCCACGGCCGGGTCTCCGTCGAGGAGCAGGGCCACGATGGTGTCGCCCCCGGCGCTCTTCTTCAGGCTGTCGGGCGTGTCGAGCACCAGCACCTTGCCGTGGTCGACGATGGCCAGCCGGTCGCAGAGCTGGTCGGCCTCTTCCATGTAGTGGGTGGTGAGCACCACGGTGGTTCCCTCGCGGTGGAGCTCCTCCACCGCCTCCCACAGCGCGATGCGGCTCTGGGGGTCGAGCCCGGCGGTGGGCTCGTCGAGGAACAGCACGGCCGGGCGATGGGCCATGGCCCGGGCCACCTGCAGCCGCTGCGCCATCCCGCCGGAGAGGGCGTCGGGCATGGCCTGGGCCCGATCCGCCAGCCGGAACCGCTCGAGCAGCTCGCCCGCCCGGGCCTTGGCGGCCGCCGACGAAAAGCCGAAGTAGCGGCAGTGGAACACCAGGTTCTCCAACACGGTGCACGACCGGTCGAGGGTGTTGTACTGGGTCACCACGCCCAGCCGGCGGCGCGCCCCGGGGGGATCGGCGGCGACGTCGACGCCGGCCACCGTCACCTGGCCACTGGTGGGGACCACGCGAGTGGTGCACATGCCGACGGTGGTGGTCTTGCCGGCTCCGTTGGGTCCGAGGAGGCCGAAGACCTCGCCTTCCTCGACGGCGAGGTCGATCCCGTCGACGGCCCGGACGGGCGGTGGGCCGGCGTAGTCCTTCACCAGGCGCTCGACGCGCAGAGCCACGGGCACCGGCCGAGCATGGCACGACCGCCCCGGCGGAGCCGCACCGACGCTGGCGTGCGCCGCCCGGGCGATCGGCTCGCAGCCGCGACGGCGCACGCGACGCCGGGCGATGGGTCGTGCCGGGGCCTCAGGCCAGCCGGCGCGCCGCTCCCCCGCCGCCGTCGCCCTCGCCCTCGGCCTCCTCGCCGAAGGCGACCAGGTCGGCCAGGCGCGGGTCGTTGGAGAACACCTCGACGATCGGCGCCTCCAACCCGAGGCGCTTGTGCAGCAGCCGCACGTGGCGCTCCTCGTCCCAAAGGAGCAGGGTGACGACCACCCCGCTCTCGCCGGCGCGGGCGGTGCGCCCCGAGCGGTGCAGGTACGCCTTGTGGTCCTCGGGCGGGTCGACGTGCACGACCACGCCCACGTCGTCGACATGGATCCCGCGCGCCGCCACGTCGGTGGCCACGAGCGCGGGGAGCCTGCCCTCGGAGAAGTCGCGCAACGCCTTCTCGCGCACCCGCTGGGGCAGGTCGCCGTGGATGATCGCCACCGCCACGCCCTCCTTGCGGAGGTCGGCCACGAGCCGGTCGGCACCCCGCTTGGTGCGGGTGAAGAGCAGCGTCCGGGGGTGGCTGCGCACGATGGCGGCGCACACCCGGACCTTGTCCATGTGGTGCACCAGCAGGAAGCGGTGCGTCATGGACTCGACCATCACGGTGCCGGAGGTGGCCTCGTGGAACACCGGCGCGCGCATGTGGCGCTGGACGAGGTGGTCGACGGCCCCGTCGAGCGTGGCCGAGAACAGCAGCGTCTGGCGGTCGCGGCGCATGCGGCGCAGCAGCCACGTGACCTGGGGGAGGAACCCCATGTCGGCCATGCGGTCGGCCTCGTCGATCACGAGCACGCTCACCGCGTCGAGGGCGACCACCTTGCGCTCGAGCAGGTCGATGAGCCGGCCGGGCGTGGCGATCACCACGTCGGCGCCGTCGTCGAGATCCTTGATCTGGCGCTCCATCGGTGCGCCGCCGTACACCGCCACGACGGCGACACCCTGGACCTGGCCGAGCGGGGCCAGCTCGTCGCGCACCTGCGCGGCCAGCTCGCGGGTGGGTACGAGCACGAGCCCGGTGGGATGGCCGGGCTCGGCCCGCCCGACCCGCTCGAGCATCGGGAGGCCGAACGCGAGCGTCTTGCCCGAGCCGGTCTTGGCCTTGCCGCACACGTCGCGCCCGGCGAGGCCGTCGGGGAGGGCGAGCGCCTGGATGGCGAAGGGACTGCTGATGCCTCGGCTCGCGAGCGCCTCGACCAGGTCGGGGGCCACGCCGAGGGAGGAGAACGAGGTCGTCATGCACCCTCGTGGGTCGTTCGGAGGAGCGCCGGCCCTGCCACGAACGCGGTGGCCGGCCGGTCGCCCCCAGGGTACCAGCGCACCCGGCTCGACCGGCGGAGCGCCGACGGGTGCGCGCCGGCGGCGCCCCTCGGTGGACAGGCCGCCGCCGTGCATGGTCGGATGGTCCTCCGTGCCCTGGTGGGCTGGCGCGCGCGGGAGGTGTCGATGCTCGTCAACTGGCTGAACCCGAAGGCGCAGCCCCGCCAGGCCGGCGCGAAGGGGATGGGCTGCTACGCCACCTCCCCGATCGCGGCCGGCGAGACGGTCGCGGCCTTCGGCGGCTGGGTGTGCGAGCGGACCGAGCTCGACCGCCTCTCCGACGACCGCCGGGCCCGGTCGATCCAGATCGACGACCACCTGTTCCTGGTGGGACCGCCCGACGCGGAGCCGGGCGACTGGGTCAACCACTCCTGCGACCCCACCGCCGGGATCCTCGGCAACGTGCTGATCGTCGCCCGGCGCGACATCCGTCCCGGCGAGGAGCTCACCTTCGACTACGCCATGTGCGACACCGCCGACTACGACGAGTTCGAGTGCGCCTGCGGGTCGCGCCTGTGCCGGGGGAGGGTGACCGCCGACGACTGGATGCTCCCCGAGCTGCAGCAGCGCTACGACGGCTGGTTCTCGTCGTACGTGACCCGGCGCATCGCCGGCCTGGCACGCCAGCCGGCCTAGCCTGCGGCCATGCGCGTGCTGGTGGTGGGAGCCGGTGGCGTGGGGTCGGCGCTGGCGTCGATCGCCCGTCGCCGCCCGTTCGTCGAGCACCTCGTCCTCGCCGACGTCGACGCGGGCAAGGCGCAGGCCACGGTCGACCGGCTGGCCGACCCCCGGCGCTTCCAGGCCGCCCGGGTCGACGCGTCCAGCACCGCCGACATCGCCGCCCTGGCCCGGCACCATCACGTCGACGCGGTGGTCAACGCCTGCGACCCGCGATTCGACCCGCCGATCTTCGAGGCGGCCTTCCAGGCCGGGTGCACGTACCTCGACATGGCCGCCACCTTGTCGGAGCCGCACCCCGAGAAGCCCTACGAGCTCACGGGCGTGAAGCTCGGCGACGCCCAGCTGGCCCAGCACGACCGGTGGGTCGAGGCGGGCCAGCTGGCCCTGCTCGGCATCGGGGTCGAGCCCGGCCTGTCCGACGTGTTCGCCCGCTACGCCGCCGACCACCTGTTCGGCGCCATCGACGAGTGCGGCGTGCGCGACGGCTCCAGCCTGGTGATCGAGGGCCACGACTTCGCTCCACGTTCTCGATCTGGACGACCATCGAGGAGTGCCTGAACCCGCCCGTCATCTGGGAGCGCGGCCGGGGTTGGTACACGACCGAGCCGTTCTCGGAGCCCGAGACGTTCGTGTTCCCCGAGGGGATCGGCCCGCTCGAGTGCGTGAACGTGGAGCACGAGGAGGTGCTCCTCATCCCCCGATGGGTCGACTGCGGCCGGGTCACGTTCAAGTACGGGCTCGGCGACCGGTTCATCGAGATTCTGAAGACCATCCACCTCCTCGGCCTCGACGACAAGCACCCGGTGCCGGTGGGCGACGTGCGGGTGGCGCCGCGCGACGTGGTCGCCGCGGTGCTCCCGAACCCGGCGCTGCTCGGCGACCGCATGCACGGCGTGACCTGCGCGGGGACGTGGGTGACGGGCACCGGCATCGACGGCCGCCCGCGGGACGTGTTCCTGTACCACGCCGTCGACAACGCCTGGTCCATGGCCGAGTACGGCCACCAGGCCGTGGTGTGGCAGACGGCGCTGAACCCCGTCGTCGCCCTCGAGCTGCTCGACAGCGGCGCCTGGCGGGGTGAGGGGGTGCTGGGCCCCGAGGCCTTCGATGCCGTGCCGTTCCTCGACCTGCTCACCGACCACGGCTCGCCCCACGGCATGGAGGAGCGGACCCCCTCCGGCCCGTGACCGCCATCGGTGCGCGCCTCCGGGCCGTGTGCGACGTGTGGCACGCGCACATGCGCGGGAACGTCGGCCTGCACGAGTACGACGGCCGCGTGCAGGACCTGTCGCCGTCGGGCGTGCGCGCCGCCCTGGCGGCCCTCGGCGGACCGGCCGAGGCCGACCCGTTCGACGACGCACTGCTGGACGCGGCCGAGGCCCACCTGCGGGTGACGCTCGGCGACCTGGCGCTGCACCGGCGCAGCCCGCTGCTCCACCTCGAGAACCTGGACGTGTCCGGCTACCAGCGCCCCTACGCGCCCGCCGACGAGCGCCGGGCCGCCCGTCGGCGCCACTTGGCGGCCTGGCCCGACGCGATCGACGCCGCCATCGAGGCGCTCGACGCCGTGCCCGCGCCCGTCGCCGCCGGCCTCCTCCCCGCCGTGAAGGGGCTGGCCGAGGGCGTCGACGCCAACGCCGGAGCGGTCGAGGCCGCGGCCGCGGCGGCCCATGCCCGCTTCGCCGCGCACGTCGAGCGCTGCGCGACCGAGGGCGACCCCGACGCCGCCCTCGGCGGGCCGGCCCTCGTCCGGCTCCTGTCCACCGCCGAGGCCGTCGACGTCGACCTCGGCCGGCTGGCGGTGGCTGCCGACGCCGAGCGCGACCGCCTGCGCTCGATACTCACCGAGTCGTGCCGGGCCCTGTGTCCCGACCGCCCGGTGGCCGACACGGTGCGGGCCCTGGCCGCCGATCACCCCGACGCCGGCGGCGTGCTCCCCGCCGCCAGGGCCCTCAGCGACAAGGCCATCGCCTTCACGGTGGAGCGGGGCCTGCTCGGCCCGCTCGACGGCGAGCTCGACGTGGTGTCCTCACCGCCGGCGCTGTCGTGGGCGATGGCGCACATGGCGTGGAACGCGCCGTGGGAGGACGACGGCCCGTCGTGGTACTACGTCACCCCGCCGTCACCGGCCTGGCCGGCCGCCGAGCAGGACGCGTGGCTGTCGGTGTTCAACACGTCGTCGCTGGCCGCCATCACGGTCCACGAGGTGGCGCCGGGCCACTACGCCCACGGCCGGGCGCTGCGGCGGGTGGCGAGCCCCGCCGGCCGCACCCTCCTCTCGTACGCCATGGTCGAGGGCTGGGCCCACTACGCCGAGGAGCTGTGCTGGGAGGAGGGCTTCCTCGGTGGCGACCCGCGCTACGCGGCCGGGATGGCCATCGAGGCCCTGATCCGGGTGACGCGGCTGGCGGCGGCGATCGGCCTGCACACCGGCGCCATGTCGGTCGCCGAGGCCACCCGCCGGTTCGAGGAGGACGCCTCGATCGAGGGCCCGGCCGCCCGCTCCGAGGCCGCCCGGGGCACGTTCGACCCGATGTACGGCGCCTACACGTGGGGGAAGCTCACGATCCTGGGGCTGCGCGACGAGGCCAGGCGCCGCTGGGGCACCGGCTACACCCACCGACGGTTCAACGAGGCCCTGCTGGCGCGGGGCGCGCCGCCGCTGGGTCTGCTCCCGGCTGCGATCGACGCCGGCTGATCCGCTCCAGCGGGAGGAACGAGCACAGCGCCACCACGTGCGGCGTGAAGAGGATCGCGACGGTGGCGAACACCGCGACGTGGAAGGCGAACGCGACCCCCAGCGCCACCCGCCCCACGATCCCGCGCACGAACAGCAGCGGGCTGGCCAGCTCGAGGAGCACGATCACGTACTGCGACACGTGGAGCAGCTCGGGGTGCTCGGCGAGCGGCTCGCCGAGCGCGGTGCCCCGCCGCAGCACGGCCCGCAGCAGGGTGGCGCTGTCGAGCCAGGCCAGCCCGCCGAAGCGCAGCTTGGCCACCGCGGCCAGCAGGTACGCGGCCACCACGCCCACCTGCACGCACCGCAGCGCCCAACCCGCCGCTTCGCTGGGCGACCGGTCGCCCCAGCGGGCCCGCCCCACGGTCGGCAGCAGCGCCAGGGCGACGAGGAAGCCGAAGCGGTCGTGGTCGACCTTGCCGTACGAGAACGCGATCACCATCCACTCGAGGTACAGCACCGCGACGGCCGCGCCGGCCAGGCGGGGCCAGCGCCCGGTGAGCGCCAGCACCGCCGCCGCCAGGAGGGCGACGAGCACGCCCGTGACCACGGCCGTGGTGGGTGTGGGCAGGGGCAGCAGCCGCCCGACGAGGAGGGGCCGGTAGAACACCGTGGGCGTGTCGGCCCGCTGGCGCACCCACGCCGACGTGAGCAGCACGTCGACCAGCACGTACCCGTACACCAGGGTGCGGAACACCGCCACCCGCCCCAGCGGCACCGGGGCGAACCACCAACGACCGAGGGCCGAGCGGGCGCCCTGGCCCGGGGCGGCGCCCGCGGGGGTCACGGCCGCCGCCACACCGCCACCTCCCGCACCGTCTCGCCCACCACCTCGAAGTCGACCAGGTCCCGCACCCGTCGCATGAGCCGCAGCTCGACCACCGGCGGCCGGCCGGGCGTGCGTGCCTCGTACTCGGCCGCCAGCGCGCCGAGCAGCTCCGGGTGGGCGCGCAGGCGTGGGTACTGGCCCTCCAGCTCGGCGGGCCGCAGGCCGAACACGTCCGAGCGCACCTGCTCCTGGGTGCCGTCGGCCCGCACCGCCACGAGGAACGGGGTCGACACCTGCCCATCGGGCTGCGAGGCGCGCGCGTACATCCGGAACGGGCCGAACGGGAAGTGGTCGTCCTGGCCCCACAGCGACCCGGCGAGCAGCAGCACGAGCGCCACCGCGGTGACCACGGCCCGCCACCGCCGAGCATTCGTCGACAGCATCGTCCCGACCCTACGCGCCGCTGGCCGTAGGCTCCCACCCATGGCCACGGCCCTCCCCGACGACGTCCGCGCCCTGCTGGAGCGGCCGAACTACGTGCACCTGTGCACCCTGCTGCCCGACGGCTCGCCCACCAGCATCCCGGTGTGGGTGGGCCTCGAGGGCGACCGGATCCTCGTCGGCAGCGGCACCGGCACCCAGAAGGCGAGGAACGTCGCCCGCGACCCACGGGTGGCGCTGTCGGTGGTCGACCTCGAGAACCCGTACCGCACCGCCACGATCCGCGGTCGCGTCGTCGAGCAGCGGCCCGACCACGACTGCGCGGTGATGAACGTGATCGCGCGCAGGTACACGGGGGCCGACTTCCCGTGGTCGGGCCCCACCCGCATCGTGCTGGTGATCGAGCCCGACTCGGCACGGTACGCCGAGCTGCCGTTCACCCACGCGCCCGGCCGCTGACGCCGACCCCCGTGCGGGTCCTGCTCACCACGATCCCGGGGACCGGCCACTTCGCCAAGGTCGTGCCGCTGGCCCGCGCGGTCGTCGAGGCCGGTCACGAGCTGCGGGTGGCGTCGAGTGCCTCGTTCCAGCCGACGATCGAGCGAGCGGGGCTTGCCGGCGTGCCGGCCGGGCTCGACTGGCTGGAGTCGGCCCCGGACCGCATCGCCCCAGCCCTCGCCCGTGCCAACGCCCGGCAGCGGTCGTCGGCCGTCGGCACCATCGTCAGCCAGGTGGCGCCGGCGCGGATGCTGCAGGACCTGCTCCGGATGGCAGAGGCGTGGCGGCCCGACGTGGTCGTCTCCGAGCCCAGCGAATGGGGCGGGCTGCTGGCGGCCGAGCGCCTGCGGACACCCCACGCCCTGCTCGCGACCAGGATCCCCTTCGTCGTCCCCACGTGGCAGTCGCGGCCACCGTCGCCGGCTCGGGCCACCGGCCCCGCCGCGATCCCCTACTCGGAGCTCCGCCGGCGGCTCGGTCTCGCCTCACCCGACGCGCCGCACCACGTGCTCGCTCGGCGGTACCTGGTGCTCGACGGCACCCCGCCGAGCTTCCACCCCGCCGACCGAGTGCTCCACGCCCGGACCGCCCACGCCGTGCGGCTCGTGCCGTGGAGCGCACCCGACCCCGACGGCTCGCCGTGGCTCGACCGCCTCCCCACCGATCGGCCGGTCGTCCACGTCAACATTGGCACCGTCTTCGATCGCGACCCGCCGGCGGCGGCCACCACCGCTCGCGCCGCGATCGCCGAGGGGGCGTACGTGGTCGTCGCCCACGCCGGCCCCGCCGCCGAGCTGGGCCCCCTCCCCGACGGCGTCCTGGTGGTGCGGTGGGCGCCCCACGACCTGCTGCTCCCCCGCTGTTCGGCCGTGGTCCACCGCGGCGGCTGGGGGACCACCCTGCTCACCGTCGCGCACCGCCGGCCCGCCCTCGTGGTGCCCCACGGAGCGGACCAGCCGCTCGTCGCCGCCCGGCTCCAGGCCTGCGGCGCGGGCCGGTCGCTCCCGGTCGGCCCGGTCGACGAGGACGCGGCGCGCCGCGAGCTCCGGCGGCTGCTCGACGACGTCCTCCTCCGCCGCAACGCAGCACGGATCGGCGACGAGCTCGCCACCATGCCCGGGCCCGAGCACGGCGTCGTCCTCCTCGAACGGCTCGTCGAGACCGGTCGCCCGATCGCGGGCCGGCCCGACCTGCCCGGTGTCTGGTAGCGCCGTGCGGGTGCTGTTCACCACCATCCCGGGCCACGGCCACCTGCTCCCCATGGTGCCGCTGGCGCACGCCCTGGTGGCCGCCGGCCACGAGGTCCGGGTCGCCACCAGCCCCTCCTTCTGCCCGACCGTGGAGCGGTGCGGGCTGGTGGCGCTCCCGCTCGGGCTCGACTGGCTCGAGGGCGAGGTCGAGCGGCTCGCGCCGGCGGTGGCGGGCCTCGCCCCCCCGGCCCGGTCCGCGGCGATCCACGCCGTCCTCAGCGCGGCGTCGCCGCTCTCCATGGTGCAGGCGCTCGATGGTCCCCTCATGGGGTGGGGAGCCGAGCTGGTCGTGGCCGAGACGGCCGAGCTCGGCGGTCCGCTGGCCGCCGAGCGGGCCGGTGTCCCCTACGCCCAGCTCTCGGTGAGCGTGCCGTCGACCCCGTCGGCGGCCGGCATCGGCCCATCGGTGCGGGTCGACGCCCGTGGCCCCACCGCCGTGCCCTACCACCTGCTGCGCCAGCGCCTGCAGCTCCCCCCTGCGCCGGTGGAGGCGGCCACCCGCCGATTCCTCACCCTCGATCAGATGCCCGCGAGCCTGCACTTCGGCGCCACCTCGTGGCTCGCGCCCACGCGGCGACCCATCCGGCCCGTGGCGTACGCACCCCCTGGCCCCGCTGATCCGGTGGTGGACGACGCCCTCGACGACGACCGGCCCCTCGTGCTCGTCACGCTCGGCACCGTGTTCCACCGGGCCGCCGACGTGATCCGCGCCGTCGTCGACGGCCTGGCCGCCGAGGATCTCGCCGTGCTCGTCGCCACCGGCGGGCTCCCGCTCGACGACCTCCCGCCCAACACGCACGCCGCACCGTGGGTTCCGAACGACCGGGTGATCCCCCGCGCCGCCGTCGTGGTCCACCACGGCGGCCCGGCCACCGCCCTGGCCTGCCTGGCCGCCGGCGTCCCGGCGCTGGCACTGCCCCAGGCCGCCGACCAGGGTGTGATGGCGATCCGCGTGCGCAACGTCGGCGCCGGCCGCCTGCTCGGCCCCGGCGTCGTCACTCCTCGGACGGTCCAGACGGCCGTGCGGGTGCTGCTGGCCGACCGTCTCTACCGGGCCAACGCTGCACGCATCGGCGAGGACATCGCGGCGATGCCCGAGCCCGCCGCGCTGGTGCCGGTGCTGGAGCAGCTGGCTCGCGACGGCGAGCCGGTGGCCGGCGTGTTCACCTGAGGGCCCCCCGGCGGCGGCGGTTCGTCAATCGCAATCGTCCTCGTCCTCGACCGTGCCGGTCGCCAGGGTGTCGCCGGGCGTGCCGCCGGTGAGGTCGGTGATCTCGAGATCGAACGAGCCCGCCCCGATACCCGACACCGGGAACGGGAGGCTCGATCCGCCTGCGGGGATCGTCTGGGGGGCAGCCACCGGGATCGTTCAGGCACGGGGGATCGGTGATCGCCATCATCCCGTGGTTCGGGGGGACTGGGACACCACGATGGTGAAGGAGATGTCACCGGGCGCAGGCGGCGGTGTCACCACGATGTCGGAGGGGAGCTCCCACTCGCACCCGTTGCCGTTGCCGTTGGTTCGGGGTACGGCCTCCGGCTTCACGCCAGCCGCCGGAACCTGCTCGCAGGAGGTCGACTCGTCGCTCTCGAACCCGACCTCGGGCACGTCGCCGGGCGACGGAACCTCGACGGGCTCGACACCCGGCGGCGGGGGCAGGTGCAGCCCGTCGTCCGGGGACGGCGGGGCGACCACCTCGAACCCGCGCAGCGATGCCAGCGCCACCGGGTCGGTGACCTGGCTCGACGTGCCGTCGAGCAGGGTGAGCTGCACCCCGGTGACGACCCAGTCGCCCAGGGCCGCCCCCGCCGGAAGCACCATCGTCAGGACAACCTGGCCGTCCTCGGTGATGCTGCCCTCGTAAACGGCGGTGACGGTCTCGCCGTCGGGGCCGCTGAAGGTGATCACGATCCTGGCGATGCCGGGCCCGGCTCGACCACGACGGGGACGGTGGTCGGCGAGTCGGGCTGGGGGATCGCGCCCGGCTGCACCGACACGCTCACCACCTGGGCGTTGCCCGCCCGCGGCGTGAGCAGCGCTGCCGCAGCGGCCAGGCGGGCCCCGACATCGGTGGTCCCGGCGACCAGCACCAGGAGCATCGGTGGGAGCACGTCACGGATCGGCCGATCGCGAGGCCCGCGCCCCGAACGGGCGCGTCCGGTACGGTGCGCGGCCATGAACGAAGCCGACCGGCGCAGGCACCTCGAGGCGATCGAGCGCGACGGCTACACGATCGTGGAGGACGCCATCGAGGCCGACCTGGTCGACGCCCTCCACGACGACCTGCTCCGCCTCGAGCGCGAGCTCGGCGTCACCCCCGCCGGGAACAGCTTCGAGGGCGCCCTGACGTGGCGGATCTACAACCTGCTGGCCCACGGCGAGCTGTACGAGCAGATCCCGGTGCACCCGAACGTGCTGCCCGTGGTGGAGGGCGTGCTCGACCACGGCTGCCTGGTGTCGTCGGTGTCGTCGATCGCGATCGGCCCGGGCGAGGCCGCCCAGCCCGTCCACGCCGACGACCAGGTGATGCCACTGCCGAAGCCGCACGTGGCCACCGTGTGCAACAGCATGTGGGCGCTCACCGACTTCACGGAGGCCAACGGCGCCACCCGGATCATCCCCGGCTCGCACCTGGCCGACCGCTCCCCCGACTACGGCCAGCCCTACGACTCGGTGCCGGCCGAGATGCCGAGGGGCTCGGTGCTGGTCTGGCACGGGAGCCTCTGGCACGGCGGCGGGGCCAACACCACCGCGCACCGCCGGGTCGGGATCGCCATGAACTACTGCGCGGGGTGGGTGCGGCAGCAGGAGAACCAGCAGCTCGGCATCCCCCTCGAGACGATCCGGCAGTTCTCCCCCGCCTTCGCGAGCTGGTGGGCTTCGGCGTGTACCACGGGCTCATCGGCCACATCGACAAGCGCAGCCCGGCCGAGGTGCTCCTCGACGAGCCCGTCGGGGCGACCATCGTCTGGGACCGGATCTGAGGCGCCGACGTGGCCGTCACCGACCTGGACGAGCGGCTCCACCCGGTGCAGGACCCGAGCCCGCACTGGAGCGACTCGCTCTACTTCAACGCGTGGGACCCGGCCTCCGGGGCGTTCCTCATGACCCGCATGGCCGTGCTGGCCAACGAGCCCAGGGTGACGGGCGGGGTGCTGTGCTGGATCGACGGCGTGCCCGCGTACGGCTACGGGCGGGAGCTGGGCGAGCTGCCGGCCACCGACTGGGACGCCATGAGCGTGGGCGGTCTCGACTACCGCATGCTCCAGGCCAACCGCGAGTGGCTCGTGCGCCTCGACGACGGCGACGACAGGGCGCACCTCACGTGGGCCGGCTTCACCGGCGTGTTCGACTACGCCGACAACGAGCAGCCCCTCCCGCGGGCCGTGGCCTGGGGCCACTACGAGCAGACGTGCACGGTGCGGGGCGACCTGCACGTGGCCGGCCGGCGCATCGCTTTCGACGGCGTCGGCCAGCGCGACCACTCCTGGGGCCACCGCGACTGGGGCGGCCTGGCCGAGTGGCACTGGATCACCGGGTTCTTCGGCACGCGGTGCAGCTTCAACCTCTTCCACGTGTGCACGCCCGGAGGCGACTGGACCGTGAACGGGTTCGTGCACCGCGACGGCCGCGACGTCGCCATCGCTGGAGCCGAGCGCACGACGCGCGAGGGCGACGGCCGCTCCCCCGAGGGCTACGAGCTCGTGCTGGCCCTGGCCGACGGCAGCCGCCTCGAGCTCGGCGCCGAGGCGGGCGGCGTGGAGGTCCCCGTGCGGCCCCACGAGGGCGCCACCGTGGTGCACGAGGTGCCGATGCGGTTGCGCTCGTCCGACGGCCTGGACGGGTTCGGGATCTACGAGCTGCTGGAGAACTCGCGCCGCTGATGCCCGTCGCGCCGCGGTGCAGCGGTACCCTCGCCCACCGGTGCACCGCTACCGCTTCCTGCTCTCGCCGCGCTGGATCCTGTTCGGCCTGCTGTGCCTGCTGCTCATGGCCACCACCGTCAGCCTGGGGCGGTGGCAGTGGCAACGGCACACCACCAAGCGCGACGCCCGACAGCTCGCCGCCGAGCGGGCCGAGCAGGTACCCGTCCCCCTCGACCGGGTCGTGTCGCCCGACGACGATGCGGGCGTGGCGGACGACCTGCGCTTCACGCCGGTCACCGTCTCCGGCACCTACGACACCGCCGCCGAGGTGCTGGTGCGGTCGCGCACCTTCGACGGCCGCACCGGCTACTGGGTGCTGACCCCCCTGGTCCCCGAGGGCTCCGACGCCGCCGTGCTGGTCAACCGGGGCTGGATCCCGCTCGACGTCCCCGCCCCGCGGCCGGTGGCGAGCGTGGCCCCGCCGGCGGGCGAGGTGACGGTGCGGGGCGTGCTCGTGGCCGGCCAGACGCGGGGCGCCTTCGGGCCGCGCGACCCGGCCGGCGGCACCCTCACCGAGCTGGCCCGGGCCGACGTCGGACGCATCCAGCAGCAGTACCCGGCCGACCTGTACCCGGTGATCGTGCAGCTCGACGCCCAGGAGCCGGTCCAGCCCGGCGACCTCCCCGTCCCGGTCCCCCCGGCACCGCCCGACCTGGGTCCCCATCTCGGCTACACGCTCCAGTGGGGCGTCTTCACGCTGCTCGTGCCGGTGGGGTGGTTCGTCGTGGTGCGCCAGTCGGCCCGGCGGCGCGAGCGCGACGAGCGCCGTGCCGCCCGCGGGGCCGGGGCCGGGGCCGTCGGGGTCTCGCCGTGAGGCCGACGCTGCGCTCGATCGTGCTGGGCCTCTACGCGGTCGCGGTGCTCGGGGCCGGGGTCGCGCTGGTGCTGTCGGGCGAGGGGCTCCAGGGCCCGGTCGTCCTGTCGCTGTCGTTCAACCACGGCATCCACGCCGGCGACCTGGTGAGCATCGCCCCGTTCGTGGTCCTGAGCGCCGTGGCCGCGTTCGTCGCCGCGCGCCCGGCGCGCCGCGGGGTCTGACGCCGACCCGTCAGACGCCGCCGCCGAAGAAGGCCTCGGTCACCAGCCACATGCCGCTGGCCTGCTCGACCTTCATGTAGATGGCACCCGCCTGGGGCGGGATCCCGGGGAACGAGCAGTACCAGCTGCCGTCACCGTGGTCCTCGCAGCGGGGCTCGCTGGAGAAGCCGTCCGCGGTGCGGCCCAGCCCGAACAGCTGCTCGGTGGCCTGCTGGGTCGCCCAGTTCTCGGCGATGTTCGTGGAGTTCGACTGCCAGGCCTGGAACAGGCCGCGGGCGGCCTGCTCGGCCGTGCCCCCCGCGGTGGAGCTCGAACCGCCGCCGGTGCCGGTGGTACCGCCGCCGGTGCCGTCGGTGCGGCCACCGCCGTCGACCACGATCACCGCGACGACGATGAACCCCATGGCGGGGTCGCCCCCCGGTGCCTCGACCACCAACTGCACCCCGTTGCTCAGGGTGCAGAGGAACGCCCCACCCGGGTACGGGTTCATCGCCGGCTCCTCGCAGGCGGTCACGGTGAGGCCGGCCACGAAGTCGGTCGAGAGCCGCCACAGGTACTCGAGCACCGGGGGCGCGCCGCACAGCATGGCGCCGGTGCGGTCGCCGGCCAGGCGGAACTCGAGCAGCCGCTGGATGGCACCCTCGGGCGTGGCCGCGCAGAACGGCTCGGTGATGATCGTGGAGGTCGTCGTGCTCGACGAGCTCGTCGTCGTGCTGGACCCGTCGTGGTGGTCCCACCAGTCGTCGTCCCACGGCCACTCCAGCGTCCCGTCGCCGTCCAGGTCGAGGAGGATCAGGATGTCGATCTCGATGTCGATGTCGATCACGATCGTGTCGTCCAGCCTGAAGCCGTCCCACCCGTCGCCGTAGTAGCCCCACCCGTCGTCGAGACGCAGCGGCGGCAACAACGGGTTCCCGCACCGGCACCGCACCCGCGGGATCCCGTAGCGGTCGATCAGCACCGCCGTCCCCGCCTGCAGCACGGCCTGGCGGGGCGTGGCGACCCCGTCCACGAACCCGTGGTTCGTCACCCGGGTGTCGCGGGTGAGCACCACCGGGCGCAGGTTCCGCAGGTAGTCCGGGATGTCGATCACCGCGA
Organism: Acidimicrobiales bacterium; assembly: GCA_016716005.1. NCBI lineage: Bacteria > Bacillati > Actinomycetota > Acidimicrobiia > Acidimicrobiales > Acidimicrobiales bacterium. The sequence goes on from JADJXE010000001.1 coordinate 896,624, forward strand.
TGCCGAGCACCGACGCGAACGCCGCCGCCTTGTCCGGGTTGGCCTGCAGGAAGGCGATCTGCTGCTCCACGTCACAGGCCACGTCGCTCTGGGTCCCGCCGTACAGCGCCGGCGTGGAGCCGGCCACCGTCTCCAAGGCCGCCGGCCCCGTCGTGGACGTCGGCGCCGTCGTGGTCGTCGCCACCGTCGTGGTCGTGGCGATCACGTCGTTGTCGGTCGAGTCGGTGAAGGGGTCGTCACCGGTGCTGGTGGCCGGCTCCAACCACAGCTCCGCCGCCTGCGCCGCCGGCTCGTTCGACCACGGCGACCACACCAGCAAGGCCGCCAGCAGCGCCACCACCACCCCACCGACCAGCACCCCGACCAGCAGTCCCTTTCGGCGCGATCCCTCCGGCGGGGGCACGTAGGTCGAACCGGCTGCCTCCATGGCCGCCTCCCTTCGGTACACCGAGGGTGGCGTCGGGCCCGCGGACGCGAACCACGTCCGCAAGGACGGGGCGCTCCACCACCTCTACCGTCGCGCCGACGCGTCCCGATGGCCAGACGCCCGGCGGCGCCCGGTCACCCGACGCCCAGCGCGTCCTTCAAGAAGGCGACCTGCAGGAGCAGGAGGTTCTCGGCCACCTGCTCCTGGGGGGTCATGTGGGTGACACCCGACAGGGGCAGCACCGTGTGCGGCCGCCCGGCCTCCAGCAGCGCCCGTGACAGCCGGAGGGTGTGGGCGGCCACCACGTTGTCGTCGGCCAGCCCGTGGACGAGCAGGAGCGGACGCTCCAGCCCGGCCGCCAGGGGCAACAGCGACGTGCGCTCGTATGCCTCGGCGTGCTCGGCCGGGTGGCCGAGGTAGCGCTCGGTGTAGTGCGTGTCGTAGAGGCGCCACTCGGTGACGGGCGCACCGGCCACGGCCGCCCGGAACACGTCGGGGCGGCGCAGCACGGCCAGCGCAGCCAGGTAGCCGCCGAAGGACCACCCCCGGATCCCCACCCGGGTGAGGTCCAGCCCGGGCCGCGCCGCAGCCAGGGCGTGGAGGGCGTCGACCTGGTCGTCGAGCACCGGGCCGGCCAGGTCGAAGGCCACCGCCCGCTCCCAGGCCGGCCCCCGCCCGGGGGTACCCCGGCCGTCGACCACCAGCACGGCGAAGCCCTGGTCGGCCAGCCACTGACAGGCGTGGAACGCGGCCCGCGTCCGCACCACCCGGGCGGCGTGGGGCCCGCCGTACGGGTCGAGGAGCACCGGCAGGGGGTCGTCGGCGTCGAGATCGCGGCCACGCGGCAGCACCAGGGCGGCCCGCAGCCGACGCTCGCCCAGCTCCAGCAGCTCCACCCGGGGCGCCTCGCCGGGGCTCCACGCCGCCGACGCCAGCTCGGCCACCCGCCGGCCGCCCTGCCACACCACCGAGCGGACGCCGTCCCACGCCAGCGACGCCGATCGCACCACCACCACGTCGCCGCCGGCCACGGCGGTGTGCACGCCCGGCTCGTCGGTCAGGACCACCAGCGAGCCGTCGGCACCCACCCGGCACACGCGCTGCTGGGTGGGGTCGTCGGTCGCGGCCACCAGCACGTGGTCGTCGCCGACGTGCAGCACCGACCGCACCTGCAGGCCGGCCGGGGTGACCGCCTCGTCGCCCAGCACCAGGCGCCGCGTGTCGTCGCGATCGACCGTCCACACCAGCCGCCCGTCGGCCAGCCGGCCCGGCACGCCGGGCACGATGTCGAGCCAGGCCGGGTCGGCGTCGTCGCGGATCACGTCGGTGACGCCGGTGTCCGGATCGGCTCGCAGCACCTGCATCCGCCGCTGGTCGCGAGCCTGCACCACCACGGTGAGGGGCCCGGCCGGTCCCCACGAGACCTCCACCAGGTAGGGGAACGCCGCGCGGTCCCACGCCACCTCCGCCCGCCCGCCGTCCAGGCCCACGACCCACAGGGCCACGTCGGCGTCGGCCGTGCCCGCGGCCGGGTAGCGCAGCACCGCCGGCTCGGCGGCCGGGTCGGCGGCGTCGGCCACGTGCCACACGCCCACCGGGGCGACGTCGACTCGCGCCACTGCGAGCCGCTCCCCGTCCGGCGCCCACCAGAACCCGCGGGCCCGGCCCATCTCCTCGGCGGCGACGAACTCGGCCGAGCCCCACGACACCGTGGTGGCCCCGGGCCCGGCTTCGCCGGCCACCTCACGGTCACCTCCGCCGGGTCCCAGGTCGACGACCCGCAGCGACGGCCCGGCCACGTAGGCGACCAGGCGCCCGGTGGGGTCGGGCCGCGGGTCGAACACCGGGCCCGTCACCGCCACCCCGCGGGCCCCGCCCGTCACCAGGTCGGCGACGAACAGCCGGCCCCCGAGGGCGAAGGCGGCCACCGTCGCCTTCGGATCGACCGCGAAGGCCACCACCCCGCCGGCGCCCTCTCGCGCCCGCTCCCGCCGGGCCCGCTCGGCAGGGGGCAGCCGCTCGTCCCCCGGGTCGGCCAGCAGGGCGCGGGGGTCGGCCGCCAGGCGCTCCTCGCCCGCGGCCACGTCGAGCACCCACAGGGCGTTCACCGGGTCGTCGCCCGCCGTCGAGCGGGCGAACACGACCCGCGAGCCGTCGGCGGCCACGGCCACGTTGCGGGGCTCGCCGAGGGTGAACCGCTGGCTGCGGGCCGAACGGCGCGGGAAGGACTCGGTGGGGTCGCTCACCCGACCATCCTGGCCCCGCCCGGTAGGGTCCCGCGCTCGTGGACGCCCTCGCCCAGGTCGAGCGCTGGCCGGCCACCACCACGGCCGTGGGTGTCACCCACGCCCGGGCGACGCTCGCCACCCGCGGCGACGCCCACCGCCGGTTCCCGCTCGCCTCGGTGACGAAGATCCTCACCTCGATGGCGGTCTGGGTCGCCGTCGAGGAGGGCACCGTGGCCCTCGACACGCCGGCGGGGCCGCCGGGCTCGACGATCCGCCACCTGCTGGCCCACGCGTCGGGCCTGGCACCCGACGAGCGCCGCGCGATCGCCCCACCCGGCACCCGGCGCATCTACTCCAACGCCGGGTTCGAGGTGCTGGCCGACGTGGTTGCGGCCGCCGCAGCCATGCCCTTCGCCGCCTACCTGCACGCAGCGGTGTGCGAGCCGCTCGGGCTCACGGCGACCACGCTCGAGGGCTCCCCCGCGCACGGCGCCCGCTCGTCGGTGGCCGACCTGCTGGCGGTCGGCCGCGAGCTGCTCGCCCCGAGGTTGGTGGCGCCGGCCACCCTGGCCGAGGCCACCGCCGTGGCGTTCCCGGGCCTCGACGGGGTGCTGCCCGGCTTCGGGCGCCAGGCCCCCAACGACTGGGGGCTCGGGGTGGAGCGCCGCGACGCCAAGCGACCCCACTGGACCGCACCGACGGCGTCGCCCCGCACCTTCGGCCACTTCGGCCGCAGCGGCACGTTCTGCTGGGTCGACCCCGATGCCGGCCTGGCCTGCGCCTGCCTCACCGACCTGGAGTTCGGCCCCTGGGCCGCCGCCGCCTGGCCGCGGCTGTCGGCCGCGGTGCTGACCGAGGCCGGCGGGCCCCCGGGCTGAGCCGGGTCGTTCGGGAGTGTGGCCGGCCTGCGTGGCCGGCCTGCGTGTCCGACCTGCGTGCCCCGACCCCGCCACGGCGCGCTCCCCCGCCAGGCGTTCCCTGGCCGGTTCACCACCACCAAGGTGGTCGATCAGCCAGAGAACCCGGGCCCGACCGAGGCGGGCGGGCCCGCGGGCTGGCCGGCGGCCCCGCCCAGCTCCTGGAACGCCGCGAACGCCCGCGGGCCGTACACGGTGCCGGGGCCGCCGTTCATCAGGATGCACACGCTCACCATGTCGGCGACCTCCTCCGCGGTGGCGCCCGCCCTGGCCGCGGCGCGGGCGTGCGAGGCGATGCACCCGTCGCACTCGCGGGTGACGGCGATGGCCAGGGCGATCAGCTCCTTCACCTTGGCCGGGAGTGCCCCGTCGGCCATGGCCGCCCGGTGGAGGCCGGCGAACGCCGACCAGACCTCGGGCGCCAGCTCGCGGACCTGCTTGGCCTGGCCGCGGAGCTCGTCCTGCACGTCCTTGTAGTGACCCATGGGGGGCAGCATCGCGCCGGCGGGCAGCCCGCTCAGACCGCGGGCAGCCGCACCACGAACCGGGCCCCGCCGGCCGGGCCGTCGGACACCCCGACGGTGCCGCCGTGGCGCTCGACGAGCGACCGGGTGAGGGCCAGGCCGAGCCCGTAGCCGCCGCCCGTGCGGATGCGACCCTCGTCGAGGCGGGCGAAGCGCTCGAACACCCGCTCACGGTCGGCCGGCGGCACGCCCGGACCGTCGTCGACGACCTCCAGCACCACCACCGGCCCGTCGGTGCGGACCACCACGTCGACCCGGCTCCGCGCGTGCCGCACCCCGTTGTCGAGGAGGTTCCGCACCACTCGCCGCAGCTGCTCCCGGTCGCCCCGCACCCGCCCTCCCGACACGCCGGCGGTGCCCACCTCGATCCGACCCGACGGGCGTGCCGTCTCGGCCAGCACCAGCTCGTCGAGGTCGACCGGGGTGGCGGGCACGGGTGTCGGCACCTCGTCGAGGCGGGCCAGCTCCAGCAGGTCGACCACCAGGTGCTCCATCCGCTCGGTCTCGCCCAGGGCTGCGCCCGCCACCCCCGGCCAGTCGGCGGCGTCCCCCTCGCGCAGCGCCACCTCCAGGTCGGTCCGGATCGCCGACAGCGGGCTCCGCAGCTCGTGCGACGCGTCGGAGACGAAGCGCTGCTGGCGGTGCGACGCCCGCTCCAGACGGTCGAGCATGCCGTTCATGGTGCGGGCCAGGCGGGCGATCTCGTCGTCGCCGCCGGGCTCCGGCACCCGCCGGTCGAGCGAGGTTCCCGAGATCTCGTCGACCTCGGAGCGGATCGCGTCCACCGGGTGCAGGGCCCGGCCGACCAGCACCCAGGTGAGCAGCCCGACCAGCACGATGAGCACGGGCACGGTGACGACCAGCACAGACCGGAGGGCGGCCGTGGCCCGGTCGACGTCGCCGCTCGGGCTGAAGCCCACCACCGTCAGGGGGCCGCTCGGCCGCTGGGCGGTGGCCTCGGTGGTCAGCCAGTCCGCCTCCGGCACGTCGAACAGGTCGCTGATTGGCATGCCGGGCCCGGCTGCCGTCCCACCCAGGGCGGCGACGTCGCGCAGCACGGGCGATGCCGCGACCACCTGCCCCTGGGCGTCGACGATCTGGACGAACAGGAGCCGGCGGAGCCCCGTGACCCGCGCCGCGCGTGCCGGGTCCGCACCCCGCTCCAGGGCCCGGGCGATGGTGTCCACCGCGACCTGGTCCGCGTTGCGGATCCGGTCCTCGAGCACCCAGCGGGCCGACCGCAGCACGACCACCCCGGCGAGGGCCAGGCCCACGGCCACCACGGCGGCGGCGACGACGGTGATGCGCCACCGCACCGAGAGGCGCCCCGGTGCCGTCGGCCCCGGCGGGGACGGAGCCGGGCTCGCCGCCACGGCGTCGCTCATCCCTCGGCGGGGGCGTCGTCGGCGACGCGGTAGCCGGCGCCCCGCACGGTCTGGAGGCTGTGACGCCCGAAGGGCTGGTCGACCTTGCGGCGGAGGTACCCGACGTACACCTCGACGATGTTGGGATCGCCCGCGAAGTCCATGCCCCACACCTCGTCGAGCAGCTCGGTCTTGGCCACGACGTCGGGCGATCGGCGCATGAGGGCGTCGAGCAGCGCCAGCTCGCGGGGGGTGAGCTCGACCGGCCGGCCGCCTCGGGTGCAGCGCCGGGCGGCCACGTCGAGCGACAGGTCTCCGACCTCGAGCACGGCCGGCCGCAGCTGTGGCGCCCGCCGCAGCAGCGCCCGCAGCCGGGCCACGAGCACCACGAACGAGAAGGGCTTCGACAGGAAGTCGTCGGCGCCCGTGTCGAGGGCCTCCGCCTCGTCGTACTCGCCGTGCTTGGCCGTCAGCATCAGGATCGGCGTGGCCACCCCTTCGTCGCGCAGCGTGCGGCAGACCCGGAAGCCGTTCATGCCGGGCAGCATGAGGTCGAGGACAATCGCCGCGTACCGGCCCTCGCGGGCCCGCCACAGCCCTTCGAGGCCGTCGTGCACCACGTCGACGTCGAATCCCTCGGCCTCGAGGCCGCGGGCCACGCTGGCCGCGAGGTGCTCCTCGTCGTCCACCACGAGCAGCCGCACGGCACCCATGGTGGCACCGACGCCGGCCGGGTCGGCTGAGACCCTCTCAGGTTCGCAGTGGTGGCGCCGGGTCTCTCAGGCTGGTCACAGCGCCACGGGCGCATCCTGTCGGTGCAGCGGGGCGAGGGACGCCCCCGAGGAGGATCCGATGAAGCTCTCCAAGACCACCCTGATCGGCAGCCTCGCCGTGGCCGGCGGGCTTGCCGCCGGTGGCCTGGCCGGCCTGGCGTGGGGCATGCCCGGGGTGTCGGGTGCGCAGGAGGCGCCGCCGGCCAGCGCCGAGGAGCTGCCGGGGGGCCGCCCGGGCCGCGGGGCGGGCGTGCTCGACGCCGCCCTCGACGAGCTGGTCGCCGACGGCACCCTCACCCAGGAGCAGGCCGACGCCGTCCGTGGGGCGGTGCGCGCCCAGGCGGGCGACCTGCCCGGGCCGAGGGGCTGGATGGTGCGGGGCGTCGAGACCGCCGCCGGCGTGCTCGGGCTCGAGCCCGAGCAGGTGGTCGAACGCCTCCGCGGCGGCGAGACCCTCGCCCAGATCGCCCAGGCCCAGGGCGTCGACCCGCAGGCCGTGATCGATGCCCTGGTGGCCGAGGCCAACGCCCGCGTCGATCAGGCCCTGGCCGGCGGTCGGATCACCCAGGAGCGCGCCGACACCCTGAAGGCGGCCGTGCCCGAACGGGTCACCAGGTTCGTGAACGAGGGTCGCCAGCACCACGGCGGCCGCGGGCCGGGTGGCGGCACGGGCGGCGGCATGGGCGGCGGCATGGGCGGCGGCACCGGCTCATGACCCGGTCTCCCGGGAGACCCACCGCCCCCGGGAGACCCACCGCCCCCGTAGCCTGGTGCGCCGATGGTCGCTGAGCGATCATCGGTGCACCAGGCTCGGCGCGTCCCCCTACCCTGCACGCTCATGACCGGAGCGCGGTGGGTGCCTCTCGTCGGCACCGACGCCGTCGGGCCGGCGTCGGTGGTCGAGGCCGTCGGCGGCGACGCCGACCTGGTGGTGTGGCGCGACGCCGATGGCGAGCCGTGCGTGATGGACGCCCGCTGCCCCCACCAGTGGTCGCACCTCGCGGCGGAGGGCGTGGTCGACGGGCCCGAGCTGGTCTGCACCGCCCACTTCTGGCGGTTCGGCCGCGACGGCCGCGGCACCAAGGCCGCCATGAGCGGCCGCCGCGACGAGAAGAGCCCGATCCGCGTCTACCCGTGCCGCGAGGAGGGCGGGCGGATCTGGGCCCTGCTGCCGCCCCCGCCTAGCCCAGCGTGACGGGCAGCTCGGCGAGGCCACGGAGCACGACCCGACCGTTCCAGACCGGCCGGTCGGTCGCCAGGGCCATCCCCGGGAACCGCCGCACCAGCCGGCCGATGGCCTCCTGGCCCTCCAGGCGGGCCAGCGAGGCACCGAGGCAGTGGTGGATGCCACTGCCGAACGACAGGTGCTGCGCCGCGCCGGGGCGCCCGAGGTCGAGCTCGTCGGCGCCGGCCCCCCACCGGGCCGGATCGCGGTTGGCCGACCCGAGGCAGGTGAGCACGAAGCTCCCGTCGGCGATCACCCGGCCGCCGAACTCGAGCTGGGCGGTGGCGACCCGCCGCGAGAACTGCACCGGGCTGTCGTAGCGCAGCAGCTCGTCGACGGCGTTGGCGTCGAGCGACGGGTCGGCGACCAGGCGTTCGAGCTGGTCGCGGTGGCGGAGCAGGGCGAGGGTGCCGTTGCCGATCAGGTTCACGGTGGTCTCGTGGCCCGCGATGTACAGCAGGACGACCTGGTCGAGGAGCTCCTCCTCGTCGAGCACGTCGCCCTCGTCCTCGGCCTGGATGAGGGCGGTGAGCAGGTCGTCTGCAGGCTCCCGGCGCTTCCAGGCCATGGCGGAGAGCACGTGGTCGCGCATCAGGTCGGACGAGGCGACCGCGGCCCGCACCTCGTCCTCGGTGAGGATCGGGTCGAGGGTCTTGGCCATGGCGCTCGACCAGGCCCGCACCTCGTCGCGGTCGTGGTCGGGCATGCCCAGCAGGCCGTGGATCACCGCGAACGGGAGCGGGAACGCCAGCTCGGCGATCACGTCCACCTCGGCACCGGCGGGGGTGGCGGCCATGCGGTCGAGCGCGTCGTCGACCAGGGCGCGCACCCGGGGCCGGAGCTCCTCGACCATCCTGGGCGTGAAGGCCTTCTGCACCAGCCGGCGCAGCCGGGTGTGATCGGGTGGGTCGACGTTCAGGATCGATCGCCCGCCCCGCCGCTCCTGGCCGGCCAGCTCCTCGAACGCCTGCATGCGCGCGGTGGGTGTGGCCCGGTCTTCCGACACCGAAAGTGACGGATCCCGGAGCAGCCGGACCACATCGTCGTGGCGGAACAGCATCCACTGGTCGAACGGGGTGCGGTGCACCGGGTCGACCTCGCGAACGCGGGCGTACTGCGTGTACGGGTCGTCGAAGTAGCCGGGAGCGAACGGGTCGAGGCCGACCGGAGCCTCGCTCGACTCGGTCCAGGTGGCGGGCTCGGTCGCGCTCATGGCTCCCCCTCGGTGCCGGTGGTCACGGCAGCCTACGTTCGTGCCGCCCGCCGCAACGCCGACCCGGCCCGGTCGCGCTCCACGGGTCCAGAGGGACGGGACCGGCACCGCGCCGGCGGAGCGGGCCAGGGCCGTGGTCGAGAGGATCGAGCGGGCGTCGAGCGGCGCCCGGAAGGCGTACGGGTCGCGCCTGCAGACCCCGGCGTAGGGCACCCCGTCGGCCACCACTGCGGCCGAAGCCTGCCGGGCCACGGCTCGCCGACGACCACCCACTCGCCCGCGTCGCGGGCCCGATCAGCGGTGGCCACCAGGCGCTCCGCCAACGACGTGGACGCACTCCGGAGCGGGTGCAGGTGGAGGTCGACGACGTCGATTCTCGGGTCGGCCATGGCGGCGTCGACCACGGCCCTGCTCTCCCACGTGCCGCTTGCCCACCGCCACCGCGACGTCGTCGACGGCCTGGAGCTCGGCCGCGGTGGCGGCCACCGACCGGATGGACCGGGCTGCGGGGAGCGCGAACCCGCTGGGCACCCGCTCGGTCGACGGGCCACCAGGATGCTGCGCCGGCGGGCCGAGCGCCGCTGGGAGCGCCCGGGCTCCGGGATCGCAGGGGTGCCCGTAGGCTCGCGCCCATGTCGACGACCACCAGCCCCACCGCCCCTACGGACGACACCGCCGACCACGTCGCGTGGGACCTCGAGCCACTGGTCGACGGCCGGGGCGAGACCGGCGTCGACGCCCTGCTCGACGACGCCGACCGGATCGCCGACGAGCTCGCGGGCCACAAGGGCCGGATCGGCGAGCTGGACGCGGGCGAGCTGGGTCTGTTCATGCACCGCATGGCCGACCTGAGCGAGGCGTTGGGCCGGGCCGGCAGCTACGCCAGCCTCCACTTCGCGGTCGACACCGCCGACCCGGCCAACGGCGCCCTCCTGCAGAAGGTGCAGGAGCGTTCGACCGCCGTCGGCACCAAGCTGATCTTCTTCGAGCTGGAGTGGGCGGCGGTGCCCCAGGAGCGCGTCGACGGGCTGCTCGCCGACGAGCGCCTGGCCTTCTGCCGCCACCACCTGCGCTCGGCCCGGCGCTACACCCCGCACCTGCTCAGCGAGGCCGAGGAGCGCGTCTCCGCGGAGAAGGACCAGACCGGTCGCAGCGCCTGGGTGCGCCTGTTCAACGAGCTCGACGCCGCCATCACGGTGGAGCTCCCCCAGCCCGACGGCACCACCCGCACCGCCGGTCTCGAGGAGGGGATCTCCCTGCTGCAGTCCCCCGACCGCTCGGCGCGCCAGGCCGCGGCAGCCGCTGTCACCGCCGGGCTGGCCCCCGGCCTGCGCACCAGGGCCTTCGTGTTCAACACGCTCCTGCTCGACAAGGCCGTCGACGACCGCCTGCGCTCGTACCCCACCTGGCTCGCCAGCCGGAACCTGGCCAACGAGGCCAGCGACGAGAGCGTGCACGCCCTGGTCGACGCCGTCCGGGCCCGCTTCGACATCCCGCAGCGCTGGTACGCCCTGAAGGCCCGGATGCTCGGGCTGCCCCGCCTGGCCGACTACGACCGGGCCGCGTCGGTGGCCGAGAGCGAGGCCACAATCGGTTGGACCGAGGCCGCCGACCTGGTGCTCGACGCCTACGGCTCGTTCTCCCGCGAGCTGGCCGACATCGTTCGCCAGTACCTCTCGAGGCCATGGATCGACGCGCCGGTGCGCCCCGGCAAGCGGTCGGGCGCCTTCTGCTCGTACACCGTGCCCTCGCACCACCCGTACGTGCTGTTGAACTGGACGGCTCGCCGGAGCGACGCCCTCACCCTCGCCCACGAGCTGGGCCACGCCCTCCACGGCTACCTGGCCCGCCCGCAGGGCAGCTTCCACCAGTGGACGCCCCTGACCCTGGCCGAGACCGCTTCGGTGTTCGGCGAGACGGTCACCTTCGGGCGGCTCCTCGACGCCACCGACGACCCCGCCGACCGGCTCGCCCTGCTGGCCGAGCGCATCGAGGGCGCCATCGCCACCGTGTTCCGCCAGACGGCCATGAACCGCTTCGAGCACCTGGCGCACACCGCCCGGCGAGACGAGGGCGAGCTGTCGGTCGATCGCTTCGGCGAGCTGTGGGCCGAGACCCAGACGGAGCTGTTCGGCGACACGGTCGAGGTCACCGAGGGCTACCGCACCTGGTGGAGCTACATCCCGCACTTCATCGGCACGCCGGGGTACGTGTACGCCTACGCCTACGGCCAGCTGCTCGCCCTGTCGGTGTACAAGCGCTACACGGAGGAGGGGGCCGGCTTCGTGCCCCGGTACCTCGAGCTGCTGTCGTCGGGCGGGTCGATGCCGCCGGAGGAGCTCGGCCGCATCGTGGGCTGCGACCTCGCCGACCCCGGCTTCTGGGACGGCGGCCTCGACATCGTCGAGAGCCAGCTGGTCGCCACCGAGGCCGCCGCCGAGGCCGCAGGGCGGGTTCCCGCCACCTGACCGCCAGCCCGCCGTTCTGTGTCCCGAACAGCCCGCAATCCGGGCCACCCGGGACGCAGAACCCGACCGTCGAGCCACGACGGGACCGACGGCCCTACCGCGTCGGGCAGGCCCGGACGTACCGTCGAGTCGTCGACCCTCCGACGACGCCCGAAGGAGGGAAGGCCATGGTCCGCTCCACCCGTCGGCGCGCCCTCGGCGCCGCCGTCGCCCTCGCGCTGCTGTCCGCCCTGTTCGTCGCCCAGGCCCCGCCTGCGGCCGCCGCCGGCACGATGCTGCGGATCCGCGTCGAGGCAGTCCCGGCCACGGTGACGCAGTCGTTCAAGGTGGAGATCATGCTCGACGCCTATCCGAACCCGCTTCCGGGCGACCTCGACATCTTCGTCGACTTCAGCGTGGGTCGCGAGTCCGTGACCCTGCAGCCCGGCGGCAGCCGGGACCTGCCGGTCCCGACCGACACGGGGTCGATCGCCGCCGCCTTCGTCCCCTATGCGAACGAGACCACCCAGGGCCTCCCCCCCGGCTTCACGCTGAGCGCCACGGTGAACGGCGCACCAGTCGACATCCCGGCCGACCCCGACGACTGGGTCGTTCGTCAGGGGAGGGGCGTCGCCTTCATGACGTGGTGGCCATCGGACACGGGGCTGATGGCCCCGGGCTTCCCCCCGACCGACCCGAACCTGACGCGTCGCTTCTACCAGTGCACCGCCGGACAGGTGTGCGACGTCGTCCTCACCTACACCAAGACCGAGACCCCTCCGGAGCCTCCGCCGCCTCCGCCGCCGGAGCCGGGGCCGGGGCCGCAGCCGCCGACCGACCGGACCTTCCGGGTGTCGGGGCCCGACCGCTACGGCACCGCCGGCGCCTTCGCCGCCTACTGGCCCACCGGCACCACCAGCGCCTTCGTCGCCACCGGCCTCAACTTCCCCGACGCCCTGGCCGCCGGCCCCGCCGCCTCCGTCGCCCGCGGTCCCGTGCTGCTCACCCGACCCGACGGCCTCCCCGAGGCCACCACCACCCAGCTCACCCGCCTGCGACCCCAACGCATCGTGGTCGCCGGCGGCACCGCCGCCATCCCCCAGACCGTCACCGACCAGCTCGCCCAGTACGGCCAGGTCGTCCGCCTGGCCGGCGCCGACCGCTACGCCACCGCCGCCAAGCTCTCCGCCTACGCCTTCCCCAACGGCCTCCCCGCCGGCGCCGTCGTCGTCATCGCCTCCGGCGAAGGCTTCGCCGACGCCCTCGCCGGTGGCGCCCTGGCCGCCATCCCCCAACAGAACCCCCTCCTGCTCGTCGCCCGCGACCGCCTCCCCGACCCCACCGCCGCCGAGCTCGCCCGCCTGAGGCCCACCTACATCCTCATCGTGGGCGGCCCCAACGCCATCTCCGACGCCGTCGCCCAACAGCTGGCCGCCTACGGCCAGATCGCCCGCGCCGCCGGAGCGGATCGCTACGACACCGCCGTCCAGCTCGCCCTGGCCGTCACCGACAACGGCGCCGTCAGCCCCGGCTACCTGCTGGTGGCCACCGGACTGGACTTCCCCGACGCCCTCGTCGCCGGCGCCGGCGGCTGGCCCCTGCTCCTCACCCGCCCCGACACCCTCCCCGACGGCGTCCGCGCCGCCATCACCACCATCGACCCCGGCAGCGTCGCCATCTTCGGCGGCACCCGCGCCGTCTCCGAGACCGTCCACACGCAGATCGACGCCGCCCTCGACGCCGCCGCGGCCTGACCCCCACCACGTTCTGCGTCCCGAACAGCCCGCAATCCGGGCCACCCGGGACGCAGAACCCGATGGGGCGGGATCTCAGGACGGCAGGGTCGCCTCCACCGCGGCCACGACGTCGTCGGAGAGCGGCTCGGTCATGGGCCGGAACCGGGCCACGATCTCGCCGTCGGGCGACACCAGGAACTTCTCGAAGTTCCACTGGACGTCGCCGGCCTTGCCCTCGGCGTCGGCCACCTCGGTGAGCTCGGCGTAGATCGGGTGGCGGCCCTCACCGTTCACGTCGATCTTCTCGAACAGGGGGAAGGTCACCCCGTAGGTGGTGCTGCAGAACGTCGCGATCTCCTCGGCCGAGCCGGGCTCCTGGCCCAGGAACTGGTTGCACGGGAACCCGAGCACCTCGAACCCCCGGTCGGCGAAGCGCTCGTGCAGCTCCTCCAGCCCGGCGTACTGAGGCGTCAGCCCGCACTTGGAGGCCACGTTCACGAGCAGCAGGGCCTTGCCCCGGTGCTCGGCCAGCGAGCTGGGCTCGCCCTGCAGGGTGTTGATCGGGACGTCGAAGATGGACACGGCTCTCCCCCGGGCTGTCGGCGACTACGGGACCCACAACCCCTGCCGGGCCCGGGACCTTCCCGCCCGGCCCAACGCCTACGGCGCGCCTCCCTCGCCGGACGCGGCGTCGGCGTCGGCGTCGGCGTCGAGCACGGCGATCACCCTGCCCGTCGCGGCATGCCCGTCGACCAGGTGGGCCTCGGCCCGGACGCGGTCCAGCCGCCCGAGCAGCCCGGCCAGGCGCCGGGCGACCTCGTCGTCGGGCAGGTCGAGCACGAGCACGAGGTCGTCGGCGCCTGCCACCGCCCAGGCCCGGACGACCGCCGCGTCCGGCGCGTCCACGTGGCGGCGGAGCTCCTCCGCCAGGGCGGCGGCACCGGCGAGGTCGTCCCGGTCGCGATCGGTGAGGAGCAGCAGGGCGAGGTGGTTGGGCACGGCGGTCTCCCTCGAGCGCGGGAGCGCCAGTCTCGCGGACCGCCCAGCCCGGGACCTCGTGCCCTGGTGGCACCACCCCCACGGCGCGACCCTGGTGGCGTCGGACGGGAGGCGCGGATGCGCGTGCTCCGAGGAATCGCATGCCTGGCCCTCGTGGTCACCGCCCTGCTGGCGACCGCGCGCCCGGCGGAAGCCGCCGACCAGGGTGAGCCCTGGTACGGCGTCGCCGACGACGGCAACCCCACCGTGGTGCTGTGGTTCTTCTGGTCGAGGACCTGCCCGCACTGCCGGGCGGCCGAGCCCCACCTGGCCGAGCTGGCCGCCGCCCGCCCGTGGCTGGAGCTTCGGGCCCGGGAGATCACGACCGACCCGCAGGCGGCGCGCCGCTACGCCGAGCTGGCGGCGTCGCTGGGCCAACAGGCCCAGGCCGTGCCGGCGTTCCTCTACTGCGGCCGCATGGAGGTGGGCTGGCGGTCGCAGGACACCACCGGCACCGCGCTGGCCGATGCCCTCGACGCCTGCCACGCCGACCTCACGGCCGGGACGACCCCGACGACGGCCACCGCCGGCGACGAGGACCGTGAGGCCGCCATCCCCGGCTTCGGCACCGTCGACCTCGGCGTCACGTCGCTCCCGCTGCTCACCGTGGTGCTGGCCGGCCTCGATGCCTTCAACCCCTGCAACTTCTTCGTGCTGCTGGTGGTGCTCAGCCTGGGGGTGCGCACCCGGAGCCGCAGCCGGATGCTGTTCATCGGGGGCGTGTTCGTGTTCTTCTCGGCCGCGCTCTACCTGCTGTTCATGGCCGCCTGGCTCAACCTGTTCCTCGTGGCCGGCACCGTCCGCTGGGTCACGCTCGTCGCCGGGCTGGTGGCGGTGCTCGCGGCCACCGTGAGCATCAAGGATTACGTGCTGCCTGGCGTCGGCCCGTCGCTGCACATCAGCGAGTCGGCCAAGCCCGGCCTCTACCGCCACCTGCGAGAGCTCACGGCGGCGGTGAGCATCCCTGCGGCCGTGGGCGCCACCGTCACCCTCGCGGTGGCGTCCAACAGCTACGAGCTGCTGTGCACGTCGGGCTTCCCGATGATCTACACGCGGGCCCTGACGCTCCACGAGCTCGGCACCGGCAGCTACTACGCCTGGCTCGTCGCCTACAACGTGGTGAACGTGCTGCCGCTACTGGCGATCGTGGTGGCCTTCGCCGTCACCCTCGGCTCCCGGCGGCTCAGCGCCGTCGAGAGCCAAGTGCTCACCCTGCTGTCCGGGACGATGATGCTCGCGCTCGGGGGCGTCCTGCTGGTGGCGCCGGGCGTGCTCGACTCGCTGGGCGGCGCGGCCGCGGTGCTGGGCGCGGCGATCGGCGTGAGCGCGCTGGTCGTGGCCCTGGACCCCCGCCGGCGTTCGGCCCCGCCGGCCCCGGCCCGGCCGAGAGCCGCCGCCCACGCGGTCAGCCGGTCAGGCCGGCGAGCCGCTCCAGGTGGGCGCACGCCGCCAGCGGGTCGCCGTGCAGGGCGAGCGCCCGCGGCGAGGGCCCGCACAGCTGCGACACCACCGCGGCCGGATCCGATGCCGGAGCCGGAGCCGACGGGCCCCCACCCAACAGCCCGAACAGGCCGCGCCAGAAGCCGCCCCCCGCGTCGACCTCCCGCACGTCGTAGCTCGTGACGCCGGCCAGCTCGGCTGCGGCGGCGTAGGCGACCTCGCGGGAGCCGACCTCGTCGACGAGACCCCGCTCCACGGCCTCGCCCGACTCGTAGACGTACGCGCCCAGGGCCTGCACCTGCTCGGTGGTGAGGCCGCGACCGGCGCGCACCCGCTCCACGAAGCCGCGGTACGACAGGTCGACGACCGCCTGGAGGGAGGCCCGCTCCTCGGGCGTCATGGGCCGGTACGGGTTGCCCAGGTCCTTGCCCGCTCCGGCGGTGACGTAGAACTCCTCGACCCCTCCCTGGGTGTCGACCCCGCCGGTGAAGAGGCCGTCGTCGACGGCGACCACCCCGGTGTACTGGCGCCACGGGCCGAAGATCACCCCGATGGAGCCCACCAGGCTGCCCTCGTCGGCGATGATCCGGTCGGCGGGCGCCGAGCCGTACACCGCCCCCGACGCCGAGATGCCGCCCACGTGGGCGACCACGGGCTTCCCGGCCTTCTGCACGAGCTCGACGCCGTCGGCGATGGCGGCCGAGCCCGGCACCGAGCCGCCCGGCGAGTTGATCTCGAGCACCACGGCAGCGACCCGGTCGTCGAGGGCGGCGCGCTCGAGGGTGCGCTTCACGTCGTAGCCGCCCACGACGGCAGAGGCGAACAGGCCGCCGCCGCCGTCCTCGAGGATGATGCCCCGCATCGGCACGACGAGGACCCAGTCGTCGGCGCCGTCGGCGCCGTGGAGATGCGACGTGGCACCGACCCGGTCGGTGCTGTCACCTACGTCGGTGGCCGACCCGGCCGCGGCCGCGACCACCGCGATCAGCACGATGAACGGCAGCAGGAGGGCGAGGGCACTCAGGGTGAGAGCGATCGGTGCGGCCACCGTCACCACCGCCACCCGCCCGAGGAACTGGCCGAACGACAGGCCGTCGCGCCGGCGCTGGGGCGGTGCGGTGTGGCCCTGCTGGGGCCAGGGCGAGGGAGGCAGCGGGGGCGGCGGGGCGGGGGCATCGCTCATGGGGCCCAAGTCCACCAGGGCCGGCCGCCGCAGCCGCGGATCAGGGGAGCTCGAAGTCGACCGTCATGCCGGCCACGCACGACGTGTCGAGCGGCGCCCCCGGATCGTCGAGGAACGCCAGCATGAGCGCGAGGGGGCAGTCGCTGCTGTCGATCACCGCGTGCCCCAGACCCGGCAGCACCACCACGCTCGACCGGCCGAGGATGCTGGCCGCCCGCTCCGCCCAGGCGGGCGGGGTGATGGGGTCGAACTGCCCGGCGAGCAACAAGGTGGGCACGTCGGCGCGAACCGGTGCGCGAACGGCTTGCGGCGCGGTGGGCACACCCAGGGCGTCGCACATTCGGAAGGCGGTGCGCACGTCGTCGAGGAGCCCGTCGGCCACGGCGAGGGTCTCGCCGGCCATGGAGGCCTCGGCCTCGGCCGGGTCGTTGAACGGCACCTCCTCCCGGCACTCCACCGCGTAGTACATGAGCTCGGCGTCGCTGCGGTCGTCGACCTGGCGGCCGAAGCCGCCCTCGGGCGCGCTCACGCCCAGCAGCTCCAGCGCCCCCTGGGCGTCGCCCCGGGCGGCGGCGTCGACGGTTGCCGGCACCCACGGCACGTTGGCCGCGTCGTACAGGGCCCCGAACAGGTAGGCCACAAGCGAGGCCCCGTCGAGGTCCTCGTCGTAGGTGTCCCCCGTGTACGGGTCGACGACGGTGACGGCCTGGGGCGCGTCGTCGAGCGCCCGGCCCGCCAGATCGAGCTGGCCCCACAGGTCGGGGTAGGCCGCGTCGCAGGCCCGGTCGGCCGCGCAGGCCGCGAACACGGCGTCGATGGCACCACGGGCGTTGGCGGCCTCCTGCTCGTACGCCGGGACGTCGGGCGGGTAGACCGAGTCGAGGATGGCGCTGCGCACCCCGGCGGGGTGGTCGCGGAGCACGGTGAGAGCCAGCCGGGTGCCGTACGAGACGCCGAGGAGGTTCCATCGCTCCAGGCCGAGCGCCCGCCGCAGGTCGTCGACGTCGGCGGCGCTGGCGGTGCTGTCGTAGGCGGCCAGCTCGACGCCCCCGGCGCGGAGGCGGGCCGCGCAGGCCACGTGCGCGTCTCGGAGGGCCTCGGCCTCACCGGTCGGCTCCTCCTCCACCTCCGGGCAGTTCAGCGACGGCTCGGACCAGCCGGTGCCCCGCTGGTCGACCAGCACCACGTCGCGCTGGTCGAGGAACCACGACGGGGGGTCGAGCCAGCTGTCGAGGCCGTCGAGGGCGCTACCGCCCGGGCCGCCCTCGAGGTAGACGACCGGGTCGGGAGCCGGCTTCTCGGCGGTGCTGCGCAGCACGGCCACGGCCAGCTCGATCTCGCCCTCGGAGGGGTCGGAGCGGTCCTCGGGGACGGTCAGCACCGCGCAGTCGACGCGGGCCCCGGCGGGCACCTCGACCGGGCAGGCGACCCACCGGAGGCGGTCGGCGGCACCGGCGGCGGTGCTGGCGGCGGCAGTCGTGGTGGTGTCGGCACCGCTCGCCGCGTCGCCGTCGGAGCCCGAGCACGCCGACCCGAGCAGGGCCATCACGGCGAGCAGCACGACGGCGGCGCGGTCCCTCGGCACCACCCGATGCTGGCACGCCCCCGGCGCTGGCGGTCATCGACCCATCGCCGGGCCCGGCAGGGTACGGTTCGCGGCATTCGACCTGGAGGTGGAGGGGATGCAGCAGCAAGGAGGCGGCACGCTCAGCGTCGGTGACGCGATCGGCTACGGCTGGCGGGCCTTCACGAAGTACCCGGGGCCGCTGATCCTGATCTCGGTGGTGGTCTGGGCCGTGAACGTGGTGTTCTCCGGGCTCGGTGCCGCCATGGGCGACGCCTGGGCGTTCCGGGCCGTGATCCAGATCGTCGGGTGGCTGATCACGATCCTGCTGTCGCTCGGTCTGATCCGCGTGGCGCTGAAGGTCACGCGGGGCGAGGAACCACAGGTGAGCGACCTGTTCATCACCGACAACTACGGCGTCTACCTCGTGACCTCGGTCATCTTCGGCATCGTGATGGCCGTCGGGTTGATGCTGTGCATCGTGCCGGGGATCATCTGGGGCATCATCTTCGGCTTCTACGGCTTCGCCATCGTCGACCGCAACGACGACCTCGGCGGATCGTTCAGCCGCTCGTCCGAGATCACCAAGGGCCAGCGCGGCACGCTGTTCGTGCTGGGCCTCGCGCTCATCGGCATCAACATCCTCGGCGCTCTGCTGTGCGGCCTCGGCCTGCTGGTGTCGTACCCGGTGACCCTGGTCGCCGGCGGCTACGCCTACCGGGTGCTGTCCGGCGAGCCGGTCGCCCCGGTGCCTGCCTGATCCACCCCGCTCCGAGCGTCACCGACGTGGGTCGCCCGCAGGGGCGGCCCACGTGCGCGTCCGGGCGGCGTCGGCGGCGCTCGAACAGGGGGTGACGGTGGGGGCGGCCTCGCTCATCCCTCCGTGAGGCAGCGGTCGAGGAAGCGGGCGAAGCCCTCCTCGTCGGCGGTGATCTGCAGGTGGCCGTCGACCCGTTGGATGTCGAGCGACGGGCAGAAGAAGCCGCCATCGGCCACGAAGAAGTGCGGCGAGCCGATCACCCCCCGCCGACGGCCCTCCTCGTGGTCGGCCAGCACCGCGGACAGGTCGGGCGGCTCGCCCGGCGCCGGCAGGCCGTGCGCCGCGGCCACGGCGGCCAGCACCGACGGGTCGGCCACGTCGCGGCCCTCCTCGAAGAGAGCGTGGCGCACGGCCAGGGCGACGCGCTCGCCCAGGACCAGGTCACGGGCGGCCGCGGTGGCCGTGAGGGCCATGGCGGGCAGCGACGTGGACGGGAACGCCGCCGGGTCGAACCCGGTGAACAGGTCCGGCACGAGCTGGGACCGCAGGTCGTCGACCTCTTCGGCGATGAACGCAGGGTCGAGCGGCCGACCGTTCACCAACTCGAGCGGCCAGGCCCGGACCCGCAGCACCACGTCCGAGCGCCCCAGCACGGCCCGCCGGGCCACGAACCGGCACAGCCCGACATGGGTGAACGGGCACCCCACGTCGGCGAACACCTCGACCACCGGCATCGGCCTCCGACCCTACCGCCCGCCCGCGTCTGGCTCCTCCCGGCGGTGAGCCCGTAGGCTCCGCGCCGTGGATTCCACGACCCTCGTCATCGTCGTCGCCGTCGTCGTCGCGCTGGTGATCCCGCTCGTGTGGTTCCTCATGCAGATGTTCGGCCCGGGCGAGGACCAGCAGTAGCGCCTGGCCCCGCCCTGCGCCGCCGGCGCGACTCCCGCACGATCAGCGCCACGATCACCCCCATGCCGGCCAGGATGCCGGCGAGCAGGGCCAGCTGGGCCCAGCCGCCCCGGTCGAACGGCGTCTCGGGCTGCCTCCCCGAGTCCGGGCGCGGGATGATCTGCACCCCTCCGTCGGGAGGTGCAACCGTGCTCTCGGTCACCGTCGCCCCCGCGGGGGGCGGCTCCTGCGCCAGGGCCGGCCCCGCAGTGGCCGTGAGGGCCAGCAGCGCGACCACGGCGGCCATCAGTGCGGCGAGCGGGCGGTGGCGTCGGAAGGTCACCGGGGCAGGGTACGGCGGCCGTCGCTACGCTGCCCAGCCGTGCGCATGACCGCTCCGCTCGAGGTGGGCCTCTGCGTGGCCGACCTCGACCACCTGGCCCGCTTCTACGTCGAGGGGGTCGGCTGCACCGAGGTGTACCGGGCGGTGATCCCCCCCGCGCTGAGCGGGCCGGCGGGGCTCGGTCTCGACGGCGTGGAGGTCTCGTGGCTGGAGACGCCGTGGGGCGAGCGCCTGAAGCTGCTCTCCCCCCAGGAGCCAGCCCAGCCGCCCACCCGGCGCTCGCACCTGGCCAGCGTGCGGGGCTGGGCCTACCTCACGTTCTTCGTGGACGACCTCGAGGGCACGTGCCGGCGCATGGTCGAGGCCGGCGCCACGGTGCTGTCGGCCAGCAACCCGGTCGACGCCGGCCCCGCCGGGCGCATCGTGTTCCTGGCCGACCCGGAGGGCAACGGACTGGAGCTGGTGGAGCGCCCCGAGACCTGACCGGCCCGAGACCTGACCGGCCCGGCCGTCCGGTTCTGTGTGGACGTATCCGGATGGGATGCGGGTTCGTCCACACAGAACGGTCACGCACCGGCTCGCCGGCGCCGGACAGGCGCTCAGCTCACCCCGTGCGCGGCGGGGTGGGCGTCGAAGAAGTCGAGCATCAGCTCGGTGGCGCTGATCTGGTCGGTGACGGGGCCCAGCCACGGCACCTCGAAGGAGCCGGGCCAGGTGTGCCCGCCGCCCTCCACCGCGTACCAGGCCACCTCGGTGCCGGCCGGGCAGTCGAACCGCAGCAGCTGCACCTGCCGCGCCACCTGCACCGGGGCCGGGGTGGGCTCGCACCCGTCGAGTGCCGCCCACGCGGCCATGGAGTCGGCCACGGCCGGGAACTGCACGCCGGCGGCGGCCACCGCCGCATCGCCACCCACCGGGCCACCCCCGTAGGGCGTGGTGGTGTCGGCGGTGCCGTGGAACGCGAGCACCGGGACCGGCCCCGCGCAGCCCACCGGCGGGATCACACCGGCCACGGGGGCGATGGCCGCGATCCGGTCGCCGAGCACGCACGCCAGCCGAGACGACACGACCGCACCGTTGGAGATGCCCGTCGAGTACACGCGGTCGAGGTCGATGCAGAGTCGGCCAGCGAGCTCGTCGAGCAGGTCGGCCGCGAAGCGCAGGTCGTCGGGCGAACCCGGCGACGGCGATCCGAGCACGTTCCACCGAGCCGGGGTGCCGAGGCCGTCGGGCGTCGCCACCACGAAGCCGCGCGCCGGCCCGGCCACACCGAGGCCGGTGTAGAGCACCTCCTCGACGGCGTTCGACCCGAAGCCGTGCCAGCTGAGCACGAGCGGGGCCGGTGCGCCGGAAGGCGTCGACACGTTGAGCAGGTAGGAGCGCTCCAGCCCACCCGACTGCACGGTGTGGCGCCCGTCGGCCAAGGGCTGCGGGTTCGAGCACCCCGGCGACGGCGCGGCGGCCCTGGCGGCAGGTGTGGTCGACGTGGTGCTCGACGTCGTCGACCTGGTGCTCGACTCGGGGGCGGCCGTCGACGCCGGCACCGTGGACCCCGTCCGGCCCGACGTCGGCGCGGCCCCGCTGCCGCCGTCTCCCCCGCTGCAGGCCGCGAGCAGCACGGCCAGCACCACCAGCGCGGGCGCAGCGATCCGCGCCCGCGCGCCACCGCGGCGGGCGCTCATCGCTGGCCCGGTGCCCGGAGGCGGGCGACGGCCACCCCCAACCCGAGCGTGGTCACGCCAGCGAGGACGAACACCACCTCGGGGCCGGTCACGCCGTAGAGGGGTGCGGCGACGAGGGCGGCGAGGCCGGCCCCGGCCAGGCCGACCGCGCCGGCGAGCCCCTGCCCGGCGGCCACCCGATCGGATGGCGCAGCCCGGGCCATGGCCGACTGCATCGCCGGCACCGCAGCGGCCTGAACCGCCCCCTCCAAGATCGACACCGCCATGATGAGCCAGGGCGACCGGAGCAGGCCGTAGAGCACGATCAAGGGGGCGATCAGCAGGATCACGCGCACGGCCACGCTCACCGGCCCGAACCGGTCGGCCAGGCGCCCTCCCGCCGGCGCCAGCAGCACGTAGGGGACGCCGTAGAGGGCCAGGCTGGCCCCGATGAACAGGGTGCTCGCCCCGCGGTCGTCCAGGTAGCGGGCCCAGAGGGCGTCGTACACCCCGACCGGGAGGGTCAGGGCCAGCGCGATCAGCGCCGCGACCACCACGGTCCGGAGGCGTAGCAGCTCGAAGACCGCGAGCGGGCCCGCCGACGAGCCCTCGCCGATCACGCCGGTGTCGAGGGGGAGCACCAGCAGGGCGACGAGCGCGACGGCCACCGCGACGCCGAGGGCCACGAAGGGCGCGTCGAGCCCGATCCGGTCAGCCAACACCGCACCGACCAGCGGCCCGAGCAGGAACCCGCCCAGCTCGGCCGCTGACAGGCGACCCAGGTTCCGCCCCACGTTGTCGGGGTCGGCCCGGATCACCACCGAGCGGGCGGCCGGCAGGAAGCAGCCGAGCGCCAGGCCCTCGAGGGCCCGGGCGGCCACGAAGTGCCACAGCTCGGTGCCCACCACGAACCAGGCCAGCCCGCCGAGCGTGAGGACGAGCCCGACGATGAGGAGCAGCCGGGCCCGACCGCGGTCGGCCTGCGGCGCGACCATGATCTGGGCCACGAGGCCGGCCAGGAAGGACACCCCCGAGAGCAGGCCGAGCCCCCACGTGGGCAGCCCGAAGGCGTCCTGCAGGTCGGCGAGCAGCGGGAACACGACGCCGTTGCCCGCCGAGAGCACGATCGTGGCGCCCACCAGGAGCACCGTCGCCGAGCGGGTGAGGCCGCGGGCCGTGGTGGGACGGGAGCGCACGGCCATGCCCGAACCGTATCGCCACCGCTGGGGCGCCCTCCCCCCCGTTTCCCGCACAGGCCGGCGCCCGACGGGGCAGACTGCCGGGACGCTCGCACCGCCCGGAGGGATCCATGCCGAACGCACCGACCACGTCGCTCACCGTCGAGGAGATCAACCTCTCCTCACCCGAGTTCTGGCTGCTCCCCCACGACGAGCGCGATGCGGCTTTCGCCAAGCTGCGGACCGAGCGGCCCGTCGCGTTCTTCCCCGAGCTCGGCTTCGAGGACATCCCGCCCGGACCCGGCTACTGGGCGCTCACCCGGCACGACGACATCTGGCACGTGAGCCGCAACCCGCAGCTGTTCTGCTCCGGCCGGGGCACGAACATCGGCGACATGCCCACCGAGCTCAACGAGTTCTTCGGTTCGATGATCAACATGGACGACCCCAAGCACGCCCGACTGCGCCGCCTCGTCCAGCGGGGCTTCACCCCCCGGCACATCGAGCAGATCGAGCTGGACCTCCGGCGGCGCGCCCAGGCGATCGTCGCCGGCATCGCCGACCGCGGCGAGTGCGACTTCGTGAGCGAGATCGCCGCGGCGCTGCCCCTCCAGGTGATCTGCGACATGATGGGCATCCCGGCCGCCCACTACCAGCGGATCTTCGAGCTGACGAACCTGATCCTCGGCGTGGGCGACCCCGAGTACGTCACCTCGCTGCAGGAGCTGATGGCCGCCGGCCTGGAGCTGTTCCAGTACGCGCAGGAGCTGGGCCGGGACCGCCTGGCCGACCCCACCGACGACATCACCTCGGCGCTGATGCACGCCGACGTCGACGGCGACCGGCTCACCGCCCAGGAGTTCGGCTCGTTCTTCATCCTCCTGGTGGTGGCAGGCAACGAGACCACGCGCAACGCCATCAGCCACGGCATGAAGGCGCTCACCGACCACCCCGACCAGCGCCAGGTCCTGGTGGACGACTTCGAAAGTGTGATCCCCACCGCGGTCGAGGAGATCGTCCGCTGGGCGACACCGGTGATCCACTTCCGGCGCACGGCCACGGCCGACACCGAGATCGGCGGCGTGCCGATCAAGGAGGGCGACAAGGTCGTGATGTTCTACAACTCGGCCAACCGCGACGAGGCCGCGTTCCCCGACCCCTTCCGCTTCGACGTGCGGCGCACGCCCAACGAGCAGACGGGCTTCGGCGCCGGCGGGCCGCACTTCTGCCTCGGGGCGAACCTGGCCCGGCGGGAGATCACCGTGATGTTCGACGAGCTGCTGCACGGCCTGCCCGACATCGCCGTCACCTCCGAGCCCGACTACCTGCAGTCGGCTTTCATCCACGGCATCAAGCGCATGCGCGCGTCGTGGACACCCCGCTGACGGGCTGCGGGGCGCGCTCGGCGCACGGCCTTCCCGGCGACGGCTCCTACAGTGGGCGCATGGCGTCAGGGGGGCCGCCGATCCACATCGCGATCCACATCGCGAGCCGCAGCGCGGCCGTGTCGGTCGTGGCCGAGGACGGCGCCGCGCTGGCCGTCACGGGCGGGCGGGTCCACACCCTCCCCGACGGCACCGTTGTGGTCGACGCCGAGCGGGGCTCCCGCACCATCGAGGTGCGCTGCCCGCCCCTCACGCGGCTCTCCATCGGCACCGCCTCGGGTCGGGTCGAGCTGAAGGGAGCCCTGGGCGACGTTCGCGTCACCACGTTCAGCGGCCGCGTCGACGTGGAGCAGGCGGAGCACCTCGAGGTGCGGTCGAGGTCGGGGTCCGTCCACGTGGGGTGGTGCCGCGACGAGTGCCGGGTGGTCGCCAAGAGCGCCAAGGTGACGATCGACCGGGCCGCCCGGGCGCACGTGGCATCGGTGTCGGGCCGGGTCGAGGCCACCGAGGTGCAGCAGGCCGATGTGCGCACGGTGAGCGGCCGGGTCGCCCTGGAGCCGGCAGTCGGGGCCCACGTGAACGTGCACAGCCTCTCCGGCACCGTCGAGGTGGCCGTCCCCGCCGGCTGCCGACCGGCCACGCGGCTGCACTCGCTCAGCGGCCGCATCTCCTGCGACCTCCCCGCCGGCTCCGATGGCGTCGTCGACGTGCGGACCGGGAGCGGGCGGATCCAGATCACGAACCGGTGAGCACGACGGCGACGCCCACCACCGGTGCCATCGTGTTCACCGACATCGTCGGGTTCACGGAGCTCACGAACGTGGAGGGCGACGACGTGGCCCTCCACCTGCTCGACCGCCAGGACGACCTGGTGCGCCGCGCGCTCCCCCAGTCGGGCAGGGTGATGAAGGAGCTGGGCGACGGCCTGCTCCTGTGGTTCGACGACCCGACGGCCGCGGTCGAGACGTGCCTCGCGCTGCAGCTCCGGTTCGAGGAGGAGTCGGCCGATGGCGTACCCCTGTGGGTGCGCATCGGGATGCACTGGGGGCGCCCCCGCCGCCGGGGCGACGACATCATCGGTCGCGACGTCAACCTGGCGGCTCGCATCGCCGACCTGGCGGGGCCGGGCGAGGTCCTCTGCTCCGAGGCGACCGTGGTGGCTGCCGGCGAGGTGCCCGGCGTCCGCTACCACCCCCTCGGCCCGGTGGTGGTGAAGGGCTTCGACGAGCCCGTCCCCCTGGTGCGCGCCGTGGCCGAGGGCTGACCGGGCCGCGCTGGCCGGGCGGCGCTAGCCGGGCGGCGCGCCCCGCCTGCGCACGCGGGCCTCGGCCCGCTCCTTGATGCCGAGCAGCATCCTGCGCTCCATGACGAAGTGCACGGGCTCCAGGGCGTACTGGTTGCCCAGCCGCCCGGCCACCGTGGGGAGGTAGTCGGACCGCCACCGCACCACCAGCCGGCAGCGATCGTCGTCGATCGGTTCGAGGACGAACGCCCACGACGGATAGGCCAGGCCCCTGGCCATGAGCTCGCCCGGGTCGTCGTCGCTCCGGGCCCCGAGCACCAGCGCTCGCCCCGGCTGCACGCACACGACCTCGAAGGCCAGGTCGACCGGGTAGCCCTCCCGCACCAGGCGGAACGAGTCGCCCTCGTCCACGTCCTGCCACTCGGGCACGATCCGGTCGGCGTTGTGGAGCCCGCAGCCGATCAGGTTCTCGAGCCACTCGTAGCTGTAGAGGCCGCCCTTCTCCTGGCCCATCTGGGCCAGCCACGGCCACACGTCGGCCGCCGGGGCCTCGATGGTGACGGCACGGGTGGAGCGCACCCGGGCGCGCAGCACCAGCTCGTCGCCCGGGTAGGTGGCGGCCCGCTCCTCGCTGGTGGCGCCCCATCGGAGGAACCAGGGCCGGACCACCGCCGCGTAGCCGGCAGCGGCAGCGCCGAGACCCAGCACGGCCAGACAGCAGCGGCGCACGGCCTACGACCTCGTGGCGGGCGCCGGCAGGTACACCACGGCTCCCGCAGGGACGCGGTCGGCGGCCACGACGGTCCTCCCGAAGGGAGCGAGGGCCAGCCCCGCCATCTTGAAGCTCGCGACCCCGAACGGGATGCCGATGATCGTGATGCAGAGCAACACGCCGGTGACGAGGTGACCGAGGGCGAGCCAGATCCCGCCGGTGACGAACCAGATGACGTTGCCGAGGCACCCCAGCACCGGCATCGCCCGCGGGCTCTCCACCACCACCCGGCCGAAGGGCCAGAGGGCGTAGCCCGCCAGCTTGAACGACTGGATGCCCCAGGGGATCCCGATGACGGTTGCGCAGGTGACGATGCCGGCGAGCACGTAGGCGATCGCCATCCACACGCCGGCGAGGATCAGCCACAGGATGTTGCCGACGACCCGCACGGCGGCGAAGGCTAGGCCAAGGCGCCGCGGGTAGCGTGGGGGCACCACGAGCTCGGGGGGGAACCATGAGCGTCGCCGACGTCGTCCAGTCGCTGCCCTGGCACCTGCAGGGCAACTACGCCCCGGTGCCCGACGAGATCGACGCCTTCGATCTGGAGGCCCAGGGGGCCATCCCCCGCGAGCTCGAGGGCCGCTACCTCCGCAACGGGGCCAACCCCAAGAGCGGCTGGTCGCCGCACTGGTTCGCGGGCGACGGCATGATCCACGGCATCCGGCTGCAGGGCGGGCGGGCCGAGTGGTACCGGAACCGGTGGGTGCGCACCGAGCTGCTCGGGCGCGACGTCGCGATGGAGGAGTACTTCACCGAGGACGGGCGCTTCGACCACACCCTGGGCGTGGCGAACACCCACGTGATCTGCCACGCCGGGCGGATCTTCGCCCTCGTCGAGAGCTCGTTCCCCACCGAGCTGACACCCGAGCTCGACACCATCGGCACCTGGGACTTCGACGGCCGGCTCTCCACCGCCATGACCGCTCACCCCAAGATCTGCCCGGAGACGGGCGAGATGCACTTCTTCGGGTACGGGTTCCTCCCCCCGTACCTGACGTACCACCGGGCCGATGCCCAGGGGAACCTGGTGCAGACCGAGGTCATCGACGTGCCCGGATCCACGATGATCCACGACTTCGCGGTGAGCCGGAACCACGTGGTGTTCCTCGACCTCCCCGTGGTGTTCGACCTGGAGGAGGCGGCCAGGGGCAGCGGCATGCCGTACCACTGGAGCGACTCCTACGGCGCCAGAGTCGGCCTGATGCCCCGGGGCGGCACGGCCGCCGACCTGCGCTGGTTCGAGGTCGACCCCTGCTACGTGTTCCACACCATGAACGCGTTCGACCTGCCCGACGGGCGTGTGGTGGTCGACGTGGGCCGCCACGAGGACATGTGGCGCACCAGCTCCACCGACTTCAAGCCCTCCTACCTTTACCGCTGGACCTTCGACCCGGTGTCGGGGACGGTCCACGAGGAGCAGCTCGATGACATCGAGCACGGCTTCCCCCGCGTCGACGATCGCAAGGCCGGCTTCGACAACCGCTACGGCTGGGCGGTGGCGCCCCGCCCGGGCGTCTCCTGGGAGCTGGGCGGCGCGCCCAGCCTGGAGTCGGCTTCGGTCATCGTGAAGTACGACCTGGCCGCCGGCACGTCCAGCACCCACGACTTCGGCCCCGCTGCCTCGGCCGGCGAGCCCGTCTTCGTCCCCGCCTCGGACGACGCCGGCGAGGACGAGGGCTGGGTGCTCACCTTCACCTACGACCGCTCGCGCGACGCCAGCGACTTCGTGGTGCTCGATGCCGGCGACATGGCCGCCCCGCCCGTGGCGGTGGTGCCCCTCCCCCGCCGGGTGCCCTTCGGGTTCCACGGCAGCTGGGTGCCCGACAGCCGCCTGTAGCGCTCAGGCCTTCTCCGCCAGCGGGAAGATGACCTCCGTCGCGGCGGCCCCCATCACCGCGTCCCGCCGCTCGTCGTCGGCCAGCGGCTCGTAGGCCTCGGCCGCGTCGAGCGTGAGGGCCAGCACCTGCAGGTCGCCGGGCGTGCAGAGCGCGTCGACGCCGGGTGTGGACAGGGCGAACCGCACCCCGAGGGCGACGTGGGCCGGGTCGCTCCACGGCTCGTACCACGTGTCGGCGGTCCGGGCCGCCCCTCCCCAGGGCCGGCGGGCCACGGCCTTGATCGCCATCACCCCCACGTCGCGCCGGGCGCAGGCCTCGATCAGCGCCTGGGCGTCGTCGCGGTAGCCCTGGTCGGCCCACACCCTCGGGTAGACGGGGAACATCACGGTGTCGAGGTCCCAGCGCCGGAGCGCCTCGAGGTGGGCCGCCGGCGCACCCAGATCGTGCCCGGTCACGCCCACGAACCGCACCAGCCCCTCGTCGCGGGCCCGCAGGATCACCTCGACGGCAGCGGCGCGGTCGTCGAGCTCGGCCGGCGAGGTGACGGCGTGCAGCTGGTACAGGTCGAGGTGATCGGTGCCCAGGCGCCGGAGGGTCTCCTCCAGCTGGGCGCGGACACCGTCGGGGTTCCGGCGGAGGGTCTTGCCCGCCACGAAGAGCCGGTCGCGCACCGGGGCGACCAGTGGGCCCAGGAGCACCTCGGCATCGCCGTAGCTCGGCGCCACGTCGAGGTGGTTCACGCCCCGCTCCAGGGCCAGCCGGAAGCCGGCGTCGGCCTCGGCCGGGCTCACGCGGGCGAAGGCGGCACCCCCCAGGATCGCCACCGTGCTCTCGTGCCCGGTCCGACCGAGCCGCCGTCGTTCCATGCCGCATCCTGCCCCAGTCGGGCGCAGGGCGCCCGGCTGCGGTCAGCGGGGGCCGCGCCCGGTGAGCCTCCGCCAGCCGCGGTGGAAGCGGTGCACGCCCCCGGCGGGCTCCATCCACATCATGGGGCAGGCACCGTCGACGACGGCCAGGCCGTGGTCGCGGCAGTAGGCCACCGCCTCGTCGGACACCGAGCTGGGGCCGGCGCCCTTGTGGAGCCACACGCGGCGCACGCCCGCCCGGTCGCACGAGCGCACGACGCCCGCGGCCGCGCCCGCCGGCACCATGACCAGCGCCCCGTCGACCGCCTCCGGGATGGCCTCGACCGTCGGGTAGGCGTGATCGCCCTCGATCTCCTCGGCGTTCGGGTTGACCGGCACGACGTGGTAGCCGTGGTCGCGCATGGCCCGGTACACGGAGTTGGCGAACTGCTTCGGGTCCCTCGACACCCCCACGAAGGCGATCGTGTGCTGGTCGAGGAAGTCGTCGATGTCGGCACGTCTGGGCATGGCTGCCTCCTCGGTGGGCCCCTGGGACCCATCGCGCCACTCCTCCCCCCCGGCCGCCAGGGCCCAAGGACCCGGGCCTCCAGGGCCGGCGGTGCCCGTCCCGTCGACCCCCGCCTCGCACGCGCCGGCAATCCGCGGGCCGGGCGGGCACCGTAGAGGGCCCGGATGCGCATCGACAACCCGCCCACCGAGCCCGCCGCCTCGCCGGTCGTCGATCGCCGCGACGCGCGGCTGGCCGGCGTGGTCTCTGCCGGGCTCGCCCTCGGCGTCGTCGAGCTGGCCGGAGCCGTCCTCCCCGGCCGGCGCCCGCTGCCGGCGGCGGTGGGCGACGCCGTCGTGGACGCCTCGCCGGAGGCGGTCACACGCGTCGCCATCGACGCGTTCGGCACCGCCGACAAGCTGGTGCTGCTCGTGGGCATCCTGGGCGTGTGCCTGCTGCTCGGCGCCGTGCTCGGCCAGGCCGCCGCCCGTCACCGCTGGGCCGCTCCCGTCGGGTTCGCCGCGGCCGCCGCCCTCGGCGTGTGGGCTGCGACGGCCGACACCCAGGGGCGCCTCGGCTCGGCCCTCGCCGCCGCCGGCCTCGGGTCCGCCGCCGGAACCGTCGCGCTGCTCGTGCTCCTGCGCGCCGCCGGGCACGGGGGCACGCCGGGGGGTGTCGCCGCCGGGAGCGACCGCCCGGCCCCGGCCCCGGCGCAGGCGCCGACGGCCTTCGATCGCGAGGGCGACCGGCGCTCGTTCCTGGCCCTGGCCGGCGGGCTGTCCGGCCTGGCCGTCGCGGCTGGGGTGACGGGGCGGTTCGGCCCGTGGCCGTCGGTCGCCGAGGAGGCCCGCAGGCGGATCGTGCTGCCGAGCCGGGCCGGCGCCGCGCTGCCGCCGGGCGCCGAGCTGGCGGTGCCCGGCATCAGCCCCATCGTCACCCCGACCGGCGACTTCTACCGCATCGACACGGCCCTGCTCGTGCCCGACGTCGACCCGGCCCGGTGGCGCCTCGACGTCACCGGGCTGGTCGAGCACCCGTTCTCGCTCACGTACGACGATCTCGTCGACCAGGCCACGCTGGACGAGCACGTCACCATCGCCTGCGTCTCCAACGAGGTCGGAGGAGGCCTGGTGGGCAACGCCCGGTGGCTGGGCGTGCCGCTCGCCCGGATCCTCGATCGGGCCGGGGTCGATCCGGCCACCGCCACGCAGCTGGTGGGCCGCTCGGTCGACGGGTTCACCGTCGGCTTCCCCACCGAGGCGGCGCTCGACGGCCGGGCCGCCATGGTGGCGATCGGCATGAACGGCGAGCCCCTCCCCCGCAGGCACGGCTTCCCGGCCCGGCTGATCGTGCCCGGCCTGTACGGCTACGTCTCGGCCACCAAGTGGCTCGAGTCGATCGAGCTCACGACGTGGGACGCCTTCGACGCCTACTGGATCCCGCGCGGCTGGGCCGAGGAGGCGCCGATCAAGACGCAGTCGCGCATCGACGTACCCCGGCAGGGCTCGCGGCCGGCACCCGGCCCGCTGGCGGTCGCCGGTGTGGCGTGGGCCCCGCACGTGGGCGTGGAGCGCGTGGAGGTCCAGGTGGACGACGGCCCGTGGCGGCCGGCCGACCTGTCGGCGCCGATCTCCGACGACGCCTGGCGTCAGTGGTCATGGGTGTGGGACGCCCCGCCCGGCGTGCACGCCATCCGGGTGCGGGCCACCGATGCCAGCGGCCGGACGCAGACCCCCGAGCGGCGTCCCCCGGCACCCGACGGGGCCACCGGCTGGCACGAGCGGCGCGTGACGATCGAGTCGGCGTAGGGGCCGAGCACGACGGCGTCGCTCAGCCCACCAGGCTGGCGATGCGATCGAACGTGGCCGGGGGCACCGCGGCGGTGCCACCCACCACCGTCGCTCGGCTGGGCCGCAGGGCCCCGATGGCGGCGGCCACCGAGTCGGGCACCCCGGCGGCGGGGACCAGGAGGAGCGGGCAGCCGCACGCCCCTGCAGCCAGGGCATCGGGAAAGGTGGTCCCGGTCGCCACCCACAGCGGATCGCCGGGGCCGAAGGTGCGCCGCATCAGCTCGGCCGCGGTGCCGTAGCGGTCGGGCCCGGCCATGCGGATGACCTCGGCCAGGCCCTGGAGCTGCTGCTCCACCGCGCCCGACACCGCCGCGGACCCACCGACCAGCACGATCGTCTCGGGCCGGAGCCGGGCCAGCTCGTCGGCCGTGGCCAGGGGCACGCTGTCTCGCCGCACCAGCAGCAGGGGCGTCTGCGGGGTGGCGGCGGCCGCGGCGCCGCCGCCGAGGGCGTCGGCGAATCCCTGGCCCGAAGCCAGGTACACCACCGAGCGGTCGGGGTTGAGCCCCTCCGGCAGCACGAGGCGGCTGACGGCGGCGGCGGTGGCGAAGCGATCGGGGCCGGCCACCCGGGACGTGGGGGCGATGTCGGCCAGCGTGGCCGCCACCGACGCGCTCACCGCGGCGACGCCCCCCACGATCACGATCCGCTCTGGTCGCAGCCGGGCCAGCGCGGCGGCGGTCTCGGCCGGCACGGCATCGCGCTGCACCAGCAGGATCGGACCGAGCGACCCGGAGGCCCCCGGCGCCGCGGCCAGGGCGTCGGGGTAGTCGGCGCCCGTGGTGACCCACACCGCGGGCACCGGGGCCACGAACCGCTCGGCCAGGCGGGCCGCCGTGTCGTAGCGGTTGGCTCCCGCCACCCGCTCGGTTCGTGCCGCCGGCTCGGACTGCGCCCGGGCCAACCCCGGCGCGGTCACGACCAACAGCGCTGCGATCAGCGCGGCGGTACCGCGGCGTGCCATGGCGAGACGCTAGTCAGCGCGGCGACGGGCCCCGCGGCATCGGGCGCCCCCGGGCACGCCGCGCTCAGCCGGTGGGCCCGGCTCCGGCGGCGCGCTCCCCGGCGATCGTGCGGTGCACCTCGTCCATGTCGACGGCGCGGACCTGGCCGATCAGGTCGTCGAGGGTCGCCTTGGGCAGGGCGCCGGGCTGCGAGAACAGGATCACGTTGTCGCGCAGCACCATCAGTGTGGGGATCGACATGATCCCGAAGGCCCCGGCGAGCTCCTGCTCGGCCTCGGTGTCGACCTTGCCGAACACGATGTCGGGGTGCTCGGCCGAGGCCTCCTCGAAGACCGGGCCGAACATCCGGCAGGGGCCGCACCAGCTCGCCCAGAAGTCGACCAGGACGATGTCGCTGTCGTTGACGACCTGCTCGAAGTTGTCCTTGGTGAGGGCGACGGTGGGCATGAGTCCTCCTGGCTCGGTCCTGAGGGCTCTATACCCTCGGGGGTATGAACGGGGCTCGCCCCCCGCGTATTCCCGCCGGGGTGCACGGCTCCTCGGGCGGCTGCGGGCACCATGGGGGCCGTGGGCCGCACCCTCTCCGACGTGCTCGCCGACGTGCTGGCGGCGCCCCCTCCCCCGGTGTCGCCGGACGCGCTCCGCTCCATCCGCGCCGCCCTCGACGACGCCCTCACCGCCGTCGCCGACGACCTCGACCCCGCCGCCGGCCCACTGCGCCTCCCCAAGGGTCGGGTGAGCGAGGTGCTGGCCTGCGAGCGGGCGGTGCTCGCCAACCTGGCGCCCCGACCGGTGTCCGAGGCGGCCCGCCTCGGACGGCTGCTCGACCGGGTGGCCGCCCACCTGGTGCTCGGGGGCGACTTGGGCGAGCCGGGAGGCGTCGGCGACGCCCTCGGCGTCGCCCGTGACGCGCTCTGCGCCGAGGACGACCCCGAGCTGCTGGCGTGGGTGGACGGCCTCGGGGGCCCGGACCGCGAGCGGGTCCGCACCAACCTGGCCGGGCACGCCGAGAGCCTGGCTGCGAGCCTCGGCGTGCTCGACCCGGCGTGGTGGCCCCGCTGCGAGTCGCGGGCCACCGTGACCTTCGCCGGGGGTCGCATCGTGGCCGGGGCCGCGTTCGACCTTGTGCTCGGCGGCCGCCCGACCGGCCGGCCGACCGTGCTGGTCGAGCTCAAGTCGGGCCCGACCCGTCCCGAGCACCGCCAGGACGTGTTCTGGTACGCCCTGCTGTGCGCGCTGCGCGACGGGGAGGCTCCGGCGGTGGTGGCCACCTGGTCGGGCGGCGACGCCACCGTGGTCGACACGCCGGTCGCCGAGGGGGTGCTCGAATCCGCGGCCCGGCGGGTGATCGACGCGGCGGTGCGCCTGACCCGCCTGGCCTCCGGGGGCGAGCCGGACATGACGCCGTCGGGCCGCTGCCGGTGGTGCCGGGCGCTGCCACGTTGCACCCCCGGCACGCTGTGGGTCGACGCCGCCGACGCCGACCCCTACGGCCTGGGCGAGGTGTGGGACGACGACGCCGACGACGCCGAGGCGGCCGCCGAGGACGGGTGGTGACGGCAACCCCCCGCGAGCGGGCCACGGCCTGGCGGGACCGGGCGCGCGTCGAGCTGCTGGCGGCGGCGCAGCCCTTGCCCGAGGGCGGCTACTGGTCCACGCCCGAGCGCCAGCGCGTGGCGATCCGCTCCTACGACCTCCGGGAGGCCTCGGCCTGCCCGGCGCGGTACCTGGCCCGGGGTCGGGACGGCTTCCGGTGGACCGCAGCGATCGCGGCGCCGACCCTCGCCCGTACCGCCCTCGCCGAGCTGGCCGGTGGGTCGGCCGCCACCGCGCCGGAGGCGGTGTGGCGCGCCCTCGACCAGCAGGCCGCCGAGGGCACGGACCTCGGCGACTGGCTGGGCGGCCTCGGCCCCGGCGGGCGCAGCGCCGTGGCTCGGGCCGTGCTCGCCATCGTCGCCGCCGCACCCGGCCAGCTCCACCCCTGGCCCCCGCGCGCCCGTTGGTACGCCGAGCGGGACCGGTCGCCGTCGTGGCTGCTCCGCGGCCGCCCGGTGCGGGCCAGCGCGGCCTACGACCTGCGGGCCGGCCGCCCCCGCGCCGGCGGCGACGACTCGCGCCTGGCCCTGTTCGTGGGGGCCGCCCCCGACCCGGCCCGGGCCGAGCTCGAGGCCGGGCACCTGGCGCTGGTGGCGACGCTCGACGTGGGCAGCGTTCCCGTCGCCGTCTCGGTGCTGCACCTCCAGAGCGGCGAGCGGACGACGTTCGACGTGGACGACGATCTCCTCGGCGACGCACTCGACCGCTGGATCGCGCTGGTCGGCGTGGTGGCCGGGGCCCTCGAGGGCGCCCCCCCTGACACCCGAGCGGGCCCGCACTGCCACCACTGCCCACGGGCCGCCGACTGCATCCCCGGCCAGGCTTGGCTCGTCGGCCCGGCCGGACGCCGGCGGGGTGGCCTGCTCCCCGAGGAGCCCTAGCGCGCGCCGAGCCCCCGGCCACGGGCGCGGGCGCGGACGCGGGCGCGGGCGCGGGCGCCGTGCCTACCGTGGCGGCGTGACCACGAGCAGGGTGTCGCTCACCACCAAGGCCGCGACCGTGCCGGCGCCCGTGGCCGGCCCGACCCGGCCGGCCACGCGCCCGCTCACCGCGCCACCCGCCTTCCACGTGCTGGTCAAGCCGTCGGGCCCCATCTGCAACCTCGACTGCCAGTACTGCTTCTTCCTCTCGAAGGAGGCGCTCTACCCGGGCGACCGCTTCCGGATGTCCGACGACGTGGTCGACCTCTACGTGCGCCAGCTCCTCGAGTCGCAGACAGGCCCCGAGGTGACGCTGGCCTGGCAGGGTGGCGAGCCCACCCTCATGGGGGTGGCGTTCTTCCGGCGGATGCTCGAGGCGGTCGAGCGGCACCGCCGGCCGGGCCAGGTGGTGGCGCACACGATCCAGACGAACGGCACCCTCCTCACCGACGAGTGGTGCGAGCTGCTCGCCGCCCACCGCTTCCTCGTCGGCATCAGCATCGACGGCCCGCCGGCCCAACACGACGCGTACCGGGTCGACAAGCACGGCAACCCCACCTACGAGAGGGTCCGCCGAGGCCTGGCGCTGCTGCAGCGCCACGGCGTCGAGCACAACGCCCTCTGCACGGTGCACGCCGCCAACCAGGACCACGCCCTCGACGTGTACCGGCACCTCCGCGACGACCTCGGCTTCCGCTTCGTGCAGCTGATACCGATCGTGGAGCGCGACAACGACACCGGGTTCCAGGAGGGCGACACGGTCACCGAGCGCTCCGTCGACCCGGAGGCGTGGGGGCGGTTCCTGATCGCGGTGTTCGACGAGTGGCTCCGCCACGACGTGGGCACGGTGTTCGTGCAGACGTTCGACTCGGCCCTCGCCTCCTGGCTGCAGGTGCCGGGAGCGGTGTGCGTGTTCGCCGAGACCTGCGGCGACGCCGTGGCCCTCGAGCACAACGGCGACCTGTACTCCTGCGACCACTTCGTGGAGCCGGATCACCTGCTCGGCAACATCGCCGAGACCCACCTGCTGGAGCTGGTCGCCTCGCCCCAGCAGCGGGCCTTCGGCCAGGCCAAGCGGGACACGCTGCCCGAGTACTGCCGGCGGTGCGACGTGCGGTTCGCCTGCAACGGCGAGTGCCCGAAGAACCGCTTCACGCTCAGCCCTGACGGCGAGCCCGGGCTGAACTACCTGTGCGCCGGCTACCGGGCGTTCTTCGGGCACATCGACGGCCCGATGCAGCTGATGGCCGACCTGCTCCGCCGGGGCCGCTACGCCGACGAGGTCATGGCGGTGTTCGCCCGCGCCGACCGCAACGGGCCGTGCCCCTGCGGCAGCGGACGCAAGGCCAAGCACTGCCACCCCCGCTGACCTCGCGCGCCGCCTGTCCCGCCGGGGCCCCGGTGACCCCGGCACGGCCGTGTCGGGGCGTGGCCCCGTTCCGCGCCGGCCGTCAGTGAGGCGGCCGGCGCCGCACCGCGACCGCGCCGCCGACGAGGCGGCCGGCCCCGAGGGCCTCGTCGAGGGCGCCGACCGGGGCCCGCAGCTCGAGGTCGGCCGCGGCCAGCAGGGCGACCGCACCCCCGGCGGCCAGCTCGCCCCAGGCCGCGGGTGGATCCCAGGGGCCGTCGTACCAGGCCTCGCCCCCCGGTGCCCGGACCACCACCCACGTGTCGTCCCACTCGACCTCCCACCCGGCGGCCGGGGACAGCTCGACCGTCGACCAGTCGCTGGCCACCAGCTCGAGGCCGGCGCCGAGGAGCGTCGCGGCCAGGGCGTCGACCGTGTCGCCCCCACCGGCGTCGCGCCTCCCCAGGCCCCGCACGGTGAGCACCAGCGAGGCCGGGGGCGCGCCCGGCCGGGTGAAACCCGACACCGCCAGCCGGAGCCGCTCGGCCCCGGTCGCCACCGGTGGGCCCTCGACCGGTGCGGGTTCGTCCGGCGGGCGGCAGGCCCGGTGGGCGAACCACAGCTGGTGGCCGCCGGGCTCGGCCACCGCCCCCACCGTGGTGGGGTCGCGGCGGGCGTTGCCGGCACGGGTGCAGACCGCGCACCCGTAGGCGCCGTCCCACGACCGGAGGAACGCGTCGAGCACCGAGGTCGGCAGCCGCTCGGCGGCCGAGACGTCGACGGCCACGTTGTCGAGCCAGGT
Source organism: Acidimicrobiales bacterium (assembly GCA_016716005.1). Classification (NCBI taxonomy): domain Bacteria; kingdom Bacillati; phylum Actinomycetota; class Acidimicrobiia; order Acidimicrobiales; species Acidimicrobiales bacterium. The sequence continues at coordinate 933,605 of JADJXE010000001.1, forward strand.
CGGGCGGGTCATCGCCGCCAGGCTAGGGGCGGGGCCGGCGCGATCCCCAGGGGCCCCGCACGGCCCGCCGCCTCCACCCGGTCGTGCTCGCGCTCGCTCCCGCTCGGGGTCGCCCGGCGCGATCAGAACGCGGTTCTAGAACGGTATTCTGGCCGGATGGGTGCGGGGCGGAACTCCCGACGCGACGAGATCCTCGCGGCCGCGCTCCGGTGCTTCCTCGACAAGGGCGTGTCGGCCACGACCATCGCCGACATCCGCGCCGAGTGCGGCGCCAGCGTCGGCAGCGTCTACCACCACTTCCCCAGCAAGGACGAGCTGGCGGCCATCCTCTACGTGGAAGGCCTCACCGCCTACCACGACGGCTTCCTCGCGCTGCTCGGGCGCCACGACGACGATGCCCGGGCCGGGGTGCGGGCGCTGGTGCGCTACCACCTGACCTGGGTGGCCGATCACCGCGACCTCGCCCGCTACCTGTTCGCCACCCGCGAGCCAGAGGTGGCCAGCGCGGGGCAGGACGGCCTGGTCGCCGAGAACCGCCGCTTCCTCCGCCCGCTGGCGGCGTGGGTGCGGACGCAGGTGGCGGCCGGGCGCCTGCGGCCGCTGCCGGTCGCCCTCTACCAGCCGCTCTGGCTCGGTCCGGCCCAGGAGGCGGCCCGCAACTGGCTGGCCGGGCACGGCCCCGACGACCTCGACGGTGCGGCCACGGTGCTGGCCGACGCCGCCTGGCTGGCGCTGGCCCCGCTGGAGACCCGCACCCCCCGACGGCGTCGGCCCGCATCCGACGCCGAGCGGTGACCGGCCTCGCCCACCCGGGGCGGGCGGGGCCACCGCGAGTCAGGGGGCGAGCACGACCTTGCCGGTGATCCGCCGGTCGAGGGCGTCGGTGAGCACCCGTCCGGCCTCGGCGAGGGGAGCGACGGTCGGCGCCGGAGGCCGCAGGAGCCCATCCGCGACCATGGCCACCAGCTCGGCGAGCAGCCCGCGGTTCTCCTCCGGGTGGCGGCCGGCCCACGCTCCCCAGTCCACGCCCACCACGGTGCGGTTGTTCAGGAGGATGTGGTTGAGCGGCAGCGATGGGATGGAGCCCCCGGCGAAGCCGATGACCACGTAGCGGCCGAACCAGCGGGTCGAGCGCAGGGCCGCTTCGGCGTGGCGCCCCCCGACCGGGTCGAGCACCACGTCGGCGCCGCCCTCGGTGAGCTCGCGCACCCGGGTCTTGAGGTCCTCCTGCTCGTAGTCGACGACCTCGGCCGCGCCGGCCGCTCGGGCGGCCGCGAGCTTCTCCGCCGACGACGCCGCCGCGACCACGCGGGCCCCGAGGGCCCTGCCCACGTCGGCGGCCGCCAGGCCGATGCCGCCACCGCCACCGAGCACGAGGAGCGTCTCCCCCGGCGCCAGGCGGGTGCGGCGGGTGAGCGAGAACCACACCGTGCAGTAGCTCTGGATGAAGGCGGCGGCGCGGGCGATGTCGAACCCGTCGGGCAGGGGCACCACCGCACCCGCGCTCACCTGTACCTGCTCGGCGAAGGCGCCCAGGCCCGTCATCGCCATCACCCGGTCGCCGGGCGCCACGCCTCGCACCCCCTCACCCACGGCCCGGACCCGACCCGCCACCTCGCCGCCCGGCGTGAACGGCGGTGGGATCCTGATCTGGTACGTGCCCTGCACGAAGAGGGCGTCGACGTAGTTCACCCCGGCCGCCTCGACGTCGACCACCACCCGACCCGGGCCGGGCTCCAGGTCGTCGACGTCCCGCAGCTCGAGCTCCTCCGGCGGCCCGTAGGCCGTGCACACGACTGCTCGCACGGCCGAACGCTACGGCATGGGCCGGCTCACCCCCGCGGGCCGGCCGCCTGGAGCGTGAGCGCCAGCTCGGTGGGCTGGCCGTGCCGGAGGACCTCCACCGGCACGGCGCGACCCACCAGATCGCGACGGAGGAGCCGGACGAGATCGCCCCGGGTGCGCACCGGCCGGCCGGCGACGGCCAGGAGCACGTCGCCCACCGCGAACCCGTCCGGCGGTGCCGTGCCCGGTGCCGTGCCCGGTGCCGGGGTGCGGATTGCAGTGACCACGAGGCGCGCCTGCGGCGCCCCGTCGAGCTCCACCGCGTGGGCCGCGACCGTGATGCCCAGCGCCGGCCTCACGACCTCGCCGTGCTCGAGCAGCTCGGGCACGATGTCGGCCACCGTGGCGGCCGGGATGGCGAACCCGACGTTGGCGGCCACGTCGACGCCCGCGCTGGTGACACCGAGCACCTGCCCGGCGGCGTCGAGCAGCGGGCCCCCCGAGCAGCCGGGGTTCATGGCCGCGTCGGTCTGGACCACGTCGTCGATCGGGCGGCCGGCCGGGCTGCGGATGCTGCGGTGCAGGCCACTGACGAGACCCGCGGTGACCGTCTCCGGGTACGTGCCGAGATGGCTGCCCACCGCGAAGCACAGCTCGCCCAGGCGGGGTGGCTGCGCCCGCAGCGGGAGCGGCGTGGCTCCGTGGTCCACGAGCTCGAGCACGGCCAGGTCGGTGACCGGATCGGCACCCACCAGGCGCGCCCGCTGGTGACGGGCATCGCTGGCGCCGGCCGGGCCGGCCGCGCCCCCTCGCCGCACGAACACCACCTCCAGGCCGGCCACCACGTGCTCGTTGGTGACGAGGTGGGCCTCGTCGACCACCCACGCGGACCCGCTGGTGCGGTCGAGGTCGCGGGTCTGGCCGGTGACCGTGGCCGTCGACGGCAGCACCCGGGCGACGAGCGCGGCGAGCTCGTCGCTGAGCCCGGTGAGCACGGACCCGAGCGCGTCAGAAATCGCCGCCTCCAGTGGGATCGAGCGACGTCGCGCCGCCGAAGCGCTCCTGCAGCGCGGTGTCGAAGTGGTCGGCGGCCCGGGTGAGGAGGTCGACCGCGAAGAGCAGCTCGCTCTCGGATCGGGCGTCGGCCGGCAGGTCGGCGGCGAGGATCACGGTGGCACCATCGCCGACCACCATCGCCTTCGCCATCGGCACCTGCAGGTTCACCCGGTTCACCGCCTCGTAGAGCTCGGGCGAACGGTCGACGCCGACGACGAGGGGGGCGTACAGGTGCAGGAACGGGAACTCGCCGTCCTCGACGCGCACCCAGGTGAGCGACGTGCCCCGGGGGATCGGGATGTCGCCGTCGGGTGACCGGCTGAGCGCCTCGAGCCCGAACGCCGCGCAGAGCACCCGCTCGACCCAGCCCTCCAGCGGCTCCTGGATCGCCGGCCCACCGGGCGGACCCGTCGCCCCCGGGACGGGCGGCTGCGGCGAGGCGGCCCCGTTGCCGGACGCGTCGGGCGCCCGCCCGTCGCCGTCCACCTCCTCGATCCCCGCCTGCAGCTGGTTGAGCACCGCTTCGCTGAACGACGCCGCGCCCCGGATGGCGTCGACGATCGGCGTGGGCACGTTCGCCAGCGAGAACCGGTACTGCGACGCCGGTCGAGGCTCTTGCATCCCGCGACCCCCTCCACCCGACTGTCGGGCACCGGCACCGTCCGCCGGCACCGGACGCTACCTCCGCCCGCCGGCGGGGTGGTGGCTCCCGGTCGCCGCACCACGCCGTCGGCCCGGAGGGCCTCGATCTCCGCGGCCGTCCGGCCCAGGCCGGCGCGCACGCCGGCGGGGTGCTCCACCTCCACCACCGAGCCGCGGTGCACCACCTGCGGGTCGGTGGCCAGGTCTGCCCGCCGGTTGACCTTGGCAACCGGCACGTCGTGGTCCTCGAGCGCCGCCACCAGCTCGCCCACCGGCCACCGGGCCAGCTCGACCTGGAGGATCTCCACCAGGGCCTGCGAGTTGACCAGCCGGTCGAACAGCGTGGTGAAGCGCGGGTCCGCGAGCAGGTCGTCGCGGCCGACGGCCCGGCAGGCCCCCTCGAACTCGGCGTCCTGGATCATGATGCTCGAGAGCCAGCCGTCGGCGGCCCGCCACATCCGGTAGAAGCTGGCGAACTCGGGCATCTGCCCCGGGTGGTCGACGAAGGCGTGGTTGTACAGGGCCTCGGGCCACAGCCACCCGATGGCCGCGTCCATCATTGCCAGCTCGATGTGCTGGCCCCCCGAACCCCGCTCGCGGGCGAACAGCGCGGCCGTCACCGCCTGGGCCGCGTAGACCGCGCTCAGCTTGTCGCAGGCGATGGTCTCGAGGAGGGCCGGCGAGCCATCGGCGTCACCCTGCACGTCGGTGATGCCGGTGACCGCCTGGATGATCGGGTCGTACACCCGCTTGGCCGCGTACGGCCCGTCCGGCCCGAACCCGCTGATCGACAGGTAGACGATCCCCGGGTTCACGGACCGCACCGCTGCGTCGCCGAACCCCATGCGATCGATCGCACCGGGCCGGAAGCTCTGCACGAACACGTCGGCGTCACCGGGACCGCCACAACGTAGGCCGTTCGCCGTGCGCTCCGTCCGGCTCCCTGGGTTCTACATCCCGATCGACCCGCATTGCGGGCCATTTCGGACGGAGAACCGCCGAGCGTGCCCGGCCGGCGACGCCCGCGCCGAAGACGCCGGCGAGGAACACCTAGGGCGACGTCGTCGGCCGCGCTCGGGCCCTCACGGCGCAGGGCGCACGGCGCCATGGCACACCGCACCCGGGTGGGGCGCGCCGAGCGCGGGTGCACCCCGCTCAGCTCACGGGTTCGACCGGGTCGGCGGCGCGCCGATCAGGCGATGCGCACCGCCAGGCCCCGATGGCCCGACGCAGGCACGAACAGCTCACCGATGTCGCCGAGCCGCTCCAGGTACGCGGCGTCGCCGTTGAGCGCCTCGCCGGCCTGGTCGGCGGTCCCCATGTCCGGCGCCCCGCTCAGCCACGTGACCTGGCCGAAGGTGCCGTAGGTGTCGGCGAGGAACATGGTCGGCAGGCCGGTGACCTGCTCGACGTGGGCGGCCATCTCGGCTCCCCACGCCATCACCTCCACGAGCTTCCCCCCCGCCGCCACCGCGGTGGTGACGGTGGTCGCCGCACCCAGCGGCGGCGGCTCGTCACCGGGACCGCCGTACACCGCCTGACGCAGCATGTCCTGCGCGGGTGCGGACACATACTCCTGGCCCCGTGCGATCAGGTCCCAGTAGCCGTCGCCGGCGAGCAGCCCTGCGAACCCGGCCTCCAGGGCGGCGTGCGACTCGACCCAGGTGCTCCACACCATCGTGCCGACGGGATAGCCGAACTGGGCCTGCCACAGCGTGACGTCGAAGTCGCTGTTGGCGTTGACGTAGCCCGTGATCTCGTTGGCCCAGCCCATCGCCCCACGCAGGTCGCCCTGCAGGGTCGTCAGACGGTTGAACAGGAACATCGCCCCCCCTGGTGCTCTCGTGCACCTCGGCCCCCCGGCACGAAGCAACCGCCACCGTCGCACCCGTCGGCCCATCTGTCGACCGGTATCCGCGGTGTGCATGTGCGCCCGGCGGCCCATCTGCCAACGAGGCGCCCGATCGTGACCGGTGCGGTGTGACGCCCGCCCTACACAACCGCACGGCCGACCGTTCAGCATGGAGCCGACACCACGAGCGCGCGACCGGAGGCCGTGAGACATGAGGATTCGGGCGCTGTCCGCGACGATGCTGGCGCTCTGCGCCATGGCCGCCGCGAGCTGCGGCGCCGACCCCGACGAGCCGGCGGCCACGACGACGGCGCCCTCGACGACGGCCGCGACAGCGAGCACGTCACGCACCACCACACCCACGAGCGCGCCGACGACCGCGCCGCCATCGAGCTTCGACGGCCCGGTCACCGCCATCAGCGCGGGGATCACGACCTGCGCCGTCACCGCCGGCGGCACGGCATACTGCTGGGGCGCCAACTCCGCGGGACAGGTCGGCGACGGCACGGACACCGACCGGTCGGCACCGGTGCGGGTCGAGGGTCTCGAGGGCCCGGCCACGGCCGTCAGCACGGGAAGAGAGACCGCCTGCGCCGTCACTGCCGCCGGCGCCGCTTACTGCTGGGGCGCCAACGGCACCGGCCAGGTCGGCGACGGCAGCACCCTCGACCGGAGCACTCCGGTGCGGGTCGAGGGTCTCGACGGCCCGGCCACGGCCGTCAGCACGAGCGGGGAGACGACCTGCGCGGTGACGGCCGACGGCAGCACCTACTGCTGGGGGAAGAACGACTCCGGCCAGGTCGGCGACGGCACGACGATCGACAGGGCGACCCCCCGGCGGGTGGAGGGCATCGGCGGCGCGTCCACCGTGAGCGTCGGGTACGGCACCACGTGCACGGTCACGACCACCGGCTCGGCCTGGTGCTGGGGTGCCAACGCCTACGGCCAGCTCGGCGACGGCACCACCATCGGGAGCGCCACGCCGGTGCAGGTGCAAGGCCTGGACGGCCCGGTCGCCGTCATCAGCACCTTCGGTGTGAGCACGTGCGCGGTCACGACCACCGGCTCGGCCTGGTGCTGGGGCCTCGACCCCGCCGGCCCGACTTCCCCCGACGCGATCCCGCCGACCCCCGTGCCGGGCCTGGACGGCCCGGCCACCACCATCAGCAGCGGCGTCACCACCTGCGCGCTCACCGCCGCCGGCGCCGCCTACTGCTGGGGCGCCAACGCGTTCGGGCAGGTCGGCGACGGGACCACCACCGACCGCGCCACGCCGGTGGAGGTGCAAGGCCTGGACGCCCCGGCCACGACGATCCACTCGCTGGAGGGCTCGACGTGTGCGGTCAGCAGCACCGGCGCCGCGCACTGCTGGGGGAAGAACTCCGCAGGCCAGCTGGGCATCGGCACCGTCACCGAAAGGGAGGCCACCCCCCAACGGGTCGGCACGGCCTGACCGCCCGATCCGACGTGCGCCCCGGAGGCAGGTCGATCGGCACCTGATCAGCCCGGCTCGTCGCGCGACGTCGCATCAGCTGCAGCCGCTGGTGCTCCCGCAGCTCTGGCACGCGTAGCAGCTGCCGGCCCGCACCATCCGGATGCCGCAGGTCATGCAGTAGGGCGCGTCGGAGACGGCGGTGGCCACGCCAGGACCCGGCTCGACGGCTCTCACCGGCGCCGTCAGCGGCAGCTGCTCGTCGCGGGCGGCCACGTCCTGACCCTTCACGCTCCGGGTGGCGGCCTCCTCCACGCCCGGGAGGGTGGGCTGCAGCCGCTCGTCGGTGGTGAGGATGCCCAGGTCCACCCGCTCACCATGGGGCAGGTACTCCACGGCCAGGCGCCGGAAGATGTAGTCGACGAGGCTCGAGGCGAAGCGGATCTCCGGGTCGTCGGTGATGCCGGCCGGTTCGAAGCGCATGTTGACGAACATGTCGACGAACGCCCGCAGGGGCACGCCGTACTGCAGGCCGTGGCTGACCGAGATGGCGAAGGCGTCCATGACCCCGGCCAGCGTGGAGCCCTGCTTCGACACCCGCACGAAGATCTCGCCGGGTCGGCCGTCGGCGTACTCGCCCACCGTCACGTAGCCGTGGCAGTCGGCCACGCGGAACGAGAACGTCTTCGACGAGCGGGTGCGAGGCAGCTTCTCGCGCTCGGGCTCGCGCATCACGATCGTCTCCACCACGCGCTCCACCTCGCGGGCCAGCGCCCGCTCGGCGCCCCCAGCCTCGGGCTCGGCCTTCTTCCCGGTGGAGAGCGGCTGGCCGACCTTGCAGTTGTCGCGGTAGATGGCCACCGCCTTGAGGCCGAGCTTCCACGACTCGAGGAGGAGCTCCTCGATGCCGTCGACGGTGGCGCTCTCGGGCAGGTTCACCGTGTTGTGGTTGACCAGGCCGTTGGCCACGAAGGCGTGGGTGGCGGGCACCGACACGTCGAACACCTCGCGCCAGCCGGCGTCGGCGACCGACTCGACCTCGCTGAAGTGGAGGTCGTCGTCGAGCACGGTGTGCACCCAGGGCGGCAGGACCACCCCGGGCACCGCCGCGGCCCGCTCGAGGTCGCGCCGGGTGACCGCACCTGCGCCCGGCTCGCACAGCGCGCCGAAGCGCGAGCGCTCGCCCTCGGGGACCAGCCGGTACAGCTCGGCGGGGGCGATCCCGGGCACGCGGTCGTGGTCGTCGCCGCCCAGCACCGCCGTGCCCGACAGCTCGGCCGCGTGGGCCGCCTCGAGGGGATCGGCCAGCGGCACCAGCTCGACCAGCCGCCAGGCCTGCTCGCCCTCCACCCGCAGCTCGTCGAAGGGGTGGCCCTCGACGTAGGCGCCGGTGGAACGCCGGCTGTGCCGCACCCCCAGGTTGGTGAGCACGGCCTGCAGGTCGTCGAGCAGCGCAGGGGCGTCGAGGCACAGCGACCAGCGGGGGGTGCCGCCGAGCGACACGTGGGCGGCCAGGGCCAGGCCCTCGACGTAGGCCAGCACGGCCTCGCGTGGGGAGCGAAGCACCGGGTCGGGGAGTCGCGCCGCGCTCCCCCGGGCCCCGGCGCCGAGCCCGGCGAGGAACGCCACGACGGCGCCGGACTCCACGCGCACGGCCGGGTGGGGCCCGGCATCGACCTGGTCGGCCTCGAGCCCGAACAGGTCCCTCCAGGCGGCCGCCAGGCGGGCGCGCACCTGAGGCACCCCCGAGGAGATCCGCACCCCGCCCGTGTCGGCGTCGACCTCGCCGGCCACGGCCAGGGCGCCGAGCAGGAAGGCCAGCTCGGCGCTCATCTCGCCGGGCATGCCCGCCATCGGGGGGAGCTCGGCCGGCAGGTACGACCACAGCTCGTCGCCGTACTGCACCGCCACGGCGTCGCCGGGCTGGATCTCGTCGAGGCGGCGCCACGAGAACCCGCCGTCGGTCGCCACCAGCAGGCGGTGGTTGGGGGTGCCCGTGATGCGGTGCCCCGACCGCAGCACCACCGACCGGGTGGGCTTGGGGCCGCCGTAGTAGAAGGCGTCGGTCTTCTGGGTGCCGCCGAGCGAGGCGACCTCGATCACCTCGCTGCGGAGCGTGTCCGGCTCCTCGCCCCGGTGGAGGCTGCCGATGCGCAGCAAGCCCTCGGCGGTGGGCACCAGGGTGTCGCCGGTGACGCACTTGGAGATGGCGCCGGAGATGAAGGGCTGCACCGCAGCCATCATCTTCACGTGGCCCATGTGGCCGATCACGTTGTCGCCCATGGAGCAGGCGAAGACCGGCAGGTGCTCGGCGGCCAGGTGCGGGGCACCGATGATCGAGTGGTGCTCGTCGACGTGGGCGACGATGTCGTCGACCTGCTCGGGGGTGTAGCCGAGGCGCCTCAGGGCCCGCGGCACGGTCTGGTTGACGATGGCCATGGTGCCGCCACCCACCAGCTTCTTGGTCTTCACCAGGCCCAGGTCGGGCTCGATGCCGGTGGTGTCCGCGTCGAGGAGGAACGAGATGGTGCCCGTGGGGGCCAGAACGGTGGCCTGCGAGTTGCGGACGCCGTACGCCGACCCCCATTCGACCGCGCGGTCCCACGCCTCCTGGGCGGCGCCCAGCAGCTCGGGGCTCACGCGCTCCTCGTCGATGGCGGCGACGGCGTCCCGGTGCATCCGCAGGACCCGCAGCATCGGCTCGCGGTTCTCGGTGAACCCGGCGAAGGGGCCCATGCGCGACGCGATCCGCGCCGACGTGGCGTAGGCGTGGCCGGTCATGAGCGCGGTGATGGCGGCGGCCAGGGCCCGGCCCTCGTCGGAGTCGTAGGGCAGGCCGAGGGCCAGCAGGAGAGCACCCAGGTTCGTGTAGCCCAGGCCGAGCTGGCGGAAGCGACGCGACGTCTCGCCGATCCGCTCGGTCGGGTAGTCGGCCTTGCCCACCAGGATCTCCTGGGCGGCGAACACCACCTCCACGGCGTGGCGGAAGCCGTCGACGTCGAAGGTGCCGTCGCGCTCGAGGAACGACAGCAGGTTGATGCTGGCCAGGTTGCAGGCCGAGTCGTCGAGGTGCATGTACTCGCTGTTGTGCACCACCACGGCGTGCTCGAGATCGCCCTCGCTCGTGACCACGAAGTTGTGGGCCCCCTCGACCTCGAGGTCGTAGACCGCGACGGGCTCGTCGAGCACGACCCGGCGGACCTCGGCGACCGCGTCGTGGACGGGCTGCCCCAGGTCGTCGACGGCCTTCACGGCCGTGCCGGGCTGCAGCGCCCGGGCCTCGACCCACGCACCGGCCAGGGTGAGGAAGCGGTGCTCGGGCGTGCAGCGCAGCCGCAGCCCCCCAGCGGTGACCACGTCGACCAGCTCGGTGGCGTGGCCGGCGACCCACACCCGCGTGATCTCGTAGAGCCCGAAGCGGCCGGCGTCGAGGTCGAGCGAGTGGGCGAGCGGCAGCCGCTCGCCGGCGTCGCCCGCCTTGCACAGCAGCTCCATGCGGACCGGGCCGTCGGAGGTGTCGACCAGGGTGTCGCCCACGAAGCAGCACGGGTTGGAGGCGTTGATGCGGCCCGTGTTCGACACCGTGTTCCAGCGGTTGATGGTGGTGTCGAACTGCACGCCCGGGTCGGCGCACTCCCACGCCGCCTCGGCGATCTCCCGGAACAGCTCGCGGGCCCGCACGGTGCGCACCACCTCGCCGGTGGTGCGGGCTCGCAGCTCCCAGGCCTCGTCGCGCTCGACGGCCTGCATGAACTCGTCGCTCACCCGCACCGAGTTGTTGGCGTTCTGGTACTGGACCGAGAAGCTGTCCTTGCCGTCGAGGTCCATGTCGAAGCCGGCGTCGCGCAGCACCCTCGCCTTGCGCTCCTCGACGGCCTTGCACCACACGAACTCCTCGACGTCGGGGTGGTCGACGTCGAGGATGACCATCTTGGCCGCGCGCCGGGTGGTGCCACCCGACTTGATGGTGCCGGCCGAGGCGTCGGCGCCCCGCATGAAGCTCACCGGCCCCGACGCGGTCCCGCCACCGCGCAGCGCCTCGGTGGAGGCGCGGATGCGGCTCAGGTTCACCCCCGAGCCGGACCCTCCGCGAAAGATCGTGCCCTCCTCGACGTACCAGTTGAGGATCGACTCCATGGTGTCGTCGACGGAGAGGATGAAGCAGGCCGAGGCCTGCTGGCTGCGGCCCGCCACGCCGATGTTGAACCACACCGGCGAGTTGAACGACGCCCGCTGGGTGAGGACGAGGTAGGTGAGCTCGGCCCGGAAGGCCTGCGCCTCGGCCGCGTCGACGAAGTAGCCGCCGGCCTCGCCCCAGCGGGCGATGGTGCCGACGACCCGGTCGATCATCTGGCGCACGCTCGACTCGCGCTCGGGTGAGCCCAGGTGACCGCGGAAGTACTTCTGGGCCACGATGTTGGTGGCGTTCAGCGACCAGGTGGCGGGGAACTCGACCCCCAGCTGCTCGAAGGCCACGGTCCCGTCGCGGAGGTTGGTGAGCCGGGCGTCGCGGCGCTCCCAGGTCACCTCGTCGTAGGGGTCGACGCCCGGCGACGTGAAGTGTCGGCGGATGCCGATGCCGGTCTGCTCGGGCGCCAGTGCCATCGGACCCTCCTCCCGGGGCTGACCGTCGGCCACCACCCCGGCCTCGACACGTTGGAGGGCCCGGGGCGCCGCCCCTGAACCCACGACCTGCTAGCCACTACATGTCGTGGTGTTGGAGCGGGGCAACGCCTCCGGGCCACAATATGTTGCAGATTACACCACCGGAATTACACCGCTGTCAACCGCTCCGGCCCCCGGGTCGTCCCGGGCCCCGGAGCGGTTGACACCGCAGCGCCAGCGAGCAGGTCAGGGGGCCTCGCGGGCGCCCTGGGTCCTCCCCCGGCTGCCGCCCCCGTGGCTCGCCCGTCCGCCCACGGCCGGGCCGCTCCACCCATCCGCTCGCCGGCGCTGCGGCCGGTGCACGAAGGCGAACCTACGGGACCCGCCCTGTGGAGAGGAAGGGGAACAACCCTGTGAATTGCCGGTGGATTTCGGGCGAACGTTCCACAGGTTGTGGACAGCCCCGGGCCGCTTGCCCGTCCGGGCGGTGGGCACCGCCGGCCCACCGGTCAGCCCTGCTGCAGGACGGCCTCGACCTCGAGCTCGATCCGGGCCTTCTTGCCGACCAGCACGCCTCCCGTCTCCAGGGCTTGGTTCCAGGTGAGGCCCCAGGCTTCGCGGTCGACCTCGGTACGGGCGGTGAACGCCGCCCGCTGGTTGCCCCACGGATCGACCTCGGTCCCCTCGTACTCGACGTCGAGCGTGACCGGCCGGGCCTCACCACGGATGGTCAGCGTGCCCGTCACCGACCAGCGGCCCGCACCGACCGGGACCACGCCGGTGCTCTCGAAGGTGAGCGACGGGTGCCGTTCGACGTCGAAGAAGTCGGGCGATCGCAGGTGGCCGTCGCGGGTCTCGTCACGGGTGTCGATGCTGGCCGCGTCGATCGTCACCTCCACCGACGACGCCGTCGGGTCCTCGGCGACCGTGACGACGCCGTCGAAGGCGCCGAAGCGACCGCGGGTCCGGCCCACCATCAGGTGGCGAACCACGAAGCCGACGGTGGAGTGCGACGGATCGATGGCCCAGGTCCCGGCGACGGGCAGCTCCACCCCGTCGACCGTCCTCGTGGCTGCGCTCGTGCTCGTGCTCGTGCTCATGGGTCGTGCTCCTCGGTGTCGTTGTGGTGCGAGTTGTTGTGAACAGCAATCACTCTAGCAACGATGGTTGTCATCGCAACCTCGTACCTCGCGGCCTAGTCGCCTATCCTGCTACCGGTGGACGAGCTGCTCGACGACGAGCGCCTGACGGCGCTGGGCCTCCTGATCGAGGCCCACGCCCACCTGTCGCGGGTCCTCGAGCACGAGCTGCTCGAGGGTGCCGGTCTCCCGCTGTCGTGGTACGGGGTGCTCGTCCGCCTGGGGCGCTCGCCGGGCCGCCACCTCCGGATGAGCGAGCTGGCCGAGCAGATGTCGATCTCCACCAGCGGCCTGACCCGCCTGATCGACCGGATCGAGACGGCCGGGCTGGTGCGGCGCGAGTCGTGCCCCACCGATCGCCGGGGATGGTTCGCGGTGCTCACGCCCGAGGGCGAGGCGCGCCTGCGCGAGGCGACCCCCCTCCACCTCCGGGGCGTCGAGGAGCACCTCACCGGGCTGCTCTCGCCCGGCGAGCTGGCCGACCTGACCGGCGCGCTGCGCAAGGTGCGCGACGACGGCCGACGCCAGGTCGGCGACGACGACCAGGAGCGGCCCTGATCCCGGCCCGGGCCTAGCCTGACACCGACCACCACGGGGGAAGCAGGCCGATGGCCATCCGACGCGGGCACCGAGAACGCCACCTCAGCGGTCGGGCCGCCTGGCTGCGCGCCGCCGTGCTCGGCGCCAACGACGGGCTGGTGTCGACGGCCAGCCTGATGCTGGGTGTGGCTGCGGCCGCCGGCGCCCGCAGCGCGATCCTCACGGCCGGCGTCGCCGGGCTGGCCGCCGGCGCCCTGTCGATGGCTGCGGGCGAGTACGTGTCGGTCAGCTCGCAGCGCGACACCGAGCTGGCCGACCTGGCCCGAGAGCGCGAGGAGCTGGCCACCGCCCCCGAGGCCGAGCTCCGCGAGCTCGCCGCCATCTACCGGGACCGCGGCCTGTCCCCCGAGCTGGCCGGTCAGGTCGCGCGGGAGCTGTCCCAGGGCGACGCCCTGGCGGTGCACGCCCGGGACGAGCTGAACCTCGACGTCGACGTCCTGGCCCGGCCGGTCCAGGCCGCGGTGGTGTCGGCGCTCAGCTTCGCGATCGGCGCGCTCCTCCCGATCCTGACCGTGCTGGCGATCGGCGCCTCCGCCCGGGTGGTCGTCACCGTGGCGGTGGCGCTCGCCGCCCTCGGGATCCTCGGCGCCGTCGGCGCCCAGCTCGGTGGCGCCCCGAAGGGCCGGGCGGCCATCCGGGTGCTCATCGGCGGCACCCTGGCCATGGGCATCACCGCCCTCGTGGGGCGGCTCGTGTCGGTGGCCGTGTAGCGGGCGCGTGAGCGACCACCCGGCCTCGCCCGAGCCGGCCGACGCCCCGGCCGCCGACCCGCCCCGTCGACGGCGGCGGCAACGGGTGCCCCGGCCGCTGCGCCGCACGGCCCTCGCGCTTGTGTTCCTGCTCGCCCTCAACTACCTGGTCCTGCCCCAGGTCGCGGGTGCCCGCCAGGCCGCCACCGTGCTGGTCGACCTGAACCCCTGGCTCGTGCTGCTCGGCCTGGCGCTGCAGGCCGCGGCCATCGTCACCTACACGCTCTTCACCCGGTCGCTGCTGCCGGAGCCGCATCCCCGCGTCGACCCGCTGCTGCGGATCCAGCTGTCGACGCTCACGGTGACGAACCTGGTACCGGGTGGCTCGGCCGCCGGCGGCGCCCTGGGCGTGCGGCTCCTGAACCGGCTCGGGGTGTCCCTCACCGACGCCACCTTCGCCCTGGCCACGGCCGGCCTCGGCTCGGCGGTGGTGCTCAACGTGCTGCTGTGGCTCGGGCTCCTGCTCTCCATCCCGCTGCGGGGCTTCCAGCCGGTGTCGGGCACGGTGGCGATCGTCGGCGTCGTCCTCATCGGCGGCTTCGCCGCCGCCGTGCTGCTCCTGGTGCGAGGCCAGGACCGGGCCGAGCGGGGGCTTCGGGCCGTGGGCCGCCGGATCCCCCTCGTCGACTCCGAGGCGCTGGTGCGGATCGCCCGGCACCTGGCCGAGCGGCTGCAGACCCTGGCCGCCGACCCGCCCCTCCTGTGGCGGGCCATCGGGTGGTCGTCGCTCAACTGGGCGCTGAGCATGGCGTCGCTGTGGGTGTTCGTGGCCGCCTACGGCCACCGGGTCCCGCTCGACGGGCTGGTGATCGCCTTCGGGCTGGCCAACGTGAGCGCTGCCATCCCGCTCACACCCGGCGGGGTCGGCATCGTCGAGGTGGTGATGACCTCGACGCTCGTCGGGTTCGGCATCCCCCGCGGCGAGGCCCTGCTGGGGGTGGTCACGTTCCGCCTGGCCAGCTTCTGGCTGCCGATCCCCCTCGGCGCGCTGGCCTACCTGTCGCTGCACGTGGGGCCGGTGTCGATCGACCGCCACCGCCGCCGCGAGGAGCGCCGGGCCGAGCTGCGCCGCCTGGCCGAGGAGGCGCTGGCCGAGGCCGAGACCCGGGCCGAGTGGGCCGAGCGGGTGGGCATCCGGGCCGGGCCCGGTGACACCCCGGGCGCGGCCGGCAACACCGGCCCGGCGGGCACGGGACGACCCGGCGGCCCTGCGGGCTGAGATCAGGGCTGCCAGGCGCCCACGACGGGCACGGGACGACCCGGCGGCCCTGCGGGCCGAGGGCTACGCCGGCGCGACCGTGACCGGGATGCCGTTGAGCACCGCGTTGCCCGACAGCGCGTCGATCAGCTCGTCGTCGGCCAGCAGGTTCGAGTTCACGCCGGGCCGGCCCGACGCGACGCCCAGGCGGACGCCGTCGAGATCGTGCCCCCACCCGTGCGGCAGGCTCACGACCCCCGGGAGGATGCCGTCGGTCACCTCCACCGGCGCCACCACCTGGCCCACGCGCGACGCCACCAGCGCCGATGCCCCGTCGGTCAGGCCGAGGCGCCCGGCGTCGTCGGGGTGGATCTGGAGCGTGCACCGCTCCTTGCCCTTCACCAGCACGTGCAGGTTGTGCATCCACGAGTTGTTCGAGCGGAGATGCCGCCGGCCCACCAGCACGAAGCCGTCGCCGGCCCGCTCGGCCGCCTCGGCCAGCCGGTCGCAGTCGTCGATCAGCTCCGGGCGGGCCAGCTCGATGCGGCCGGACGGCGTGCGCAGCACCTCCGGCAGCCGGGGAGCGAGGGGCCCCAGGTCGACGCCGTGCGGGTTGGCCTCGAGCACGTCGAGGGACAGCCCGTCGGGCACCACCCCGAAGGCGTCGCCGTACGGGCCGGTCCGCAGCATGAGGTCGAGGATGCGATCGGGGCCGCGGCGCCCCGCCAGCGCCGCCAGCAGCTCGTCGGCGCTGCGGCCGTGCACCGGCGAGTACGGATCGCTCACCGCCCCCTGCACCATCCCCGCGATCGTGAGGTCGTCGACGAGAGCGGGATCGGCTGCGGCCCCCTGGCCCTGCGCGATCAGCGCCAGCCGGGCCAGGATCTCCCATTCGTCGGGCTGGCCGGGCTCGAGGGGGAACACCGGGGGCGAGTAGTTGGCCACGTTGCGGACGGCGAAGGCCAGCAGGGCCAGGTCGTAGTGGGAGCGCTGCAGGCTCGACGGGGGCGGCAGGATCACGTCGGCGTGGCGGGTGGTCTCGTTGAGGTAGATGTCGACGCTCACCATGCACTCGAGCGTCGCGAGGGCCGCATCGAGCCGGCCGCTGTTCGGGCACGACAGCACCGGGTTGCCGGCCACCGTGACCAGGGCCCGGATCCGGCCCTCACCGGGCGTGTCGATCTCCTCGGCCAGCGCGGCCACCGGGTACTCGCCGAGGGTCTCGGGCAGGCCCCGCACCCTCGTGTGGCTCCGCCCCACCACGAACGGCTTGCCCGTGCCCGGCTTGCCGCGGGTGGTGGCGCTGCCCGCAGCGGGGAGGTTGAACATGGCCCCGCCCGGACGGTCGAGGTTGCCGGTGAGGATGTTGACCACGTCGACCAGCCACGAGGCGAGGGTGCCGAACTCCTGCGTGCAGGTGCCGATCCGCCCGTAGACCGCAGCCGTGGGGGCCTCGACCAGCTCCCGCGCCAGCCGGCCGACCGTGTCGGACTCGATCCCGCAGGCCGGCGCGACCACCTCCGCCGGGAACCGCTTGGCCACGTCGCGCACCTGCTCGAGCCCCTCGACCAGGCCCTCGGCCCCACCCAGCCGCACGAGATCCTGCTCGAACAGGGCGTGCACGATGCCCATCAGCAGCAGGGCGTCGGTGCCGGGTCGGATGGCGACCCACTCGTCGGCCTCCTCGGCCGTGCGGCTCCTGCGGGGATCGACGACCACCAGCCGCCCGCCGCGGGCTCGCAACGCCTCCAGCCGGCCGGGGAAGTCGGGGGCGGTGCAGATGCTGCCGTTGGACGCGTACGGGTTGGCGCCCAGCACCAGCAGGTGGTCGGTGCGGTCGAGGTCGGGCACGGGGATGGTGCCGCCGGTGCCGAACAGGAAGCCCGACGAGAGCTCCTTGGGACGCTGGTCGACCGTGCTCGCCGAGTAGCGCTGGCGGGTGCCGAGGGCCTTCAGGAGCACCCGGTTGAACAGCATCGCCGACAGGTTGTGGGCACCTGGGTTGCCCAGGTAGGTGGCCACCGCGTCGCGGCCGTGCTGCTCCAGCACCGGCAGGAGCCGGCGCTCGACCTCGGCGAAGGCCTCGTCCCAGGTCACCTCCACGAACACCCCATCGCGCTTCACGAGCGGGGCGCGCAGGCGGTCGGGATCCTCGTGGAGCTGCTTGAGCGACGATCCCTTCGGGCACAGGTAGCCGTGGCTGAACACGTCGTCGCGGTCGCCGCGGATGCGCACCACCTGCTCGCCGCTCACCTGGATCTCGAGGCCGCACCCGGCCTCGCAGAGCGGGCAGGTCCGGATGGCGACGCGGCTGGCCGCGCTGGTTTCGTCGACGACGGTCACGGTGGCCCCCCTCGGTGGCGACGTCCGCCCATCCTCTCACCTGCTCCCGACGGTCGCCCGCCCGCAGGGATGGCAGGCTGGGCCGGCCATCGACCGCAAGGGGGAATCGTGGACTCGCTCGTAGGGAAGACCGCCGTCATCACCGGGGCCGCCAGCGGCATGGGCCGGGCCTTCGCCACCAGGTTCGCGGCGGCCGGCATGAAGGTCGCCCTGGCCGACGTCGAGGAGCCGACCCTGCGGCAGGCGGTGACCGAGCTGGAGGCCGGCGGGGCCACCGCCATCGGCGTGGTCACCGACGTGTCCGAGGGTGCCGCCATGGACGCCCTCGCCCAGCGGGCCCGTGACGAGCTCGGCGGTGCGCACGTGGTGTGCCTGAACGCCGGGGTGGGCGGCCCGATGGTGCCCCTGCCGCACCTCACCGAGCACGACTGGGCCTGGACCCTGGGCGTGAACCTGTGGGGTGTCATCCACGGGGTGCGGGCCTTCCTCCCGTCGTTGCTCGAGCAGGACGAGGGTCACCTGGTGATGACCGCCTCGGTGGCGGGGCTGGTGGGCGGCGTGGGCGGGCCCTACGCCGTCTCCAAGTTCGGCGTGGTCGCGCTGGCCGAGGCGGTGTACTGGCACCTGCAGGACACCGGCTCCAACGTCGGCGTCACGGTGCTGTGCCCCGGGCTGGTGGCGACCCGCATCATGGAGTCGGAGCGCAACCGCCCGGAGCGGCTCATCGGCACCAGCTCGTGGGAACCGACGCCCGACGACGAGCTGCGCCTCCAGGTGTTCAAAGAGCTCATCCAGGCGGCCAAGCCGCCCGCCGAGGTGGCCGACCTGGTGCACGACGCCGTGCTCGAGAACCGCTTCTACCTGTACACCGACGACGCCTTCGTGCCGGTCATCCGCGCACGCCACCGCTTCGTCGAGGAGGGTCGCAACCCCCAGCGGGCCGACCTCCTGGGGCTGCTCGCCGACGAGGGCTGAGCGGGTGCTGCGGCGAGCGGCGCCGACGACGCCCCTGGAGGCGGCCGACGCCTACGCCGACCCGGCGCGGGGCCCGCACGACGGGCGCCCGTGGGTCCTGGTGAACATGGTCGCCAGCCTCGACGGTGCCAGCGCCGTGGCCGGGCGGTCGGGCGGGCTGGGCGGTCCGGCCGACCGCGCCGTGTTCCGCGCCCTGCGGTCGCTCGCCGACGTCGTGCTCGTGGGCGCGGGCACCGCCAACGCCGAGGGGTACCGCCCGGCCCGGCCCGGCCCCGACGGCCGGCGCCCCCGGCTCGCCGTGGTGAGCGGCCGCCTGTCGGTGGACTGGTCGCTCCCGATGTTCACCGACGACCCCCTTCCCTACCTCGTCACCACCGACGGAGCGGCCGTGCCGAACGCCGCGCCGGTCGAGGTGATCCGAGCCGGCGCGACCGGCGTCGACTGCTCCCTGGCCCTGGCCGCGCTGCTCGACCGGGGCGTCGGGATCGTGCTCTGCGAGGGGGGCCCCACGCTCAACGGGCAGCTGGCGGCGGCCGGCCTGGTCGACGAGTGGTGCATCACCGTGGCCCCGCTGGTGGCCGGGGGCGACGCGCCGCGCGTCGTGCGCGGGCCCCCCATCGACCCGCCGGTGGCCCTGCGGCTCGACCAGGTGCTCGACGCCGACGGCGTCCTGTTCCTCCGCTACCTCGCGCCCTAGGGGGACCTTCGCCTCTGGCCCGGGCACGGCCCTTGGCGTTCCCTGGAGGCGTGAGCGACACGGCCGTCGTCGCACCGCCGCATCCCGGTCACCGGCCGGGCAGCACCCCCACGATCCTGCTGGAGGGGGTCGCGAAGCGCTACACGATGGGCGGCGAGGTGACGGTGGTCGCGCTGGAGGGGGTCGACCTCGAGGTCGACCCCGGCGAGTTGGTCGTTGTGCTCGGGCCGTCGGGCAGCGGCAAGACGACCCTGCTGAACCTGATCGGGGCGCTCGACACCGCCACCGAGGGCCGCATCACCGTCGCCGGACGGGAGGTCACGGGCGCCAGGCGCTCCGAGCTGTTCCGCATCCGGCGGGAGACGGTGAGCTTCATCTTCCAGAGCTTCAACCTCTTCCCGGGGCTGACCGCGCTGGAGAACGTGCAGTTCGGGGCGGACGTGGCCGGACGCGGCAACGACCACCAGTGGGCCGCGTCCGTGCTCGACCAGGTCGGCCTGGGCGACCGGCTGCGGCACTTCCCCCACGAGCTGTCCGGCGGCGAGCAGCAGCGAGTGGCCATCGCCCGGGCCCTCGCCACCGGGAACCCCGTCCTGCTCGCCGACGAGCCGACGGGCGAGCTCGACTTCCGCACCGGCGTGCAGATCCTCGAGCTGCTCGCCGCGCAGGCCGAGGCCGGGCGGAGCGTGCTGGTGGTCACCCACAACCGGGAGATCTCGCGGATCGCCGACCGCGTGATCGAGCTGTCGAGCGGCCGGATCGTGCACGACGGCCCACCCGCCGGGGGACGGGCCGCCATCGCCGATCTGCACTGGTAGGAGGCCACCATGGCCGGTGCGCGCGCGCGCCGCGTTCGCCTCTGGGTCCGCTGGTCGCTCCGCGACCTGCGGCGGCGCTGGGTGCTGGTGGCCGCCATCGCCCTGATCATCGCCATCGGAACCGGCGCCTACGCCGGGCTGGGCAGCACCGCCGAGTGGCGGTACCGGTCGAACGACGCCAGCTACGCCGCCCTCGACGCCCACGAGCTGAAGGTGAGCCTGGCCGAGGGCAGCGTGGTGCCGGCCGGCGACCTGCTCGGGGTGGTCGGGTCGATCGCCGACCCGGACCGGGTGGCGGTGGCCGAGGAGCGCCTGGTCCTCCCCACCCAGCTCGACGCCTCCACCGGCGACGAGGCGATCCTCGTGCCCGGCCGCCTCGTCGGGGTCGACGTGGTCGACGGGGGCCCACACGTCGACCTGATCGAGGTGGAGGGGGGTCGGGGGCTCGACCAGGCCGACGACGGCCGGCCGGTCGCGCTGGTCGAGGCCAAGTTCGCCGACACCCACGACCTCCCCCTGCCCCTCTCGATCGAGCTCACCGGCGGCAGCGCCGGGGCCAGCGCGCTCGAGGCAGTCGGGTGGGCGATCACGCCCGAGTACTTCCTCGTGCTGGGGTCGAGCCGGGAGCTCCTCTCGGCCGGCAACTACGCCATCGTGTTCGTCCCGCTGGCCACGGCCCAGGAGATCACCGGGAACCCCGACGGGGTCAACGACCTCGTGCTGCGGGCCACCCCGGGCACCGACGTCGATGCCCTGGCGGCCGACGTCGAGCGCGCCTTCGCGTCGCGACTGCCGGACGCCGGCGCCACGGTGCTCACGATCGCCGACGACGAGGGGCGCCGGATCCTCTACGACGACATCGCCAACGACCAGCGGTTCTGGAACGTCTTCGCCTTCCTGATCCTGGCCGGCGCGGCTGTCGCCGCCTTCAACCTGATCAGCCGGATCGTCGAGTCCCAGCGGCGGGAGATCGGCGTGGGCATGGCGTTGGGCGCCCGCCGGGCGAGCCTGGCCATCCGGCCGATGCTCGTGGGCGTGGAGGTGGCCCTGCTCGGCGTGGTGCTGGGGGTGGTGGTGGGCTACCTGCTCACCCAGGCGATGAAGCAGCTCTTCGTCAGCCTGCTCCCGATGCCCGTGTGGATCACGACGTTCCAGCCGGACGTGTTCCTCCAGGCCGCGCTCATCGGCCTGCTCCTGCCCGTGCTGGCCACCGTCTACCCGGTGTGGCGGGCCGTGCGCGTGCCGCCCGTGGCCGCCATCCGCACCGGCCATCTCGCCACGCGGGGCCCGTCCCGGCTGCTGCGGCGCATCCGGGTGCCCGGCGGCAGCCTGGCCCAGATGCCGGTCCGCAACGTGCTGCGGTCGCCCCGGCGGACGCTGCTCACCGCCCTCGGCATCGGCGCGGCCATCACCGTGATGGTGGCCACCTTCGGGACCATCGACTCGTTCGTGTTCACCCTGGACACGGCCGAGACCGAGCTGCTGGGCGGGCGGCCCGACCGCCTCATCGTGGTGCTCGACAGCTACCAGCCGGTCGACTCGCCCACGGTCCGGGCGGTCACCGGCTCCCCTGCGGCGGCGGACGCCCAGACGATCCTCGACGTGGGGGCGCTGCTCACCAACGACCGCGGCGACGAGCTGGAGGCCCTGGTCGAGGTGCTCCCGCTGTCGGGCGACGGCTGGCAGCCGCGGATCGTCGACGCGGTCGATCCCGCCGACCTCGGCGGGCGGGCCGGCATCATCCTGGCCGAGAAGGCGGCCCGCGACCTCGGCGTCGAACCCGGCGACGTCGTCACCCTGCGCCATCCGAGGCGCGAGGGTCTCGGCATCCGGGTCGTCGACGACCCGGTCGTGGTCGCCGGCCTCCACCCGCTGCCCTTGCGGCCCTACGCCTTCATGGACACCGCCGCCGCCAGCCTGTTCGGCGCCGAGGGCGTGGCCAACGCCGTCCAGCTGGAGCCCGCGCCGGGATCGACGCCCGACGACACCCTCCGGGCCCTGTTCGGCCTGCCGGGAGTGAGCAGCGTGCGGTCGGTCGCCTCCACCGCCGACTACCTGCAGGACTCCATGGACCAGATCATCGCCGTGATGCAGCTGGCGGCCGCGCTCGTCCTCCTGCTCGCGCTGCTCATCGCCTTCAACGCCACGAGCATCAGCGTGGACGAGCGGGTCCGAGAGCACGCCACGATGTTCGCCTTCGGCGTGCGGGTCCGCACCGTGGTGGGCATGTCGATGACCGAGGGCCTCGCCACGGGCCTGCTGGGCACCGCCTTCGGGCTGCTGCTCGGCACGCTCGTGATGCGCTGGGTCGTCTACGGCCTCACCGGCGACACCATGCCCGATCTCGGCGTGATCGCCCACCTGACGCCCGTCACCATCGCCACCGCCGTCGTCCTCGGCGTGTTGGCCGTGGCCGTGGCGCCCCTGCTCACGATCCGCAAGCTGCGCCGCACCGACCTGCCCTCCGCGCTGCGCGTCGTCGAGTAGCGCCCGGACCCCGGTGGCCGGACCCGGGGTCGGTGCCCACCGGTCAGCCGGAGGGGGTGGCCTTGCGCAGGAGCCCGACCTCGCGCTCGAAGTCGCCGGGGCTCGCGAACTCCTTGTACACGCTGGCGAAGCGGACGTAGGCGACCTGGTCGAGCTGGGCCAGGCGCCGCAGCACGGCCAGCCCGATCCGTTCGCTCGTGACCTCCGGGGCCTCGAGGCGCATCTCCTCCTCGACCTCGGCCGCCAGCTCCTCCAGCTGCTCCTCGGTCACCGGGCGGTTCTTGGCCGCCGCCCTCACCCCGGCCACGACCTTGGCCCGCTCGAACGGTTCGCGCTCGCCCGAGCTCTTCACCACCAGCAGCGGCGCCTCCTCGATCCGCTCGTAGGTGGTGAACCGCCGCCCGCAGCCGAGGCACTCGCGACGGCGACGGATGGCGTCGCCGTCGTCGGCCTGGCGCGAGTCGACCACCTTGTCGTCGAGGCTCGCGCACACGGGGCACCGCACGCCGAGACGGTACCGCCCGCCCGCGCCGGGCGCGGACGCCACCGCCGGGCCGGGTCAGGGCAGCAGCAGGCGCTGTCCTACTTGGAGGGTGGCGGCGCCGCCGTTCAGGTCGGCCAGCAGGTCGACGGTGGCGCGAACGTCGCCCCCGGACGGGGTGAGCTCGGCCGCCACGGCCCACAACGTGTCGCCGGGCTGCACCACGTGGACACGTGGCGCGTCGAGGGGTGCCTCGGGGGCGGAGGCGGGCACGCCCCCGAGGGTCGCCGCCAGGGTGCGGACGGCGAGGATGGGCGCCAGCAGCACCACGACGGCCACCAACACCGCCGCCAGCCGGCGCCGCCGGTACAGGGCGGCCGGAGCCGGGGCGCCCACGTAGGGTGACAGCTCGTCCGGGTGGCGGGTGAAGCGGCGGTCGCAGACCACGGCAGCCATTGGCGGGCGCTCCGATCAGGTCGAACGGATGAGCTCGAACGTCTGTTCGGCAACCATGTGACCACGAACGCCCGTTCGATGTCAAGGCCCGGATCGAACAGATGTTTGACTGGCGGCGGCCGGCCCGGTACGGTCAGGTCGACAAACACGTGTTCGGTCCGGGGCGGCCCGGGCCGGTCACCGCCGGGCCCGTGGGGCCGATCGGAGGCACCTCATGACCGAGCAGCACCTCACCGCCCGCCAGCGGGAGATCATCGAGGTCATCGATCGCCACATGCGCGAGCACGGCTACCCGCCTTCGGTGCGCGAGATCGGCGACGAGGTCGGCCTCACCTCCCCCTCCACCGTGCACAGCCACCTGGCCACGCTCCAGCGGCTGGGCTACCTCCGGCGCGACCCCACCAAGCCGCGCGCCATCGAGGTTCGCTACGACCCGTCGTCGGGGGGCGCGGTGGAGCGCCGGCCGGTGCGCCACGTGCCCCTCGTGGGCGACGTGGCCGCCGGCAGCGACGTGCTGGCCCAGGAGAACGTCGAGGAGCTGCTGCCCCTCCCCGAGGACTTCACCGGCGACGGCGACCTGTTCATGCTGCGCGTCCGCGGCGACTCGATGGTCGACGTCGGCATCCTCGACGGCGACTTCGTCGTCGTCCGCCAGCAGGACGAGGCCCGCAGCGGCCAGATCGTGGTGGCCGGGATCCCGGGCGAGGAGGCCACCGTCAAGACCTTCACCCGCAAGGGCGGCAAGGTCGTGCTGGTGCCGGCCAACGAGCGCCTGTCGCCGATGGTCTACGACCCGGCCGACGTCACCATCTTCGGCCGGGTCGTGAGCGTGCTGCGGCGCCTCTGACCCGCGCCCCGTCAGCCCAGCTTGGCCAGTGCCGCCTCGTAGGCGGCCTTGTCGCGAGCGGTGCCGAGGTTCGGCGACTCGAACACGTCGACGATCGTGCCGCTCGAGTCGATCACGAACGTGCCCCGGTTGGCACAGCCGAGGGCCTCGTTGAACACCCCGTACGCCTGTGCCACCGCACCGTGGGGCCAGTTGTCGGCCAGCACCGGGAAGGTGTAGCCCTGCTGCTCGGCCCACACCTTCTGGGCGAAGCGGCTGTCACACGACACGGCCAGCACCTGCACCCCCGCGGACTCGTACCGGGACAGGTCGTCGCGGAGCTGGCACAGCTCCCCCTCGCACACCGACGTGAAGGTGAAGGGGTAGAACACCAGCACCACCGCCTTGTCGCCGCGGAAGCCCGACAGCGTGACGGTGTTGCCGTCCTGGTCCTTCAGCTCGAAATCGGGGGCTTGCCGACCGGCCTCGATCGCCATGGGTGGGCGTCCTTTCTGGTATTGGGCTTCGGGTACGGCGAGCCTACCGGCCCCGGGCGGCGACGGCGCCGTGGCGCCCGCCGGCGTCAGGCCCCGGACGTGAGCAGCTCGGCGAGGGCGCCGTGCACCCGCTCGATCGCCGCCCGCTCCACCCGCTCGCCGGCGGTGTGGGCGAGGGTGGGGTCGCCCGGGCCCAGGTTGGCGGCCGGCACACCGAGCGCCGCGAAGCGGGCCACGTCGGTCCAGCCCAGCTTGGCCCGCACCACCAGCCGGTTGCGCCGAACGAGCTCGGCGAGCAGGGGGTGGTCCAACGACGGCGGGGCGCCGGCCGCGACGTCGACCACTTCCAGCGAGTCGCCGTCCTCGAGCACCTCGGCCAGGCGCAGCGCCTCCCGCACGTGGGCCTCGGCGTCGGCCGCCGACCGGTCTGGCGCGAAGCGGTGGTTGAGGGTGAGCCGCACCCGATCGGGCACGACGTTGCCGGCGACCCCTCCCTCGACGCCGACGGCCTGCAGGGCCTCACGGAACTCACAGCCGTGGATCACCGGCCGGCGCTCCTCGTAGGCCTGCAGGCGTCCCAGCACCGGGGCCAGGCGGTGCACGGCGTTGCGCCCCGTCCACGGCCGGGCGCTGTGGGCGCGCGCCCCCGTGAGGGTGAGGGCCAGGCGCAGGCTGCCCTGGCAGCCCGCCTCCAGCGCGCCCCCGGTGGGCTCGCCCAGCAGGGCCGCGTCCCCCGCCAGCAGGTCGGGACGCTCGGCGGCCAGGATGCCGAGCCCGTTGAAGCGGGCCTCCACCTCCTCGGCCACGTAGAAGACGTAGGTGACGTCGATTGCGGGATCGGCCAGGGTGGTGGCCAGCTCGAGCATCACCGCCAGGCCGCTCTTCATGTCGGACGAGCCCAGCCCCCAGAGCACCTCGCCGTCGACCCGCGCCCGCTCGTTGCCGTTGGCCGGGACCGTGTCGGTGTGGCCGGCGAGGACGAGGCGCAGCGGGCGACCGAGGCGCGTCCGGGCGACCAGGTTGTCGCCCACGCGCTCGAGCGTGAGCCACGGCGCCCGCCGCAGCCGGGCCTCGAGGTGGTCGGCGATGGCGCCCTCGTGGTGCGACGGCGAGGGGATGTCGACGAGCTCGGCGGTGAGCTCGAGCAGATCGCTCACGGCAGGGACGCGTGCCCGGGCACGCCGACCAGGTGCCGCCCCACGACCGCCCGCCCTCAGGTGGTGGCGCCGTGCTCGCGCAGGACGGCCTCCAGCTGCGCCTTGTCGTGGCGCTCCCCCTCGTGCAGATGCCGGATCACCAGCACGCAAGGCAGACCGTACTGCCCGCCCGGGAAGTCGCGGGGCCGGGTGGCGGTGACGGCGACGGTGTTGGGGGGCACCACCCCGCGGCTGAGCTCGTCGCCGGTGGTCGCGTCGATCACGGGCACCGAGCCCGACAGGATGCAGCCGGCGCCGAGCACGCTGCCCCGCCCGACCCGAGCGCCCTCGACCACCATGCTCCGGCTCCCGACGAAGGCGTCGTCCTCGACGATCACGGGCGCGGCCTGCGGGGGCTCCAGCACGCCGCCGATGCCCACGCCGCCGGACAGGTGCACGTTGGCGCCGACCTGGGCGCAGGAGCCCACGGTGGCCCAGGTGTCGACCATGGTGCCGGCCCCGACGCGCGCGCCGATGTTCACGTAGCTCGGCATGAGGATGACCCCCCGGTCGAGGAACGAGCCGTAGCGCGCCGACGCACCCGGCACCACCCGCACGCCCGCCTTCTTGAAGCCGGACTTGAGGGGGATCTTGTCGGCGAACTCGAACGGCCCGAGCTCGGTGGTCTTCATCTTCGACACCCGGAACAGCAGCAGGATCGCCAGCTTCAGCCACTCGTGCACGACCACCCGGCCGGCCACGACCTCGGCGACCCGGGCCGCGCCGTTGTCGAGCAGGTCGATGGCTTCGTGGACGAGGGCGGACGCGTGCCTGTCGCCCGGTTCGAGCTCGTTGCGGTGCTGCCAGAGCTCCTCGAGCTGCGACTGGAGGTCGGCCATGGGCGGCAGGCTACCGTGGCCGCGCGGGGGCGACCCCGGGGGCACCGGGCCGCCGGCCCCATCACGAGGAGAGGTATGACACGGATCCACGCCATCCGTGCGACGAGCCCCGACGACGTCCTGAGCCACATCGGCGACGGCGCCGACATCGTCATCCCGCTCGCCAACGGCGAGCCGGTGGCCCTCATGGACGCGATCGAGGCCCACGCAGACCGGCTCCACGGGGTGCGGGTCCACCAGATGCACGCCCTGCACGACCGGCCCTACCTGCACGGCACGTGCGGCGACCAGCTCCGCTACGTGGCGTACTTCCTCTCTCCCATCACGCGGGTGGCGTTCCAGGAGGGCGGCTGCGAGCTGGTGCCCTGCCACTTCAGCGAGGTCCCCCAGATCCTCCGCGAGAGCACCCGCGACCCGCTGGTGCTGGCCGCGACGTCGCCGATGGACCGCCACGGGTACTTCTCGCTGGGCACGAACGCCGACTACACGTCCAGCTTCATCGGGCACGCCCGGTTCTTCCTCGAGGTGAACCCGAACATGCCGCGCACCTTCGGGCGCAACCAGGTGCACGTGAGCCAGGCGATCGGGTACTACGAGGCCGACTACCCGCTGGTCGAGGTGCCGCCCCCGAAGGTGACCGACACCGACGTGCGGATCGCCGAGTTCGTCGCCGAGCGCATCCCCGACGGGGCCACCCTGCAGGCCGGCATCGGCGCCATCCCGAACGCCATCATGTCGCTGCTCGACGACCACCACGACCTCGGCATCCACACCGAGCTGCTGTCGGACGGCATCATCACCCTCGTCGAGCGCGGCGTGGTCACGGGCGTGAAGAAGCGCCTGAACACCAACAAGATCATCGCGACGTTCTGCCTCGGCACGAAGGTGCTCTACGACTTCCTCCACGAGAACCCCGCGGTCGAGCTGTGGCCCGTCGACTACGTGAACGACCCCCGGGTGATCGCCCGCGAGCCCAACTTCGTGTCGATCAACGCCACCCTCGAGGTCGACCTGCTCGGGCAGTGCGCGTCGGAGACGATCGAGGGCCGCTACTACTCGGGCTCGGGTGGGCAGGCCGACTTCGCCCGCGGGGCCATGTTCGCCCGGCAGGGCCAGGGGTTCCTGGTGCTGCACGCCACCACCGCCGACGAGTCGCGATCGCGCATCCGCGCCCAGTTCGCGCCGGGCACGGTGGTCACCACGCTCAAGAACACGGTCGACAAGATCGTGACCGAGTACGGCGTGGCCGAGCTGAAGGGGCGGGCCATCTCCCAGCGGGCCCGGGAACTGGTGCGCGTCGCCCACCCCAAGTTCCGCGACGAGCTCACCTACGAGGCCCGCCAGCTCGGCTACCTCTGACGCCGCGCCGGCTCGCCTCGCGGCGGCCGTGACGTGGACGGAGACGACCGACGGCCGCTCAGCGGGGCGCGGCCCAGCCCGGGTCGTCGGGCGACGGCGCGCCGGTCCCCGGCCCCGGCCCCGGCCCGGGGGGCGAGGGCGAGGGAGGGGACGGCGGCGAGGGCGGGGGCGACCAGCCCGGCGGCGGCGCCACCGGCGAGGGCGCGGCCCACGCCGGCTGGCCCCCCGCCCAGGTGCCGTACCCGGTGCCGGGCGGGGGCGGCCAGCCCGACGGAGGGTGCTGGGCGTCGAGCAGGCGCTTGCTCTTCGACCGCCGCACCACGGTGACCACCAGGATCACCAGGGCCACCACCTCGCACAGCGCCCCGACCACCAGGCCCACGAGCACCGCCCGCACCAGGGTGCCGGCCAGCCCGGGCCCGACGGCGATCACCACGTCGGGGCTCCGCTCGGTGACGTCGACCCCGGTGAGCACGTACTCGCCCGACGTCGGAGCACGGAAGGTGAGCTGGGCGCTCCCCGCCCGGTCGGCATCGGAGTACGTGAAGCTGCCGTCGTAGAGCGCCAGCGGCACCTGCGTCCCGTCCGGCCCGATGAGCGTGAAGCGCAGGTCGGGTGGCACGACGGGCGTGTCGAAGGGCCGGCCGCCCACCTCGCTGAGGTACTCGTAGTAGATGGTGTAGGAGCCCTCGTCGAGCTCGAGGGTCGCCCGGCCGGGCATCACCACGCGCTGCAGGTCGTCGACCTCGCCCACGAAGCGGAGGGCCCCCAGCACGATCAGCACGACGCTCACGCCGACGCCCGCCAGGGCGACGGCGCCGGCGACCACGTACCAGACCCACGACGGCCGGAGCCGTGGCCGTGGCCGGGGCCCGACGGCCCCCGGCGGCGCGGCGGGCACGCCCATCACCCCACCCCCAGCCGGCGGGCGAGCAGCTCGATGCGCTCGTCGGGCTGCACCGCCGCCACCCGCACGTGGCCGGCACCCGGGGAGCCGTAGAGCTCACCCGGGCTCACCAGGGCGCCGCCCTCGTCGGCCAGCCGGTCGGTGAAGGCCCAGGCGTCGCCGCCCGGCGCCGGCACCCACAGGTAGAACCCCCCGCCGGGCAGGGGTGACTCGACGCCGGCCCAGGCCGCCAGGATCTCCCGCAGGCGCTCGAGCCGAGCCCGGTACCGCTCCCGCTGCTCGTCCACGTGCACGTCGTCGTCGAAGGCGACCGCCCCGGCGGCCTGCACCGGCCCGGGCACGAGGAAGCCGGCGTGCTGTCGCACCTCGCGCAGGTAGCGCACCAGCTCCGGGTCGCCGGCGTAGAAGCCGGCTCGGAGCCCGGCCAGGTTGGAGCGCTTGGAGAGGGAGTGCACGGCCAGCACGCCGCGGGATCCGTGCTCGAGGATGGTGCGGGGAGCGCCGGACCAGGTGAACGCCACGTAGCACTCGTCGGAGAGCACGGTGACGCCCCGCTCCCGACCCCATGCCGCCACCGCTCCGAGGTCGTCGAGGCCGCCGGTGGGGTTGCCCGGCGTGTTGGCCCACAGGCACAGGGCCCGCTCGGCATCGGCCGGGTCGACGGCGGCGAGGTCGAGCCGCCACCGGTCGTCGACGGGCACCGGCACCGGCCGGCAGCCGGCGAGGATCGCCCCCATCTCGTAGGTCGGGTAGGACACCGCCGGGTAGAGCACGACGTCGCGGTCGGGCCGGCGGAGCTTCAGCCACTGCGGCGTCGTGGCCACGAACTCCTTGGTGCCCACGCACGCAGCCAGGTGATCGGGGTCGACGTCGACGCCGAACCTGCGGGCCAGCCACCCGGCCGCGGCGGCCCGGTAGCGCGGGGTGCCGATCGACGGCGGATAGCCGCGCTCGGCCCCCGAGGTGGCCAGCGCCTCCACCACTGCGGGCGGCGGCGGGTCGCACGGCGTGCCGATCGACAGGTCGACGGCGCCGCCGGGATGGGTCTCGGCCCGGGCCCTGGCCGGCGCGAGCCGCTCGTAGGGGTAGGTGGGTGGCTCGAAGCCGGCGGCCGTCATCGCACCTCGCTCACGACACCAGGTACTCGCGGAAGCGGCCGGTGGCGCCCTGGTCGAGGCGGGCCCGCACCCGCACCCCGGCGTCCTCGTGCACCTCGGCGATGACCTCGCCCTCTCGGTGCACGGCGGCGAGCAGGTCGCCCCGGTCGTAGGGCAGCACCAGCTCGACGACGGTGGCCAGGGCGCGCAGGCGGTCGCTCACGGCCGTGAGCAGCTCGTCGATGCCGTCGCCCCGCACCGCGGAGATGGCGACCGACCCGGGGTGGCTCGCGACCAGGCGCGCGCCCTCCCGCGTCCTGTCGGTCTTGTTGAACGCGAGGAGCTCGGGCACCCTGTCGGCGCCGATCTCGGCCAGCACCACCCGCACGGCCTCGATCTGCCCGTCGGGGTCGTGGGCGGAGGCGTCGACCACGTGCACCAGCAGGTCGGACTCGGCGACGGTCTCCAGGGTGCTCTTGAACGCCTCGACCAGCTGGTGCGGGAGCTTCTTCACGAACCCGACGGTGTCGGAGAGGAGCACCGCCTCGCCGCCCTGGAGGTGGAGCCGGCGCGTCGTGGGGTCGAGGGTGGCGAACAGGCGGTCCTCCACCAGCACGCCGGCGTTGGTGAGCCGGTTGAGCAGCGTGCTCTTGCCGGCGTTGGTGTAGCCCACGATGGTGACGGTCTGCAGGCGCGAGCGCCGCCGGGCCTTGCGCTGCAGGTGCCTGGTCTCGTTCAGCTGGTCGAGATCGTGCTCGAGCTTGGTGATGCGCCGCTGCAGTCGCCGCCGGTCGACCTCGAGCTGGGTCTCGCCCGGGCCCCGGGTGCCGATGCCGGCGGCCTGCTGGGACAGCGAGCCGCCCTTGCCCCGCAGGCGGGGCAGGCGATAGCGGAGCAGGGCCAGCTCCACCTGGGCCTTGCCCTCGAGGGTGTGGGCGTTCTGGGCGAAGATGTCGAGGATCACGGCTGTCCGGTCGATCGCGGTGCGGCCCAGCAGCTTCTCCAGGTTGAACTGCTGGGCCGGCGTGAGCTCGTTGTCGAACACGACCGTGTCGGCGTCGACCGACTCGGACACCTCCCGCAGCTCCTCGGCCTTGCCCTTGCCGATGAAGGTGGCCGGATCGGGCGCGTCCCGGCGCTGGACGACCCGTCCCACCTCGTCGGCCCCGGCCGTGTCGACCAGCGCGGCCAGCTCGTCGAGGCTGTCCTCGGTCTCGTCGGGCGTCGCCGGCGGCAGGGTGACCCCCACCAGCACGATCTTCTCCCGGAAGGTGCGCTCGATCAGCGACACGCGGCGCGGGCCCCCTCCGGATCGAGGTCGATGTCGGCCACGTAGGTGGCCGGCCCGACGAGAGTGACGTGGTCGCCCACCATCACGGCGGCCTCGCCGCCGGGCATGTGCACGGTGACGTCGACACCGGTCAGCCCCCACCCGTGCGCGGCCCAGGCCGCCGCACAGGCGCCGGTGCCGCAGGCCTCGGTGATGCCGGCGCCCCGCTCCCACACGCGCAGGCGCAGCCCGCCGCCCGCGGTGGGCGCGACGACCTCCACGTTGATCCCTGCCGGGAAGCGCCGCTCGACCGCGGGGCCGACCACCGCCAGGTCGACCTGCGAGGGGTCGTCGACGAGGAGCACGGCGTGCGGGTTGCCGAGATCGACCAGCGCGGCCCGGCGGACCGGCACCCCGGCCTCGGCCTGCCACCCCTCACCGGGGTCGGGGAGGGCTCGCGCCCGGCCCATGTCGACGCTCACCATCGCGGTGCGGGGGTCGGGCCCCTCGCGCACCTCGCAGACCCGCATGCCGGCGTCGGTGAGGATGCGCAGCTCGACTCGGTCGACCCCCATCCGGCGGGCCTCGGCCTGGGCCAGGCAGCGGATGCCGTTGCCGCTCATCTCGGCCCGGCCGCCGTCGGCGTTGCGGAGCAGCATCCGCAGGTGGGGCGGCCCGTCGGGGAAGAAGCCCGTGGGCACCGAGCCCACCACGAAGCCGTCGGCGCCGACCCCCCGGCGGCGGTCGCAGGCCCATCGGGCCAGCTCGGGCGGGACGTCGTCGTCGCTGGCCGGGTCGAGCAGCACGAGGAAGTCGTTGCCGAGGCCGTGGTGCTTGGTCACCCGCACAGGATCGAGTCTTCCAGCACTGCGAGGGCGAGCGCGGCCGGATTCGGGTCGCCGGCCGGGGGTTCGAGCCAGCGGATCCGCGGATCGCGGCGGAACCAGCGGTCCTGGCGGCGGGCGAAGCGCCGGGTGCGGGTGACCGCGACCTCCACCGCCTCGGCAAGCTCGCAGGCGCCGTCGAGGTGGGCGAGCAGCTCGCGGTAGCCGAGGGCCTGGCGGGCGGTGCGCGACAACCCCCCGGGGCGGGCCGCCAGGTGGCGCACCTCGTCGAGGAAGCCGGCGGCGAGCTGGGCCGCGTACCGCTCCTCGATCCGGCGATCGGTCACCTCCCGCGGCAGGCGGACGCCGAGCTGCACGAACGGTGTCGGCCCGTACGTGCCGAGACCGGGGCCGAACGACGAGAACGGTCGCCCGCCGCCCAGCGTGACCTCGAGGGCCCGCAGCACCCGGCGCCGGTTGCCGGGCTCCATCCGGGCCGCCGCGACCGGGTCGAGGCTCCGGAGGCGGGCGTGGAGCGCCACCGTGTCGGGCTCGGCCTCGAGGGCCCGTCGCACCTCGGGGTACTCGCCGGGCAGCTCGAGTCGGTCGATGACGGCCCGCAGGTAGAGGCCCGTGCCACCGACGAGGAGCGCCCGGTGACCGCGTGCCTCGATCCCGGCGAGGGCCTCGTCGAAGGCGTCGCGGTAGCGGGCCACCGTGAAGTCCTCCCCCGGGTCGACCAGGTCGAGCAGGTGGTGGGGCACCTCGGCCTGCTCGGCGGCCGTGGGCGTGGCCGTGCCGATGTCCATGCCCCGGTACACCTGCATCGAGTCGACCGTCACCAGCTCGAGGTCGCGGTGCCGACGGGCCAGCTCGAGGGCGATCGCCGACTTGCCCGACGCGGTGCAGCCCACCAGGGCCAGGTGACGGCCGCTCACGGGTGGGTGGCGCTCACCCCGACGGCGATCCGGGTGCGGTGCGTCGGCTGGGCGGTCACGCCGAGCAGGTCGCCGGTGAGGTGGTGCGGGGCCGCGCCGGTGATGCGCACCTCGGCCGAGGTGCCCGGCCGGATCGGCCTCTCCGAGACCAGGTGGACGAGCTTGTTCTGGCCGGTCCGGGCGGTGAGC
Source organism: Acidimicrobiales bacterium (assembly GCA_016716005.1). Taxonomy (NCBI): domain Bacteria; kingdom Bacillati; phylum Actinomycetota; class Acidimicrobiia; order Acidimicrobiales; species Acidimicrobiales bacterium. The sequence continues at coordinate 966,862 of JADJXE010000001.1, forward strand.
ACCCCGGCGTCCTTGCGGCTGGGCCCCTCCACGACGACCTCCTCCACCCGGCCGACACGGTCGCGGTGCTTGGCCAGGGCGCTGCGCTCGACCACCACCCGGAGCCGGGCGAAGCGGTCGGCGGTGACCTCCGCGGGCACGAACAGGTCGGTGCGCGCCGCCGCCTCGGTGCCGGGACGCGGGCTGAACACGAAGGTGTACGCGCTGTCGTACTCGGCCGCGGCCACCACCTCGAGGGTGCGCTCGAAGTCGTCGTCGGTCTCGCCGGGGAACCCCACGATGAGATCGGTGGTGACGGCCAGGTCGGGGATGGCGGCGCGGGCCGCGGCGAGCCGCTCGAGGTAGCGCTCGGCGGTGTAGCCCCGGTGCATGGCCGCCAGCACCCGGTCGCTGCCGGCCTGCAGCGGCAGGTGCAGGTGCGGGCACACCTCAGGGGTGGCGGCCATGGCCTCGATGGTCTCGGGCCGGAGATCCTTGGGATGCGGGCTGGTGAACCGCACCCGCCGGATCCCCTCGACGGCGCCGACCGCCACGAGCAGATCGGCGAAGAGCGGCCGCGGCCGCACGCGCCCGTCGGCGGCCCAGGCGGCCCCGGCCTCGGCCACCCGCTCGGCGGCGGTGGTGGGCCGGGCGCGCAGGCGGGTCGTGAGGTCGCGACCGTAGGAGTTCACGTTCTGGCCGAGCAGCGTGATCTCGGTGACGCCGTCGCGGGCCAGACCCTGGGCCTCGGCCACCAGCTCACCGAAGGGCCGACTGACCTCGCGCCCCCGCACGGCGGGCACGATGCAGAAGGCGCACTGGTTGTCGCAACCGATCTGGATGGTCAGCCAGGCCGCCCAGGGCACCTCGCGTCGGGCCGGCAGAGCCGAGGGGAACAGGGCCTCGTCGTCGTGCTCGGGCTGCTCGACCACCTCGGTGACCGGCCCGTCGGTGGCGGCCAGACGCAGCAGCTCGGCCGCCCGGTGGACGTTGTGGGTGCCGAACACGACGTCGACGTGGGGCGCCCGCGACCGCAGCACCTCGCCGTCCTTCTGGGCCAGGCAGCCCCCGACCGCGATCTGCAGGCCCGGCCGGCGGGCCTTGAGCGACTTGAGGTGGCCGAGGTTGCCGTAGAGCTTGTTGTCGGCGTTCTCCCGGATGCAGCAGGTGTTGAGCACGACGACGTCGGCGTCGTCGAGGCCGGCGGCCGCCACCAGGCCGTCGGCCTCGAGCAGACCCGCGATCCGCTCGGAGTCGTGCTCGTTCATCTGGCACCCGAAGGTGCGCACCAGGTACCGCCGGGGCATCACACCAGGGTAGGCGGCCGGCTCCGCCCTGCGGTCGCCGGGCCGAGCGACGGCCGGCGCGATCAGCCCGAACCGCCCGAGGCGCCCGGCCGGGGGAGGAGATCGTCGCGAAGGTCGACCGCGGGGCCGTCGTCGGTGTGGGGATGGCGCCGGTCGTGCACCACCAGCCGCAGGGCGGTGCGCTCCTCGCCGTCGACGTCGACCTCCACGAACCCCGGCGAGCACACCAGGTCGATCCCGTCGGCGAGCACGTGCTTGCGGGCGATCGCGACCGCCTTCACCGCCTGGTTGAGCGCCCCGGCCCCGACCACCTGCACGGCCACCTGCCCGGAGCGCCGCACCACGCCCGCCAGGGCGCCGGCCACGGCGTTGGGGTCGGAGCGACTCGAGACTCGGAGCAGGTGCATCAGCGGCTCGTTCGGGACGTGGCGAGTCGGGCCGATCGTCGAACCGGCCCGGTCCCGAGGGACCGGCGAGCGCCCACGCCACGGGCGAGCCGGCTACTCCGCTTGGCCGGACAGTCAACCACAGCCTGTGGACGGTGATGGGGATGTGGCTGCTGTTGCTGCCGAGCGGGGCGGCCGGCCACTCGGCCGTGGGCGACCTAGTCGAGGACGATCGGCGCCTCGTCGGACTCGGAGAACTCGCCCTCCTGCGACTCGGTCAGGCCGACGTGGGCCCGGATCCGCTCGGAGATCTCCACCATGAGCTCGGGGTTCTCGCCCAGGAAGACCTTCACGTTCTCGCGGCCCTGGCCCAGCTGCTCGCCCTCGTAGGTGTACCAGGCCCCCGACTTCTTCACGATCCCGAGGTCGGTGGCGATGTCGAGCACGGAGCCCTCACGGCTGATGCCCTTGCCGTACATGATGTCGAACTCGGCCTGGCGGAACGGCGGTGCGCACTTGTTCTTCACCACCTTCACACGGGTGCGCGAGCCGATGACCTCGACGCCGTCCTTGATGGACTCGATGCGACGGATGTCGAGCCGGATCGACGAGTAGAACTTCAGCGCCCGGCCGCCCGGGGTGGTCTCCGGCGAGTTGTGGACCATCACCCCGTCGGCGAAGTAGTTGTGGCTGCCCTCCACCTCGATGTCGAACCGGTGCGTCGAGCCGGTGGGCGCCTCGACCCGGATGTCCGTGACCGGCAGCGGCACCAGCCGGTGGTGTACGGGGGCGAAGACCGCCTCCACCCCGAAGCGCCCCCGATACCTGGCCAGCAGCGTCCGCTCCATCGACGGATGGACGTAGGGCCCGATGAGCGCATGGAGCTTGGCCGTCTCACCCGTGGAGAACCGCAGCACCGCCGTGCCGCCTCGCTCGACGAGCGTGGCGTGGATGCCCCAGGTGTCGGCCAGATGAGCCCGAAGACGCTCGCGGCTGGTGGCCTCCAGCGCCTCCACGCAGATCTCGGCCCGGCCGCTCGGACCCTGCGAGCGTGGCTGCAGGCCGTCGATGTACCAGACGGCGATCGACAGCGGCGTGAGCCCCTTGAGGTAGTCGCCGCTCAGCACCTTCTCGCCGTCGACCTCGCCGTCGCCCTCGCGGTCGACGTAGACGGCCCGACGGAGCTCGGCCAGCTCCGGCAACGGCTGGAGATCGAAGCACACCGCTCCCGTGGCCGTGCTCGACCTGCCGACCGTGAGGTTGGCGAACAGCGACGCCTTCCACTCGGCGTACTCGACCTGGTCGGCGCCGTGACCGAAGCGGAACCGCTCGCCGCGGCCGCTCCGGTCGGGTGACAACGCTCCCTCACCCATCAGCCCTCCGAGGAGCACCTGCCACTGGAGCTCGGAGAGATGGTGGGGCACCGCCTGGAGGACCCGGTCGCCGACGCGGAGCTCGGCGGCCTCGCGCCAGCCGCCGGACGTGCAGACCTGGTGGTTCGGGGTGAGCGTGAGCTGCGATCGGCCGTCCCCGCCGGGCTTGGCCACCGTGAGCTGCAGGAACTCATCGGTCGGACCGTTGTCGAACCAGCTCACCACCCGCCTGGGCACGACCCGGTCGAGCGCGGGATCGTACGAGAGCACCTCGACGGGGAGCCGGTGCTCGACGATCCTGCCGATCTCCTCGGTGGTGCCGTCGGCGAGGACCACGCGGGTGTCGTGGGAGAGGCACCCGAACATCACACCGATCTTCTCGCGGAGCTGGTTGATGAACACGGCGATGGTGTTCGACTTGCTGAGGCTGCCCGTGAGCTTGCGCAGCGCCTGCGACATGAGGCGGGCCTGCAGCCCCACGTGGGAGTCGCCCATCTCGCCCTCGATCTCGGCCCGGGGGGTGAGGGCGGCCACCGAGTCGATCACCACCACGTCGATGGCGCCCGAGCGCACCAGCATGTCGGTGATCTCGAGGGCCTGCTCGCCGGTGTCGGGCTGGGAGATCAGCAGCTCGTCGACGTCGACCCCGATGGCGCGGGCGTAGACCGGGTCGAGGGCGTGCTCGGCGTCGATGTAGGCGCAGATGCCGCCGTTGCGCTGCGCCTCGGCCACCACGTGCATGGCGAGCGTGGACTTGCCCGACGACTCCGGGCCGTAGATCTCGACGACCCGCCCACGGGGCAGGCCGCCGATGCCGAGGGCGAGGTCGAGGGCGAGGGCGCCCGTGGGGACGGCCTCGATGGCCATCGTGCCCTTCTCCCCCATCTTCATGACCGAGCCCTTGCCGAACTGCTTGTCGATCTGGCTGAGGGCCATCTCGAGGGACTTCTGGCGATCCACCGGGGCCATGTCCTTTCGTCTGCCACCCGCAGGCGGCGCTGCTGTGGGGGAGGACCGCCGGTGTTGGCCGTTGGCCCCGATCTGCTCTGGATCCGACCCTACGCAGGAGGTGTGTCATCCATCCCCCGCGAACGACACGACTGTAGTTGCGAACGCCTGTTCGATCAAGCATCGAACAGGCGTCCGCCGAGGCCACGGAGGGGGCGAGGGCCGGCGCCAGCGGGCCGGCGATCGGACGCTACCGGGCCGGCCGCCCCCACCCCAGGGGAATTCGGGCCAGCACGGCATGGGACGCGCCACCCCGCCCCAGGTGGCTGCGAACCAGCACGACCTCGCGCGCCACCCACGCCGCCGACACCGCGCCCTCGGCCAGGCCGCAGGCACCCACGTGGCGCAACCGGGCCAAGGTGACGTGGCCGGTGAAGCGGCGCGGATCGGGCGGTCGCCCGAGACCGGCCGTGGCCGCCACCACCCCCGACGCAACCCCCTCGAGGCCGGCGACCGGCACGCACAGCACGCCCCGGCCCAGCCGGGCGGCGCGGGGGCCGAGCACGGCCTCGGCCGGCGCGGCCCGCACCCCGGACAGCGCCTCGACCACCGCAGCCGGCTCGCCGACGTCGCCGAGGAAGCGCAGCGTCACGTGCCACTGGTCCCGCCGGGTCCAGCGCACGCCCGGCCGCTCGGCCCGCTCGAGGCGGGCCAGCTGGTCGAGCGCCTCGGCCGGGAGCTCGGCGGCCACGAACAGCCGAGCCGGCGGTGGCTCCGACACGCCCGCCCCCTAGAGCCAGCCGACCGGGTCGACCGGATCGCCGTTCACGCGCACCTCGAAGTGCAGGTGCGGCCCGGTGGCGAACCCGCTCGAGCCCACCCACCCGATGGTCCGGCCGGCGCCCACCCGCTGCCCGACCCCGACCGCAGCGCCCGACAGGTGCGCGTACACGGTCCCGAGCCGCCCGTCGTGATCGATCACGACGGCCAGCCCGTAGCCCACCCGGGTGCTCACCGACACCACCACGCCGTCGGCGGCGGCGGCCACCGGATAGCCCGCAGGGCGCGAGAAGTCGACGCCGGCATGGAGCTGGCGCTCGCCGTAGATCGGGTGGGTCCGCCACCCGAAGGGCGACGCGATGGGCGCGGCTCCCACCGGGCGCACCAGCCGGCGGGCGCCGCCCGGGGCCTGGCAGCCCTGCTGCACCCGCAGCGCCTCGGCCATCTGCGCGCCCTCGGCGGCGACCTGCTGGACGGGGCGGAGGCCGGCGGTGGCCGCCGGCCCCGGCCAGGGGGCGATCGAGCGAGCGATCCAGTAGCCGCCGCCGGGCCGCCAGGCGATCCCCGAGGCCGGCCGGGCCGGGCACGCGGCCCACGCCCCGAACGGCCCGGCGTCGCCGAAGGGCACGACCCGGTCGTCGGCCAGGGCCAGGAAGTACCCGAGGCCGGCGGGCGTGGCGACCATGCCCACCACCGGCGACCCGGCGGCAGCGGCGTCGAGTGCGCCGAACCACCCGGCGTCGCCGTAGGGGAAGACCCGGCCGTCGGAGGAGGCCAGCCAGAAGCCGGCGCCCGAGGGCGTGGGCACCAGGGCCACCACGCCGGCCGGCGGCACCCCGCTGCCCGACGGCGCCAGCCTGGCCTCGCCGTAGGCCACCGCCGAGCCGTCGGCGGCCACCACCCAGTAGCCCCGGCCACCCGGCGCCGGCGAGATCCCCGTGGCCGGCTGCCCGGGCGTGATCGCACCGCCCGAGGTGGCCAGCAGGGGCGCGTCGCCGTAGGCGAAGACCCGGCCGACCCGATCGACGAGCCAGTAGCCGAGCCCGGTGGGCGACACGGCCATCCCCACCACCGGGTCGCCGGCCGGGATCGGGCCCGACGGCGGGTACCAGCGGGCGTCACCGTGGGCCGCGAGGGTGCCGTCGGCGGCCAGGAGCCAGTAGCCCTGGCCGCTCGGCGTGGCCGCGATGGCGACGATCGGCTTCGACGGCCGCCCGAGCAGCGGCGGCAGGTCGGCGGCACCCCACACGCCGACGGCCTCGGCCCGGTCGCCGGGCAACGCCTCACCGGCGGCCAGCCCGGCCCCACCGAGCACCAGGCCGCCGGCCACGCCGACCGCGGCGACCACCCGTCGCAGCCGGCGCCCGCCCAAGCGCGGGGCGCCGACCGGGCGCTCACCCATCGCCGCCCTCCAGCAGCCGCAGCCGCAGCCGGTTCAGGAGCGTGATCGTCGCGAACTGACGGACCCGGTCACGGTCACCCGGGAGCAGGGTGCGCACCGCCGACACGTCGTCGCCCAGCGCGAGGCCGAAGAACACGGTGCCGACCGGCTGGCCCTCCTGCTCGGTGGGCCCGGCCACGCCCGTCGCGGCCAGGCCCACGTCGGCGCCCAGCAGGCGGCGGACGCCGTCGGCCATGGCCGCGGCCGCTGCCTCCGACACCACCGGTCCCTCGGGCACCCCCAGCAGCTCGTGCTTCACCTCGCTGGCGTACGACACCACGCCGCCCCGGAAGACCATGCTGGCGCCCGGCACGTTGGTGATGCGGGCGGCCACGAGGCCACCCGTGACCGACTCGGCCACGGCCAGGGTGAGGCCACGGCCACGGAGCAGGTCGAGCACGGCGTGCTCCATCGTCTCGCCGTCGACCCCGAACACCAGGGGCCCGAGCAGCGCCCGCAGGCTGGCCTCCTCGTCGTCAAGGGCGGCGGTGGCGGCCGCGGCGTCGGCGGCCTTCGCCGTGATCCTCACCTTCAGGCCCTCGATGCCGCTGGCGTTGAAGGCCAGGGTCGGGTTGCCCAGGGGGTCGAGCTCGTCGATGCGGTCGGCCAGCAGCTCGGCCAGGCCCGACTCGCTCTCGCCCCACGTCCGGAGCGTGCGCGACAGGATGACGGCCGGCTCCCCCGAACGGGCCTGCAGGTCGGGGAGCACCGCCCGCCGGACCATGTCCTGCATCTCGTGCGGGACGCCGGGCACCGCGTAGATCACCTGCATGCCGACCGGGCACACGAGGCCCGGGGCCGTCCCCCGGGTCTGGCGGATGACGGTGGCACCGACGGGCACGTCGGCCTGGCGCTCGTTGTTCGCCGGCATGCGGCGCCCACGCGAGGCGAACAGGTCCCGGATCACCTCCACGATCTCCGGGTCGCGCCGGAGGTCGACGCCCATCACCTCGGCGATGGCCTCACGGGTGATGTCGTCCTGCGTCGGGCCCAGGCCCCCGCACACGATCACGGCGTCGGAGCGGGCCAGCGCCTGGCGCAGCACGGCGACGATCCGGGGCAGGTTGTCACCCACCTTCGTCTGGACGTACGAGTCGATGCCGGCCAGGGCCAGCTGCTCGCCGATCCAGGCCGAGTTGGTGTCGACGACCTGGCCGAGCAGCAGCTCGGTGCCCACCGCCACCACGTCACACCGCACCGGCCGCTCCCAGGGGCGGATCGGTGCGGGGCTCGGCGTGCGACCGGCCCGCGCCGACGACGTACTGGGCGCCGCTCACGACGGCGAGCACGACCGACGCCCAGAGCAGCGGCTGCCACAGCCACCGGGCGTCGGCGGTGAGGGGGAGCAGCGCGAACCCCACGGCGAGCTGCTGGACCAGCGTCTTGAGCTTGGCCAGGCGCCGGGCCGGCACGCTGACCCCTCTCCGGCCCACCCAGGTGCGGTACACGCTGATGGCCACCTCGCGGACGCCGATGATGGCCACCGGCACCCACCAGAAGGTGCCGTTGACGACCAGCGCCACCATGGCGCCGAGCACCAGCACCTTGTCGGCCAGCGGATCGAGGAAGGCGCCGGACCGGGTCGTGCCGTGACGGCGGGCCAGGTAGCCGTCGACGAAGTCGGAGGCCGACAGCACGAACCACAAGCTCACCGCCAGCCACGACGGCCCCTCGGCGACCAGCCCGAAGAGGAGCGGCGAGAGCATCAGCCGGAGCACCGTGACGAGGTTGGCGGGGGTGGCCAGCGCCGACGGGCCGAACGAGGAGCTCATCAGCTGGCCTCGACGGCTCGGAGGTCGGGCCCCAGCGCGGCCACCACCTCCACCCGGGCGAACGAGCCGACGGCCAGGGCGGCGGGGACCAGCACGATCCCGTCGATCTCGGGCGCCTCCCGGTGGCTGCGGGCCTCGCCCGGCGCGTCGACCAGCACCTCGATCTCGGCACCGATCAGCTGGTCGCGCCGGGCCGCGGTGATGGCGTCCTGGCGCGACTGCGCCTCGGCCAGCCGCTCGAGCGCCAGCCCCTCGGGCACCACCCCGTCGAGCCGGGCCGCGTGGGTGCCCTCCTCGGCCGAGTACGGGAAGAACCCGCACCAGTCGAGCTGGGCCTCGTCGAGGAAGGCGAGCAGGGCGTCGTGGTCGGCCTCGGTCTCACCCGGGTAGCCGATGATGAGGTTCGACCGCAGCGCCGCCGCCGGCTCCCGGCGCCGGATCGCCGCGATCCGTCGGAGGAACCGCTCGCCGTCGCCCCACCGTCGCATGCGCCGCAGCAGCGGCCGGGACACATGCTGGAGCGACAGGTCGAAGTAGGGCACCCCGGTGGCGAGCACGGCGTCGACGAGGGCGTCGTCGAGGTCGGACGGGTACAGGTAGAGCAGCCGCACCCGAGGCGCCCGCTCGGCGACGGCCTGCACGAGCGGGACGATCACCCGCTGCCCCACCCCGGCGTCGCGCCCGTAGGCCGCCAGGTCCTGCGCGACCAGCACGACCTCACGCACGCCGCCGCCGACCAGACCCTCGACCTCGCCCAGCACCGACGCCATCGAGCGCGAGCGCTGCGGCCCGCGGAACGACGGGATGGCGCAGAACCCGCAGGCCCGGTCGCACCCTTCGGCGACCTTCACGTAGGCCCATGGCGCCGCCGCCGGGGGCCGGGGCAGGTCGAGCAGGTCGAGGCTCGGCCGTGCCGGCCCCGGACCGAGCCGCAACGGCACGCCGAAGCCGACGACGGCATCGGCCTCGGGAAGGGCTGCGGCCAGCTCGGTGCCGTACCGCTCGGCCAGGCACCCGGTGACCACCAGGCGGGAGCCGCTCCGGCGGGCGCCGTCGAGCGACAGGACGGTGTCCACCGACTCCTGGCGAGCCGCCTCGATGAAGGCGCAGGTGTTCACCACGACCAGGTCGGCCTGGTCGGCCGAGCCGGCCGGCACCAGGCCGTCGGCCAGGAGGGTGCCGGCCAGCTTGTCGGAGTCGACCTGGTTCTTCGGGCAGCCGAGGGTCTCGATCCAGTACCGCTCGGCCATCCCCGAGAGCCTACCGAGCGGGCCGGGCCCGTCCGAGCCGGCCCCCGGCCGGCAGGTCAGTGGGCGAGTCGGAGGCCGGGCCGGGGCCACTCGGTCGAGACGAGCTGCCCGGTGCCCGACAAGGTGATGTAGGCGGTGCGCAGGTCGGGGCCGCCGAAGCAGATGTTGGTGGTGAGCAGGTCGCCCGTGGCCACGAAGTCGACGATGTCGCCCTCGGGCGAGATCACCGTGATCCCGCCGCTGACCAGGGTGGCCACGCACACGTTGCCGTCGCCGTCGACGGCGAGCGAGTCGAGCAGCGCCAGCCCGGGCAGGCCGGCCAGACAGATCGACGTGTCCAGGGGCATGGCGCCGGCGACCTCACCGGGCGCCACGACCGAGCGGCGGTACACGCGCCCGGTGTGGGTCTCGGCGTAGTAGAGGGTCGCCCCGTCGGGCGACAGGCCGATGCCGTTGGGGCCGTCGGTGGGGTGGATCACCTCGCGGATGCCGGAGCCGTCGGCCTGCGCGTAGAAGATGCCGGTGCGGTCGCTCGTGCGGTCGTCGCGCACGCCGTGGTCGGTGAACCAGAAGCCTCCGTGCGAGTCGAACACGAGATCGTTCGGCGCCCGCAGCGGCCGGCCGTGGCACTCGGTGTACAGATCCGTGACCACCCCGGACGCCAGGTCGATGCGCTGGATCCGGCCGCCGAGGTAGCGCTGGGGGTCGAAGGGCCCAGGGAGCAGCAGGTCGCCGAGGTCGACGGGGGTGAACGACCCGCCGTTGTTGCACAGGTAGAGCGCGCCGTCGGGGCCGATGGCGGCGCCGTTGGGCCCGCCGGGCACCTCGGCCACGGTCTCCTTGGTGCCGTCGGGCAGCACGCGGGTGACCCGCGGGCCGAACATCTCGACCAGGATCACCGACCCGTCGGCCATGGCGATCGGCCCCTCCGGGAACCGGAGCCCGGTCGTCACCACGTGCAGCTCACCCATGCCCGTCCCCCCTGCGTCTCGCGGCAGCACGGGCAGTCTGCCACCCGCTCAGTGGGCCGGCAGGAGGTGCGGCGCCCGCAGGCTCTGCACCACGAGCACCACGAAGAACAGCCCCACCGCCACCAACACGATGGACGCGCCCGCGGCCAGGTCGTAGTAGTAGCTGATCAACAGCCCGGCCAACACCGACACCCACCCGATCAGCACGCCCCACACCATCATCGTGCCCACCCGCCGGGCGAGCAGGGCGCCGGCGCCCGCCGGGGCCAGCAACATGCCGAAGACGAGCAGGGTGCCCACGGTCTGGAACGACACGATGATCGTGAGGGCCACCAGCGCCATCATCAGGGTGTGGAAGACCCGGACGGGGAAGCCGGCCACCTCGGCCTGCTCGGCGTCGACGCAGAGCAGCAGGAACGGACGCGCGCACACCAGGGCGGCGACGACCACGACCCCTGTGGCGACGGCCTGCACCACGAGGTCGGTGGCGGAGATGCCGAGGATCTCCCCGAAGAGGATCCGCACGAGGTCGCCCGTGAACGACGTGGACCTCGACACCATCACGACGCCCAGCGCCAGCATGCCGACGAACAGCAGGCCGATGGCCGTGTCGCTCGAGAGCCGCGACCGCGTGGTGACGAGCGAGACGCCACCGATCATCACCACCGTGCCGACCACCGCACCGAGCGTGGCCGGCAGGCCGAGCAGCAGCGCCCCGGCGATGCCGGGCAGCACGCCGTGCGCCAGCGCGTCACCGATGAAGGCGAGCCCCCGGAGCACCACGAACGTGCCGACCACGGCGCACGCCACCGACACCAGCACCCCGGCCAGCAGGGCGTTGCGCATGAACTCGTTCTGGGCGAAGGGCTCGACCAACCATCCCACGACGGCCGGTTCTAGTCCTGCGGGGCGAGCCCCGAGGCGACACCGGTCGCCACGTCGAGCATGAAGGTCTCGTAGGAGCCGTCGTCGGGCAGGTTGTGCGACGGGAGCTCGATCACCACCACGCCCGTCTCCCGCCCGATCGCGTCGGCCACGTCCTGTGGCGTCCCGATCTCGGTGAAGATGGCGGGCACACCGCTCGCCTCGATCTGCTCCCTCAGGGCGGCCAGCTCGCCCGCCGACACCTGGGCCTGGCTGGTGACACTCGGGATGATGGCACCGACGAGCTCGAAGCCGTACCGGCGGGCGAAGTAGCCGAGCGACTCGTGGCCGGTGACGAGCTTGCGCTCGCCCGCCGGGATCGGCTCGAGGATCGCGGCGACCTGCTCGTCGAGCGCGGCCAGCTCGGCGTCGAGCGCGGCCGCCTGCTCCGTCAGGTCGAGGCCCAGCTCGGCCTCCACGGTCTCGGCCAGCGCGTCCATGGCCTGCCGCATCGACGCCGGATCCAACCAGAAGTGGGGATCCTCCGCGCCGTCACCGTGCTCGTGCTCGTGCGAGTCGCCGTCGGTCCCGTGCTCGTCGGCTGCCGCGCCGTCGGTCCCGTGCTCGTCGGCTGCCGCGCCGTCGGTCCCGTGCTCGTCGGCTGCCGCGCCGTCGGTCCCGTGCTCGTCGGCGGGTTCGCCCTCGCCGATGAGGCGTACGTCGATGTGATCGGTGGCGAGGAAGACCGGCACGCCGTCGGCCTCGGCCTGCCCGATGGCGTCGGCCATGCCCTCCTCCAGGCCGAACCCGTTGGCCACGATCAGGTCCGCGCCGTTGAGGGTCGCGATGTCGCGGGCCGAGGGCTCGAAGTCGTGCGGGTCGATGCCGTTGGGCATGATCACGGTGACGTCGGCCGTGTCGCCGACGAGCTGATCCACGACCGACCCGAGCACGGAGTACGTCACCACGATCTCAGGGCGCTCCCCGGCCGCCGCGCTCCCGGACGACCCGACGGCGTCATCGTCGCCTCCGCACGCGGCGGCCGCCAGCAGGATCGCCGCGACCACCAACGCACCGCCCAGTCGGATCCGACGCATCGCCATCTCCCCGCTCCTCCGGCCTCTCGGGAGCTTCCCGTTACTGAGAACCATACTCATTCGCTTTCCCCGGCGGCAACTCCCACCGGGGAGCGGGGCAGGGCTAGCGTCCCGGTGGAGATGCGCCCCGACCCGCCTGCGGGCGTCCCCGGAGCCGGCCGCGTCAACCGGCGGAGCGACCGGCTGCACCGGCGGGTGTCCCCTGTGCTGATCGGCGCCATCACCCTGATCACCCTCGTCGCGCTCGGGCCGCTCATGGCGCTCGTGGTCGTCTTCGCCGGCGATCCTGGAGGGCCCGCCGATGTGCTGGTGCTGGGCCCTGCGCTGCCCGACGACAGCGGGGTGAAGGTGACGGCCACGATCATCGGCGTGTCGCCCTCGGCCGGCGAGACCCGGGTACGCCTGGTCGTGGGCGTGTCCGGGTCGTTCTCGGCCGACGGGCTCCCGTCCGAGGATCTGGTGCTGCGGGTGAACGACGTGCGCGGCGCCAACCGCTACGACCTGCCGGCGGGCCAGGCCGTCGACCCGATCGAGGCGACCCTCGCGCTGGCCGACGGCCAGGTGATCCGCTACCCCTTCGACCGCTACGTCTCCAGCCTGGTCGTCGTGGCCGCCGAGGCCGCGACGTCCCCGGAGAACCGCCTCCTGGTCCCCGTGAGCGTCGACCTGCTGGCCGCGGTCGACTCGTTCCGGTTCACCGCCGGGCCCTCCGAGGGCCTCTTCGCGCAGACCCCGGAGGCCAGCGCCGTCGACGTCGAGATCAGCCGCGCCCGCGAGGTGGTGTTCTACGCGGTGGCCATGATGCTGCTCATGTGGGCCCTCGCTGCGGCCGGCCTGGCCATGGCCTGGGTGGTGGTGATCTGGGGCGACGAACCGCCCTTCTGGGCCTACGCCTACACCGTGGGCGTGCTCTTCGCCCTGCCGCCCTTGCGCGGCTCGTTGCCGGGCCAGCCCCCGCCCGGCACCCTCGTCGACTACGTGGCGTTCTACTGGGCGGTGGCAGTCACGGCGCTCACGCTCCTCGTGCTCCTCGGCGCCTGGTTCTTCCAGGCGCGGCGCCAGCGCCACCTGGTCACGGCCGGCGAGGAGCCCGCCGCCGCCGAACCGCCAGCGGCACCACCGCCCGGCTAGGACCCGTCGCGGGCCAGCAGCTCGTCGAGCTCGTCCGGGGTCATCAGCACGGCCCGGGCCTTGGATCCCTCGGAGGGACCCACCACGCCGCGCTGCTCGAGCAGATCCATGAGCCGCCCGGCGCGGGCGAACCCCACCCGCAGCTTGCGTTGCAGCATCGACGTGGACCCCAGCTGCGAGCGCACCACCAGCTCCATGGCCTGACGCACCAGCACCTCGTCGTCGTCGCCGTCGCTGCTGGCCACGGCGCCGCCGGCGGCGCCCTCCTCGCCCGCGACACCCTCGACGTACGTGACGTCGGGGGCCTGGCGGCGCCAGTGGGCCACGACCTTGCGCACCTCGTCCTCGCCCACCCAGGCGCCCTGGATGCGCTGGGCCACGCTCGAGGTGGCACCCAGCAGCAGTAGGTCGCCCTTGCCGATCAGCCGCTCGGCGCCGGCCTGGTCGAGGATCACCCGGCTGTCGGCCAGGCTCGACACCGCGAAGGCCATGCGGGCGGGGATGTTCGCCTTGATCACCCCCGTGATCACGTTCACCGACGGCCGCTGGGTGGCCACCACGAGGTGGATCCCGACCGCCCGCGCCATCTGGGCGATCCGGCAGATGGAGTCCTCGACGTCGCGCGCCGCGACCATCATCAGGTCGTTGAGCTCGTCGACCACCACGACGACGTAGGGCAGCCGCTCGAAGGTGCGGTCGGAGCCGGGTTCGGCCCGGAGGTCTCCTCGGTCGAACGTCGCGTTGTAGCCGCCGACGTCGCGCACGCCGACCTCGTGCAGGAGGTCGTAGCGGCGCTCCATCTCCTTGACGGCCCAGGCCAGGGCGTTGGCCGCCTTCTTCGGGTTGGTGACCACCTGGGTGAGCAGGTGCGGCAGGCGGTTGTACTGGCCCATCTCGACCCGCTTCGGGTCGACGAGGATCAGGCGCACCTGGTCGGGCGTGGTGCGCATGAGCAGCGACGTGATGATCGAGTTCACGCACGACGACTTGCCGGCGCCGGTGGCACCGGCGATGAGCAGGTGCGGCATGGTCGCGAGGTTCATCATCACGGCCCGGCCGGCGATGTCGCGCCCCACCGCCACCTCGAGGGGATGACGGGCCTGCTTGGCCTCGGGCGACGCCAGGATGTCGCCCAGGGCGACCAGGTGGCGCTGGCGGTTCGGCACCTCCACCCCGATGGCCGAGCGCCCGGGGATGGGCGCGAGGATCCGCACGTCGGGTGAGGCCATGGCATACGCGATGTCGCGGTTGAGGCTGGTGACGCGGGCGACCTTCACGCCCGGGGCCAGCTCGAGCTCGTAGCGGGTGACCGTCGGCCCCACGGTCATGCCCACGAGGCGGGTCTCCACCCCGTGCGCGGCGAGGGCGTGCTCGAGGGTGTGGCCGCCGTCCTCGACGAGCCGCTTGTCGATCTCCTGGGCACCGCTCCTCTTCAGGAGGGACAGCGCGGGGAGCTTCCACGCGCTCGTCCTTGTGGCGGGGCCCAGGTCGATCTGGAGCTGCTGGCCGTCGACCGGCTCGCCGGCGGGTGCGTCCAGCGGGCCGGCCGACCCACCGGCCGGCGCCGGCTCGGTGCCCGGCCCGGCGGGGACCGCGGGGTGGAGCGGCCCGTCGTCGTCGTCGAGCGCGCCGTCGTACAAGGTGGGCCTCGGGCGCGGGTCGAGGGGCATCACCGACACCGACTCGACCTCGGGCCCGTCGCCCATCTGGACGAGCGAACCCGCCCAGCGCCGGGCCACGTCGCCGACCGGCTTCATCCCCGCAGCCGTGCGGGCCGCCACCGCCCGGATCGTGGTGCGGCCGGCGAGCAGCAGCCCGGCGACCGCCAGCCCGACGAGCACGACCGCAGCTCCGGTCCCGGCCAGCGCAGCCCGCAACGGCGTGGCCACGCCGAAGCCCACGACGCCGCCCGCGTCTCGCACCGCGGCCACGCCCTCCCACGTCGAGGGGCCGCGACCGAGCTGCAGCAGGCCGCAGGCCGCCACCATCGTCACCATCAGACCGAGCGCGACCCCTCCCGCACGGCCGCCGTCGGCGCGCCGCACCAGCAGCAGGCCGACCCACAGCAGGGCGAGCGGGAGCACGAAACGGCAGAGGCCGATGAAGGTGCCCGTCGCGCCGGCCAGACCGTCGCCGAGGGGCCCCGCCAGCCCGCCGAGGAGGCCCATGGCGGCGATGGCCGCTGCAACCAGGGTGGCCACACCGGCCAGGTCGGCTCCCCGGCCCTTCACCGCCGACCGGACGGCGCGCCCCACGCCGCTCGCGGCCCGTCGGGCCCGGCCGGGAGGCGGGCTCGGTCGGCGCCGAGCGGCGACCCGGGTACCCGATCCGGAGCGCGACCGCGATCCACCCGCGCCCGGCGACCGGCTGGCCGACGACCGGGCGGCGGCCCGGGAGGCGGGCTTCGCGGCGGTGGTCTTGGCCTTGGCGGTGTGCTGCTTCGTAGCCACAGTGTCCACAAGGCTAACAACAGCAACACCAGCGACGGGCGACCGACCGAACGGGGGCGGCGCGAGGTGGCGCTCCCGGGGGGCCGGGCCGGGGCTAGGCCTCCATCACCACCGGCACGATCATGGGGCGGCGCCGCGTCCGCTCGGACACGAACCGCCCCACCGCCTGGCGGACGTGGCGCTGCAGGGCCTCGATGTCGCGGGTGCCCGCCCCGAAGGCGTCGTGCACGGCCTCGCGCACCTTGTCGGCGGCCTCGCCGAGGAGATCCTCGGCCTCGGGCGCGTACACCCAGCCCCTGGTGATCACCTCGGGTCCGGTGATGATGGCGCCGGACTCCACGTCGACACCCACCACGACCACCACGACGCCCTCCTCGGCCAGCACCCGCCGGTCGCGCAGCACGCCGTGCCCGACGTCGCCGACGATGCCGTCGACGTAGAGGAAGCCGGCCGGCACCCGACCGGCGAAATCGATGCCCGCGTCGGTCAGCTCCACGACGTCGCCGTCCTCGGCCAGGAGGATCCGGGCGTTGGGCACGCCCATCTCCTTGGCCAGACGGGCGTGGGCGGAGAGGTGGCGGAACTCACCGTGCACGGGCACGAAGAACTCCGGGCGCGTCAGCGCGAGGAAGAGCTTGAGCTCCTCGGCCTGTGCGTGACCGGTGGCGTGCACGTCGGAGACGCCGGAATGCACGACGTCGGCGCCGAGCCGCAGCAGCCCGTCGATGACCCGGTTCACGTTGTGCTCGTTGCCGGGGATGGCGTGCGAGCTGAGGATCACGGTGTCGTCGGCGGAGATCTTGAGCCAGCGGTTCTCGTTGGCGGCCAGCAGCGCGAGGGCCGACATGGGCTCACCCTGGGAACCCGTCGAGATCACGCACACCTCGCCCGGCGCCAGGTCGTCGAGCGCCTCGATGTCGACCAGGGCGTGGTCGGGGATGCGCAGGAGGCCGAGCTGGCGCGCCAGGCGGACGTTCTTCTTCATCGACAGCCCGAGGGTGGCGACCTTGCGCCCGGTCCCGATGGCGGCGTCGGCGATCTGCTGGATCCGGTGGATGTGGCTGGCGAAGGAGGCGGTGATGATCCGCCGGCCCGCGTGGGCGTGGAACAGCGCGGCCAGCACCCGGCCCACCGCGCGCTCCGAGGGCGAGTGACCCGACTCCTCGGCGTTGGTCGAGTCGGACAGCAGGAGCCGGATGCCCTGCTCCGAGGCGATGGCACCGATGCGGGCCAGGTCGGTCAACCGCCCGTCGACCGGCGTGAGGTCGAGCTTGAAGTCGCCCGAGTGCAGGATGACTCCCTGGGGGGTGTGGAAGGCGGTGGCGAACCCGTGGGGCACCGAGTGGGTGACGGGGATGAACTCCACGTCGAAGGGCCCGATCCGCCGCCGTTCGCCGTCGGCCACCGGGATCAGCTCGGTGCGGTCGAGCAGCCCTGCCTCGTCGATCCGGTTGCGCGCCAGGCCCAGGGTGAGCGCAGACCCGTACACGGGGAACGACGCCTCACGGAGCAGGTACGACAGGCCGCCGACGTGGTCCTCGTGCCCGTGCGTCGCGACGCAGCCGACGATCCGGTCGGCGTTCTGGTGCAGGTACGTGAAGTCGGGGAGGACGAGGTCGATGCCGAGCATGTCGGCCTCGGGGAACATCAGGCCGCAGTCGAGCAGCAGCAGGCTGCCGTCGAGCTCGAAGACGGCACAGTTGCGGCCGATCTCGCCCAGGCCGCCCAGGAAGGCGATCCGCACCGGTTGGGGCATGCCGGAAGGGTAGGCGCGCCGACCGCGGGGCCGGCACCTCACCTGCCGACGGCCGGACGCGGGGCCGTGGGGCGCCCAGTCAGCCGAGCGCGGCCAGGACCTCGCGGGCCCGGTCCTCGAGACCGGCGGGCGCAGGCCCGAGCGGGAGCCGGCACTCCCCCACCGCGTGCCCGAGGACCCGCATCATCGCCTTCGACGGGATGGGGTTGGGCGAGGCGTCACCGGTCTCGAAGGCGAACGACTCCAGCAGCGAGGCGTTGACGGCGCGGGCCTCCGGCACGTCACCGGCGGCGAACGCAGCGATCATCCGGCCGTGCTGGCGTGCCGTCCAGTGGGTGGCCACGCCGATCACACCGACCCCGCCGACGGCCAGCAGCGGCAGCGTCATGCTGTCGTCGCCGCTGTAGAGCTCGAAGCCGCCCGGCGCCCGGGCGAGCAGCACCGCCGACTCGGACGGGCTGCCCGCGGCGTCCTTCACGCCGACCACGTTCGGGACGTCGCGTGCGAGACGCAGCATCACGTCGGTGGCCACCTTGCGGCCGGTGCGGATCGGGATGTCGTAGATCACGATCGGGAGCGCGGTGGCCCCGGCCACGGCGCGGAAGTGCGCCTCGATCCCCGCCTGCGACGGCCGGCTGTAGTACGGCGTCACCACCAGGCAGCCGGCCAGCCCGCACCCCTGGGCCCGGCGGGTGAGCGCCACGGAGTGGGCGGTGTCATTGCTGCCGGTGGCGCCGATGCACGGCACGGTCACGGCCTCGGACACCGCTCGCCACAGGTCGAGCTTCTCGTCGTCGGTCAGCACGGAGCCCTCGCCGGTGCTGCCCGCCAGCACGAGCCCGTCGTTGCCCTGCTCGACGAGCCACCGGGCGAGCCGGACGGCGACGTCGAGGTCGAGGCGCCCCTCCTGGTCGAAGGGCGTGACCATGGCGGTGATCACCGCACCGAACCGCGCCATCAGTGCTGGCCCTCCTTGGCCCGCTCGATCCCCAGGGTGGCGAGCAGGTCCTCGTGCAGCTCGAACCACACCGTGTGGTACGAGTCGATGAGCGGCCGGGTGAACCACTCGAGCTGGCCGGCGAGCAGCTTCTCGAGCGCCCCTCGCAGCCGGACGGAGTACCCCCCGAACCGCTCGAGCCGCTCGCGCAGCGCAGCCACCACCGGGCGCACGCGGTCGTGGAGGGCGACGAGCCGGTCGATCACGGCCCGGTCGTACGCCGCATCGCTGTGGTCGTTGGCCAGCTGCTCGCCTGCCACCTCCCGCACCTGCCACGAGGTGCAGACGGCGAGCATCTCCCCGTTCAGCCCCAGGAAGGTGCGATAGGCGCCGTCGACCTCGGCCCGACAGCCCACCTGGTCGAGCTCCTCGGCGAGGAGCCGCTCGTGCTCCTTGCGGCCCGTGGGCGTGAGCGACCAGCCGGTGAGGCGACCCTCACGGTGCAGCACCAGCTCGTCGGCCTGGAGCTCGGCCAGCTGGCGGCCGACCTCCTCGACGGGGAGCGACGTCACCGAGCCGATCGCCTCGGGTCCCCCGAACCCCTTCAGCCGCAACCCGTGGAGGACGAGCAGACGGGGAGCGGACCGGTGCGACACGGCGGCCAAGTTACCAGCGGGTGTCGGGCGTCACCGTGGTGGGCTCGACGCCCCCCAGGCACCGCACGGCGGCCTCCACCAGGCCCTGGCGCCGGGGGTCGGTGACGGCGTGGCTCTGGCACTGGTTCATCAGGTAGCCGACGGCGAGCCCCAGCTCGGGGTGCGCGAACCCGAGCGACCCGCCGAGGCCGGCGTGCCCGAACGAGCCCGGACCGGCCATGGGGTTCTCGGCCGTGGGCAGCGAGAAGCCGGTGGCGTGGTGCATGTCGACGACGGGGTTCACCCGGTCCGGCCCGAGCACCTGCGTCGCCCGCGCCCCGTCGACGGTCTCGGCGCTGAGCAGGCGGACCCCGTCCACGGCACCGATGCAGGCCGCGTACAGCCGGGACAGCGAGCGGGCGGTGCACACGCCGTTGAGGGCCGGCAGCTCGGCCGCCCGGATCCGCGGGTGGTTGAGCGCCGCGATCGCCAGCGGCGGGTTGAGGAACGCCCGATGGGCCAGGCTGGTCGGGTCGAGGAGCGCCTCGAGGAGCGGGTCGGGCTCGCCCGCGGCGTCGTCGGTCACGGCCGGGAAGTCGAGCAGCGGCGCCACTCGGGTCTGCTCGGCCTCCGGGAGGCCGATCCAGAACTCGAGACCGAGCGGCGCCGCGACCTCGTCGGCGAAGAACCGGCCCACGGAGCGCCCGCTCACCCGGCGGATCACCTCGCCCACCAGGAAGCCGTACGTCACGGCGTGGTAGCCGTGATCGCTCCCCGGCTCCCACAGCGGCTCCTGGGCGGCGAGCTTCTCGACCACCGGCTCCCAGGCCAGGAACTCCGCGAGCTCGAGGGTCTCGCCCACCGCGGCCAGGCCGGCCTGGTGGGTGAGCAGCCACCGAACCGGGATGGCCGCCTTGCCCGCGGACGCGAACTCGGGCCAGTAGCGCGCCACCGGTGCGTCCAGGTCGAGCTGGCCCCGCTGCGCCAGGAGGTGGGCGCAGATCGCGACCGCACCCTTGGTGGTCGAGAAGACGAGCTGGAGGGTGTCGGCGGTGTAGGGCCGGCCGGTGGCGGGGTCGGCGACCCCGCCCCAGAGGTCGACCACGACCCGGCCGTGGACGTGCATGCACACGGCCGCGCCGATCTCGCCGTGCCGGGTGAAGTTCGTCTCGAACGCCTCCCGGACCGGCCCGAAGCCCGACTCGACCCAGCCCTCGACCACTCCCACGCGCGGACCTCCGACCCTGCCGCCCCCGGTGGGCGCCGCGCGAGACTGCCGACGGAGGGCCCGCTCCGCAACCGACGACGTGGCGCGGGGACCCGTGAGAGGGAGGTCGACATGACCTGGACCCCGCCAGCGGCACCGGGCTGGTACGCCGATCCGCTGGGCCGCCACGAACACCGCTACTGGGACGGCGCCGCGTGGACCGGGCACGTCGCGGACCAGGGCGCGACGGGCCTCGACCCGGCCGACGTGGCCGCGACCTCCGGCCCGGCACCAGGCGTCGGCACGCCCGCCGGCCCGCCTCCGACGGGGCCCCCGCCGGCCGGGCCCGGCGCGGCCGCCCCCACCGCCCCACCATCCCGCACGGGCCCGCCCGTCGCGCTGATCGCCGGGCTGGCCGTGGCCGTCGTGGCCGTGATCGGCATCGTGGCGTTCGTCGCGCTCCGGGACGACGGCAGCAGCGGCAGCAGCGCCAGCAGCAGCGCCACCGGCGGAACCGGCGTGCTCACCGGCGTGGTGCAGGAGGGCGTCGCCCCCGAGCTGCACCGCGTGCAGGTGCCCGACGGCGCCAGGCTGGTCGCGACCGCTCGCCCGAGCGCCGAGCTCGACGCCGACCTCCACCTCGCCGTCGACGAGGCCCTGCTGCGGCAGATGCTCGAGGAGTTCCTGCTGGAAGGGGTCGACGACCCCGAACAGGTCGCCGGGGACGTGCAGCGAGCCGTGGACGAGCTGCTGGACGGCACCTACGAGTACGACCCGGACCTGGGCGGCTACGTCCTCGACAACGAGGTCGGCGGCATGCCGGGCGACGTCGCGGTGCTCGACTCGGCCGACGCCGTGGTCGGCGGTCAGCTCCCCCTCCGCGCCGGCACGTACGTGGTGACGGTCACCGGCTACGACGGCACCGAGGGGAGCTACGAGCTCGAGATCGACATCCGCTGACGCGACAGGGGACCTCTCGTCCGGCCGCCTCTGCCGGCCGCGCGTCGTTCGGCGCGACACTGCAGGAGGGAGGCGTCGGTGCCCGGTGTTCTCGGCGCGTCCCCTCGATCCTGGGAGGTCGTCATGGCCTGGACTCCGACTCCGTCACCGGCTCCCGGCTGGTACCCGGACCCGCTGGCGCGCCACGAGCACCGCTACTGGGACGGGGCCGGGTGGACCGAGCACGTGGCCGACCAGGGCAGCACCGGGTCCGACCCACTCGGCGCGCCCCCGCCCACGCCCGCGCCCCACCCCGAGGCGACCCCGCACCCCGACCTGGCCCACCCGGTGAGCCCGCCGCCCTACCAGCCGGCCGGCGGTGCACCCCCGTACCAGCCGGGGGCCCCGGTCCAGAGGACGGGCCCCCCGGTCGGCCTCATCGTGGGACTGGCGATCGGCGCAGTGGTCGTGATCGGGCTCGTCGCCTATCTCGTGCTCGTCCGTGACGACGGGGGTGGTGGCAGCAGCGGTACCGGCACGTTCACCGGCCAGGTGGAGGAGAGCACGGCACCCGTGCTCCACCGGGTGCAGGTGCCCGAGGGGGGCACGATCGTGGCCACGGTGCAGCCCAGCGCCGAGCTCGACGCCGAGATCAACCTCGCCGTCGACGAGGGCCTCCTCCGGGCGTACGCCGAACAGCTCGCCGGCGAGGCCGGCATGTCGGTCGACGAGCTCGTCGACGAGGCCGAGTTCGACTCGGAGCTCGGCGGCTACGTGCTCACCACCGAGGACGAGGGCTTCGAGGGCGAGACCGACGTGCTCGACACGACCGAGGCCGAGATCGAGGGGGGCCTGATCGCCGGGACGTACGTCGTGTCGGTGACCGGCTACGGCGACACCACCGGCACCTACGAGCTCGAGATCGTGCTGCGCTGAGCGCACACGCGAGCGGGGCCGCCCCGGAGGGCGGCCCCGCTCGCGTCGTCCCGTCCGGTGCGGCTCAGGCGGTCTGGGCGCCCTCGACCTCTTCGCCCAGGGCGAACGAGGTGTACTCCTCGCCGGTGTCGGCCCAGTCCTCGAACTGGATGACGTTGATCTCCGCGAACCGCTGGCGCAGCCAGCCGTCGGCCGCGTCGAGCAGCCCGAGCTTCTTGCAGTTCGGCACGATCTTGGAGAACAGCATCTGCTGGAAGAGGCCGCGGGTCTCGTCCTGCAGGATGAACGGGATGATCTCCTTGGGCTTGATGCCCATGCGCTCCCACACCTCCTGCTGCAGGAAGCGGTCACGCATCCGCACCGCCGCCTCGAAGGCGAACTCCTGGCGCTCCCGCAGCTCGGCGTGCGACAGCTCCGCGTAGTACTCCTTCAGCGACAGGACGCCGAAGGCCACGTGGCGGGCCTCGTCGCTCATCACGTAGCGGAGCATCTGCTTCAGGAGCGGCTCGGTGGTCATCTGGTGCATGAAGCCGAAGGCGGCGAGGGCCAGGCCCTCCACCATGATCTGCATGCCCAGGTACGTCATGTCCCAGCGGCTGTCGGTGACGATGTCGTCGAGCAGCATCCGCAGGTGGGCGTTGATCGGGTAGTGGCCTGACAGCTTGGTGTCGAGGTACTTGGCGAAGACCTCCACGTGGCGGGCCTCGTCCATCACCTGGGTGGACGCGTAGTACTTGGCGTCGATCCACGGCACGGTCTCGACGATCTTGGCCGTGCAGATCAGCGCGCCCTGCTCACCGTGCATGAACTGGCTCAGGGTCCAGTTCTGGCTCTGGACGCCGAAGTCGATCCACTGCTTCTCGTCCCACTTGGCCACGGGCGAGTCGGCGTACAGCTCGGGGTTCTGCCCGATGCCACCGCCGGCGGCGAGCTGGTTGGCGACGACGACGGCCTCCTGGTCGACATCGGTGTCCCAGGGGAGATCGGTCTCGCCGTTCCACTGGCCGAGCTTCGCCTTCTCGTAGAGCTTCGAGAGCGCCGGGCGGCTGCGCTCGTAGTCCCACGTGAAGATGGCGTCGGCGTTGTCGCGCACGGCATGGACCACCGCGTCGACGTCGGTGTTCGAGATCGACAGGATCGCTTCGATGTCGTTGATCTCGGTTCGTCCGAGCAGGTCGGAGTAGTCGGCCATGGTGACGGGATCCCCCTTGGATCAGGTGGTGGACGGGACGGGACGGGACAGGTGGTCGGGCCCGGGCAGGCCCGGGAGCACGAACCGGCGCACCAGGCGGCGCGCCTCGGCCGGGTCGGCCAGATCGACCGACCCGTCGGACAGGTGGGCGAGCACGAGGCGCACGAGCCACTCAGCGGTGCGGGTGGCCGTGGTGGGGTCGAGGTGGGCCCGCAACCAGGGGCCGGCGAAGGCCGCGGCCCCTGCGAGCACCCGGTCGAGGCCCTCGAAGGAGAGGTGCGGCACCACGACCTCGGGCTCGTGGGCGAGCAGGGACTGCAGCGGCTCGCTGGCCCGCAGCCCGGCCGTGGTGGCGCTCACGGCCGCGACGAGGAGCCCCTCCAGGTCGGCGGACCGATCGAGGGCGGCCGCCACCGCCACCTGCAGCCGCCCGACCTCGCTGGCGACCATCGCCGCGAGGAGCGCGTCACGACCGCCCGGGAAGGCCCGGTACACCGTGGCGCGCCCGCAGCGGGCCTCGCGGGCGATGTCGTCGACGGTGGTCTTGGCCAGGCCCCAGCGCGCCACGCAGCGGAGCCCCGCGTCGACGACGCGCTGCTCGAGGTCGGACTCGGCGTTGGCGCCCGAGCGATGATCGGCGAGCGCGATGGGCCCCATCTCGCAAGACACTAGGGCTCGTCGTGTCTCATCGTCCACGCGAGAGAGAGTGACGTCGGTCACAGAAGCGACGTTCGGTCACCGAGGACGATCGGGCTCGCCCTCCAGGACACCGCCCAGGAGCTCGGTGCGCACCAGCCGATCGACCTCCACCGGGTCGGTCAGGTCCCAGGACCCGCTCGACCCGATGAACGACAGGATCATCCGGGCCAGGTAGTCGGCGGCCGCGGTGACCGACACGCCGGGCCGGAGCCGCTCCCGCTCGAGGTAGGGGACGAGGAACGCCGCGATCAGCGGCAGCACGCGGTCGGAACTCACCGACAGCTGCGCCAGGAGCCGCTGGGGCTCCCTGGCCAGCACCTCCTGGAGGACCTCGTGGCGGAGCAGGGCCTGTCGGGCGAACAGCAGGCCCTCGCCCAGCATGGTCGGGAAGTCCGGCGTCCCCGCCACCGCGTCGCGCAGCTCGAGGAAGAAGAGGTCGACCTGCCGGTCGACGGTGGCGCGGATCAGCTCGTCGCGCCCGCCAGGGAAGAGCCGGTACACGGTGGCCCGCGACACCAGCGCCTCCTGCGCGGCGTCCTCGACCGTGGTGCGGGACAGGCCGTCCCGGGCGATGCACGCGTAGGTGGCGGTGAGGATCCGCTCGCGGGTCTCGTCGCTCGAACCGGGCACCGCTCCAGTATCGGCCGCGGCGGCAGCCCCGTGGTGGGGGAGATCGAGGAACGGGGTGGGGACCCCGTGACCGCTCAGCCCGGCGGCAGCGCGTAGTCCTCGAAGCGGGCCCGCAGATCCTTCTTGGAGAACTTGCCCACCGACGTCTTGGGCACCTCGTCGATGAACACGACGTCATCGGGCAGCCACCACTTCGCGACCCGGGGTCCGAGGAACTCGAGGAGCTCGTCCCTCGTCAGGTCCTCGCCGGGCTTCACCACCACGCAGGCGAGCGGCCGCTCCGACCACCTCTCGTGGGGGACCCCGATCACGGCGGCCTCGGCCACCTTGGGGTGGGCCATGATCTCGTTCTCGAGCTCGACCGAGCTGATCCACTCGCCGCCGCTCTTGATGAGGTCCTTGGTCCGGTCGACGAGGCGGATGTACCCCTCGGCGTCGACCGTGGCCACGTCGCCGGTGCGGAGCCAGCCGTCGTCGGTGAACGAGTCGGACGACCCCTCCAGCCGGTAGTAGGCACGGGCGATCCACGGCCCGGCAACCTGCAGCTCGCCGCTGGTCTCGCCGTCCCACGCCAGCATGGTGGTGGTGCCCGGCTCGACCACTCGGAACTCCACGCCCACGGGCACCAGCCCGACGGTGGAGCGCAGGTCGGCGAGCTCGGCCTCCGGCCGGCCCCGCAGCGTGCTCTTGACGGTGCAGACCGCCGCGATGGGGCTGGTCTCGGTCATCCCCCAGGCCTGCAGGATCGGCATGCCGATCTTCTCCCGGTAGGCCTCCGAGAGCACCTTCGGCACCGCCGAGCCCCCGCACGGGATCGCCCGCAGGTGCGACACGTCGCGGCCCTCGAGCTCGGGGAGCACGCCCATCCAGATCGTCGGCACACCGGCGGCCACCGTGACCCGCTCCTGCTCGATGAGCGTGGCGACCGCCCTGGGCGACAGGTCGGGCCCCGGCATCACCAGGGTGGCACCGGCGGCGACGCCGGCGTGGGCGAGGCCCCAGGCGTTGGCGTGGAACATGGGCACGACCGGGAGGATGACGTCGCTCTCGCGCGCCCCCAGCGAGTCGGCCGTCATCGCCTGCAGGGTGTGGAGGAACGTCGACCGGTGGGAGTAGACGACACCCTTCGGGTTGCCGGTCGTGCCGCTCGTGTAGCACATCGACGCGGCCCGGTCCTCGTCGGCCACGTGGAAGTCGACCGGTGCGGCCGCCCCCAGCAGCGACTCGTAGTCGTGCACCTGGATGGCGTGGCGAGCGCCCTGCACCTGTTCGCCGGGGCGAGCCGGCAGCTCCCCCTTGCCGTCGTCCATCAGGACCAGGTGGCGCACCGTGTGGAACGACGGGATCAGCGGCCACAGCAGGGCGGCCAGCGACCGGTCGACGAAGACCACCTCGTCCTCGGCGTGGTTCACGATGTACGTGAGCTGGTCCGGGAACAGGCGGATGTTCAGCGTGTGCAGGATCCGGCCCGTGCACGGCGCGGCGAAGTACAGCTCGAGGTGACGGGCGGTGTTCCACGCGAACGTGGCAACCCGGCCGTCGGCGGCGATCTCGAGCCGGTCGAGCACGCCGCCGAGCCGCCGGGTGCGCTCGGCCCACTGCCCGTAGCTCTCCCGCTCGATCCCCTCGCCGGTGGCGGTGACCACCTGCTTGGCCGGGAAGAGCCGCTCGGCCCGGTGGAAGAAGTGGGGCAAGGTGAGCGGGTAGTCCTGCATCAGGCCCTGCATCGGTACGTCCCCCTCGTGCGGTCGATGTGCGTGACGCAGCGTAGGCGCCCGCCACCCGCCGGGCGCTCGGAGCCGCACCGGTAGGCTCACCCCGTGGCGAGCACCACCGTCGACCGGCGCAGGCTCGCCCTGCTGGTGGTGCCGATCATCCTCCTCGTGATCGCTGCCAACGTCGGCACCGCCCTGGCCCCCACCCTCGTGGTGAACCACCCGGTGTGGCTGCTGGTGCTCGACTCGCGCAACCGGCACCTGCTGCTGGTCGCCGCGGCCGGTGTCGACCCCGTGCCCTTCTTCGTCGTCGGCTTCTTCCGGCTGCTGCTCTCCGACCCGCTGTTCTTCCTGCTGGGGAGGTCGTACGGGCAGCCGGCCCTGCGGTGGGCCGAGCGGCGGCTCGGGTCGAGCGGCTACGTCGCCTTCGTGGAGCGCGCCTTCGCCAAGGTGGGCCCGGCCCTGGTGGCGATCATGCCCAACAACCTCATCTGCCTGCTGGCCGGCACCGCCCGCATGCGGGTACGCACGTTCTTCATCCTCAACGCGGCCGGCACGGTCGCTCGCCTGGCGCTCATCTGGTGGCTCGGCGGGCTGTTCGAGGAGCCGCTCGACGCCGTGCTCCGGTTCATCCAGCGCTACCAGTGGTGGCTGGTGGCCGCATCGGTGCTGTTCGTGGTGATCCAGGCGACGATCCAGCAGCGCAAGGGCGAGGGCGAGCTCGAGACCGTCGAGCGCATGGCCGAGGAGCTCGAGGAAGCGGCCGACGAGCTCGAGGCCGAGGTCGAGCTCGACCACGTGGCCGACGAGCTCGGTGTCCCCGGCGCCCCCATCGAGGGCGCCCGCGGGCGGCCGCGGCCGGCGGCCGGTGAGCGCGCCGGCCCGGGAGGGGTGGAGGGCGGATGAGCACGAACGGATCGCGTGGCGTGGCGGTGATCACGGGCGCCTCGGCGGGCATCGGCGCGGCCACCGCCCGCCGCCTGGCGGCCGAGGGCTTCGACGTGGTCGTGGGAGCACGCCGCCTCGAGCTGCTGCGTGCGATGGCCGACCGCATCGGCGCCCGGGCGATGCCGCTCGACGTGTGCGACCCGGTGTCGGTGGCCGCTTTCTGCGACGCCGTGCCCTCGTGCCGGGTGCTGGTGAACAACGCCGGTGGAGCGCTCGGCCTCGACCCGATCGAGCGGGCCGACGAGGAGCAGTGGCGCTGGATGTTCGAGGCCAACGTGCTCGGCACGCTGCGCGCCACCCAGCACCTGCTGCCCAAGCTCGAGGAGAGCGGCGACGGGCACGTGGTGATGGTCGGCTCGATCGCCGGCCTGACCACCTACCCGGGAGGTGCGGGCTACCACGCCGCCAAGTACGCGGTGCGGGCCTTCACCGAGACCCTCCGCCAGGAGCTGCTGGGCCGACCGATCCGGGTCACCGAGGTCGATCCCGGGATGACGGAGACCGACTTCAGCGTCGTCCGCTTCGCCGGCGACGAAGAGCGCGCGTCCCGCGTGTACGCCGGCGTGGAACCCCTCACCGCTGACGACATCGCCGACTGCATCGCGTGGGCGGTCACCCGACCCTCGCACGTGAACATCGACCAGATCGTCGTGAAGCCCCGCGACCAGTACAGCGCCACCAGGGTGCACCGGAGGGAGAGCCCGTGAGGGAGCCCGTGTTCACGGGGGTCGCCGCGGCCCTCGTGACCTTCTTCGACGACGCCGGCGCGGTCGACCACGGCGCCACCGCCCGGCACGCCGCCCACCTGGCCGACCGGGGAGTACGGGCCGTGCTGGTCGCGGGCACCACCGGCGAGGCCGCCGCGCTGGGCGCCGACGAGCGCCTCGAGCTGCTCGACGCCGTGCGCGAGGCACGGCCCGAGGGTGTGGCCGTGCTCGTCGGCACGGGTGGCCTCACCCTGCCCGAGGTCGAGCACGTGGCCGACCGGGCCGGCGCCCTGGGCGCCGACGGGGTGCTGGCCCTGGCCGGCCCGGCCGACGCCGATCACGCGGCCTTCTACGCCGCGGTCGCCGGCGCGGCCGGCGACGTGGGCGTGCTCGCGTACCACTACCCCGCGGTCGGCGGCGTGCTTCCCCTCGAGGCCCTCCCCCACCTGCCGGTCGTCGGGCTCAAGGACTCGACCGGCGACCCCGAGCGCCTCCTCGGCGAGCTCGAGGTGTTCCACCACCCGGTCTACGTCGGGTCGTCGTCGATCGTCGCCTACGCCGGCCTCCTCGGCTGCGCCGGCGCGATCCTGGCGGCGGCCAACCTCGAACCGGAGACGTGCGTGGCCGCCTTCGAGGGCGACGGCGCGGCCCAGCGAGCGCTCCTCGGGGCCCACCGGATCGTCGGAGCAGACTTCCCGCGCGGCCTCAAGGCCGAGCTGGCCCGCCGCTACGGCACCTCCGCGACCTGCCGGCTCTGAGGGGGCAGGCGATCGGCCCGGCCGTCCGGGGCGGAGCTCGGCGAGCCCCGCCCCTCGCGGACTAGAGGTCGAGAAGGGCGTCGAGGCCGAGGGTGACGCCGGGCCGCGAGCCCACGGCCTTCACCGCCAGCAGCACGCCGGGCATGAACGAGCTGCGGTCGTAGGAGTCGTGCCGGATCGTCAGCGACTGGCCGGTGGTGCCGAACAGCACCTCCTGGTGCGCCACCAGACCCCGGAGGCGGACGCTGTGCACCCGGATGCCCGCCGGTCCGACCGCCCCTCGGGCGCCGGGGAGCACCTCGGTGCGGGTCGGGTCGGCCGCCCACTCGCCCGACGACGCCGCGATGCGCTCGGCCGTGGCCATGGCGGTGCCCGACGGCGCGTCCGCCTTGGCGTCGTGATGGAGCTCGATCACCTCGGCGGTGTCGAAGTAGGGCGCGGCCAGCTCGGCGAAGCGCATCATCAGCACCGCGCCGATGGCGAAGTTGGGGGCCACCACGCAGTTGCTGGCCGTGAAGAGCCGCCGGAGCTCGTCGTAGTCGCCGGCGTCGAACCCCGTGGTGCCGACGACGGCGTGCACCCCGTGCTCGGCACACCAGCGGAGGTTCTGACGAGCGGCGTCGGCGTGCGTGAAGTCGACCGCGACCTCGACCCCGGACTCGGTCAGCCCGTCGGGGCTCCCCACCACGGACAGGTGGTACGGCAGGTCGACCTTGGTGACGGTGTGGACGTCGAGCCCCTCGTGGTGCGGATCGACCGCGCCGACCAGCTCGAACTCGGGGTCGGCGGCGACGGCCTGGCACACCGTCGTCCCCATCCGGCCCGCGGCCCCGAACACCCCAACCCGGATCGCCATGGACGAACGGTAGTTCACGGGTCGCCAGCCCGGCCCGGGACGCTCAGGCGAGGGCGGCGACGACGGCGTCGGCCTCGAACGGGCCGACCACCGCGACCGTGCGCGGGCCACCGAGCACGCGCCCGAGCACGCGGTGCACGTCGTCGACGGTGACAGCCCGGTACCCGGCGAGCCTCTCGTCGACGGTGACGACGCGACCGCGGGTGGTCTCGCTGGTCGCCAGGCTGGCCATGCGGCTGCCGGAGTCCTCCAGCCCGAGCACCATCGAGCCGGTGAGGAACCCGACCGCCACGTCCCGCTCGGCGGGCGTGACCCCCGTGGCCGCCAGCCGCTCGATCTCGCCGGCGATGAGCCCCGCGACCTGTGCGAACCGTCCCGGTGCGGTGCCGGCGTACACCACGAGCGCACCGGTGTCGGTGTACGCCGACGCCGACGAGTACACGCTGTACGCAAGGCCGCGCTCCTCGCGCACCTCCTGGAACAGCCGGCTCGACATGCCCCCGCCGAGCACGTGGTTGGCGACGTCGAGGGCGTAGCGGTCGGGGTCGTGGCGTGCCACGCCCCGGAACCCGAGCGCCAGGTGGGCCTGCTCGGTGGGTCGCCGCAGCACGAGCAGCGGCGCCGGCGCCCTTGCCGGAGCGGCTCGGGCCGGCACCTGGCCGGCGTCGGGACCGGGCAGCAGGTCCCCCACGCGCGACGCGACCTCCTCGTGGTCGAGCCGGCCGGCGGCCGCCACCACCAGCGACCCCTGGCCGTAGTGCCGGCTGAAGAAGCCGGCGATGTCGTCGCGGGTGACGGCCTGGACGGTGTCAGCCGTGCCTGCCGTCTCCCGCCCCAGCGGGTGCCCGGGGAACAGTCCCTCGAGGACCAGCGCGTGCACGCGGTCCTCGGGGCTGTCCTCGTCCATGAGGAGCTCCTCCAGGATCACCTGGCGCTCGGCCTCCACCTCGTGGGTGCGGAGCGCCGGCGCGCTCACCACGTCGGCCAGCAGGGCCAGCCCGGACCCGAGCTCCTCGGCCGGGAGACGCAGGTAGTACGCGGTGTACTCCTTCGCCGTGTAGGCGTTCATCTCCCCGCCGACGGCGTCGACGGCCTCGGCGATCTGGCGGGCCGAGCGGGTGGGCGTGCCCTTGAACAGCAGGTGCTCGAGGAAGTGCGACACGCCGGCCAGCTCGTCCGGCTCGTCCCGCGCGCCGACGCCGGCCCAGACGCCCAGGCTGAGCGAGCGGGCCTCGGGCATCCGCTCGGTGACCAACCGGAGGCCCGAGGCCAGCCGGCGACGCTCGATGGCGTCGCCGACGGCCACGACCTCGGGCTCGAACCCGGCCGGTCCGGCCGAGGCGCTCAGCGCCGGCGCCGGGGGCGACGCCGATCGGCGCCTCGATCGCCGTCGGGGCGGCCGCTGCTCTCGGCCGGAGCGGGGCCGAGGTCGCCGAACTGGTCGCCCAGCTCGGCCTCGAAGGCCTCCTCGAACGACACGTCGACGCGGTCGTCCGCCGCAGCCGAGCGGCGGGGGCGATCGTCGCGAGGCGGTCGCGCCTCGGAGCGCCCGGCGCCGTGCCCGGCCTCGTCGGCGCCACCGGCGACGTCCTCGCCCACCGGGGTGAGCGACACCTTGCCGTTGGGGTCGACGTCGTCGACGCGCACCTGCAGCTCGTCGCCGAGATCGACGACGTCCTCCACCCGGTCGATGCGCTTGCCCCCACCCAGCTTGGAGATGTGCACCAGGCCGTCACGCCCGGGGAGGATGTTCACGAAGGCGCCGAACTTGGTCACGTTCACGACCCGTCCGGTGTAGATCTCGCCCACCTCGGGCTGCGGCGGGTGCACGATCAGCTCGATCTGGCGCCGGGCCTCGGCCACCGCCCCGCTGTCGGTCGAGCCGATGGTGACCGTGCCCACGATCCCGTCGTCGTCGACGGCGATGTCGGCGCCGGTCTCCTGCTGCAGGGCGTTGATCACCTTCCCCTTGGGCCCGATGACCTCGCCGATCTTCTCGATCGGGATCGGGAAGCTCATGATCTTGGGCGCCGTGCTCCGCACCTCTTCCCGCGGGGCCGGGATGGCCTCGTTCATGACGTCGAGGATCGCCAGGCGGGCCTCACGGGCCTGCTGCAGCGCGTCGGCCAGGACGTCGGCGGGGATGCCGTCGATCTTGGTGTCGAGCTGCAGGGCGGTCACGAAGTCGGCGGTGCCGGCCACCTTGAAGTCCATGTCGCCGAAGGCATCCTCGGCGCCGAGGATGTCGGTGAGGGTGAGGTACTTCCCCTCGGCGAAGACCAGGCCCATGGCGATGCCGGCCACCGGTGCCTTGATCGGCACCCCGGCGTCCATGAGCGACAGGCTGGACGCGCAGACCGACGCCATCGACGTGGAGCCGTTCGACGAGAGCACCTCGGACACCAGACGGAGCGTGTAGGGCCACTCCTGCTGGTTGGGGACCACGGGGAGCAGGGCCCGCTCCGCCAGCAGCCCGTGGCCGATCTCACGGCGCTTCGGGCTGCCGACGCGGCCGACCTCGCCGTTGGCCGAGGGCGGCATGTTGTAGTGGTGCATGTACCGCTTGTGCTCGTCGATGCCGATGGTGTCGAGCAGCTGGTTCATCCGGGGCATCCCCAGCGTGGCCACGTCGAGCACCTGGGTCTCGCCCCGCTGGAACAGCCCGGAGCCGTGGGCGGTGGGGATGACGCCCACCTCCGCCGACAGCGCCCGGATGTCGGTGGGCCCGCGGCCGTCGATGCGCACGCCGTCCTCGACGATCCGGGTGCGCACCAGCTTCTTGGTGAGCGACCGGACGGCGGCCTTGATCTCCTTCTCGCGGCCCTCGAACTCGTCGGCGAGCTCGGCGAGGATCTCGCTGGTCGCGAGCTCGATGGCTGCGTTGCGCTCGGCCTTGAGCACCAGCGTCGTGGCCGCGCCGAGGCGCTCTGCCCCCAGGGCCTGCACCCGCTCCCCGACGTCGTCGCCGTAGTCGAGCTGGCGAACGTAGGCGATGGGCGCGCGCACGCCGGCGGCGGCCACCAGCTCGCGCTGCAGCTCGACCGACTCGCGGATCCAGCGCTTCGAGGCCTCGAGGCCCTCGGCGATGGCCTCCTCGGTCACCTTGGGAGCGCCGTCCTGGTAGAGGTACCAGGCCTGCTCGGTGCCCCCGGCCTCGACCATCATGATGGCCACGTCGCCGTCGGGCAGGGCCCGGCCGGCCACCACCAGCTCGAAGGTGCCGGCGTCGCCCTCCTGGTAGGTGGGGTTGGGCAGCCAGGCACCGTCGGCGCTGTAGACGAGGCGCACCGCGCCGATGGGGCCGTCGAACGGGATGCCCGAGATCATGAGCGAGGCCGACGCGGTGTTGATGGCCAGCACGTCGTGCGGGTTGGCCTGGTCGGCACCCAGCACGGTGACCACGACCTGGGTCTCGTTGCGGTAGTCGTCGGGGAAGCTGGGGCGCAGCGGCCGGTCGATCAGCCGGCAGGTGAGGATCGCCTGGTCGGTCGGGCGGCCCTCCCGGCGGAAGAACGAGCCGGGGATCTTCCCGGCGGCGTACATCCGCTCCTCGACGTCGACCGTGAGGGGGAAGAAGTCGATGCCCTCCCGCACGCCGGAGGCGGCGTTGGCGGTGACGAGCACCATGGTCTCGCCGATCTTGCCGACCACGGCGCCCTGGGACTGGGTGGCCAGCCGGCCCGTCTCGAACGACAGGGTGTTGCTGGTACCGGACACGGGCGTGGAAACGGTGATGACATCCGCCATGCGGATCTCCTCTCGCGGCCCCACCCTCGTGGGGCCGCATCGGGAGCGACGGGGCCAGTTCCCAGTTGGCAGCCACCTCGCCGCGTGGGCCAGGGAGCCGGCAACTGGCAGCTGGCGCCTTCGTCGCTCGGGTGGTGATGGGATGAGGCGTGCGGCCCCACGGGCCGCTCGCCGGGATGGTTATCGACGCAGGCCGAGCCGGGCGATGATCGCCCGGTAGCGCTCCACGTCGTTGCGCTTGACGTAGTCGAGCAACCGGCGGCGCTGACCGACCAGCATGAGCAGGCCGCGCCGGCTGTGGTGGTCCTTCTTGTGGACCTTCAGGTGCTCGGTGAGGTGGTTGATCCGCTCCGTGAGGATCGCGATCTGCACCTCCGGCGAGCCGGTGTCGGTGTCGTGCAGCCGGTGGGCGGCGATGGTTGCGGTCTTGTCGGGCATGCGCTGACCTTGGGCGACGGATGGGGCGTGCGGCACGTGCCGTCAGGGGGCCGCAGACGGGCACCCGGCATCGGGCCGACGCCTCAGGCTAGCAGCCGGGGCTTCCGGAGGCGACCCGCCCGGCCGGCCCTCAGGCGTGGTCGAGGGTGGTCCAGCGAAAGCGCGGCTCGGGCCGGCGCCCGCGGCGGTGCACCACCCCGAACCGGCGCGCAGCCTCGCCGGCGGGGTCGTCGTCGAGGGGCGGGGTGAGCTCGAGGACCCGCGCCCCGGGCTCGTAGAGCACCCGTTCGATCGCCCCCAGGGTGGCGGTGGCCGGGTCGAGGCCCTCGGCCTCCAGCGCCCGGCCGATGGCCCGGCCGAGCCGCCCCCGGAGGAGCTCGGCCACGATCGCGGGCAGGCTCTCGGGGTCCTTCAGCAGCCACGAGTGGGTCGCCCCGTGCACCACCACGAGCTGCCCGTTGGCCCACCGGGCCGCCGAGGCGGCGGTCTGCACGGGCACACCCAGGTCGCGGTCGCCGTGGATGACGATCACCGGCACGCCGTCCTGGCCCAGCCGGTCGAGCATCCAGCGGCTGCCGCCCGACCGCAGGATCGACAGCCCGGGCGCCACCAGCCGGAGGGGCCGGCGCGCGTGGCCGGCGGCAACGGGGGCGAACAGGCGGGCGAGCTTGGCCGCCTGGCGCGGGTCGCGCACGACGGGAAGGGTGGAGAGGCTGTCGACGAGCAGGGCGATGCCGATGCCGCCGAGCAGGGCGGGGGCGACCCGGGCCACGTTCACGAAGCGGTCCCAGGTGCCGCCCACGATCGCGTCGACGGGCAGCACCGCGATCGCCCGCTGGGGCTCGCGGGCGGCCAGCTCGACCACCAGACGACCGCCCATCGAGTGGCCGGCGAGCACCGCGCCGCGGATCCCGAGGGCCCCCACGACCCGTCCCAGCAGCTCGGCGTAGCCCTTGAGCGTGCCGCCGCCGTCGGCCAGACCGGCGGTGCCCCCGTGGCCCGCGGTGTCGATGGCGATCACCTTGAAGCCCATCGCCACGAGGCGCGAGAGGGTCTGGGCGTAGAGGATCCCCTCGGCCGAGAAGCCGTGGACGACCACGAGGGGCACGCCCCGTCCGCTCACGGCGAGCTGGACGCGGTGACCGTCGGCCAGCCGGATGACGTGGCGGGCGAGCCGTGGGGGCCGCAGCGAGCTCGGCCCGGCCGGAGACGGCCCGGCGACGGGCTCGCCCACGAACTCGGTGACCGTGGACGCGACCTCGGCGCCGCCTCCCTCCTCCCCCGGCGGATGGCTCACCCCGGCGCTCCCGACGACGACCGCAGGCCGAGCAGGGCACCGGTCGCCTCCACGTCGCGGGTCATCTGCTCCACCAGGGCCTCCACCGAGTCGAACCGCTGCTCACCCCGGAGCCGGGCCACGAATCGGACCTTGGCGGCCTCGCCGTAGAGGTCGCCGTCGAAGTCCAGCAGGTACGCCTCGAGCAGCGACATGGCCGCGTGGTCGTAGAACGTCGGTCGCCGGCCGAGGGAGATGGCGGTGGCGTGGATCGTCCCGTCGGGGCGCTCGTACCACCCGGCGTAGATGCCGTCGGCGGGCAGGCGGATCTCGGCTGGGACGTGCACGTTGGCCGTGGGGTAGCCGAGGAGGCGCCCCCGGGCGTCGCCGTGCTCGACGACGCCGCGCACCTCGTGCGGCCGGCCGAGCAGGGCGGCGGCCCCGGCCACGTCGCCCTCGGCCAGGGCCCGCCGCACCACCGTCGACGACACCGGCTCGCCGTCGACCGCACCCGCGGCCGGTGGGTCGCCGCCGGCGTCGACGAGCCCGATCCCCTCGACCGCGAAGCCGAGCGACGCTCCCATCGACCGCAGGAGGGCCACGTTGCCCCGGCGCCGGTGGCCGAAGTGGAAGTCCTCCCCGACCACCACCAGCCGCGCGTTGAGGCAGTCGACGAGGACCTCGGCCACGAAGTCCTCTGGCTCCTCCTTCGACCGGGCCTCGTCGAAGCCCACCACGAGCGTGTAGTCGACGCCGGTCGAGGCCAGCAGCTCCAGCTTCTGGTCGAGATCGGTGAGGAGCTTCGGCGCCGAGTCGGGGCGCACCACCGAGGCCGGGTGGCGGTCGAAGGTGACGACGGCGGCACGAGCCCCGAGGGTGGCCGCGCGCTCGCGCAACCCCGAGATGAGCACCCGGTGCCCGAGGTGCACCCCGTCGAAGGCGCCGATCGTGACCGCGGTGCCCTCGTCGGGGCGGGGGCACGCATCGCCGTCGCGGAGCACCTCCATCAGCCGGGGACGCTACCGCCCCCCGATGGCGGAACCGCGACGACGACGGCCGGCTTCACTCGGCCCCCGTGCGGCTCGTACACCGCCAGCAGCGCACCGGCGGCGTCGACCACGGCCCAGGGGCCGGTCCCGGACACCCCCAGGTCGTCCCGCTCGAGGACCTTCCCGTGGGCGACCTCGGCGGCCACCTCGGCGCCCACG
This sequence comes from Acidimicrobiales bacterium, assembly GCA_016716005.1. Taxonomy (NCBI): domain Bacteria; kingdom Bacillati; phylum Actinomycetota; class Acidimicrobiia; order Acidimicrobiales; species Acidimicrobiales bacterium. Next base: position 1,003,195 of record JADJXE010000001.1, read on the forward strand.
ACCACCCGGGGACGGCCCCGGAGCGCCTCGGCCGGCGGCAGGAGGAGCGCGGCATCGAGCGCCCCGAGCGGCACCGCCTCGGCCAGGCCGAAGGGCCCGACGGCCGTGCGCCGCAGCGCCCGGAGGTGCGCCGCCCCCCCGAGAGCGGCACCGAGGTCGGCGGCCAGCACCCGCACGTACGTGCCCGAGCCGCACTCGACGGAGATGGCGTACACCAGGGGATCGGCGGTGGGCGCGACGTCGAAGCGGGTGACGGTGACCGGGCGCGGCGCCCGCTCCACCTCCACGCCCTGGCGGGCCAGCTCGTGGAGCCGCCGCCCGCCCACCTTCACCGCCGACACCATGGGCGGCACCTGGAGCAGCTCGCCGGTGAGGCCGGCGGCGGCCGCCCGGACGTCCGCCTCCGCCACCCCCGCCATGTCGGCCCGCGCCGTGACCTCGCCGGAGGCGTCGAGGGTGGACGTGGCCGTGCCCAGCACCACCTCGCCCTCGTAGGACTTGGGCAGGCCGGAGAGGAACCGCAGGAGCCGGGTCACCCGGCCCACCCCCAGCAGCAGGACGCCCGTGGCGTCCGGGTCGAGCGTGCCCGCGTGGCCGACCCGGCGTTCGCGCAGGAGGCCCCGCGCCTTGGCCACCACGTCGTGCGAGGTCCAGCCGGCCGGCTTGTCGACGACGGCGAGCCCGTCGGGCATCAGCCGGCGGAGGGGTCGCGGGGCGGCTCGCCCTGGTGCAGGTCGGTGAGGATCTCCTCGATGCGCGCCGCCGTGCGCGACACCTCGTCGATCCTGAACAGCAGCTCCGGCGTGCGCTTGGTGCGGGCCTGGCGCGCGACGGCCGCCTGGAGCCGACCCCGCACGTGGCCCAGGGCCTCGAGCACCTCCGCATCGGCCTCGGGGTCGGCATCGCCCAGGGTGGAGAACCACACGACTGCGTGGCGGAGGTCGGGCTCGACCTCGACGGCCGTGACGGTGACGAGCGACAGCCGGTCGTCGTCCATGCGACCCAGCGCGTCGGCCACGATCTCGTGGACGAGCTCGTTGAGGCGGGCGGTGCGGGGGTACGGCCGCGGTGCACCACCGTGCCGGCGGCTCACCGCCCCGTCTCCAGCCACGTGCGCTCCACGTCGAGCACCTGCACCTCGGGGTTCGACCACACGAAGCGCTCGACCTCGTCGGCGATCTCGCCGGCGTGGCGGTGCGAGCCGGCCACCACCGCCACCCCGACCAGGGCGCGCTGCCACTGGTTCTGGTGGCCGACCTCGGCCGCAGCGGCGCCGTAGCGCCGCCGGGCGCCCTCGACGATCGGCTTCAGCACCGACCGCTTGGCCTTGAGGGAACGGCACGCCGGCAGGTGCAGGTCGAACTCCACGGCGATCACGTACACGAGCGATGGGAGCTGCGGGGCCCGCGGCCTAGGTGCGCGGGATCTCCCGCTCCTCGAAGGTCTCGATGAGGTCGCCGGGCTTCAGGTCCTGGAAGTCGGACAGCCCGATGCCGCACTCGAAGCCCTCCCGCACCTCACGGGCGTCCTCCTTGAAGCGCTTGAGCGACGAGATCGACCCCTTCCAGATGATCACGCCGTCGCGCAGGAACCGCACCTTCGAGCCACGGGTGATGACCCCGTTGCGGACGTAGCAGCCGGCGATGGCGCCCACCCGCGGGATCCGGAAGATCTCCCGCACCTCGGCGTCGCCGGTGACGACCTCCTCGAACTCCGGAGCGAGCATGCCGACCATCGCGTTCTCGATGTCCTCGAGCACCTGGTAGATGATCTCGTAGGTCCGGATCTCGACGTCCTCGAGCTCGGCCAGCTCCCTCGCCTTGCGGTCGGGTCGCACGTTGAAGCCGATGATGGTGGCGTTGGTCGTGGCCGCCAGCTGGATGTCGTTCTCGGTGATGCCGCCGACGCCGCGGTGGACGAAGGCCAGCTTCACCTCGTCGCGCTCGAGCTTGCGGAGGCTCTCGGTGAGCGCCTCGAGCGAGCCCTGCACATCGGCCTTGAGGACCAGGTTGAGGGTGGCGACCTCGCCCTTCTGGATCTGGTCGAAGATGTCCTCGAGCTTCACGCCGCCGTGCGTGACCGCCGCGATGCCGCGCTGGGCCTTCAACCGCTGCCGCCACTCACGGGCCTCGGCCACCGTCTTCGCCGTCTTCTGGTCGGGCGCGACCCGGAACTCGTCGCCGGCGTTCGGCACGGTGGAGAGCCCGAGCACCTGCACCGGGGCCGACGGGCCGGCCTGCTTGACCTGGGTGCCGTGGTCGTCGATGAGCGCGCGGACCGTGCCCCACGCGGCGCCGGCCACGATCGGATCGCCCACCTCGAGGGTGCCCTTGTCGACGAGCACCGTGGCGACCGGGCCCCGGCCGACGTCGAGGTTGGCCTCGAGCACGACGCCCTTGGCTCTCCCGTGAGGGTTCGCGGTGAGCTCCTCGAGCTCGGCCACGACCAGCAGCTGCTCCAGGAGCTCGTCGATGCCGATCGACTGCAGGGCGGACAGCTCCACCATGATGGTGTCGCCGCCCCAGGCCTCCGGGATGAGCCCCTCCTCGGAGAGCTGCTGCATCACGCGGCTCGGATCGGCGTTCTCACGGTCGACCTTGTTGATGGCGACCACGATCGGGACCTCCGCCGCCTTGGCGTGGTTCAGCGCCTCGACCGTCTGGGGCATCACGCCGTCGTCGGCCGCCACCACCAGCACCACGATGTCGGTGGCCTCCGCTCCACGGGCGCGCATCTTGGTGAACGCCTCGTGACCGGGGGTGTCGATGAAGGTGATGCTGCGCCCGTCCTTCACGACCTGGTAGGCACCGATGTGCTGGGTGATCCCGCCGGCCTCGCCCGCGACCACGTTGGTGGCCCGGATCCGGTCGAGCAAGAGGGTCTTGCCGTGGTCGACGTGGCCCATGACGGTGATGACCGGCGGGCGCAGCTCCTGCAGCGCCTCGTCCTCGTCGTCGTCGTCGTTGAACAGCGCCTGGAGCTCGAGCTCCTCCTGCTGGCCGGGGTCGACCAGCAGGAGATCGGCCCCCAGCTCCAGGGCGAACAGCTCGATCTGCTCGTCGGTGAGCGACATGGTGGCGGTGACCATCTCGCCCTGCTGCATCAGGAACCGGACGACGTCAGCCGCCGTGCGGTTCATCTTGGGGCCCAGCTCCTGGGCCGACGCCCCGCGCTCGACGATCACCGTGCCCTCGGGCACCGGCGCGCTCGACGGGGTGTACGAGGTCATGGTCTGGGGCTGGAGCTCTTCGAGGTTGCGGCGACGGCGCTTCGACCGACGCGGAGCGCGCCGCTGCGGGCCGCCTCGGCCGCCGGGACCCCCACCGGGGCCGCGCCCCGGGGGACCGCCGGGACCCCCACCGGGCCGGCCCGGACCCCCGGCGGTGCGCACACCGCCGCCGGGTGCGCCGCGACCGGGACCGCCGCCCGGGGCTCCACTCGGGCGCGGGCCTCGGCCGCCCGGGGGCGACATCGGACGGCCCGACGACGACCGGGGCGGTCCCGGGGGCGGCGGGATGGGCCGCCCCGAGGGTGACAGCGGTGGCCGCGGCGGCGGCGGGATCGGCTTGCCCGTGGCCGAGATCGGGGGCTGGACGGGCGCGGTCGGCACCGGACCGCCCGAGGGGGCGGCCGGGGGGCGACCGGGCGGGGGCGGCATCGGGCGACCCGACGGGGCGCGGGGGGCCGCACCCGGGACCGGGCGGGCCGCCGGCGCCGCGGCAGCCGCGGGCCGCACCCCCTCGGCCGGCCGAGGAGGTGTCGCAACCTCGGCAGGGGCAGCGGCGGGAGCCGGAGCGGGAGCCGGAGCCCGCGGTGGCGGCGGGATGTCGGCCGGTCGACTCCGCACCAGGTGCTCGGTTCCGCTCGAGGTGACGAGGGGCCGCCGCTCGGCCGGCCGGGCCGGCTCCTCGGTGAGGGGCGCGGCCGCCGCAGCCGGCCGCTCGGCCGGCGTCTCGGGCGCAGGCGCCTCCGCCTCCGGGGCCGGGGCCGGGGCCGGGGCCACCTCGGCGGGCCGCGCCGGCGTCTCGGCCGCGGCCGGCTCGGCCGCCTTGGCGGCCTTCGTCGCCTTGGTCACCTTGGCCGGCTTCTCGACGGCGGGCTCTTCGGGCTGCACGGGGCGGGTGCGGCCCTCGCGCTCGGCCTTGCGGCGGACGCGGTCTGCCTGGGGCTCCACGATGCTCGAGGAGTGGCTCTTGACCCCGATCCCGAGCTCGGCGCACAGGTCGAGGGTCTCTTTGTTCGTCAGCCCGAGTTCTCGAGCGAGCTCGTAGACCCGGATGTTTCCTGCCACGTGCTTGTCCCAGTCCTTCCGTCGACCGGTGTGGTCCACGGCGCAGCGCGGAGCGCGCCACACCCTGCCGCCCGCCGAAGCGGCCCTCCATCCTCGCACGTTCCTGCCCTCGGGCACGAACGGCTCTCCGTCAGTGTGCCGTGCGAGACGCTCGACGCGTCGTCGGGTCGCCACCGCCCCCGAGCGCGGCGCGCAGCACCTCGTCCGCCCCGGGGCGGACGTCGCCTCGCAGCGCTCGGGCGAAGGCCCGGCGGCGCACTGCGAGCTGCAGACAGGCATCCGCCGGGCGGCACAGCCACGCGCCGCGTCCCGGCAGGGTGCGCCCCGCGACCAGACCACCGTCGGCGGTGCGGACCACCCGCACCAGCTCGGAGGCCGGCGCGACCCGGCGGCACCCGATGCAGGTGCGCTGCGGGGGCCGGCCGCCCTCGCCGCTCAGCCGGCCTCGCCCCCCTCCGGCTCCGCATCGGCCTCGACCGTCGCCTCGGCGACCCGCTCGGCCGTGGCGACCTCGTCCAGCTCGTCGGCGATGGCGCCCAGCTCCTCGGCCGCCGCGACCTCGTCCAGCTCGTCGGCGATGGCGCCCAGCTCCTCGGCCGCCGCGACCTCGTCCAGCTCGTCGGCGATGGCGCCCAGCTCCTCGGCCGCCGCGACCTCGTCGGCGGCCTCGACGGCCAGCTCCTCGGCGGTCGCCTCGAGCAGGTCGCCGGCCTCGCCACCGGCCTCGTCGGCCGCCTCGGCCAAGGCCTCGGCGAGCACCACGCGCTCGGTGGCGTCGGCGGCCAGGTCGGTGGCGCCGTCGGGCGCGGCCCCGGCCAGGTCGGACCACTGGCCGGCGGTGACGGCCGGTCCGCCCTCGGCGGGCACCCACTCCATCTCACCGGTCGTCGGGTTCTGGACCCACTGGCCCTGCGCCCACTCCTCGCCGCCGTAGGCCTCCTCCTCGGCCAGCTGCGTCTCGCTCTTGATGTCGATCCGCCAGCCCGTGAGGCGGGCCGCCAGCCGGGCGTTCTGGCCCTCCTTCCCGATGGCCAGCGACAGCTGGTAGTCGGGCACGATCACCTCGGCGACGCCGGTCATCTCGTCGATCCGGACCTCCTTCACCTTGGCCGGAGACAGCGCCTTGGCCACGAACTCGGCGGAGTCGTCGGAGAACGGCACGATGTCGATCTTCTCGCCGCGGAGCTCGTTGACGACCATGCGCACCCGGCCGCCCCGCGCACCCACGCAGGCCCCGACCGGATCCACGTTGTGGTCGTTCGACCACACGGCGATCTTCGTGCGGTGGCCCGGCTCGCGCGCGCACGCCTTGATCTCCACGACGCCGTCGGCGATCTCGGGCACCTCCAGCTCGAAGAGCCGCTTGATTAGGCCGGGGTGCGTGCGGCTGACCACGATCTGGGGGCCCTTGGCGGTGCGGCGCACCTCGACGATGTAGGCCTTGAGGCGCGCCGCGGCCTCGGGCCGCTCGTAGGGCACCTGCTCCGCCTGCGGGAGCAGCGCCTCCACCTTGCCCAGATCGAGGAGGGTGTACCGGGCGTCGCTCTGCTGCACGATGCCGGTGACGATGTCGCCCTCGCGCCCCGCGTACTCCTCGTACTTCATCTCGCGCTCGGCCTCGCGGATGCGCTGGAGCATCACCTGCTTGGCCGTCTGCGCGGCGATCCGCCCGAAGTCGGCCGGGGTGTCGTCCCACTCCCGGACGATCGCGCCGTTCTCGTCGATCTCCTGGGCCATGACGGTGATCTCGAACGTCTCGCCGTCGATCGTGACGTAGGCCTCCTCGGCCGCGCCGGGCATCCGCTTGTAGGCGGACTCCAGCGCGTTGGCCAGGGCCATCAGGAGCACGTCGACGGAGATGCCCTTGTCGACGGCGAGCGCGTGCAGGGCGTCCATGATCTCGGGGTTGGCGGTCATCGCGATGCTGCCCTCTTCTGCTGGCTCTGCTTGGTCGAGCCCGGCCGCGGCGCCGGACCCCACTCGAACACGGTTCGGGCTCGCTCGATCTCGTCGTAGCGGAGGCGACGTTCGGCCGGGCCGGCCCCGGTCGCGGCGGGCTCGTCCAGCTCGACCACGATGCCGTCGGCCCCGGCGGCGCGCAGCACCCCCCGCACTCGCCGCTCCCCCTCCGATCCGGGTCGTGTCCGCACGGCCACCGTGGCGCCGAGGGCCTGCTCGAAGTGGGCCGGCGTCCGCAGCGGCCGCTCGAGGCCCGGACTGGAGACCTCGAGGGTGTAGCGGCCGGCGATCGGGTCGGCGGCATCGAGGGCGCCCGACACGGCCCTGGTCGCCGCCGAGAGCGCATCGAGATCGACACCGCCCGGCCGGTCGACGAGCACCCGGACCAGGCCTCCGCCCGACTCCAGGTCGTACAGATCCAGGCCGAGCCCGGCGATCACCGGTTCGATGATCTCCGTGAGGCGGTCCGGGGCGGTCATCGCGGCCTCCCTGCGGGCGCGTCGGGGCTCCGCTCCTCGCCGCACCACCTCCACACGCGCAGGACCTCCACAGACACACGAGGCGTGGGCAGAGCCCACGCCTCGGCTACCAGCCACGGACACGACTGGCCGAGTATAGCGGTTGCCCCCTCCGGGACCGGTGGGGCGACCGGGGGTCGCGGCCGGCCTGCGGGCGGTCAGTAGGCCCGGCCGACCAGGGCCACGAGGTCGGGGGACTCCTCGTCGGGCAGCCCCCCGTCGGGCCGGAGCAGGCAGCGTACGGTGGCCGTGGCGCCGTGTATCGCGGCCAGGCCATCGGCACCGACCTCCCCCCACCGCACCCGGGCGAAGCCGCTGCGGCTCGCCTCCACGGCCTCGGCCACCGAGGCGACGTCGACCGTCTTGGCATCCCGGAAGTCGCGCGCCTCGGCGAGCAGCGCCCTCTGCACCTCGGCCAGCAGGTCGCGCGTGCGGTGGACCACCCCGGCCAGGGGCACCGCGGCCTTCTCGGAGCTGTCCCGGCGGACCAGCGTGACCTGGCCGGTGGCCAGGTCACGGGGGCCGACCTCGAGCCGGACGGGCACGCCCTTCAGCTCCCAGTCGACCGCCCGACGCCCGAACGACGTCTCGACCCGGTCGTCGAGGTGCACCCGCAGGCCCGCCGACCGCAGCTCGTCGGCCAGCGCTGCAGCCGCAGCGGGGGCACCGTCCTCGGCCCGCACGAGCAGCACCACCACCTGCGTCGGGGCCACCGCCGGGGGGAGCCGCAACCCGGCGTCGTCACCATGGGCCATCACCAGCCCGCCGACGAGCCGGGTGGACACCCCCCACGAGGTCTGCCAGACGAACAGCTGCTCGCCGTTCTCGTCCAGGAACTGGGTGCCGAAGGCGCGTGCGAAGTTCTGGCCCAGCTCGTGGCTCGTCCCCATCTGGAGGGCCTTGCCGTCGCGCATCATGGCCTCGCAGGCGAGCGTGTTGATCGCCCCCGCGAAGCGCTCGTCGGCCGTCTTGGTGCCGAGGAAGACCGGCACCCCCAGCACGTTCACCATCACGTCCTCGTAGACGTCCCGCAGGATCCGCACGGCATACGAGCGGGCGTCGGCCTGGGTGGCGTGGCAGGTGTGCCCCTCCTGCCACAGGAACTCGGTGGTGCGCAGGAAGAGGCGGGGGCGGAGCTCCCAGCGCACGACGTTGGCCCACTGGTTCAGCAGCAGCGGCAGGTCGCGGTAGCTCTGCACCCACTTCGAGAAGTAGACGTTGATCACGGTCTCACTGGTGGGCCGCACGACCGCCGGCTCCTCGAGCTTCTTGCCGCCGCCGTGGGTGACGACCGCCAGCTCCGGGCTGAAGCCCTCGACGTGCTGGGCCTCCTTGTGGAGGTACGACTCGGGGATGAACAGCGGGAAGTAGGCGTTCTCGGCCCCGGCCTCCTTGATCCGGCGGTCGAGCTCGGCCTGGATCCGCTCCCAGATGGCGTACCCGTAGGGGCGGATGACCATGGTGCCGCGGACCGGCCCGTTGTCGGCCAGCTCGGCCTTGGCGACGACGTCCTGGTACCAGCGGGGGAAGTCGTCGGACTGGGGGGTGAGCACCGGAGCCTTGGCCATGGGTCGCCAACCTACCGGCCGACCGATCACCCGACGGCCCGAAGATCCCGGGCGGAGACCCCGGCCGGCGAGCCTGGCCCTGTCAGTCCTCGAGAGTGTGGCGGATCAGCTCCACGCGCTGCTCGCTGGCGTTGGCGTCGGCGCCCTGCTCGTCGAGCAGCGCGACGCGATCGGCCTCGGCCTCGGCCGCGGCGTCGACGTCGCGCGCCGCCAGGCGCGCCTCGACGCCCTCGGCGACCAGGCGCTCGGCCTCCTCGACCAGGGCCGCCACCATGTCGGCCTCGGGCACCACCCGGACGACCTCGCCCTTGATGAACAGGTGGCCCTTGTGTCGCCCGGCGGCGATGCCCAGGTCGGCAGAGCGGGCCTCACCCGGCCCGTTGACGACGCAGCCCATGACGGCGACCTGCAACGGCAGGTTGCGCTCCTGCAGGGCGGCCTGCGCGGCGCCGGCGACGGCGATCACGTCGATCTCGGCCCGGCCGCACGACGGGCAGGCGATGAGGTCGATGCCGCGCCGCTCGCGGAGCCCGAGCGCCTCGAGCAGGGTGCGCCCGGCCCGGGCCTCCTCCACCGGGTCGGCCGTCAGCGAGTAGCGGATGGTGTCGCCGATCCCCTCGGCGAGCAGGGTGGCGATCCCGGCGGTGGCCTTCACGATGCCGGCCGGCGGGGGCCCCGCCTCGGTGACCCCGAGGTGCAGCGGGTGGTCGGTGACGTCGGCGAGCAGCCGGTAGGCCTCGATCATCACCGGCACGTTCGACGACTTCACCGAGATCTCGATGAGGTCGTAGCCGACCTCCTCGAAGTAGCCGATCTCCCGCTTGGCCGACTCGACCATGGCCTCGGGCGTCGCGCCCCCGTGGCGCTCGTAGAGCTCGGGGTCGAGGCTGCCGGCGTTCACCCCGATCCGACAGGAGATGCCGCGGTCGCGGGCCTCCGTGGCGACGGCCTTGACGTGCTCGGGCTTGCGGATGTTGCCGGGGTTGAGGCGGAGCTGGTGGACCCCGGCCTCGAGCGCCGCCAGGGCCAGCTTGTACTGGAAGTGGATGTCGGCCACCACCGGCAGCGGCGACCGGGGGACGATCCGGGCGAGCCCCTCGGCCGCCTCGCCGTCGTTGCAGGTGCAGCGCACGATGTCGCAGGCGGCGCCGGCCAGGGCGTAGATCTGCGCGAGCGTGCCATCCACGTCGGCGGTCTTGGTGGTGGTCATCGACTGCACCGAGACCGGCGCGTCGGCGCCGACGGCCACCGAGCCCACGGTGATCTGGCGGGTGGGGCGCCGGGGGTAGGCGGTGAGGCTCACGGCGAGAAGGGGTTGGAGACGGGGTCGGTGAGGTCGAGGTAGAGGGCGGTGACGCCCAGCGTGACGAGCACGACCACCACCGCGTAGGTGACGGGGAGGAGCTTGGCCACGTCGACCTGGTACCTGCGGCCCTTCCGCGAGCGGATGCGCTCGTAGGTGGCGATGGCCACGTGCCCCCCGTCGAGCGGGAGCAGCGGCACCAGGTTGAAGATGCCGATGAAGATGTTGATCGCGATCAGGAAGCTGAGCAGCTCCGCGATCCCGGCGTCGGCGGCCTGGGACGCGATGCGCACCGCCCCCACCGGCGACAGCAGCCGGTTGCCGTCACCGCCGTCGCCGGCACCCGACGTCCCCGACGCGCCCTGTGGCTGGCGACCCACCACCTGGTCGACGTAGTCGCCCAGGCTCGACGGGGTGAAGAACGACCCGAGGGCCCGCACCGACAGCCACATGGTGTCCGCGAACTCCACGACGGCCCGGCGCCCCGCGCCCAGCGGGCCCTCGCGCACCAACGGGTAGTCCGGGCCCACCCCCAGGAAGCCGACCGGCTCGCCGTCGGGGTTGCGGTCGGCGAGGGTGGTCGTGGCCTCGAGGGTGCGCCCGTCGCGCTCGATCGTGAGGGTGACCTGCTCGCCGGGGGAGGCCCGGATGATGGCCACGGCGTCGTCGAAGGTCGGCGTGGGCTGGCCGTCGACGGCCACGATGCGGTCGCCCAGGCGCAGCCCGGCATCCTCGGCGGGGCTGGGCCCGGTCTCGAGCCGAGACAGCGCGCCGACCTCCCAGGTGTCCTCCCGCGGCAGCCCCCAGCCGACGATGAGCACGAAGAGCAGCACGAGGGCGATCAGGAAGTGCATGGTCGAGCCCGCGAGGGCCACCGCCATCCGGTTGGGGTACGACGCCTGGCGGTACGTGCGCGGCTCGTCGGCCGGATCGACCGGGTCGAGGTTGTTCATCCCGATGATCCGCACGTAGGCGCCGGCGGGCACGACCTTGAGGCCGTACTCGGTCTCGCCCCGGCGCGTGGACCAGATCCGCGGCCCGAACCCGATGAAGAACTCGGTGACCTTCATGCCGGCCCGCTTGGCCATCACGTAGTGGCCCAGCTCGTGCAGGAAGATCACGACGATCAGGGCCAGCACGACCACGACCGCCGACACCGACCCGAGCACGCCGAGCGCCACCACCCCGGCGACGAGCAGGGCGAGTCGGATCCCGGCGCCCCGCGGTCGCTCACCCCTGGGGTCGGGTGTCGGCGCTCCCCCGTCCGGGGGCGGCGAGACAGAGGTGTTCTCGGCGTCGTTCACGGAGCCATTCTCCCCCGAACGGCGCCGGAAGCCACCTCGCGCGGCACGGCCGCAGGCGCCGTCACGCGGCCCGCCGCCGGCGCACCTCGGCACCGGCCGCAGCCCGCGCCCGGCGGTCGGCATCGAGCACCGCGTCCACCGAGTCGGCGGCAGCCCCGTCGTGGCGGTCGAGCGTGGCCGCGATCACCTCGGGGATGGCGACCCAGGCGAGTTGCCCGTCGAGGAACGCCGCCACCGCCACCTCGTTGGCGGCGTTCAGCCAGGCCGGTGCCGTCCCCCCGACCCGCCCGGCGCGGTCGGCGAGGGCCAGGCACGGGAACGCGTCGCCGTCGGGCGGCTCGAAGTCGAGGCGTCCCAGCTCCGCCCAGTCGAGGCGGCCGAACGGGGTGCCGAGCCGCTCCGGGTAGGCGAGGGCGTAGCCGATCGGCAGGCGCATGTCGGGACGCGACAGCTGGGCGATGGTGGCGCCGTCGGTGAACTCGACCATGGAGTGCACGATCGACTGGGGGTGCACGACGACCTCGATGCGGTCGTACCCCGTGCCGAACAGCTCGTGGGCCTCGATCACCTCGAGCCCCTTGTTCATGAGGGTCGAGGAGTCGACCGTGATCTTGGGCCCCATCCGCCACGTGGGATGGGCCAGCGCGTCGTCGACCGTGACCGAGGCCAGCTCGGCCCGGCTCCGCCCGCGGAAGGGCCCGCCGCTGGCCGTGAGGACGATGCGCGCCAGCTCGCGCCCGGCTCCGTCGATGCTGGCTCGCAGGCACTGGTGCACCGCGCTGTGCTCCGAGTCGACCGGCACCAGCTCGGCTCCCGGCGTGGCCCGGACCCGCTGCACCACCGGTCCGGCGGCGATCAGCGACTCCTTGTTGGCGAGGGCGAGCCTGCGGCCGGCACCCAGGGCGGCCAAGGTGACGGGGAGCCCGGCGAAGCCCACCACGCCGTTCACGACCACGTCGGCCTCGGCCGCGATGGCCGCCAGGGCGTCGGGCCCGGCCACCACCTCGGTACCGGGCGGCACCCGCTCGGCCAGGGCGGAGGCGGCACCGGGGTCGGCGATGGCCACGACCCGGGGCCGCACGTCGTGCGCCTGGCGGGCGAGGGCGTCGACCGACGAGCCCGCCCCGAGCGCCACGATCTCGAACCGGTCTCCCTCGGCCCGGACGACGTCGAGCGTCTGGGTCCCGATCGAGCCGGTGGACCCGACGACGGCGACGGTGACCGGTGGCAAGGGGCCGGCTCAGAACAGGTCGAGCACGCGCACCAGGTAGTACGTGGCCGGCAGCACGAACAGGAGGGTGTCGAAGCGGTCGAGGAGGCCGCCGTGCCCGGGGAGGATCCCCCCCATGTCCTTGATGCCCAGGTTGCGCTTGAGCATCGACTCGCACAGGTCGCCGAGCGGGGCGGCCACGGCCACCACCACGCCGAGCAGCAGCGCGTCGCCGAAGGAGTTCCACGGGGTGATCCGCCCGACGATCACCACGCAGGCCAGCACCGCGAGCACCATGCCCCCGATCAGGCCCTCGTAGGTCTTGCCCGGGCTGACGTCCGGGGCGAGCTGGCTGCGCCCGGCGCTGCGCCCGACGAAGAAGCCACCCACGTCGTAGGCGACGGCCCCGATCACGGCGCCCAGCAGCATCCCGATGCCGTTCGGGAACTTGAGCAGGAGCGCCGCGAACGACCCGAGCACGCCGACGTAGAGCACCCCGAGCAGGGTGATCGCCAGGTTGGGGATCGGAAGGTCCATGGTGTCGGCCACCAGGTACCACAGGAGGCCGAAGACAACCGTGAGGAACAGCACGAGCGGGTACGCCGACTCGCCCCGCCAGAACGAGGCCAGCCCGAGGGCGCCGACAGCCACCAGCCCGAGCAGGGTGGCCGGCTGGTACTCGGCCTTGCGGAGGGCGCCGAACAGCTCGGCCGCGGCCAGCACCAGGATCGGCGTGACCAGGATCATGGCGGCGCCGGGCCCGATGTAGAAGAGCACCAGCGCCACGGCCGCCAGGCCGACCGCCGTGCCCACGGCGAGCGGCAGGTTGCGGCCCATGTCGCCGGTGGCGGGGGCGTGGCCGGCCTCGGCGGGGGCCGCCACGGCGCGGCTGCGGATCGGCGTCACCACCGTGTCGGGCTCGACGTCGTCGAACGAGAACAGCTCGGCCTCGCCGGGCCGGTCGGGATCGAGGGCGCCGAGCCGTGTGGTCTCGTCGGCGAGCAGGGAACCGTCCTCGTAGTCGGGCTCCTCCCAGTCGGAGGGCTGGTCGCGCCAACGGGGCGCCTGCGCGAACGACGACCAGGCATCGAGGTCGTCGCCGCCCTCGGCGCCGCCCTCGTCGGAGCCCTCGGCCAGGATGCGGGGCACCTCGCCGGTGGCCGGCTCGGTCCAGTGGGGCAGGTTCGGCGCCGCGCCCGCCGGCTGCGGGCGCCCGAGCGAGGCCGGGTCGGCCGACTCCGGCAACGGGAACCGCAACGGCGGGCGGGGCCCCGCCGGTGCCGGCGGCCGGTCACCGAACCGGGGCGCGTCGGCAGGGCGCCGGGACGCCAGATCACCGCGCTCGACCGCCTCCGCCGCCTCCTCGGCGCCGATGATCCGCACGCCTTCCGGCGTGCCCTCCTCGTCGGGAGGCTTGTAGCGGCTCTGGTCGTCCACGGACACCTCCTCGGTGGGCGCCTCCCGGCCGGCGGCCGGGCGCGCTCACACCTCGAGCAGCTCCTGTTCCTTGTGGTGCAGGGCCTTGTCGATCTCGTCCACGTGGTCGTGGGTGATCTTCTCGAGCTCCTTCTCCGCCCGATCGAGCTCGTCGATCGAGATCTCGCTCTTCTTCTCGGCCGCCTCGAGCTCGTGGCGTGTCTGGCGCCGCACGTTGCGCACGGCCACCCGCCCCTCCTCGGCCATGTGCCGGGCCACCTTCACCAGCTGCTTGCGGCGCTCCGCCGTGAGCGGCGGGAACGTCAGACGGATCACGACCCCGTCGTTCGACGGGTTGAGGCCGAGGTCGGAGTTGCGGATGGCCTTCTCGACGGCGCCGAGCGCGCCCTTGTCGTAGGGCTGGACCACCAGGGTGCGGGCCTCGGGCACGGAGAAGCCGGCCAGCTGGCGGAGCTCGACGTCGGAGCCGTAGTAGTCGACGTGGAGCTTCTCGACCAGCGCCGGGGCCGCGCGACCGGTGCGGAGGGTGGCGAACTCGGCGTGGGTGTGCTCGACGGCCTTCTTCATCTTGTCGATGGTCTCGAGCAGCGTCTCGTCGATCATGACGGATCCTGGGCTGTGGGAGGGCTGTGACGGTCGGCCGGATGGTGCCGCCGGTCAGGAGACCAGCGTACCGACCGCCTGGCCTTCGAGGACGGACCGCAGGTTCCCGGGCTGCAGCACGTCGAACACGACGATGGGGAGCTGGTTGTCCATGCAGAACGTGATGGCGGTGGAGTCCATCACCTTGAGGCCCCGATTCAGGACCTCGATGTAGCTGACCTGGTCGAACCGGACGGCGGCGGGGTCGGCCTTGGGGTCGGCGCTGTACACGCCGTCCACCCCCGAGTGCGTCCCCTTCAGGATCGCCTCGGCACCCACCTCGGCGGCACGGAGCGCCGCGGCGGTGTCGGTGGTGAAGAACGGGTTGCCGGTGCCCCCGGCGAAGATCACCACCCGGCCCTTCTCCAGGTGCCGGATGGCGCGCCGGCGGATGTAGGGCTCGGCGATGCGCTCCATCTCGATGGCGGTCTGGACCCGGGTCGGGAGCCCGAGGCGCTCCATGGCGTCCTGGAGGGCGAGGGCGTTGATGACCGTGGCCAGCATGCCCATGTAGTCGGACTGGGCCGGGTCCATCCCGACGCCGGCGCCGCGCATGCCTCGCCAGATGTTGCCGCCACCGACGACGACCGCGATGTCCACCCCGAGCTCCAGCCGGGCGTCGACCAGCTCGGACGCGATCTGCTCGATGACGGCGGCATCGAGGCCCGATCTGCCGTGCTCGGCGAGGGCTTCGCCGGACAGCTTCAGGACGACCCGGCGCCAGCGCGGCACCGTCAGCCGCCCACCACCACTTGCGCGAACCGCACGATGCGGGCATCGCCCAGGTACTGCTGCACGCTCTGCTTCTCGTCGCGCACGTAGGGCTGCTCGAGGAGGCAGATCCCCTTGTAGAAGCCGTTGAGCCGCCCCTCGACGATCTTGGGGACGGCCTGCTCGGGCTTGCCCTCGTTGCGAGTGATGTTCTCGAGGGTCTCGCGCTCGGCCGCGACCACGTCGGCCGGCACCTCGTCGCGCGACAGGTACTCGGGCCTCGCGAACGCGATGTGGACGGCCACCTCGTGGGCCTGCTCGACGGTGCCGCCGGCCAGCTCGACCAGCACCGCGTTCACGCCCCGGTCGTTCTGGACGTGGACGTAGCTGTCGATGACGTCGCCGGGCGCAGCCTCGAAGCGCACGACTCGCCCGAGCTGGATGTTCTCCTTCAGGCCGACCTTGAGCGAGTCGATGGCGTCGGCCCGCTCGGCCGCGGCCTCCTCGCCCCCGGCCGCGACCAGCTCGCCCAGCTCGGCGACCAGGTCGCGGAACGCGTCGGCCTTGGCCACGAAGTCGGTCTCGCAGCGCAGCTCGACGATGGCAGCGGCACTGCCGGCGACGCCCACGGCCACCGCGCCCTGCTCGGAGGCCCGGTCGGCGCGCTTCTCGCTCTGGGCCAGGCCCTTCTCGCGCAGCCACCTCTTGGCCGACTCGAAGTCGCCCTCGTTCTCCTGCAGCGCCTTCTTGGCGTCCATCATCCCGGCGCCGGTCGCCTGACGCAGGGCCTGGACGTCCTTGGCGGTGAACTCGGCCATCGCGGCTACTCCTCGGTGGTCTCGGGGGGAAGGGGCGCCGTCTCCTCGGCAGCGGCCGGCGACGCACCCTCCTGCACGGCGTCGGGGGCCTCGAGGGCAGCGGCGACGCGAGCCTCCCGAGCCGCCGCCTCCTGCGCCGCGACCCGACGGGCGGCAGCCTGCTCGGCGGCGATGCGGGCCTCGTCGTCGGTGGTGCGCACGGCGGGGCCGGCGGCCGCGGCGGGGTTCCGGCGCGACGCGATGAACCGGCCTTCGTCCACCGCGTCCGACATGACGCGACACATCAGCGTGCCGGAGCGGATCGCGTCGTCGTTGCCGGGGATGACGAACTGGATCACGTCGGGGTCGCAGTTGGTGTCGACCACGGCGACGATCGGCAGGCCGAGCTTGTTGGCCTCGGTGACGGCGATGTGCTCCTTCTTGGTGTCGAGGATGAACACCGCGTCGGGGAGCTTCGTCATGGTGCGGAGGCCGCCCAGGTTGCGCTGCAGCTTCTCGAGCTCGCGCGAGAGGATCAGCGCCTCCTTCTTCGGCATGGCGTCGAACTCGCCCACCGCCCGCATGCGCTCGTACTCGGCCATCTTGTTCACGCGGCCGGAGATGGTGGCGAAGTTGGTGAGCATGCCGCCCAGCCACCGCTCGTTGATGTAGGGCATGCCGCAGAGGTCGGCGTAGGTGCGGATCGGATCCTGGGCCTGCTTCTTGGTGCCGATGAACAGGATCGTGCCGCCGTCGGCCACGAGATCCCGCACGAAGGTGTAGGCGGTCTCGATGCGCTGCAGCGTCTGCTGCAGGTCGATGATGTAGATCCCGTTGCGCTCCCCGAAGATGAACCGCTTCATCTTGGGGTTCCAGCGGCGGGTCTGGTGACCGAAGTGGACCCCGGCCTCCAGCAGCTGCCTCATGGTGACGACTGGCGCCATGCGAGCTCCTCCCCATCGGTTGGTCGACCCGCGCGCCGCGCCCTGCTGGGCGACCGTGGGAGGCGAGCGGGTTGATCGGGCGAACCGGCGGACGCCGGGCCGTCGGGCAGTGTAGCCGAGCCGAGGGCAGGCTCAGCGGGCGGGCCGGGGTGGGGTGGGGACCGGCGCGAGGAGCCCGGTGGCGCCCCCGAGCCCGAGGGCCAGGGCGGCCTCGGCCTCCGAGACGAGGTCGGGCACGGCCACGTCGGCGAGGGCCTGCCCGAGGGTGCGACACGAGGGAGCCGCACCGGTGACGGCCAGGGCGACCTCTCGAGTCGCGGCCGGGGAGCCCGGCAGCTCGTCGTGGGCGTGGAGGCCGACCAGCGACACGGTGGCGTTCGCGGCTCCGTCGAGCCGGGTGGATCCCGCCGGCACCACCAGGTCTCCCCGGGCCGCGATCGACACGGTCCTGACCCCGGCCGGCGCCGGCCGCCCCGCGAGGTCGCGTACGACGGCCGAGACCTCGGACAGCTGGGCCAGGGAGGTGCCCTCGCGGTGCAGGTTCATGTCGGGATGGCGCTCGGCCCCCTCGAGCACCGCCCGCCCTCCCCACGTGCCGTCGACCAGCTGCACGCCGGTGGCCAGCGGCGCGCCGGCGTGCGGGGTGCCGAGCGTGACGAAGGTGGCCACGTCCGGGTAGCGGGGGTCACCGGGCGTGACCTGATCGAGGGCGAGCCTCGCCACGAGCCCGCCCTGCGAGTGCGCCACCACGTCGACCGCCACACCCGGCGCGGCGCGGCGCACGTCGACCAGCAGCTCGACCAGCCGCGAGGCGGCCAGCCCGAGGTCGCCCTCGGTGTCGGCCGGCGTGTAGGGCGACGAGGGAACCGAGCCCAGGCCGTCGGTCGGGTCGGGCACGCGGCCGCCTCGGTAGGAGAACTGCACGACGTCGGTCGCCGCGTACCCGAGCGCGGCGGTGTCGAGCCGCGTGATCGACGCGCCCGGGCCGCTGCTCGACGAGCCCAGCCCGCCCACCAGGATCAGGATGCGCCGCTCCCGGAGGCGGGGCGTGGCCGCCGACACGGGCGTGCACGTGGCCCGGGCCCGCAGCCACGCCAGGCCGGCGGCCGCGAGACGGGCCAGGCGCACCTGGGGTGCCGCACCCAGCGCCAGGCGGGACAGCAGCAGCAGACGGAGCCGGGCGGTGTCGAGGAGGGTCGAGGCGGAGGCCACGATCGTGCCCGCCGCGCCGGTGGCGCCCGCGGCCACGCCCGCGACGGTGCGCGCCGCCGCTCCGCCGGCGCCCCGGACCCACGCCACCCCGGCGCGCAGCGCTCCCAGCGCCGATCCCCCTTCCTCGGCCACGAGCAGGCGGAGGGCGCGCACGTCACCCACCGGGTCGGCCTGGGCACGCTCGGGCACGGGCACGAGCCAGACCCGGACCGTGCCCGCGATGAGGCTCATCGGGTCGAGGTAGGTCTCGCCCAGCCGAGCCCCGAAGTGGACGGACGCGCCTGCGGTGCCGACCCGCTGGCCCGCGGCCACCCGCTGGCCCTGCACCACGACGACACCGGCGAGGAAGGCGTAGGTCGTGCGGATGCCGTCGGCGTGCAGCACCACCACGTGCAGAGCGCCGGCCACCTCGCCGGCGAACACGATGTCGCCGTCGGCCGCGGCCACGACCGCCTCGCCCGGCGTGGTGGCGAAGTCGACACCCCGGTTGCCGGGAGCCCACGGGAGCGCCGGCGGCCGGAACGGATCGATCACGGGGCCGGGGACGGGCGGCCGGTACGGCTCGGCCGCGGCCGCGGATGCCGAGTGCGCCAGCACGGGCACGACGAGCGCCAGCGCGCACAGCAGCGCACCGGCGTGGCGGGCGGGGGCCCGGAGCGACGCCACGGGCATGGCACACCCCCTCGGGACGAGGACACGAGGGGGAAGGGAGGCCCGCGGGCCGGTGGCGCCGGCGGGACCGCTCGCCCGACAGCGGGGTCGGGGCGGCGCGCCCCGGGCTCAGGACAGCCCGGGCGCGACGGTGGAGGCGGGAGCGGGCGAGGCCGGCGAGGGCCGGCGGACGATCAGGCGGGTTCGCGCTCGGCCGCGGCGAGCCGGGCCCGCAGGTGGAGCACGGCCTTGGTGTGGATCTGGCAGATGCGGCTCTCGGTGACCCCGAGGATCTCGCCGATCTCGGCCAGCGTGAGGCCCTCGTAGTAGTAGAGCATGAGCACGATCTTCTCCCGCTCCGGCAGGCGGTTGATCGCCTCGGTGAGCAGGTGGCGTGTCTCCTCGACCTCGTAGAGGGTGACCGGCCCGTCGCTGCGGTCGGCGACGGTGTCACCGAGCGTGGCCACGTCGGCCCGATCGCCCCCCACCGACAGCACCTCGTCCAGGGCGACGAGCCCGACGAGCGAGATCTGGCTGAGGGTCGACTGCAGCTGATCCTCGGTGAGGTCGAGCTCGGCGGCCAGCTCCTCGTCGGTGGGCGCCCGGCGCAGCCGGTTCTCGAGCTTCACGTAGGCGTTCTCGAGGGCCCGGGCCTTCGCCCGCACCGAGCGCGGCACCCAGTCGATCGAGCGCAGCTCATCGAGGATGGAGCCTTTGATGCGGGCGATGGCGTACGTCTCGAACTTGAAGCCCCGGTCGGGGTCGTACTTGTCGATGGCGTCGATCAGCCCGAAGATCCCGTAGCTGATCAGGTCGGCCTGCTCGACGCTGTGCGGCAGGCCCACCGCCACGCGGCCTGCGACGTACTTCACCAGGGGCGAGTAGTGGAGGATCAGCCGGTCACGCAGGTCGCGACGGGCTGTGCGCTTGTAGTCGGCCCACAGGCCATCGACGTCGGAGGCTTCGGATGCGTCCACTGCAGACCTAGGCGCGCGGATGGCTCGCGTCGTAGACGTTCCGGAGCCGCTCCTTGCTGACGTGAGTGTACAGCTGGGTGGTCGCCAGGTCCCGGTGTCCGAGGAGCTCCTGGACGGCGCGGAGATCGGCACCGTGGTCGAGGAGGTGGGTCGCGAAGGTGTGGCGAAGCGCGTGGGGATGGGTGGGCACCGGCGATCGGTGGTCGAGGATGCGCCGCACGTCCCGGGGCCCGAGCCGTCGGCCCCGCCGGTTGAGGAACACCGCGTCGGCGGGGCTCCCCGGCCCGGCCAGCCGCGACCAGCCGCGCTCGAGCCACCCCGCGAGGGCCTCGGCGGCCGGCACGCCCAGGGGGACCTGTCGCTGACGGCCGCCCTTGCCCCACACCGTGAGGAGCCGACGGGCCAGGTCGACGTCGTCGGGCCGCAGCCCGCAGAGCTCGGCGACCCGCAGACCGCAGCCGTAGAGCAGCTCGAGGACGGCGTCGTCGCGGAGGCGGACCGCCTCGTCGTCGCCGTCGACGGCGGCCGGCGGGTCGTCGAGGAGCACCCGGATCTCCTCCTCGCGCAGCACCCGGGGCAGACGGGCCTCGCCCCGCGGCGCGCTGAGACCGATGCTCGGGTCGTTCGCCAGCACCGCCGTGTGACGCAGCCAGCTGAAGTACCGCCGCAGGGACGACGCCTTGCGGGCGATGGACCGCCGGGCGTACCGCCTGGTGGCGAGGTAGGCGAGGTAGCGCCGCAGCACCAGTCGGTCGACGGCCTCCGGCCCGGCGAGCCCGGCCCGCTCGGCCCACGCCACGAACCCGGCGAGGTCTCGGCGGTAGGCGTCGACGGTGGCCGGGGCGACCGACGTGAGCGACCGGGCGAAGTCGTCCTGGTGCCAACCCACGCCAGCACGGTAGCCCTCACGGCCGCTCGACCCGCTGCCAGAAGGCGCCCAGGGCCGCCACCCAGCCATCGGCCTCGAGGCGCGAGAGCGCCGCGGCCGCCTCGCCCAGCGTGATCCGGCAGCGCTGCGCGACCTGCTCGAGGCTCGCCGCGCCGACCCCCAGGGCATCGAGCGCGCAGCGGTCGGGCGGGGACGGCGCGGGCCGCCGGTCGGGCCGACGCCGCCGACCGCCGGGCACCAGCCCAAGGGCCACGAGGACGTCGTCGGCGTCGCGCGCCGGGTGGCAGCCGTCGACCAGCAGCTGGTTGCACCCGGCCGAGGCCGGGCTGGTGACCGGCCCCGGCACGGCCAGCACCGGCCGATCGCGGGCCTGGGCGGCGTCGACCGTGTAGAGCGACCCACCGGCGGCATGCGACTCGACGACCACCACCACGTCGGCGAGGGCCGCCAGGATGCGGTTGCGGGCCGGGAAGCGCCACCCGTCGGCCGGTGCGCCCAGCGGCGCCTCCGACAGCAGCAGCCCCTCGGTCGCGACCTGCTCCCAGAGCCGGACATGACCCCGCGGGTAGGGCACGTCGATGCCCGTGCCCACCACGGCCACGGGCGGCGCGCCGGCGGCGGCCAGCGCTCCCCGGTGCGCGGCGCCGTCGACGCCCGCCGCGAGCCCGGACAGCACCCGCACCCCGGCGCCCGCCAGGTCGCGCCCGAGCGCCGCCGCCACCTGACGGCCGTAGTAGGTGCACCGGCGGGTCCCGACGATGCACGCCCGGGGACCCTCGAGGGCGCTGACGGCGCCCCGGGCGCAGAGCACCAGCGGGGCCTCGGGATCGTCGGCCAGCGCCTCGGGGTAGCGGCCCCGGCCGCGGAGCAGGATCGCCGCCCCGACGCGCCCGTAGGGCCCGAGCACCTCGCCCACGTCGACCTCGCGGGCCGCCGCCCGCCAGCCCGCCGCCACCTCGTCGGGCGTCGCCGAGGACCCCGCGCAGGCGGCGCGCACCTCGGGCCGGGCCAGTGCCCGCCCGGCGACGACGTCGAACCAGGCCTCGGCCGGCGATCGACCGTCGGTGAGCGCGAGGAGGCGGGCCGGGCCCATCCGAGGGAGCCCGAGGAGGGCGACCGCGAAGGCCTCCTGGGGCAGCTGCACGGCGCTCATGCCGACCTGATCTGGGCGACCGTGGACGGATCGACGCGCAGCTGCATGGCCAGGGCCACGTGCTGCTCGCCGAGGCGCCCGCTGTCGCCGCGCAGGTCGGCGATGGTCAGCGCCACCCGGCGCACCCGCTGCAGGCCCCGGCCGGTGAGCTTCCCGTCGCGCAGGGCCCGCTCGAGGAGCCGGGTGGCGCCGGCATCGAGCGGCGACGACGGCTCCAGGCGGGCGGGGTCGAGCCGGGCGTTCGTCTCGGCGCCACGGGCGCGGGCCCGCTGGCGCGCCTCGGCGACGCGGACCGCCACGCTGGCCGTCGACTCGGCCGTGGCCTCGCCGAGGAGCTCGTCGACCGCCGGTCGGCTGATCTCCACGCGCAGGTCGAAGCGGTCGAGCAACGGCCCCGACAGGCGCTTGGCGTACCGCAGCCGGGCCCCGTCGGAGCAGCGGCAGGACCCCGGAGGCCCGCCCTCGCCGCAGGGGCAGGGGTTCGTGGCCGCCACCAGCAGGAAGCGGGCCGGGAAGGTGACGCTGGCCCGGGCTCGGCTGACCCGGACCAGCCCGTCCTCGAGCGGTTGGCGCAGGTGCTCGAGGACCGACCCGGGGAACTCGCCCAGCTCGTCGAGGAAGAGCACGCCGTGCGTGGCCAGAAGGACAATCCGGTATCCCGAGAATGGGAGCGGTCGCGAGAGCCATCACCGCTCCCACGGATCACCGCGGCCGATCCTCGACGTCAGGCGGCCGCGTGTGGTGCCTGTGCGCTTGCGTGAGGCGACGCGATCCCGGTCATGGGCTCTCGGTCATTCACCGAACCGGGAGCCTCTCGGGGCAACGTGGGCGATCTGGTGCCGAGCTGGTGGGCGCGGCTGCCGGTGATGCCGAGCAGCGCGCCGACCGCACGCCACGTCAGCCCTTCGGCCCGCAACGCGATGACGCTCGCCGCCGTCCACTCGCCCCGGTCGGCCGCCTCGTCGGCCCGGCGCTCGGCCCTCATCCGTGACCGCTCGGCCGTCGTGGTCCCGGCCCGCACGCCGACGAGCCACGGCGTCGACAGCGCGTCGGCGAGGCAGTCGTCGCGGACGAGGCACCTCGAGCAGACGTCCATCGCCGCCTCGCACCTCGCCTCCGTCTCGGAGCGTGGGTGCCAGTCGACCCGGGCGTAGTTCGGCTCCCGGCAGAGGGCGTCGCGGTGCCAGGGCGGGCGCAGGTCGAGCGTGACGGCCAGCACCTCGGCCGGGTCCACACCAGACGACCAGTCGACGTCGAGCACTGGCCCGATTGTGGCACCCCAGGTGCCGGGACGTGGAAGGGCCCCGCCCCCCGGCCCACGAGGAGCACGACCGGGGAACGGGGCCCAAGGTGGCGCCGCCAGCAGCCAGACCAGCGGCACCGGCGCACCCGGCCGCCCCAGACCAGGAAGGCGACCAGGGTGCACGCCCGACCACCCGGCGGCGGCGAAAGGAGACCGCCGCCGGGGAAGTCGGACGCGACCTCTCAGGCAGTCCCGCCGATGAGGCTCGTTGCCGCTGTCTGATCGAGCGTCGCGGCGTCCCATCGGCTGAGGCATCGGAAGCTCACGACATCGCGGTCCCAGGCGTACTCGACGGAGCGTTCGACGCGCATCTGCCCGACCCGGCGCACCACGAACGCCGACTCCCAGTCACCGAAGTAGCAGGAGATGCTCGCAGTGGCCATCGCCGGGAGCCACGGGTCCGTGAACACCGGGTAGCCGAGCAGGGTGGGAGGCGAGCCGACCTGGCCGGGCGGCAGGAAGATCGGCCTGTTGGTCGTGTCCGTCATGCCCATGACCGAGGCGAGGAACGTGTCGGAGACGATCCACCGGGCGTTGGTCCTGTAGGCCGGCCCGAGCGCGAACACCGCCGTGTTCAGGTTCGCATAGCTGGGTGCCCCGGCCACCCCGGTACCCATCACAGCAGCAGTCCCGAACCCGGCCGTCGTGATCCCGCCCGGCTCGTTCGTGCCGGTCCCGAGCGTGAGCTTCTGGCCGACCGCCCGGCCCATCGCATGCCCGAAGTCGGAGGCCAGGAAGCCGTCAAGGTCCACGCCCGCATCCGCGATCAGCTCCTGCGGAGCCTGCGCGAGCTGCCCGAACTTGTAGGACGACAACGAGACCTGTCCCCAGGCCGGGTCCGCCTCCGCGATCGCGGAGCCGGCGCCCAGCAGGGCGGCCGTGCCGTGCGACGAGCAGGTCGGCAGCACCAGCGGCTCGCCGGTCGCCGTGTCCAGCAGACGCGGCCCGGCCGCCAGCACACCGGACATGGGTTCGAGCTTGGCGTAGATCTGGCGGGCCATGCTCGTCGGCAGCAGGTTCGCGCCCGACGAGCCGGTGTAGTAGGTCAGGTCGCGGGACTCGACCGACGGGTAGGGCAGGTCGAGCCCACGGCCCTCGGCCAGCATCCGGCGGATCTCACCGCCACCGCTGCCACCCACACCGACAGGGCCGAACGGCGGCCGGACGATGTGCTCGTAGGGCGCCCGGGCACGGTCCCGGTCCTCGACGGCCCGCTGGGCCTCGCCGAGCGCCAGGTCGATCCGGTCCAACGCCCGCATGAGCCGGTCGTAGTCGCGGCGCTCGGATGCCAGCAGGTCGCGGCCGGACAGCTCGGCGCCGTCCAACAGGTCCCGGCACGCCCGGTACGCCTGGGCCCGCACGTCCGTGAGAGGGCCCGTCTGGCCGGCCCGGGCCATCGCGTCCAGGTCGTCGGTCGAAGGAAGGTCGAAGGTGATGGTCTTGCTCATGGTGTTCACCGCCTGCGCCACGTCGGGCGCGTCGAAGGGTTCAGGTCCGGCGGTGCCGATACGGGCGGTGCGGAGCACTCACACCCAGGCTCTACGCCGGGATGACACTGGCGACCCTTGCGGCGGTGCCTAGCCGGGCGGAGCCCGGCCTCAGTCGTCCCGCCCATTGTGGCATAGCAGGTGCCGACAGTCACCACCGGCCGCCCAGCTCCTCGTCCAGCCGGTCGAGCAGCTCCTGCTCGGCGTCCAACCCGTCCAACAGGTCGAGCGCCAGCGCGATCGACAGCCGCCCGTCGACGCCCTCGGCGTAGCTGCCCGAGAACTGCCACCGCTGGTACACCGCCGCCGCCCACAAGCGCCGATCGCCCTCCGACAGCCCGGCCGCAGCCCGGCGCAAGTGGGAGAAGTCAGTCATCGGGCACCGTCACCAGGGTCGAGCCCGTACAACCCAACCCGCACACCTTGCGATCGAGGGTGCTTCGGACCACCCGGAAGCCTTCGCACGCGAAAAGACGACCCGTCCGGTCAGGCTTTGTAAGCGGGCGCGTGCTGGCATAGCTCACCCACAGTGTTCGCCACCAAACAAACTGGCCTCTCACGGTGGTGGGCCGGGTCGAGCGCCGCGGCGGTAGTTGCATCGGGTGCAGGCGGCGACGAGGTTGTCGGCGCTGTCGGCACCGCCCTTGGACACTGGCAGCAGGTGGTCGACGGTGGCGGCCGGGCCTCCGCACCAGTGGCAGCGGTAGCCGTCGCGGTCGAGGACGGCGAGGCGGAGCCGGGTGTACGGGCGGCCGTAGCCCTGGCCGGTGGAGCGGCGGCGGGCGCGTCGCTGGGCTTCGACGGTGCGCTGACAGTCAGGGCAGCGGCTGGCGGGGGTGAGTGTGCCGCAGTCGAGGCACGGCCGCTTCACGACACCACCTCATCGTCGGTGTGGTCGTTGGCGACGGCGAGGAGCAGGTCGGCGTGGCACGGCTCGGTCAGTGGGCACCAGCAGGCGAGGTCGTGGCCGGCGAGGTGCTGGCGGATGGCGGCGGCGAGCTCGGGATGCTCGGCCAGGTGCCGGCGGTAGAGCTCGACGGCGTGGGCCCGGTCGCCGTTGGCGACGGGGTGGGGGTTGCCCCACCGGGTGGGGCGGGCGACGACGATGGCGTCGGGCGGTTTGCGCCAGCCGGCGGCGCGGCGGAGCTGGATGCGTTCAGGCATGTTCGTGCTCGTCGGGTGGTGTGCGCCAGGCGAGGGAGCGGGCGGCGAGCAGGGCCAGCTCGTCCTGTTCGTCGGCGGTGAGGTGGGCGAGGGCGTCGGCGGTGTGGCCGGCCCGCTAGCAGCCGCGGCCGAGGATGGCGAGGATGAGGTTGACGTCATCGTGCATGGTCGGCTCCGTGGTCGAGCTCGAGCAGGGCGTGGCGTACGCCGGCGCGGGTGTGGATGGCGCACCAGCGGCCGACGACGACGGTGCCGAGGACGAGGCGGTACTCGCCGGGCCGGTGGCAGCCGGGGGCGTGGCAGGCGGGTGGCACCGTGTGGACGCGGGCCGGGATCGTGGCGGTGTGGGTCATCGTGAAGTCTCCAGGACGAGGACGGCCTCGACGTCGGTGCGGAGGTCGCCGTTGGCTCCGTGGCGGAGGCGGGGGGTGGGCACGTCGACGCGTTCGACCAGGGTGCAGCCCAGCCGGTCGAGCAGGTCGGCCCACCAGTCGACGACCGCGACGACCTTGCCGCGGCGCACGTGGTCGGACACGTTGACGATGAGCCGGCCGGCGGGCTGGAGGACCCGCAGCATCTCGACGGCGGCGGCGTGGTGGAGGTCCCGGTAGGCGTCGCCCCATTGGAGAGCGGCGCCCGACCCGGTGGTGAGGGGCCGGCCGAGCGCCGTCCGGTAGGTGTGGCGGCGGGAGCCGTCGCGGCCGTCGTAGGTGTCGGCCATGCGGTTGCCGTAGGCGGGGCTGGTGCAGATGGCGTCGAAGGTGTCTGGCCCGAACGGGAGGCGGGTGGCGTCGGCGCAGACGGTGCGGGGGTGGGCGGCGGCCCACTCGTGCTCCAGCTCGACCCCGACGGACTGGCAGCCGGCGAGGCGGGCTACCCGGTGGATGCCGCCGGTCCCGGCGAACGGGTCGAGGACGAGGCGTCGGCCGCGGAGCTGCCAGGCGAGGATGGGGAGCAGCTCGGCCGTGAAGGTGGCGGGGTGCTCTGGCACGTGGAGGCCGGGGAACGCGTGGGCGACGATCTGCTGGGACGGGGACGAGGTCTCTTTCTTGTGGTGCCCCCCGTGGTGTCCCTCGTCCTCTCGTCCTATAGACGAGAGGGACGAGGGACGAGACCCGTACGCGTCTTGTCGGGACGAGGTGGGACGAGACCGGGACGAGGGACGAGACTTGCTCATTGGAGCTGCTCCCGGCCGGCCTGCGTGAGGTAGTGGCGGTGGGCGTTGCCGACGGTCTGCACGACGAGCCAGCCGTGCTCGACCGCGGCTTTGAGGGCGACGCGGATGGCGGTCGCCTTGCCGGACACCTCGGTTTCGATGCGTCCCTTGGCGAGCCCGTCGTAGACGGAGAGGTGCTCGAGGATGCGGAGCGTGAGCGCATGGTCGGCCGGTTCGTCTCCCGGCGGGTCGAGGCTGATCGTGACGCCACCGTCGGGCCATCCGGTGAGGGCCATCGTGGCGACCCGGCCGTCGATGCTGCGCCCGCGGACGTGGCCGGGCCGGTCCTTGGTGACGGTGACCGTCACCACGCCTTCGGACGGGTCGGAGCCGACGGGCCGGGCGAACGTCCTGACGACGTCGAACCGGTAGGCGGCGCCGGAGATGCCGGCGAGCTTGTGCTGCCCGCCGATGGCGTAGCGGCCTCGGGTCTCGGTGCTCTTGGTGACGTGGTCGATGCAGGAGACGGCGGCGCCCTGCTCGGCGAACCTGCGGGGCAGGGCTCGCATCCAGCGGGCCACGTCGGCGTTCGACATGAGGTCGAGCCCTTCGGTGACCATCGCCTCGGTGACACCGTCGATGACGACGAGGTCCCACGGCTGGGCGAGGTGGCCGGCGAGGTCGACGGCGGCGCCGGTGGGGGTGCCGTGCCGGTCGGCGAGCGGTTCGTCGGGTCGGACGTACACGAAGTGGGCGGCGATCTGCTCTCGGGTGGCGCCGAGGGCGACCAGGCGGGCGACGATCCCACGTTCGTCGTCCTCGAAGTCGACCCACAGGACCCGGCCGCCGGCGGCGACGACCTGGGCGGCGCCGGCCATCGCGGCCCACGACTTGCACGACTCGGATTCGCCCATGAACCAGTGGACGCGGCCGCGGTAGAGCAGGTGTTCGCCGTCGCTGCGGGTGAGCATGGCGGGGCCGGGGAGGTCGCCGCCGTCGAGGGCGTCGGTGAGGTCGACGGCGGCCCACGACGTGGCGGGGGCGTCCTCGTCGCCGTCGCCGTTCCAATAGTCGTGGTCGCTCACGGCCTGCCGACCTTCTGGTCGAAGGCGGCGACGGCGGCGTCGACGTCTGGCTTGGCGACACCGGCGAGCTTGGCGGCGGGGATGAGCGCGGAGAGCACGTCGTGGCGGGTGGTGCGCCCGTCGATCACGTGGCCGACGAGGGCGTCGAGGGCGCGCTGCAGGGTGTTGGCCGGCTTGTACCCCTTGGCCTTCGACGTGACGATCCGCCCCACCTGCTGTTCGATGAGCAGGGCGGGTGGCACGCCGGTCCTGGCGCTGACAGCGGGCTCTCCTTGTTCTAGGCGCCGGATCTCCGTCTGGGCGATCACCTGCGCCTGGTCGGCGATGTGGTCGGTGTGGGCGGCGATCTGCTGGGCCGACGCCAGGAGCCCCTGGTAGAGGTTGTGGCGGTCGCCGTGGGCGAGCTCCTTGACGGCTTCGACGAGCCACTGGGTCTGTTCGGCGGCGTGGTCGACGATGTCGCCGAGCTCGTCGCCGAGCCGGCACAGCTCGTCGAGCCGCTTCTCGATGCTGTAGAGGTGGCTTGCGCTGTCCTCGGCGGCTTCGGCTTGGCGTTCGGCGGCGGCGGCGATCCGCTCGAGGGGGTCGACGGTCGGTTCGGGGAACGGGATCGTGGTCACCGCTGCGCCCCCTGCCGGTCGAGCAGCTCGAGGACCGTGAGCAGGAACCGGCGGGCCCGTTCACGGCCGCCGTGAACATGGGCGAGCTGCTGGGCGGTGCGCACCGGGTCGCGCAGGTCGCCCCGCACCGCAGCCCGGTTCGCCACGTACTGCAACAGGTCGCGGTTACGATTGCCCATGACGCCGCCCTTCATGCCCAGCAGCCTGAAGAACGTCACCGCGAGCCCCGGGACCCGCCTCCCGGGGCTCGTTCACGTTGTAGGTCTCGGTGATGATGCTGGTGATCCGGGTCTCGTAGGTGTCGACGCCTCGTTCGAGCTCGACCACGAGGGCGGCGAGGGTGTGGAGCCCTGGCCGTGGGCGGCGTGGCATCGCCGGCTGGGGGGCCCGGGCCCGGGCCTGCGGGGCGGTGCGGCGGCGCTGGCGTAGGGCCCGCTGACGGCACGCCCCCGAGCAGTAGATGGCGTCGGATCGGGACGGCGTGAACGTGGTGTCGCAGGACGCGCAACGGTGGCCAGCCGTCACGGCGTTACGGATGGCGGGCATCACGCTGCGTCCAGACGCGACGAGCCGGCCCGCACGGGGTCGGGCCGGTCGTTCAGGATGGCGGCGACCCGCGCCAGGATCGCCGGGTCGGTGATCGTGCGGGGGCGGCCGGTGGCCTCCCGCTGGTCGAGGATGCGTTCGACGGCGGCGCGGTCGGCGGTCATCGCTCGGCCGCCTTCGTGCCCGCCTCGATGATCTGCTCGATGGCGTCGGCCGGGACGTACCGCTTCCGGCCGATCGTCGTCGTGGTCAGACGGCCGGTGCGGATCAGCTTGTAGACGAAGCCGGTGGAGCAGCGCAGCTCGTCGGCGGCTTCTCGGGTGGTCAGGAGTCGCATGGGCGTGCCTCACGGAGCCCAGCCGGTAGCGGGAGTGGTTACCCGGGTGCGGCGGGCCTGCGAGGGGCGGAGCCCATGGCCTCTAACTGACGGGCGCTACTCTAGCACCGTGAAATCACACGCGTGTAGTTCGGTGGCGGTTCGGTGCCGGGTGTGCGCCAGCCGTCGGCCCGGGTCGGTCGCTCCGGCGTTCGCCGAGCTGCAGCGTGGCCTCGACCGGGAGCTGGTCGAGCGTGGAGCGCCGGCCGAGCTGATCGCGGCTCACGGCGACGACTGGCGGCTGGTCCCGGTGGAGCGGCGGACGGCCCGGTCGGCGCATCGGGCGTGGCTGGCCGGTGTCGGCGGCCACGACCCGCTCGAGGTGCTCGGCGGCCGTGCGCCGGCGCTGGCGGAGAGCCGGGCGGTGCCGCTGACGCGCCGTGGCGACGCGGTGCAGCTCGGGCCGTGCCGGGTGTGCGGCCACGCTCCCAGGGTGCGGGTCGGCCGGCTGATCGGCCTCGCCGCCAGAGGCGACGTCTGGCTCTGAGGGGCCCGGGCCCCCAGGGTCGATCCTGTCAGCCGATGCGATCGATCGGGTCGGCCCAGTCGATCTGCACCCGGTCGGTGTCGAAGCGGTTGCGCCCGCGGACCGCCGGGGCGACCACCACGCGGGCGACCACGGCGGCGAGCGCGTCGCGCTTCTGCTCGACCGTCAGCCCGTCCCAGCGGGCTCGGAGCACGCCGGGGGCGCCGAGCAGCTCGACCACGGCGGGGCGGCGTCCGGCCGCCCCGAGCGCCGTGCGAGCGGCGTCGAGCCGGGCGACGATCCCCTCGCGTGCCGCGAGCCACTCGGCCAGGGTGATCGTCCCGGCGCCGCGGACCACGGCCAGCTCGTCGAGCTCGGCCTGGAGCCGCGCCACGTCGTCGGCGGCCGGGTCGTCGGGGGTGGCGGGCGACGGGAACGGCGCCTCGTCCAGAGCGGCGAGCGCAGCGGCGACCACCAGATCCTCGAGCGGCTCGGCGAGCACCTTCGACCCGTCGGGCGACGGGACCACGTAGCAGCGGGTGCCGTCGGCGTTCGGGCGGGACACGAACCGGCGGCCGTCGGGCGCGTAGACCAGCCCCGTGAGCAGGTAGCGGCGTGCGGGCCGGCGGTGACGGCGGGCCGGGTCTTGGAGCACGGCCCGCACCTTCTCCCACGTCGGCCGGTCGAGCAGAGCCGGCCACGTCCCGTCGGCCACCGCTTCGCCTTCGTGGCCGCGCAGCCCGGCGGTGCGGGGAGCGGTGAGCACCCGGTGCAAGACCTGGCGGGTCCACGGCCCGCCGGTCACGGTCGGGACTGGCATGCCGCGGATCACGGCGCCGAGCGAGTCCCCGGCGACGATCCGCCCGGCCGCCCAGCGCACGGCGTCGGCCTCGGCGGGGATCACGGTCACCCGGTCGTCGGCGTAGCCGAAGGGCCGGGTGCCACCGCCGGACGGGCGGCCCTCCCGCGCCATCTCGGCGTGCTTCGACCTGATCCGCGCCGAGCGGTGCTCGCTCTCGTAGCGGGCGACCGTGCCGACCAGGCGGGCCGACATGCGCCCGGCCGGGGTCGTCAAGTCGTAGAGCCCGGTCTGCACGGTGAGCACGTCGACCGGTGGGCGCACGATCCGCTCGGAGCCGGCGTCCTTGCCGTTCAGGAGGTCGATCACGTCCTCCAGCTCGCGGGGGGCGCGGGTGATCCGGTCGGGGTGCCAGGCGACGAGCACGTCGGCCTCGCCCCGGCGGATGGCGGCGACGACCTGCTCCCAGGCGGGACGGCGGCGCCGGCTGAACGCCGAGCGGTCGTCGTCGAGGTGCTCGGCCACGACTTCGACGTCGTGCCGTTCGGCCAGCTCGCGGCACTCTCGGGCCTGCCGGCGCACCCCCACCTCGTCGCGTCGCGGGTTCCTGCTGATCCTGGCGTACACGATCCCTCGCCTCATGAAACCTAATTGTAGCCCTGTGCGTGGCCAGGCTGATCTCGCCCGGCCGCATGGCGGACGTGCCCCCGCCGATGAGCGAGACCGGCGACGCGCCGTGGTGAGGGGCCCGGAACGGGGGCTGACGCACCAGCCCGCCGGGCGGGAGGGGAACGCCCGCGGCCGAGTGGATGCGGGTGACCTCCATCGTCTGCTCGTGGTCGAGGGGCGGCAGCAGCCCGGGGAGGCGACGCGCCAGCATCGTCTTGCCGGCGCCCGGCGGACCGACGAGCAGCAGGTGGTGCCCACCCGATGCGGCCACCTCGAGGGCGAACCGAGCGACGGCCTGCCCGCGCACGTCGCCCAGGTCGGGCTGGGGCGGCTCGGGCTCCGGGCGGGGTGGATCGGGCGGATCGGGCCAGGGCGCCTCGCCGCGGAGCGCGGCCACGAGCTCCCCGAGGGTGCGGACGGGCCGCACCACGTGACGGCCGACGAGGGTCGCCTCTCCCGCGGCCTCGGCCGGCACCACCGCGACCTCGGCCTGCAGCGCGTCGACCAGCGACACGGTGCCCGGGACCCGCCGGACCGACCCGTCGAGGCCGAGCTCGCCGAGGAACCCGAAGCCGGTGACGGCCTCTGCAGGCTGGAGATCGCCGCTGGCCATCAGCAGCGCGACGGCGATCGGGAGATCGAGGCCGGCGCCGCCCTTGGGCACCCACGACGGCGCCAGGTTGACGGTGATCCGCTTGAGCGGCCACGGCAACCCGCTCGACAGGAGCGCCGCCCGCACCCGGTCACGCGACTCCCGGCACGAGGCGTCGGGGTGACCCACGACGCTGAAGGCGGGCAGCCCGCCCGCCACGTGGACCTCGACGGAGACGGGGCTTCCCTGCACCCCGAGCACGGTGGCGGATGCGACCCTGGCGAGCACGGCGGCCTCCTCGACCGACGACCGGAGGAGGACGGCGCTGGGGCGCACCGACGAGCCGAGACGATGGTAGCGAGGGGGTGTCGCGACGACCGGCGATTACGCGGCGCCGCCCCGCGGCACCGCCGCGCGGCACCGGTACCGTGCTCGTCGTGCTCCGCTACGTCGCGTACCACGAGCTGGCCGGCGTGCCCAACGTGATCGTCGACGGGGCGGCAGGCCCGGACACCGTGCTCACCCTCTCCCACTGGCCGGGGGCGGCCACGCCCCCGGCGCTGCGCGCGGACCTCTCCGCCGAGATCGCCTTCCGCTACCTCGACCGGCCGGACCTGCACGTGGCCGCCGAGGCGGTGTCGAACAACCACCTGGACGAGGACGGCCTGGTGAGCCTCTTCGCGCTGGTCGACCCGGTGGCGGCCACGCCCCGCCGCGCCCGCCTGGTGGAGGTCGCCCGCGCCGGCGACTTCGCGGTCACCCGCGACGAGCAGGCCGCGCGGATCGCCTTCGCGCTGGCCGCCCTCATGGACGGGGAGCGCTCGACCCTGGACCCGTCGCTGTTCGCCCTGCCCCACCCCCTGGGCATGGCGGCCCTCACCGGCGAGCTGCTCGGCGTCCTGGCGGAGCTGACCGATCACCCCGAGCGCCGGCGCGACCTCTGGGCTCCCGAGCACGCCTGGCTGGAGGCCAGCGGGCGCGCCCTCGCCGACGGCCGGGCCCGGCTCACCGAGCACCCCGACCTCGATCTCGTCGAGGTCGACATCGACGACGACCTGGAGCTGACGGGGGCCCTCGGTGGCGGATACGGGCCCCTGCACCCGATGGCCGTGCACCGGGCGAGCCCGTGCGTCCGGGTGCTGACGCGCCAGGGCGCCCGCTACGAGCTCCGAGAGCGCTACGAGGGCTGGGTGCAGCTGGTGTCCCGCCGGCCTCGCCCGCGGGTCGACCTGGGGCCGGTGGCGGCCGCGCTCAGCCTCGACGAGCCGGCCGGTCGCTGGGTCGCCGACGCCCCGAGCGATCTCACGCCCGCGCTGCACCTGGAGGGGGCGGCAGGCAGCGCCCTGCCCTTCGAGCGCTTCCGCTCGGCGGTGCTGGCCCGCGTGCGGGACGGCCGCCCCGCATGGGACCCGTCGGCCCCGCCCTGATCCGGGCCTACCGCCCCTCGAAGCGGGGCTCGCGCTTCTGGAGGAAGGCCGTCATCGCCTCGGCGGTGTCGCTGGTGGAGAAGTTCACGGTCTGGCAGCGGGCCTCGTCCTCGAGGGCCTGGTCCATCGAGACCATGAGCGAGTGGTTCAGCATGGTCTT
This sequence comes from Acidimicrobiales bacterium, assembly GCA_016716005.1. Lineage (NCBI taxonomy): Bacteria > Bacillati > Actinomycetota > Acidimicrobiia > Acidimicrobiales > Acidimicrobiales bacterium. The sequence goes on from JADJXE010000001.1 coordinate 1,036,611, forward strand.
GGTCATCGACAGCGCGATGGGCGGGCCGGCCACGAGCCGCCGGGCCCAGCCGTCGACGAAGGCGTCGAGCTCGTCGGCCGGCACCACCCGGTTCACGAGGCCCAGCCGCTCGGCCTCGTCGGCGGAGACGATGTCGGCGAAGAAGGCGAGCTCCTTGGCCTTGTGCAGCCCGACCAGCCGGGGCAGCAGCCAGCTGCCGCCGAAGTCGACCGACAGGCCCCGCCGGGCGAAGATCTCCGAGAAGCGGGCGTCCTTGGACGCCACGATCAGGTCGCACCCGAGCGCAAGGTTCGCGCCCGCGCCGACGGCGACGCCGTTCACCTTGGCGATGGTGGGCTTGGGCAGCCGGTGCAGGGCGAGGGCGACGTCGGCCACGTGACGCATCCGGGCCAGGCCGTGGCGCGTGAGCGCCTCGGGGCTCAGGTCTGCACCTGAGCAGAACGCCCCACCGGCGCCCGTGACGACGACCACCCGGACGCCGTCGTCGTCGGCAGCCGCCTCGAACACCTCCAGCAGCTCACCGAACATCGCCTGGTCGATGGCGTTCTTGCGGTGCGGGCGGTTCAGCGTGACGGTGAGGACACCGTCGGCCTGCTCGGTCTGGAGGGTCTGCATGGGCGGGCACGATACTGAGGCCCGTGGGCCTCGACCCGTTCCGCAGCCGGCAGGGCTCGACCGCCGACCTGGCCCTGCTCGTGGCCGCGCCGGTCGCGTGCGCGCTGCTGGTCGTCCGGGCGCTGCTCGGCTGACGGCGCCGCTCATGCTCGAGCCGCTGGGCGACGACGAGGTCGAGGTCCGCCGCATCCAGCCCTACCAGGCCGTGAAGGCCTACCGGTGCCCGGGCTGCAACGGTGAGATCGACGCCGGCACGGGCCACCTGGTGGTGGTGCCGCTGGCCGACCCCGAGCTGCGGCGCCACTGGCACCACCCCTGCTGGCGGTACCGGCACCGCCGCCGGCCGGGCCCGGAGCCCCGGCCCCGCTGACCGCCAGGCCGGCCTAATGGGGTCCGATCGGTTCGGCCTTCGGGCAGGCTGGTCACCGAGCCGCCAGCAGGGCAGCACTGTTTCGGCCCGAGCCTTGAGCTCTAGTTCTAGATCGTGCCCCTGCTGGTCGGTGAGGAGGTCGACAGCTTGTGGGGTGGCGTGCCGTTGAGCACTGATCCATTAGGTCGCTGCGGAACTCCTCGAGGCTCAACAACCCATCGAGCAGAGGAGGGGTCCGATGATCTTCGTTGGCGTCGACTGGGCCGAGGCCCATCACGACGTCTGCGTGCTCGACGACCAGGGCGCTGTGCTGGGCCGCCGCCGGGTGAGCGACGGTGTCGCCGGTGTCGCGGGCTGCGCGCTGCTGGCTGAACACGCCGAGGACCCCAGTGACGTGGCGGTCGGGATCGAACTGGACCGTGGCCTGCTGGTCGGGGCGCTGGTCACGGTGGGCTACGAGGTCTCGCGGTGAACCCGATGGCGTCAGCCCGCTATCGGGAACGCCACGGGGTGTCGGGTGCTAAGTCGGACCGGGGCGACGCCAAGGTGCTGGCCGATCTGGTCCGCACCGACCGGCACAACCATCGCCGCATTGCCGGTGACTCTGAGCTGGTGGAAGCGGTGAAGGTGGTGGCCCGGGCCCACCAGTCGGCGATCTGGTCCCGGCAACGTCATCTGAACAGCCTCCGGTCGGCGTTGCGGGAGTACTACCCGGCTGCGCTGATCGCGTTCGGCACCGACCTGGCCAGCAGCGACGCCACGTCGGTGCTCGCCATCGCCCCGACACCCGAGCAGGGCCGCCTGCTGTCCCGGTCCAAGATCGCGTCGGCGTTGCGCCGCGGCGGCCGGCAACGCAACGTCGACGCTCGAGCCGCCGAGATCCAGGCGGCGTTGCGGTCCGAGCAGCTCGCTGCTCCCGGCCGGCTCAGCGCCGCCTACGGCGTCGTGGCCCGCTCCACGGTGGCCGTGATCGTGTCGCAGACCCGGGAGATCGCCGCGCTGGAGGAGGCCCTCGGCGAGGGGTTCGACGAGCACCCGGACGCCAAGATCGTCCGATCCCTGCCAGGACTGGGGACGGTTCTCGGCGCCCGGGTGCTGGGCGAGTTCGGTGATGACCGAACCCGTTTCGCCACCGCCAAGTGTCGCAAGAACTTCGCCGGCAGCGCACCCATCACCAAGGCGTCCGGCCGATCCCACGTCGTGCTGGCACGCCACGCCCGACCCCGCCGCTTGGCCGGCGCGCTCGACCAGTGGGCCTTCTGCTCCCTCACCCACTCACCTGGGGCCCGCCGCTACCACGACCAGCTCAGAGCCCGGAACAAGACGCACCGCCAAGCGCTCCGCCAGCTCGCCAACCGCTGGGTCGGCATCCTCCACACCTGCCTCGAACGCAACGAGCTCTACGACGAGCACCTCGCCTGGGGCCACCACCTCCCCGTCGCCGCTTGACCCCTTCCAGCCGTGGGGTGTCTAGAACGCACCCTCGATCACCTCGACCTGCCCGGCGAGCACGGACACCACGTCGAAGCGGATCTCGCCGGCCCGCACCCCCGACTCCTCGAGCCACCGGGCCGCGAGGTGCCGCAGCCTCACCCGCTTGTCCCGGCCGACGGCCTCCACCGGCGCCCCGAAGGCGTCGGACGAGCGGGTCTTCACCTCCGAGATGACGACGGTGCGACCCCGGCGCAGGATCAGGTCGATCTCGCCGCTCCGGCACCGCCAGTTGCGGGCCAGCACGTCATAGCCCCGCTCGACGTACCAGCGGGCGGCCGCCTCCTCGCCGGAGGCGCCGAGGGCGCGGCGGCGATCGGCCACCGGCCTACAGGTCCTTGCGCGGGAGCTCCTCGACGTTGACGTCCTTGAACGTCACGATCCGCACCGACGGCACGAAGCGCGTCTGGCGGTACATGTCCCACACCCACGCGTCGCGCAGCTCGAGCTCGACGTACGTGCGGCCGCCCACGTCGCGCACCTGCACGTCGACCTCGTTGGCCAGGTAGAACCGCCGCTCGGTCTCGACCACGAAGGAGAACATGGGACTCACGTCCTTGTACTCCCGGTAGAGCTGCAGCTCGATCTCGGCCTCGTAGGCCTCGAGGTCTTCGGTGCTCATCGGCGCTCCCCGGCCGGCGACGGGTGGGGGCCGGCGCCTGCCGCGCCGGCGACGGGGGCTCGCGTCAGTCGCGCTTCTCCTTGACCTTGGCGGCCTTCCCGACCCGGTCACGGAGGTAGTAGAGCTTGGCCCGACGCACGTCGCCCCGCGTGATGCGCTCGATCTTGGCGACCACCGGCGAGTGCACGGGGAAGGTGCGCTCCACGCCGACGCCGTAGCTCACCTTGCGGACCGTGAAGGTCTCTCGGATGCCGTCGCCCTGGCGCCGGGTGACGACGCCCTGGAACACCTGGATGCGCTCCTTGTTGCCCTCGACGACCCGCACGTGCACCTTCAGGGTGTCGCCGGGAGCGAACTCCGGGATGTCGTCACGCCTGGTGGCCTGATCGACGAGATCGGTGGGGTTCATGGCGCGCCTCGTGTGCCGGGGTCTTCGTGGGGGGACTCCGCAGGATAGGCCATCAGGCCGAACTCCTCCAACAGGCCCCGCTCGGACTCGGTGAGCCCGCCCCGTGCCGCCCACAGGTCGGGACGCTCGGTGCGGGTGCGGACCAGGGCCTGGGCCCGCCGCCAACGGGCGATCCGGCCGTGGTCGCCGCTGCGCAGCACCTCGGGGACGGGCCAGCCCCGGAAGTCGGCCGGCCGGGTGTAGTGCGGCCCCTCGAGCAGCCCGTCGGCGAAGCTCTCGTCCACCGCCGACGCCTCGTTGCCCAGCACGCCGGGGATCAGCCGGGCCACGGCCTCCACGACCACCAGGGCCGCCAGCTCGCCCCCGGCCAGGACGTAGTCGCCGATGGACAGCTCGCCGTCGACCAGGTGGTCCCGCACCCGCTCGTCGACGCCCTCGTAGCGACCGCACAGCAGCGAGAAGCCGGGTCGGGACGCCAGCTCGCGGGCCACGTCCTGGTCGAAGGGGCGACCGGCTGGCCCCAGCAGGTAGAGCGGCCGGGGCGGGGCGGCCGCCTCCACACAGGCGAACAGCGGCTCGGGCATGAGCACCATCCCCGCTCCCCCGCCGAAGGGGGCGTCGTCGACGGATCGGTGCGGGTCGTGGGCCTCCGAGCGGAGATCGTGCACCCCGACCTCGAGCCGCCCGTCGCGCCGGGCCCGGCCGAGGATGCTCGCCGAGCAGTAGCCCTCGATCAGGTCGGGGAAGATCGTGAAGACGTGGATGCGGACCGGCGTGGTCCTCACAGCTCGAACAGGCCCGGCGGGACCTCCACCACCACACGGCCGGGGGCGTGGTCGACCACGAAGCGCACCGGCACCAGGGCCCCCGTGTCGAGCACGAGCAGATCGCTCGCCGGGTTCGCCTGCAGGGCCGTCACCCGCCCGCGCGACCGGCCGTCGACCTCGACGACCTCGGCCCCGACGAGCTCGTGGACCCACAGCTCCGCGGGATCGTCGAGCGGCTCGGCCCGGAGCACCGTGCCGTGGAGCGCCTCGGCCCCGGTGCGGGTGGCGACGCCCTCGAACGACACGATCCAGCGACGCTGGTGGGGCCGCGCCGCCTCGACGACCACGACGGCGTCGCCGGCGCGCAGGCGCGACCCGGGGGCGAGCCGCTCGACGCGGTCGGTCACCAGCTCCACGATCACCTCTCCCCGCATGCCGTGGGCCCGGCCGACCCGGCCGACCTCGAGCAGCCGGTCGGGGCGGGCACCGGCGGGAGGCTCAGTCGACGAAGTCGACGTCGGCCTCCACGCCGTCGCAGGTGGCGGCCGCCCGGACCACCGTGCGGATGGCGGACGCGGTGCGGCCCCGCTTGCCGATGACCCGGCCCATGTCGTCCGGTGCCACGTGCACCAGCAGGGCCACACCCCGCCTGCGCTCCTCCACGTCGACCTCGACGGCGTCGGGATCGTCGACGATGGAGCACACCAGGTGGTCGAGCACCGCCCGGGCGGTGGCGGCCGCGATGCGGTTGGGATCGTCGTCGTCGAGCTCGTCGCCGGCGCCGGGGGTGGGCTCGTCGGTCATCGGGTGGCGCCCGTGAAGTCGGACCAGGCGCCCGAGATCTCGAGGAGCTTGCGGACGGTGTCGGTGGGCTGCGCGCCCTTGCGGAGCCAGGCCACGGCCTTGTCGTTGTCGATGCTCACCAACGACGGCTCCGAGCGGGGGTTGTACGTGCCCACGATCTCGATGAACCGGCCGTCGCGGGGCGAGCGGCTGTCGGCCGCCACCACCCGGTAGGTCGGCTGCTTGGTCTTGCCCATCCGCATCAGGCGGAGCTTGACGGCCACTGGGGTGTGTCCTCCTCGGGTTGGTGCAGGCCTCGGGCCTACCGCAGGGTCGGCAGCTCGAGCGGCAGCGAGGGCCGCCGCTTGCCCTTGGCCTTCTTGGTGCCGAGGCCTCCGAACCGCTTCATCATCTTCTGGACGTCCTTGAACTGCTTGAGGAGCTGGTTGACCTCGGCGGTGCTGGTGCCGCTGCCCGTGGCGATGCGCAACCGGCGCGAGCCGTTGACGAGCTCGGGCTTGCGGCGCTCCTCCGGGGTCATGGAGCGGATGATGGCCTCGATGCGGCGGATCTCCCCGTCGTCGATCTCGGCCTTCCGGAGCTCCTTGGGCAGACCCGGCATCATACCGAGCAGGTTGGAGATGGGCCCCATCTTCTTCACCTGCTGCATCTGCTCGAGGAAGTCCTCCAGCGTGAAGTCGCCCTCGAGGAGCTTGGCCGCCGCCTGCTCGGCCTCATCGCGGTCGTAGGCCTCCTCGGCCTTCTCGATCAGGGTGAGCACGTCGCCCATGCCGAGGATCCGGCTCGCCATCCGGTCGGGGTGGAACTGCTCGAAGTCGGCGACCTTCTCGCCCGTCGAGGCGAAGGCGATGGGCTTGCCCGTCACTTCCTTGACGGAGAGCGCGGCCCCGCCCCGGGCGTCACCGTCGAGCTTGGAGAGGATCACCCCGTCGATGGCGAGGACCTCGTTGAAGGCCTCGGCCACCGTGACCGCGTCCTGGCCGGTCATGGCGTCGACGACGAGGAACGTGAAGTGGGGCGACAGCCGCTGGGACACCCGGCGGACCTGCTCCATCATCTCGGTGTCGATCGCCAGGCGGCCGGCGGTGTCGACGATGACCACGTCGCGGCCGAGCCGGCGGGCCTCGTCGAGGCCGGCGCCGGCGGTGGCGACCGGGTCGCCCGGCTGCGAGAACACCGGCACGTCGATCTGGCGCCCGAGCGTGCGCAGCTGCTCCACGGCCGCCGGACGCTGCAGGTCGGCCCCGACCAGCAGCGGGTTGCGGCCCTGCTGCTTGAACCAGCGGGCCAGCTTGGCCGAGTTGGTGGTCTTGCCGGAGCCCTGGAGGCCGGCCATCAGGACCACCGTGGGCGGGCGGGGTGCGTACGTGATGCGAAGGGTGTCGCCGCCGAGCGTGGCGACCAGCTCCTCGTTGACGATCTTGATGACCTGCTGGGCCGGGCTGAGGCTCTTGCCGAGCTCGGCACCGACGCAACGCTCGCGGATCCGCGCCACCAGGTCCTTGACGACGCGGAAGTTGACGTCGGCCTCGAGGAGGGCGAGCCGGATCTCGCGGAGGGTCTCGTCGACCTCGGCCTCGCCGAGGCGGCCCTTGCCGCGGAGTCGCTTGAAGATGCCGTCGAAACGGTCGGACAGTGCGTCGAACATGCGGTCGCCCAGGTTACCCGCCGGCCGGCCGGCGGCCCCACCGGCCGGCCACGACGTCCCGCTCCGCCGGCCCGGCCGGCACGCCGCGCGACCCTCCGGGTGGCGAAGGTCCCCGCCGGCACCGTCGAAGGGCCCTCGCGCAATGCCGCGAGCGGTGGCTAGCGTGGCGGCGGGCACCACGGGCGGGCAGCGCTGCCGGCTCTCCGGGCCTCCGGGGGGACGCGGCCGCCTCCTGGGTCGGGATTCGATGACGCGGGGAGACAGAGATGGCGCCGGGGTTGGACCGAGAGACCCTCGAGATGACGCTCGACGCCATCAGGCAGTTCGCCGAGCGTCACCTCTCCGACGCCCGCATCCTCGAGCTCGACCACCTGGACGAGTGCCCGCTGGACGTCGTCCGGGGCATGTGCAGCGAGGACCTGGGCATCCAGCTGCTGTTCATCGCCGAGGAGTACGGCGGCATGGGTGGCGGCACCATCGACGTGTACCGGGTGTGCGAGGCCATGGCCCGTATCGACCTGGGCGTCGCCACCAGCGTGCTGGCCACGTTCCTCGGCAGCGACCCCATCCTGGTGGGTGCCACACCGGAGCAGAAGACCCTCTGGCTGGGCCGCATCGCCAACGAGGGCCTGCTGTTCGCCTACGGCGCCACCGAGCCGGAGGCCGGCAGCGACCTGGCAGCGCTGAAGACGACGGCCACGCCCGTCGAGAAGGACGGCGAGGTCGTCGCCTACGAGCTCAACGGGCGCAAGCAGTGGATCAGCAACGGGGGCATCGCCGACGCCTGCACGATCCTGGCCAACGCGCCGGGCGGCCCCACCTGGTTCATCGTCGACCGCGACACGCCCGGCTTCAGCTCGGCCAAGCCCGAGGACAAGCACGGCATCCGGCTCTCCAACACCGCGGCGCTGTACCTCGACGGCGTGATGGTGGAACCCGACCGCCTCGTGGGCGGGGTGGAGGGCCAGGGCCTGTGGCAGGCCCAGCTGGTGTTCGGCTACACGCGCCTGATGGTCGCCGCGTTCGGCCTCGGCGGGGGGTGGGCCGCCCTCGACCGGGCCATCGCCTACTCCACCGAGCGCATCCAGGCCGGTGGGCCCCTGTCGGAGAAGCAGGGCTACGTCCACAAGCTGATCGTCCCCCACGCCGCCGCCCTCGAGGCCTCCCGGGCCGTGATCGAGGAGACGGCCGAGCGCATCGACGCCGGCGAGGGCAGCCTCAACACCGAGGGCGCCATCGCCAAGTACTTGGCCACCGAAGCCGGCTGCGCCGCGGCCGAGGCCTCGATCCAGGCCCTCGGTGGCTACGGCTACACCCGCGAGTACCTGGTGGAGAAGATCAAGCGCGACGTGCGCATCACCACGATCTACGAGGGCACCTCGGAGATCATGGAGATGACGATCAGCCGCGACCGGTGGCAGCAGCACCTGAAGACCCGCGGACAGCACTACCACGACGCCGCCCGCCAGCTCGAGGCGCTGCACGCGCAGCTCCCGCACGTGGGCGCCGACGCCGCCGCCCTGGCGAACCACTCGCTGGCCGAGGTGCTCGAGTGGTGCCGGGTGGGCAAGCTCACCCGCAACCAGCACATCCTGTTCCGGCTGGGCGAGCTCATCTCCCAGGCCGAGGGCGCGGCCGCGGCCGCCCGGCGGGCCGCTCGCGCCGCCCAGGGCACCCTGCCCGAGAAGGGCGACCGCCGCCTCGACGCCGGCGGCATCGCCACCGCCTCCCGGGTGTTCGGGCGAGGAGCGGCGCTGAAGGTGGCCGAGGAGGGGCTGCGCTGGGTGCGGGGCGCCGGGGGCGCGGCCGACGACCGCCTGGGCGCGCTGGAGGCGGCCCTGCGGCTGCCCGAGGTGCACCGGGTGCAGGGCGGCCTGATCGACGACATGGACCACCTGGCCGACCTGCTCTACGGCCGGGCCGGCTGAAGGACCGACGAGCGACGACGACGCCCGCCTCCGGCGGGTGCGGGAGGTGGCACCAGCGATGGAAGACACGGCGCACCGGGCGGTGGCGATCGTGGGCGTGTCGGCGATCATGCCCGACGCCCCCGACGCGGCCACCTTCTGGCGCAACGTGCGCGAGGGCCGGTACAGCATCAGCGACGTCACGCCCGACCGATGGGACCCGGCGCTCTACTACGACCCCGACCCCTCGGCGCCCGACAAGACGTACTCGAAGGTCGGTGGCTGGGTCCGCGACTTCGAGTGGGACCCGATGGGCTGGCGCATGCCGATCCCGCCCAAGGTCGCCCAGCAGATGGATGTCGGCCAGCAGTGGGCGCTCAGCTGCGCCCGCGCCGCCCTGGTCGACAACGGGTGGCCCGAACGAGCCATCGACGGCGACCGCACCGCGGTCATCATCGGCAACGCCCTGGCCGGCGAGAAGCACTACCTGACGGCCCTGCGGATCTCCTTCCCCGAGTTCGCCCGGGAGCTCACGGCGTCACCCAGCTTCGCAGCGCTGCCCGGCGGCGTGCGCGAGGCCATCGTGTCCGAGGCCCGCACGGGCATCCACGAGCTGATCGGCGAGATCACCGAGGACACCATGCCCGGCGAGCTGGGCAACATCATCGCCGGCCGGGTCGCCAACGTCTTCAACCTCCACGGGCCCAACTTCGTCACCGACGCGGCCTGCGCCTCGGCCTTCGCGGCCATCACCGCGTCCGTCGAGGGCCTGATCGAGAACGAGTTCGACCTGGCCATCAGCGGCGGCATCGATCGCAACATGAACCCGGCGGCGTTCGTGAAGTTCAGCAAGATCGGCGCGCTGTCGGCCACGGGCACGCGCCCCTACGGCGACGGCGCCGACGGCTTCGTGATGGGCGAGGGCGGCAGCCTGTTCCTCCTCAAGCGGCTGGCCGACGCCGAGCGCGACGGCGACCGCATCTACGCCGTCATCCGCGGCATCGGCGGCGCGTCCGACGGCAAGGGCAAGGGCATCACCGCCCCGAACCCCGTCGGGCAGGTGCTGGCCGTCGAGCGGGCCTGGGCCGAGGCCGGGCTCGACCCGTCGACGGCGACCTACGTCGAGGGCCACGGCACGTCCACCCGCGTCGGTGACGTGGTCGAGGTCGAGAGCCTGACCGCCGGCTTCGGTGGGTCGCTGCGACCGGGCTCCGTCGGGCTCGGGTCGGTGAAGTCGAACATCGGCCACCTCAAGGGGGCCGCCGGGGCAGCCGGCCTGTTCAAGACGGCGATGGCCCTGCACGAGAAGGTGCTACCGCCGTCGCTCAACGCCACCGTCCCCAACCCGAACATCGACTTCTCGCGCTCCCCGTTCCGAGTCGTCCACGAGCTGGAGGCGTGGACGACGCCGAACGGCGTCCCCCGCCGGGCCGGCGTCAGCGCGTTCGGCTTCGGCGGCACCAACTTCCACGTGGTCCTCGAGGAGCACGTGCCCGGCATGCTGAAGGCCGAGGGCGCCCGCCGCACCTTCGCCGTGGGCGGGCTGCCGTCTGCCGAGGAGGTCGGCGCCGCAGCTGCCGCGGCACCGGCCAAGGCTCCCCTCCGCGGGGCGCTGGTGGTCGGAGCCGCCGACGACGCCGAGCTCACCGAGCGCCTGCGCGCCGTGACCGCCGACGCCGTGGCCGGCCGCGCTCCGGCGCCTGCCGCCCCCGCGCTGGCCGACCTCCGCGCACCGGTGCGCGTGGCCATCGACTACCTGGACGCCGCCGAGCTGGCCGACAAGGCGGGGCGCGCCGTGCAGGCCCTCGAGAGCGGCGTGCCGGCGGCGTGGCGCGCCCTGCGGGGCAGGGGCGTGTTCCTCGGTCGCGGCCCCGCGCCCAAGGTGGCCTTCCTCTACACCGGCCAGGGATCCCAGTACGTCAACATGCTCCGCGAGCTGCGCGAGCTCGAGCCGCTCGTGGCCGACGCCTTCGAACGGGCCGACCGGGTGATGACCCCGCTGCTCGGCCGGCCGCTCACCGACTTCATCTTCACCGACAGCGCCGATCCCGACGAGCTGGCCCGGCGTGAGCAGCAGCTCCTGCAGACCGAGATCACCCAGCCCGCGGTGCTCAGCACCGACCTGGCGCTCACCAACCTGCTGGCGGCCTACGGGGTCGAGGCCGACATGGTGATGGGGCACAGCCTGGGCGAGTACGGAGCCCTCGTGGCCGCCGGCGCCCTGGGCTTCGACGAGGCCCTCGAGGCCGTGTCGGCGCGCGGCCACGAGATGGCCAGCCTGAGCGTCGAGGACAACGGGGCGATGGCCGCCGTCATGGCCCCACTCCCCGAGATCGAGCGCATCGTCGCCGAGAGCGACGGCTACGTGGTCGTGGCCAACGTGAACAGCTCGTCGCAGGCGGTGATCGGCGGCGCCACGGTGGCCGTCGAGGGTGCGGTCGCGCGCCTGCAGGAAGCCGGCTTCACCGCCATCCGCATCCCGGTGAGCCACGCGTTCCACACGTCGATCGTGGCGCCGGCAAGCGAACCGCTGCGCGCCACCCTCAGCCGCCTGGGGGTGCGGCCGCCGGAGCGGCCGATCATCACCAACGTCACCGGCCGCTTCTATCCCACCGGGCCGGGGGTCGAGGGCGAGATGCTCGACCTCCTCGCCCGCCAGGTGGCGTCCCCGGTGCAGTTCGTGCAGGGCCTCGAGAGCCTGTACGCCGCCGGCGCACGCCTCTTCGTCGAGGTCGGGCCCAAGCGTGCGCTCCACGGGTTCGTCGAGGACGTGCTCGGCGCGGAGCACGACGACGTGCTGGCGCTCTTCACCAACCACCCGAAGCAGGGAGACGTCGTTGCCTTCAACCAGGCGCTCTGCGGGCTCTACTCGGCCGGTCTCGGCCGGGCCCGCGACGAGGCCCCGATGACCACGCCCCCCGTCACCGCCCCGGCGGTCGCGCCCCGCGCGGCCGCGCCCCCGGCGGCCGCGGCTCCGCCGGCCGCCGCGCCGGCCGCCGGCGCACCGCTCGGCACCGACACGTACGTGGAGCTCGGCCGCCTCTTCGCCGACTTCCTCGACCAGGGCCGCCGCATCTACGAGGGCCGGTCCTCGGCCCCCGGACCGGCCGGCATCGCCGAGGAGCCCGTGGTCATCACGGGAGCGGCGCTGGGCCTGCCGGGCGTCGAGCGCGTGTTCGACGACGACAACCTGCGCCGGCTCCTCGACGGCGAGCAGCTCATCGACGTGATCCCGATGCACCTCCGCAAGGCGATCCTCGACAAGCACATCAACCGTCTGGTCAAGCGCGAGGACGCCGACCCCGAGTTCGTGACGATCGACGACCCCTCCGAGGTCATCAAGCTGGCCGCCCGCGCCGGCCACCTCGACGTGGTGGCCGACTTCGGCATCGACGCCGACCGCGACCAGGCCCTCGACGTGGTGACCAGGCTGGCCGTCGGAGCCGGTTTCGACGCCCTCCGGGACGCCGGCATCCCCCTGGTGCAGCACTACCGCGAGACCACCATCGGCACGCAGCTGCCCGACCGCTGGCTGCTGCCCGACGAGCTGCGCGACAACACCGGGATCATCTTCGGCTCGGCCTTCCCCGGCAACGACAACTTCGCCGCCGAGATCGACCGCTACCACCGCCACCGCGCCCGGGTCGAACAGCTCGACGTGCTGCGGGCCCTGCGCGGCCGCGTCGACGACGCCAACCCGCTGACGCCCGAGATCGACCGGCGCATCCACGAGCTGGAGGGCCTGCTCGCGGCCGAGCCCTACACCTTCGACCGGCGCTTCCTGTTCCGGGTGCTCTCGATGGGCCACTCGCAGTTCGCCGAGATCATCGGAGCCCGCGGGCCCAACACCCAGGTGAACGCCGCGTGCGCGTCGACCACGCAGGCGGTGGCCATCGCCGAGGACTGGATCCGGACCGGCCGCTGCCGCCGCGTGCTCGTGATCGCGGGCGACGACGTCACGGCCGAGCACCTCATGGAGTGGGTGGGCGCCGGGTTCCTCGCCACGGGGGCCGCCGCCACCGACGAGGTGGTCGAGGAGGCCGCCCTCCCGTTCGACAACCGCCGCCACGGGATGATCATCGGGATGGGCGCCGCCGGCCTGGTCGTGGAGGCGGCCTCGGCCGCCCGCGAGCGGGGGATCAGCCCGATCTGCGAGGTGCTCTCCACCGTCACGGCCAACAGCGCCTTCCACGGCACCAGGCTCGACGTGACCCACATCAGCCAGGTCATGGAGGACGTCGTCGCGGCGGCAGAGCGCCGCGGCCACCTCGACCGTCACGCCATCGCGCCTCACACCGTCTTCGTCTCCCACGAGACGTACACGCCGGCGCGCGGGGGCAGCGCGTCGGCCGAGATCCACGCCCTGCGGCACGTGTTCGGCGCCGATGCCGACCAGATCGTGATCGCCAACACCAAGGGGCTCACCGGCCACCCGATGGGGGTGGGCATCGAGGACGTGGTGGCGGTGAAGAGCCTCGAGACCGGGATCGTGCCCCCCATCCCCAACTTCCGCGACGTCGACCCGGAGCTCGGCCCCCTGAACCTCTCCAAGGGCGGCGCCTACCCGATCGAGTACGCGCTCCGCCTGGCGGCCGGCTTCGGCTCGCAGATCAGCATGCTGCTCCTGCGCCGGGTGCCCGCCCCCGGAGGCGCTCGCCGGGCGCCCCACGAGCTGGGCTACGCGTACCGGGTGAGCGACCCGGTGGCCTGGCAGGCCTGGCTCGATCGGATCAGCGGCCACGCCGGCGCGCGCTTGGAGGTCGACCACCGCCGCCTCCGCGTCGTCGACGCCGGCCCGCCATCGGCCGTGCCGGCCGCCGCCCGCGCCGTTCCCGCCCCGCCCGCCGCGCCGGTCGCCGCCGTGGTCCCGGCTGCCCTGCTCTCACCCGCACCCGCACCCGCACCCGCACCCGCACCGGCACCGGCACCGGCCGAGGCGCCCGCGCCGGCGGGCACCGGCGACCCCGTCCTCGACACCATCCTCGAGCTGGTGTCGGCCACCACCGGCTACCCGCCCGACATGCTCGACCCCGACCTCGACCTCGAAGCCGACCTCGGCGTCGACACCGTCAAGCAGGCCGAGCTGTTCGCCACCATCCGCGAGCACTACGCCATCCCCCGCGACGACACCCTCAAGCTGCGCGACTACCCCACCCTCAACCACGTCGCCGGCTTCGTGCGCGACCGCGCCCCCGACCTCCCCGCCGCCCCCACCGCAGCAGCGGCCCCCGAGGCACCGGCCACCCCGGCCGCGGCCCCCACGGCCCCGGCAGGTGGCACCGGCGGCGACCCCGTCCTCGACACCATCCTCGCCCTGGTCGCCGACAAGACCGGCTACCCGCCCGACATGCTCGACCCCGACCTCGACCTCGAAGCCGACCTCGGCGTCGACACCGTCAAGCAGGCCGAGCTGTTCGCCACCATCCGCGAGCACTACGCCATCCCCCGCGACGACACCCTCAAGCTGCGCGACTACCCCACCCTCAACCACGTCGCCGGCTTCGTGCGCGACCGCGCCCCCGACCTCCCCGCCGCCCCCACCGCAGCAGCGGCCCCCGAGGCACCGGCCACCCCGGCCGCGGCCCCCACGGCCCCGGCAGGTGGCACCGGCGGCGACCCCGTCCTCGACAGCACTACGCCATCCCCCGCGACGACACCCTCAAGCTGCGCGACTACCCCACCCTCAACCACGTCGCCGGCTTCGTGCGCGACCGCGCCCCCGACCCCCCCGCCGCCCCCACCGCAGCAGCGGCCCCCGAGGCACCGGCCACCCCGGCCGCGGCCCCCACGGCCCCGGCAGGTGGCACCGGCGGCGACCCCGTCCTCGACACCATCCTCGCCCTGGTCGCGGACAAGACCGGCTACCCGCCCGACATGCTCGACCCCGACCTCGACCTCGAAGCCGACCTCGGCGTCGACACCGTCAAGCAGGCCGAGCTGTTCGCCACCATCCGCGAGCACTACGCCATCCCCCGCGACGACACCCTCAAGCTGCGCGACTACCCCACCCTCAACCACGTCGCCGGCTTCGTGCGCGACCGCGCCCCCGACCTCCCCGCCGCCCCCACCGCAGCAGCGGCCCCCGAGGCACCGGCCACCCCGGCCGCGCACGGCCGGCCGCTGCTGGTCGGGTCGCTGGAGGCCGCCGACGCCATGCCCCGGCGGGTGCCCGTGCCGGCCCTGCGCCCGGCCCTCGAGTGGTGTGCCCCGACCGGCGTCACCCTCGCCGAGGGCACGCGCATCGTCGTGATGCCCGACGCCGGAGGCGTGGCCAAGGCCCTCGTGAAGCAGCTCGAGGGGCGGGGCGTCACCACCCTGGTCGTTGCGGGCGCTCCAGCCGCCGACGAGCTCACCGCCACCCTCGACGGCTGGCTCGCCGAGGGCCCGGTGCACGGCGTGTACTGGCTGCCAGCGCTCGACCAGGCGGGCCCGGTCGACGCCCTCGACGACGCGGCGTGGACCGAGGCCCTGCGGCTGCGGGTGAAGCTGCTGTACGCCACCATGCGCCACCTGGTCCGCGCCGACGCCTCCCCGTTCCTGGTCTCGGCCACACGCCTGGGCGGGATGCACGGCTACGACGACGCCGGCGCGGTCGATCCGCTGGGCGGCGCCGTCGTCGGGTTCACGAAGGCATACGCCCGCGAGCAGAGCGAAGCCCTGGCGAAGGCCGTCGACCTCGAGCCCAGCCGCAAGACGGCCCGGCTGGCCGAGCTGCTGATCGCCGAGACCCTCACCGACCCCGGCGCCGTCGAGGTCGGTCACCGCGACGGCCGGCGGTGGACGGTGTCGCTCGTGGAGCTCCCCGCCGACGACGGTCGGCCGGGCCTGGTGCTCGGGCCCGACTCGGTGGTGGTCGTCACCGGCGCCGCCGGCAGCATCACCTCGGCCATCACCGCCGACCTCGCCGCCCACTCCGGCGGCACGTTCCACCTGCTCGACCTCACGCCCGAACCCGACCCGGCCGACCCCGACCTGGCTCTGTTCGCCACCGACAAGGAGGCCCTGAAGCGGGAGATCTTCGCCCGCCTGAAGGAGGCCGGTGAGCGCGCCACCCCGGCGGCCGTCGAGCGAGAGCTGGCCCGGTTCGAGCGCCTCGACGCCGCCCTGGCCGCAATCGAGGCGGTTCGAGCGGCGGGCGGCACCGCGCGCTACCACAGCGTCAACCTGATCGACGCCGAGGCGGTGGCCTCCGTGGTCTCGTCGGTGCGCGCCGAGCACGGCCGCATCGACGTGATCGTCCACGCGGCCGGCCTCGAGATCTCGCGCTTCCTGCAGGACAAGGAACCCCGCGAGTACGACCTCGTCTTCGACGTGAAGGCGAACGGCTGGCACAACCTGCTGCGGGCCGCGGCCGACCTGCCGGTCGGCGCCGTCGTCGCCTTCAGCTCGATCGCCGGCCGCTTCGGCAACGGCGGCCAGACCGACTACAGCGCGGCCAACGACCTGCTGTGCAAGCTCGTGTCCAACCTGCGCACCACCCGGCCCGACACCAGGGGCATCGCCATCGACTGGACCGCCTGGGGTGGCATCGGCATGGCCACCCGCGGCTCGATCCCGAAGATGATGGAGCTGGCGGGCATCGACATGCTCCCGCCCGACGCCGGCATCGCCACGGTGCGGCGCGAGCTCACGGCGGGCGGGACCCGCGGCGAGGTGGTGGTGGCCGGACGGCTCGGGATCCTCCTCCAGGACCGGGCGCCGGCGGGCGGGCTCGACCCGTCGGCCGTCGACCTGGCCGGCGCCGGGCCCATGGCGCAGCGGCTCACGTCCTGGAGCCCGATCGGCGGCGTCACGGTCGAAGCCGACCTCGACCCGGCCCGCCAGCCGTTCCTCGCCGACCACCGGATCGACGGCACCCCGGTGCTGCCGGGGGTGATGGGGGTCGAGGCCTTCGCCGAAGCTGCCCGCCTGGCCGCACCCGGCTGGCACGTCGTGGGGGTCGACGACGTCGACTTCCTCGCGCCGTTCAAGCTCTTCCGCGACGAGCCTCGCACCGTGACGGTGCGCGCCGTCGTGCGGCCGGAGGGTGACGGCCTGGTGGCCGAGTGCCGCCTCGAGGGCAGCCGCCTGCTCGCCGGCCAGGACGCCCCCCAGGTGACCACCCACTTCACCGGGCGGGTGCGACTGGCCGCCGAGGCGCCGACCCCGGCCCCCGGCGCCGCACCGGGCCGGGCCGAGGCGGCCACCGCCGGGCCGGAGGCGATCTACGCGGTCTACTTCCACGGCCCCGCCTACCAGGTGCTGGGCGAGGTCTGGCGGGCCGGCGACGGGCCCGTGGGCCGCCAGGCCGCGGCGCTGCCGCCCAACCACGAGCCCGACGCACCGCTCACCACCGCGCCCCGCCAGCTCGAGCTGTGCTTCCAGACCGCGGGCATGTGGGAGCTCGGCCGGAGCGGTCGGATGGCCCTCCCGACCCATCTCGACCGGGTGGAGGTGCTCGGCCCGCCCCCCGACGGACGCGACCTGTTCGCCGTCGTGACGCCGCACGAGGCCGAGGGTGGCTCCACCTTCGACGCCGATGTCGTGGACGGCGAGGGCACCGTGTTCCTGCGGATGCGCGGCTACCGCACGGTCGAGCTGCCGGCCGGCCCGGCGGGCGAGCTGCTCGAGCCCCTCGCGGCAGCGATGGGCTGACGGACCGGCACCGGAGGCACCGTGGCCCAGCAGATCCATCGCATCGCCATCGTCCACCGCGGCGAGGCCGCCACCCGGCTCGTCGACGCCGTCACCGAGCTCAACAGCGAGCCCGGATGGTCGCTGCGGACCGTGGCCCTCTACACCGAACCGGACCGCCACGCCCTGTTCGTCAGGCGGGCCGACGAGGCGGTGGGGCTGGGCCCGGCCACCGTGCCCGACCCGGCGGGTGGGCCGCCCCGGCCGGCCTACGTCGACCCGGCCCGCCTCGAAGCGGCGCTGCTCGAGTCGCGGGCCGACGCGGCGTGGCCCGGCTGGGGCTTCGTGGCCGAGGCCGCCTGGTTCGCCGAGCGGTGCGAGGCGATGGGCATCACCTTCATCGGCCCGTCGCCCGCCGTCCTGTCGCGCCTGGCCGACCCGGCCGTGGTCAGGACCCTGGCCGAGAGCGCCGACGTGGCGACGGCTCCGGCCGACCTCGACCCGTCCCGGCGCCTCCGCCACGTGGAGGTGCCGGTGGTGGCCGACGCCGACGGCACCGTGTGGACGCTCGGCGTCCGCGACCGCACCGTGCAGCGGCGGGGGTTCCGCGTGCTCGTGGAGTCGGCGTGCCCGACCCTCGAGCCGGCCCGTGGCGACGACCTGGCCGAGGCCGCTCGCCGGCTCGTCGGCGCCGCCGGGCTGGTCGGCGTCGGGAGCGTCGGCTTCCTGGTCGATCCGGAGTCAGGCGCGTGGTGGCTGCACGGCGTCGTCCCCCGCCTCCAGGTGGGACACGGGGTCACCGAGGCGGTGGCGGGCGTCGACCTGGTGAAGCTCCAGCTGCACCTGGCCGGCGGCGGTCGGCTCGGGGGCGCGCCGCCCGCCTCGTGGGGGCACGCCGTCACCGTGCGGATCTCGGCGCTCGACCCCTCGCGCGACTTCGCACCGGCACCCGGACGGCTCTTCTTCCTGCGGACACCGGCCGGGCCGGGCGTGCGCGTCGACCCCGGGGCGGGCCTCGGCGACCCGGTGCCCGGCGACCTCGACGACCCCCTGGTCGCCAGCATCGTGGCCTGGGGCCACGACCGCGCCGAGGCGATGGCCCGCCTGCGGCGCGCCATCCGGGACACGGCGGTGCTCCTCGAGGGCGGGGCCACCGACAAGGGCTTCCTGCTCGAGCTGCTCGACCGGCCCGAGCTGCGGTCGGGCGACCTCGACACCGGCTGGCTCGACCGGCTGCTGGCCGCGGGCGAGCTGCGGTCACGCCACCACGCCGACGTCGCGCTCCTCCAGGCGGCGGTGGACGCCAGCGACGTCGACCGCGGCGCCGACCAGCAGCGGTTCCTGGCCAGCGCGGCGCGCGGACGGCCCGAGGTCGCCCCCGGCGACGGGCGCACGGTGGAGCTCCGGTTCGGCGGCCACCGATACCGCCTGGCCGTGGCCCAGCGCAGCGACGTCCTCTACACGGTCACCACCGACACCGGTCCGGTCGACCTGCGGGTCGAGCACCTGGGCCCGTACGAGCGACGGCTCACCGTAGGCGGTCGCACCTGGCGCACCCTCGCCGCGGTGCGAGGGCCCGACCACGACGTGGAGGTCGAGGGCGTCCCCCACCACCTCCAGCGCGACGACGGCGGCGTGGTACGGGCACCGGCGCCGGCCGTGGTGGTCACGGTGCCGGTCGCACCGGGCGACGAGGTGCAGGCCGGCGACCCGCTGGCGGTGATCGAGACGATGAAGATGGAGCTGGCCGTGTCGGCACCCGGAGCCGGCCGCGTCCGCACCGTGCTGGTCCGCCCCAACGAGCAGGTCGACCGCGGGGCACCGCTCGTGCAGCTCGACCCCCTGCACCGGGCCAGCGAGGAGCACACCGACCGGCTCCAGGCGGCCGCCTCCCCCGTCGTGCCCGTCGACCCCCGGGAGCGCCTGGAGCGCCTGGCCGAGGAGCTGCGGGCTCTCGTGCTCGGCTACGACGTGAGCGCGAGCCGCGCCAGGGTCCTGTCGGGTGAGCTCACCGCGGTGGTGGCCGCGCTCCCCCCGCACGATCCGCCGCTCGTGCGGCTGGAGACCGATGTGCTCGACGCCTTCGCCGACGTGGCCGCGGTCGCCCGCCGGCAGCCCGCCGTCGACGAGGAGGGTGACGAGCACGCGCGCAGCGCCCAGGAGCACCTGTTCGCCTTCCTGCGCAGCCCCGAGCGGGCCCGCGACACCCTGCCGCTCGAGTTCCTCGCGCGGCTCCGCCGCGCCCTCGCCCACTACGGGATCGCCACGCTCGACCGCACCCCGGCCCTCGAAGAGGCCGCCTACTGGCTGTTCCGCGCCCAGCAGCGGGCCGACCAGCAGCTGCCGGTGATCGCCGCGGTGCTCGAGCG
This sequence comes from Acidimicrobiales bacterium, assembly GCA_016716005.1. NCBI lineage: Bacteria > Bacillati > Actinomycetota > Acidimicrobiia > Acidimicrobiales > Acidimicrobiales bacterium. Next base: position 1,056,226 of record JADJXE010000001.1, read on the forward strand.
CTGGCTGGACCAGGCCGAGCTGTTGGGGCCCCGGGCCACCGACGAGCAACGAGCCCTCCTCGACCGGCTCATCCTCGCCAGCGAGGGTCGGCACCCCACCGTGGGCGACCTGGCGCGCGAGGTCCGCTACCACTGGGTCGACCTGCCGGTGCTGGAGGCGACCCGCCAAGCGGTCGAGCACGACGTGGTGGAGCACCTCGATCGGCTCGCCGCGCACCCCGGCGAGGACGACCGTGAAGACCGCATCGCCGCCCTCGTCAGCTGCCCGTACCCGCTGCACGGCCTGCTCCAGCGGTGGGCCGCGGGGAAGGGCCCCGAGGCGCGCGCCCTCGAGGTCGAGGCGCTGACCCGCCGCTACTACCGCATCCGAGACCTGGAGTACCTGGAGGTCGGCGTCTACGACGGCCTCGCCCTCGCCCGCTCGACGTACCGCCACGAGGGCTCCGTCATCGGCCTGCTCGCCACCGCGGGCGCGTTCGGCGACCTCGGCCTGCTGCTGGCCCGCCTCCGCGACGAGCTGAGCCGCCGCCCGTCCGGGCCCCAGTGGGTCCTCGACCTGTACCTCGACGGGCCGGCGCCGCTCGACGACACCGACGCGTTCATCGAGATCGTCCGGAGCGCGCTGGACGACGCCGGCTTCCCGCCACGGATCCGGCGCGTGGTGGTGGCGGTCACCAACCTCGGCGCCACCCCCGCCCGCGACCGGAGCCGCTACCTCACCTTCCGGCCCGGCGACGGCGGCTTCGTCGAGGACCGCCTCTACCGGGACCTCCAGCCGATGCTGGCCAAGCGGCTCGAGCTGTGGCGCCTCTCACGCTTCTCGCTCACCCGGCTCCCCTCGCAGGCCGGCGTGTCGCTCTTCCATGCCGTCGCCATCGACCAACCCAAGGACGAGCGGGTGTTCGCCCTGGCCGAGGTCCGCGACCTCACCCCGGTGCGCGACCACTCCGGGCACGTCGACGCCGTGCCCGAGCTCGAGCGTGTGCTCGCCGCCGTGGTCGCCGATCTCCGCCGCGCCCTGGCGCCCCTCCCGCCCTCCAAGCGTCCAGTGTGGAACCGCCTGCTCCTCTTCGCCCGGCCGCTCTGGGACTTCACACCCGGCGAGACCCGCGACGTGGCCCGACGCGTGGCGCCGTCCACCCGAGGCCTCGGCCTCGAGGCGGTGGTGCTGCGGGTGCAGATCCCGGATCCGGGCGGCGGCGACCCGCTCGACCGCGAGCTGGTGCTGGCCAGCCCCAACGGGCGCGACGTGGTGGTGCGCGACGACACGCCGTCGGCCGAGCCGATCGAGCCCCTGACCCCGTACCGGCAGCGGGTCGCCCTGCTGGCGCGACGCGGGCTCGCGTACCCCTACGACCTCGTCCGGATGATCGCCCCGTCGGTCGACGATTCCGCGGCCACCGGGTTCCCCGCCGGGGAGTTCGTCGAGCACGACCTCGACGAAGAGCACCGCCTGGTGCCGGTGGTGCGGCCGCCGGGCGAGAACTCGGCCAACCTCGTGGTGGGGGTGATCACGAACCACACCGAGAAGCACCCCGAGGGCATGCGGCGGGTCATCGTGCTGGGCGATCCCAGCCGCAGCCTGGGCTCGTTGGCCGAGGCCGAGTGCCGGCGGATCAACGCCGCGGTCGACCTGGCCGAGTCCATGCGCGTGCCCCTGGAGTGGTTCGCCCTGTCGTCGGGCGCCCGGATCTCGATGGAGACCGGCACCGAGAACATGGACTGGATCGGGGCGGTCCTCCGGCGCCTCATCGAGTTCACCCAGGCGGGGCACGAGGTGAACGTGGTGGTGTGCGGGATCAACGTGGGGGCGCAGCCCTACTGGAACGCCGAAGCCACGATGCTCATGCACACCCGCGGGATCCTGGTGATGATCCCCGAGTCGGCCATGGTGCTCACCGGCAAGCAGTCCCTCGACTTCTCGGGCGGCGTGTCGGCCGAGGACAACCTCGGCATCGGTGGCTTCGAGCGGGTGATGGGGCCGAACGGCCAGGCCCAGTACTGGGCGCCCGACCTCCCGGCCGCGGCGCGACTGCTGCTGCACCACTACGAGCACGCGTACGTGGCACCCGGCGAGCGCTTCCCCCGGCGGGCCGACACCACCGACCCGTTCGACCGGGACGTGCGCGACTCGCCCCACCCCGCCGTCGCCGGCAGCGACTTCACCCGGGTGGGCGACATCTTCTCGGACACGTCGAACCCGGGCCGCAAGAAGCCCTTCGACATCCGCGCCGTCATGCACGCCGCCACCGATCGCGACCGCGCGCCGCTCGAGCGGTGGGCGCGCATGGCCCAGGCCGACACCGTCGTGGTGTGGGACGCCCACGTCGGTGGGATCCCCGTGTGCATGGTGGGCATCGAGGCCCACGCCCTCCCTCGCGACGGCTTCGTGCCCGCCGACGGGCCGCCCTTCTGGACCTCGGGCACCCTCTTCCCTCGCTCGTCGAAGAAGCTGGCCCGAGCCGTGAACTCGGCGAGCGGCAGCCGCCCGCTGGTCGTCATGGCCAACCTGTCGGGCTTCGACGGCTCACCCGAGTCGATGCGAGCCCTGCAGCTGGAGTACGGGGCGGAGATCGGCCGGGCGGTCACCAACTTCCGGGGTCCGATGGTGATGGTGGTGGTGTCCCGCTACCACGGGGGCGCCTTCGTGGTGTTCTCCAAGGCCCTCAACGAGCGGCTCGAGATCGCGGCGGTCGAGGGCTCGTACGCGTCCGTGATCGGCGGTGCGCCCGCGGCCGCAGTGGTCTTCGCCAAGGAGGTCGACCAGCGCACCCAGGCCGACCCCCAGGTCGCGGCGGTGCGGGAGCGGCTCGGGTCGGCTTCCGGCGCCGAGGCCGCCGCCCTCCGCCGCGAGCTGGCCGAGGTCGTCGAGACCGTCCGCTCGCAGAAGCTCGGCGAGGTGGCCGACGAGTACGACCACATCCACGACATCAACCGGGCCCTGCGCATGGGCTCCGTCGACCGCATCATCGCGGGTGCGGCGATCCGCCCGTACCTGATCGATGCCCTGGAGCGGGGGATGGCGGCCGAGCCCGGTCCGTCCGGACCCCCGGCTGGCGACCGCTAGCCCGGGACCCCGTCCGGCAGCGACAGCCGGCTCTCCACCCGCACCACGCCGTCGACGGCCGACGCGGCCTGCTCGAGATCCCGGCGGGCGGTCTCGTGGGGCACGTCGCCCCGCAGCACCACGACCCCGTCGCGCACGTCGACGGCCGGCTGGGGGAGGTGCCACGTGCGGGGGGCCTGCGACAGCTCCCGCTCCACCGCCCCGGCGAGCTCGTCGTCGGACACACGGCCCCGGCCCACGAGCGCCAGCAGCCGGGCGCGCAGCTGACGGCCCGGCACGGGTGCCACCAGCAGGCCGATGAGCACCCCCATGCCGATCAGGGCCAGGCGGCGGTAGCCCACCAGCCTCCCGGCCCGCACCCCGGCCGTGTAGCTGGCCCCGAGGGTCGCGCCCGCGACCCGGGCCGGCAGCAGGGCGATCCGTGCCAGCAACCTCATCGCCGTCCCCTCCCCCGGGGCCAGGCCCCGCTCACGCGAACAGGGCGTCCACGAACTCGACCGGATCGAACGGCACCAGGTCCTCGACCGTCTCCCCCAGGCCCACCAGCTTCACGGGGATGCCCAGCTCGCCCTGGATCGCCAGGACGATGCCGCCCTTGGCCGACCCGTCGAGCTTGGTGAGCACGACACCGGTCACGTCCACCGCGTCCGTGAACTGGCGAGCCTGCGTGAGGCCGTTCTGACCAGTGGTCGCATCGAGCACGAGGAGCACCTCGGTGACCCGGCCCGGATCCCGGTCGGCGACCCGGCGGACCTTCTTCAGCTCCTCCATCAGGTTGACCTTGGTGTGCAGGCGGCCGGCGGTGTCGGCCAGGACGAGGTCGTAGCCGCGCGAGCCCGCCCGCTCGACCGCGTCGAAGATGACCGCGCTCGGGTCGCCTCCCTCGGCGCCGCGCACCAGGTCGGCTCCTGCCCGCTCGGCCCAGACCTCGAGCTGCTCGCCGGCCGCCGCACGGAAGGTGTCGCCCGCCGCCATGACCACGGTGCGCCCGCCGGCGATCTCCTGCTTGGCGACCTTCCCGATCGTGGTGGTCTTGCCGACGCCGTTGACCCCGACGAAGAGCCACACGTTGGGCCTGCCGTCCTCGAACGCGAGGGAGCGGTCGGCATCGCCGAGGCGGTCGACGAGCTCGGCCTTGAGAGCCTCGAGGAGCTCGTCGGGCGTGACGATGCCCCGCTCCCTCACGGTCGCCCTCAGCTCCTCGACCAGGGCGCCGGTGAGCGTCACCCCGACGTCGGCGCGGATCAGGGCCTCCTCGATCTCGTCCCACGTGTCCTCGTCGATGGTGGAGCGGGAGCGGATGGCACCGACGTAGGTCGCGAGCAGGGTCCGAGCCTTGGACAGACGGTCGCGGAACCGAGGCTTGGCGGGCGCCTCGACAGGGACCGCCTCGGCCTCGACCACCTCCACGGCGGCGGCCTCGACGACCTCCTCGAGGGGCGGGGCCTCGACGACCGGTGGCACCTCGACCGCAGGCGCCTCCACTTCGAGCGCCTCGACGGCCGCCGCCTCGACGACCTCCTCGAGGGGCGGCGCCTCGACGACCGGTGGCACCTCGAGGGGCGGGGCCTCGACGACCGGTGGCACCTCGAGGGGCGGGGCCTCGGCGACCGGTGGCACCTCGAGGGGCGGGGCCTCGGCGACCGGTGGGGCCGCCGGCGAGGGCGGCGGCGGGGACACCGGCCGAGCGGGTGGGCGGGTGATCGGGGGCTCGACGCCCGGGGCACGCCGCCGCCGGACGATGATCACCCCGAACCCGAACACGAGGACCAGCAGGGCGAGGACGAGGAAGAGGACCTCCATGGCGCCCGGCAGCCTAGCCAGGGGCCGCGGTGGACCCGGCCGGCGGGCGCCGCCGGCGGCGTACGATGCCCGCCACCGGCCAGAGGAGTGCGCGATGAGCGACCAGCCCGCCGACCCGTCACCCTGGGCGACCCCGGGGATCCCGCCGCCCGGGGCCGGCGCCGCACCCCCACCCCCGCCCGGTGGGTCGCCGCCTCCTCCGCCGCCTCCTCCGCCCCCGCCCCCACCCCCGCCCTCGGCCCCGTGGGCGCCGCCGGCCGCCGGCGAGCCCCTGCCGGCGGCGCCTGCCGGGCCGCCGGGGTGGACGCCCGGCACGGTGCACTGCCGCACCTGCGACACCCTGCTCCCGTCCAACGCGCTGGTGTGCAGCACGTGCGGCGCGCCCCCGTGGGCCGGCGCCGGCTACTGCCAGACCTGCGGGGCGCCCACCTATCCGACGGCCACGATCTGCACGGCGTGCGGGTCCCGGCTGGGGGCCGCCGGCGCCAGGTCGAAGCTCACCGCCGGCCTGCTCGGGATCTTCCTCGGCGGCCTCGGGGTGCACCGCTTCTACCTGGGCTACACCGGGATCGGCGTCGTCCAGATCGTGGTCACGATCCTCACCTGCGGGCTGGGCTCCCTGTGGGGCTTCATCGAGGGGATCATGATCCTCGTGGGCAGCATCGACCGCGACGCCGAGGGGCGACCGCTCACCGACTGATGGGCGCGCCCGCCCCCGGGCGTCAGGCCGGGCTGGCGACCCGCTCGGACACGACCCGGGACGACCCGCCGGGCTGCATGGTGACGCCGAACAGGCAGTCGGCGGCCTCCATCGTGCGCTTCTGGTGGCTCACGATCAGCAGCTGCGCCTCGTCGCGGAACTCGTGCACGAGGTCGAGGAACCGGTGGAGGTTGACGTCGTCGAGCGCGGCCTCCACCTCGTCCATCACGTAGAACGGCGACGGCCGGCTCCGGAAGACCGCGAACAGGAAGGCGAGGGCCGTGAGCGAGCGCTCGCCGCCCGAGAGGAGCGACAGCTTCCGGACGTTCTTGCCCGACGGCCTGGCCTCGACCTCGATGCCGGTGTCGAGCAGGTCCTCGGGATCGGTGAGGCGCAGCGAGCCGCTGCCGCCGGGGAACAGCGTCTGGAAGAGCTGCTCGAAGTTGGCGGCCACGTCGGCATAGGCCGCCGTGAACACGCTCACGATCTCGGCGTCGACGGCGCGGATCACCCGGGCCAGGTCGCGGCGGGTGGAGCGCACGTCCTCGAGCTGGGCCTCGAGGAAGGCGTGGCGCTCCTCGAGCGCCGTGTACTCCTCGAGCGCGAGCGGGTTGATCGGGCCGAGCAGCTTCAGCTCACGGTCGAGCTCGCGGGCCCGGGCAGCCGGCGAGACGCCCTCGGCCAGGTCCGGGCACGGGCTGGCGATGGCCACGTCGGGGTCGACGTCGAGCTCGCGGCGGAGCGTCTCGACGGCCGCCTCGAGCCGCAGGCGGGTCTCGGCCTCCTCGATCTCGCCCCGACGGCTGCGCTCCCGCAGCTCCTCCAGCCGGCGCTCGGTGTCGAGCCGCTCCCGCCGGGCTCGGTCGAGGCCCTCCGCGGCGACCCGAGCGGCCTCCGACTGCCGGCGCCGCCGGTCGCGCAGCTCGGTGAGCTCGCCGTCGACGACGGTGGCGTGGCCGGCGACCACTGCCGCCAGGCGGTCGAGGGCGACCAGTCGCTGGTCGAGCCGGCGACGCCGGAGCTCGGCCTCGTGGCGCTGCTCGGTGTCGTGCTGCAGGCGCTGCTCGACCTCGTCCAGCCGGCGGCGCAGGTACTGCCGCCGCTCGTCGAGGCCGGCCGCCCGCACCTCGAGGTCGGTGCGGAGCGCCCCCACGGCCGCGGCCCGCTCGTCCAGCCGTGACCGGGCGGCCGCCGCGGCGCGCGCCTGCTCGGCCGCGGCGCCCTCGTCGGCCTCCAGGGCGGGCAGCTCCTGCTCCAGCTCCTCCATGCGCCGCCGTTCCCGCTCGGCCCGGCCAGCGACCTCGTGGAGGTGCGAGCGGAGCGCCTCGGTCTCGGTGCCCACGTCGCGCTGGTCGGCCGACAGCCGGGCCAGCGCGTCGGCAGCCGCGGTGAGGCGGCCGTCGTTGTCGTCGAGACGGCGGGCCACGTCGGCCTCGGCCGCCCGTGCCGCGGTGAGCTCGGCCCGGGCGGCGGCGACGGCCTGCTCGGCCACGACGAGGGCGTGGGCGGCAGCGTCGGCGCGCTGCTCGGCCTCCTCGAGGGCGGCCCGCGTGGCGCCCCCGCCGCCCGCACCCAGCCGCCAGCCGCCAGGGCCGAAGCGGTCACCCGCGCGGGTGACCACCACCACGCCCGGGTGGGCCAGCGCGGCGTCGAGGGCCTCGACCCAACCACCGTCGACCACCACGGCCGCGCCGAGGAGGGCGTCGAGCAGCGCGGCCACGCCGGCACGCGACGCCCGCACGTGGGCGCGCACCGGCACGCCACCCGCCGCGGCGACGCTCGGCCCCGAGCCGAGCGGACCGCGACCCGCGGCCAGCACCGCACCGGCGGCGCCCCCGGCATCGAGGGCGCCCAGCGCGCGGCGAGCGGCGCCCGGGTCCTCGACCACGACGGCGGCCAGGGCCTCACCGGCGGCCGCCTCGAACGCGGCCTCCCAGCCCTCGTCCACCTCCACCAGGTCGAGCAGGGTGCCGAGCACCCCGTCCACCTCGGCCAGGCGCTCCGCGCCGGCGCGGGCCCGTGCCTGGTCGAGGGCCAGGGCGAGGGCCTCCACCCGGGCCGCCCCGGAGTGGCGCTCGCGCTCCGCAGCTCGCCGCGCCGCCTCGGCCGCCTCGGCCGTCGCCTCCGCCGTGATCCGGCGGGCCTCGGCCTGCTCCAGCTCGGCGACCAGCGGCAGCTCGGCCGCCTCGGTGACCCGGAGCTGCGCACGCAGCCGCTCCGCCTCGGCCGCCAGCCGCTGCGCCTTGCCGTCGAGCGCCGCCAGCCGGCCCTGCACGCGCCCCAGCTCGGCGTCAGCCCTGCCGAGGGCGTCGCGCAGCGCCGCCAGCTCGCCCCGCACCTCGGCGGCCCGGCCGGACGGTGGCGCCACCGCCGCCACCCCGGCGGCCTCGAAGCCGGCACGGTCGGCGGCCAGGGCCGCCTCGGCCTCGGCCAGCTCGGCGGCACGCGGGACGAGAGCCTCGGCCTCGGCCTCCACCTCGGCCAGCTCGGCGGCCAGCCGGGCCGCCTCGGCCTCGAGCGTGGCCACCACTGCCTGGTCCATCAGGGCGCCGCGCTCGCGCTCGAGGGTGCGGTGACGCTCGACCAGCACCGCTCCCAGGCCCCGGGCCCGCTCGCGCAGGGCCTCCAGCCGGGCGAGGGCGTCGCCCAGGTCGGTGCCGCCCAGACCCGACAGCTCGGCCTCGCAGGCGAGCACCCGGGCGTCGAGCTCTGCCAGGGAGGCCTTCAGCGCCCGCTCGTCGGCGGCCAGCGTGGCCCGCTGGCCGGCAGCGGCCGCCAGACGCCCCCGCAGCGCCGCCAGCTCCCGGCCGGCCAGGTGGAGCCTCACGGCGGTGAGGTCGGCCACGAGAGCCCCGTGGCGCTGGGCCGCCTCGGCCTGGCGCTGCAGCGGCCGGAGCTGGCGGCGCACCTCGCGGAGCAGGTCCTGCACGCGGAGGAGGTTCGCCTCGGTCGCCTCGAGCCGGCGCTCGGCCTTCTCCTTGCGCCGCCGGTACTTGAGGACGCCCGCCGCCTCCTCCACGATCAGCCGGCGCTCCTCGGGCCGGGCGTTGAGCACCGCGTCGATCTGACCCTGCGACACGATCACGTGCTGCTGGCGGCCCACGCCGGCGTCGGACAGCAGCTCCTGCACGTCGAGCAGGCGGCTGGGCACGCCGTTGATGGCGTACTCGCTCTCGCCGGTTCGGAACAGCGTGCGGGTGATCGTCACCTCGGAGAGCTCGAGGGGGAGCAGGCCCGCCGAGTTGTCGATGGTGAGGGCCACCTCGGCCCGCCCGAGCGCCGGGCGCCGGGCCGTGCCGGCGAAGATGACGTCGTCCATCTTCTGCGAGCGCACCGTGCTGGGCGCCTGGGCGCCCAGCACCCAGGCGATGGCGTCGACGATGTTGGACTTGCCGCTCCCGTTGGGGCCCACGACCACGGTGACCCCGGGTTCGAGCTCGAGGGTGGCCGGGTCGGCGAACGACTTGAACCCCTTGAGCGTCAGCGACTTGAGGAACACGAAGCGCACTCCCGGTGTCGGGCCAGTGGACCGACGCTAGCCACCCCCGCCGAGGGAGGCGCGCACCCGGTCTGACCTGCGGTGACGACCCCGCACCGGCCCCGGCTGGCCGCCGGCCGGCACCGGCTCGACGGGTGGCGCCCGACGGAGGCGGGCACGCGCCCGAGGGGCGGGGCCCGACCGCAGGCCGTCAGCGCTGGCAGGTCGGGCAGAAGTAGGCGGAGCGACCGGACCAGCGGGCCCGCTCGACGGGCGTCCCGCAGCGCCGGCAGGCCTGCCCGGCCCGCCCGTACACCCGGTGGCGCTGCTGGTAGCGCCCGGGTCGACCGACCGGATCGACGTACTGGCCGTCTCCCAGCGTGGAGCCGCCGGCGCGGATGGCGGCGAGGAGCGTCGTGCGGACGGCCCGGCGCAGGGTCGCGACCTCGTCGCCGGACACGGTGTCGGCCCGCCGGTCGAAGCGCAGCCCGGCGGCGTGCAGCGCCTCGTCGGCGTAGATGCTCCCGAGCCCGGCGATGGCCCGCTGGTCGGTGAGCACGTCCTTCAGCCGGCGGCGGCTGCGGCCGAGCACGGCGCGCAGCTGGCCCGGCGTGCGGAGCTCGTCCAGGGCGTCGGGGCCCAGCCCGGCAAGCTCCGGCGGCAGCCGCCGCCGCCCCGCGGGCACCGACACGAACAGCTCGCCGAACGTGCGGGGGTCGACGAAGCGCAGCTCGCGGCCGTCGTCGAGGGTGAGCACCGCACGGGTGTGGGGTGGCCTCGCCTCGGCGGGACCCCGGGCGAGGCGCAGCTGGCCGCTCATCCGCAGGTGCACCACCAGCACCTCGGCGGTGTCGAGGGGCACGAGCAGGTACTTCCCGCGCCGGCGCACCCCTTCGACCCGGGCTCCGCCGAGGCGCGCCACCAGCTCCTCGACCGGTTGGCGCCGCACGGTGCGGGCCCCCGACACCTCGACGTGGCGGACGCGGACCCCGCCCAGGGCCTCGGCCAGCCCGCGCCGAACCGTCTCCACCTCGGGGAGCTCAGGCATCGCCGGCCGGGTCCGAACCCCCCGAGAGCCGCGCCAGCGCCATCCGGGCCGCAGCCTGCTGCGCCTGCTTCTTCGACCGACCCTCGCCCCGGCCCAGCTCCTCTCCGGCGAGGGTGACGGTGGCGAAGAAGCGGCGGTCGTGATCGGGGCCCTCCTGGGCGATCCGGTAGACGGGCCCCACCCCGTGGCGCTGGACCCCCAGCTCCTGCAGCGCGGTCTTGGCGTCGTGCACGGCCGCGCCGGCGGCGATCGCGTCGATGCGAGGGCCGAGCAGGCCCAGGACCACGCGCCGGGCAACCGGCAGGCCGCCGTCGAGGTACAGCGCGCCCACCAGGGCCTCGAAGGCGTCGGCGAGGATCGACTGCTTGGTCCGGCCGCCGGCGCCGTCCTCGCCCTTCCCCAGCAGCAGGGCGGGCCCCAGCCCCAGCTCGGCTGCGACCTCGGCCAGGGCCCCGGCGTTCACCACCGACTTGCGCACGTCGGTGAGATCGCCCTCGGGGAGGTCGGGGAACTGCCGGAAGGCGTGCTCGGCGACCACCAGGCCAACCACCGCGTCGCCGAGGAACTCGAGGCGCTCGTTCGACGGCTCGTCGCCCTCCTCCTGCTCGCTGCACCAGGAGCGGTGGGCCAGCGCCAGGCGGAACAGGCTCCGGTCGGTGAAGACGTAGCCGAGCCGCTCCAGGAGGGAGGCGGCCGCGTCGGTCACGATCGGGGTCGAGGCCCCGTCAGGACACGCGGGCGACGACGTAGTCGACGGCGTCGCGGACGGTCTTCAGGTCCTCGAGGTCCTCGTCGTCGATGCGGAACCCCACGGTGCGGTCGGCCAGCTCCTCCTCGAGGGCCTCGACCAGCTCGATCAGCGCCAGCGAGTCGGCCTCCAGGTCGTCGGCGAACGACGCGCCCTCGCTGATCGCCGAGGGGTCGATCTCGAGGATGTCGGCCAGCCGGTCGCGGACGAGATCGAACACCTGCTGGCGATCCATGGGGCTCTGCTCCACGTGGGTCTCGGCGGGCACGGTGGCTCCCGGGGTCGGACGGCGAGGGGCGATGCTAGCGCCGGCGGCCCGGCCGACCGGCTCAGGACGCGATCGCCTGCCGCAGCTTGGCGACCAGATCGGCCTCGACCATCTCCTCGGCCACGCGCACCGCGTTCACGACGGCCCGGGCCGACGACGACCCGTGGCTGATGATGCACACGCCGTCGACCCCGAGCAGCATCGCGCCACCGGTGGTCTCGGGATCGAGCTGGTCGTAGAGCGGGGCGAGGGCCGGGGCCAGCAGGCGGGCACCCTCGCGGGCCTCGTCGGACGAGTCGAAGGCGACCAGGATGGCCGTGATCAGGCCGCGGAGCGCGCCCTCCAGCGTCTTCAGCACGACGTTGCCCGTGAACCCGTCGGTGACCACCACGTCGACCGCGTCGCTCATCACGTCCCGGCCTTCGACGTTGCCGATGAACCCGGCACCCAGGTCGACGGCCCAGTCGCCCTCGTCGGCGAGCAGCCGGTGGACCTCCTTGACCAGACCGGTGCCCTTGGTGGGCTCCTCGCCGATCGACAGCAGCCCCACCCGTGGGGCCGTGACCCCGAAGCGCTCGCGGGCGAGCACCGCGCCCATCTGGGCGAACTGCACGAGCCACTCCGGCTGGCACTCGGAGTTGGCGCCCGCGTCGATGAGCACGGTGTGACCGGAGCCGGGACACGGGATCGGCGTGGCGATGGCCGGTCGGGCGACACCCTTGATGCGGCCCATCCGCAGCAGCGCGCTGGCCATCGTGGCACCGGTGTTGCCGGCGCTCACCATGGCCGATGCCCGGCCGTCGCGGACGGCCTCGGCGGCCCGGACGAGCGACGAGTCCTTCTTGCGCCGGACCGCGCTGCCGGGCTCCTCGTGCATCTCGATGACCTCGGAGGCCTCGATCAGCTCCAGGCCGCCGGTGTCACCGACGGCGTCGGCCCTGCCGACCAGGACGATCGGCACCCCGAGCTCCTCGGCGGCCCGCCGGGCGCCCGCGACGATCTCGCCGGGGGCGAGATCGCCCCCCATGGCGTCGATGGCGATGGGCAGCACGGACCTGGTCGCGGGGTCGGGAGGGCGGGCCGGACCGGACTCAGTCGACGTCGATCACCTGACGGCCGGCGTACCAGCCGCAGGAGCCGCACACGACGTGGGGCAGCTTGGCCGAACCGCAGCGGGGGCACACGCTGCGAGGCGGCACGCTGAGCCGCCAGGCCGACGCCCGCCGGCTGCGGCTCTTGGCCTTCGAGGTCTTCTTCTTGGGAACGGCCATCGTGGGAGGTCCTGGGTCGGAGGACGAGCCGAGGAAGCCTACTGCGGAGGACCCGGGGTGTCGAAGCGGAGCCGGTCGAGGGCGGCCCACCGGGGGTCGGCGGCGGCCGCGACGCAGTCGCAGGCCTCCAGGTTGCGGTCGGCCCCGCACACCGGGCACAGGCCCAGGCAGCCCTCCCGGCACAGCGGCGCCAGGGGCAGCTCGAGCAGCACCACCTCGCGCAGGACCTGCTCGAGATCGACCTGCTCGTGGGCGATCGGGTAGCTCTCCCCCTCGATCGGATGGTGCGAGAAGAGCTCGCGGAACTCGGCCCGGAACCGGCCGGCGGCCGGCATGAGGCAACGACGGCACGGCGCCGCCCACTCGCCGTCGACCGCCCCGCTGGCCACCAGGCCCTCGTGCATCGACTCGAGGACGGCGTCGACGTGCAGCGGATGCCCGTCGGGGACGGCCACGTCACCCACCGACAGCCCCGGCAGCACGACGTCGGCCTGCACCTCCCGGCGGGAGGCCGGCCGGCGCAGCAGGTCGGCGACGTTCACCACGAGGGGTCGGCGCTCCACCGGCGCCGGCCCTCAGCCCTCGTCCTGGTCGAAGAAGGAGCTCTCCTCCTCCGCCTGCGACGGCTCGCTGGCCGCCGCCGCCATCGGGTTCACCTGGAGCCGCTCCCGGCCGACCTGCACCATCTTGCGCGTCTTGTCGAGCACGGCCTCGAAGGTGGCCAGCTTCTGGTCGCAGAAGTCCTCCACCTCGTGACGCATCCGGCGGGCGTCGTCGGAGGCCGCTTCGAGGGTCTGGCGGGCACGCAGCTCCGAGGCCCGAACCACCTCGGAGCGCGACACCATCCGCTCGGCCTGGGCCCGCGCCGCGTCGAGGAGGGCGTCGGCCTCCCGCCTGGTCTTGACCAGGAAGTCGTCGCGCTCCCGCAGCATCCAGCGGGCCCGGCGCAGCTCCTCGGGCAGGCGGCTCACCGCCTCCTCGAGGAGCTCGAGCACCTCGTCGCGGTTCGGCAGCATCGCCGACGAGGACAGCGGCATCGTCTTGGCGCCTGCGATGATCGACACCACGCGGAGCAGGATCGCCTCGGTGTCGGCAGGCGCAGCGGGGACGTGCTCGTCGGGCGGCAGGCTCATCAGCTCATCCGTTCCTTCAGCCGGCGCGACACCGCGACCGGCACCATCGAGGACACGTCGCCACCGAAGCGCGCGATGTCCCGGATGAACTTGGACGCCAGGAACGAGTGTGACGACGCCGACGGCAGGAACACGGTGTGCATGCCGCCGATGGCGTGGTTCATCTGGGCCATCTGGAGCTCGGTCTCGAAGTCGGACACCGCCCGGAGCCCCTTCACGATGAAGTCGGCCCGGACCTCGCGCGCCAGGTCGACGACGAGCGAGGAGAACATGGTCACGGTGACGTTGTCGAGATGGGCCAGCGCCTCCTCGAGCATGGCCTCACGCTCGTCGAGCGTGAAGAGCGGCTCACCCTTCTGCGGGTTCCGCATGGCGGCCACGACCACCTCGTCGAAGAGCCGGTGCGCCGTCTCGACGATCTCGAGGTGCCCGTTGTGGAAGGGGTCGAACGTCCCCGGGTAGAGCACCCTGGCCAACGGCGGTCACTCCATCTCCTCGGCCGGCTGCCCGGCCGGCACGGCGAACGTCACCACGGTACCGCCGTAGCGGCGCGCCCGAACGACCTCCCACCCCGGACCGGGCCCGATGGCCCGGTCCGACTCGATCACCACCAGGGACGCGCGCAGTCGGGCGAGCACCTCGGGCCAGCGATCGAACTCGTACGGGGGATCGAGCAGCGCCAGGTCGAACGGCCCGTGGTCGGCGGCCAGCCAGGCCAGGGCGTCGGCGGCCACGACCTCGGCCCCTGCGACGCCCGTGCCGGCCAGGTTGGTGCGCAGCGCGGCGAGCGCGACCGGGTCGCGCTCGACGAAGACCGCCGAGGCCGCGCCCCGCGACAGCGCCTCGATGCCGAGCGCGCCGCTGCCGGCGAACAGGTCGAGCACGCGACCACCCTCGACGGCGCCCAGGCTCCCCAGCGCGTTGAAGACCGCCTCCCGGACACGGTCGGTCGTGGGTCGCACCCCCCGGCCGCGCGGGGCCACCAGGCGGCGCCCTCGAGCAGACCCGGCGACGACCCGCACCGGGCCACCGTACGTGAGCAGCGGCGTACGGTGGCACCCATGAGCGACCGCGCCGCAGCCTCGGTTCCCGCGCCCGTCCGGGTGGTCCGGATCGGGCGGCCCGACGTCCGCAACGCCATCGACGGCGCGACGGCCCAGCGCCTCCACGACGAGCTGCTGGCCTTCGAGGCCGACCCCGACGCGAGGGTGGCCGTGCTCACCGGCGACCACCAGGCGTTCTGCGCCGGCGCGAACCTCAGGGACCTGCCCCGGCTGCGGCCCAGCGGCCCCCTCGGCCCCACGCGGCTCCAGCTGTCCAAGCCGGTCGTCGCCGCCGTCGAGGGCTGGTGCGTGGCCGGCGGGGTCGAGCTGGCGGCCTGGTGCGACCTCCGGGTCGCCGGGGCCTCGGCCCGCTTCGGCTGCCTCGAGCGCCGCTGGGGGGTGCCGCTCATGGACGGCGGCACGTACCGCCTGCCCCGCATCGTCGGGCTCGGGCGCGCCCTCGACCTCATCCTCACCGGCCGCGAGTTCGACGCCGACGAGGCCCTCGCCATCGGCTTCGTGAACCGGGTGGTCCCGGCCGGGGAGGCGCTCGACGTCGCCGTCGCGCTCGCCGACGAGATCGCGTCGTTCCCCTGGGGCTGCGTGCTCCACGACCGCGCCGCGGTGTACGAGGGGCTCGGCCTGGGCCTGGCCGAGGGCCTGGCCAACGAGGATCGCCACGGGCGCGCCGTGGTCCTCTCGCCCGGCTTCGGGGCCGGCGTCGCCCGGTTCGACGCCCACCAACGCGACCGGCGGGGGCGGGGGTGAGCGACCTCGTCCCGGCGGTGATCGTCTGCGTCGACTGCGGCGGCGACGCCCATCTGCTGAGCGAGCCGGACGAGACCGGCATCTTCCACCCGGGCGAGGTGGTGGTGTACCGGTGCCGCGACTGCCGAGACCGGTGGGACGTCGTGGTCCCCGACCTCGGCGAGCCGTGACCCCGGCCGGCCACGCCCGGCCCGCCGGCACCGTGGGTGCCCGAGCGGCCCAGGTCGCCTCTGTGCTGACCGGCGCGAGCCTCGGCTGGGCGGGCGACGCCGTGCGGACCCGCTCCCGCCGGCCCGGCCCGGTGGTGGGGACGTGGGGCCCCGAGCGCCTCCGCCGGACGCTCGAGGACCTCGGCGCCACCTTCGTGAAGCTGGGCCAGGTCCTGTCGAGCCGGCCGGACCTGCTGCCGCCCGCGTACCAGGCCGAGCTGGCCCGCCTGCAGGACGCCGCGCCGCCCGTGCCCACCGCCGTGCTCGAGCGCTGCCTGGCCGAGCAGCTCGGCGACCGGCCCGGCCGGGCGTTCGCCCGCTTCGACTGGTCACCGCTCGCCGCGGCCTCGATCGGGCAGGTGCACGCGGCCACCCTCCACGACGGGCGCGAGGTCGCGGTGAAGGTGCGGCGGCCGGGCATCGTGGAGCAGGTCGAGCTCGACCTCGACCTGCTCCACCGGCTGGCGCGCGCCGTCGACCGCGGCGAGCTCGGCCGGCGCTACGACCCGGTCGGCCTGGTGGAGGAGTTCTCGTCCACCCTGCGGGCCGAGCTCGACTACGTGCGCGAGGCGTTCAACGCCGAGCGCTTCGCCCGCCTGCTCGGGGGCCACGGCTGGGTGCACGTGCCCCGCGTGGTGTGGGACCACGCCACGCCGGGCCTGCTGACCCTCGAACGGGTGCGGGGGGTGAAGATCACCGACCTTCCCGGCCTCGACCGGCTGGGCGTCGAGCGCCAGGCCCTCGCCCGGCACCTGGCGCTGCTCTACCTGGAGATGGTGTTCGAGCACGGCTTCTTCCACGCCGATCCCCACCCCGGCAACTTCTTCGTCGAAGCCGGGGGGCGGATCGGCATGGTCGACTTCGGCATGGTGGGCCTGGTGGGGCCGACCGTGCGCGACGGCCTGTCGGCGGTGCTGCTGGGCCTGGCCACGTACGACTCCGAGCGGCTCGGCGTCGCGCTCCTCCGTCTGGGGGTGGCGGGGCCGAGCATCGACCGGACGGCCCTCCACCGTGACCTCGACGACCTCGTCGCCCGCTACACGGGTGCCACGCTGGGCCAGCTCCAGCTCGGCCCGGTGCTCGAGGACCTGATGGCGGTCGTGCGGGCCCACCGGCTGCGGCTCCCGCGCGACCTCGCCCTCCTGCTGAAGACGGTCGTGATGTGCGAGGGCGTCGCGGTCCGGCTGGACCCCGACTTCGACTTCATGACCCTGCTGGTGCCCTACGCGGCCGGGGTCGGCCGCACCCGACCCGCTGCGGACCCCGGCCCGCGAGCCGCCGAGGCGGCCGAGCGCCCGACCAGCGCGGGTCAGGACCGGAACAGGTAGTCCGCCGAGTCCTCGACCAGCAGCGCCACCTCGTCGGCGAGGCCCGGATGGGCCGCCAGTGCGGGGTCGTCGCCCACGAGCTCCACGGCGACCTCTCTCGCCGTCTCGACGCAGGCCCGGTCGCGCCGCAGCGACGCCAGGCGGAAGTCGGTGCGGCCCTTCTGGCGATCGCCCAGCAGCTGGCCCTCCCCCCGGAGGTCGAGGTCGATCTCGGCCAGCTCGAACCCGCTGGCGTGGTCGACGACGGCCCGGAGCCGGGCCGTCGCCTCCGGGCCCAGCTCGGTGCCGGTCACGAGGAAGCACCGCGAGTGGTCCGCGCCGCGTCCGACCCGCCCGCGCAGCTGGTGGAGCTGGGCGATCCCGAAGCGGTCGGCGTCGAGGATCGCCATCACGCTGGCGTTCGGCACGTCGACGCCCACCTCGATCACCGTCGTGGCCACGAGCACGTCGAGCCCGCCGGCGCGGAAGGCGTCCATCGTCAGCTGCCTGTCGCGGGGCAGGACCCGGCCGTGGAGGAGCCCGAGCCGCAGCCCGGCCAGCTCGCCGCCGGCGAGGCGGTCGTGCACCTCGGTGGCCGCCGACGCCTCGAGCTTCACCGACTCCTCGATGAGGGGGCACACCACGTAGGCCTGCCGCCCGGCCGCCACCTCGGCGCGCACGGCGGCCCACACCTCCTGCTCGGCGTCGGCACCCGCGGCCCACCGCGTGGTGATCGGCTTCCTACCCGGTGGCAGCTGGTCGAGGGTCGAGGTGTCGAGATCGCCGTAGACGGTGAGCGCCGCCGTGCGCGGGATGGGCGTGGCCGTCATCACCAGCACGTCGGGCACGCGCCCCTGCCCCTGGTCGTCGACGCCGCCCTCACGAAGCACGGCCCGCTGCTCCACCCCGAAGCGGTGCTGCTCGTCGATCACCACCGCTCCGAGCCGGCGGAACCGCACGCCCTCCTGGATCAGGGCGTGGGTGCCGATCACGATGTCGACGCGCCCGGCCTCCAGGCCGTCGAGCAGCTCTCGGCGCTCGGCCGCGGTCGTGCGGTTGGTGAGCAGCGCCACCCTCACCGGGCGCTCGTCGAACAGGCCCTCGGCATGGGGCACCGTGAGCCCCTCGACCAAGGCGCCGACCGACTCGTGGTGCTGCTCGGCCAGCACCTCGGTGGGCGCCATGAGGGCCCCCTGGCCGCCGTTCGACACCGCCCCCAGCAGGGTGGCCACCGCAACCACCGTCTTCCCCGAGCCCACGTCGCCCTGCAGGAGGCGGTGCATCGGGTGGGGTCGGGCCAGGTCGGCCAGCACCTCCTCGATCACGCGCTCCTGCGCCCCGGTGAGCTGCCAGGGCAGCCCGGGGAGGAACCGCTCGACGAGGGAGCGGTCGTCGTGGCGGTGGCCGACGGACCGGGCACCGAGCTCCTGCTTCCTGGCGACCAGCGCGACCTGGACCCGCAGGAGCTCGTCGAACACCAGGCGGGCGCGGGCCGCGGCCACGTCGGCCATGCTGGTAGGGGCGTGGATGCTGTGCAGCGCCGTGCCGCGATCGCATAGCCCGAGCCGGCCGAGGACGGGGGCGGGCACCGGGTCGGCGAACCCGCGGAGCGCCGCCCGCCGGAGGGCCTCCTCCACCAGTCCGGCGATCTCCCACGTGGTCAGGTCGGCCTTCTCCGACTGCGGGTAGATCGGCACGATCCGGCCGGTGCGGTCGCCGATGAGATCGACGACGGGGTTGGTCATCTGGGGCTGCCCCTGGTACTGCTCGACCCTCCCCCAGAAGGCGGCGTTGGTGCCGACCGCGAGCTGGCGTTCACGCCACGGCTGGTTGAAGAACGTCACCCGCATCCGGCCCGAGCCGTCGGACACAGTGGCGGTCACGATCGACCGTCCGCCCCTCCGGCCCGGCGAGCCGCCCAGGGGGCGCCCGCTGATGCGCTCGACCCGGCCCAGCACCAGGGCCTGCTCGCCCTCGACCAGGTCGCGCACCCGCGCCTCGTTGGTGCGGTCGACCCAGCGGCGGGGGTACAGCTGCAGCAGGCCGAGCACGTCGGTGATGCCGAACCCGCGGAGGGCGGCCTCCTTCTTGGGCCCGACCCCGTGGAGCCGCCCGATCGGGATGGCTTCCAGGTCGCGCAGGGTGAGGGGCGCCGAGCCGCTCACTCCACGCCGAAGAGGTAGGGGTAGAGGGGCTGGCCGCCGTGGTGCAGCTCGGCGCTGGCACCCGGCCGCTGGTCGGCGAGCCACTCGGTGATCCGCCGGGTGTCGGCCGCCGAGGCCCCCTCGCCCTCGATGATCGTGACGATCTCGTGCTGCTCGGTGACGAGCACGTCGAGGAGGGCGCAGGCGGCGTCGTGCACCGACGGGGCGATGGCCCGGATGCCGTCGCGGCAGATGCCCAGCCAGTCGCCCTCGGCGATCGGCCCGAGGTCGCAGGTGGAGTCGCGGACTGCGCGCGTGACCTCGCCGGCCACCACGTGCTCCGCCGACGCGCCCATGGCCGCCGCGTTCTCGTCGGCGCTCGCCTGCGGGTCGTAGGCCATGAGGGCCGCGAAGCCCTCGGCGATCCCCTTGGTGGGGACGACCCGCACCACCTTGTCGGTGAGGGCGTCGACCTGCTCGGCGACGGGGACGATGTTCTTGTTGTTCGGCAGCACGACCACCTCGTCGGCCGGGGTGGCGAGAACGGCCTCGAGGATCTGGGCCGTGCTGGGGTTCATGGACTGCCCGCCGGCCACGATCTGCTGCACCCCCAGGGAGTAGAAGATGCGGCGCACCCCCGGGCCCGAGCCCACCGCCACCACGGCCGTCGGCACCGGCTGGTGCACGTGGGGCGGCTCCTCGACCAGGCCCCCCTCGACGGCGCCCTCGCGCACCCAGCGCTCCTCCTCCACCTGCTCGTGGAGATCGGTCACCCGGATGTTGCGGGGGCGGCCGGCGTCCAACGCAGCCTCGATCGACGCACCCACGTCGTCGGTGTGGATGTGGCAGTTCCAGAGCCCGTCACCGCCCACGACCACGATCGAGTCGCCCAGGCCGGCCCACACGTCCTTGAAGGCGGCGATCGACTCGTCGGGGGCCTCGAGCAGGTACATCACCTCGTAGCGCAGGTCGCCCTCCCCGTGGTGACCGGCCAGCACCGTCGCCGGCAGCAGGGCCTCGGGGCCGGGCGCAGCGGGCGCCTCGGGGACCGGCCGGCCCGCCACCACCGCGAGGGCGGCGTCGAGCAGGAGGACGAAGCCCGCGCCCCCGGCGTCCACGACCCCGGCCTCGGCCAGCACGGGCAGCAGCTCCGGGGTGTGCTCGAGCGCCACCGCCCCCGCTTCCCGGGCGGCGTCGAGGACGTCGACCAGCGTCGCCCCGCCCGCTGCGGCGCTCGACGCGCCCTCGGCCGCGGCGCGCGCCACCGTGAGGATCGTCCCCTCGACCGGACGCATGACCGCCTGGTACGCCGCTGCGGCCGACTCGGTGAGGGCCTCGGCCAGCACGCCCGGACCAGCCGGGTCGGACGGGGCGATCACCTCGGCGAGCCCGCGCAGGATCTGGGAGAGGATCACGCCGGAGTTGCCGCGCGCACCCATGAGCGATCCGTGGGAGATGGCCTTGCAGACGGGCACCATCCCCGACTCGGCGTGGCCCAGCTCGGCCACCACCGACTCGAGGGTGAGCGCCATGTTCGTGCCGGTGTCGCCGTCGGGGACCGGGTAGACGTTGAGCCGGTTGATGGCCGCCTGGTGCGCTCGGAGCGCGTCGCGGTAGCCGACCATCACCTGCCGCACGTGCTCGGCGGTGAGGTGCTCAAGCGTGGCCACGGGGGACGATGCTACCGGCGCCCACCTCCTCGCTTGGTGGGACGGCCCCCGCCGCTGGTAACCTCGTCCTTCGTCCCCGGGGCCGGCCCGCGGGCCGGGCGCGAGCCCGGAGCAAGCAGATCACGAGAGGCGTCCATGGCAGCGGTGTGCGAGGTGTGCGGCAAGCATCCGTCGTTCGGCATGCGGGTCAGCCACTCCCACGTGCGCACCAAGCGCCGCTGGAACCCCAACATCCAGCGGGTCCGGGCGCTCGTCAACGGCGCTCCGCGGCGGCTGCACGTGTGCACCTCGTGCATCAAGGCGGGCAAGGTCACCAAGGTCCCGCGCCCGCTCCCCCAGGGCTAGCCGCCACACCTGCGGCGCCCCTCGCGCGTTTCGTCGGCGCCGACGCCCTGCTGGTACCGTTCGGCCCATCACACCTGGGTGAGCACGGAGGCGTCGTCGGTGCAAGGCGTGATCAAGTCCTACGACCCGGGCACCCGGGCCGGTTCCCTCCTGCGTGACACCGATCTCGCGGAGCTCGAGCTCGCCCCGGACGCGCTGGCGGGCTCGGTGTTCCGCATGCTCCGCCAGGGCCAGCGTGTGGTCTTCGACCTCGACGGCCAGGGCCGGGCCACGCAGCTGCGCCTGGGCTCCGAGATCGACCTCGGCACCCCCGGGTTCCCCCCGACCGGCCCGGCGACGTCGCCGGGCCCGACCTCAACGGAGAGGTGATGAGCGCGACCACGACGAACAAGCGCCTGCTCGACTGGGTCGACCAGTGGGCCGGCATCCTCAAGCCGGACCGGATCGAGTGGTGCGACGGCTCCCAGGAGGAGTACGAGCGGCTGTGCCGGCTGCTCGTCGACGCGGGCACGTTCGTCCGGCTCGATCCGCAGAAGCGCCCGAACAGCTTCTGGGCCCGCTCCGACCCGAGCGACGTGGCCCGGGTCGAGGACCGGACCTTCATCTGCTCCGAGCGGGAGGTCGACGCCGGGCCCACCAACAACTGGCGGGCGCCCGACGAGATGCGAGCCGAGCTGCGCTCCCTCTACGACGGGGCGATGAAGGGCCGCACGCTCTACGTCGTGCCCTTCTCGATGGGGCCGCTCGGCTCCCCGATCGCCCACATCGGCGTCGAGCTCACCGACTCCGCCTACGTGGCCGTGAGCATGCGGATCATGACCCGCATGGGCCAGGGCGCCCTCGACGTGCTCGGCGACGGTGACTGGGTGCCGGCCGTCCACTCGGTGGGCGCCCCGCTGGACGAGGGCCAGGCCGACGTGCCGTGGCCCTGCAGCCCCACGAAGTACATCATCCACTACCCCGAGACGCGCGAGATCTGGTCGTACGGCTCCGGGTACGGCGGCAACGCCCTGCTCGGCAAGAAGTGCTTCGCCCTGCGGATCGCCTCCGTCATGGCACGCGACGAGGGCTGGCTCGCCGAGCACATGCTGATCCTCAAGCTCACCAACCCGCAGGGCCACAGCCGCTACATCGCCGGCGCCTTCCCGTCGGCCTGCGGCAAGACCAACACGGCGATGATGGTGCCGACGGTCCCCGGCTGGACGGTGGAGACCATCGGCGACGACATCTGCTGGATGAAGGTGGGCACGGACGGCCGCCTCCACGCCATCAACCCGGAGGCCGGGTTCTTCGGCGTGGCCCCGGGCACCGGCGCCGACACCAACCCCGTGGCCGTCGACTCCCTCCGCAAGGACTGCATCTTCACCAACACCGCCCTCACCGACGACGGCGACGTGTGGTGGGAGGGCCTCACCGACGAGCCCCCGGCCGAGTGCACCGACTGGCGCGGCGAGCGCTGGACGCCCGACAAGGGCACGCCGGCCGCCCACCCCAACGCCCGCTTCACCGTGCCGGCCGTGAACGCCCGCTCGATGGCCCAGGAGTGGGACGACCCGACCGGCGTGCCCATCTCGGCGATCATGTTCGGGGGCCGCCGCTACCAGACCATCCCGCTCGTGTTCGAGGCCCACGACTGGCACCACGGCGTGTTCATCGGCTCGATCATGGGGTCGCGCACCACCGCGGCGCAGGCCGGCGCCCAGTCGGTCCTCCGCCGCGACCCCTTCGCCATGCTGCCGTTCTGCGGGTACAACATGGGCGACTACTTCGCCCACTGGCTCGACATGGGGAACCGCGTCGAGCCGAGCAAGCTCCCGCGGATCTACTCGGTGAACTGGTTCCGCAAGGACGACGACGGCCGGTTCATGTGGCCCGGGTTCGGCGACAACAGCCGGGTCGTGAAGTGGATCTTCGAGCGCCTCGACGGCACGGCCGAGGGCGTCGACACCGCCATCGGGGTGCTGCCCCGGCCGGCCGACATCGACGTGACGGGCCTCGACCTGCCCGACGGCGTGCTCGACACCCTGCTCGAGCTGGAGCTCGACGGGTGGCGCGAGGAGATCGCCCTGGTCGAGGAGCACTTCGCCAACTTCGGCGACCGGCTCCCGGCCGAGCTCCGCGACCAGCTCGACCAGCTGGCGAAGCGCCTCATCGGGTAGCGGCGCCGGCTCCCAGGTCTGCACACGGTGCCCGGCCCCCAGGGGCCGGGCACCGGCGCGCGCGGACCCGGGCCAGCGCTGACGGTCCACCGACATCCTCATGGAACGCTCCGCTTCCTTGAGTGTGAACGACACAGGATCTCTCTAGACTGAGGATGAAGGTTCACCCTGGAGCCCGAGGAGGGATCACCCGTGTTGCTGCGCTTCGACCCGTTCCGCGACCTCGACCGGCTCGCCGAGCAGGCGTTCGCTCCTGTCACCGGCGCGCGCCGCGTGCCCATGGACGCCGTCCGGCGGGGCGAGAAGATCGTCATCTCCTTCGACCTGCCCGGCGTCGACCCGGCGTCGGTCGACCTCACCGTCGAGGACAACAGCCTCACCCTGAAGGCCGAGCGCCGGCCCGAGCGCCTCGAGGGCGACGAGGTCATCATCGGTGAGCGGAGCTACGGCGCGTTCACCCGACAGCTGTTCCTCGGCGACAACCTCGACACCGCCGGGATCGAGGCGGCCTACGTCGACGGCGTGCTCACCGTCACCGTGCCGATGGCCGAGCAGGCCAAGCCCCGCAAGGTGGCCGTCACCACCGGCGGCGGCGTCACGCCCATCGAGACCAACGCCCACGAGGGCTGATCGGCCCGATCACCGCCCGGACCTCGTCGAGGACGGCCGGCGGGCAGCGCTCGCCGGCCGATCCGGGGGACGGGGGCAGCCCGACCGAGCTCACAGCGAGAGCACGGTGCGCAGCCCCACCCCCGCCTGCATGTCGGTCACGGCCTGGTTGATCTCGGCGAGGGGGCGGCGCGCCGTGACCATGCCCTCCAGGTCGAGCCGGCCGGCCCGCCACAGCTCGAGCAGGCGGGGGAACTCCCGGTGGGGGTTCGCGGAGCCGAGGAAGCAGCCGACGAGCTTCTTCTCGACCAGGCCGAAGCCGATGGCGTGCACGTTCACCACGTCCTGGATCGGCGGCACGCCCACCATCACCACCGCTCCGCCGTTGCGCACGGCCGGGAACAGCGACTCCACGATCGACGCCCGCCCGACCGCGTCGAAGGCGTGATCCACCCCGATCCCGACGGTGAGGGCCAGCGCGGCCTCGCTCGGGCTGCCGGCGGCGGGATCGACCACGTCGGTCACCCCGAAGGACAGCGCCTGCTCGCGCCGGCCGGCGATCGGATCCACCCCGATGACGCGTGAGGCACCGGCCAGGCGGGCCCCCTGCGCGATCGAGATGCCGACCCCGCCGAGGCCCACGATCATCACCGTGTCGCCCACCTGCACCTTGGCCGTGTTGATGACGGCCCCGACGCCGGTCTGCACCGCGCAGCCCAGCACCGCGGCGATCTCGAGGGGCGTGTCGGCCGCCACCTTCACGGCCGCTTCGGCCGGGACCACCGTGCGCTCGGCGAAGGCGGCCAGCACCACACCGCTGCGGTACACGGGTGCGCCACCGCGAGAGAGCCGGGTGCCCCCGTCGGGGAAGATGCCGGCGGTGAGCGCCGCACCGGGGCCGCACTGGGAGAACTCGCCCCGGACGCACCAGTAGCAGCGGCCGCAGGGCGGGCGCAGCGTGAGGATCACCTTGTCGCCGGGCGCGAGGCCGAGCACCCCCGCGCCCACCTCCTCCACGACCCCGCCGGCCTCGTGGCCCAGGAGCAGCGGCAGCGGGCCGGGCAGGCTCCCGTCGATGAAGTGGAGGTCGGAGTGGCAGAGCCCGCAGTGCTCCACCCGCACCAGCACCTCCCCCTCGCCGGGAGGATCGAGGTCGACGTCGTCGACGACGTTCAGCGGACGGCCCGGCTCCTCGACCAGCGCAGCACGCACGGCTCCCCCTTCGGTTCGCGCCAAGACGGCGGCGGGAACCTAGCCGAGCCGGGCCGGCCGGGGAACCGGCGGCCGGGGACGTCTACCATGCGCCCACGGTGCCCGGCAGAGCCGGGTGTGCGCAGGGGGTCGCCATGCAGGTGAGCGCGTACATCCTCATCCAGACCGAGGTGGGCAAGGCCGCCCGGGTCGCGTCCCAGGTCGGGGCCGTGCCCGGCGTGGTCTCGGCCGAGGACGTGACGGGGCCGTACGACGTGATCGCCCGGGCCGAGTCGGCGTCGATGGACGATCTGGGCAAGATGGTCGTCAGCCGGGTGCAGATGATCGACGGGATCACCCGCACCCTCACCTGCCCCGTCGTCCACCTGTAGCCGGCGGGCGGTCCGCTAGCCGCGGCCGGTGGTCAGACCTGGCCCACGAGCATCGCCCTGATGCCGAGACCCATCACGAACAGGCCGCCCAGCCCGTACAGCAGGTAGAGCCGGTGTCGGAGCTGGTGGCGGTACGAGTACAGGATGCCGACGGCGATGATGGCCACGAAGCCGTAGAACATGTGGAACTGCGGCGCCTCGATCCCCTCGCCGGCGACGAGGCCCACACCCATGGCCACCTGCACGAACACCGCCAGCTCGACGAAGGCCGTGAACCACCACAGCGCCCGGGTCCGCAGCGGCTCGAGCCAGCTGGCGCCGAGGGCCCACAGGCCCGCCAGGCCGTTGCCGATCACCACGAACCAGGACCAGCTGGTGTGCAGGTCGAGCAGGACGAGCCCGAGGGCGACGGGACGGGGGCTCACCCCGCCGGGCGGGGCGGGGCCGACTGGGCGACCTCGAACGACCACAGCTCGCTCGACACCGAGACCGGTCGCTCTGGGGCGGCCGCCCCTGCGTCGGGACCCCGGTGACCGTGGGCGAAGGCGGGCGACGAGACCCAGGCCTCGAACGCCTCCTCGTCGCGCCAGTGCGTCACCACGAGCCACGTCGAGCGACCGTCGGTGGGCCGCAGGAGCTCGAAGCCCTCGAACCCGTCGGCCCCGTCGACGGCGCCGGCTCGCCCGGCGAACCGCTGGGCCAGCTCCTCGCCGCCATCTTCGGGGATCGTGATCGCGTTGATCTTCACGAGTGCCATGACCCCATGATGGCGCCCGTGGCCGCGCTCATCCTCTTCGACATCGACGGCACCATCATCCGGGCCGGCGATCCGGACCACCGGCGAGCCTTCGACGAGGCGCTCCGGGCCGTGTACGGCGTGCCGGCCTCGCTCGACGGGCTGGAGCTGGGCGGGATGCTCGACAGCCAGCTGGCCCGCCTCGCCCTCGCCCCCCATCGGCTCCCGACCGCGCTGGTGGAGGAGCGGCTCGACCAGCTCATGCGGGAGATGGGCCAGCGGTACGGGGCGGCGGTGGCGCCCGGCGACCGCGTCGGCTGGGTGCTGCCCGGCGTGGTGGCCACCGCCCAGCGGCTGGCGGCCACGGGCCACACCGTGGGCGTCCTCACCGGCAACAACCGCTGGGTCGCCGAGGCCAAGCTGGGCGCAGCCGGGGTGGGCGCGCTGTTCCGCCTCGGCGCCTTCGGCGACCGGGCGGCCGGGCGTGCGGAGCTCGTCGTCGAGGCGCGCCGAGCGGCCGGCGGGCGTGGAGCCGGGGCGGACCGTTCGACGGTGCTCGTCGGCGACACGCCCCTCGACGTGGCCGCGGCCCACGCCGCCGGCGCCTGCGCCCTCGCCGTGGCCACCGGGCGCTGGACGATGGCCGAGCTGGCCGGCTCGGGAGCCGACGCCGTGCTCCCCGACCTGGCCGACGTCGACGCCGCGGTGGCCCTGGTCGACGCCCTGCTCGTCGCCGACGGCTCCGACGGGAAGCGGCCGCCCGGCCCACCGGTATGATCCCGGTCTCGCCGCCGGCGGCCGGCGGACAAGGGAGGCCACCATGAGGAAGCTTTTCCGCCCACGCAACCTGATCCTGCTCGGACTCGTCGTGGGCGTGGCCGTGGTCGTGGCCAAGAAGCTCGGCGGGGGCAGCGCCGAGGTCGACTACTCGGCGACCACGTCGTACACACCCACGTACACCCCGCCCGCCGAGACCACCGGGCCCAACGGCGACGGTGGCGTCACCGAGGCCGCGGAGACGATCGTCGAGGAGTCGATCACCGACACCACCGACTGAGCCCGGCCCCTCCCGGGGCGCTAGGACGCGTCGTCGAGCAGGGCGCGCACGTCGGACTCGCCGGCGGGCCGCGGGCTGCGCTGCACCCGCGGGTCCGCCTGCGACAGCCTGGCCACCGCGTCGAGATCCTCGTCGGCGGCGCCCAGCGCCCGCAGGCGGGCGTCCAGCCCGGTGCGCGACACCACGGCCGCGACGGCCTCGGCCGGGTCGCCGGACCCGCCCAGCGCGGCGGCGATCGCCGTGGCCGCGTCCACGGGGATGGCCTCGGCCGTGAACCGGACGCTGTGCGCCAGCAGCGCGGCACCCGCCAGCCGGTGGGGGACGCCGGTGCGGCCGGCCACCAGCTGGGCGAGGGCGTGGTGCAGGCCGGCGGGGGCGTTGTGCAGGCTCCGCCCGCCGAGCACGGCCGCAACGAGCAGCTCGTCGCGGGCCCCCTCGTCGCCGTCGGCCAGCGCCGCCAGGCCGCGGCCGGCGGCGGCCACCGCCGCCAGAGCAACCGCCTGGGCCTCGGTCGAGCGGTCGGGCGCCCACGCCGCCTCGACCCCGTGAGCGAGCGCGGTGAGCCCGGTCGCGGCGGCCAGCTGAGCCGGGACGTCGCGGCTCAACGCGGGATCGGCGACCACCGCGGACGGTGCGCACGACGGGCTGCCGGCGGGCCGCATGGCCCGCGACCGCTGGTCGGTGATGGCGAAGAACGGGGTGACGGCGGCGCCCACGAAGGTGGTCGGCACCGACACGTGGGGCAGCTGCGGGCGGTCGGCGAAGGTGCCGGCCGTGCCGCCGCCCTGCTGCTCGACGAAGAAGCAGACGGCCTTGGCCAGATCGACGGCCGAGCCGCCCCCGAACGACACGACACCGTCGACGGCCTCGCGGCGGGCCTCCACCACCCCCGCCTGCACCGCGCTCGCCGGCACGTGCGGCGGCGCGTCGGCCACGGCGGCCACCAGGAGGCGGCCGAGGAGCCGGGTGAGGCGCTCGCCGTCGGGCGAGCGCAGCCGGCCCTCGGTGGTGACGAGGAGCACCCGGCGGACCCCCAGCACCCGCAGGAGCTCGGGGAGGGCGCGCAGCGCCCCCGCGCCGGCGACGACCTGCTGGGCCAGGCCGGTGTGGACCACGGGGTGGTCGGCGGCCCCGTCCACGTCAGCGGACCAGGGTGTCGGGGGCGGACGTGCCCAGCTCGACCACCCGCAACCGCCGGCCGTCGTGGTCGACCGTCGTGCGCGAGCAGTTGTCGGGCGCGAACACCACCACCCGGTCGTCGCCCAGGGCCCGCCCGACCACCGCGTTGATGGCCACGAAGTGGCTCACCACCACCGTGTCGGAGGTGAGCGAGAGGACGCGCTCGACCACGGCGTCGCGCCACGCCCCGTAGTCGGCGGCCAGGTCGGCCCAGGTGCCGGCCATGGCGGCGCGCAGCCAGGTGGTCCGCTCCTGCATGGGCACCCCCACCGGCGACGGGATCTCGGCCACGCCCGGATCGACCTCGGCGCGCACGCCCCAGCGTGCCTCGAGCGGCGCGGCCGTCTCGCGGGTGCGCCGGAGGGGACTGACGCGGATCGCCATGGGCTCGAGACGGCCAAGCTCGTCGGCCAGGGCCGTGGCCTGGGCCCGCCCCAGCCCGTCGAGCCCGGGGTCGGCGTGGACGTCCCAGCCCGCCGACGCCCGCCCGTGGCGCACCAGGATCAGCCGGGCCACGGCGCTCGACCGGCCCCGAACAGGTCGTCCTCGACGATGCCGCCGGGCCGGTCGCGACGCCGGTACCACTCGGTGCCGAATGCCCTGGCGAAGACCTCGTCGGGCATCTGGAGGAAGAAGGAGTCCTCCGAGATCTGGCTGGCGTGGGCGCGCATCGACGCCCGCTTCACGTCGAGGTACGCGCGCACGTCGACCGCGGTGGTGAGCTCGGCCTCGGGCAGCCCGAACGAGTCGGGGTCGATCGGGTCGTCGTCGGGGTCGGCCGCCTGGTCGGGCACGTCCAGGCCCGCCTCGCGCGCCGCCGCCTGCAGGCGCCGCATCTCGTCGCGGTTCATGGTGGCCTCGTAGACGCGGGCGGTACCGGCCAGCTCGGCGGCTCGCAGCCCGACCCGGTGCACCTGGATGTGGTCCGGGTGCCCGTAGCCTCCGTGCCCGTCGTAGACGGTGAGGACGTCGGCCCGCTCGTCGGCGAGGATCGCGGCCAGCCTGCCGGCGGCCTCGTCGACGTCGGCCCGCCAGAAGCACCCGGGCAGGTCGTTCTCGAGCACGCCCATCATCCCCGAGTCGGTGTAGCCCAGGAACTCGACCCGCTGGACCCCGAGGAGCTCAGCCGATCGGAGCGTCTCCTGCACGCGGCGCTCGCCCAGCGGCTCGCCGTCGTCGAGGAAGCCGTCGGCCACCTCGCCGTGCTCCCCCCGAGTGGCCACCACCAGCACCACCCGGTGCCCGGCGGCGGCCGCCTTGGCCATCGTGCCGCCGGTGGCGATCGACTCGTCGTCCGGGTGGGCGTGGAAGCAGACCAGCGTGGCCACGCGATCGGCCCGCGCCCTACTTGACGGCACCGGCGCCGCGCAGCGTGGCGATCTCCTCGGTCGAGAGGCCGCACCAGTCGGCCAGCACCTCGTCGGTGTGCTGGCCGGCGTGCGACGGCGGCCGCTGCACCTCCACCTCCGTCCGCGAGAACCGCGGCGCCGGCGCGGGCTGCGCGACGCCCGCCACCTCGATGAAGGTGCCCCGATGGCGGTTGTGGGGGTGCTCGATCGCCTCGGCCATGGTGAGCACCGGGGCGAAGCACACGTCGGTGGTCTCCATGGCCTCGCACCACTCGGCTCGCGTCTTCGACCGGAACACCTCGGCCAGGCGCTCCTTCAGGGCGGGCCACGCCGAGCGGTCCATCTGGCGGGCCAGGTCGGCATCGTCGGCCAGCCCGGTGCGAGCCAGGAGCTCGGCGTAGAACTGGGGCTCGATCGACCCGATGGACACGTACTCGCCGTCGGCGCACTCGTACACGTCGTAGAAGTGGGCGCCGGTGTCGAGGAGGTTGGTTCCCCGCTCCTCGCTCCAGATCCCCATGGCCCGGAAGGCGTGGAACATCGTCATCAGCACGGCGGCGCCGTCGACCATGGCCGCGTCGATCACCTGCCCGCGCCCCGATCGCTGGGCCTCCAGGAGCCCGCACACCACGCCGTAGGCCAGCAGCATCCCGCCGCCGCCGAAGTCGCCGACCAGGTTCAGGGGCGGTGTGGGCGGCTGGCCCGAGCGACCCACGTGCGCCAGGGCACCGGCCAGCGCGATGTAGTTGATGTCGTGACCGGCGGCCTGCGCGTAGGGCCCGTCCTGGCCCCAGCCGGTCATGCGACCGAACACCAGCCTCGGGTTGCGGGCCAGGCACACCTCGGGACCCACCCCGAGGCGCTCCATCACGCCGGGCCGGAACCCCTCGACGAGGGCGTCGGCCGACTCCACCAGGCGGAGCAGCGCCTCGACCCCGCCGGGGTTCTTCAGGTCGACCCCGATCGAGCGCCGGCCCCGCATGAGCGCGTCGGCCGGCGGACGCTCCGGGTCTCCCCCGACGACGGACTGGGCCCGGTCGACGCGCACCACGTCGGCGCCCATGTCCGCCAGCATCATGGCGCAGAAGGGACCGGGCCCGATGCCTGCCACCTCGATGACCTTCACGCCTGACAGCGGTCCCACGGCGACCTCCTCGACTGGTTGGGATGAGGCTAGCGAGGGGGCGCGTCGGCGTCAGCCGGACGCGGGGACCCGCTCGGTGTGGCGCACGATGGCGTCGACGATCGCCGGCCACAGCGGCTGGGGCAGGTCGTGGCCCATCTCGTCGAACACGAGCAGCTCCGCGCCCGGCACGAGCTCGGCGGTGTGCTCGCCGCCCGACACGCCCACGAGCGGATCGAGACGTCCGTGGATCACGAGGGTGGGCGCCGTCACGCCCGGCAGGCGGTCGTCGCGGCTCCCCGACGCCATGATCGCCACGAGCTGGCGACCGGTGCCCGCCGGGTAGAAGCAGCGGTCGTAGGCCTCGCTGGCGCGCCGGCGGGCCCGGGCCTCGTCGAAGAGCGCGGGGCTCCCGATGATCCTCGAGGCGACGATCGCCGCCTCGATGGCGCCCTCCCGGTCGGCGGGCGGGCGGTTGAGCAGCACCTCCATGGCCTCCGGCTGGGCGCCGCCCACGGCCCGGTTGCCGGTGGTCGACATGATCGACGTCATCGTGAGCACCCGGTCGGGATGCTCGATCGCGATGGTCTGCACGATCATCCCGCCCATGGACGCGCCCACGACGTGGGCGGCGGGGAGGCCGAGCACGTCGAGCAGGCCCACAGCGTCGGCGGCCATGTCGGACAGCGTGTACGGCGCGTCGATCACCTGGCCGCCGAGGGCCGCGGCCACCATGGCCAACACGTCGACCCGGGCGCCGTCGAGCTTGGTGGAGAGCCCGACGTCGCGGTTGTCGAACCGGATCACGAACCGCCCGCGGTCCGCCAGCAGCCGGCACAGGTCCGCGTCCCAGGAGGTCAGCTGGGCGCCCAGGCCCATCACCAGGAGCACGGGCGGGTCGGCCGGGTCCCCGAACGTCTCGTACTCCAGCTCGATCCCGTTGGCGGCGGCGCGCGGCATGCGGGGCATCCTGGCGGGACTTGACCGGATGGTCAAGGGACGGTGCCGGCAGCCCGGATAGGGTCCGCCCATGACCGTCTTCGGGGTGCACGCCGGGCTCCAGAACACCGACACCGACACGCTGCGGGCGCTGTGGCGACGCATCGAGGAGCTCGGCTACGGCTGGATCTCGGTGTGGGATCACTTCTACTCGGCCGACCTGGCCGCCGAGGGCGGGAGCTGCCTCGAGGCCGTCGCCACCCACGCCGCGCTGGCGTGCGACACCTCCACGGTCCGCTGCGGCTCCCTGGTGTACTGCGTGCTCTACCGGAGCCCGGCCGTGCTGGCCAACGCCATCGCCACCATCGACCACCTCTCCGGCGGCCGGGCCGACCTCGGGCTCGGTGCCGGGTGGCACCAGCCCGAGTTCGAGGCCTTCGGCATCCCCTTCCCGGCGGCCAAGGTGCGCCTCGACATGCTCGAGGAGGCGGCGGCCTGCATCCGGGGCCTGCTCCGGGACGAGCGCACCACCTTCTCGGGGGAGCACTTCCGCCTCGACGACGCCCGCTGCGAGCCCCGCCCGCTGCAGGCCGACCTCCCGATCTGGATCGGGGGCAGCGGCGAGAAGCGCACGCTGCGCATCGTCGCCCGCCATGCCGACGGCTGGAACGTGCCGTTCGTGTCCCCCGAGCAGTTCGCGGCCAAGCGCGCGGTCCTGCTCCGCCACTGCGACGAGGTCGGTCGCGACCCGGGCGAGATCCGGTGCGCGGTCAACGTGGGGCTCGCCTGGACCGAGGAGAGCCTGCTCCACCAGTTCGGCGGCATCGCCGAGCTCGTGCGCCCCGGCGTGCTCGGGGGCAGCGACGAGGAGGTGCTCGAGCGCATCGGCGAGTACGTCGAGGCCGGCGCCGAACAGGTGAACATCGCGCTGCGGGCCCCCTTCGACGGCGAGGCCCTCGAACGGCTGGCCGACGCCCTCGCCCTCACCCCGGCGGCTCGGCCGGCAGCGGGCTGACCCTCGTCACAGATCGCCGGCGTGCACCGGTCCCGGGCTGGCCGAGGGCACCCGCCGCTCGGCCCGCAGCCGGATCCCGTCGAGCATGGTGTGCTCCATCACCGTGTCGGCCGCGCCGACCAGGCCGAACAGCGGCCGGGCCCACCGGGGCGCGACGGTTGCCCGCACCCGCACCAGCAGCCGGGTGTCGCCGTGCTCCCCCGGCCGGAGCACGAACGCCCAGCTCGACTCCACGTACGGGCCGACGTGAGGGTCGAGCGGATCGACCTCCCGGCCGGTGACGGGGTGCCGGCACGAGTACAGCGCCAGGGCCCGGTCGGCCTCGAGCACCGCGACCCGCCACACGCCCATGCCCTCGTCGGCGCGGGGCCCGTCGGGGATCGGGTCGCCCACGGCCAGCTGCTGCAGGGCGGGCTCGAGGTGGTCGGCGCTGGGGCGGCCGTCGTCGTCGAACCGGTACCAGCTGTACCAGCCGGCCCTCCCGAACCCCATCTGCACGAGCCAGGGCCACACTGCGTGCGGGGGCGCCTGGATGGTCACGCCCCTCGTGGCCACCCACTGCGGCACGGGCACGAGATGGTCGCCGGGCAGGGCCAGACGGGCCTCGGCGGGCGTGACGCTCGGCCGCAGGAGTGCCGGCCGGGCCAGGCCGTAGGCCAGGTAGGCGGCATTCGTGCCGGGAGCGCTGGTCGCCACGGAGCGAGCGATGCGGCGGAGCATCGGGCACCACCTCCGTGCCGATCCTGCCCCGCCGCGGCGCGCCCCGCCAGAGCCGGAGGTCCCGGCGGACGGCGGCGCGCCAGCCGGGCCCGCGGCGAGGGTCTACCGTGCGCTCGATGAGCGAACCCTTCACCCTTCCCGAGGGGTTCCGGTTCGGTGTGGCCACCGCCGGGTTCCAGACCGAGGGCGGCTACAACGGCCCGGGCGAGCCCCGCAACAACTGGTTCGACTGGGAGGCGGCCGGTCGCGTCGAGCCCTCCGGCGACGCCCTCCGCTTCTGGGACGAGTACGAGCACCACCTCGACCGGGCCGTGGCGGCGGGCTGCGACGCCTTCCGGCTGTCCGTCGAGTGGGCCCGGTGCGAGCCACACGAGGGCGACGTCGACACGACGGCCCTCGACCGCTACGCCGCGATCCTCGACGCCTGCCACCAGCGGGGCCTCGAGCCCCTCGTCACCCTGCACCACTTCACCCACCCCCACTGGATGGGGCCGGACCTCTGGCTCGACGCCGACTCGCCCGAGCGGTACGCGGGTTGGGTGCGCACGGCCGTGAGCCGTCTCCGGGCACACTGCCGCAGCTGGGTGACGATCAACGAGATCAACATCCTGGCCCTGCAGACGTACGTCACCGGCGACTTCCCACCGGGCCGGCGCCTGAAGACGAACGAGGCCACCCGTGCCATCGACCACCTGCTGGCTGCGCACGTGCTCGGGTACGCCGAGATCAAGGCGTTGCAGCCGGAGAGCGTGGTCGCCACCAACAACTACTCGTTCTCCGTCTACGAGCTCGACCGCCTCGCCATCGACGTGCTCCTCGCCCGCCACCACGACGTGGCCCGCGACGAGCTCGGCCCGTGGCTGCTCGCCCGTCGCGACGCGCACGACCTGGCGACCGCGACCACGGCCGGCACCGAGACCGTCCTCCGGCGATGGGCCCGGTCCGCGGTGCCGCTCGAGCATGCGCTCCCCCGCGCCGTGTCGGCGGTGTTCGACAGCACCCACCCGTGCACCCTCGACGTGACCCAGGTCGACTACTACAACCCCCTCGTGGCCTCCCACGTTCGGCTGCCCGGCCATCGCACGGCCGGCGGCCGGGTCTGGACGCCGGCCCGGAGGCTGTGGGACGACCCGCCCGACCCCACCGGGTTCTCCCGGTACGTGCGCATGAACGTCGAGCCCGGGCTCCCGGTCTGGGTGGTGGAGAACGGCCTCTGCAACCGGGTGCGGCGGGGCCGCTCCTACCCCCGCCTCGACGGCTGGGACCGGGTCCGCTACCTGCGGGAGCACCTCAGAGAGGTGGTGCGCCTCCTCGACGGGGGCGTGCCCGTCGGCGCGTACTACCACTGGTGCCTGGCCGACAACTACGAGTGGGGCAGCTACGAGCCGCGCTTCGGCCTGTACGGCGTCGACCGGTCCCGCGGCCTGCGATGGACCGACTCGGACGCCATGGGCGGCGACGCGGCCGGCGCGTTCCGCCGCATCGCCGACGGCCTCCGCGCCGGCGACCGCTCGGTGCTGGGCTGACCGACGGGCGCCCCGTGACGGAGGAGCCCGCCCCGCGCCGGGCCAGCGAGGCGCGCGTCGATCCGCTGACCGGGGCCACGACCGTGATCGTGGGGAGCCGGCAGGGCCGGCCGAACCTGCCCGCGGCCGGATGCCCGTTCTGTCCGGGCGGGCTCGAGGCGCCGGCGCCCTACGACACGTTCTGGTTCGTGAACCGGTGGCCCGCGATGCCCGACGACCGGTGCGAGATGGTGCTGTACACACCCCAGCACGACGCCACCTTCTGGTCGCTCGGGGTCGACGGCGCGCGGCGGGTGGTCGATCTGTGGGCCGACCGCACGGCTGCCCTCGGCGGCCGCCCCGACATCGCCTACGTGCTCGTGTTCGAGAACCGCGGGCCGGAGGTCGGCGCCACGATCGCCCACCCCCACGGGCAGATCTACGCCTTCGACGTGGTGCCCGACGTCCCCCGTCGTGAGCTCGAGCGGGCGGCCGAGCTCGGCTGCCCGCTCTGCGCCGAGCAGCCCGGCGCCCGGCTCGTCGCCCGCTCGGAGGGCTGGAGGGCGTGGGTGCCCCACGCGTCGTCGTACCCGTACGGCCTGGTGATGGCGCCCGAGGCCCATCTGCCCGACCTCCCCGGCCTCGACGACCCCGGCCGCGCCGCCCTGGCCGCGCTCCTCGTCGACGTGCTGGCCCGTCTCGACCGGCTGTTCGACGCGCCCCTCCCCTACATGCTCTGGATCCACCAGCGCCCGACCGACGGCGCGCCGTGGCCGCAGGCGCACCTGCACCTCGAGCTGGTGTCGCCCTACCGCGCCGCGGGCGTGCAGCGCTTCGTGGCCGCCGGCGAGCTGGGGTCCGGCATGTTCTTCAACCCGGTGGTGCCCGAGGACGCCGCCGAGCAGCTCCGCGGCCTCGGCCCGTGACCACGGTGGTGGCCCGCGCGCCCGGCCGGGTCAACCTGATCGGCGACCACACCGACTACACGGGTGGGCTCGTGCTCCCCATGGCGATCGACCTCGAGACGGTGGTGGAGGGCGAGCGCACCGGCGACGTGGTGGAGCTGCACTCCGACGCCCGGCCGCACCCGGCCCGCGTCGCGCTCGACGTCGGCGACCCGGCGGCGGTGGAGCCGGACTGGGCGCGCTACGTGGCCGGCGTGGTCGCCGAGGTCCGGCCCCGGGTCGGGCTCGTGGGCCGGGTCCGCTCGACCGTGCCCGTCGGCTCGGGGCTGTCGTCGAGCGCGGCGCTCGAGGTGTCGGTCGCCCTCGCCCTGGGCTTCGAGGGTTCGCCGCTCGCCCTGGCCCTCGCCTGCCAGCGGGCCGAGCAGCGGGCCAGCGGGGTGCCTTGCGGCGTGATGGACCAGCTGGCGTCGGCCGCCGGCGTGGCCGGCCACGCCCTCCTCGTCGACTGCACCACGCTCGAGGTCCGCCCGGTCCCCCTCCCCCCCGGCGTCGAGGTGGTGGTGGTGCCGTCGGGCCAGCCGCGGGCCCTCGCCGGCTCGGCCTACGCCGAGCGGCGGGCCCAGTGCGAGGCAGCCGCGGTCGAGATCGGTCCGCTGCGCGAGGCCCGCCCGGCCGACGTGGCCCGGCTGGCCGACGTCGTCGTGCGCGCCCGGGCCCGACACGTGGTGACCGAGAACGCACGGGTCCTCGCCTTCGCCGACGCCCTCGCCCGCGGCGACCTGGCCGCGGCGGGGCGCTTGATGACCGAGAGCCACGTGAGCCTGCGCGACGACTTCGAGGTGTCGACGCCGGTCCTCGACGCCCTGGTCGCCCGCCTGTCGGCCACGGCCGGCGTGTACGGCGCCCGCCTCACCGGGGCCGGCTTCGGCGGCTGCGTGGTGGCCCTCTGCGAGCCCGGTGCGCCGATCGAGGGTCGGGTGGTGCGCGCGTCGGCGGGCGCCTCGGTGGCGACCGGCACGACATGACCCCTGCCGGCCGCCGGGCGGCCACGGGCCCACCCGCCTCAGGCCGATCGGCCGTCCGGACGAGGAGGACCGCCCGCTCCGCCTCGTCCGGCTTCCCGGCCGCTGAGACGGCCCACAGCGGCCCGTAGGCGCCGCAGGGCGGACGGTGTGCGGACGCCCCACCAGAACAGGTCCCGGCCGTCCACGAACGAGACGGGGGCCACCTGCTCGAGCTCGGCGCGGTGACGCCCGCCGAAGGGGTACGGCTCGCTGGGCGCGAGGACCACGTCCGGCCGGCGAGCAGCCGCCTCGGGCAGGGTCACCTCGGGGTACCGCACCGGCGACGCACCGAACACGTTCGAGGCCCCGGCCAGGCCGAGCAGCGACGACCCGTAGGTGTCGCCGCTGAGGGTCATCCAGGGCCGGCGCCAGATCGGCACGAACGCCCGGAGGGCACCGTGCGGCGCGGCCACGTCGAGCTCCCGCCAGCCGCCGTCCGGGCGCCACGCGGCACCGACGCACTGGGCCAGCCGCACCAACGCCGGCACCACATCGGCCACCGCACGCACCGACAGCACCTCGAGGGCCAGGCCGGCGGCGGCGAGCGACTGGGCGTCGTCGAGCCGGTTCTCCTCGTCGCAGACCACGACCAGATCGGGGCGGAGCACGGCGACCGCGGCCACGTCGGGATCCTTGGTGCCGCCGACGACCTCGGCGCCCGGCGCCTCGCAGAACCGCGTGACCCCGACCGGGCTGACGCCCCACGCGAGGAGCGTCTCGGTGACGGACGGGACCAGGCTGACCACGCGCACGGCCGGCCGGCGGCTCAGATCTGGCCGAGCAGCTTGGCCTTCTTCTCCTGGAACTCCTGCTCGGTGATCACGCCGCCCTGCCGGAGCTCGTCGAGCTTGCGGATCTGATCGGGGACGCCGTCGGCGGACGGCTGCCGCACGCGGTCGAACTTGCGGTTCTCGTTCTGCTCCATCTCCCGGAAGATGACGTTCTGCACCGTGTCCGGCTTGCGGATGAACGAGAACTGCTGCTGGCCGAACTCCGACGCCGACTCGATGAGCAGGCTCCCGGCCCCGAGCAGGCGGTCGATGACGTTCTGCCGGAAGATGACGTTGTTCACCCGCTCCAGCGGGATCTGGATGCCCTGCTTGGCGAACACCCCGTGGCGGTAGATGACGCGGTCGGTGGTGACGACGAACTCCTTGGTGAGCCACTGGTAGTAGCGCCAGACGGCCAGGGCCAGGGCCACGAGGATGAGCGCGATCCCCACATAGGCCGAGACGTCGCCGCCGACCACGCTGTACAGGACGATGGCGACGACCACCGCCAGGATCAGGAAGGCGCTGCGCCCGGCCACGTACCACCAGTGCGGCCGCATGTCCAGGACGATGTCCTCGCCCTCGTTGAGGAGCTTGCGGGGAAAGGCCATGGGCGGAGCCTACCGAGCATCTCCTCCGCCGTCGGGTGACGGTCGCGTGCCGGCGGCTAGCGGTAGACGCGCCGGCGGAAGACCCGGTCGGGCGACACCACCCGGTCGAGGAACAGCAGGCCGTCCAGGTGGTCGAGCTCGTGCAGCAGGGCGCGGGCCTCGAAGGCGTCGGCGCGGATCACCCGGTCCTCGCCGTCGAGGGTGCGGCCCCGCACCACCACCGAGGTGGGACGGGCCACGTCGCCGGTGAGGTCGGGCACGCTCATGCACCCCTCGCGGGCGACTTCGCGGCCCTCGCACGCGACGAGCTCGGGGTCGAACAGCACGAGCTCGCCGTGGCACGACCGGGCCTTGCGGTGGCCGGTGACGTCGAGCGAGAAGGCGCGTGTCGCCACGCCGATCTGCGGGGCGGCCAGACCGACGCAGTGGGTATGGGCACGCATGGTGTCGAGCAGGTCCTGGGCGAGGCTGCGGGCGGCGGCCTCGATCTCGCCGACCGGTGCGGCCGGGCGCGCCAGGACGCGATCGGGAAGGAGGACGACCGGGCGGATCACGGGGCCAGGTTCAGAAGATGTCCGGATCGACGGGCCGGAGGACGCAGTCGACGTCGAGCTCGGCCGCGGCCGCCTCGAGATCGGCGCGCAGCCGGTCGACCGCCAGCCCGGGCGGGAGGGCGAGGTCGAGCAGCAGCACGTACACCGGCCTGTCGTCGGGCCCGACCACGCGCGTGCTCAGGTCGACCACGTTGGCGCCGTGCCCGGCGCACACCGCGGCGACCCGGTGCACGATGCCGGGGCGGTCGGCCCCGTGCACGCTCACCCGCCACCCTGCCGCCTCCGCGGGGGTGCCGGCCGGGTCGCCGAGGGCCCGCACCACCACCACCAGGCCCAGGTCGTCGGCGACCGGCGCCAGGGCCGCCTCCAGCGACGTCGACGTGACGCCCTGGGGAGCGGCGACGACCAGCATCATGGCGAAGTGCCCGCGGAGGATGGTCATCGACGTGTCCTCGAGGTTGCAGGCGTGGTCGACCAGCACCCGGGTCACGGCGGCCACGATCCCCGGACGGTCGGCGCCGATGGCGGTGACGGCGAGCCGGCTCACTCAGCCCCAGCCCAGCTCGTGCAGACGGTCGTCGTCGATGCCGAAGTGGTGGGCCACCTCGTGCACCACCGTGACCCGCACCTGGTGCACCACCTCGGCCTCGCTCCCGCACAGTTCGAGGATCGGCTCCCGGTAGATCGTGATCCGGTCGGGCATGACCATCCCGGCGTAGCCGCCGTCGCGCTCGGTGAGGGGAACCCCGTGGTACAGCCCCAGCAGCCCACGCTGGCGGGGCCGGTCCTCCACGAACACGGCCACGTT
Source organism: Acidimicrobiales bacterium (assembly GCA_016716005.1). NCBI lineage: Bacteria > Bacillati > Actinomycetota > Acidimicrobiia > Acidimicrobiales > Acidimicrobiales bacterium. The sequence continues at coordinate 1,095,914 of JADJXE010000001.1, forward strand.
GTCCATCCGCTCGCCGAGGCCTTCGGGGAGGCCGTCGAGGGCCTCGGCCACCAGGTCCTCGAACCGATCGAGGGGGATGTCGTCCACCGCCTCACGCTAGTGGGCCACGACGCGAGAAAACCCCTTGACGGGTGGGGCCGATGGGGTGAAGATGCCTCTGCCGGAACGCAAGCGCCGGAGCCGGGCTGAGGGGGTTCGGTCCCGCCACAGGTGGGTCGCCCCGAGGTTCGCGAACGCGCTGGTTCCGGAGGGCGTGGGCCCCGAGGAGACTGGACGGCGCGAGCCGGAAGGCTACTCGGGGCCTCGCCGCGTTCCGACCCCGGCCGCGCCGGGGCGTGGCCCCGCTCCCGCCCCGGGGCCCCGGGCGACCGCTACGGTGACCGTGTGGATCCCGCCGCGCTGCTCGACGGGCTCGACCCCGACCAGGCCGAGGCCGTGAGCACGCCGGCGTCGCCCCTCTGCATCCTGGCCGGCGCCGGCTCGGGCAAGACCAGGGTGCTCACCCGCCGGGTCGCGCATCGCATCGCCACCGGCGGGGCCGACCCCCGCCACGTGCTCGTCCTCACCTTCACCCGCAAGGCGGCCGCCGAGCTGGTCGATCGCCTGGCCGCCTTCGGCTTCCGGGACCGGGTCACCGCCGGCACCTTCCACGCCGTCGCCTATGCCCAGCTGCGCCAGCGCTGGGCCGAGGACGGCCGGGCCGCACCCACCCTGGTCGAACGCAAGGCCCGACTGCTCGCCCCGCTCGTGAGCGGCACCGGCACGATGCCGGCGGAGGTGGCCGCCGAGATCGAGTGGGCCAGCGCCCGCCTCGTGGCACCGGAGGGCTACGTGGCCGCCGCGGCCCGGGCCGGGAGGAGACCCCCGCTGGCGGCCGAGGCCGTGGCCGAGGTGTTCGCGCGCTACCGCGACGTGAAGCGGCGCAAGCACCTGGTCGACTTCGACGACCTGCTGGCCGCCTGCGCGACCGCCATCGAGCACGACCCCGCCTTCGCCGAGCGGCAGCGCTGGCGCTTCCGCCACCTCTTCGTCGACGAGTTCCAGGACGTGAACCCCCTGCAGCACCGGCTCCTCGAGGGCTGGCGCGGCGGCCGCGACGACCTGTGCGTGGTCGGTGATCCCGACCAGGCCATCTACGGCTGGAACGGTGCCGACGCCGGCTACCTCACCGGCTTCGCCGGACACCATCCCGGCGCGCGCGTCGTGCGGCTCGCGCGCAGCTACCGGTCGTCCCCCGAGATCCTGGTGTGCGCCCAGGCGGTGCAGGGCGGCCGGGCGGCCGGGGCGACCCCGCTCGTGCCTGCCCGACCGCCCGGCCCCGTACCCACGGTCCGGGCCTACGCGTCCGACGCCGACGAGGCCGCGGCCATCGCCCAGGCGCTCCGCGACGCCCGAGGGCCGGGCCGCCGCTGGGCCGACCTGGCCGTCCTCACCCGCACCCGGGCGCAGGCTGCGGTGCTCGAGGAGGCGCTGCGCGCCGCGCGGGTCCCCTACCGGGTCCGAGGAGCCGGGCCGCTCCTGGACCGCCAGGAGATCCGCGCCGCCCTCGCTCGCCTCACCGACGGGACCGACCCGGCACCCCTCGCCACCCGCCTCGCCGACCTCGAGCTGGGCCTGGCCGCGTCGGGCGCCGTCGGCTCCGAGGGAGACCCTGCCGGCGAGCGGCGCGGCGCCCTCGAAGCCCTCGTGCGGCTCGGCCACGAGTACCTCGACGTGGATCCGGCCGCGTCATCGGCGGGCTTCGGGCCGTGGCTGGCCGCGACCGTACGGTCCGAGACGGTGAGCGTCGGCGCCGATGCCGTCGAGCTGGCCACGTTCCACGCAGCCAAGGGCCTCGAGTGGTCGGTGGTGTTCCTCGCCGGCCTCGAGGAGGGGTTCGTGCCCGTCTCGCACGCCACCACCAACGACGCCCTGCGGGAGGAGCGGAACCTGCTGTACGTCGCGGCCACCCGGGCCGAGCACGAGCTGCACTGCTCGTGGGCCCGCACCCGGACCTTCGGCACCCGGACGGTGGAGCGGTCGCCGTCGCCGCTGCTCGCCCTGCTCGACGCGGCCGCGCAGCGCCTCGCGGGCACGACCCGGCCGGCCGCCGGTCGCGGTCACGGCTGGCGCTCCGGGCTGGCCTCGGCGCGAGACCGGCTGGCCGAGGCCGGGCCGTCGCCGCGGCCGGTGGCCGGCGGGTTCGCGGGCGACGACAGCGTGCTCACGGCGCTGCGGCGGTGGCGGGCAGCGGAGGCCAGGGCAGCCGACGTCGCACCGCAGATCGTGCTGCCCGACGAGGCCCTGGCGGTGCTGGTCGCGGCCCGGCCAGCCACCGTCGACGACGTGCGAGACCTGCCGGGCATCGGGCCCCTGCGGGCCGCCCGCTACGGTGAGCGTCTCGTTGCGCTCGTCGCCGACGCCCGCGGAGGCGCGTCATGAAGTTCGAGATCGTCCAGTGCTACGCCGCCGACGTCGACGCCGTGCAGGCCACGTACCTCGACGCCGACTTCTACGCCCAGCTGACCACGCTCCCGGCCGTCGGGGGGATCGACTTCCTCTCCCAGCACGTCGACGGCGACGTGGTGGAGCAGCAGATCCGCTTCCGGTTCAGCGGCAACCTCTCGGCGGCGGTGCGGGCCGTGCTCGACCCCGCCAAGCTCACGTGGGTCGACTCGTCGGTGATCGACCGGCGGGCGCGCCGCGCCCGGTTCCGCTTCCTGCCCGACCACTACCCCGACCGGCTCACCTGCTCGGGGGTGCGCGTCCTCACCGCCGACGGGCCGGGGTGCACCCGCCAGGTCGCCAGCGCCGAGATCTCGGTGCGGGCACCACTCGTGGGTGGCGCCATCGAGCGGGCCATCGTGTCCGGGCTGCGAGAGAACGCCGAAGCCGAGGCCGCGGCCGTCGAGCGGTGGATCTCCCGCTGACGACCACGCGGGCCCCGGCCGGGCGCCGGCGCCGGTCCAGAGCCGGAACGCACCGGCAGCCGGGCCGATCGGCCGGTTGACGGTTTCGTGATGCGGCGCGATGACAGAGCCGATGTCGCGCACGTTCGTATGGCCCAGTGACGATGGTTGGCCCTACCCCGACGGCGACGGCACTCCCGACGACACCACCATCGACCCGAGCAGCGATCTGGACGAGGAGATCGTGTCGCTCCACGCGGCGCAGGAGCACCTCTTCGATGGGCTCGACGCCACGGAGCGGCGCGTCGTCGAGGCCCGGTTCGGTCTCGGTGGCACCCCCACGCTCACGCTGCGAGAGCTGTCCCACGAGCTCGGCGTCCCCAGGGACGACCTCCGCCGGGCCTACGGCACCGCCCTCGGCAAGCTCCGCGAGCACCTGGCCGGCTGAGCGCCTCCGGGTCGGGCTCCGCACGCCTCCGACGCGCGCCGGCGTGGCCGCGGGCCGTCAGGAGGGGACGTCGCGGGGCGGGGTGTCGCGCCGGGCGATCAGCTCGCCGATGCGCGAGAAGTCGACCGAGATGAACAGGCCCTCGGCCTCGGCGGTGAGCACGTCGCCGTCGTACAGCTGGCCTGCGGTGAAGAGCTTCCGACCCTCGGTGCGCACCAGCCGGCCGACGAGGCGGAGCTCGACGTGGAGCCGCGTCGGCCTGCGGTAGCGGACGGTGAGGCTGCCGGTCATCCCGGGGCTGCCGCCGAGCGACTGCGCCATGCCGAGGAGCTCGTCGAACACCGCGGCGACGTGTCCACCGTGCACGCAGCCGGGCGGTCCCTCGTAGGCCGCGCCGAACACCACGCGGCCCTCGATGTGGCCGTCGACCACCGACAGCTCCATGGGTGGGGCGAGGGGGTTGGCGACGCCGATCGTGGGACTGAAGTCGAAGAAGGCGTGCGGATCCCCCGCGTTGGCCGACTCCGACCAGCCCTCGTAGAGCCGCCCCTGCCCATGGCCCTCGAGCAGCGCCGCGGCCTCCTCGAGACGGTCGGCGACCGCAGCGATCACCTCCGGCGGCGCGTTGGTGGCCACGACCCGATCGATCGCGAGCCGGGCCGCGCTCGCGAAGCGGCGGAGCTCGGCCCGGCGCGGGCTGTCGCTCTCCCTCGCCCGGCGGAAGCGCTCGGCGATCCGCTCGCCGAAGTCGCCCCCGGGGACCGAGTAGGGCATCGTGATCCCGGGCTCGCCGCCGTCCGTCACGGGCGCTCCTCGAAGTCGGCGATCACCGGTGCGTGATCGGAGGGTTGCTGGCCCTTCCGGGCGTTGCGGTCGATCAGCGCGAACACCGAGCGCGATGCCATCGACGGGGTCGCCAGGATGAGGTCGATGCGCATCCCCCGCTTCTGGTGGAAGTCGCCCCCGCGGTAGTCCCACCAGGAGAACAGCCCGTCGGCGTCGAAGTGCCGCCTGAACACGTCGACCAGGCCCCACGCCTCGAGATCACCGAGCGCGGCCCGCTCTGCCTCGCTCACGTGCGTGGCCCCGACGAAGTGGCCCGGGTCCCACACGTCACGGTCGTCAGGAGCGATGTTGAAGTCGCCGCACACGACGGCGTCGCCCGACGGGTCGACGGTGGCGGCCAGGTGGCGCCGCAGACGGCCGAGCCACGCCAGCTTGTAGCGGTACTGCTCGTGGTCGAGGGACCGGCCGTTGGGCACGTAGACGCTGACCACCCGCACCCCGCCGCAGGTGGCGGACAGCAGCCGGGCCTCGGCGTCGGGGGCCTCGGCGTCGGGGGCCTCGGCGTCGGGGGCCTCGGCGTCGGCGAACCCGGCGACGACGTCGTCGAGCCCCACACGGCTGAGGATCGCCACGCCGTTCCACCTCCCCTCGCCGTGATGGGCGCTGGCGTAGCCCAGGGCCTCGAAGGCCAGGGCGGGGAAGGCCGCGTCGGCCAGCTTCGTCTCCTGCATGCAGAGAACGTCGGGCCGGGCCAGCTCCAGCCACTCCTCCACCCGCGCCAGGCGCGCCTTGAGCGAGTTGACGTTCCAGGTCGCGATCCGCACGGGGGGGCACCCTACCGCCGGGCCGTCCGGGTGCCGGTCGGCCGTCCCACGCCTGCTCCGGCCCGGCCCGCCGCTTCGACTCCGACGGCCCGGCTGGACCGCGAGGTCAGTCGGGCGGGGAGCCGGCCTGCTCCTCGGCGGCGCCCGTCGGCGGGGCCGGCGCCTTCGCGGCGGGCGCCTTCTTGGCCGGCGCCTTCGCCGCGGTCGCCTTCTTGGCCGGCGCCTTCTTGGCGGCCGGCGCCTTCGCCGGGGGCGCCTTCTTGGCCGCGACCTTCGCCGCGGGCGCCTTCTTGGCCGGCGCCTTCGCCGCTGGCGCCTTCTCGGCCGCCGCCTTCGCCGCGGGCGCCTTCTCGGCCGGAGCCTTCTTGGCGGCCGGCGCCTTCGCCGCGGGCGCCTTGGCGGCCCTCTTGGCGGCCGCCGCCGGAGCCCTCTCGGTCGGTGCCGTCGCGGCGGCCGGCGCCTCGGTGGCCGCGGCCTTCCTGGCCGGCGCCTTCCTGGACGCCGGCGCCTTCCTGGCCGGAGCCTTCTCGGCCGTCGCCTTCTCGACCGTCACCTTCTCGGCCGCCGCCCGTCGCGGCCGCCTCGCCGTGGCGATCCGCTCCACCGGTGCCGGCGCGGCCGCCTCGCCGGCGACGGCGCGCTCCTCGGGTGCACCGGCCGGCGGCACCTCGCCCGCGGGCGCCTCGTCCGAGCCGGTCCCACCGACCGCCTCCAGCTCCTTGGCGGCCTTCCGGGCCCGCTTGGCCTCTGCCTTGGTCATGGGCGCCACCGGCTCGGGCACCGGCACCTCCACCCGGGCCACACCGGGGAGCGCCAGGTCGATGCTGCGCCGGGTCGGCTCCAGGGCGACCACGACGAACGACCGCGTCTCGCCGAGGGTGAGCACGCTGCGGGCGCTCCGGGGTGCCGGTTCGCCGAGGTTGCGGAGCGGCGCGTAGCACCGGGCCGATCCGACCTGGACGTAGGCGCCGTGGGACGAGAACGACTCCACCTCTCCCTCGACGACGGTGCCCAGCGGGTGCTCGGCGATGAACTCGATGAAGGGCAGCGGCTGGTTGATCGGCTCCGGCTTGACGAGCGTGCCGCGCCGCCGCGCCCGCCCGTCGGTGTCGGCCGGCGCCGGCGCCAGCGCCGCCCCCGCCCCGACCTCTGACGTTGCGGGGCTGGCGGTGCGCTGCCTGGGTGCGCGGCGGGGCTTCGGGGCCGCCGGCGCCGCCGGCGCGGCGGGCACCGGGGCGGCGGGGCGGCTCTTGGTCTTCTTGGCGTCCCGCACCGCCCGGCGGCTGGTGGGCCCCCGAACCGGCGCGCGGGTGACGAAGACCCACCCCACGTGCGGGACGGGCTTGCCGCCGATCAGGCGACCGTCGTCGAACAGCCAGTCGTAGTCGCCGTGGAACTCCTGGAAGGAGTCGTTGGAGAGCACGGTCGCGTCGGCCTTGTCGGCGATCTGGAGCACGAAGGCGTCGCCGCGACCGATGGCGCCGGCGGGCGGTGTGACGAGCTCGGCGTTCACCACCGCGGCCTCGTACTCGGCGGCCTCGGACGGGTCGATGCGGTGCCCGAACGTGGCGTCGACCACCACGATCACCTTGTCGTTGGGGTTCTCCGCCAGGAAGGCGCGCACGGCCTCGTCCAGCTGACGGAGGCTCGGTGCGCTACGACCCTCGGTGGCCAGGTTGGAGCCATCGACGACGACCACTCGGTGCTTCATGTCGACCACTCAGTCAAGCACCATCCGGGCCACGAGCCGTGCACAGGGGGCCCTCGCTCACCTTCAGGCTTGCAGACGCCGGAGGAGTCGGGCCGGTGTCAAGAGGGGACGAAGGCGCCGTCTGCGTCCATAGCGTCCATGAGGTAGGTCAGCGTGCCCCAGGCCTCGCACCAGGCGGTGGCGCGCGCCCGGGCGTCGGGCCAGACCCCGTCGATGGTGTCGGGGCCGACGCCGACGGCGGGACACCCGGCCGGATCGTCGCCACCGACGGCGGGAAGGGCCGGGGACGGCTCGGCAGCCGGTCGGACGCCACGTGCCGTGCCCTACGCTCCGCTCGTGCCCGACACCAGCGACGAGGTCACCGATCTCCTGCAGCACCTCATCCGCAACGCCTGCGTCAACGACGGGTCGGTCGGGTCCGGCCACGAGTCCCGCAGCGCCGACCTGCTGGCCACGTACCTCGAGGGCTCTGGCCTCGACCTCGAGCGGTTCGAGGCCGCGCCCGGCCGCGCCAACCTGGTGGCCCGCCTGGAGGGCTCCGACCCCGAGGCACCGACCCTCCTGCTCATGGGCCACACCGACGTCGTGCCGGTGAACCCCGACGGGTGGAGCCGCGACCCCTTCGGCGCCGAGCTCGTCGACGGCGAGGTGTGGGGGCGTGGCGCAGTCGACATGCTCAACCTCACGGCGTCGATGGCCGTCGCCACGCGGCGACTCGCCCGGTCGGGCTTCCGGCCGCGCGGCACCCTGATCTACCTGGCCGTCGCCGACGAGGAGGCCCTCGGCACCTACGGCGCCGCGCACCTCGTCGACCGCGAGGCCGACGCCGTGCGCGCCGACTACGTGATCACCGAGTCGGGCGGGATCCCCCTCGATCTCGGCGGCGGGATGCGGCTCCCCGTGATCGTGGCCGAGAAGGGCAGCTTCTGGTGCACCCTGCGGGTGCGGGGGACGCCGGGGCACGCGTCGCAGCCGTTCCGCACCGACAACGCGCTGGTGAAGGCCGCCGAGGTCGTGCGGCGCCTGGCCGAGTTCCGGCCCCGGACCGACATCCACGAGACGTGGCGGCGCTTCGTCGAGGGCATGGACATGGACCCCGAGCTGGCTGCGGCCCTGACCCGCCCCGAGGGGTTCGTCGAGCTGTGCGAGGCCCTGCCGCTCGGGCTCTCCCGCACCGCCCACGCCTGCACCCACACCACGTTCGCGCCCACGGTCGTGCACGGCGGAACCAAGACCAACGTGATCCCCGACGTCGTCGACCTGGAGGTCGACATCCGCACGCTCCCGGGGCAGGGCGAGGCCGACGTCCGGGCCCTGCTCGACGAGGCGCTCGGGGACCTGGCCGCGAGCGTCGAGCTGGCGCGGTACCACGACGACCCGTCGACCGCCTCGCCCATCGACACCCCGCTGTGGCACACCCTCGAGCGCGCCAGCGCCCGCTTCCACCCCGACGGCCACCTCGTCCCGTTCCTCACCGTCGGCGCCACCGACGCCCGCTTCTTCCGGCGGCTCGGGGTGACCTCGTACGGCTACGGGCTGTTCAGCCGCAAGATGACCTTCGAGGACTACGCCACCATGTTCCACGGCGACGACGAGCGGGTCGACGTCGAGTCGCTGCAGCTCTCCACCCAGCTGTGGGACGCCGTGGCCCGCGACCTCCTCGGATAGCGTCGCCGTCATGATCCGGGCGGCCCTCTTCGACTTCGGCGGGGTCATCCTCTCCAGCCCCTTCGAGGCCTTCGCCCGCTACGAGCAGGCGAACGGCCTCCCCGACGGCTTCATCCGGGGCCTCAACGCCACCAACCCCGACACCAACGCCTGGGCCCGGCTGGAGCGCAGCGAGGTCGACCTAGACCGCTTCTGCGCGCTGTTCGAGGACGAGGCCAGAGCCGCCGGCCGCGAGCTGGACGCCCGCGGCGTGATCGCACTGCTCTCCGGCTCGCTCCGCCCCGCCATGGTCGAGGCGGTGCGGCGCTGCGGTGAGCGGCTCCGGACCGGGCTGCTCACCAACAACTTCGTGACCGCGCCGGCGGGGCCCGGCCGCAGCCACGCCCACGTCGACCGCGAGCTCGAGATGGCCGAGGTCATGGCCCTGTTCGACGCCGTCGTCGAGAGCAGCCAGGTCGGGGTGCGCAAGCCGGATCCGCGCTTCTACGAGCTGGCGTGCGAGCTGCTCGCCGTGGCGCCGGAGGAGTGCGTGTTCCTCGACGACCTGGGGGTGAACCTCAAGCCGGCGCGGGCCATGGGCATGACCACCATCAAGGTGGTCGATCCCGGGCAGGCGCTGGCCGAGCTCGAGGCCGTGGTCGGCTTCCCGCTCGGCTGACACCGACCGCGCCCGCCGGGGCGCCGACGCGCCCTACCCTGGCTCTCGCCATGCGCCTGCTGGTCGTCGAGGACGAAGAGGATCTGGCCGGGGCCGTCGCCCTCGGCCTGCGCCGCGAGGGCTATGCCGTCGACCTGGCCGGCACCGTGGGCGAGGCCCTGGAGCGGCTCACCACGACCGCCTACGACCTCGTGTGCCTCGACCTGAACCTGCCCGACGGCGACGGACGCGAGGTGTGCCGCTCGCTCCGGGCGTCGGGGTCGGTCGACGGCACCAGGACCAGGGTGCTGATGCTCACGGCCCGCACCTCGCTCGACGACCGCGTCGCCGGGCTCGACGACGGCGCCGACGACTACCTGGTGAAGCCGTTCGGCTTCCCGGAGCTCACCGCCCGGGTGCGGGCGCTCCTGCGGCGCGACCTCCAGCGGGGCTCCGGGCTGCTGCGCGTCGGCGCCCTCGAGCTCGACGCCGCCCGCTTCGAGGCCCGCCGGCACGACCGGCCCCTGGGGCTCACGCCCAAGGAGTTCGCGCTGCTCCGCTACCTCATGCTCCACTCGGGCGACGTGCTGACCCCCGAGCGCCTGCTCGAGCACGTGTGGGACGGCGAGGTCGACCCGTTCTCCAACACGGTGCGGGTGACCGTGTCCAACCTCCGCCGCAAGCTGGCCGCCGCCGACCCCGACCGGCGCCAACCCATCGAGACGGTGGTGGGCCGGGGGTACCGCCTCTCCGACCCGGCGTGAGCAGCACCCGGCTCCGGCTGGCGGCCTGGATCGCAGCGGGGCTGGTGGCGGCCGGCTGCCTGACCCTGGCCGTTGTGAACCTGGCCGCGGCCCGCGCCCTGCAGGGCACCCCGGTCACGAGCGGCGTGGTGGGCGAGATCGAGGCGGATCTCGGCGAGCAGGCGGTGCTGCCGTTCCAGACCGTGACCCAGGTCCTCGCCGCCCTCGAGCGGCGGGCCAACGAGCGGGCCCTGGCCCGGGTCCGCTCCAGCTCGTGGTGGGCGCTGGCCGCCCTGCTGCCCGCCAGCGCGGCCACCGGCTGGCTGCTGGCCGGATGGTGGGAGCGACGGCGCGACGCGGCGCTGCCGGCCCTGCCCGTCGATCCGGACGCGACGGCGCGGGCGGCGTTCCGCGCCCTGGTGGAGGAGGCCTCCCACGAGCTCCGCAACCCGCTCGCCGTCGTCACCACCAACCTCGACCTGGTGGCGTCGTCGGGTCCGAGCGACGACCCCGCGGCCACCCGGCAGGCAGCCCAGGCCGCCCAACGGGCCGCCCGCCGGATGGCGGCCACCCTCGACGGGCTGGCGGCGGGCACGCTCGACCCGGCCTCGCCGGGCACCCGGCCGGCGGTCGCGATCGACGCCGTCACGGCCGGCGTCGTCGAGGAGTTCGGCCCGCTGGCCGGGGCCAGGGGGGTGAGCGTCGAGCAGGTGCAGGGCGGGCCCGGGGCCACGGTGCGGGGGGACCGGCTCGCCCTCCGCCGAGCGCTCGCCAACCTGGTCGCCAACGCGGTCCGCCTCGCCCCGTCCGGCTCCACGGTCCGGTGCGCGAGCGGGGTCCGGGGAGCCTGGGTGTGGACGGGCGTCGCCGACGAGGGCCCCGGGATCCCGGCGGAGGCGCAGCCGCACGTGTTCGAGCGGGGCTGGCAGGGCACCACCCGGCCGCACGACGGGCGGCCGGGTGGGCTCGGGCTGGCCATCGTCCGCCAGGTCGCCGAGGGCCACGGCGGGTTGGTCCGCCTGCACTCACGGGAGGGCGTCGGCACCCACGTGGTGCTGTGGCTCCCGGCCGCCGGCGAGCGGATGCCGATGGGGCCCGCCAGCGGAGCCGACCCTCCCCACAGCGACCCGCTGGGCGACCTCGGCACCGACCCGAAGCCGGCGCCTCCCCCCGCCCTTTGACCGGAACAACTGACGCTGTCGGGGGTCCTGACGCTGTCGCCCAGGGGAGGTACGCGTCGCAGGTCTTGCCGACGTGGCCCACCCCGTAGGGCGGGTCGGTCCACACCATGTCGGCCAGCCCGCCGGCCATCACCCGCTCCACCTCCGCGGGCCGGGTGGCGTCGCCGCACAGCACCCGATGCTCCCCCAGCACCCACAGGTCGCCCGTGGCGCTCGTCGGAGGCGCCGCCGCGGGCACATCGTCCTCGCCTGGCCGCAGTGTCCGTCCAGCCGAGCTGGCGGGCGGCCAGCAGCGTGTGGTTCCCGGCGATCACCGTGCGGTCCGACCGGCGGGCCACGATCGGCTTGCGCTGCCCGAACGTGGCCAGCGACCGGGCGACCGCGTCGACGTCACCGCGGCGCGGGTTGCCGGCCAGCAGCAAGAGGGTGTCGGTGGGGGCGGCCAGCTCGGCCAGGTCGGAGGCGATCACGCAGGTCGGTTGCTGCCGGTTGCGGGGGGTTGCTGCGACACGCCGTTCAGGGTGCCGAGCGCAGCTGCCCACACGGTTGGCAGCCCCACACCGGCGGCTCCCCGGTAGCTCAGCGGCGGGCGTCCACATCGACGACCTGGCCCGCGCTCCGGCGTGGCAGACAAGCCCATCTACCGCCCAACTTGGCAACGCAGTGAACGTCGGCGTCGTGCGGCACGTCGCGGAAAGGCTGTTCCTCGGTGGCGACGCCCCGTGGGCCCGCTGGCGCGACGCGCTCGTGTCGGCGGCTGGCTGATCCGCCTTCACTTGATCTGGACGTTCCGTCCGTCCCGTCCGTGCAGTGCGCTCCCGTGATGCGCCGTGTCGTCCAGTTCTGTGCACATCGTGTGCACATCCAGCCAATGCGTATCCGTGAGCCCGCAACGGACTGATGCTCTGGCTCTGTCGAAACTGGCAGCGCATCATGACGGTGGAGGTGCTTCGCCGCTGCGGATGAATGTCGCATGGTGGGAGCCGCACGAGAGAAGGGAGAGGGAGCATGACGACTCACACGGTCATCAGGGCGATGGGTGTTGCCGCGCTCCTCCTCACGGGTATCGCGCTGGTGGGTTGCTCATCGGGGGACGACGACGCTGCCGAGACGCCGATCGGCCAGGCCCTCACCGAGAAGTTCCTCCAGGGAGGCGGGGTCACCAATGAAGAGGAAGCCCGATGTGTCGCCGGCGGCTTCGTCGACGGTCTCGGCGAGGATCGGATCGAAGAGCTCGGCTTCACACCCGACGACGTGGACATGATCGAAGGCGCTGCCTTCACCGACGAGGAGATCGACACGATGGTCGACGTGTACTTCGACTGTGTCGACGTCCGTCGGGTGATCGTCGCCAACCTCGCCCCCGACGTCGGCGACGAAGTGGCGGACTGTGTCGCCGAGAACCTGCCCGAGGATGTGCTCCGCGACTTCGTCGCGGCGGGCAACTTCGGCGTGGACATGCCCGTCGAGTCAGACCAGGCGTTCCGCGACGTCTCCGCCGAATGTGGCCTGCCAGTCGGCTGACAGCCGAGATCGGTCACCACTCGGCAGTAGATCGAGTCGAGTCAGCGGCATGCGCGCCCACCCAGCCCGCTCCCGCAAGCTCACCGAAGAAGGCGCCACCTGGAATCCAGCTCGCCCAGGGGGAGGAATCTCGATGAGCAACCCCTGGGGATTCCGACGAGCGGCGTCAGATCCGATCGGAGAGAGGCTCGACCACCCCTGGGTCCGTGCCCGCCTCTCTGGACTCAGGGTAGAGAAGCGCCACCAGCTCACGCGGCGGTGCCTTTGCGTCGGGCGGCGCGGATGCGGCGCCGTTGGCGTTCGCTGGTGGCGCCCCACACGCCGTGGCGGACGTGGTTCGCGGCGAGGAACGCGGTCCGTCGGGCGGCCACGCTGCGGGCGCTCTTGCCTCTTGGCGTCCAGACCCGTCTGGCATGGCGGTCAGGGCGCCGGGCCGACCTGCCCGCACGGTGGCAGCCCCACACGGCCCGCTCCCGGCGAACCAGCATGGTTGCATGGAGCGACCCCGACAGCGACGGTTGAGCCCTTTAACCGAGCCTTACACCGCCGAAAGGCCTCCTTTAGCCCCTTCTCCGTACCGTCGGGGTTGCTCCGACCCGAGGAGGACGCGTGAGCAACCCGACCGAGCTGGCCGATCGCCGCCACCTCACCCGCCGTGACCTGCCGGTGGCGCCGCCCGTCGTCGACGCCCCGCCCCCGCTGCAGCCCCCCGGCGCGCCGCCCCGCCCACCGGGCCCCCCGCCGGGCCTCGCGGCCGGCGGCCCGCCCTCGCCCCCGGCACCCCCCCGGCGGTCTCGCCGGGGCCTGGTGCTCGGCGCCGTCGGGGCGCTCCTCGTCGTCGCGATCGGCGGTGGCCTGCTCGTGCTCACCGATCCCTTCGGCGGCGACGGCACGGCCGGGGCCGGCGCCGGTGCGGCCGCCGCCGCGTCCCAGGAGCCGGCGGCCCGGGCTGCGGCCGCTCTCCTCCCGAGCGTCGTGCAGATCGAGACCGACGCGGGCGCCATGGGTGCCGGCTTCGTGTACGAGGACGGCTACGTGCTCACGGTCGCCCACGTGGTGGGCGGGTCGGACGCCGTCACCGTGCGGCTCTCCGACGGCACCGAGATCGATGGCGAGGTGACGGGTGCGAACCGCGCCGAGGACGTCGCCGTCGTCGCCGTCGACCCGGCGACCCCCGGGCTGGTCACCGCCGAGCTCGGGCGGGACGACGACGTGGAGGTCGGCGAGGTTGCGGTGGCCATCGGGAGCCCGCTCGGCTTCGACCAGACCGTCACGTCCGGCATCATCTCGGGCCTCGACCGCACCCTGGAGATGCCCGACCTCACCCTGACGGGCCTCCTGCAGACCGACGCCCCGATCAACCCGGGCAACTCCGGTGGTCCGCTCGCCGACGGCGACGGGCGGGTCATCGGGCTGAACACCGCCATCGCCACCCAGTCGGGCGGCAGCGACGGGCTCGGCTTCGCCATCCCCATCGGCCACGCCCTGCAGGTGGCGACCGACCTCCGCAACGGCATCGGGAACGACCCGGCCGACGACCCGGGCGGCCTGGGCGGGCTCGACGAGCTCCTCCCCGAGCTGCCCGACCTGGGCGACCTCGACCAGATCCTGCCCGGGCTGGGCGAGCTGTTCGACTGGCTCCTCGGCGACGGCGGCCTGTTCGACGAGCCTGCCCCCGCGGATCCGTCCGAGCCGTCCGACCCGTCCGAGCCGTCCGACCCGTCGGCCGCCCCCGACCGCCTCCTCGGCACCGACGGGCTGCCGTCGGCCTACGAGGTCGTGTCGTCGCAGATCCGCACGTCGGGTGACACCGTCGAGCAGGTCGTCGAGCTCGAGGGCCCTGACGGCACCGTCACGATCCAGGCCGAGCAGGGCCCCGACGTGGAGGCCGCCTTCGACGACCTGGCCGGCCGCGGTGACCCCGTCGAGGTGCGCACGGCAGAGGGCGTGCTGATCGACGGGAGCAGCGACGTGACCCTCGCCTGGGTGGAGGACGGCGGATCGCCCGTGGTGGTCGTGATCACCGCTCCCGCCGGCACCCCGGCCGACGACCTGGTGGCGCTGGCCGAGGCGCTGGAGGTGCGCTCGTGAGCGCGGGGCCCATCACCCGCGACGAGCTCACCCGGGCCACGGCCCAGCTCGACCAGCTGCTCTTCGAGATCCGGCGGGTGATCGTCGGGCAGGACCGGGTGCTCGAGCGCATCCTCACGACCCTCCTGGCGGGCGGGCACTGCCTGCTCGAGGGCGTGCCAGGGCTCGGGAAGACCCTCACCCTCGCCACCCTCGCCAAGGTGATGGGGGGGTCGTTCTCGAGGATCCAGTTCACCGCCGACCTGCTCCCCGCCGACGTCGTGGGCACCCGCATCTACAAGCCCTCGGCCGAGTCGTTCGAGGTCGAGCGGGGCCCCGTGTTCGCCAACGTCGTGCTGGCCGACGAGGTCAACCGGGCCCCGGCCAAGGCCCAGTCGGCCCTGCTCGAGGTCATGCAGGAGCACCAGGTCAGCATCGGCGGCGTCACCATGCGGGTGCCCGAGCCGTTCTTCGTCCTGGCCACCCAGAACCCGATCGAGTCGGAGGGCGTCTACCCGCTCCCCGAGGCCCAGCGCGACCGCTTCCTCATGCGCGTGCCCGTCGACTACCCGACGCCGGCGGAGGAGGTCGAGGTGGTGCGCCGCGACGGGGCCGGCCCGGCGACCGTGAGCCGCCTGCTCGACCCGGGCGACCTGCTCGCCCTCCAGGCCCTGGCCGGGCGCGTGCAGATCGACGGCCCGGTGGTCGACTACGCGCTGCGCCTGGTCCTCGCCACCCGCGAGCCGACCGCCCACGGCATGGCGCACCTCGACGGGCTCCTGGCCTTCGGCGCCAGCCCCCGGGCGTCGATCGGCCTCGTGCGCGCGGCGCGCTCCCTGGCCCTGCTCCGGGGTCGGGCCCACGCCCTCCCGCAGGACGTGTACGACGTCGCCTACGACGTGCTGAACCACCGGGTGACGCTGTCGTTCACCGCCCTCGCCGACGGCATCACGCTGGACGACGTGCTCGTCGACCTGTTGCGCACCGTGCCGGCTCCGCGGCTGGTCCCGGTGGCCGCCACCGCACCGGCCACGCCGGCCGGGGACGCGGCCGGGCCCGCCGCCCCGGGCCGGCCGGCCGCGCCCCCGCCGGCCGCCACGGCCGCCACGGCCGCCACGGCCGACACGGCCACCACCGCCACCCAACCGGTCGGGATCGCCACGCCGGTCGGCCCGCCCACCGGCCCGTGGCCGGGCCGACCGTGAGGCGCCGCCGCGGCGAGCCCGCGCCCGGCGACCTCCCGCGCCTCGTCCAGAGGCCCGTCGACGGCCTCCGGGGCGTGGAGCTCACCGTGCTGCGGCGCATCGACGGGCTGCTCCACGGCGACTACCAGGGCGTCCTGCCGGGGCCAGGCTCGGAGCCCGGTGACGCCCGCCCGTACGAACCGGGTGACGACGTGCGCCGCATCGACTGGCCCGTGACCGCTCGCACCGGGACCCTGCACCTCCGCGAACGGGTCGCCGACCACGACCTGCAGGTGCTGGTGGTGCTCGACCTGTCGGCCAGCATGGACTTCGGCACGGCGCGCTGCACCAAGCGCGAGCTGGCCCTCGACGCCATCGCGACCATCGGGCTGCTGGCCGCCCGCGGCGCCAACCGCACGGGTGCCCTGGTGGTGGCCGGCGAACGCCGGCAGTGGCTGCCACCCCAGGGCGGCCGCACCGGGCTGGCCGCGCTGGTGCACCGCCTCCAGCAGGAGCCGACGGGCGACGGCCCCACCGACCTGGGTGCGGGCCTCGCCGCGCTGGCCGGCCTCGTCCGGCGTCGTGGGCTGGTGGTCGTCGTCTCCGACTTCCTGGGCCCCCCCACCTGGGCCCGCCCGCTGCGCGCCACCGCAGCCCGCCACGACGTGCTCGCCGTCGAGGTGGTCGATCCCCGGGAGGTCGAGCTCCCCGACGTGGGCTTCGTGGTCTTCTCCGACCCCGAGACCGGGGCCGAGCGCCGCGTCGACACCGGGCGCGCCGGGCTCCGCGAGGGCTACGCCCGCGCCGCCGCCCGCCACCGGGCCGACGTCGCGGCGGCCCTCCGTGGCGCCGGCGCCGGTCACGTGCAGCTCCGCACCGACCGCGACTGGGTCGGCGACCTGGCCCGCCACCTCGCCGTCCGACGCCGCCAACGGCTGGGTGCCCCCGCCCGCTCCGGGGGCACCGCCGGCCCTGCACCCACCCCCATCACGTCGGCGGTGGCCCGGTGAACGGCCTCCGGTTCCTCGACGGCCTGCGGCTCTGGCTGCTCCTGTTGCCGGCCGTGCTGCTGGTGGCCTACGTGGTCCTCCAGCTCCGACGACCCCGCTACACCCTTCGCTTCACCGGCCTCGACCTGCTGGCCAAGGTCGCGCCCGACCGGCCGGGATGGCGTCGCCACCTGCCCGCGCTGGCCCTGCTGCTCGGCGTGATGGCCCTCGTGCTCGCCACCGCCAAGCCGGTCCGGGCCGAGGAGGTCCCCCAGCCGCTGGCGACGGTGGTGCTCGCCCTCGACGTGTCCAACTCCATGCAGGCCACCGACGTCGCCCCCAGCCGGCTGGCCGCGGCCAAGGACGCCGCCACCCGCTTCGTCGACCTCGTGCCCGACGGCGTGCAGATCAGCCTGGTCACGTTCTCCGAGACCGTGCAGGTCCGCGTGGCGCCCACCGACGACCGCGACGCCCTCGTCGCCGCCATCGACCGGCTCCGCCTGGGGCCGGGAACGGCGATCGGCGAGGCGATCTACGCCAGCCTGGCCGTGCTCCCCGAAGCCGTCACCGCCGACGGCACCCGAGGGTCCGGCTCGGCCGACGCGACCGAGGGGGTGGCCGACGGCGACACCTCGCCCGGGAGCATCGTGCTCCTCTCCGACGGCGAGACCACGTCGGGCCGCTCGGAGGCCGAGGCCGCCCGGGCCGCCGAGGAAGCCGGCGTGCCGGTCTCGACGGTGGCCTTCGGCACCGACCGGGGCACGATCGAGATCGACGGCCAGACGGTCCCCGTGCCCGTCGACACGGCCGCGCTCCGAGGGGTGGCCCGCACCACCGACGGCACGTTCGCGGCGGCGGCGTCGGCCGAGCAGCTCACCGACGTGTTCGAGGGCCTGGGCCGCACCGCCGGCACCACCACCGAGGAGCGCGACGTGAGCGGGTGGTTCCTCGCCGCTGCGCTGGTCCTGCTGCTGGGCGCGGCCGCCGGCTCGCTGGTCTGGTTCAGCCGCCTGCCGTAGCGGCTCGTCAGGCCTGCGGCGGGGTCATCGCCCCCAGAGGGTCGGCGAGGATCCCCATCTGGACCATGATCGACAGGTCGTCCCAGTAGTTGTCGACGGCCACGATCCGGCCGTCGCGGGCAGTGGAGATGCTCACCCCGCGCATCTCGACGTGCGCACCCGTCGGCGGGACCTGCACGCCCGCGTCGAGCGACAGCGGGCCGGTGTTGGTGGCCGACCACGTGAACTCGACCGCCGAGGTGTCGCCGTCGACGAGCACCCGGTGCACGGTGACGTGGGCGTCGGGCCATCCCAGCCACTCGCGCTGCCAATGGCCGATCACCTCGACGCGGCCCCGGTACACGATCGGCTCGGCGCCCATGTGCCAGGTGCCCACCACGTCGTCGGCATAGCGCATCGCGTCGACGTCCCTGGCGTTGTACGCGTCGATCTCGGCGGTGGCCATGGCTCGCGGGTCCATCGGTGCTCCCTCGCTGGCAGGACGGTGCGAGGAGTCTGCTACAGCCTGCCGACGCTGTCGTCGAGGAGCTGCGCCTGCTCCTGGGCGTGGATCCTCCCCGAGCCGGTCGCGGGGCTGCCCGACGCGGCCCGGCTCACGTGGCGCAGCGAGTGGAACCCGTCGCGCAGGATCCGGTGCAGGCGGCCGTGGACGAAGTTCCACGCCCCCATGTTCTCGGGCTCCTCCTGGAGCCAGACCACCTCGGCCGCGTTCGGGAAGGTGTCGAGCAACCGCACGATCTCGTCGCCGGGCCACGGGTAGAGCTGCTCCACGCGCGCCACGGCCACCGGCGCACCGATCTGGTCCCGGCGGGCCATGGCGTCGTAGCCGACCTTCCCCGAGCACAGCACGACCTGCCGGACGGCGCCCCGGTCGGCGACCCCCAGGTCGTCGAGCACCTCCTGGAACGCCGTGCCCGGCTCGAGGCAGACGACCGGGGACCGCGCGCCCTTGGCCCGCAGCAGCGACTTGGGCGTGAAGACCACCAGCGGCTTGCGGACCTCGCGGTGCACCTGGCGGCGCAGGGCGTGGAAGTACTGCGCGGCTGTGGTCGGGTACACGATCTGCAGGTTGTCCTCGGCGGCCAGGGTGAGGAAGCGCTCCACCCGGGCCGAGGAGTGCTCGGGCCCCTGGCCCTCGTAGCCGTGGGGCAGCAGCAGCACGAGGCCCGACGTCTGACCCCACTTGTCCTCGGCGGCCACCACGAACTGGTCGATGATGATCTGCGCACCGTTGGCGAAGTCGCCGAACTGCGCCTCCCACAGCACCAGGGCGTCCTTGTGCACCACGGAGTAGCCGTACTCGAAGCCAAGGGCCGCGTACTCCGACAGCAGCGAGTCGTACACCCAGAACTTGCCGCGCCGGGGCTCGAGGCGCTGCAGCGGGACGAGCTCGGCCTCGTTCACGTGGTCGACGAGCACGCTGTGGCGCTGCGAGAAGGTGCCCCGACCGCTGTCCTGGCCCGACAGGCGGATGTCGGTCCCCTCGACCAGGAGGGTGCCGAAGGCGAGCGCCTCGGCGGTCGCCCAGTCGACGTCGCCGTCCACCTCGTACAGCTGGGCGCGCGCCTCGAACTGCTTGGCCAGCTTGGGGTGGACGGTGAAGCCCTCGGGGTAGGTGCTGAGCGCGGCGAAGACGCGATCGAGCTCGGCCCGCTCGACGCCGGTGTCGACGTGGGGGAGCACGCCGATCGGCTCGGGCGCCGGCAGGGCGATCACCTCGGCGTCCGGCGCGGCCTGGCGGGTCTCGTCGAGGGCGGCCTGCAGGCGGGCCTGGAAGTCGTCGAGGGCGCGCTCGGCCTCGTCGAGGTCGATGTCGCCCCGGCGGACCAGCGCCTCGGTGTGGCGCTTGCGGACGGACCGCCGCTCGTCGATCCGCCGGTACATCCCGGGCTGCGTGTACGAGGGGTCGTCGCCCTCGTTGTGCCCGTGCCGGCGGTAGCACAGCATGTCGATCACGACGTCCTTGTTGAAGCGCCGCCGGTACGCGTAGGCCAGGCGCGCCACCCGCACGCAGGCCTCGGGGTCGTCGCCGTTCACGTGGAAGATGGGCGCCTGGACCATCTTGGCAATGTCGGTGCAGTAGTACGACGAGCGGGCCTCGTGCGGCGGGGTGGTGAACCCCAGCTGGTTGTTGATCACGAGGTGCACCGTGCCGCCGACGCGGTAGCCGGCGAGCTTCGACAGGTTGAGCGTCTCGGCCACCACGCCCTGGCCGGCGAAGGCGGCGTCGCCGTGCACCAGCACCGGGAGCACCGAGAACGATCCGGGGCGGTCGATCAGGTCCTGTCGGGCCCGGGCCATGCCCACCACCACGGGGTCGACGGCCTCGAGGTGCGAGGGGTTGGCGGCCAGCTCCACCGGGATGGGGCGCCCGGACGGGCTCACGAACGTGCCCGAGGCGCCCAGGTGGTACTTCACGTCACCCGAGCCCTGGGTGGAGTCGGGGTCGACGAAGCCCTCGAACTCCCGGAAGATCTGGTCGTAGCTCTTGCCGACGATGTTGGCCAGCACGTTCAGCCGGCCGCGGTGCGCGATGCCCAGCACGACGCCGTCGAGGGCCTCGTCGGCGGCCTCGGACAGGATGGCGTCGAGCACCGCGATGGCGCTCTCGCCCCCCTCGAGGCCGAAGCGCTTGTGCCCGACATACTTGGTGGCGAGGAACCGCTCGAAGGCCTCGGCGGCGTTGAGCCGCGAGAGGATGTGGCGCTTGTCGTCCGGGCCGAGCTCGACGCTGACCCCCTCGACATGCTCCTGGATCCAGCGCTTCTCCCCGGGTTCCTGGATGTGCATGTACTCGATGCCCACCGTGCGGCAGTACGCGTCGCGCAGCACGCGCAGCATGTCGCCGAGCTTCATCCGCTCCCGCCCGGCGAGACCACCGGTGAGGAACTCGCGGTCGAGGTCCCAGATCGTGAGGCCGTAGGTGGACGGATCGAGCTCCGGGTGCACGTGGGGCTCGCCGCCCGAGAGCGGGTCGAGGTCGGCGATGAGGTGACCGCGGACCCGGTGAGCGTTCACGAGCTGACCCACCCGGATCTGCTTCTCCAGCATCGACTGCTCGTGATCGACCGGGTTGACGTCGCGCCGCCACTCGACGGCCTCGTACGGCACGCCGACCGAGCGGAACACCCCCTCGTAGAAGGCCTCGGCTCCGGTGAGCAGCTCGTGCACCCGCTTCAGGAAGAGGCCCGATTCGGCGCCCTGGATCACGCGGTGGTCGTACGTCGACGTGATCGTGACGACCTTCGACACGCCGAGGTCGGCCAGGAGGTGGGGATCGGCGGCCTGGAACTCGGCCGGGTGGTCGATCGCGCCCACGCCCACGATCACGCCCTGGCCCGGCATCAGCCGAGGCACCGACTGCACGGTGCCGATGGTGCCCGGGTTGGTGAGCGTGATCGTGGCGCCCGCGAAGTCGTCGGCGCTGAGCCGGTTGGCCCGCACCTTGCGGATCACGTCCTCGTAGGCGGCGTAGAAGCCACGGAAGTCGAGCGTGTCGGCCGCCCGGATCACGGGCACCAGCAGGGTGCGGGAGCCGTCGGCCTTCTCCACGTCGACGGCGAGGCCCAGGTTCACGTGCTCGTGGCGCACGACCCGGGGCGCGCCGTCCGGGCCGCGCACGAAGGTGGAGCTCATGACCGGCACGGCGTCGGCGACCGCGCGCACGACGGCGTAGCCGATGAGGTGCGTGAACGACACCTTGCCGCCGCCGACCCGTTCGAGGTAGCCGTTGATGACGCCCCGGTTGACCTCGAGCAACTTGGCCGGCACGACCCGGAACGAGGTGGCCGTTGGCACCTCGAGGCTGGCCTCCATGTTGGCCACGATCAGGGCGCCGGCACCGCGGATCGGCGCCCCCGCCGGCTCGGCGGGGGCGGCGGCCGGCTCGGTGGGGACGGCGGCCGGCTCGGGGGTGGCCGCCACGACCGGCGGGGTGGCCACGGCGGACGCCGGCGCCACCCTCGGGCCGTCGGGCCGGTAGTCGGCGAAGAAGTCCCGCCAGCTCTGGCTCACCGACCCCGGGTCGGCCCGGAAGCGCTCGTACATCTCGTCGACCAGCCAGGCGTTCGGCCCGAACCGCCCGACGGCCCCCTGCTCTCGCTCGCTGCCCCGCTCGCCGGCCACGAGGTCGAAGCCTACCGCCGGCCCCCTCGCGGGCCCCGGGAGACGATCACCCCTGGACGAACACCAGGAGGAGCTCCAGCTGGCCGTTGTCCTCGGTGGTGACGGGGCCACCGCTGGGGTTGGGGATCCCCCAGTCGGCGAAGACGATGGGGATGGTCCCGCTCACCTGGATCGTCCCGTCCTGCAGGCGGGCCTCCACGGGGAAGGTCACCGAGGCGGTCGTGCCCCGCAGGGTGAGGTCACCGGTGGCCTCGGCCGAGACCGTCTCGCCCTCGGCGGGGACCGAGCCCAGGTCGATGGGGGCGGTGAGCACGAAGGCCGACGTGGGGTGGGTGGCGACGTCCATGATCCGCCCCCTGAACTGGTCGTCGCGCCGGCTCTCGTCGGAGGTCACGGTGGCCATGTCGACCTCGAACGAGGCCTCGGTCACCCGGCCGCCCTCCAGGGTGAGCGACCCCGTCACCGCGTTGGTGCGCCCGACGGCCGTGGCGTTCTGGCCGAAGAGGATCTCGTCGACGCGGTAGCCCACGACGGAGTCGCCGGAGGCGTCCCAGACCCCGTCCAGGCCGGCCCCCTCGTCGGGCCCGCCGGCCGGGGTGGTGGTCGACGCCCCCGCCGGTGCGGTGCTGGTGGTCGTGGCGGCGTCGAGCGACAGCGGCGGCGGTGGGTCGTCGCGGATCACGTTGATGTAGACCCAGGTGCCGCCGGCGACGAGCACCACGACCCCGACGACCGCGGCCAGCACCCACACCAGCACCCGCCTCGACCTGCCGCCACCCTCGCCCGTCATCGTCCCTCCCGCGCCGTCGAGCCCGTCTCGCCGGGACCACAGCATGCCGGGCGCGCACCCGGATGCCTCGTCGGGAGGGAGCCCGCGCCGACGAGCAGGGTCGGACCCCGGGGTGCGGCCGCGATGGCGGGCCCCTAGCCTCCCCGGGCGTGGCACCCCAGTTCATCTTCACCACGCGCAAGCTCGGCCGGGTGCACCCGCCCGACCGCCAGGTGCTCGCCGACATCAGCCTGTCGTTCTTCCCCGGCGCCAAGATCGGGGTGCTCGGGGCGAACGGTGCCGGCAAGTCGTCGCTCCTGCGGATCATGGCCGGCGAGGACGACGGCTACTCGGGCGAGGCGCGGCTCACACCCGGGTCCACCCGGGGCTTCCTTCCCCAGGAGCCCCGTCTCGACCCGGCCAAGGACGTGCTCGGCAACGTGATGGACGGCGTCGCCCCCGTCCAGCAGCTGCTCGACCGCTACCAGCAGGTCCTGGCCGCGTGGGGCGAGCCCGACGCCGACTACGAGAAGGTCGGCGCGGAGCAGGCCGAGCTCGAGGACCGCATCGACGCGGCCGACGCGTGGAACCTCGAGCGCAACGTCGAGATCGCCATGGATGCGCTGCGGCTCCCCCCGGGCGACGCCGACGTGTCGACGCTGTCCGGTGGCGAGCGGCGACGCGTGGCCCTGTGCCGGCTGCTGCTGGCCCGGCCCGATCTGCTCCTGCTCGACGAGCCCACCAACCACCTGGATGCCGAGTCGGTCGCCTGGCTGGAGCGCTTCCTGCAGGAGTACGCCGGGACCGTGGTGGCCGTCACCCACGACCGCTACTTCCTCGACAACGTGGCCGGCTGGATCCTGGAGCTCGACCGGGGACGGGGCATCCCCTTCGAGGGCAACTACTCCTCGTGGCTGGAGCAGAAGCAGGCGCGCCTGGCCCGCGAGGAGAAGCAGTCGTCGGCGAGGCAGCGCACCCTCCAGCGCGAGCTCGAGTGGGTGCGCATGGCGCCCAAGGCCCGCCAGGCCAAGGGCAGGGCCCGGCTGAGCGCGTACGAGAAGCTCCTGGCCGAGGCCCAGGCCGACCGCGGCCCCGGTGACCGGCTGGAGATCTCGATCGCCGCCGGGCCGCGCCTCGGGGACCTGGTGATCGAGGCCGAGCACCTCCGGAAGGGCTTCGGCGACCGGCTGCTGATCGAGGATCTGTCGTTCTCCCTCCCGCCCGCAGGGATCGTGGGGGTGATCGGCCCGAACGGGGCCGGCAAGACCACGCTGTTCCGGATGCTCACCGGGCAGGAGCCGCCCGACGGTGGCGAGCTGCGGGTCGGTCCCACCGTCGAGCTGGCCTGCGTCGACCAGAGCCGCGACACCCTCGACGCCTCGGCGACCGTCTACGAGGAGATCACGGGCGGCACCGACGAGATCAAGGTGGGCAACCGCGTGGTCAACGGCCGGGCCTACGTCGCCTCGTTCAACTTCAAGGGCGCCGACCAGCAGAAGAAGGTCGGGGAGCTGTCGGGCGGCGAGCGCAACCGCGTCCACCTGGCCAAGGTGCTGCGCACCGGCGGCAACGTCCTGCTGCTCGACGAGCCGACCAACGACCTCGACGTCGACACCCTGCGCGCCCTCGAGGACGCGCTGGAGGCCTTCGCCGGCTGCGCGGTCGTGATCAGCCACGACCGCTGGTTCCTCGACCGCGTGGCCACCCACGTGATGGCGTTCGAGGGCGACTCGCAGGTGCGCTGGTTCGAGGGCAACTTCACCGAGTACGAGGCCCTGCGCCACAAGGAGCTGGGGGCCGAGGCCGACCAGCCCCACCGGATCCGCTACAAGCCCCTGGCCCGGGGCTGACGGCGGCCACGACCATGACGGCCCGGGTCGTCCGGTGGGTGGTGGTCACCGTCTGCGCGGTGGGCGTCGTCGGCATGATCGTGGCCTCGATCGCCGACGTCACCGGGGCGGTGGCCACCTTCGGCCTCGTCACCGCGGCCGCGGTCATCAGCCTGATGGTCGTCACCGCGGTGGCCGGTCCGGCCGCCTTCGAGCGCCCGCCGGCGGATCGAGCCGCTCACGCCGAGGACGACGGCGAGCTCGTCGCGGCGAGGGTCGAGGACCGGATCCAGGCCCTCGTGGCCGCGGGGGCCGACGAGCGGGCCGTGCGCGAGCTGGTCGGCGACGCCGTGCGGCTGGGTCGGACCCGGCGCTGACCCCGCGCGCCTGCACCATCGCGCGCCGGTGCCGTTCGGCCCTTTCGGTTCGGTCGTCCGTCACAAACGGGCCGGGTTGCCTTACAAACCGACGTTCGAGCCCCGATACTGGACCCGTGGCAACACGCAAGGTCCGCAAGCCCACCTTCGGCTCGCGCGCCGTCGAACGCATCGTCGAAGCGGGCACGTCGGCGACCTGCGCCGCGTGCGGCGATCCCGTGAAGTTCTCGGCGCGCGACAAGCGCCGCCAAGTGATCTGCAACGTGTACATCGACGGGAAGTGGGACCGCGTCGAGCACTACCACGCGGAGTGCTACCGGACGGCCGGCCAGCCGTACGGCACGGCCGCGGCCTGACGCGGCAACCGTCGGTTCGAGGCGGTCACGCGGCCGTGTCCGCGCGCCCGCCCGGCCCCGTCAGGGCACCCAGCTCCAGGGCTCGGCTGACGTCGGTGGGGGTCACGATCCCGACCAGGTGACCGTGGTCGAGCACGAGCAGACGCCGATCGGGGCTGGTCGCCAGGGCGGGGAGCACCGCCAGCAGGGCGTCGCCCGGCGCGGCCGTGGCCACCTGCCCGAGGGGTCGGGCCACGCTGCGAACCAGCGTGCACGGCCAGGCGTCGCCCGGCACCTGCTGGAGCTGCGACCGGGTGACGAGACCGACGACCGAGCCGTCGGCGTCACGCACCGGGTACGTCGACCAGGGATGCTCCGCCACGTGGTGGCGGACCAGCTCGTCGACCGTGACCCAGGCCGGGACCGCCACCGGGTGGGGGCTCATGACGTCGCCGACCCGCACGCCCGCCAACCGCCGGCGCACGTCCACGCCCGACACCTCGGCCCTGGCCGCGTCGAGGAGGAACCACCCGAGCAGCACGAACCACACACCACCCACCAGAACGCCGGCCGCCACCCCGAGCAGCCCGAGCCCGATGAGCACGGCGCCGGTCGCGATGCCTGCGCCGGCCGACGCGGCCGTGGCCCGGCGCTGGTCGCCCCACCGCCGCCAGAGGATCGCCCGGAGCACCCGCCCGCCGTCGAGCGGCAGGGCCGGCAGCAGGTTGAACAGGCCCAGCACCAGGTTGATCGTGGCGAGCCACGCGACCAGGACGGTGACCAGCCCGGGCGCCTCCACCGCGCTGAGCAGCAGCCACAGGACGCCCCCGGCCGCGGCCAGCCCGATGCTCGTGGCCGGGCCCACGACCGCCACGCGCAGCTCGATGGCGGGCGTGGCGGGCTCACCGCCCAAGCGGGACACCCCGCCGAGGAGCCAGAGGGTGATCCCCTCGACGGGGAGCCCCTCGCGACGGGCCACGACCGCATGGGCGAGCTCGTGTGCCAGCAGGCCGGCGAAGAAGGCGACCACCGCCACCAGGCCGGCGAGCCAGTAGAGCGCCGCCGGCTCCCCCGGGTGCGCGGCCGGGAGCTCGCCCGCCGCCAGGCCCAGCCAGAGCAGGCCGAAGACCACGAGGAGGCTCCAGTGCACCCCGACGGGGATGCCGAACACCCGGCCCAGGCGGACGCTCTCGCGCATGGCCCCTACTCGTGCAGCCGGACGGGGCGACCCTCGACCTCTTCGATCCGGCGGGCGGCGTCGTCGAGGAGCTTGTGGGCCATGTCGCTCAGCGAGCGGGCCACGGCGAGCTCGTCACCGACCCGCGGCATGTCCGGGTCGATGGGGTTCCGGCGGGCGCGGCCCCAGCCGCCGTAGGTCGTCTCGCCCACCAGCAGGTGCGCGGTGGCGTCGGTGCTCTCCTCGTCCTCCACCAGCGTGATCGTCACGGTCCAGGTCTTGGGCTCTCGCATGCGTGCTCCTTGTCATCTCGGCCGGAGGTGCTCGACCAGGAAGTCGCCCGCGAGGCGGGCCACCTCCTCGAGCGCCCCGGGCTCCTCGAAGAGGTGCCCGGCACCGGGCACCACGGCCACCTCCACCGGCCCGCCCAGGCGCTCGGCCGCAGCCCGGTTGAGGTCGAGCACCACACGGTCGGCGCCACCCACCACCAGCAGGACCGGTTGCCGCACGGCCGCCAGCGCCTCGCCCGCCAGGTCGGGACGGCCTCCGCGCGAGACCACCGCGGCCACCCCCGCCAGGAGCGGTGCCGCCACCAGGGCGGCGGCTGCACCCGTGCTCGCGCCGAACAGCCCGACGGGCAGCCCCGCGGCGTCGTGGCGCGTGCCCGCCCACCTGACGACGTCGACGAGCCGCCGGGCCAGGAGCGAGACGTCGAAGACGTTGGCCCGGTCGACGGCTTCGGCCGGCGTGAGCAGGTCGAACAGCAGCGTCCCGAGCCCCCGCTCGCGCAGCGCGGCCGCCACCGCCTGGTTGCGGGGGCTGCGCCGGCTGCTCCCGCTGCCGTGCACGAACACCACCAGCCCGGCGGCGCCCGCCGGGACGACGAGCTCGGCGGTGAGCGTCGCCCCCTGCACCGCGACGAGGTGCACCGGCGCGGCCTCGAGGAGCGACACGACCTCGTCGTCCGACGTCTGGCCGAAGTGGTCGTACCACTGCCCCACGGCGCTGAAGGCCTCCGGCCGGACGGGGCAGACGAGCTGGTCGACGTCGGCCGCCAACGCCGCAGCCGTGTCGGGCGGCGCGACCGGCACGGCCAGCACCAGCCGACGCGGGTGCCGCGCCCGCACCACCTGGCAGGCGGCCCGGGCGGTGGCCCCGGTGGCCAGGCCGTCGTCGACCACGACCACGTCGTGCCCGGCGACCTCGACCCCGGGGCGGGCCGGGCGGTAGCGGCGCACCCGCTCGTCCACGCGCTGCGCCTCGCGGGCGGCGAGCCGATCCAGCGACGAGGGGTCGAGCCGGAGGGCCCGCACCAGGTCGTCGTTCCAGACCGCCACACCACCCTCGCCCACCGCGCCGATCGCCAGCTCGGGCTGCGACGGGGCGCCCACCTTCCGCACCACCACCACGTCGAGGGGCGCGTGGAGGGCGGCGGCCACCTCGGCGGCCACCACCACGCCGCCCCGGGGCAGACCGAGCACGACGGGGTCGCGGAAGCCCCGCTCGGCCAGCTCGACGGCCAGGAACCGGCCCGCCTCCCGCCGATCGCGGAAGCGGTGCGGCGTGACCGAGCGCCACCTCCCCCAACCCTCGCCACGGGCAGGCACGCCAGGCACCTCCTCGGCGGCGTCCCACGACGCCCACCTCGACCGTACGGCGATCAAGCCCCTCGGGGAAGGGCCCGAGGTCCCGCGTCGCGGGGGCCCGGTCGAGGGTGGGGCGGTCTCCGTGCCACCCTGGGGGGATGACGCCTGCCGAGGTCGAGGACGACCACCGGCTCGCGGCCCGTCTGGCCGACGAGGCCGGGCGGCTGCTGGTGGATCTGCGGGCCGACCTGCTCGGCGCCGGCGCCCACCCCTGGGCGGTCCGCGACGAGGGCGACTGGCGGGCGAACGAGCTGCTGATCAGCGGGCTGGCGGCCGCCCGGCCGGCGGACCGGATCCTGTCCGAGGAGGGCGCGCCCCACCGCCACCGCAGCGGCGCGCCCGACGAGCGGGTCTGGATCATCGACCCCCTCGATGGCACCAACGAGTACGGCGAGCCCGGCCGGATCGACTGGGCGGTGCACGTCGCCCTGGTGGTGGGCGACGCGCCCGTGGCCGCCGCGGTGGCCCTGCCGGCGGTGGGCCTCACCCACGCCACCGAACCCGCGCCGCCACCTCCCCCGCCCCTCGACGGCCGGCGCCCCCGGGTGGTGGTGAGCCGCAGCCGGGCGCCGTACGCGGCCCTGGCCATCGCCGAGGCCCTCGGTGCCGACCTGGTGCGGCTGGGCTCGGCGGGCGCCAAGGCGATGGCTGTCGTGACCGGCGACGTCGACGTGTACGCCCACGCCGGGGGGCAGTACGAGTGGGACTCGGCCGCCCCGACCGCGGTGGCGCGCGCCGCCGGGCTCCACGTGAGCCGCCTCGACGGCTCGTCGCTGCGCTACAACCGGGCCGACCCGTGGCTGCCCGACCTGCTCATCTGCCGTCCCGAGCTGGCGGCGGCCGCCCTGGCCGCGGCCGGCCGCTGAGCCGCGAGGGGCCGTGGAGCGCAAGGTCGTCCGCTACGAGGTCACCGAGGGCGTCGCCCTCGTCACCCTCGACCGACCGGAGCGGCTGAACGCCTGGACCGGGCGGATGCACGCCGAGTACCGGTGGTGCCTGGCCCAGGCCGACCGCGACGCCGACGTGCGCGTGGTGGTGGTCACCGGCGCCGGCCGGGGGTTCTGCGCCGGGGCCGACTCGGCCGCGCTCGAGAAGCACGCCGAGGCCGGCCGCTACGACCCGGGCATGGGTGACGACGCCGCCCGGCCCGGCTACGGCGTCCGCCCCGAGTTCGACCACGACTTCGCCTGGCACTTCGGTCTGTCGGTGCCCGTCATCGCGGCGGTCAACGGCCCCGCCGCCGGTGTGGGCTTCGTGCTCGCCTGCTTCTGCGACCTGCGGTTCGCGGCGGCCGGAGCCAAGCTCACGACCTCGGCCGGCCGGTTGAACCTCCCCGCCGAGTACGGGCTGTCGTGGGTCCTGCCCCGCCTCGTCGGGATCGGGCACGCCGCCGACCTGCTGCTCTCGAGCCGGGTGGTCCTCGCCGAGGAGGCCGCCGCGATGGGCCTGGTGAACCGGGTGGTGCCGCCGGCCGAGCTGCTGCCCGCCGCCCTGGCGTACGCCCGCCGGATGGCCGCCGAGGTGGCGCCGGCCTCGCTGGCCGAGGCCAAGCGCCAGCTCTACGTCGACCTGCACGGCGACGTGGGCGCCGCCGTCGAGCGCTCGAAGCGGCTGCTCGACGCCATGGTCACCGAGCCCGACTACCGGGAGGGCGTGGCCGCCCTGCTCCAGCGGCGCCCCCCGAGGTTCGGACCGGCCGGGCCCCGCCCGCCCTGGCCACCCGACTGAGCCCGGCGGGATCAGCCCAGCGCGCCGGACCGCCGCAGCGCGTCCAGGCCCGCGTCGTCGTACCCGACCTGCCGCAGCACCTCCTCGGTCGCTGCGCCGAGGGCCGGCACCGGGCCGCTGGGGCCCGTGTCGACGCCCCGGAACGAGACCGGCGAGGCCACCGCCGACACCGCTCGCCCGTCCCTGTCGGCCGGAGGGATCTCGACGAACGCACCGGCGGCCAGCGCCTGGGGGTCGCGCACCACCTCCTCGGCCGTCTGCACGGGCGCCCACCACACGTCGTTGGCGTCGAAGCGCTCGACCCACTCGCCCCTGGTCCGCCCGGCGAAGGCGCGGTCGAGCTCGGCGATCAGGGCCGGGGCGTTCTTGCGGCGGGCCCGGGCGTCGGCGAAGCGCGGGTCCGCGGCCAGGTCGGGCCGGTCGACGGCCGCGACCACGCCCGGCCAGTGGCGATCGGCCTCCAGGCCCAGCAGCCAGAACCACCGGCCGTCGCCGGCCCGGTAGGAGTTGACCAGCGGCGCCGCGGCCTCGGTGCGGGGCAGGGTGGGCGCGAGCTTGCCGTAGCGGAGCTGGATGCCGAGGTCCCAACCCAGGCACCAGATCCCGGTGCGGAGCAGCGACGTCTCCACCACCCGCCCGGTGCCGGTGCGGGTCCGGTCGAGCAGCGCGGCGAGGATGCCGGCCACCGTGGTGATCCCGGTGACGTGGTCGCCGAACCCGCTCCGGATCCCCGGGGGATCCTCGCCCTCGGGGACGAGGGTGCGGGCGATGCCGGTGCGCGCCCAGAACGCCCCCACGTCGTAGCCGGCCCGATCCCGGTCGGGGCCGGCCGGGCCGTAGCCGCTCACCGCGGCGTAGACCAGCCGGGGGTGACGGGACCCGACCGCCTCCGGGCCGAGCCCGAGCCGCTCCAGCGCCGCCGGGCGGAGGTTGGTGAGGAACACGTCGGCGCCACCGAGGAGCCGGTCGAGCGCCTGGCGCGCCTCGGGCACGGCGAGGTCGAGGACCACCGACCGCTTGCCCCGGTTGTCGAGATCGAAGGGCGGGGACCCAGCCAGGCTGCCCCCACCGAGCGCCCCGAACAGCTCCCGCATGGGGTCGCCGGCCGGGGGCTCGACCTTCACCACGTCGGCACCCCAGTCGGCCAGGACCCCGCCGGCCGACGGGCCGGCCACCCACACGGCCAGCTCGACGACGCTGATCCCCTGCAGCACGAGACCGGTCGCCTAGAGCACCGTGACCGTGCCGTTGGTGCCGTCGACCCGCACCCACGCCCCGTCCGGGATGGTGCGGGTGGCCGCTGTGGCCGACACGACGCAGGGGATGCCCAGCTCGCGGCTCACGATCACCGCATGGCTCACCAGCGCGCCGACGTCGACCACCACGGCCGCGGCCGGCACGAACAGCGGCGTCCACGCCGGATCGGTGAGGGGCGCCACCAACACGTCGCCGGGCTCGAGCGCCGACGGGTCGGCCGGATCCAGCACCACCCGGGCCCGGCCCTCGGCCACGCCCGGGCAGCCGGCCATGCCCTGGATCGTGCCCCCGGCGGCCAGCGGGGGGAGCACCGACGCCGAGCGCCGCTGCCACCGCGTCAGGGGGGGCACCACGCCGTTGACGATGAAGGGCGGCTCGAGGTCGAACAGCTCGAGGTACTGCCGCTCGCGGTCGGCCACCGTGGCCGTGAGCGCCCCTGCGCCGGCCACGAACTCGTCGACCTCGGCGTCGAGCAGCATGCAGATCTGCTGCGGGCTCGCCAGGTAGCCGGCCTGATGGGCCCGCCGGCCGAGCTCCCACACCGCCATCCGCACCTCGTGGATGACCTTGATGATCGTGGTCTTGGCCCGCTCGCGCCCGGCCAGGAACAGGTGGGAGGAGCGGAGTGCGGCCTCGAACTGGGCCGCCGCCTCGGGCACACCGGCCAGGGCGGCGCGCACGCCCTCGGTGGCCTGCTCTCGATCGATCACCAGCCGGTCGTGGCGGGCCTGGGGCGACTCGACGTCGGGGGCCAGGCGCATGCGGTCGATGGCCGCGAGGGCCAGCTCCGGCCTGGTCTCCCAGGTGTGCGAGCGGATGTCCCATTCGTTCGGGCCGCGCGACCCGAACCGCTCCAGGAAGGAGTCGAACGAGGAGAGGAAGGCGCCGGCCTCCGCGGTGCCGAGGGCCGCGATGCGGGCGGGCAGGGCGTCGATCCCCTCGTCGAAGGTGGCTCCCAGCTCCGGGGACGACGCCACCTTGCGCCCGAGGTCCCACATCGTCCACGAGGGAGCGGCCGAGTCGACATCGCCGATCCCGGCCACCAGGCGCACCGGCAGGGTGGGATCGCCGACGGCGGCGGCGACCGCGGCCAGCGCCCCCGGACCGATCGAGGCCGCCGCCGTCACCCTGAGGTGCCGCTCGAAGAGGCGCCGCACCAACGGCACGAACCCACGGGCCCGCTGCACCAGCTCGACGTCGGTGAGGCGGGCCAGGTCGGGGCGCTCGATCCGCGCCCGATCGCCCTGGCTGCGGTCGTCGCGCAGCTCCGGCAGGTCGTCGGCGGTCAGGACCCACGCCAGGGTCTCGGCCACGCGGGCCGTCGCCTCGGGCTTCTCGTCGTCCGGACGGGGCACGTAGGGCGGCACGTCGGGGTGGTCGCCGAAGTACGTGGCGTCGATGAGCTCGGGGCTCATGCCCGGGGCCCGCACGCCGAACACCCTGGCCGTCGACGCGTCGATGTACAGGTAGCCGCCGAACGAGCCGACCACCTCCGGGTGGACCTCGTCGAGCTCGTCGGGGTCGAAGGTCCCGAAGGAGATGTTGGCGTCGCGCCAGCCCAGCAGCACACCGGGCTCCCACACCAACGTCCAGCCGAGCGGGCTCGCCGGCTCGGGGAGCACCTCGCCGGCGTTGGCCCGGGTGTAGACGGGGAACCGCGGGCTGGGCTCCCAATCGGTGATCCAACGGTCGGGCAGGGTCACGGGATCCTCCAGGTCAGGCGATGGTCACGGTGCCGTTGGTCCCGTCGACGGTGACGGTGGCCCCGTCGGCGATGCGGCGGGTGGCGTCGGTGACGGAGACGACGCACGGGATGCCGAGCGCGCGGCTCACGATCACGGCGCTCGCGGTGACCGAGCTCGCGGTGACCGATCTCGCGGTGACCGGCTCCGGGTCGAACCCGCCGATGTCCCCCCGCGTGGAGATCGGGTACCGCTCGCTCGGTGGGTTGTCGCAGATCCACCCCTGGGGCATGGTCACCTCCCCTGCGCCCACCGTCCGGCACCCCCGCAGCCGGGGCCGCGGGCACAGTAGCGGGGGAGATGCCCCGGTGCCGCCCGGCCGCGGTGGGGTCCCGCCCGGTTCCCGGTACCGTCCAGCCGGTGCGACAATCGCCCGATGCGCCGCCTGGTTCCGGCCCCGGCCCCGGCCCCGGTAGCGCCGCGGCCGTGACCGCCCCGACCGACGTCACCTGGGGAGCCTTCTCCGACGAGCCGCCCTGGGTCCTCGACCGCGACGGCCTCACCTGGCGGCGCGGTCTCGATCAGGTGCGCGCCGCCACCCGGGGCGAGGTCCCCGAGCTGACGCGACCCCGCCGCCTGCCACCGGGCCTGCGGGTCGTGCGGGTTGCCGCCGACCTGGGCGGTGCCGTCGCGGCATGGTGGGCCATCGACCGCCGCCACGGGCGCGACGCCTCGCGAGCCGGGGTGTCGCGGCGCCTCCGCCGGGCGGCCGAGCGCCTCGGCCCCACCTACATCAAGCTGGGGCAGATCATCTCGTCCGGCGAGGGGCTCTTCCCGGAGGAGCTGGTCGCCGAGTTCCGGCTGTGCCGCGACCAGGTTCCGGCCGAGCCCTTCTCCGTCGTCCGGTCGCTGGTCGAGGCCGACCTGGCCCGGCCGCTCGAGGCGGTGTTCTCGAGCTTCAACCCCACCCCGCTGGCCGCGGCCTCGATCGCCCAGGTGCACGAGGCCGTCCTCCGCACCGACATCGCCGACGGCGCCGGCCGCGACGTGGTCGTGAAGGTGCAGCGCCCCGACATCGGCCGCACCGTGCGCGCCGACCTGCGGGCCATGTCGTGGGTGGCCCCGTTCCTCGTCGGCCGCATCCCGATCGCCGCCCTGGCGAACCCGCCGGCGCTGGTCGAGGTGTTCGCGGAGACCATCGTCGAGGAGCTCGACTTCCGACTCGAGGCCGAGAACATGCTCGACCTGGCCGCGGTGCTCGCCGAGCTGGGCCAGCGGGGGTACGTGATCCCCCGGCCCCACCCGCAGCTGGTCACGCGGCGGGTGCTGGTGATGGAGCGCCTCGACGGCTTCGCCTTCGACGACGTGGCCGGCATGCGAGAGGCCGGCGTCGACACCGCTGCCGTGGTCCGCACCGGGATGGTCGCCTTCCTGGAGGGCGCCCTGCTCTACGGGGTCTTCCACGGTGACCTCCACGGCGGGAACCTGTTCGTGCGGCCGGACGGACGCACCGCGCTGCTCGACTTCGGGATCACCGGTCGGCTGGACGAGCCCCGCCGGCTCGCCTTCCTGCGCCTGCTGGTGGGCGGCACGGTGAACGACGTCTCGGGCCAGCTCGCGGCGCTCCGCGACCTGGGGGCGCTGCCGGCCGACACCGACCTCGACGCGGTCATCCGCGACCTGCGCCTCGACCAGGCCTCGGTCGACCCCACCACCCTCACCCCCGAGGAGCTGGTCTCCGAGATCCAGCGCACCGTGAAGGCCCTGCTCGGCTACGGCGCCCGGATGCCCAAGGAGCTCATGCTCTTCGTCAAGAACATGGTCTTCCTCGACGGTGCCATCGCCACCCTCGCCCCCGAGATCGACCTGTTCGCCGAGATCGCCGAGATCTCGACGCACTTCGCCACGACCCACGCCGACCGGCTGGCGCGCGACATCGGGGTGGAGGTCGACGCCACCGCCATCGACCTGTCGGGCATGAAGGCCAGCTTCGGCGTCGACCCGTCGACCGAGCGGCTCACGTACCGGGAGCTGCAGGCTCGCCGGGACCTCATCAACAGGCGCCTGCGCGAGCACGGCCGCACCCTCAGGACCTGAGGGCCCGGGTGCGCCTGCTGATCGCCGACTGCTCGGTCGACTACGAGGGTCGCCTCACCGCCCACCTGCCGCGGGCCGTCCGGCTCATCATGGTGAAGGCCGACGGATGCGTCGCCGTGCACGCCGACGGCGGCGCCTACAAGCCGCTGAACTGGATGAACGCACCCAACCACCTCGAGCAGGACGACGGGCGGTGGACCGTCACCAACCCGAGGGGCGAGCGCCTCGTCATCACCCTCCACGAGGTCCTGACCGACTCGAGCCACCACCTGGGCGCCGACCCCGGCCTCCGCAAGGACGGCGTTGAGGCGCACCTGCAGGAGCTGCTCGCCGAGCGGCCCGAGGTGATGGGTCCGGGCGTCACCCTGGTGCGCCGCGAGTACCCCACCGACATCGGCCCGGTCGACCTGCTGTGCGTCGACGCCGACGGCACGACCGTCGCCGTCGAGGTGAAGCGGCGGGGGGAGATCGACGGCGTCGAGCAGCTCACCCGCTACGTGGAGCGGCTCCGCCTCGATCCCCGCCTGGAACCGGTGCGGGGTGTGTTCGTGGCCCAGGTCATCACGCCCCAGGCGCGGGTGCTGGCCGGCGAGCGGGGCCTCCGCTGCGTGCAGGTCGACTACGACGAGCTGCGGGGGGTCGACCGGGGCGACCTGCGCCTCTTCTAGCGGCACCGGCCGCCCCGGCCCGGCCCGGCCGGATCAGGCGAAGGTGCAGCGGCCCTGGTCGATCACCGTGAGGTCGACGGCACCCAGGTGCCCGGTGCGCGACGTGGTGAACACGGCCTCGCCGTCGCCGGTGCGCCAGATGCGGACGGTGAGGCTGTCGCCGGGGAACACCGGCGACGAGAAGCGCCCCTCCATGCTGCGGAACCGCGCCGGGTCGCTGTCACACAGCGTGTGCAGCAGCGCCCGGCCCGTGAACCCGTACGAGCACAGCCCGTGGAGGATCGGGCGGTCGAAGCCGCCCAGGGCGGAGAAGGCCGGGTCGGAGTGCAGCGGGTTGCGATCGCCGGACAGCCGGTAGATGAGGGCCTGATCGGGGCTGGTCTGGTAGCCGACGACGTCGTCGGGCTCCCGGTCGGGGGGCTCGTTGACCGGGCCGGACGGGCCACGGTCGCCGCCCCAGCCGCCCTCGCCGCGGATGAAGGCCGACGACCGGCTGGTGAACAGCGGCTCGCCGGTGGACACGAGCGTCGACGTCGTCTCCGACACGACGAGGGCCCCCTTGCCCTTGTCGTGGACCCCGACGATCTCGGCCACGTTGCGCACCGTGCCGTCGACCGGGATCTCCCGGTGCAGGGTGATGGCCTGCTGCCCGTGGACCAGCATGGCCGGGTTGAACGAGCCGACCTTGGCGAACACGCCGCCGGTGCCGAAGCCGAGCACCACGGCCATGGTGGGCAGCACCCGCTGCGGCGTGTCGGTGGTGTTCTCGGTGGTGAAGGCCAGCTCCCCGGTGCCGGCACCGACGCCGACGGCGTAGAGGAGGGCGTCCTTCGAGGTCCAGGTGTACTCGACGGGGTCGGACCGGGCGCCGACCGCTTCAGGGTTGATGGGCAAGGGGAGCTCCTCCTTCAGTCGAGGTCGTTGCCGTCCATGCCGGCGTTCTTGCGGGCGGACGCCAGCAGCCGCTCGACGATGGGCCCAAGCACGGTGGGGTCGTCGACGGGCTCGGTGGTGGGGCCGCGGTGCCAGCCCTCGGCGACCGCGAGCACCACGCCGGACGCCTCGAACACCCGGCCGGTGACCGAGGCCGACTCGGAGCTGGCCAGCCAGGTCACGATGGGGGCGATCCAACGGGGCGACATCTGCTCGCGCTGTTCGTCGCCGCCCTGGCCCATCCCGAGCCCCTCGGTCATGCGGGTGAGGGCGGCGGGGGCGACCGCGTTCACCGTGACGCCGTAGCGCTTCAGCTCGCGGGCGGCGATGACCGTGAAGGCCGCGATGCCGGCCTTGGCCGCCCCGTAGTTGGTCTGGCCGGGGTTGCCGTAGATGCCCGAGACCGACGTGGTGTTGATGATGCGGCCGTCGTTGGCCTCGCCGGCCTTGGCCCGCTCACGCCAGTACGCGGCGGCCCAGCGCGAGGGGCCGAAGGTGCCCTTGAGGTGCACCTTCATCACCGCGTCCCACTCGTCCTCGGTCATGTTGGTCAGCATCCGGTCGCGGAGGATGCCGGCGTTGTTCACCACCACGTCGAGGCCCCCGAAGGTCTCGACGGCCTGGTTGATCAGCCGCTGGGCGCCCTCCCAGTCGGAGACGTCGTCGCCGTTCACCACCGCCGCGCCGCCCATGGCGACGATCTCGTCGACGACGTCCTGGGCGGGCCCGCTCGACCGGCCGGACCCGTCCATCTCGCCGCCGAGGTCGTTCACCACGACCTTGGCGCCCTGCCGGGCCAGGGAGAGGGCGTGCTCCCGCCCGATCCCCCGACCGGCCCCGGTGACGATCGCGACCCGGCCCTCGCAGATGCCGTTCATCGGCTGCTCCCCCCCGCCGGCCCCCCGTGGGCCGGAACCGCCGCTCATCATGGCACCGGACCGCGGCCCCGGCCGGCGCCCGCTCCCGGCCCGGGAAGGTGACACACCCCCTCGTCAGAGTGACGGTCGGAGGTCGGCGGCAGACCCCGGGCAGGCCCCGGGGATGCCGACGGGCCGTGAGAGAGGAGGGGCCCGTGGACGACGAGACCCGCACCACGCTGGCGGGCATCATGGCGTGGATGGCGACGGGCGACCAGGCCGCGGCCGTGGCCCTGCACGAGCAGTTCGGCACCGCCATCCGGGCCGCGGTGCGGCGGGCCGCCACCCGCCAGGGGGCCCGCCTGGCCGCCGACGAGGTCGACGCCCTGGCCCTCGAGCTCTGCCTCGACCTGGTCCCCCGGGCCCCGTCGTGGGATCCGGGCGGTGCGCTCCCCTGGGTCTGGGCCGGCCGGCTGGTCGGGGCGCTCGTCGCCCGCGAGGTGGGCACCTACGGCGTCGAGCTCGACGTCGATCGGCTCCCCGACGCAGCCGAGCCCGCGGCCTGGCGCGACCGCGACGGCGACGCCCTCGAGCAGCTCCAGCGCCTGGCCGCCGGCGGTGGCCGGGCGGTGGGGCTCCTCGCCGAGGCCCTGCGCCTGGTGGCCAGCCGGCGCGACGCCGAGCTGGTGCTCCGCTACCGCATGCAGGAGCGCCAGGGCGATCCGTCGCCCTCGCACACCGTGGCTCGCGAGCTCGGCATGCGGCCCCCGGCCGTGCGCAAGGCGGTGTCCCGGGTGCGGGCCCGCCTCGTCGCGCTCAGCCGCTCCGACCACCGGTTCGCCGATCTGGCCGACCTCCCGCTGCTCGGCCCGGCCGCCGGGGTGCGGGCGGCATGAGCGCCCTGAGGGC
Source organism: Acidimicrobiales bacterium (assembly GCA_016716005.1). Taxonomy (NCBI): domain Bacteria; kingdom Bacillati; phylum Actinomycetota; class Acidimicrobiia; order Acidimicrobiales; species Acidimicrobiales bacterium. Next base: position 1,133,975 of record JADJXE010000001.1, read on the forward strand.
GGTGGCGCCGGCCCAGGCGGCTCGGGCGGCGAGCGGGGGCGACACCGCGGTGCGCGTCCTCACCGCACGCCTGTCCGCCTCCGGGCACGACTGGCCGGCCTTCGCCGCCACCCTGGTCGCGAGCAGGGGGCGGCTCCGGGTGGATCGCGCCGGGCTGGCTGCCCTCCTCGGCTGCGGGGTCGGGCTCGTCGACGGGCTCGAGGACGGCCGGACCCACCCGGCGCTCGCGCCCAGCTCCCTGTGCAGCGTCGTCCCCGGCGCCGACTGGTTCGCACTGGCCGCGGCCGCGGCACGCGCCGCCGACCCGTGGGCCGGGCGGCGCGCCCCTCCTCCGGGCACGCTCGGAGCCGAGCTCGTCCGGCGCGGGGTCGTGGCCGGGCCCAGCGTCGGCCGCCACCCCAGCGCCGGGCGCCACCCCAGCGCGCACCGCCCCGAGGTGCTCCGCCTCCCGGGCTCCGACGATCCGACCCCGGCCGCGTCCGGGCCCAGCGCGCGCGACCGGCGCGCCTTGGAGGACCCCTCCCCTCGCTCCTAGCCTCGACGGCGTGCTGACCGCCGACGTGGCCGTCGTCGGCGGTGGCCCCGCCGGGGCCGCCGCCGCCATCACGCTCGCCCGCGCCGGGCGCCACGTCGTGCTGGTGGACCGGGCCCGGTTCCCCCGCGACAAGTGCTGTGGCGACGGCCTCACGGTGGCCGCCCTGCGCCTGCTCGAACAGCTGGGGCTCGACCCCGGGATGATCCCGTCGTGGACGCCGATCGCCGAGGCCTGCATCCGGGCGCCGTCCGGGCGGATCGCGGCCTTCCCGCTCCCCCGCGACCTCGGCCTGTTCGCGGCCGTGGCCCCCCGGATCGAGCTGGACGCGGCCCTGCTCGACCTGGCCCGGGGCGAGGGCGTCAAGGTCGCCGACGGCCACGCCCTCACTGCCGCCCGGGTCGAGCCCGACCGGATCGTGCTCGAGGTCGCGGGGCTCGGTGCGGTCGGGGCGCGCTACGCAGTCGGCGCCGACGGCATCTGGTCGCCGCTGCGGCGTGCGCTCGGCGCCGGCGTCGAGGGCTACCGCGGCGAGTGGCACGCCTTCCGGCAGTACGTCACGAACACCGGCCCCGAGGCTCGCCGCCTCTGGGTCTGGTACGAGCCCGACCTCCTGCCCGGCTTCGCGTGGTCGTTCCCGCTCCCCGACGGGCGGGCCAACGTGGGCTTCGGCATCCAGCGGGGCGGGCGCTGGCGCACCCGCGACATGGCCGCCCTCTGGCCCGATCTGTTGGGCCGCGCCCACGTGCGGGCGGTGCTCGGAGCCGACGCCGTCCTCGACGGCACGCACAAGGCGTGGCCCATCCCGGCCCGCGTCGAGGGCGTCCCCCTCACCGCCGCCGGGGGGAGGGCGCTGTTCGTCGGCGACGCCGCCGCCGCCACCGACCCGCTCACCGGCGAGGGCATCGGCCAGGCTCTCCTCACCGGCGCGCTGGCCGCCCGGGCCATCGCGGAGGCCGGGGCCCTGCGCCCGGCGCGGGCGGCCGCCACCTACGAGGGGCGAGTCCGGGGCGCGCTCGCCGCCGACCACCGCCTGTCGACCGTGGTGGTGCGCCTGCTGGCCCATCGGCGCGGAGCCGAGGGCGCGATCCGGCTCGCCGCGCTCACGCCGTGGACGCGACGCCGCTTCGCTCGCTGGCTGTTCGAAGACGAGCCGCGCGCCCTCGCGGTCACCCCGTCGCGCTGGCACCGCCACGTTCTCCGAGGACCCGGCGCCTACCGGCGCTGACCGGCTGCCCACCGGTTCTGCGACGTTCACGCCGACGACATCGACCCGAAACGTCCGGACCGTACGCTGCAGCCGTCGGTCGGCTCGACGTGTGGGACGTCCGGCCGCCGGCAGGGGCGCACCCCCGCCCGGTCCCTCTCCCCCCGGGAACCGGGCGGGGGTGCGCAGCCGCCTCGCTAGCATGCGCGCGCACCCGTCGACCGACCTGTGGGGGGACCATGCGCACCCGGCTCACCGACGTGCTCGAGGTGGAGCATCCCGTGATGCTGGCGGGGATGGGGGGCGTGAGCTACCACCAGCTGGTGGCCGCGGTGTCCGAGGCGGGCGGCTTCGGCTGCCTCGGCGCCTCCACCATGGGCGGCGACCTGATGGTGACGGAGATGGCTGCCGTCCGCAGCCTCACCGACAAGCCCTTCGGGGTCGACCTGCTCACGGCCATGCCCGGCGATCTGGTGGCCCAGGTGCAGAAGGTCATCGACGGCGGGGCCAGGGTGTTCGTGGCCGGGCTCGGGGTCCCGCGCGACGTCGTCGACCTGTGCCACGGCCACAACGTGCTGGTGGCGAGCATGTGCGGCAAGGTCCGCCACGCCGTCAACGCCGTTGCCGCCGGGTGCGACCTGGTCGTGGCCCAGGGAACCGAGGCCGGCGGCCACACCGGCCAGGTGGCGACCATGGCGCTCGTCCCCCAGGTGGTCGACGCCGTCGGCGACCGGGTCCCGGTCGTCGCCGCCGGCGGGCTGTTCGACGGGCGGGGCCTGGCGGCCGCCCTCGCCCTCGGCGCCGACGGGGTCTGGGTCGGCACCCGCTTCATCGCCACCCCCGAGGCGCGGGCCGTGCGTGGCTACAAGGAGACCCTCCTCGCCCTGGCCGAGGACGGCACCACCGTGAGCCGGGCGTACACCGGCAAGACGTGCCGGGTCGTGCGCACCAGCTACACCCAGCACTTCGACGACCACCCCGACCAGCTGCAGCCCTTCCCGCAGCAGGCCCGCAGGTCGATCGAGGACGGCGTCAACCATCTGGGCGCCGGCGACCGCGAGGCCGTCGACCCGAGCCGCGAGTTCATGCCGTGCGGTCAGGGGGTCGGTGCGATCGAGACCCTGGTCCCGGCCGGCGAGCTGGTGCGGCGCTTCGTCGCCGAGGCCGACGCGGTCATCGACCGCATCGGCTCCCTGCGCTCGGCCCGGTAGGGGGCGCCCCCGCCGTGGCCGAGCAAGGGCCCGCGACCCAGCCGACGCCGGCCGGCGCACCCGACCCTGCCTCCCCGTCCGGCACCGCGGCCGGGAGCTGGGGCCTGCGTGCGGTGTGGGCCGTGCTCGCCGGGGCGATCGGGTTCGCCCTCTGGTACCTGTTCATCCACGACCACAGCTCCAAGGCGCTCGACCCGGCCGCGTACGCCGAACGGGTGTGCACCTCGTGGGACACCGCCGGGTCGGCCATGGCAGCGGCGTGGGAGGCGCCCGGCGCCGGGTCCGAGCCGGCGCCGACGGCCACGGCCCTGCGCCGGTCGGCCGAGTCCGCCGAACGGTTGGCCGACGACCTGGCCCGGGCCGGCGTCCCGGCGGACACCGACGGCGACGCCGTGCTCGGCGTGCGGGACCAGCTCACCGAGCGCGCCGCGTCGCTCCGGGCGGCCGCCACCGAGGTCGAGGCGGCCGTCGGCGCCGCCGTGCCGGGCACGGTCGCGGACGTGCGCGCCCAACTGACGCTCCCCTTGGTGGGCGGCGACGGCCCCGACCCGCTGGGCCCGGCCTTCGCCGCCGACCCGGTGTGCCGCCGGATCAGCGAGCGGCTGGCAGCGGCCCTCCCCTGAGCGGCCGCCTCCACGTGCGGCTCACGCCGCCCAGGCCCTCACCTGCTCGACCAGCTTCACCGGATCCGGGCCGACGGGGGCGATGTTGAGCACCGTCACGCCGGCCTCCCGGTAGGCCTCGATGCGCTCGCGCACGAAGCCCTCCGGGCCGATCAGCGAGGAGGCCTCCAGGAAGCCGGCCGGCACCGCCGCGGCCGCCTCGGCCTTCTTGCCCGACAGGTACAGGTCCTGGATGAGCTCGGCCTCGGCCTCGTAGCCGTAGCGCCGGAACAGCGAGTTGTAGAAGTTGCGGCCGCGGGCACCCATGCCGCCCACGTACAGCGCGGCCATGGGACGGCCCAGGTCGCGCAGCCGGCCGGCCTCGTCGGGGTCGTCCACCACCGCCACCATCCCACCGGCCACGACCTCGAGCGGCCCCAGGTCAGCGGGCCGCTTGGCCCGGCCGGCGGCCAGATCGTCGCCCCACACGTCCCCGGCCCGCTCCGGCTCGAAGAGCAGGGGCAGCCATCCGTCGGCCAGCTCGGCCGTGGCCTCCACGTTCTTCGGACCCAGCGAGGCCACGTAGATGGGGATCCGGTCGCGAACGGGGTGGGTGATCATCTTCAGCGGCTTGCCCAACCCGGTCCCGCGGTCGGCGGGGAGCGGCAGGGTGTAGTAGCGACCGTCGTAGGTGACCCGATCGCGGCGCCAGACCGACCGGCAGATCTCGATGATCTCCCTGGTCCGCCCGATCGGGGCGTCGTAGGGCACGCCGTGGAAGCCCTCGATGACCTGTGGGCCCGATGCTCCCAGACCCAGCACGCAGCGCCCCCCGGAGAGCGCGTCGATGCCGGCCGCCGTCATGGCGAGCAGGGTCGGCGTGCGGGTGTAGACCGGCAGGATGCCGCTCGCGATCTCGACCGTGTCGGTGCGGGCCGCCAGGTAGCCCATCAGGCTGGGGGCGTCGAAGCCGTAGGCCTCGGCCACCCAGACCATGTCGAGACCGGCCTTCTCCAGGGCGGCGACCTGGTCGGCCGCCTCCCCGAAGCCGCCGGCGTAGCTGAGCTGCATGCTGAGCCGCATCCGTCCCCCCTGCGATTCGGGCGATGGACGTCAGGTTAACCCTCGCCGCGAGCGTTGCCTGGGCCCCCCGACTGGCGGATGATCGGTGCATGAGGATCGTCGCCCGAGCCCTGGCAGCCCTCGTCGTGGTCGGGGCGGTGACGGCCGTCGGCGGCCCGGCCTGGGCCCAGGTCGGGGCCCCGAGCTCCTCGGACGACGACTCGATCGTGGTCATCAGCGGCGACGTCGATCTGGGCGCCGACGCCGACGTCGACTCGATCGTGGTGATCAGGGGCGACGTCTCGGTCGAGGGCACGGTGCGCGGCAGCGTGTTCGTGGTGCGCGGCGACGTGGTCGTCCGCGGCACCGTCGAGGAGAGCGTGATCAGCCTGCGAGGCCGGGTGCGGCTCGAGGAGGGCGCGTCGGTGGGCGGCGACATCACCTCGTCGCGGCGGGCCGTCATCGCCGACGGCGCCACCGTGGGCGGGTCGGTCAACCGCGTCGACGTGACGAAGTGGTCGAGCGCGTTCGGCTGGATCAGCCTCATCCTGCTCTGGATCGCCGTCACGGTCTCGACGTTGCTCCTCGGGCTGCTCCTGCTGGTCGCGCTGAGCCGGCGCGGAGCCGCTGCGCTGGCCGACGCCGGCCGCACGTCGGTGGGCGCCTCCATCGGGCTGGGCCTGGCCGTGGCCGTGGGGCTGCCGGTGGCCGGGGTGCTGCTGCTCGTCACCGTCGTGGGGCTGCCCCTCGGCATCGGCGTGCTGCTGGCCCTCGGCCTGGTGTACGCCCTCGGCTACGTGATCGGCGCGTACTTCGTCGGGCAGGTCATCCTGAAGCCCGCCACGTCGCCGTTCCTCGCCTTCCTCGTCGGATGGGCCATCCTGCGTGCGGTGGAGCTGCTCCCCCTGTTCGGTGGCCTGGTGGGAGCGGGCGCAGCCGTCTACGGGCTCGGCATGGCGGCCGTGGCGATCTGGCGCGTCCGCGCCGGGGGACCCGCCGCCGCCCCGGCCGCTCCGCTGGCGGCAGCAGCCGCCCCCGCCGAGCCGACGACGGCCGGACCGACCTCGCCCGAGCCGCCGCCCCAGGCCTGACCGGCCCAACGAGTGCCCGCGGCACGGTGCCGACCAGGTGGGCCGGGCGGAGGTAGCGTTCGTCGCCGATCGGGCGAGGAGCGCCACGTGGAGCACGACGAGTACGAAGCGCTGCAGGTGCACCGCGAGGCCGGCGTGGTCACCGCGGTCATCGACCATCCTCCCGTCAACCTGCTCGACGACGCCCTGATCGGCGACCTGTTCCGGCTGGCCACCGCGGCCGGCGCCGACCCCGACGTCCGCGTCGTCGTGCTCCGGAGCGCGCTGGCCGAGTTCTTCATCGCCCACGCCGACCTCGAGACGCTGCTCGGGTTCCCCCGCGACGCGGGGCGGGCGGCCGAGATCGTGCGCGGCTTCCACGGGCTGGTCGAGCTGTTCCGCACCATGCCGGCGATCACGATCGCGGTCATCGAGGGTCGCGTGGGCGGCGGCGGCAGCGAGCTGGCCCTGTCCTGCGATCTGCGGATCGCGGCCGACACGGCCGTGTTCAGCCAGCCCGAGGTCGCCCTGGGCATCCTGCCCGGCGGCAGCGGCACCCAGCGCCTCACCCGGCTGTTGGGGCGGGCGAGGGCCCTCGAGGTGGTGGTGGGCTGCGACGACGTCGACGCCGGGCTGGCCGAGCGCTGGGGATGGGTGAACCGGACGCTCCCGGCGGACGGGCTGGACCGGTTCGTCGACCGGCTGTGCCGCCGCATCGCCTCGTTCCCCGCCGGGGCGGTGGCCGCGGCGAAGCGATCCGTCGACGCCGCCGGCCCGGCGTGGGATGACGGCCTGGCCGAGGAGGCGCGGCTGTTCGGCGAGCTGGTCGTGACCGACGAGGCCCGCCAGCTCATGAGGCGGGCCCTGGAGCTGGGCGCCCAGACGCGAGACGGAGAGCTGCGAATCCAGGAGCTGCTCGCCCACCTCGGCGGGGAGGGCTGACGTGGCACCGGCACCCTGCGGCCCGGTCCGGCCATGAGCACGCCGCCCCTCCGCGTCGCCCTGCCGTCGGGCACCGCCCGGCGCGGCGTGGCCCGCGTGCTCGGCGAGGTGGGCATCGCCGCCACCATCCTCCCCGAGGGGACACCGGCCGACCTGGCCTGCGTGTCCCTCGACGCCGTGCGGGGCGGCCCGGTCGCGCCGCGGTCGCTCGACGGCCTCGTCGATCCCCTCGTCGTGGGCGGCCTGGCGCCCGCGGCGGTGCGCCGATGCCAGGTGGGCGGGCGGCTGCTGGCGCTGCCTCGCACGTTCGACGTCCGCCTGTGGTGGGCTCGTCGCGACCAGGCACCCCATCCACCGGAGAGCTGGGCCGAGCTGGCCCTGTCCGGGCTGGTCGCGGGCGTGCCGGGGACCGGTCCCGCCCTGTTCCAGGTGTTCGCCAAGCTGGTCACCAGCCACGGGGGCCGTCTGGTCGACGACGAGCTCCGGCCGACGCTGGCCACACCGGAGGGCGAGCAGGCCCTCGACCTGCTGCTGCGCATCGCGGCGCCGGCGGGCCCGGCCCTGGCCGGGTGGGACGACGAGACCGTCGCCGTGGAGCTGGCCGAGGGCCGCCTGGCCCTGGCCGGCGTCTGGGCCGGCGCCACGCCCGTGCTCCGCGCCGGCCCCGCCTACGAGCACCTCGACCCGCACCTGGTGCCGGCCGGCCCGGCCGGCCGGCGGTCCTGGGCCCGGGGCCTGGCCTGGGTGGTCCCCCGCGGCGCTCGCGACGTGGATGCCGCGGTCAGCGCCCTGGACGTCCTGGCCGGGGCCGAGGCCGCCCGGCACGACCTGGCCGAGGGGCTGCCGGCCGCACACGTCGGCGCGGCCGCGGCCGAGGTGCCGGCCGACGCCAGCGACGCCCGGCGCATCGCGATCGTGCTCGAGACCGCAGCGCACTACGTGGTGCCGGCGCTCCCGCTGGCCCGCCTGGGCGCGGTGGAGGCAGCGGCGTGGCCCCCGCTGCACGAGGCCGTCGCCGGCCGGCTCGACGCCCCCGCCGCGCTGGCCGCCGCCGACCGCGCCGCTCGGAAGGCGGCCGGCTGAGCGACGCCCCCGACCGCCGCCGGCCCGCCCGGGTCACGGCGGCGGCGCGCCCGGCCCGCCCGCGCCCACGCCCGGGCCGAGCCGGCGGCGCCGGGCCGAGCCCATCAGCACCGCACCGACCGCGCTGGAGACGACCGCTCCCACCAGGGTGGCCACGAGCAGCAGCACGTCGGCTCGGCGCGCGTCGGCCTGGCCGAAGCCCTCGTCGCCCCCGGCGAGGAACCCCGCGGCCGCCAGCACGACCGAGACCCCCACGCCGACCACCACCGCGCCCACCACCGCGCCCACCGCCCCGCCCAGCACTGCGCCGAGCGCGGTCGCGCGAACCGAGGATCCCTGCACCATCGCCACCTCCCGGTGGCTCGTCGAGACGAGGGGGCGACGACTACCCGCGGGGGAGGCCGAGGATGCGCTCGCCGATGATGTTGCGCTGCACCTCGCCGGTGCCACCACCGATGGTGAGGGCTCGGCTGAACAGGTAGCCCCAGTGCCACTCCGCGACCTCGGTGCCGAGTGGCCCGGCGTCGGTGAGCATGCCACCCGCGCCGGCGAGATCCTTGGCCAGTTCCATCAGCCGCTGCCCGTGCTCGTCGGCGAGGAGCTTCTTCACGGACGCCTCGGGGCCCGGCGTCTCGCCGTGCACCATGGCCGTGAGGACGCGGTACCCGAGCAGGCGCAGGATCGTGGCCTCGACGTGCACCTGCGCGACCCGGCGCCGCAGCAGCGGGTCGGCCACCCCGCCGGCGGCCCGCACCAGGTCGAGGAAGTCCCCCGACGTGGGGCCCAGGCCCCAGAGCGCACCGCCGGTCGAGAGCGAGACCCGCTCGTTCGCCAGCGTGACCTTGGCCAGGCGCCATCCGTCGTGCTCCTCGCCCACCAGGTGGTCGGCGGGGATCCGCACGTCGGTGAAGAAGCACTCGTTGAAGTGCCGGCCGCCGGTCATCTCGATCACGGGGCGGATGTCGATCCCGGGGCGATCCATCGGCAGCACGAAGTAGGAGATCCCCCGGTGCTTCGGCGCCGCCGGATCGGTGCGGGCCAACAGGATCCCGAAGTCGCTGTGGTCGGCGTAGCTCGACCACAGCTTGGATCCGTTGATCACCCACTCGCCGCCGTCGCGGACCGCACGGGTGCGCAGGTTGGCGAGGTCGCTCCCCGCCTCCGGCTCGCTGAACAGCTGACACCAGTAGGTGTCGGCCGCGAGCAGCCCCGGCAGCCACCGGCGCTTCTGCTCCTCGGACCCGGCATGCAGGATCGTGGGGCCGGCCCACCCGATCCCGATGGGGTTGTCGGGCCGGGCGATGCCGGCGCGGTCGAGCTCCTCGTCGACGAGCAGCTGGTGCACCGGATCGGCGTCGATGCCCCACGGGCGCGGCCAGTGCGGCACGACGTAGCCGGCCTCGGCCAGCTCCCGGCCGGTCGGCGACGGGTGGTCGGCCAGCCACGCTCGCACGGCCAGGCGGCGGGCATCGTCGTCCCGCGGCAGCTCGAAGTCCACCAGCGGAGCGTACGGGCCGGGCGGGGTCGCAGGCGACCGTCGGCCCGGCGTCGGCCCCGGGCCGGCCTCCCGAGCGGCCCGACCGCGGGCGCGCCATCATGGCGCCATGGGGGCACGGTTCACCGGCTGGCCGGCCGAGGCGCTCGCGTTCTACGCCGGCCTCGAGGCCGACAACTCGAAGGCGTACTTCACGGCCCACAGAGCCGTGTACCACGAGTCGGTCCGCGAGCCGATGCTCGCCCTGGCGGAGTCGGTGGCGGAGGAGTTCGGGCCCCTGCACCTGTTCAGGCCCAACCGCGACGTCCGCTTCAGCACCGACACGTCGCCGTACAAGACCCAGCAGGGGGCGGTGACCGAGGGCGAGGGGGGCTCGATCTACTACGTGGCGATCTCGGCCGAGGGGCTGTTCGTCGGCACCGGCTACCACCAGATGGCGAGCGACCAGCTGCAGCGCTTCCGCCGGGCGGTCGCCGACGACACCACGGGGCCCGAGCTGGTGGGCGCGGTCGAGGCCGTCGAGCGCCGGGGCTGCTCGGTGGGCGGCGAGGCGCTGAAGACCGCCCCGCGGGGTTGGCCGAAGGACCATCCCCGCGTCCGGTTCCTGCGCCACAAGGGGCTCACGATCGGACGCACGTTCGCGCCGGCGCCCTGGCTGCACACCGCCCGCGCCCGCGACCGGATCGTGCGCGTGTGGCGGGACGGCGCGGCCACGAACGCCTGGCTCGACGCCCACGTGGGCCCGAGCACCATCCCGCCCGACGACCGCCGCTGAGCGACGACCGCCCCGCGTCGGTCAGGCGCGAGGGCCGGCGATCAGGCCGGCGTCCAGACCGGCGATCACCTGCCTGATCGGCTCGGGCCGCACCGAAAAGGACCCGCGGAAGGGGGCGCTGATGGCGAGGATGGTGGCGATGCTCATCGCCACCACCGCGACCAGCCCGGCCACGAGCAGGGCGACCCGCCGCCCGAAGCGGAGGGTGAGGGCGACGGAGTCGGCGACGAGCGCGAGGCCGGACACCACCAGGAGGGCGAGCACCAGGCCGAGGAACCGCCGCCCGGCGGCGGCGAAGCGGTCCCGGCGGGCCGTGGTGAGCGCGTCGAGCGAGGCGAGGAGCTCCGACGACGCGGCCGCGGGGACACCGGGCCGGGAGACCTGGGCCCGGACCGTGCGCTCCAGCTCACCCAGCTCGGCGAACGCCTCGGCACTGCCCGTCTGCGTGGCGTCGCCGCTGAACTCGGTGTCTGCCGAGACGCCCAGGTAGACGACCAGGGCGTCGACGACCGCCCCCGTCTCCACGCCGGGCGACGTCGACGCCCACGCCAGGCGCGACGCGGCTGCGGCCTCGGCAGCCACGTCGTCCTGCGCGGCCCGCAGCACCACCCACTCCGAACCGATCGTGAAGGCGACCAGCACCCCGAAGGCGGCGCCCAGCGCCGGCATCAGCGGCCCGGCCACCGTGGCCGCCTGCTCCCGGGCCGCTCCGGTGATGGCCCGCACCATCGCCGCCCGGGCGACGACGGCCGACCCCGCGAACAGCGCGAGGGCCAGCGTCACCAGCAACCAGGCCGGGCGCTCGACGAGGAACGTCGTCACCGCGGAGCACGGTAGCCGCGCCCCACTTGCCCGGCCCCGACCGGGCCACTGGCCCAGGGGGATGGCGCACCCCCGCCCCGTGGCCGCCGCCGGGTTCGTCGCCGTGCTGGGGGTCGCCCCCCTCGCCGCCGCCGCCCTCGAGCCCTAGTTGACCCGTCGCTCCCGACCGGCCCAGTACGGCTCGCGGAGCTCGCGCTTCAGGATCTTCCCGGACGGGTTGCGCGGGATGACCTCGACCACGTCGACCGACGTGGGGCACTTGTAGTGGGCGAGGTGCTCCCGGCAGTAGGCGATCAGCTCGGCCCCGCCGACGGTCGCGCCCGGGGCCGCCACCACCACCGCCTTGGGCGTCTCCCCCCAGCGCTCGTCGGGCACGCCGATCACGGCCACGTCGGCCACGGCCGGGTGCGCCATGAGCACGTTCTCGACCTCGGCCGGGTACACGTTCTCGCCGCCCGACACGATCATGTCCTTGACACGATCGTGGATGTAGACGTAGCCGTCGTCGTCGAGGTAGCCGGCGTCGCCGGTGCGGAACCAACCGTCGACGAAGGCCTTGGCCGTCTCGTCGGGGAGGTTCCAGTAGCCCTTCATGTTCTGGGGGCCCCGCACCCAGATCTCGCCGACCGTGCCGGTGGCCACGTCGTCGCCGGTGGCCGGATCGACCACGCGGAGCTCCACCCCCGGGCCGGGCAGCCCGGCCGCGCGCAGCCGGTGGGCGTTGGCGCCGTCGGGATCGTGGTCGGCGGCCGGCAGGTTCACGATGGCGCCCGTGGTCTCCGTGAGGCCGTACGCCTGCACGAAGTCGCAGCCGAACGTGCGAACCGCGTCGGCCAGCACCTGCGTGGAGATCGGCGACGCCCCGTAGACGATGGTGCGCAGCCTCGACCAGTCGGCGTCGTGCACGCCGGGCACGCCGAGCATGAACTGCAGCACCGCCGGCACCAGGAACGCGTGGGTGATGCCCTGCGCGGGCACGAGCGTGACCAGCTCCACCGGGTTGACCTCGCGCACCAGCACCGACGCGCACCCGTAGTACAGGCCGACGGCGGCCCACCCGCTGCCGCCGATGTGGAACAGCGGCATGGCCACCAGGTTCACCGAGTCGGGCCCGAAGCCCCAGATCTGGGAAGCGAGGGGCAGCAGCGCGAAGAGGTTGTCGTTGGTGAGCATGACGCCCTTGGGGCGCCCCGTGGTGCCCGAGGAGTACAGCTGGAACGCCACGTCGCCGCCCTGGGGCACCACCCCGGGGTCGGCCGGGTCGAAGCGGCCGGCCCAGTCGTCGTAGCTCTCGTGGCGGTCGTGGCTGCCGATCACCACGATCTTCCTCACCGTCGTGAGCTCGCCCTCGATGGCCTCGAGGACCGGCACGAGCTCCTCGCCCACAACCAGCACCGCCGCCTGGGCGTCGTTGACGATGTAGGCGACCTCGGGCGGGGCCAGACGCCAGTTGACGGCGACCAGCACCGCGTTGAGCTTGGCCCCGCCGAACAGCAGGTCGAAGTACTCGGGGACGTTCTTGTCGAGGATGGCGACGCGATCGTGGGGCCCGACCCCTTCGGTCTGGAGGGCCTGCGCGACCCGGCTCGAGCGCTCGTCGAGCTGCCCGTAGGTGATGGTGCGCTCGCCAACGAGCAGCGCGGGCTGGCCGGCACGGTCACGGCCGTGGGTTCGGATCAGCTCGGCGACGGTCCCTATCGACATCGCGGTCCCCCCTGCACCTGGCCAGTTGACGGGGGGAACCTACCCCGTCTCCGCCCGCCCGTCGCCGTCCCGCGCCGAGGCTCGGGGCCGCTCCCGACGGGGCGGGCTCAGCCGGCCGCAGGCAGCTGCGACTCGACCCAGCGCTGGAGCTCGGGGCCGCTCTCGAAGCTGCAGATCAGCGCGTAGCGGGGCTCGGTGCCGTTGTGCACCACCACGTGCCACAGCCGCTGCGTGTCGACCACGAACCGGGCGCCCCTCGGGAGCGGCACCCGGCGCTCGGTGGCGGGGTCGGGCAGGCCGTCGGGGCCGGGGTCCATGAGCAACATGTAGCTGTCGGGGCTGTCGGTGAGCTCCAGCCACACCCGCACCACCCAGCCCTCGTCCTCGGGGTTGAAGCGGTTGTTGTCGTCACGGTGGAAGCTCCTGAGCGCGGTCTCGTGATCCTGCGGCTCGAGCTTGATGATGCGCACCCGGCCGAAGTTGGCGCCCACACCGGCGACGTAGTCGCGGATGGTGGGGCACTTGTCGGCGTTCACCGTGAACACCGCGTCCTTGTCGGGCTGCTCGTTGTCCTTGCTCCAGAAGCCACGGCAGTCGAGCTCGCCGTCGGCGGTGGCGATCGGGGCGAAGTTGGTGTCGCCGCCGCTCTTCCAGTCCATGTACTCGAGCCCCAGGTACTCGTCCTCGGGCACCTCGAAGGGGGCGTCGGCGAGCTGCACGAAGCCCGTCTCGGCGAGCACGGCCAGCCGCGGGTGGGGGGTCTCGAGGGGGATCTCGACCGACCAGTGGTCGGGGGTGGGCCAGAACGAGGTCATGGCGCGAGTGTAGGAGGCCCCCTCAGGGCGTCCCGACCACCCGCTTGTCACCCCACCGGTTCCAGTGCGTGACCGCCTCGGCCGGCTTGCGGCGGGCCCGCCCGAACCGCCCGGAGGGGCGCCCCATCGGCACGAGGGCCGCTATCTCGAGCCCGGGCGGCACGCCCAGTCCCTCCAGGGCCTCGGCCTGATGGATGCGGATCACGGTGGTGAGGGCCGTGCCGATGCCGAGCCCGCGGGCCGCCAGCATCAGGTTCTGCACCGCCGGGTACACCGAGGCGTAGAGCGGTCCGATGTCCATCGGTCCCTCGTCGTCGCTCGGCGTCCAGTCGATCACGGGCATGAGCACCAGCACGATGGCCGGCGCGTCGGCGAGGTGCTCGGCGAGGTGGCGGGACGCGGCCGCCGTCCTCTCCCAGCTGGCCTCGTCCTCGGGCGTGCGGAACCGCGGCGGGGTGGCGAGCAGCGTGCGCTCGTAGCGGTCGTAGGCCCGCCGGTACAGCTCGGCGACCCGAGCCTTCGGCTCCTCGTCGGTGAGCACCAGGTACTGCCAGGGCTGCACGTTGCCGCCGCTCGGCGCCTGCTGGGCCGCCTCCAGGCAGTGGAGGATCTCCTCGTCGGTGACCGGGTCGCCGGTGTAGCGCCGGATGGCACGGGTGGTGAGGAGCGCCTCGTCGAGATCCATGCCCGCAGTCTGGCCCACCGGCCGAGGGCCGGGTACGAGCGCTCCCTACCGGCCCTCGAATCGGGGCGGCCGCCTCTCGCCGAGGGCGGCCAGCGCCTCGGCGTGGTCGTCGGACAGCAACGTCGTGAGCTCGAGCGCCGTCGACAGGTCGAAGCTGCGGGCCAGCGCCTCCTTGACCTGCTGGTTGACCGCCACCTTGGTGTAGCGCACGGCGAGCGGCGCGCCGGCCGCCAGCCGGCGGGCCCACCCCGTCGCCCGGTCGTCCAGCTCCGCGGCCGGCACCACCTCGTTGACCAGCCCGATCCGCTCGGCCTCGACCGCCGTCAGCGGATCGCCGGTGAGCAGGTACTGCTTGGCCCGGGCCGGGCCGACGGCCAGCGGCCAGATGGCCGCGCCACCGTCGCCGGCGACGATCCCCACCCGCACGTGGGGGTCGGCGATCGTGGCGGTGTCGGCCATGACGATCAGGTCGCAGAGCAGGGCGATGGAGGCACCCAGGCCCACCGCCGGGCCGTTGACCGCGCACACGATCGGGAGCTCGACGTCGAGGAGGTCCCAGATCAGCTGCTTCGCGTCCAGGCGGAGGTGGTCGAGGCGCTCCACCGAGCGGAGCTGCGGGAACCAGGCGAAGTCGCCGCCGGCCGAGAAGGCCCGGCCGCGCCCGGTGAGCAGCACCGCACGCGCCTCGCGCTCGCGGCGCAGCTCACGGAACAGGCGCGCCAGCTCGGCGTGGAGGGTGTCGTCGACGGCGTTGAGCTCGCTCGCCGGGTGATCGATCACCACCCGGAGCACCGCTCCGTCGCGCTCCAGGGCCAGGCACGTGTAGCCCTCGGAGCCGGCGCCGAGCCCGCTCACAGCAGCGTGGTGTCGGCCTGGACCCCCAGAAGCAGCCGGCCGACCGTCTCGTACATCTGCGGTGCCACCATCACGTGCTGGGTCGCGGTGTGGACGTCGCGCAGGCACCGCTGCAGCGGGCTCGTCTCGTAGACCGACGAGCCCCCGCCCGTGGTGTACGCCAGGTCGACGGCGCGGGTGGCCTCGGAGGCCGCGTGGGCGCAGGCCAGTCGGAGGCGGGCCCGCTGCCCGAGCGGGATGTCGCCGCCCTCGCAGGCCGCGGCCCACGCCCGGTCGAGCTCGTCGCGCAGGAACGCCCGACCTCCGCCCAGGGCGGCCTCGGCCCGGGCCACGTCGACCTGGGCCATGGAGCGCTCCGCCAGCGTCTTGGCCGACATCATCGGCTTCTTGGCCCCGGCCAGCGCCACCACCTCGTCGATCGCCCGCCGGGCGATGCCGAGCATCACCGACGCCACCCCCAGGGCGAGCAGCCCGTAGAGCGGGAAGGCGTACAGCGCCCCCTGGTGGAGCGGTCGCCCGCCCAGCACGGGCACCGACCGGCCCCCGGGCACCACGCGCTCGTGCACCTGGAGGTCGTTGCTGCCCGTCCCCCGCAGGCCCGCCGTGTACCAGGTGTCGACGATCTCCACCTCGGCCCGGGGCAGGAACATCAAGCGGAACTCGGGGCTCCCGCCCTCGACGAGGGGGTCGGCGATGCAGCCCACGCACAGCCAGGCGCAGTGCTGGCTCCCGCTCCCCCACTGCCATCGACCCGAGACCACGTGACCGTCGCCGCTGGCCACGGCCCTGCCGTTGGGGGCGAAGGTGCCGCCGGTGACCGTGAGGGGATCGCTGCCGTAGATCTCGGTCGCGAACGGCTCGGGCAGGTAGGCCGAGAGCACGCTGGTGGTGGACGCGATCATCACGCACCAGCCGGCCGCGCCGTCGTGGCGGGCGACCTCCTCGATCACGTCGACGATCGTGCGGGGGTCGGCCTGCGGGCCACCCAGCGCCGCGGGGACGCACATGCGGAACAGCCCGGCGGCGGCGACCGCCTCCACCACGTCGGGGGGGAGCCGGCGGAGGGTCTCGCCCGCCTCGGCCCGCTCCTCGACGAGGGCCCCCAGGCCGCGAGCCGCGTCGAGCAAGCCGTCGTGCACCGGCCGTACGCTACCCCCGGCGCCCGGGCCCTCGCCCGTTCCGCGCCAGCGCGACCACCCCTGCGGTGGTCAGGCGGACGCAGATGCCCGGCGCGTCTCTGCCCAGGACCTCCCGGCCTCGACATCGACGTCGTGCGGCAGGCCCAGCACCCGCTCCCCGAGGATGTTGCGCTGCACCTCGCCGGTGCCCCCGCCGATGGTGAGCGCCCGGGCGAAGAGGTACCCGTGGTGCCAGGGGCCGACGTCGCGCCCGAACGGGCCGACATCGGTGAGCAGGGCGCTGGTCCCCGCGAGGTCCTTGGCCAGCTCCATGATGCGCTGGCCGTGCTCGTCGGCGAGCACCTTGCGGATCGACGCCTCGGGTCCGGGCGGGCGGCCCGCGATCTGGGCGGACAGCGTGCGCAGGCGGATGAGGTCGAGCACCCGCGCCTCGATGTGCAGGGCGGCCAGGCGCTGGCGCATCGCCGGGTCGCGCACCCCGCCGGCGGCGCGCACCACGTCGAGCAGATCGCCGGCCGAGGGGCCCAGGCCCCAGAGCGCGCCGCCCGACGACAGCGACACCCGCTCGTTCCCGAGGGTCACCTTGGCCAGCCGCCAGCCGTCGTGCTCATCGCCCACCAGGTGCTCGGCGGGCAGCCGCACATCGGTGAAGAACACCTCGTTGAACAGCGCGGCGCCGGTCATCTCCCGGATGGGCCGGATCTCGATCCCGGGCAGGTCCATCGGGCAGACGAAGTAGGAGACGCCACGGTGCTTCGGAGCGTCGGGATCGGTGCGGGCGATCAGGATCCCGAACTGTGACTGCATCGCGCCCGAGGTCCAGATCTTCTGGCCGTTCACCACGTACACGTCGCCGTCTCGCACTGCCCGGGTGCCCAGGCTGGCCAGGTCGGATCCCGAGCCCGGCTCGGAGAACAGCTGGCACCAGATCTCCTCGCCCGCGAGGAGGGGGAGCAGGTACCGCTGCTTCTGGGCCTCGGTGCCGGCGTGCAGGATCGTGGGGCCGGCCCACCCGATCCCGATCTGGTTCTGCGGTCGCGACACACCAGCGCGCGCGAGCTCCTGGTCGATCAGCAGCTGGTGGACCGGATCGGCGGCGAGGCCGTAGGGCCGGGGCCAGTGCGGGACCACGTAGCCGGCCTCGGCCAATTGGCGGCCGGTCGGTCGGGGATGCTCCGCCAGCCAGGCGCGCACGGCCTGTCGGCGCGGATCGTCGTCGCCGGGTAGGTCGAAGTCCACGGCGGTAGTCCACCACGCCCCGGCACCCGACGCAGCACGCGGACCCGATGCGCACGGCGGTGGACGAGCCGGCGCCGCCTACGATCACCGCCTGCCCCCGCGACCCTGGAGCGCCGCCATGCCCGGATGGAACCTCGCCGACGTCTGGGAGACCATCGCCGACCGCCTGCCCGATGCCACCGCCCAGGTGCAGGGCCCGCGCCGCTTCACCTGGGCCGAGCTCGACCGCCGGGCCGACGGCATCGCCGCCGCCCTCCTCGCCGCCGGCGCGCAGCACCAGGACAAGGTGGCCCAGTACCTGTACAACGGGCCCGAGTACATCGAGTCGATGTTCGGGTGCTTCAAGGCCGGGCTCGTCCCCGTGAACACCAACTACCGCTACATGGACGACGAGCTCGCCTACCTGTGGGACAACGCCGACACCGTCGCCGTGGTGTTCCACGGCGCCTTCGCCGGCACGATCGAGCGCGTGCGCGGCCGGGTGCCCCGGGTGCGCTCCTGGCTGTGGGTCGACGACGGCTCCGGCCCCTGCCCCGACTGGGCCACCTCCTACGAGGAGGCCGCCACCACGGCGACCGACGGCCCGGTGCGGGGGCCGTGGGGGCGCGACGGCGACGACCTCATGCTCCTGTACACGGGCGGCACCACCGGGATGCCGAAGGGCGTCATGTGGCGCCAGGACGACATGGCCGTCGTGCTCGACGGCGACACCCGCAACCCGCTGCCGGCCGAGCCCGACCTGGCCGCGGTGGCGGCGAGAACGGTGAAGCCCGGGCCGGTCGGCCTCCCCGCGTGCCCCCTCATGCACGGCACGGGCCTGTTCAACAGCTTCACGATGCTGCTCCAGGGCGGCTCGGTCGTCACGCTCACCGAGCGCCACCTCGACATCGTCGAGCTGCTCGACACGGTCGAGCGGGAGCGGGTGAAAGGCCTGATCATCGTCGGCGACGCCTTCGCCAAGCCCATCGTCCGGGCCCTCGACACCGAACCCGCCCGCTGGGACGTCTCGAGCCTCCGGGTGGTGTTCTCGTCGGGGGTGATGTGGAGCGAGCAGGCCAAGCAGGGGCTCCTGCGGCACAACCCGCGCCTCCTGCTCGTCGACGCCCTCGGCTCGTCGGAGGCCATCGGCATGGCGTCGTCGGTGTCGTCGGCCGACGCCGGCGCCAGCGCCACCGCCCAGTTCCGCCTGGGCCCGAACACCAAGGTGATCACCGAGGACGGGCGGGAGGTGGCGCCCGGCTCGGGCGAGCTCGGGCGGGTTGCCCTCCGGGGGCGGACGCCCATCGGGTACTACAAGGACCCCGAGAAGTCCGCGGCCACGTTCCAGGTGATCGACGGCCAGCGCTGGTCGATCCCCGGCGACTTCGCCATGGTCGAGGCCGACGGCACCCTCAGGCTGCTGGGCCGGGGCTCGGTCTGCATCAACACCGGCGGCGAGAAGGTCTATCCGGAGGAGGTGGAGGAGGCGCTCAAGCAGCACCCCGCGATCCACGACGCGGTGGCCGTCGGCGTCCCCGACGAGCGCTTCGGCGAGACCGTCAACGCCGTGGTCGAGCTGGAGCCCGGTGCCGACCTCGACGAGGCCGAGGTGATCGCCCACGTGAAGGCCCACCTGGCCCACTACAAGGCCCCCCGGCGCCTGCTCCCCGTGGACGCCATCGGGCGGGCCGCCAACGGCAAGGTCGACTACAAGCGCCTGAAGGCCTACGCGGCCGAGCAGGTCGCACGTCCGAGCCGGTAGCATCGCGCGAGTTTCGATTCAGGAATCGAGGGGGGCACTGATGGCCGGATGGAACTTCGCCGACGTGTGGGAGACGGTCACCGACGTCCTTCCCGACGCCGAGGCCCAGGTGCAGGGCGACCGGCGCACCACGTGGGCGGCGTTCGACCGCCGCGCCGACGGCCTGGCCCAGCTGCTCCTCGACGGCGGCGCCCGGCACCAGGACAAGGTGGCCCAGTACCTGTACAACTGCCCGGAGTACCTCGAGAGCGTCTTCGCCCTGTTCAAGGCCGGGCTCGTCCCGGTGAACACGAACTACCGCTACACCGACGACGAGCTGGCCTACCTGTGGGACAACGCCGACGCCATCGGCGTCGTCTTCCACGGCACCTTCGCCCCGACCATCGAGCGCATCCGCCCCCGCGTCCCCACGGTGCGCCACTGGTTCTGGGTCGACGACGGCTCGGGGCCCTGCCCCGAGTGGGCGACCCCCTACGAGGAGGCCGTGGCCACGCCGAACCCCGGACGGGTGCAGGGCCCGTGGGGCCGCTCCGGCACCGACCTGTTCTTCATCTACACCGGCGGCACCACGGGCATGCCCAAGGGCGTGATGTGGGAGCAGGACACGCTGGCCCGCATCCTGTTCGACGCCGGCAAGCTGGTGGCCCCGCCGCCCGCCGACCTGGCCGAGCTGCGAGCCCGGCTCGAGGCCAACGGCGCCGGGATGGCCGCCCTGCCGGCCGCACCGCTGATGCACGGCACCGGGTGCCTCGTGTCGTTGAGCGCGCTCAACGGGGGCGGGCGGATCGTGCTCACCGAGAGCCGCCACCTCGACGCCGCCGAGCTGCTCGACCGGATCGAGCAGGAGAAGGTGAACATGCTCATCATCGTCGGTGACGTGTTCGCCCGGCCGATCCTCGCGGAGCTCGACCGCTCACCCGGCACCCGGGACCTCTCGAGCCTCTTCGCCGTGGCGTCCTCCGGCGTGATGTGGAGCGAGCCGGTCAAGCAGGGCCTGCTGAAGCACCACCCCGGCATGCTGCTCATCGACGCCCTCGGCTCGTCGGAGGCGGTCGGGATGGGCACCAACATCTCCGCCGGCGACAACGCGGCCGCCACCGCCAGGTTCAGCCTCGGCGACAGCGCGGTGGTGATCACCGACGACGGCCGGCTCGTCCAGCCCGGCTCGGGCGAGCTCGGCCGGGTGGGCATCCGGGGCCTCACGCCCGTCGGGTACTACAAGGACCCCGACAAGTCGGCCGCCACGTTCCCCGTCATCGACGGGGTCCGCTACTCCCTGCCCGGCGACTGGGCCACGGTCGAGGCCGACGGCACGATCACCCTCCTCGGCCGGGGATCGGTGTGCATCAACACCGGCGGCGAGAAGGTCTTCCCCGAGGAGGTGGAGGAGGTCCTGAAGCACCATCCCGCGGTGCTCGACGCGGTGGCGGTCGGCATGCCCGACGAGCGCTGGGGCGAGACGGTGAACGCCGTCGTCGAGCTGCGCGACGGCGCGGCGTTCGACGAGGGCGACCTGATCGACCACGTGAAGGGGCACCTGGCCCACTTCAAGGCGCCCAAGCGGGTGTTCACCATCACCACCATCGGACGGGGCCCCAACGGCAAGGTCGACTACAAGCGCATGCGGGCCTACGCCAGCGACCAGGTGGGCACCACCGCCTGACCCGCTCGGGCCCGGCACCGGGGGATCGAACCGCCGCCTCCCTGCGTGGCGGCACGACGGGCCTCTGTCAGCCCCGCTTCACCCGGCCCCGCAGGGCGACGAGGGCCAGCGGGATGCTCACCAGCCCCACCACCAGCACGGCCAGGCCACCGGCCAGCAGGTCTGCCGCCACCCAGCCGTCGAAGATCAGCGACCGCAGCCCCCCGAGCAGGTACGTCACCGGGTTGACGGTGGCGATGGCCGCGAGCCAGCCGGTGAGCGCCTCCTTGGGCACGAAGGTGGTGGTCAGGAAGGCGAACGGGAAGAACAGGATGAAGCTGGCGTTCACCGCCGCCGGGTTGCCGGTCTTCAGGGCGATGGCGTACGGGAAGCCGGTGAACACCACGCCCCACAGCCCGGCGATCAGGACGAACACGAGGATCCCGAGCGGGCCGGCGGCGAACGACACGCCCAGCAGCAGCCCGAGGATCACCACCGGGATCGACAGGGCGACCACCAGCGCGAAGTCGGCGACCATCAGCCCGAGCAGCAGCGTGAGGCGGTGGATCGGCGTCATGAGCAGGCGGTCGAAGTAGCCGGTCTGGATGTCGGTGACCAGCGCCGAGGCCCGGGACACGCCGGTGACCGCGAAGATGATCGCCACCGGCAGCTGGAAAGCCTTGTAGTCGAAGCCGGGGTCGACCGACTCGGTGATGCTCTGCAGGGAGCCGACGTTCACCACGAAGAAGAACAGCGGCACCACCAGCGCGGGGATCACCGACTCGGGCTCGCGGGGGATCGCCCGCAGCGCCCGACCGGCCACCGCCAGCAGATCGGACACGAACCCGGCCTTGCGGGCTCGCACGGCCGCTCGTCCGGCCGGGGCGGCAGCAGCGGCCGTCGCCGACGCCTCGGCCATCACACCACCTCCTGCTCGCGGAGGTGATCACCGGTGAGCTCGAGGAAGACGTCGTCGAGGGTGGGCCGGCGGAGCGACACGTTGCGCACCGCCACCCCGCACTGGTGGAGGGCCACGACCACCGGGCTGAGCGAGGCGTCGCCGTCCGTCACCGAGATGCTCACCTCGCTGCCGTGGGCCTCGACCCGCTCGACCCCGTCCAGTCCGCCCACCGACGTGCACACGGCGGCCGCGTCGCCGTCGACCTCGACCACGATCAGGTCGGACCCGATGCTGCGCTTGAGGTCGTCGGGCGCGCCCTCGGCCGCGATGCGGCCGTCGCTGATGATCCCGACCCGATGGGCGAGCGCGTCGGCCTCCTCGAGGTACTGGGTCGTCAGGAAGATGGTCATGCCCTGGTCCTCGTTCAGCCGCCTGACCTCGTCCCACACCCGCAGCCGGCTCATCGGGTCGAGACCGGTGGTCGGCTCGTCGAGGAACAGCACCTCGGGGTCGTGCACGAGCGCGGCCGCCAGGTCGAGCCGGCGGCGCATGCCCCCCGAGTAGGTGCTGACCTGCTGGTCGAGGGCATCGCCCAGGTCGGTCAGCTCGGCCAGGTCGACCAGGCGACGGTCGACGTCGCGCCGCGACAGGCCGTAGAGCCGCCCCTGGAGGCGCAGCTGCTCGATGCCGGTCTGCTTCGGGTCGAGCGACGCCTCCTGGAGGGCCACGCCGATGCGCAGGCGCACGTCGTCGGGGCGGGTGGCGACGTCGAAGCCGGCCACCCGGGCCCGGCCCCCGGACGGGAGCAGCAGGGTGCACAGCATCTTCACCGTGGTGCTCTTGCCGGCACCGTTGGGTCCGAGGAAGCCGTAGATCTCGCCCGGAGGCACCTCGAGATCGATGCCGTCCACGGCCACCTTGTCGCCGAAGCGCCGCTCGAGCCCCTCGGCCACGATCGAAGCGTCGGGCATGCGGCGACGCTATCGGCGGTTGCCCAGGGTGCCACCGACGTCGCCGAGGAGCCCGCCATGCCCCGCTGGACCGAGCAGGACGTACCCCCCCAGGACGGACGGATCGTCGTCGTCACCGGCGCCAACAGCGGCCTCGGGTTCCACACGGCCCGCGTCCTGGCTGCCCGCGGCGCCCACGTGGTGCTGGCCAGCCGGTCGGCCGACAAGGCGGCCGACGCCATGGCGCTGATCCGCGTCGACACGCCCGGCGCCGACCTCGACGTGCTCCCGCTCGACCTCGCCGACCTGGCCTCGGTGCGAGCGTTCGCCCAGCGCTTCGCCGACGCCCACGACCGCCTCGACGTGCTGGTGAACAACGCCGGCGTGATGGCCACGCCGTACCGCCGAACGGCCGACGGCTTCGAGCTGCAGCTCGGCACCAACCACCTCGGCCACTTCGCCCTCACGGGTCTGCTCCTGCCGTCGCTGCTCGCCGCGCCGGCGCCTCGGGTGGTGACGGTGAGCAGCGGTGCGCACCAGATGGGCCGCATCGACTTCGACGACCTCCAGGGCGAGCGCCGCTACCGCACGTGGCCCGCCTACGGCCAGAGCAAGCTCGCCAACCTGCTGTTCGCCTACGAGCTCGCCCGGCGGGTCGGCGCCGCCGGCCTCCCCCTGGTGTCGGCGGCCGCCCACCCCGGCTACTCCGCCACCAACCTGCAGGCCGTCGGACCCCGCATGTCGGGGGCAGGGCTCACGGAGCGCCTCGCCGCCATCGGCAACCGGCTCCTGGCCCAGGACGCCGCCCGGGGCGCGCTCCCCCAGCTGTACGCAGCGACCATGCCCGACGTGCGGAGCGGCGACTACTACGGGCCCGACGGGCTGCTCGAGATGAGGGGCTGGCCCGAGCAGGTGTCATCGAGCGCCCGCTCGAAGGACGAGGCCGTCGCCCGCCGCCTCTGGCACGTGTCGGAGGAGCTCACCGGCGTCCGCTACGACGCCCTCGACGCGTCGTCCTGAGCCCGCGCCGGGGCGCGGCGCGCCCGCCGGTTTCCGGACAGCAGGGCCCCTGCCGTACGCTCGACCGCTGGTCCGAGGCGGCCCGCAACGGAGCGGGCGCCCCCCAACGGAGGACGGGACATGGCTGATCTCGGGTACGACGGCAAGGTCGCGATCATCACGGGTGCCGGCGGCGGCCTCGGCCGCCAGCATGCGCTGGCGCTGGCCGCCCGGGGCGCCCAGGTCGTGGTGAACGACCTCGGCGGCTCGGTGTCGGGCGAGGGCGGCTCGACCGGTCCGGCCGCCACCGTGGTGAAGGAGATCGAGGACCTCGGCGGGGTCGCCGTCCCCGACACCAACAGCGTCGCCACGCCCGAGGGGGGCGAGGCGCTGGTCAACACCGCCCTCGAGGCCTTCGGCCGCGTCGACATCGTGATCAACAACGCCGGCATCCTGCGCGACAAGGCCTTCCACAACATGGAGCCCGACCTGCTGAACCCGGTGCTCGACGTGCACCTCAAGGGCGCCTTCTACGTCACCCGGCCGGCCTGGGTGAAGATGCGCGAGCAGGGCTACGGCCGCATCGTGTGCACGTCGTCGGCGGCCGGCATCTTCGGCAACTTCGGCCAGACCAACTACGGGGCCGCCAAGATGGGCCTGGTGGGGTTCACCAACGTCCTCGCCGTCGAGGGCGCCCGCTTCAACATCAAGGCCAACGCCATCGCCCCCCTCGCGCTCACCCGCATGACCGAGGACCTGCTCGGCCCGCTGGCCGACAAGCTCGACCCGGGCCTGGTGACACCGCTCGTGGCCTGGCTCGCCCACGAGGACTGCCCCAGCACCGGGGAGGTGTACGCGGTGGGCGGCGGCCGGGTCGCCCGCGTGTTCATCGCCGAGACCAGGGGCTACTTCAACAAGGGCCTCAGCGTCGAGGACGTCCGCGACCACTGGGACGAGATCCGCGACGAGACCGGCTACTCGGTGCCCGCCAACCTCGGCGAGGAGACCGCCCTGTTCCTGCCCTACCTCAAGGACTGACGGCGGCGGGGCACCCGCGGGCGGCTCTCAGAGCTCGAAGCGGGTGCCCACGCTGCTCTGCAGGAACGCGTCGGGCAGGTGAGCGGCGATGGAGTGGATCGCCCGCCAGCCCGTGCAGTGCGTGGGCACGATCCAGGTGGGCGCCAGCGCCTCCAGGGCGTCGACGGTGGCCGGGATCACCGGCTCGAACAGCAGCCCGTTCAGGTGGAACCCGCCGATAACCGCGTGGAGCCGGTCGACCCCGGTGAGACGCCGTGCGTAGCGGCAGATGTTCACCACCCCGGCGTGGCCGCAGCCGGTGAGCACCACGAGCCCCCGGTCGCGCACGTGGACCACCATGGCCTGGTCGTCGAGGATCAGCGGATCGGGCTCCCACGCGTCGCCCCGCCGGGCCTCGTGGAAGGGGAAGCCGGCCTCGAAGCCGGTGGTCCGGGGCACCTCGCCCGTGATGAGGACGGAGCGCTCGAACAGGAACGAGGGCCGCTGCTCCTCGATCACGTCGAAGCCGGCGTCGGCGAGGGCCCGCCTCGAGGTCGACGGGAGCTCGAAGGGCTCACGGCCCGGCACGGCCACCCGCCGGCGCGTCCAGAACTCCGGATGGAGCAGCACGGGCACGTTGGCCCTGCCCACGGCCTGGACGTACCCGTCCAGCCCGGTCGTGTGGTCGAAGTGGCCGTGGCTCATCACCAGCACCTCGACGTCGCCGGGGTCGAGGCCGAGCCGGCGCATGTTGTCGACCATGCCGGTGGGCGTCATGCCGGCGTCGAACAGGAAGCGGTGCGTGCGTCCCTGCTTCGTGACCTCGACCAGGGCGGAGAACCCGTGCTGGGCCAGCAGGCCGTCGAGGGCGCGGCCGCCCTCCAGGGTGGCGCAGGGCACCGTCGGGGGCTGGCCGCCGTCGCGGGGCGCCAGGCCCCAGCGCACCGCCGGCCCGGCGTCGACCAGGAGCGCGTCGGAGACGTTGTCGAGGAGGATCGTGACGTGCAGGTCGTCGACGGGCTCGAGCGCCAGGATCTCCGCGGGGCTCGTCCAGTCGTCGAGGGCGACGGGCGTCACCCGCGCCACGGCATCACCGTGACCGTGACCGTGCTCTTCACACATGGGTCCCTCCTCTCCCCGCTGCCTTCGGCTGCCACCGGTCAGTGTGAGCCCGCGGCGGCCGACGCGCCACCGTGCACCGATGGCGGGTGCGCGCCGAGCAGGATGGCGGGCCGACGACGTGGCCACCCGGCCGCCGGCCGATCACGGAGGAGCACGCCATGGATGTCGAGACCTTCCGGCAGGCGGCACGCGGCTGGCTCGCGGCCAACCGGGCCGGGGCGCCGCGCGACTACGGCGCCATCCTGCCGCCCGACCTGTTCGCGCAGGGCGTGGCGTGGCAGCGGCTGCTGTTCGCCGAGGGCTGGGCGGGCACCCACTGGCCGGTGGAGCACGGCGGCCGCGCGCTGACCCCGGCGCACACCGCGGCCTGGATCGAGGAGTGCGCGCTGGCCGGCGTGCCCCCGTTCATCAACATGGTGGGCATCGTGCTGGCCGGCGGGGTGATCCTCGCCTTCGGGACCGACGAGCACCGGCGCCGCCACCTCCGGGCGACCCTCGCCGCCGAGCAGGTGTGGTGCCAGCTGTTCAGCGAGCCCGGCGCGGGCAGCGACCTGGCCTCGCTCTCCACCCGGGCCGAGCGCGACGGCGACACCTGGGTGGTCGACGGACAGAAGGTGTGGTGCAGCGGTGGCCGCTACAGCGACTGGGGCATCCTGCTGGCCCGCACCGACCCATCGCTCCCCAAGCACAAGGGCATCTCGTTCTTCCTCCTCGACATGCACCTCCCCGGCGTGGATGTGCGCCCGCTGCGCCAGATGACGGGCGAGGCCGAGTTCGACGAGGTGTTCCTCACCGACGTGCGGCTGCCCGCCGACGCCCTGATCGGCCCGGAGAACGACGGGTGGCTGGTGGGCATGGCCACCCTCACCAACGAGCGCGGGCACATCGGTGCCTCGGTGATCGGGCTCGAACGGCGCCTGGAATCGATGGCGGCCATGGGTCGACGGGAGGGCGGCGAGCCCCTCGACCCCGTGTCCCGCCAGCGCCTGGCCGCCCTGTTGACCCGCGGCCACTCCCTCGAGGCGCTGGGCCGGCGTCAGGGGCCGGTGGCGTCGACGGCCGGATCGCTCATGAAGCTCGGCATCACCGAGCTCGTCTTCGACAGCGCCCTGCTTCAGGCCGACCTGGCCGGCGCGGCTGCACAGCTCGACGGGCCCGACGCCCTCGGCCTGCTGGCCGCGCCCGGCGCGCGCATCGCGGGCGGCAGCAGCCAGGTGCAGCGCAACATCATCGGGGAGCGCCTGCTGGGCCTGCCCAGGGAGCCCAAGGGCTGAGCGCGGCTGCCCTCAACCCCCGCAGGTGGGCGCCGTGGGCTCGCCCGCGGCACGCGCGTCGAGCCACACCAGCACGTCGTCCAACGAGTCGACGAAGGCCTGCCCGTGGTCGGCGCCCGGGTACACGTTGAGCTGCACGTCGGCCCCCTGCGTGCACAGCTCCTGGACGTAGGCCTCGGTGAAGGCGAACGGCACGATGGCGTCCTGATCGCCCTGCGTCACGAGGACAGGGACCTCGACCGGCGAGGCGCCGAGGCTGTTCTCGGCGAGCAGCGACGGCCAGGGATCGGTGACGAAGGGGTCGCCGGCCCAGGTCTGGGGCAAGCCGGCGAACGTGTCGATGATCTCGGCCACACACTGCTCCTCCATCGCCGGGAGGAGTGCGTCGGCCTCCGGCGTGAGCAGCGCCTCGAGGTCGGTGCCCGGGTAGGTGGCGTCCCACGCGTACCCGATCATGGCGCCGAAGCCGGCCACCGACGGGATGCTCATGAGGGGGCCGAACCCGGTGAAGTCGGAGGGCGGTGCGCCGCCGACCACGCCCAGCACGTCGAGCTCGGGGGCGTAGTCGGGCGCGAGCTGCGCGGCCCACATGGCGGCGTGGCCGCCCTGCGAGTAGCCCCAGATCAGCGTGCTGGTGCCTGCACCGGTGGACAGCTCCGCGGCCGCTCGGGCGGCGTCGAGGACGCCCCGCCCCTCGCTCACGCCCACCAGGTAGGGATGGGTCCCGGGCGTGCCGAGCCCCTCGTAGTCGGTGGCGGCCACCACGTAGCCGGCCTCGAGCAGCCGCTCCACGGACGGGACCTCGGCCGTGCCGTCCAGCGACGGGGCGCAGGCGTCGGCCACGCCCGTGGTGCCGTGCGCCCAGGTGACGACCGGCCAGCCCCCGGTGGGGGGGTTGCCGCCGGGGGCGACGACCACGCCGGACACGGCGATGTCGTCGCCGTCGATCGACCGCGAGTGGTAGAGGACCTTCCACGCCGAGGAGCCCTCGACGGGGGCAGGCAGGGGCTGGGCCCAGATGACCTCGCCGGGCTCGCCCGGGGGGAGCGGGTCGGGCGGCTGGTAGAAGGCCGCCCCGGTGGGGGCCTCGAGGCCGTCGGGTGTGGCCGCGACGGTGGTGGAGGTGGCCGCCTCGGCCGCGGTGTCGGGGGAGACGTCGGTGCCGTCCTCGTCGGCCCCTCCCTCGGAGCAGGCGGCGGCGAGCAGGACGACGGCGAGGACGAGGGGGAGCACTCGGCGGATCACCACCGGAGCGTACCGTCGACCCGGCGAGACCCCGCACGACCCGGACCGACCCGGACCGAGCGGGCACGACCCGGCACGACCCGGCACGACCCGGACCGAGCCCGCACGACCCCCGCACGACCCCGGCGAGACCCCGGCACGACCCCGGGGGTCGCGCGAGCATGGCCCATGGCCAAGGACGACCAGCCCGCCCCGGCGACACCGGATCCCGACACGCCGAAGGCGAAGCCGCCCGCGGGCGGACGCAACCGCGAGTTCCGCCTCAACGGGCCGGGGTGCATGGTGCCGATCGTGATCGGCGGCGTGCTCGGCGCCTCCGGCCTCGGGCTGGCTCGGCGCCGCCGGCGCTGACCGTAACGGGTCGCTACCCGCCCCGGGCCGGGGGCGGCGACACCGGGCTCCCGTGGTGCACCACCAGGCGCCACCGGCCGGCGTCCCGCTCGAACAGGTTCAGGGCGGCGACGGTGCCGCCCACCCGGCCGCCCAGCAGGTTCTCGTCGGCCGTCACCCAGGCCACGTCGCCCACCACCTCGCACCGCTCGCCGGTGAGGATGAACTGGAGCCGCTCGGGACCCTGGAAGATGGCGTACCACGAGGCCGCGACGCTCCCCCACCCCCGCAGCGTCGCCCAGCCCGGATGGGTACAGGTGACCCGATCGCTGTGCTCCCACACGTCGCTCATGGCGTCGAGGTCGGCGGCCTCGAAGGCCTCGTAGAAGGCCCGGTTGGCGGCGAGCACGGCATTCTCGTCGACGGTGGCCATGGACTCCTCCGTGGGGCGAGAGCCGGGTGGCGGCAGGCTAGCCGTGCCCGCCCACGCTCAACTCGGTGGCGACCCGGCCGACCTGAACCCCCGTGGCCGGCCGCCGCACGCCCGATCTCGCCCGTCTCATCGGGTCGCTGCCCGAGGAGTACGTCACCGTGCCCGTCGATGGCGCCCACGTCGTGGCCGGGCCCACCGGGCTGTTCCTCCTGGCCGAGACCGACGCGGCCCCCGAGCCCGAGGCCGACCGCCTGCGCCGGCTCGCTGCTCGCCTGCGGGCCCGGCTGGCCGACCGCACGGGCACGGTCCCCTTCGTCGACGTGATCCTCGTCGGCCGTCAGGGCGGACCAGCCGGCCGGGCCCTGGCCGTCACGCCCGCCATGGTGCACCGGGTGGTGCTCGGCGGCCCCGTCATCCTCGACGGCCCCGCGCTGACCCGGATCGCCGGTGCGCTGGCCGACGCCGCCGATGCCAGGATGACGGAGTGCGACGACTCCCCTCCACCGACGGCGTCGAGGTCGCCGTCCACGACCTCGGGGGCGACGGACCGCCCGTCGTCTTCGCCCATGCGACTGGCTTCCATGGGCTGGTCTGGGCGCCACTGGCCGGGCACCTGACCGACCGGTACCGCTGCTGGTCGCTCGACTTCCGGGGGCACGGCGACTCCGTCGCCCCGGACGATCACCTGTTCGACTGGCACGGCTTCGCCGACGACGTGCTGGCCGTGATCGACGGCCTCGGCCTCGACCGACCGCTGGCGGTCGGCCACTCGAAGGGCGGCGCCGCCCTGCTGCTCGCCGAGGAGGATCGCCCCGGCCTGTTCCGCGCGATCTACTGCTACGAGCCGATCGTGTTCCCGGGCGACGCGCCGCCCGGGCCGATGACCGAGAACCCCCTCGCCCAGGGTGCCCGCCGGCGCCGCGAGGTGTTCCCCTCCGCCGACGCGGCCTACGAGAACTACGCCTCGAAGCCGCCGCTCTCGGCGCTCCACCCGGCCGCCCTGCGCGCCTACGTCGACCACGGCTTCGCCGAGCAGCCCGACGGCACCGTCCGACTCAAGTGCCGAGGCGAGCACGAGGCGCGCGTCTACACGATGGGTTCCGCCCACGGCGCCTACGCGCGATTGCCCGAGATCGGCTGCCCCGTCACGATCGCGACGGGGAGCGACGCCGCCGGTGGCCCCGCGGCGTTCGCGCCGCTGCTCGCCGAGCGGATCCCCGGCGCCCGCCTCGCCCGCCACGACGACCTCGGGCACTTCGGCCCGCTGGAGGACCCGGCCGCCATCGCGGCCGAGGTGGCCGGCTTCTTCGCGCGGGCGGCGGGGGCATGAGCGCCGCCGGATCGCCCGCGGTGGGCTGCTCCCCGTCGGTGACACACCCCGGGCGTAGGGTCGGGTCCATGGGGTTGCCCCTCCCGAGCACGCTGTCGCCGTCGAAGGTCGAGTCGTTCACCAGCTGCGCGCTGGCCTTCCGGTACTCGGTGATCGACCGGCTGCCCGAGCCCCCCTCGCCGTTCGCGGTGCGCGGCACCCTCGTGCACCGCGCCCTCGAGCTGCTCCACGCCGGCCCGCCCGAGGCGCGCACGGTCGACGCGGCCCTGGCCCACCTCGACCGCGCCGTCGAGGAGGTGGCCGCGACCGACGAGTGGGCCGGCCTCGGGCTCGACGCCGCCGGGGAGGACGCCCTGCGGGCCGAGTGCGCGGACCTCGTCCGCCGGTACTTCGCGCTCGAGGACCCCCGGGCCGTGCAGGCGATCGGGCTGGAGCTGATGCTCGAGACCGAGGTGGGGGGCGTGCGCCTCCGCGGGATCATCGACCGGCTCGAGCTCGACGGAGCCGGCGAGCTGGTCGTCACCGACTACAAGACGGGGCGGTCACCGTCGGTGCAACACGAGCGGGGGCGCCTGGGCGGCGTCCAGTTCTACGCCGTGCTGTGCGAACGGGTGCTCGGGCGGCGTCCGGCGCGGGTGCAGCTGCTCTACCTCGGCGACGGCGTCACCATCTCGGCCACCCCCACCGAGCAGTCCACCACGGGCCTGGTGAAGCGGGTCGGTGCGGTGTGGACCGCGGTCGAGCGGGCCTGCGCGGCCGACGACTTCCGCCCGAAGCCCGGGCCGCTGTGCGACTACTGCGCCTTCCGCGCCTACTGCCCGGCCCAGGGCGGCGATCCGGCCGCCGCTCGTCACCTCGCCGTCGTCGGTGGCTGATCCGCTGGTGGATGCCCCGGCCGGCCCCACCTCGCTCGAGCTGGCGAGCGGCCTCCGGGCCCGGGTCGCAGCCTTCGACCGGCAGGCCGACACCGCCCTCGACCCGCTGCGGGGGCACCCGGTCGCCGACCGGGTGCTGTACGCGGCCTCGGAGCTGGCCGACTTCAGCCTCCTGTGGCACCTCATCGGCGCGGCCGAGGGGTTGCGCTCGGCGCCGGCGGCCCGCCGCTCGGTGCGGTTCGCGATCGCCCTCGGCGCGGAGTCCCTCCTGGTCAACCAGGGCGTCAAGCGGCTCTTCGAGCGGGGCCGGCCCCGGCACGACGGCCATCGGCCCCACCACCTCCGCCGACCCAGCACCAGCAGCTTCCCCAGCGGGCACGCCAGCGCCGCTTTCTTCGCGGCCACGATCCTCAGCGCCGGCCGCCCCCGGACCGCCCCGGCCCTGTTCGGGCTGGCCGGGCTGGTGGGCACGAGCCGGGCGTACGTCCGCATCCACCACGCCTCCGACGTCGTGGGCGGCGCGGCCGTCGGCCTGGTGCTCGGCGCCCTGGCCCGCCGTTGGGTCACGAACGGCCCGCCGTAGCCCCCGGTCGCAGCCGGGGAATCTCCGGCGCCCGCACGAGGTTCCAGCGGGTCATGAGCCTCCGCTTCGCCGTGACGTGGGACTACCGCTGCCCGTTCGCCCGCAACGCCCACGAGCACGTGCTCGCGGCCCTCGCCGACGGGGCCGAGTGGGAGGTCCGCTTCGTGCCCTTCTCGCTGGGCCAGGTCCATGTGGCCGAGGGGGAGCCCGCGGTGTGGGAGCGGCCGGAGACCGACACGGGCCTGCTCGCCCTGCAGGCCGGCGTGGTGGTCCGCGACCAGCACCCTGGCCGGTTCCCGGCGGTGCACGCCGCGCTGTTCGCGGCCCGCCACGACCAGGGTCGCCACCTCCGCGACCAGGCCGTGGTGCGTGACGTGCTCGAGGCCAGCGGGGTGGACGCCGACGCGGTCCTCGCCGAGGTCGCCACCGGCGCGCCGCTCGAGACGATCCGCAAGGAGCACGAGGAGGTCGTCGCCAGCCACGACGTTTGGGGGGTGCCGACGTTCCTGTCGGGTGACCGGGCCGCCTTCGTCCGGCTCATGGACCGGCCCGCCGGTGACGCCCAGCGGGCGCGCCGGTCCGTCGAGCACGTGCTCGACCTCCTCGACGGCTGGGTCGAGCTCAACGAGTTCAAGCACACCTCCCTGCAGCGGTGACGGCGCTGCCGCGCTGAGGGCGCCGTGGGCCGACCGGCAGGGGACGGCCTAAGGTGCGCCCGTGCGGGACCGGCCCTACGAGTTCGAGCGTCGGATGACCGAGGCCGAGGCCCTGATGTGGCACCTGGAGAAGGACCCGTTCCTGTCCTCCTCGTTCGCCAGCGTCACGTTCCTCGACGCCGCGCCCGACCTCGAGCGGTTCAAGCGGCGGATGGCCCGGGCGGTGGCGGTGGTGCCCCGCCTCCGCCAGCGGGTCGCCCCCGCCTTCGGGCGGTTCATCCCCCCCGCCTGGGAGGACGATCCCGACTTCGACCTCGACTTCCACGTGCGCCGGGTGTCGCTGCCGCCCCCGGCGGGCCCCCGCGAGGTGCTCGACCACGCCGCGCTGGTGCTCGCCGACCCGATCGACCGCACCCGCCCGCTCTGGGAGTTCGTCGTGGTCGAGGGGCTCGTCGGCGGGCAGGCGGCCCTCGTGCAGAAGATGCACCACACCGTCACCGACGGCGAAGGCGGCATCCGCATCTCGGCCGAGTTCCTCGACCTCGACCGTGAGGCCCCGGACCCCCCGCCGCTGGAGGCCGGCCCTGACCTCGCCCCCGCCCCCGCCCGGCTCGGTGGTCTGGCCGAGGTCGTGGCGGGCACGGTCAAGCTCCCGCTGGCCATGGCACGCGGTGCGCTGGGCGCCCTCCGCAGGCCGGGCGACCTCCCCGCCGCGGGCATCGACGCGGTCGCCAACGCCCAGAGCCTGCTGCGCCAGCTGGCGGTGACCGAGCGAGCCCACTCCCCCCTGTGGACCGACCGCTCGCTCCGGCGGCGGGTCGAGGTGCTCCAGGTTCCCTTCGACGACGCCCGGGCCGCGGCGAAGGCCATGGGCGGCACCCTCAACGACCTGTTCGTGGCGGCTGCGGCCCGTGCCGCCGGTGCGTACCACCAGCGGCTCGACGCCCCGGTGCGCGACCTCCGGGCGTCGGTGGCCCTGAGCACCCGGACGACCAGGTCGGTGGGCGGCAACGCCTTCTCCCTCGGCCGCCTGCTCGTCCCCACCGACCTGCCGGAGCCCCGGGCCACCTTCGACGTGATCCGCGATCGGATGGGGTCGGTGCGGGCGTCCCGCCAGCTCGGAGCGGTGGACACGCTGGCCGCGGTGGTCAACCTGCTGCCCACACCGGTGCTGGTGGGGCTGGCTCGCCAGCAGGTCTCCACCGTCGACTTCGCCACGTCCAACGTGCGGGCCGCACCGTTCGACCTCTACATCGCCGGAGCCCGGATCCTGGCCAACTACGCGATCGGGCCCACGGGCGGGACCGCCTTCAACGTCACCCTCATGTCGTACGCGGGCCAACTCGACCTGGGGGTGAACATCGACACGGCGGCGGTCGCCGAGCCCGAGCTGCTCCGCGACCTCCTGGAGGGGGCCTTCGCCGAGCTGATCGCGGCCGCCGGCTGACCGGCCGGTGGGGCCGGTGGGGACCGCCGGGGGATCAGCTGGCGGTGGCCGAGACCTCGGGCTCGCGATCGGCCGCGGCGAGCACCATCCGGACGTCGAGGAGGAGATCGGCGACCTCGTCGGTCGACACCAGCTCGCGATGGACCAGCTCGCCCAGCCCGCGGTCGATCACCGCGAGGGCCTCGGTGATCATCTGGAGCTCACGCGACTCGGTCATCGACACTCCCAGCGCCGGAGGCGGCATGGCCGCTGCGGGAGGATCCCGCAACGACCACGGTACCCCCGCCCTGTGTCAACGACGCATCGGCACGCTGTCGACGATCTGACCTCCGGCCCGACGCCGGCCGGCCCCGGGGCCCTAGGGTGACCGCCCCATGGACGCCACCACCGCCCCCCTCGGTCTGACCGTCGCCAGCCTCGGCGCGCTGGGCGTGCCCGCCGCCGTCGACCTCGCTCGACGGGCCGAGGCGCTCGGCTACCGCTCGTTCTGGACCGCCGAGACCGTCGGCGCCGAGGCCTTCTCGCTGCTCGCCGCCGTCGGCGGGGCCGCACCGGCCCTCGACCTCGGAACCGGCGTCATCGCCCTGCAGCTGCGCACGCCGCCCCTCGTGGCCATGGCCGGGGCCACCCTGCAGGCCCTCCACCCCGATCGGGACATCCTGCTGGGCGTCGGGATCTCGTCGCCGGTCGTCACCGGCAGGTGGCACGGCGCGCCCTACGGAAGCCGTCCCCTCGCCCGGGTGCGGGAGTACGTCACCCTCCTCAAGCAGTGCCTGTCCGGCGAGTCGGTGTCGTTCTCGGGCGACTTCTACGAGGTCAGCCGGTTCCGGCTCGGGGTCCGCCTGGGCGAGCGACGGCCCAAGGTGGTGGTTGGCGCCCTCAACGAGCGCATGCTGCGCCTGGCCGGCGAGGTGGCCGACGGCGTCGTGCTCAACTACCTCCCGGCGTCGCACGTGCCGTGGTGCGTGGAGCGGGTGCGCGAGGGCGGCCCGGCCACGATCTACGCCTACGTCCACGCCGGCGTGGTGGCCGACCGGGCCGACGGCATCGAGGCGGCGCGCCGCGACCTCTTCTCGTACGCGGTGGTCGACGCCTACGCCAGGAGCTTCGAGCAGGCCGGGTTCGGCGACGAGGTCGCCGAGATCCGCGAGCGCCACCGTGCGGGCGACCGGGAGGCTGCGGTCGCCGCGGTGTCCGACCGCATGGTCGACGCCATCGACGTGATGGGCGACGCCGCCCACGTGCGCGCCACCGTCCGGTCGTACGTGGAGGCGGGTGTGGAGCACCCGATCCTCATGCCCCTGCCCTGGGGGCCCGACCGCCTCGCCGTCACCGAGGCCACCCTCCGCGCTGCCATCGACGAGGGCTGAGCCCGGCGGCCGTCACGTCGGGACGGGCCGCACCGCCCTACCATCCGGGCCATGGAGCTCGCCGACAAGGTCGTGGTCGTCACCGGTGGGGGCAACGGCATCGGGCGGGCCCTCGCCCGCCGCATCGCCGCCGAGGGGGCACGCGGCGTCGCCGTCGTCGATCGCGACGCGGTCGGCGCCGAGGCCACGGCGTCCGACATCACGGCGGCCGGCGGCCGGGCCCTCGCCCTGGCCGCCAACGTGGCCGTCGAGGCCGAGCTCGTCGGCGCGGTCGAGCGCACCGAGACGGCCTTCGGGCCCATCGACCTGTTCTGCGCCAACGCCGGCATCGGGCTGGGCGCAGGGCCCGAGACCCCCGACGACGACTGGCAGCGGATCTGGGAGGTGAACGTGATGGCCCACGTGCGGGCCGCCCGCGTCCTGCTCCCGGGCTGGCTCGCCCGGGGCGAGGGCTACTTCCTGGCGACGGCGTCGGCCGCCGGCCTGCTGACCCAGATCGGGTCGGCGCCCTATGCCGTCACCAAGCACGCCACCGTCGCCTTCGCCGAGTGGCTGGCCATCACCTACGGCGACCAAGGGTTGCGGGTGTCGTGCCTGTGCCCGCAGGGGGTCCGCACCCAGATGCTCGTGGGCGACATCGGCTCGGCCGCCAGCGCCACCGTGATCGGTGCCGGCCAGGTGCTCGAGCCCGACGACGTGGCCGACGTCGTGGTCGCCGGCCTGGCCGAGGAGCGCTTCCTGATCCTCCCCCACCCCGAGGTGCTGACCTACCTCCAGCGCAAGACCGGCGACTACGACCGCTGGCTGAGCGGGATGCGCCGGCTGCAGGCCCGGGTGCGGGCCGAGGCGGGCGAGGCGTGACCGCGCTCGACCTGGGGCTGCGGCCGGGCGAGGTGGTGCGGTTCCGCCGGCGCGCCGGCGGCCACTGGCACGAGGGCGTCGTCGCCGGCCTCGAGAAGGACGGCAGCGTCACCGTGCACGACCTCGACGGGGCCGCCCGGTCGCTGCCCCCGGAGCGCCTCGAGGTGCGCACCCGCGGCCGCCGCGGGGCCCCGCGGTGGGAGCCCCTCGTGCGGCGAGCGGGCCGCGAGGAGCAGCTGACGCTGTGGTGACGGCCCGCTCCCGCCGACCGCGGCCGGCTTCCCGTGGTGTCGTCGCGCTCCTCGTCGCCATCGGCTCGCTGCTGCTGCTGGCCGGGCCGGCGTGGGCCAAGAGCTTCTCCATCGACCGGGTCGAGATCACCGCCACCTGGAACCCGGACGGTTCGCTCGACGTCCGCGAGCGCATCACCTACGACTTCGACGGCTCCTTCTCGGTCGGCACCCGCCCCATCCCCTCGCAGCCGCCCTACCGGGTGGTCGACATGGCGGCGAGCCTCCCCAACGGCGAGCCGCTCGAGGTGCTCGACCCCGATCCGGGCTCGTTCGAGTGGGCCCTCGGCCCCGTCGACGACGGCACCCACACCTACGACATCACCTACACGGTGCTGGGCGCTCCCATCGGCACCGACGTCGCCGAGCTCTACTGGAAGTGGGTCGGCGAGACCCACCCGACGATCGGCGAGGTGGACGTGACCATCACGGTCCCGGGCACCGGCGAGGGGGTGCGGGCCTGGGGGCACGGGTCGCTCACGGGCGTGGTGGCCATCGACGGCCCGGTCGTCACCTGGCGCGACCGGAACGTGCCGCCGGGGGTCTTCGTCGAGGGCCGGGTGGCGGTGCCCTCGAGCGCGTTCACGGCCCCGCCCACCAGCGGGGCGCTCCTGCCCGACATCCTCGCCGAGGAGGGCGCCTACGCCGAGGAGGCCAACCGCCTCCGCGACGAGGCCCTGCGCCAGGCCGAGGCCGAGGCACGCCGCCGCGACCGGCTGAACGTGGCCGCGCCCGTGGTCGCCCTGCTCGCCCTCGCCGGCTTCGGGCTGCTGTGGCTCCGCTACGGCAAGGAGCCGGAGCCGGGCGACGACATCGGCGAGTACTGGCGGGAGCCGCTCGACGACCCGCCCGCGGTGGTGGTCGCCCTGCGCGAGTGGGGGCAGGTCCCCGCCACCGCGTTCGGCGCCACGGTGGTCGACCTGGCCCAGCGGGGCCACCTCACCATCGAGGAGCAGCGCGACGAGCGCCTCGGGCCGGACAAGGTCGACTGGCACTTCCGCCGAACCGGGAAGGCCGACACCTCCGGGCTGCTCGACTTCGAGCGCCAGACCCTCGACCTGGTCTTCCGGGGATCGGCCGAGACCAGCCAGGACGCGCTCACCACCTGGGCCCGCGAGGAGGTCTCGACCGCGCAGCGCCTCTGGACCGCCTGGAAGGGCGCGGTGACGCGCGACTACAAGGCCCGCGGCTACGTCCGCAGCCGCGGCGGCCTCGTAGCCCTGGCCGCCCTCGGCGCCTTCGCGGTGGGGGCCCTGGGGGTCTGGGCCGTCGCGTCGGGCGCGGCGCTGGGGTGGGTGGCCATCGCCGTAGGCGTGCTCCTGCTGCTGTGCTCTCCCCTGCTCCGCCAGCGCACCCCCGCGGGCGCCCGCCGCGCCGCGCAGTGGGGCGCGTTCCGCCGGTTCGTCAAGGACTTCTCGCGGCTCGACGAGTCGCCGGCGGGCGACCTCGTGCTGTACGAGCGGTACCTGGTCTACGCGGTGGCCCTGGGCGTGTCGGACGACCTGATGCGCGGCCTCGCCCTGCGGGTGCCCGAGGTGGCGTCGGGGGCGTCGACGTTCGCCACCTGGTACGTCGTCTCGTCGGCCGGCGGGTTCGACCGCCTCTCGTCGATCGGGGAGGTCGGCTCGTTCGCCCAGTCGTTCGGCCACGCCGTCGCCGTCGCGTCCACGCCGAAGTCGAGCGGCAGCGGCTTCGGAGGCGGGGGCTTCTCCGGAGGTGGCGGCGGGGGCGGCGGCGGCGGGGGCATCGGCGCCCGCTGATCCGGATCGCGCCGCCGTCGCCGGAGCGTCGGTCGGCGGCCGACAGTACAGTCCGCCCCATGGGTGTCCGCCTCGAACCAC
Source organism: Acidimicrobiales bacterium (assembly GCA_016716005.1). NCBI lineage: Bacteria > Bacillati > Actinomycetota > Acidimicrobiia > Acidimicrobiales > Acidimicrobiales bacterium. Next base: position 1,172,120 of record JADJXE010000001.1, read on the forward strand.
ACGACGAGTACATGCACGAGCTGGGCCCCGAGCCCAACTTCAACGAGAGCATGTACATCAACCTCTTCGACCCCGCCGCCCAGCTCGGCGGCTGGTTCCGGATGGGCAACCGGGCCAACGAGGGCACGGCGGAGATGACGGTGTGCCTCTACCTCCCCGACGGTCGTGTCGGCTTCATGTTCAAGCGGCCCGCCATCACCAGCAACGACGCCCTCGACGCCGGCGGCATGCGCTGGGAGGTCGTGCGGCCCTTCGAGGAGCTCACCGTCTCCTACCAGGGCAAGGTGGTCGTGCTCGACGACCCCAAGGCCATGGCCGATCCCAAGCGGGCGTTCACCGAGAACCCCTATGCCGAGTGCGAGGTGCGGCTCACCTTCACGGGCCAGGGCCGCGACTCCATGTTCGGCGGCGAGCCCGAGGAGCGCCACGAGGCCCCCGGCGAGGAGTTCGCCCGTGGCCACTACGAGCAGCTCGTGGCCGGGATTGGCGTCATCCGCGTGGGTGACGAGGAGTGGCAGGTCGACGGCTTCGGGCTGCGCGACCACTCCTGGGGCCCGCGGTACTGGCAGGCCCCCTGGTACTACCGGTGGCTCACCGCGAACGCCGGGCCCGACTTCGGGTTCATGGCCAGCCGGGTCGCCCGCCGCGACGGACCCGGGACGCGAGGCGGGTTCGTGTGGGAGGACGGCCGGCTCCACCTGTGCGACGACGTCGAGGTCCGCACCACCTACGAGGGCGACGACAAGTACCACCAGAGCATCGTCGGCGTGCTGCGGTCGTCGCGTTCGGGCAAGGAGTGGCGCTTCACCGGCGACGTGCTCAACCTCATCCCGCTCCGCAACCGCCGCCAGGACCCCGAGGGCAACCAGCTCGTCACCCGGATCAGCGAGGGCATGACCCGTTGGACCATCGACGACGAGCGGGTGGGCTACGGCCTCTCGGAGTACCTCGACCAGATCCTCGACGGCGAGCCGGTGGGCCTGGCCGAGTAGCCCCGACGCTCAGGCGGTGGAGGGCTCGGCGACGGCATCCCGCTCGCCCGGCCCGGCCGCCTCGTCGGCCCGAGCGACCGCCCGGAGCGCTCGACGCCGCTCCCACCACCCCCATCCCCAGAACGACAGCGCCACGCACAGCCAGCCGACGAGGATGTCGATCACGTAGTGCTCGGCGAAGTACACCAGCGTGAGCGCCATGGCCACGGGGAACGCCGCCATCAGGGCGTGGAGCCACCGAGAGTGCACCTTGGGCCAGAAGAAGACCACGACGAACAGCGCGAGGGCGGCGTGGAGGGACGGCATGGCCGCGGTGGGGTTCGCCCACTGCTGGCCGTGCAGCAGCGACCGGCTCACCGTGGACAGGCCGAGCTCGCCCCAGCCCCGCCCGGTGGGACGGGCCAGGGGCTCGAGGATGCGGTAGGGGTAGCGGGGGCTCGACGCCATCCACGGCGGCGCGGTCGGCACGATCACGTACAGCGCCACGCCCAGGGCGAGCACCGTCGCGAACCGGCGCATGAACCGCACCCACTCCGCCCGGTAGCGGATCCACAGGTAGACCGACGCGGCCACGGGCAGGAAGAAGTGGCTCATGTACACGAGCGAGCCGACGACGTCGTACCAGCGGACGTGCGCGGCGTCGTAGAAGCGCTCCTGCAACCACACGTTGGGGTCGATGCCGAGCAGCAGGGCGCGGTCGATGTTGCGGGGCGCCTCGACCTGCAGGGGGAAGCCGGCCACATCGGCCATCCCCCGGCTCAGGTCGTAGGCCAGCCACATGGCCGCGTACAGCGCCAGGTCGCCGGCCATCACCAGCTGGCGCCGGAGCGGCCGCCCGACGTTGCCGACCACGAAGGCCGCCGCCACCCACCCGAGCACGGCCAGGCGGGCGACAGGCAGGCCGTTGCGCCAGAACGACCACACGAAGACGACCCCGAGCCCGCCGAGCAGCGCCCAACGCACGGGGCGCCACGGGTCGACCACCGGCCTGCCGCTCACCACGGCGGACCCTACCGGCGGTTCAGGTGCGTCTGCGCCGCTACGACGACAGCCAGATGCCGGCCGGCCAGAACGACCCGCTGCCCGGCTGGGCCAGCGAGCCGTCGGGCAGCTCGTAGGTCTCGATGCCCTGCACCTGCTCGCCGTGCGGGATCGCCCACACGGTCCACGAGCCCCAGAGGTCGTAGCACTGCTCGCCGAACTGCCGGTTGACGGCCTCGGCGGCGGCCTGGCGGGCCTCGGGATCCGGGTCCTCCCGGAGGATGTCCAGGTTCTCGTCGATGACCGGGTCGGTGATGCGACCGAAGTTCAGGGCCAGCTGGCCGACCGGCAGGGCGGTCTCCGAGTTCCACCACACCCGTTGCTGGTCGGGATCGGGGCCCCCGTGGCTGCGCCACGAGAACACCTGGAAGTTGCCGTTGAGGGCGGCCACGATGAACTGCCCCTGCTCCAGCTGGGCGATGGTGGTGTCGACGCCGATGTCGGCCCACATCTGCTGCACCGCTTGGGCGATGAGCAGGTTCGTGGCGTCGTTGGTCGTGGTGTAATCGACGACGACCGGGCCGTTCGCGGCCTCGTAGGCCTCGATCGCCGCCCGGGCCGCCTCTGGGTCGAAGGCGGGGTAGCCGGAGTCCTCCAGGTAGCCGAGCTGATCGGGGGAGAACGGCCCGTTGGCCAGCTCGCCGACGCCTGCCCCGATCGACTCCCGGATCGAGGCGTTGTCGATGGCGGCACCGAGGGCGCAGCGCACGCTCGCGTCGTCGAGGGGCGGCTGGGTGACGTTCAGCAGCAGGTAGCTCGTCTCGGCGTACCTCGTCTGCTCCACGAAGGGCGTGTCGCCGGACTCGCGGAGATCGGCGATGGTCTCGCCGTTCGTGGTGTGGAACATGTCGATGTCGCCGCCGGCCAGGGCGCGGGCACGGGTGAGGGCATCGGGGATGATCCGGTACTCGATGGCGTCGAGGTAGGGCAGGCCCTCCCGCCAGTAGCCCGGGTTGCGCGTGGCACGGAAGTACTGGCCGACGCGGTAGTCCTCGTACACGAAGGGCCCCGTGCCGACCGGCTTCGTCTCGAGGGTGGGGTCGGCGTCGGTCGCGGCCAGCCAGGTGGGCGAGGCCACGTAGCCACCCAGGTAGTAGTCGAAGGTGACCCACGGGCGCTTCAGGGTGACGACCACCGTCATGGGGTCGTCGGACGACACGGCCACGTCCTGCACGTCGAGCAGACCCTTGCCGGTGAGGAAGCTGTTCCGGTAGCGCTGGAGGTTCTCGACCACCGCGGCCCCGTCGAGGGGCGTGCCGTCGTGGAACTGCACGCCCTCGCGCACCGTGATCGTCCAGACCGTGAAGTCGTCGTTCGGCGTCGCCGACTCGGCGAGCATCGGGTGCATCTTCCCGTCCTCGCCCAGCGCCAGGAGGGGGTCGTAGACGGCTCGCATCACCACGGTGCACGACACCGCGCACGTCGACTCGGCGGGCGTCCAGGGCGTGGCCGTGTCGGCCTCGATCCCCACCACGATGCTGCCCCCCTGCCGGGGTTCGAGCTCGGTGACGGTGGTCTCCTCGCCCCCCGCGGTGGTGGGGGGAGCGGCATCGTCGTCGTCGCCACCGCACGCCGCGGCCACCAGGCCGAGCGCGAGCAGGACCGGTACCACGCGCCGCGCCCAGTGACGCCCCCGCCGGTGATCGCGCATGCTCTCCCCCTCGCCCGGGGCCCGGTGCCGCCGCCTGGCGGCACGTCGCCCGTGACCCCCGTCGCGGGCGCCGGCGGCACCCCCCGGCCTGCGCGCACGCTAGCGCCGCGGGCGGCGCGGCGCTGCGTCGGCCGGGCCCGCCGGCGGGTCCTTCGGCCCGTGACCATCGAGGATCACGGGCGTACGGTCGAGCCATGAGCGGGCCGCCCGAGGCGATGGTCGTCTGCCGGGGTGTGACCAAGCGCTACGAGGGCGCCGAGGACGGCACCCTCGCCCTGGCCGGGGTCGACCTGACGGTGGCGCCCGGAGAGCTGGTCGCGATCATGGGCCCGAGCGGGTGCGGCAAGTCGACCCTGCTCCACCTGATCGGCGGCCTCGACACCCCGACGGCAGGCGAGGTGGAGGTGACCGGCCAGCGCATGGACCGCCTCTCCGAGGCCAGGCGGGCGGTGCTGCGGCGCCGCTCGGTGGGCTACGTGTTCCAGTTCTTCAACCTGGTCGCGAACCTGACGGTCGCCGACAACATCGAGCTGCCGATGCTGCTGGTGGGCGCAGCGCCGGCCGAGGCGCGGGAACGGCGCGCCGCCCTGCTCGAGCGCCTCGGCCTGGGCGATCAGCACCGCAAGGTGCCGAGCCAGCTCTCCGGCGGCCAGCAGCAGCGGGTCGCCCTGGCCCGTGCCCTCGCCAACCACCCTCCCCTGCTCCTCGCCGACGAGCCCACCGGCAACCTCGACACCGCCTCGGCCCGCGACGTGCTGGCCCTGCTCCGCGACGAGCACGCCGGCGGCCAGACGATCGTGCTGGTGACCCACGACGAGCGGGTGGCGGCCGCCGCCGACCGGGTGCTCGCCATGGAGGACGGCCGCATCGAGCGCGAGCTGCGGCCGGCGGCCGGCGACGACCTGGGGCGGGCGCTGGCCGGGCTGCTCACCCCGGCCCCACCGGGAGGTTGAGCGGTGCGGTCCCTGTGGCGCCTGGCCCGGCGCGACGTGGCCGGCCGTCCCCTCGCCAGCGTGCTGTTCGTGCTGGTGGTGGCCGTGGCCGCCACCGCCGTGGTGGCCGGCCTGGGTCAGCAGCGCGGTGCCGAGGCCCAGTGGGACGGCGCCGTCGCCCGGGCCAACGGCGCCGACGTCTCGTGGTTCCTGCGGGCCGGGGCGCCGCTCGACGACGTGGCCGCCGACCCGGCCGTGGCCGAGGCCGGCGAGCCGATCGCGATCACCACCGGCCTGCTCGTGATCCCCGGCTCCGACCCCCTCGAGCTCGACGTTCGCGCCGCCGGCGGCGAGCCGCCGGAGGTCGCGACGCCACTGCTCGCCTCGGGTCGCTGGCTCGCCGGCGGCGCCACCGACGAAGCGGTGCTCGACCGGGCCACCGCGCTCGACCTGGGGATCGGCGACGGCGACGTCGTCCTGGTCGACGGACCCGCCGGCGGGAGCCTCGACCTCACGGTGGTGGGCACCGCCGTCGACCTGCTCGACTGCTTCTACCCCCAGTGCGGTTCGTCGACGATGTGGGTCGCGCCTGCCGATCTGGCGACGTTGGACCCCGGCGGTGAGCGGACCGCCACGCTGCTGAACCTCCGGCTCGTCGACCCGTCCCAGGTGGGCGCCTACGAGGCCGCCACCCAGGCCAGGCTCGGCGACGACGTGCTGAACGTGCTCGACCGCTTCGACACCCGCGACGACGCCCTCACCACCAACGCGTTCTTCGCCGCGTTCCTCGCCGTCGCCGGCACCTTCCTCCTGATCGCCGCCGGCCTGGTGGTGGCCACGTCGGTGAGCAGCCGCGTGCTGGCCCGCACCCGCGAGCTGGGCATGCTGAAGGCGGTCGGGTTCACACCCCGCGCGCTCGCCGGCCTAGTGCTGGGCGAGCACCTGGCCATGGCGCTCGTCGGCGTGCTCCTCGGCTTCACGGCCGGTGGGCTGCTCGCCCCCCGGTTGCAGCTCCGGATCGCCACCGTGCTCGGCGGGGGCGATCCCTCGTTCCCCCTCGACACGCTGGTGACGACCCTGGTCCTGGTGCTCGCTCTGGTGGTCGCGGCCACGCTCGTCCCGGCGATCCGGGCCGGGCGGATCCCCGCAGCCCAGGCCATCGTGCGGGGCACCGCCCCCCGGCGGGCGGGGGCGTCTCGCCTCGCCGCCCTCGCCGGCCGCCTCCGGCTCGGCCCGTCGGTGGCGATGGGGGTGAAGGACACGCTGGCTCGCCCGCTGCGCACCACGCTCACCGTGGCCGCCCTCGCCGTCACGGTGATCTCGCTCGTGTTCACCGTCGGCCTCGAGCGCACCGCCGACGCCTTCGCGGCCGACCCGGCGCTGCTGGGCGACCCCGTCGACATCGAGGTGGCGCCCGAGCAGGTCACGGCCGAGGAGGTCTCCGCCGCGCTCGACGACGTGCCGGGCGTGGCCACCTGGTTCACCGCGACCTCACGCCGGAGCTCGCTGGGTGACCAGACCTTCCAGGCCCGCGCCCTCGCCGGTGATCTGGCCGGTTCCGGCTTCGTGATCGGCGACGGCCGGATGATCGCCGCTCCCGACGAGGCGATCGTGGGCTACGGCCTGCTCGAGCGGCTCGGCCTCGAGGTGGGCGATCCCCTGCCCCTCGAGGTCGGTGGCACCACCCTCGATCTGACCGTGGTCGGCTGGTACGCCGAGACCGAGGACAGCGGCGAGATCGCCCAGATCACCCTCGACGCGCTGCGGCTGGCCGAGCCGGGCGCCGCCCCCGGCGGGGTGCTCGTCCGGGTCGAGGACGGCGTTGACCCGGTGACGGTGGCTGACGCCCTCACCGACCGGTTCGGCGATCGGGTCCGCGTCGAGGTGCAGGAGACCGACCTGGGCGACCTCGACGCCTTCCGGGCGACGGTCGCGCTCCTCAGCCTGCTGGTGGGCGCCGTCGGTCTGGTGAACCTGGTGTCCGTCACCCTGCTCGGCCTCCGGGAGCGCACCCGGGAGCTGGGCGTGCTCAAGACGGTGGGGTTCACCCCGGGCCAGCTGCTCGTGGGCGTGGCCGTCGGGGCAGGCCTGCTCGCCCTCCTCGCTGCGCTGGTGGGCATCCCGGTCGGCACGGCGCTGTCCGGCTCGCTGCTCGACACCGTGAGCGAGGACGTGGGCCAGGGACCGGGCTTCGCGCCGGGACCCAGCCCGCTCTCGCTGCTGGCGGTGGCGGTGGGCCTGATCGGCGTCAGCGCCGTGCTCGGCGTGCTGGCCGCCCGTCGGAGCGTGAGCGTCGACGTGGCCGAGGTGCTGCGCTCGGAGTGAGCGATCAGGCGCCGGCACCGCGGGGATCCCGGCCCGGCCGGGGAGCCTGGTGCGCCCGTGGTCGCCCAGCGACCATCTGCGCACCGAGCCCGGCCAGGACGCGACCGGGGCCCGGTCACGACGGCGACCGGGGCCCGGGACCGCATTCCTGGTCTCAGGGGGCCGGGATGAAGTTCTCCACGAACCCGTCGGTCATGTCCAGGGTGGACTCCCAGTTCACGAACGTGTCGTAGCCGCCACCGCCCCAGAACACGTCCGGGATGCCGACGTTCCCGACGAAGGTGTCATCGCCGTTCTCGCCGTAGAAGGTGTCGCCGGCGGTGGCCCCGCCGCCGACCATCGTGTCGTTGCCCTCACCGCCCCAGCCGGTGTCGTTGCCGGTGCCGCCGTTCATGGCGTCGTCGCCGTCGCCGCCGACGAGGTTGTCGTTGCCCGACCCGCCGTTCAGCGTGTCGTTGCCGGCATCGCCGTAGAGGTTGTCGCTGCCCGACCCGCCGTTGAGGGTGTCGTTGCCGTCACCGCCGGTGGCCTGGTCGTTGCCGGCGGCACCGTCGATCACGTCGTCGCCAGGCCCGCCGAGCAGGACGTCGTTGCCGCCCTGGCCGTTCAGGTCGTCGTTGCCGTCACCGCCGTCGAGGTAGTCGTCGCCGGGGATGAACACACCCACCAGCAGATCGCCCTCGAGGTCGTCGTTGTCGGGGCCGCCGAAGACCTTGTCGTTGCCGACCCCGCCGAGGATGGTGTCGTTCCCGTCCTGCCCGAGGATCGTGTCGTTGCCCCCGAGCCCCAGGATCACGTCGTTCCCGCCCTGGCCGAAGATCGTGTCGCTGCTGAAGAGGCCACCGGTGATGGCCTGACCGCAGTTCTGCCCGTTGACGGTGCCCGACCCGAAGATCACGAGGCTGCACCCGCCCCCGGGCGCCGGCGGCGTGGGCGGCACGAGGGCCACGGGAGGCGGTGGGTAGGGCGGCGGCGTGGGCGGCACGTCGTTCACGAAGGGCGGCAGGGACGTCGGCCCGAGCAGGGCCGGTCCGCCGTCACCGCCGAAGGGCCCCGAGACCACGGCCACGACGGGCGCCGATCGCTGGCCGTCGCCAGTGACGGCGACGATCTCGTAGACGTGCTTCAGGCCCTCGGGTGGATCCACGTCGAGGTAGCTGGTGCCCTGGACGGTGGCGATGAGCACGCCGTCGCGGAACACGTCGTAGGCGACCACGTCGTCGGACGGGCTCGGGTCCCAGCGCACGAGCACGTCCGAGCCCAGGAGCACCGCGCTGGCCCCTGAGGGCGGTGCAGGTGCCTCCGCCCTGGCCACCGCGGTGGGGCCGGAGGTCGCGGTCGCCACGGCCGGCAGCCCGATCAGCACCACCGGGCCAGCGGCCAACCCCAGGACAGTCGTCCGCACCAAGACGCTGCGTCGGTTGAGCATGCTGCCTCCCCGGTTGCTGGGTGGGTCGGGCTCGCCACTGGCTCGACGCCTCCCCCGTCGCCCGCCACGCGGCCGAAGCCGGCACCGTAGCAGCGCGACTGTCGGGATCGTCCGCTACGTGGCGTCGGTTCCGGGACCGGTTCCGGTTCCGGTTCCGGTTCCGGGCGCCGCCGGGGGAGAGCCCTCGGCGCGCGCCCGGAGCGGCTGCGCCGTGGTCGGCGGCGCCTCGGGGTGCTCCCGCGCGTCGATGGCCGCGAAGGCCTCGCGGAGCGCCGACAACCCGCCCTCGTTGCCGGGGACGGTGACGAAGCGGGCCGCCAGGTCGGCCACCGCGAGATGCACCCCGCGCTCGGCCAGCACGTCGCCGAGGGCCTGCGCGAACCGGCTCGTGAAGACCCGCGCACCGTCGGCGGCCGTCTCGGGGAGGACGACCGCGAACAGGTGGTCGTCGCCGTCGACCCCGTGGACGGGCCGATCGACGGCGCGGACGTTGGCCCGGATGAGCGCCCCCGTCTCGCCGAGCACGCTCCGCCGGTGCCGCCGGGAGAGCGACGCCAGTGCCGCGCCGGGCACGGTGACGACCGCCACCGAGAACACCGACTCGTAGCGCTGGGCCCTGGCCGCCTCCAGGTCGAGCTCCTCCACGAGGAAGCGGGCGTTGCCCAGGCCGGTGACGTCGTCGACGTCGTCGTAGAGGTCGAGCTTGACGATCGAGTGCCGGAGGGTGCTCACAGCCCAGCCCCCGACGGCGCCGAACGTGAAGAAGGCAGCGGTGCGGGAGAGGATCAACGAGGCGAAGGTGGCGAAGCCGACGGCATCGATGGCGCTCCGACGAGCCAGGAGGTAGACGACGCTGGCGATCGCGGCGGAGACGAGCCCACCGGTCAGGCCGCCGAACACGAACGCGATGAAGATCGGGACGAACAGCACGACCGCCAGCACCTCGGCCGGCTCCACCCGGCGGGCCCACGTGACGAGCACGACCACGCCCAGCACGAGCAGGCCCGCGGCCAGCAGGAGCCGGCGGGTGGCCTCGTAGCTCAGGGGCTTGCGGTCGGGCGGGCCGTCGGGCACGGGGGTCAGCGTAGGCGCCGGCCCGTCACGGGCCGATGAGCACCGAGCCCTGCAGCTCGTGGGTGCCCTCGTCGAAGCGGACGCGGATGCGGTCCTCCCTGGTCTCCCCGGGGCCGATCTCGCCGATGGACACCGGCAGGGACGTGGCGCCGATGTCGAGCCCCACGGTGCCCCGCCACGTGTCGTCGGTGGTGTTGGTGATCGGCAGGATCACCTCGACGGCGCCGGGATCGTCGGCCTGGACCCCCATGGTGAGCACCAGGCCGCCGCACACGCCCTCGTCCTGGCCGGGGGTGATGGTGGCGGAGCTCAGGATCGTGGCCGAGCCGTCGGCCGCGATCTGCACGGTGAACGGCTGGGCGACCTGCTCGGAGCAGGTGAGCACGTGGGTGAGCCCGCGGAGCGACGACTGGAAGACGGGGATCAACAGCACTGCGAACGCGAGCACCAGGGCGATGCGGCCCCGCAGGATCGTCGGCACCGCCCCAGTGTGCCCGCCGGCGGCCCGCCGGGGAAGGCTCCGGGGCCGCCCGTCAGCCCGCGGCGGGCGCCAGGTCGCGCACCGCCTGGCGCAGGTCGACCCCGAAGGGCATGACCGCGAGCGCGGCGGTGGTGACGCCGTTGTCGAAGTAGCGCTGCACGTGGGCCCGGCACGCCGCCGGCGAGCCGTGCACGATCAGCTCGTCGACGACCTCGTCGGGGATCGCGGCCAGCGCCGCCTTGCGGTCGCCGGCCCGCCACGCCTCCCACATCGGCCGCAGCACCTCGCCGCGCCCCAGCCAGTCGTGGAACGCCGCGTAGACGGGCACGTTCAGGTAGGCCGCGATCGCGAACCGGCCCATCTGGCGCACGGTGTCGGCGTCGTCCGACGGGCACACGAAGATGCGGGCCACGATCTCCTTGCCCGGGCCGCCCTCGTGGACGTACGGCGCGACCGTGGCCACGTCGTCGGCCGAGAGCCAGTTGATGATGGCGCCGTCGCCCTCGCGACCGGCGAGCCGCAGCATGCCCGGCCGCAGGGCCCCGATCAGGATCGCCGGCGGCTGCTCGGGACGCACGCCGAGGCGGAAGCCCTTCACCGAGAACGTCTCGTAGTCCTCGGTGACCTTCTCCCCGCCGAGCGCGGCCTTGAGGAACCGCACCGTGTCGCGCACGCGCTGGTAGGGCTTCTCGAAGGGGATCCCGTTCCAGCGGCCGACGATCACGTCGGACGACGTGCCGATGCCGAACGCGAAGCGGCCGGGAGCGGCATCGGCCAGCGAGGCGACGCTCTGGGCCAGCAGCGCGGGGCCACGGGTGTAGGCCGGCACGATGGCGCAGCCCAAACGCAGGCTGGGCGCCCACACCGAGGCCAGCGCGAGGGGCGTGAACGCGTCGGCGCCGTCGGCCTCGGACGACCAGACGTCGGTGTAGCCGAGGTCGACGAGCTCCTCGATCCACTCGCGCTGGGCGTGCAGGGGCACGCCGCCGAACGGGATGGTCATGCCAGTGCGGGTCTCGGTCATCGGTCTCCCCCGTCAGTCCTTCCAGTAGCGATTCGGGCGCTCCTGTGACCTGCGACCATAGACGGACACCGCCCGTGACCTGCACCGATGGTTCCCGGTCGTTCCCGCCCGGTCAACCCGATTCCCGGGCTGCTGAGGACCGATTGAGGACCGAGCCGGGTTAGGGAGTTCCGACCTCGCGGCCATGGGGGGCGGAAGCCGGCAGGGGGTTGGGCTGCGCGCGCGGCCGCGAAACCCGGGGGGAAACCCGGGCTGGTCTACGCGACCTTCTCCGGTACCTGTGCGCCCGCGTGGGGCGACGTGCCCGCTCTGGGCAGGGTCACACCTGGACACCACTCCCCGAGTGGCTCATGGCCGGCGGCGTGACGCTCAGGGGACGGCGACGTCGAAGTCGGGCGGGCCGCGCGCGAAGTCCCTCACCTCGCCCGAGTCGACCTCGCCCTGTTCGACGTAGTCGGTGCCGGGGCCACCCCAGATCTGGTCGAACCCGCCGCCGCCGCCGAGGTAGTCGTTGCCGGCCCAGAACGAGGAGAACTGGAGAATCCACTCCACGTCGATGAACCTGTCTTCGAGGCATTGCGCCGGCAACCTCGCTTGCCGGCGGCCGGTTGGGGGCTGCCGCGGTGCTGCATGCAGTCTCGACGGCCGGTTGGTCGTTTCCTGCAAGCGACCGCGAGACGCTGGCCGGGCTCGTGGTCGCCTCGCCGCGCTCTCTGAGCACGCCAGCAACGATCGCGGTGACCGGCCTGCTCGCCGGCGCAGTCGCAACGGTGATTGCTGGCGCCACATCCCCCATGGGCCCGGCTGGTCCCATCAAGCTGGCGCACGACATGTTGGCCGCCGTGCTCGCCGTCCGCGGCGCACGCGACCTCGTCGAAAGCACGCTCTGCAACACATCGGCGACGCCGGAGTTCCGCCGCTGGGACCGTGCGCTGCACTCACCCGCTTGCCTCACGCTTGCCGGCACGGTGTTCCTCTCGACAGGATGCCGCCGATGACCCCTGACGTGCTGCTCGCTCGCGCGTGCGAGATCCTGCGATCTCGGCCCTACGTCTTCTTGTGCACGTCAGCAGGCGCGGGCGTTGTGAACGCCCGGCAGGTGCAACCACTTCGCGGCGACGACGACCTCGACCTGTGGGTGGGCACCAGCCCTCGTTCCCGCAAGGTAGCCGAGGTACGCGACACCGGCCTCGCCACCGTCGCAGTCGACGACCCCCGTGCCTTCGCGACCGTGACGATGCGGTGCGAGGCCACAGTGGTCAGCGACCTGCCCGAACGCCTGGCGCGGTGGGACGAGGAGCTTCGGGCGTTCTTCCCCGCAGGCCCCGAGGGCGACGACTTCGTGCTCGTGCACCTCGTACCGACTCGCATCGAACTCATCGACTTCGTGAACGCCATCACACCCGATCCCTACGGCCTGGTCCCTGCGGTGATCCAGCGGGTCGGCGGCAACTGGAGCCTCGTCACCCCCGATCGTTACGACGCCGGCGAATGAGCGTCGCTCCCGTCAGCCGCGCCGAGCACCTGGCGGGTCAACCCCATCTGCGCCAGAGCAGCGTCGTGGACAAGACGAGCTCGGCGAGAGCGACGAGTGCTGCCACTACGGATCGATGACGACGACATCGTCCACGCGATCCCCACTCGCTGGCGATCGGGGAGCAGGACGATGCCAAGGTGCCCTACCTCGGCCCGGACCGCGCTGAGAACCTGCTTGACGGTCCCGACCTGGGGACCGCCGCGTCGTACTACGCAACAACCTTCGGGGCAAAGGCGAAGCACTGGGTGGCCGACATGACGCGAGCCCAGGACCCCGACTCACGGGTCGAGCACCCAGGGAAGCCGAAGAGCCCGATCGAGAGGGAGCCCGAGCCCGAGCCGCCGCCTAACCCAAAGCTACGTTGCCCGAGGCGCGGCCCTACGGCGACTCGTTCTACCGGGATGTGGCGACGGCGTACCGCGGGCGCAGGATCGACGCGGAACGCTTCCTCGACCGTGTGCGCGGCGACCTCGCCCGCGGCGCCTCCGTCGACCTGGCGGCCAGCACGGTCGGCACCGCCTACGAGCACGGGGCCGCGATCTTCCGGGCCGCGGTTCGCGACCGCGTGCCCGCGGTGACGCCGTGCGACGGGATCAGGCTCCCGAAGGCGGCGCCGGCGCGGGTTCGAGCCGCTCGACGTGGAGGTCGTCGAGGCTCTCGTCGACGCCGTCCCGAACGGTCGTCCGCTACTTCCAGTACCGGACGATGCACGACTGGCTGGCGGTGGCCAGCAGCGTGCCGTCCTCGGCCCACAGGTGCACCAGGCCGTGGCCGAAGCCGCTCCACACGGCGTGCACCCGGATGTCGAGCAGCACCCACTCGGTGGGCACGAGGCGCGCCATCCGGAGCGTGTTGTCGAGGCTGTTGCCGCCGGCGCGGGCACCGAGCGCCTGCCCGACCCCCATCGGGATGTAGTCGCCGAGGATGGCCAACGCCGCGGGCGACATCTCGAGCAGCTCCGGCATGCGGGCCCACATGAGGGTGCGGCCGTCGCCAGGCGTGCCGTCGAGCTCCGAGAACGAGCGCATCCTGGCGGCCCGCAGGTCGAGCCGCTGCATCACGGAGTCGTCGATGCTGAAGCGGAACTCACGCGACGGGCACTGGTCCGGAGGCGGGACCTCGGGCGCCTGCTCCCACTGGCCCTCGGCCGCGAGGGGCCGCACGCCGAGCGCCGCGTTCACGGTGAGGATCTCGGCGTTGCCGACGTGCCCGACCGCCCGGGCCTGGGTGATCTGGTGCCCTTCCACGGCGACGACGACGTCGATGTCCATGACGCTGCCGGGGCGGGCGTACGACAGGTACTGCGCCGTGGCCCACACGCACGGGCGGCCGCTGGTGCCCTCGAGGGCGGCGATGGCGGCGCCCAGCCCGCAGCCACCGAACAGGAAGCCGCCGCCCGTCGAGATCCCCGGCGTGATCGGCAGCTGCCAGCGGTACGGGTTGTGACTGGGCTCGAGGCCGAGCCAGGCGCGGGCGTCCACGAGCAGCGCAGGTTACGCGCGCCGGTACGGTGTCGGCCCATGACCCAGACGCCATGGCAGGGCGACGCCTGCTCGCTGGTCGACGCCTTCCGCTCCGGGGAGCGCTCCCCGCTCGAGGAGCTCGACGCCACCCTGGCCGCCATCGAGCGGTCGGGCCTCAACGCCTTCTCCCACCTCGACCCCGACGGCGCCCGCGCGGTGGCGGCCGAGGCCGACGTGTCGCTCCCCTTCGGCGGTGTGCCCGTCGGCATCAAGGAGCTCGACCGGGTGGCCGGCTGGCCCCACACCGAGGCGTCGGTGGTGCTGCGCGGCGAGGTGTCCCCGGTCGACTCCACCCTGGTCACCCGGGTCCGGAGGGCGGGCGGGGTGGTCGTCGGGCTGACGACGTCGAGCGAGTTCGGCGGCGTGAACCTGACGCGGACCCACCTGAACGGGATCACCCGCAACCCCTGGGACCTGGCCCGCACCCCGGGGGGCTCCTCGGGTGGCACCGCCGCGGCCGTCGCCGGTGGCCTCGTCACCCTGGCCAGCGGCGGTGACGGCGGTGGCTCGATCCGCATCCCGGCCGGCTTCTGCGGCCTGCTCGGCCTGAAGTGCACCTACGGTCGCATCCCCAAGGGCCCGTTCATGGAGGTGGGGTCGCTGACGGCGGTGCTCGGGTGCCTCTCCCGGTCGGTCCGCGACACCGCCCGCTGGCTCGACGTGTGCAACGGTCACCACCCCCGCGATCCGCTGAGCCTCCCGCGGGTCGACGGCTGGGAGGCCGGTCTGGGCTCCCACCTCGACGACGTGCGGGGCCTGCGGATCGCCGTCGTCCCCGCGCTCGGGGGGGCGGTGGTGCACCCCGACGTGGCGGCCCTGGTCGAGGACGGGGCCGAGGCGCTGGTGGCGGCGTTCGGCCTCGACCGGGTGGACGTGGAGCTGCGCCTCCCGTCGCTCGGCGCGGCGTGGTCGCTGTCGGGGCTCGTCGGCGTGCGCGCGTCGCTGGGCGACCGGTGGCCGGCGTGCGCCGACGACCTCACGCCCGAGATGCGGTTCGGCGTGTCGTTCGCGGAGGAGCGGTTCGATCTCGAGGCGGCGGCCAAGGTGGAGCGGCGCCGCACCGCGCTCAACGAGGCCATGGCCGACCTGTTCGACGAGGTCGACCTCGTCGTCGCGGCCAGCAACCCCGACGTCGCCTTCGCCGCCGAGGGCCCCCTGCCGAGCGTGGTCGACGGCGTGGAGGCCGGCCTCGGCAACAACGGCGCCCTCACCATCCCGGCCAACATCTACGGCAGCCCCGCCGTCTCGGTGCCGGTGGGCACCGTCGGCGGCCTCCCCGTCGGGCTGCAGATCCTCGGCCCGCACTTCCGCGAGGCGTGGCTGCTCGACCTGGCCCTGGTGCTGGAGCGGGAGCGGCCGTGGCCGCTGGTGGCGCCCGACGCGCCTGCCTAGCGCGGGGGCGACGGGACACTGACACACCCCCTCTTCATACTGGGGGCATGAAGCGTCAGCTGGTCCTCATCGAGGGCGACCTCCCCCTGAGCGAGGCCGGCGTCCCCCCCGACGGCCACCGGAGCGCCTCGTGGAAGCTCGACGAGCGCACCCGGCGGCTCGGCCTCGCCGGGGTGGCTTCGGCCCGCCAGATGCTGCGGCGGGCCGAAGCCGAGCGCCAGAGCGACCATCCGGCCGCCTGAGGGAGCGGGCTCCCCGCACCATCCGGCCGCTTGAGGTGGCGGGCTACGGTGCCGGCCGATGAGCATCGCGGCCTGGATCCTCGTGGGCTTCGTCGCCGGGGTGCTGGCACGGGCAGCCACCGACACCGAGCAACGCGGCCTCGTGTTCTCCACCGTGGTCGGCATCGCCGGGGGCGTCGTCGGTGGTCTGCTGTTCCACCTCGTCACCGGCGAGGGGCTCGTGGGCTTCAGCCTCTACTCGATCTTCGTGGCGTTCCTCGGCGCCGTCACCCTGCTGTGGGTGGCCAACCGCATCCGCCGCCGGTGATCCCGGGCGACCACCGCCCACGCCGCGCCTACCATCGGCCACATGCCTGAGGTCGTCATCGTCGAAGCCGTCCGCACCCCCGTCGGCCGTCGGGGCGGGGGGCTGTCCTCCGTCCACCCGGTCGAGCTGCTCTCCATCGCCCAGAAGGCGGTGATCGACCGGTCCGGCATCGACCCCGCCGAGGTCGGCCAGGTCGTCGGCGGGTGCGTCAGCCAGGTCGGCGAGCAGTCGTTCAACCTGGCCCGCACCGCCTGGTTGGCGGCCGGCCTGCCGCTGTCGGTGGCGGCGACCACCATCGACACGCAGTGCGGCTCCTCCCAGCAGGCCACCAACCTCGCCACCGGCCTGGTCGCCGGCGGGGTGGTCGACGTGGCCGTGGCCTGCGGCGTCGAGGTGATGAGCCGGATCCCGATCGGCTCCAACAGCAGCAAGAAGCTCGGGCTCGGCGTGCCGATCCCCAGGACCTACTTCGGCCGGTACGAGATGACGAGCCAGTTCGAGGGCGCCGAGAGGATCGCCGCCACGTGGGGCATCACCCGCGAGGACGCCGACCGGTTCGGCTTCGAGAGCCAGCGGCGGGCGGCGCGCGCCTGGGCCGAGGGCCGCTTCGACGGTCAGATCGTCGAGGTCGACGCGCCCGACGTCGACGAGGACGGCGCCCCCACCGGCACCACCCACCGGGTCGCCCGCGACGAGGGCCTCCGCGAGACGACGCTCGAGGGCCTGGCCAAGCTCAAGGCCGTGGCCCGAGAGGACGGTGTGCACACGGCCGGCTCGTCGTCGCAGATCTCCGACGGCGCCGCGGCCGTGCTCCTCATGACCCGCGAGAAGGCCGACGCCCTCGGCCTGCGCGCCCGGGCCCGGGTCCTCGACACCTGCCTCGTGGGCGTCGACCCCGTGCTGATGCTCACCGGGCCGATCGATGCCACCCACCGGCTGTTCGCCCGCACGGGGCTCACCATGGCCGACATCGACGTCACCGAGATCAACGAGGCCTTCGCCTCGGTGGTGCTGGCGTGGGCCAAGGAGCTCCAGCCCGACATGGAGACCGTGAACCCCAACGGTGGCGCCATCGCCCTCGGCCACCCGCTCGGTGGCACCGGCGCGGTGCTCCTCACCAAGGCCCTCCACGAGCTCGAGCGCACCGACGGCACCAACGCCCTGGTCACCATGTGCTGCGGTGGCGGGCTGGGCACGGGCACGATCATCCAGCGCGCCTAGCCCGGCGCCGGTCAGGCCCGCGCCCACGGGTCCCGCCGGCGCGTCCCCACCTCGCGGCGCCCGCCGCCTCCCGAGCCCGACACCATCGGAGGCCGCCGTGCCCGAAGCCGCCCACGGGCGCCCGCGACCCCCTGCCGCCAGCCGGCCGGGGGTCGCTGCGCTCGCCCTGCTCCTGCTGCCGCTCACCGCCGCCTGCGCCGGTCGCGCACCGTCCACCGGCGACCCACCCGGCGCCGCCACCGTCGAGCGCGTGGTCGACGGCGACACGATCGTGGTCGACCTGGGCGGGCGGAGCGAGCGGGTCCGCCTCATCGGG
Source organism: Acidimicrobiales bacterium (assembly GCA_016716005.1). Lineage (NCBI taxonomy): Bacteria > Bacillati > Actinomycetota > Acidimicrobiia > Acidimicrobiales > Acidimicrobiales bacterium. The sequence continues at coordinate 1,189,607 of JADJXE010000001.1, forward strand.
ATCGACACGCCCGAGAGCGTCGACCCGCGGCGCTCGGTCGAGTGCTTCGGCCGGGAGGCCGCCGCGTTCACCGCCTCGCTCCTCCCTGCCGGCACCCCGGTGCGGCTCGTCCGCGACGTCGAGGCCCGCGACCGCTACGACCGGCTGCTGGCCTACGTGTACCGCCAGCCCGACGGGCTGTTCGTGAACGCCGAGCTCGCTCGGCAGGGCTACGCCCTCCCGCTCACGATCCCGCCGAACGTGGCCCACGGCGACGAGCTGCGCGCCCTGGCCGCCGAGGCCAGGGACGTCGGCCGGGGCCTCTGGGCCGCCTGCCCCGATGCCGCGGCCGGGTGACGCTCCCGGGCACCCCTGACCGGCGTCGGCGTGCCGGTCCCCGGCCCGGCGGCGCTACCGTCGCGCCATGGCGACCCTCGCCGAGCGCCTCGGCCACCGCCCCGATGCGCGGCTGCTGATCGTGAACTGCGACGACCTCGGCTCGGCCCACGCCGCCAACGTGGCCGTGTACGACGCCCTCCGCGAGGGCATCGCCACCAGCGCGAGCCTCATGGTGCCCTGCCCCTGGGCCAGGGAGGCGTCGGCCCGCTACCGGGGCGAGGACGTCGGCGTCCACCTCACCCTGAACGCCGAGTGGGACCTGTACCGCTGGGGGCCGCTCACCCATGCGCCGTCCCTGCTCGACGGCGACGGCGGCTTCCCCCGCACCCTCGCCGACGTGTGGGACCACGCCGACCTCGACGAGGTGCGTCGCGAGCTGCGGGCCCAGGTGGAGCGGGCGATCATCTGGGGCTTCGACGTGAGCCACCTCGACTCGCACATGGGCACGCTGCAGCTGCGACCCGAGTTCTTCGACATCTACCTCGAGCTCGCGGTCGAGTTCCGGCTGCCGATCCGCCTCTCGGGGGCGTCCACACAGCGCACGATCGGCTTCCCCTTCCGCGAGCTGGCCGCCGAGGAAGGCGTCCTGTTCCCCGACCACCTGGTGGTGGTGCGGGGGGTGGGGAGCCGGCGCTCCGTCGAGCGAGCCGTGCTCGAGCTGCAGCCGGGGGTGACGGAGGTGTACGTCCACCCCGCCATCGACACCGCCGAGCTGCGGGCCTTCGCCCCCGACTGGGCCGGGCGGGTCGACGACCACCACCTCGTCACCAGCGACGGCCAGCTGCGGGTGATGCTCGACCGGGCCGGCGTCGAGCTGATCGGCTACCGCGAGGTGCGCGACCTCCAGCGCGCCGGAGCCTGACCCCCGCCACCTCGCTCCCGGGGGCGGTGCGGACCGCCGGCGGGCGCGCCACCGCTCATGCGGGAGCGGGGCGCCACACGGCCGTCGTGAACACGCGCGACACCTCGGCGCCGGCCTTGGCGTAGAAGCGGACGGGGCCGATCCAGGCGATCTCCAGGTGGTCCCGCCCCGCGGCCGCCGCGTCCTGGCAGCAGGCCGCCAGCAGCGCCGAGCCCAGTCCCCTGCCCCGCCACGACGGGTCGGTGCCCGTGGGCCCGAACCACCCGGGCCGGTTGGCCCCGTGGCAGGCGAACCCGACGACGGCCCCGTCGTCGCGCACGCCCGCGTGGGCGCCGCCGAGCTCGATGGCCCGCTGCAGCTCCGGGACCCAGTGGGGGAAGGCGTCGGCGCACCACCGGCGCACGCCGGCGGGGTCGACGGCCTCACCCACCCGGCCCACGCGGCAGCCGGGGGGCACGGGCGCGCGGAACCCGGTCGGGCACCGCAGGTTCAGCGCGGCACCGGTGCACACGTACCCGGCCGCCTCGAACAGGCAGAGCCCACCGGTGGAGCGCACGTCGATGCCGGGCCACAGGTAGAAGGGGGCCGACCCGCCGGCGTGCACCTCGATCGCGCCCTGCTCGACGAGCCACGTGTGGGCGGCGTCGAGCAGGGCCCGCCCCAGACCCGCCCGGCGGGCGGCGGGGTCGACCACGATCAGCCGGACGTAGCCCAGCGCCACGCCGGCGGTGCGGCGGAGCACCGCCGAGACCGCCCCCCGGCCGGCGGGATCGGCCAGGACGACCGCAGGGTCGGGGTCCGCCCAGCAGCACCGGCCCAGCACGTCGGCCGCGAGGTCCTCGCCGGGCATGGCCGCGGCCACCAGCGCAGCCAGCTCGACCGACCGGTCGGGCCCCCAGGCGATCATCGGCTGGCCGTCGCGTCTCCGAACGACGTCGGGTGGTCCGGCGGCGGGGTCGGCGTCCGGCCCCGCCGCCGGACCGGCTACCACTCGGTCTGCTCGGCCAGCTTGGCGCCGATCGCCTTGTACTCGGGGCTGGCGGTCAACGGCATCAGCGACATGAGCTTGGCCATGTTGCCGGTGACCTTGATGCGGCCCTGCATGAAGGCGGCGTTGGCGTCGAGGTCGCCCTTGTCGATCTTCATGGCGTCGTCGTACGTGCGGGTGAGCGTGAACTCGGCGGCCGGGTCCTCGCCCAGCTGGTTCTCGAGCATCTTGCCGTTCTCGATCACCGTGAAGAACGAGACGTCGCCGTCGGGCGTGCCCGTGACGACGTACTGCATGCGTGCGGTGGCACCCGGGCGCTCCGGGAACTCCTGGCCCAGCTCCTGCTGGAGGTCGAGCCATTCCTGTGAGAGGTACTTGACCATGCCGGCTCCTCGCGTCGATTCGCTGCGGACGCCGGATCGTACCGACCTGCGGTCGGCCCCGCAGCCAGCGAGCGCCGGAGGGGCCTCAGGCGCGCACGCGGTGGCGCAGCCCGGCGAACAGGTCGTCCTCGCACTCGCCCGCCGGCGGCGAGCCCACCAGGCTCCGGGCCAGGACGTAGTCGTCGTACGGGTGGATGGTGCGGGCCACGTCGGCAGGCAGCCCGAACCAGAAGGGCGACGTCGGGTCGATCTGGGTGGCGTGGGCGAGCAGGGCGTCGTGGCGCACGTGGTACCAGTCGCCGATCGCGATGCGGGTGGTGATGCGGTGGTCCTGGCTCGGCCGGTCGAGCCAGGCCCGGTCGAAGGGCGACTCGAGGCCCAGCTCGAGCATCTTCTCGTGCATGGCCACGACCCGGGCCCGCGACCAGACCGTGTAGTAGAGCTTGCTCGGCTGCCAGGGGTCGCCCGCCTCGGGGTGGGCGTCGGGGTCACCGGCTCGTTCGAAGGCAGGCAGGCTGATGTCGTGCACCCGCAGGTGGTCGGGATGCGGGTAGCCGCTCTGCTCGTCGCCGTACGTGATGATCACCTGGGGCCGTTCGCGGCGGATCACGGCCACCAGGCGGCCGATCGCCTCGTCGAGGTCGGCGTTGGCGAAGGCCTCCGGCCGGGCGTTGGCCTCGGTGCCGGGCATGCCCGAGTCGCGGTAGCCGAGCAGGACGACCTCGTCGTAGCCGATGATGGCCGCTGACCGGGCCAGCTCGTCCCGCCGCACGGCGGCCAGGTCGGCACGGACATCGTCGCGGTCCATGGCCGGGTTGTGGATGTCGCCCTCCTCGCCGCCGGTGCAGCACGCGAGCACCGTGCGGGCACCCTCGGCGTGGTAGCGGGCCACCGTCGCGGCACCCTTGGACGCCTCGTCGTCGGGGTGCGCGTGCACGGCAAGCAGGCAGAGGTGCCCGGTCATGGCGTGAACGCTACCGGTAGCCTGACGGGCCGAGGCACCCGGAGGAGCACCGCGATGGAGTCGCCCGAGGTCTGGCGCTGGATCTGGCTCGGCGCACTGTCGCCCGGCGCGCGCGGCGCCGTGCCGGGTGCGCCCGCCTGACGGTGCCACGACCCTCCCGCGCCCGGGCCCGGCTGGTGCTGGCGGCGCTGCTGGTGGCCACGGCGGCGTGCTCGGACGACGGCCGCACCCTCCGGCCGCCCGGCCCCGGCCAGACCACCACCACCACGTCGGCACCCACCGTCGGGACGGCCGCCGACGCCGCCGTGTTCGACCTGGTCGGCCCGTTCGGCGACGGCGCCCAGCTGCCCATCGGCTTCACCTGCGACAGCCCCACCAGCCCGACATCGCCCCCCCTCGGGTGGACGGGCGTCCCGGCCGGCACCGTGGAGCTGGCGCTGACCGTGATCGACCCGGACGCGGAGGGCTTCGTCCACTGGGCGGTGGCCGGCATCGATCCGGCGTCCACCGGGGTCGGCGGCGGCCCGCTCCCGGCCGGCGCGGTCGAGGCCCTGAACAGCACGGGCGCCGCCGGGTGGACGCCGGCGTGCCCGCCACCGGGCGCCACCCACCAGTACGTGTTCACCCTCTACGCCGTCCCGAAGCCCCTCGCCCTCGCGCCCGGCACCCCCGCCCAGGAGGCGGTGCAGACCATGCAGGCGGCCGCCGGCAGCGCGGCCGTGCTCACCGGGCTCTACACCCGGCCCTGAGCGCCGCGCTACCGCACGCGAAACGGCGGCAGCGGCTCGCCGTCTCGGGGCGCGTCGTGCACCTGCACCCCTGTGACCAGGGCGCGGGGGGGTCCGACCCGCATCCACCGCAGCAGCGCCTCGACGGCGATGCGATCGCCCTCCAGCAGGGCCTCCACCGTCGCGTCGTCGCGGTTGCGCACCCAGCCGCGCACCCCGAGGCGCCTGGCCTCGTCGCTGCAGTGCTGCCGATACCACACCCCCTGCACCCGGCCCGACACCACCACCCGCTGGCGCACCACGGCCGTCACAGGTCGGCGGTGGCCTCCTCGAGCGCGTCCGCGAACTTCTCCATGGCCGCGGCCCGTCGGGTCGGGACGTGCTCGGTGGGCACCTCGGTGGGTCGATGCTGCTTCAGGTGGTGGCGGGCGACGGTCACCTTGTGGACCTCGTCCGGGCCGTCGTAGATCCGAGCGGCGCGCGCGTGCCGGTACATCGACTCGAGGGGCAGGTCGGTGGTGTAGCCGAGCGAGCCGTGCACCTGGATCGCACGGTCGATCACGTTGTAGAGCACCCGGGCGCCCCAGAACTTGATCATGGCGATCTCGACCCGGGCCGCGGGCGCACCGACCTGGTCGATCTTCCACGCCGCCTGGAGGGTGAGCAGGCGCGCCGCCTGCATCTCGGCGGCCGACTCCGCCACCCACTCCTGAACCATCTGCTTCTCGGCCAGGGTGCTGCCGTGGGTGTGCCGCGACACCGCCCGCTCGCACAGCATGTCGAAGGCCCGGCGGCTCTGGCCCAGCCAGCGCATGCAGTGGTGGATGCGGCCAGGGCCGAGGCGCTTCTGGGCGAGCAGGAATCCGTCGCCGTCGTTGCCGACCAGGTGGTCGTAGGGCACCCGGACGTCCTCGTAGAGGATCTCCGCGTGGCCACCGGGCGTGCCGGTGACGTGGTTCGGGTCGGCCATCGTCGGCACGTCGCGGAGGATCCTCACCCCGGGCGCGTCCGTCGGCACGATGATCATCGAGAACCGCCGGTACGGCTCGTTGTCGGGGTTCGTCATGCACATGACGACGAGGAAGTCGGCCACCGACGCGTTCGACGAGAACCACTTGTGACCGTTGATCACCCACTCGTCGCCATCGCGCACGGCCGAGGTCCGGATCAGCGTCGGGTCGGCACCGGCGCCCGGCTCGGTCATCGAGAAGCACGACCGCAGCGTCCCGTCGAGCAGCGGCTGCATCCACCGCTCCTTCTGCTCGGGGGTGCCCCCGACGGCGATCAGCTCGGCGTTGCCCGAGTCGGGCGCCTGGTTGCCGAAGATCGACGGCGCGTAGATCGACGCACCGAGGATCTCGTGCATGAGCCCGAGCCGCACCTGGCCGAAGCCGCCACCCCCCATCTCCGGTGGCAGGTGCGCGGCCCAGAGGCCCTGGCGCCTCACCTCCTCCTTCATCGGGTCCGTGACGCGCCGGAAGGTGTCCTGGTCGAGCTCGAGCGTCTCGAGCGGGTAGATCTCCTCCCGAACGAACTCCCGCATCCACGCCAGCCTGGCCTCGAACTCGGGCTCGGTCGAGAAGTCCCACGCCATCGGTGCCGCTCCCCCTGCGTCCCCGCCGCGACCTCGCGCCGCGAGCGCCGTGGGACGCTACCCGAGGTGCTGCTGGACCTCATCACCGTGGCCGTCCTGGCCTTCGTGGGCGTGCGCCTCGTCGGGGCGGCCCGGCTGTCGGTGCGCTCCGCCGCAGCCCGCGCCCGCGTGCGCGTCGTCCTGGCCGGCCTGCGGCCGCGGCACTTCCTCCGAGCGCCGCTCGTGCTGGCGGCGGTGCTCGGCGCATCCGTGGTGCTCCTCCAGGTGCCGCTGCTCGACATCGGGTGGTGGTCGGCGATCGGGGGGGTCGGCAACCCGGTGGCCGGCTCGACCACCCGCACCGCGGGCACCGCCCTCGAGTGGCTGATCCCGCTGGTGTTCGTGATCCTGCTGGTGCCGGCCCTTCCGCTGTTCGCCGAGAGCGAGGAGCGGGCGTTCCGGCTCGGCTGCGAGCGCTGGTCGTGGCCGAAGCGGGTCGAGCGGGCGGTCGTGTTCGGCCTGGCCCACGCGGTCATCGGCATCCCGATCGGCGTCGCCCTCGCGCTGGGGCTGGGCGGGGCCTACTTCCAGTGGTGCTACCTCCGGGGATACCGACGCGGCGGCGTGGAGGCCGCGGTTCTGGAGAGCACCCGTGCGCACCTCGCGTACAACCTGGAGATCGTGCTGCTCCTGCTGCTCGCCCTGGCGCTCACCATCGCGGGCGTCGAGTAGCACCGCTACGGTGCGCGCCCATGGCCTCACCGCCGAGCCACTTCTCGCTCCGCCAGCGATTGCGCTACCGGTTCGACAACACCCTCGCACGCGGCGCGGCGGGCCTGATCCTGTGGCTCGCCGCGATCACGTTCAGCTTCGTGCTGCTGGCGGCGCTCGTGCTCGCGGTCCTCGGCGTGAAGGACAACGACGGGAACGAGTTCGGGTTCCTCGAGGGCTTCTGGCAGGCGCTGCTGCGCACCCTCGACCCGGGCACGATGGGTGGCGACCAGGGGTGGGGCTACCGGCTGATGTCGCTGTCGGTGACGGTGATCGGCATCTTCATCGTGGCCACCCTCATCGGTCTCATCACCACCGCGCTCGACGCCAAGCTCCAGACGCTGCAGCGGGGCCGAGCCCCGATCGCCGAGCGCGGCCACACCCTCGTCCTCGGGTGGTCGCCGAAGGTCTTCACCATCGTGTCCGAGCTGTCGGTCGCCAACGAGAACCAGCCCCGGTCGTGCGTGGTGGTCCTGGCCGACCAGGACATGCAGACGATGGACGACGAGCTGCGGGCCCGGTCGAGGCTCCACCGCAACACCCGGGTGGTCTGCCGCAGCGGGTCCCCCACCGAGCGGGCCGACCTCACCATCGTGAACCCGCACCTGGCCCGCTCGGTCATCGTGGTCGACGACGGCGAGGCCGGAGAGGACGCCAACGTCATCAAGACGGTGCTGGCCCTGCTGTCGTTGGACCCGCCCGTCCCCGACATCCCGATCGTGGCCGAGGTGAGCGAGCCCTCGAACGCCGACGCGCTCCGAGCCGCCACCCGCGGCCGGGTCACGGTGCTGCAGACCGCCCCGCTGATCGCCCGCACCGCGGCGCAGGCCTGCCGCCAGCCGGGGATGAACGTCATCTACCAGGAGCTGCTGGACTTCGCGGGCGACGAGGTGTACTTCGCCGCCGTCCCCGACCTGACCGGGCTCACCTACGGCGAGGCCCTCAACGCCTTCGAGGAGAGCGCGCTCATGGGCGTGCGCACCGCCGCCGGCGCCTGCCTGCTGAACCCGCCCATGGACCGGCCGTTCGAGGCCGACGACCAGGTGATCGCCATCACCGAGGACGACGACACCATCCGGTTCTCCGCAATGCGGGCCGTCGAGCCACCGGTGGCCGCCGAACCGCACCCCCCTTCCGAGCCGCCGGCCGAACGGACCCTGGTGCTGGGATGGAACGACGTCGGTTCCCTGATGATCGGCGAGCTCGACCAGTACGTCCCCCCCGGTTCCCGGGTGACCGTCGTGGTCGACCCCGCGCTGGCGCCCGACCCGGCGGCCGAGCTGGAGGGCCGGCTGTCGAACCTCCAGCTCGAGGTGCTGGCGGCCCCGGGCACGGGCCACGCCGCGGTCGCCCGGATCCTCGCTCGCGACGACTACGACCACGTGCTGATCCTCTGCTATCGCCAGGGGCTCCCCCAGGCCGAGGCCGACGCGCGCGCCCTGCTCACGCTGCTCCAGGTGCGCCAGGCCCTGGAGCGGGCCGGACGACCGGTGAACGTGGTGACGGAGGTGCTCGACGAGCGGGCCGTCGACCTGGCCCCGACGGGCGCCGCCGACGAGTTCATCGTCAGCGAGCGCCTCACCAGCCTGGCCATGGCCCAGCTGTCGGAGAACGCCGCGCTGGAAGCCGTCTTCGACGACCTGTTCGACGCCGAGGGCTGCGAGCTGTACTGCAAGCCCGTCGAGCGCTACGCCACCCCCGGCCAGGCAGTCACGTTCGCCCAGGTGGTGGAGGCGGCGCGGCGACGGGGCGAGACGGCCGTGGGTTATCGCGACAGCAGCGCCGCCGACGGCCCGGCGAGCGCCTTCGGGGTGGCGATCAACCCGGCCAAGTCGACCGCCATCACGCCCCGAGCCGGCGACTCGGTGGTGGTCATCTGCGAGGACGAGCGCTGAGCAAGGTGCCTCCGGCGCTTCAGGCCGGGGCCCCTCTGGGCGATAGTTCTCCACGTGGAGGTCCTGGTCCTGGGCGCGGCGTTCGTCGGCGCCGGGCTCCTGTTCACAGTGATGGCGTTCGGCCGCACGAGGCGGCTCCGCGAGCTGCGGGCCGCGGTGGCGGCGCACGGCCTGGCCTACTCGGTCGAGGATCCCTTCGGGTCGGCCACCCCGCCGTTCGAGCTGCTCCGCCGGGGCGACGTGCGGGGCGCCGACAACGTGGTCTGGCGACCGGGTGACCCCGGGGGCCTCCGGGTGTTCGACTACTGGTGGGCCGACGAGCACCAGGACCGCAACGGGCAGATCCGGCGCGACTACCGACGGTGCACCGCAGCCACCGTGGAGGCCGGTTGGCTCTGGCCGGAGCTCACGCTCGACCCCGAGACCGCGATCACGCGGGCGGCCAACCACCTCGGCGCGCGCGACATCGAGTTCGAGTCGGACGAGTTCAACCGGATGTTCTCCGTGCACTGCGACGACCGTCGGTTCGCCAACGCCTTCCTGGACGCGCGGATGATCGAGCTGCTGCTGTCCACTCGCGGCGAGTGCCACGTGGCCGTCAAGAACCGCTGGATCCTGGTGTGGACCGACAGGGAGCTGCCGGGCCGGTTGGTCCCCGGCATGCTCGGGCTGCTCGACTCCATCCGCGACCGGGTGCCTCGGCTCGTCTACGAGTACTGGCCCCTCCCCGTGAAGCCGGCACCCAGCGCAGGAGCCGGCACGTGAACGTGGTGTGGGTCGCGCTCGGGGTGGCGCTGCTGGCGCTGCTCGTCGTGACGCTCTCGTACAACCGCTTCGTGCACCAGCGCCAGCTGATCCGCAACGCCTGGGCCGACGTCGACACCGAGCTGCGACGCCGCTACGACCTGATCCCCAACCTGGTGCAGACGGTCAAGGGCTACGCCGCCCACGAGCGGGCCGTGCTCGAGGAGGTGGTCCGGGCCCGCACCGCCGCGGTGGCGTCGAGCGGCCCGACCGAGCAGCAGGCCGCCGACGAGAACGCGCTGGTGGGGGCGCTGCAGCACCTGTTCGCGGTGGCCGAGGCCTACCCGGACCTCGAGGCCAACCAGGGCTTCCTCGAGCTGCAGCGCGAGCTGGTGATCACCGAGGACCGGATCCAGTCCGCCCGGAGGCTCTTCAACGCCAACGTGCGCGACTACAACCGTCGGGTGCAGTCGGTGCCCTCCAACCTGGTGGCCAGGCTCTTCGGCTTCCGTGCCGACGCCTTCTTCGAGGTCGACCGGGCGATCCGCGAGGGCGGCCCGCCCCAGGTGCGGGTGGAGGCCACCGGGCCCTGAGGGTGCCCGGCCGGCCGGCGCCCGCGTGCGTCAGGCGGCGTCGACGACGGCCCGGGCGGCGCGGTGGCGCGTGTACACCCAGGCGCAGAACCGCTCGACCCCCCGGATGACGTGGGCGGTGCGGGCCGACGGGAACACCTCGAAGGCGTGCTGGGCGTGGCTGAGCTCCACGTGGCAGACCGGCTGGTCGGACACCGCCCGGAGCTGCTCGACGAAGTGGCGGGCCTCGTCGACCGGGGACAGCACGTCGTTCGTGCCGTGGATCACCAGGAACGGCGGCGCGTCCGGGTGCACCCGGCTGATCGGCGACGCCCGGTCGAACAGCTCGGGCCGCTCGGCGATGCTCTCCTTGAACACGTGGCGCTCGAGCATCTCGGGAAGCGGGCTCCCCTTCCAGATGCCCTTGCGGTCCGTGAAGTCGTAGACGCCGTAGAAGGGCACGGCCGCCTGCACGGTGGTGTCCGCAGCCTCGAAGCCGGGCTGGTACTCGGGATCGTTGGGGGTGAGCGCGGCGAGGGCCGACAGGTGGCCGCCGGCCGATCCCCCGGTGATCACCACGAAGTCGGGGTCGGCGCCGTACTCCGGCCCGTGCGCGCGGAGCCAGCGCAGGGCGGCCTTCACGTCGACCTCGTGGTCCGGGAACGTGGCCCAGGGGCTCAGCCGGTAGTCGATGCTCACGCACACCCAGCCGTGGGCGGCGAGCCGCAGCATGAGCGGGAGGGCCTGCTCCTTCTTGCTGCCGATCATCCAGGCGCCGCCGTGGATCTGCAGGAGGGTGGGGCAGCCCGTGGGGTGGTCCTTGCGGCGGTACAGGTCGAGCGTGAAGTCGCGGCCGTGCACGTGGGTGTAGGCGAGGTCGCGGACCCGCTCGACCCGCCGGTCGTACATCGGCAGCGGAAGCAGCCGCTGGCGCAGGCTGAAGCGCTCGTCGAGCCGTGCCGCCAGGTCGGGGGCGATCTCGTCGCGGTAGCCCTCGCCGAGGCCATCCCGCAGGGCCCGCTCCACCTCACCCTTGGATCCCATGGCCGCCACGTGCAGGTAGACGAGCCCGCTCCAGGACACGAGGGTGACCGCCAGCGCGACCCAGCCCGGCCAGTGGTCGAGGGCGCCGGCCCACCAGAACAGCCCGGTGGCGACCGCCTCCCAGAAGATGTGGTGCGGGATCAGCTCGCCGGTGATCCACGATCCCATGAACCCGAAGCCGACGACGGGCCACGGTCGGCGCAGCGGCTTGAAGGCGTTGAACGTGAAGAAGGCGCCCACGAGCGCCGCCGCGAGGAAGAGCCACGACACCCACATGCCCCCAGTCTGCCCGGCGGGGTCGCACCGGGTCCATGCCGCGCGAGCATGGCGGCCGTGCCTGCGCAGCCCGCCGTGGAGGTCGTCGACGTCGAGGTGCGTCGGGACGACGCGGTCACCGTCGAGTGGGCCGATGGCCGCACCGCCCGCTTCGGGCTCGACGAGCTCCGGGCGAGCTGCCCGTGCGCCGCGTGCCGCACCCTGCGCGATCGAGGGGAGCCGGCCTGGCCCAGGCCCGGCGCGCCGGATGTCGTGGCCATCACCCGGGCCGAGCTGGTCGGCGCCTGGGGGATCTCGTTCGTGTGGAACGACGGCCACGCCACCGGCATCTACCCCTGGGACAGCCTCCGCCGCTGGGCCGACGAGCGCCCGCCGGCCTGAGCCGGGCTCGACGGCCGGGCCCGCCCCCTGATCCGGAGCAGCGGCGGTCGCCGGTACGCCAGCGCACGGTCCGACGACCACGGCGCCACGGGTGCCATGACCAGCCCGGAGAGACCGAGCAGCACGGCGTCGTAGTTCACCCGCCAGCCCGCGAAGTCACGCCACGCCTGGTCGCGATCGGCCCGGACGGGGACCCCGTCGGCCTGGAGCCGCTCGACGACGGCCTCGAACTCGTCGCGTGCGACGGCGATCGGATCGTCGGGCCGGGGATCGGGGTCGTAGGCGATGGAGAAGACGTCGGCGATGCGCCGGAGCGTGACGTAGCCGGCCCGGAGGCACAGCTCGGCCTCCGGTTGGCGCCCGATGTCGACGGTCGACGCGGTGAGCGCCGCGGCGTCGAGCACGCAGCCGGAGGCGGTGAGCCACGAGCGGTCGGGCTGGGGCGAGCGGAAGAAGCAGAGCGCCGGGAAGGAGGTGTGGGACTCCTCGAGGTCGGCGAAGAGCTCCTGCCAGCGCAGCCACAGCGGGTCGAGCCGGGCGAGGCCCCCGATCCGGACGTGGCGGACGAGCAGCTCGGCCGCCGACGGAGGCGTGTCGGCCAGCACCTCCAGCTGCGACACCGCCGTCTCCCGGCGGGCGAACGCGCCGTAGAGGCTCGGGAGGAAGCTGATGAGCAGGGCGACCAGGCCCAGGCCCAAGGCGGCCTGCGCGACCGCCAGCATCTTGGGCAGCAGGCCGTCGGGCCGCTCGAACCCGAGGGTCGTCATCGACGAGCCGCTCACGGCGAGGGCCTCGCCGATCGGCGTGACCCCGAGGGCCCAGAAGATGCCCGTGAACCCCACGACGACGAGGAGCAGCCAGACGCCCGGTAGCACCAGCAGGGTGACCGGCGCGTAGAGCGCCATCACCCGGTCCCGGGCCTCGTAGGGCCGCGACGGCCGGGCGACGGTGCCGAACACGTACCGCATCGCCACGAACACGACCCGGCCGAGCAACGACGGCACGGCCCGCGGCAGCACGACCGTTCGCACGGCCGACAGCGCCGTGGCCACGACCAGGGCGGCTCCGGCCGAGAACGCGACGACCTGCAGGACCGCCACGCCCTACCCGGGTGCGGGCATCACGTCGGTGGGCACGCCGGCCGGGCCACGGGCGGCAGGCTACCGCCGCGTCGGCACGCCCGGACGCCGGCGACCGCGACCGCGACACACCCGTTCGGTAGGGTGGACCCGCGCTTCCCCCGCAGCCCGCTCTGCCGCGGAGGTCGTGCCATGTCCCGCTCCCCGTGCCGCCGGCGCCGGTCCCGGTCCCGGTCCCGGCCCCGGCCCCCCTACCGGGTCCTCACCCCCGAGGACGCCATCGACGCCGTGCTGGCGTCGGCCGCCGACCTGGGGACACCCCGGGTCCTCGGCCTGCTGCTCGACCGCGACCGGGCCGTCGTCACCGCGGTGGCGGTCGACGACCCGCCCCCGCCGGGTCGAGATCTCGACGAGCTGCTCGAGAGCCTCGTCGACGTCGCAGCCGCCACCGAGGTGGCGTCGCTGGTGTTGGCGACGGTGCGGCCGGGCCGGGGCCACGAGCCGGCACCGGCCGACCTGGACCGCTGGGCCTGGCTGGTGCCCTACGCCGACGACGCCGGCGTGGAGCTCCTCGACTGGTTCGTGCTGTCCGACGGCTTCGCCTCGTCCCTCGCCGAGCTCACCGGCGTCGGCGACCGCTGGCCCTGCCCCTGAAGACCGCCGACCGGCGGCTACGGTGCATCCGCTCTCGACCAAGGAGACCGACCATGCGCGTTCGACGACTGCTCGGCGCCGGCACCCTGGCGCTGCTGCTCGTCGGCGGGATCGCCGCCTGCGGTGACGACGACGATTCCACCAGCGACACCACGGCGGCGACCGACACCACCGACACCACCGAGACGACGGCGGCGCCCGACACGACGACCGAGGGCACCACCGACGCCACGGTCGGCCAGGGCGACCTGCCGCCCGGGGCCGACCTGCTCGTCGAGGTGCCGGGCTTCACGGTCGTCGATCTCCCCCAGGAGCTGATCGACACGCAGCTGCAGGCCGTCGAGTCGGCCGACACGTCCGGCGTGCTCGACGACGTCGCCTTCGGCGCCTACCAGCCCGACGCCGGCGGCGATCCGGTGGTGGCCGTGGCCATGGTGAGCGAGGCCGCCGCCGCCGACCCACAGGTGGCCAACGCGCTGCTCGAGGGCATCTTCGCCGGCACCACGGCCGAGCAGACCACCTTCGGCTCCTACTCGGGGGTGATGGCGACGGCGCCCGACGGCAGCGCCGTGCTGCTGTTCGCCACGCCCGCCGCGGACAGCCCGATCGGCTTCTACGTCCAGGCCTCCGATCAGGCCGCCGGCGAGGCGCTGCTGGTCGGGCTGCTCGACAACGCCGCCACCAGCTGACCCACCGGTCGGCCCCTCCTGTCGGCCGCCGTCTCACGAGGCCCTCCCGTCGTGCATGCTGACGGGAGGGCGAGCGAGAGGGGGGGCGACCATGTCGAAGGTGTACCGGGGGCGCTACACGGCCGAGGTCGACGGCGACCTCACCCTGTTCCTGATCGGCATGCGCATCAACAAGCCCTGGAAGCTGCGCCAGTGGGGGTTCGTCGCCGCCGCCATGCCCCGGATGCTGCGGGAGCTGGAGAGGCACCCCGAGCTGGGCTGCCTCGGTGGGCAGAGCTGGTTCGGCCGCACCACGCTCATGGTGCAGTACTGGCGCAGCTTCGAGGACCTCGAGCGCTACGCTCGCGAGCCCGAGCGCGCCCACCTGCCGGCCTGGCGCGAGTTCAACCGGCGGGTGAGGGACAGCGGCGACGTGGGCATCTGGCACGAGACGTACCGGGTGCAGGCGTCCGGCCTGGAGGCGATCTACGGCAACATGCCGCGGTTCGGTCTGGCCGCGGCCTTCGGCCACGTTCCCGTGTCGGCCCACACCGGCCAGTCCGCGGCGCGGCGGATCGGCGCCCGCTCCGACGACCTGGCGGCGGTCGCCCCGTACGACACCCCGGCGGGCGGGTGAGCGCGCCTGGCCCCGCGGTGCGGGCCGTCGGGGTGCACCACGTCTCCCTGAACGTCGACGACGTGCCAGCGGCGCTCGCCTTCTACGTCGACGTCCTCGGCTGCTCGGTGCGGTCCGACCGGCCCGCCTTCCCGTTCGACGGTGCCTGGCTCGACCTGGGCGACCAGCAGATCCACCTGATCGCCGCGGACGTGCCGGCCGACCTCGGCCAGCACGTCGCGGTGCTCGTGGCCGACCTCGATGACGCGGTCGCTGCGGTGCGGTCGCGAGGCGTGGAGGCGTCAGACCCCAAGCCGGTGGGCCGCAGCCGGCAGGCCTTCCTGCGCGACCCGGCGGGCAACCGCATCGAGCTGCACCAGCCGGGCTGAGGGGTGCGCCTCAGCGGGAGTCGCGCGAGCGCAGCGGACCCCCGAACCCACCACCCCACGGGACTCTGTCGAGTGCGCCTCAGCGGAAGTCGCGCGAGCGCAGCGGACCCCCGAACCCACCACCCCACGGGACTCTGTCGAGTGCGCCTCAGCGGAAGTCGCGCGAGCGCAGCGGACCCCCGACGGGCAGCGGCTCGAGCCTCTCGGCCACCACGTTGATCACCCCCTCGGAGCGCTCGAGGCGCCCCCGGATCAGCAGCGCCGGCGCCCCTTGCGCCACCCGGCGGTGTCGCGCCCAGCACCCCTTCGAGCACACCACGTTCACGAGGCCGGTCTCGTCCTCGAGGTTGAGGAAGGTGGTGCCCTGCGCCGTGGCCGGCCGCTGGCGGTGCGTGACCACCCCGCCCACCAGCACCCTGCTGCCCGGCTCCACCTGCCACAGCCCCTCGGCCGTCACCACGCCCATCCGATCCAGCTCGGCGCGCAGGAACCGGGTGGGGTGGCCGTCGGGCGCCACACCGGTGGCCCACAGGTCGGCCAGCGCCACCTCCTGCTCGTCCATGCCCGGCAGGCGGGGCGCCTCGGCACCGGTGACCACACCAGGCAGGCGGTCTGGCCTGGCCTGGGCCACGGCCCCCGCCGCCCACAGCGCCGACCGGCGATCCAGCGGCCGCCCGTCGACACCCGTGAAGCACCCCAGCGCGCCGGCCGTGGCCAGCGCCTCCAGGGCCGGGAGCGACACCCCGCACCGCCGCACCAGGTCCTCCGGCGAGGTGTAGGGGCCGCCCTCGGCCCGGGCCGCCTGGATGCGCTCGGCCAGGTCGGCACCCACCGAGCGCACCGAGGCCAGACCCAACCGGACGGCCACCCCGTCGCGCGACTCGGGGCAGGGCTCCAGGGTGGCGGCGGCCAGCGAGGCCCGCACACAGGGCGTGCGCACCACCACGCCGTGGCGGCGGGCATCGGCCACCAACGTGTGCGGCGACCAGAAGCCCATGGGCTGGGCGTTGAGCAGCGCCGCGCAGAAGGCCGCCGGCTCGTGCAGCTTGAGCCAGGCCGAGGCGTACACCAGGTAGGCGAACGACACCGAGTGGCTCTCGGGGAACCCGAAGTTGGCGAAGGCCGCCATCTTGTCGAAGATCCGGTCGGCCACCTCGCCGGTGACCCCCCGCTCGGCCATCCCGGCGTAGAGGCGCTGGCGGAGCCGCTCCATGCGCTCCCGGCTGCGCTTGGCCCCCATGGCCTGGCGGAGCTGATCGGCCTCGGCGGCGGTGAAGCCGGCCACGTCGATGGCCATCTGCATGAGCTGCTCCTGGAACAGCGGCACGCCCAGGGTCTTGCCCAGCGACGGCTCGAGCAGCGGGTGGAGGTAGGTGACCGGCTCCCGGCCGTTGCGGCGTCGGATGTAGGGGTGCACCGACCCACCCTGGATCGGTCCGGGCCGGATGAGGGCCACCTCCACCACCAGGTCGTAGAAGCAGCGGGGCTGCAGGCGGGGCAGGGTGGCCATCTGGGCCCGGCTCTCCACTTGGAACACGCCCACCGAGTCGGCCCGGCACAGCATGTCGTAGACCTCGGGCTCCTGGGGGAGGGCAGCCAGGTCGAGCTCGTCGCCCCGGTGCTCGCGGATCAGGTCCACGGCGTGGTGGAGCGCCGACAGCATCCCCAGGCCGAGCAGGTCGAACTTCACGAGGCCCACCGCCGCGCAGTCGTCCTTGTCCCACTGGAGGACCGAGCGGTTCTCCCGGCGAGCCCACTCCACCGGGCACACCTCCACCACCGGGCGGTCGCAGATCACCATCCCGCCGGAGTGGATGCCGAGGTGGCGGGGCGCGCCCTCCACCTCCGCGGCCAGCTCCAGCACGGCCTCGGGGATGTCGTGGTCGGGGCCACCGTCGGGCCCCTGCTGCCCGACGGTGGCGGACAGGCGCCCCCAGGCGTCGACCTGCTTGGCCCAGGCGTCCTGCTGGCCGGGGGCGTAGCCCAACGCCCTCGCCATGTCGCGCACAGCCGAGCGGGCCCGGTAGGTGATCACGTTGGCCACCTGGGCGGCGTTGTGGCGGCCGTAGCGCCCGTAGACGTACTGGATGACCTCCTCCCGGCGGTCGCTCTCGATGTCGAGGTCGATGTCGGGCGGGCCGTCGCGCTCGGGTGAGAGGAAGCGCTCGAAGAGCAGGCCGAGCGACACCGCATCGGCCTTGGTGATGCCGAGGGCGTAGCAGACCGCCGAGTTGGCCGCCGACCCCCGCCCCTGGCAGTAGATGCCGGCGCGCTCGCAGAGCTGCACGATGTCCCACACCACGAGGAAGTAGCCGGGGAAGCCCAGCTGCTCGATCACGTCCAGCTCGTGGGCCAGCTGGGCCAGGGCCTGCTCGTGCTGAGGGTGGCTGGTCGGGTAGCGGCGCTCGGCGCCCCGGCGCACCAGCTCGCGCAGCCAGGTCATCTCCGTGTGGCCGGGCGGGCACGGGAACGGCGGCAGCCTCGGCGCCACCAGGGCCAGGTCGAACGCGCCGGCCCGGCCGAGGTCGCCAGCCGCCTCGACGGCACCCGGGTAGCGGGCGAAGCGACGGGCCTGCTCGGCCCCCGACCGCAGGTGCGCACCGGCACCGGCCGGCAGCCAGCCGTCGAGCTCGTCGAGGCTGCGGCGGGCCCGCACCGCGGCCAGGGCGGTGGCCAGTCGCCGCTCCCGGGGGGTGGCGTAGTGGACGTTGCCGGTGGCCACCACGGTCACGCCGGCCCGAGCGGCCAGCTCGGCCAGGGCATCGTTGCGGGCCGAGTCGAGCGGGTCGCCGTGATCCCACAGCTCCACGGCCACCCGGTCGCGCCCGAAGGCCTCCACCAGGCGGGCCAGCTCGCGGCCGGCGGCGGCCGGGCCTTCGTCGACCAGCGCTCGGGGCACGGCCCCCTTGCGGCACCCGGTGAGCACCCACCAGCGGCCACCGTGGGCCCCGGCCAGATCCTCGATCCGGGCCCGGGGCCGGCACTTCTCCCCGGCCAGCTGCGCCTCGCTGATGGCCCGGGCCAGGCGGGCATAGCCCTCCGGTCCGTCGGCCAGCACCAGCAGGTGGCTGCCGTCGGGATCCGCCAGCGGGCCCTGCCGCCCACCCCCGGCCCGGGGCCGGCTCGCCGCCAGCGTGAGCTCGGCCCCGAACACCGTGGGCAGGCCCACGGCCCGGGCCGCCTCGGCGAAGCGCACCACCCCGTAGCAGCCGTCGTGGTCGGTGAGGGCGAGGGCCTCGAGGCCGAGCCGTGCCGCCTCCTCGGCCAGGCCCTCGGGCGAGGTGGCGCCGTCGAGGAAGCTGAAGTGCGAGTGGCAGTGCAGCTCGGCGTAGGGCACGGCGCCGGCACGGCGGGCCGCCCCCGGTGACGGCTCGTAGCGGTCGCGCGTGCGCGACCAGGCCGGGCTGTCGCCCCCGTCGGCCCACGGGGCCACGCCGGGATGCGGGCCGCGGTCGGACAGGCGACGCTCGAGCTCACCCCACGGTACCGGCGGGTTCCGCCACCCCATGGCTGGACGCTATCGAACAGATGTTCGACTCGTCCAGCCCGGCGCGCCCGGCCGGCCGAAGGCCCTGGCGCCGGCCGCCCGCACCGGCGACACTGCCGGGCGACGCGGAGAGAGGGGGCACCCGTGCCTGCAGCGGCGACCACGAGGAGCCGGGTCGTGGGCTGCCTCCTCGCCGGCGCGGCCGGTGACGCGCTCGGCGCCGCCGTCGAGTTCGACACCTGGGACGACATCCAGCGCCGCTGCGGCCCTGCCGGGGTCACCGGCTACCTCCCCGCGTACGGCGTGGCCGCGCCCATCACCGACGACACCCAGCTCACGCTGTTCACGGCCGAGGGCCTGATCCGCGGCATGCAGCGGTCCCGCGAGCAGGGCATCTGCGACGCCGTCGGCGTGCTGCGCCGCTCCTACCTCCGCTGGCTGCACACCCAGGGCGAGGCACCCGGCGACGACGAGGAGGGCTTCGGCGCCGACGCCGCGACCAGCGGGTGGCTGGTGCACGTGCCGGAGCTGCTGCACCAGCGGGCACCGGGAAGCACCTGCCTGGCCGCGCTCCGGAGCGGCCGGCGCGGCGACCCCCACCGGCCGCTCAACGGGAGCAAGGGGTGCGGCGGGGTGATGCGGGTGGCGCCCTGCGGGGTGCTCGGCGAGCAGGCCTTCGAGTACGGCGTCGACGCCGCCGCCCTCACCCACGGCCACCCGACCGGCCAGCTGGCCGCCGGCGCCTTCGCCGAGATGGTCCGGCGGCTGCTGGAGGGCGCCGACCTCCCGCACGCGGTCACGCTGGCCGTCGCGCGCACGGCGCTCGAACCGGAGGGAGCGGAGACGGTGGCGGCGCTGCGGGACGCGGTCGCCGCCGCCCTGGCGTCCACTGGTCGTCGCCCCGGCGCCCTCGAGCTGGGCCGGCTGGGCGCCGGGTGGGTGGCCGAGGAGGCGCTGGCGATCGGCGTGCTGGCCGCCCTGACCGCCCCCGACCTGCGCACGGGCCTGCTCACCGCCGTGAACCACTCGGGCGACAGCGACAGCACCGGTTCGATCTGCGGCAACCTGCTCGGCGCGGCATGGGGTGCCGAGGAGATCCCCGACGACCTCCTCGACCCCCTGGAGGCCCGCGGCATCGTCGAGCAGGTCGCCAACGACCTGGCCGACGCCTTCATCGACGAACGGCCCCTCGACCGGGACCGCTACCCGGGCTGGTGAGCACCTCGTCGAGCCGGGCCAGCGCCGCCCAGGGGTCGGCCCCCACCAGGATCCCGGCCATGCCGAGGCGCCGGGCGGCCTCCACGTTGCCGGGGTGGTCGTCGAGGAAGGCCGTTCGCTCGGGCACCACGCCCAGCTCGGCGCACGTCAGCTCGTAGATCCGACGATCCGGCTTGCGCAGCCCGACCTCACTGGAGTCGACGACGACGTCGAACCAACGGATGGGCACCATGGAGCGCCAGTCGGCCCCGAACTCGCGCACGTTGTTGGTGCAGATGGCGAGGCCGTAGCCCTCGTCGCGGAGGCGCCGCACCCGCTGCACCACCATCCAGTGAGCACCCAGGGCCAGCACCCCGCCGACGCCGCCCAGCACGTCGCGCAGCGGCGGCGCCGCCGGCCCGAGCACCTCGACCTCGCGCTCGCGCACCCACGCCACGTACTCCTCGAAGGGGAGCGCGCCGATCTCCAGGAGGTGCCACGGGTTCGTGTACGGCTCGCCCGGGGCCGGCTCCGGCTCCTCGACGCCGTAGCCGAGCAGACGGGCGATCGAGCCCTCGGGGAGGCCGGCGTCGCGCTCCACCTGTGGCAGCAGCAGGAACGGCGAGGTCGACAGCACGCCGCCGAAGTCGAACACCACGGCATCGAGCGACCTGGCGACGGACACGGCGAGCACGCTTGCAGACCGGTCGCCGGGCCCGCCAGACGACGCCGAGCGCCTTCGACGGATCCCCGCGGGCGCCGTGCACCCGCACCCCCGCCCGGGCCGCGCGACACCGGCCGCCCGAGGGCGTACGGTGCGCGCTCGTGTCACGCCGCGGCAAGGCCTTCATCGCCGGCGCGTTCGAGCACCCTCGGCGCGTCATCCCCGATCGCACCGTCGCCGAGATCCACGCCGAGGTGGCGCTCGGCGCGCTGGCCGACGCCGGCCTGACGCTGGCCGACGTCGACGGCTACTGCTGCGCCGGCGACGCGCCGGGGTTCGGCGGCCTGTCGATGGCCGAGTACCTCGGCCTGCGGTGCCGCACCATCGACACCACCGAGACCGGCGGGTCGTCGTACCTCGTGCACGTCGGCCACGCCGCGGCCGAGATCGCCGCCGGCCGGGCCCGCGTGGTGCTGATCACCCTGGGCGGCAACCCTCGCAGCGGTGGCCCGACTCCGGGTGGCAGCGCCCGCGTGAGCGACGCGCCCGAAGCCGAGTTCGAGCAGCTGTGGGGCGCGTCGATCGCCGGCCAGTACGCCCTGGCCGCCCGGCGGCACATGCACGAGTTCGGCACGACGGGCGCCCAGCTCGCGGCGATCAAGGTCGCCGCCTCGCACCACGCCCAGCACAACCCGCACGCCTTCCTCCCCCAGGTGGTCACCGTGGAGGAGGTGCTCGACTCGCCGATGGTGGCCGATCCGCTGCACCGCCTCGACTGCTGCGTGATCACCGACGGTGGCGGAGCCCTGGTGATGGTGAGCCCCGAGGTCGCCCGGTCGCTCGACCGCACCTGCGTGCAGGTGCTCGGCCAGGGCGAGGCGGTGAAGCACACCGCCGGTGGGCGGATCGACCTCACCTACACCGGCGCGGTGTGGTCGGGACCGGCCGCCTTCGAGGAGGCCGGGGTGACCCCGGACGACATCGACTACGTCTCGATCTACGACAGCTTCACGATCACCGTGCTGCAGACCCTGGAGGACCTCGGCTTCTGCGGCAAGGGGGAGGGCGGCGGGTTCGTGGCCGACGGCGCGCTGCTGGCACCCCATGGCCGGCTGCCGTTCAACACCGACGGCGGGGGGCTCTGCAACAACCACCCGGCCAACCGCGGCGGCATGACCAAGGTGGTCGAGGCGGTTCGCCAGCTCCGGGGCGAGGCCCACCCGGCGGTGCAGGTGCCCGACTGCACGCTGGCGCTGGCCCACGGCACCGGCGGGTCGCTCGGCACCCGCATGGGGAGCGCCACCGTGATCCTGGGACGGGAGGACGCATGAGCGAGCTGCCCACCCGCCCGCCCCGGCGCACCCACGAGACGGCCCCGTTCTGGGACGGGTGCGCCGAGGGGCGCCTGGTTCTCCCCCGCTGCGACCGCTGCCACGAGCTCGTCTGGTACCCGCGGCGCTTCTGCCCCCTGTGCGCCGGCACCGAGGTGTCGTGGGAGGAGGTGAGCGGGCGCGGCACCGTCTACAGCTTCACGGTGCTGCGCCGGGGAGACGGGCCCTACCGGGAGGCCGCGCCGTACGTGCTGGCCTACGTCGAGCTCGACGAAGGGCCGAGGGTGCTCACCAACGTGGTGGGCACCGACCCCGGCGCGGTCGCCGTCGGCCAGCCGGTGCGGGTGGTGTTCGAGCCGGCCGGCGACGGCGACGCGCTCCCTCGCTTCACCCCTGCCTGACCGCGGTCGCCGTCAGTCGTAGGTGGCCTCCACGTTCCAGCGGCCCTGCTCGAGCACGAGCAGGCGGGCGACGCCGTCGGCGGTGACGACCTGGAAGCGGGCCCGGCGACGGTGGAGGGCCGGATCCCACCACCGCTCGTCGAGCGGCCAGGGACCGGCCCACGCCACCACGTCCTGCCAGGCCCGCCCCGCGACCGCGATCCGGCCGGGTGCGCCGGTGGCCACCCCCCGCCCCGTGACGCCCACCGGCGCCCCGTCGACCGTCACCACCTCGGCCTCCACCGGTTGCGGGTGCACGGTGGCGGGCGACGGCGGCGGCAGCCGGCCGGGCCACGGGGCCTCGGCCGCCGGTGTGGTGCGCCCGGGGGGCGGCACCTCCCGGGCGAGCAGGGCGGTGGGCACCAGCGGGACGGCGACCACCTGCTCGGCCGGCCCCCGCCCACCCCGGGGTTCGGGCACCAGCACGGCATCCGGGCCGAACAGCCCCTGCAACCGGGCCAGGCCGCGGGCGGCCCGCTCGTCGGCCGAGGTGGCGCCCCCCCAGAACCCGAGCTGGTGCCCGCGGTCGGCCACCACCTGGTCGGGCACCAGGCGGAGGAGGGTGAGCCCGCCGGTGGGTCGGGCGACCGTGGGGCCGGCCAGCCAGCCGTCGAGCTGCCACCGGACGCGATCGGCCACCGCGGCCGCGCTGAGCAGGCCCTCGTGGCGCCAGCAGCGCCCCAGGTGCTCGCCGTGCTCGGTCTCGGCCTCGATCCGCACCCGCAGGCAGGCCAGTCCCCGCTCCGCCAGCCCGCCGTGGAACCGCTCGGCCAGGCCCCGTGCCGCGAAGGCGGCGGTGTCGACCCGGTCGACCGGGGGGTCGAGCTGGACGGCCACGGCCAGGTCGAGCGGCGGGGGCCGCAGGTCGGCCACGTGGGGGTCGGCGCCCCAGGCCAGGCGGTGGACCACAGCCCCCTCGGCCCCGAAGCGGGCGGTGACGGCGGCGACCGGCAGCGCGGCCAGATCGCCGAGGGTGCGCAGACCGAGCCGGCCGAGCAGGCCGACCAGCTCCGGGCGGTCGAGCGCGTCGAGCGGGAGCTCGGCCAGGAAGGCGGCGCTCCCGCCGGGCGGCACGACGGTGCTGGGCCGGCCGGGCCCGACGGCCCGCCGGGCCGCGAGCCCGGCCGCGAAGGCGCCGTCGGCCACCCCGACCCGGCAGGGACCGCGCCCGTCGAGCACCGAGGCCACCACGGCCACCGCCCGGGCGGCCATGGCCTCGTCGCCCCCCAGGTAGCGGGAGGGACCGCGCGTGGGGAACGAGCACCAGCCGGGACACCCGGCCTCGAGACGAGGTGTGAGCGCGTCGAGGGCGGCGAGCACCGGCTCGAAGGCCCGGGCGTCGCGGGCCGGATCGTCGGCCAGGACGGCCAGGCCGGGGCACCGGCGCTGGGCCTCGCGGCGGCGCAGCCCCACCGCGACCCCCTCGGCGCGAGCGGCGGCGGTGGCGGCCACCACCCGGTTGGCCCGCACCACCACGGCCGGCACGTCGGGTGCGACACCGGCCGCCACCACCGGCCAGTCGAGGCACCACACCACCAGGGTGCGCACCGCCCCCTCGGGGGCCGTGCGCCGGTTCACGGCCCCGCCCCCCGCAGCGGGAGCACCGCGGCCAGCCCGGACCTCTCGGGCTCGGCGGCCACCACCTCGCCGCCCGGACCGGGGAGCCAGAGGGCCCGAGCCCGGGGCCGGGCCGCGGCCCGGCGCCCCTCGACCACCACCTCCACCCGCCGCGCCCGCAGGTGGCCGTACCCCTCCCCCAGGCCGTGCCAGGTGACCGACCGGACGGTGAGGCGCACATCGGGCCCCTCGGGCCACTCGGGACCCCCGACCCGCACGAGCACGACCCCCCGCTCCCGGGCCCGGGCCACCAGCTGCCGGGCGTCGGTGGGCCCCACCCGGTGGCCGGGCCGGACGAGCACGACGTCGACGGCGTCGACCACGGCGGCGACGGCGGCGGCCCAGGAGCCGGCACCGGGCCCCGCCACCAGGGCCAGCCGGTCGAGGACGACGCCCAGCTCGGCCGCGGCCAGCAGGCCGAGGGAGGGCAGCCCGACGGCGGCGACCCACGAGCCGGCGGCCGATGCCGCGGCCGCCAGGGCCAGGGCCAGCGACGTCGCCCCTCCGGGCCCGCCGACGGCCACGGTGGCACCCCGGCGCAGGCCGCCCTCGGGCAGGAGGTCGGCCAGGGCGGGCAGCACCGGCAGCAGGTGCTCGCCGGCGAGGGTGACCGGCCGGACCCGGTCGGCCTGCTCCCGCAGGGCCGGCGACGCCGGCCCGCTCCCCCGCGACGCGGTCTCCACCCCGGCCATGGGCCGAGTCTATCGAACACATGTTCGATCCGTCCACGGGTCCGGACTCCGGCTCCGGACTCCAGGGGCCGGGTCCGGGACCCGGGACCCGGATCAGGTGGCGGCCGAGCCGGACCGGCCGCCGGTCAGCCGGACGAGCACCTCCACCGCCCCCCGGCCGTCGGCCGCCCAGCCGTCGGCACCGAGGCGCCGGGCCTCGTCCTCACCGGCCACCGCCCCACCACCGATCAGGAGCGGCACGTGGCCTGCGACGCCGCGGATCGCCCCAACCGCCGCCCGCACGGCGTCCTCGTTGCCCGGGGTCGTCACGCTGACCCCCACCGCCACCAGTCGCTGGGCCTCGGCCGCGGCGAAGGCGAACGAGGCCGCCGGCACGTCGGCCCCCAGGTCGACCACCTCGAAGCCCGCCCCGCGCACCAGGTCGGCCAGGAGGGCCACCGGCAAGGCGTGGCGGTCACCCGCGGGCGCGCCCAGGACCACCGTGCCGCGCGTCCGGCCCCGCCGGGCGAAGCGGGGGCCGAGCCGGCCGATCACCCGCGTGGCGATCCCGCTGGCCCGGTGCTCCACCGCGACGTCGATCTCCCCGCCGGCCCAACGACGGCCGATCGACGCCAGCGCCGGCGCGATCACCTCGAGGTACACGGCATCGAGCGGCGTCCCCGCGGCCAGCGCGGCCTCGACGACCCCCCACGCCCCCCGCGCGTCGCCCGCCAGCAGCCGGGCCTCGAACCGCTCGTCCCACGGGGCCCGACGCCGTCCCCGGCCCGCCGGCGGCACCTCCCGCTCGCGGAAGTGGTCGACGTCGGCCCGCGCCACCCGCCAGGTGGCGCCGTCCTTGCGCGCCGGGAGGAGCCCGAGCCGCACGTAGCGGTAGGCCGTCATGTAGTGGACGCCCAGCAGCGCGGCGGCATCGTGGAGGCTGAGGTCGGTCGACGCCAGGGCGGGCTCCGGAGCCGGGGCCGGCGCAGCGCCGGCGATCAGCATGGAGACTACGACGGGAGCGGGGCGAGCGGCACGGGACAGACGCCGTGCACGACCCGTCCCGGGCCTCGGTCGGCCGTCCGAGCGATCGTCGAGCCGGCGACCCTCGGAACCACCCGGCCCGGCCCCGAGGGGCCGAAGGTCCCCTTTTCCCGGGACCTCCTGGGCACCGGTGCTGGTGGGCTCCGCCGGAGGCGGGACGACCGGCCGACTCGGGACCTTCGACCCTGGCTCGCCCCACCCACCAGCGTGTGCAGTGAGATCCGGGACCGGGTCCCGGTGGCTCCTGAGGCGAGGAGGGGGTGGGGCACGTGGAACGTCAGCAGGGCCTCGGCGATCTCGCCGCCCTCGTCGCGGCCGACATCATGAGCACCGACCTGGTGATGGTGTCGGAGAACGAGAGCATGGCCTCGGCATGGGAGCTCCTCGCCCGGGGCCGCTTCCACCACCTGCCGGTGCTGCGCCGCGGCCACCTGGTGGGCGTGCTCGACGACCAGGCACTGGTGCGGGCCCGCACGCCCGGCACCGTCGGCACCGCCGCCCGGAAGGTGGTCGGCGACATCCTCCCCCGGGCCTTCCCGACCGTGGGGCCCGACGCGCCGTTCGCCGAGGTCGTCGCCCGGCTGCGGGCCGAGGGCGTCGATGCCCTGCCCGTCGTGTCCGACGAGGGCGACTTCCTGGGCATGGTCACGGCCACCGACGTGATCGCGGCGCTGGCCGACACCCTGGCCGTCGACGTGGCCAACCGGGCGTCCGCCTGAGGGTCCGGCCCGCCAGGCCCGATCAGGGGTTCGCCACGGACGGCCGGTCCCCGGGGTCGAGCGGCACGCGCCACTCGAGCACCGTCCCACCGTTGGGGGCTTCGGTGAGCACGAGGCCGCCGCCCAGCGCCCGGGCCCGGTCGGCCATGTTGCGCAGGCCCCACCCCCGTCCGGACCGCAACGGATCGATGCCGACCCCGTCGTCCTCCACCCGCAGCACGACGTCGTCGCCCACCTCCACCTCGACCGCGACCTCGCTGGCACCGGCGTGCTTGGCCACGTTCGTCAGGGCCTCCCGCAGGGTCGACACCAGGTGGTCGGCGATGCCGTCGGGCACCGCCGCGTCGACCGGCCCGGCGAAGCGCACGCGGGGCTCGCGGCCCACGGCCGGGCCCGACTCGGCGACCAGGGCGAGCACGTCGGCGCGCAGGCCGCCTCCGCGGCGGTCACCGGACTCGAGGGCGAAGATGGTGGAGCGGATGTCGCGGATCGTCACGTCCAGGTCGTCGATCGCCTGGCGGATCCGCGCCACCACCTCGGGGCGCTCGGCCAGTCGCTCCGCGGCCTGCAGCCCCATGCCGGAGGCGAAGAGCCGCTGGATGACGGTGTCGTGCAGGTCGCGGGCGATGCGCTCGCGGTCCTCGAGCACCGCCAGCTCGCGCACCATCGAGTGGAGCCGGGCGTTCTCGATGGCCACGCCCGCGGCGGCGGCCAGGGCCACCACGAGCTCCTGGTCACCGGCCGTGAACTGCACCGCGCTGCGCTTCTCGGTGAGGTAGAGGTTGCCGAAGACCTCACCCCGCACCCGCACCGGCACCCCGAGGAACGACCGCATGGGCGGGTGGTGCGGCGGGAAGCCGTAGCTGTCGGGGTGCTCCCCGAGGTTCCGCAGTCGCAGCGGCTCGGGGTGGGTCATGACCATCCCCAGGATGCCGCGGCCCTTGGGCGGATGGCCGATCGCCTCCACCGTGTCGTAGTCGGCGCCGACGGTGATGAACTCGGTCAGGTGCCCGTCGGGGCCGGTCACGCCGAGGGCGCCGTAGCGGGCGTCGACCAGCGAGCAGGCCGACTCCACGATCCGCCGCAGCACGACCGGCAGGCTGAGATCGGCCGCGACCGCCAACACGGCTTCGAGCAGGCGGTGGAGACGAGGGTCGTCGGTCGCCCCCTCAGCGGGATCCACGGCGACAGAGTGTAGAGGGCGCCAACCACGCCGCCGTGAGGCAGGATGGGGCCATGACGGTCCGGGTGTTCCTCCTCGACGACCACGAGATCGTCCGACGCGGCCTCCGCGACCTGCTCGAGGCCGAAGACGACCTCGAGGTCGTCGGCGAGGCGTCCACCGCGGCCGAGGCGGTGGGCCGCATCCCGGCCACGACGCCCGACGTGGCCGTGCTCGACGTGCGGCTGCCCGACGGCAACGGCGTGGAGGTGTGCCGGGACATCCGCGCCCGCCACCCGGAGGTGCAGTGCCTCATCCTCACGTCGTTCGCCGACGACGACGCCCTGTTCGACGCCATCATGGCGGGGGCCGCCGGCTACGTCCTCAAGCAGATCAGGGGCAACGACCTGGTCGACGCCGTGCGCAAGGTCGCCCAGGGCCAGTCGCTGCTCGACCCGGCCGTGACCCGCCGGGTGCTCGAGCGGCTGCGGCGAGGGCCCGAGGAGGACGAGCGCCTGGCCCGGCTCACCGACCAGGAGCGGCGGATCCTCGAGCTGATCGCCGAGGGCCTCACCAACCGCCAGATCGCCGACCGCATCCACCTGGCCGAGAAGACGGTGAAGAACTACGTGTCGAACCTGCTGACCAAGTTGGGCATGGAGCGCCGCACCGAGGCGGCGGTGTACGCCGCCCGTCTCGCCGAGCGCCGCCGCGAGTCCCCGTGAGGCGAGGGAGCACGCCATGCGCCTGATCGACGAACGCACCGGGCTCGAGGTGCTCGACCGCCACGAGTGCCTGAAGCTGCTGGCCGCCGACCACATCGGCCGCGTGGCCGTGGTCGACGGGGGCCGGCCGCTGGTGCTGCCGGTGAACTACGTGCTCGACGGCGAGTCGGTGCTGTTCCGCACCGCCCCCGGCACCAAGTTCGACCTCGCGGTGCGGGGCGCCAACGTGGCCTTCGAGATCGATGCCGCCGATCCCCTGTACCACACGGGGTGGAGCGTGCTCGGCAACGGGCTGGCCGAGGAGGTGACCGACCCGGCCGAGCTGGCCCGCATCGCCGACCTGCCGCTGCGGCCGTGGGCGGCGGGCGAGAAGCCCCACGTGGTGCGGGTGCGCCTCGAGCA
The DNA here is from genome assembly GCA_016716005.1 of Acidimicrobiales bacterium. Taxonomy (NCBI): domain Bacteria; kingdom Bacillati; phylum Actinomycetota; class Acidimicrobiia; order Acidimicrobiales; species Acidimicrobiales bacterium. Next base: position 1,218,031 of record JADJXE010000001.1, read on the forward strand.
GCTGAACGGGCGGCGGATCGTGCACGTGGCCGAGGGCCTCGACGAGCCCGCGGAGGCCGCGGAGTAGCTACGGCGTGGCGGGGGTGACGCCCTCGCGGTAGTACAGGAACAGGTCCTCCACCACCTCGCGCAGCCCATCGGCCGTGGCGCCCTTGGCCAGGTCGATCGTGACCATGTTGCTGTACACGTGCACCGCCGCGACCTGGCCGGTGTCGAACAGCCGGCGCGCCAGCTCGTCGGGCGGGCGGGTGCCGGTGGCGTCCTCGCGGGAGCGGTACCGCTCGTGGCCCATGCCGGTCAGGCTGCGGTTGGCCTCGAAGCGGACGACGCCGGGCGTGGCAGACATCTTCTCGACGACGCTGACGGGCTGGCCCACGAAGACAGGAGCGTAGCCGGGCGGCTGGCTACGCTCGGCCGCTGTGATCTCGGTGCGCCACTACCGCACCGGCGCCCCGGGCGTCGAGATCGGTGATCCCGAGACGATCGACCAGCACCTGGCCGAGCAGGACGGCCTGGTCTGGGTCGACGTGGACGCGCCGACGCCGGAGGACGTGAAGCTCCTCGTCGAGGAGTTCGACGTGCACCACCTGGCCGCCGAGGATCTCCTCGAGGCCCGCCAGCGCCCGAAGCTCGAGCGCTACGGCAACCACTTCCTGCTGGTGGCCCGGGACTGCCGCCTCGAGGACACGACCCTGGTGGCGATGGAGATCGACGTCGTCTTCGGCGACGGCTGGATCATCACCGTGCGCAAGCCGTCGCACCTGGGACACGAGCCGGTCTCGTTGGACGAGGTGGCGCGCCACTTCGAGCGCCAGCGCTCGGGCGAGGGCGCGACCGACGAGGGGTTCCTGCTCTACGTGCTCCTCGACACCCTCGTCGACCGGTACTTCGTGGTGGTCGACCAGCTGGAGGAGCGCCTCGAGGACCTCGAGGAGCTGGTCTTCGGCGAGGAGGGGCAGGGGGCACCCGTAGCCAGCTCCGACGCCGTCGAGCTCCAGCGGACGATGTTCCGGCTGCGCTCGACCTTGATGGGGCTGCGACGCTCGGTGGCGCCGCTGCGAGAGGTGCTGGGCGCGCTCCAGCGGCGTGAGGTGCCGTTCCTGGGCGAGGCGGCGGTGATGCACCTCCAGGACGTCTACGACCACGTGCTGCGCATCGTCGACCTGAACGAGAGCCAGCGCGAGCTGCTCACCGCGGTGCAGGAGGCGAGGATCGCCATCGCCGGCAACCGCATGAACCAGGTGATGAAGACCATGACCTCGTGGGGCGCGATCCTGCTCGGATCCACCCTCATCGCCGGGATCTACGGGATGAACTTCAGGTACATGCCCGAGCTCGACTGGCGGTACGGCTACCCGATGGCGCTGACCATGATGCTGGTCCTCACCGTCGGGCTCTTCCGTTGGTTCAAGCGTCACGAGTGGCTGTAAGTTGACCGTGCGGTCAAGTTCTGTCTCTCTCGCTTCCCTGGGGGGATGCTGCGATGCCCGACATCACGCTGGAGGAGTTCGAGAAGGAGGCCCGGGCGTTCCTCGACGCCAACGCGCCGCTGCGCGAGGAGGAGAAGCGGTTCGTCTGGGGCGAGGGCTCCGACCGGGTGGCGCTGTTCGACGAGAAGGCCCGCGACGCCGAGCGGGTCGAGCTGCAGCGGGCCCAGGCGTGGCGGGCCACCAAGTTCGACGCCGGCTTCGGCTGGGTCGGCGGCCCCGCGCAGTACGGCGGCCGTGAGCTGCCCGCGGCCTACGACCGGCTCTGGCAGAGCCTGGAGTCGCGCTACCAGACGCCGAACCAGGGCTTCTTCGGGATCGGCCTCGGCATGGTGGCGCCCACGATCCTCGCCCACGGCTCCGACACCGCCAGGGACGCGTACCTGCGGAAGATGTACCGGGGCGACATCGTCGGGTGCCAGCTGTTCAGCGAGCCGGGTGCCGGCTCCGACCTGGCGTCGCTGCAGACCAAGGCCGTGCGCGACGGTGACGAGTGGCTCGTCACGGGCCAGAAGGTGTGGACCTCGGGCGCCCACTACTCCGACATCGGCGAGATCATCTGCCGCACCGATCCCGACCTGCCCAAGCACAAGGGCCTGACCGGCTTCGTGGTCGACATGAAGGCGCCCGGGGTCGAGGTGCGGCCCCTGCGCCAGATGACGGGCGGGGCGTCGTTCAACGAGGTGTTCTTCAACGAGGTGCGGGTGCCCGACGACCACCGCCTGGGCGACGTGAACCAGGGTTGGACCGTGGCCCTCACCACCCTCATGAACGAGCGGGCGTCGATCGGGGCCGGCGGCGCGGGCGGCTCCAGCGTCATGTCGTTCGCCCGGCTCGGCGAGATGGTCCGGCACTTCGGCCTCGACACGGATCCCCTCGTGCGCCAGGAGCTCGCCGACCTGGTCATCCGCTCCCGGGTGGCGGGCTACACCGGGCAGCGGGCGATGGACAAGCTGCGCGCCGGCCAGCTGCCGGGGCCCGAGATGTCCATCGGCAAGCTGGCGCTCACCAACAACATGTACGCCACCGCCGAGTTCGTGTGCCGGGTGCTGGGGCCCCGCATCATCGCCGACTCGGGCGAGTGGGGGACGTGGGCCTGGTCGAAGTTCGTGCTCGGCGTGCCGGGCATGCGCATCGCGGGCGGCTCCGACGAGGTGATGAAGAACATCGTCGGCGAGCGAGTGCTGGGCCTGCCCAAGGACTCGGGCATCGACAGCACGAGCCCCTTCAAGGACCTGCGGGTCGGCACCCAGGCGGGCTAGCGCGGACCGAGCGCCAGGCCGAGCTGCTCGACCTGGTAGAGGCGGCGCACGCCCGTCCAGGGCTGGTGATCCATGAAGACCCAGCTGCGCCGGTGGATCGCGCTCGGGCCGAGCCACGCCAGCGCCGCCCGGTGCCGGGGGCACGGGTAGCCCTTGTTGGCGGCGAACTCGTAGGCCGGGTAGTGCTCGGCCTCGGCGCGCATGATCCGGTCGCGGGTGACCTTGGCAAGGATCGAGGCAGCCGAGATCGACAGGCAGGTGGCGTCGCCCCTCACCAGCCGCTCGGTGGCGCCGTTCCCGACGAAGTCCCACGCCCCGTCCACGAGGACCCGGTGGGGAGCGAGGCCCAGGCCGTCGAGCGCCCGGCGGGCGGCGAGGCGCTGCGCCTCGGACATGCCCAGCTCGTCGCACTCCTCGGGGCTGGCATGGCCCACCGACCAGGCCGTGCACCAGCCTGCGATGCGGTCGAAGAGGTGCTCGCGCCCGGCCTCGGTCAGCTGCTTGGAGTCCCGGACCCCGCGGACGCGTCGGTCCCGTGGCAGCACGGCCGCGCCCACCGTGAGGGGACCGGCCCACGAGCCGCGACCCACCTCGTCCATGCCGACGACGACGTCGTGCCCGTCGGCCCAGAGCCGCTTCTCCACCGTGAGGGTCGGCGGCTTGGTGCGGGTGGCGGCCACGAGCCGAACGCTACCGGGGTGGGCGGCCGTGCCCGGCGACCGCCGGGCAGGGGTCCGGACCGCCTCGCCGGCCCCGATCACGCGGCCTTCGTGCCGATCGGGAGGGCCGCCAGCCCATCCGTCAGCTCAGGGTGACGCCGGGCGCGCCGCTGTCGACCACGCCGACCAGCACGAACCCACCGACCTCGAGCTGGGCGACCGCCGAGCGGTCGACCGCGGCGAGGAGGCCACCGGAGGTCTGCGGGTCGTAGGCGATCGCCTCCAACGCCGGGGCGGCCGACACCAGCACCCGACCGGCCAGGTGTTGGCGGTTCCGAGCGTCGCCACCCGTGCGGATCCCCGCCTCGGCCGCCTCCAGCGCGCCCTGGTAGAGCGGGAGGCGGGCGCCGTCGAACGAGAGCCGCACACCGCCGCGCTCGGCCATCTCCCACCCGTGGCCCAGCAGGCCGAAGCCGGTCACGTCCGTGACCGCGTGCACCGCACCCCCGAGCGATCGGAGCCGCTCGGACGCCCCGCGGTTGAGCCGGCGCATGCCCAGCACCGCGGCCGCCTTGGCCGCGTCCGAGCCGCCGGCCAGCACGATGCCGGTGCCGAGGGGCTTCGACAGCACCAGCGCGTCCCCCACCCGTGCCCCGCCCTTGGTGAACACGCGGTCGGGGTGCACCAGCCCCTGCACCGCGAGGCCGAAGATCGGCTCCTCGGAGCGGATGGTGTGCCCGCCCGCCACCGCACCGCCGGCCTCCGCCACCGTCGCGGCGGCGGCAGCCAGGATCGCGGCCACCGCCTCCACCGGCATCCGCTCCGGGAACGCCGAGATGTTGAGGGCCAGCACCACCCGGCCACCCATGGCGAACACGTCGCTGCAGGCGTTGGCCGCGGCGATGGCCCCGAAGTCGGACGGGTCGTCGACGAGCGGCGGGAAGAAGTCGGTGGTGGACACCAGCGCCACGTCGTCCGACAAGCGGTAGACCGCGGCATCGTCGAACGGTGCCAGCCCGACGAGGAGCGACTCGTCGGCGGTCGCCGCCGCCAGCTCCTGGACGAGCGCCGACAGCGGCGCCGCCCCCCACTTGGCGGCGCACCCCCCGCACGACGTCCACTCGGTGAGCCGGATGTCGACCTCGGTCACCCCAACCTCCCGACGTGCTCCCGCTCCGACTCGTCGGCCGGCGTGGCCACGAAGGCGTCCACGATCTCGCAGGCCACGACCGGCGACGTGAGCCGCAGGCCGAGGGCCAGCACGTTGGCGTCGTTCCAGCGCCGGGCCCCGCGGGCCGTCTCGGCGTCGGTGCACAGCGCGGCCCGCACCCCGGGCACCTTGTTGGCCGCGATCGACACGCCCGTCCCCGTCCAGCAGCACACGATGCCGATGTCGGCGCCTCCCCCGGCCACCAGCGCCCCCACCCTCCGCCCGACGTCGGGCCATGCCTCGCCCTCGGCCACCGTGACCAGCTCGTGGCCGGCACCGGTGAGATGGCGGCACAGCTCGTCGGTGACGACGGTTCGCTCGTCGGTGCCGAAGGCGACCCGCATGCCGCCCACCGTAGCGGCGGCCTCGCCCGCTGCCGGCGGCGCCCATGAGCAGCCGGCCGCGGGGCACAGCGTCGGGGACATCACCGGCACGCCCGCGTACGCTCGGCACCCGATGCCGCAGCGCACCGTGGCCGTCGTGCCCCACACCCACTGGGACCGCGAGTGGTACTCGCCCTTCCAGACCTTCCGCCTCCGCCTCGTCGACCTCCTCGACGAGCTGCTCCCGCGGCTCGAGGCCGACCCGTCGCTCTCGCACTTCCTGCTCGATGGCCAGATGGCCCTGGTCGACGACTACCTGGCGGTGCGGCCCGAGGCCGAGGAGCGCCTGCGCCGGCTGGCCGCGAGCGGCCGCGTGGCCATGGGGCCGTGGTACACGCTGCCCGACGAGTTCCTCGTGTCGGGCGAGACCCTCGTGCGGAACCTGCAGCGCGGCCTCCAGCGAGCGGCCGCCTTCGGCGGGGCCATGGCGGTGGGCTACCTCCCCGACATGTTCGGGCACGTGGCCCAGATGCCCCAGCTCCTCCGGCAGGCCGAGCTCGACCAGGCCGTGGTCTGGCGCGGGGTGCCGGCGGCCGTCGACCGGACCGCCTTCTGGTGGGAGGCTCCCGACGGCTCCCGGGTGCGCGCCCAGTACCTGTGGACCGCCGGCTACGGCAACGGCGCCTACCTTCCCGACGACGCCGGGGAGCTCGTCGGCCGCATCCGGGCGTGGGAGCAGGACCTGGGCCCCGCCCTGGTCGGTGACCTGCTGTGGATGTACGGCACCGACCATCAGGTGCCCCGCCCCCACCTCGGCCGGGTCGTGGCCGAGGCCAACGACCTGCAGGACGACTACCACCTGGAGATCACCAGCCTGTCGGCGTTCCTCGACGCCGCCCCCACCGACGGCCTGGCCACGTGGGTGGGCGAGCTGCGCTCCGGCGCTCGGGCCAACCTGCTGATGGGCGTGATCTCCAACCGGGTCGACGTGAAGCAGGCGGCGGCACGGGCAGAGCGGGCCGTCGAGCAGCTGGCCGAACCCCTGTGCGCGCTGTTCCTCCCGGCCGACCGCTGGCCCGAGCGGCTGCTCGACGAGGCCTGGCTGCAGCTGCTCCGCAACTCGGCCCACGACTCGATCTGCGCGTGCTCGGCCGACGACGTGGTGGAGGCCGTGCTCCACCGCTACGCCGAGGCCGTGCACATCGCCCAGGGCCTCACCGAGCGGGCGCTGCGCGCCCTCGGCGAGTCGCTGGCCACCGAGGGGCCGGTCGTCGTGAACCCCTCGCCCCGGGCGCGCAGCGGCCTGGTGGAGCTCGACCTCCCCGGCGACGTCGAGGCCGAGGGCACCCAGCCGCTCGTCGCCGACCCGCAGGTGCCGGGTGACCTCCGCCTCACCGGCGCCGAGCTCCCGCCCTACCTCAACCTGCTCCGCAGCCAGCAGCTCGACGCCCACACCTACGTGAACGCCATCGACGTCGACGATCGCGGCGACGAGGTCGAGGTGGTCCTCTCCGCCGACCGCCACCTGCTCGAGAACCTCATCGTGTCGGACGTGAAGGCCGACCTGCTGGCCAAGGCGCAGGCCCGGCCAGACGCCCACTTCCACATCCGGGTGACCCGGCCACCCCGCCGGCGCGTGCTGGCCCGGATGGACGACCTGCCCGCCTACGGCTGGGCGGCGTGGACGCCGGCGCCGCTCTCCGTCGTGCCCGTCGCCGCCTCGCGGACGACCATGGCCAACGGCCTGGTGACGGTGGAGGTCGACCCCGACCGCGGCACCTTCGCCATCGACGGCCTGCCCGGCTTCGGGCACCTCGTCGACGACGGCGACCACGGCGACACCTACAGCTGGTCCCCACCCGAGCACGACCTGCTCGTCGACGAGCCCGAGGACGTGCAGGTGCACGTGGCCGACGCCGGGCCGCTCCTCGCCCGCCTCGTCGTCGACCGGCGCTACACCTGGCCGGAGCGGGTGCGGGCCCGCCGCCGGGTCGGCGAGCGCACGGTCGACGTGCGGACCACCCTCGAGCTCCGGGCCGGCGAGCGGCTGGTGCGGATGACCGTGGCCTTCGACAACCCCAGCCGCGACCACCGGCTCCGGGCCTGGCTGCCCCTCCCCCGGCCGGCCACCACGTCGTCGGCCGAGTGCGCGTTCGCCGTCGTGGAGCGGGGCCTCACCGCCGAGGGCGGGCCCTCGGAGACGGGCATCCCCACGTTCCCGAGCCGCCGCTTCGTGCAGGCCGGGGGGCTCACCGTGGTGCACGAGGGACTCGACGAGTACGAGCTGGTCGACGTGCACGACGGCGCGGCCCACGCGCTGGCCCTCACCCTGCTTCGGGCCACAGGGATGCTGTCACGCGTCGAGGTGGCGACCCGACCGCTGCCGGCGGGCCCGCCGATGCGCGTCGAGGGGCCCCAGCTGCTCGGCCACCGGGAGGTGCACCTCGCCGTGCAGGTGGGCGACGTCGACCCCTACGCCCTGGTCGACCAGGCCTACCTGCCGCTGCAGGTCGCCGTGGGCCGGGGCACGGGGACCCGCCCGGCCACCGGTCAGGCCCTCGATCTCCGGGGGGCCCGGGTGTCCTCGGTGGTGCGCACGGCGGGCGGCCTCGAGGTCCGCCTCTTCAACCCCACGGCCGAACCCACGTGGGTCGACCTCGGGGGGCACCGCGGCTGGCTGGTCGACCTGCGGGGCGCGCCGGTCGGCCCGGTCGAGGGCGGCTTCGGGCTGGCGCCCTGGCGCATCGCGACCGTTCGCCTGCCCGGATGAGCGACTTCCCGCTCGCCGACCTGCTCGGCCTGCGCGCCGAACGGGGCGATCCCGGCCGCGGGAGCGCCACCATCGCCGTCACGCCCACCCACCACAACCCGCACGGGGTCGTGCACGGCGCCGTCGTGTTCGCCCTCGTCGACACGGCCATGGGCGCGGCCGTCACCGGCCTGCTGCCCGAGGGCGCGACCTGCGCCACCATCGAGGTCCAGGTTCGCTTCCTGCGCCCGGTCACCGGCGGGCCGCTGGTGGCCGAGGCCGAGGTGGTGCACCCCGGCCGGCGCATCCTCCACCTCGAGTCGAGGGTGAGGGATGCCGACGACCGGCTGGTCGCCCTGGCCACGGGCTCCTTCGCCGTCCTCTCACCGCCCACCGACTGACCCGACGCGGGCGGGGGCGGGGCCGTCGGGCAAAGGGACCGCCGGCGCCTCGTCAGCCGAACGACACCGGTCCGCTCTCGTCGCGTGGGCCGGTGTCGCCGCCCCCGACTGCCGGCCGCGCCACCGGCCCGAGGAGCGCCTCGGCCGCGGGGCGCTCGTCGCGCCACGCCGGGTCGAGGCCGGGGCTGCAGAGCAGCGGCGGCTGTACCCCCTCGGCCAGGTCGACCTCCCAGAGCAGCGCCGGCCTCTCGCCGTGCCAGCGGACGGCGTAGCCCGCCGGCCCGAACCGCGTGGGCACGCCGTGAACCTCGAACCCCTGGCCCCACCAGCCGGCCGGCAGCTCCGAGCACAGGTCGAGGTGGTCGGCGCTGTCGGCCACGAGCAGATCGCGCACGAGCACCAGGAAGCGGCCGGCCGCCTCGAGGCTGGCCCCCTCGGGGCCCACCGACCAGGTCCACGTGGGCGAGGCCGCCGCCACCAGCGCGGCCAGGCCGGTGGCGCCCGAGGCGCCGCCGGTCGGACCGGCCAGTGGCTCCAGGTCGGCCACCACCCCGCCGGCGGCGAGCAGCCGCTCGGCGCTGCGCTCGGCATCGGCCGCGGCCCGCGCCTCGCCCGCCAGCCCCAGCACGGTGGCCGCGGCGGCCACGCCCCGCACGGCCGTGGCCCGGACTGGCCGCTGCCGGGCCAGCCGCTCCACCGCCCCGGCGACCGACACCACCACCGTCTCGGCCAGCACGCGGTCACCCGTGCGGCCCAGCAGCCGGCCGAGCGCCCACAGGGCGGAGCCGTCGTCCAGGGCCAGATCGCACGCCAGCAGCGCCTCGCCCGCCTCGTCGGCGAACCCGTGGTCGGCCAGCCCGGCCGCCGCCCACGCCACGGCGCGCACGGCCGCCGCGGTGCCCCGGGCGGGCTCGGCCGCCGCGGCCAGCAGCAGCGAGCACCGCGCCGCCCGCACCGCCTCGGCCAGGCGCGCGTCGGGCAGCTCGAGCCGCGACCCCCGCTGGTCCTGTGCCACCCAGCCCCGCGCCACCTGCTCCGGCGGCGGCAGGGCCGCCGGGTCGCCGGGTGGGTGCTCGGCGCACCCGAGCACGACGCGGAGGGTGGTGTGGTGGGGCAGCGGGTACACCACCGCCGCGGTGGCCCGGCCCTCGTCGCAGTGGACCGCCCCCCGCCAGCGATCCGGGGCGCCGCCGGCCAGGACCACCTCGGCCACGTCGCCGCCGGCACCGGTCGAGGCGGCGGCGCGGTTCGGCGGCCTGGGCAGCCGCAGGACGGGCCGGCCGTCGACGCGCACCACCTCGCCGTCGAGATCGATGGAGCGGACCGGCGCGGCCCCCTCCGGTGAGAACGGGCGCACGGCGATCGCCAGCGCCACCGGCACCGGCGAGTCGTTGCGCCACTCGACCGCGATCACCTCGGCTCCGTCGCCCACCGCGCCGTACACCCGCTGCACGACGTCGCCCGAGGGCACGCGCATGGCCGTCTCCACCACGGGCACGCCGTCGACGAGCCGCTGGCGCAGCGCGGCCTCGCGGGCGGGGACGTGCCACCGGTCGTCGGCGCCCACCCACCAGTCGAGCGACCACGCCCCCCGCCGGGGCGTGACCGCGCCGGACGGGTCGACGAGCCCGGGCGCCGCCGCCCCCAGCGCGCCGACTGGGGTCCACCGTGCGCCCTCACCCCGCTCGAAGCGCCGGGGCAGCAGCCAGCCCTGCCCGGCGCGGGGCAGGCGCGGCGCCGGACGGGTCTCGGCGGCCGGGTCGGAACGGGCACGGCGGCGCAGGGGGCTCACGAGGCCCCGGACCCTACACTCGCCTGGTGCCCACCTCCGTGGCCGTGCTGGTGCCGGTGAAGCGCTTCGCCGAGGCCAAGCTGCGGCTCGCCCCCGCGCTGGCGCCCGAGGCGCGGGCCCGCCTGGCCCGCGACATGGCCGCCGGGGTGATCGCGGCGGCCGCTCCCCTGGCAGTGACGGTGGTGTGCGACGACGACGAGGTGGCCACCTGGGCCCGCGGGGTCGGCGCGGCCGTGCTGTGGTGCCCCCAGCGCGGCCTCGACGCCGCAGTGGCCGACGGTGTGGCCGCGCTGGCGGCCTCGGGCCTGGCCCGGGTGATCGTGGCCCACGCGGACCTCCCGCTCGCCGTCGGCCTGTCGTGGGTGGCCGCGTTCGAGGGCGTGACCCTCGTGCCCGACCGCCGCGACGACGGCACCAACGTGGCCTGTGTACCGGCAGCCGCCGGCTTCCGGTTCGCCTACGGCCCCGGCTCGTTCCGGCGGCACGCGGCCGAGGCCCGCCGCCTGGGCCTGGGCCTGCGCGTGGTGCGAGAGCGCCGCCTCGGCTGGGACGTCGACCTCCCCGCCGACCTCGCCCTGCCCCTCGACCTGGCCCCGTCGCCCCACGTGGCCATCGGCGCCCCCTCGACCTGACGGAGGACCCCGTGCACAGCCCGTTGCCCGTACCCGAGCGGGCCCTCGCCATCGGCGCCCATCCCGACGACATCGAGTTCGGAGCGGGGGCCACTCTCGCCACGTGGGCCGCAGCCGGCTGCGAGGTGAGCCTGCTCGTCTGCACCGACGGCTCGAAGGGCACGTGGGACCCCCACGAGGACTTGGCGCACCTGGTGGCCCGCCGCCAGGAGGAGCAGCGGGCCGCCGCCCGCGAGCTGGGCGCCACCGGCGACGTCGTGTTCCTGGGGTGGCCCGACGGCGAGCTGGAGTGCACGCTCCGCCAGCGCTGGGAGATCGCCTACTGGATCCGCCGCCTCCGCCCGACGGTCGTGCTCGGTCACGACCCGTGGAAGCGCTACCGGCTCCACCCCGACCACCGCAACGCCGGCTTCCTCGCGTGCGACGGCATCGTGGCCGCGCGCGATCCCCACTTCTTCCCCGAGCAGGAGATCGCGGCGCACCGGCCGGAGGCCCTGCTGCTGTTCGAGGCCGACGAGCACGACCACTGGGAGGACGTCAGCGGCGGGGTCGAGGCCAAGCTGGCCGCCCTCGAATCGCACGTGAGCCAGTTCCGCTCCACGATGTCGATCGACAACCACGGCGACGGCGACCAGCTGGAGGCGTTCCGCCGGCGGGTCCGCGAGCGCCTGGCCGCGCACGGAGCCGAGATCGGCGTGCTCCACGCCGAGGCCTTCAAGAGGATCGACCGCCTGTAGCGGCGGTCAGCCGGGCGCGAACTGCCCGGGTCGGCGGCCCGCGCCCGGACCGCCGGCGAACGCCTGGGCGATCGCCAGCCACTCCTCGGCCAGGGCACCGTCGGCCACCAGGGCGGTGTCGGCCGGATGCCGCCGCTGCACGGCGACGAGGCAGAAGTCGAGCGCAGGCCCGCGGATCGTGTCCGGCGCCGCCGGATCGCCCCAGGTCCACCGCTCCCCGCCGGGACCGGCCAGATCCACGTGGACCTCGCCGGTCGGGGACTCGAGCCCGCGCACCACGTAGCTCCACGGCCGCGCCCGCACACCGATCTGGGCGACGTGGCGGAGCCGCAGGGTGGGAGCCCGGCGGGCCCCGAGGGCATCGACCACGTCCTGGCCGTGCGCCCACGTCTCCATGAGCCGCGCCGACAGGAAGGACATGGCGCTCATCGGCGGGCCGTACCACGGCAGCCTGGACCTGGGGTCGAGGCCGCGGGCGGCCGCGAGCAGGGCCCGACGTTCGGCCCGCCACCACCGCAGCAGGTCGGCCGGGTCCATCACCCGGCCCCGCGCCACGGCCTGGTCGAGGTAGGCCGACGCGTCCTCGGCGTCGCGCAGCGCCTCGAGACCCGACGCGAACTGCTCGGGATCCGCCACCGCCAGGGTGGCGGTGCCATCGAAGAAGGCGAGGTGGCTGATCTGGTCTCGCACGGCCCAGCCCTCGGCGGGCGTCGGTCGGTCCCAGTCGGCGGGGCCGATGCCGGCGACGATCCGGTCGAGGTCGGCGTGCTCGTCGGCGAGGTCTCGGAGGAGCTCGTGCAACGGGTCCACGGGAGGATGCGTACCACGGCAGGGCCCGACCGTGCCCGGGCGCGCCACGGGGGCCCCGCAGGGCCCCCGTGCGACGAGCGGTGTGCGCTCAGGCCTTCTTGGCCGCGGAAGCCCGCTTGGCCGGCGCCGCCTTCTTCGCTGGGGCCTTCTTGACGGGCGCCTTCTTGGCCGGCGCCGCCTTCTTCGCCGGGACCTTCTTGGCCGGCGCCGCCTTCTTGGCCGGCGCCGCCTTCTTGGCCGGCGCCGCCTTCTTCGCCGGTGCCTTCTTGACGGGCGCCTTCTTCGCCGGCGCCGCCTTCTTCGCCGGGACCTTCTTGGCCGGCGCCGCCTTCTTGGCCGGCGCCGCCTTCTTGGCCGGCGCCTTCTTGACGGGCGCCTTCTTGGCCGGCGCCGCCTTCTTGGCCGGCGCCGCCTTCTTGGCGGGTGCCGCCTTCTTCGCCGGGGCCTTCTTGGCCGGCGCCTTGGCCGGGATCGGGGCAGTCACGTCGCGCTCCTCACTTCTTCCGCTTGGGGTTGAGCTCGGTCCGCACGCCCGCGCTGGGCTGGAGCTTCAGCGACGTGGACGCCGCGACCTTCACGGGCTCGCCGGTGCGCGGGTTGCGGCCGGTGCGGGCGGCTCGCTTGGTGACCTTAAAGGTTCCGATCGTCGGCCAGCCGACATCGTCGCCCTTCTTGGCCGCTGCGAGCACCGTCTCGAAGAAGGCGTTGACGACCTTCTCCGCATCGGCCTTCGTGACCTGTGCATCGGCCGCCACCGCGTCGATCACTTCGGCCTTGGTCAGCTTTGCCACCGATCTCCTCCTCGGGGTGACACCGTCACGATCGTGTGTGTCGAGGGACATGACAACCGACGGCAAGGTGTAGGTCAAGCATTTCCTCGCAGAGAAGGGCGTTCGCATGATCGAGGACGGGATCTACGAGGCGCTCGTCGTGGAGGCCGAAGAGCAGACCGACGAGCACGGGAGAACAATGGCACTCGAACTGACGATTCTTTCCGGCCCCCGCAGGGGCGACGTGGTGCGCGTGGTGACAACCGATCAGGAGCTCGACGAGCTGGAGCTGCTGGCCATGCCGGCCACGCTGACGGTGGTCGACGGGCGGCCGTCGGTGCGTCTCGAACGGTGAGCCGCGGCGCGCTCAGCTGTCGCCAGGACGACGAACGGGGCGCCCGACGAACGAGATGACCCGCCGGCCGACGGCGACGGCGGTACCCGGCACGAGCGGTTGGGCCAGATCGGGCTCGAGCCGTCGCCAGTCGTCGGCGCCGGCGGGGTGGACGAAAGTGCCGGTGGGCGAACCCCGGTCGACGACGAGCACCTCCCACCCGGCCAGGCGAACCTCGACGTGCACCGGCGCGATGAGCCCGTCGGGATCGTCGAGACGCAGCGGTCGCGCCGTGCCCGCCGCGACCTCGGGCGCGTCGTCGGGCGCACGTCCGACGAGGTAGCCGGTGTCGAGCGAGTAGACACCGCCGTCGTCGACGACGAGGAGCCCGAGCGCGGGGCGGACGGCCTCGACCCGCACCACGGACGGGTCGGCGAGCGACCGGCCGCAGACCACGCACCACAGCGCGGTCGGCGGGCTCACGTGACCCGCGCCGCAGCGGAGCGCGGCGACCCGGGGCCCCAGGGCGGCGCTCGCGCCCCGGCCGACGGGGAGGGGCGCCGTGGCGGCGACCGGTGCCGGCCCGACGAGCGGCACCGCTTCGATCCCGTCGCCCGGGCCGGCGCTGGCCGGCGCCTCCCCGGCCCCGGCCCCGGCCCCGGCCTCGTCGTCGGGCTCGAGCACCGCCCGCACGAGCCCCTCCCAGCCGGTCTCGGCTGCCGGCCCGGGGTCCTCCGGCCCGACCTCCAGCGCCGCCAGGGCCTCGTCGGTCGCCAGGCGGCGTCCCAGACGGAGGCCGCCCGCGGGCACGACGCCCTCGCGGAGGTCGAGCGCGACGTCGCCGGCCGGCGGCGTCACCCCCGGTGCCGCCACCGTCAGCTCGTCGAAGCCGTCGTCGACGACGAGGTCGACCCACGAGCCCGGATCGGAGCCGGGATGGCGATCGAGCTGCCCGTCCCGACGGATGGTGACCTCGACCGGGCCCCGCAGCACCACCTCGAGCCCGCCGGTGATGGCGGCCAGGACGCACAGCGCAGGGCCGGGTGCCGATCCACCGAGATCGCCGGCGAGCCGCTCGACGAGCAGGTCGCCGGGCACGCCCGGCAGCTCCGACAGGGAGCGGCACGTGGCCAGCACCCGATCGAGGACCGGGTCGCCGGCACGCGCCGACGGCGAGAACACCACCACGTCGCCGAACCGGGCGGCGACGCCCTCGCCCGGGGCGATCGACAGCTGGAGCCGCTCGAGCCGCATCCGATGCCCCCTCAAGCCGCCTCGGTGCGGAGCAGCCACTCGAGGCGCTCCGCCACCAGCTCGGCGGTGGTCGGGCGGTCGGCCGGATCCTCGTGGAGGCAATCGATCACGACCCGGGCACAACCCGGCGACAGCGGCCCGGCCAGCGTGGGACGGGCCGCGAGGAAGCGGCGCAGGGCGAGGCTCACGTCGACGTCGGGCACCACGCCCACCAGCGACGCACCGGTGAGCACCCGGTGGAGCGTGGCCCCCAGCGACCAGACGTCGGAGGCTCTCGACGGCGGCTCGCCGAGCAGCATGCCGGGGTCGGTGCAGTCGAGGTCGATCAGGGTCCGGTCGCCGTCGAGCACCAGGCCGGGCTCCACGAACCGCCCCAGCGCGAGTGGGCCCAGGGCCGCACCCTGGGCACCCAGGAGCACGGTGGAGGGGGAGACGGCACCGTGCGCCAGCCCGGCCTGGTGGAGGGCGTGCGCGCCGCGCGCCGCGGCGGCGACGGCTCGGACCGCGTCGGTGCGACCCAGCGGGCGGGCCGGGGCGGCCAGCGAGCCCAGGGCCGGCCACTCGAACGCCACCCAGCCGAGGCGTCCGGCCCGGCCCACGTCGAGCAACCGCACCAGGTGGGGCGACCGGACGGCCGCGACCACCTGCAGCACCTCGACGATCGCGGCGAACCCGGCATCGCGGACCGGACGGTCGAGGACCTCGATGGCGACGAGATCGGCGGCCAGGCCCAACCGGCCCGGCGGCCGGGCCAGCCAGGTGCGGCCGTCGGCGCCCACGCCGAGCGAGCGGACCAGCTCGTAGTCGCCGACGAGCACCGGCGAGCCGCGCCAGCCGGCATCGCCCGGGACGGCGCTCACGCCGGGCACCGAACCACCCCAGGCGTGCTCAAGACGGCGCCGGACGAGTCATCGCGCACCTCGCCGCCCGCGCCGATCCCCGACACCTCCCGGCCCGGGCCGGCGAGCAGCCCGGCACGCCGGCGCGGCGAGGACCGCCGGCCCACCCCGCCGGGTGCGCCGGTCATGAACGAGCGCGGACAGCCGGGCCACGGCTCCACGCTACGCGGTCGTCGTGGGCTCGGCCGGGTGCCTGGACGACGAGCCCCTGTCGGGACCGCGAGGGAGAGCAGGGCGGCGCGCGCGAATTCTGAGCAGCACCCTGGCCCCGTCGGACACACTCGGGCGATGTTGAGCCAGCTGTGGCCACTGTTCGGGCTCCGGGTTCGCACACCCCGCCTCGAGCTGCGCCCGCCCGGCGACGACGAGCTCGCCCTCCTCGCCGGTCTGGCCTCCCGCGGGGTGCACGACCCGGCCACCATGCCGTTCCTCGTCCCCTGGACGGACCTGCCGTCGCCCCGGCTCGAGCAGGGTGTGCTGCAGTACCACTGGCGCGCCCGAGCCGAGTGGGCACCCGACGCCTGGAGGCTGGAGCTCGGCGTGTTCACGGGCGGCGAGCTGGTCGGCTCGCAGGGCCTGTTCGCCCAGCGGTTCGGCATCGTCCGAACCGTCGAGACCGGGTCGTGGCTCGGTCGGGAGCACCAGGGCCGGGGCATCGGCACCGAGATGCGAGCCGCGGTCCTGCACCTCGCCTTCGCGGGCCTGGGCGCCCGCGTGGCCTACAGCGGCGCCTTCGAGTCGAACGCGGCCTCGGTCGCGGTCTCGCGTGCCCTCGGCTACGCCGACAACGGCCAGCGCTGGGTGACCCGCCGGGCCGAACCGGCCCGCGAGCTGCTGTTCCGACTGGAGCGAGCGGTGTGGGAGGAGCGCCGCCGCGACGACATCACCATCGAGGGCCTGGAGGCCTGCCTGGAGCTGTTCGGCCTCGCTCACGGCGGAGACGGCAGCGAGGCCAGCGCGGCGCGGAGCGCCGCCGCAACCGCGGCCGCCTCCCCCTCGGCGTAGCGCCGCCGGGGCCAGAAGAACCCGCGGAGGCCGTCGCCCCGGTTGCGGGGCACCACGTGCACGTGCAGGTGGGGCACGCTCTGGCTCACGCGGTTGTTGAGCCCCACGAACGAGCCGGCCGCGCCCAGCCCCACCTCCATCACGGCCGCCAGCCGCCGAGCCCGCTCGAACAGCGGGCCGACGAGCTCGGGGGGCAGCGCCGGCAGCGTCGCCGCGTGCAGGCGCGGCACCAGCAGCGTGTGGCCCGCGAACAGCGGGCGGTGGTCGAGGAAGGCGACCGCCACCTCGTCGGCCAGCACCACGTCTGCGGGCACCTCGCCGGCGGCGATGCGACAGAACGGGCAGCCGTCGTCGGGCCGCCCCGGGGTGGGCACGGGCCGATGATCGCACCCCACCCCCTCTCCCGGGCGGGACCACGGCCGCGGGGACGACGGGGCGCGGGGGTGCCCGGTAGCGTGCGCCCCGTGCGGGTGGCCCTCTTCGTGACGTGCATGGTCGACGTGCTGGAGCCCGACGTGGGGGTGGCCACGGTGCGGGTGCTGCGCGCCGCGGGCTGCGACGTGTCGTGCCCCGATGGCCAGACCTGCTGCGGCCAGCCCGCCTGGAACGCGGGTGCCGCCGACGCCGCCGCCACCGTGGCCCGCACCACCCTCGACGCGCTCCACGCGGCGCTGCACGACCCGGCCGACCCGGCCGAGGTGGTCGTGGTGCCGGCTGGGTCGTGCGCCACGATGATCCGCGTGTTCTGGCCCGAGCTGTTCGAGCTGGTGGGCGACCACGACGCGGCGGAGCGGGCCCGGCTGGTCGGCGCGCGCACCCGCGAGCTGTCCGAGCTGCTGGCCGAGCGCTCCCTCCCCCCGCTGCGCATGCCCGCCACGCGGGTCGCCTACCACCACTCGTGCCACCTCCTGCGGGAGCTGCGCGTCCACGATCAGCCGGAGGCGCTGCTCGACCGGGTGGAGGGCTGCGAGCGGGTCGAGTGGGGTGCGGCCGAGCGGTGCTGCGGCTTCGGCGGGCTGTTCAGCATGAAGCTCCCGGAGGTGTCGGTGGCGATGGCCGACGACAAGCTGGCGTCGCTGGCCGAGGCCGGGGCCGGGGCCGGGGCCGGGGCCGGGGCCGAGCTGCTCGTGAGCGCCGACGGGTCGTGCCTGCTCCACCTCCGCACCCGCGCCGAGCACGAGGGCCGCCCGGTGCGCACCGCCCACCTGGCCCAGGTCCTGGCTGCCGCCCTCGACGGCCGCGACCCCCGCGTGGCGCCATGAGCGGCGAGCACCTGCTGCCCGGCACCACCCTCCGCGACCGCACGGCCGCCGCCACCGGAGACGTCCGCCTGCGCGGCTCGCTGGCGCGGGCCCTCCGCCACTTCGGCCACGGTCGCGAGCGGGCGCTGGCCGACCTCGACGACCCGGACGGGCTCCGGCACGCCGCCCGCGCGGTACGGGCTGACATCCTCGCCGACCTGCCCGCGATCCTGGAGCGGCTCGCCGACCGCTTCGAGGCCAACGGCGGCCAGGTGTTCTGGGCCGCCGATGCGGCCGAGGCCAACGGGCACATCGCCGGCATCGCCCGGCGGATCGGCGCCCGGCGGGTGGTGAAGTCGAAGTCGATGGCCAGCGAGGAGACCGGGCTGAACGAAGCCCTGGCCCGCGCCGGCTGCTCGGTGGTCGAGACCGACCTCGGCGAGTGGATCATCCAGCTGGCCCACGAGACGCCCAGCCACATCATCGCCCCCGCCGTGCACCGGGACCGGTACCAGGCAGCCGAGGCCCTGCAGACCGCGGCCGGCGACCGCACCCTCGACCCCGACCCGGCGAAACTCGCGGCCTTCGCCCGCGAGACCCTGCGCGCCGAGTACCTCCGGGCCGACCTCGGCGTGTCGGGCGTGAACCTCGGGGTGGCCGAGACCGGCTCCCTCGTCCTCGTCACCAACGAGGGCAACGCCAGCCTGACGATGGGGGTGCCGCGGGTCCACGTGGCGGTCATGGGGATGGAGCGGGTGACCGCCACCTGGGAGCAGTGCGAGCTGCTGCTCTCGCTGCTCGCCCGGTCGGCCACGGGCCAGCAGCTCAGCGCCTACACCGACATCGTCAGCGGCCCCCGCCGGGCCGGCGAGGCCGACGGCCCCGACGAGGTCCACCTGGTGATCCTCGACAACGGCCGCAGCGACGTGCTCGCCAGCGAGCTGCACGAGATCCTGGCGTGCATCCGCTGCGGTGCCTGCCTGAACGTGTGCCCCGTCTACCGCCAGGTGGGTGGCCACGCCTACGGCTGGGTCTACAGCGGCCCCGTCGGCGCCGTGCTCACCCCCCTGCTCGCCAGCGAGCACCCCGAGGCCGCCGAGCTGGCCAACGCGTCGACCCTGTGCGGCGCCTGCATGGACGCCTGCCCGGTCGGCATCCCCCTCCAGGACCTCCTCCTGTCGCTCCGGCGCCGCCGGGCGGAGCGCGCTGGCTCGGCCGAGCGGGCCGCCTGGCGGGCGTGGGCCGAGGCGTGGGGCCGCCCGGCCGGGTACCGGACCAGCACCCGTGCGCTGGCGCGCGGGCGGGCCGCCGCCCGGTGGGCGCACCTCCTGCCGGGGCTGTCCCGGTGGACCGAGGGGCGGGCCGCGCCGGTGCCGGCGCGCCGCACGTTCCGGGAACGCTGGGACGCGGGCGAGGTGTGATGGAGCGCGCCGCGTTCCTCGACCGCCTGCGTCGCCGCCTCGACGGTGGCATCCCCGCCAACCCGGCCCACCCGCTGCCGCCGCCCCCGCCCGACGTGCCCGAGGCCGTCCCCCGCTCGCTCGACCGGGACGACCTGCTCGGCAGCTTCGAGCGGGCCGCGTCGGCGGTGCACGCGCACGTGCACCGCATCGACCTCCCCGATGTCCCGCTCTCGCTGCTCGCCGAACTGGTGGATCGCGCCGGCGTTCGGCGCGCCTGCGTCTCCCGCGAGCCGGAGGCCCTGGCCGTCGGGGCCCGCCTCGCCACCCTGGGCGTCGAGGTGGAGGAGCCCTCGCTCGCCGCCGCGACGCGGGCCGACCTGGGTGTCACCAGCGCGGTCGCGGCCATCGCGGCCACCGGGTCGATCGTGCTCGACTCGGCGAGGGCCGGTGGCCGCACCCTGTGGCTGCTCCCGCCGACGCACCTGGCGGTCCTGCCGGTCGACCGGCTGGTGGCCACGCCGGGCGACGTGCTCCGCCGCCTCGGCACCCAGGGGCCCCTGAGCGCCAACCTCTGCGTGGTGACCGGGCCGAGCCGCTCCGGCGACATCGAGCAGATCATCGTGGAGGGCGTCCACGGGCCCACGGCGGTGCACGTGGCCCTGCTCGGGGCCTGACCGCCCCGTCGCCGGGCAGGCCCCGCCACCATCCCCCACCCGGCTCGGCGGAGCGAGTTCCATGAGCCGCGGTGCCTCCGACCGCAGGGAGATCCGTGAGCCGTCCGACCCCGCCCGTGGCGCCCGATCCGGCCCGCGAGGGCCGACGCCGCGCCGCCCCCCGCCCCACCCGAGCGGCGCGCTCGGCCCCGCCGCCGACCACCACCTACGTGCTCGACACCTCGGTGCTGCTCTCCGACCCGCGCTCGCTCACCCGGTTCGAAGAGCACGCCACCGTGCTGCCCGTGGTGGTCCTCACCGAGCTCGAGTCCAAGCGACACCACCCGGAGCTGGGCTGGGCCGCTCGCCAGGCGCTCCGGGCGCTCGAGGAGCTGCGGCTCCGCCACGGCTCGCTCACCGAACCCATGCCCGTGAACCAGGCCGGCGGCACGCTACGGGTGGAGCTGAACCACCAGGAGACCAGCCGCCTCCCCGCCGGGCTCACCGCCGACAACAACGACCACCGGATCCTCGCGGTGGCCCGCAACCTGGCCGACGAGGGCCACCGGGTGGTCGTCGTCACCAAGGACCTCCCGCTGCGGCTGAAGGCGAGCGTGGCCGGCCTCGAGGCCGAGGAGTACCGCAACGAGCTCGCGGTCGACAGCGGGTGGACCGGCTTCCTCGAGCTCGAGGTCGACGGTGCGACCATCGACTCGCTGTGGGCGGAGCGCGTCGTCGACCTCCAGGACGCCCGCGACCTCCCCTGCCACACCGGCCTCGCCCTGGCGGCGGGCTCGCAGTCGGCCCTCGGGCGGGTCCGTGCCGACAAGCGGGTGCACCTGGTCCGCGGCGACCGCAGCCTCTTCGACCTCCGGGGGCGCAGCGCCCAGCAGCGCCTCGCCATCGACGTCCTGGCCGACCCCGACATCGGCATCGTGAGCCTGGGCGGCACGGCCGGCACCGGCAAGTCGGTCCTCGCCCTGGCGGCGGGCCTCGAGGCCGTGCTGGAGCAGCGCACCCACCGCCGCGTGCTCGTCTTCCGTCCCATCTTCGCCGTGGGCGGGCAGGACCTCGGGTTCCTTCCCGGCTCCGAGCAGGAGAAGATGGCTCCCTGGGCCGCCGCGGTGTCCGACGCGCTGGAGTCGATCGTGGGCCCCGAGGTGATCGACGAGGTGGTGGCCCGGGGCCTCCTCGAGGTGCTGCCGCTCACCCACATCCGCGGGCGCAACCTCACGGACACCTTCGTCGTGGTCGACGAGGCCCAGAACCTCGAGCGCCAGACCCTGCTCACGGCCCTCAGCCGCCTCGGCGACGGCAGTCGGGTGGTGCTCACCCACGACGTGGCCCAGCGCGACAACCTGCGCGTCGGCCGCCACGACGGCATCGCCGCCGTGATCGAGGCCATGAAGGGCCACCCCCTGTTCGCCCACGTCACCCTCACCCGGGCCGAGCGCAGCCCGGTGGCCGCGCTCGTCACCGCCCTGCTCGACGGCCCGGTGCTGTAGCCCACCACCGCCAGCGCGCCGATCGCCCCCGCCGATGGCGCCCATCGGGACAACTCGTCGCGTCGGCCGCCGCGCCCCAACCGGTCCCGGTACGATTTAGTCGTAAATAACGGGCGGCGGGGGATCACCCCCTCCCGATCCCCCGCCGCTCCACCTCCGAGGACGAGGTCGGTGCCGTGGCCCTTGCCGAGGTGCCGCCGATCGCAGTTGCGCTGCCGCGGCGGTACAGCCAACAGACGTGGATGGAGTCGGCGGCCTGCCGCAGCCGGACCGGCCTCTTCTTCGCCCCGAGGGCGGAGCGTCCCCAGGCGCGGGATCGGCGCGAGGCCAGGGCGAAGGCCCTCTGCCAGTCGTGCCCGGTGCTCCAGGAGTGCCGCTGGTACGCCCGGCTGAACCGCGAGTACGGGGTCTGGGGCGGCGAGTCCGAGGAGGAGCGGGCGGCGGCCGGCTTCCCGGTGCCCAACCCGGTCGGCGGCCGGAGCGAGCGCCGCCGCTGACCAGCGGTCTGCGATGCTTCGGGCATGAGCCCCGGAGAGGTCGTCACCGCCTTCATCCGCGCCGTCGAGGCCAAGGACCTCGACGGCGCCCTCGCCCTCGTCGCCGACGACTGCATCTACGACAACGTGCCCATGGGTGCGGTCGCCGGCCCCGACGCCATCCGAGCGACCCTCGGCGGGTTCCTCGGCTCGGCCACCGCCGTCGAGTGGGTGATCCACCACCAGGTGGAGCAGGGCGACGTCGTGATGAACGCCCGGGTCGACCGCTTCGAGATCGGCGGCCGCTGGCTGGAGCTCCCCGTCGCCGGGGTGTTCGAGGTGCGCGACGGCCGACTCCACCTGTGGCGCGACTACTTCGACCTGGGGACCTTCACCTCCCAGCTGCAGGGCTGATCGCTCCGCCCTCCCCGACCGCGTCACACCCCCGTCGTAGGGTCATGGCGAACGACACGGGTGTGATTCCCCGGATCGAGCGACCGGAGCGCCAATGGCCACGTGCGCCCGCCTGTACGGGCTCGACATCGAGACCGACACGACCACCGACGGGCTCGACCCCGCCGTGGCCGCGGTGCTGGCGGTCGCGGTGTCGACGCCCTGGCACGACACCGTCCTCACCGGCCCCGAGGCGGCGCTGCTCACCCGGCTCGACCGGCACCTGGCCTCGCTCCCGCCCGGGGTCATCGTGACGTGGAACGGCGCCGCCTTCGACCTGCCGTTCCTCGCCGAACGGGCGCAGCGTGCCGGCGTCACGCTGGGCCTCCGCCTGGCCGAGGACCCGCAGCTGCCCGTGCGCCGGCCGCTCCCCGGCCACCGGGCCGGCTACCGGGCCACCTGGCACGGCCACCAGCACCTCGACGCGTACCGCCTCTACCGCGCCGACGTCGGGCGGGCCCTGCGGGTGTCGTGCTCGCTCAAGTCGATCGCCCGCCTGGTGGGCCTCACACCCGTCGAGGTCGACCCGGCCCGCGTCCACGAGCTGGCCCCCGACGCCCTGGCCTCGTACGTCGCCAGCGACGCCCGCCTGGCCCGCGTGCTGCTCGAGCGCCGCTGGAACCCCACCTGGTTCGGGCCCGAGGGCCTCGGGGCGCCGCTCCCTGTCGGCGCCGGTCAGCGGTAGCGCGCGAGCAGCCGGGCCGCGGCAGCCGCCCCCGCCGCCCGCAGGTCGGCCGGCTCGACCACCTCCGCCCACGGGCCCAGTCGGAGCAGCAGGCGCTCCAGCCAGGCACGGCCCACCACCTCCAGCACGACCCGCCGGCGACCGTCGGGCTCTGCCGTCACGTGCACCGTGGGGTACGTCTCCAGGACCCAGCCTGCGTCGGGCGCGAGCAGCAGGGTGACCCGCCTCCCCCGCCCACCCGGATCGAAGGGCTGGTCGAGGGGCACGTCGACCGGCCGGGGCACGAAGACGTCGCCCGTGGGCTCCAGGGCCACGATCCGGTCGACCCGGAAGCGCCGCTCGGCGCCGGCGAGGTGGCAGTCGGCCAGCAGGTACCAGTTGCCGTCGGCCAGGAACACGGCCAGCGGGTCGACGGCGCGATGCGTCAGCTCGTCCCGCCAGGCCGAGTAGTAGTCGATCACCACGCCCCGGTGGTCGTCGACGGCAGCCTGGAGCGCCCCGAGGAAGGGGGGCACCTGCACGTCGACCTCGATCGAGGGGTGGTCGGCCGTGTCCTCGCCGGCCCCGCCGTCGGCCGTGGCCGCGCGGGCCGACATGGTGCGCTCGAGGGTGTCGAGCGCCCGCGCCAGGGAGCCGGCCGGGTCGGAGCCGGGCACCGACAGGAGCGCCCGCCCGGCCGCGAGCAGCGCGAAGCCGTCGCGAGCCGTGAGCCGGAGCGGCTGCGTGAAGTAGCGGGGCACCTCGAGGTGCACCACGTCGTCCTCGTCGATCCACACGTCGATGAGGTCCTCGGGCGACGGTGACACGCCGCAGCAGGCCACCAGCTCGAGGTCGGCGACCACCCGCTCGGGCGACACCTCGAAGCGCGTCGCGATCTCCTGCACGGAGGCCTGGCCGCGCTCGGTGAGCCAGGGCAGGATGGCCAGCATGCGGCGCAGGCGGTCGCCGGCCGCGGGCGGCGGGCTCACCGGGCCGCCCCCGCCCCGGCCGCCAGGCGCTCGAGCCAGTCGACGAGGTCGTCGCGCAGCGCCGGCGGCCCGATCACCTCGGCCCGATCGAGCAGCCCGAGCACCCACGATCGGAAGGCCGCCCGGTTGGCCACGGCCACCTGCACCAGCACGGAGCCGTCGGCCCGCCGCTCGACCACGCGGTCGTCGCCGAGCTCGAGGACGACCCGGGGCGCCACCACCCCGTCGACCAGCACCAGGGCGTCGACCACCTCGCCGTCGCCGATGAGCCGGGGATCCGCGGGCAGGGCCTGCCGCACGTCGAACCCCTCCGGCGGCGAGGTGGTGCCCGGCTCGCCCACGCTGACCGCACCCCGGTCGATCCGGTCGACGCGGAAGGTGCGCGACGCCCCGCGGGCGTGATCGAAGCCCACCACGTACCAGAAGCCGGAGCGGCACAGCAGGCCCCAGGGATCGACCGTGCGACGCTCGCCGCGGTACCCGAACGTCACCGGGGCACGCTCGAGCCGGGCTCGGTACAGGGCGGGCAGGGCGTCGGCCGCCGGGAGCGAGGCGAGGGGCGGCGGCGCCGTGCCCTCCACCTCGCCCAGCTTCCACAGGGCCTCCTTGCCCCAGCCGCCCTCCACCCGCACGGCGGCCACGGCGACGTGCAGCGCCACCAGCTCGTCGGGGGCCAGGCCGAGGTCCGGCAGGAACAGCGCGTCCGGCCGGATCCGGTACCCGGAGGCACCCCCCTCGAGGCCCTCCACCTCCACGGGCACCCCCTCCTCCCGGAGCAGGGCCTTGTCCCGCTCGAACGTCGTCCGGCGCGCCTCCGGGGTGCCCTCGTACTGGCTGTCGAGGCGGTCGAGGATCTCCTCCCGCGTGAGCGGCCGGCTGGTGTCGAGCAGCAGCGCGACCAGGTTGGTGAGCCGCTCGAACTTGTCCGCCATCGTCCCTCCGCGCCCACGTGCGGCCCCGGCTCCCCCGGACCCACGGCACGTCGATCGGCATCCTACGGCCGGGCGACGCGGGTACCGTCGGCCCGATGCGCGACCGACCCACGGGGCGACGCCGGCTGGCCCGCTCGACGGCCGGTGTGGCCGCCGTGCTCGTGGCCCTGCTCGCCGCCGGTTGCCGCGGCGGCGATCCCGACCCGGGATCGACCGGCCCCGTCCTCGGGCTGGTGGAGCCGGGGGCGCTCACGGCCTGCGTGAGCGCCCCGCACCCGCCGTTCACCACCCTCGACCCGGCCGCCGCCGCCGGCCTCGGTGGCCTCGACCCCGAGCTCCTGCGGGAGGTGGCGGCCGGCCTCGGGCTCGAGCTCCAGCTCCGCCGGGTGCCCGACGTCCGCACCTGGGAGCGCCCGGCGCTGGGCCAGTGCGACCTGGCCGCCGGCGGCCTGTCCGCCGATCCCTCGTGGGGTGACCGGGCCGAGCCCTCGGCCGCCTACGCGTCGAACCCGCTCGTCCTGCTCGTGAGCGCCGACGCCGAGGAGGTGGACGGCCTCGACGACCTCGAGGGCGGCACCGTCGCCGTCCAGGCCGGCAGCGCCGCCGACGCGGCCGTGCGCAGCCGCCTCCCGGCGGCCGACGTCGCCTCCCTGGCCGACCCCGTGGCCGCCGTGGCCGACCTCCGCTCCGGCGCCGTCGACGGGGTCGTGGCCGACCGCGCCCTCCTCGGGCCGATCGCGGCCGTCGCCGCCGACCTCGTGGTGATAGGGACCGTCGCCGACGGCGACGACGTGGTGCTGGCCCTCGACCCCGCCCGGCCGGCGCTGGTCGCCGCCGTGGACGAGCAGCTCGGCCGGCTCGCCGACGACGGGACGCTGGACGGGCTCGACGATCGTTGGCTGGGGCCGCTGGGCTGACCGTGCTGCCGACACCGGGCCGGCACCTTGCTCAGGCGTCGGCGGCAGCCCGGTGCTCGTCGATCACCCGGCGGACCGTTGCGGCGATCTCCTCGGCCGATGCACCCGGCGTGAGCACGGCGGCCACCCCCCGCTCGGTCAGGAGGGCGACGTCGGGGCCGGGCACGATGCCACCAACGATCACGGGGATGTCGAGGCCCGCGGCCCGGATCCGCTCCACGACCCGGGGAGCGAGGGTGAGGTGGGCTCCGGAGAGCATGGACAGCCCGACGGCGTCGACGTCCTCGTCGACCGCGGCCGCGGCCACCGTGTCGGGCGTCTGGAACAGCCCGGTGTAGATCACCTCGAACCCGGCGTCGCGCAGGATCCGCGCGACCACCTTCACCCCGCGGTCGTGGCCGTCGAGGCCCACCTTGGC
This sequence comes from Acidimicrobiales bacterium, assembly GCA_016716005.1. Lineage (NCBI taxonomy): Bacteria > Bacillati > Actinomycetota > Acidimicrobiia > Acidimicrobiales > Acidimicrobiales bacterium. The sequence continues at coordinate 1,244,006 of JADJXE010000001.1, forward strand.
GACGAGCACCCGGTCACTCATGCGCTCCTCACGATACGTGGCCGCCGGCCGCCCGCACCCGCTCGTAGGCCAGGGTGTCGAGGTAGTCGGCGTCGCAGCTGATCAGCCCGCCACGGAACCGGTAGAGGCTGTAGCCCGCGACGTCGCCGCCGGCCAGGTGGGCGATCCACCGGGCCCAGCCCACGTCGCCGTCAGCGGCGGCGTCGACCAGCTCGAAGCGGGTCCCGCTGGCGGCCATCACCCGCTCCATCCTGGCCAGGAACGAGCCGATCGCGTCCCTGCCGGTCAGGGTGCCGTAGAGCGGGTCGACGAAGACGGCGTCGTCGGTGAACAGCGCCAGCAGCTCGGCGTAGCGGCCTTCGTCCTGGATCGCCCAGAAGCGGGCGATGGTGTCAGCGGCGGGGGTCATGGCTCCTCCCGAGCTCGGCGGCATGGGTCACAGCGCGGCGTCACCGAGGTAGCTCACCTCGAACAGGTCACGACGATCGGCCAGGTCGGCGGCCGAGCCGTGGAGGACCAGGTCGCCGTGCGAGAGCACGTACGCCCGGTCGGCGACCGTGAGGGCCATGTGGACGTGCTGCTCGACCACCAGCACGCCGGCCCCGGTGTCGTCGGCGATCTGGCGCAGGATCGGGAGCAGCCGCTCCACGATCACCGGCGCCAGCCCGAGGCTCATCTCGTCGACCATCAGGAGCCGGGGGGTGGAGCACAGGGCCCGTCCCAGCGCCAGCATCTGCTGCTCGCCGCCGCTCAGCAGGCCCACCTTGCGGTCGAGCAGCGGCCCGAGCGCAGGGAAGTAGCCGACCACGGCGTCGAGGTCGAGGCCGCCCCGGCGCGCACCGAGCCGCAGGTTCTCGCGGACCGTGAGCCCATAGAACAGGGCCCGGTCCTCGGGCACGTGGGCGACGCCCCGGCGGGCCACGGCCTGGGGACGCCGGCCGCGCACCACCCCGCCGAGCACGCGCACCGTGCCCCGCATGGGTGGGACGAGCCCCGACACGGTGAGCAGGGTCGTGGTCTTGCCTGCGCCGTTGGGGCCGAGCAGGGCGACCACTTCGCCCTCGTCGACGTGCAGGCTCAGATCGCGCACGACCGCGGCGCCGTTGTAGCCCGCCCACAGGTCGCTGATGTCGAGCAGCGTGCTCACGCCGTGGGCTCCCCCGGCTGGGGGCCGGCGGGGGCCCGCTCGGCCTCCTCGGCCAGGCGAGCCAGGTCGGCCTCGGCCCGGGCAGTGACCTCCCTCGACTGCTCACCGAGGTAGGCGCCGATCACCGCCTCGTCGCGGCGGATGACCGATGGGGGGCCGTGGGCGATCACCTGGCCGAACTCCAGCACGAAGATGTCGTCGCACACCGAGAGCACCAGGCCCATGTCGTGGTCGACCAGGAGCACCGTGATGCCGTGGCCCAGGAGCTGGCGCAGGTGGCAGCCGAGCAGCTCGCTCTCGGCGCTGTCGAGGCCGGCGGCCGGCTCGTCGAGCAGCACCAGCCGGGGCGACGACGCCAGCGCCCGGGCCACGCCCACCAGCTTGCGCTGGCCCTGCGAGAGCTCGTTCGGGAACCGCGAGGCCAGGTCGGCGATGCCGAGCAGCTCGAGCCCGTAGGCCACGCCCTCCTCGGCCCGCCGGCGGCCCGGCCGCACGACGTCGGCGAGCACGTGCCACCAGCGGGGCCGCTCGGCCGCGACCAGCAGGTTCTCGCGGACGTCGAGGTCGTCGAACAGCTCGAGCGACTGGAACGTGCGGGTGAGGCCGGCCCGGGCCCGCTGGTGGGCGGGCAGGCCGGTGAGGTCCTGACCCCCGAACCGCAGCCGCCCACCGGACAGGGGCACGAAGCCGGTGACCGCGTCGATGAACGTGGTCTTGCCGGCGCCGTTGGGGCCGATCAGCCCGACCAGCGAGCCCTCGGCGACCGCGAGGTCGACCTCCTCGAGGGCGCGGAGCCCCCCGAAGGTGACCGAGATCTCCCGGGCCTCGAGGAGCCCCTCGCCCGTCACCGCACCCCCGGCCGGGCGGGCCCCCATCTCAGCGGGCGACATCGACGGCAGCCTCCCGGGTGGGCGGCGCGGTCCCGGCTCGCTCGGCCGGCGCGACGGCCGGGTGCTTCGCCATCACGCCCAGTCGCCGGAACCCGTGGCGGGCGGCACCGGCGATGCCCTCGGGGTTCACGATGGCGGTGATGATCAGCGCCAGGCCCCCGATGAGCAGCTCGTACCGGCCCAGGCCCTCGTCGCTCCAGGCCGACACCACCCACTCGAGCGCCTTGAAGACGATGCCGCCCGCCACCAGCGAGCCGGCGATGAGCGCACCGGACACGCTCGAGATGCCACCGAGATAGGCGAAGGCGAGGAACGTCAGCGAGGCGAACACGCCGTAGGAGATGTCGGAGATGGCGCCCTGCTGGTAGGCGATCATGCAGCCGGCCACCCCGGCCACGAACGACGAGATGCCGAACGCCAGCAGCTTCGTGCGGGCGACGTCGATGCCGGCCGCCGCCGCGGCCCGCTCGTTCGACCGCACCGCGAGCATGCGCCGCCCGGTCCCGGCCCGCCGCAGGTTCGCCACGGCCAGGCCGACCAGCACCAGCACCACCAGTGCGAAGAGGCCGAACTCGATGCGGAACAGGTCGCCCGGGCGCTGGAATCCGAGGTCGATCCCGAACAGCGTCGGGTTCGGCACCGGGGCACCACCCGTGCTGGCGCCGGTGTAGTCGGGGTTCTTGAACACGAACTCCTGGACGGCCACACCGCCGGCCAGCGTGACGATCGCCAGGTTGATCCCCCGGACCCGCAGCGCCGGGAGGCCCACCAGCAGCCCGAACACGGTGGCCAGCGAGGCCGCCATGAGCGGCGCCAGGGGGAACGGCACGCCCCACTGGTCGGCGAAGCGCGACAGCGAGAACCCGGCCACGCCGGCGAGCGCCATCTGGGCCAGGGAGATCTGGCCCACGTAGCCCGTGAGCACCACGAAGCTCAGGCACATGGTGGCGGCGACGATGCTGGTGACCAGAGCCAGCCGCCAGCCGCCCTGCGTGAGCACCACCAGCGCGGCCACCACCACGAACGGCACCCCGACCGTGAGCAGCCCCGGGCGCGGGCGCGGCGAGAACGGCAGGCGCCCCTCCGACAGCGTCCCCCGGGCAGGCAGGCGCTTGCCGAGGAAGTAGATGGCCGCCACGATCACGAGGAAGGGGATGCCCTCACGCACCCCGATCCGAGGGAAGCCCGGGTGGTCGGTCTGCACCTTGAGCAGCACCGACTGGATCATCCCGAGGCCCAGGCCGGCCGCGGCCGTGATCCCGAACGAGCGCAGCTGGCCGAGGAGGCAGGCTCCGAGCGCCGGCACGACCAGCAGGGTGAAGATGATCGGGTCGAGCCCTGTGACCGGGGCGGCGAGGATGCCACCGATCGCCCCGATCACCGACGCCAGCACCCAGTTGGCGCCGGCCAGCGAGTCGGACGAGAAGCCGAGGAGGGTGGCGCCCTTCTCGTTCTCGGCCGCCGCCCTGGTGGCCAGGCCGAACCGCGTGAAGCGGTAGACGAGCCACAGCACCACCGCGACCGCGACCACCAAAGCCGCCAGGTAGAGGTTGTCCCGGGGCACCTTCAGCGAACCGAGCTCGACGACCTCGTTGGGGAGGATCGGCGCCAGCCGGCGGTTGGCGTCGTCGAAGCGCAGGAGCACCAGCGACTGGAGCACCAGCATGACCCCGATGGACGCCACCACCTTGGCCAGCACCGGCGCGCGCCGCAGCGGCCGGAACACGAGCAGGTGGACGGCCAGCCCGAGCAGCGCCGCGGTCGCCAGCGCGAGCACGAGCGAAGGGACGAAGGCGACCTCGGTCCCGACGTGGTAGCGGTCGGGCAGGCCGGGCACCGGGAACGGGTAGGCACCCTTCGTGCGCAGCTCGCTGAACACGTAGGTGGCCCACATCGCCATGGCACCCTGGGCGAAGTTGATGACGCCCGAGCCCTTGTAGGCCACGAGCACGCCCAGGGCCACCATGGCGACGGCCGCACCGCCGGCCAGGCCGAGCAGCGCGAATGCGAGGTAGTCGCTCATGCCCCCGGCATCACGTGACGCAGCGAGCGCTCAACCCAGCAGGCCGATGGCGTTGATGGGTGTGCCCCCCGTGGCGTCCTCGAAGCCGTCGGCGGTCTTCGTGTAGATGAACACGTCGGTGTTGCACACCGCCGGGAAGCCGGGCACGGACCCGCACGCCCAGTCGATGCCACCGGTGAGGAAGACCGGACCCGGGTTGGCCTTCACGTGGTCGTAGAGCGCCTGGCCGGTCAGGCCGTCGACGCCCGCACCCTCCATCGCGGTCGCCAGGGTGAACACGAGCTGCCAGGCCGGCACGTAGAAGCCGCCGATGTCGACGACGCCGCCCGGGTTGTACTCGGCCGAGCCCTCGCGGAACATCAGCGCCTCGGGGTCGGTCGCGTCGGCGCCCACGTTCACGCTCTGGGCCGCGAAGCTCCACCCGGTGGCCGCCTCCTCGCCACCGGCGCCCTCGATCACGGCGTTGCTCCGGCACAGCCCGGTGGTCAGCACCGGGGTGTCGATGGCGAACTTGGCGCGAGAGGCCATCACGCCCGAGCAGAAGTTGCCGCTGGCCAGCACGATCCAGGCATCGGCACCCTCGGCGTCGGCGGCCTGGACGATCGGGTCGTAGCTGGGCTCGCCGTCCCTGCCCTGCACCTCGGCGTACGGGATGCCGAGCGTGTCCAGCGGCCCCTTCAGCAGCGGCAGGGCCGCGACGGCCGCCGCGTTGTCGGTGGTGACGATGGCCACCTTCTGGTAGCCCTCGTCGGCCGCGTACTGCGCGATGGCGGGCATGATCCCCGGGTTGCCGGCGCCCCAGTAGAGGGAGAAGTCGGCCGAGAACTCCTGGGGCAGGATCGGCGTCATCCCGAAGATGGGGATGCCGGCCGCCTGCAGCACGGGCTGGGCGACGGGCACCGCGATGTCGATCCCGATGCCGACGGCCAGCACCCCGTCCTCGATGAACTGCTGGGCGCAGGCCTGGGTCGACTCCGGCGTGCCCTGGGCCTCGCACACCAGCAGGTCGATCGGTCGGCCGTCGACGCCACCGGCGTCGTTGTTGAGGTACTCGACGGCCGACTCGACCCCGTCGGAGTAGTCGAAGAAGTCGAACGCGGTGGTGCCGACGATGTTCAGGAAGCCGATCTTGATCGGCTCGCCCTCGGCGACCTCCGCGGCGCTGGTGTCGGTGGTGTCGCCGGTGGTCGTCTGGGTGGTGTCGGCCGCCGTCGTGTCGGTGGTCGAGGTGTCGTCGTCGTCGCCGCACGCGGCGAGCACGAGGACCCCGGCCAGCACCAGAGCGAGCAGGCGTGCGGCACGCCGCGAAGTGCGCATGGATTCCCCCCGGAGCACGTGCGCCGCCGCTCCCCTGGCCGACGGCCCCGTGATTCAAACAGCCGGAAACTAACCGGTCAATAGGATCGGCCCCGGGGCCCGCCACCATGGCGCGGGCGCACCTGCCGGGACGCCACCATCCCCACCTGGCGCGCGCCGGCCCCCCGGGCCCGCCACCATGGCGCGAGCGCACGTGCCGGGAGGCCACCATGGCCACATGGCGCGCACCGGCCCCCGGGCCCGGACCCCCGGTGGCACCGGCCCGTGGTGGCCCCTGGCGGCAACGATCGCCCTGCTGGCCGTCTCGAACGTGATGACCAACCGGGTGCTGCCGGGGGCCGTCTACGTCCCCTGGAACCTGGCCGTGGCGGCCGCCCTGCTCTGGCTGGCCCTCGGCCCCGGCCGGCTCACGCCACCCGAGGTCGGGGTCGACCCCCGTGATGCGCGGTCGGGCGTGCGCTGGGGCCTGGCCGCGGCGGGCCTCGTCCTGGCCGTCTACCTGATCGGGGCGGCCCTGCCCGCGACGAGGGGCCTCTTCGAGGACGAGCGGATCGGCGAGCGAGGCGCGTGGGAGGCCGCCTTCCAGACGTTGGTGCGCATCCCGCTCGGCACCGTCGTCATGGAGGAGATCGCGTTCCGCGGCGTCCTGCTCGGCCTCGTCGCCCGCCGGAGCGGCCTGGTCCGGGGCGTGGTGTGGTCGAGCCTCCTGTTCGGCGTCTGGCACGTGCTGCCGTCCATCGGGATCGAGGACGTCAACCCGGTGCTGCGCGACGTGTTCGGCGACAGCCCCGTCGCCGCGGTGCTGGCCGTTGCCCTCGCCGTGGTGGGGACGGGTCTCGCCGGCCTCGTCTTCGTGTTCCTGCGCCTGCGGTCGCGCAGCCTGCTGGCCCCGATCCTCCTCCACACGGCCGTCAACAGCCTGGCCTTCGCGACCGCCTGGGCCGTGATCGGGTTGCAGGGCTGAGCCGGCCGGCTCAGATCGTGGGCGTCTCCACGTGCCGGCCGAAGACGCCGGCGAGCGTGGTCATGGTCTCGCCCAGGGTGGCGTAGGTGCGCACGGCGTCGATGATCGCCGGCACGAGGTTCACCGTGGGGTCGGCGGCGTCGGTGGCCAACCGGGCCAGCGCGGCGTCGACGGCCGCCTGGTCCCGCTCGGCCCGAACCTGCTGGAGCCGCTTGACCTGGCGACGCTCGTCCTCGGCGGTGATCTGCAGGATCTCGATGGGGTCCTCGTCGGCGTCGGTGAAGCGGTTCACGCCCACCACCACGCGGCGGCCGGCGTTCAGCTTGCGCTCGAGCTCGTACGCCGAGTCGGCGATCTCGCCCTGGAACCAGTTCTCCTCGATCCCCCGGATCGCCCCCTCGAGCATCGAGCCACCGCCCAGCTCCGCGAGGTGGGCGAAGACGTCCTCGGCCCGCCGCTCGAGTTCGTCGGTGAGCTCCTCCACGAACCAGCTGCCGCCCAGCGGGTCGGCCACGTTGGCGACCCCGGTCTCGTGGGCGATCACCTGCTGGGTGCGCAGGGCGATGCGCGCCGCCTTCTCCGTGGGGAGCGCCAGGGCCTCGTCCATCGAGTTGGTGTGCAGGCTCTGCGTGCCACCCAGCACGCCGGCGAGGGCCTCGATCGCGGTGCGGACGATGTTCACCTCGGGCTGCTGGGCGGTGAGCGACACCCCGGCGGTCTGGGTGTGGAACCGCAGCTGCAGCGACCGCGGCTCGGTGGCCCCGTAGCGCTCGGCCATCCAGCGGGCCCAGATGCGCCTGGCCGCCCGGTACTTGGCGATCTCCTCGAAGAAGTCGATGTGGGCGTTGAAGAAGAAGCTGAGCCGCGGCGCGAAGGCGTCGATGTCGAGCCCGGCCCGCAGCGCCAGCTCCACGTAGGCGAAGCCGTTCGCCAGCGTGAAGGCCAGCTCCTGCGCGGCCGTCGAGCCCGCCTCCCGGATGTGGTACCCGGAGATCGACACCGGGTGCCAGCGGGGCATCTCGACGGCCGCGAAGCGGATCGTGTCCTGCACCAGGCGCATGCTCGGCCGGGGCGGGAAGACAAACTCCTTCTGGGCCTGGTACTCCTTCAGGATGTCGTTCTGGAGCGTGCCGCCGAGGCGGGCCCGGGGGATGCCGGCCGCCTCGGCCTGGGCCACGAACATCGCGAACACGATCGCTGCCGGCGAGTTGATCGTCATGGACGTGGTGGTGGCCGCCACGTCGATGCCCCGGAACAGGTCCTCCATGTCGGCCAGCGTGTCGACCGCGACGCCGCAACGGCCGACCTCGCCCTCGGCCAGGGGATCGTCGGAGTCGAGGCCCATCAGCGTGGGCATGTCGAAGGCGGTGGACAGCCCGTCACCGCCGTTGCGCAACAGCTCCTTGAAGCGCCAGTTGGTGTCCTCGGCGGTGCCGAAGCCCGCGAACATGCGCATCGTCCACAGCTTCGAGCGGTACATCGAGGCGTACGGGCCGCGCGTGTAGGGGGCCACGCCGGGGAACTCGCCGTCGTCCGGCCCGTAGACGGCCCGCAGCGGCACGCCCGACATGGTCTCGGCGTCGGCATCCCGCCGCGGGGCCGCGTCGAAGGCCTGCTGCCACTGCTCTCGCCTGCTGGGTTCGCGCCCGCTCATGACACCAGAATAGTTAGACGTCAAACTATTCGTCCAACGTCGCCCGCTCGGGCACGAAGTCCCCGGCGTCGCGGCGCAGCGGCCGCAGCAGGTCGGTGATCCGCTCGGCGTCGGAGCCGCTCAGCGGCCCCAGCCCGAAGCGCACCTCCTCGAGCGCGGCCGTCGCCCGCTCGACCACGCGCCGGCCGGCGGGAGTGATCTCGGCGAGCGTCGTCCGGCCGTCGGTGGGGTGAGCGACCCGGCGCACCAGCCCCTGCGACTCGAGCCGGTCGACCGCGTTCGTGACGCTTGCCGGGTGGACCATCAGCCGCCGACCCATCTTGCCCAGCGGGAGCGCGCCCCGCCGGCTCACGTGCAACAGCACCAGCGCCTCGTAGCGGGCGAAGGTGAGCCCGAGCGGCCGGAGGGCGGCATCGATGCGGGCGAGCAGCACCTGCTGGGCGCGGAACACCGACGTCACCGCAGCCATGGCGTCGGCCTGGTGCCACCGCTGGCCCCACTGCCGCCGGGCCTCCTCGATCGGGTCGAACGGCAGCGGGGCACCGCGGGCCATGCGGTGCACGGTAGCGAGCCGTACGCTCGGCCGATGGCCTCCGACATCGACGTCGCCACTGCCGACCACCTGCTCACCACCACCCGCGCCGTCCGCAGGCGGCTCGACCTCACCCGCCCGGTGCCCCGTCCGCTGGTGCTCGAGTGCCTCCGTGCCGCCATCCAGGCGCCCACCGGGGGCAACGTCCAGCGGTGGCGCTGGCTCGTGGTGGACGACCCCGACCTCAAGGCCGGTCTGGCCCGCGTGTACCGCAAGGCCTTCGAGCCGTACATCGAGGTCCAGCAGCGCCTCGTCGCGGAGGTCGGGCGCACCGACCGGTCGACGGCCGCGGTGATCGCGTCGGCGCTGCACCTGGCCGAGCACCTCCAGGACGTGCCCGTGCTGGTGATCCCGTGCACGCTCGACCGGCTCCCGCCCGACGCGTCCGTGGCTGCGGCCGCCAGCTCGTACGGCTCGATCCTGCCCGCGGTGTGGAGCTACATGCTGGCCGCCCGGGCACGGGGCCTCGGCACGGCGTGGACGACCCTGCACCTCGAGCACGAGCAGGAGGCCGCCGAGCTGCTCGGCATCCCGCCCACCGTCACCCAGGTCGCCCTCATCCCCACGGCGTTCACGGTCGGCGACACCTTCAAGCCGGCCACCCGGCGCCCGGTCGAAGAGGTCACCTACTGGAACGGGTGGCCGCGGCGAAGCTGAGCCCGAGCCGCACGGCCCTGTGGCGCCGTCCCGCTCAGCGGGCCCCGGCGGTCCGGGTGCGGCGGCCGACGCGACCATCCGGCGGGGCCGGCCCGGGCTCCGACGACACCAAGGTGCCCAGGATCAGGCGCTTCATCGCCTCGGTGGCGCGGGCATGGCGCTCCGGGTTGCCGGCCTCGTTGGCGAAGCGGGCGAGGCCGGCGGTGAGCGCCAGGATCATGTCGACGACCGTCGACGGCTCCACGCCCTCTGCGAGCTCACCCCGGGCCTCGGCCCCCACCACGAGCCACTCGAAGAAGGGGCCGGCCCGGTTGAGGGGCCCCACCCGGGTGGCCAGCTCCGGATGGCGCTGCACCTCCGCCGGCACCGAGACCAGGAAGCCGGCGATGGAGGCGTCGAGAGTGTTGAGGCGCACCGCGCAGTCGAGCATGGCGATCAAGCGGTCGAGGAAGCCCTCGTGCGGAGCGACGGCCTCCTCGAAGGCGCCGAACACGGTGTCCTGCACCTCCTCGAAGACGGCCACGAACAGGTCGGCCTTGGCATCGAAGTAGTGGTAGATCGCACCGGTCGTGATGCCGGCGGCCGCCGCGACCTCCTTGTTGGTGGTGGCGTCGTAGCCGAAGGTGGCGAAGATCGGCCTTGCGGTGGCCACGATCCGCGCTCTCGTCTCGGCGCTGCTCGTCGCCGGCGGCCGCCCGAGGCGCCGCGGGGCGGCCGCCACCGTCAGGCCTTCGACCGAGGGCTGCGGGGCGCTCCGGCCTTCCCGACCCCACCGGGGTCGACGATCATGCCGAAGCGCAGCCGGTTGTGGGCGTGCGCCAGGTGCTGCCAGGAGAAGGCAGCCCGGAACGCCGTGTACTGGCCCTGCGCCTCGAGCGTCTGGTTCACCGACTCCTTGGCCGCCTGCAGGGCGAAGCTGGGCTTCGACGCGATCCGCGTGGCCAGCGCGAGGGTGAAGCCGGCCAGCTCGTCGCGGGGCACGACGTGGTTCACCATCCCGCACCGGTGCGCCTCGTCGGCCGTGAGCCAGTCGCCGGTGAACAGCAGCTCCTTCGCCTTGCGGGGCCCGAGCTCCCAGGGGTGGGCGAAGTACTCCACGCCGTTCACGCCCATCGCGACGGTCGGGTCGGCGAACAGCGCGTCGTCGGCCGCCACGATCAGGTCGCACACCCACAGCAGCATCAGCCCACCGGCGATCGTCTTGCCCTGCGCCGCGGCGATGGTGGGCTTGGGCAGGTTGCGCCACCGCCAGCACATGGCCAGGTACACCTCGGACTCGTAGGCGAGGTAGCCCTCGACCCCCTCGCGGTCGTAGGGGCCGACCGGGTGCACGGGCGGGAACTCCCGGCTGCTCTCCGTGTCGCGCAGATCGTGGCCGGAGCAGAAGTGTGGCCCGTCGGCGTCGAGCACGATCACCTTCACCGTCGGGTCGCGCACGGCCCGCGAGAAGGCGTCGTCGAGCTCGTAGGTCATCCGCTTGTTCTGGGCGTTGCGGGCCTCGGGGCGGTCGAGGGTGACGCGGGCGACCACGTCCCCCTCCTCGCCGGTGGGGACCAGCTCGTAGCGGATCGTGCGGTACTCGGGATCAGGCACGGGCGGCGACCTCGCTCGGGGTGACGGACAGGTGGAGCTCCCACGATCCTCGCAGCACCATCGACTGCTCGGCCCGGAGGACCGCGTCGGAGGGGAGCTGGCGTTGCGGCGCGGCAGCGCCCACCGTGGAGTGATCGCTCACCGCCGGGACCCCCCTCCGCGCGGTCGGTACTCGATCCGTCAGTATCTATCAGTGCCCGCCCCGGGTGTCGAGGGTCGCGACCCACACCCCACCAGCGCCCGGCGCGACCCGGACCACCCCCCACCCGTCTCCATCGCGCCCACGACACGCCACCAGCGCCCGGCGCGATGTGGACCACCCCCCCACCCGCCTCCATCGCGCCCACGACGCCCCACCAGCGCCCGGCGCGACCCGGACCACCCCCCACCCGCCTCCATCGCGCCCACGACACCCCACCAGCGCCCGGCGCGACCCGGACCACCCCCCACCCGTCTCCATCGCGCCCACGACACCCCACCAGCGCCCGGCGCGATGTGGACCGAACTCGGTGGCGCGCCGCGCCTGGCTCCGGCAGGCTCCGATCCGTGACCGCCGCGCTCGAGCGGGCACTCGCCGACCTGTCCGCCTCCCAGCACGGCCTGTTCCACCGGGAGCAGGCCCTCTCGGTCGGCTTCACCTCGAGGATGGTCACCTACCGCCTGGCCGAGCGATCGTGGAACGAGATCGACCTCCTCGTCTACCGGCGGGCCGGCACGCCGGCCCCTCCCGAGCAGCCGGCCATGGCCGCCGTCCTGGCCTCGGGGGGCGTGGCGTCGCACCGCACGGCGGCGGCGCTCCACGGCCTGCTCGACCGGGTCACGTCCCGGCCGGAGGTCCTGGTCCCCCCCGGCCGCTCCTACCGATCGCCCCTCGGTCTCGGTCATCGCACCGCGCACCTACCCCCCGAGCACGTGACCACCGTGGCCGGGATGCCCACCACCACGGTCCTGCGAACCCTCACCGACCTCGGCCGCGTGGTGACGACCGCGCAGCTCGAGCGGGCCGTGGAGCGGGCCCTCTGCGACGACGCCGTCACGATCGACGAGCTCACCGCGGCGGCCACCGCCGACGCCCGGGGTCGCCCCGGCGTCGCCCGGCTCCGACGGGTCCTGGGCCTCCGAGGGCCGGGCGCCCCACCGACCGAGAGCGAGCTCGAGACCCGGTTCCTGCAGCTGCTGCGGCGGGCGGGGCTCCCTGAGCCCGTCCGCCAGCACGAGGTGGTCCTGGGTGGCCGCCGGCTGCGGCTGGACTTCTCCTACCCAGGCTGGCGGATCGCCCTCGAGGTGCTGGGCCGCAGGTTCCACCAGGGCGGCCGGGCCTTCGAGGTCGATCCCGCCCGCCGCAACCTGCTGAACCTGCACGACTGGCTCGTGCTCGAGTTCACCTGGCACCGCATCCACCTGGAGCCCGACGAGGTGATCGCCGAGCTCTGGCGCGCCGTCGCGGCGCGCACCCGGCGGGGCGCCTGATCGCGCCATCGCCGTCTCACCCGTCGCCAGCGCGCGCCAGACCCCGTGGCCCACCCGCGCCTCGCGCTCACGACGCCTCATCCGTCGTCGGCGCGATGAAGACGGTCGGACCCGGCGCGGCCAAGACGGTGGGGGCCCGGCGCACGGGTGCCCAGCGACCCCGCGAACCCCCTCCCGCCTCCCCCTTCCCTCCCCGGATCAGGTGTCGGTGTCGGTGTCGGCGCGCCGGGTGACGAAGCGCTTGAACACCGTCACGTCACGGCGCACGTGCACCTGACAGGCGAGGCGCTCACCGGCCACCGGGTCGCCCCGCCAGCGGACCCGGTCGAGGGCCTCGCGCTCGTCGGGCCGCATGGGCGAGAGGGCGTCGGCGTCGGCCGGATCCACCTCGATCCAGCAGCGCGTGCAGATGGCCGTCCCCTGGCACACCGTGGGCCAGCGCCAGCCCGCGGCCTCGGCCGCCTCCATCAGGGACAGCGCGCGGGGCACCGGGATGTCGACCCCGAGCGGCTCGAGGTGCACCACCGGGTCCGGCGCCGCCGCCTCCGGGTCAGCCACCGATCGTGCGGTCCGAGCCCCAGTACGGAGCACGGAGCGTGCGCTTGCTCAGCTTGCCCATCGTGGTGCGGTGGAGGCTGTCGACCAGGTCGACCGACCGCGGGCACTTGTAGTGGGCCAGGCGCTCCCGGCACCACGCGATCAGCTCGTCGGGCGCCGGCGGCGAGGCCGGGTCGGCTGCGACGACGAGGGCCTTGGCCTCCTCGCCCATCTCCGGGTGGGGCACGCCGATCACGGCCACGTCGACCACGCCGGGGTGGGTGATCAGCACCTGCTCGGCCTCGGCCGGATAGATGTTCACGCCACCCGACACGATCATGTCGCTGAAGCGATCGGTGATGAACACGTAGCCGTCGTCGTCGACGTAGCCGATCTCGCCGAGGGTGAACACGCCGGGGCGGAGGTGCGCGGCCTCCGACCGATCGGGGTCGTTGTGGTACACGACGCCACGGCCGGTGGTGTCCTCGAAGAACAGCCGCCCCTCGGTGCCGGCCGGCACCTGGTTGCCGTCGTCGTCGATCACGAGCACCTCGAACGGTGGGCTCGGCCGGCCGACCGATCCGGGGTGCTCGAGCCACTCCGGGCTGGTGATCGAGCAGGTGGTGCCCACCTCGGTGGCGCCGTAGGCCTCGAAGAGCACCGGTCCCCACCACTCGATCATGCGGCGCTTCACGTCGACCGGGCAGGCCGAGCCGGTGTGGGCGACCAGGCGCAGGCTCGAGACGTCGTAGCGCTGCCGGACCTCGTCGGGGAGGGCCAGCAGCCGCACGAAGTGGGTGGGCACCATCACCGTCGTCTCGACCCGGTGCTCCTCGATGGCGCGCAGCGTCGCCTCGGCGTCGAAGCGCCCCAGCACCACCACGGGGATCCCCGCGGCCAGCAGCCGGAAGCCCGACAGGGGGCCGGTGTGGTACATCGGCCCCACGACCAGGTGCGTCCCGAAGCGGGCGAAGGCGTTCTGGGCCAGGTTGGCCACGTGCTCGGCCACGGTGGCCCCGCCTGCGAACATGGTGGGGGGCAGCTCGGTCCCCTTGGGCCGCCCGGTCGTGCCGCTGGTGTACAGCAGGTGCGGGCGGGGCACGACGTCGGGCGGCACCCCGCCGGGAGGGGCGGTCTCGAGCCAGCGCGCCCACGGGGTCACCCCCTCGGTCGGGGGCAACCGCCACCCGATCACGGTGGCCACGCCCGCCCTCGCCGCGGCGGCCAGCCCCACCGAGGCGGTCTCCGGCCCGACGAACAGCACCCGGGTGCCCGAGTCGTCGAGGATGTACGCCACCTCGTCGGCCGTGAGGTGGAAGTTCACGGGCACCGTCGAGCAGCCGGCCAGCAGCCCACCCAGATGGGCGAGCACCGTCTCGGCCGCGTTCTCGGCGTACACCGCGACCCGGCGATCGGGCCCCAGGTCGGCGGCGCGCAGCCCGGCGGCGACCCGGTCGAGGGCGAGGTCGACGTCTGCCCAGCCCCAGCCGCCCCGCTCGTCGCGCAGCGCCGTCTCGTCGGGCCGCTCCACGGCCAGGCGGCCCGCGACCAGTGCCATGCTCCCCGTCCCCCCTAACTGACCGGTGAATATCCTAGGTCCATGCCGCCGCCCCCCGACCTCGACACGTTCCGGGCCGAGGCCCGCGCCTGGCTCGACGCCAACGCCGAGCGCAAGCCCGAGGTGACGACGGCCGACGACGAGGTGGGGTGGGGAGTCGGCGACGACGACGTGGCCGTGTTCCTGAACCTCGGCGAGGAAGAGGAGCGGGCCCGCATCGAGGCGGCGCGGGCCTGGCAGCAGGCCAAGTACGACGCCGGCTTCGGCGCCATCTCCTGGCCGGTGGAGCACGGCGGCCGGGGCCTGCCCGTGTCGTACCTGCGGGCGTTCAACCAGGAGGAGGCCCGCTTCGTCACGCCGAACCCGGGCGAGCTGTTCCCCACGTCGATGGGCCTGGTCGCGCCCACCATCGCCGCCTTCGGCACGCCCCAGCAGCGAGACCGGTTCCTCCGCCCGATGCTGCGCGCCGAGATCCTCGCCTGCCAGCTGTTCTCCGAGCCGGGCGCCGGCTCCGACCTGGCCTCGCTCGCATGCCGGGCCGAGCGCGACGGCGACCAGTGGGTGCTGAACGGGCAGAAGGTGTGGACGTCGGGAGCCCGCTTCGCCCAGTGGGGCGAGGCCCTCTGCCGCAGCGACCCGTCGCTCCCGAAGCACACGGGCATCACCGCCTTCCTCGTCCCCCTCGGCGCACCCGGCGTCGAGGTCCGCCCGATCCGCCAGATGACCGGCGGCTCGAACTTCAACGAGGTGTTCCTCACCGACGTGCGGATCGCCGACGAGCTCCGGCTCGGTGCCGAGGGCGAGGGATGGCGCGTCGGCCTCACCACGCTCGGGTTCGAGCGCGACCACTCCGGCGGTGGCGGCCCCGCGGGCGGCGGCTTCACCCGGGTCCTCGCCCTCGCCCGCCACCTCGGCCGGACCGACGAGCCCGTGGTGCGCCAGGCCCTCGCCGGGCTCTACGCGCGCCAGCGGCTGATGCAGCTCACGACCCGCCGGGCGGCGGCGGCCCTGCGGGCCGGCCAGACGCCCGGGCCCGAGGGCTCGCTCGGCAAGCTGCTGTGGACCGAGGGCATGCGCCGCACGTCCGACGTGGTGTCGTTGGTGCTCGGTCCCCGGCTGGTGGCCGACACCGGCGAGTGGGGCACGTACGCGTGGGCCGAGCAGGTGCTCGGGGCGCCCGGCTACCGCATCGCCGGGGGCTCCGACGAGATCCAACGCTCGATCATCGGCGAGCGCGTCCTGGGGCTCCCGAAGGAGCCGCAGGTCGACAAGGGCGCGCCGTTCGCGGCGAGCCGCAGGGCGGGCTGACGGCCGCGGTCAGGTCTCGATCTCGCCGATCTGGGTGCCGACCTCGTACGTCTCGCCCGCCACGCCGGTGAGGTGGACCACACCCGACGCCGGCGCCTCGATGTCGTTCTCGACCTTGTCGGTCTCGAGCCGGTAGAGCGCCTGGCCGGCCTGCACCTGCTGGCCGTCGACCACCATCCACTCGACCAACGTGCCCTCGGTCATCGACACGCCGAGCTTGGGGATGTTGATGGGGACCGCCATCAGGCGTCGAGGTAGGTGTCGAGCACCTCGTGCAGGTGGGTGATGCGGATCTCCTGGCGGGACACGGTGATCGAGTCGAGGCCCTTCGAGTGCAGGCCCCTCTGGACGCCTGGCAGGTTCTCCATGTCCTGGTCGAGCACCAGCCCGAGGCTCTCCTCGCGCTCGCCGATCACGCGGTGCGGGGTGCGCATGGCGGCCCGCTGGTCCTCGGGCACCCAGCGGTAGGTGGCCACGTGGAACCAGCTCGTGTCCGGGTCCTGCCAGTCGGGGAGGATCCGGAAGAACAGGAAGTTGCCGGCGTGGATGTTGAACACGAGGTTCGGGAAGATCGTGTAGTGCCAGTCGTCGACCATCTGGTCGTCGTGGAGCCCGGAGTAGTCGAAGCCCTGGCTCTCGCCGTAGCCGCGGAAGAGCTCGACGAAGGTCTGCCGCGTCGTCTTGGTGGCGTCGGGCAGGCGGAGCTCGCCACCCTCGTCGACGAACAGGGCCAGCAGACCCCCGGCGCCCTCCACCCGGCTGGTGCCCTTCTCGCGGCGAACCGACTGGCCGAACGAGGCCAGGTACGCCTCCAGCACCTCGAGCTCGTCGACGTGGCCCAGGCGGGGGCTGGCGACCGCGAAGGGCACGATCATGCGGCTGTGCTTGGCGAGCGTCTCGTAGTACGTGTGGATGTCGTCGAGCATCGGTAGCAGCTGCGGGTGGATCCCCATGGTGTGGTACACCTCGAGGAACGCCTCGACGACCACCTTCCAGTTGGCTGACACGGGCATCGACACGTTGATGCCCGACGGGATCATCTCGTCGAAGTGGTACGGGTCGAGGTGCTCGGGCACGGGCGACAGGAACTCGAGCAGCGGCTCGGCCGCGGCCGCGACTGGGTCGGGGTGCACGAACACGAAGCCACCCCAGGTGTCGACGGCCACCTCCGGCAGCCCGTAGTCCTCGTCGTCGATGCCGATGAACAGGTGCCGATCGGGGATGTCCTTCAGGGTCCCGTCGGTGTTCCACGCCCACAGGTGGTAGGGGCAGCGGAACTCGCCGGCCGATCCGCACTCGTCGCGGCGCAGCACGTTGCCCCGGTGGCGGCACACGTTGTGGAACGCCTTCAACCCGCCGTCCGCCTGGCGGACGATCAGGAACGACTGGTCGGCGACGTCGTACCGCACGTAGTCGCCGGCGGCGGGCAGATCGTCGTGGCGGCACGCCATCTGCCAGACGTTCAGCCACATCTTCTCGATCTCGCGCCGGTGGAACTCGGGCGAGGTGTACCGGAACGTGGGGATGCGCGTCTGCTCGACCGTCATCTCCACCTCCGCCGGGGGCACCGCCCCGCGGGGCACCTCGAAGGAGTACGGCTGGTCCTGCGTGTCGGTCGTGACGGCCATGCGACGGATCCCCCCTGCGCGTCCGGTCGCGCGATGCAACCAGTATCTGACCCGCCGGTCAATTAGTGCCGGCCGACCGTCACCCCACGGCCCGGAGCACCGCGGCGGCGATGCGGTCCTGGGTGGGCAGGAAGGCTTGCTCGAGCTGGCGGGCGTAGGGCACGGGCGTGTTCATCCCGCCCACCCGCTGCACCGGGGCGGCCAGGTCGGCGAACAGCTCCTCGTGGATCCGGCTCGAGAGCTCGGCGCCGAACCCCGCCCGGGTGACGGCCTCGTGCACCACCACCGCCCGCGTGGTCTTGGCGACCGAGCCCAGCATCGTGGCCTCGTCCAGCGGCACCAGGCTGCGGAGGTCGACGACCTCGCAGCTGACGCCCTCGCCGGCCAGCCGATCGGCGACGGCCAGGCAGTCGGCCACCTGGCGGCCGTACGACACCAGGGTGACGTCATCGCCCTCGCGCCGCACCGCGGCCACCCCCAGCGGCACCCGGTGGTCGCCCGGCGGCACCGGTCCGGTCACCGCGTAGTACAGCAGCATCTGCTCGACGAAGAGCACCGGGTCGTCGTCGAAGATCGCCGACAGGAGCAGGCCCTTGGCATCGGCCGGGGTGCTGGGCACCACCACCTTCATCCCCGGCGTGTGGACGAGCCAGGCCTCGAGCAGCTCCGAGTGCTGGGCGCCGAACTGCATGCCTGCGCCCGCCGACGTGCGGATGACCAGCGGCACCGTGGTCTGGCCGCCGGACATGTAGCGGATCTTGGCCGCGTGGTTGGCCAGCTGGTCGAGGCACACCGCCAGGAAGTCCATGATCATGATCTCGGCCACGGGGCGCATGCCCGCGATGGCGGCGCCGGTGGCGGCGCCCACGATCGCCTGCTCCGAGATCGGCGTCTTGCGGACCCGGTGGGTGCCGTACTTCTCCGACAGGCCGTTCGTCACCTTGTAGACGCCACCGCTGGGCTCGGCGATGTCCTCCCCGAGGAGGAACACCGAGTCGTCGAGGCCCAGCGCGACGTCGAGGGCCTGGTTGACGGCGAGGGCGAACGGCAGCGTGGGTGCGGCCTCGGCCGCGCCCGGGTCGACCGCGGTCATCGGGCCACCTCCGCGAACACGTCGGTGAACAGCTCGGAGGCGTCGGGCGGGGGGCTCGCCAGCGCGAACTCGACGGCGTCGTCGATGGCGGTCGCGGCCCGGGCCTCGATGTCGAGCAGCTCCTCCTCCGAGGCGTGGCCCTCGGCCACCAGCCAGGCGCGGTAGCGGGGCACCGGGTCGGCCTCCATGGCTGCGGCCCGCTCCTCTGTGGGCATGTACTCCATGGCGTCCCCCAGCAGGTGGCCCCAGAACCGGTACGTCACCGCCTCGAGCAGGGTGGGCCCGCCGCCGGACCTCGCCCGGGCCACCGCCTCGCCCGCGGCCCGCCACATGGCGATCGGGTCGTTGCCGTCCACGGTGACGCCCGGCATCGAGTAGGACACGGCCCGGTCGGCGATCCTCGCCACGCTCGTGCCCTCGGCCAGCGGGGTGTGCTCGGCGTACTGGTTGTTGTGGCACACGAACACCACCGGCAACGCCCAGACCGAGGCCAGGTTGAGTGCCTCGTGGAATGCCCCGATGTTCGACGCGCCGTCGCCGAAGCTCACCACGGTCACCTGGTCGGTGCCCCGCAGCTGCGACGCCAGGGCCAGCCCGTTGGCGATGGGGAGCCCGGCCCCGACGATCCCGGTGGTGACCATCACCCCCGAGGCCGGGTGGGTGATGTGCATGGGCCCGCCCTTGCCCTTGCAGGTGCCGGTGGACCGGCCGAGGAACTCGGCCCACAGGTCACGCAGCGGCACCCCCTTGGCCAGGTGGTCGTGGAGCCCCCGGTACGTGGTGACGAGATGGTCGTCGGCGCGCAGGTGCGGCACGACGGCGGCGGGGATCACCTCCTGGCCACGGGGCGAGTAGTAGATGAGCGAGATCTGGCCACTCATCAGCATGGTGCGGAACCGCTCGTCGCACTGCTTGATCGTGCTCTGGATCTCGAACATCCGCAGCAGCGTGTCGCGGTCGGGAAATGCGTCGCTCACGGTCCCCCCCGTTCGTGCCGAGCCGGCGTCGGCGCCCGTGCACCTATCAGCCGGTCAGTTTCCTAGCAGCCGGCGCCGCCGCGGCGCACGAGCCCGCCCGGCCGAACGGCCCACGGGGCCGGGACGCCGCTCTACAGTGGCCCGGTCGCACGCCACCCCGCCCGAGCGGGGAGCCGGGAGGTCCACCCATGAGCGCCACCGACGACCCGACCCAGCCGGAAGCCGGTTCGGGAGCCACACCGCCCCCCCCGCCTGCGGCCCAGCCGACGCCGCCCCCCCCGCCCGCTCCGCAGCCGGCGGCCAGCACCCCACCGCCCCCGCCCGCCGGTGGGCAGCCCGCGCCGCCGCCTCCTCCCACGGCCCAGCAGCCCGTGCCGCCGGCGGGTGGCGCCCCGCCGCCGGGCACCTACGTGCCGGCCGCGGCGGGCGGGGCCCCGCCCCCGGGCGGCAAGAAGGGCTCGAAGGCGCCGCTGATCATCGGGATCGTGGCCGTCGTGGCCATCCTGGGTGGCGCCATCGGCTTCTTCGCCCTGCGGGGCGATGACGAGGGGACGACCACCGACACGACGGTGGTCACCGACACCACCACGGGCTCCGACTCCACCGACCTCGCGGCGGGCGCCGTCGACAACATCGACGACGTGCGCGGCGCCGTGGTGCAGATCGTCTCGCAGGGCGCCTTCCGCGACCCGGAGACCGGTGAGACGTACAGCAGCGCCGGTGCGGGGTCGGGGTTCATCATCGACCCCTCGGGCCTCGTGGTCACCAACAACCACGTGGTGACCGGCGGTGCCACCTACGAGGTGTTCGTGCAGGGCGAGGACAGGCCCCGCAACGCCCAGGTGATCGGCGCGTCGGAGTGCTACGACGTCGCCGTCCTCCAGCTCTCGGGCGAGGGGGATCTCCCCTTCCTGTCCTGGTACGACGGCGACGTCGAGCCCGGCCTCGGCATCTTCGTCGCCGGCTTCCCCCTCGGCGACCCCGAGTACACGCTCGTCGAGGGGATCATCTCGAAGGCCGAGGCCGACGGCGACACCAGCTGGGCGTCGCTCGACTTCGCCTACCAGCACGACGCCTCCGCCCAGCCCGGCAACTCGGGCGGGCCGGTGGTGACCGAGGACGGCCAGGTCGTCGGCATCCACTACTCCGCGGCCGAGGCCGTCAACGCTGCGCAGCTGTTCGCCATCCCGACACCGCTCGCCCGCCCGGTCATCGAGGAGATGCTCGACACCGAGCAGGACTTCGAGTCGATCGGGGTCAACGGCTCTGCCGTGGCCGACCCCGAGTCCGGGCTCTCCGGCATCTGGGTGGCGTCGGTCAAGTCGGGCTCGCCCGCCGACGAGGTGGGCATCGAGCCCGGCGACATCATCACGACGCTCGAGGGCCTCCCGATGGCCACCGACGGCACCATGGCCGACTACTGCGACGTGCTGCGCTCGCGCGGCGCCACCGACCCGCTGGCCGTCGAGGTGCTCCGCTTCGACACCCAGGAAGTGCTCCGGGGCGAGCTGAACGGCCCGCCGCTCGAGCTGGCGTTCTCGTTCGCCGAGGAGTTCGACGACGAGACGCAGGACGCGCCGAGCGCCTACACCGACTACACGACGATCTCCGACGACTCGGGCGCGCTGCAGGTGAGCGTGCCGGTGGAGTGGGCCGACGTGGACGGCGCGCCACAGGAGGTCAACGGCGTGCAGGCCCCGTCGGTGTGGGCGGCGCCCGACCTCCAGTCCTTCGTCGAGACGTGGGGCACGCCCGGCATGAAGTTCTACGCCACCGACCAGTTCGACCCCACGAACCTGGGGGCCGTGCTCGACTCGGTGTCGTGGGAGGGCCAGTGCACCTACGGCGGCCGGGAGGACTACACCGATCCCGTCTACACCGGCCAGTTCGACGTGTGGACCGAATGCGGCGAGTCGGGGGCCCAGTACTTCGTCCTGGCCGCGACGCCCGCCGACGGCTCGTACGTGGCCGTCGTCGAGGTCCAGGTGGTCACCGACGCCGATCTCGAGGCCCTCGACACCATCCTCCAGACCTTCCAGCGGGTCGCCTGACCGCCTGACTGCCCGGCCCCGCCACCGGGGGGGGTCGGCGTCAGCGGACGGGCACCTCGAAGCCCACGCAGGCGCCGCCTCCCTCGCGGGCCTCGGCGAACACGTGGCCGCCGTGCGCCTCGGCCACGTCGCGCACGATGGCCAGCCCGAGGCCCGACCCCGGCCGGCTCCGGGCGGGCACCGCCCGGTAGAAGCGGTCGAACACGTGGGGCAGGTCGGCGGGGTCGATCCCCGGCCCCCGGTCGCACACCGTCACGCGGCCGCGCCGCACGGTCACCTCGATCGGTGCGCGGTCGCCGCCCCCGAACTTGGCGGCGTTGTCGACCAGGTTCGACACGGCGCGCTCCAACGCCCCGGGCCGACCGACGAGCGCGGAGCCGTCGGCGTCCACCAGCACCGTCCGGCCGCTGCGCCGGCGGGCACGTTCGGCCACCCGCTCGACCAGGGCGCCGAGCTCCACGTCGTCCTCGGCTTCGTCGCCACGCTGCTCGGTGGCCAGCTCGACCAGCTCGTCCACCAGCGCGGCGAGCTCGCGGGTCTCGCCGTCGAGATCGGCGAGGAGACGGGCCCGCTCGGCGGGTGGCAGGGCGTCGTAGCGCCGCAGCACGGCGACGTTGGTGCGGAGGCTGGTGAGCGGCGTGCGCAGCTCGTGCCCGGCGTCCTGCACCAGGCGTTGCTGCGCGTCCCGCGAGCGGGCCAGCGCCGCCAGCATCTCGTCGAAGGCCGCGCCGAGGCGCCCCACCTCGTCGGTGCCGCCCTCGGGCACGGGAACGTCGAGACGACCCGAGGCGGCCACCTCCTCGGCGGCGCTCGTGAGCCGCACGAGCCGTCGGGTGACCTGCGTGGCGACCAGCCACCCGAGCGCGGCCGCAGCGGCGATCACGAGGATCACGGCGACGACGGTGCGGTTGCGCAACGAGTCGAGCAGGCGGTCGGTCTCGGCCAGGCTGCGGGCCAGCTGCACCGCCCCCTGCCCCCCACCGAGGGGCACGGTGAGCATCCGGTACGGCTCGTCGTCGATCGACACGTCGCGGCGCACCCACGGCGACGGGTCTCGCGCCGACGTCACGGCGACGTCGACGTCGGCGACGGGCAGCTCGAGGCCCTCCGGCGCCACCACCACCGCGCCGCCGCCATCGATGACCTGCACGAGGATCTGCTCGAAGCTGGCCGGCCGGTAGTCGAGCGAGCCCTCGTCGGGTCCGCGGCGCGGCGGCGCGAGCACCAGGCCCTCGCGGCGGGACCGCTCGACGATGCCCCGGGCGGCGTCGTCGAGCGAGCGGTCGACCTCGGACCGCAGCCGGTCGGTGGTGCCGACGTAGCTCCACACCCCGATGGCCACGGTGGCCGCCGCGGCCAGCACCGCCAGCGCCAGCGCCAGCTTGACCCGGAGGCTCACGACGCCCGCACGGTGTAGCCGACCCCGCGGACGGTGTGGATCAGCTTCGGCTCGCCGTCCGGCTCGACCTTGCGGCGCAGGTAGCTGATGTACACGGCCAGGTTCTTGGAGTCGGGACCGAAGTCGTAGCCCCAGATCCGCTCGTAGATGGTGGTGTGGTCGAGCACGATGCCCGCGTTCCGCACCAGCAGCTCGAGGAGGTCGAACTCGGTCTTCGACAGCTCCAGCTCGCGGTCGCCCCTCCAGGCCCGACGAGCGGCGGGATCCACACGGAGGTCCCCCACCGCCAGCACCTCGGCCGCGTCGGCGTCGCCGTCCGGTCGGGCACGCCGCAGCAGGGCCCGCAGCCGGGCGAGCAGCTCGTCGAGCTCGAACGGCTTGGGCAGGTAGTCGTCCGCCCCGGCGTCGAGCCCGGCGACCCGGTCCGACGTCTCGGTGCGGGCCGTGAGCATGAGGATCGGGATCCGGTCGCGCTCGGCCCGCAGCACCCGGCACACGGTGAGCCCGTCCACGCCCGGCATCATCACGTCGAGCACCAGCACGTCGGGCCGTCGGTCGCGCACCGCGCTGAGCGCGGCCGCGCCGTCGGGCGCCACCGCCACCTCATAGCCCTCGAGCTCCAGGGCGCGGGCGAGGGCGTCACGGATGGCGCGGTCGTCGTCGGCCACCAGCACCCGGCTTCGCACGCCCCCATCCTGCGCCACGCGCGTGAGAGGGGGGTAAGACGGGCCGCGACCGACCCGTGGGTGGCGGCCCCGGGCAGGGCTTCGGCGCGATGCCGGACAGGGCCGCGTGCGCCGGTAGCGTGCCGGGCACGGCACCGTCGACCGATCCGGAGGGTCGACCGATCCGAGGAAGGTCGCGGCTGCGGCGTGAACATCCTGCTGATCACCCTCGACCAGCTCCGCGGCGACTGCCTCTCGGCCGCCGGTCACCCGCTGGTGCGCACCCCCAACCTGGACGCGCTGGCCGGCGCGGGCGTCCGCCTGGCCCGTCACTACAGCCAGGCGGCGCCGTGCGGGCCGGGACGGGCGTGCCTGTACACCGGCACGTACCAGCTCACCAACCGGGTCGTGGCCAACGGCACGCCCCTCGACGACCGCTTCGACAACCTGGCCCGGGCCGCCCGCCGAGCCGGGTACCAGCCGACCCTGTTCGGCTACACCGACCAGGGCTTCGACCCGCGCCTGGCCGACGGGCCCGACGATCCACGCCTGTCCACCTACGAGGGCGTGCTGCCCGGGTTCGACGTGGCCCTCGACCTTCCCGAGCACCACGAGCCGTGGCGGGCGTGGCTCACCGAGCTCGGCCACGACGTCCCGCGCTCGGGCGTGGCCGCGCTCGCCGGCGAGCCCGACCGGCCGGCCGAGCACAGCGTGTCGGCCTTCCTCACCGACCACCTCCTGGCGTGGCTCGAGCACCAGGAGGGTCCCTGGTTCGCCCACGCCAGCTACCTGCGCCCGCACCCGCCGTACGCCGCGGCCGGGCGGTGGGCGCGGGCCTACAACCCCGACGAGGTGCCGCTCCCCGTGCCGCCGGCCGACGAGCGCCACCCGTTCCACGAGGCCGTGCTGCGCGACCACCGGGTGGCCGCCCCTCGCGACGAGCGGGCGCTGCGGCAGCTCCGCTCCCAGTACTACGGCATGGTGAGCGAGGTCGACCACCAGCTGGGGCGGGTGTGGGAGGCGCTGCGGGCGCTCCGCCACTGGGACGACACGGTCATCGTCGTCACGTCCGACCACGGCGAGCAGCTGGGCGACCAGGGCCTCACCGGCAAGCTGGGCTTCTTCGAGCCCAGCTACCACGTCCCCGGCATCGTGCGCGACCCCCGCCACCCGGCCACGTTCGGGCGCACGGTCGAGGCCTTCACCGAGAACGTCGACGTCTTCCCCACGATCTGCGAGGCGATGGGGATCGAGGTGCCCGCCCAGTGCGACGGGCTGCCGCTCACGCCCTTCCTGCAGGGGGTCGAGCCGCCGTGGTGGCGCACCGCCGCGCACTGGGAGTTCGACTGGCGCGACGTCCTGCTCCCGCGGGACCCGCACCCATGGCCGTGGGACCGCCTGCTCGAGCGCCAGCACCTCGCCGTGCTGCGCACCGCGGACGCCGCCTACGTCCAGTTCGGCGACGGCTCGTGGCGGTGCTTCGACCTGGCCACCGACCCCACCTGGCGCACCGAGGTGCGCGAGCCGGTGGTGGTCCTGCCGCTGGCGCAGGAGATGCTGCTGTGGCGCTCGCAGCACACCGACCGGACCATGACGGGCATGCTCCTGCAGGACGGCGGCATCGGCCGCTGGCCCCCGGTACCCGACACCGCCGGCCGGGCGCGGCACGTGACCAGCCTCTGACGGGCGCCCACGACCGCGCACCGCCGCGACCTACGCTGCGGGCATGCGCCGTCACCGCTTCGTGCTCCTCGCCGGTCTGGTGGTCGCTGTCGTGGCCCTCGTCGCCTGCGGGGGCGACGACGACGACGCGACCGGGAACGCCGGCGACCCCCTCGCCGACACCGAGTGGGTGCTCGCCGCCGACGCGCTCGACGTGGCGGTGCCCGACACCTCGGTGCCCACGGCGTCGTTCGCCGACGGCACCATGAGCGGCAGCAACGGCTGCAACACCTACAGCGCCGGCTACACCGCCGTCGACGGGTCGCTCGAGCTGACCGCGGCGGCCACCACCCGCATGGCCTGCCCGCCCGACCAGATGGCCGTCGAGGACGCCTTCAACGCCGCCCTGGGCGAGGCGGTGGGCTACGAGGTCGCCGACGACACGCTCACCCTCACCAACGCCGCCGGCGACGCGGTGCTGGTGTTCGACCCGGCCGGCTGACCCGCCGGCCGCCGGCCGGGTGCCCGGCCGTCAGCTGGCCCAGGCCTTGATCTTCTCCACCAGTGCCTCCCGGTCCTCGCCGATGGGCGTGATGCTGAGCCGCGTCACGCCCGCGGCGCGGTAGGCCTCGATGCGCTCGCGGACGTAGCCCTCGTCGCCCACCATGGCCGTGGCCGCCAGGAACTCGGCGGGCACCAGCGCCTCGGCCTCCTGCTTCTGACCCGAGAGGTACAGGTCCTGGATCTTCTCGGCCTGCTCCTCGTAGCCGTAGCGCCGGAAGACGTCGTTGTAGAAGTTCTTGCCCTTGGCACCCATGCCCCCCACGTAGAGGGCGGTCATCGGCCGGGCCACGTCGCGCAGCTGCTGGGCGGTGTGCTCGTCGCAGATCGACACCATGCCGCCGGCCACCACCTCGAGCGGGCCGAGGCTCGCGTCGCGCTTGGCCAGACCGGCCTCGAGGTCGGCTCCCCACACGTCGTGGGCCTTGTCGGGGTGGAAGAACACGGGCAGCCAGCCGTTGGCGATCTCGGCGGTGAGCTCCACGTTCTTGCGCCCCAGGCTGGCCACGTAGACCGGGATGTCGCTGCGGACCGGGTGGTTGATGAGCTTCAGCGGCTTGCCCAGACCCGTGCCCTGACCGGGCGGGAGGGGGAGCTGGTAGACCTCGCCGTCGTACTCCACCCGCTCGCGGCGCCACACCTTGCGGCAGATGTCGATGATCTCGCGGGTGCGGGTGAGGGGCTTGGTGTAGGGCACGCCGTGCCAGCCCTCGATCACCTGCGGGCCCGACGCCCCGAGACCGAGCACGAACCGCCCCCCCGACACGGCGTCGAGCCCGGCGGCGGTCATGGCGGTGAGCGTGGGGGTGCGCGAGTACAGGGGGAAGATGCCCGAGGCCAGCTCGGCCCGCTCGGTGTGGGCGGCGAGGTAGCCGAGGATGCTCACGGCGTCGAAGCTGTAGAGCTCGGCGACCCAGAGCATGTCGACGCCGGCCCGCTCGAGCTGACCGGCGTCGGCCGCGACCTGGCGCGGATCGCCCGAGTAGTTGAGCGCCATCGAGAGCTTCATCGACCGTCCCCCTCCCACCCCCCGATGGGGCAGCGGGCCGACAGCCTACGCACCTGGGGCCGGCGCTCGTCACGGCGACGCTCCACGCCGCGCTCGCAGCACGGGCCGGGTCGCCGTCGGCCGCGCGGCTCACCAGCGGCGGCGGTTCCCCTCACCCGTCTCGATCGCGTACCTGCCCCGTGGGACGTCGCCGCCGCGATCGGCGACCGCCGGCGGCCTTCTTCCGCGCGCGCTCGACGTCGAACGCGTCACCGGCGCGATCGAGAACCGGGAACGGCGAGCACACGTGCGCCGGGTGGCTCACCGGCTCGGCGTCACCGGCGGTCGCACCCGATCATGCCCCTGACATCAGCTCGTAGGCGGTGACGGCGATCCAGGCCGCAGGGGCCAGCATCGTGGCGATCTGCTCGGTGCTCATGGCACCGATGCTGTCGGCCATGGAGCCGTCGTCGGCATGGACCTCCGCCTCACCGGCGCACGCGACGGCGCAGACCGACGCGTGGCTCTTGGCGTACTCGAAGGCCAGCTCCTCGAGGTCGGGACGCTCCATCTTGCTCAGGACCTCTTCGATCGCATGCAGGGTGTGCGGTTGCATCGCCGATCCTCCTGGCGTCGCTGCTCTGTCCCCGATCCTCGCAGCCGGCCCGGCCCGTCGCCCAGGGCCGAACGGCCCCCCTGCCGGACCGTACCGCACAGGCCGTCGGGCGCGGGCGGCACCCTCGGGACGTCCACCGAGCCGGGTGAGCCCCCCGGGAGCACCGCCCCCACAGAGGTGGTCGGCGACGCGCCCAGAGGTGGCGCGCCGTGGGTTGTGCCGCCGCGGTGGCAGGGCGCACACTCGAACCGACGACCCGTCGGGGAAAGGGCTGCGCCATGCCTCACCGGGACCACCATCGACGTGTTCTCCCCCTCCTCTGCGCGCTGGGACTCGCGATCGCCGTGGTGGCCGCGGGCTGCGGGGGAGACGACGAGGAGACGACACCGACGACACCGACGACACCGACGACACCGACGACGACGACGACCACGGCGGCACCGGCAGAGGCGAGTGCGGCCTGTGCCGACGCTGCGGCGCAGCCGTCGGTCGAGCGGATCGACGTCACCGTGAACGGCGCGCCTCGAACGGCTCTCGTGCACCTGCCCGCAACCGCGACCGGCACCGACCCCCTCCCAGTGGTGTTGTCCTTCCACAGCGCCGAGTCCAGCGCCGCCGTCCAACAGGCCACGGACGGCTTGACCGCCAAAGCCGACGCAGAAGGCTTCGTGGTCGTGTACCCCGAAGGACTCCTGGTCGACCTGGCCGAACAGGTCACCGACGTCCCCGGCTGGGACGTCGCCGGACGGGCAGTCGACGAACCGGCATTCGTCGCCGCGCTCCTCGACGAGCTCGGCAGCCAGGTGTGCATCGACCCGTCCCGGGTCTACGCCACCGGGATCTCCAACGGCGGACACCTCGTGCTGGCCCTGCCCTGCGCCCTGCCCGGCCGCATCGCCGCCGTCGCTCCCGTCGAGGGCTGGTTCACCTCCGCCGTGTGCGAGACCGGCCCGGCCACCCCCACCATCGGCTTCCACGGACTCGCCGACATCGCCGCCCCCTACGACGGCGCCCAGCCACCCCAACCCACCGTGCTCCCCGCCCTCGACGTGTACGCCGCGCAAGCGACCCGCAATGGCTGCACCGACGAACCGGCCAGCGAGACGCTCACCCCCACCGTGGAACGCCTCACCTGGGACGACTGCCAGGCCGCCACCATCCTCTACACCCTCCAAGACCACGGCCACGCCTGGCCCGGACACCCGCTCCCCGCCACCCCCGACCAGGTCGTCGAGTTCGCCTGCCCGCCCGGCGAACCCCCCGTCGACTTCGTCACCGCCCTCGGCGTCACCTGTCAGACCTTCGTCGACAACCTCCTGCTCACCAACGTCGAGATCGACGCCACCGACCTCATGTGGGACTTCTTCGACCAGAGCCGCTGAGCCCCTCGCAACGCCTCGATGGCACCACATGGCACCACGCCCCGGCCCCACCGCGGTCGGGCGATGCCCCGACGGCGGGCTGTACGGCTGGGGTGACAAGGCGCACACTCGAACCGACGACCCGTCGGGGAAAGGGGTGCACCATGCCTCACCGGGACCACCATCGACGTCTTCTTCTTCCCCTGCTCTGCGCGCTGGGGCTCGTGATCGCCGTGGTCGCGGTGCCCGAACCGGCCTCGGCCCAGCCCATCGTGCGCCTCGCCGGGGCCGACCGCTACGACACCGCCGCCCTCATCTCCCGCCAGTTCCCAGCGGTGCCGTCCCCAGATCGCCTCGTGTTCGTCGCCTCGGGCGAGAACTACCCCGACGCCATCGTGGCCGGGAGCATCAGCGGCGCCCTGCGGGTGCCGGTGCTGCTCGTGCGGCGCGACTCCATCCCGCCCGCCACCCGCAACGAGCTCACCCGCCTCTCACCGGACCAGATCGGCGTGCTCGGCGGCACCGCGGCGGTGAGCGACGCCGTGCTCGCCCAGCTCCGACAGCCTGGGGTGACCGTGACCCGCATCGCCGGTGCCGACCGCTACGCCACCGCGGCCCAGATCATGTACACGAGCCCGCCGCCGCCGGGCCCGCTGGCCACCGTGCTGGTGGCCAGCGGCACCGACTTCGCCGACGCCATGATCGCCGGGGCCGCCGGCGGCGTCTACGACGCGCCGGTGCTGCTCGTCCCGCCCAACGGGCCGCTGCCGGCATCGGTCGTCGAGGCGCTGACGACCCTGTCCAGCAATGGCTTCGTGAACATGCTGATCATGGGTGGCCCGGCCGACGTCTCACCCGCCGTCGAGGCCGCCCTGGCCAACCCCGCCCCCGGGGTGACCTACGCGGTGCTGCGCGTGCCCGGCGCCGACGTCTACGAACGCTCGGTCAACGTCTGGCTGCTCGCACCCCTCGGACCCCCCTTCGACCCCGTCATCACCACCGGCGAGAACTGGCCCGACGGCCTCGCCGGCGCCCTGTTCACCGGACAGGCCCAAGCAGCCGGCATCACCACCAACCAGAACGTCATGGTGCTCACCCGCACCGCCTGCATCCCGCCCTACGTGGCCGCCGCCCTCCTCAACGCCGGCGCCAGCCGCTTCACCATCCTCGGCGGACCCAACGCCGTGTCCCTTGCGGTACAGACCGGGACCATCTGCCCGTAGCCGACACGACCTGCGTCGAGGCTGGCCGGTCGTGGCAGCGCCAACGGGATTCGAACCCGTGTCTCCACCTCGACAGGGCCCCGGCGGACACGTCATCGCAGGTCAGGTGTAATCAGGACGCGGCAGGGGCGGAGGCGCCGACCCGGCGATTCCGCGCCGCAACGCCTCGATGGCACCACATGGCACCACGCCCCGGCCCCACCGCCGTCGGGCAGTGCCCCGACGGAGAGCCAGGGCTGTACGGCTGGGGTGGCAGGGCGCACACTCGAACCGACGACGCGAGGCGCAGCGCCAGGCGGACGACCTCCTCCCACGCCTACCACCCCGCGCCGGTGCGGCTGTTCAGCACCGTCGACCGCCAGATCACCCTCGACTTCGTCCGGGGACTACCCAACCCCGCAACTGGCAGCGCACATCGCCAAAGGGCGCATGAGCCAGTTCCTCGAGCGCCACAGCTACCGCGGTCGCCAACCGGCGTCGCTGCTCGTCGACCGGCTCCGACTGCACAACCCCGCCGCATCAGACGGGACCACCGCAGCCAAACGCCGCACCGCGCTCGCCCAGGTCGACCAGCTCGAGCTGCTCAACAGTCAGCTCAGGGAGTTCGAGCGCGCCATCAGCGACGCCCTCCACCGACACCCCGACCACGAGCTGTTCCTCAGCTTCCCCGGCGTCGCCGACCTCACCGCCGCCGCGCTGCTCGCCGAGATCGGCGAGGACCGCGACCGCTACCCGACCGCCGCCGTCCTCGCCGCCGAAGCCGGCCTCGCGCCGGTCACCCGGTCCTCGGGACGCATGACCCGCGTCCGATTCCGCTACGCCGCCAACGACACGCTCCGAGAAGCGTTCGGCTGGTGGGCCTACAACTCCATCCGGCTCAGCCCCTGGGCCCGAGCCGGCTACGACCAGGCCAAGGCCCGCGGCCAACAACACCACCGCGCCCTGCGCGGCCTCGCCGCCCGCTGGTGCCGAGTCCTGTGGCGATGCTGGCAGGACAGCACCCCCTACGACGCCAGCCGCCACATCACCGCCACCGTCTAAGAAATCAAGCCTCACCCCGCCACCGGCGGCGCGCTCTGCCGCTGCTTCGGCGCGCCTCAACACGCCCGGAGTTGACATTGGGAGTCTGCCGGGTCCACTTCATGCGCAACGTGCTGGCCAAGGTCCCCAAGACGTCCGCCGACATGGTCGCCGCGGCCATCCGCACGATCTTCGCTCAACCCGACCCGGCCCACGTCCGCTCGCAGCTGACCGAGATCGTCGCCACCCTCACCCCGCAGTTCCCCGACGTGGCCGGCATGCTCGCCGATGCCGCCGAAGACCTCCTGGCGTTCACGCACTTCCCGCTGGCCCATTGGCGCAAGCTGTGGTCGACCAACCCGCTCGAGCGGCTCAACGGCGAGATCAAGCGGCGCACCAACGTCGTGGGGATCTTCCCCAACGACGCGGCCGCCCTGCGCCTGGTCACCGCCGTCGTCGTCGAGACCCATGACGAATGGGCCGTGGCCGAACGCCGCTACGCTCTCCGAGGAATCCATGGCCCAGCTCCACCAGCCCCCAGCCGCGCCCGCCGAGGAGGTGCCCCTGGCCATCACCGCCTGACAAGATCAACGACCAGCGACAGCGACCAAGCCAGGCTCACCCCCAGCTACACCACTCCGCGGGACTCCAACCATGGCCAGGGGCATGGCAGAGGACAGGGCGGCAGCATGAGGCTGAGACGGCATCGACTGCCGCGGCGATGGGCCGTGACCTACCCGGGGCCCATGACCGGGGCCCGGCCGGGACGGCGCCACTTCCTGACCGAGCGTCAGGCGCGGGACTTCCCAGGGCGGATCGTGGGCAGCATGACCCCTGGGCCTGGTCAGACGTTCGTGTTCGAGATCGAGCATGACCACCGGGTAGTGGAACGGGTCAAGGTCCCGTAGTCCTACCAGGGGACGACAGGTCGTGATTCGGACGCGCCGCCGGTGTCACATCGTGACCGTCCGGACGTCGCTGGCGGGGGTCGGTCGCCCCCGAACGCGCCGACAGAACGGCGCCGGCCGACGTCAGGAGAGAGCCTCAATTGGCGGAACAGGACGACAAGATGTGTGCGGCGAGCGTCATCGTTGACCGTCAGCTGCGTGCCTATCCAGCTCCATCGGCCTCCTGACCGGGTCGATCAGGTTCTTCCTCGGCCAGCATCTTCGGCGGTTCAGTCCCCGCGGCAATGACGTAAGCGGCTGCGCCAGCGGCCGCGGCTGCGCCGGCAACCGCTGGGGCCGACGCCGCAGCGACAACGCCAACGGCAACGCCAGCGAGCACTGCGGCTCCGATGAGGGCGCTCATGTCCGGCACGGCCGGTGGCGGCGGTAGGACGGTGTCGGCAGTCCCGGGATCGACGCCACCAGCGGAGCTTTCCGACGACGTCGTTTCAGGCGGGGCGGGTACCGTGTCGCCGTGCGGATCAACGCCACCGCTGCTCGAGTCACTCATGCACGGGAGTGTGACGATGGGAATCCTGGCAGTCAAGCCTCGGGAAGGGGTTTGCGCCAGCCGACGCGCCATCCGGGACACCAATCCTGACGGGCACCACGCCCAGGAGCGCAGCGGGTAGCCCAGCCACCCCAGCGTGTCGGCCGAGTATCGGCGGCCAGCAGAATCGGCCCGCTCGTGGCGACCGACTGCCCATCGACGGCCACCACCGTGAGTGCCGCTCTCCGCAGCGCCCTGTCGTCGGCCGTGGCCACCAAAGCGGCGTTCCGGGGCAGGCTGCCCGAGCACTGGCTCAGGTTCCCGTAGTGGGGTCGGGCCCGGCGTCGGCCTGGAGCCGCCAGACCCCCGGGGAGCGCTGCCAGAGGGTGCCTCGCATCCCCCCGAAGATACGCAGTGGGTGTGGCGATGGCACCAATGGCACCACGCACCCCCGGATTTCCTTGCAGCCCCAACGGGATTCGAACCCGTGTCTCCACCTTGAGAGGGTGGTGTCCTAGGCCACTAGACGATGGGGCCGAGCGGCAGAAGACCTTACCAAGGCCGGGCCGCCGGGCGGTTCCGCGTCCGGGATGATCCGGGTTCCGGGCCATCTCGGACGCAGAACGGCGGGGGCCGACCTCGGGGGGGCGCTCGGGGCGGCCGTTGGGACCTCAGACCCTTCCATGCCGACGCCTGGTCGGTGTCCAATGGGGACGGAAGGGCGCCTATCTCGCCCTTGCTCGCCGACCCGGCCAACCGGATCGGGAAAGGAGTACGCCATGAGCGACGCTCCCCTTCCCCCGTCTGGCCCCGGCCCGGACCCCAGGACCGGCTGGTTGCCGCCGGCCCCGCCGCCCGGCCCCGCCGGACCCCCGCCCACGACCCCGATGCCGCCCTTCACGCCCGGCTCGTTCGTGAAGGGGCCGCCGGGCCAGCCGCCCAGCACCCCGTACGTCGCGCCGCCCACCCCACCGGGGGGCAAGGCGTCCCGCACACCGTGGTTCGTCGCCATCGGGGTCGTGGCCGCCGCCGTGCTGGTGCTCGGCGCGGTGCTGGTGTTCTCGGGGGGCAAGAAGAACGACGCCGGCGAGGACTGGGGCGCCAGCTCGTCCACCTCCGTGCAGACGACGAGCACCACACGGCCGACCACCACGACCAGCACCACCACGAGCAGCACCACCACGACCACGGCGCCCACCACCACCCAGCCCCGCCCGAACACCACGCACGGACCCGGCGCCACGGCGCCGCCGAGGACCACCGTGCCACCCACCTGGACGTACACGCCGTACACCTACGGCGACGACTGGTACCTCGACCACCTGTGGGACCACTGCTACAGCGGCGACTGGGCGGCCTGCGACCAGCTCTACTGGGAGAGCCCGGTCGACTCCGAGTACGAGACCTACGGGTCGACGTGCGGCTACACCCTCGACTGGATGGCCGGGGGCTGCGTCAGCTGGTACTCGAGCCCGCCGACCGTGTGGTCGCCCTACACCTACGGTGACGACGCGTACCTCGACAGCCTCTGGGACGCCTGCTCCGGAGGTGACATGGGGGCCTGCGACCAGCTGTACTACGACAGCCCGAGCGGCTCCGAGTACGAGACGTACGGCGCGATGTGCGGGTTGACCGCCTCGGGGTCCTGGATGGCGGGCGGCTGCGCCAGCGGCTCCAGCGGCGGGGGCGGGGCCTACACCTACGGCGACGACGCCTACCTCGACGGCCTCTGGGACGCCTGCTCCGGCGGTGACATGGAGGCCTGCGACCAGCTGTACTACGAGAGCCCGGTCGACTCCGAGTACGAGACCTTCGGGGCCACGTGCGGCTACATCGGCGACTACCTGGCCGGGGGCTGCGTGGCCACCTACTGGGGCTACTAGCGCCACCGGGGGTTCGCGACGCCGGCCCCGTCCTGCACGGGACGGGGCCGGTTGCGTCGCGTGACCGGGCGCATCACCCGGCGAGCTCGGGGGGGAGGACTCGAACCCCCAATAACAGGGCCAGAACCTGCCGTGTTGCCGATTACACCACCCCCGAAAGGGCCCTTCACCGTACCAGCCAGCCAGCGGGCGCAGCGACCCGGCCCAGCGCACCCACCACCCCGAGCAGCGGCCCGACGCCACCGCCGGCCACCTCCTCGAGGCGCAGCAGCCGGCGGTAGCCGATGAGCCGCCCGACGCCCACCGCTGCCGTCTCGCGGACCATCGCCCGGAGCTCGGACCACCCCCTCGTGGGGCTGGTGCGGGTGGGCGACACGCTCGCGTCGAGCCCCAGCTCGGACGCGATGCCCTCGATGCGCATCGAGTGGTACGGGTCGGACACGAGGATCACCCGGTCGATACCCCGGTCGTCGAGGAACACGGCGGTCGCGGCCAGCGACTCCCAGCTGTTGCCACCCGACACCTCGCGCAGGATCTGGTCATCGGGCACACCGCGTGCCAGCAGGTAGTTGGCGCTGGCCGTCGCCTCGGTGAAGCGGTCGCCGGGCTGGTTGCCGCCGGTGACCACGATCACGTCGGCGTAGCCGTCCCGCCGCAGCTCGAGGGCATGGTCGAGCCGGGCCTGGAGCACGAGCGACGGCCGCCCGTCGTACTGGGCCGCGCCCAGCACGACGATGGCGTCGGCCGGTCGCTTGCCGTCGTGGCGGCCGACCCACCACACCTGCACGAAGGTGACGGCCAGGTACACGATGCCGAGCGCCAGCACCGCGACGGCGGCCCGGAGGGCCCACCGGAGGAGGCGCCGGGGCGTCACCGGCGCGAGCGGGCGGCGCGCAGCCGGGCCAGCGTGCGCTCACGACCCAGGACGGCGAGCGATTCGAACAGCGGCGGGCCGACCGACCGGCCCGTCACGGCCACCCGAACGGGCGCCTGGGCCTTGCCGAGCTTCAGCCCGTGGGCATCGGCCACGCCGAGCAGCGCCTGGTGGAGCGCGGGCGCGGTCCACTCGCACCCCTCGAAGGCCGCCATCGCGTCGTCGAGGATGGAGGCGGCCTGGCTGTTGCGGGTGATGGCCTTGTCCCAGGCGGCCTCGTCGACGGGCGGCTCGTCGGCGAACACGAACCCCACCCAGTCGGGCACCTCGCCGAGGGTCCGGACCCGCTCCTGCACCAGGGGCGCCAGCACCGCGAAGGCGTCGGGATCGAACGCCTCGGGGGGCCACGGCGCCCGACCGGGGGCGAGCCACGGCTGGCAGCGCTCGACGAACTCGGCCACCGGGAGCGCCCGGATGTACTCGGCGTCGACGTGATCGAGCTTCTTGTGGTCGAAGAACGCGGCGCTCTTGGTGACGTCCTCCAACCGGAAGCGCTCGACGATCTCCTCGATGGGCCGGATCTCGACCCCGTCGGCCGGCCCCCAGCCCAGCAGGGCCAGGTAGTTCCGCAGGGCCTCGGGCAGGTACCCGCGGGCGCGGTAGTCCTCGACGGCCACGTCGTCGCGTCGCTTCGACAGCTTCTGGCGCTGGGCGTTCACCAGCAGGGGCAGGTGCGCGTAGGCCGGCCGGTCCTGGTGGCCGAGCGCGTCCATGAGCAGCAGCACCTTCGGGGCCGAGCTGAGCAGGTCCTCGCCGCGCACCGCGTGGGTGATCCGCATGTCGGCGTCGTCGACGGCGTTGGCCAGCAGGAACATGGGGGTGCCGTTCGACCGCCAGATCACGAAGTCCTCGAGGTCGGCGTTCTCGAAGCGGACGTGACCCCGGATCAGGTCCTCGAACTCGGTCGTGCCCGTGTCCGGGGTGCGGAACCGCACCGCCAGGCCGTCGGCGAGGGCGCCGCCGGGGACGGGGCGGTCGTCGGCGTCGACCAGGTAGGCCCGGCCGTCGGCCAGCAGCCGGGCCGCCGCATCGCGGTACCGGTCGAACCGCTCCGACTGGAAGTACGGGCCCTCGTCCCAGTCGATCCCGAGCCACTCGAGGGAGCGCAGGATGCCCTCGGTGAGCTCGGCCTGCGAGCGCTCGACGTCGGTGTCCTCGATGCGCAGCAGGAACGTGCCGCCGGTTCGCCGGGCGAACAGCCAGTTGAACAGGGCCGAGCGGGCACCGCCCACGTGCAGGTAGCCGGTGGGCGAGGGCGCGAAGCGGACGCGGGGTGCGGGCTCGGTCACCCTCTGGAGGGTACTGGCGGTGGCACCCGCGGCCGGGGCGGGCCGCCCGAGGGCGGCACCGCCGCGCCGGACACCTGCCGCACGGCCGGCAGCGATGGCACCAGGTCGGCCCCTGCTCAGTCGACGCGCACGCGCTCGCCGAGCCGGGGCACCACCGCCGTCCAGTCGAGCTGGGTGTCGATGGTGTCACGCAGGCCCCTCGAGGCGTCCGGCTCGCCGTGCACCACGAACACCGCGTCGGGCGGGCGGGGCGCCCGGGCGAGCCAGGCCACCAGCTCGTCGCGGTCGGCGTGCACCGAGAGCGCCGGCAGGTCGACGACCTCGGCGCGCACCCGCACGTAGCGGCCGAGCATCTTGATCTGACGGTTCCCGTCGGCCAGGTAGCGGCCCCGGGTGCCCTCGGCCTGGAAGCCGACCAGGATCACGGTGTTGCGGCTGTCGGGGAGGCAGCGGGCGAGGTGGTGCACGACCCGTCCGCCCGTGGCCATGCCCGGACGCGGACACGATCACCGACGGGTAGCGGCTCGAGGCCAGCTCCTTGCTCTCCTCGACGCTGCGGATCTCGACCAGGTCGCCCGTGTCGAAGGGGTCGTCGCCGTCGAGCACGCCGGGGCGGAACTCCGGGCTGCGGTCGCGCAGCGCCGCCCGGTACGCCCGCAGCGCGGCGAGGGCCAGCGGGCTGTCGACGTACACCGGCACCTCCGGCACCGCGCCCGCGGCCATGAGGGTGCGGAGGTGGAAGAGGACCACCTCGGTGCGGTCGACCGCGAAGGCGGGGATCACGACCGTGCCCCCCCGGGCGATGGTGCGGGCGATCACCTGGCCGAACCGCTCGACGGTGCCGGCATCGTCGTGGCGGCGGTCGCCGTAGGTGCTCTCCACCACCACCACGTCGGCCTCGGCGGGCAGCTCCGGCGGCAGCAGCAGCGGGTGCGAGGGCCGGCCCAGGTCGCCGCTGAACAGCACGGTGCGCTCGGTCCGACCACCCGCGGCCCGGCCCCGGAGGCGCAACGCGACCGTGGCCGACCCGAGGATGTGGCCCGCCGGCCGGAACGTCGCGGTCACGCCCGGCGCCACCTCGACCTCGTTCCCGAAGGGCACCGGGTGGAGGTGCGGCAGCACGCGCCGGGCGTCGTCCTCGGTGTAGAGGGGCCGGGCCGGGCGGTGCTTGGAGAAGCCCTTGCGGTTGGCGTAGGCGGCCTCCTCCTCCTGCAGGTGCCCGCTGTCGGGGAGCACCACGGCGGTCAGGTCGGCGGTGCCCTC
The DNA here is from genome assembly GCA_016716005.1 of Acidimicrobiales bacterium. Classification (NCBI taxonomy): domain Bacteria; kingdom Bacillati; phylum Actinomycetota; class Acidimicrobiia; order Acidimicrobiales; species Acidimicrobiales bacterium. The sequence goes on from JADJXE010000001.1 coordinate 1,281,766, forward strand.
GGTGCAGACCGCCCGGCCACGAAACCCGTCGCGGCCCAGGGCCGGGAGGTACCCGGTGTGGTCCACGTGGGCGTGGGTGAGCACCACGGCATCGATCGACGCCGGGTCGACCGGGAAGGGATCCCAGTTGCGGAGCCGCAGCTCCTTCAGGCCCTGGAAGAGCCCGCAGTCGACGAGCACCCGCGCCCCGGGGGCCTCGACCAGGAAGCGGCTCCCGGTCACGGTGCCCGCGCCGCCGAGAAACGACAGCACCGGTCGGTTTCCTTCAATCACTGTCATGTGATTTCATGTTCTCCCATGATGGAGGGATGGGCGATGAGGGGATGGGCGATGAGGGGATGGGGAACGACCGCCCGGCGGCTCGTCGTCGTGGCGGTCCTGGCTGCCACCGCCGGGTGCGGACGGCCCGCACCCGATCGCGAGGGTACGGCGCGCCCGGCGGCCGCACCGGCCGCGCCGCCGGCCACCCTGACGATCCCGCCGGCGCCCGGGGGCGATCCCACCTGGCGGTGGGCCCGGCCCGTCGACGAGGAGACCGAGGCCCAAGTGCTCGTGGTGAAGGCCGTGCTCGACCTCATGGGCACCCGCCACCGGGCCTTCGTCACGGGTGACGTCGGCCTGCTGCCGCACGTGTGGGATCCCGCAAGCCCCAGCCTCGAGAGGGACCGCCGGGCCATCGCCGCGCTGGCCGACGCCGGACGCCGCTACGCCGACGAGGGCGTGCAGGTGACCGACTTCGAGTTCCTCTACCGGGAGGAGGCCTTCGCCGTGCTCCGCGTCGTCCACTCGCACGGCCCGCAGGTGATCGTCGACGCCACCGGCCGGGTGGTCGAGGAGGGACCGGGCTGGCCCCCCACCTCGTCGTTCTGGACCGTGCAGGATCGGGGCGACGGCTGGCGCCTGCTGGAGTGGAACGACCACCGCAACCCGCTGCCCGAGCTCGGGTTCGTGGAGACGGCCGACGGCTGGGTGCCCCCGGCCGGCTGGGCCGGCGGCGAGTCGTGACCGGCGCCGGGAGGTGGCGGCGTGCGGGTGGCGCACTGCTGCTGGCCGCGCTCGCCCTGGCCGGCGCGTTGGGTCCGGCCCCGGCGGCCGCCGACGGCGAGGGTGACGGCGACCTCGGCCGCGACAGGCTCACCGCGGGGGTGAGCGTCGCCCGACCGGGCCGACCGGGAGGCGGATCGCAGGCCCGCGGGCCCACCACCGGGGGTGGCCGACCGGGGGTTGGCGGCCGCACGGACGGGATCGCCAGCCCCTACGTCTCGCTCCGGACCGAGTACCGCGAGGGCCCCGCCTTCCGGAGCTGCCCGGACGCCAGCCGCGCCTTCGTGTACGGCACACGTCCCGACGGCACCGAGGTGCTGGTGACGACGTGGTGCCCGGCGGCCGGCGGGTCCCCGGCCGGGACGACTGGGCCGGCCGCGCCCGCCGTCGGGGCGACCCCACCGGCCCCGCCCAGCGCAGCCGCCGTCCGCGACGCCGTGGCCCTGCCCACACCGACGGTCCGCCTCGACCCGGGGGTGCGTGGCCTCGTCGGCCTGGAGACCCGCCTGTGGGTGGCCGGCCCGCGCGAGGTGGCGGTCGACGTGGCCCTCGGCGGGTACGCCGTCACGGCCACGGCCCGAGCCGCGCGGTACCGCTGGGACCTCGGTGACGGCACGCTGCTGGAGGCCACCGATCCGGGCACCCCCGAGGCCCCGGCCGCCACCCACGTGTACCTCGGCCGGGGTGACCTGCTGGTCGCGGTCACCGTCGTGTGGGAGGGCACGTACACCTTCACCGGCCCCGCCGGCTCGGCCACCGCCGACCTGGGCACCGTCGAGGTGAGCACCACCGTCCCCTACCCGGTGGTCGAGGCCCAGGCCGTGATCCGGTAGCCCGCCCAGCCCACCGCCCCACCGCCCGGGCCCCGCTGCTCCGCCGCTCCGTGGGTTGGCCGTCCCCTACCGTGGCCGGGTGAGCCTCATCGCGGTCAACGCCAGCCCGTCCTCCAGCTCCACGACGCACGCCCTCGCGCAGGCTGCGGTCGAGCTCGCGCGCGAGGGGCACGTGCTGAACGTGGGCGAGCTCGACGCCGAGGCGCTGCTGCTGCGCCGCACCGCCGACGACGTGGAGGGGGCCCTCACCGCGATCTGCGGGGCCACGATCCTCGTCGTGGCGACGCCGGTGAACCAGGCCACCTACGGCGGGCTGCTGAAGGTGCTGTTCGACCAGCTGCCCCCGTCGGCGCTGGCCGGCACGGCGTGCGTGCTGGCCGCCGCGGGGGCCACGCGCGACCACTTCCTCAGCCTCGACACCGGGCTGCGGGCGATGCTGGCCTCCCTCGACGGCTGGACCGTGCCGACGGTCGTGTACGCCACCGGCGACGACGTCGACGAGTCGGGCCGGCCCAGGCCACCCGTGCTCGCCTCGCTGCAACGGGCCCTCGGCGAGGCCTACGCCCTCGAGCGGGCCTTCGGGGGCTGATCGCGGCCCGTCCACCCGACGCCGGCGCGCAGTAGCGTCGCCTCGGCCACGGGCCGGCCGGGCGCGGGCTGCGACGAGGGGGGACGAGATGGCGAGCAGCGTGCTGGCTGAGGGCCTGTACTTCGGCGAGGGGCCGCGGTGGCACGACGGCCGCCTGTGGTTCAGCGACTTCTACGACCGGGCCGTCAAGACCGTGGATGCCACCGGCACCGTCGAGACCGTGGTCGAGACGCCGGGCCAGCCGTCAGGCCTCGGGTGGCTCCCCGACGGTCGGCTGCTGCTGGTGTCGATGCTCGATCGGCGGCTGCTCCGGCTCGACCCCGGCGGCCTGGCGGAGCACGCCGACCTGTCGTCGATCGCCACCTTCCACGCCAACGACATGGTGGTCGACGCCGGCGGGCGGGCCTACGTCGGCAACTTCGGGTTCGACCTCGACGCCTTCATGGCCGAGCACGGCATCCCCGGGCTGCTCGCCGACCCCGGACCGCCCACCGCAGCCCTCGCCCGCGTCGAGCCCGACGGCACGGTCCACGTCGCCGCCGAGGGGATGAAGTTCCCCAACGGCTCGGTGATCACCCCCGACGGCGCCACCCTGATCGTGGCCGAGACGATCGCCATGCGGCTGACCGCCTTCGACATCGCGGCCGACGGCTCCCTCTCCGACCGCCGGGTGTGGGCCGACATCCCGGGCATCGCGCCCGACGGCATCTGCCTCGACGCCGAGGGCGCGGTGTGGGTGGCCAACGCGCTCGGGGCCGAGTGCGCCCGTGTGCACGAGGGCGGCGAGGTGTCCGAGCGGGTCGAGGTGAGCCAGCCCTGCTACGCCTGCATGCTGGGAGGCGACGACGGCACCACGCTGTTCGCGCTCACCGCGGCCACCTCCGTCGCCGCCGAGGCCGCCAGGGCCCGGACGGGGAGGGTGGAGACCGCCCGGGCCGCCGTCCCGCACGCCGGACGCCCCTGAGCCGGGCCTCAGCGCTCGTCGAGCAGGGCGGCCCGCACCTCGGCGCAGGCGGCTCCCAGCTCGTCGGGGCCGGCGCCGAGGGTGGCGAAGCGCCAGCGCAGGTGGGCCAGCCCGGCCTGGGCGACGATCCGCTTCTCGTTCAGGGCCCACTCGCCCCGGGCCGCCAGCCGGGCATGGGCCTCCTCCATCACCGCCCGGGCCAGGTTGCCGGCGCACCCGAGGGGATCGCCCTGGGCCGCGAACGCGGCCTCGGCGAACCCCACCGACAGCAACGCGGCGCTGTGCCACTCGTGGTGCGCCGTGCGCCGGAGCGGATCGGGGAAGTCCGGCCGCGGCAGCGCCCCCGCGAGCACCCGGCAGCGCGCCAGCTCGCCCACGACCAGGTAGGTCGGCACGCCCGCCAGGTGGAAGGGCAGGCGCTCGATGGCGAAGCGGCCGGCTCGGGCCTCCGTCCACCAGCGCTCCACGTCGTCGAGGTCGCGGTAGACCAGGTCGACCCGGCGGCCGTCCACGTCGAGCCAGGCGCCGCCGTTCATCACCCCGCCCCCCCAGTCGCCCGGGGCGAACACCTGCCCGGAGAAGCCGAGGCCGCGGACGCCCTCCACGTCGAGGCGGCCGCGGTAGTAGATACCGAGATCCCAGTCGCTGTCGGGGCGGTGCTCGCCCCACGCACGCGAACCCCCCAGGGCCACCGCCACCACGCCCCGCACCCCGGCCAGCCGCTCCGCCAGGTCGCGCAGGAACCCCTCGTCGTCGACGCCGGCACGGCGCCGCAGGATGTCGCGGAAGTCGTCGCTCACGGCGGGCTGCCCGCCGACCCGCCGGTGGTGGTCACTCGGAACGGTTCGCCGCCGTACCGGTCGACGCTCGTGAACTCCTCGACCTCCCGGCGACGCAGGCGGGTGACCTGGCGGACCGGCCACCCCAGCGCGACCACGGCCGCCAGCGCGACCCCGTCGGGCATGCCCAGCACCTCCTTGGCGGCCGGCTCCTCGCGGCAGAGGAACGTGGTCATCACCCCTCCCAGGCCCTCGTTGCGGGCCGCCAGCAGCAGGTTCTGCACGAAGGGGTAGATCGACCCGCCGCCCACGATGCTCTGACGGTCGAGCCCGGCGTCGAGCACCGCCAGCGCGCCGAGCTCGACGGTGACCACCAGGAGCACGGGCACCGCGTCGAGGTCGTCGACGAACTTGGCCGGCCGATCGACGGCGCGCGCCGCCTCGAGGTCGACGGCGGGGCCGGGCCAGCGCCCTCCCTCGGTGGGGGCGAACGGGACGACCCCGGCCTCGAGGTGCGCCACGTACTCCCGCCACCCCAGCCGGGCCAGGTCGCGCAGGCGGCGGCGGACGGCGGGGTCGCGCACCACGATCACCCGCCAACCCTGGCGGTTCCCCCCGCTGGGCGCGAAGCGCGCCAGGTCGAGGACCCGGTGCAGCACGTCGTCGGGCACGGGGTCGGGAGCGAACTCCCGGGCCGCACCGGACGTCCTCATCACCTCTCGGAGATCCACCGCACCTCCATCGGACGGGAGCCGGCACACACGTACGACTTGGAACAGACGTCGTCGATCATCGGTGCTGTTCCCACCGGTCTCAGCTCCCCTGGAGGATCTCATGTCCGCCGCTCCGCCTGCTGAGCAGGGCGGGCCGCCCACTACCCTCGGCCCGGTGCTCGAGGTCCGGCGGCTCCACAAGCGCTTCGGCGACGTGGTGGCCCTCGACGGCGTGTCGTTCTCGGTGGACGACGGCCAGATGGTCGGCTTCCTCGGCCCCAACGGGTCGGGCAAGACCACCACCATGCGTGCCGTGATGGGGCTGATCACCCTCGACGAGGGCGAGATCCTCTGGGAGGGCCGCCCGATGACGGCCGACGACCGGCGCCGGTTCGGGTACATGCCCGCCGAGCGCGGCATGTACCCCAAGATGCGGGTGCGGGAGCACGTGGTCTACTTCGCTCGGCTCGCCGGGCTCGGCCCCCGGGATGCGGGGCAGGCCGCCGACCGGTGGTTGGAGCGCCTGGGCCTGGCCGACCGCCACGACACCGAGGTGCAGCGCCTCTCCAGCGGCAACCAGCAGCGCGTGCAGCTGGCGCTGGCGCTCGTGCACGACCCGACGCTGCTCATCCTCGACGAGCCGTTCTCCGGCCTCGACCCCCTCGCCGCCGACACCATGCAGCAGATCCTCCGCGAGCGCGTGGCCGACGGCGCCGGCGCCCTCTTCTCGAGCCACCAGCTCGACCTGGTCGAAGACGTGAGCCAGGACGTCGTGATCATCGACGAGGGCCGCGTGGTGCTCTCGGGCGACGTCGACGCGCTCCGGGCCGCCTCGCCGGTGCGGTACCTCGACGTGGACGTCGAGGGCGCCCGCGAACCCTGGGCCGATCGCGTCCCCGGGGCCGAGCAGGTCGACGACGGGGGACGCGAGCACGGTCGGCGAGTCCGTCTCCGCGTCCCCCGGGATGCCGACCCCCGGGTTGCCCTGGACGCGGCCGGACGGGCCGGGCAGGTGGTCAGCTTCAGCTTCTCCCCCCCAGGTCTCTCCGAGGTCTTCCGCGACGCGGTGGCGGAGCGGTGAGCTCGTCGGAGATCGTGCGGCTGGTGGCCGGCCGCGAGATCCGCCAGCGCCTCCCCAGCCGGGCGTTCAAGGTCACCACCGCGCTGCTCGTGCTGCTGGTGCTGGGCGCCGGCTTCCTGGGCCGCGTGGCCAACGGCAGCGACCGCACGGTCACGTACGACCTCGGGGTCGTGGGCGCCGCCCCGGCCACGCTCGAGGCGGCGCTGGCCCAGGCCGCGCTCGCCTTCGACGCCACGGTCGACCTGCAACCGGCAGACAGCCTGCCGACCGCCGAGGAGGCGCTCGACGCGGGCCGCGTCGACGCCGTCCTCGTGCTCTCGCCGACCGAGCTGGTGTGGAAGGCCGAGCCCGAGGCCACCCTGCAGGGCATCGTCACCAGCGCCGTCCGCACCGTCGACGTGCTGGGAGCGGCCCAGCAGGCCGGCCTGTCGCCCTCCGAGGCGTCGCAGCTGCTGAACCCGCCTCCGCTGGACCAGCGCTCGCTCGTCCCCCCCGACCCCGACGCCGCGGTGAAGCAGGTCACCGGCTGGGCGACCGCGTTCATGCTGTCGCTCATCATCAGCATCTACGGCGGGTACCTCCTGGTGGGGGTGATCGAGGAGAAGTCGTCGGCCGTCGTCGAGGTGCTCCTGGCGCACGTGCGCTCGTGGCAGCTGCTCGCCGGGAAGGTGGTCGGCATCGGCGCGGTGGCCCTGGTGCAGGTGGCCGCCATGGTTGCCGCCGGCGCGGTCGCGCTGCGCGTCTCGGGCGTCTCGGTGCCGGGCTCGGTGCTGGTGTCGCTCCCCACCGTCCTCGTCTGGTTCGTGCTCGGCTTCGCCTTCTACGCCACGGTGTTCGCGGTGGCGGGCTCGCTCGTGAGCCGCCAGGAGGACGCCCAGGGCGTCAGCGCGCCGATCTCGATCGCGTTCGTCGCCGCCTACCTGGTGCTGTTCCAGGTGGCGGCCGAGCCGAGCAGCACCCTGGCCGTGGTGACCTCGCTCATCCCACCCCTGACACCGCTGCTCATGCCGGCGCGCATGGCTTCGGGCGAGGTGCCCCTCTGGCAGCCGCTCCTGGCGATCGCGCTCATGCTCGTAGCGATGTACGGCCTGCTCCGCCTGGGCGGCCGGATCTACTCCACGATGCTCCTGCACACCGGCGCCAAGGTGGGCTGGCGGGAGGCCCTCCGCCTGGCCAGGACCCCGTAGCGGTCAGCCCGTGAGCAACCGCTTGGCGATCACCACCCGCTGGACCTGGTTGGTGCCCTCGTAGATCTGGGTGATCTTGGCGTCGCGCATCATGCGCTCCACCGGGAACTCCTGGGTGTAGCCGTAGCCGCCGAGCAGCTGCACCGCGTCGGTCGTGACCTGCATGGCCACATCGGAGGCGAAGGCCTTGGCCATGGCGCCGACGACGGTGAGGTCGCCGTCGGGGTCACCCTCGTCGACGAGCGCGCACGCCTTGTAGACGAGGCTCCGGGCCGCCTCGAGCCGCATGGCCGCGTCGGCGACCATGAACTGCAGGCCCTGGAGCTCGGCGATGGGCCGGCCGAACGCCGTGCGCTCCCGCATGTAGCCGGTGGCGAAGTCGAGCGCCCCCTGCCCGAGGCCGACCGCCTGCGCGCCGATCCCCGGACGCGACCGGTCGAGGGTGTGCATGGCGACGACGAAGCCCTGGCCCTCCTCGCCGAGCCGGTTGCCCACGGGCACGCGCACCTCGTCCAGCACGATCTCCCCGGTGGGGCTGCCCTTCATCCCCATCTTCTTCTCGAGCTTGGCGACCCGCACGCCCCACTCGGCCTCGACCACGAAGGCGGAGATGCCCCGGTGCCCGGCCGCCGGATCGGTCTTGGCGAACACCACGTACACGTCGCTGATGCCGGCGTTGGTGATCCAGTACTTGGTGCCGGTGAGCACGTAGTGGTCGCCGTCGCGCACCGCCCGCGTGGTCATGGCCGCCACGTCGGAGCCCGCGTCGGCCTCGGACAGGCAGTAGCTGCCCTGGCTCTCGCCCGATGCCAGGCGGGGCAGGTAGCGGGCCTTCACCTCGTCGCTGCCCCAGTTGCGGATCGGCATCGACGCCAGGTCGGTGATCATCATGGTGAGGCTGGTGAACCCGCACACGCGCGCCAGCTCCTCGATGGCGATGGCGTGGGTGATCGAGTCGGCACCGGTGCCGCCGTACTCCTCGGGGAGGCTCAGCGCGGGGATCTCCATCTCGACGCAGGCCTTGAAGGCATCCCACGAGTACTCGCCGGTGCGGTCGATCTCCGCGGCGAGCGGCGCGATGCGGTCCTCGGCGAACCGGCGCATCACCCGCCGGAACTCTCTCTGCTCGGGCGTCAGGGTCATCGGCTGCATGGCGCCAGTGTCGCGCCGGTCGGGGCGGGGCCGGACCGCTCAGCCCCCGGCCGCTCCCGACGTCCCGAGATGGTCGAGCAGGAGCCGGTCGAGCAGTTCGGGCGCCTGCTCGGCGATCCAGTGGCCCACCCCCTCGAACACCTCGAACCGGTAGGGCCCGTCGACGTGCTCGGCGGTCCACTCGGCCGCCTCGCGACCGAGGGCCGGATCGTCGGTGCTCCAGCAGAACATCGTGGGCGTCGTGATGGGCCCGAGCCCCTCCACCAGGGTGAGGTCGGCGGCCCGGTACCAGTTCAGGGCGGCCTGCATGGCCTCCTGCGTACCCAGAGCCCGCACGTACTCGACGACCTGGTCCTCGGGCAGCCCGGTGGCGAGGAACAGCTGCTTCAGGCCGGCAGCCCCGTCGGCCACGAGGAAGGCGGCGGCGTCGGCCGAGCGGAAGAAGTCGATGTAGGCCGAGCGGCCGGCCTGGTCGGCGCCCCCCTCGCCGGCCAGCGCCCGGCCGAACGCCAACGGGTGCGGCACCGACAGGATCGTGAGGGTCCGCAGCCGCTCCGGGTGCCGGCCGGCCACCTGCCAGGCAACCGCCGCGCCCCAGTCGTGACCCACCAGGTGGAAGCGCGCCGCGCCCAGGGCATCGGCCAGGGCGAGCACGTCGCCGACCAGGCTCAGCGACCGGTAGGCCTCCACCTCGGCCGGGCGGGCCCCCGGCGAGTAGCCCCGCTGGTCGGGCGCCACCGCCCGGTACCCGGCCGCGCCCAGCACGGGGAGCTGGTGGCGCCACGACCACGACGTCTGCGGGAACCCGTGCAGCAGCAGCACCAGCTCGCCGTCGTCGGGCCCGGCGACGAGAGCGTCGAAGGTGAGGCCGCCGACGGTGATCTCCAGGTGCTCGAGGTCGCTCATCGGGCCGACCCTACGCCCCGACCCGGACGTGGGGCCGACCGGCTCAGGGACGCCGGCCGAAGAGGTGGAGCAGCCGGGTCTGCGGATCGGCCCCCGGAGGCGACGCCACCGGCGGCGCGAAGTACTGGGGCATCTGGGCCAACAGCGCGGCGTAGGGCTCGGCCCAGCCGAGCACCGCGTCGACCAGCCCGGGATCGAGGCGCTCGTCGGCACCCACGGCCCGGGCCAGGTCCCACGCGTGCACGACCAGGTCGGCGAGGCGCTGCCAGGCGTAGTCGGCGCCGGGCACGTCGCCCATGGAGAGGTGCACCGTGCGCTCCAGCGCACCCGGCTCCTCGAACGCCTCGCACGCGGCCTCGGCCGCCGGGGCGAACGCCACGGCCGGGTCGTCGCCGAGCAGGTCGCCGTCGAAGCGGTCGCCGACGTCGGCCATGGTGGCCCCGCCCACGATGGCCGGCACCCAGAGGTTCTCGCCGTGGTTGTGCGACACCAGCGCCCGCACGTCCCAGGCCGTGCAGGGCGTGGGCTCGTGCCACCGATCGGGGGCGACGCCGTGCACCAGGGCGGTGAAGGCCGCCGCGGCGCGCCGGTGCCGGGCGGCCAGCTCGGCGGAGGGCTCGGCGGCGGGCACGGCCACGGCGCGCCTACTCGCCCACGAGGGGGCGCCAGCCCGTGGCCCGGCGCTGGCGGAGAGCCTCGGGGGTGAGCCGAAGGACCTCGTCGGGCACCCGGTCGACCAGCTCGCGGAGCTCCCAGTAGTGGTGGAAGCTGGCCACCCCTTCGAACAGACGGCGGCGCAGCGCCACCAGCTCCGGGTCCGGCTCCTCGTCGAGGTAGCCCCACACGGTGAAGGCGACGTCGAGGTCGTGGATCACGGGCGCCCGCCCGAACAGCGACGCCCGCTTGAGGGCGACCCCCACCCCGCCGGCCACCACGTCGTCGCCGTGCTCGCCGGCCTGCAGCCGCAGGCGGTCGTCGAAGCGGTGGACGAGCCGCAGGGCATAGCCCTGGTCGGGGCCCTGGCTGCCGAGGAGCGGGCCGGTGGGCTGGCCGGCCTCGAGGTCGGCGGGGCGGTCGGCCGTCCACTCCTCGGGGACGTGGTCGGGCGACTCGTAGGCGCGGGGCTTGACCGCGGGAGGGACGGGGACGTACTCGGGGGCAGCCATGGGGTCAACGCTCCGTGACAGGGTCGTCGGCGTGCAGGAGGCCGTACAGGATCGAGTCGAGCAGGGCTCGCCACGACGCCTCGATGATGTTCTCCGAGACGCCGATGGTGGTCCAGGTGCGCACCCCGTCGGTGGAGTCGATGAGCACCCGGGTCACCGCGCCGGTGCCCTTCGACGTGTCGAGGACGCGCACCTTGAAGTCGGTCAGGTGCACCCGGCCGAGCTGCGGGTAGCGGCTCTCGATCGCCATCCGCAGGGCCGCGTCGAGGGCGTTGACCGGGCCGTTGCCCTCGGCGGTGCGGATGACCCGCTCGCCGCCCACGTGCACCTTCACGGTGGCCTCGGTGGTGAAGCCCTCCTCGGCCAGCTCGTCGGTGATCACCCGGAACGACTCCACCGAGAACCAGTCCTGCTCCCAGCCGCCGGCCCGGCGCATGAGGAGCTCGAGCGAGCCGTCGGCGGCCTCGAAGTGGTAGCCCTCGTGCTCCAGGTGCTTCAGCGACTCGACCACCTGGCCGAGCTCCTTGCCGCCCAGCTCGAGGCCGAGCTCGGCCGCCTTCAGCTGGAGGGTGGAGCGGCCCGCCAGCTCGGAGACCACGAAGCGGGTGCCGTTGCCGACGGTGTCGGGGGACACGTGCTCGTAGGCATCGCGGCGGCGGGCGATGGCCGACACGTGGAGCCCGGCCTTGTGGGCGAAGGCCGACGCCCCCACGTAGGGCGCCTGCGGGTTCGGCGAGATGTTCACCAGCTCGGCGATGTGGTGGCTGACGGGGGTGAGCAGCTGCAGCCGGTCGTCGGGCAGGGTGCGGACGCCCATCTTCAGGGTGAGGTTCGGGATGATCGTCGACAGGTTGCAGTTGCCGGTGCGCTCGCCGTACCCGTTGATGGTCCCCTGCACGTGGCGGGCACCGCCACGCACACCGGCCAGGGCGTTGGCCACGCCGCAGCCGGTGTCGTCGTGCAGGTGCACGCCGACCTTGACGTCATCGCCGAAGTGCCGGACGATCCCGCCCACGATGTGCTCCACCTCGTGCGGGAGCGACCCGCCGTTGGTGTCGCAGAGCACCAGGGTGCCGGCACCCCGCTGGGCCGCCGCCTCCAGCACCCGAAGGCTGAACTCCGGGTTGCGCTTGTAGCCGTCGAAGAAGTGCTCCGCGTCGAACAGCACCTCGAGGCCCGCGGCCCGGAGGAACTCGACGGAGTCGGCGACCATGGCCACGCCCTCGTCGAGCGTGGTCCGGAGGGCCTCGGTGACGTGGTAGTCCCAGCACTTGCCCACGATGCAGACGGCCGACACGTTGGCCTTCACCAGGTGGGCCAGGGTCTCGTCGTCGTCGACCTTGCCCTTCACCCGGCGGGTCGAGCCGAAGGCCACCAGCGTGCTCGCCCTGAGGTCGAGCTCGGCCGGGGCCCGCCGGAAGAACTCCTCGTCCTTGGGGTTGGCGCCCGGCCAGCCCCCCTCGATGTAGTGCACGCCGAGCTGGTCGAGCTGCTCGGCGATGCGCAGCTTGTCGTCGACGGTGAGCGAGATGCCTTCGAGCTGGCTCCCGTCGCGCAGGGTGGTGTCGAAGATCTCCACGGCGTCGGGCTGGAGCGCGGAGCGCTCGGCCAGCACGACGCCGGCGGTGCCGTCAGTCGTCGACATGTTCGAGCCACTCCTTGTAGCGGTCGACGGTGCCCCGAACGGCCGCGAAGTACGTCTCCTGGATGTGGCGGGTGATGGGGCCGGGGTCGCCGATCTCGCGGTCGTCGACCGCCCGGATCGGGACCACCTCGGCGGCCGTCCCGGAGAGGAAGGCCTCGTCGGCCAGGTACAGGTCGGTGCGGAGCAGGTTGTCCTCGACCAGCTCGTAGCCGTGGTCGCGCGCGATCACCATCACGCTGTCACGGGTGATGCCCTCGAGGGCGCCGGCGCTCACCGGTGGGGTGATGATCCGGCCCTTCTTCACCACGAACAGGTTCTCGCCGGTGCACTCCGACACGTAGCCCTGCGGGTTGAGGAGGATCGCCTCGTCGTACCCGGCCCGCAGCGCCTCCACCTTGGCCATCGACGAGTTCACGTAGTTGCCGGTGACCTTGGCCGCGGGGGGCATGGCGTTGGGGTCGTGGCGCTGCCACGAGCTCACCTTCATGCGCACGCCGTGGCGCAGGCCCTCCTCGCCGAGGTACGTGCCCCAGGGCCACACCGCGATGGCGGTCTCGACCTTGCACGGGAGCGGGTTGAGGCCCATCTCGCCGTAGCCGAGGAAGGCGATCGGCCGGATGTAGCAGGACTCGACCTGGTTGACCCGGATCGTCTCCTTGACCGCCTCGACCAGCTCCTCGACCGACCAGGGGATGTCGATGTGGATGACCTTGGCCGAGTCGTGGAGGCGCTGGATGTGGTCGGTGAGGCGGAACACGGCCGGGCCCCGGTCGGTCGCGTAGGCGCGGATGCCCTCGAACACGCCGCTGCCGTAGTGGAGCGTGTGCGTGAGCACGTGCACCCGGGCGTCGGCCCAGTCGACGAGCCCGCCGTCCATCCAGATCTTCTGCGTCGCCTCGATCGGCATCTCGTGTCCTCCCCTAGAGCCCAGCGGCGACGCGGTCGCCGATCTCGGTGGTGGTGCCCCCCTGCCCGGCCACGGCGCCGACGGCGGCACGGATCCGGCCCGCGGCCTCGGCTTCACCGAGGAACTCGAGCATCATGGCTGCCGACAGGATGGCGGCTCGTGGATCGGCCCGGCCCGTGCCCACGATGTCGGGGGCCGAGCCGTGGACCGGTTCGAACATCGAGGGGCCGGTGCGAGCAGGGTTGAGGTTGGCCGAGGCCGCCAGCCCGATCCCCCCCGACACGGCGCCGCCGAGGTCCGTGAGGATGTCGCCGAACAGGTTGTCGGTGACGATCACGTCGTACCGAGCGGGGTCCTGGACCAGGTGGATGCACGCCGCGTCGACGTGGTTGTACGCGGTGGTGACGGCCGGGAACTGGGCTCCCACCTCGTCGAAGGCGCGCTGCCACAGGTCGCCGGCGAAGGTGAGCACGTTGGTCTTGTGCACCAGGGTGAGGTGCCGGCGGGGCCGGCCGGCGGCCAGCTCGAACGCGAACCGCACGCAGCGCTCGACGCCCATGCGCGTGTTCACCGAGCCCTGGGTGGCGATCTCGTGTGGCGTGCCGCGGCGGAGGAACCCCCCCTCGCCGGCGTAGCTGCCCTCGGTGTTCTCGCGCACCACCGCGAAGTCGACCGAAGGCGGCAGGAGGAACGGGCGCAGGTTGACGTACAGGTCGAGCTCGAAGCGCATCTTCAGGAGCAGCCCTCGCTCCAGCACGCCCGGTGGCACCTCGGGCGTGCCGACGGCCCCCAGGAAGATGGCGTCGAACCCGCGCAGCTCGTCGAGCACGGAGTCGGGCAGCACCTCGCCGGTGCGGAGGTAGCGGGCGCCCCCGAGGTCGACGTCCACCGTGTCGAGCTCGACGCCCGCGGCGCGCGCGACGTCGAGGGCCACGGCCACGACCTCGGGGCCGATCCCGTCCCCTCCGATCACCGCGATGCGATGTGCCACCAGCTCCCCTGTTCGGTCCCAGAAATGAGAAGCCGTCCCCGAGGGGACGGCTTCGAGCGCACGCCGGGTTCGGGCGTGCGCTACGGAATGACGATGATGCTGCCGGCGGTGGGCCAGAGAGCGGACATCGCCGTCCAGTGTCCCGCGGGGCCGTCGGGCAGTCAACCCGCGCCGAGCAGCCCGGTAGCCTGGCACCGTGAGCGATGCCCCGCACGTGCACCACCTGTCCGCGACCGCGCACGACCGGCTGCAGGCCGAGCTCCACGACCTGACCACCCGCGGCCGGGTCGAGATCGCCCGCCACATCGAGCGGGCACGCGAGCTCGGCGACCTGTCCGAGAACGGTGACTACCAGGCCGCCAAGGAGCAGCAGGGCATGATGGAGGGCCGGATCCGCCACCTCGAGGCCCTGCTGCGCGATGCCGTCATCGTCGAGGCCGGAGGCTCCGAGACCGTGCGGGTCGGGTCGGTGGTCGTCGTGCGCTACGAGGGCGACGCCGACGACGAGACCGAGCGCTACCTCGTCGGTTCGGTCGAGGAGCGCCACGACGACCTCGACGTGGTCTCCCCCGGCTCCCCGCTGGGTCGGGCCCTGCTCGACCGCAGCACCGGCGACGTCGTGGAGTTCGAGGCGCCCAACGGCGCCCTCAAGGTCGAGATCGTCGACGTCGAGGGCTGAGCGGGGTCCGGCCCGATGACCGCGGACGCCACCGCACGGCCCCTCGCACCGCCCCTGCCGCCGGGCCGGCGCGTCGAGCTCCCCGGGCGCGGCACCACCTTCGTGCGCGAGCTCCCCGGCCCTCCCGGCGCGCCCGTCGTGGTGCTCCTCCACGGCTGGACGGCCAGCGCCGACCTCAACTGGTTCCCCTCGTACTTCCCCCTCGCCCGCCGCTACCGGGTGCTCGCGCTCGACCACCGCGGCCACGGCCGGGGCATCCGCTCGCGCCGGCCGTTCCGCCTCGAGGACTGCGCCGACGACGTCGCCGCCCTGGCCAACGTGCTCGGGATCGAGCGGTTCGTGGCCGTGGGCTACTCGATGGGGGGGCCCATCGCCCAGCTCGTGTGGCACCGCCACCCCCACCACGTTCAGGGCGTGGTGCTGTGCGCCACCGCCCGGAGCTTCGCGGCCACCACCGAGGAGCGGGTGTGGTTCGCGGGTCTGGGCACCATGGCCTGGGCCAGCCGGCTCACGCCGGCGGCCGCCCAGCGGCGGATGGCGAGCCGGCTCCTCAGCCGCAAGCCCGAGCGCGGGTTCGGGGCCTGGGCCCTCGACGAGGTCCACCACAACGACTGGACCAAGATCCTCGAGGCCGGGCGGGCCATCGGCCGATTCTCGTCCCGGGAGTGGATCGGCGGCCTCGACGCGCCGGCCGCCGTGGTGATCACCACCGGCGACCGCGTCGTGCCACCGCGGCGCCAGCAGCGCCTGGCCGAGTCGATCCCCGGCGCGGCGGTGTTCGAGGTGGCCGGCGACCACGACGTGTGCGTGATGCAGCCCGGCCTGTTCGTCCCCACCCTGGTCGAGGCCGTCGAGTCGGTGCTGGAGCGGGTGCCGGTGGGGTCCCGGGGCACCTAGAACGCCTGTGTCGGCGGGGCGGGGCCGAGCACGGTCGTGGCCAGCACGCTGTTGCCGGCCGGGTCGGTGGGCGTCGTCACCGTGGTCCAGCGGGTCTGGGTGGTGCTCTGCCCCACCTGCGGCGTCCCGGAGGTTCGGGCGCCCAGCACGATGGTCACCTGCGAGCCGCTCATGGTCATCACCGAGGGCACGCCGGCGGACCCGAAGTTGGCGGCGGTGCCGCTGACGTAGCGGTTGCGCAGGTCCCACGTGCCCAGCGGGAGCTGGGCGCTCGAGCTGGCGTTGCGCACGGTCACGAGAGACCGATTCGCTGCGGTCACCCGGACCACCACGTTGGTGGCCGAGCCGTTCCACCCCGACAGGATCGTGGACGGGTCGAGCGGCTCCGAGAAGGTGAGGGTGAGCGTGTCGCCCTGCTCCACGAGGCCGGCCGTCCCGGCGTTGGTGGTCGCGGCCGACACGCCGACCGGGCGGGTGTTGTCCACCAACACCACGAAGCCCAGGGTGGTCGACGCGTTGGCGGCCACGTCGATCGCCGTGACCGAGTACGTGCGCGTGCCCTCCGCCAGCGGGTTGCCGGCCGTCAGGGTGCCGCTGGCGTAGTTGTACGAGACGCCGGCCACGGTGTACGAGCCGGCGGTCATGACCACGGCGGTCTGGCCGGGGGTGACGGCGCTCACGTCGGCCCGCACCGTGGCGATGCCGGTCGGGGGGTTCCCGGCGTCGACCACGTTGGCGTACACCCGGTACGTGCGACCCTGGCCGATCGCGCCCCCGAGGCCGCCGGCCGTCTTCTGGATCACGGCCGCCGTGACCGAGGGCGGGGCGAAGTCGGAGGCGGCGCTGAAGGTGCCGCTGGCGCCCGTCGCCGAGGTGAACGCGGCGAGGGCCGAGCCGACGAGCGGCCCGGCCAGGATCGCGGCGGCGGCGCCGGCCGCGGCCAGGGCTCGTCGCAGTCGGCGCCGCATCCGGCTCACCGCGGGGGCACGACCCCCAGGGCCAGCGCACGCGCCTCGCGGCGGGCCCGCACCTCCCAGGGATGGTGCTCGGGCAGCAGGGCGTAGCGGGCCAGCCAGGCGCACAGGGCCGCCGCTGCGGCCACCAGGGCCAGCGCCGACCAGCGCCGCTCCGATGCCAGGGTCATGGGGGCGCCCGCGAAGGGCACCACGGCCACCGCCCGGCCGACCACGTCGACGAGGGCGACCGGCACCTGGTCCTGCGTCCCGTTGGCGTCGCCCTTGGTGATCACCTCCTGGCCGCGCACCTCGACCACCCGGTGGGTGCGCAGCGCCCCGCTCTCGGGGGCGCGGAAGGTGATCACCTGGCCCGGCCGGAGGCGGTCTGCCCGGGCCGGGTCGACCAGCACCACGTCGCCGACGCGCAGCGCCGGCTCCATCGACGTCGACGTGATGACCGTCGGGCTCCAGCCCAGCACGACCGCCGGCACCAGGGCCGCGACGGCCAGCACGACCCCCGTCAGCAGCCCGATCAGCGCCACCAGACCGGCGTAGAAGCGGACCTCGGCCCCGACCGAGCGAGTCGGTCGGGGCCGGGTGCCGTCGTGTGCCGTGGAGGGGATCACGTCACCGGACCGGTCAGCTCTGGGCTTCCCAGGTGAACACCGCGGTGGCGTTCAGGCCCTGGGCCAGGTTGTTGTCGGCCAGCGCGACGGTGAAGCGGAAGGTGCGGGCGTCGTTGGTGGCGGCGGCGGTGAAGCCGGTGGCGCCGTTGACGTAGTTGGTGTGGGCCGAGGAGAAGCCCGCCAGCGTGCCCGAGTAGACGGTGGACGAGGCCGAGAAGCCCGTGCAGCTGGCGAACGAGCCGCCGGTGCCGACCTCGACGGTGGTGTTCAGGTACTGCGCCAGGCCGGTGCCGGCGCTGGTGCCGTAGAGCTTCACCACCGACGGGGTGATCGAGCCCTGGTACGTGACCGTGATGCACTTCGTCAGCGTGTCGCCGGGCTTCAGGTTCGACGCGTTGAACATGACGTTCGCGCTGTCGTCGTCGACGAGCGCCACCGTGCCGGCCGAGAAGCTGTTGCCGTTGTTCTCCGTCGTCGCCGTGAACGCGGCCTGCGATCTGCTGAAGATCGCCACGGCGCCGATCACCACGGCCGCGACCACGGCCAGCAACCGGACGAGCGATCCCCGGCCGGCCCGTCGCCGACCACGACGCCGGCCCGTTCGGTTGGAGGGGGGAGCGGTTTCCATGCCACCTGCTTTCGTCTGCCTGAACTGGACTGCCACCCTCTCGTCGGCGCCTCGCCGCCGCGACTTGAGGCCGCCACCGTGGGCCGTTCGACCCGTTTCGGGACCGCCGGGCGAGTTCGTGGCACACCGTCGGCTCCCCGGCTACGGTCCCCAGCGCAGAGCGGCCGGCCCACCGGTCGACCGGCGACCAACCGTGCGAACCCCCGGAGCCCCCGTGATCTCCCCGACCCGTCCCGGTGCCCTCGACCT
Source organism: Acidimicrobiales bacterium (assembly GCA_016716005.1). Classification (NCBI taxonomy): domain Bacteria; kingdom Bacillati; phylum Actinomycetota; class Acidimicrobiia; order Acidimicrobiales; species Acidimicrobiales bacterium. Next base: position 1,299,758 of record JADJXE010000001.1, read on the forward strand.
CAACCGGGCCGCCGACCTGCTCGCCGCCCGCGTGCCGACGGCCCTCGCTCCCCTCGCCCGCCTCGCCTACAACTACCGCTGGACCTGGTGGAAGGGCGGCGACGAGCTGTTCGCCTCGATCGATCCGCACCGCTGGGAGCTGTGCGGCGCCAACCCGGTCCGGCTCCTGCAGGAGGTGCCCTTCTCCCACCTCGAGCGGATGGCGGCCGACACGGCGGCCGTGCGGCGGACCATGGTCGCCGAGCAGCGCCTCAGCACCGAGCTGGCCGCGCCCCTGGCCGACGTCGGCATCCCCGCCGAGCGGCCCGTGGCCTTCTTCTGCGCCGAGTACGCCGTGCACGCGTCGCTCCCCATCTACTCGGGAGGCCTGGGCGTGCTGGCCGGCGACCTGGTGAAGGCTGCGTCCGACCTGGGGCTCCCCCTGGTGGGCGTCGGGCTCTTCTACCGCCAGGGCTACTTCCGCCAGCGCCTCGACCCGTCCGGCTACCAGCACGAGTACTGGATCGAGAACGACCCCGAGCGGCTGCCCATCGCCCTGGTCACCGGCGACGACGGCGAGCCCCTCACGGTGACGGTTCAGGTGTGGGGCCGCTCGATCACCATCCAGATCTGGCGGGTCGAAGTGGGCCGGGTCCCCCTCTACCTGCTCGACACCGAGCGGTCCGACAACGAGCGCATCGACCGCTGGATCTGCTCGCGGCTCTACGTGGGCGACCGCCAGCTGCGCCTGGCCCAGTACGCGGTGCTCGGCCTGGGCGGGGTGCGGGCCCTCCGGGCCATGGGCATCGAGCCCTCCGTCGTCCACCTCAACGAGGGCCACGCTGCGCTGGCCCCCCTCGAGCTGGTGGCGCCGGCCACCGCCGACGGGGTGCCGTTCGAGGAGGCGCTGGCGACGGCCCGGCACCAGACCGTGTTCACGACCCACACGCCGGTGGCGGCGGGGAACGAGATGTACGAGGGAGAGGAGGTCGCCCGGGCGCTGTTCGCCCTGCCTCCCCACCTCCACACCGACATGGAGACCCTCCTCGCCCTCGGCCGCCTCCATGCCGACCAGCCGACGGAGCCCTCGGGCCTCACGTCCCTCGGCCTCCGCGTGGCCGGTGCGTCGAACGGTGTGAGCCGCCGCCACGGCGAGGTCGCCAGGCGCATGTGGCGGCCGCTGTACCCGGGGCTCGGGGTCGACGAGGTCCCGATCGGGCACATCACCAACGGCGTCCACCACCTCACCTGGATGGCCGGGCCCATGCGCGACCTGCTCGACGAGCACCTCGGCGAGGGGTGGGAGGGGGCCGCCGACGACCCGGCGACGTGGGCCCCGGTGATGCGCATCCCCGACGCCGAGGTGTGGCACGTGCGGTGCGAGCACCGGCGGGCCCTGCTCGAGTACGTCCGCGACCGCGCCATCACCGACCGGCTGGCCCGGGGCGAGCCCCTCGACTACGCCGAGGCCTCCCTGCAGGCGTTCAGCACCGACGACATCGTGGTCGGCTTCGCCCGCCGGCTGGCGTCGTACAAGCGCCTCCACCTGGTGGGCAGCGACCCCGTGCGCGCCCTGCAGCTCATCGACGGGGAGCAGCCGATGCAGCTCATCATCGCCGGCAAGGCCCACCCCTCCGACGACGAGGCCAAGCGCCTCATGCAGACGCTGTTCCGGCTCAAGAACGCGCCGCACGTGGCCGAGCGGGTCGCCTTCGTCGAGGACTACGGGATGGCCGAGGCGGCCCAGCTGGTCGCCGGCTGCGACGTCTGGCTGAACCTGCCCCGCCCCCCCATGGAGGCCAGCGGCACCAGCGGGATGAAGTCGGTCATGAACGGCGGGCTGCAGCTGTCGGTGCTCGACGGCTGGTGGGCGGAGGCCTACGGCGAGGTCGACGGCGTCGCCAACGGCTGGGCCATCGACGGCGACGAGAGCCCCGACCACGCCGAGCAGGACGCCCGGCACGGCCAGATGCTCTTCGACATCCTGCAGCACCAGGTGATCCCGATGTTCAACGAGCGCGACGACCGGGGCGTGCCCGTGCGGTGGGTGCGGATGGTGAAGGCGTCGCTGACCACCCTGGCCCCCCGGTTCAGCGCCGCCCGGATGCTGCGCGACTACGTGGACGTCTACGCCGCCGCGGCCGCACCGAAGTCCTGATCGCTCAGGGGCGGAGCAGGGCCTCGCGCTCCACGCGCCGCGCCGCGTCGACCACCGCGGCGGCGTAACGCCGGGCAGGTTGGCGGCTCGTGCGTGGGATGGGGCCCGACACGCTCACCGCGGCCCGCACCAGCCCGTCGCGGTCGAGCACCGGTGCGCTCACCGAGGCCACGCCCGGCTCGCGCTCCTCCACGCTCTCGGCCCAGCCCCGCCGGAGCGTGGCCGGCTCGGCCGCCAGCACCCGGCCGGCCGAGCCCCGGTCGAGGGGCAGGGCCGCGCCCAGCGGCACGATGGTCCGCAGCCCGTGGGGTGACTCAAGCGACTCGATGCACACCCGGCGGGCGCCCTCGCGGACGTAGAGCTGCACGCTCTCACCGGTCGCGTCGCGCAGGGCCTCCAGCGCCGGTCGGGCGGCTTCTCGCAGCGGGAGCGCCTCGGCCGCGGCCCGACCCAGCGCCACCAGCCGCAGGCCCAGGGCGAACCGCCCGTCGGGGTCCCGACGCACCAGGCCGTGGTCCTCGAGCGCCGTGGCCAGCCGGTGCGCGGTGGCGCGCGACAGGCCGGTGGCCGCGACGAGCTCGGCCAGGGCCCGGGGGTGCTCCTCGAGGGCCCCGAGGACGCGGGCGGCCTTGTCGAGCACACCCACACCGCTTAGGATGTGTTCCACGAAGCAAGACTACTGTCTCACTATTCGGGACGCCAGGACGGCGGCTCCCGGCGGGTGGGCGACGGGAGCGGAACATGAGCGACCCGACGACGTTGGCCGCCAAGGTCTGGCAGCGCCACGTGGTGCACGCCGCGCCGGGCGAGCCGGAGCTGCTGTACATCGACCTGCACCTGGTGCACGAGGTGACCTCACCGCAGGCGTTCGACGGCCTCCGGCTGGCCGGCCGGACCGTGCGCCGGCCCGACCTCACCGTCGCCACCGAGGATCACAACGTCCCCACGGCCGACATCGACCAGCCCATCGCCGACCCGATCTCGCGCACGCAGATCGAGGTGCTCCGGCGCAACTGCGCCGAGTTCGGCATCACCCTGCACCCCATGGGCTCCCCCGGCCAGGGCATCGTCCACGTGATCGGCCCCGAGCAGGGCCTCACCCAGCCGGGCATGACCATCGTGTGCGGCGACAGCCACACGTCGACCCACGGGGCGTTCGGGGCGCTGGCCTTCGGCATCGGCACCAGCGAGGTGGAGCACGTGCTGGCCACCCAGACCCTCCCCCAGCACCGCCCGGCGTGGATGGCGGTCACGGTGGAGGGCGACCTGCCCGCGGGAGCCACGGCCAAGGACCTCATCCTGGCCGTGATCGGCCGGATCGGCACCGGCGGCGGCATCGGGCACGTCGTCGAGTACCGCGGCTCGGCCATCCGGAACCTCTCCATGGAGGGCCGCATGACCGTGTGCAACATGTCGATCGAGGCGGGTGCCCGGGCCGGCATGGTCGCCCCGGACGACACCACCTTCGCCTACCTCGAGGGCCGCCGCCACGCCCCCACCGGTGCGGCCTGGGAGCGGGCCCTCGACGACTGGCGGAGCCTGCGCACCGACGAGGGCGCGGCGTTCGACCGCGAGGTGCTGCTCGACGCGGCCGGCATCGAGCCGCACGTGTCGTGGGGCACGAACCCCTCCCAGGTCGCGCCCATCGGCGCGTCGGTGCCCGACCCCGACGCCTTCGACGACCCCGCGGCGCGTGAGTCGGCGGCGCGGGCCCTCGCCTACATGGGCCTCGAGGCGGGCACCCCGCTGCGCGGCATCCCGGTCGACACCGTGTTCATCGGGTCGTGCACCAACTCGCGCATCGAAGACCTGCGGGCCGCGGCCCAGGTCGTCGAGGGCCGCGCTGTCACCGTGAAGCGGGCCATGGTGGTCCCCGGCTCGCACGCCGTGAAGGCCCAGGCCGAGGCCGAGGGCCTGCACCACGTCTTCACCGCGGCCGGCTTCGACTGGCGGGAGCCGGGCTGCTCGATGTGCCTGGCCATGAACCCCGACAAGCTCGAGCCGGGCGAGCGGGCCGCCTCGACCTCGAACCGGAACTTCGAGGGCCGCCAGGGCCGGGGCGGCCGCACCCACCTGGTGTCGCCGGCGGTGGCCGCGGCCACCGCCGTGGCCGGGGGGTTCGCCACCCCGGCCGACCTGGACCGAGGAGGACCGTCATGAAGGCAGTGCGCGTGGTCCAGGGCCGGGCCGTCCCCCTCGGGCGATCCGACGTCGACACCGACCAGATCATCCCGAGCGACTGGCTGAAGCGGGTCGAGCGCACCGGCTTCGGCCGCGGCCTGTTCTCGGAGTGGCGCGACGACCCCGAGTTCGTCCTCAACCGGCCGGAGTTCGGTGGCGCCACGATCCTGCTGGCCGGTCCGAACTTCGGGACCGGGTCGTCCCGCGAGCACGCCGTGTGGGCGATCGTCGACTACGGCTTCGAGGCGGTGATCTCGTCGCGCTTCGCCGACATCTTCCGCAACAACGCCCACAAGAACGGGCTCGTGCCGGTGCAGGTCGAGCCCGAGGTGTCCGACACCCTCCACCGGGCCGTCGAGGCCGACCCCGACCTCGAGCTGTTCATCGACGTGGAGCGCCTGGTGCTCTCGGTGCCGGCCATCGGGCTGGAGACCGCCTTCCCGATGGATCCGGCCACCCGGGAGCGCTTCCTCCACGGCCTCGACGACATCGACATCTCGCTGCGCCACGGCGACGCCATCGCCGCCCACGAAGCAGCCCGGCCGGCCTGGCTCCCGAGCCTGGCCGCGCCCCGCTCCGGTCAGGCCGGGTAGACCTCGACCTCTCAGACGCCGTCGCGCACCCGCTCGGCCCCGCCGCGCTCGCGCACCCGGATCAGGCGGTTGACGGCCGAGAGGAACGCCCGGGCCGAGGCCTCGACCACGTCGGTCGAGACCCCCCGGCCGGACACCTTCAGGCCCTCGTGCGCCACCTGGATGACCACGTCGCCCAGGGCGTCCACACCACCGGTGACCGAGCTCACGTTGAAGTCGGTGAGCAGCGGGTACAGGCCGGTGGCGGCCTTGATCGCCTTGCAGGCGGCGTCGATCATGCCGTCGCCCTCCGACGTGGCCTCCACCTTCTCGCCACCGCGCAGCAGCACCACGGTGGCGCTGGGCGTGCCGATGGTGCCGCCCCGCACCTCGAGCGACGACAGCTCGAAGGCCCGGCCCACGGTCTGGCCGAGCTCCTCGGCCACGATGGCCTCGAGGTCGGCGTCGGTGATCTGGACCTTGCGGTCGGCCAGCTCCTTGAAGCGGGCGAACGCGGCGTTGAGCGCGTCGCCCTGCACCCGCAGGCCCATCCGCTCGAGGGTGTCGGCGAAGGCGTGGCGGCCCGAGTGCTTGCCCAGCACGATCTTGCTCTCGCCCTGCCCGACGGCCTCCGGATCCATGATCTCGTAGGTGGTCCGCTCCTCCAGCACGCCGTGCTGGTGGATGCCGGACTCGTGGGCGAAGGCGTTGCGGCCCACGACGGCCTTGTTGAACTGCACGGGGTAGCCGGTGAGGCGGCTCACCAGGCGGCTGGCCCGGGCCAGCTCCCGGCTGCGCACGCGGGTGTCGAGGGCGCCGCCCCCGGGCAGCGCGAAGGCCTCGGGCCGCGTCCGCAGGGCCATCACCACCTCCTCCATGGCCGCGTTGCCGGCCCGCTCCCCGATGCCGTTCACGGTGCACTCCACCTGGCGAGCGCCCGCGTCCACGGCGGCCAGCGAGTTGGCCACGGCCAGCCCCAGGTCGTCGTGGCAGTGCGTCGACAGCACGTAGTCGCCCCGCACCGTGGCCCGGATGCGCCGGAAGCGCTCGGCGTACTCGGCGGGGAGGGCGAACCCGACCGTGTCGGGGATGTTGAGGGTGGTCGCCCCGTTGTCGACCGCCACCTGCAGCACCTCGCACATGAAGTCGAAGTCGGAGCGGGACGCGTCCTCCGGGCTGAACTCGACGTCGTCGGTGTAGGACCGGGCCCGGGCGACGCCCTGGGCGGCGGCCTCCTTCACCTGCTCGGGCGTCATCTTCAGCTTGTTGGCCATGTGGATCTCGCTGGTGGCGATGAACACGTGGATCCGCGTGCGGGCGGCGTGCTGGATCGCCTCCCAGCAGCGATCCACGTCGGCGAAGCCGGTGCGCGAGAGCCCGCAGACCGTCGGCACGTCGGGCCCGCCGACGGCGAACAGCCGGGCGACGGCCTCCACCGCCTCGAAGTCGCCCTGGCTGGCGATGGGGAAGCCGGCCTCGATCACGTCGACGCCGAGGCGCGCCAACTGCTCGGCGATCTCCAGCTTCTCGCCCACGTCGAGCGAGATGCCCGGCGACTGCTCGCCGTCGCGCAGCGTGGTGTCGAAGATGATCACGCGGCCGGGATCGGTGGTGCTCATGCTGGCTGGCCTTTCTGGATCAGGGTGGTCGTGGGGTCGGGAGGGCTGCTGGGGCAAGAAAAAACCCCCTGGCCCGGAGGCACAGGAGGTGGCGGCGAGCACCGACTGGGGTGCTCGCCCTACGTGAGGAGGAGGCCGGCGACGATCAGGGTGCGGCGCACGTCGACCAGACTCGCAGCCGGGGCGCGCCTCGTCAAGGCATCTGCCAGGATCGGGCCGTGGCCGAGACGCGCGACTGGTCGGTGGTGCAGCACCGGGCCTGCCCCGAGTGCGGCTTCGACGCCAGCGCGCTGGCCGTGGACGAGCTGGCCCCGGCAGCCCGCGACGAGGGCCGCCGGTGGGCGCGGCTGGTCGGCGGCCTGCTGGCATCCGGGGCCGACCTCCGCCGCCACCCGGACGAGGCCACGTGGTCGGCCCTCGAGTACACGTGCCACGTCCGTGACGTGCTCGCGGTGTTCGCCGACCGGGTGGCCCGCAGCCTCGCCGAGGACGACCCCGACCTGGGCTGGTGGGACCACGAGGCCGCGGTCGACGAGGAGCGCTACGACGACCAGGACCCGGCCGCGGTGGTCGCCGAGCTGGCCGAGCGGGCCGAGCGCCTGGCCGGGGCCCTCGACGCCGTCCCCCGGTCGGGCTGGGGCCGAACGGCCCGCCGCCGGGGCTCCGAGCCGTTCACCGTCGCCGGCCTGGCGCGCTTCGCCCTGCACGAGTCGGCCCACCACCGCGCCGATGCCGAGCGGGCCGCCACCGGCTGACTACGGTGGCGCCGATGAGCGAGCACCAGGAGCCGCGTGCCCGGCTGCTACGTCTCCTGCTGGTCCTCGTGCTGCTCGCCGGGCTGGCCGAGGCGGCGCGGCGGCTCCTGCGTCCCCGTCCACCCCAGCCCACCGAGGCGCCGTGGCCCCCGCTGGAGGTCGTGCCGTCCCCGGCACCCGCCGGCGACGACCCGTGGGTCGAGCCGACCGAGGGCACCTGCCCGGCCACCCACCCGGTGAAGGCCAAGCTCGCCAGCGGCATCTACCACCTCCCGGGGATGCTCAACTACGAGCGCACCCGGCCCGACCGGTGCTATGCCTCCGCCGAGGCGGCCGAGGCCGACGGCCTGCGACCGGCGAAGCGGTAGCGCAGCACCACCCGCCAACCACAGGAGGACCGGACCGATGCGAGTGGTCGTCGACTTCAACGTGTGCGCGAGCACGGGTTCGTGCACGCAGGTCTGCCCCGAGGTGTTCGAGGTCCGCAGCGACGGCTACCTCTACGTCCTCCAGGAGGAGCCGCCCGAGGAGCTGCGGGCCAAGGTGACCGAGGCGGCCGAGCTCTGCCCCACGGCTGCCATCACGATCGAGGGCTGAGCCGGGCTCAGACCCCGTTGAGGGCCTGGGCCGACACGATCCCCGCCGACGCCCGCAGGCGCTCGACCACCTCGGCCGGCACCGGCTGGTCGGTGGCGAGCACCATGATCGCCGACACCCCCTCGGCGGTCTGGCCGACGTCCATGTCGGCGATGTTGATGCCGCCCTCGCCCAGCGTCGTGCCCACCAGGCCGATCATCCCGGGCCGATCGTCGTTGCGCACCACCAGCATGTGGCGCGCCGGGGGCACGTCGACGGTGTGGTCGTCCACCATCACGAGGCGAGGATCGGACCGGAGGCCCACCAGCGTGCCGGCCAGCGCGTGGCCGCCGCCCCGCAGGGTGATCAGGTTCACCCAGTCGCGCGCCGCCGAGGTCTTGGTGTCGCGCACGTCGACGCCCTTCTCCTTGGCGAGCTGCGGCGCGTTCACGTAGGTGACGGGCTCGTCGCTCACCCGGCCGAACAGGCCCTTGAGCACCGACAGCGTGAGGATGCGGGTGTCGTAGTCGGCCAGCTGGCCCTGGTACTCCACCTCGAGAACGTCGGGCACACCCTCGAGCAGCGACGCGTAGATCCCCCCGAGGCGTTCGGCCAGGGGCAGGAACGGGCGGACCGTCTCCGACGCCTCGGCCGCGCTGACGTTGACCGCGAACGGCACGAAGTCGCCGGCCAGGGCCAGCTGGACCTGCTCGGCGATCGTGTCGCCGGCCTTGTCCTGGGCCTCTCGGGTGCTGGCCCCGAGGTGCGGGGTGACGACCACGCTGTCGAGCTCGAACAGGGGCGACGACGTGCACGGCTCCTCGCTGAACACGTCGAGGGCGGCCCCGGCGATGCGGCCCTCTCGCACGGCCTCGGCCAGCGCGGCCTCGTCCACGATCCCACCCCGCGCGGTGTTCACGATGCGCAGCGACGGCCGGGCGCCCGCGAGCGCGGCCCGGCCGATGAGCCCCACCGTCTCGGGCGTCTTGGGCAGGTGGACGGTGAGGAAGTCGGCCTCGGCGATCACGCGGTCGAGCGGGAGCAGCTCCACGCTCATCTGGCGGGCGCGCTCCGCCGACACGAACGGGTCGTAGGCCACGAGGCGCATGCCGAACGCCAGGGCCCGCTGGGCGACCAGCTTGCCCACCCGGCCGAGGCCGACGATCCCGAGGGTCTTGTCGTTGAGCTCGACGCCCTGCCAGCGCGACCGCTCCCACCGGCCTGCCTTGAGGGCGCTGTGCGCCTGCGGGATGTTGCGAGCCTGGGCGAGGAGCAGGGCGATGGTGTGCTCGGCGGCCGAGAGCACGTTGGACTGGGGAGCGTTCACCACCATCACGCCCCGGGCCGTGGCCTCGGCCACGTCGACGTTGTCGAGGCCGATGCCGGCGCGGCCGACCACCACCAGGTCGCGGCCCGCTGCGAGCACGGGCGCGGTGACCTTGGTGGCCGAGCGGATGATCAGCGCGTGGGCGCCGACCACCGCGCCCAGCAGGTCCTCGGGCGAGCAGCCGAGGCGGACGTCGACCTCGTGGCCGGCGGCCCGCAGCAGGTCGAGGCCCCGCTCGGCGATCTCTTCGGTGACCAGGATGCGGGCCATGGGCTCATGGTGGCCGAGCGCCCGTGCATGCCGCCAACCGGCGGGCCCCGCCCCTACAGTGCGGCCTCGTGATCGTCTGGCCCGGTCGCCCCCACCCGCTCGGCGCCCACTACGACGGCTCGGGCGTGAACCTGGCCGTGTTCTCCGAGGTCGCCGACTCGGTCGACGTGTGCCTCTACCCCGACGACGGGGAGGAGATCTGCGTGCCGCTGCCGGAGGTCACCGGCCACGTGTGGCACGGCTACCTGCCCGACGCCCAGCCCGGCTGGCGCTACGGCTTCCGCGTGCACGGCCCCTACGCACCGTCGCAGGGCCTCCGCTGCAACCCGTCCAAGCTGCTGATCGACCCGTACGCCAAGGCGATCGAGGGGGACGTGACCTGGGACGACGCCGTGTTCGGCTTCGACACCCGCCACCCCCACAGCGCCGCCAGCCCGGCCGACAGCGCGCCCTTCGTGCCCAAGGGGGTGATCGTCGCCCCGTACTTCGACTGGGGCATGGACCGTCCCCTGCACCACCCCTGGCACGAGACGGTGATCTACGAGACGCACGTGAAGGGCCTCACCGCGCGCCATCCGGCCGTGCCGGAGGCGCTCCGGGGCACGTTCCTCGGTGTCTCCCACCCGGCGATCATCGAGCACCTCGGCACCCTCGGCGTCACCGCCATCGAGCTGCTGCCCGTCCACCAGTTCCTGCACGACCAGTTCCTCGTCGAGCGCGGGCTCACCAACTACTGGGGCTACAACTCCTACGGCTACTTCGCACCGCACAACGCCTACGCGGCGCGCGGCCAGCGGGGCCAGCAGGTGCACGAGTTCAAGACGATGGTGCGCCTGCTGCACGAGGCCGGGATCGAGGTGATCCTCGACGTCGTCTACAACCACACCGGCGAGGGGGGCCGGGGCGGCCCGACCCTGTGCTTCCGGGGCCTCGACAACGCCGCGTACTACCGGCTCGACCCCGAGGACCCCAGCCGGTACACCGACTACACCGGCACCGGGAACAGCCTCAACGCCATGCACCCCCAGGTGCTGCAGCTGATCATGGACAGCCTGCGTTACTGGGTGGAGGAGATGCACGTCGACGGGTTCCGGTTCGACCTGGCCGCCACCCTCGCCCGGGAGCTCCACGACGTCGACCGGCTCTCGGCCTTCTTCGACCTCATCCACCAGGACCCCGTCGTCAGTCGGGTGAAGCTGATCGCTGAGCCGTGGGACGTGGGCGAGGGCGGGTACCAGGTCGGCAACTTCCCCGTGCTGTGGACGGAGTGGAACGGCAAGTACCGCGACGCGGTGCGCGACTACTGGCGGGGTGAGAGCAGCACGATCGACGACCTGGCCTACCGCCTCACCGGCAGCTCCGACCTCTACGAGTGGAGCGGCCGCCGCCCCTTCGCCAGCATCAACTTCGTCACCGCCCACGACGGCTTCACCCTGCTCGACCTGGTGTCGTACGACACCAAGCACAACGAGGCCAACGGCGACCACAACCGCGACGGAACCGACGACAACCGGTCGTGGAACTGCGGGGTCGAGGGGCCCACCGACGACGCTGCGGTGAACGAGCTGCGGGATCGGCAGCGGCGCAACTTCCTCACCACGCTGCTGCTCTCCCAGGGCGTTCCCATGCTGCTGGGCGGCGACGAGCTGGGCCGCACCCAGCTCGGCAACAACAACGGCTACTGCCAGGACAACGAGCTGTCCTGGCACGACTGGGAGGTCGTCGACGACGACCTCCTCGCGTTCACCCGCTGGTTGATCGGGTTCCGTCGCCAGCACCCGGTGTTCCGCCGGCGGCGCTTCTTCCACGGGATGACCCTGCACGGCGGCGGCATCACCGACATCGGGTGGTTCCAGCCCTCGGGCGAGATGATGGACGGCGGCGCCTGGGAGGTCGCCTACGCCAAGTCGATCGGCGTGTTCCTGAACGGCGACGAGATCCCCGAGCCCGGGCCGCGCGGCGAGCGCATCGACGACGACTCGTTCTACCTGGCCCTGAACTCGTGGGATCAGGAGATCGGCTTCGTGCTCCCGTGCCCGCCCTGGGGCGACTGGTGGCAGGAGGTGCTCGACACCGCCCGCCCCCGGCCCGTGCCACCCCAGGAGCCGGTGCGGGCCTGCACCGAGATCCTTGCCGCGCCCCGCTCGGTGCTGGTGTTCAAGCGGGTGGCCGGTCCAGCGGCGTGACCGCCCGCACCTCGAACACGTGCACCGACTGCACGGCCGGATCGAGCTCGACGTAGTTGGCGGGCCCGCTCCACAGGTACTGGGCGCCGGTGAGCAGGTCGCGCACCTCCACCAGGCCGTCGTGGGCCACGCCCAGCTCCTCGAGGTCGAGGTGCACCCAGCCGGCCTGCTGCCAGTGCGGGTCGAGGTTCACCACGCACAGCACGACGTCGGCGAAGTCGGCGGTCCGCTTCGAGTAGCAGAGGAGCTGGTCGTTGTCGACGTGGTGGAAGCGCAGGCTGCGGTCGGACTGCAGGGCCGGGTGGGTGCGCCGGATGCGGTTCACGCGGGCGACGAGGTCGCGCAGGCTGTCGGGCCGGTCGAGGTCCCACACCCGGATCTGGTACTTCTCCGAGTCGAGGTACTCCTCGCTGCCGGGCTCCCGGGGCACGTGCTCGCCCAGCTCGAAGGCCGGGCCGTAGATCCCGTAGCTGGCCGACAGCGTCGCCGCCAGCACGAAGCGGGTGACGAAGGCGGCCCGCCCGCCGTGCTGCAGCTGCTCGGTGAGGATGTCGGGCGTGTTGGGCCACACGCTGGGCCGGAGGTACTCCACGCCGGGCCCGCGGGTCAGCTCGGTGAAGTACTCGGTGAGCTCCCACTTGGCGGTGCGCCAGGCGAAGTACGTGTAGCTCTGGGTGAACCCCAGCTTGGCCAGCCGGTGCATCACCTTGGGCCGGGTGAAGGCCTCGGAGAGGAACACCACGTCGGGGTTCTCCCACTTGACCTCGCCGATCAGCCACTCCCAGAAGGCGAACGACTTGGTGTGCGGGTTGTCGACCCGGAAGGTGCGCACGCCCTGGTCGATCCAGAACGTCACCACGCCGAGGAGCGCAGCCCACAGGCCCTGCCAGTCGACGCTGTCGAAGTCGAGCGGGTAGATGTCCTGGTACTTCTTCGGTGGGTTCTCGGCGTACTGGATGGTGCCGTCGGGGCGCATGCGGAACCACTCGGGGTGCTCGGTCACCCACGGGTGGTCGGGCGAGCACTGGATGGCGAAGTCGAGGGCGACCTCGATCCCGAGGGCGCGGGCCGCGCCGACCAGGTCGCGGACGTCGTCGACGGTGCCGAGCTGGGGGTGGACCGCGGTGTGCCCGCCCTCGGGGCTGCCGATCGCCCATGGGCTGCCGACGTCGTCGGGCTCGGCGACGAGCGCGTTGTTGCGCCCCTTGCGGAACGACGTGCCGATGGGGTGGATCGGCGGGAGGTACAGCACGTCGAAGCCGAGCTCGGCCAGGTACGGGAGGCGGTCGCGCACGTCGCGGAGGGTGCCGTGGGCGCCGGGCACCGGCGACCAGGAGCGGGGGAACAGCTCGTACCAGGCGCTGAACCGGGCCCGCTCGGCGTCGACGGCGATGGTCACGGGATCGGACGAGGTCGAGCGGGTTCGGTCGGGGTGCCGGGCCAGGAGCCCGATCAGCTCGGCGTCGTCCGAGGTGACCGGCGCGGTGTCGCCCGACCGCAGGACGGCTGCCACCTCCTTCAGCGCCTCGGCGTCGGCCTTGGCCTTGGCGGCGCGGGCCCGCTCGGCGGCGGCGTCGACGAGGAGCGCGCCGCTGACCAGCTCGACCTCGACGTCCTGGGCGGCCGCCACCTTCTTGGCGGTCCGCGTCCGCCAGGTGGCGAGCTCGTCGACCCAGCCCTCCACGTGGAAGAGGTGGCGTCCGGGGCCGCCAGCCGCGAAGGTGGCCCGCCAGGCGTCGTTGCCGAGCGGCTCCATGGGCACCTCGGTCCACACCGTCTCGAGCTCGGTGCGGTGCCGGACGACGGCGCCCAGCTCGTCGTGGCCGTCGGCGAACACGTCGGCGTGCACCTCGACGGCTTCGCCGACGACCCGCTTCACCGCGAAGCGGCCGCCGTCGACCTGTGGCCGGACGGCCTCGATCACCACCCTGCGGGTGCCGTCGGGCAGCTCCTCGCCGTCGCGCTGCTCGGGGGCCGCCGCCGGAGCCGGCGGCCGAGGGCGCTGGTAGGTGGCCACCTCAGCCGGCCAGCAGGTTGGCGATGCGGGTGACGCCCTCGACGAGGTCGTCGTCGCCGAGCGCGAACGACAACCGGGCGTAGCCGGGCGCGCCGAAGGCCTCGCCGGGCACGACCGCGACCCGTGCCTCGTCGAGGAGCACCTCGCACAGCTCGAGGGTGTCGGCCGGCCGACGCCCGCCGATCTCCCGGCCGAGGACGGCCTTGAAGGACGGGAAGCAGTAGAAGGCACCCTGCGGCTCGAGGCACGTGACCCCGGGGATGGCGGCCAGCAGCCCGTGCATGCGGTGGCCGCGCCGCTCGAAGGCGGCGCGCATGCGGGCCACGTCGTCGAGGCCACCGCTGACGGCCGCCAGGGCGGCCCGCTGGGACACGTTGGCGACGTTGGAGGTCTGGTGGCTCTGGAGGTTCACGGCTGCCTTGGCGATGTCGGGAGGGCCGACGATCCAGCCCACGCGCCACCCCGTCATGGCGTAGGTCTTGGCCACGCCGTTCACGACGATGCAGCGGTCGGCCAGGTCGGGCACGAGGGCCGGCATGGACGCGAACGCGTTGGCCCCGTAGGTGAGGTGCTCGTAGATCTCGTCGGTGACCACCCACACGCCCCGATCGGCGGCCCACCGGCCGATCGCCTCGATCTCGGCCGGCGGGTACACGGCCCCGCTCGGGTTGTCGGGCGACACGAACAGCAGCGCCTTGGTCCGCGGGGTCGACGCGGCCTCGAGCTGCTCGACCGTCGCGCGGAACCCGGTGCTCTCGTCGGTCTCCAGCACGACCGGCTCGCCACCGGCGAGGGTGACCATCTCGGGGTAGCTGGTCCAGTAGGGAGCGGGCAGGAGCACCTGGTCACCAGGGTCGAGCAGGCAGGCGAGGGCGTTGAAGATGGCGTGCTTGCCGCCGTTGGTGATCACCACCTGCGAGGCCGCGACGTCGTACCCGGAGTCCCGCCGGGTCTTGGCCGCGACGGCCTCCCTCAGCTCGGGGAGGCCGCCGGCGGGCGTGTAGCGGTGGTTCCTGGGGTCACGACAGGCCGCCGCGGCGGCCTCGACGATGTGGTCGGGGGTCGGGAAGTCGGGCTCGCCGGCCCCGAAGCCGACGACGTCGACACCCTGGGCCTTGAGGGCCTTGGCCTTGGCGTCGACGGCCAGCGTGGCCGATTCGGTGATGGCGGCTATCCGGCGGGAGATGCGTTCCACGCCTGCCATGCTGGCACAGTGACCGCGAGCCCCATCCCCGACATCCGGATCCCGTCAGAGCTCCTGCCCGTCGACGGCCGCTTCGGGTGCGGCCCGTCCAAGGTCCGCCCGGAGGCGGTGGCCGACCTGGCCGAGGTCGGCACCACCTTCCTCGGCACCAGCCACCGCCAGCCGCCGGTCAAGCGGGTGGTCGGCGGGATCCGCCGCGGCCTGTCCGAGCTGTTCGCCCTGCCCGACGGCTGGGAGATCCTGCTGGGCAACGGCGGCTCGACGGTGTTCTGGGACGTGGCCACGTTCTGCCTGGTCGACCGCCGCAGCCAGCACCTCTCGTTCGGCGAGTTCAGCTCGAAGTTCGCAGCCGCGGCCACGGCGGCGCCGCACCTCGACGAGCCGGAGATCATCGCGTCGCCACCGGGGAGCCATCCCGAGGCGGCGGCGAACCCCGACGTCGACGCCTACGCGCTCACCCACAACGAGACCTCGACGGGCGTCGCCATGACCCTGCGCCGGCCGGTCGACGCCGACGGCCTGGTCCTGGTCGACGCCACGTCGGCGGCCGGCGGGCTGCGCTGGAGCCCGGCCGAGGTCGACGTGTACTACTTCGCCCCCCAGAAGTCGTTCGCGTCGGACGGCGGGCTGTGGCTGGCCGCCTGCTCGCCGGCCGCGATCGAGCGGATCGAGCGCATCCGGGCCTCGGCCCGGTGGGTGCCGGCCTCGCTCGACCTCGGGATCGCCCTCGACAACAGCCGCGCCGACCAGACCTACAACACCCCGGCGCTGGCCACGCTGTTCCTGCTGGCCGATCAGGTGCGGTGGATGCTGCGCAACGGCGGCCTCGACTTCGCGGCCGGGCGCAGCGAGCGCTCGGCCGCGATCCTGTACGGCTGGGCCGAGGCGTCGCCCGTGGCGACCCCGTTCGTACGAGAGCCCGCGATGCGGTCGGCCGTCGTCGGCACCATCGATCTGGGCGATCGCGTCGACGCCGACGTGGTGGCCAAGGTGCTGCGGGCCAACGGGGTGGTCGACACGGAGTCGTACCGCAAGCTGGGGCGCAACCAGCTGCGGATCGGCATGTTCCCCGCGGTCGACCCCGACGACGTGTCGGCCCTCACCGCGTGCATCGACCACGTGGTCGAGCGGTTGGGCGGCTGAGCAGGGGCCCGGCGCCGCCGCGCCGAGGCGCAACCCCGTGCGAAGCGCCACGCCTCGCGCCAGAATCGTGGACCGCCCTTCCCCAGCCGCTCACCCCTCCGAGGTCGACGATGCCCACCCCTGCCGAGGTCCAGGCCCTGCTCACCGGTCCCGGTGGCCCCTTCGAGGTCGCCACCGAGGCCGTGAACGGCATGGAGATGAAGGTCTACCGGGATCGCCTCCCGAGCCTCCGCGAGGTGTCGGCGCTGGGCGCCGCCCTCCACGCCGACAAGCCCTACCTCGTCCACGGCGACACCCGGATCTCCTTCGCCGACTTCGCCGCGCAGGCCAACGCCGTGTCCGCCAACCTGGCCGAGCGCTTCGGCGTCCGACCGGGTGACCGCGTGGCCGTCCTGTCGGCCAACAACCCGGGCTGGGTGCAGGCCTTCTGGGGCACCGTGAACCTGGGCGCCATCCTGGTCGGG
Source organism: Acidimicrobiales bacterium (assembly GCA_016716005.1). Lineage (NCBI taxonomy): Bacteria > Bacillati > Actinomycetota > Acidimicrobiia > Acidimicrobiales > Acidimicrobiales bacterium. The sequence goes on from JADJXE010000001.1 coordinate 1,316,209, forward strand.
CTCAACGGGTGGTGGAAGACCGACGAGATCGTCTACGGCCTGCAGGACTCCGGGTCACGGGTGCTCGTCGCCGACGGGGCCCGCTTCGCCCGCATCGCCGACCAGCTCGACCAGGTACCCGCGCTCGAGGCCGTCTTCCTCGTCGACGCCGACCCGGCCGAGCACGGGGGCGACCCTCGCCTGCACCGGTTCGACGAGCTCCTCGACGGAGCCGGCGTACATGCCGCCCCGGCCGCCCCGATCGCCGAGGACGACCCGGCGGTGATCTTCTACACCAGCGGCACCACCGGCAAGCCGAAGGGCGCCATCTCGACGCACCGCTCGATGATCGCCAACCTCCAGAACACCGTCTACAACGCCACCGCCGGCGCCCTGGTCGGCGGCGCCGGTGTGCTGCCGACCGGGGACGGACCGCAGCCCGCGGCGCTCCTCACCTCGCCGCTGTTCCACGTGTCGGGGTGCCACTCCGGGATCGTGGTGGCCATCCTCGCCGGCATCAAGACCGTCATCCCGGTCGGCAGGTTCGAGCCCGAGAAGGCGATGCAGCTCATCGAGGACGAGCGCATCACGGTGTGGGCCACCGTCCCGACCATGGTGTGGCGGGTCGTGGAGCACCCCGACCGGCACGGCTACGACCTGTCGTCGGTCACCTCGGTGGCGTACGGCGGTTCGCCGTCGGCGGCCGAGCTCCAGCGCCGGGTGCAGGAGACCTTCCCGAAGGTGACCACGCTCGGCAACGCCTACGGCCTGACCGAGTCGAGCTCGGTCGCCACGGTCATCTCGGGGCAGGAGTTCCTCGACCGCCCCGACTCCGTGGGCCGCCCGGTGCCCGTGGTCGACATCCGCATCGTCGACGATGCCGGCCGGGAGGTGCCCACCGGCCACACGGGCGAGGTGCTGATCCGGGGCCCCATCATCATGCCCGGCTACTGGGGCAAGCCGGAGGCCACCGCCACCACCGTGGTCGACGGGTGGCTGCGCAGCGGCGACGTCGGCCACGTCGACGACGAGGGCTACCTCTACATCACCGACCGGGCCAAGGACATGATCATCCGGGGCGGCGAGAACGTGTACTGCGTCGAGATCGAGAACCGCCTGGTCGAGCACCCCGAGATCGCCGAGGCGGCGGTGATCGGCGTGCCCCACCCGACCCTGGGCGAGGAGGTCAAGGCGGTGGTGCGGGTGGAAGCCGGGTCGACCCTCACCGAGCAGGCGGTGCGGGCGTGGGTGGCCGGGGCGCTGGCCGACTTCAAGGTGCCGGCCTACGTCGAGCTCACCGACGACCTCCTCCCCCGGAACCCCTCGGGGAAGCTGCTCAAGAACGTCCTGCGGGGCGAGGGCGAGGTGAGCTTCGCCGAGACGTTGTAGGGTTCCGCAACCCTTCGTGGCGCCCGGCCCTTCGGGGGGATGGCCGGAACCACGATGCAGGCCGACGCCCGGCCCTCGCGGCCGGGCGTCGCCGCGTCGTCGGTCAGCCCTTGGCGGCCCGGAAGCCGGCCTCGAGGTCGGCGAGGATGTCCTCGATGCTCTCGATGCCCACGGACAGGCGAACCAGCTCCGGTCGCACGCCGGTGGCGACCTGCTCGTCGGGGGTGAGCTGGCTGTGCGTCGTGGTCGCCGGGTGGATGGCCAGGCTGCGGACGTCGCCGATGTTGGCGACGTGGCTGTGCAGCTCGAGCGCCTCCACGAACCTCCGCCCGGCCTCGGCACCCCCTTCGATGCCGAACGCCAGCACCGAGCCGGCCCCGCGGGGCAGGTACCGCTTGGCCCGCTCGTACCAGGGGCTCGACGGCAGCCCGGCGTAGGCCACCCACTGGACCTCGTCGCGGGCCTCGAGGAACTCGGCCACGGCCTGGGCGTTCTGGACGTGGCGCTCCATCCGCAGGCTCAGGGTCTCGGTGCCCTGGATGAAGAGGAACGCGTTGAACGGCGACAGTGCGGCACCCATGTCGCGCAGGCCCTGGATGCGGGCCTTGGCGATGTAGGAGCCGTGCCCGAGCGCCTCCCAGATCTTCAGGCCGTGGTAGCTCGGATCGGGCTCGGTGAACATGGGGTGGCGGCCGCTGGCCCCGAAGTCGAAGGTGCCGCCGTCGACGATCACGCCGCCGATGCTGGTGCCGTGGCCGCCGATGAACTTGGTGGCCGAGTGCACGACGATGTCGGCGCCGTGCTCCAGCGGCCGGCACAGGTAGGGCGTCGGGACCGTGTTGTCGATGATCAGGGGCACGTCGTTGCCGTGCGCGACCCCGGCGACGCCCTCGAGGTCGAGCACGTCGTTCTTGGGGTTGCCGATGGTCTCGGCGTAGAAGGCCCGGGTCGTGGGACGCACCGCCGCCTGCCACGCGTCCAGGTCGTCGGGGTCGTCGACGAAGCTCACCTCGATGCCGAGCTTCGGCAGCGTGTAGTGGAACAGGTTGTACGTGCCCCCGTACAGCGAGGCCGACGACACGATGTGGTCACCGGCCTCGGCCAGGTTGAGGATCGCCAGGGTCTCCGCGGCCTGGCCGCTCGAGGTGGCCAGGGCGCCGACGCCGCCCTCCAGAGCGGCGATGCGGCCCTCGAAGACCGCCTGGGTGGGGTTCATGATCCGCGTGTAGATGTTGCCCGGCTCGGCCAGGGCGAACAGGTTGGCGGCGTGCTCGGTGTCGCGGAACACGTAGCTGGTCGTCTGGTAGATCGGAACGGCGCGCGACCCCGTGGTGGGGTCGGCCTCGGCGCCGGCATGGATCTGGCGGGTCTCGAAGCCCCAGGCCTTCTCGGTCATCGGAGGTCCCTCCACGGGTGGACACGTTCTACGACGGACGCCGCAGCCTAGGACCGAAAACCTGACCTGACAAGTAAGAAATCGGGGCGCCCCGGGTGGGGCCCCCGGGCTACCAGTCGCGCCCGGACGCCCCGACGCCGGCGATCAGCGAGGTCAGGAGGATGCCGCCCGGCAGGGCGCCCCAGAAGCCCACGGCGGTGACCCCCACGTTGCCGAGGAACAGCATGAGCAGCCAGGTGGCGGGGAAGGACGCGACGACGGCGACGATGACGATGACGACGAAGGCCATGTCGAGCAGCTCCTTGCATCGGGCGGAACCCCCGACGCTACCGCCGGCCGGAGCGGGGCCGGCGGATGCCCGCCGCGCCCGCCGCGCCGCCGCTCAGCCCCCGGAGACGTCCTGCGGTCGGGACTTGCCGGCGGCGATCCAGGGCATCATGGCGCGCAGCTCCTCGCCCACCTTCTCGACCTGGTGCGCCTGGCCTGCCGTGCGCAGCGCCTCGAAGCGGCGGCCACCCGACCGGTACTCGTCGACCCACTCGGTGGCGAACTCGCCGGTGCGGATCTCGGCGAGGATCGTGCGCATCTCCGCCTTCACCGCGTCGTTGATGATGCGCGGCCCCCGCGTGAGGTCGCCGTACTCGGCGGTGGTGGAGATCGAGTAGCGCATGCCCGAGATGCCGCCCTCGTACATGAGGTCGACGATCAGCTTCAGCTCGTGGAGGCACTCGAAGTACGCGCTCTCGGGCTGGTAGCCGGCCTCGACCAGGGTCTCGAACCCGGCCTGCACCAGGGCCGTCAGCCCGCCGCACAGCACGACCTGCTCGCCGAAGAGGTCGGTCTCGGTCTCCTCGTCGAACGTGGTCTCCAGCACGCCGGCCCGGGCTCCGCCGATGGCGTTGGCGTACGAGAGGGCCAGCGCCTTGGCCGTACCCGACGAGTCCTGGGCCACCGCGATGAGGCAGGGCACGCCGCCGCCCTCGGTGTAGGTGCGGCGCACCAGGTGGCCGGGGCCCTTGGGGGCGACCATCGCCACGTCGACCCCGGCGGGCGGCTTGACCAGGCCGAAGCGGATGTTGAAGCCGTGGGCGAAGAAGACGGCATCGCCCTCCCGCAGGTGCGGAGCGATCGACGCCTCGTAGACGTCCTTCTGGTGGGTGTCGGGGAGGAGGATCATCACCAGGTCGGCCTCGGCCGATGCCTCGTCGACGGACAGGACGCGCAGCCCCGCCTGCTCGGCCTTGGACGCCGACGGCGACCCGACCCGCAGCCCCACCCGCACGTCGACACCCGACTCCTTGAGGTTCAGGGCGTGGGCGTGCCCCTGCGAGCCGTAGCCGATCACCGCGACCGTGCGCCTCGCGATCAGGGAGGGGTCGGCGTCCTTCTCGTAGTACACGTTCGCCATCGGTTCAACCGGCCTTTCCGCCCACGGCACGGAGCCGTGGCGCGCTCTTGTCGAGACGGGGCAGGGCCACGCGGCCCGTGCGCTGGATCTGGACGATGCCATACGGGCGCATCAGGTCCTCGAAGTCGTCCAGCTTGGTGGGGACGCCCGAGAGCATGACCGTGATCTCGTCGTGGCCGACGTCGACGATCACGCCCTCGAACACCTGCACCAGCTCGATCACCTGGCCCCGGGTGGGGCCGTCGGCGCGCGCCGTGACCAGCATGAGCTCGCGCTCCACCGAGTCGGCGGGGGCCAGCTCGCTGATCTTGACCACGTTGATGAGCTTGAACAGCTGCTTCACGATCTGCTCGAGGGGGGCGGACTCCACGTCGATCACGATCGTGATGCGGCTGAAACGCTCGTCGTCGGTGGGGGCCACCGCCAGCGAGTAGATGTTGTAGCCCCGCCGGGCGAACAGCGAGGCAACGCGGGCGAGCACGCCCGCCTTGTTCTCCACCAGCACCGACAGGGTGTGGTGCGCACCGGGCGGGATCGTCATCGCTCGGCCCCCTCTCGCTGCGCCGGCGGCAGCACGATGTCGTCGTTGGAGCGGCCAGCCGGGACCATCGGGAACACCTTCTCCCGGGCGTCGGTGCGGAAGTCGATCACCACCGGCCGGTCGTCGATCTCGTTGGCCTTCTCGATGGCCGGGAGGACCTCCTCGGGGGCCTCCACCCGCAGGCCGACGCAGCCCATGGCCTCGGCCCACTTCACGTAGTCGGGCAGGTCGGGCGACAGGTACACCTCGGAGTAGCGCTCGTCGTAGAACATCTCCTGCCACTGCCGCACCATGCCGAGGTACGCGTTGTTCAGGATCGCCACCTTCACGGGGATCCGCTCGGTCGAGGCCGTCACCAGCTCCTGCGCGGTCATCTGGAAGCAGCCGTCGCCGTCGACCGCCCACACCATCCGGTCGGGCCGGCCCACCTTGGCGCCGATGGCCGCCGGCACCGAGAAGCCCATGGTGCCCAACCCACCCGAGTTCACCCAGGTGTACGGCTCGTTGAACCGCCAGTACTGGCTCGACCACATCTGGTGCTGCCCCACCCCGGACACGAGGATCGTGTCGCTCGGGGTGTTGTCGCGCAGCTGCTCCAGCACGAACTGGGGCTTCAGGGCATCGCCCTCACGCGACGGCTCGTAGGTGAGCGGGTAGTTCTCCCGCCAGCCCGAGACGCGGCTCCTCCACGCCGACGTGTCGGCCTGCTCCGTGCCGCCGTCGAGCAGCGCCCTGATCTCGCGCACGAGCTCCTCGATGACGAGGCGGCAGTCGCCCACGATCGGCACGTCCGGCTTGCGCACCTTGCCCTGCTCGGCGGGGTCGATGTCGACGTGGATGACCTTGGCGTCGGGGGCGAAGGCGTCGACCTTGCCGGTGACCCGGTCGTCGAAGCGGGACCCGAGGGCGATCAGCAGGTCGGCCTCCTGCATCGCGGTGACGGCGGTGTAGCTGCCGTGCATGCCGGGCATGCCCAGGCAGAGCCGGTGGTCGTCGGGGAACGCGCCCCGGGCCATCAGGGTGGTGACCACGTGGATGTCGGTGAGCTCGGCCAGCTCGCGGAGCGCCTCCGCGGCCCGGGCCTTGAGGATGCCGCCGCCGGCGTAGATCACGGGGCGGCGCGAGGCGAGGATCAGCCGGGCCGCCTCCTTGATCATGCGGGGGTGCCCCTTGGTGGTCGGCCGGTAGCCGGGAAGGTCGACCGACTCGGGCCAGTACCAGTCCATGGTGGCCTGGGCCACGTCCTTGGGGACGTCGACGAGCACGGGGCCGGGGCGGCCGGTGGTGGCGATGTGGAACGCCTCGCGCACGATCCGGGGGAGGTCCTGGGCGTTCATGACCAGCTCGTTGTGCTTGGTGACCGACCGGGTGATGCCGACCGTGTCGCACTCCTGGAAGGCGTCGGTGCCGATGGCGGTGCTCGGCACCTGGCCCGTGATCACGACCATCGGGATCGAGTCCATGTAGGCGTCGCACAGCGGCGTGACGATGTTGGTCGCGGCCGGCCCGCTGGTGACGATGGCCACGCCGGGGCGCCCCGTGGCGTGGGCGTAGCCCTCGGCCATGTGGCCGGCACCCTGCTCGTGGCGCACGAGGATGTGGCGGATCGGCGAGTCGATGATCGGGTCGTACACCGGCAGGATCGCCCCACCGGGGAGGCCGAACATGACCTCCACGCCCTCCATCTCGAGGCTGCGGATGAGGGCCTGGGCCCCGGTCAGCTGCATGTGCCTGTTGCTCCTGGCTCGTCGTTGAGGGGTGAGGCGGGATCGGTGATCGAGGTCCGAACGTGCAACGACCTCCCACGAGGGGAGGTCGTCGGTGCGCACGCGCGAGCGGGTCGGGCGTGCGCTACGTGACTACGAGGATCCGGCTGCGGACACACATCACCCCGACAGTCTGCCAGGGCTGCTCGCCCTCGGGCAACCCCGGGACCTCCGTCGGCCGTGCCTACGGCTGGGTGACCGCGCCCTGCTCGGCCCCGGTGACCAGGCGGGCGTACTTTGCCAGCACCCCCGTCGTGTACCGGGGCTCGGGGAGCCTCCAGCCGGCCCGGCGGGCCTCCAGCTCGAGGGGGTCGACGAGGAGGTCGATCGCCTTGGCGTGCACGTCGATCCGGATCCGGTCACCGTCGGCGACGAAGGCGATCGGACCGCCGTCGACGGCCTCGGGGGCGACGTGGCCGATGGAGAACCCCCAGGTGCCACCGGAGAAGCGGCCGTCGGTGACGAGGGCGCAGTCGGCCCCGCGGCCCGCCCCCTTGAGTGCGCCGGTGACGGCGAGCATCTCCCGCATGCCCGGCCCGCCCTTCGGTCCCTCGTAGCGGATCACCAGCACGCTCCCGGGCTCGATCGACCCGGCGAGGATGGCGTCCATCGCGCCCTGCTCCCCTTCGAACACGCGGGCCGTGCCCTCGAAGGTGAGCTGGTCGTGCGAGAGCCCGGCCACCTTCACGACCGATCCGTTGGGCGCCAGCGAACCGGTGAGGACGTTGATCCCGCCATCGGGGTGGATCGCGTCGGCCAGCGGGTGCACCACGATCCCGTCGGGGGCCGGCGGATCGAGATCGGCCAGGTTCTCGGCCATGGTCCTGCCGGTCACGGTGAGCACGTCGCCGTGCAGCAGCCCGGCCTCGAGCAGGTGGCGCAGCACCACGGGCACGCCGCCGACGGCGTCGAGGTCGGTCATGTGGAACCGGCCCCCGGGCTTCATGTCCGCGATGTGCGCGACCCGGCCGGCCACGCGGTTGAAGTCGTCGAGGTGCAGCTCGACGCGGGCCTCGTTGGCGATGGCCAGGAGGTGCAGCACCGCGTTGGTGGACCCGCCCAGGGCGTTCACGACGGCGATGGCGTTCTCGAACGCCTCCTTCGTGAGGATCTGCCGGGGGCGGATGCCGAGCTCGAGCAGGTGCACGACCGCCCGGCCGCTGTCGTAGGCGAAGTCGTCACGGCGGCGGTCGACGGCCGGCGGGCTCGCGCTACCCGGCAGGGCCATGCCGAGCGCCTCGCTCACCGACGCCATGGTGTTGGCGGTGAACATGCCCGCGCAGCTGCCCTCGGTGGGGCAGGCCCGCCTCTCGATCTCGCCGAGCTCGGTCACGGTGAGGGTGCCGGCCGCACAGGCCCCCACCGCCTCGAACACGCTGACGATGTCGAGGGCCCGGCCGTCGTGGTGCCCGGGGAGGATCGTCCCCCCGTACAGGAACACCGACGGCAGGTCGAGGCGGGCCGCCGCCATCAGCATGCCCGGCAGGCTCTTGTCGCAGCCGGCGAACGTGACCAGAGCGTCGAACCGCTCGGCGTGCATCACCGTCTCGACCGAGTCGGCGATCACCTCGCGGCTCACGAGCGAGGCCCGCATCCCCTCGTGGCCCATGGAGATGCCGTCGCTGACGGCGATGGTGACGAACTCGACGGGGAACCCGCCCGCGGCCCGCACGCCCTCCTTGGCCCGCTTGGCCAGCCGATCGAGGGGGAGGTTGCACGGCGTGACCTCGTTCCAGGAGCTGGCCACGCCGACCTGGGGCTTGTCCCAGTCGTCGTCGGTCATCCCGATGGCCCGCAACATGGCCCGCTGGGGAGCGCGCTCGTAGCCGTCGGTGACCTCGTGGCTCCGTGGCTTCATCTCGCTCGGCATGCCTCGCATGGTAGGCGCTGCCGGCGGCGGCCCCCCGGGGAGGCGCCGGCCTCAGGGAGCGACGACCTGCACGCCGCTGAACGACGTGTCGCTGACCTGCCAGGTGCGGACCCCGGTGTCCCCCGACTGCGGCACCGGGAACCCGGGCGGGCTGGCCGCCTCGAGGTCGGGGATCGTGAGGACCTCCTCGCCGCGCACCGACGCGGTGAGGGTGTTGCCCGAGACGACCACGTCGACGGCGACCGGGCCGCCGTACCAGTCGTAGTCGTCGGCCGCCGTCATGGCGATCGGGTCCGACTCGACGTTGTTGTACCACTGGCGCACCACGAAGCCCCCGAGGCCGGGGTCGACCTGGAACGTGTACCCGGAGCGGACGAACCCGGTGCCGTCCTGGTCGGCCCGGAGCCACACGCCGAACCCGTTGCCCTGGGTGAACTGCCCGGTGAGCATCACCCGGAGGTCCCGCACGTCGAGGCCGCCGAACCCCCGGCGGTCCCCGGTGGATCCCGGCGGGAACACGATCGTGCCGTCGGGGAGGACCTGCCCCCCGTTCATCACCACCCACTCGAGGGCGTACGGATCGTCGAGCACCAGCCGGCCGTCGAGCTCGGTCGCGGCGTCGGCGAACCCCCCGCCCACCCGATCGCCCAGGTAGCCGACGGCGCCGATCGCGACCGCGACGAGAAACCCGAGGAGCAGCGCGTACTCGACGAGGGACGCGCCCCGCTCGGACGAGCTCGCGTCGGGGACCCCTGGGGTCCTCACCTCGCCGTGGCCCATGCCAGCCTCCCGGAACGACTCCGGCACGACACGTATCGGCGCGACCGCCGGCCGCCTTGAGCGCGGACGCCCCGCGCGACCGCGGACGCGTCGACGAGGCCTCGCGCCCGGTCAGAACCCGGTCGAGAGGAAGGGAGCGGGGAAGGAGGCGAACATGGTGTCGGCCAGGGCCAGGGCCTCGGGACGCAGCCCGTGCACCCGGCCCGCCCCGGCCAGCGTGGACGGCGCCACCCCGCCGAGCAGCACCGACGCCAGGTCGGCGGCCGACATCCCCAGATCGGGCGGGTCGTCGGTGCGGGCGCACGCTGCACCGTCGGCATCCGCTTCGAGCAGGTAGCACCCGTCGTTGCCCGGAAGGTGGCCGTCGACGATCTCGAGCACCAGCCGGCCGGGGACGGAGTAGGTGCGCGACGCCAGCACGCGCGGGATGTCGAGGAGCCGCAGCCAGAGGCCGTCGTGCCGGCTCGTCACCCGCAGCCGGCGTGGATCGGCCAGCAGGTGGCGGATCGGGTCGTCGACGGGGAGCCGGTGGGCGGTCACCGTCGTGACCAGGTCGGCGTCGAGGGCGACCCGCCAGAGGGCGGCGTTGGCCTCGGGCGTCGTCGCCACCACCTCCTGCAGCTCGAGCGCGCCCGCCGGGAGGCTGTGCCGCCACTCGGCCGTGCGTCGATACGTGAGGTACCCGTCGATCGCGCCACCGTGCGCCTCGTGCACGACCCAGCGGCGGTTGCCGGCGCGGCCCCGGAACCACGCTGGGTCCTCGGTGGCGAGGTCCCAGTACGCGTCGTCGCGGTCGATGTCGCCCGGACGGGCCCGGCGCACCCGGTCGAAGAGGGGCGGCACCAGCAGGCGGGCCTCGGCAGGGGTGACGAAGCGCACCGAGCCGGGGTCGTCGAGCGGCCGGGCGAAGCCGCCGTGGCTCGTGTCGATCTCCACCGAGAGCGCGCTGGTGGCCACGCCGTAGCCGAAGCGCTCGTAGATCGTGGCCTCCGAGGCGATCAGGATCGCCACCGGCTCACCCCGCTCCTCGGCCTGCGCGAAGAGCCAGGCCATCATCGCCCGGAGGGCGCCGCGTCGGCGATGGGTGGGGAGCACCGCAACGGCGGTGACGCCGGCGGCGGGAACGATCGCCGGGCCGGGGAGGGTGAGCTCCAGCGTGTACGCCGATGCGGTGCCCACCAGCCGGCCCCGGTCGAACGACCCGACCGACCGGTCGAGCTCGAGGAAGCGCGCCCGGTCCAGACGCTCCTCGTCGGTGGGGTCGGGTTCGCCGAAGGCGACGGAGGCCACGTCCTGGAAGGCGTGGACCTCGTCGGCGGTGATGGGGCGCACCTCCAGATCCATGCCCGTGGTCTACTCCCCGGTGCGCCCGAAGGCGGGGTGGCCCCGGTCAGGGCGCAACCGCCTCCCCCGCGAGCGGCGGCACGGCAGCGGCCCCGGGCGGCGCCCCCGAGGCCTCCTCCGCCGTCACGCCCTCGGCGGACCGGGACCGGACCGGGAGGAAGGCCAAGGTGAGCACCGCGCCGGCCAGGGCCACGCCCGCGGCCACGAGCACCCCGACGTGCAGTGCGTCGACGAACGCACCCCGCGCCGCGGCCGCCAGGAGCTCGGCCGCGGCACCGGGTGCCCGCGCCGCCACCTCGAGCGCCGCCCCCACCGAGCTCCGGGCGGCCGCCAGCGCCTCCGGCGGCACGGGCCTCCCGTCCAGCGCATCGGCCAGGCGCGCGCCGTACACCGAGGAGGCGAGGCTGCCGATGACGGCCACGCCGAGTGCCCCGCCGACCTGGCGCGTGGTGTCGTTCACCGCGGACCCCACCCCCGCCCTGGCCCGCGGCAGCGACCCCATGATCGACTCGGTGGCGGGTGCCATCGTGCACCCCATCCCGACGCCCATGACGATCATGGGGATCGCGATCAGGCCGTAGGACGAGTCCACCTGGTACGTGGCCGCGAGGGCGAGGCCGCCCGCGATGAGCGCGAGGCCGGCGGCGACCACCAGCTTCGTGCCGACCCGCTCGACCACCCGGGCGGAGATGGGGGCGGCGGCCATCACGGCCAGGGCGTACGGCACGATGCGCACACCGGCCTGCAGGGGCGTGTAGCCCTTGACGAACTGCAGGTACTGCGTGAGCAGGAAAAGCGACCCGAGCAGCGAGAAGAACGTGAGCGTCACCGCCGCGCTGGCCGCGGTGAAGCGCGGGTCGCGGAAGAAGTGCAGGTCGAGCATCGGGTGGTCGGAGTGGAGCTCCCACGCCCCGAACAGCCCGAGCAGCAGCAGGGCGGCGGCGAACGCGCCCACCACCTCGGGCTCCGTCCAGCCGGTCGAGGGCGCCTCGATGATCGCCCAGATCAGCAGGGTCAGACCGGCGATCGACAGGATCGCGCCGAGCGGGTCGACGCGGGGCGCCGACGGGTCGCGCGACGTGGGCACGACAGAGCGGCCCGCCACCAGCGCCGTCAGCACGACGGGGACGTTCACCACGAACACCGATCCCCAGTAGAAGTGCTCGAGCAGCCAGCCGCCGATGACGGGCCCGAGGGCGACGCTGAGCCCCGACACCGCGGCCCACACGGCGATGGCGCGGCCACGCTCGCGCGGCTCGCGGAACACGTCGGTGAGGATCGACAGCGTGGCCGGCATGATCAGCGCTCCGCCGATCCCCATGAAGGCCCGGGTCGCGATGAGCTGCGTGGGGCTGTCGGACAGCGCCGAGAGCACCGAGCCGGTGCCGAACACCAGCAACCCCACCTCCAGGGCGCCCTTGCGCCCGAAGCGGTCGCCGAGGGCACCGGCGGTGAGGACGAGGCCGGCGAACACCAGCACGTAGGCGTCGACGATCCACTGCAGCTGGCTGGTGCTCGCCCCCAGGTCGCGCACCAGCGTGGGGATCGCCACGTTCAGGATCGTATTGTCGAGCACGATGATGAACAGGCTCATGCAGAGCACCACCAGCGTGAGCCACCGGCGACGGGGTGGTGCCTGCGCCATGCGGTCAGTATGGGCCCCGGCCGATGCCGTGGCGACCGCCCCTCGGCCTAGCGTGGGGCAGCCGGGCCCACGGGGCCCGCCCGGGAGGATCGATGACCGACAGCACCGGCGAGGGACACGAGCCGGAGACGGCCGAGGGGGCCGAGCGACCCGAGCCCGAGGGGGTCGACGCACCCGACACGGTCGGGCAGGCCCCGGCATCGCCGGCCGAGTCGCCCGAGGAGGAGCTGGCCCGCCTGCGCGCCGAGGTGGCCGCCCTGCGGGCCGGCACACAGGCCCCCGCGCCACCCCAGGCGGAACCCCGGGCCGAGCGGCACGGCCACCCGCGTCTGCGCGTGACCGGCGCGGTGGTGCTGCTCGTCGTCGGCTCCCTCCTCGCGGTGCTGGCGAACGTGGGGCTCTGGACCCGCAACGTCGTGCTCGACACCGACACCTACGTCGACACCGTGGCGGCGCTGCCCCAGAACCCGGAGGTGGCCCGCGCCCTCGCCGTGTTCTCGGTCGACGAGCTGTTCACCCAGGTCGACGTGGAGCAGAAGATCGAGGACGCGCTGCCCGAGGACTTCCAGTTCCTGACCGGCCCGGCCGAGTCGGCGGTGCGTGGCTTCGCGGAGGACGCGGCGACCACCGTCATCCAGAGCAACGCCTTCGACACGATCTGGACAGCGGCCCAGCGCCAGGCGCACGGCCAGGCCCGCGGCCTGCTGCTCGACGGCAACGGCGTGCTCGTGACCACCTCGGGAGGTGAGCTGCAGCTGCGGCTCGGCGCGCTCGTGAACGCGACGCTCGACGAGCTGGGCACCACCGGCCGGGACCTGTTCTCGAACCTCGACATCCCCGACGACGTCGGCACCGTCACCGTGGCCGAGAACGACACCATCCGCCAGGCGCGCACGGCCGTGCAGACGCTCAACTGGAGCCCGCTGCTCCTCGTGCTGCTCTCCCTGCTCTGCTTCGCGGGCACGGTCGCCCTCTGGCCCCGCCACCGGCGCGGCCTGGTGGCCGTGTGCATCGGCGTGATCGTCGTCATGGGGCTCACGCTGTTCGCCATCGCCGTCGGCCAGGCGGTGGGCGTGAGCCGGATCGACGATCCCACCTACCGCGCCGGTGCCGAGGCGGCGCTGGGCATCCTCGACCAGGGCCTGGCGGAGCAGACCCGCACCCTGCTGCTCCTCGCGCTGCTCGTCGGCGTGATCGCGGTGGTGACCGGCCCGGCCCCCTGGGCGGTCCGGGCCCGAGCCGCCGTGCGCGACGGTGCCGCCGACCTGTGGCGGCGGCTCGGCACGCCCGAGAACCGCGAGCAGGTCGTGGGCGCGGCCGCCACCTACAAGGTGCCGATCCGCATCGGCATCGCCACCATCGGGGTGATCGTGCTGGTGTTCTTCACCGGCATCTCCCTCACGTCGATCCTGGTGGTGGCCGCCCTCGTGGCCCTCGCCCTCATCGGCGCCGAGGCACTTGCCTCCTCGGGGACGCCCGCCGAGGAGGGAACCGCCGCCGCCGGGGCCGAGGCACCGGCCGGCGGAGCACCGGCCGGCGCGATCCCGGTCGGCGGAGCCGGGCGCCGCGAGACGGCACTGCAGTGGATGGCCGACCACCGCGTCGGGGTGCGCGTCGGCGTGATCGGGCTCGGCCTGGTCCTCCTGCTCCTCGTCGGCCTGTCGGTGGGGAACCTGATCGTGATCGCCCTCTTCGTGGGGCTCGCCCTCCTGGGCCTGGAGGTGGCCGCGGTGGGCCCGGCGCAGCCCCCGCCCGGCCCGGGCGGTCAGCCGGCCGCGGTGGGCCCCGGCGAGCCCGCCCGGTAGGGTGCGCGCCGTGCCCCGCTCCCGATGCCTCGCCGGCCTCGTGCTCGCCGCGCTCGTCCTCGCCGGGCTCACCGCGTGCGGCGGCGATGACGACGACGGCAGCGCCGGCACGAACACCGAGGCGGTGCCGGCCGACCAGTGGGCCGACGAAGTCTGCAACGTGCTGCAGACCCTCGCCGAGGCCGTGCAGACCAACGCCGACCAGCTGGCGCAGGTGATCCCCACCCTCGGCCAGACGCCGACGCCCCAGGAGGCCGTCGAGGGCCCGGTCGCCGACATGAGCGCCGCCTACACCGATGCCCAGAACGGCGTGGCGAACGCCGGCGTGCCCGACGTCGCCGGGGGCGACGACGTCTCGCAGGCGCTGCAGGACACGATCGAGCAGGTCAACGGGCAGTTCGACGAGGCCTACGCGGCCGTCGGCGCGGCCAGCCCGACCGACGCGGCGTCGGTGACCGACGCCGCACAGGCCCTGGCGGAGGCGTTCACCACCGCCACGACCACCCTGATCGGCACCCCGGACCTGCTGGCAGGGGTGTCGGCCGACGCGAGCGACGAGCTCACGGCCGCCTTCGAGCAGTCCGCGGCCTGCCAGCAGCTGGCCGCGGCCGCCGGCTAGCCCCGACCTCGCCGCGCTCAGCCGGTCAGTCGGCGGACGAGGCGGCCCGCCCACGGAGCAGGGCGGTGACGGCCTTGCCGTCGGCCTGCCCCTGCGTGGCCTTCATCACCCGGCCGACGAAGAACCCCGTGAGCTTCCCGCGCTCCTTGTCGTCACCGGCCCGGTAGCGCTCCCACTCGGCCGGGTTGGCGGCGATCACCTGCTCGACGGCGGCCGCGAGGGCGTCGGCGCCCATGGCCTCGAACCCCTTCGCCGCCGCCACCGCCTCGGGATCGCCGCCGTGCTCCACCAGCTCGGCCAGCACCTGCTTGGCCTGCGTGGCGGTGAGCAGCGAGCCGACCTCCATGGTCGTCAGCGTGGCGAGGGCCGCGGGGTCGAGACCCGCGGCCCGCTCGTCGGTCAGGTCGTGCTCCACGTGGGTGAGGACCCGGGCAGGGTCCCCGCCCGCGGCGATGGCCGCGACGGCCAGCCCGTCGAGGTCGCGCTCGACCGCGATGGCCACCGCCGGGGTCGCCGCGTCGACCGCGGCTGCGGACGCGAGTGCGGTCCGGCGCTCCGCGGGCAGCACGGGCAGTGCCTCGCGGACCCGCTCGATCCATGCCGAGCCGGGGTCGACCGGCACCAGGTCGGGCTCCGGGAAGTACCGGTAGTCGTCGGCCTCCTCCTTGGAGCGCAGGGTGTGGGTGCGGCCCTCCTCCTCGTCCCAGTGCCGGGTCTCCTGGCGGACGCGCCCGCCCGTCTCGAGCAGATCGACCTGACGGCGGGCCTCGTACTCGATGGCCCGCCCGAGCGAGCGCAGCGAGTTGAGGTTCTTGATCTCGCAGCGGGTGCCCAGCATGTCGCTCCCCGCGGCACGCACCGAGACGTTGGCGTCGACGCGCATCGAGCCCTCCTCCATCTTGGCGTCGGACACGCCCGTCGCCAGGAGGATCGACCGCAGCTCGGCCACGTACTGACGGGCCTGCTCGCCGCTGCGCAGGTCGGGCCGGCCGACGATCTCGAGCAGCGGCACGCCCGCCCGGTTGTAGTCGACGAGGGAGTGCGCGGCCTGGTGGATCCGGCCACCGCCCCCGACGTGGGTGGTCTTGCCGGTGTCCTCCTCGAGGTGCGCGCGCTCGATGCCGACCCGCTGGCCCGAGGGCAGCTCCAGCCACCCGTCGGTGTTGATGGGCAGGTCGTACTGGCTGACCTGGTAGTCCTTGGGCATGTCCGGGTAGAAGTAGTTCTTCCGGTGGAAGATCGAGGGCCGGACCTCGCAGTGGACCGCCGCTCCCAGGCGCATGGCCAGCTCGACGGCCTGGCGGTTGAGCACCGGCAGCGAGCCGGGCAGGCCGAGGCACACCGGGCACACGTTGGTGTTGGGCTCGTCGCCGAAGCGGTTGGGGCAGCCACAGAACAGCTTGGTGGCGGTGGCCAGCTCGCAGTGGACCTCGAGGCCGACGACGGTCTCCCAGTCGCCCATCAGCGCAGCTCCTCCCCTGCGGGTGCCGCGGCTTCGAGCACGGCGGCGGCACGGAACATCCTGGCCTCACCCATCGCCGGGGCGAGGAGCTGCACCCCCACCGGCAGGCCGTCGGTGCCGGTGCCGAAGGGCACCGACACGGCGGCGTGTCCCGCCAGGTTGGTGGGGATCGTGCACACGTCGGACAGGTACATCGACAGCGGATCGGACGTCTTCTCACCCAGGGGGAAGGCCGTGGTGGGGGTGGCCGGCGACACGAGCAGGTCGACCTGCTCGTAGGCCCGCGCGAAGTCGCGGGTGATGAGCGTGCGCACCCGCTGGGCCTTGCCGTAGTAGGCGTCGTAGTAGCCCGCCGACAGGGCGTAGGTGCCGAGCATGATGCGGCGCTTCACCTCGGCGCCGAAGCCGGCCTCACGGGTGGCCGCGTTCATGGCCGCGGTGTCGGCCGCGTCGACGCGCAGCCCGTAGCGGACCCCGTCGTAGCGGGCCAGGTTGCTCGACGCCTCGGCCGGGGCGATCAGGTAGTACGCCGACAGCCCGTAGGTCACCGCCGGCACCGACACCACCTCGACGGTGGCGCCGGCCGCCTCGAGCGCGGTGGCCGCCTCGTCGACCCTGGCGAGCACGTCGGGGGCGATGCCGTCGCGCAGCTCGGCCAGCAGCCCGACACGGAGGCCGGCGACGCCCTCGTCGAGGGCGAGCGACACCTCCGGCGGCGGGCCGGGGATCGAGGTGGAGTCCCGCGGGTCGTGGCCGGCGATCACCTCGAACAGCGCGGCGGCGTCGGCGACCGTGCGGGCGAACGGGCCGATCTGGTCGAGCGACGAGGCGAAGGCCACGAGGCCGTAGCGCGACACCAGGCCGTACGTGGGCTTCACCCCCACCACCCCGCACAGCGCGGCCGGCTGGCGGATCGACCCGCCGGTGTCGGAGCCCAGGGCCAGGGGGGCGAACCCGGCGGCGACGGCCGCGGCCGACCCGCCGCTCGACCCGCCCGGCACCCGGGTGGGGTCGTGGGGGTTGCGCGTCGGCCCGAACGCCGAGTTCTCGGTGGAGGAGCCCATGGCGAACTCGTCGAGGTTCGTCTTGCCCACCACCACCGCACCGGCGGCCACCACCCGCTGCACCGCGGTGGCCGTGTAGGGCGGCCTCCACCCCTCCAGGATCCGGCTGCTGCACGTGGTGGGGATGCCCCGCGTGCACAGGTTGTCCTTCAGGGCGATCGGCACGCCCGCGAGCGGGCCCGGATCGTCGCCCGCGGCCACCCGGCGGTCGACCTCGTCGGCGGCGACCCGGGCTTCGTCGGCGACCACCAGGTTGAAGGCGTGCAGCTCGGGCTCGCGCGCCTCGATCCGCTCGAGGTGCTCCTCGAGCACGTCGCGCGCCGACCGCCGCCCGGCGCGGACGCCGCCTGCGATCCCGAGCGCGGTCTCGGTCGAGCTCACGGCGCCTCCCCCAGGATCGGCGGCACCCGGAAGCGGCCGTCCTCGGCCGCGGGGGCCTGGGCCAGCACCTCGTCGCGGTCGACTCCCGGTCGGACGACGTCGTCGCGCAGCACGTTGGCGAGCGGGTAGGGGTGGGTCGTGGGGGGCACGTCGGCCAGCTCGAGCGCTTCCACGTCGGCGGCGTGCTCCAGCACCGCGCCGAGCTGCTCGGTGTAGCGCTCCAGCTCGTCGTCGGTGAGGTCGAGGCGGGCGAGCCGGGCCACGTGGGCGGCCTGCTCCCGTGAGATCGATCCGGGCACGGCGGCCCATGCTAGGCGTCCCTCTCCCGGCATCCTCCCGGCCCCGGCCCCTGCCCCGGCCCCGGCCTCGGCCCCGGCGAATCTTCGCGGCGCCGTCGTGCCGGCGTCACCCGGCGCTCACCCCACGGCCACGTACGCCGTCGAGCATGGACGCCCCCCCCCCCCGGTCACGAGGAGGATGCAACGTGCGAATCCCCAGCCCGGCGCTCTCGGTGATCTGCACGGCGATGCTGACCCTCGGCGCCTCGGGGTGCGGCGGCGACGGCGAGAGTGGGGCCGACGCCACCAGGCCCGACACCACCGCGCCGGCCGGCACCGGGGCCGACGCGCCCGACACCTCGGCCCTGCCCGAGCCCCTGCGAATCCTGGTCACCAACGACGACGGGGTGGGCGCCCCCGGCATCGACGTGCTGGTGGAGGCCCTGCGGGCTCAGCCCGGTGTGGAGGTGATCGTCGTCGCGCCGGCCACCAACCAGAGCGGCACGGGCGGATCGACCACCCCGGGCGAGCTGGCCGTGGCCGACGCCACCACCGCCAGTGGCTTCCCGGCCACCGCGGTGGCCGGCTTCCCCGCCGACACCGTCATCTGGGCGACCGATCTCGGCGGCCTGGCCGAGCGGCCCGACCTGGTCATCTCCGGGATCAACAACGGCCAGAACCTGGGCCCCCTCACCCAGGTGTCGGGCACCGTCGGGGCCGCCAGGGCAGCCGAGGCCCGCGGGATCCCCGCCCTGGCCGTGAGCCAGGGCATCGCCGACAGCCCCGACTTCGCCACCGGGGCGGAGCTGGCGATCGCCTGGCTCGAGGAGCACCGCGACGCCATCGTCTCCGGCGAGGCCGCCGACGGCGTGGTCGAGAACCTGAACGTGCCCACCTGCCCGTCCGGTTCGGTCCGAGGCGTGGTCGACGTGCCCACCGCGACCGACGCCGGCGGGCGCGACCTGCTCACGACCAGCTGCACCTCGACGGTGGAGGACCCCGCCGACGACATCGACGCCTTCATGAACGGCTTCGCGCCGCTGGCCCCGGTGCCCGCGACCTGAGCCGCTGCGGCCCGGCCAGCCGCCGGCGCGCTAGCCCCGCTGGAGGGGCGGGAAGGCGGGCGGGCGCTTCTCGAGGAAGCTGGCAACGCCCTCGGCGAAGTCGGGGGCGCCGAACGACCCGACCATGAGCCGGGTCGACTCCTCGAGGGCGGCGGCCGAGCCCGCCTCCAGGTGCGCGTACACCTGGTGCTTCATCGCCGCCATCGAAGCGGGCGAGCAGTTGAGGGCCAGATCGTCGGCGTACGCGAGGGCGCCGGCGAGCAGGTCCCCCGGCGCCAGCACCTGGTTGACCACCCCGAGCTCGTAGGCCTCCTCGGCGAGGAAGACCCGGCCCGACAGCAGCAGGTCGAGGGCACGCGCCGGGCCGACGAGCCGGGGCAGCACCCACGACACGCCGTGCTCGGCGACCAGCCCGCGCCGGGAGAAGGCGGTGGTGAGCTTCGCTCCCTCGGCCGCGAACCGCAGGTCGCACATGAGGGCCTGCACCAGCCCCAGCCCCGCGCAGGCCCCGTTGATCGCGGCGATGACCGGCTTCGGGATGCTCAGGGTGTGGAGCTGGGAGCGCTGGTCGCGGGCGACCTCGCCGGCCCCGGCCCCGGCCCCGGCCCCTGCCGCGCCGATCTCCTGCAGCAGCTCCATGTCGGCGCCGGCACAGAAGCCGCGGCCGGCCCCGGTCACCACGATCACCCGCACCTCGGGGTCGTCGGCGGCCCGGTCGAGCAGGTCGAAGTACCGCCGGCCCAGCTCGTCGGTCCAGGCGTTGAGCCGCTGGGGGCGGTTCAGGGTGAGGAGCGCCACCGCGCCCCGCTGCTCGTACAGGACCACGTCACTCACTGGTCTCCTCCGGGGTCGCGTCGACGTCGGCACCGGGCGGCACCGCCGAGACCTGGCCGGCGATCGCCTCCCGGGGCTCTCCCCGGTGGCGCACCAGGCCGAACACCAAGAACGCGACCGAGCCGACCAGCAGCACCCCCATGACCACCTCGTTGACGCGCAGCCCGAGGATCTCGTTGGCCGGGTCGATGCGGAGCCGCTCGATCCACAGGCGGCCGAGGGCGTAGCCGCCGACGTACAGGGCGAACAGGTAGCCGCGGGGCAGCCACCGCCTGCGGTCGACCCAGAGCAGCAGCCCGACGAGGGCCAGGTTCCACAGCACCTCGTACAGGAACGCGGGGTGGAACGTGCCGGGGCCGACGTAGCCGGCCGGCCAGCGGTCGGGATCGATCTCGAGGCCCCACGGCAACGTCGTGGGGCGGCCGAAGAGCTCCTGGTTGAACCAGTTCCCGAGCCGGCCGATCGCCTGGGCCAGCGGCAGGGCCGGCGCGATGGCGTCGGCCAGCGGGCCGAGCGGGAGGTGGCGACGGTGGGCGACCCACACGCCGGCGGCTGCACCCAGCGCGATCCCCCCGGGGATGCCGAGGCCGCCCTCCCAGATGTACAGGGCCCGGATCGGATCGTCGGTGAAGCGCTGGTAGTCGGTGATCACGTGGTAGAGCCGCGCGCCGACCACGCCGGCCGGGACGGCCCAGAGGGCCAGGTTCGCGATGTCGCCCTCGGCCCCGCCGCGCTCGATCCACCGGCGGTTCGCCAGCCACGCAGCGGCGAGGACGCCCAGCGCGATCATCACCCCGTAGGCCCGCAGCTGGAGCGGGCCCAGGTGGATGGCGTTCGAGCCGGGGCTCGGGATCGAGGCGAGCCACGACCCCGCCCCGGCCAGCACGGGGATCACGGCGCGCCGACGACCCGGTGGGCGAAGGACACCGCCGCCTCCTCGATGAGGGCCCGGTCGTGGTCGAGCGTGGCCACGTGGTAGCTGCGCTCGAGCGTGACCCGCTCGACCGGCCCGCCGACCGACGCAGCCAGCAGATCGCTCGAGGTGGGCGGCACGACGTGGTCCTGCGGGCTCGTCATGACCAGCGCCGGGCAGGTGATGCCCCCGAGCCGGGGGCCGAGGTCGTCGAAGGCGGCGAAGAGCGACAGGAGGGGCGCGAGCGGCGTCTCCTCGTAGGCGAGCTCGCGCACGTCGGGATCGGCGATGTCGGAGCCGATGCCCGGCATCACCGCGAGGCCCTGATCGAGCATGCCCTGCACGATCTCCTTGAAGTGCTCGTCGGGCTTCTCGGCCGCGGCGTTGATGCAGACGATCCCTGCGATCTCGGGGTGGCGCGTCGCCAGCCAGCAGGTGAGCGTGCCCCCCATCGACAGCCCGGCGACGACCACCCGGTCGCAGCGAGCGGCCAGGTCGAGGTAGGCGGCCTCGGCCGCGGCCGACCAGTCGGCCCAGCTCGTCTCGAGCATGTCGTTGACCGACGTGCCGTGCCCCGGGAGCAGGGGGAGCTCGACCGCGAAGCCGGCGGCTGCGAAGGCCTCGGCCAGGCCGCGCATGGAGTGGGGGCAGCCCGTGAAGCCGTGCAGCACGAGCGCGCCGTGGGGGCCGCCGGGAGCCGACAGGGGCTCGGCGCCGGGCAGGGGTCGGGGCGTCATCGCAGTGCCCTCCTGGGGTGAGCGCCCGGCATCAGCGCCGGACGTACGGGTCGTTCGGACCGAGCGGCTCCAGCCACCAGCCCTCGGCGGCCGGCGTCCAGTCGGGGTCCTCGTAGATGCAGTCGACGGGGCAGGGGTCGAGGCACTTGCCGCAGCCCGAGCACAGCTCGGGCACGATGATCACGTCGATCCCGTGGTTGAAGATGGCGCCGAACTGCGGCGGGCAGTGCCGCAGGCACGTGTCGCAGCTGATGCACTCCGACATCTCGATCCGAAGGGGAGGCTGCTGCCACGTCGCCTTGCGCTGCCGGGCCGCGATGCGATCCCCCCGGGTGCCGGCCACGGAGGCAGACCCTACCGAACGACAGGGCGGCCGATCCGGCCGCCCACGACCGCCGGACGCCCGCGACGAACGGGCCGAGGCGTTGCTAGCGTGCGCCGAGCCACGAGCCAGGCGACACGACCAAGGAGCCCCACGGTGACGAAGCACAGATTCCTGAGCGAGGAGTGGATGGAGGAGGCCCAGCGGATCCGCGAGGAGTACCGCGGGAAGACCAAGCCCATGGCCCACTCGGTGAAGATGAACCAGATCATCACCGAGGTGCCCTTCAGTGGCGAGCACACCACCATCGAGATCCACATGGACAGCTCGTCGGGCGAGATGGAGATGGGCCTCGGCCACCTCGACACCCCCGACGTCACCGTGACGGTCGACTACGCCACCGCCAAGGCGATCTTCGTCGACCAGAACCCGCAGGCCGGGATGCAGGCGTTCATGTCGGGCAAGATCAAGGTGCAGGGAGACATGACGAAGCTGATGGCCATGCAGGCCGGCGGGCCCGACCCCGTCGCCCACGAGCTGGCCGCGAAGATCAAGGACATGACCTCCGACGAGTGACCCGTCGGAGGGTGAGCGAGGGCAGGGGGCGCCAGGTGGCGCCCCCGCTCCGCGGCAGGGGTCAGCGCGCCGACGAGCGCACGAACGACGCTGTCAGCGCACCCAGGAGGCACACCGCGGCCCCCACCAGGTAGGCCTGGTGGTACGAGGCGGCCAACCCCACCGCGTCGACCCTGCCGAGCTGCACGGTCTGCATGATCTGGATGCCGGCCACGACCCCCACCTGGCTCACCAGCTGCTGGGTGGCACCGGCCACGCCGAGGTCGTCCTCGGAGACCGAGTTGGCGATCGACGCCGCCATCGCCGGTGACGACCAGCCGAGGCCCAGGCCCGAGAGGGCCAGCGCCCCGATGATCACCAGGTCGGACGTGCCCGGCGCCACCGTGGCCAGCCCCACCATCGACGCGGCCACGATCAGGGCACCCCCGACCCCGGCGGCGCGCTCCCCGACGCGCACCGTCACGAAGCCGGCCAGCGGCCCCGCGATCGAGAACGTGAGCGGCCGGAAGATCGAGAGCAGGCCGGTGCGGGTCTCGCCGTAGCCGAGCACGTCCTGCAGCAGCAGGGGCGTGATGATGAACCCGCCCATGTAGGCGAAGTTCGTGAAGAACTGCGTCACCACGGGCGCGGCGAAGTTGCGGCGCCGCCAGTACCGCAGGGGGATGAGCGGGTCCGCGGCCCGACGCTCGACGGCGAGGAAGGCCGCCCCCGCGATCGGCACCAGCGCGAAGCCGAGCACCACCACCGGGTTCGACCACCCCCAGGCCGTGCCCCGGTTGAGCGCGAAGAGCAGGCTCGTGACGGTGACCGCCAGGGTGACGGCTCCGAGCACGTCGAAGCGGCCGCCGTCCCGGCGCTCCGTCTCGGGCAGGACGGCGGCCGCCCACACGATCCCGACGAGGATCAACGGCACCTGGGCGAGGAAGATCCACCGCCATCCGAAGGCCTCCACCACGGGCCCGCCGACCACCACCCCCAGCACGGGGGCTCCGGCCGCCACCATCGACCAGAAGCCGAGGGCCTTCACCCGCTGGTCGGGGGGGAAGACGCTGTTGATGAGGGCCAACGAGGCGGGCCCGGCCGCGGCCCCGAGGCCGGCTCCCAGCACCCGGAAGGCGATGAGGGACGCCGCGCTCCACGCCACCGCGGTGAGGCCGGCGAACACCATGGCGCCGGTCATCCCCACCAGGAACAGCCGCCGGTGGCCGTAGCGGTCGGCCGCCTTCCCGAGGGCCGGTCCCACCACGCCGAACACCAGCAGCGGGCCGGTGATCACCCAGGTCAGCGTGCTGTCGGCCGCCCCGAGGTCGTCGGCGATCGACGGGATCGACACAGCCAGGAGGGTGATGGTGGCCCCCACGGTCCCCAGCCCGAAGAGCACGGTGGCCAGCACGACCCACGGGAAGCGGGTGCTGGCGCGGGCGCGCTCGGCCAGCCGGCGGTGGAGCAGCAGCGGCCAGGGCGCGACCGCGACCTCGTCGGCGCCCACGGCGTCGATGGCGACGCTGCTCGCCTCGTTGCCACCCTTCCCGACCGGGTGCGGGTCCCGAGGCTGCGGCTCCGTCGCTCGGGGACGGGGCACGCCCCGCGGTCAGCCGGCGAGCTTGGAGAGCTCGGCCTGGAGGTCGGCGACCGTCCAGCGGCTGTCGCGCTCGATGCCCTCGGCCATGCGCCACGGCGTGAACAGCTTGACGGTGCCGCCCTGCACGAAGAACACCTTGCCGTTGAAGGGGCAGTCGACGGTGGCCAGGTACGCGACCAGCGGCGAGATGTTCGCCGGGTCCCACACGTCGAACGCACCCGGGTCCTCGGGCGGCCTCACCATGTCACCGAGACCAGGCGTGGCCTCGGTGAGGCGGGTGCGGGCGGCCGGGGCGATGCAGTTGCTGCGGACCCCGTAGCGGTTCAGCTCCTGGGCGCAGATCACCGTGAAGGCGGCGATGCCGGCCTTGGCCGCGCCGTAGTTCGTCTGGCCGGGGTTGCCGATGAGGCCCGAGGTCGACGAGGTGTTGACGATGTTCGCCCGCACCTCCTTGCCCGCCTTCACCTGCTCGCGCCAGTACGCGGCGGCCCAGCGGGTGGGGACGAAGTGGCCCTTCAGGTGGACGTGGATCACGGCGTCCCACTCGTCCTCGGTCATGTTCACGAGCACCCGGTCGCGCAGGATGCCGGCGTTGTTCACCAGCACGTCCAGGCCGCCGAAGGCCTCGACCGCGGCGTTGATCAGCCGCTGGCCACCCTCCCAGTCGGCAACGTCGTCGTGGTTGGCGACGGCCTCGCCGCCCATGGCGCGGATCTCCTCGACCACCTGCTGGGCCGCCGACAGGTCGCCACCGGTGCCGTCCATGTTGCCGCCCAGGTCGTTGACCACGACCTTGGCGCCCTCGGATGCGTAGAGCAGCGCGTGCTCCCTGCCGATGCCGCGCCCGGCGCCGGTGATGATGGCGACGCGTCCGTCCAGAGCCCCCATGGTGCAGTCCTCCCCTCACTGGCCCGGCCGGCCGCCGGTGGCCGGGAACCTTCGCCCGAGGGAGGGGGGGCGCGCAAGTCCCGCTCCCCGCCGCCGATCAGCCCAGGTAGATGTCGACGACCGTGCCCCGCCCGACCACCTGGCCGCCGGTGGGGCTGGTGGTGAGCGCCCGGCCCCGCGCCGGGCCGAACACCTGCCCGGGCACCAACCCGGCCGCCTCGAGGGAGGCCGCCGCGCCGTCGAGGCTCTGGCCCGCCACCTGGGGCACGGTGACCAGGTCGGGACCCTTCGACACGTTGACGACCACGGTGGAGTCGCGGGCTGCGGCCTCGCCCTCGGCCGGCTCGGTCGACAGGACCAGCCCGACGTCCACGGTGTCGGAGAACACGTCGTTGCGCTCGGCCACCAGGCCCAGCTCGGCCAGGGCCACCTCGGCCTGCTCGAACGTGCCGCCGGCCAGCGGCGGGACCGTGCGAGGGGCCGGACCGGCCGAGACCACCAGGTCGACCGGGGTCCCCTTGGGGAGCTCGGCACCGGGCGCGAGCTGCTCGCCGCCGGCCCACCAGCTCATCACCACGCCCGCGGGCACCGTCTCGCTGGGATCGGGCTTGACCTGGCCGACGGCCAGCTCGGCCGCCGCCAGCTGCGCCAGGGCCTCGTCCTGGGTGACCTCGCCGAGGTCGGGCACGGCGGTGAGGGTGGGCCCCTCGGACACGGTCAGGCGGAGCGTGCGACCCTCCCGCAGCCGCGTGCCGGCCTCCGGGTCCTGGGCCACCACCTCGCCGGGCACCGTGCCGTCGACGCGCGTCGGCTCGACCTCCACCTTCCACCCGAACTCGGCCACGTCCCGCTGGGCGTCCACCTCGGAACCGCCCACCAGCGGGGGCACCTCGTGGGTGGGGGTGCGGGCCTGCACCACGAAGAACGCCCCCACCGCGCCGGCCACCACCGCGAGCACGACGGCCAGCACGACGGGCCAACGACGCCCCTTCCGGCTCGTCGCCGCCGGTGGGCGCCCGCCGGCGGGCGGCGCCGTCCCCCCCGCGGGGAGCATGGTGGGGTCGAGCTCGGGCAGGGCGTCGAGGGCCGGGTCGGGCGCGTCGAGGGGCAGGGGCTCCGGGCGCGGCAGCTGCGTGGCCGACGCCACCAGGGCACGGCCCAGCGCAGCCGCGTCGAAGCGCTCGACCGGGTCGGGGCGACCACCCCGCTCGAGCACCGCCTGCAGCGGACCCAGCTCGTCGGGCACCGGCAGCAGGGTGTCGACCCGGCCCATCAGGGTGGCGACGGTGGTGTCGGCCGCGAACGGCACCTGGCCGGTGACCGACTCGATCAGCACGAGGGCCAGCGAGTACACGTCGGTCTTGCCGTCGACCGGGTCGCCCTTGGCCTGCTCGGGCGACACGTAGCGCGCCGTCCCCACCACGGCGCCGGTGGGCTCGGTCCAGCCGGCCTCGGCCAGGGCGCGCGCCAGCCCGAAGTCGGCGATCCGCACCCGCCCCTCGTCATCGAACAGCAGGTTGGCCGGCTTGATGTCGCGGTGCACGAAGCCCCGGCGGTGCGCGTAGTCGAGGCCTCGCGCCACCTGGAGGCCCACCTCGAGGGCCTGGGAGGGCGACAGGCGCAGGCCCCGGTCGAGCAGGGTCCGCAGGCTCCCGCCGCTGAGGTACTCCATCACCAGGTACGGCGTGCCGTCGTCGTCGCCCCAGTCGTACACGGCGAGCACGTTGGGGTGGCTGAGGGCGGCCGCGGCCCGCGCCTCGGCGCGGAAGCGGCGCAGGAACGCCTCGTCGTCGGCCAGGGCGGGGTGCAGCAGCTTCACGGCCACCCGGCGACGAAGGACCACGTCGTCGGCCAGGTACACCTGGGCCGATGCACCCGTGCCGAGCACGGCGATCAGGCGGTAGCGCCCCCCCAGGACCCGGCCGATCTGTTCGGCCATCCGGGACGTGGCCACCGCGCCAACCTACCCGCCTCCCCCGCGCGAACCGTGGCAATCGGGGCCCCGCGACGGCCCCGAGGGGGTCGGCGCTGCGAGACTGTCCCGGACATGGGCCCCTCCACCCGAGACCTGCTACGCCGCCTGCTCCTGGGCGGGATCGTCGTGGGCGCCGTGCTCGCCATCGTGATCGGCGTGACGCGGGGCCGCACCGGCCCCGCCGTGACGGTGACCGACGCGGCCGTCGAGCTGCAGGTTCCCCGGCCGGGCGAGCTGGTGCTGCGGCAGGCCCAGGCGGGGGTGGACCTGGCACCGGGCTACGTCGCGGTGCTCGTGATCGACGGCGTCGAGATCCCCCTCGACCAGTACACGATCGCCGACCCGACGAACCTTGAGACGAACCCCCTCGGCCAGTTCCTCTACCAGCCAGGCCCGGGCAAGGAGATCGAGGAGTTCGCTCCCGGCGACCACACGATCACCGCCGAGCTGTGGCCGGCGGCCGAGGGGCGCGAGCGGTCGCGGCGGGTGACGTGGACCTTCTCGGTGGCCTGAGCGCGCCGGCGGCGAACGATCAGGCCTCTGCCGGCGGGGCGAGCCGGCGCTCGGGGAACGAGCCGGTGTCGAGCAGCTGACGGAAGCCGGCCTCGTCGAGCAGTGGCACGCCCAGCTCCGCGGCCTTCGTGAGCTTCGACGCGCCCGGGTCGGCCCCCACCACCACCGCCGTGGTGCGCCGGGACACGCTGCCGGGGGCCTTGCCCCCGCGCGCCTTCACGGCAGCCTCGGCCTCCTCCCGGGAGAACCCGTCGAGGGTGCCGGTGACGACCACCGACAGGCCCGCCAGCACCTGGGGAACGTGGGGCACCTCCGCCTCGCGGCCCAGCTCGACGCCGGCGGCCCGGAGGCGCTCGACCACCGCCCGGTTGCGGGGGCTGGCCAGGAAGTCGACCACGCTGCGGGCGATCACCGGCCCCACACCCTCGACAGTGGCCAGGTCGGCCTCGGCCGCCGCGAGCACCGCGTCGAGGTTGCCGAAGGCCCGGGACACGGCCTCGGCGCCGGCACCCCCCAGGTGGCGGATGCCGAGGCCGACGAGCAGCCGGTCGAGCGGCCGATGCCTCGACGCCTCGATGGCGGCGAGCAGGTTGGCCACGCTCACGTCGCCGAAGCCCTCGAAGGCCAGCAGGTCGTCGGCCCGCAGGGCGTAGAGGTCGGCCACGTCGCGCACCAGACCCCGCTCCACGAGCAGGGCCACGGTGCGCTCGCCGAGGCCCTCGATGTCCATGGCACCGCGGGAGGCGAAGTGGATCACCCGCTGCTCGAGCTGCAGCGGGCAGTCGACGTCGATGCAGAAGGTGTCGCTCTCGCCCGGGTGGCGCACGAGCGGCCCCCCGCACCCCGGGCACGTGGTGGGGAACCGCCAGGGGGGCAGCCCGGGCGGGCGCTCGGCCAGCACCGGCCTGACGACCTCGGGGATCACGTCGCCCGCCTTGCGCACCACCACCGTGTCGCCCGGGCGCACGTCCTTGAGACGGACCTGGTCCTCGTTGTGGAGGGTGGCCATCCCCACGGTGGAGCCCCCGACGAACACCGGCTCGAGGACGGCGTACGGGGTGGCCCGACCGGTGCGGCCGATCGACACCTGGATGTCGAGCAGCTTCGTGGTCCGCTCCTCCGGTGGGAACTTGAAGGCGATCGCCCACCGCGGTGCCTTCGACGTCGACCCGAGCCGCTCGCGCTGCGCCAGGTCGTCGACCTTCACGACGACGCCGTCGATCTCGTAGTCGAGGTCGTGGCGGTGCTCGAGGTGCCGGCGGCAGAACGAGGCGACCTCGTCCAGCTGGTCGACGACACCGATCTCGGGGTTCACGGGCAGGCCGAGCGCCGCGAGGAAGGCGAGGGTGTCGATGTGGGTGGCGAGATCGGGGCCACCCACGACCTCGCCGCTCTGGTACACCCACAGCGAGAGCTCGCGGCTGGCGGTGATCGCAGGGTCCTTCTGGCGCAGCGAGCCCGCGGCTGAGTTGCGCGGGTTCACGAACAGCCGGTCGCCCGCCTCGGCCTGGCGCCGGTTGAGCGCCTCGAACGCCGAGACCGGCATGTACACCTCGCCCCGCACCTCGAGCACCTCGGGGGCGCCCGCGAGCTGGTGGGGCACGGAGCCGATGGTGCGCACGTTGGCGGTGACGTCCTCGCCCACCCGTCCGTCGCCGCGGGTGGCCGCCTGCACCAGCCGGCCGCCCTGGTAGCGGATCGAGATGGCCAGCCCGTCGATCTTCGGCTCGCACACGTAGCGGGTGGGCGCCCCGTCGAGCAGCCGTGCGGTCCGCCGCCCCCACGCCTCGAGCTCGTCGATCGAGAACGCGTTGTCGAGCGACATCATCGGAACCCGGTGCTCCACCGGCGCGAAGGCGGCCGCCGCGCCGCCACCGGGGCGCTGGGTCGGCGAGTCGGGGGTGATCAGCTCGGGGAACTCGTCCTCGAGGGCCCGCAGCGCCCGCACCAGCGCGTCGTAGTCGGCATCGCTGATCTCGGGCTCGTCGAGCACGAAGTAGCGCTCGTCGTGGTGGCGGATCTGCCGCCGCAGGTCGTCCACCCGTGCCGCCACGCCCTCGGGGACCGCCATGGCGGTCGAGCCTACCGAGGGCGTGCGTCGCCGAAGGCGGGGCCCGAGGCCGCGGCCGGCGCTACGCCCCGATCGAGAACCGGGCCGCCGACGCCTGGTCGTGGATGCGGGCGGCCAGGTTACGCGTCAGGCCGAGCACCCGGTCGGCCTGCGACCGCCCGTGGCCGGCCAGACCGCACGCCGGCGTCACCAGCGCCTGGGCCCGGAGGCGCACCGGGTCGCAGCCGGCCTCGACCAGCTCGCACCACAGCGTCCCCAGCCGCCGCCACAGCAGGTCGGCCGACGTGCCCAGCGGGCCGTCGGTCGGCACCGCTCCCCAGGCGATCCAGCCGCCCCGGTCGAGATGCCCGGCCAGCGTGCCCGCGGCACGAGCCGAGGCCGTTGCGACCGGAAGCGACAGCACCGCAGGTCCGGACCGCACGACGGCGCCCCAGTCGGTGGCCCCGCAGCAGTGCACGCCGGTGATCGCCACCCGCTCCACCGCGGCCAGCGCGCCGGAGAGGAGATCGATGGCGTCGTCGAGCGGCAGCGGGAAGCCGGCACGGGGCAGGGCCACCAGGCCCGGCTCGTCGAAGAACACCACGGGCGTGGCGTGTGGGGCGGCCGCGGCCGTGCGGGCGAGCAGGGCGCTGCTCAGCGAGCGGGTGGCGGCGCCGGCCACCGCGAACGCGGTCTCCACCGGTGCTCCGGCACGGTGGAGCGCCAGCCCCAGCGTGACCGGCCCGGT
This sequence comes from Acidimicrobiales bacterium, assembly GCA_016716005.1. Classification (NCBI taxonomy): domain Bacteria; kingdom Bacillati; phylum Actinomycetota; class Acidimicrobiia; order Acidimicrobiales; species Acidimicrobiales bacterium. The sequence continues at coordinate 1,346,138 of JADJXE010000001.1, forward strand.
CAGCTGGACCTTCACCGGGTCGCGGCGCCCGTGGACGGCGTGGAGGAACGCCCGCAGGCCCGCGAAGGAGTCGCCGTCGAGATCGGGCTCGGGCACACCCGCCGGGTCGAGCCGCTCGACGTCGACGACCAGCCGGCCGTCGGCGTCGACGTGCACCCCGGGCACCCCACTGACCGCCTGGCCCAGCATGCCCTCCGCGGGCGACCGGTTCGGGAGCGACGGCGCGGCGGGCAGCGCCGGGAGGCGCTCCAGCACGAACCCGGCGGCGTCGACGGGGTCGTGGTGAGGCAGGCTGCCGATGGCGGTGGCGGACCCGGTGCACAGCACGTCGATCACGGGTGACTCCACCTCCGCGCGCGTCCCCAACCGGTTCGCGGCCCCCGGGCCGCCGCCTCCCCCCAGGCGACCATCACCCCCCCACGTTGGCCAGTCACCGCCCTGCCGCGCAAGTCTGATCGGGTGGCACGACGACCCGCACCCGGTGCGCCCGACGCGCGACCGGTGGCCCGCCCGGCCCCGCCGCCGTCCCGGAGGCTGCTCGTCTGGGGGTTCCGGCTGGTGTGGCTGTCGCTGCCCTTCCTCGCCGGGCCGGCGCTGGGCGCTGCGCTCGACGACGCCAGCGGGCCGGTGCGCGCCGTGGCGGCCACGGGGCTCTGGCTGGGCTGGGCGGTGGTGCTGGGTGCGTCGCTGGTGACGAGCACGGCGAGCCTCACCATCGTGCGGATCGGCGCCCCGGCCGCCGTCGCCGCCGCCGTGGCGGCCGCGCTGGCCGGCCACGTGGCACCCGGCGGGCTGGCGGTCAGCACCATCGCCGCCGTCCTGGCGCTGGCCGCGCCCCTCGGGGCGGCGTTCGTCCAGGGCTCGGCCTACGGCGACGAGACGCGGCTGCCGCTCCGCCCGCCGGGGATCCTGCTGCTCGGCCCGGTCGAGCTGGCCTGGGCCGTCGCCGTCGCCGGGCTGGCGACGGGGCCGCTGCTGCTCGCCGCCCGGCAGTGGGTGCTCGGTGCGGCCACCCTCGCCGTGGGGCTCCCCCTGGCTGCGGTCTGCGTGCGAGCGCTGCACCAGCTGGCGCGCCGGTGGCTGGTCTTCGTGCCGGCCGGGCTGGTGGTGCACGACCCCGTGGGCCTGGTCGACTCGGTGCTCGTCCGCCGGGTCGACCTGGCGTCGCTCGGGCCGGCGCTGGCCGGCACCGACGCCCTCGACCTCACGCAGCGGGCCCTGGGCCTGGCCCTCGAGATCCGGCTCCGGCCGGGCGCCGCGGTCCCGGTGCTGGCGCGGCGCGGTCGCGGCCAGGCCCCCGCCTCGCCCACCGCGCTGCTCGTGGCCCCCACCCGGCCCGGCCGGGCCGTGGCCGAGGCGCGGCGACGCCGCATCCCCGTCGGCTGATCCGCGACCGGGGCGGGGCGGGGCGGGGGCGGGCCCTGCCCGACCACCGCCGGGGCGCGACCACCGTCAACGGGCCGTGCCGCTCCCGACGACCACGTCGTCGCCCGGGTCGTAGAGGGCCACCAGCTGGCCCGGCGCGACGCGACGCTGCGGTTGCGCCCAGTGCAGCACGCCGCCCTCGACCCGGCCCGGCCGCGACGAGCCGTGGGCGCTGCACTGGGCCAGCACCGGCCCCTCGACCGGGCCCCGCACCCAGGCCACGTCGTCGAGCGTGACGCCGCCGACCGAGAGGTCGGCGGCGGACCCCACCGTCACCGTCGCCGCGTCCACGTCGACGGCCACCGCGAAGCGGCGCTCGCCCCCGCCACCACCGAGCCCCCGCCGCTGCCCCACCGTGACCAGCTCGACCGCGTCGACGTGGCCGACCGGCCGGCCCGCGAGGTCGACGACCCGGCCCGGGCGCAGGGGGATGCGGTGGCCGAGGAACGAGGCCCGCCCGCCCGAGGACCCGATGAAGCACACGTCCTGGCTGTCGGGCTTGCCCGCGGTCCGCAGACCGAGGCTCGCCGCCAGCGCCCGGACCTCGGCCTTGGTGTGATCGCCGACCGGGAACAGGCACCGGGCGAGCTCGTCGGCACCGAGCACGGCGAGCACGTAGGACTGGTCCTTGGCCCGATCGGCGCCCCGGGCCACCACCGGCCCGCTCCCGTCGGCGAGGACCCGGGCGTGGTGGCCCGTCGCCAGCGCGTCGAAGCCGAGGGCGTCGGCCCGGTCGAGGAGCCGGCCGAACTTGAGGTGGCGGTTGCAGGCCACGCACGGGTTGGGCGTCCGGCCGTCGCGGTGGGCGACGACGTACGGCTCGACCACGTCGTGCTCGAAGTCGTCGGTGAAGTTGAACACGTAGTGGTCGATCCCGAGCTGCTGTGCCACCCGCCGGGCGTCGTCGACGTCGGCCGCCGAGCAGCAGCCCCGGTCGGACGGCCCGCCCCACAGCTTCAGGGTGACGGCGGTGACGTCGTGGCCCTGGTCGAGCAGGAGGGCTGCCGCGACCGACGAGTCGACGCCGCCGGACAGGGCGACGAGGACGTTCACCGGGCGCCCCGGAGACGAGCCACGGCACCGGGAACCACGTCGAGCGCCCGGTCGACGTCGGCGGGCGTCGACGTGACCCCGAGGGTGAGGCGGAGGCCTCCCCGCGCCAGCCGCGCGGGCACCCCCATGGCCGCCAGCACGTGCGAGGCCGAGACGGCACCGCTGGCGCACGCCGACGCGGCCGACGCGTGCACGCCGGCCCGGTCGAGCAGCACGAGCAGGGCCTCGGCCTCGACGCCCTCGATGCACACGTGGCACCAGCCGGGCAGCGTGCGCGCCCGGGGCACGGTCTCGACCAGGCCCGGCACCGACGCCGCCAGCCCGTCGGCCAGCCGGTCGCGCAGCCGGGCCACCCGCTGCACCGCCTCGGCCCGGTCGGTGGCCGAGGCCGCCAGGGCCGCGGCCAGGCCGGCCGCGCCGGCCACGTCCTGGGTGCCGCTGCGCCGCTCGAGCTCCTGGCCGCCACCGAGCAGCTGCGGGACCAGCGCGACACCGTCGCGCACGACGAGCACGCCGACGCCCTTGGGGCCGCCCAGCTTGTGGCCGCTGATCGACACGGCCCCGGCCGGTGCCGCCAGCGAGGACACGTCGAGCCACGCCGCGGCCTGGACCGCGTCGGTGTGCAGCACGGCACGGGGGGCGCGCTCGCGCACCAGCGAGGCGACGTCGGCGAGGGGCGTGACCGTGCCGACCTCGTTGTTGGCGAGCATCACCGACACGACGGCGACCCGGTCGTCGAGGGCGTCGGCCAGCGCGTCGAGGTCGACCAGACCGGTGCCGTCCACCGCGACGACGGTGCCCCCGACGGCACCCACGGGGTGGAGCACCGCGTGGTGCTCGGCGGCCGGGCACACCGCCCGGCCCCCGTGCCGGTACCGGGCCGCGCCGAGCACGGCCAGGTTGTCGGCCTCGGTGCCGCCGCTGGTGAACACCACCTCGCGTGGGCGCGCGCCGAGGTGGGCGGCCACGACCTCGCGCGCCTCCTCCAGCACCTGCCGGGCCCGCCGGGCTGTGCCGTGGGAACCGCTGGGGTTGCCGGGGAACTCGGTGAGGACCCGCGTCACGGTCTCGACGGCCTGCGGCCGCACGGGCGTGGATGCGGCGTGGTCGAGGTAGGCGACCGCGGTGGGCACGGCTCCAGGGTACGGACCGGTCATGCCGGCGGCTCGAAGCCGCCCGGGGGCGGGGTGCCTCCCGGCCCCGCCTGTCGCGGGGGCGCTCCGGGCAACGGCGGGGGCGCGGCCGGCGGTGGCGACGGCCGGGGCGCCCCCGGCGGCGGCCCCGCGGGGGGACCCGGCCACGGCGCGGCCCGCGCCTGCACCGCCGCGGCCACGCACGCGCAGAACAGCTCCGGCGGCATCCCCGGTGGTGGCGTGTGCCGCAGCTCGGCGGCCACCCGGCGGGCCAGGCGCGACGCCAGGTCGGCGCGGGCCGCCGGGGCCAGGTCGGGCGCCCGCACCAGGAACGAGCGGACGAGCAGGGCCGTGCCGGCGTCGAGCACGGCCACGTCGAGGGAGGCGACGTAGGCCTCCGCCCCGACGGGCACCGGGAACCAGCGGGCCTGTGGCGGGGTGGCCGCGCTGCGCTCGCGGAGCACCAGCGTGCCCGCGGCCAGGTCGCCCAGCCGCTGGTCGCGCCGGGTCACGAGCACGCTGATCACCGCGGGCATGCCCGCGAACAGCCACAGGTCGACGAGCCCCAGGGCCGAGCGCACCGCGGCGTGCCGGAACCGCACCGGTGCGCCCTCGGTCGTGACCACGCGCAGCCCCAGCGCGGCCTTGCCGAGCGTGCGGCCCCGCCACAGCGTCTCCAGCGCGACCGGATAGCCCAGCAGAACCGCGAACAGCAGCACCGTCACCAGCGCCACGCCGACCCATGCGGCCGTCTCGACCTGGGTGAAGAAGGCGGCCAGCGCCATCAGCAGGAGCACCAGGGCGGTGCCCTGGACCGCCAGGTCGAGGACCGCGGCCAGCACGCGCGACCCCACGCTCGCCGTCTCGAACTCCAGCACCACCGCCTCGGGCGTGACGACGCCCGCCGCCGTGCCCTGGACCTGCATCAGCCGGCGCCGGCGGGGCGGCCCGCGCCGGAGCGCGTCGGCGGGTGATCACGGGCCGGCATCGACCGGTACGGTACCGAGCGCGTGGATCTCGACCGCTTCCTCGCCAGCAACGAGCCCACCTGGCAGCGCCTGGCCCAGCTCACCCGGCGGGCCCGACGGAGCCCGGCCACCCTGGCACCGGCCGAGATCGACGAGCTCGTCCTGCTGTACCAGCGGACGTCGACCCACCTCTCCACCGCCCGCACGTACGTCGGCGACCCGGCCCTCACCGCCCGCCTCACCCGCCTCGTCGCCGACGCCGGGGGCGTGCTGTACGGGGCCCGGCCGGGCACCCTCCGCGCCGTCGGCCGGTTCTTCCGACTCACGTTCCCGGCGGCGGTGTGGCGGTCGCGGTGGTTCGTGGCGGCCAGCGCAGCGCTGCTCCTGGCCCCCGCCGTCGTCATCGGCGTGTGGCTGGCCCGCTCGGAGCGGGCGCTCGACGCCGCGGCGCCCGACGCGGCGCGCCAGGCCTACGTCTCCGAAGACTTCGAGGCGTACTACTCGTCGGCACCGGCTGGACAGTTCGCCACCGAGGTCACGGTGAACAACATCCAGGTGGCCGTCCTCGCGTTCGCGGCCGGCATCACCCTCTGCGTGGGGACGGCCTACGTGCTGGTCCTCAACGGCGCGAACCTGGGCGTGGCCGCGGGGGTGTTCGCCGCCGTGGGCGAGTCGGCCAAGTTCTGGGGCCTCGTCCTGCCCCACGGCCTGCTCGAGCTGTCGGCGGTGGTGGTGGCCGGCGCCGCCGGCCTGCGCCTGGGCTGGACGATCATCGATCCCGGCGACCGGCCCCGGCTCGCTGCGCTCGCCGAGGAGGGTCGGCGCTCGGTCGTGATCGTGCTGGGGTTGGCCGCCGTCTTCGTGGTGGCCGGCACGATCGAGGCCTTCGTCACGCCGAGCGGGCTCCCCACGGAGGCCCGGGTCGCCGTGGGGCTGGCGGCGGCCGGCGCGTTCTGGCTCTACCTGGTCGGGCAGGGTCGTGCCGCGCTGGCCACCGGCGTCACGGGCCTGCTCGACGAGGACGAGCGCGCCGAGGACGAGCGCCTGGCCACGGCCCCCAGCACCTGACGGCCCCGGTCACCCGACGATCCCGACGGGCGGGTAGGCGTCGCACTGGCCGTGGCCCCCAGCACCTGACGGCCCCGGTCACAGCCGGCCGGTCGCCTTGGCCCGCAGGTACACGTCGGCCAGCTCGGGGGCGAGGCGGCCGGGGAGGGCGTCGACGACCGTCACGCCCATGCCCCGGAGCCGGGCCACGGTGCGACGGCGGTCGTCGAGCGCCGCGGTCGCGGCGGCCGCCCGGTAGGCACCGGCCTCGTCGAGCGGCGGCTGGTGCGCCCAGCGGGCCACGTCGGGATCGCGCACGCCCGCGATCACCACCAGGTGGCTCCGCACCAGCACGGGCAGCGCAGGCAGGAGGGTGTCGGACACCGACGCCTCGGCCAGATCGGTGAGGAGCACCACCAGGGCCCGCCGCCGCACCCGCACCAGCGCCTGCACGAACGCGCCCCGGTAGTCGCTCTCGGCCAGCTCGGGCTCCAGCTCGAACAGCGCCTCGCTCACCCGCCCGAGCTGGCGGGCGCTGCGGGCCGGCGCCACCACGGCCCGCACGCGGCGGTCGAAGGCCACCAGGCCGACCCGGTCCCCGAGGCGGCTGGCGACGGCGGTCAGCATGAGGACCGCGTCCATGGCGTGCTCCACCCGCGGCACGCCCGCCACCTGGCCGGCCATCACCCGTCCGTTGTCGAGGAGGATCAGCACCGTCTGGTTCCGCTCGGCCCGATACGTGCGGACGATCGGCTTCGACGAGCGGGCCGTCGCGGCCCAGTCGATCCGGCGGAACTCATCGTCGGGCGTGTACTCGCGGAGCTGCTCGAACTCGGTGCCACCACCCCGGCCCTGGGCCGAGCGCAGCCCCACCTCCAGGATGCGTGCCCGGTCGATCCGCAGCTCGGCCTCGTCCTTGGACCCGAAGCTCGGGTACACCCGCAGCTCACCGGGGAGGGCGCGGGTCGCCTGGCGGGCGGCCAGGCCCAGCGGTCCGCGCACCCGGACCACCACGTCGCGCGGGCGGAACCGGCCTCGCCGCCGCGGCGCGAGCGCGGTCCGGGCGGTGGCCGTCCCCGAGGGCGGGAGGGCCAGGCGCACCCGGCGGGTGCCGGCACCCAGCGAGGGGGCCAGCTGATCGGCCACGGCCACGTGCAGGCGCCGATCCACGGGGTTCACCACGGTCCAGGCCAGCTCGGCCCGCTCCCCCAGCGTCACCACGGCCGGCAGGTCTCGCGCCACCTCGACCCGGCCGGGCGACACCGCGAGCGCCGCGTCCAGCAGGGCCAGGGCGAGGAGGACGCCGTCGAGCACGACGATGGCGGCCGGCGACGGCAGCGGCAGCAGGAGCACCGCCACGGCCACCGCGGCCGCGGCCGCGGCGAGGCGACCGGTGGGGACGGGCACCGCTAGCGGGGCACCGGCACCGAGGCCAGCACACCGTCGAGCACACCGTCGGCGGTCGCACCCTCCAGCTCGGCCTCCGGGCGCAGCAGCAGGCGGTGCCGGAGCGCGGGCCGCGCGACCGCCTTCACCTCGTCGGGCGTGACGAAGGCGCGGCCGGCCAGCCAGGCCCAGGCCTTGGCCGCGTGCACCACCATCGCCGCGCCCCTCGGCGACGCGCCCAGCACCAGCGAGGGCGACTCCCGCGTGGCGTGGGCCAGGGCCACGACGTACGCCAGCACCGCCGGCTCCACCCGCACCTGCCGCACCTCGGCGCGGGCCGCGGCCAGGTCGGCCGCACCGGCGACGGCCCGCACGCCTGCCGCGGCCAGGTCGTGCGGATCGAGCCCGGCGTCGTGCCGGGCCAGCACCTCCTGCTCCTGCTCGGCCGTCGGGTACCCCACGACGAGCTTGAAGAGGAACCGGTCGAGCTGCGCCTCCGGCAGCGGGTACGTGCCCTCGTACTCGACGGGGTTCTGGGTGGCGACCACCACGAACGGCTCCGGGAGCGCCCGCCGCTCGCCCTCCACCGACACCTGGCGCTCCTCCATGGCCTCGAGAAGGGCGGCCTGGGTCTTCGGCGGTGTCCGGTTGATCTCGTCGGCGAGGAGCAGGTTCGTGAACACGGGCCCCTCCCGGAACCGGAAGGCGGCCTCCTGGCCGGAGAAGATCACCTGGCCGAGCACATCCGAGGGCATCAGGTCGGGCGTGAACTGCACGCGGGCGAAGCGCAGGTCGAGGGTCGCGGCGAGGGCCTTCACCAGGAGGGTCTTGGCCACCCCGGGCACCCCCTCCAGCAGCACGTGGCCCCGCACCAGCAGCGCCGCCACCAGGCCGCTGAGGGCCGCGTCCTGCCCCACGACCACCTTGGCGACCTCGTCCCGCACCGCCAGGACCACCTCGCGGGGCGGCCGGGGCACGGCACCCGGCACGGTCCCGCTGTCCATCTCACCGTCCACGGAGCACCTCCACACGCTCGACCGACACCAACCCGACCACGCCGCTCAGCGCGCCAGCACCTCGGCGCGCACCTCCGCCGCCCGCCGGCCCAGCTCCACGAGGCCGGCCTCACCGCCGACCGGGCGATCGGCGACCACCGCCAGCAGCTCGTCCAGCGTCGCGCCCGACCGGGCCGCGGCGACCTCGGCGATCATCTCCGCCGGCGCGTCGCGGGGCAGGCCGAGCCGTTCCGCCAGCTCGCGGCGCAGCTCGGCTCGCAGCACGCCGGCGGCTGCGTCCGGGTGGCCGGCGCGCTGGCGCAACCGCCCCGACGCCGCGACCAGCTCGGATCCGGGCAGCACCACCGCCCGTGGCTCGAGCACCGGGCGGCCGAGCCGCCGAGCCCGCCACGCCACGACCACCAGGAAGGCCACACCCAGCTGCACCAGGGCGTCCCGGGCGCGCCCGGGCACGAGGTCGGCCAGGGTGTCGGCGCCCTCGCCGGCCACCGCCCGCTCGACCACCAGCACCTGCGTCCCGGCCCGCGGAACCAGCAGGTCGGCGGCCAGCACCGCGTTGTCGGCCTGGCCGAGGCGGGCGTTGGTGAAGGGCCCGGGACCACCCAGCGCCACCACCGTCCCCGCGCCGGCCGCCACCGACACCACGAAGGCCTGCTCCTCGGGCCCGATGCACCGCTGCGCCCCGGCCGGCACCCGGTAGAGGGTGGCGAAGCCGGGATCGATCCGATCCACCCCCACCAGCGCCGCCATGGTGCAGACTCCCCGGCCCAAGGTCGGCGCGCCGACCACGGTGCCGGTGGCGCCGGCCGCCACCGCCGGGTGCAGGGTGGAGCCGGGGTCGGCCACGACGAGCACGCCCCCGGCGCGCACCCAGGCGTCGAGCCCGGCGCGCTGCTGGTCGCTCAGGTCGTCGACGAGCACGAGGGCCACCCCACGCCCGGCGCCCTGCGCCGGCACCCTGCTGGTGATCTCGACGCGCCCGCCGAGCTCGCGGAGGAGGTCGACGAGGGCCTTGGTGCCGTCGGCGGAGGTCGAGCGGGGATCGAGGGGCGGGCCCTCCGCCGGCGGGGCCCCGATCACCAGGGCGGCCACCACCAGGGCGCCCGCCAGCCCGAGCCACAGCAGCGCGCCGCGCCGGCGCGTCGGCGCCGTCACGACGCGCCCTCGGACACGCGGGCCGCCAGCTCCCGGAACCGCTCGGCCTCGACCGGCCCGGTGGGCAGCCCGCCGTACCAGGCCCGCTCGAACAGCTCGGTCGCGCCGGCGAAGGGCGCCGCGATCGGCGGGCGTGCCCGGGCGACGGCGGCCCGCTCCTCGCCGGCGGTCCGCCCGGGCACGTCGTCGACGACACCCCGGCCGGCCAGCTCGGCCACGAGGGCCCGGTACCGGCACCGCAGGGCCGCCCGCCAGGCCCCCTCGGCCTCGCGGGCCTCGGCCTCGACCAGCCAGTCCTCCGGCCGGCGCGGCCGGCTAGCCGACACCCGCACGGTGGCCGCCACGGCCCCGAGCCGGGTGCCCCGCGCCACCCGCACCCCGGCCGCCACGAGCGCGGCCGTGACGGCCAGCACGACGAGCCACGCGAAGGCCGCCCCCGCGCCGCCCTGGCCGACCGCCTCCAGCACCCGGCCGACCAGCTCGGCCAGGCCCCGCTGCGCCCGCTCCATCAGCGTGGGCCCCGGCCGGCGGTACTCGGGTCGGGCCAGCACCTCGTCGGCGGCTCGGCGGGCCTCGGCCGGGTCGCGGTCGGGCACCGGCAGGGTGCCGCCGACCGGCGGAGGTGGGGCCGCGGTCGTGGGCACCACCACCGGCGGCGTGGTCGTCGGACTCAGCGCCGGCGCCACCTGCCCGTTCTCTGGCGGGCTGACCACCGCAGCGGTGGCGAACCCGCCCGAGAACGGCCCGCCCCCGCCCCACGCCGCCACCGCGACGCCGAGGAGGCCCACCGACGCCAGGCCGAGGGCGGCGCGTCGGAGGCCGGAGCGCCGCCCTCTGGCGGGCACGCTCAGGCCCCCGGCCCCGGCCCCGGCCCCGACCGGGCCGCGACCAACGAGAGGTCGAGGGCCTCCGTCCGCACCCGCAGGTCGAGGTAGCAGAAGACCGTGGTGCCGGCCACGCCGAGGGTGGTCACGAGCGACGTGGCCATGGCGGTGACGCTCACCACCAGCCAGCCGATCCGATCGCCGACGACCGCTCCCAGCAAGGTGGGCAGCAGGCCGAGCGACTGGCCCAGGAGCGAGGCGACCAGACCGGACACCACGCCGATGCCGAGCACCGGGAAGAAGCGACGCCGGGCCAGCTCCCACGCCCGACCCATCCCCGCGAGCGGCCCCAGACCCTCCACCACGATGGCGGGTGCGGTCACCAGGAACGCGGCCATCACGAACACCGACCCGAGCGGCACCACGAACGCCACCGCCTCCAGCAGGTGCACGAGCACCCACGAGGCCAGCAGTGCCCACCACCGCCGGCCGACGGCACGCAGCGCCTCGCCGGCCGCCGCGCGGCGCCCGTCTTCCCAGGCGACGACCAGGGCGGCCACCGAGCCGGCCACGAAGGGCAGCGCCAGCGACGCCAGCAGCACCGCGAGCACCACGAGCAGCCCGTCGGCCCCGCCGCCGGCGGTGTCGGCGGCCTCCGGGTTCCGGATCAGGTCACCAACGCCGGGCCCGAACAGGTCGCGCTGGCCGAAGGCGGTCAGCAGCTCCACGGGGACGACGGCTGCGGCCACGACCGCCAGGAGCGTGCGGGGCCGGGCCTTCAGCAGGCGGAACGGCTGGTCGAGCAGGTCGGCCAGGGTGTGCGGCCGCATGCCGATCGGCAGTCGGGGATCCGGTGCGGGGGCGGCCACCGCACCATGTTCGCCTGGCCGGCCGCCCCGCGCGCTCCAGGCGGCCCGACGGCTGGTTCGCGCCGACCCGAGCGGCGCCGTGGTGGACTGGCCGGGTGGAGGGCTACGGGCCGTCGAGCTACGGCGACGGGATCGCCGACGTGTACGACGCCTGGTACGAGGCCGGGTTCGACACCGAGGCCGCGGTCGAGCGGCTGGCGGCGCTGGCCGGGCCCGGTCCGGTGCTCGAGCTGGGCGTGGGGACCGGCCGCCTCGCCCTGCCGCTGGCGGCGCGCGGGCTCGGTGTCGATGGCGTCGACGCGTCGGCGGCGATGCTCGACCGCCTGCGGGCCAAGCCGGGGGCCGAGCTCATCGGGCTCACCCACGGCGACATGGCCGAGGCCGTGCCGGCCGGGCCCTACGCCCTCGTCTTCGTCGCGGCCAACAGCTTCTTCGGGCTCACCACCCTGGCCGACCAGCGGCGCTGCCTGGCCAACGTGGCGGCGCGCCTCGCTCCCGGGGGTGCGTTCGTGGTCGAGGCGTTCGTCCCCGACGACCGCATCCAGCGGGGCTCGACCGTGGAGGTCCGTGCCCTCCACGCCGACCGGGTGGTGCTGTTCGTCAACCGCTTCGAGCCGGTGACCCAGGAGGCCTTCGGCCAGCACATCGACATCACCGAGGCCGGCATCCGGCTGCGACCCTCGCACCTGCGCTACGCGCCGCCCGCCGAGCTCGACGGGCTCGCCATCGGCGCCGGGCTGGTCCTGACCGATCGCTGGGCCGGCTGGCGCGCCGAGCCGTTCGGCCCCGACAGCACCACCCACGTCTCCGTCTACCGGCGGGGATGACCCGGCGCGCCGACGGCGCGGTGCAGGCGACGGCAGGCGGTAGGTTCACCCCGTGACGAGAGCGAGGCGGGCGGGGTGAGCCTGCTCCGGCTGAACCCACTGACCGGGCAGTGGGTCACGCTCGCGGTCGGCCGGGCCGAGCGCCCCACCGAGTTCGCCCCCCGCCAGCGGCGTGTCGAGGCCGATCCCGGCCGCCCGTGCCCCTTCTGCCCCGGCAACGAGGAGGCCACGCCACCGGCCCTGGAGACGTACGGCCGCGAGGGGCGCTGGGTGGTGCGCGTGGTCCCCAACCTCTACCCCGCCTTCCACGGCCGCGACCCCCTCGCGGTCACCAACCTCGGGCCGGTGTTCGTCCAGGCCCCCGCCAGCGGGATCCACGAGGTGCTCGTGCTGTCACCCGACCACGACGGCGAGTGGGCCGACCTGTCCGACCGCGATGCCGGCCTGGTGATGGCCGCCCTGCGCGACCGGATGGAGGATCACGCCCGGGTCGCCGGCGTGCGCTCCACGCAGGCGGTCGTGAACCACGGTCGCGAGGCGGGCGCGTCGCTCAGCCACCCACACGGCCAGCTGCTCGGGCTGCCGTTCGTGCCCGGGGCCATCGCCGACGAGGAAGCCGGCTTCCGACGGTTCGAGGGCAACTGCCTCGTCTGCACCACGATCGAGGCCGAGCTGTCGGCCGGCCACCGGGTGGTGCTCGACGACGAGCGGGCGACCGTGGTGTGCCCCTTCTGGGCCGGCTCGCCCTACGAGCTCCTCGTGATGCCCAGGACCCACGAGGTCCACCTGCAGGACGCCCGCCCGCCCGACCTGGTGGCCGTCGGCCGGGCCCTGCGCGACGCCCTGCGGCTCCTGCGCGACCGCCTCGGCGACCTCGCCTACAACGTCGTGTTCCACACCGCGCCGCACCACCACGACGACGTCTTCCACTGGCACGTCCACGTGCACCCGCGCCTCACCAGCGTCGCCGGCTTCGAGCAGGGGAGCGGCGTGCTCGTCAACATCGTCGCCCCCGAGCTCGCGGCACAGCACCTGCGCGAGGGGTGACCGGCGAGGTGGCAGACGGCCGAGGGCTGCGTACCCTCGGTGCCATGGGTCGCATCCGGGTCTCGACCGTCGTCGACGCCACGCCCGCCGAGGTGTGGGAGGTGGTCCGCCACGTCGGTGACCACGTCGACTGGATGGCCGACGCCGAGGCCATCCGGTTCACGTCGGCCCGGACGTCGGGTGTGGGGACCGCGTTCGACTGCGACACGCGGGTGGGGCCGCTGCGGCTGACCGACCGCATGGAGATCACCGAGTGGGTCGACGGGCGGTCGATGGGCGTCCGCCACGTCGGCGCCGTCACCGGCACCGGCCGCTTCACGCTCGAACCCGCGCCCGGCGGGCGGACGCGGTTCACCTGGGAGGAGCGCCTGGTGTTCCCCTGGTGGATGGGCGGCCCCGTCGGCGGGGCGGTGGGAGGGCTGCTCCTCCGCCTGGTGTGGGCGCGCAACCTGGCCGGCCTCAGGCGCATCGTCGAAGCCGGACCGGGGCGGGCCGACACCGCGGGCTGACCGTCGGGCGCCCGCCTACTCGACCTCGCCCAGGCGCTCCACGGCCAGGCCGAGGCCGCCGCCGAGGCGCTGCAGGGCCGCCGACGGCCGCTCCAGCAACGCCGCGTACACGTCCTCCTGGGCCTTGGCCAGGTCGAGCGAGGCCCCCACGCTGCCGGCCAGACGGAGCAGGGCCAGCGCGGAGTGGGCGGCCACGTCGTCGCTGGAGGACACCGCCCGGCGGACCGCGGCCCGGACCGCTCGCTCCAGGGTTCGCAGCACCTCCGGGGTGGCCAGGTGGAGGTTGACCAGCCGGGCCTCGTCGGCGGTGAAAAGGGCGGCCTGGTAGGCGTCGGGATCCCACACGCGCTCCTGGCGGGCCACCTCGGCCGCGAAGCGCCGTGACAGGGCGAGCTCGGCCGGCGCCCGCAGCTCGGGCGGGAGCTCGTAGCCGGCCGTGCCGAGCGCCGCGAAGATCGGCCGGTGGTCGCCGAAGAGCTGCTCGTACGCTTGGGCGAAGCGCTCGGTGAGCTTGCGGGCCGTGCTCTCCAGGATCTGGCCACCGGCGTCGGGGAGCACCGACTCGAGCCCGAACTCGTGCGGCCCGAAGCCCTCCACCACCGCCCGCACCAGGGTGCTCACCCGCTCGCCCGACACGAAGGCGTCCCGCAGCCCGGCCCGGGCCTCGCGGTCGACCTCCGGCCGGGCCGGCCGGGCGGCTCCCACGATCTCGAGCCCGCCGAGATGGAGGGCGGCATACACGTAGGCCGTGCGGCGGCGGGTGCGGCGGTGGACCAGCGTCACCTCGCCCGAGCACATCTCCACCGCGCCCCGGCTGTCGTGGTCCTGGCCGTCGAGGACGACGTCGTAGGACGCCAGCACCGGCTCGGGATCCCGGTGCTCGAGCAGGGAGAGCAGGGCCAGGTGGGCGACCACCCGCTCGGCGGTGACGCGCGACGGCTCGACCCGTCGGGCCCAGATGTCGACGCCGGTGCCCTCGAGCGGGTCGTTGCTCCTGGCCTGCTCGAGCAGCGCCAGGAAGTCGGCCAGCGGCGGCTCCTCGTCGAGCTCCTCCAGCAGGTCGACGAGGCGCGCCGCGTAGCGGAGCACCTGCACGGTCTCGATGCCGGCCAGGTCGTGGAAGAACCAGCCGCACGAGGTGTACATGGCCAGGGCGTGGCGCTGCGCCTCCAGCAGGGTCAGCGCCGTCACCACGTGGGGGCCGTCGTGCCCGCCGATCACGTGGCGGGCCGCGAACCGATCGACCGTCACCGCGCCGAGCAGCACCTTCACGTAGTCGTCGCGCGCCTCCCACGGCCGCTCCAGCGCCTCGGCTCCCCGTCGCTCGAACACCTCGTCGGCGGCGTCGCGCAGCACGTCGAGAGCGGCACGGAGCGGGGCTCGCCACCGCTGGGTCCACCCGGGCCCGCCGCCGGTGTGGCAACCGCAGTCCTCCTTCCAGCGGCCGACGCCGTGGGCGCACGACCACGCGCTCTCCCGCACCTCGACCTCCAGGTTCGGCCGGTGCCGCGAGAGGTACGGGGGGAGAGCACCGGCCGCGAGGTGGCGACGCGGCGCCTCGACGGCCAAGGCGTACGCGATGGCCCGCTCGGTGAACCGGTGGTGGTGGCCGAACGTCTCGCCGTCGGTGGCCACGGTGACGACCTGGCCGGCTCCGGCCGACGACGCCATGCGCTCGATCAGGTCCTGGCTCGAGCGAGCCGCGAGCCCGAAGGCGACGTCGTGGGACAGCCCGCCGTCGTAGAACACGATGTCGACGCCGAGGCCGTCGCCATCGGGGTGGAGCCAGCGGTAGGGGCGGCGGGTGTCGATCGTGCCGTTCCCGACGTCTTCCCACTGGTCGTCGGCACCGCCGAGGGGGCGCACCCGCAGCGCCTGGTTGGGCGCGAGGATCGTGAACCGCACCCCCTCCTCGGCCAGCACGGCCAGGACGTCGGCGTTGACGGCCGTCTCCGGCAGCCACAGGCCGGTGGCCCGCCGGCCGAAGCGGTGCTCGAAGTCGGCGAGCCCCCAGCGGACCTCGGTGCGGCGATCGCGCCGCGACGCCAGCGGCAGGATCGAGTGGTGGTACGCCTGGGCCATCGCCCCCCGGGCACCCCGGTCGGCCTCGATGATCCGCTGGTACACCTCCGGCTGGCGCGCCTCGAGCCACCGCAGCAGGGTGGGCCCGACGTCGAACGACAGGTGCTGGTAGTTGTTCACGATCGACACGAGCCGGCCGTGGTCGTCGACGATGCGGGCGAAGGCGTTCGGCCGGTAGCACTCGTCGGTGATGCGCTCGTTCCAGTCGTGCCAGGGCGACGCCGACGGCTCCACCGGCACCGTCTCGGTCCAGGGGTTCTCCCGCGGCGGCTGGTAGAAGTGGCCGTGGACGGCCAGGTAGGGCCCGGTGTGACGCGGCGGGGTCACCTCGGCCCGGTCACCCCACCCACCGGAGCCACACCACGGCCAGCGGCGGCAGGGCGGCCTCGATCGACTGGTCGAGGCCGTGCCAGGGCACCGGCTCGGTGTCGTAGCCGGCCACCTTGGCGTAGTCGCTGCCGGCGAAGTAGCTCGAGTCGGTGTCGAGCACCACCTCCCACCGCCCGGCCTTGGGCAGGCCCACCCGGTAGGCCGGCCGCGGCACCGGGGTGAGGTTGGCCAGGCATGCCAGCGCCCGCTCCTCGCCGGTGGAGAACCGCAGGAACGAGTAGACGCTGCCGTCGCTGTCGTTGGCGTCGATCCATCGGAAGCCGGACCAGTCGAAGTCGTGCTGGTACAGGGCCGGCTCGTCGCGCAGGATGCGGTTGAGGGCCCGCACCAGGTCCTGCACGCCCTGATGGTCGCGGTACTGCAGCAAGTGCCACTCGACGGAGCCGTCGTGGGCCCACTCCCACTCCTGGCCGACCTCGCCCCCCATGAACAGCAGCTGCTTGCCGGGGTGGGCCCAGGTCCAGGCCAGCAGCGCCTTCAGGTTGGCGATCTGCTGCCAGCGGTCGCCCGGCATCTTCGAGAGCAGCGAGCCCTTGCCGTGCACCACCTCGTCGTGGGAGAGCGGCAGCACGAAGTTCTCGGTGAAGGCGTAGAGGAGCCCGAACGTGAGCTGGTGATGGTGGTACTTCCGGTGGATCGGCTCCTTGTTGAAGTAGGCGAGCGTGTCGTTCATCCAGCCCATGTTCCACTTGTGGGTGAAGCCGAGCCCCCCCAGGTGCACCGGCCGCGACACGGCCGGCCAGGCCGTGGACTCCTCGGCGATGGTGAGCACGCCCGGGTGCTCCGCGTGCACGACGGTGTTCAGCTCGTGGATGAAGCCCACGGCCTCGAGGTTCTCGTTGCCGCCGTACCGGTTCGGCACCCACTCCCCCTCTTCGCGGGAGTAGTCGAGGTACACCATCGAGGCGACGGCGTCGACGCGCAGGCCGTCGACGTGGAACTCGTCGATCCAGTAGAGCGCGTTGGCCACCAGGAAGTTCCGCACCTCGTTGCGGCCGTAGTTGAACACCAGCGTGCCCCAGTCGGGGTGCTCGCCCTGGCGGGGATCGAGGTGCTCGTACAGCGCGCTGCCGTCGAAGCGGGCCAGGGCCCAGTCGTCGCGGGGGAAGTGGGCCGGCACCCAGTCGACGATCACGCCGATGCCCCGCTGGTGGAGGGCGTCGATCATGGCCCGCAGGTCGTCGGGCGAGCCCTGGCGAGCGGTGGGCGCGTAGTAGCCGGTGACCTGGTAGCCCCACGACGGGCCGTAGGGGTGCTCCATCACCGGCAGCAGCTCCACGTGGGTGAAGCCCAGGTCGGCGACGTAGTCGCCGAGCAGCTCGCCGATCTCCCGGTAGCCGAGGGATCGGCCCTCGGCGTCTCGGCGCCACGAGCCCAGGTGCACCTCGTAGATCGACAGCGGCCGGTGGAGCTGGTCGGTCCGCTCCCGCTCGGCCACCCAGGCGTCGTCGCTCCACCGGTAGCTCGAGCGCGCCACCACGCTGGCGGTGCCCGGCGGCTCCTCGGCGGCACGGGCCATCGGATCGGCCTTGAGCAGCAGGTGGCGGTCGCCGGAGAGGAGCTCGAACTTGTAGTGGTCGCCGGGGCCGACCCCGGGCACGAACAGCTCCCACACGCCCGAGGAGCCCATGATCCGCATCGGGCCGAGGCGGCCGTCCCAGCCGTTGAAGTCACCCACGACCCGCACGAACCGCGCCGACGGGGCCCACACCGTGAACGAGGTGCCCTCGACGCCCTGGTGGACCCGGACGTGGGCGCCCAGGACCTCCCACAGGCGGCGGTGGCTCCCCTCACCGATGAGGTGGAGGTCGAGGTCGCCCAGCGTGGGCAGGAACCGGTACGGGTCGTCGAGGACGAACGTGCTGTCGCCCGGGTAGGCGACCTCGACCCGGTACTCGGGCGCCTGGTCGGACGCCGGGAGCTCGGCCGCGAACACCCCGGCCGGGTGGACCTGGGCCGCCGGCACCGGGGCGGCGTCGGCCGGGAGCACGGTGACGCGCTCCGCTCCCGGCCGCCACACCCGGACGACCCACCCCGTGCCCGAGGGGTGGGCGCCGAGCACCGCGTGGGGCTCGGCGTGCTCGCCCCGGACGATCTGCTCGATCGGGTCGTCGGCGCGGGGACGGGGAACAGGGGGCCGGCTGGGGACGAGGGGAGACGTCACCCGACCAGCATCGCGCGCCGGGCCTCCCCGGCCGTTCGGCGCGTGACGTCGGACACGGTGCGGTCCCGGCATCGGGCAACCACACGGCCGGTGGCTAGCGTGGGCTCTCGTGCGCGCCCTCCGGAGCTTCACCGTCCGGCCCCGCCTGCCCGAGGCGCTCCACCACCTCGAGCAGCTGGCCATGAACCTTCGCTGGTCGTGGGACGAGAGCACTCGCGCCCTGTTCCGCTGGGTCGATCCCGAGGCCTGGGACAGCACCGTCCACGACCCGGTGCGCCTCCTCGGCCTGGTCCGGAGGGAGCGGCTCGACGCCCTGGCCACCGACGCCGGCTTCCTCCGGTACCTCAACGAGGTGCACGACGGCCTCGTGCGCTACCTGGAGCGGCCCAGGTGGTTCCAGACGACCGCCGACGCCGGCGAGCTCCGGCTGGTGGGCTACTTCTCACCCGAGTTCGGCATGTCCGAGGCCCTGCCCCAGTACTCCGGCGGCCTGGGGGTGCTGGCCGGCGACCACCTCAAGGCGGCCAGCGACCTGGGCGTGCCGCTGGTCGGGATCGGGCTGTTCTACCGCCACGGGTACTTCCGCCAGGCCCTCAGCGCCGACGGCTGGCAGCTCGAGCGCTACCCCGACCTCGACCCCCACGCCATGGCCCTCACCCCCTGCGACGGGGTGCAGGTGGAGCTCGACCTGGCGGGCGAGCCCGTGCTCGCCCGGGTGTGGCGGGCCGACGTGGGTCGGATCCCGCTGTACCTCCTCGACACCGACGTCGAGGAGAACAGCGAGGCAGCCCGCGGGGTGACCGACCGGCTGTACGGAGGGGACTCCGAGCACCGCCTGCGCCAGGAGATCGTCCTCGGCGTGGGGGGCGTGCGCGCCCTGGAGGCCCTCGGCCACGACGTGCAGGTGTTCCACACCAACGAGGGCCACGCCGGGTTCCTCGGCCTCGAGCGGATCCGCCGGTTCATGGTGGACGAGGGCCTCTCGTTCCACGAGGCCATCGAGGCGGTGCGGGCCGGCAACATCTTCACCACCCACACCCCCGTCCCCGCCGGGATCGACCGCTTCCGGCCGGAGCTGATCGAGCGGTACTTCGGGTGGTGGGCCGACGAGACCGGCGTCCCCCTCCCCGAGCTGCTGGCCCTCGGTCGCCGCGACGAGGAGCCACCCGACGACCGGTTCAACATGGCCGTCATGGGGCTCCGCCTGGCCGGGCGGTCCAACGCCGTCGCCCGACTGCACGGCGACGTCAGCCGGGCCATGTTCCGCGACCTGTGGCCCGACGCCCCCGAGGCCGAGGTGCCCATCACCCACATCACCAACGGCGTCCACGCCCACACCTGGGTGTCGCCCGAGATCGACGACGTCCTGGCCCGCCACGTGCTCCCCGAGTGGGCCGGCGCCGGGCCGGGCGACTGGGCCCGCATCGACACGGCCCGCGACGACGAGATCTGGCGGGCCCGCGAGCAGGGCCGGGAGCGGCTGGTGTCCCTGGTGCGCCAGCGGCTCCGCCAGGCCGCCGAGGCCCGCGGGCTGTCGCCCTCGGACACCGCCTGGTGCGCCGAGGTCCTCGACCCCAAGATCCTCACGGTGGGCTTCGCCCGCCGCTTCGCGACGTACAAGCGGGCCACCCTGCTGCTGTCGCAGCCCGAACGGCTCCGGGCCCTGCTGCTGTCCCCCGACCGTCCGGTGCAGCTGGTGTTCGCCGGCAAGGCCCACCCGGCCGACGACGCCGGCAAGGAGATGATCAGCAGGATCGTCCACTTCGCCTCCGACCCCGAGGTCCGCCATCGGATCGCCTTCGTCGAGGACTACGACATCGCCCTGGCCCGCGGGCTCTACCAGGGTGCCGACGTGTGGCTGAACACGCCTCGCCGCCCCCTGGAGGCCTGCGGCACCAGCGGGATGAAGTCGGCTCTCAACGGCGGGCTGCAGCTGTCGATCCTCGACGGCTGGTGGGCCGAGATGTTCAACGGCGACAACGGGTGGGCCATCTCCTCGGTCGAGGCCGAGCACGACCCCGACCGCCGGGACGAGCTCGAGGCCAACAGCTTGTTCGACCTGCTCGAACAGCAGATCGCGCCGCTGTTCTACCGGCGTGACGAGGGGCCGGTGCCCCGGGCGTGGGTGCGGCGCGTCAAGGCCAGCCTGGCCTCGCTCGGCCCCAGGGTCACCGCCACCCGCATGGTGCGCGACTACGTCGAGGAGCTGTACCAGACCACCGCGGCGCGCGCCGACCGGCTGGGCGGCGACGGGCACCTCCGGGCCCGGGCCCTGGCCGGCTGGAAGGACCGGGTGGGCCGGGCCTGGAGGGGGGTGCACGTGGTCGCGGTCGACGCCGACGAGACTCCCGCCGAGCTGGGCGCCACCCGGCGGGTGGATGCCGTCGTCGCCCTCGGCTCGCTCTCGGCCGCCGACGTGGCGGTGCAGCTGGTGCACGGCACGGTGGGCCAGGGCGGCGAGCTCACCATGGCGACGGTCCGGGAGATGGAGGCCGTGGGCCCGCCCACGGCCGGCCAGCTGCGCTACCGGGGCGAGGTGCCCTGCGAGCGGGCGGGCCGCTACGGCTTCACGGTGCGGGTGGTGCCCTCGCACCCCGACCTGACCGGCCCGGTGGAGCTGGGCCGGATCGCCTGGGCCTGACGGGGCGCCGCGACGGGTAGCGTCCGGGGCCGGGGCCGGCCCACCCGGCCGCCCGACACCGGACGCCCCGGCGGGGCCGGGGCCGGAGGAGCACGCCATGGCCGACGCAGACCCCCGCCTCGTCCACCTGGAGCGACGCGACGACGGTGTCGCCGTCGTGCGCCTCGACCACCCCAAGGTCAACGCGCTCTCCAGCCTGCTGCTGCGCCAGCTCCAGGAGGTCGCCGAGTCCCTGGTGACCGGCCCACCCGGGGCCGTCGTCGTGACCGGCGGCGACCGCGTCTTCGCGGCCGGGGCCGACATCACCGAGTTCGGCGGCCCCGACGAGGCCCGCCTGGTCGGGCGGCGCTTCCTCACCGCGCTCAACGCGGTGGCCGCCATCCCCCGGATGACCATCGCCGCCGTGGCCGGCTACGCCCTGGGCGGCGGGTGCGAGCTGGCCCTCGCCTGCGACCTGCGGATCGCGTCCGAGCGGGCCCGGTTCGGCCAGCCCGAGATCCTGCTCGGGATCATCCCCGGCGGCGGCGGCACGCAGCGGCTCGCCCGCCTCGTCGGCCCGGCGCGAGCCAAGGACCTCGTCCTCACCGGCCGCCAGGTCGACGCCGAGGAGGCCCTCCGCATCGGGCTGGTCGACGAGGTGGTCCCCCACGAGGAGCTCCACGACCGGGTGCTGGCCCGGGCCGCCGAGCTGGCGCGCGGCCCGGCCGTGGCCCAGGCCCTGGCCAAGCGGGCGATCGACGCCGGCCTCGAGGGCTCGCTGGCCGACGGCCTCGAGCTCGAGCAGGAGCTGTTCGTCGAGGTGTTCGGCACCGACGACGCCCGGATCGGCGTGCGCTCGTTCCTCGAGCACGGCCCCGGCCGGGCCGCCTTCACCGGCCGCTGAGCCCCGCGCCACCGCCCGGCGGCCGGCCCCCGGCGTGGTCCGGCCCCGGGCCATCGCCGTGCCCGGTGCCCGGTGCCCGGTGCCCGGTGCCCGAACCCCGGTGCCCGTGGACGTCAGGCGCCGAGGCCGTGCAGCAGGCGGTCGGCGGCGCTCCACGGGTCGGTGCGCCGGGCCAGCACCTCGGCCTCCAGCGCGCCGTAGCCCTCCTCGACCAGGTCGCGCGCCCGGCGCTCGAGGCGGACGCCCACGATCTCCACCAGCTCCTCGCGGAGCCGGCGGCGGCGGCGCTCGACCAGGACCCCGTCGGCCTCGATGGCGGCCCGGTGCGCCTGCACCGCCTCCCACAGCGCCTCGACCCCCTCCCCGGTGGACGCCACGGTGGCCACGATGGGCGGGCGCCAGCCGCGCAGCTCGGAGAGCTCGAGCATCTGCTCGAGGTCGCGGCGCGTCTCGTCGACGCCGGGCCGGTCGGCCTTGTTGATCACGAACACGTCGGCGATCTCGAGCAGGCCGGCCTTGTTGGCCTGCACCGCGTCGCCCCAGCCGGGGTTGACCACCACGACGGTGGTGTCGGCCGCCGCGGCGATCTCCACCTCCACCTGTCCCACGCCGACCGTCTCCACGAGCACCCACGGGCGGCCGACCGCGTCGAGGACCCGCACGGCCTCGGGGGTGGCCAGCGACAGCCCCCCGAGGTGGCCTCGGGTGGCCATCGACCGGATGAAGACCCCCGGGTCGGTGACGTGGTCCTGCATGCGCACCCGGTCCCCCAGGATCGCGCCGCCGGAGAAGGGCGACGACGGGTCGACGGCCAGCACCGCCACCTCGAGTCCCCGGGCCCGCATGGACGCGATCAGGGCCGACGTGAGCGTCGACTTGCCCGCCCCCGGGGCTCCCGTGATGCCGACCGTGTAGGCCCGCCCGCCGAGGGGCCAGGCGATCCGCCCCACCTCCCGGGCCGCCGGCCCGCCCCGCTCCACGATCGAGAGCAGCCGGGCCAGCGCGGCACGGTCGCCGGCACGGGCGGCATCGACCAGGGCGGCGGGCTCTCGGGGCGGCAGGGCGGGTCCTCCTGGCTGAAGGGGGCGGGACGAGTCTGGCAAAGCGCGCTGCGGCGTGACGACTCGGCGCCCGTCCGCCGCCGTCAGCCCGGGGCCGGGCCCACCGCCTGGACCACCAGCCCGGCGAGGGCGCGTGCCCCGGCCGGCGACAGGTGCAGGCCGTCCGGCCCGGTGAGGCCCGGCCGGCCCGCGACCGCCGCGGCCCAGTCGACCACCTCCAGGTTCGGCCAGCGGGCGGCCGCGGCGCGGATCGCGGCGTTCACCTCCCACTGGTCGTCGTCGTACTCGGCGACGGTGAGCCACAGCACGCGGGGCACCCCGCTCAGCGCCTGCAGGGCGTCGTCCAGCTGGTCCGCGAACTGACGCTGCGAGCCGAGGTAGTTGTTGCCCAGCACGATCACGGCTGCGGCGCCGGCGCGGTCCCGCCGGGCCTGCAGCACGCCGACACCGGCGCCGAGGAACCGGCCCACCTCGGCGTCGATCGTGGTCTCCCACCCGTCCAGCGCCCGCTCGAGGTCGGCGCGGGCGCCGAGGAGCACGGAGTCGCCCACCAGCAGCACGCGCCGATCGGGTGGCGGTGGGGGCGGTGGAGCGGGAGCGGTGGTCGTCGTCGTCTCGACCGGGGGCGGCGCGGCGGTCGTGACGGGCGGTGCGGTGGTCGGGGGCACCACCGTGGTGGGCGGGCCGGCGGTCACGGCCGGGGCGGGATCGGCCAGCACCGGGCGGGCCCCACCCCGGCCGAGGAGGGCGAGGGGCGTCAGGACGGCCAGGGCGGCCAGCACCGCGCCGGCCAGCACGAGGCGGCGGCGGAGCCGGCGGCGACGGGCGGCGCGGCGGCGAGCGGCCCGGGACGGGCGCGGCTCAGACGGCGACGACCTCGGAGACACCGTCGATGCGGTCGCGCATGATGCGCTCGATCCCCGCCTTGAGGGTGGCGGTCGAGGCCGGACACGTGCCGCAGGCGCCCACCAGCTCGACGGTCACGATCCCCGTCTGCTCGTCGACGTCCTTCAGCACGATGTCTCCTCCGTCGGCTTGCAGAGCCGGGCGGATCGCCTCGATGGTCTCCTCCACCTGCGAGCGCAGCACGATGCTTCTCCTCCCGATGCCTGTCGGCACCGCGGGTCGGGAGATGAGCTCCCTCGACCGGTCTCGACGGATTCTCCCGCCACCAGGGCGAACGGCGGGACGGGGTGCCGTTGTTCCCTGCCCGGTATCCTCCCGCGGGTCGGGAGCGGCGGGCCAGGAGCGGCCGGCCGACGGCCCCCGACCGGGCCCACCGCGCGTGCCTGGACCCCGGAGAGGAGCGCACCGTGTCGCGGGTCGTGCGCCGACGCACGGTCGACGAGCAGCACCTCGACCGGCTGCTGACCCCCCGGAACGACCTGGTCGCCGAGCTCGAGGTGGCGCCCGGCGTCTTCGAGGCGGCCGAAGGGCCGTTCCGTCGCTACCGGCGCACGGTCGAGGTCGTGGCCCGCCACGACGGCACGGTGGACGTCACCCAGACCGTCGACGTGCGCCTGGCGATCCCGTACTTCGGCTTCCTCTTCGCCCGGCCCGTGCGCGCCGCCCTCCAACGCCCGCCGCGCCGCGCCCCACCCTGGTGGGCCCCACCCCAGCGCCTCGACGCCCGGGCGGCGGCCGTGCTCGGCACCGTGTGCGCGGCGTCACTGCTGGTCGGCTACCAGAACACCCTGCTCACCCAGACCATCGCCTTCGCCGCCGACGAGTTCGACGCCGGCGACCGGGCCCAGGGGGTGGCCCTGGCGGTGGCCCGGACGGGCATCGTGGTGGCCCTGGTGCTCACGTCGCTGGCCGACCGGCGGGGGCGGCGGGCCGTGATCGTGCTCACCGCCCTGGCGGGGCCGGTCCTGGCGGCCACCGGCGCCCTGGCTCCCTCCCTCGCCTGGCTCACCGCCAGCCAGTTCGCGGCCCGTCCCCTGGCCATCGCCCTCGGCATCGCGCTCGGCATCACGGCCGCCGAGGAGATGCCGGCGGGCGGGCGCGCCTACGCGATCAGCGTGCTGTCGATGTCCACCGCGCTGGGCGCGGGCATCTGCGTGATGGCGCTCCCCCTCGCCGGCCTGGGCGCGAGCGGCTGGCGGCTCCTGTACCTGGTGCCGCTGGCGGGCCTGCCGCTGGCGGTGAGCGTGGCCCGCCGCATCCCCGAGAGCCGCCGCTTCGACGCGCCCCACCGGGCCGCGACCCTCCGGAGCCACGGTCGGCGCTTCTGGCTGCTGGCCGCGGCCGGGCTCCTGCTGAACCTGTTCGTGGCGCCGGCCTCGTCGTTCCAGAACCGCTACCTGCGCGCCGAGCGCGGGTTCTCGGCCGGGCGGATCGCGCTGTTCACGCTGGTGACCAACACCCCCGGGGGCATCGGCGTCGTCCTGGGGGGCCGGCTCGCGGACCTCCGTGGCCGCCGGGTCGTCGGGGCGGTGGCCCTGGTCGGGGGCAGCGTGGCCACGGCGGCCGCGTTCTGGCTGGCCGGGGCATCCCTCTGGCTGGTGTCGATCGTGGGTGGGGTGGTCGGCGCGGCCGCCGTCCCCGCCCTCGGCGTGTACGGGGCCGAGCTGTTCCCGACGTCGCTGCGGGGGCGGGCCAACGGCATCATCGCGGTGCTGGCCCTGGTGGGCAGCGGGGTGGGCCTGCTGGCGGCCGGGAGCATGGCCGAGGGCTTCGGCACCTTCGGCCCGGCGATGGCCGTCCTGGCCGTCGGGCCGCTGCTCCTGGCCGGGCTGGTGCTGGCCGCCTTCCCGGAGACCGCGCACCTCGAGCTGGAGCAGCTGAACCCCGAGGATCGGCCGCCCCCGGCGGCCCCGCCCCCGGTGCGCCCCTAGGCCCCGCCCTCGAGCGCGGCCACCCACTCGACGACGGCCCGCGCCACCTCGTCCTCCGCGCCCTTCAGGTCGTGGCGACCGCCCTCGACCCACACGTGGGTCACCGGGCCGCCCACCAGCTCGAAGGCGGCCCGCAGCTCGTCGGGGGTGCCGAACGGGTCGCGGGTGCCCGACACCACGAGGCAGGGCACGGCGATGGCGGGCAGGTGGTCGGTGCGGAGCCGCCCGGGCCTGCCCGGCGGGTGGAGGGGGTAGGAGATCAGCACCAAACCGGCCGCGGGCAGCCCCTCGGCCACGGCCATCGAGCACATGCGACCGCCCATCGACCGCCCACCGAGCACCAGCCGGTCGGGCGCCACACGGGCCCGGGCGGCGAGGGCGCCGGCCTCCTCGACCACGCAGGCGACCAGCACCGGTGCCCGGTCGGGCGCCCGCCTGCCGGCCCGCCGGTAGGGGAAGTCGATGCGCTCGACCGGCACCGGGGCCAGCGCCCTCTCGATCGCGACCAGCGCGGGCTGGTCGCGATCGCTGCCCGCCCCCGGCGCGAGCAGCGCCGCGGCCACCCGGCGCCGCGAGCGCGCTGCCGTCACGGCATCCGACCGATCACGACAGCAGGATGCGCCGGGCCTCGGTGAGCTCGAGGATCCGCTGACCGGCCCCCGCGCTCGAGCCCCCGTGGTCGGGGTGGGCCTCGCGCAGCAGCGCCCGGAAGCGGGCCTTGACGTCGTCGGTGCCCGGCGGCTCGGCCGGGTCGTTGAAGCCGAGCAGCCGCAGCGCCCAGGTCCGGGGGTCGGCCATGGCCCGCATCGTCCAGCCGCGCGAGCCCCGCCGGCCGGTGAGGTGGGCGATCAGCTCGGGGCCCACGTCTCCCCGCCAGCGCACCGCCCGGTGGAGGAGGCCGGCGACCGTGTGGCGATCGGCCGGCGCGATGGTCGCAGTGGCGTACACCGCCCCCAGGATCTGCTGGGCCGGCGTGCCGCCGTCGCCCAGGTCGAAGCGGACGTCGTCGCCAGCGGCGAGCAGTCGGTGGCGCGTGCGGGACAGGCCGATGCGGTCGGACTGGAAGCGGTGGCGGAGCCGGGGCTGGGAGATCTGCCGCCCCCGGTCGACCTGGTCGATCAGGCGGTGGAGGTCGGCGTGGAGCTCCCGGTCGAGGTCACCTACGTTGGCCGCGACCACGCCGGCCAGGAGGATGCCGCCGAAGCCCGGAGTCGGCTCGAGGGGCAGCGACCGGGCGCCCAGCGCCACCCGCCGGGTCGGGGCGATGGGGCGCGAGTGCCACACCTCCAGCTCGGCGAGGACCACGGCGTCACGCTAGCCAGGGCCAGGGCGCTACCGGCAGTCGACCGACCGGTCAGACCAGCGGCCGGAGCAGCGACCGCAGCTCGTCGGCGGCGGCCACGATCGCCTCGTCGTCGACGTCGTCGGTCTCGAGGGCCGCCCTCAGCGCCCCGGCCCGCTCCACCACGGCGGCCCAGGTGCGCTCGGGCACGCCGAAGGGCGGGCCGTGGCCGGCCGACTCGGCCGCGGCGTCGACCATACCGAGCACGCCCTCGTGGTCCTCGGGGTCGTTGCGGAGCCGGTCGGCGGCCAGGAACAGCTCGGACAACAGCTCGGGGCCGGCCTCGTCGTCGGCCCCGTCGCCGCCCTCGGCGTCGGCGACGACGGGCAGGGCGTCCGGGTGGACCACGTCGTCGAGGATCTGCTCGACGACGGCCTCGTCGACGGCGTCCACGACGAGGCTGTCGGCGTCGTCCCAGTCGTGGGGCACGCCCGCCCCGGCCAGGCGGGCCACCAGCTCCCCCCGCTCGCCGTCGGTCAGGTCACCGAGGTCGTACACCAGCTCGAACCCGTCGTCGGTGGGCTCGCCGTCGGTCAGGTCACCGAGGTCGTGCACCGACTCGAACCCGGCGTCGGCGGGCTCGCCGTCGGCGGCGGCCGAGCGCTCGACCCCCCGCGAACCCGGCTCGGGCTCGGGCTCGACCTCCTCCACCGCGAGGTCGGGGTCGATCCCGGGGAGCAGGCGGTCGACGACCTGCTCGTCGCCCTCCCGGACCACCAGGTCGGTCGCCTCCCACGCGTGCACGACGTCGTGCTCGTCGAGGAGGCGGTCCAGCTGGTCACGCTGGGCCGGCGACCACTCCCCGAGCTCGTACACGAGGTGGTCGTCGCCGGGCTCGTCGAGCAGGCTCGGCTCGGGCGGTCCCAGCGCCACGGCGCAGTCCGAGCAGGTCTGCACCCAGTCGAGGTACTCCTGGCCGCACACGGGGCACCGCCGCAGGCTCACGGCCGGCCACCCCTGCTGCGGGACGCACCCGTCACGGCTGCCACCGCAGGACGTGGCGCCGCAGGAACGACTCGATCCGCTCGAGCTCGTCGCGCACCGTCTCCGACCGCTGCCACCCGTGGCCCTCCCCCTCGTACCAGTGCACCTCCACGGCGGTCCCGCCGTCTCGCAGCCGGGCGGCCAGCCGCTCGGTCTGGTCGGGCGGCACCACCCGGTCGTCGGTGCCGTGCAGCAGCAGCACCGGCGAGCGCACCCGATCGGCCACCGTGACCGGGGAGCGGCGGCGGTACTCGTCGGCCGCGTCCGGGAGCGGACCCACCATCCGGTGGCAGTAGTGCTGCTCGAAGCGGTGCGTGGTCTCGTCGAGCCACAGCAGGTCGCTCACGCCGTAGAGCACCACGCCGGCCGCGCACCGCTCGGGCGCGTGGGCGAGCAGGTTCAGCACGGTGAAGCCGCCGGCCGACCCGCCCATGGGGACGAGCCGGCGGGGATGGCCCCACCCGCGCTCGGCCGCGACGCGCAGGCCTGAGGCGGCGTCGGCCACGTCGAGCACCCCCCACCGCCCCCGCAGCGCCTGGGCGTAGTCGCGCCCGTGGCCGGTCGAGCCGCGATGGTCGACGAGCAGCACGGCCCACCCCCGGTCGACGAAGAACGCCAGCCTGGGGTTGAAGGTCACCGGCCACTGGCCGGTCGGCCCGCCGTGGATCCAGAGCAGAAGCGGCGGGGGCTCGCCGCCGTCCGGGCCGCTCCCCCGCCGGTACAGCCGGCCGTGCAGGGTGGCACCGTCGTCCGCCGACCACGTCACCGCCTCGGGCTCAGGGAGCTCCGCGGCCTCGAAGCCGCCCACCGGCCCGCGGGCGACGGTGGTGCGCTCCCAGGTGGCGGTGTCGTACACCACCACCTGTGTGGGCGTTCGGGCCCCGCTCCGCACGGCGGCCAGGCGGCCCGCGGCCCACGACAGGCCCCCGTGCACCCCCGTCGCGACCTCCCGCACCGACCCGGACGCCACGTCGACCACGCACAGCCGGCCGAAGCCGCGCTCGTTGCGGGCGAAGGCGATGGCCGCCCCGTCGGGCGACCACGCGAACGAGCGCTGGCCCGGGCCCCACGGCGGGTCGCCGTGCTCGAACGGCTCGCCGACGAGGGGCGCCTCCAGGTCGCGGCCCGGGCCGAACACCCACAGGTTGAGCCAGCCGGTGGCGTCGCACAGGTAGGCGAGGTCGGCACCGGTGGGTGCGAAGCGCGCCTGTTGCAGGGCCGCGCCGTCGGGTGCCAGCGACGCCCGCACCCCGGATCCGTCGGCGCTGGCCACCACCCACCGGCTCTCGTCCCACGGCATGGCCGGTACGTCCCACTCGTGCCATGCCACCCAGCCGCCGTCGGCCGACCACGACGGGTCCAGCGCGAAGTCGGGCGCGTCCGACAGCCGCACCGGCCACGGGCCCCCCGCGGCGATGGACGCCACCGCCACGTGACGCTCGTCGAGGACGTAGGCGACCCGCGCGCCGTCGGGCGACACGACCGGCGAGGCGATCGAGCCGCGCTCCACCACCGGCCTCGCCGGGCCGCCCGAGGCGGGCGCCACCCAGAGGCCACCGGCCGCAGCGGCGTAGACGAGCCGCTGACCGTCCGGCGTCCAGTCGAGGACGCCACCCCCGAGCGACGGCGCGGGGCGGGGCGCGGGATCGGTGGCCACGACCAGCTCCGGACCCCCGCCGGCGGGGACCACCACCACCTGGCTGCGACCGTCGGCCGACGACACCATCGCGACGCGCTCGCCGTCGGGCGACAGCCGGGGGTCGGCGAGGGTGCGACCGGCGGCCACCATGGCTGCCGAGATGCGGGGCTCACCCACCGGACGGGGCGGCCCGGGCGGCCCGCAGCTCGGCGCGCCGGGCGATCACCTGCGTCTCCGGCCCGAGCATCGGAGCACGGTAGCGCGACGGCCGGCCCAGCGGCTCGGGCCGGCGGGCCCGCCCGTTCGACCGGTCGTCGCGTCGGCGCCTACCCTTCGGGCATGACCCCCGACCTGAAGCAGGTGCCCGACCGCAACCTCGCCCTCGAGCTGGTGCGCGTGACCGAGGCGGCCGCGATGGCGGCCTCGCGTTGGATGGGTCGCGGCGACAAGAACGGAGCCGACGGCGCCGCCGTCGAGGCCATGCGCGTGGTCCTGAACTCGGTCCCGATGGACGGCATCGTCGTCATCGGCGAGGGCGAGAAGGACGAGGCGCCGATGCTGTTCAACGGGGAGCGGATCGGTGACGGCACGCCGCCGCTGACCGACATCGCGGTCGACCCGATCGACGGCACGACCCTCACGTCACTCGGCCGCGGCAACGCCATCGCCGTCATCGCCGTCGCCGAGCGGGGCACCATGTTCGACCCCGGCCCCTGCGTCTACATGGAGAAGATCGCGGTTGGCCCGGACGCCGCCGGGGTCGTCGACATCAACGCCTCCCCAACCGACAACCTCGAAGCCGTCGCCCGCGCCAAGGGCGAGTCGGTGCGCGACGTGACTGCGGTGATCCTCGACCGCGACCGCCACGCCGACCTCATCGCCGAGGTGCGGGCCGCCGGTGCCCGCATCCGGCTGATCCCCGACGGTGACGTGGCCGGCGCCATCTCGACGGCCTGGCCCGACTCGGGCGCCGACATCCTGTTCGGCGTCGGGGGCACCCCCGAGGGCGTGATCTCGGCGGCCGCCCTGAAGTGCATGGGCGGGCAGATCTGCGGGCGGCTGTGGCCCCGCAACGACACCGAGCGCAAGGCCGCGCTGGCCGCCGGCTACGACCTCGAGCGCGTGCTCGACACCGACGACCTCGTCCGCTCCGACAACGTCTTCTTCGCCGCGACCGGCATCACCGACGGCGAGCTGATGAAGGGCGTGCACTACGACCGGTTCGGGGCCACCACCCAGTCGCTGGTGATGCGCTCCAAGTCGGGCACCGTCCGGCTCGTCAACGCCCGCCACCGGATCGACAAGCTGAAGGGCTTCTCCTCGATCGACTTCGAGTAGGAGGCCCTTCGACCCGTTGCGTTCTCGGTGGCGGCGGTGGCGGCCGCCCCGGGGGCCCCGAGCCCCTAGAGGGCGCCCCCGCCTCGGAGCCGCCGGCGGGCCAGACGGGGCACCAACGCCGACACCAACGCCTTCGCGCGAACCGCCGGCGGCATCCCCGGCCGGCGGGCCAGGTCGAGGCAGCGCCGGCGGAACCCCGGCTCCCCCGCCAGGACCGCCGCTCGGACCTCGGCGACCGCTCGCTCCCGCCGCAGGGCCACCACCTGCTCGTGGGCCGGCCCGGGCACGCTCGTGGCGACACCTGCCGCGGCGTCGTGCAGACCGGCCACGGCCACCTCGTCGGCGGTGGCCCACTCCACGTCCTCCGGCTCGCCGAGGCCGGCGCGGGCGTGGAACGCGGTGCGGGTGTACCCGGGCACGAGCACGGTGGCGGTCACGCCGGTGCCGGCCAGCTCCTCGCCCAGGCTGTGGGTGAAGGAGAGGGTGAAGGCCTTGCTGGCAGCGTACGTGGCGAGCATGGGCGCCACCTGGAAGGCCGCGGTCGACGCCACGTTCAGCACCGCTCCCCGACCGGCGTCGATCATGGGCCCCAGCGCGGCCCGCGTGAGCCGCACGACCGCCAGCACGTTGAGGCACACGAGGGCGGCCTCCTCCTCCGGGGAGGACCGGTGGAACGGCCCCGCACGGGTCGCACCGGCCGCGTTCACGAGGAGGTCGACGGCCGGGGCGGCCGAGGCCAGGCGAGCCTCGACGACGGCGATGCCCTCCGGCGTGGACAGGTCGGCCGCCAGCGCCTCGGCGCGGACCCCGTGCCGGCCGCGCAGGTCGGCGGCCAGGGCGTCGAGACGGTCGGCCCCCCGGGCCACCAGCAACACCGAGGTGCCGGCGGCCGCCAGGGAGCGGGCGCAGGCCTCGCCGATCCCGCTCGTGGCCCCGGTGACGAGCGCCGACGACCAGCGGGCGCTCATGACCGAGATCCCAGTGGCCGGCACAGGGCGACCCAGCCGGGCGCGGCACGAACGCCGCTGTCGGGCACCCATCCCCGCCGGCGCAGCAGCGTCGCCAGCGCGCCCTCGGGCTGCTCGGTGCGCACGACCCGGCAGCCCGCCTCGACGAGCAGCGCCTGGAGATGGGCGAGCAGGTGGCTGCCCACGCCGGTGGCTCGCTCGGGTGCCGCCACCACCAAGGCGCCCAGGTCGGCCGACCCGCCGGACCACCAGCCGGCGGCCACCCCGACGGGCCGCCCCTCGCGGCGGGCGGTGAGGGTGACGGGCACGGCGCCGGTCGGCGCGCCGACGGGCACGGCGCCGGACGGCGCCGTCAGGAGCCCGACCGCCTCCAGGTCCGGCTGCTCGCTGCGGGTCAGCACCAGCTCGAGGCCGCCCCGCCCCACGACGCGGGCCGGCCCGAACGCGGCGTCGGCCACCGGGCGCCAGCACCGGAGGCCGTCGTCGTCGCGCTCCTCGGCCAGCACGTGCACGCCAGCGATCTCCACGTCGGCCCGGTACCCGTCGAGCACGGCCAGCGCGGCGCCGATGCGCTCCGGGGCGAGGTCCTCGGCCAGCGTCACGTGGGGGACGAACGGCCACGGCGCGGGTCGCGCGAGCGGCCCTGCGAGCACCCGGTCGCGCAGGGCCCGCAGGCCGTCGACGTCGCCGCCGACGGCCAGGTGGACCACCGGCGAGTCGGGATGGAAGGTGGCCACCGGCCCCAGGCGCAGATCGAGGGGGTGCGCCCGCTCGGCCGCGGCGCGCACCACGTCCAGCGCGACGGGGACGTCGGCCTCGCGCACGTTCACCGGGTTCGCCAGCGTGACGTGCGGCGACACCACGACGCCGGCAACGCGACGCAGGGCTCGCCGGAGGCCGTCGACCTCGCGGCACGCCGGCTCGGGGACGAGGAGCACGACGCCGAGCCGGACCCGAGGCACCCGAGCAGGCTACGGGCAGCCGGGGCCGTCAGTGGGCGGCGGCGCGCCCCGCCCCGGCGACCTGCAGGCGCACGTCGGCCTTGCGGAGGTCGCGGGCGGCCTCGGCGTCGCCGGGGGCGCGCTTCAGGCGCGCCTCGGCGTCGGCCCGGGCTTCCTCGGCCCGGGCCACGTCGATCTGCGACGCCAGCTCGGCCATGTCGGAGAGCACGGTGACCTTGCCGTGACTGACCTCGACGAAGCCGCCGTGCACCGCGATGGCCTCGTCGCCGTCCTCCTGGATCACCCGCAGGGCGGCCACGTCGAGCGCCCCGATGAACGGCGCGTGCCCGGGAAGGAAGCCGATCTCGCCGCCGCCGGCGGTGCGGGCGACCACCATCGACGCCTCCCCCGTCCAGAGCACCTGCTCCGGCGAGACGACCTCCACGCGCAGGGCCATCTACGACTCCTGCAGCTGCTTGGCCTTGGCCAGCACCGAGTCGGCGTTGCCGACGTTCAGGAAGGCCTGCTCGGGAACCTCGTCCAGCTCGCCCTCGACGAGCATCTCGAAGCTCTCGACCGTCTCCTCGACGGGCACGTAGATGCCGCTCATGCCGGTGAAGACCTCGGCCACGAAGAAGGGCTGCGACAGGAAGCGCTGCACCTTGCGGGCCCGGGCCACGATGATGCGGTCCTCCTCGGAGAGCTCGTCGAGGCCGAGGATGGCGATGATGTCCTGGAGCTCCTTGTAGCGCTGCAGCACCTCCTGCACCCGGCGGGCCACGTCATAGTGGCGATCGCCCACCACCTCGGGAGCGAGGATGTTGGACGTGGACGCCAGCGGGTCGACCGCCGGGTAGATGCCCAGGGCGGCGATCTGGCGGCTCAGCTCGGTGGTGGCGTCGAGGTGGGTGAAGGTGGTGAAGGGCGCCGGGTCGGTGTAGTCGTCGGCGGGCACGTAGACGGCCTGCAGCGACGTGATGGCCCGGCCGCGGGTGGAGGTGATGCGCTCCTGCAGCTCGCCCATCTCGTCGGCCAGGGTGGGCTGGTAGCCCACGGCCGAGGGCATGCGGCCGAGCAGCGTCGACACCTCGGAGCCGGCCTGCACGAAACGGAAGATGTTGTCGACGAAGAGCAGCACGTCCTGGTTCTTCACGTCACGGAAGTACTCGGCCATGGTGAGGGCCGAGAGGGCCACCCGCAGGCGCACGCCGGGCGGCTCGTCCATCTGGCCGTAGACAAGCGCGGCCTTGTCGATGACCCCCGACTCCTGCATCTCCAGCCACAGGTCGGTCCCCTCGCGGGTGCGCTCACCCACCCCGGCGAACACCGACACGCCGCCGTGCTGCTGGGCGACCCGGCGGATCATCTCCTGGATGAGCACCGTCTTGCCCACGCCGGCCCCGCCGAACAGACCGATCTTGCCGCCCTGGACGTACGGCTCGAGGAGGTCGATCACCTTGATGCCGGTCTCGAACATCTGGGCCCGGGGCTCGAGGTCCTCGAACAGCGGCGGCTCGCGGTGGATCTCCCAGCGGGTGTCGCCCTCGACGGGCTGGCCCTCGGTGTCGAGGGGCTCGCCGATCACGTTGAACACGTGGCCCAGGGTCGCGTTGCCCACGGGCACGGTGATGCCCCGCCCGGTGTTGCGCACCGGCGTCCCCCGCTTCAAGCCGTCGGTGGGCTTCATGCAGATGGCCCGCACCCGCCCCTCGCCGATCTGCTGGGCGACCTCGGCGGTCACGAGGACCTCCTGGCCCTCGATGTCGATGGTCATCTGCAGCGCGACGTTGATCTCCGGCAGGGCGTGCGGAGGGAACTCCACGTCGACGACGGGGCCGGCGATGGCGACGACGCGCCCGTCCTTCAGGTCGGTCTCCGGCTCGGTGGTCAGGGCCATGCTGGGTGCGCTCCTCGGTGGCGTGTCGTGGGTGCTCGGGCGGGGTCAGGCGGACAGCTGGAAGCGGCGGTCCTCGAGCGGGTGCTCGGCCTTCTTGGTCGACTTCAGGGCCTCCGCGCCACCGACCACCTCCATGATCTCGGTGGTGATGGCGTCCTGGCGGGCCCGGTTCATGGTGCGCCTGAGGGTCTTGATGAGGTCCTCGGCGTTGTCGGTCGCCGACTTCATGGCCCGCTGGCGGAAGGCGTGCTGCGACGCCGCCGCATTCAGCAGCGCCGCGAACACGCGGGCCTCGACGTAGCGGGGCAGCAGCCGCTCGAGGATCGCCGCCGGGCCGGGCTCGAACTCGTAGTCGGCGGGCGGCGCCGCGCCGCCGGCGGCCGACGCCGGCTTGGCGTCGCCCCCCTCGAGCAGCTGCGGATCGAGCGGGATCAACGGGCGCTCCACGACCTCCTGCGAGCCCGACGAGACGAAGCGGGTGTAGATGAGCTTCACCAGGTCGACCTCGCCGCTGTCGTACAGGGCCTGCACCTGCTGGGCGACGGCTCGGGCGTCCTCGTAGGTGGGCTGCTCGGTGAAGCCGCCGTGCACGCCGCCGATGCGGTAGCCGCGGAAGCGGAAGTAGCGCTCCACCTTGCGGCCGACGACGATCAGGCTGTAGTCGCGGCCGCGGTCGGCCTCCTCTTTGATCTCGCCCTCGCCGGCCCGGATCACACCGGCGTTGTAGGCGCCGCAGAGGCCGCGGTCGGCCCCGATCACCACGTGGGCCACCCGGCGGATCTCCGGGCGGGGGACGAGCAGCGGGCTGTCGACGCTGCCGCCCGCGGCAGCCAGGTCGCGCACCACCTCGGTGATGGCCTCGCTGTAGGGCACGGCCTGGGCCACCCGCTGCTGGGCCTTCACGATGCGGCTGGCCGCGATCAGCTCCATGGCGCGGGTGATCTTCTTGGTGGCCTCCACGCTGCGGATGCGCCGCCGCAGGATCCGTTCCTGGCCGCCCGGCATGCCCTACCCCGTTCCTCGCTCGTCCCTGATCGCCGGCTACTCGGTGGCCAGCGTCTTGTCGGAGGCGGCCTCACCGAGGGCGTCCTCCTCGATGGTGGCGACGTCGACCTCGTCGCCCGCCTTGGTGGTCGTGCGGAACCGGGAGGCGAACTCGTCGAGGGCGGCCTTGATCCCCGCCGGCAGCGTGCCGTCGTCGCGGATCTCGGCCAGGAGGCCGGGATGGGCCACCTGCACGTACGCGAGCAGCTCC
This sequence comes from Acidimicrobiales bacterium, assembly GCA_016716005.1. NCBI lineage: Bacteria > Bacillati > Actinomycetota > Acidimicrobiia > Acidimicrobiales > Acidimicrobiales bacterium. The sequence goes on from JADJXE010000001.1 coordinate 1,381,819, forward strand.
TGCTCGAAGCGCCTCACGTCGTGCACGGGGATGACGTCGAGGTAGCCGTTGGTGCCGGCGTAGATCGACACCACCTGCAGGTCGACGGTCATGGGCGAGTTCAGCCGCTGCTTGAGCAGCTCGGTGAGCCGGTAGCCCCGCTCCAGCTGGGCGGCCGACACCTTGTCGAGCTCGGACCCGAACGTGGCGAAGGCCTCGAGCTCGCGGAACTGGGCCAGGTCGAGCTTGAGGGTGCCCGACACCGACTTCATGGCCTTGATCTGGGCCGCGCCACCCACCCGCGACACCGAGATCCCCACGTCGACCGCGGGCCGGACCCCCGCCTTGAACAGGTCGTCCTGCAGGTAGACCTGGCCGTCGGTGATCGAGATCACGTTGGTCGGGATGTAGGCCGACACGTCGCCGGCCTTGGTCTCGATGACGGGGAGGGCCGTGAGCGACCCGGCGCCCAGCTCGTCGTTCAGCTTGGCGGCCCGCTCGAGCAGGCGGCTGTGCAGGTAGAACACGTCGCCCGGGTAGGCCTCGCGGCCGGGCGGGCGGCGCAGCAGCAGCGCCAGCTGGCGGTAGGCCTCGGCCTGCTTGGAGAGGTCGTCGTAGACGATCAGGGCGTGCTCGCCGTTCTCCATCCAGTGCTGGCCCATGGCGCACCCGCCGTAGGGGGCGAGGTACTTGAACGGGGCCGACTCCGACGCCGGCGCCGACACCACCACCGTGTAGTCCATGGCGCCGTGGGCGGCGAAGGTGGCGACGGTCTGGGCGACCGTGGAGCCCTTCTGCCCGATGGCCACGTAGATGCACTTCACGCCCTGACCTTTCTGGTTCAGGATCGTGTCGATGGCGATGGTGGTCTTGCCGGTCTTGCGGTCGCCGATGATGAGCTCGCGCTGACCCCGCCCGATCGGGGTCATGGCGTCGATGGCCTTGATGCCGGTCTGCAGCGGCTCGTGCACCGGCTTGCGGCCGGCGATGCCCGGGGCCTGGATCTCCATGCGGCGCATCGGCGCGCCGATGATGGGGCCCTTGCCGTCGATCGGCTCGCCGAGCCCGTTGACGACCCTCCCGAGCAGGGCGTCGCCGACGGGCACGGAGAGGATGCGGCCGGTGGACTTGACGGCGTCGCCCTCCTCGATGCCGCTCGTCTCACCCAGGATCACGGCGCCGATCGACTCCTCGTCGAGGTTCAGGGCCAGGCCCAGCGTGCCGTTCTGGAACTCGAGCAGCTCGTTCACGGCGGCGCCCGGCAGGCCCGAGACCCGCGCGATGCCGTCGCCGACCTCGAGGATGCGCCCGACCGTCTCGGTCTCGAGCGCGGGCTGGAAGCCCTCGAGGTGCTTCTGGAGCACCGAGGCGATGTCGGACGTGTTGATGGTCAGCTCGGCCATGCGGTCGCTTCCTTGGACTCGGACTGGGTGGGGGCGGGGTGGGCGTGGGCTAGAGGAGCTCGCGGAGCTGGTCGATGCGGCGGCGGACCGACCCGTCGATGACGGTGTCGCCCACCTGGGCGACGAGGCCGCCCATCACGCTCGGGTCGACGATCACCCGCACGTCGATCCGCTTGCCGGTGGCCCGCGAGAGGGCGTCGGCCAGGCGTTGGCGCTGGTCGTCGGACAGCGGGATGGCCGAGCGGACCTCGGCCACCTCCTGGTCGCGCTCGTGGGCGGCCAGGGCGACCACCCGGTCGGCGATCGCCGGCAGGTCACGGCCCCGGCCGGCGCCCACCACGAACGAGACCAGGCTCGTGGTGACGTCCGACGCCCGCCCGCCCAGCAGGTCCTCGACGATGGCCTGCCGGCGCTCGAGGGGGATCAGCTGGTCGACGAGGGTGTCGCGCAGCGCCTCGGACGACTCCAGGGTGCGGGCGAACCGGAACAGCTCGTCGACGACGTCGTCGAGCCGGCCCTCGGCCCGCGCCACCTCGACGAAGGCCCGGGCGTAGCCGTCGGCGCGCTGGGCCGACATCAGTTGGTCGACGCCGTCCCCACCTCGGAGATGTAGCGCTCGACGAGCGCCTCCGAGGTCGGACGGTCGAGGCTCTGCTGGACGATGCGCTCGGCGGCACCGATGGCCAGCTGGGCCACCTGGCCCCGCAGGTCGTCGATGGCCCGCTCCCGCGAGAGGCGGATGTCCTCCGCCGCCCGCTGGCGCTGCTCGGCGATGTCGGCCTCGGCGCGGGCCTGCAGGTCGGCCTTGACGACGTCGGCCTGCTGGCGGGCCTCCTCGATGATCCGGGCGGCCTCGTTGCGGGCATCGGCCAGCTTGGCCTCGTACTCCGCCTGCGCCGCCTGGGCCTGCTCGCGCGCCCGCTCGGCCTCGTCGAGGTCGTCGCGGATCCGCTCGCTGCGGGCCTCCATGGCCTTGGTGATGCCGGGGAGCGCGAACTTCCAGAGCAGGAAGAGCAGGATCAGGAAGGCCAGCCCACCCCAGATGATCTCCTTGGTCTCGGGGAGGATCGGGTTGGGTGCCTCCTGGGCGTGACCCTCGCCGCCCTCCTCCTCCTCCTGGGCCAGCTCGACACCGGCGTCGGAGAGGACGACCTGGAGCGCGCCGTCGGCCGACGTGAGGACATGTGCGATCACGGGCACGACCTCACGCGAACTTCAGGAGGATGAACACGACGAAGCCGATCAGGGCGAGGGCCTCGGTGAAGGCGATGCCCAGGAACATCGTCGTGCGGACCATGCCAGCGGCCTCGGGCTGGCGGGCCATGGCCTGGACCGACTGGCCGACCAGGTAGCCGATGCCGAGGGCCGGGCCGATGGCCGCGAGGCCGTAGGCGAAGCCCGATGACAGGGCCTCCTGGCCGGAGACGTAGTCGGCGTTGAATGCCGCCTGGGCGAGGATGTCATGCATGGGGGCTCGGGTCTCCTAGTGCTCGGGATGGAGGGAACCGCCGATGTACACACCGGCGAGGATGCTGAAGATGTAGGCCTGCAGGAAGGCCACCAGCAGCTCGAAGCCCGTCATCATCGTCAGCATGATGAAGGGGAAGGGCAGGAAGATCGCGTACCAGGCCTTGGCCCAGAGGGCCGCGGTGAGCACGGCGAAGGTCACCAGCAGGATGTGGCCGGCCAGCAGGTTGGCGAAGAGACGGACCGCCAGGGAGAAGGGCCGCACCAGGAACACCGACACGAACTCGATCGGCGTCACCAGGATGTAGATGGGCTTGGGCACGCCCGGTGGGAACAGGGTGCTCTTCAGGTAGCCGCCGACGCCCTGGTGCTTGAAGCCCACGGCGATGAACAGCACGTACACGATCAGCGTGAGCATCGCCGGGATGGCCATCCGGGCGGTCGCCGGCATCTGCACGGCGGGGATGATCCCGAAGATGTTGCTGAAGAAGATGAAGAAGAACAGCGCCAGCATCAGCGGCGTGTACCGCATGCCATCGGGCCCGATGGTGGGCATGATGACCTCTTTGCGGATGAACTCGACCGAGATCTCCATCAGGTTCTGCAGGCCCCGGGGCACCATCTGCTTCTTGGCGCCCAGGAAGAACAGCAGCAGGGTGAGCCCGGCCGAGACCAGGGTGATGATCGCGATCTTGTTGAACCCGTAGGGGGTTCCCTCGAAGGCGATGTCGGGCCAGTTGAGGATCTCTCCGATGGGCGGGAACTCGAGCGCGTAGACGGGGAGCACGACGAGGGCTACTCCTTGGTGCTGCCCACCGGGCGGTGCCCGGGCTTGAGGGCGGGGAAGGCGAGCGACGCGGAGACGTACTTCAGCTCCCAGGCCAGCAGGCCCAGGTATGCCACGACGAGGGTGAGGCATAGCGGGATCGGCTCCACCCACGGCTGGTCGATGACCAGCAGGACGATCGCCATGATGATCGCGAGGCGGGCGAGGAACCCGCCCAGGGCCGCCCCCATGAGCAGGCCCAGCGAGATCCGGGCCGCCCAGGCGAGCATCGCGGCGGAGAGCGCGAAGTTGGCGAGCACGATGGCCACGGCGAGGCCGGCGGACAGCGCGCCGTCGACCCCCCAGAAGATGAACCCGACCAGCACGAACAGCGGTGCCACGGGCAGGCCGCGACGCACCATGTCGTGGGCGATCTGCTGCTCGGGGGCCGGCCCCTCGAAGCGGGTGAGGAACGGATCGCCGCTCACGGCGCCTCCCCGACCGGGGCCCGGCGCGCGCCCCGCCGCTCGCCGAGCACCTGCTCCTGGTGGCGCATCTCTGCGTCGTAGTGGATCCACATCCGCAGGAAGGTGCCGATCACCGCGAAGAGGGCGAGCAGGATCGTGAACAGCGGCAGGGTGCCGAGCCACCGGTCGAGCCCGTAGCCGGCCAGGCCGAACAGCACCGGCGTGACGGCGAACTCGACCGCACGCTGCAGGCCCTCACCGAACCCGTTGTAGAGGTCTCGCCGTTCGCCGACGTCCACCCTCTGCCTTCCGCGTGCCCGTGGCCGGCGAGCCTCTGTCTGGATCTGCCGGCGCCCCGTTGCGCTCGTGAACCGACGCACAATCTAGGGGTCGACCTGGGGTGCCGCAAGTTCGCGGGCCGGGTCGGCCGGCCCGCCCGGACCAGGGCCGCCACCCGGCCCGGCGGCCTCGCGCGCCCGTCGCAGCCCGGGGTGGAACAGGGTGAAGAGCGCGAGCGCGAGCGCGGCGATGCCGAACGGCACGAGGGCGTCGCCCTCACGCGCGTACGTGGGATAGAGCACGAAGCCCGACAGGATCGCGGTCCAGGCCCACAGGATCAGCACGCTGCGCCGATGGCCGTGGCCCAGGCGCATCAGCCGGTGGTGCAGGTGGTCCTTGTCGGCCACCGCGACGCCCGTGCGGCGGGTGGCGCGCCGCACGATGGCGAAGACCGTGTCGATGATGGGCACGCCCAGCACGACGAGGGGGATGAACAGCGGGGCGAAGAAGAAGTACGTCTGGCCGCTGAAGGGCTCGGCCGTGCGCCCGCCCACCACCATCGTCGACGCCGCGAGCAGCAGGCCGAGCATCAGCGCCCCGCTGTCGCCCATGAAGATGCGCGCCGGGTGGAAGTTGTGGGGCAGGAACCCGAGGCAGAGACCGAGGACGATGATGGCGAGGAGGGGGCTGATCGAGCCCGGCTCGAGCAGGCCGACGTCGGACAGGCGCTGGCCGTAGAGGAAGAACGCGCCGGCCGCGATGGCCACGATGCCGGCGGCCAGGCCGTCGAGCCCGTCGATCAGGTTGACGGCGTTGGCCATGCCGACCACCCACACCACGCCGACCAGGAACGCCATGTCGGGCGACAGCACGATCAGCTCGGCGAACGGGATGCGGAAGTAGAACATCGTCACCCCGAGGAGCTGCATCAGCGACGCCGCCAGCACCATGCCCGAGAGCTTGGCCGGCGCCGACCACTCCCGGAGATCGTCGAGGAGACCCACCCCGAACATCACCGAGGCCCCGACGACCACCCCGAGCGGCTCGGAGGACCCCGCGAACACGTCGCGCAGGCCGCCCATCCGCCAGGCCACGGCCATGGCGAGCAGGAAGGCGACGAACATCGCGACGCCGCCCAGCTCCGGGGTGGGCCGCTCGTGCACGCGGCGGGCGTCGGGCGCCACCACGACGCCCCACCGGATGGCGATGCGCCGCACGACCGGGGTGATCGTGAACGTGGCACCGGCGGCCACGAGGAACACCACGAGGTAATCGCCCACCGGGCTCCGAGGCTACGTGGTCCGGAGCCTCCGCCCCGGGTGGGCCCCGGCTAGTCGCCCTTGCGGGCCTGCCGCACCACGCTGGTGAGGGTGCGGATCATGATCGTGAGGTCGAGCCACGGCGACCAGTGCTCGACGTAGGCGTTGTCGAACCGGGCCCGCTCGCGGATGGACGTGTCGCCCCGCAGGCCGTGCACCTGGGCCAGGCCGGTGAGCCCGACGGGCAGCCGGTGACGATCGCCGTAGCCGGGGATGACCGTGCTGAAGCGGTTGACGAAGTACGGACGCTCGGGACGGGGGCCCACGAGCGACATGTCGCCGCGGAGCACGTTCACGAACTGCGGGAGCTCGTCGAGGCTGAGCCGGCGCATCCAGCGCCCGACCCCGGTGACCCGCTCGTCGTCGCTGACCGACCACGTGACCTCGGAGTCGTCGTTGAGCCGCATCGTGCGGAACTTGAGCACCTCGATCGGCCGGCCGTGCTGGCCGATGCGGACCTGCCGGAAGAGGATCGGGCCGGGGCTGGAGCGCTTCACGAGCAGGGCCAGGACCGCCAGCAGCGGCGACAGCAGCGCCAGCGCGGTGGCCGACAGCACCACGTCGCCGATCCGCTTCACCCGGAACACGCTGGCGCGCAGGGCCGCCCGCTTCACCCGGTACAGGGGGATCCCCCAGACCTGGTCGACGTCGGCGCCGCTGGGGGCGAGCCCCACCTCGAAGAAGCGGGGCACGATGTGCACCACCACGTCGTGGCGCGTCGCGGCCCGGATCACCCGTACGAGCGTCTCGTCGCGAGCAGGCGTGAAGGCGACGATGAGGCGGGCCACGTCGAGCTCGGCCAGCACGTCTTCGAGCTCGCCGATGCCGCCCAGCAGCGGCGGGCCGCCGAAGGCGGGGACGTCGTCGACGAAGCCGACCACGCTCAGCCCGTACTGGCGGTGCTGGTCGAGCAGGCCGGCCAGCTCGGTGCCGATGGTGCCGGCGCCGACGATCACGGTGGGCTCGGCGAGCACCTGGCGCTGCCGGAGGATGCGCAGCACGGCGTAGGCCACGGCCCGGGCCACGAGCAGCCCGACCACGGCGCCGAGCACGCGGGTGAGGGCGCGGTTCGGCTGGTCGAGGGCGAACGGCGACAGCACGAGGATGGCGGAGGGCAGGAGCACGCGGCCGACCAGCCGGGGCGCATCGGCCAGCGCCCGCAGCGTGAGCCGGAGCCGGTACTCGCCGAGGACCAGCAGGGTGAGGAGGATGCCGACCAGGTACAGGGCGATCGGCCACGACGGGGTGCCGGTGAGGGCGAGCCCGGCGGCGACGCCCGCGGCGTCGGCCACGGCCACGCCCACGGCGGCGACGCGCGTGCGCCGGCGGCCCGTGGTCGCCGGGGTCGCGGTCGGGGTCGGGGTCGGGTTCGGGGTCGGCGCGACCGCCGGGCCGAGGACCGACGCCGGGCGCTCGGCTGCGGTCGGACGGACCGCAGCCTGGCCCGACGGCGCCGGGCCCCCGGTGAGCGTCACGTCATCGATCGCCACGACCAGCCACCTCGCATCCGGACGGTCCGGGGGAGCAACGGTACCCGACCACGGTACGCGTTCCCCCGTCGCGAAGCGCCACGGAGCGTGCTCACGTCGTCAGATCCTCGGCCACACGCCAACTATCGACTGTCGGACCGCCGGAACTGAATGGGGAGATCGGCTCATTTCTGCGGCTCCGTCGCCGATGCCGGCCCCGACGGCACCACGCCACCGGCCGCGGTGAGGCGGGGGCTACGGTCGCGCGCACCGTGGGCCCCGCAGTCAGCCTCGTCGTCCCCGCCTTCCAGGCCGAGCGCACCCTCGGCGCCGCCCTGTCGGGAGCCCTGCGCCAGACCTGGTCGCCCCTCGAGGTGATCGTCGTCGACGACGGCTCCACCGACCGCACCGGCGAGATCGCCGCGGCCCACGGGCGCAGGGTGCGGGTGGTTCGCCAGCCCAACCGGGGCGTGGCCGCGGCCCGCAACCGGGGCGTGGCCGAGGCGACCGGCGAGCTGGTGGCGTTCTGCGACGCCGACGACATCCTCTTCGACGAGCACGTCGAGGCGCTTGTGGCGACGCGGGCGACCGCCGGCACGCGCCGCGCCCTGGCCACCGCCAATGCGTGGTGGCTGTTCCCGGGTGGCATCCACCCGGGCCAGACCCGCCACAAGGGCCGCTTCCCCCGGCCGACCGAGCAGCGCCGCGCCATCCTCGAGCAGAACTTCGTGTCGACGATGTCGCTGTTCCCCCGCGCCCTGGTCGACGAGATCGGTCCCTTCGACGAGACGCTGACGCACGCTGAGGACTGGGACTTCTGGCTCCGTGCGGTGATGGCCGGCCACCGGGTCGCCCACCAGCCCCGCCCCCTCGCCCTCTACCGCTGGGACGCCGCCGGGCTCACGGCCGATCGCGACCGCATGGACGAGGGCGCGCGGGCGGTGCTCGCCAAGGCGGCCACCCGTGCCGACCTCACGCCGGCCGAGCGCGGGTACGTCGAGCGCCGCCTGGCCGGTCCCGGCCCCCACGAGCTGGCCCGCCGGGGCGACGCCTGCCTGCGGGCCGGCCGGTACCGCGACGCCGCGACCGCGTACCGCCAGGCCGCCGCGCTGTGCCCCAGCGAGCAGGCGCTGGTGCGCAAGGCCCGCCTGCTCGGCCTGGCGCCACCGGTGCTCGGCCCCCTCCTGCGCGCCCGCCAGCAGGCACGGGAGGACGCCGTCGGGTTCGACGAGGGCCACGTCCGGTGACCCGACCGGGCCTGGGGCGCGCGCGCGTGGCCTTCGTGGTCGACGCCGCCTCGCTCGGGGGCGCCGAGCACTACGTGGCCCTGCTCGCCGAGCACCTCCCCGAGCGGTTCGAGGCCAACGTCGTGGCCACCGACACCACACCGGTGGCGCTCCTCGACGAGCTCGAGGGCCGTGGGATCCCGGTGCGCCTCGTGCCCCGGGTGCGCCACAAGGTCGACCTCGGCCGGCTGGCCGCACTCCCGCGCGTGCTCGGCGACCTGGGCCCCGACCTGGTGCACCTGAACCTCACGTGGCCCACCAACAACCGCCACGCCCTGCTCACGGCCACCCTCGGGCGCCGACCCGCGGTGGCCACCCTGCACCTGGCCGGCGGCCTGCCTCCCGGTCTGCAGCGGCAGCACCTGCGCCTGCTGTTCCGCCGCCTGCGGCGGGTGATCGCCGTGTCGGGCGAGGTGGCCACCGCTCTGCGCGACGGCCTCTCGGTGCCCGCCGATCGCATCTGCGTCGTGGCCAACGGCGTCCCCGTGGTGCCGATGCAGCGGCGTCCACCCACCCTGCCGGTGCGCATCGGCGGCATCGGCCGGCTGAGGGCGGAGAAGGGGTTCGACCTGCTGGTCGCGGCCACCCGCCGGCTCGTCGCCCGGGGCGCACCCGTGGAGGTGGTGATCGCAGGAGAGGGCCCGGAGCGCGACCGGCTCGTCGCCGCCGCCGAGGGCCTGCCCGTCGAGCTGGCGGGGCACGTCGACGACGTGGGCACCTTCCTCGCCACCCTCGACGTCTTCTGCCTCCCGTCCCGCTGGGAGGCGCTGCCGTTCGCCCTGCTCGAGGCCATGATGAGCGGGCTCCCCTGCGTCGCCTCGGCGGTGGGGGACGTTGCTGCGGCGGTGGACGGCGCCGCCCTGCTCGTGCCGGCCGGCGACGAGGCCGCCCTCGACGCCGCCCTGGAGGGTCTGGCCCACGATCCGGCCGAGCGGGCCCGGCTGGGCGACGCCGGCCGCCGCCGGGCCGTCGAGCGCCTGAGCGTGGGGACCATGGCCGCTGCGACCGCGGCCGTGTACGACGAGGTGCTGTCCGCCCCGCGCCGGCGCCCGTGATCAGCCGGCGGCCGGGCCGCTCGGTGGCGCTCCCTCGATGCCGGCGGTGAGGCGCCGCCGGCCGGCCTCGGCGAGGGCCAGGCGACGCCCGGCCCACCCCGGCGCCGTCGCCGCGGCCAGCGCCTTGGCGCGGGTACGCAGTGGCAGACCCCGCCGCCAGAGCAGCTGCGACGCCAGCCGCCGGGCATCCGGCCGGCCGTCGCGCAGCGCAGACGTGGCCGACACCACGGCCAGCTCCGCCCTCGCCTCGTCCAGCCCGCGGAGGGCGATGCCGCGCTGGGCGTCGCTGAGCACCGGCCAGGAGGCCACCCGCTCGAGCACGTCGACCCGCCCCTGGGCGCGGTGCAGCGGGTCGGCCGTCTTGCTCCCCTCGTGCAGGCGGTACATCCCGAGCGGCTCGTCGACGAGCCCGGCCACGGAGCCGTCGAGCAGCAACCGCGCGAAGAGCTCCCAGTCCTCGTTGTGGCGCATCGACTCGTCGAAGCCACCGACGGCAACCAGGCGGCTCCTCCGGACGGCGACCATCACGCCGAGGAAGTTGCCCCGGATGATGGCGGACCGCTGGTCGCCGACCTCGAACCGGTAGCTCGGGTCGTAGCAGCGGCGCACCACCGCGCCATCGAGGACCAGGTCGGCGTCGGTGGTCACCAGGTCGAGGTCGGGCCTGGCCGAGACGGCCTCGCCCAGGCGTTCGACCCGTCGCGGGTGGAACGCGTCGTCGCCGTCGAGCACGGCGATCCAGTCGCCCCGAGCGACGGCGATGGCCGCGTTGCGGGCGGCCCCCGACCCTCGGTTGGCCTGGCGCACCAGCACGATCCGCTCCGTGAACGGGCCGAGGGCGGCATCGAGGTCGTCGGTCGACCCGTCGTCGCACACGATGACCTCGAGGGGGGGCACCGTCTGGTCGAGCGCGGAGGCCACGGCGCCGCCGATGAAGGCCGACACGTCATGGGCGGCGAGCACCACCGAGAACGTCGGGATCGGGCCGGGGCCCGTGGGGGCGCCGGCGGCCGGCGGCGGCGCCCTCAGCGTTCGCACCGGCCCACCTCCCGGCTCACGCCAGCCACCGGCACGCGGCCGCCATCACCGGGCCGAACCGCTCGCCGACGCTGTCGGTCAGCCATGCGGCGTCGTCGCGGTGGAGAACCTTCACGATCGCGGCCACGACCCAGAAGGCCAGCACCCCCGCCGCCAGGGCCACCCCCAGGCCCAGGATGCGCCCGACCACGTCGACGGCGGGGCCGAGCGCGCCCCACGCGACGAGCCCGCAGGCCACCGACGCCAGCGCCGCCCGAGCCAGGTGCGACCAGTGCAGGCGCACACCGCCGACCTTGCGCGCCGCGTACACGAGGAGGGGCAACGACGCCACCACCTGGGCCAGCCCGTTGGCCAGGGCCGCACCCCTGGCCTGGTGCGACGGGATCAGCAGCACGTCGAGCGTGAGGTTGGTGGCCGCGGCGAGCGCCGAGATCAGCAGCTGGAAGCGGATGCGACCGATGCCCTCGAGCAGCGCCTGGCTCACGGTGACGAGGGGCACCAGCGGGAACGAGATCATCATGATCCGCAGCACCGGTCCGGCGGCCGCGTAGTCGGCGCCGTACACGCCGGTGAGGACGGCCGGCCCCAGTGCGAGCACCATGGCGGTGATCGGCAGGCTGAGCAGCACCAGCAGCCGCACGGTGCGGCCGAAGCCCGAGCGGATCCGCTCGTCGTGGCCCGCGCCGAACAGGGTCGCGACCGCGGGCGCGACCACGCCGGCCAGCGCGCCGGGCAGGATCACCAGCGCCGACGCCGCCGCGAAGGCGATGGAGTAGATCGCGAGCTCCGACGGCGGCGCGTAGCGCTCCAGGAAGAAGAACTCCGTCCGTCGCCACACCACGAACGACAGGTACGCGTCGGCCGTCGCGATGAGCGTGAACGAGGTGAACGCCCGGCGCAGCCCGGGATCGATCCGGTGGGGCACGGCCGGCGGTGCAGCCCACCGGTCGGGCAGCCTGCGGCGGGCGAGCCGGCTCGTCCACAGCAGGTTCACCGCCGACACCACCGCCTGCACCGCGAACATGGCGGTGATGCCCCCGCCCGCGAGGAGCACGGCCACCGTGCCGACGGCGGCCCCCGCGCCGGTCACCATGCCGACGACGGAGCTGTCCCGCCAGCGCTGCATGCCGATCAGCACCGACGACGGCACGCGGTGGAGGATCGCCATGGCGCTGGAGACGCCGCACAGCGCCCACGCCCAGCCGAGGGGCGGCCGGCCGAGGCCGGCCACCACCAGCCCGGCCCCACCCAACGCCGCTGCGGCCAGCTCGATCCGCCACGCGGCGCGGACCATCGCCCGGGCCGTCTCGGGCCGCCCACGCCCCCGCAGCTCGCCGATGTAGCGCATGAGCGCGACCGGCAGGCCGCCGGTGAGCAGGGCCACCACGGCGATGCCGACGAAGGCGATGTAGCTCTGGCGGCCCATGTCGTCGGGACCGAGGACGCGGGCGGCCACCACCGACATCACCAGCGTGTACGCCTGCGGCAAGAGCTGGCTCGCGCTGTTCCACACCCCTCCCCGGAGCACGGAAGCGCCGGTGGTCATCCGCGCGGCGTCGGCCTCCTCGTCGTCGAACGGGTCGACGGTGCTCACCGCGCCATCCGCTCGTACAGACCGGGCAGAGCTGCCGTCGACCGCACGGGCGTGTAGCGCTGGTCGAAGGCCCGGCGAGCGGCCGCCCCCCGCTCGCGACGGGCGGCTACGTCCACCAGCACCTCCACGGTCGCGGCGGCCAGCGCGTGGTCGTCGTCGGGGAGCACCACGAGCCCGCCCGGCGCGTCGAGCCCTTCCGCCCCGCAGGCAGTTGTCACCACGGGCAGCCCGGTCGCCAGCGCCTCGAGCACCTTCACCTTCACCCCGCTGCCTCGGTCGAGGGGGTACGTGAGCACCGACAGCTCCCGCAGGAAGGCCGCGGAGGACGTGACCGGCCCACGGAGCTCGATGCCGGGGCCGGCCCACGCCAGCGACTGGGTGCCCCGGCCGGCGATCACCAGGCGGGCGTCGGCCACCTCGCGGCGCACGAGCGGCCACACCCGCTGCACCAGGCGCCGCATGGCCGACGCGGTCGGAGGCCACGACGCCGTCCCGATGATGCCGACCGTGGGCGGGCCGTCGAGGGGCGCCGGCCCGTAGCCCACCGGGTCGAGGCCCAGCGGTGCCAGGGTCACCTCGGCTCGCGGGGAGTCGTGCCGGAGCGTCTCGGCCACGCGAGGCGAGCTGGCGATCAACCAGCGCTGCGACCGGATCACGACTCGCTCGCGCCGGGCGAAGCGCAGGACCTCGCGGAACGCCGGCCGCCAGGGTGGGCCGACCGACCGGTCGAGCCGGGCCCGGTAGTGCAGGTGCACCACCGACGGCACGGGCAGGCCTACGGCGCACCAGGCGGCCTCGACGGCCTCCACGTGGACCACGTCGACCTCTCGGGCCCGCGCCCGCACCCGGTCCTGGAACGGGCTGCGCGCCAGATCGTCGTGGGGCCGGCGGAGCCGGTGCCCGAACGACGCCGGCGTCGCCGAGGACGCGTCGACGGTGACCATCTCGGCGCCGAGGTCGGGCGGAGGGTCGCCGGACACCGAGAAGGGCTGGCGGGCGGCGAGGACGTCGACGCCCACGCCGTGGGCGCGCAGGCCCCGGATCAGGGCGACCGAGCAACGGCCGGGTGCCCCGCCCTCGGGGAGGGGCGGCTCGGCCAGCACCAGCAGCACCCTCATCGGACCTGGCCGGCCGGGCCCGAACCCGCCGTCACCGGACGACCGCTCACGGGTCGCAGGGCACGAGCAGGCCCACCTCGGCGAGCGCGGCCGCGGCCGCTGCCACCTCGTCGAAGGTCAGACCGGACCGCTCGGCCACGTCGAGCAGCGAGTGGCGGCCGTCGGACAGGTTGAGCACCCAGAGCAGGCCGAGCTCCGGACCGCCCGAGCGCTGCCAGAGCGGGGTGGCGTAGAGCCCGCGCCGCCCCAGCTGGGGCTCGCCCTTCGGGCTGGTGTTGCGCCAACGACCGTCGCGCTCGAGCACGTCGAGCACGGCCAGCAGGGCGTCGAGCGACGCGGCCAGGGAGGCGGGCCGGACGAAGCCCAGATCGTCGGCGGACGTGTGGTACTCGGGATACGTCCCGAAGGGCGTACGGCTGAGGCGACCCACCGGCAGGTCGAACCCCGGTGAGCAGAACTGGCGCTCGTCGTAGCCGTACGGCGAGAAGTCGACCACGTCGCCGCCGTCGGCCCGCCCGGCCAGCACGTGCGCCGCGGCGCGGTCGACGGCCGCCCCTCCCCGGCGACTGCGCTTGTAGGTGAGCGGTCCGGGGTCGCCGACACCGGCGACCACCAGGCCGTGGCACAGCCGCCCGAGGCTGTCCTCGTTGCCCGCCAGCCACGTGATGGCGCCGATCGTGGCCGGAGCGACCACCACCCGGTACGTGTGGCGGGTGGGCACCTGGGCGAGCAGCGCCCCGGCCATCGCCACCACCGCGATGCCCGAGAGGTTGTCGTTCGCCAGCGACGGGTGGCAGCAGTGCGCCCAGAGGAGCACCTCGTCGTCGGTCTCGCCCGGGATCACCGCCTCGCCGTACGTCAGGTGACCCGGCTCGAGGGTGCCGTCGATGCACACCTCGTAGTCGCCCTCGGCCATCGCCTCCAGGTCCCGGTGCGCCAGGCAGAAGCCCCAGCCGTCCCCGCCGTACGCGGTGCGGTACGGGATGACGTCGGGCCGGTCGGGCAGCGAGTGCAGGTGCGGGCGGAGCTCATCGAGCGACATCCGGCGGTGGAGGGGCACGCTCTCGCTCACCAGGTGCAGCGTGCTGTCGGCCAGATCGATCACGCGCCGGCCGGCGGCGTCGGCCACGTAGGCGTCGCGGATGCGCCACTCCCGCGGCACCGTCCAGTCGAACACGGGCGTCCCCGTCGGCACCTCGTGGAGGGTGAGCGGGAGCACCTCGCCGACCAGCCGGAGGGTCTCCCGGACCCCGTCGCCGGTGCGCCCCCGCAGGAGCGGGAAGAGGCGCTCGACGAGGGCGTACAGGGCGGCCCCGGCCTCGGTCCGGTCGAGGTCGGCGCGGCGCGCGGTCAGCCCGTCCGCCGGGTTCAGCCAGGCCGTGGCTCGGTCCAACGCAACCGCTCGTCGAGGCGCCCCTCGCCCTGCAGCTCGAGGATGCGGCGGATCCGCACGCAGTGCGGCCCGGTCAGGTCGTCGACGGTGAACCGCGCCCGCACGAGGGCCTCGACCAGCTCGGCCACGCCCTCGCGGACGGTCCACCGAGGCCGTGCCGCCGGCAGGACCCTCGCCAGCTTGTCGCAGCTCACCCGGTAGTCACGCTGGTCGGGGCCGGCACCCTCCTCGAACACCACGGTGGCCCCCGGCACGGCCTCGGCGACCAGGGCCGCGACGTCGCGCACCTGGTAGTTCTCGGCGGTGCCGCCCACGTTGAAGGCCTGGTCGTGGATCACATCGGATGGGGCGTCGAGCACGGCCAGGAAGGCGGCGGCGATGTCGCGGGCGTGCACCAGCGGCCGCCACGGGGTGCCGTCGCTCTTCAGCCGGATCTCGCCGGTGGTGAGCGCCCAGCCCACCAGGTTGTTGACCAGCACATCGGCGCGCAGGCGGGGCGACACCCCGTAGGCGGTGGCGTTGCGCAGGTAGGTGGGGTGGAAGTGGTCGTCGGCCAGCTCGGCCAGATCCCGCTCGGAGAGCACCTTCGACTCGCCGTAGGGGGTGATCGGGTGGAACGCCGCACCCTCGTCGAGCACGGCGTCGCCGGCGGCGCCGTAGAGGCTGCACGAGGAGGCGAAGACGAAGCGCGAGACCCCGGCCTCCTTGGCCGCGGCCGCCAGCTGCACGGTCGCCCGGTGGTTCACCTCGAACGTGAGATCGGGATCGAGGTCGCCCAGCGGGTCGTTCGACAGGGCGGCCAGGTGGAGCACCGCATCGACGTCGGCCACGTGGCCCGGGAGCACCTGGCGGACGTCGCCGGCCACGTCGGGCAGCGACTCGGGGGCGGGGACGCCAGGCAGCGACCAGGCGCCGAACAGGTGCGCGTCGAGCCCCACCACGTGGTGCCCGGCCGCCCGCAGAGCAGGCACGAGCACGGCACCGAGGTAGCCGTCGTGACCGGTCACCAGCACGCGCACCCTAGGACCCTCCCACACCCGCCCCGTCGGGCGTGCCCGTGACCCGCTCGACCAGCCCGGGGCCGATCACGCTGCCGCCGAGCAGCTTCCAGGCGCCGCGGTCGAGCAGCAGCGCCGGGGCCCGGCGCCCGACCAGCGCCAGGGCGCGGGCGGTGGGCCCGAACCGCCGCTCGGGCAACGTGCACCGCCGGGCGTAGGTGAGCAGCTCCTGCCGGCGGCGCCGCGCCGCCAGGCGACGGAGGCGCCCGGCGTCGGGCACCTCGCCACGGTGCTCCTCGAGGAAGGCCAGCTTCACCTCGTGCACGCGGTCGATCAGCTCGGGGCCGAGCACGTAGCCGTCCTCGACGACCGGGCCGAGCGCCGCCGAGTGGCTCGTGCCGTGGATGCGGTACGACACCAGGCTCCGGCGCACGAACGCCACGTCGGCCAGCAACGAGAGGCGGAGCCACATCCCCAGGTCGATGGGCGGCAGGTCGGCCGGGTGGAACCAGCCGACCGCCGCGCCCACGTCGGTGCGGACCAGCGCCGTCGACGAGCACACCCGGCACGACGAGCGCATCGTCCGCTCGAGGAACACCCGGCCGGGCTCGTCCGTGTCGGCGGTGAGGCCGTCGGTCCAGTCGACGTCGCGGCGGAGCAACGCGCCGTCGCCGTCGACCAGGTCGAACGCGCTGTGCACCATGCCCACCGAGGGGCGGGCGTCGAGCACGGACGCCAGGGTGGCCACGGCGTCCGGCGAGGCGAACAGGTCGTCGTCGCCGAGCAGCAGCAGGTAGTCGCTGTCGACGCCGGCCGCAGCCCGGGCGAAGCTCTCGATCAGCCCGAGGTCGGTCGGTCGGCGCAGGTACCGCACCCGGGGATCGTCGAACGCCGCCACCACGTCGGCGGTGTCGTCGGTCGAGGCGTTGTCGGCCACCACCACCTCGAGCCGTGGGTGCGTCTGGCCGAGCACGCTGGCCAGGCACGATCGAAGCCAACGCGCCCGGTTGCGCGTGGGCACCACCACCGTGACCGAGCCCGTCCCCATCGTCGGCGGATCGTAGACCGGACCACCCACCGGCCCCGGGGACCGGCGTGGCTAGCGTGCCACGAGTGCACCAGCCTCCCGCTGCAGGGTCGCGCCCGCTCCGCGTGCTGCTCGTCTGCCAGCCCACGGTGGGCGGCGCGGCCGTCTGCGTCCGCCAGCTGGCCGAGGCCGGGGTCGGCCAGGGCATGCACGTCACCGTCGCCTGCCCCGACGACGGCGACCTGCCCGGCTGGGTCGACGTGGCGGGGGCCGACCGCGTCGTGCTTCCCATGACCCGCCAGCCGGGCGCCGCCGACGTCGCGCTCGCCCGCCGCCTCCGTCGCCTCCTCGACGCCGCCGAGGTCGTGCACCTCCACTCGTCGAAGGCGGGGGCGCTCGGCCGGCTGGCCCTGCTGGCCACCCGGCCCGGCCGCCGGCCGGGCTGCGTGTTCACGCCCCACGGTTGGGGGTGGCACGTCGGGGGCCCACTGGCACCCGCCTACCGGGCCTTCGAGCGCGCCGCGGCGCGCCTGGCCGACGCCATCGTCACCGTCTCCGAGGAGGAGGCCGCCGAGGGCAGGGGCGTGCTCGGCGGCGGCGCCCGACGGCTGGTCGTGATCCCCAACGGCGTCGACACCGAGGCCTTCACCCCCGCCGGGCCCGTGGCGGACCGGGGCGAGGACCCACTGCTCGTGTGCGTCGGGCGGCTCGTCCCCGAGAAGGGCCAGGACGTGGCCGTGCGCGCCCTCGCCCTCATGCGGGCCACGAGCGCTCGGCTGCGCCTGGTCGGCGACGGGCCGGAGTGCTCGGCCCTGTCGACGCTCGCCCAGCGCCTCGGCGTGGGCGGTCGCGTGGAGCTGGTCGGGTCGACGACCGACCCGGCCCCGCACCTGCGGGCGGCCGACGTCGTGGTGATCCCGTCGCGCCGCGAAGGCATGTCCCTCGTGCTCCTCGAGGCGATGGCCTGCGGCGCCACCGTGGTGAGCACCAGCGTCAGCGGCAGCTCCGCACTCGGTGGCGCCGGGCTGCTCGTTCCCACCGGCGACCCGGGCGCGCTCGCTGCAGCGATCGACGCCCTGCTGGCGGACCCGGCCCGGCGGACGCGGCTCGGCGAGGCCGCGCGCCATCGGGCGGCCGCGCAGTACGACCTCCGGGCCACGACGACCCAGAACCTCGACCTCTGGCACGGGGTCGCCCGTAATAGCGTGCGACGGTGGCCCGCACGCTGAGCAGCCGACCCGCGACCCGAGGGGTGCGGCGCGCCACGGCAGAGCCCCTGGAGCTGCCCAAGCCGCTCGCCGCGAGCGCGCTCGTCGGCGTGGCCCTCGGCGTCGGCTTCATCACGTCGTGGTCTCCCGCCTTGGGCATGGTCGCCGTGATCGGTCTCGGCCTGGTGCTGTGGGCGGCCTCCCACCTCCTCGTCGCGGTTGCCATCCTCACCGCCTCGTTCTTCTTCGAGGCCTACCTCACCGGCGGCGGGTTCCTCACGCCGGCGAAGGGCCTGGGCGCCATCGCCCTCTGCGCGTGGCTCCTGCACTGGGCGGTGCGCCGGGAGGCCATCGTCACGACACGCCAGCTGTGGCCCGTCGCCGGTCTGTCGGCGTGGCTGATCCTCTCCTCGGCCGCATCGCGCGACCTCGGTGCCGCGGTGAACACGTCGGCCCGCTGGGCGATGTTCTTCCTGCTCTTCTTCCTCGTCGTCCAAGCCGTCGACGGCGACCGCCACCGGGCCGGGGTCCTGATCGACGTGATGATCGGGAGCGCTGCGCTGGCCGGCGCCATCGGGCTGTGGGGGTTCTTCTCGGGCACCGTCGAACGCGCTGCCGGGCCCCTCGAAGACGCCAACGACTACGCGTTCCTGCTGGCCAGCACGATCCCGCTCGCCATGTGGCGGCTCGGCACCGTCCCCCGGGGCCGGCAGGTGCTGGTCGCCGCCGCGATCGTGCTCTCGGCCGCCGCCGTCCTGGCCAGCTTCTCGCGCTCCGCCCTGCTCGGCCTGGCCGCCGCTGGTGTCTGGGCCGTCGCCACCCGCCGCATCAGGGCCCGCTGGGCGGGAGCGGCCCTGCTGGCCGTCGTCCTCATCGGGCTGACGGCCTGGCTGCTCGAGCCGAGCACCGTCGAGGAGGCGCTGACCCGCAAGCAGGCCGTGGCCGGCTACAACGTCGACACTCGGGTGAGCTTCTGGGAGACGGCGATCGAGCAGTTCCGGTCCTCGCCGATCCTGGGAGTCGGCCCCGGCGGCTACGAGGCCCGCTTCGCCGAGTTCAACCCCGACTACGGCACCTTCGACAAGCCGTTGCCGGTCGAGACCCCCACCACCCACAACACGTACCTCAACGTGCTCGCCGAGCTCGGGATCGTGGGCACCGCGTTCTTCGTGGCCTACCTGGTCCTGGCATGGCTCGATCTCCGCCGCCGCTTCCCCACCGACCGCTCGGCCGACACGCTGCAGGGCGCCCTCGCCGCCGGGTTCGTGGTCGCGATCGTCGGCTCCGCGTTCCTCACCCAGCAGTTCTACGCGCCGATCTGGGTGCTCGGCGCGCTCGGTGCCACCCTGGCCGCGGGGGCACAGGGCCGACGCGCACCCTCCGATCGCAACGAGACCCTGCGAGGACGCGCCGGCGGGCCGGCGCCGACCTGACCGCCGTGCGCGTCGCCTACCTGCTCACCCAGTCGACGGGCGGGCCCGTCGACCTCACCGTCGGCCTCGCCCTCGCGCTGGCCCGTCGCGTCGACGCTCCCGACGTCGTGATCGTCGGCCCCGAGCCGGTGACGAGCGCCGGTGACGCCACGCCGCTGTGGCGTCGTGCCCAGGCGAGCACCAAGACCGACGTCCGGGGGATGCGCTCGGTGCGCGCCGCGCTCGCTGCGGCCCGACCAGATCTCGTGCACGCCCAGGATCGGCGCGCCGGCCTGGTCGCCACCACGGTCGCGCGCCTGGGGGTGCCCGTCGTCACCACCTACCACGGCCTGCCCGACGGTGCCTCTCGCCTGTTCGTGCAGGCCGGTCCCTGGGCCGAGCGGCTCGAGCCCGGGGCACTGGCCGTGCTGGGCGGCGACGCCGTCGTCGGCCGCCTCGCCGACGTGACGGTGGCCCCGTCGGAGGCCATGGCCCGATTCCTCCGGGGCCGACTGCACCTGCCGGCGCGCCGCGTCCGCCACATCGCCAACGGCATCGCCCCGCTGCCGGCCCACGCCGTCCGCGACTCGGCGCAGCGCTTCGTCCACGTCGGCACGTTCTCACCGCAGAAGGACGCCCTCGGGTTGGTGACCGCGTTCGCCGAGGTGGCCAGGACCCGCCCGGGGATCACCCTGGCGCTCGCCGGCGACGGTCCGGAGCGCGCCGTGGCCCAGGAGCGGGTCCGGGCCCTCGGCGTCGAGGACCAGGTCGACTTCCTCGGGTACCGCACCGACATCCCTGCGGTCCTGGCGCGTGCGGACGCCTTCGTGCTGGCCTCGCTGAGCGAGAACCTCCCGCTGGCGCTGCTCGAGGCCATGAGCGCCGGGCTGGCCTGCGTGGCCTCGACGGTCGGTGGCGTGTCGGAGATCCTGCGGCCCGGACAGGGGCTCCTCGTCCCGCCCGGCGAGCCCGGCGCCCTGCGCGCCGCCCTCGCCCGCCTGGCCGACGAACCCGGCCTGGCCCCTGCCCTCGGTGCCGCGGCGGCGGCGCGGGTTCGGGATGCCTTCACCCTCGACCGCTGCGCCGACGCCCACCTCCGCCTCTACCGCGACGTCGTCGCCCGCTGACGTGCGGCTCCTGCAGGTCGTCGCCGAGCTCCGACCGGGCGGTGCCGAGCGCATCGTGATCGACCTGGTCGCCGACGCGGTGGCCCGCGACGACGTGGTCGTCGTGGCCTCGGCCGGCGGACCGTGGGTGGCCCGCGTCGAGGCCGCCGGCGGCGCCCACTTCCCGCTGCCCGACATCGACCGGGGCGTGGCGGGCACCCTCGCGGCGGCCCGCCGGCTCGTCCCCCTGCTCCGCCGATGGTGGCCCGACCTCGTGCACACGCACAACGTGGGCGTCACCGTGGCGACCGGGCTCGCGATGGCGGCCGCGCGCCGCCGGCCGCCCCTGGTGACCACGCTCCACGGGCTGGCCCCGAGCGACTACGGGCGCGCCGCCCGGCTCCTGGCCCGCACCGGCGGGCTCGTGGTGGCGTGCGCACCAGCCGTGGGCCGCTCCCTCCGCGCCGCCGGCTTCCCGGGGGACCGCCTCGAGGTCATCACCAACGGCGCGGCCCTGGCGCCCGCGACCCCGGAGCGCACCGCCGCCCTGCGGTCACGGCTCGGCCTCGACGAGCGCCAGGTCGTGGCGGGCGTCGGCCGGCTCGTGGAGCAGAAGGACTGGCCCACCCTGGTGCGCGCCCTCGCCGGACGCCGTGACCTGCAGGTGGTGCTGGCCGGCGAGGGCCCGGCCCGCGACGAACTGGCCTCGCTGGCCGCCGCCCTCGGCACGCCCCTCACCCTGGCGGGGGCGGTCGACGACGTGCCCGCCCTGTGGGGTCTGGCCCGCTGCGGCGCGGCGACCTCCACGTGGGAGGGCCTCCCCCTCTCCCTGCTGGAGGCGCTCTCGCTCGGCGTGCCGATGGTGGCGACCGCGGTCGACGGCGTCACCGACGTGGTGCCGCCCGGCGCGGCCAGGTTGGTCCCCTCCCGCGACCCGTCGGCCGTCGCCGCCGCCATCGACGACCTGCTGGCCGACGGCGCCGCCCGCGACCGCCTGGCCGCCTCGGCGCGGCAGGCCGCCGCCGGCTGGGCACCGGCCGCCATGCTCGCGGCCTACCGCGCCCTGTACGCCCGCGTCGCCCGCTGAGCGCCTGGCCGCCGCCGGCTGAGCGGATGGTCGCCGCCGTCGATCCGCCATCCGGGCTGGTGCGCTGATGGTCGCTCACCGACCACCTGCGCACGAGCCTGGTGGCCGACGCCATCGCCGCGTCCGAGTGGGAGAGGCTCGTCGCCGACCGACGTTCGTCGAGGCCCAGGCCGCCGTCAGCGGCGGGGGCGGCCCCCGAAGGGCACGTCGAGGTCGACACCCTCGCGGGCGCGGGCCAACACGACGCCGAGCACCGCGGCATCGACCGCCTCCAGGCCCTTCACCGCGGCCTGGAGCTGGCGTGGGCCCGTGGCCCCGGCCCGGACGAGCAGCAGCACCCGCTCGGCCGACGCTGCCAGCAGCCGGACCTCGTCGCCCGACCGCAGGGGCGGGCCGTCGACGATGAGCAGCTGGGCCAACCCCGCGAAGCGGTGCACGTACTCGAGGTAGAGGGCCAGCTCCTGCGCCCGGGTGCGCACCGGCGGGCCGGCCGCGACCACCGACACGTTGGGGTGCTCGGTGGGCTGCACCACCACGTGGGGCTCCACGCCGTGCAACAGGGTGGAGGTGAACCCGATGTCGGCCCGCACGCCGAAGATGGCGTGCTGGGTCGGGCGCTGGAGGTCGCCGTCGAGGACGATCACCGAGATGCCGAGCTCACCCGCGATCACCGCCAGGTTGGCGGTGAGCAGCGACGCGCCGGCGTCGGCGTCGAGCCCCGCGACCATGAGCGTGCCCGCCCCCTCGGGCATGGCGAACACGGCGTTGGTGGCCACGGTGCGGAGGCTCTCCTCCAGCCCGGCGAACTGCGCGTCGCCGAGCACCACGCGCCGGCCCGGTCGCTGGCGCTCCTCGGGGATCACCCCGAGCAGGGGCATGTCCGCGTCGAGCAGATCGCGGGGCTCCTGGATGCGGCCGAAGAGGCGATCCCACACCACGGCCGCGCCCACCGCCAGGGCCAGGGCCACGACGACCGCGGCCACGAGCACCAGCGTGGGCCGCGGCGACACCGGGCCCTCGGGCACCCGCGCCTCGTCGATCATCCGCACCGTGAAGACGCCGTTGTCGGCGACCACGGCGAGGAACTGCTCGGCGGTGGCGGCGGCGATGGCCTGGGCCTGCTCGGGGTCGGAGGAGCGGACCTGGATCTTGAGCACCCCGGACCCGGTGGACGGCCGGGCCGCCACCTGCCCCTGGAGCTCGCCCCCCGTGGTGGGGAACGGCAGCGACTCGGCCACGCCCTCGAGGAACGACCGGCTGGTGACGAACTGCGAGTAGGTGGGCAGCAGGCCCTCGATGCCACCGAGGTAGAAGGGCAGCGTCTGGGTGTTCTGCGGGTCGGGGAGGAAGGCCAGGGTGGCCTGCGACTCGTACACCTCGGGCTGGCGCGACACGAACAGCAGCGCGGCCAGCACCACCAGCACGAACGCCGCCAGGGCGACGAGCCGGCGGCGCCACACGATGCGGACCACGTCGGCGGGGTTCACCTCGACGATCGTACGGGATCGCCCCCGGGTGACCCGGGATCGACGCACTGCTCGCGTCGGTGGCGCGATCCGCGCGCTCCGTGGTGAACCCGGCCGACTCGGTATCCTCGCGAGGGCATGGACGACCCGGAGCCCGCCGCGGCCGAGCCCTCCGCCCCGCCCCGGGCCGGGCGACGCCTGCCGCTGGTGCTCGTCGCGCTCGCCCTGCTGGGTGGCCTCGGCCTGGTGGCCCTGGAGACCCGCTCGCCCCGGGCCGGCGCCCAGCCCGTCATCGAGGCCTGGCCGGCCGGGCGCCCCGCGTCGTTCCTGATCCGCAACGACGGGCGGCCGGTCGACTGGTCGGTGGAGGCGCCCCGGCGCCGTCTGGTGATCCTCAACGCGTGGGAGTGGCGAGAGATCGCCAGCATCAAGGCGGCCAACCCCCAGGCCATCGTGCTCGTCTACAAGGACCTCTCCTCCACCCGGAGCTACGCCGGCGCGTACGACGGCGGGCGCGACGCGGCGCTGCTCCCCACCGGTGTCGGCTACGGGTTCGCCGACCGCGAGCACCCCGAGTGGTTCCTCACCGACGCCGCGGGCCGCCGCCTCGAGTGGGCGCCCTACCACGATCACTGGTTCATGGACGTGGGCAACCCCGAGTACCAGGAGCAGTGGCTCTGGAACGTGTTCGACGAGCTCGACCGCAACGGCTGGGACGGCGTGTTCATCGACAACGCGCTCACCCGGGCCACCGCGTACGGCACGGCGCCGGCCGCCTACCCGACCGACGCCGCCCTGCAGGCCGCCACCCGCTCCATGCTCGCCAACGTGGGGCCACGGCTCCACGCCGTCGGCTTCCTCACCATCGCCAACGTGTCCGACGCCCGCCTCTTCCCCGGCCTGTGGGCCGACTGGCTGCAGCTCGTCGACGGCGCCATGGAGGAGAACTTCGTCAACTGGGACCGCACGCCGGGCGGGTCCTACGTGTGGGACTGGGGGCCCGACGGCTGGCGGGCGCAGGTGGACGAGGTGGCGACGGCGGCCTCGCTCGGCAAGGTGGCCGCGGTGGTGGTGCAGGGCGACCCCCGCGACGCCGAGGCGGCCCGCTACGGCCTGGCCTCGTACCTGCTGGCCAGCGACGGCCGCTCCATGATCAGCGTGACCAACGCCGGCCTGTGGCTGCCGGAGCTCGGCTGGGACCTGGGCGCGCCGCTGGGGCCGGCCGAGGACCTCGGCGGCTCGGTGCTGCGCCGGCGCTTCGAGCGCGGGCTGGTGCTGGTGAACGCCTCGCAGGGCGGCACCGCCCAGGTGGCACTCGACCGCGCCCACGTCGACGCCCGCGGGCGTTCGGTGTCGGCGCTGAGCCTGCCCGCCCAGCGGGCCGCCGTGCTCCGCCTGCCCTGAGCCCCCGCCGTCGGGCCGTCAGGCCCGGACCGGGAGGGAGCCGGCCGGGTAGGGCGTGAACGCGGAGCAGAGCGTGAGGACCTCGTGGCGCACCGCTCCCACCTCGGCCTCGTCGTCGCGGTTCCGCAGGGCCCGGGCGATCAGCGCCGCGATCTCGGCCATCTCGGGCTCGGCCATCCCCTGGGTGGTGACGGCCGGCGTGCCGATGCGCACCCCGCTGGTGACGAACGGCGAGCGCGGGTCGTCGGGGATGGTGTTCTTGTTGAGCGTGATCCCCGCCCGGTCGAGCACCGCCTGCGCCTCCTTCCCGGTGAGGTCGGCGTCGAAGGTGCGCAGGTCGACCAGCACCAGGTGGTTGTCGGTGCCGCCCGACACCAGCCGGAACCCCTCGGCGGCCAATCCGGCCGCCAGGGCCTGGGCGTTGCGGACGATCCGGGCGGCGTAGTCGGCGAACGACGGGTGCGCGGCCTCACGGAAGGCGACCGCCTTGGCCGCCACCACGTGCTCGAGCGGCCCGCCCTGCAGACCGGGGAAGACCGCCTTGTCGAGGGCCGCGGCGTGCTCCGCGGTGCTGAGGATGCAACCGCCGCGCGGCCCCCGGAGGGTCTTGTGGGTGGTGAACGTGACGATGTCGGCGTGGGGCACCGGTGACGGGTGGGCGCCCCCGGCGACCAGACCGGCGATGTGGGCGGCGTCGAACAGGAACAGCGCCCCCACCTCGTCGGCGATGGCACGGAACGGCTCCGGGTCGATCCGGCGGGCGTAGGCGGTCGCGCCGGCGATGATCAGGCGCGGCCGCTCGGCCCGGGCCAGGTCGCGGACCTGGTCGTAGTCGATGCGCTCGTCGCTGGGCGACACGCCGTAGGGCACGAACCGGTAGAGGCGCCCGGAGAAGTTCACGGGCGAGCCGTGCGTGAGGTGGCCGCCGTGGTCGAGGCTAAGGCCGAGGACCGTGTCGCCGGGCTGGAGCACGGCCAGGTAGACGGCCATGTTGGCGTTGGCGCCCGAGTGGGGCTGCACGTTGGCGTGGTCGGCCCCGAACAGCAGCCTGGCCCGCTCGCGGGCCAGCTCCTCGGCCTCGTCGACGAACAGGTTGCCGCCGTAGTACCGCTTGCCCGGGTAGCCCTCGCTGTACTTGTTGGTGAGAACCGAGCCCGACGCCTCGAGCACGGCCGGCGACGCGAAGTTCTCCGACGCGATCAGCTGCAGGGTGGTGTTCTGGCGCTCGACCTCACGGTCGATCACGGCGAAGAGCTCGTCGTCGCGCTCGGTGGGCCAGGGCATCGGCGCTCCCGGGGGGTGGCGGGCGGGCGGGACCCCTGATCCTACGGCGCCGGTCCGGCCACCGGCCCACACGGGACCGGCCCCGCCGTGGGGGCTACAGCACGACCTTGGCGGCGTGGAAGGCCTCGGCGTACCGGCCGGGGGCGGCGCACTCGAGGCCGCGGACCCGCAGGAGCCCGAGGAAGGTGTCGGCGTCGAACCAGTGGCGGCCGGCCTGGCTCGGGAACCCCTCCAGCAGCAGGGCGACCTTGCGGCGCGCCACCGCCTCGTCGAGGGGCACGAACAGGTTCGGCTGGCCCCGATCGCCGAGGTCGCCCTCGTACTTGGGGATCTCGTACTCGAGGACGAGCTGGTGGCGGAACGAGTTCCAGGTGAGCTCGGCCACCGTGCGGTGGTCCTGGTGGCGATCGGCCCGACGGTGGGTGAGGACGAGATCGGGGTCGAGGGGCTCGAGGCCCTGGATCACGGCCTTCACCTCGGCCCACGCCGCCGGGAAGTAGCTCTCGGGCAGCTCGTGCACGGCGACGTGCGCGGCGCCGGCGCCGGCAAGGAATGCCTGGGCGCTGGTGCGCGCCTCGGCCGCCCGCTCCGCCACCGCCGACAGGACCACCCAGTGCACCTCGAGACCGGGCTGCTCGGCGACGAGGCGGAGCAGGGTGCCGCCGGCACCGATCTCGACGTCGTCGGCGTGGGCGCCGAGGGCCAGGACCCGGAGGGGACGCCCCGCGGGCGGGGACAGGCGGAGGAGCGTCGTCACACCCACCAGGGTGGCATCCCGGCGCGCCACAGGGACTCGAGCTCCTCGTTGTCCTTCAGGGTGTCCATCGGCGCCCAGAAGCCGTGGTGGTGGCGGGCGTGCAGCTGGCCCCGCGCGATGAGCCGGTCGAAGGCCGCGCCGACGAGGTCCTCGCCCTCGTGGAGCACGTCGAACACCTCGCGCCGGAGCACGAAGTAGCCGCCGTTGATCCACAGGTCGGAGCGGGTGACGTCGGCGATCGAGGTCACGACGCCCGACTGGTCGTCGACCAGGTGGAACGTGTAGCGCGGCCGGGCCGCGAGCAGCGACGCGATGACGTCGTAGCCGCTCCCTGCGGAGGCGACCGCCCGCTCGATCGGCTCGTCGGTGACGGTGTCGCCGTAGTTGGCCAGGAACACCGGCTCGTCCTCGAGGAGATGCCGCACCCGCAGCAGCCGGGTGCCGATGGGCGCGTCCGGCCCGGTGTCGACGCAGGTGACGGAGTAGTGCTCCACGTCGGGCAGCGGGGGGTGGCCGGCGAAGTGCGCCTGGATCACCTCGGCCCGGTCGCCCAGGCACAGCACGAACTCGTTGTGGCCCTGGCGGGCGTAGTAGCGCATCACGTGCACCAGGATCGGGTGGGGCCCCACCGGCACCATGGGCTTCGGGGCACCGCTCGGGTGGTCACGGATGCGCAGGCCCTTCCCCCCGCAGAACAGCACGACCTTCACGTCGCCTCACCGATCATTGGTCTCCGCAGCCTCCGCGGCTCCCCCCCGCAGAACAGCACGACCTTCACGTCGCCTCACATCGGCGCCGCGGGCCCCGCCGTGAGCCAGGCCGGGCCATCAGGGCTCGACCACCTCGACCTCGGGGATCGGCACGACGAACCGCCCTCCCCACCCGCGGACGGCGTCGCCCAGCTGGGCGACGATCTCGCGGCGCAGGTTCCACGGGAGGATCAGCACGTCGTCGGGGCGGGCCTCGAGCAGGGCCTCGACCGGCCTGATCGGCAGCCGCGCCCCGGGGGTGAAGCGCCCGTGCTTGTAGGGGTTGCGGTCGACCGTGAACTCGACCAGGTCGGTGCGGATCCCGCAGTAGTTGAGCAGCGTGTTGCCCTTGCCGGGGGCGCCGTACCCGACCACCCGCCGGCCGGCGTCGCGAGCCTCGATCAGGTAGGAGAGGATCCGCCGCTTGGTGCGGTGCACCCGCTCGGCGAACGCCTGGTAGACCGCGAGGTCCTCGTAGCCGGCCGCCCGCTCGCGGGCCAGCAGCTCGTCGAGGCGGGCCGAGCGGGGTGCACCCGAACCGCCATCCCTGTCGGCGCAGAGGCGGATCGAGCCGCCGTGCGACGCCAGCTCCTCCACATCGAACAGGCGCAGCCCACGCGACGCCAGGAAGCGCTCGGCCGCGACGACCGACCAGTACTGGAAGTGCTCGTGGTAGATGGTGTCGAACTGGTTGCCCTCCACCAGGCGGGCCAGGTGGGCCACCTCGATGGTGAGCACCCCGTGAGGGGCGAGCAGCGTGGCCAGCCCGTCGGTGAAGCCCCGCAGGTCGGGGACGTGCGCGAACACGTTGTTGGCCACCACCAGGTCGGCCGGCCCCGACCGCCCCACCAGGTCGGCGGCCGAGCCCGGTCCCAGGAAGACGACCTCGGTGGGGATCCCCTTGGCCACGGCCGCCGCCGCGACGTTGGCGGCGGGCTCGACGCCCAGCACCGGGATGCCCCGCTCCACGAAGTGCTGCAGCAGGTAGCCGTCGTTGCTGGCCACCTCGACCACCAGCGACGCCGGACCCAGGCCGAGGCGCTCCGTCATGGCGTCGGCGTACCGGCGGGCGTGCTCGACCCACGAGTCGGAGAAGGACGAGAAGTAGGCGTACTCGGAGAAGATCTCCTCCGGCGCCACGTACTCGTGCAGCTGCACCAGCCAGCAGGCGGTGCACACGTAGGGGTGCAGCGGATAGAAGACCTCGCCCCGGTCGGCGTCCTCGGCGGCGACGAAGCTCTCGCACAGTGGCGACAGGCCGAGGTCGACGAAGGTGTGCCGCAGCGGTGCGCCGCATGCCCGGCACGCTCCGGCAGCAGGGTCGGGCGGCGTGCTCACGGGCTGCTCCTCGGGACGCCGAGGTCGACGACGGTGGCGAGGAGGGCGTCGAGCTCGTCGGCCGTCCGCTCGAAGTCGGCCTGGTCGCCACCCAGCGGGTCGGCGACGTCGTCGTCGCCGTCGTAGCCCAGCAGGTCGCGGGGCGAGCGCCCCTCGTGGGTGCGGGCCAGCCAGGCGTCCAGGGGCTCGCCGTCGACGCGCGGCCCCACGCGCCGCGCCCGTCGGACCAGCTCCTTCAGGGTGTACGAGCGGGCGAAGGCAGCGGGGACGCTCACCACCGCCTCGCGCAGGTGCTCGCGGGCCATGGCCAGCAGCAGGTCGGCGCCGTTCACCAGCTCTGGGGTGAGCGGACGGCTGACGTGCCCGGACAGGTCGATGCCGCGGGTCGCCAGCGCGGCGACGGCGCGAGGGTCGGCCGGTCCCAGGGTGGCCGCGGTGCCCGCCGAGCGCACCGTCGCCGCCGCCCCGCGCCGGTCCAGGCGGCTCCGGAGGAGGGCCTCGGCCATCGGCGATCGGCACACGTTGCCGGTGCACACGAGCAGCACGTCGATGGCGGGAGCATAGGGCGGCCGAAGCCGGCTGCCGTGCTGCCGTGGTGCCGTGGTGCCGTGCTGCCGTGGTGCCGTGCT
This sequence comes from Acidimicrobiales bacterium, assembly GCA_016716005.1. Lineage (NCBI taxonomy): Bacteria > Bacillati > Actinomycetota > Acidimicrobiia > Acidimicrobiales > Acidimicrobiales bacterium. Next base: position 1,410,917 of record JADJXE010000001.1, read on the forward strand.
GCCGTGGTGCCGTGCTGCCGTGCGCTGTGCGCCGCCGGGCCCGGTGCCGGGCCGTCGTGCGGAGGCGTGGCGGCCTCCCCCCATAGACTCGACCGGCCGGTCGACTCCGACCGGCTCCGCCCGAGAGGAGCCCCGTGGCGCTCGACCCGAGGACCCCCGTCATCGTGGGCGTCGGCCAGACGCTCCAGCGCGTCGACGCCATCGCCGACGCTCGCGAGCCCGTCGACCTCATCGCCGAGGCCGTCGAGCGGGCAGCCGACGACGCCGGCACCCGCCGCCTGCTGGCGCAGGCCGGTGCCCTCCGGGTGGTGCGCCTGCTGTCGTGGCGCTACCGGGACCCCGGCCGCCTCGTCGCCGATCGGGTGGGTGCCACCGGTGCCCGCACCACCTACACCGCCGCAGGTGGGAACACGCCCCAGTCCCTCCTCAACGACACCGCCCTCGCGATCCAGCGGGGCGAGCTCGACGTCGCCGTCCTGGCCGGGGGCGAGTGCTGGCGCACGCGCATGCGGGCCCGGCGCGCCGAGACGACCCTCGACTGGACGGTGCAGGGCGACGACGCGGAGCCCGACGAGGGCTTCGGCACGGAGCTCAGCATGGTGCACCCGGCCGAGCAGGCCCGGGGCATCTTCCTGCCGGTGCAGGTGTACCCGATGTTCGAGAGCGCCCTGCGGGCCGCTGCCGGCGAGGGCATCGACGAGCACCAGGCGCGGATCGCCGAGCTCTGGGCCGGCTTCAGCGCGGTCGCCGCCGCCAACCCGTACGCGTGGATCCGCGAGGCCCGAACCGCCGAGGAGATCCGCACCGTGTCGGCGTCGAACCGGATGATCGGGTTCCCGTACCCCAAGCTCATGAACTCGAACAACGACGTCGACCAGGCGGCAGCGGTGATCGTGTGCGCCGCCGAGCGGGCCCGGGCCCTCGGCGTGCCCGAGGATCGCTGGGTGTTCCCCCTGGCCGGCACCGACGCCCACGACCACTACCACGTCACCAACCGCGCCGACCTGCACTCGTCGCCGGCGATCCGCACCGCCGGCCGGCGGGCGCTCGAGCTGGCCGGCGTGGGCGTGGACGACCTGGCCCACGTCGACCTGTACTCGTGCTTCCCGTCGGCCGTGCAGATCGCGGCGGCCGAGCTCGGGCTGGGGCTCGACCGGCCGCTCACCGTCACCGGCGGCCTGAGCTTCGCCGGCGGGCCGTGGAACAACTACGTGATGCACGCCATCGCCACCATGGCCGACCGGCTCCGGGCCGAGCCCGGCGCGCGGGGTCTCGTGACGGCCAACGGCGGCTACGTCACCAAGCACGCCTTCGGCGTCTACGCCACGACGCCCCCGGCCGAGGGCTTCCGCCACGACGACGCCCAGGAGGTGGTCGACGCCCTCCCCCGGCGCGAGGCCGCCGAGGAGCACGACGGCCCTGTCACCATCGAGGCGTACACCGTCATGCACGACCGCGAGGGCGCGCCCGAGACCTTCATCGCCGCCTGCCTCACGCCCGACGGCCGGCGTGGCTGGGGCGTGAGCCGCGAGCTGGCCCTCGCCAAGAGCGCCACGATCGAGGACGGCATCGTCGGCCGGGCCGCCCACCTGGCCGCAGACGGGGCCGTCGAGCTGACCTAGAACGGTCGAGCCCCACTAGGGTCGCGCCCGTGCGGGTGAGCCGGGCCACCCTCGTCGCCGCGCTCGCGGTGCTGGCGCTGGCGCTGGCCGACCTGCCGTCGTCCGGCGCGGCCGCCGCCGACGCCCCGGCGGCCGACGTCCCGGGCATCGGCCACGTCGGCCTCGACGGCATCGCCGACCCGCACGTGGTGCGCGTCGGCGACGTGTGGTTCGCCTTCGCCACGTCCCATGGCGACGTGAACGTGCCCGTGGCCATGAGCGCCGACCTGCACACCTGGACGCTGGCCGCCGACGCCCTGCCGGCCGCCACGTTCCCCGCGTGGGCGGAGGGCCCGGTGTGGGCCCCCGGAGCGATCGACGCCGGGGGCCGATGGCTGCTGTTCTTCTCGGCCGGCTGGCGCGGCGACTGGCGCCGGTGCATCGGCGTCGCCGTCGCCGACTGGCCGGCCGGCCCGTACCGGGCCGCCACCGACCGCCCCCTCACCTGCGGGGCCACGACCGAGGCGTGGGGCGCCATCGACCCTCTCCCCTACCGCGACGGCACCGGGCAGCTGTACCTGGCCTGGAAGGACACCGTGTCGGCGCGCCAGCTCTGGGCTGCTCCGCTCACGCCCGACGGGCTGGCGGTGGCGTCGGCCCCGCGCCACCTCCTCGACGGCGAGCCCGGCTGGGAGGACGAGGGGATCGAGAACCCGGCCATGGTCGAGGCGGCCGGCGCCTGGTGGCTCGTGTACTCGGGCGGCTGGTGGACCGACGGCCGCAGCGCGGTGGGGTACGCCCGCTGCGACGGGCCCCTCGGGCCGTGCACCAAGGTCACCCGCGACGCCCCGTGGCTGGCCACGCGACCCGGCCTGATCGGCCCCGGCGGCGCCACCTTCACCACCGGACCCACCGGTGAGCCGTGGATGGTGCTGCACGCCTGGGACCCCGCCCGCCCCAGCCTCGACGCCGGGGGCGCCCGCCAGCTCCGCGCCCACCCGGTGCGGTTCACCGTGACCGGTCCCCGGCTCGGCTCCAGGCCGCCGGTGGGGGTCCTCGAGCAGGCCCGCCACGAGCCGGGAGGGCTCCGCCTGGGTGGGTGGGCCGTCGACCCCGACAGCCCGGCGCAGCCGGTCGCCGTCGCCGTCGCCGTCGACGGCGTGGTCGTGGGCACGGTTCCCGCCGACCGTCCCCGACCCGAGCTGGCGGCGTTCCTGGGCGCGCCCGGCGCCGCCATCGGGTTCGAGGTGGTGGTGGGCCTGCCGGCCGGGGCCCGGACGGTGTGCGCCGAGGCCGTCGGCTCGGCGCCGGGCGACCCGTTCCCCCTGGGCTGCGCCGACCTCCGCTGACGAGGGCGCGCCCGGTCGGCAGGAGCCGGTGGGGCGCTAGCGGGCGCCGGCCCAGAGCTGGAAGTCGTGGGGGTAGCCGAGCTCGATGGCGCTGGCCTCGTCGAGCACGGCTTCGTGCTCGGGGGCGAGCCGCCAGCCCATCGCCCCGAGGTTCTCGTCCAGCTGCTCGACGGTGCGCGCCCCGATGATGGGGGCGGTGACGCCGGGCCGGGTGATCACCCAGTTGAGGGCCACCTGCGCGGAGGTGTGGCCGGTGGCGCCCGCGACCGTGCGGACGGCCTCGGCGATCGCCAGGTTGCGCTCGGTGAGCCGGCGCCGCATCAGCGCCGCCGAGGGGGTGCCGTCGGCGGCCCGCGACTCGGCCGGCGGCTCCTCGCCGGGCCGGTACTTGCCCGTCAGCAGGCCGCCGCCCAGGGGGCTCCACGGCAGCACCGCGATGCCGTCGTGCCGGCAGAGGGGCAGCAGCTCGCGCTCGAGGTCGCGCACCGCCAGCGAGTACTGGGGCTGGAGGGACACGAAGGGCTCCCAGCCGTGCCGCTCGGCCACCCCGTTGGCCTTCGCCAGCTGCCAGGCGGTGAAGTTCGACGCCCCGAGGTAGCGGACCTTGCCGGCTCGCACCGCGTCGTCGAGCGCCGAGAGGGTCTCCTCCAACGGCGTGGTGGGATCCCAGCAGTGCACCTGGTACAGGTCGATGAAGTCGGTACCGAGCCGGCGCAGGGAGGCGTGCAGCCCGTCGAGCACGTGGCGGCGCGAGAGCCCGGCGTCGTTCGGGCCCGAGCCCATGGGGAAGCGCACCTTGGTGGCCAGGACCACGTCGTCTCGGCGCCCGGCCAGCGCCCGCCCGACGAGCTCCTCGGAGGCCCCCTCGGCGTACACGTCGGCGGTGTCGATGAAGGTGCCGCCCACGTCGAGGAAGCGGTCGATCATCGCCCTGCTCTCGACCTCGTCGGACTCGCGGGCGAAGGTCATGGCCCCGAGGCACACCTCCGAGACCCGTAGGCCGGTGCGGCCCAGGCGCACGTACTCCACGCTGCTCCCCCCTCGCTCGGACGACCTCGCTCAACGTAGTGTCCGCGCGACGACGATCGGGGGGGATGGCATGCGCGCTGCCACCATGCGCAACTGGGAGCTGCGGGTCGACGAGGTGCCCGAGCCGGTGCCGGGTCCCGGCCAGGCGCTCGTGCGCACCCTCGCCTGCGGGATCTGCGGATCCGACCTGCACCTGCTCCGGCACGGCGCCCGCCAGCTGGCCCTCACGGCCGAGCTGAGCGAGGGGCTGCCGCCCGACCCGACGAGGCCGGTGGCCCTGGACCCGGCCCACGACGTCGTCATGGGCCACGAGTTCTGCGCCGAGGTGGTCGAGCTGGGGCCCGACTGCCACAACCTGAACGTGGGCGACCGGGTCGTGTCGATGCCGGTGGCCTTCGACGCCGGCGGCGTGCACGCGCTCGGGTTCTCCAACCGCTACCCGGGCGGCTACGCCGAGCTCATGGTGCTGAACGACACGCTGGCCCTGCAGGTGCCGAACGGCCTCGACCACCGGCTGGCCGCGCTCACCGAGCCCCTCGCGGTGGGCGTGCACGCCGTGAACAAGTCAGGCATCGTGCAGGGCGAGGCCGCGCTGGTGCTGGGCTGCGGTCCCGTCGGCCTGGCCGTCATCGCCGACCTGGCCATGCGCGGCATCGAGCCCATCGTCGCCGCCGACTTCTCGCCGACCCGCAGGCGCCTGGCGGCCCACCTCGGCGCCCACGAGGTCGTGGACCCCCGCGACGAGCGGGCGATCGACGCCTGGCGCCGGGTCGACGGCACGCGACCCCTGGTGATCTTCGAGGCCGTGGGCGTGCCCGGCATGATCGACCAGGCGATGGTCATGGCGCCCCGTGCCACCCGCATCCTGGTGGTCGGCGCCTGCATGGAGGACGACACGATCCGCCCCCTGGCGGGCATCGGGCGCGAGCTCACCATCCAGTTCGCCCTCGCCTACGAGCCCCACGAGTTCGCGGGTGCCCTCCAGGCGATCGCCGAGGGCCGGGTGGACGTGGCGCCGCTCATCACCGGCACCGTCGACGTCGACGGCGTTCCCCAGGCCTTCGTCGACCTGGCCGACCCGGAGGCGCACGCCAAGATCCTCGTGGAGCCGGGGGCGTAGCCAGGGCTGCGCCGCGTCGGGCTCAGGTGGCGACGAGGATCCGGTCCCGGCCGGCCAGGTCGGGCCGCACCTCGACCCGCTCGAAGCCGGCGGCGCGGGCGAGCGCGGTGGCCGCGCCGCCCTGGGTGTCGCCGATCTCGAGCACCGCTGCGCCGCCGGGGGAGATCCAGCCGGGGGCGGCGGCGAGGATCGCCTCGATGCACTCGAGGCCGGTGGGCCCTGCCACCAGCGCCTCGGCGGGCTCCCAGTCGGCGACCTCGGCCGGCAGGACCTCGCCCGCGGCGACGTAGGGCGGGTTGGCGACCACCAGGTCGACGCGGCCCCGCAGGTGCGCCGGCAGCGCGCCGAACCACGAGCCCTCGGCCAGGCGGACGCGCGTGGCACCCCTGCCGATCCCGGCCAGGTTCGCGCTCGCGACCTCGAGGGCCCGGGGCGAGGCGTCCGTCGCCCACACCTCCACGTCGCCGCGCAGCTCGGCGGCCAGCGAGAGGGCGATCGCCCCCGACCCCGTGCCCAGGTCCACCAACACCAGGGGACGGGGGCGGCAGGCTGCCTCGCCCAGCGCGGCCTCGACCACCTGCTCGGTCTCCGGCCGCGGGATCAGCACCCGTCGGTCGACGAACAGGTCGAGCGTGCGGAACCCCCAGCGGCCGACGACGTACTGCAGCGGCTCGCCGGTCAGGCGCCGCTGCAGCATCACGTCGAAGAACGCGACCCCCCGCTCGGTCGCCGGGTCGTCCAGGCCGGCGGCGAAGAGGCCGCCCTCGCTGCCGGAGGCCCGCTCGACCAGGCAGCGGGCGTCGACCTCGGGGTGCGGCAACCCCGCGGCCCGGCAGCGATCCTCGGCCTCGCGGAGGAGGGCTCGCCAGGCGAGGCCGCCCTGGCCCGGTTCGGACGGGACCTCGGACGGACCGGTCATCACGGGGCGGCGGCGGCCAGCTGCTGGGCCCGCTCGGCGGCGATGAGCGCCTCGACGACCTCGTCGAGCTCGCCCGCCAGCACCCGGTCGAGCCGGTACAGGGTGAGGCCGATGCGGTGGTCGCTCACCCGGTTCTCCTTGAAGTTGTAGGTGCGGATCTTCTCCGACCGGCCCCCGCCGCCGATCTGGCCGCGACGGGCCGCGGACAGCTCGGCGCTCTGGCGATCCTGCTCGGCCTTCAGCAGCCGGGCGCGCAGCACCTGGAGGGCCTTGGCCCGGTTCTGCAGCTGGCTCTTCTCGTCCTGCATGCTGACGACCATCCCCGTGGGCTTGTGCGTGATCCGCACCGCGGAGTCGGTGGTGTTCACCGACTGGCCGCCCGGGCCCGACGAGCGGTACACGTCGACCTGCAGGTCGTTGGGGTCGATGTGCACGTCGACCTCCTTGGCCTCGGGAAGCACCGTCACCGTCGCCGACGAGGTGTGGATGCGGCCCTGGCTCTCGGTGACCGGCACCCGCTGGACCCGGTGGGGCCCGCCCTCGTGCTTCATGTGCGACCACACGCTGTCGCCCTTGAGGAGGAAGGTGATCTCGTTGTAGCCGCCCAGGTCCGACGGATCGGCCGACAGCACCTCGAGCCTCCATCCCATACGGGTCGCGTAGCCCTGGTACATGGTGAACAGGTCGCGGGCGAACAGGTTCGCCTCCTCGCCCCCCTCGGCGCCGCGGATCTCGACGATCACGTTCCGCCCGTCGTTCGGGTCCGTGGGGAGCAGCAGCGTCTTCAGCTCGCCGTCGAGGCGCTCGAGGTCGGCCTCGGCCTCGTCGATCTCGACGCGCATGGCCTCGCGGTCGTCGCCGGTGGCGTCGGCGAACATCTCACGCGCCGCCTCCAGGTCGTCGCGACGCCCCTGGTAGCGACGCAGGCAGGCCACGATCGGCTCGAGCTCCTTGTGCCGCTTCGAGACCTCGCGGAGGGCGACGGGGTCGGCCAGCACCTCGGGGTCGGCCAGGCGCGCCTCGGCGGCGTCGTACTCGCGCGCCAGCTCCGAGAGGCGGTCCTGCATGCCGTCAGGGTACCGATCGCTCGACGGTGACGACCTCGGCCGGCTCCACCAGCGCCCCCGCCAGCTCCCGGGTGATCGGGTGGGCGTCGCGGGCCGGCACCGCCAGCACGAGGCGGGCGCCCCGGCCGTCGGCCAGCCGGGCGTCGGCCGCGAAGGGGACGAGGTCGAGGTCGATGCCCACCGACGTCACCACCACCATCGGCCGACCCGCCGGATCGGTGCCGCCGGCCACCGCCGGCACCGGCTCCTTCAGGTTGGTGCGGGCGACCGGAGGGTCGACGGGGACCAGGTGGGCGGCGCCCACCAGCCCGGGCCGGGCGATGATCCTGGCGCGCAGCGCCCGCTCGGCCGCGAGGCGGTGGAGCGGGTGCGGGCGCGTGGCCTCCACCCGGTGGCGCCGCACGGTCGCGACCACGCCGGCCAGGGCCTCGGCGGTGGGCCGGTCGCCGTGCAGCTGCTGGAAGGCCTCCCGGTCGTGGCGGCCGACCCCCACCTGGAGGCGGACCTCGTCGGCCTCGACCACCACGCGGGCCACCTCGAGGCCGGCGACCTCGCCCACCAGCACCCCGCGCTCCACGACGGGATCGGCGCCGGCGCCGGCGATCACCTCGGCCAGGGCCGCCGCCCGGGGGTCCAGCCGAGCGGGCGGGTCGAGGGGCGCCGGTACGGCCGCCACCAGCCCTGTGCCCTCGATCGCCCAGACGCGGGGCGGGACGCGGAACAGCGCGGCCCGCCTGGCCAGCAGCCCCGCCGCGCCCGCGGCGAGCAGCTGGAGGTCGGACACGCCGTTGCGGCGTGCCCAGGCCAGGGCCGGCCCCAGCGCCCGCTGCGGCCGATCCTCGGCGAGCACCCACCCGCGACCTCCGGCGTGCAGGGCCGCGCCACCCGGGAAGGTCGCGGTCTCGGCGTCGCCCGGGGCGCCGGCCCCGGTGGCGGCCAACACTCGGAGCTTGGCCGCCAGCAGCGCCGCCCGTCGTTCGGGCTCGGGGCCGGGGTCGGGGTCGGGCGCCCGCCCGCTCACGCCCCCACCCCTGGACGGGGCCGACCGGACGCGCACCGGCCCCCGCACGCAACGGGGGCCGGGGTCACCTCGCTGGCGCCGACGCGGCCGCCGGACGGTGCGAGCGTGGCGGACAGGCGCGCGGGCCCGGGGCTCAGGCCTCCGCCTTCTTGCCCTTGGCCGTCTTGCGCTGGCCGTAGCGGCGCTGGAAGCGCTCGACGCGGCCACCGGAGTCGACGAGCTTCTGCTTGCCGGTGAAGAAGGGGTGGCACTCGTTGCACAGCTCCGCGTGCAGGCTCTCCACCGTCGAGCGGGTGGTGAAGGTGTTGCCGCACGAGCACCGCACGGTGGTGACGACGTACTGCGGATGGATGTCGGCCTTCATGGCGGCGTCTCCCTGGGAGATCGGACCCTCTAGTGTGCCGCGCCCGGGCGCCGCAGCCAACCCGGCACCCGGCACCCGGCACCCGGCACCCGGCACCGGCACGGCTGGTCGGACGGGCCGGTCAGGCGACGCTCGGCGCCTTGGCCACCTCGGCCAGGAACTCCTCGTTGCTCCGGAACGTCTTCATCCGATCGATGAGCAGCTCGAGACCGGCGGCGGCGCTGCCGCCCTCACCGAGGCCCGACAGGACCCGCCGGAGCTTCCACACCTGCTGCAGCTGGTTGCGGGGGAAGAGCAGCTCCTCGTGGCGGGTCGAGCTGGCGTCGACGTCGATCGCCGGGTAGATCCGCCGCTCGGCCAGCTTGCGGTCGAGCCGGAGCTCCATGTTGCCGGTGCCCTTGAACTCCTCGAAGATCACCTCGTCCATCCGCGAGCCGGTCTCCACCAGGGCGGTGGCGAGGATCGTGAGCGAGCCGCCCTCCTCGATGTTGCGGGCCGCGCCGAAGAACTTCTTGGGCGGGTACAGGGCGCCCGTGTCGATGCCGCCCGACATGATCCGCCCGGTCGCCGGGGCCGCCAGGTTGTAGGCGCGGGCCAGGCGGGTGATGCCGTCGAGGATGATCACGACGTCCCGGCCGCTCTCCACGAGCCGCTTGGCGCGCTCGATGGCCAGCTCGGCCACGTGGGTGTGCTCGTCGGACGGCCGGTCGAACGTGGAGGCGACCACCTCGCCGCGGACCCACCGGCGCATGTCGGTGACCTCCTCGGGCCGCTCGTCGACGAGCAGCACCATGAGGTGCACGTCCGGGTTGTTCGTCTCGATCGAGCGGGCGATCTGCTTCATGATCGTGGTCTTGCCGGCCTTGGGCGGCGACACGATCAGCCCACGCTGGCCCTTCCCGATGGGGGCGATCAGGTCGATGATCCGCGCCGTCATGTTCGTGGGGTCGGCGGGGTCCTCGAGCTCGAGCTTCTGGTCGGGGAACAGCGGGGTGAGGTCCTCGAAGCGCGGCCGGTTGCGCGCCGTCTCGGGATCGCCGTCGTTCACGGTGTCGATGCGCAGCAGGGCCGGGTTCTTCTCGTTGCGGGTGGCCGGCCGACCGGCCCCCGTGACGTGGTCGCCCTTGCGGAGGCCGAACTGGCGGGCCTGCTTCACCGAGACGTACACGTCGTCCTTGCTGGGCAGGTAGCCCTTCACCCGCAGGAACCCGTAGCCCTCGTCGCGGAGGTCGAGCATGCCGGCGACCTCGACCGGCTCGCCGGTGAAGGGCTCGTCGGGCCGCGCGTCGGGGCGGTCGCCGTGGCGGTCGCGATCGCGATCGCGGTCGCGACCCCGCCGGCGCCGTCGCCGGTTGCCGGGCTCGGCGTCGACCTCGGGCCGGTCGGCGTCGGTGGTCGCCTCGGCCTCACGCCCGCCACCCCCCGCCTGGCCGTCGGCCCGCTCACCCCGGTCGGCGGGCACCTGGCCCTCGGCGCGCGCCTGGCCGTCGCCCCGCTCCTGGCCGCCACCGCGTGCCTGGCGGTCGCCGCGCTCCGGGCGGTCGGCCCGGTCGGCGCGGCGGGGCCGGTCGGCGCTCGCATCCGGCACCGGAGGCGCCTCACCGGCACCGGCAGCGGCATCCGCATGGGCGCCCGCCGTGCCGGACAGCTCCCAGTCGGCGGGGGGCTCGTCGAGGTGCGGCGGCCGCTCGGCCGCGACCTCGGGCGCGCCGCCCGCGGCCTCGTCGGCGGGCACGTCGGCCCTGGGCTTGCGGGCCCGGCCGCTGCTGGCGATCCGTCGGCCACCCGTCGCGGACCCGTTGGGCGGGATCGCGGGCGCGGCGGCGGGCTCGGACGTCGCACCGGCCGGGGCGACGTCGACGGCGGCCTCGTCGGAGGGCGCCGCGGAGGGCGCGGGCTCGCCTGTGGGGGCCTCGATCACGCCGGTGTGCTGCAGGATGAGATCGACGATGTCGGCCTTGCGGGCCCGGGAGCCGGGCTTCACGCCGAGGGCCGAGGCGATCGCCTGCAGCTCGTCGCGCTCCTTGCGCTCGAGCACCGATCGCTCGAGCGTCTGGGGGGTCTCCATGGTCATGGAGCACCTCTTTCGTGACAAACGGTTGTCCGGCGGCACGCGGCCCCGGGGCGATGCGGGCGCAATGGACGCCACGCGCACCGGCCGGCGGAACGCCACCGGAAGAAGGAACTCCCCCCGCACCAGGCGCCGAGGCGAGCAGGGCTCGACAGGGCTGGCACCGGTGGGATGCCCGGCAACCCGGGCACCGCCACCATACAGGCGGCACCTCCCCAGGGCAACCACCCCCGCCGGTCGGGCCGCCGCGGACGGTCGGCCTCGCTCGTCCGGGCAGGCGAGCGGGCAGGCGCGACGATGGGGGCGTGCACGCCGAGCCCACCTCCATCCCGGGATGCGTCGTCGTCCGCCTGACCCCCCACGCCGACGAGCGCGGCGGGCTGCTCAAGGTGTTCCAGGCCTCGACCGCCCTCGGGTTCGGGTTCGACCGGCCCGTGGCCGAGTGCCTGGTGTCGTCCTCGCACCGCGGGGTCGTCCGCGGCCTCCACTTCCAGCGCCCCCCGCACGAGCACCTGAAGCTGGTCGCCTGCATCGAGGGCGAGCTGGTCGACGTCGTCCTCGACCTGCGGCGCGGCTCGCCCACGTACGGCCATCACGAGGCGGTGCACCTCCGCGCCGCCGAACCGGCCGCAGTGCTCGTGCCGGCCGGTTGCGCCCACGGCTTCCAGGCCCTCACCGAGCCGGCGACCCTGCTGTACCTCATCAGCAGCGAGCGCGAGCCGTCGGCCGAGGGGGGCGTGCGCTGGGACTCGGCCGGCATCGCCTGGCCGCTCCCCCCGGCCGCCCTGTCCGAGCGCGACGCCGAGCTCCCGCCCCTCGAGCACCTCGCATCGCCCTTCTCGGCCTGACCCCCCGCTCGCGTCTCCATCGCGCCCACGACGTCCCAGCCGCCGCCGGCGCGCGCCACCCACACCCCCACCGCTCTCCATCGCGCCCACGACGTCCCAGCCGCCGCCGGCGCGCGCCACCCACACCCCCGCTCGCGTCTCCATCGCGCCCACGACGTCCCAGCCGCCGCCGGCGCGCGCCACGGCGCTGGCCGGGCCGACGCCCGGCGCGCCTCGACGACGTCAGTCGGCGGGGACCGGGCGCTGCACCAACCGGCTCATGAGGTGGTGGCCGGGCACCGGCTCGCAGCCGGCCACCGCGGCCTCGTTGTAGTCACCACCGGGACCGGGGACCGCCGAATCGACCAAGAGGTACGGCACGGGGTCGGACGTGTGCGTCTTCAGGGCGATGGGTGTGCCGTGGTCGGGCAGCAGCAGGAGCCGCCAGGGCCCCAGGGCGTCGAGCCCGGTCACCAGGCCGGCGAGGATGTCGCGGTCCCACCGCTCGAGGGCGGTGATCTTCTCGCCCAGGTCGCCGGCGTGACCGGCCTCGTCGGTGGCCTCGACGTGGATGAGGTAGAGGTCGGCGCCGGCGGCCAGCTCGGCCAGGCACGACTCGCGCTGTGCCGCGTAGTCGGTGCCGAACCCGGCCGTCATGCCGGCCACGGCCACCGGCTCGATGCCGGACAGCACGCCCAGGCCGCGCACCAGGTCGACGGCCGACGACAGCCGGCCCTCGAGCCCGAAGCGGTCACGGAACGAGGGCATCTGGGCCTGCGGCCCCTGCCCCCAGAGCCAGATCTGGTTGGCGTCCAGCCCGAACCGGGCCACGATCGCCTTCGAGGCGTCCATCAGGGCCAGCAGGTGCGGGGCCGACGGCCCGGTCGGGAGCACGGCCGGCTTGTCGGTGAGGTCGTGGGGTGGAGTGCAGCAGGCATCCGCCCACGAGGCCGGCGCCACGACGATGTGGCGGTACTCCACGCCCGCGTGGAAGGCGACCTCGTCGGTGCCGAGCTCGCCCTCGAGGGCGGCCAGCACCTCGGCGGCGTCCTCGGAGGTGGGGTGCCCGCCGGCGAAGTCGACCATGGTGCCGTCGACGCCCACCGTCACCAGGTTGCACCGGTAGGCCACCTGGTCGGGGCGCAGCTTCAGGCCGAGGGCGGCGGCCTCGATGGGGGCGCGACCGGTGTGGTAGCGGGCCGGGTCGTAGCCGAAGATGCTCATGTTGCCGACGTCGCTGCCCGGCGGCATCCCGGCCGGGATCACCGCCGCCCGACCGACCTCGCCCCGGGCCGCCAGGCCGGCCAGGGTCGGCATGGAGGCCACCTCGAGCGGCGTGCGGCCGCCCAGCTCCTCGAGGGGCAGGTCGGCACAACCGTCCGGGACGCACACGACGTACTTCATGGCCCGCCCATCATGCCCGGCGGGCGCCGCCGCCCGCACAGGTGGCGCGCCGCGATCCCAGCCGTGGCGCACGGCGAGGAGGCGGCCGCCGGCGAGGGCCCGGTTCGGTCAGCGAGCGACGGCGGCCCGACCGGCCACGTACGCCGTCACGGCAGCGAGGTCGTTGGGCAGCGTGACGCAGCGCTCCTCGCGCTCGAACAGGTCGGCCAGGTGGGGCGGCAGGGCGGGGCGCACCCCGGTGGCCTGCTCGACGGCGTCGGGGAACTTGGCCGGGTGGGCGGTGGCCAGCACCACCATGGGCGGGCGGGCCTCGCCGTCGACCCACGGCGCTGGTCGGGCGGCTCGAGCCGCGCCCAGGCCCACCGCCGAGTGCGGGTCGAGGAGCACGCCGGCGGCCCGGTAGGTGTCGGCGATGACGGCACGCGTGGCGTCGTCGTCGAGGCGCGCACCCGTGAACAGCCGGCGGACCTCGGCCGTCTGCTCCGGCGAGGTGACCAGGTGGCCGGTGGCGCGGAACTGGCGGATCTGGGCCGCCGTGGCCGCGCCGTCGTGCTCGTTGAGCTCGAAGAGCAGGCGCTCGAAGTTGCTCGACACCTGGATGTCCATGCTCGGGCTGATCGTGGGGTGCACGGTGGCGACGTCCATCGACCCGGTGGCCAGGTACCGGGTGAGGATGTCGTTGCGGTTGCTGCCCACCACCAGCTGCTCGACCGGCAGGCCGGTGCGGACGGCGATCCAGCCGGCTAGCACGTTGCCGAAGTTGCCGGTCGGCACGGCGAAGCTGACCGACCGGCTGGGTGCGCCGAGGGCCAGCGCGGCGGTGACGTAGTAGACGACCTGGGCCATCACCCGCGCCCAGTTGATGGAGTTCACGGCCGAGAGCCGGAGCCGGTCCCGGAGCGCCTCGTCGGCGAACATGGCCTTCACCAGGTCCTGGCAGTCGTCGAAGGTCCCCTCGACGGCCAGGTTGTGGACGTTCGGCGACAGCACCGTGGTCATCTGGCGGCGCTGCACCTCGGACACCCGGCCGGCGGGGTGGAGCATGAAGATCTCCACGGCGTCGCGGTCGCGCACCGCCTCGATGGCGGCCGAGCCGGTGTCGCCGGACGTCGCTCCCACGATGGTCAGGCGCTCGCCCCGGCGGGCGAGCTCGTGGTCGAAGAGCCGCCCCACCAGCTGGAGCGCCACGTCCTTGAAGGCGAGCGTGGGGCCGTGGAACAGCTCGAGCAGCCACTCGTCGGCGTCGAGCTGCACGAGGGGAACCACGGCCGGGTGCCGGAACGCGGCGTACGCCTCGGCCACGATCGCCTCGAACGCTGCCCGGTCGATGGCACCGGCCACGTAGGGCCACATCACCTCGACCGCGGTCTCGGCGTAGGAGTGGGCGGCGAGCCGTTCCAGCCGCCCGAGCGACGGCCACGAGGCCGGCACGTAGAGGCCCCCGTCACGGGCGAGCCCGGTGAGGAGGGCGTCGCCGAAGCCGAGCGGCCGGGCCTCGCCCCGGGTCGAGACGTAGCGCATCGGCGCGGCGGCGTCCGGGACCCGGCCTGCGGCGCTGGCCACCATGATCAGGCCGGTCCCAGGACGCGCAGCAGGCCGCCGACCCGCTCGACCGCGTCGAGGCCCCGAAGCCCGTGCAGGGTCGCCTGCACGCTGGCTTCGCGCGCCTCGTGGGTGATGAGGACCAGCCGGGCCTCGGCCCCGAGACCCTCCTGCTCCATGGAGCGGATCGAGACGCCGTGCTCGCCGAACACGCCGGCGACCGCCGCCAGCACACCGGGCCGGTCGGCCACGTCGAGGGTCAGGCAGTACTCCGAGCTCACGTCGTCGATCGGGCGGATGCGGGCCTTGGCCAGCGACCCGATGCTGGCGTGGGCACCCTTGCGCAGGTTGGCAGCGGCGTCCACGAGATCGCCGAGCACGGCGCTGGCCGTGGGCGACCCCCCGGCGCCCCGGCCGAAGAACATCAGCGACCCGACCGCGTCGCCCTCGACGAAGACGGCGTTGTAGCTCTCGCGCACCGACGCCAGCGGGTGGCTGGTGGGGACCATGGCCGGGTGGACCCGCACCGACACGTCGCCCCCGGCCTCGACCTGCTCGGCGATGGCGAGCAGCTTCACCACGTAGCCCAGCCGGTGGGCCATGGCGATGTCGGCCGCAGTGACGCCGCTGATGCCTTCGCGGTACACGTCGCCCGCCACCACGCGCACGCCGAACGCGATCGACGCCAGGATGGCCGCCTTGGCCCCGGCGTCGAAGCCCTCCACGTCGGCGGTGGGGTCGCGCTCGGCGTACCCGAGCCCCTGCGCGTCGGCCAGGGCGTCGGCATAGGACGCGCCCTCCTCGGTCATCCGCGTGAGGATGAAGTTGGTCGTGCCGTTCACGATGCCGATCACGCGGGTGATGCGCTCGCCGACCAGCGACTCGCGCAGCGGCCGCACCAGTGGGATGCCACCGGCGACGGCTGCCTCGAACAGCAGGTCGACCCCGGCCTCGTCGGCCGCCGCGAACAGCTCGGCCCCCACGTTGGCGAGCAGCTCCTTGTTCGCGGTGATCACCGGCTTGCCGTGCCCGAGCGCCGCGAGGATCAGCTCTCGCGCCGGCTCGATGCCACCGATCACCTCGACCACGACGTCGACGGACGGATCGGCCACCACCGCGGCGGCGTCGTGGGTGAGCACGCCCTCGGGCAGCTCGACCGACCGCTCACGGGCGACGTTGCGCACCGCCACCCGAGCGATCTCGAGCCGGAGGCCGGTGCGGGCGGCGATGGCGTCGCCCTGGCTGCCGACGAGCGACACCAGCGCGGCACCCACGTTGCCGCAGCCGAGGAGGCCTACCCGGATCGTCGTCACGTCCACGGCCGATCACGGTACCGGGTGCGCCCCGGCCGCCCCAACGGGTTCCGGATCGTCAGAGGTCGAAGCGCAGGAGGTCGTCGAGCGTCTCGCGCCGCACCACGAGCCGCGCCTGGCCCCCCGCCGCGAACACGACGGCCGGGCGGGGGACCTTGTTGTAGGCGGAGCCCATCGAGTGCCCGTAGGCACCGGTGACGGGCGTGGCCAGCACGTCGCCCACGGCCAGGTCGGCGGGCACACGGGCGTCGTGCACCAGCACGTCGCCCGACTCGCAGTGCTTGCCCACGACCCGCACGGCGCGGGGTCGGTCGGCGAGGGTCGCGCGGGGCAGGAACGCCTCGTAGCCGCTGCCGTAGAGGACCGGGCGCGGGTTGTCGCTCATCCCTCCGTCGACGGCCACGTACGTGCGCACGCCGGGGATGTCCTTGACCGTGCCCACCCGGTACAGGGTGACCGCCGCCTGGGCGACGATGGCCCGGCCAGGCTCCACGTAGAGCCGCTCGACCTCCACACGGCTCCCGGCCAGCGCGTGGCGGAGGGCGGTCGCCCACTCGGTGAGCGTGGGCGCCTGCTCCCCGGCCACGTAGGCGACGCCCAGCCCGCCGCCGAGCGACAGCTCCGGCAGCCCGAGCGGCCGCACGAACCCCGCGAGCAGCTCGGTGGCCAGCTCGAACGAGCGCACGTCGAAGATCTGGCTGCCGATGTGGGTGTGGACGCCCACGAGCTCCACCGACGCCGAGGCCCGGCACCGCTCCACGGCCGGGCCGGCCAGGCCGGCCTCGAGGCCGAACCCGAACTTGGAGTCGTCCTGCCCTGTGCGCACGTACTCGTGGGTGTGGGCCTCGACCCCGGGGGTCACCCGCACCAGCACCTTCGGTGTTGGCAGGCCCTCGGCGTGGAGGAGCTCGAGTCGGTCGAGCTCGTCGGACGAGTCGACCACGATCCGGCCCACCCCCACCTCGAGCGCGGCGCGCAGCTCGTCGAGGCCCTTGTTGTTGCCGTGGAGCACCAGCCGCTCGGGTGGCACCCCGGCGGCCAGGGCCACGTGCAGCTCGCCGCCGGTGGCCACGTCGAGGAGGAGCCCCTCCTCGTGGACCAGGCGGGCCATGGCCACGCAGAGGAACGCCTTGGTGGCGTAGGTGACACCGTCGCCGAACGCGTCGACCGCCTCCCGGCACCGGGCCCGGAGGTGCGCCTCGTCGTAGACGAACAGCGGCGTGCCGTGCTGGGCCGCCAGGTCGAGCACGTCGCACCCGCCGATCGCCAGGCGACCCTCGGCCGTGACCCGTGCCGTGTCGGGCAGGAGGTGGATCGGCAGCGACGACACGCGCCTACATCGACTCCGGTGCGCTCACCCCGAGCAGGCCGAGGCCCACGGCGAGCCCCACGCGGGTGGCCTCCACCAGCCAGAGCCTGGCCTGCGTGACCTGGTCGCCCTCTCCGAGCACCGAGCAGTCGTGGTAGAAGCCGTGGAACCGGTCGGCCAGCTCCCGCACCCACGTGGTCACCTTGTGCGGGGCCCGCTCGGCCAGCGCGATGGGCACCACGTCGGGCAGCTCGGAGAGGCTGCGGAGCAGATCGAGCTCGCGCTCGTGGGCCACCAGCGACAGGTCGACCTCGGCCAGCGGCCGCCGCGCGATGCCCCGCTCGGCCGCCACCCGGCCGATGGAGGCGATCCGGGCGTGGGCGTACTGCACGTAGTACACGGGGTTCTCGCGCGACTGGCTGCGGATCACGGCCAGGTCGATCGTGGGCGCCGAGTCGACGGACGAGAGCAGGCTGAGCAGGCGGGTGGCGTCGGCTCCGATGTCGGCGACGAGCTCCGAGAGGTCGACGGCGTTGCCGGCCCGCTTCGACATGCGGCCGGTGGCGAGCGACACCATCTGGCCGATCTTGACCTCGAGGCGCCCGCGGGCGACGCCGAGCGCCTCCACCGCGGCCAGCAACGACGACACCTGCGCCTGGTGGTCGGCGCCCCACACGTCGATCACCTGGTCGAAGCCGCGGACCAGGAACTTGTCGCGGTGGTACGCGACGTCGCCGCCCAGGTACGTGACGTCGCCGTTGCTCTTCACCAGCACCCGCTCCTCGCGCGGGTCGCCGAAGTCGGCGGTGCGGAGCCAGATGGCCCCGTCGCGCTCGAAGACCAGGCCCCGGGCCCGGAGGAGCTCGATGGTCTCCTGCACCGCGCCGCTCTCCTCGATGGAGGCCTGGCTGTACCACTCGTCGAAGTGGATGTTGATGGCGGCGAGGGTGTCGCGGATCTCGGCCAGCACGTGCTCGGCCGCCCAGCGCCCGGCCGTGGTCACGTCGTCGGGCCCGTCGTAGCGGGCCGCGAGGTCGGCCACGTAGCCGCCCGGGTAGCCGTCGTCGGGTGGCTCCTCCCCGCGACGGCGCGCGAGCAGGCTCTCCCCGAGGCGGCGGATCTGCCCGCCGGTGTCGTTGACGTAGTACTCGCGGCTCACCGCGTAGCCGCACCGCTCGAAGAGCCGGGCGAGGGCGTCGCCGTAGCTGGCCCACCATCCGTTGCCCACGTGGAGGGGCCCGGTGGGGTTGGCCGAGACGAACTCGACCTGCACGCGCCGGCCCCGCCCCAGATCGGGCCGGGCGTACCCGTCCTCGCCGCTGGTGACCACCTCGCGGAGCACGTCGTGGAGCCAGGTGTGGTGGAGGTGGAGGTTCAAGAAACCCGGGCCGGCGACCTCCACCCCGGCCACGTGCGGGAGCGATGCCGCCCGCAGCCGGTCGGCGAGGGCGGTCGCCAGCTCACGGGGTGGCCGGCCGGCGGCCTTGGCGCAGACCAGGGCCGCGTTGGTGGACCAGTCGCCGTGCTCGCGCTGGCGGGGCCGCTCGAGGGTGATCTCGCCCGGCGGCGCGACCCCGAGCGCCTCGAGGGCGCGGCCGATGGCCTGGGCGAGGTCCTCGCGGATCACCGACCGATGGTACCGAGGGGGTCGGGGGGGTCCCGAATCGGGGGCTAGCATCGCGACCCTTGCCCTCGTAGCTCAGGGGATAGAGCACCGGCCTCCGGAGCCGGGTGCGCAGGTTCGAATCCTGCCGGGGGCGCCACACCCGCACCATCGACGCCACGCCGGCGGGCGGGCGCCTGGTCGCGGGTGGGTCCACGCCGGGGCTCCCTGCGCTCACGCCTCCGGACGCAGGGTCGGACCCGGAGCCGGACCCGGACCCGGACCCGGACCCGGACCCGGGACCTCCGGACGCAGGGTCGGGAAGAGGATGACCTCGCGGATCGACGCCACGCCGGCGAGCACCATGACGAGCCGGTCGATGCCGACGCCGAGCCCGCCCGTGGGCGGCATGCCGAACTCGAGGGCCCGCAGGAAGTCCTCGTCGACGGTGCCCGCCTCCAGGTCCCCGGCGGCGCGCAGGGCCGCCTCCGCCTCGAAGCGCCCGCGCTGGTCGATCGGGTCGTTGAGCTCGCTGTAGGCGTTGGCGAGCTCACGGCCCCCGACGACCGCCTCGAAGCGCTCGACCAGGCTGGGGTCGTCGCGGTGGGCCCGGGCCAGGGGTGACACCTCGCGGGGGTAGTCGTAGACGAACACGGGGCCCAGCAGGGCCGGCTCGACCAGCTCGTCGTAGAGCTCGGCCACGATCTTGCCGCTGCCCCACCGCTCCTCCCACGCCACCCCGAGGCTGT
The DNA here is from genome assembly GCA_016716005.1 of Acidimicrobiales bacterium. NCBI lineage: Bacteria > Bacillati > Actinomycetota > Acidimicrobiia > Acidimicrobiales > Acidimicrobiales bacterium. Next base: position 1,430,205 of record JADJXE010000001.1, read on the forward strand.
CGGCGACGACGCGCGCCTCGTGGAGGGGCATGGCCGGGTGGACGTCGACGCCGGCGTGCTCGCGGAGGAGGTCGAGCATGCGGCGCCGCGGCCACGGCGGCGAGAGGTCGACGTCGCGCCCGTCGAGCGTCACGACGGCGGTGCCCAGCGCGGCGCGGGCCGCGGCCACGACGAGCGCCTCGGTGAGGTCCATCATGTCGTGGTAGTCGGCGAGCGCCTGGTACGCCTCGAGCATCGTGAACTCGGGGTTGTGCCGCGTGTCGATGCCCTCGTTGCGGAACACGCGGGAGACCTCGAACACGCGCTCCATCCCACCCACGACCAGCCGCTTCAGGTGGAGCTCGAGCGCGATCCGCAGGTAGAGATCGAGGTCGAGCGCGTTGTGGTGGGTGACGAACGGTCGCGCCGTGGCCCCGCCCGCCTCCAGGCTGAGCACTGGCGTCTCCACCTCGATGAAGCCCTCGCCCACCAGGTGGGCGCGGATGGCGGCGATGGCGGCGTGGCGGATGTCGAGGACCCTCCGGGCCTCCGGGTTGACGATGAGATCGACGTACCGCTGGCGGAAGCGGGTGTCGACGTCGGCCAGCCCGTGCCACTTGTCGGGGAGGGGCCGCAGCGCCTTGGCGAGCAGCTCGACGCGCTCGACCTTCACCGACAGCTCCCCCTTCCTGGTGGTCATCACCGTGCCCTCGACCCCCACCCAGTCGCCCAGGTCGAGATCGTCGAAGGCCTCGTGGGCGTCGGCACCCACCACGCCCCGTGAGACGAACAGCTGGATCGAGCCCGACCCGTCGCGCATGGTGGCGAAGGTGAGCCGGCCCTGGCGCCGGATCAGCACGAGCCGGCCGGCCACCCGCACCCCGACGTCGGTCTCCTCGCCGGGCGGGAGCCCGCCGAAGCGATCCCGCAGCGCGCCGAGCAGGTCGGTGCGGTCGAAGCGGACGGGATAGGGGTCGACGCCCCTCGACCGGAGCGCCTCGACCTTGGCCAGCCGCCGGGCCCGATCGGCGGGTGCCGGGGGGGCGCCCGGCACCGGGGGGGCGCCCGGCGCCGGGTCGGCCCCCGGCACCGCCGCGGCGGTCCGCTCGCCCGCCGCCTCGCCCGCTCGCTCCTCGCTCATGGCACGCTCCCGTCAGACCGGGCAGCGAGCGTAACCGGGGTCAGCCGCGTCGCCCCCCGGCGCCCTGCTCGGCGACGAAGCGGTCGACGCCCGCGACGAGTCGCTCCAGCAGCTCGGCCAGCCGCGCCCGCTCGCCGGCGTCGAAGTCGCGGAGCACGGCGGTGAGCAGTGCGACCCGGCGCTCCATCAGCTGCCGGTGGCAGCGCAGCCCGGCCGCCGTCGGCTCGACCACGACCACGCGGGCGTCGCCCGGCGCGGCTCGCCGGGAGGCGAGCCCCGTCTCCACCAGCCGCGCGACGGCGCGGGTGGCGCTGGACGCGTCGATCCGCAGGGCGTCGGCCAGGTCGCCCATCCGCATGGCCCCCTGGCTCACGAGGAGGTCGAGGGTGTCGATCTGGCCGAGGTCGAGGACGTCGGGACCGGTGCCCCGCATGATCGGCCGGAGGGCCTGCATCGACGCACCCCGTCGCAGCTCGCGCCACGCCGTGCCGATCCTCGCCTCGACGTCGCCCGGCCGGAGGGCCGGAGCGGCACCGTTCACCACGGGTTCATCTCGGGCCATGACCCTTGTAGACTACAACAACAACGCTTGCACGATGCAAGCATCTGCGGCGACCCGGAGCCCCGATGTCCACCGTGAACGCACCCCCGATGGTCGGCGCCGAGCTGCCGAAGCGCCAGCTCTACCTGGTGTTCGCCGGCCTCATGACGGGCCTGCTGCTGGCCGCCCTCGACGGCACCATCGTGAACACCGCCCTCCCGACCATCGTCGGCGAGCTCGGCGGCCTCAACCACCTCGCATGGATCGGCACCGCCTACCTGCTCACCTCCACCGCGGCCACGCCGCTGTTCGGCAAGCTGAGCGACCTCTACGGTCGCCGGCTGCTGTTCCAGGCGGCCATCGTCGTGTTCGTCGTGGGGTCGCTGCTCGCCGGCATCGCCCAGGACATGACCCAGCTCGTCCTGGCCCGCGGCGTGCAGGGCATCGGCGGCGGCGGGCTCATGGCGATGGCCTTCGTGATCGTGGGCGACGTCGTGTCGCCCCGCGAGCGGGGCCGCTACACCGGCTTCTTCACCGCCGTGTTCGCCATGTCGAGCGTGGCCGGGCCGCTGCTCGGGGGCTTCTTCGTCGACAACCTCAGCTGGCGTTGGATCTTCACCATCAACGTCCCGGTGGGCGTTGCCGCGCTGGTCATCACGAGCCGGGCCCTCCGGCTCCCCTTCCAGCGCCAGGACCACGCCATCGACTACCCGGGCGCCGCGCTCCTGGTGGCCGCGGTGACCTCGCTGATCCTCATGACGACCTGGGGCGGCGAGCAGTACCCCTGGGGTTCCCCCCAGATCGTCGGGCTCGGCGCGGCGGCCCTGGTGCTCGGCGTGCTGTTCGTGCTGCAGGAGCGGCGCTCGCCCGAGCCGATCCTGCCGCTTCGGCTGTTCCGCAACTCGATCTTCTCCCTCGTGGTGGTCATCGCCCTCATGGTCGGTGCCGCCATGTTCGGGGCCTCGGCCTTCCTGCCCCTGTTCCTCCAAGTGGTCACCGGCGCCTCCGCCACGAACTCGGGGCTGCTGCTCCTGCCGCTCATGGCCGGCGTCACGGTGACGTCCATCGGCGCCGGGCGGCTCACGGCCATCACCGGTCGCTACAAGGTGTGGCCGATCCTCGGCACGGGCCTCGGGGCGGTCGGCATGGCCATGCTCTCGCAGATGAGCCCCTCGACCACCCGGCTCGAGTCGTCGCTCGCCATGCTCGTCCTCGGCCTCGGCCTCGGCATGGCCATGCCCACGATCGTGCTCGCGGTCCAGAACGCGGTGCCGTGGCACGACCTGGGCGCGGCCACCTCGGCCACGACGTTCTTCCGGTCGCTCGGCGGCGCGGTGGGGCTCGCCGCCTTCGGGGCGGTGCTCAACAGCCGGCTCACCGTCGAGCTCGGCCGCCTGCTCCCCGCGGGCGCCGAGCTCGATGACGGGATGCTCCGCAGCCCACGGGCCATCGCGGCCCTGCCCGGCCCGGTCCGAGACGCCGTGGCGCAGGCCGTGTCGAGCTCGATCACCGCGATCTTCCTCGTGGCCGTCCCCGTGCTGCTGGTGGCCTTCGCGGTGTCGTGGTTCGTCAAGGAGCTCCCGCTCCGCGAGACCACGCACCTGGTCGACGTCGCCGGCGACGAAGCAGCCAACCCGCTCGCGATCGCCACGCTCGACTGAGCTGGGGCGGGACGCGTCGCCGCCCCGGCCCGACGCGGACCGGGGCGGCGACGTACGGGGCGCCCGATGGCGCCGGAGCGCTCCGCTACGGCAGGGCCGGGCGGAGCCGGCGCCTGGGAACGCCGAGCAGCAGCCAACGCCGGCGGGCGCGCCGCTCGGGGCGGGGCCGACGCCGGACCAGGGCCGACTCGGCGGCCTGGCGCTGCCAGAGCTCGAGGCGCTCGGCCACGAGCTGGTGCTGGAGCTGCGGGTGCAGGTGCACGGGTGGACCTCCGGGTGAGGGCGCGACGGGGCCGCGCCGGATGTGGGATGTGGCTGGGCGTGGGCGGTGCCGGGAGCGTCGGGCTGGGTGGGAGCCGTGGGTGCCGGGCGGGAGCCGTCGGCGATGAGCCAGCGACGCGGCACGGACACCGCATCGCAGCAACCGCAGACGCGCCCGACGGCGTCGCCGGGCCGCTGTGCCGGCGGCTCGGCCGCTCAGGCGGTGCGGGCCGGGAACCCGGCACCGCCGGAGCGGTCGGGCACGACGGTCACGGCATCTGGGATCGGGCAGAGCTGCATCGCGCCTCCTCTCGCTGCTCGACGGGTGTCCTGGGCGAGGCCAGGTCTATCGGGCCCTGTCGCGACGTGCCAGCGATTAACGCCGAGCGCCGCCGGACGACCAGCGCGCCGGCCCGCGCCCCGCGTCCTCGCGCTCTGCGTCCCGGATGGCCCGGGAAGCGGGCCGATCGGGACGGAGAACCTGGGCGGGCGCCGCAGCCAGGCGCCGCGCCGCGCTCAGGCCAGGCGCGGTGGGCGGCGCGCCCACTGGTCGAGCCCGAGCTGGGCCCGCATGGCCGCCTCGAAGGCATCGTCGTCGAGCTGCCTGCGCACCGGCAGCACCAGCTCGGCGTCCGCTCCCACGGGCACCCGGAACGGCACCTCGTCGCCGGCCAGGGCTCGCTCGACCACGTCGGCGATCGCCCCGGCCACGACCTCCGGCCCGGGCCGGTCGCCGCCGAGCAGCTTGCCGTCCACACCGCTCCACGCCCGGTCGAGCTCGTCGTAGGGCGGCCCGTCGGTGCCGTAGCGGATCCCGTTGTCGGAGAAGCTGGTGGCGAAGAAGCCCGGCTCCACCACCACGACCCGGATGCCGAACGGGCCGACCTCGATGCGGAGCGCCTCCGACACGGCCTCCAGCGCGTACTTGGAGGCCGAGTAGAAGCCCCCGAGCGGCCGCGACACCCGCCCGGCGATGGAGCTCACGTTCACGATCACCCCGCCGCCCCGCTCCCGCATCCCGGCCACCACGGCCTGGATCATGCGGACCGCGCCGGTGAAGTTGGTGGCGAACATGCGCTCGACCTCGGCCAGCGGCACCAACTCGACCGGACCGGACACCGACATCCCGGCGTTGTTCACCAGCACGTCGACCGGGCCCGCGGCCGCCACCGCCTCGGCCACCGAGGCCTCGTCGACCACGTCGAGGCGGAGGCGGGCGGCCACGTCCAGGCCGTCGAGCGTCTCGACCCGGCGGGCGGTGGCCACCACCTCCAACCCCCGGCGCGCCAGCTCGACCGCGGTGGCCCGACCGAAGCCGGTGGAGCAGCCGGTGATCAGCGCGCGGGCCACGGTCACGCCTTCTCGGCGACCTTGGGCTCCTTGGGCAGGCCCAGGACCCGCTCGCCCACGATGTTGCGCTGGATCTCGGCCGTGCCGCCCCAGATCGTCTCGGAGCGGGAGAAGAAGAACGCGGCCTGGAGGGGGCTCACCGGGTAGTCGTCCCGACCGCGGTGGCGGGTCAGGCCGGGGATGTGCTCGTCGTCGGACCCGCCGGTGAGGATCTGGCCCTCCAGGCCCAGGATGTCGATCGCCAGCTCCATCACGTCGCGGTGGTACTCCGACCAGAACATCTTGTTGGTGGCGCCCAGCGCGGCCACGCCCCGATCCTTGCTGTCGTGCAGCACCGCGCTGAGCGAGCGCCACCCGTTCACCTTCATGATCTGGACCTTCGAGTACGCCGTCGCCAGACCCTGGCGCACCACCGGGTCGGCGATGCGCCCGTTGGCCCGCGCCCGGTCGACGATGATCTCGAGCTCCCGCTCGAAGCGCCGGTAGCCGGTGGTGGCCGACGTCCCCCGCTCGAAGCCGAGGGTGGTCATCGCCACCTTCCAGCCGTTGTTGACCCCGCCGACCACGTTGTCCCTCGGGCAGCGGGCGTTGGTGAAGAACACCTCGCTGAACTCCCCGGTGCCGTCGGGCTGCACGATCGGGCGCACCTCGACGCCCTCCTGGCGCATCGGGACCAGCAGGTAGGAGATGCCGGCGTGCTTGGGCGCGCTCGGATCGGTGCGGGCCAGCAGGAACACGTAGTCGGCGTGGTGCCCCTGGGTGGTCCACACCTTCTGCCCGTTGATCACCCACTCGTCGCCGTCGAGCTCGGCCCGGGTCTTGAGCGAGGCCAGGTCGGAGCCCGAGTCGGGCTCCGAGAAGCCCTGGCACCACGAGATCTGGCCGGAGAGGATCCTCGGGAGGAACTCCTTCTTCTGGGCCTCGCTCCCCCACTGGAGGATCGTGGGGCCCACGAGGGTGTCACCGAAGAAGTCGGCTCGCATCGGCGCGCCGGCCTTGGCGAACTCCTCGTTCAGCACCACCGCCTCGATCACCGAGAGGCCCTTGCCGCCGTACTCCTTCGGCCACGAGGCGCAGATCCAGCCACCCGCGTGGAGCTTCGCGGGCCACTCGGCGTTGAACCGCTTGCGGTCCTCGCCCACCAGCTCGAAGCCCTCGTCGAACCACCCCTCGGGGAGGTTGGCCTCGAGCCATGCCCGCACCTCGATGCGGAACGCCTCGGCCTCCGGCGGGTACGTGAGATCCATGGGCGTATCTTGACCGAGCGGTCAAGGGAGGTGCGAGTCGGTGCCGGGCCGCGGCGCGAGGGCCGGCACCCGGCGCTGCGGGCCCATCTACGATGCGCGCCATGGCGATCACCGAGCAGCCGGCACCGGCCAAGAGGGAACGCTGGACCAACCAGTGGAAGGAGCTGTACGCGGAGGTCGTCACCACCGGCCTGTGCACCGGTTGCGCCGGCTGCGTCATCGCGTGCCCGCACGACGTGATCGGGTACGACCACGCGTCGGGGGGCTACCGCCCCTTCCACCTCGAGGACGAGCTCGGCCCCGACGACTGCGTCCACGGCCTGAAGGGCTGCACCAGCTGCACCCGCGCCTGCCCCCGCTTTCGGGCATGGGAGCCCGAGGCCGACGAGTTCCTGTTCGGCCGGCCCCGCACCGACGACGAGGTGGCGGGCGTCGCCAAGGACATCGTGCTGGCCCGGGCGGTCGACCAGGCGGTCCACGAGGCCGGCCAGGACGGCGGTCTGGTCTCGGCCATCCTCGTCTGGGCCCTCGAGAAGGGGCTCATCGACGCCGCCCTGGTGTCGTACCTGGAGGGCGACGGCACCACCTGGAAGGCCAGGCCGGGCGTGGCCCGCACCCCCGCGGAGGTCTTGGCCGCCGCCGGGAGCCGCTACACCTACTCGGCCAACACCCTCGCCTACGACGAGGCCGTCGAGGCTGGCGCGGAGAAGATCGCCCTGGTGGGCATGAGCTGCCAGACCTCGTCGCTGCCCGTCATGAAGGCGCGCAAGGTGGGCAAGGTGGGGCGCAAGTTCGCCCTGAACATCGGCCTGCTGTGCTCCAAGACGTTCGACGACGCCATCTTCGACGAGCTCTTCGAGGCCCGCTACGGCCTGAAGAAGCAGGACATGGTGAAGATGAACATCAAGGGCGTCTTCCAGATCTGGATGCGCAACGGCGACTACCACGAGATCCCGCTGAAGGAGTGCCACGCCTGGACCCGTGAGGGCTGCAACCACTGCCCCGACTTCGCGGCCGAGCACGCCGACATCTCCACCGGCGGCATCGGGGCGTTCAACGACTGGACCCTCACCGTGGTCCGCACCGACCTCGGGCGGGAGATCATGGACGGCCTCGTGGCCGACGGCGCGATCGAGGTCCGCCCGGGCGACGACGACCCCGGCGCGATCGCCCTGATGCGCAAGCTGGCGGCCAAGAGCCGCAAGCGCTGGCCCGAGTTCGCCGTGGCCTCCCCCGGGGTGCAGCCACCCGCGGCGGCGAAGCCCGGCCCCGGGTGAGCGGTCGGGCCTCGCCGCCCTAGGCGGCCCGGAACGCCACCGGCCTGGGGTACCAGTAGCGCGCCCCCGGGGCCGGCCGGAAGGGCTTCCAGTGGCCCTCCGGCTGGGCCAGCCGGTCGGCGATGGCCCCGAGCACGGCCGGGTTGAACCCGAGACCGGTGTGGCTGCCGCGCACCTCGATGCTCTCGCGCAGCGGGCCCTCGCTCTCGAGGCACAGCCACCACTTCACGATGCCGTCGGTGCGGGTGTAGATCGCGGTGGCCGGCACGGTGAGCGGCACCTTCTCGTGCTCGGGCACGATCAGGCCGTCGAGCACCTCGGGCGGGTAGCGGTCGGCGTTGCGCTCGAACAGCGCCGAGGCGTTGGTGCGGTCGCCGTCCTGCACGCGAAAGGGGCTGCCCAGGGTGATCACCTGGCGCACCGCGTCGGGGTACTCGCGGGCCAGCTCGCGCGCGTAGATGCCGCCGAGGCTCCAGCCGATCAGCGAGATCGGGCGCCCGTGGCGCTCGTGGAGCTCCTCGAGGCGGGCCCGGATGCCGGCCAGCACCCACCGGGTCGGACCGATGTTGCGGCCGAGGCCCCACCCGTGGGTCCAGTAGCCCTGGCCGCGGAGGAACCAGCGCAGGGGCAGGGTCGAGCCGTCGCCGGCGGTGAAGCCCGGAAGGATCAGGACCGGATGGCGGTCACCCCGGCCGACCAGGCGCAGCACCGGCGAGGCCGCCACGAAGGCCCCCAGCTCGTACACGACCCGCTGCTCCAGCGCGAGCAGCCGCAGGGGGGGCGCCGCCGCCAGGCGCCGCCGGATCGCATCGGTCTGCTCCGTCATACCGTCCCCCTCGGCCGCACCGTCCCGACGTCGTGTCGACGCTAGTCGGCGGGGCTGGGGACGGCGAGAAGGCTCAGCCGCTGGTGGTGTCGGTGCCGACGGCTCCGCCCACGCAGGCCACCGTGTAGTCGACGATGTCGCTCTGCAGCTGCTCGGGGAGCTGCTCGCCGCTCTCCAGGTCGAGGTTGTCGAGCTCGTCGAAGGAGTAGTTGTCGAAGAGCTCGTCGATGATGCACTGGGCCTGCTCGGCGGGGACACCGCCTTCCTCGAGCTGCTGCTGCAGCTGATCGCGGGCCTCCGCCTCGTTGCCGGGCCCGTCATCGCCACCGCACCCCACCAGGGCGACGGCGGCGACGCCAGCGGCGACGATCATCGTGCGGATCCTCATCACGTCGAGCTCCCCCTCTTCCCGGCCATCGGGCCCTGGCCCCAGGGGACGGCGCTCGCTGCGGACGCCCCCGACCGGCGCCGACGGTAGCAAGGAGCGGCCCGTGGGGGCGTCGGGGCGTCCTCTAGGCTCCCCGCCCCGTGGATCCCGGCCCGCTCGCCGACGTGCTGACGGTCCTGCTGGGCGTGGCCACCGGCGTGCTGTCGGGCGCGTTCGGGGTGGGTGGCGCGGTCATCTCCACCCCCGGCATCCGGCTCCTGGGCGCGTCGGCGCTCGTCGCCATCGGCACCACGCTGCCGTCGATCATCCCGAGCTCGGTCAGCGGCACGATCCGCTACCGCCCCGAGGGCCTCATCGCCTGGAAGGCGGTGGCCTGGACGGCTCCGACCGGCATCGCCGCGGCCGTGGGCGGCGCGCTGCTCTCCCCCGTGATCCCGGGCGAGGGTCACTGGCTGATGGTGCTCACCGCCCTGCTCCTCGGCTACACCGCGTTCCGGATGGGCCGCCAGGCCGCGGTCCACGCCCGCGCCGGCGGACCGCCCGCCGGCCCGCCGGCGGTGCACGACGCACCGGGCCGCTACGCCGCGGTGGGCGTGGTGGCGGGCCTGCTGTCGGGCCTGCTCGGCATCGGTGGGGGCGTGGTGATGGTGCCGGGGTTCAACCAGCTGGCCGGGATGCCCCTGAAGGCGGCCATCGCCACCTCGCTGGTGTGCGTCGGGATCTTCGCCGTCCCCGGCACGATCACCCACGCCGCCCTGGGCAACATCGACTGGCGCTTCGCCCTGCTGCTGGCGGTGGGGGTGATCCCGGGGGCGCGGTTGGGGGCGGCGCTCGCCGTCCGGGCGGCCGACCAGCGGCTCCGGCTCGCGGTGGCCGGCTTCCTCGGGCTGATCGCGCTGCTCTACGCCGGCGGGGAGCTGGCCGTGCTGTTCGGCTGAGCCGTCGGCCCCGTCAGCGAGCCGGGGGCTCCACCGGCGCGACGACGAAGTACTCGGGCCGGCTCACCAGGGTCTCCGACACGAACATCACGCCCGCGTGGCCGACGAGGAACGCCCGCAGGCCGGCGATCAGGCCCTCGACGCGGTCTTCGGGCAGCACGACGATGAGCATGCTCTGCCCGCCCGTCTCGTTGAACAGCAGCCGGCCCTCTCGCCGGCCGCCGTGGCCGAAGCCCGACAGCCCGTTCACGGCGGTCCAGCCCGTGGCGCCCTCGGCCCGCATCAGGTTCTCGACGAACCCCGCGTCGGCGGCGTCGACGACGACCTCGATCTTGACCATGCTGGTGAGCCCGGAGATGTTCATGCCCGCACCTCGACAAGTTGGGGGATCGACAGGTCGCTCGACTCGCACCGCCGCACGCGGCCGGTGTCGGGGTCGACGGTAGCCAGGGCCACCCATCCGTTGCCGACGAGCCGCTGCAGGAGCGGATTCCGCTCGATGATGCGGAGCACCAGCTGGTGGGGGGCGTGCACCACGGCGAGCAGGCGCCGGGGCTCGTGGACGGCCCGGCCGTCCTCGTCGAACAGCGACTGCAGCGGGAGCCCGGCGGCCAGGTCGCCACGCGGCCCGATGAGCACGCCGAAGCCCGACACCACGTTGTGCACGGCCTTGTCACCCGCTCCCAGACGGTCGGGGTCGACCGTGGAGAAGTAGTACTGGGTGTTGATCCACTCGGCCACCACGAGCGGCGCCGTGAGGATCACCTCGAGGGCCGCACCGTCGGGATCGTGCTCGACCCGGTACGAGTGCAGGAACACGCGGCCGTCCAGGTCGAGGCCGCGGGTGAGGTGCCGCGGACCCACCACGAAGGCGGCGTTGCCGGCCAGACCCCACTCCGGGCGCACCTGGGCCCAGTCGGCGGCCCGGTGCCGGGCCAGGGCCCGGGACCGGGCGACGTCGAGCGGGCCGGGGCGCTGCGCCCCGGGGAGGCGGGACCACCGCTCCACCGCCGTGTCCGCGGTCGCCCGGTCGAGGTCGGCCTCGAGCTGCGCCAGATCGCCGCGGTGGCTCGCCGGCACGGCGGTGGCGTCGAGGATCGCCACCTCGTCGCGGGTCGTGTCGTGCACGGCGGCCACGAACAGCGTGTCGCCGGGGACGTCGATGCCGCGCTCGCGCAGGCGCTCGCGGACCACGGGGTCGTTCAGGATCGCGGCGAGCGCCCGGGCGTTCGGGGCACCGTCGTGGCCCCCGCAGGCCCCGCAGGCGTAGGCCGTGGCGTAGGGGTTGTTCTCGGTCGACGCGCCGTGGCCGCACAGCAGCACCAGCCGGGCGAACCCGCGCACCAGGCCCATGGCCAGGAGACCGGCCTCGGCCAGGAAGACCCGCTCGTCGACGGTGAACCCGTGGCCGTCGGCCACGGGTTCGAGGGCGAGGCGGGTGTCGGGGCACGACGCGGCCTGCCGACGCCGCCGCGCGCCCACCGCCCAGCTGGGTGCGACCGTTCGGGCGGCCGCCACCACGGCCAGCGGCCACCCGGCGGCCTCGGCCAGGGCGAACGCCGCGAACGGCCGCTCCTCGGCGGCGTGGCCCGCCCCGGCCGCGCCGACCCGAGCCCGACGGCGGTCGAGCGCCGAGGCCGCCGCCGAGCCGGCCCCCGGCGCGGGCACCTCCGCGACCTGGTTGCGGGGTCGGAGGAGCACCGGGCACTGCGGCGTCGGGTGGTCCCCACCGAGCGGGAGGTAGGAGAACGGCACGCCGAAGAAGCCGGCGAACCCGAGGGTCTCGTAGGGACCACAGTCCTCCAGGTGGCGCCGCAACCGCTCGGCGCGCACGTCGATGCAGAACACCGCCTGCGCGGCGGGCCGCTCGGGGGTCACCGCGACGCCGGGCAAGGTGGCCTGCGAGGCGATGCTGTCGAGCAGGCCGGCCCGGTAGTCCTCCTCGTACGCCAGCTGCCACACGTCGGCCTGGGACGGCTCCGGGAACGAGGCCCAGGCGGCGACCAGTGCGGCCGCGGCCTCGTCGTCGAGCGCCAGCACCCGGTGCGGCCGGAGCCCCAGGGCCGCGGCTGCGGCGGCCACGCCCCGCACGGCCGCCTCCGACGGATCGGCCACCGTCGCCGGCCAGTGCTGCGAGCCCGTGGAGGCCGCGGCCGACACCAGGGCGGCCTCGTACGCGAGGCGGATCGCGAGCAGGTCGACCACGTCGTCGGTCGCGGTCTCCCCGGCCCGGCCGCCGGCCCGCCAGGCCAGGTGCGAGGCCCAGCCGGGGAGCTGTCCGAGCGACCGCGACAGGTACGGGACCCGGTCGGGGGAGGCGACGCCCAGCCGGTCGAGCAGCACCACGAGGGCCTCGTCGGCCCGCGCCGGCAGGAGGGAGACCGAGGCCGAGAAGCCTCGCGCCCCCAGGGCCCGGTCGCCGCCGGGCCCCGCCGCGACCCGCCGCCAGGCCGCCCACAGGCCGAGCTCCCGGCCGGGCATGGGCCAGCCGGCCGTGCCGGCGTCGGCCCAGATCGCGCACCACAGCGCCGTCTCGGCGTTCACGGCCTCCACGATCCGGGTGCCGAGCGTGGCGTCGAGCCGCTCTCCGCGGGTGGCCACGGTCGGGGCGCCGACGTCGACACCGGGCCGAGTGAGCACGACGCGGGCAGCGTCGAGCAGGGCCTCGTCGGGTGGCCCGCCGAGGAGCACGGTCCGCTCGAAGGAGCGCCGGTCGCACCGCACCCCCCCGACCACGACCGGGTCGGGGACGCTCGGGACCTTCCGGTCGAGGGCGTGCTCGATCGCCGCGTCGGCGATCCGCCCCTCAGCGCGCAGTGACCGGTAGGTGGGGAGGGGCTGGAAGCCGTTCGACCCGCGGGCCGCGCCGGCTGCGGCCGCCGCCTCGGCGAAGGGCAGGTGCTCCAGGCCGGCCAGGGGGTTCGAGGCCACGAAGTCGGTGAGCGGCCACGAGGGACCGACCACCCGGGACGCCTCCTCCACGGCCACCCGAACCTCGGCTCGCGGGGCGGAGCCGACGGGGGGCGCGGCGGCCGCCTCCACCACCCCGACCACGCGAGGCCGGCCGAGGCGCGGCGGGAGCCCCGATCGAGCGGCCCAGGCGTAGAGCCTCGGCAGGCGACCGCGGCGCACGGCCGAGTCGGCCAGCAGGCCGGCCACCCCGGAGACCAGCACCACCGTGGTGGCCAGGGCCCCCCCGGCGGCGGACCACGTCACGTCGGGCAGCAGCACCTCGTGGACGGCGCGATCGACGACGCCGGCCCCGACGAGGTACGCGGCCAGGGCACCGAGCACGCCGGCCGAGAGGCCGGCCACCTGGCCGGACCGCAGCCCGCGACCCGCCAGGGCGAGCAGGGCCACCACACCCGTCAGCCCGGCCGCAGCGAACAGCACGATGGCCGGCGGCCCCTCGTAGGGCACGATCCCGGTGGCCCACACCGCGGCGAGCACGGCGCCCACCGCGACCAGCGCGGCCGCCGCCTCCGCCGCGACCCGCCCCGGCCGGCGGGGCGGCCCCGGAGCGTGAGCGGGCCCGTCGGGCGAGGCCACCACGGCGCTGCCCGATCCGAGGAACAGCGTGGCCTTGAACAGGCCGTGTCCGATCAGGTGGAACAGCGCGGCACCGGGCGCGCCCAGCCCCAGCTGGACCCCCATGTACCCCATCTGCGCCGAGGTCGACGCCACCAGCCGACCCTTCACGTCGGCGCGCGCCCGCATCTGCGCCATGCCGACGACGGCGGTCAGCGTGCCCAGCCCGAGCAGCACGCCGAGCCCGGCGGGGGACTCTGCGAACACCGGCCAGGCCAGCAGGCCGAGCAGCCCCAGCCCGTTCACCAGGCCGGCGTGCAGCTGCGCCGACACCGGCGTGGGGGCGGCGGTGGTCTCCGGCAGCCACCGATGGAAGGGCACGAGGGCCGAGCGGGCCGATCCGCCGATGGCCAGCAGCACCGCAACCACGGCGAGCCCTCCGGCGCTGGCCGACGCCGCACCGGCACCGAGCGCGGTGCGGTCGAGGTCGGCCAGGACGACGGCGGCCGCGACCACCCCGGCCCACACGAAGGCGTCGCCGACGAGCAACCGGCGCCGCACCGACCGGGCGGCCCCTCCGGCAGCGTCGCCCGCGGTGCCGATCAGCCCGGCCAGGCCGAGACCGGCGGCCGTCCAGCCCACCGCGATCACGGGGAGGCTGGCGCCCGCCGCCGTCAGCCCGAGGGCGGCGGCGGTGGCGACGAGGAGGACCCGGAACCGGCCGGCCCCACGGGCGCGGTCGAGGTAGCGGTCGGCGAACGACGCGACCAGCGCACCGACACCGGCCACCAGCGCCACCAGGAGCACCGAGACCCGGTCGAGGCGCAGCCCCACGGTGAAGCTGGTGTCGCCCAGCCGGACCACGCCGGCGGAGAGCGTGGCCGCTCCCGCCGAGAAGACCACCACAGCCGCGGCGGCCGCTCCGACCAGCGCCGCCCCCAGCACCCAGATCGCCCATCGCCTGCGTCCCACGCCACGATCGTACGAGTCCAAACTCCGGAACGTCAATTCTTCTTTGCGGGCCCGCGGGACCCCTCGGGGTGGGCCAGCACGTCGAGGGTCGCGACCCGGCCGGCCTCGTCCTGGGCCTGCACCACCCAGAACGCCGCCTCACGCACGAGCCGCTGGGCCGGGTGGTCGCTCGAGATGCCGGCGCCGCCGACCGCGGCCAGGTGGGCGAGGGCGGCCCGCTGGGCCAGCGCCAGGCCCCGGGCCCGGAGCGCGGCCAGCTCCGCCACGGGCACCGGGGGCGAGCCGCCCGCGTCGACCGCGGACGCCAGGGCGGCAGCCGCCCGCCGCACGGCGCCCAGCTCCAGCGCCAGCGCTTCGGCGTGCTCCGGGCGGAGCGGGGCGAGCCGCCGCACGCACGCGTCGGCGAGGCCGAGGACCGGCGGCTGGAGCTGGGCCGCCCTGCGCTCGTCGAGGACCCGCCACGACTCGACCGGCACGACCGCCGCCACCTGGTCGTCACCCACCGAGAGGTCGTCGAACCGCAGCGCCACCGTTGCCGTGGCCTGCATCACCGCCAGGGCGAGGGGTGGCCCGGCCTCCAGGCCCGGCCCGGGTCGGGCCGGCACCAGCGCCCACACCACGCGCCCGTCGGGGGTGCCGGCCGCCACCGCGAACACCGCCGCGAGCCCCCAGCCCGTCGCCCAGGGGGCCACGCCGGTGAGGCGCCAGCCGGCGCCGTCCGGATCGGCCCGCAGCAGGGGCGGGCCCGGCCGGCGCAGGAACGCGAAGGCCGTCCCGCCGATCGCGTCGCCGGCGCACAGCGACCCCAGCCAGCGGTCGCGCAGCGCGGCGTTGGCGGTCCGGCCGAGCAGGCCGACGGGCGAGTGGTGCTGCAGCCACACGAAGGTGGTGACCCCGCAGGCACCACCGAGCACCTCGGCCACCTGGCGGAAGGTGGCGGGGCGCACCCCGCCCAGCTCGGGCGGTCCCTGCAGCCCGAACAGCCCGGCGTCGGCCAGCGCCCGGAGGTTGGCCCGGGGGACGACGGCGGCCCGGTCGGTCGACTCCGCCGCCGGGGCCAGCACCTCGGCGGCCACCTGCCGGGCCGCCTCCACGACCGTGGCGTCGCGGTCGGCGGTCACGGCCACGGGACCCCCGGCCCGGCGAGCTCGACGGCCCGGGCCATCACGGCGTCGAGCATGGGTTCGGTGAGCCGTCCGGTGAAGGTGTTCTGCTGGCTCGGGTGGTACGAGCAGAGCACCACCACGCCGTCCGGCGCGACCGCCTCGACCCCGTGCCCGAACCGGGGTAGGGGCCGGGGTCGGGGCCGCACGATCAGGAGCGCGGCCACGGTGGCGTAGGCGAGCTGACCGAGGCACACCACCACCCGCACGTCGGGGAGCAGCGACCGCTCCCGCTCCAGGAAGCCCAGGCACGCCCGCCGCTCGGCCGGGGTGGGCGCGTTGGCGGGTGGTGCGCAGCGCACCGCGGCGGTGACATAGGCGCCGCGGAGCTCCAGGCCGTCGTCTCGCCCCGTGCTGGTGGCCGACGTGGCCAGGCCCACCCGGTGGAGCGACCGGTACAGCCAGTCGCCCGAGCGGTCGCCGGTGAACATGCGCCCGGTGCGGTTGGCCCCGTGCGCCGCCGGCGCCAGGCCCACGAGCAGCACCCGAGCGTGCGGGTCGCCGAAGCCCGGCACTGGCCGCCCCCAGTACTCGCAGGTTCGGAAGGCGGCACGCCGCTCGGCCGCGACCCGCTCCCGCCAGGCGACCAGCCGCGGGCAGGCGCGGCAGGCGACGACGTCGCCGCGTAGCCGTTCGAGGGAATCCACCGTGGGGACGCTAGGTTCACGGGCGACCGATGGCTGCCTCCTCCTCGACCACGCGCCCCACCACCGTGATCTTCGTCCGGCACGGTCAGACGCCCAGCACCGGCAAGGTCCTCCCGGGACGTGCGCCCGGCCTCCACCTGTCCGACACCGGAAAGGCCCAGGCCGACGCCGTCGCCCGGTCGCTGGCCTCGCTGCCGCGCGTCGACGCCGTGTACACCTCGCCCATGGAGCGAACCCGGGAGACCGCGGCCCCGATCGCAGCGGCACGGGGCCTGAAGCAGCACGTGCTGCGCGGCCTGGTCGAGTGCGACTTCGGCGACTGGACCGGCCAGGAGCTCAAGGTGCTGCGCCGGCTCAGGGAGTGGCGCACCGTGCTCCACTACCCGAGCGGCTTCCGCTTCCCCGGCGGCGAGTCGTTCGCCGAGATGCAGCAGCGCATGGTCGACGCCGTCGACCGGATCACCCACGCCCATCCCGGCGGCGTGGTGGTCGCGGTGTCCCACGCCGACCCGATCAAGGCGGCCGTGGCCCACGCCCTCGGCGTCCACCTCGATCTGTTCCAGCGCCTGGTGGTGGGCCCCTGCTCGGTGACCTCGGTGATGTACGGAGGCGAGGGGCCGGTGGTCCTGGCGGTGAACACGCCGCCCGACGGGCTGCAGGGCCTGCGGCCGTCGTGAGCGCCTCCTTCGAGCTGCCCGAGGTCGAGCGGTTCACCACCGGCTCGATCGGCCCGCCCGGCCAGCGGGCGTTCTTCCTGCAGGTCCGCGGTCCGGGGGGCCTGGTGTCGCTCAAGGTGGAGAAGCTCCAGGTGACGGCGCTGGCCGACTACCTCGAGCAGGTCCTCGACGACCTGCCGTCGCCACCGGCGGCCTCGCAGAGCGCGCCCGGGCTCGAGGAGCCGGTGGTGGCCGAGTGGGCGGTGGGCTCGCTGGCCGTCGCCGTCGAGGCCGACGAGGCGCGCATCCTGGTGGTGGCCGAGGAGCTGGTCGACGCCGAGGCCGGCGAGGAGGGTGCGTCGGCCCGGTTCCGGCTCACGTATCCGCAGGTGGCGATGTTCGTCCGCCGGGCCCGCGAGGCCGTGGCCGGGGGCCGCCCGCCCTGCCGGCTGTGCGGCCGGCCCCTGGACCCCGAGGGCCACGTGTGCCCCCGCACCAACGGCCACGGGGTGCACTGACGGAGCGGTCGGTGCCGGCTGAGCCCGACCCCCTCGGCCTGCTCGCCGAGGGCGACATGGACGTGGTCGGCCGCATGCCCTGGAGCTCCAACGCCACCTTCCTGGTCGACCTGCGGCTCGGCGACGCCACGACGCGGGCGGTGTACAAGCCGGTGCGGGGCGAGCGGCCGCTGTGGGACTTCCCGCCGGGCCTGCACCGGCGCGAAGCCGCCGCCTTCGAGCTGTCGGTCGCGCTCGGGTGGGGGATCGTCCCTCCCACGGTGGTGCGCGACGGCACCCTCGGCGAGGGTTCGGTGCAGCTCTTCGTCGACGCCGACTTCGAGCAGCACTACTTCACGCTCTACGAGGACGATGGCCTCCATCCGCAGCTGCGCCGGATCTGCGTCTTCGACCTCCTCATGAACAACACCGATCGCAAGAGCGGCCACTGCCTGCTGGGCACCGACGGGCGGGTGTGGGCGATCGACAACGGCCTGTGCTTCTCGACCGAGCCCAAGCTGCGGACCGTGATCTGGGAGTTCGGCGGCGAGGAGGTGCCGGCCGAGCTCCTCGACGACCTCACCCGGCTGGTCGAGTGCGGGCCGCCTCCGGCCCTGGGTGGGCTCCTCGACGACGACGAGTGCGAGATGGTCGTCCGCCGGGCCGCCGCGGTGCTGCGCCAAGGGGTGTTCCCGATCGACACCACCGGGAGGCGCTACCCGTGGCCGCTCGTGTGACGTGATGGAGCGATCGCCGCTCGAGCGGGCGGTCGAGCAGGGCGACCTCGACGAGCTCGTCCGGTGGGTCGACCGCCTCTGCGAGCGCCGCGACTGGGACGCGCTGGTCGAGCTGCGCGGCCGGTGCCGCCGCGCCCTCGAGCGGGGCAAGCAGCTGTGGCCGGCGGCATCGCTCGCCGAGTACCGCCTCGCCCTCGACGCCCCCGGGCCCTGGGCGGCCTCGGTGCTCGTGGAGGGCACCGGCCGCTTCGCGCTCGGCCCCCTCCCGGAGGTGGCCGCGAGCACCCACCGGTGGGCCGAGCTGGCCCCGCACCTGTCTCCGGGCCCGCTCGCGGCCCTGACCGCCCACGAGCGGGTGGTGCGGGGCGAGGACCTGACCGGCGACGACCGCGTCGACCCCCGGGTGCTCGAGCTGCCCCTGCGCCTCCAACCGTGGGAGCCCGCGTACCCCACCGCCGTCTACCGGGCCGACACCGCCGACTTCCCCGCACCCGAGCGGCCGCCGACGAGCCCGGTCGCGCTGCCCCGGCCGGGCCGACCCGCCGACGATCCCGACGCGACCCACGCCCTGCTGGAGGTGGTCCGCGCCTGGACCGCGGAGTCGAACGGCCGGGCCGAGGTCGTGGCCGTCGAGGGCGATGCGCTCGCGGCGGTGGCGGCGCTGGGCCCGCCCCGGGCCCGGGCCGCAGCGATCACGGCGGCCGACGCGCTGGCCGGGCTGGCCTGGGCGGGAGCCAGCGGCGGGGCCCACGGCCGCCGGCGCGGCGCGGCCCGCGGGCGGTTCGACGCCTGGTGGGCGCTGGCCGCGCTGGCCGGGCTGCTCGACGAGTGGCCCGTGCCACCCGACGAGCTGGGCCGGGCCGCCGCCGAGCTGCGCTGGTGGGCCTGGGACGCGGCCGAGCCCGCCACCGGGTGGGAGCTCCGCCTCGCCGTCGACGACCCCGCCCACGGCCTGGCGTGGGCCATCGCCGCGGTCGACGCCGCCTGAGGCGGCTGACGCCGGCCCGGGTGGCGACGCCGGGGCGCCCTAGCCCCGCTGGTCGACGGGGCCGAGCACCCGGTCGAGGTGGCGGTTGGCGAACACCCCGGCCGGGTCGAGGCGGCGCCGCACGGCCTGGAAGGCCTCCCACTCGGGGTACCTGGGCGCGAGGGTGGCCGCCGTCTGGAAGTGCACCTTGCCCCAGTGGGGCCGGCCGCCATAGCCGTCCATGATCTGCTCCACGCCCTCGAAGTACTGCTGGTAGGGCGTGCCCCGGTCGACGTGCACCGCGATGAAGCAGGTGTCGCGGCCGTGGGCCATCGACAGCGGGATGTCGTCGGCGGCTGTGAAGCGCACCTCCACGGGGAAGCTGAGCAACAGCCCGGTGGTCTCGACCAGGTCGACCACGCGCCGCAGGGCCTCGGCTGCGGCCGCGCGGGGGATGGCGTACTCCATCTCGACGAACCGCACGAGACGCGGGCTGGTGAACACCCGGTGGCTGGCGTCGACGAGGTCGGTGCGGGTCGACGGCACCCGCCGCACGAGGCTCGGGATCCACGACGGGCGGATCCTGCCGGCCCGGCACGCGGCCCCGAACAGCAGGTTCTGGTACAGCACGTCGTCACGCCACTCGCGCCACGCCGAGCGGGGCGAGGGGGGCGCGTCGGTGCGGTTGTTGCGCTTGGTGAGGGCCCAGCGGGTGTGCGGAACCCAGTAGAGCTCGACGTGGTCGTTGCCGTCGACGTCCGCGTCGAGGTCGGCGAGCACGCGGTCGAGCCGCTCGGGCCGCTCCACCGCGTGCAGGCGGAACGCGGGCACGCACTGCAGCGTCACGGTCGACACGGCGCCGAGCGCACCGAGGCCGACCCGGGCGGCGTGGAACACCTCGCCCTCCTCGTCGGCCGAGCAGTCGATCGTCGACCCGTCCCCGGTCACCAGGCGCAGGGCGGTGACGAAGGTGGCCAGGCCCCCGAGCCGGGACCCCGTGCCATGGGTGCCGGTGGCGATGGCGCCGGCGACGGTCTGGTAGGCCACGTCGCCCAGGTTGGGCAGGGCCAGGCCCCGGGCGTCGAGCTCCTCGTTGAGGCGCCACAGCGGGATGCCCGCCTGCACCGTCACCGTGCCGCGGGCCGGGTCGGTGCGCAGCACCCGGTCGTAGGCGTCGAGTCGCACGAGCCGCCCGTCGGTCACGGCGATGTCGGTGAACGAGTGCCCCGAGCCCACCACCTTCACCCGCTGGCCCACGGCCGCAGCCGCACGGACCAGCGCCACCAGCTCGTCCTCGCTCGCCGGCCGATCGAGCCGCTGGGGCGCGGCCACCTGCGTCCGGGCCCAGTTGGTCCATGTGGGCACGCGAGGCGAGCGCACCCGTCCCGTCACCCCCGCCCGCGCCCGAACGCGCCCGGCACACCGGCGCAGCGGCCGGGAGACGGTGCTCGTGCCCGACGGCACGACGCGCGGCGGGGCGCCCGGGCGGTGGACCCGGGCGCCCCGCGCCGCGTCATCGGGACGGGTCTCAGCCCTTGGCCTGCAGCGCCTCGATCAGCTTGGGCAGCACCTTGTGCACGTCGCCCACGATGCCGAGGTCGGCCACCGAGAAGATGGGTGCCTCGGCGTCCTTGTTGATGGCGATGATGTTCTTCGAGCCCTTCATCCCCACCATGTGCTGGGTGGCGCCGGAGATCCCGGCGGCGATGTACACGTTGGGCTTCACGACCTTGCCGGTCTGGCCCACCTGGTAGGCGTAGGGCACCCAGCCGGCATCGACGATGGCCCGCGACGCGCCGGGCGCGCCCTTGAGCAGCGTGGCCAGCTGCTCCACCAGGTCGAACTTGCCGGCCTCGCCGAGGCCTCGGCCGCCCGACACGACCACGGCGGCCTCGTCGAGCTTGGGGCCGCTGCGCTCCTCGACGTGACGGGCGAGCACCGTGGTCGCGCCGGCCGCGCCGGTGTCGGGCACGGCCACCGTCACCACCTCGGGTGCCCCGCCCCCGGACTCCTCGGCCGCGAACGACTTGGGCCGGAACGACGCCAGGTAGGGCCCGGGGCCGGTGAACCGGGTGGTGACGAGGGTGTTGCCGCCGAAGATGGGCGTGGTGACGGCCACCGAGTCGCCGTCGAGGGCCACCTCGACGTTGTTGGTCAGCACCGGGCGGTCGAGCGCCGCCGAGAGTCGGGCCATGGTGTCACGGCCCTCGTAGGAGGTGGCGAACAGCAGCAGGTCGGGGCCGTTGCCGGCCTCGACCAGCGCGGCGATGGCGGCCGCTGCCGGGGCGCCCGGCAGGACGTCGCCGAGGGGACCGGCGGCGTACACCTTGGTGGCGCCGTGGGCGCCGAGCGCCGGCGCGATGGCGGCGGCGTCGGCCGCGGTGGTGAAGGCCTCCACGGTGCCGCCCAGGCTGCGCGCCTTGGTGAGCAGCTCGAGGGTGGACGAGGTCGGCGCCCCGTCGGCCGACTCGGCGTAGACCCAGATGGTGGACACGGACATGCGGTCGGCCTCCTCAGATGACCTTGAGCTGCTCGAGGAAGGCGACGACCTTGAGGTAGGCCTCGCCGTCGTCCTCGATGATCTCGCCGGCCTGCCGGGCCTCGGCGGCGGCGACGGACACGATCTCCTGGCGGGCGCCGGCCTGGCCCACGCTCGCGGCGTCGAGGCCGAGGTCGGCCACGGCCACCTCGTCGACGGGCTTCGACTTGGCCGCCATGATCCCCTTGAAGGAGGGGTAGCGGGGCTCGACCACGCCGGCCGTCACGGTGACGAGTGCCGGCAGCGCGCACTCGACCTCGTCGTAGCCGGCCTCGGTCTGGCGCTCCACCCGCACCTTGCCGTCGGCCACCTCGACCTTCTTGGCGAAGGTGATCGAGGGCAGGCCGAGCAGGGCGGCCAGCTGCTCCGGCGTGGTGCCGGTGTAGCCGTCGCTCGACTCGGTGGCCGCCAGCACGAGGTCGGGCAGGCCCGCCCGCTCCACCGCCTTGGCCAGCACCTTGGCGGTCCCGAGGGCGTCCGAGCCGGCGAGGACAGGGTCGCTCACGAGCACGGCACGGGCTGCGCCCATGGCCAGCGCCGTGCGCAGACCCGACGTCTCGCTGTTCGGCGCCATCGACACCAGCGCCACCTCACCGCCCCCAGCGGCATCGACCAGCTGCAGAGCCATCTCGACGCCGTACGAGTCGGACTCGTCGAGGATGAGCTTGCCTTCACGCTTCAGCGTGCTGGTCGCGGGATCCAGTTCGCCCGGGACGGCCGGATCAGGGATCTGCTTCACGCATACGACCACGTTCATGGGTGGCATTGTTGTCCACCGGGCGCGACCGCGGCCAACCCGGCGCCGCGCCGCTCTCCCGGCCCACCCCGATGAAGCTCCTGCTGCTGGTCAACTCCTCGGCCTCGTCGGTCACCGCCCGCACGCGGGTGGTGATCCAGAAGGCGCTGGCCGCCGACCACGACGTGACCCTCGCCGAGACGTCGCGGCGCGGCCACGCGACCCGCCTGGCACGGGGCGCGGCCGGCCGGGGGGCCGACGCGGTCGTCACCCTGGGCGGCGACGGCACGCTCAACGAGGCCGCCAACGGCCTGGCCGGGACGAGCTGTGCGCTGGCGCCGCTGCCGGGCGGCTCCACCAACGTGTTCGCCCGCACGCTCGGCTACCCGAACGACCCGATCGAGGCCACCGGCGTGCTGCTCGACGCCCTGGCCCGCCGGTCGATCCGGCGCGTCGGCCTGGGGTCGGTGAACGGCCGCTACTTCTGCTTCAACGTGGGCATCGGCTACGACGCCGCCGTCGTCGAGCAGGTCGAGCGGCTCGACACGTTCAAGCGCTGGGCGGGTCACCCGCTGTTCGTCTGGTCGGCCATCACCACCTGGCTCCGCCACTACGACCATCGCCGGCCGCGCTTCGCGGTGCACCTCGACGACGGCCGGATCGTCGACGACGCCGTCTTCGCGCTGTGCCTGAACTCCAACCCGTACACCTACCTCGGCAACCGACCCCTGCAGCTGGCGCCCGACGCCACCCTGGACCGGCCGCTGGCGATGGTGGTGTTCCGCACCCTCGCCGTGGTCCCGCTCCTCGGCCTCGTGACCTCGGCGCTGGCCTCGGGCGAGCACCTCCGCCGCAGCCGCCACGTCGTCTACGCGCCCGACCAGCGGCGCGTGGTGATCGACGGCTACGGCCCCTTCCCGTACCAGGTCGACGGCGACTTCCTGGGGGACACCGAACGGGTCGAGCTGCACCACGAGCCCGACGCGCTGTCGCTGGTCGTCCCGCCCCGCTGACGACCGTCTCGCGTTCTGTGCACGCCGGCGGTCGGATTCCGATCGTTCCGGTGCACAGGACGCGCGCTCCTAGGTGCGGCCGAGGGCGGCGAGGGCGACGTCGGGCACGTTGGTGCAGATCCCGTCGACGCCCATCGCCGCCAGGGCGCGGATCCGCTCGGGGTCGTCCACGGTCCAGACGTTCACCGCGAGCCCGGCGCGGTGGCAGGCATCGACCAGGGCGGCGTCGACCAGCGCGTCGTGGGGGTGGAGGGCCCGGTGGCCGTGGCGCGCCGTGCGCTCGACGGTCTCGGCCACGTCGGGGACGCTCACCAGCAGCCAGGCGGTGGCCAGCTCGGGCGCGGACACGTGGACGGTGTCGACGGTGCGGAGGTTGAACGACGACACCAGGATCCGGTCGGCCAGGCCGAGGTCGGTGACGGCGGCGGCCACGGCGAGGGCGACGGCGTCGCCGTCGTCGAAGTCCGGTTCGCCCGGCAGGTTCTTGATCTCGATGTTCACCCCCATCCCCTCGCAGGCGGCCAGGGCGTCGGCCAGACCGGGGACGCGGGGCGGCAGGTCGGCCGCGGCCACGGCCACGATCGGGATGCCGTCGGCGAGCCACGCGTCGTGGTGCACCACCAGCACCCCGTCGGCGGTCCGCCGGACGTCGAGCTCCACCATGTCCGCGCCCTGGCGGCGGGCCAGGCGGAAGGCCTCCAGGGTGTTCTCCGGCGCCGCCCGCGAGGCACCCCGGTGGGCGATGACGGTGGTCATCGGCGGCCCGCGGTGCCGGGTCGGACCACCGGACCGGTCGTGACGACGCAGTTACGGATGTCTGACGGATAGGCCCTTGTCATGTGCATCAGATGGGTTTACCCTCGCCTCTTGCGCAGCGACCCGCCACTGGTGCGGCGGTCGCATGTGAACGCAGTCACGAATCGGTCACGAACCGCTCGGGTGGAGGTCAGCGTGTCCCTGGCTCCTGGTCTCGTCCTGTCCATGCAGCCGACCGACTGGCGGGAGAGCGCCGCTTGTCGCGACACGGATCCCGACCTGTTCTTCCCGGTCGGCACCACCGGGCCGGCACTGGAGCAGATCGCTGCGGCCAAGGCCGTGTGCGGCGAGTGCGACGCCCAGTCGTCGTGCCTCGAGTTCGCGCTGGCCACGAACCAGGACTCCGGCATCTGGGGTGGCACCTCCGAGGAGGAGCGCCGCAAGCTTCGCAAGGCGTGGCTGGCCCGCCAGCGCCGCGCCTCCTAGCACCGTCCCGCCCGGCGCCCCCGCTGCCGGTGCGGACGTCAGGGGACCGCTCCCGGCAACACCACCCCCAGGGGCACCCGCACCTCCGCCACGGTCCCCGTGGGGCGGCCCGGTCGCAGCTCGATCTCCCCGCCCAGCTCGCTGTCGACGAGCGTGCGCACGATGGTCAGCCCCAGACCGGCGCCCCGGTCGAGGGTGAACCCGGGCGGCAGCCCGGCGCCGTCGTCCACCACCCGGACGGTGACCCGGGCGCCGTCGTTCGCCAGCTCGACGACCACCCGGCCGGCGGGTGCGCCCGAGCCGTCGCCGTCGTCGGGGTAGGCGTGCTCCACCGTGTTCTGCAGGAGCTCGGTGATCACGACGGCCAGCGGGGTGGCCACCGCCGCCGGCAGCTTGCCGCCGTCGCCCTCCACGCGGATGCGCACGGGGCGCTCCGGTGAGGCCAGGCCCTCCTCGACCATTCGGGCCAGCGGCCGGACGATCTCGAGGAAGGCCACATCGTCGCCGGCCTCGTGCGCGAGCGTCTCGTGCACCAGGGCGATCGCCCGGATCCGCCGCACCGACTCCTCCACCGCGGCCCTGGCCTCGGCCGACGCCAACCGCCTGACCTGGAGGCGCAGGAGGGACGAGATCGTCTGCAGGTTGTTCTTCACCCGGTGGTGGATCTCGCGGATCGTGGCGTCCTTCGACACCAGCATCCGGTCACGACGACGCACCTCCGAGATGTCCCGCACGAGCACGACGCCGCCCGTGACCTGGCCGTTGCGGAGCAGCGGGATGCAGCGCGCCAGCATCGTGACCTCGGGGCCGGCCTCCAGCTCCTCCGTCACCGGCGCGGCCAGCACGAACGCCCGCCGCACGGCGCCGTCGTCGACGCCGAGCTCGCCGAGCAGCTGGCCCGCGGCGTTGGCGTGCACGCCCATGCGGTGGAGGGCCGACATCGCGTTGGGCGAGGCGTACGCCACCCGCCCGGCGGCGTCGAGCAGGAACACCCCGTCGCCCACACGGGGCGCCTGCTCGCTGGGACCGACGTCGTCGGCGAAGGGGAACTCGCCGGCGGCGATCATGTCGGCCAGGCGGGCGAACACACCCAGGTAGGCCCGCTCGAGCTCGCCCGGCTGACGGACCTCGTGGCGGCCGACGTCGCGCGTGACCACGCCGAGCACCTTGCCCCGCCGGCACACCGGGATCGCCGTCTCCTCGACCGGCTCCTCCTCGGTGGCCGGCCGCAGCACGCCGTCGACGATCCGGGCGTCGCGCCAGGCCTCGGCGACCAGGGGCCGGGCCGCGGCCGGGAGCACCTGGCCCACCCGGTCGGCCCGGTAGAGCGTCTGGCTGGTCGTCGGCCGGATCTGCCCCAGGACGACCAACCCGCCGGGGCGGCTCGCCATGGGCGCGAACAGGAGGAGATCGGAGAAGCACAGGTCGGCCACGAGCCCCCACGAGGCGACCAGCCGCTGGAGGTGACCGACCTCGTCGCGGCTCAGCGTGGTGTGCAGCCGGCAGAGCTCGGCGAGCGATGCCACCCGCTCATGCTACGGCGGCCACCCGGCCGCAACGGATCCTGGCCCCCGCGCCGCTCAGCCCGGCGGCGCCTCGGGGAGGTCGCCGGACAGCAGCTCGGCCTCGGTGGTCTGCCACCGGTACGAGCAGCTGGGGCAGTGCTGGTACATCACCCCGTCGACCAGGTCGATGCGGTCGAGGTAGCCGGGCGTCGCGCAGTGCGGGCATCGTGTGGGCAGTCCGAACACGGCTCGCGGCGCGCCAGCCGGAGGGGACGACCGAGCCGGCGCCCCGGGCCGGGCTCGCTTGCGCCACAACGCTGCCATCCGTGCCTCCGAGACCAGGTCACCGGCTGCCCGGTCACGCCCTGGTCACCACGTTCAGTGTACGCGCAACCGCAGCCCGTCACCAGAGGCGACCGCCCAGCTCGAGCAGCCCGGCCAGGTCGTAGATGTCGTGGTCGAAGTAGGGGACGCTCACCACCACGTCGGGCTGGCGGGCCAGCTCGGCGCGCTGTTCGGCCTCCCGCATGGCGACGACCTGGAACTTGAGGAAGCTCTCCCCCACCTCGGCCAGCACCCTCGCCACCTGGTCGGGCGGCCCGGCCTCGGCGCCGACCGCGGCGGCCACCCCGGCGGGGTCGGCCACCAGGCGCTGGGCCACGCCGGTCGAGGCCGCGTCGAGGAGCAGGTCGGGGAGCACCTTGTTCAGCACGAGCCCGCCGAGGTGCAGACCCCGCTCGCCCAGCGCGTCCATGAAGAACTCGGCCTCTCGCAGCGGCGCGGCCTCCAGGGTGCTCACCACCACGAACGTGGTCCGGCGATCGGCCAGCACGCGGCTCACGGCCTCGGCGCGGGTCACGAACCCGGCGTACATCGACTGGAACAGGGTGAAGAACTCGGCGATGTCCTCCAGGAACTGCGAGCCGAGGATCCGGTCGGCGACGGTGTAGAAGGGCCTGGAGGCGAACGTGATCACGCGCGAGCGGTAGGGCACGGTGAGCCAGCGGAGCAGGCGGCTGCCGAAGAAGTCGGCCATCCGTTGCGGGGCCTCGAGGAAGTCGAGGGCGTTGCGGGTGGGCGGGGTGTCGACCACGACCAGGTCGTAGGTGCCCGACGTGTGGATCTCGTACAGCCGCTCCATCGCGATGTAGTCGTGGCTCTGGACGAAGCGGCCCGTGATGTTCTGGTACAGCGGGTTGGACAGGATCGCGTCGCGGGTGGGGGCGTCGGGGGCGTGCCGGCCGACGAGGTCGTCCCAGCTCTGCTTGGTGTCGAGCATGGCCGCCCACAGCTCACCACGCGGCTCCACGCCCGCAGCCCGGAAGGCTTCGGCCGGCACCTGCCTCTCCACGTTGCCGAAGGCCTCGAGCCCGAGGGCGTTGGCCAGCCGCCGGGCCGGGTCGACGGTGACCACCAGCACCTTCCCGCCCAGGTGCACGGCCGCCATGGCCGCCATGGCCGCCGCCGCGGTGGTCTTGCCGACCCCACCGGAGCCGCAGCTGATCACGACCTCCTTGGCCGCGAGGAGCTGCTCGAGCGACCCGGCGGCACCGGCACCGGCACCGGCACCGGCACCCGCACCGGCGGCCCGGCGGCGGGCCATCAGTACCCCAGCTCCTCGCCCAGCGCCTCGGCCACCTGCCGGGTGGCGCGCACGCCGTGCGAGCGGGTGAACAGCTCGGGCACGTACAACAGGGGCAGCGCCGGATCGAGGGCCTCCCGGAGGCGGCCCAGGTGGCCGGCGCGGGTGCGCCGGAGGGTGACGGCCAGCTCGGCGGCGTCGAGCACCGGCGTCACCGCCCCGCCCACGGCGAGGCCGAGACGGTCGACCGCCGGCGCCACACGCAGGCGCTCGAACACCTCTTCCTCGGCCCGCCCGAACAGCTCCGGCAGGACCCGGTTCACCACGATCGCGGCCAGATCGACGGTGGTCTCCTGCTCGATCCGACCGGCCAGCTCGATCGTCTCGTTGACGGGCATCTCCTCGGGGGCGGCCACGATCACCGCGCCGGTGGTGGCCGGGTCCTCGAGCAGGTCGAGCATCCAGCGTGTCTGGTCACGCACCATCCCCACCTTCACGAGCTCGTTGATCCCCTGGGGGGCCGCGAGCTGGCCCACGATGTGGCCGCTGGCGGGAGCATCCACCACGACCAGGTCGTAGTGGCGCTCGCGCACCTCCCAGCACAGCTTCCCGACGGTGAGGATCTCCTTCACGCCGGGGGCGGCGTTGGCCACGAAGTCGAGGGTCCGGGCGAGGGGGCCGATGCGGGCCACGAGGGGGATCCGCAGCTGCAGGCTCAGGTACTCCTTGAGCGACTGCTCGGTGTCCATCGCCATGGCCAGCAGCCCGTCCTGCACCGCCCGCGGGGCGAAGGTCAGCCGGCCCACCTCGAGGAAGTCGGCGAGGTTGCCCTTGGCGTCGACCTCGCACACCAGCGTGCGCCGGCCACGCTCGGCGGCCAGCAGACCGAGGGCAGCCGCGACGGTCGTCTTCCCGACGCCGCCCTTGCCGGTGACGAACAGCAGGCGGCGCGAGAGCAGGTCGACGGTCACCGACGGGCGGGACGCCCGCGCCGGCGGCCGGCGGTCGGGATCACGGGGCGCCGAATCCGATGCGGCGGTCGTCCTCGGGCGAGCCGATCTCCACGTAGGCGACCTTGCTCGACGGCACCCCCACCTGCCGGCCGCGACGGTCGGTGAGCCACAGCACGGCATCGTCGTCGCCGAGCGCCCCCGCGATGTGGTTGCGGAGCTGCTCCCGGTCGGTGTCCTCGGGGAGCTCGAGGGCGATCTCCTTGGGCGAGTGGGTCACCCCGATGCGGACGTCCACGTGGATCCTCCTCGGATGGACAGGCGGCCGTCATGGTAGGCCCGCCACCGCGGGTCCCCCACGAGCCGGCCCGCCGGGGTGTCGGCGGGGACGGTGCTCAGACGATCCGCAGCTGCGGGTGGTGGCGGCGGGTGGGGGCCAGCTCGACGTCGATGCGCTCGGCCACCGAGCGGAAGGCCTCGGCGGCCTCGCTGCCCGGGTCGACGGCGGTGATGGGGCGCCCCTCGTCGCCCCCCTCGCGCAGGGCGGGCACGAGCGGCACCTGGCCGAGGAGCGGCACCTCGAGCTGCTCGGCCAGCTCGCGGCCCCCGCCCGCGCCGAACAGCTCGTAGCGGGTGCCGTCGTCGCCGGCGAACCAGCTCATGTTCTCGATGACGCCCTTCACCTCGACGTGCACCTTCTCGAACATGAAGGCCGCCCGCTGGGCCACCTTCTGGGCGGCCGGCTGCGGCGTGGTCACCACGTAGGCCTCGGCACGGGGCAGGAACTGGGCCAGCGAGATCGAGATGTCGCCGGTGCCCGGCGGCAGATCGACGACGAGGAAGTCGGGCTCGTCCCAGTAGACGTCGGTGAGGAACTGCTCCAGGGCCTTGTGCAGCATCGGCCCCCGCCAGATCACCGGCTGGTCCTCGCGCACGAAGAAGCCCATCGAGATGCACGAGACCCCGTAGCGCTCGGGCGGCACCAGCATCGAGTCGATCACCACCGGCTGGCGGTCGACGCCCAACATGCGCGGGATCGAGAACCCCCACACGTCGGCGTCCACCACGGCCACCCGGTGGCCCCGCTGGGCCAGCGCCACGGCCAGGTTGACGGTGACCGAGCTCTTGCCCACGCCGCCCTTGCCCGAGGCCACGAGCAGGCAGCGGGTGCGCGAGCCGGGCTGGGCGAAGGGGACGGCGCGGCCCTCGGCGTGGCCGTGCGACGGCTGCGAGCCGGCGGTGGCGGCCGGGTCGCCGTGGAGGCGCTGGCGCAGGGCGGCCCGCTCGTCGTCGGTCATCACCGTGAAGTCGAGCCCCACGCCGGCCACCCCCGGGAGCGCCTGGACGGCCCCGGTCACCCGGCTGGAGATCTCGGCGCGCAGGGGGCAGCCGGCCACCGTGAGCGCCACGAGCACGTCGACCCGATCGCCCTCGACCCGGACCTGCCGCACCATCCCGAGGTCGACGATGCTGCGGTGCAGCTCCGGGTCCTCCACGGGCCGGAGGGCCTCGATCACCTCGGCTTCGGTCACGGACATCGCGGGCCTCCGATTTCTCCTACGCGAATAGGTAGAATACCGGCGTGGATCCCCAGCCCCCCACCCCGGACCCGAGCGAGTTCTCGGCCGTGGTCACGGCGATCACCAGCGCCTTCGGCGATCCCACCCGCCGCCAGATCTACCTCTTCGCCCACGAGGGCGATCGAGGCGTCACCGCCGCCGAGGTCGCCGAGCGCTTCGAGCTGCACCCCAACGTGGCCCGCCACCACCTCGACAAGCTGGCGGCCGGCGGCTACCTGGAGGTCACGGTCGAGCGGGGTGAGCATGCCGGCGCCGGCCGTCCGTCGAAGCGGTACCGGCTGGCCGAGCGGGACGCCGCCCTCGAGCTGCCGGTGCGCCGCGACGACCTGGTGCTCACCCTGCTGGGCCGGGCCCTGAGCCTCCTGCCGGCCGACCAGGCCCGGACCATGGCCGAGGAGGTCGGCGTGGAGTACGGCCGCGGCCTGGCGTCGGCCATGTCGCCCGACGAGAGCCACCGCAGCTTCCGGGCGTCGCTGCACGCCGTAGCCGACGCCCTCACCGCCCACGGCTTCGCGGCCCACACCGAGGAGCGCGGCAGCCGGCTGCTGCTGGTGAGCGAGCACTGCCCCTTCGGCGAGACGGCCGTGCAGCACCCGGTGATGTGCGCGGTCGACCGGGGCCTGGTGCGGGGGATGCTCGAGGGGCTCTACGGGCCCGACGCCACGCCCCAGATCCGCTCGTCCCGCCCGCAGGGCGACGAGGTCTGCGTCACCGGCTTCTGATCCGGGCGGGCCGCCAAGGGTCGCTGCCGTCCCTAGCCTGGTGGCGATGCCCCGGCACTACCTCGATCACGCCTCCACCTCGCCCACCCGGCCCGAGGTCGTCGAGGCCATGGTCGCCTGCCTCCGGGGGCCGGCCGCCGACCCGGCCAGGATCCACACCGAAGGTCACGCCGCCCGCGTCGCGGTGGAGGTCGCGCGGGAGCAGGTTGCCGCCCTGCTCGGCGCCCGCAGCCGGGAGGTGGTGTTCACCAGCGGGGCCACCGAGGCCATCGCCGCCGCGGTGTGGGGCGCGGCCGGGCGGGGCGAGGACCAGGTGGTCCCTGCGGTCGAGCACTCCGCCGTCCGCAGGGCGGCCCAGCACCGCCGGACCACGGCGGTCGGGGTCGACGGCCAGGGGCGGGTCGACCCGGAGGCAGTGCTCGCGGCCGTGGGGCCCGACACGGCCATGGTGCACCTGCAGTGGGGCAACCACGAGGTCGGTACCCTCCAGCCCGTGGGCGAGGTGGTCGACGCCTGCCGCGAGCGGGGCGTGCTCGTCCACGTCGACGCCGCCCAGGCCGCGGGGCACCTGCCCATCGCGTTCGACGAATTGGGCGCCGACCTGCTCAGCGTCAGCGCCCACAAGATGGGCGGGCCGCCGGGCGTGGGCGCGCTGCTCGTGCGGCGGGGCCTGCGCCTGCGCCCGCTGCTGGTGGGCGGCGACCAGGAGCGGGCCCGGCGCGCCGGCTTCGAGAACGTGCCGGCCATCGTCGGCTGGGGCGCGGCCTGCGCCGCCCTGGCCGACCACGGCCAGGCCCGGCTCCACGAGGAGCAGGCCGCGGCCCGGCGCCTGACCGAGCGCCTCCTCGCCGGCGTGGCCCCGCTCCCGGGTGTGGCCGTCCACGGCGACCCTGTCGGCCGGTTGCCGCACCTGGTCTGCCTGGGGACCGAGGGGGTCGAGCCGCAGGCCGTCCTCCTCGGCCTCGACCAGGCCGGCGTCGCGGTGCACTCGGGCAGCGCCTGCGCGTCCGAGCACCTCGAGCCGTCCCCGGTGCTGGAGGCCATGGGGATCGATGCCCACCACTCGCTGCGGGTCTCCGTCGGCTGGACGAGCACCGACGCCGACGTCGACGCCTTCCTCGACGCCCTGCCGCGGGTGCTCGCCCGACTGCGCGCCCTCGGCGCCGGGTAGCCCGCTCAGGCCGGCGGCGTGCGGTCGAGCGGCGCGTGGCGCCGACGGGCGCCGGCGGCCACGTCGTCCGGGACCTCGACCCACAGCCGCAGCAGCCCACCACCCAGGGCCTTGCCCAGGTTGTCGGCGCGCAGCGAGCGGGGGCCGCCGCCGCCGAGGGCGCCGTGGAGAACGAACTTGAGCGCCAGCACGTTGGGCGCCTCGAACCGCTCGACGGGGCCGGCGACGAGCGCGCCGAAGTGCGCCCGCACCACGTCGGCCGTGACCACCTCGCGCAGCGCCGCGTAGGCCGCCGCGTCGTCGGCGAACAGGGTGAGGTCGCTGCTGTCGCCCTTGTCGCCGGAGCGAACACCGCACAGGTCTCGGAGCTGGATGCGGGCCACGGCCGGGACTGTACCGGCGCGCTGGCCACGGCAGGGGCGACGGGTAGCATCGGGACCTCCCATGACCGTCTACCTCGTCCGACACGCCAAGGCCGGCAGCCGGAGCGAGTGGGTCGGGTCCGACGAGGCCCGGCCGCTCACCAAGTCCGGACGCCGCCAGGCCAAGGCGCTCGTCCAGGTGCTGCGCGACGCCGAGCCCAAGCGCATCGTCTCGAGCCCCTACCGACGCTGCACCGACACGGTGCTGCCCCTCGCCCGGCACCTCGGGCTGGAGGTCGAGGAGGCGCCGGAGCTGGCCGAGGGGGAGCCGCCCGAGCCGGTCGTCGAGCTGATCCGCGCCGCGGGCGAGGACGACCTGGTGCTGTGCAGCCACGGCGACGTGATCCCCGACCTGATCGGCCACCTCCGCGCGCACGGCCTCGAGGTACAGGGCGAGACCGACTGGCGGAAGGGGTCCACCTGGATCATCGAGGTGAACGGCGGGTCGCCGGTTCGGGCACGGGCGCTCCCGCCGCCCGACGCCTGACCCCCGGCCGGCCCCTCAGCCCTCGGTGACCTCCACGCGCACCTGGGCGTCGACCAGGTCACGGGGCACGGCCACGGGGTCGACGGCGAGCAGCTGGGTGGGCCGGCCGTCCCGGGCCCGCCCGGTGCCCGAGATCATGGGCGGCCCCGACAGGCCCAGCACGCCGAGGTCGGCACCCACCCGGGCCGCGCTCGCCGGGTCGGCGGTGCGCCATGCCAGCCGCCCGACCACCTCGCCCGGCTCCCAGCCGGCGGCATCGGCGGCGGCCACGTCGTCGGCCGCGGCCGGGCCGTGGAACGCGTCGACCCCGAAGTACTCCTCGCACCACTCCTCGACCGGCACGCCGCCGGCCTCGGCCCGCTGGCGGACGAACCGGAGGGCGGCACGGGCCTTGGCCTCGGCATCGGGCCACGAGTAGGCCAGCCGGGCCTCGCCGGCCCAGCCCGCAGGCGTGCAGACCAGGGCCTTGTACGTGGGCGGCGGCGCCGACCCCCGCACGCCGGTGACCCGGACCCGGTCGCCGCCCAGGTCGGTGAGCGTGAGCGACGTGAAGTCGGCGGTGACGTCGGGGTTGAGGTAGCGGCGGGGGTCGTGCACCTCGTACAGCAGCTGCTCCCGCACCGTGTCGAACGTGACCATGCCGCCGGCCTGGGGCGGCTTGGTGATCACCGCGGTGCCGTCGGCCTCCACCTCGGCGATCGGGAACGCGACCCGGAGGGGGTCGGGGTTGTCCCACCACGCGCCCGAGTAGTTGCCACCGGTGACCTGCCCCGAGCACTCGAGCAGGTGGCCGACCACCACCCCCGCGGCCAGGCGGTCCCAGTCGTCCCACGCCCAGCCGTGCTCGTGCACCAGGGGGGCCAGGAACAGCGAGGCGTCGGCCACCCGCCCCGTCACCACCACGTGGGCGCCCCGGCCCAGCGCCTCCACGATCGGGCGGGCGCCGAGGTAGGCGTTGGCGAACAGGGCGTCGTCGGGCAGGCCCAGCGCGGCGGCGTGCGGCTTCACGTCGTCGCCGACCACCGTCGCCACCTTCAGCCCGCCGAGCCCGGCCTCCTTGAGCGCCCCCACCACCGCCCGCCCCGCGGCGACCGGGTTGATGCCGCCGGCGTTGGTGATGAGGCGGGTGCGGCCGTCGGCCAGCCACGGCAGCGCCGCCCCCACGTAACGGGGCAGGTCGCGCGTGTAGCCGAGCGACTCGTCGCGCTGGCGGTCCTTCTGCAGGATGGCCAGGGTGAGTTCGGCCAAGGCCTCGCACACGAGGTAGTCGACGCCGGCGGCGAGCAGGTCGGCGACGGGCGCGAGCCCGTCGCCGTAGAACCCCTGCCCGCCACCCAGCCGGACCGTCACGGCGCGACCCTCAGGCGGCCGTCGCGCCCTTCGACTCCCAGAAGGTGTTGAGGGCGCTCTGCACCTTCACCCACCAGATGATCCCCCCGATGAGCGGCAGGAGGAACCAGAAGCCGGTCTTCGTGCTCACGGGCGACTCCGCGCCGTCGCTCTCGTAGAGGGCCTTCACCTCGCCCGGCATGGTGAACATCAGCACGATGAAGATGAACAGGGCGATCACCAGGCTGACACCGCCGCCCAGGCCGTTGCCCGAGTAGTCCTTCATCTCCTTGCCCGTCTTGAACGCCCAGTAGAGCGTGTAGATCCCGAACGTGATGATCGAGAAGACGATCACCAGGACGGGCGAGCGGAGCTTGCCGACGGGACGTGCCAGGTTCTGAGCCATGCGCGAACCCTAACCCCAGGGGTCGCGGCACGCGCTGACCGCTACGGCGTGGGGCCCGGCGCCGGCGGCACCACCACCCCCTGGGCGGCCAGCCGGGCCGCCACCTCGTCGCGCGTCTCGCGCACCTGGTCGGCGAACCCCGCGGGCGGGTCGTCGGCGAGGAAGGCGTCGAACTGCTCCAGCGCACCCTGCAGGTCGCCCTGGTCGCGGAGGATGATCCCCTTGAAGAAGCGCGCGTCCGCGTAGGTGGGGTCGACGGCGATGGCTGCGTCGATGCGCTCGAGCCCCTCGGGCGTGAGGCCGGCGAGGTGGCGCAGCCACCCGCCGTACGCCAGCGCCTCGGCGTTCCCCGGGTCGCTCTCGGCCACCTCGTCGAAGCGCTCGAGGGCCGCGACCGCGTCCCCCTGCTGCAGCAGCAGGCGGGCCTCGGCCAGCAGCCCTGCGCTCGAGTCGCGGATGTCGCCGGAGGCCGACTGGCCGGGCAGTCGCAACCCGGAGCCGGCCGCCACGGCGACCCCCGCCAGCAGGGCCACCGCGACCACGCCGGCCACGACGAGCACCCGGCGGAGGGGCCGGGCCGGCGGACGGGCGGGGAGGGCGGCCCGGCGGGCGTCGATGGCCCGGAGCGCCTCGGCGGCCCGGTGGGTGTAGTCGTCCCTCAGCGCGGCGTAGTCGTGGTCGTCGACGTCGCCGGCGTCGTGCTCTCGCTCCAGGTCGTCGAGGGAGCGCAGCAGGAAGTCGCGCTCCTCCTCGAGGCGGGCCAGCTCGTCGAGGTCGAGCCCGCGAGCGGCGGGGCCGGGGGCATCGCTCACGACTCGACCTCGGCGCCGGCGGCGCCGGTGTGGTCGGGCTCACCCCGGCGGGCCGCCGCCACCAGCTCGCGATCCTCGTCGGTGGCCACCCCGTCGCCCGTGGCCCGCCAGCGCCGGAAGACGAACCCGAGCCCGACGAGCGCGCCGACCAGGCCGGCCACGGGCAGGATCCACACCAGCGAGGACAGGCCGGTCGCCTCCGGCGTGAGCAGGATCTCCTGGCCGTACCGGCTCACCAGGTAGGCGCGGATCTCGCCGTCGCCCTCGCCGGCCTCGAGCCGGCGGGCGATCTCGGCCCGCAGGGCCCTCGCCGAGGCCGCGGCCGACTCGAGCGCAGACTCGCTGCGGCAGGTCGGGCAGCGCACCTCGGCGGCGAGGGCGTCGGCCCGGTCCTGCAGGCTGCTCGGGCCGCGCTCGCCGACCACGCCGACGCCCAGCGCGGCGGCCACCACGACGGCGACCGCGATCCAGGGGAGCCAGCGCCGCACCGGGGTCACGCGCCCCCCTGGTCGCCGGCACGGGCCCGCGCGAGGAGCTGCTCGAGGCCGTCGCTCGTGATGCCCCCCACGATCTTGCTGACGACGAACCCGTTGGGGTCGACGAGGTACGACTCGGGGATGCCGGCCACGCCGTACTCGAGGGCGATCCGCCCGTCGGGATCGGTGACGGCGGGCCAGTCGCCGCCCTCCTCGGCGAAGAAGGCGCGGACCTCGTCGGGCTGGTCGTCGAACACCACGCTGACCACCTCGGCGTCGCCGCCCTCGGCCGCCTGGCGGTTCGTGAACGCCACCAGCTCGGGGTGCTCCTGGCGACACGGCACGCACCAGGTGGCGAAGAAGTTCACGATCACCCAGCGGCCGGTCTCGTCGGCCAGCGAGAAGGGCTGCCCGTCGACGGTCGAACCCTCGATGAGCGGGGCCGGCTCGCCGAGCAGGGGGCTGTCGGCGCTGACCCCCGAGCCGGGGTCGCGGGTGGCGAGCACCGCCACGAAGGCGAGCAGGCCGACCAGCACGGTGAGCGCCACCCAGGGGGCGAACCGGCGCCGGCGGGGCTCGGCGCGGACCTCGGGCCGGGTCACGGCGCGGTGCCCCGCAGGGCGTGGACCGGCTCGGGTGACGGCTCGTCGGCCGGCACACGGCCGGCCGGGCGGTGCTCGGGCACCGGTGCCGACACGGGATCGGTGGGGCGGCGTCGACGTCCGGGCCAGGCCGCGAGCAGCGTGCCCAGCGCCATCAGCCCGCCGCCGACCCACAGCCACACCGTGAGCGGCATGACCAGCACGCCGATCACGGCCTCGCCCGCCGGGTCGTCGGGGGCCGCGACCAGGGTGAGGTAGATGTCCTCGGTGAGCCCGGTCCGCACCGACGGCACGCCGATCGACTGCGTCGCGAACGGGAACTGCTGCAGCGCCGGTGCGAAGATCCGCCCGTCGTCGAGCTGCACCCGGGCCTTCAGGGCGGTCTTCTCCGGGTACTCGATGGTCTCCACGCCCAGGTACGTGACGCGGTGGCCGGCCAGCTCGGCCGACTCGCCGGGGCTCAGGCGGAACTCGGCCTCGTGGGCGAACGAGCTGCTGGCCGCGAAGGCCACGGCGATCACGACCACACCGAGGTGCACGACCATGCCACCGTTGGCCCGCCCGAGGAACCCCTGCAGCCCCTGGCGGCGGGTCGCCAGCACGAGCTGGCGGACCGCGGCGCCGCCGGCCACCCCGGCCAGGAAGAAGGCGAGCAGCGGCGCGAGGCCCCTCGCCCCCAGCACCACGGCCAGCACCAGCACGCCCGCACCGCTCCACGCGGGCCAGATCAGGCGGTGGCGGAGCAGCTCGCCCGACGCCTTGCGCCACGGCAGCACCGGGGCGACGGCCATCAGGGTGAGGATCGCCAGGCCGAGCGGCATGGTCATGCGGTCGAAGTAGGGCCGGCCCACCGAGATCCGGTCGCCGTTGAAGGCCTCGATCAGCAGGGGGAACACCGTCCCCAGGAGGATCACGAACGCGAACGCGGCGAACAGGATGTTGTTGGCGAGGAAGGCGCCCTCGCGAGACAGCGGGGAGTCGATGGTGCCGGGCGAGCGGAGCCGGTCGCCCCGCCAGCCGATCAGCCCGACGCTCACCACCACGATCAGGGTGAAGAAGGCCAGCAGCGACGGGCCGATGTCGCTCTCGCTGAAGGCGTGGACCGAGTCGATGACCCCGGAGCGGGTGAGGAACGTGCCCAGGATCGTGAGCGCGAAGGTGGCGCACAGGAGCGAGAGGTTCCACACGCGGAGCATCCCCCGGCGCTCCTGCACCAGCACCGAGTGCAGGTACGCCGTGCCGGTGAGCCAGGGGAGGAACGAGGCGTTCTCGACGGGATCCCAACCCCAGTAGCCGCCCCAGCCGAGCACCTCGTAGCTCCACCACGCCCCGAGGACGATGCCGACGGTGAGGAAGCCCCAGGCCACGAGGGTCCACCGGCGGGTCTCCAGCAGCCAGCCCTCGCCCAGCCGCCCGGTGACCAGCGCGGCGATGGCGAAGGCGAACGGCACGCTGAACCCGACGTAGCCGAGGTAGAGCATCGGCGGGTGGAAGGCCATCAGCACGTGGTTCTGCAGGAGCGGGTTGGGGCCGGGCCCGTCGGCGGGGACGGCGCCGGCCACCTCGGTGAACGGGTTCGCGGGGCCGCTCATCAGCCAGAAGAAGAAGGCGGCGATCACGAACAGGGTGAGCAGCGCCCACCCCACCATGGGGTCGGTGAGCCGGGTCCGGAACCGGCGCACGACCAGGCCGAGATAGCCCGCCAGCACGACCGCCCACAGGATGATCGAGCCCTCGAGGGCGGCCCACAGGGTCGCGACCTTGAACAGGAGGGGCGTGCGGGTGCTCGAGTGCTCGGCCACGTACGTGAGCGAGAAGTCGTCGGTGAGGAGCGCCCGCTCCATGGCGAACACGGCGAGCAGCGCGCCCAGGCCGATCAGCAGCGCGTACACGCCGGCCATGCCGACGAGGCGGGGGCGGTGGCGCACCAGGCCGTAGGCCAGGGTCACCGCACCCACGAGGGACCCGGCCAGCCCGAGCGTGATCCCGGCGGTGCCGAGCGCAGCGTTCACGGGGCGGCGCTCAGGGCGCGCCGGTGGGCACGCGGTCGGGGTTCTCGGCCTTGTACTGCTCGGAGTGGCGGACCATCATCCGGTCGCTGGCGAACACGTCGCCGTCCCAGCGACCCTCGAGCACCACGGGGATCCCCGGCTCGAACAGCTCGGGTGGGTCGCCGCGGTGGACGACGCGTGCGGTGACGCCGTTCCACTCGAGGTCGAAGGCCACGCCGTCGGCGGCCTGGTCCTCCTCGACGTCCGAGACGATGCCCTGCAGGCGGAAGCGCCGGTCGCCGAGGTCGTCGCGCTGGGCGACCGCCTCGTCGACGTTGCGGAAGTAGAGGGTGGCGTTCCCCAGGCCCTGGAAGAGCACGAGCCCGAGCGCGCCGAGCACCACCGCCAGGGCGATGCCGACCTGGACCTGGCGACGCCGGCTCCGGGGCCGCCCCGGCCCGCGAGGGGACCCATCGCCGAGGGTGCGGGGGGTCAGGTCCACGGCAGCTCCTCGGCCGGGACGCGGCGAGCCAGCGCCCGGCCCCGGGCGAGCAACCAGATGGTGTAGACGGCCAGGACGCCGAACACCGTGGCGTAGCCGGCGACGACGTAGCCGACGAAGCTCACGGCGCGCTCCCCGCCGGCCCGACCAGGGCCCCGTCGGCGGCGGCCTCGGCCCGACGCTCGGCGATGGCCCGCTCGAGACCCTCGTCGTCGACTCGGTCCTCGAGCCAGGCGAGCCGGTAGCGGTGCACCATCAGCCACACGTACAGGAGCGTGAACACCACGAGCCCGAGGAAGAGGGTGAACAGCATGAGGTCGTCGATCGTCGGATCGAGGTCGAGCCGGGCGAGGGTGGGCTCCTGGTGCAGGGTGCGCCACCACAGCACCGACATGTGCACGATCGGCACGTTCACGAAGGCCACCAGCCCGACCACGGCGGCCCGCTTGGCCCGCACGTCGGGATCGCCCGGCAGGCGCCGCAGGGCCAGGTACCCGAGGTACATGATGAACAGGACCGACGTGCTGGTGAGGCGGGCGTCCCAGGTCCAGTACACGCCCCACGTCGGCCGGCCCCAGATCATCCCGGTGAGGATGGCGAGCCCGGTGAAGACCACACCCACCTCGGCCGACGAGGCGGCCAGGCGATCCCACACCCGCGAACGCGTCCTGCGGATCAGGTAGAGCAGCCCCGAGGTGGCGGTGACGAGGAAGGCGGCGTAGGCCAGCCAGGCCGAGGGCACGTGCACGTACATGAGCCGGACCGAGTCGCCCTGCACCTCGTCGGCCGGGCTGAGCACCAGCCCGAACAGCAACAGCGCGGCGATGCCGGCCAGCACGAGCACCCCGAGGGTGCGGGTGGCCTTGCTCGAGGTGGTCACGTTTCCTCCAGGAGGGGGCCGAAGGTGACGACCCCGAGCGCGACGGCGACGACGGCGAACACGGTGAGCAGGGCGACCCAGGGCCACCCCTCCGACGGCGTGCCGGCCAGCGCCGCCTCGTACGCCCGGGTGGCGCCGATCAGCACCGGCGCCAGCACGGGCAGCACGAGCAGGGGCAGAAGCGTGTCGCGGGCACGCAGACCGGCGGCGAGCACGCCGTACAGCGTGCCCGTCGCGGCCAGCCCCACGGTGGCGGCCAGCGAGGTGAGCAGCAGCAGGCCGGCCGAGCGGGGCGACGCCCCGTAGAGCACCACGACCCCCACCCCGAGCAGCACCTGCAGCGCCAGCAGCTCGGAGGCCACCGCGGCCGCCTTGCCGACGAAGACCCCGGCGGGGTCGAGGCCCGACAGGCGCAGCCCGTCGCGGACCCCGTCGGCCGACTCGACCGCGAACGACCGCTGCACCGCCAGCAGGGCCGAGAAGAGCACGGCCAGCCAGAACAGGCCGGGCGTCGCCTGCTCGAGCACCCCCCGGTCGGGGTCGAGGGCGAACGCGAAGAGCAGGAGGACCAGCAGGGCGAAGGGCGCGACCTGCCCGGTGGCGACCCGGGACCGGGCCTCGAGGCGGAGGTCCTTGCCGGCCACCAGCGCGGCGTCACGCCACATGGGCGGGCTCCGTCGGGACGACCGGGGCGGTGTCGGCCACGACCCGTCCCCCGGCGATGGTCACGTGCCGCCCGGCCAGCGCGGTGGCCCGGTCGAGCTCGTGGGACGCCACCAGGACGGTGGCGCCGGCCGCGGCGGCCCCACGAACCAGGTCGTCGAGCTGGTCGCGGCCGGCGGCGTCCAGACCGGCGTGCGGCTCGTCGAGCAGCCAGAGCTCCGGCCGCCTCGCCAGGAAGGCCGCCAGCGCCGTTCGGCGCCGCTGACCGGCGGACAGGCGGGCGACGGGCACCGTGGCCAGGCGCCCGGCCAGCCCGAGCTGCTCCATGGCCTCGTCGGCCGACTCGGCCGGCGCTCTGGCGGCCCGGGTCCAGAAGTGCACGTTGTCGGCCACGGTGAGCTCGTCGTAGAGGGCCGGCGCGTGCCCGAGGAGCCCCACCCGGGTGCGGACGGCCCGGCGATCGCTGCGCAGGTCGTACCCGAGCACGGTGGCGACGCCCGAGGTCACGGCCAGCAGGCCGGCACACACGCGGAGCAGGGTGGTCTTGCCAGCGCCGTTGGGACCCTGGAGCAGCACCACCTCACCCCGGGTGACCTCGAGGTCGACCCCAGCGAGGGCGGGGAACCGCCCGAGCAGGGACACCGCGGCGCGGAGGTGGACGGCAGGCTCCATGGGACCGCTCCACGGTACCGGTGGGCCCTCCCGACGGACAACGCGGGCGCGACGGGCCCAGCCGACTGAAGCCCGCCGACGCCGTGCCGATGGTTCACTATCCGTGACGGAGGAGCACTCGTGACCGCCAGCGCCGGCTCGCCCGTGGCGCCGACGGCCCTCGTGGTCGACGGCGCCAGCGTGGCGGCCCAGACCCCTGACGCGCCCCGCCTGGCCCCGCTCGGGGCCCTGGTGATGTCGCTGCGCGCCCGGTACCCGGCGGTACCGCTCGACGTGGTGGTCACCGCCGGCCTGCGCGACGAGCTGGCGCCCTCGGACCGGGCCCGCCTCGACCAGCTGGTCGACGCCGGGGCGGTGGAGGTGATCCCGGCTCACCCGCTGGGCGGCGAGGACGCGATCCTGCTCGCCCGCGCCCGGGACCGCGACGCCAGCCTCGTGAGCACGCACCCCTTCGCGTCGTACCGGGAAGCCCACCCCTGGCTCGACGACCCCGGCCGCCTCCTGGTGGTGGACGGCGACACCCCGGGTCCCGCCCCGGCTCCCCCGGCTCCCCCGGCTCCCCCAGCTCCCCCGGGGCCGCCGCCCCGGGCCCCGGGCACCCTGGCCGCCCGCTTCGCCCCGGCCGGCGCGCGTGCGACCACCGCTGCCGTCGCCACCCCCGCCCTCGCCGAAGCCGCGCCCGCCGCCGCGCCCACCCCGGCCGCGCTCACCGAAACCGCCCCCACCGAGGACGTGCCCACCGCGGCCGAGCGGGACGAGGGGGCGCACCCGCCCGCTCCCCGCCACGTGCGGATCATGGCCGGGGTCGGCAGGGGCCTGATCCTCGCTGGCGTGCTCGTGGTGCTGTTCGTCGTCTACCAGCTGTGGGGCACCAGCCTCCAGACCGCCCGGGCCCAGGACCGCCTGGGGCGCCAGCTCGACGAGCAGCTCGCCGACCGTGCGACGCCGCCGCCGGTGGGGACCGGGTCGACCACCACCACCGCGCCCGTCGCCCCACCCGTGCCCGAAGCCGGCGAGGCCCTCGCCCGCGTCGAGATCCCGAGGATCGGCGTGGACTGGGTGGTCGTCGAGGGGGTGTCGGTCGAGGACCTGAAGAAGGGCCCCGGCCACTATCCCGGCACCCCCCTGCCGGGCCAGGTGGGAAACGCTGCCATCGCCGGCCACCGGACCACCTACGGTGCCCCGTTCTTCCGGGTCGACGAGCTGGCCGCCGGCGACGAGATCCTGCTGACGACCGTCCAGGGCACGTTCCGCTACCTCGTCACCGAGAACTTCATCGTCGCCCCGGACCAGATCGAGGTGCTCGACCCGACGCCGACGGCCACACTCACCCTGACGTCGTGCGACCCCCGCTACAGCGCCCGGCAGCGGATCATCGTGAAGGCCGCCCTCGCACCCGAGGCGGAG
The DNA here is from genome assembly GCA_016716005.1 of Acidimicrobiales bacterium. Taxonomy (NCBI): domain Bacteria; kingdom Bacillati; phylum Actinomycetota; class Acidimicrobiia; order Acidimicrobiales; species Acidimicrobiales bacterium. The sequence continues at coordinate 1,472,670 of JADJXE010000001.1, forward strand.
CCGGCCCCCTCGCCCGCCACCACCGCCCCGCCCGCCGCCGACGGCGGTCCCACCTCCAACCAGGCCGTGGGCGCCCAGGGCTTCGGCGGCGGGCTGGGCGGCGACAGCTCCGCGACCCTGCCCGCGATCCTGTGGGGCCTGCTCACGGCCGGTGTCGGCGTGGGCATCTGGTACGCCGCCCGGCGGTGGCGGCGCTGGCCCGCCTACCTGCTCGGCGCGCCGGTGTTCCTGGTCGTGCTCTACTTCTTCTTCGAGAACGTCGCCCGGCTCCTCCCGGCGAACGTCTGACGGCCGACCAGCGGGAGACCCGTTGCCAGAGTCCATGGGCGAGACGATCGTCCGGAACCTCCCCAAGAAGACGGGCCACACCCTCGACGAGTGGATCGAGCTGCTCGACATGGAGGCGCCCGCCGGCCGCCACCAGCGGATCGAGTGGCTGTCGACCGAGCACGGGCTGGGGCCCTTCACCGCGGCGGTGATCGTCGAGCGAGCCGAGCGCGTCACGAACGGCGACGGTGTCGCGGCAGAGGCGCCCACCGTGGAGGCGGTGATCGCAGCCCAGTACGCCGGGCTCCGGGAGAAGCTCCGGCCCATCCTCGACCGGCTCGTCGCCGCGGCCGAGGACCTCGGTGACGACGTGGCCGTGAGCCCACGCCAGACCTACGTCACGCTGAGCCGCACCCGCGTCTTCGCCATCGTCCAGCCCTCGACGCGCCACCGGGTCGACCTGGGCCTGGCCCTCGCCGGGCACCCGTACACCGACCGGCTGCGCCCGGCCGGCAGCCTCGGCAGCGAGCGGATCACCCACAAGGTGGGCCTCACCTCGGCCGCCGGCGTCGACGAGGACGTGCTGGCCTGGCTCGCCGAGGCCTACAAGACCAGCGACGCCGACTGACGGCCGCCTTCGGGCGCCTGGTGCGTGCGTGTCCGCTGAGCGACCATGCACGCTCCAACCGGGCGGCTGGGTCCTAGCGACCCTCGAACCGCGGGGCCCGCTTCTCCCGGAAGGCGGCCACGCCCTCCTCCTTGTCGGCGCTCGACCACGCCGTCGTGATCGCCGCCGACAGCTCCGGGTCGGGCTCGCCCGGCGCGCTCAGGCGCTCGAGGGCCAGCTTGTGCCCGGCCACGGTGAGCGGCGCGTACCCGGTGATCTCGTCGGCCCAGGCCAGCGCCTCGGCCAGGCCACCCGGTCGCTGCACCAGCCCGAGGCGCAGCGCGTCGGCACCCGACAGCACCTCGGCCGCGAGCAGCATCGCCCGGGCCGGGGCGTGCCCGGCGAACAGCGAGAGGCGCTGCACGGTCCACTGGTCGACCATCAGCCCGAGCCGGGCCGCAGGGATCCCGAAGCGGGCGTCGGCGGTGGCCACCCGGAGGTCGCAGGCGACGGCCAGCTGGGTGCCGGCGCCGAGGGCGGGGCCCTCCACCGCGGCGATGGTGGCGCACGGAAGCCGACCGAAGCCGGTGAGCACGCCGCGGAGCACCGCGGCGAAGGCCTCGTCCTCCACCCCGGTCAGGTCGGCCCCGGCGCAGAACACGCCGTGGGCACCGGTGAGCACCACCGCCCGCGCCTCGCCCCGGGTGGCCTGGTCGAGGGCCGCGCCCAGCCGGTCGAGGGTGTCGTGGTCGAGGGCGTTGCGCCGCTCGGGCCGGTCGAGGGTGATCAGCAGCACCCGGTCGCCCGGACCGCGCCACTGGGTGTGGACCACGGGCGCGATCAGCCCTCGGCCGGCTGGATCACGGCGACCACGTCACCCTCCTGCACCTGGTCGTCGGGCTGCACGCGCAGCTCGGCGACGGTGCCGGCGAGCGGGGCCAGCACCGGGATCTCCATCTTCATCGACTCGAGGATGACGAGCTCGTCGCCCTCGTCGACGACCGCCCCCACCTCGGTGCGGACCTGCCACACGTTGGCGGCGATCTCGGCTCGGACCTGGGCCACGGCCCCTCCCTGGACGCTCGGACGAACGGGCCGGAACCCTAACCGCTACCCTCCGCGGGTCCGCCAGGGGGAGGTGCCGCATGGAGCTCATCGGGAAGCGGGTGCTGGTCACCGGGGCGTCGCGGGGCATCGGCGAGGCCACCGCCCGCCGGTTCGCGGCGGTCGGCGCCACCGTGGCGCTGGCGGCCCGCTCGGCCGACGCCATCGCCGCCCTGGCCGCCGAGTTCGGCGGCACCGCCCACCCGGTCGACCTCGCCGAACCCGCCCAGGTCGACGGCTTCGTGGCCCGGGTGGAGCGGGAGGCCGGCGGCCCGGTCGACGTGCTGGTGAACAACGCCGGCGTGGAGCTGACCGGGCCGTTCACCGCCACGGCTCCCGACGACATCCAGCGGCTCTACCAGCTGAACCTCGTCACCCCGGTGCAGCTGTGCCACCAGGCCATCCCCCGCATGACCGAGCGGGGCGGCGGGCGCATCGTGAACGTGTCGTCGGCCGCGGCCAGCGTGGCCACCGCCGGCATCGTCGCCTACGCCTCCAGCAAGGCCGGCCTGTCCTCGTTCGCCCGCGCCCTCGACCTCGAGCTGCTGGGCACGCCCGTGAAGACCGTCCTGGTCGAGATCGGCTTCGTGCCCACCGAGATGGTCGACCAGCTCGAGGGCTACGAGCCCAGCCGGCGGGCACGCGAGCGCCTGGGCCGGCTCCGCCTGTCGGTCGACATCCCCGTCGTCAAGGTGGCCGACGCCATCGTCGCGGCCGTGATCGCCGACCGGCGACGGGTCCGGCTCCCCCTGCGGGCCGCCGTCTGGCCGGCCTGGATGGAGGTGCCGCAGCGGGCCGCCGACCTGTTCCTGCACGGCGTGCCCCGTCGCCCTACCACCTGACCGTCGCTCAGCGTGCGATCGGGGCGACGACCGCGCCGGCGAGGCGCACCAGGTCGGCCGGCGCCAGCTCGACCTCCAGGCCCCGGCGCCCCCCGCTCACGAACACCGTGGGGTGATCGAGGGCCGACGCGTCGACCACCGCCGGCAGCCGGCGGCGCTGGCCCAGCGGGCTGATGCCGCCCACCACGTAGCCGGTGGCCCGCTCGGCCCGCTCCGGCCCGGCCAGCTCGGCCCGCTTGCCACCCGCGGCGGCCGCCAGCGCCTTCAGGTCGAGCGACCGGTCGACGGGCACGACGCCCAGGGTGGGGCGGCCGTCCACCTCGGCGACGAGGGTCTTGAGCACGCGGGCCGGGTCGACCCCCATCGCGGCGGCTGCGGCCATCCCGTGGCCCACCGGGCCCCGACCGGCGCCTGCCGCGGGGACCTCGTGGAGCGTGTGGGGCACGCCGGCGCGCCGGGCCGCGTCGGTGGCCGGGGTCCCTCTGCCTGCCACCGCCTCGGCTCAGACGGGGAGCACGCCGTGCTTGCGCCAGGGTCGGTCGAGGGTCTTGGTGGCCGACACCTGCAAGCCGCGCCAGATCGCCAGCCGGGTGTCGGCCGGGTCGATCACGTCGTCGACCTGGGCCCAGCCGGCCGCGATGTACGGGTCGATTGTCGAGCGGATCTGCTCGGCCAGCTCGAGCCGTCTGGCCGTGCGCTGCTGCTCGTCGGGCATCGCTTCCAGGGCCTTGCGGTGGATGATGTTCACCGCGCCGTCCGGCCCCATCACCGAGATCTCGGCGGTGGGCCAGATGGCGACGTAGTCGGCCTCGTACGCGGTGCCGTTCATCACGAAGTAGCCGGCGCCGTAGGCCTTCCGCAGCACGATCGTGACCTTGGGGACCGTGGCCTCGGAGATGGCGTACAGCATCTTGGCCCCGTGGCGGATGATGCCCTGCTTCTCCACGGCCGATCCCACGATGAAGCCGGGGACGTCCTGCAGGAACACGAGCGGGATGCCGAACGCGTCGCACAGCCACACGAAGCGCGCCGCCTTGTCGGCCGAGTTCACGTCGAGCGCACCGCCGAGCACCATCGGCTGGCTCCCCACGATGCCCACCGGCTGCCCGCCGACGCGGGCCAGCCCGGTCACCACGTTGCGAGCCCACGACGGCTTCATCGGGAAGAACTCGCCGTCGTCGACGACGGCCCGGATCACCTTGTTCATGTCGTACGCCCGCCGGGGAGCGGTCGGCACGATGTCGTAGAGCTCCTCCACCCGGCGGTCCACCGGGTCGCTGGTGGGCCTGACGGGCGGTGCCTCCCGGTTGTGGCTCGGGAAGAAGCCGAGGTAGGCGCGAACGGTGGCCAGGCACTCGTGGTCGTCGGCCACCTCGAGGTCGGCCACACCGCTCACCCTGGTGTGCACGTCGGAGCCGCCCATCTCCTCCTCGGAGACGTCCTCGCCGGTGGCGGCCTTCACCAGGTGCCGGCCGCCCAGGGCCATCGAGCTGGTGCCCTTCACCATGGGGATGAAGTCGGCCAGGGCAGGGATGTAGGCGGTGCCGGCCGAGCAGTGGCCGAGCATGGCGGCCACCTGGGGGACCACCCCGCTCATCACCACCTGCTCGCGGAAGAGGGCGCCGGCCTGGGCGAAGGTGGAGCCCACCGCGGTCTGGATGCGGGCGCCGGCCGAGTCGAGGAGCCACACGATCGGGATCCGCTGGCGGAGGGCCAGCTCGCGCATGCGCGCGGTCTTGTGCTCCCCCACCGCGCCCATCGAGCCGGCCATCACCGTGAAGTCGTAGGCGCACACGGCCACCCGCCGGCCGTCGATCCGCCCGACGCCGGCCACCATGCCGTCGGCGGCCAGGTAGCCCTTGTCGGCCAGGGCGGGGTCCATCGAGTCGGCCAGCTGGCCGTACTCCACGAACGAACCGGGGTCGAGGAGCAGGTCGATGCGCTCGCGCACCGGCAGCTTGCCCATCTCCCGCTGGCGGGCGACCCGCTCGGGGCCACCCATGCCCGTCGCCCGCTCCCGGCGCGACGCGAGGTCGTCGACGAGCGGCTTCCACTCGTGGAGCTCGGGGTGCTGCTGGGTCATCGGGCTACCTCCCCTTCCACACCGGGCTGCGCTTCTCGGCGAAGGCCGCGATGCCCTCGGCCGCGTCCTCCGTCTGGCTCGTCACCGTGAGCATCGGGTGGAGCAGGCGCAGCGCGTCCTCGGCCGCCTGGTCCCAGACCGCGTAGAACGAGTCGCGGCCGAGCTTCACGATCGCCGGCGACTTGGCGGCGAGGGTGCCGGCCAGCTCGCCCGTCGCCGCGTCGAGCTCGTCGACGGGCACGACCCGGGTCACGAACCCGATCCGCTCGGCCTCCTCGGCATCCACGCGCCGGCCCGTCAGCATCAGCTCGAGCGCCCTCTTCGGCGGCATCGAGCGCACGAGGGGCACCGTGATCATGTAGGGCCACAGCCCCACGTCGATCTCGGGCGTGCCGAACACCGCGTCGCGGGCCGCGATCACGAGGTCGCAGGCGAGCGCCAGGCCGAACCCACCGGCCAGGGCGTAGCCCTGCACCCGGGCGATGGTCGGCTTGCCCAGCTCCCACAGGTCGCGGAAGAGGCGGGCCAGCTCGCCCCGGGCGTCGTGGAGCTGCGCGTAGCCGGCGCCCTCGGCCATCCCGCTGAGGTCGGCGCCGGCGCAGAAGGCCCGGTCGCCGGCGCCGGTGAGGACCACCACCCGCACCTCGGGGTCGGCCTTGGCCTGCGCCAGCGCGCGGCGCAGCTCGCTCATCACCGTCCACGACAGGGCGTTGCGGCGCTCGGGACGGTTGATCGTGACGGTGGCGACGTGGTCGAACACCCGGTACAGCAGCTGGTCGAACTCCCCCCCGGTCATGGGCGCACGGTACCCGAGCCCGTGCCCGGTACGGTCCCCGATCGATGGCGACGGTGGCGATCGTGTCGTTCCGGTTGGGGCACACCGACGGCGTCTCGATCGTCGCAGCCCACTGGCAGCGCTCGCTCGAGCAGCTCGGCTTCACGGCGGTGACCGTCGCCGGCGAGGGCGGGGTCGACCGCACCGTGCCCGGCCTGGCCCTCGGGGCCCCGGTCCCGCCCACCGCCGGCGAGGTCGCCGCGGCCCTCGCCGACGCCGACCTCGTGGTCGTCGAGAACGTCCTCACGATCCCCATGAACCTGCCCGCGTCCCGCGTGCTCGCCGGGGTGCTGCGCGGGCGGCCGGCGATCCTCCACCACCACGACCCGCCCTGGCAGCGGGAGCGCTTCGCCCACGTCACCGAGCTGCCACCCGACGACCCGGCGTGGCGCCACGTCACCATCAACGAGCTCACCCGCCGGCAGCTCGCCGGCCGGGGCATCCGGGCCACCACCGTGTACAACGGGTTCGACGTCCACGAGCCGCCCGGCGACCGGGCGGCCACGCGCCGGGCGCTCGGCGTCGGCGAGCACGAGCCGCTCCTCCTGCACCCGGTGCGGGCCATCGCCCGCAAGAACGTGCCCGGCGCGCTGGCCCTCGCCGAGGCGGTCGGGGGCGTGTACTGGCTCCTCGGCCCGGCCGAGGAGGGCTACGGCCCCGAGCTGGCCCGCCACCTGGGAGCGGCCCGGTGCCGGGTGCTGCGAGGCCTCGGCGACCGCCCGCTGGCCGACGCCTACGCGGCCTGCGACGCGGTGCTGTTCCCCTCGACGTGGGAGGGGTTCGGCAACCCGCCGATCGAGGCCGCCATCCACCGCCGCCAGGCCGTGGTGGGCACCTACCCGATCGCGGCCGAGGTGCTGGCGCTCGGGTTCCGCTTCCTCCCCGACGCCGACCCCGCGCCGCTGGCCGCGTGGCTGGCGCACCCCGACCCGGTGCTCCTCGACGAGCACCGCCGACTGGCGGTCCGCCACTTCTCGCTCGAGCGGGTGACGGCGAACCTGGAGCTGCTCCTCGACGAGGCAGGATGGCTGCCGTGAGCGATCCGTCGGCCGACCCGGTGCGCGCCCAGCGCGCCCGGATGGCCAGCCTGGCGTCGTACGGCCAGCGCATCGGCTACCTGCTGTTCGGCGTGGCCGTCACCGTGTTCGTGCTGGGTTTCATCGTCGGCTTCACCTCGGCGCTCGTCACCGTGATCGTCGCGAGCCTGGTGGTGGGCTCGGTGATCCTCGCCCCCGCCATCGTGGTGGGCTACGCGGCCAGGGCGGCCGAGCGCGAGGACCGCGAGCGGGGCCTGTAGCGCGGCGACCGCACGGCCCGCCCGCCCGGGATCACGTGGGACGACCCCGGGGAGCCCACCGGTACGTCGTCCACCCCTCCACGGGAGCGGCCCCGAGCGATCGGTAGAAGCCGCTCGCCGGTTCGTTCCAGTCGAGCACGGCCCACTCCGTCCGGCCGTCGGTGCGCGCCCGCAGCGCCTCGAGCAGCGCCCGGCCGTGCCCCGCGCCGCGGTGGTCGGGCCGCACGAAGAGGTCCTCGAGCCAGATGCCGGGCCGGCCCAGGAACGTGGAGAAGGTGCGGAACCAGAGGGCGAAGCCGACCACGTCGCCGCGGCTGTCGTCGGTCGCCAGCAGCACCCGGGCCGCGGGCTCGGGCCCGAACAGGTGTCGGGCGACCTCGCCGGCCTCGAGCGCGACCTCGTGCTCGAGGCGCTCGTACGCGGCCAGCTCGCGGATGAGCGACACGATCTCGGCCAGGTCGTCGGGTCGGGCGTCGCGGATCGCCATGACCCCCGACGCTACGGGCCCCCTTCGGCTTGCCTGCACCGACGCGACCGGCGCACGGTCACCCGGGCGCGCGGAGCACCAGGTAGAGGAACGCCGCGATGCGCGGCACGATGGCGTCGGCGTACACCTGGTAGAGGCCGTGGCCGGCCCCCTCGAAGCTCACCAGGTCGGCCACCAGGCCCGCCGCCCCGGCCCGGGCGACCGTGCCGACGGCCAGCCGGTACGGCACCGTGGCGTCGGCCGTGCCGTGGAACAGCAGCACCGGCGGGTCGCCCGGGCCGATGGAGCCCACGTCGGTGGCCGTGCCCGAGATGGAGACGGCCGCCTGCACCGCCGACGACACCCCGGGCGTTCCGCTGTCGCCCGGGTCGTGGGACCGGTAGGCCACGTTGAGCGCCGTGATGGCCCCGGCCGACGACCCCCCGACGGCGATCCGGTCGGGGTCGACGCGCAACCCGGCGGCGTGGGCCCGCACCCAGCGCACCGCGGCCTGGGCGTCGTGCTGCGCGTCGAGCACGGCCCGCCCGCAGGTGGGGGTGGGTGCCGCGAACGCGCACGACCCGCCCTGCAGCAGCCGGTAGTCGATCGAGGCGGTGACGTAGCCCTTCCGCGCGAACCTGAGCGCCAGGTCGACCGTGTTCGGGTTGGTGCGGGTGCCGGCCGTGAACCCGCCGCCGTGCACCCAGACGATCGCCGGGCGGGCCGCAGCGGTGTCGCCGGCCGGCTGGTACAGGTCGAGCACGAGGTCGACCGGCCGGCCCGACTGCTCCACGGCCCGGCCGTACACGATCCCGCGGCTCACCTCGACGTCGGCGAAGGCGTCGTCCCAGTAGCGACAGCCGGTGACGGTGACGGTGCCGGCCACGGCCGCGAGGAGGAGCAGGGCGCCGGCGACGAGACGCGGTGTCCGCACGGGCCCAGTCTGCCCCCTGCCATGATCCCCCTGATGGCCGATGCTGAGGGGCATCTCAGGAGCGGCGACCACGTCCGGCGGAACCGCGAGGCGTGGGACGGCTACGCCGCCGGCTACGCGGCCGCGGGTGAGCGGGCCTGGGCGGCCGGCGAGCCCACCTGGGGCATCTTCGGCTCCCCGGAGAGCGAGGTGGGGCTCCTGCCCGAGCGGCTCGACGGCCTCCGGGCGGTGGAGCTCGGCTGCGGCACCGCCTACGTGTCGGCGTGGCTGGCCCGCCGTGGGGCCCGAACCGTCGGCCTCGACGGCTCGTCGGCCCAGCTGGCCACGGCGGCGCGCCTGCAGGCCCGGCACGGTCTGCGCTTCCCGCTCGTGCACGCCGACGCCGAGCGGGCGCCGCTGCGGGGCGGCTCGTTCGACCTCGCGGTCTCCGAGTACGGCGCCGCCATCTGGTGCGACCCCTACCGCTGGATCCCCGAGGCGGCCCGGCTGCTCCGGCCGGGCGGCCGCCTCGCCTTCCTCGGCAACGCCAGCCTGCTGATGCTGTGCGTCCCCGACGAGGACGGCGCCGCCGCGGAGACGTGGCTGCGCCGGCCCCAGCGCGGCATGCACCGCTTCGAGTGGCCCGATGACCCGGCCGTCGAGTTCCACCTGAGCCACGGCGACATGCTCCGGCTGCTGCGGGCCAGCGGCTTCGAGGTGGAGGACCTGGTCGAGGTGTACCCACCCGAGGGCGCCACGACGCGCTACCCCTTCGTCACCCGGGAGTGGGCCGAGCAGTGGCCGTGCGAGGAGGTCTGGAAGGCCCGCAAGCGAGGCTGACCCCGCTCCGGCGGCCGGCCACGTAGGGTCGCCGCCCATGGCCACGACCCTGTTCGAGGACGCCGCCCTGCTCGACGTGGAGGCCGGTGCGCTGCGGCCCGGCTCCTGGGTGCTGGTCGACGGCGAGCGCATCGTCGACGTGGCCGACGGCCCCCTCCGCGGCGGACCGGAGCCCCGGCTCCGGGTGGCCTGCCGGGGCCGCACCCTGCTGCCCGGGCTCATCGACGCCCACGTGCACGTGGGCCTCAGCACCCTCGACATCGGCGCCATGGCGAGGCGACCCGTCACCCTGGTGGCCAACGAGGCGGGGGCCGAGCTCCAGGCGACCCTCCGCCGGGGCTACACCACGGTGCGTGACGCCGGCGGGGCCGATCACGGCCTGGCCCGCGCCGTCGAGCTGGGCGTGATCCGGGGCCCGCGCCTGTTCTTCTCGGGCCGGGTGCTGTCCCAGACCGGCGGGCACGGCGACTTCCGACCGTACGACGACGCGCCCCGGCTGTGCGGCTGCGAGATCCACTCCAGCTCGTTCTCGCACGTCGTCGACGGCGTCGACAGCGTGAGGCGGGCGGCCCGGGAGGAGCTGCGACGGGGCGCGACCCAGATCAAGGTGATGGCGTCGGGCGGGGTGGCGTCGCCGTCCGACCCGATCTGGGTGCTCCAGTACTCCGAGGGCGAGCTGCGGGCCGCGGTCGAGGAGGCCGAGGCGTGGCGCACCTACGTGATGGCCCACGCCTACACCCCGGGCGCCATCGCCCGGGCGGTGCACGCCGGCGTGCGGTCGATCGAGCACGGGAACCTGCTCGACGACGCCACCGCGGCGCTGATGGCCGAGTGGGGCGCCTTCCTGGTGCCCACGCTCGTCACCTACGAGAAGCTGGCCGAGCTGGGCGCGGCCCTCGGCTTCCCGGCCGTCGGCCTGGCCAAGCTCGACGACGTCCTCGAGCAGGGACTGGGCTCGCTCGAGGTCGCCTCGCGCGCCGGCGTGCCCATCGGCTTCGGCACCGACCTGCTCGGCGAGACCCGGCGCTACCAGAGCGACGAGCTCCTCATCCGGGCCCGGGTGCAGACCCCGGCCGACGTGCTGCGCTCGGCGACGCTGGTGAACGCCGCCCTCCTCCAGCGCGACGGCGAGCTGGGGGTCATCCGCGCCGGCGCCCTCGCCGACCTGCTGCTGGTCGACGGCGACCCGCTCCGCGACCTGGGCGTGCTCGCCGGCGAGCGACCCCGGATCGACCTGGTGATGAAGGGCGGGGCGGTGGCTGCGGGCTCCCCGACCTGAGCCGCACCGCGGGGACCCGGGCGGTGTGCCACCATGCGAGCGTTCGCCGACCCACCCAGGGGGTTCCCATGGTCAAGGCCGCCGTCTGCACCGGCATCGACGCACCGCTCGAGATCCGCGACGACATCGAGATCGCCGCACCCGGCCCCGGAGAGGTGCGGGTGCGGATGGTCGCCTCGGGCGTGTGCCACTCCGACCTGTCCGTCAACAACGGGACGATCCCGCTGCCGATGCCGGTGGTGCTCGGCCACGAGGGCGCCGGCATCGTCGAGGAGATCGGCCCGGGCGTCACCAGGGTCGCCGTGGGCGACCACATCGTGGTGTCGTGGGTGCCCCAGTGCGGCCAGTGCTACTTCTGCACCCGCGGCGAGGGCTACCTGTGCGACCTGGCCGCCGCCGCCATGACCGGTGGGATGGTCGACGGCACCACGCGCTTCACGTCGGGCGGCCTCCCGCTGTTCCAGATGGCCATGGCCGGCACGTTCGCCGACACGGCGATCATCCCCGAGGTGAGCGCGGTCAAGATCCCCGACGACATCTCCCTCGACGCCGCCGCCCTCATCGGCTGCGGCGTGCTCACCGGCGTCGGCGCCGCCCTGAACACCGCCGACATCCGCCAGGGCGACACGGTGGCCGTGATCGGCTGCGGCGGGGTCGGCCTCAACGTGATCCAGGGCGCCAAGATCGCCGGCGCCGGCGAGATCATCGCGATCGACATGGTGCCGTCGAAGCTCGAGCTGGCCGAGCAGTTCGGCGCGACGAAGACCGTCAACGCCAAGGAGGTCGACCCGGTGTCGGCGGTGATGGACCTCACGGGCCAGCGGGGCGCCGACGTGAGCTTCGAGGTGATCGGCCTGGGCCCCACCATGGAGCAGGCCATCAACATGATCCGCAAGGGCGGCGAGGCCGTGATCGTGGGCGTGCCCCGGCTCGACGTGGTGCTCAGCCTCCCGGCCGCCTTCTCGCTGGTGTACACGGCCAAGACCATCAAGGGCTGCTGGTACGGCTCGTCCAACGTCCACACCGACGTGCCCAAGCTGATCGAGTACTACCGCACGGGCCAGCTGAAGCTCGACGAGCTGATCTCCCGCCGCATCGCCGTCGGCGAGGTGAACGACGCCTTCGAGGCCATGAAGGCGGGCGAGGTGGCCCGCTCCGTGATCCAGCACACCCACTGATCCGGGCGCCGGAGGGAGCCCCTCCGGTCGTGTCGATGCCGGCCGCAGGGCCGGCATCGGCGCGTCCGGGCGTAACCTCGACGGCAAGGAGGAGGTCGATGGCGATCGACGGCACGACCGGCCGGCCGGCGGGCGACGGAGGCGCGGTGCGGCTCCTCGACGAGATCCCCGACATGGTCGTGCACTTCAGCCCCGCGGGCGGATCACGTTCGCCAACGCGGCCGCCCGGGCGGTGCTCGACCGGGCCGAGATGCCCGTGACGGGGGGGACGCTCGAGTCGGTCGAGGCCGTCGTGGCCGATCCGGGCGGCGAACGCCGCGAGGCCCTTGCCGCCGCCCTGGGAGGCCGGACCACCACCTGGTCGCGCTGGGTGCCGGTCGGCGACCGGCGCCTCTTCTTCTACACCCGCTTCGTGCCGGACCTGGCTCCCGACGGCGCCGTGATCGGCGCCGTGGCCGTCGTCACCGACCTCACGGAGCAGCAACGGGTCGCCGACGAGGCCACGGCCGCCCTGGTCGAGTCGGAGCGGCGCTTCGGCACGCTGGCCGAAACGGCCACCGACGTCATCATGCTGATGGGCCCTGACAGCACGATCCACTACGCCTCCCCGGCGGCGCGCACCGTGCTCGGGGTGGAGCCCGCGGCGTACCTCGGCCGCCGCACGCTCGACCTGGTGGCCGAGGCGGACGCCCGGCGGGCCCAGGAGACGTGGGACGCCTTCGTGCGCGACGGGGTCGAGCCTGGTCCGATCCGCCTCCGCGTCGACCTCGACGACCACACGCGGCACTGGGTCGAGGTCAACGCCACCGTGATCCGCGAGGACGGATCCGACACCGCCGTCGAGGTGCGCTGCTCGGTGCGCGACGTGACCGCGGAGGTGCAGGCCGAGGAGGCCCTGCGCTCCAGCGAGCAGCGGCACCGCTCGCTCGTGGAGGGCCTGCCGCTGGGTGTCGTGCGGGTGACCCCCGACCTGCGGATCCTCTACGGCAACCCCCGTGCCGGTGAGCTGCTGGGCGAGGCGCTGCTCTCCCGACCGGGCGCCCCGCTGGCCGAGGTGTCCCGGTTCGGCGGTGAGCGGGTGCCCTTCTGGCAGGCCGTCGTCGACCGGGCCATCGACGCCGGGGAGCCGCACGTCGAGGAGATCGAGGTCCACACGCTCCACGGGCCCCGCTGGACGGAGGTGCACGTCATCCCCGAGCACGGGCCCGACGGCGCCGTCGCCAGCCTCCTGCTCGTCGGCGTCGACGTCGACGAGCGTCACCGCAGCCAGGAGGAGCTGGCCCGCCGGGCGATGCACGATCCGCTCACCGGGCTGGCCAACCGAGCCCTCGCCGTCGAGCACCTCGGCAGGGCGCTGGGCCGCCTGGCGCGCCAGCCCGGCCAGGTGGCGGTGCTCTTCTGCGACCTCGACCGCTTCAAGGACGTGAACGACGCCCTCGGACACGCGGTGGGCGACCACCTCCTCGTGGCCGTCGCCCGCCGCCTCGGCCAGGCGCTGCGGCCCAGCGACCTCCTGGCCCGGATGGGTGGCGACGAGTTCGTGACCGTGCTCGACCACCTCGGCGACCCCGCCGAGGCGGCGCGGGCGGCGACACGCCTGCTCGACGTGATGCGCGCGCCGCTGCTGGTGGACGGCCACGAGCTCCATGTGACCACCAGCATCGGGATCGCGCTGTCCGATGGGCCGGGCACGGATCCGGGCGAGCTCGTCGCCAATGCCGACACCGCCATGTACGAGGCCAAGGAGCACGGTCGCAACCGATTCGAGCTCTTCGACGAGACGCTCCGCTCCCAGGTGGTCCAGCGCCTGGAGCTGGAGGCGGAGCTCCGCCGAGCCCTCGAGCGCGGCGAGCTCGAGGTGCACTACCAGCCCGAGATCGACCTGCACACGGGCAGCGTGGTCGCGGTCGAGGCCCTGGCGCGCTGGCGGCGGCCCGACGGCACCCGACTTTCGGCCCAGAGCTTCATCCCGCTCGCCGAGGAGACCGGTCTGATCCGGGGCATCGGCGATTGGGTGCTGCGCGGCGCCTGCGCCGAGGCCGGCCGGTGGCACCGGGCCCGCCCCGACCAGCGCCTGCCCCTCCGGGTGAACGTGTCGGCCGAGCAGCTCGACGCCCCGGGCTACGCGGCGACGGTGCGCACGGCACTGGACGAGAGCGGGCTGGAGCCGGGCGCCCTCTGCATCGAGGTGCCCGTGGAGGCCCTCGACCCCGACAGCCCGACGCGCCACGGCGAGCTCGCCGCGGTGCGAGCCCTGGGCGTGGGGCTCGCCGTGCAGCGCGTCGGCAGCGGCTGGACGTCGCTGGTCACCCTGCAGCGCACCGAGCCCGACGTGTTCAAGGTGGGCCGCAGCCTGGTGGCCGGGCTCCCCGTCGACCCCGACGCCGAGGCCGTCATCGGCGCCGTGGTCGCCCTGGCCAAGCGCGTCCACCGGCCGATCGTCGCCACGGGCGTGGAGCGCGAGGCCCAGGCCGACGCGCTCCGGGCCCTCGGGTGCGACGCCGCCACCGGCCTGCTCTACTCCCCGCCCCTGCCCGCCGACGAGATCGACGCCCTGCTGGCCGCCCGGGCCTGACCCCACCCCCGGGGTTGTTACCCTCGGGTAACCATGAGCGTGCGACTGCCTGCGGCCGAGCGACGCCGCCAGCTGCTCGACGTGGCCCTCGGCGTCTTCGCGGCCGAGGGCTTCCATCGGGCGTCCATGAACGGCATCGCCGAGGCCGCCGGCGTCACCAAGCCCGTCCTCTACCAGCACTTCCGATCGAAGCGAGACCTCTACCTCGAGCTGCTCGACGACGTGGGTGGACGGCTCCTGGCGTCGATCGCCAAGGCCACCGCCGAGGCCGGGCGGCCGCGCGAGCAGGTGGAGCGGGGCATGCTCGCCTACTTCCGCTTCGTCGACACCGAGCCCGCCGCCTTCACCCTGCTGTTCGGCAGCGGTGCCCGGCGCGACCAGGAGTTCGCCGACGCGGTCCGGCTGGTCGAGGCCACCATCGCCGAGGCCATCGCCCCGCTGATCGACGCCGACGTCGACACCGAGCAGCGCCTGCTCCTCGCCCACGCCCTCGTCGGCATGGCCGAGGCGACCAGCCGGCGGTGGGTCGGCGGCGCGCTCGACCTCGACCCCGAGCGGGTCGCGGCCCAGGTGGCCGACCTGGCCTGGAACGGCCTGCGGGGCGTGCGCCGCCTCTGACGGAGCGGGTCACACGTCGCGCCGGCGGCCCCGGCGCCTCGGGCCGATCTCGCACGGCTCGGCGCGAATTCGGGCCCCGATCAGCCCCGTCGGTGGAACGCGTCGTCGACCACCGGGGGGAGGTCGTCGTAGCCCGGGTAGACGTCGCGGAACACCGCCCACATCTCCTCGAGGGGCAGGTCGAGGTACGAGCCCCGCTCCCTCACGTACTCCATGTGGCGGTGGCCGGCGCGGTCGTACGGGTGCATGAGCGCGTCGTGCTCGCCGTCGAAGTCGAGCACCCGGGTGCCGAAGCGCTCGCAAAGCTCCCTGTTGAACGCCGAGCTCACCTTCACCCAGCGACCACCGAGCCACAGCTCGCTGAAGCCGTGGAACACGAACAGGTCGGTGCCCATCGTGGCCCGGAGCTTCTCGCTGTTCAGGTGGTTGCGGACGTCGGCGAAACCGAGGCGTGCGGGGATGCCGGCCGCCCGGCACGCCGCCGTGAGGAGCACCGCCTTGGGCACGCACCACGCCCGATCGGTGTGCACGACGCGGCTGGCCCGGAAGTCGTCGGGATCGCGGGAGACCACGTAGGGGTCGTAGCGGATGCCGTCGCGCACCGCCAGGAACAGCTCGACGGCCTGCTGGCGCGACCCGGCCACGCCCGCGGTGACCGCTTCGGCGAAGGCGACCACGTCGGGGTGGTCGCTGTCGGTGAAGCGCCCGGGGGCGAGACAGGCGTCGAGGTCGTCGATGGGGTCCGTCGGCACGTCGCGATCCTGCCTCACGTGAGGTCGTCGCCGGCACGGGGCGGCCGACGCATGAGCCGGGGCCGGAACGGCGGGGCGTCCCGGTCCGCCGACCACGGCGCGGGGGGAGCGATCACGGCCGCGGCCAGCGCCACCAGCGCCCCGTCGTAGGAGCCGCGGGCCGCCACGAAGCCGTCCCAGCAGGCGTCCCGGTCGGTGCGCACGGGGACCCCGGCGGCCTGCAGTCGGTCGAGCACCTCGTCGAGCTCGGCACGCGACACCCAGAGCGGCGCATCGCCGGGAGGCGTGGCCGCCGCCAGCTCCACGATCCGGCACAGCCGGGTCAGGCACTCGGCCCCGCCGTTCAGCAGGAGCACGGTCTCGGTGCGGGGCGTCACGTCGAGGCACCCCACGACCAGGGCGGTCATGTCGAGGGTCGCGCCGGCCGCCGTCACCCACGAGTGGTCGTGCTGGTGGGACCGGAAGAAGCACAGGGCCGCGAAGGAGCTGTGGCTCTCCTGGATCTCCGCGAACCACTGGCGGGCGGCGACGGCCCAGCCCTCGAGCTGGTCGATGCCGTCGGCCTCGCGCAGGCGCAGCAGCGCCGTCTCACCCGACGGCGGGGTGCCGAACAGCGGCGCGGCCAGCATGACCACCACCTCCCTGCGGCTGAACGCGTTGTAGAGGGTCGGGAGGTAGGTGATGAGGAGGGCGACCAGCCCGAGGCCGAGGAAGGCCTCGATGTACCCGACGGCGCTGGCTCCGTCGCCCCGCGGCGGCGCGTACCCCAGCGTGAAGAGCGTCGACCCGCTGACCAGGAAGGCGCCGCTCGGCGATCCCTGGTCCAGCCCCCAGAACACCAGGGTGAACCCGATGAGCACGAGCGCGAGCCACACCACGGGGAGCAGCACCATCGTGAGGGGGGCGTAGAGGGCCATCACCCGGTCCTCGCCCGCCCAGGTCCGCCGGCGACGGGCCACGGCCCGGAAGGCGCGGTAGCCCCCGAACGACACGACCCGGTTGATGCGCGTCATGCCGCCGCGGGGCAGCACGACGGTGCGGACGGCCGAGAGGCCGACGCCGCCGGCGAGGACGAGGCCGGCGGAGACGGCGGCGACGTCGACGGCGTCGAGGATGGCGTCCACGGGCGATCGGCGCCGATCAGGCCCCGGGGGGGCCGATCGGCTGATCGAGCTCCGCCTCGGGTGGGGCCCACGACACCGGCGGGGCCGGTGGCTCCGGCCGGTAGAAGGCGGCCAGCTGGGCTGCCGCCCCGGCCAGGCCGAGGGCGGCGATGGCCGCGCCGCGACGGCCGGAGAGGCGACCGTCGACGCCGAGGGCGCGGTCGACGCTCCAGCGTCCCGGCCCCAGGGCGGCCACCACCATGGCCGCCACGATCAGGTTGCCGGTGTACTCCCACCCCTCGCGGAAGACGAAGAAGCCGTTCTTGCGGTGCACCGACGCGATCGCGACCGCGAGGGGACCCACCACACCGGCCGCGGCGAGGGGCGTGGCGGCCCCGGCGACCAGCGCGCTCCCGGCCGCCACCTCGGTGATCGAGGCGAGCCAGGCCTGGGCCCGGGGCTGGCGCATCCCGATGCCGGCGAACCAGCGGGCCGTGCCGTCGATCCTGCCGCCGCCGTAGAGGTGGTTCCAGCCGTGCGCGACCATCGTGCCGCCCACGGCGACCCGGAGGGCCAGCCGGGCCACGTCGCCGCCGCTGCGACCGCGACGAGAGGGGTGTCGTGCCATGACCGGCACCCTACGCGAGGTGCTCCGCCCCGGCCCCGCTCCGTTCTGCGTCCCGATCGGCGCGGGTAGCGGGCCGATCGGGACGCAGAACCGCGGGATATCGTCCGGTCGGCCCGGCCGTGGGAGCCGGTCACCACAGGGGGAGCCATGGCCCACGACCTCGTCATCCGCGCCGGCACGGTCGTCGACGGCACCGGTGCGCCGGCCCGCACCGCCGACGTGGCCATCGACGGCGATCGCATCACGGCCGTCGGCGACGTGCCCGAGGGCGGCCGGCGCGAGCTCGACGCCGAGGGCCGCGTGGTCACGCCCGGCTTCGTCGACATCCACACCCACCTCGACGCCCAGATCGCCTGGGACCCGCTCGGCACGTCGTCGTGCTGGCACGGCGTGACGTCGGTGGTCCTCGGGAACTGCGGGGTCACCTTCGCCCCCTGTCGGCCCGAGGACCGCTCCTACCTGGCCGAGCTCATGGAGTCGGTCGAGGACATCCCCGCGGCGTCGATCCTGAGCGGGCTCCCCTGGGACTGGGTCACCTACGGCGAGTACCTCGACTCCCTGGAGCGCCTCCCGAAGGGGCTGAACGTGGGCGGCATGGTGGGCCACTGCGCGGTGCGCCACCACGTGATGGGCGAGCGGGGCCTCGACGAGGCGCCGGCCACCGCCGACGACGTGGCCGCCATCGCCGCGGTGGTCGACGAGGCCATCGCCGCCGGCGCCCTCGGCTTCTCGACCTCGCGCACGCTGCTGCACCGCGTGCCCGACGGGCGCCCGGTGCCCGGCACCTGGGCCGCCACCGATGAGCTCTTCGCCATCGGCGACGTGCTGGGCCGCCGGAGGGCCGGTGTGTTCGAGGTCGCGCCCCGGTTCGAGAAGCCGGGCACCGACTTCGAGAACACCCGTGCCGAGGTGCACTGGATGGCCGAGGTCGCCCGCCGCAGCGGGCGGCCCGTCACCTTCGGGATCGCCCAGTCCGACCTCGGCCCCACCCTGTACCGGCGCATCTACGACTTCGTCGACGCCGAGGCCGCCGGCGGCGGGCTGGTGCGCCCGCAGACCACACCCCGGGGCATCGCGATCATGTTCGGGCTGGCGGCGCGCACCCCGTTCGATCGCGCACCGGCCTGGCGTGCGCTGCGCGACGTCGACCTGGCCGGCCGCCTGGCCGCGGTCCGCGACCCGGAGCGGCGGGCCCGCCTCGAGGCCGACGCCCGAGACCAGCTGCCGCCCCTCGACTGGGCCAAGGTGTTCGTGCTCGCCACCGAGCCGGCCGACTACGCCTTCACCGCGGCCGACTCGCTCGCCGCCCACGCCGAGCGGGCCGGCGAGGACGTGGTCACCGCCTTCCTGCGGATCTCCGACGAGACCGGCGGGCGGGCCGCCTTCAGCTTCCCGTTCCTCAACCAGCAGCCCGAGGCCGTGGAGTGGATGCTGGCCCACCCGTCGACCGTGCTCGGGCTGGCCGACTCGGGCGCCCACGTGGGCCAGATCATGGATGCCGGCCAGCCCACCTGGTTCCTCGCCAGCTGGGTGCGCGACCGGGGCCTCGTCAGCCTGGAGGACGGGGTGAGGCGGCTCACATCGGACACCGCCCGCCTGTTCGGCCTCGACGGCCGCGGCGTGCTCGCCCCCGGCGCCTACGCCGACGTGAACGTGATCGACGTGGACGCCCTCGCCCTGGAGCTCCCCCGGTTCGAGCACGACTTCCCCGGCGGGGCCGGCCGGTTCGTGCAGCGCGCGTCCGGGTACGACGCCACCGTCGTCAACGGCCGGGTGTTCCTGGATCGGGGCGAGCCCACCGGCGAGCTGGCGGGGGTGGTGCTGCGCAGCCACCCCTCGTAGGCGCTGGCGTCCTCAGGCGGCGAAGCGGATCCGCACGTGCCGGTCGGCGAGGGCCCGCCCCCACACCATGGCCCGGTGCGCCTCGCCGGACAGCAGCGGCCCGGCGACGTCGCCCACGAAGAAGCTGGCCGGCTCGTCGAGCAGCACGAAGCCCCGGCGGCGCAGGCGGCGCGCCGTCCCGTGGGCGGCCGAGCCCGTCAGCAGCAGCGGCTTGCGGAAGCGGGTGTCGAACGTGGCCGTGGCGGTCCCGGCGACGCGCCCCAGCGAGCCGAGCCAGTCGCGCAGGCTGCCCGCGTCGGCCGCGGGGTCGGGGTCGCGGCGGTGCCGCTCGTCGGTCAGGACGGCCCGGCGGGTGCCCGTCCAGGGGACGTGGGCGTGGGTCGGGCCGCCCACCACCAGCAGCTCGGCCGCGGCGACGCGCTCCCAGGGCGCGTCGGCGACCGGGGCCACGTCGACCGACAGCTGGCTCCGTAGCCCGTCGGCGATGGCTGCGGCGACGGCGTGCGTGTTGGCGTACCGGGACTCGAAGACGACGAGCGCGGGCATCGGTCACCTCCCAGCGTCTGGTCTCACGGTGACGAACCCGCGTCACGCGCGCCAGACGCGTCCGCACCCCCCGCGGCTGGTGCAGACGCGCCATCCCGACGCGACGAGGGGCCGCGCCAGGCGATGCGGCGCGGCCCCTCGCGGGTTCCCGAGGGCGGTGACGGCTACTCGACGCGCAGACCCGAGATGGCCCGGGCGATGACCAGCTGCTGGATCTGCTCGGTGCCCTCGAAGATGTCGTAGATCTTGGCGTCGCGGTGCATGCGCTCCACCGGGTACTCGCGCACGTAGCCGTAGCCGCCCAGGATCTGGATGGCCCGCTCGGTGACCCACACCGCCACCCGGCCGGCCTTCAGCTTCGACATCGAGCCCTCGCCGCTCACGAACTGCTTGCGGGCGGCACCCATCCAGGCGGCCCGCCACACCAGCAGGCGGGCGGCGTCGATCTCGGTCTTCATGTCGGCCAGCATGAAGGCGATCGACTGGTTCATGATGATCGGACGGCCGAACTGCTTGCGCTCCTTGGCGTAGTCGAGGGCGTACTCGTAGGCCGCCCGGGCGATGCCGATGGCCTGGGCCCCCACCGCGGGGCGGGTCATCTCGAAGGTGGCCATGGCCGCCTGGGTGTGGGTGTGGCCGCCCTCGCGGGCCCGGGCCAGGCGCTCGTCGAGCTTGTCCTTGCCGCCGAGCAGCATGCGGCCCGGGATCCGGCAGTCGTCGAGGAGGACCTCGGCGGTGTGGCTGGCCCGGATGCCGTGCTTCTTGAACTTGGAGCCCATGCTCAGGCCCGGGGTGCCCTTGGGGATCACGAAGCTGGCCTGGCCCCGGCCCTTCAGCGCCGGGTCGACCGAGGCGACCACCACGTGCACGTCGGCGATGCCACCGTTGGAGATCCACGTCTTGGCCCCGTTGAGCACCCACTCGTCGGTGGCCTCGTCGTAGACGGCCCGCGTGCGCAGCGAGCTCACGTCGGAACCGGCGTCGGGCTCGCTCACGGCGAAGGCACCCAGCTTCACGTCGCCGGGAGTCCCGTAGCACTCGGGCGCCCACTCCATGACCTGCTCCGGTGTGCCGTTGCCGACCAGCCCGGCCACGGCCAGGGTGGAGCCGAGGATCGACATGGCGATGCCCGCGTCGCCCCAGCACAGCTCCTCGCACGTGATGGGCACGGTGAGCCCGGTCGGGTCACCGAAGGCGGTGGCGATGTAGTCGAAGGAGTACAGCCCGATCTTGGAGGCCTCTTCCAGGATCGGCCAGGGGGTCTCTTCCCGCTCGTCCCACTCGTGGGCCGCGGGCCGGATCACGGTCTCCGAGAAGTCGTGGAGCCACTTCTGGACCTGCAGCTGATCCTCGTTGAGCTCGAGTGAGAAATCGGGCATGGCACCACCTCGGGGGCGACAGGGAAGGCAACGGCACTGGTTACCCGGCGGTAGGTTACCGCTGGGTAACCACACCAGACGGTACGCCTCAGTGCGCGGCTTGTCGACCCGCGCCGCCCGTGTGCGCCACCCCGCCGTCGGGCTGGTCGCGCTCCCCGGCCACCAGCCCCAGCGCGGCCAGCGTCAGCACGGCCCCCACCACGTACGGTGCGGCCAGGCCGACGTGCTCGAACAGCACGCCGCCCAGCGCCGGGCCGACCACGCGTCCCAGCCCACCTGCGGCCTGCTGCATCCCGAGGGCCCCGCCCCGGCGCGGTGCGGGAGCCCGGTTGGCGACCAGCGCGGACAGGGTGGGGGTGACCATGCCCTGGCCCACCACGATCAGCAGGAGCGCCAGCGCCAGCACCGGCCACGTGGTCGCCACGGCCAGCGCCGCCATCCCGCCGGCACCGGACGACAGGCCCAGCCGGAGCGATCCGGCCGTGCCGAACCGGGCCACCGCCGGGCCGATCAGGCCGCCCTGGACGATCACGAGAACCAGGCCGATGCCGGCGAACACCGCGGCGGCGCTGGAGATCGTGAGACCGAAGCGGCGCTCGCCGAACAGCGAGAACGTGGCCTCGAACCCGCTGAACGCCATGAGGCTCACGAACGCCACGAGGGCGTAGCGGACGAGGGCGGACCGGACCGCGCTCGTCTCCGGACCGCTGGGGGCGCCGGCGGCCGGCCGCGCGGTCCGCCGGATCGCGGCCGTCGACGTCTCGGGGAGGCGCTTGGCGGCCACCACCGCGTTCACCGCCGCCAGGGCGGCCGCGATGAAGAACGGCACGTGCGGACCCCCCAGCGCGGCCAGCCCGCCGATGGCCGGCCCGGCGACGAACCCCACGCCGAAGGCCGCCCCCAGCAGCCCGAGGAGCCGGGGCCGCTCGGCCGGTGGTGCGAGGTCGGTGACCGCGGCCTGCGCCACCGAGACGCTGCCGCCCGAGATGCCGTCGATGATCCGGCCCGCGAAGAGCACCCAGAGCGACCCCGCGATGCCCGTGAGGAAGCTCCCGACCGCTGTGCCGACGAGCGACACGATGAGCACGGGCTTGCGCCCGACGCGATCCGACACCCGGCCCCACACCGGCGCGAACAGCAGCTGGGCGATCGAGAACGACGCCACGAGCAGCCCGACGACGGTCCCGCTGGCCCCGAAGTCCTCGGCGTAGAGGGGCAGGATCGGCAGGACGATGCCGAACCCCACCAAGTCGAGGGCGACCGTCGTCCAGATGGTGCCGAAGCCCGGCGGCAGCGGTTGGCGCTCGCGACCGACGCCGCGGCCTCTGCCTCGCACGGTCAACCAGCAGACGCGGCCGGGCGTCGCGGCGTCAAGTCGGCCGAGGCGCCGTCAGCGGGCACGGCGGACGGTGGTGCCGGCGGGCGTGTCCTCCAGGGCCCAGCCGGCGGCCTCCAGCTCGGCCCGCAGGGCGTCGGCCGTGGCCCAGTCGTGCTCGCCGCGCGCCGCGTCGCGGCGCGCGGCGGTCGCCGCCACCTCCGGCGGCACCTCGTCGGTCTCGGCGTGGAGCTCGAGGCCCACCGCCGCCGTCAGCTCGCGCACCGCGGCGGCCAGCGCCGAGGCCACGCCGGCGTCGCCCTCGTCGAGCGCGGCGTTGGCGGCCCGGACGGCCTCGAACAGCACGGCCACGCCCCCCGGCGTGTCGAGATCGTCGTCCATGCGCTCGCGGAACCGGGCCAGCACCTCCGGATCGGGCTCGGCGGCGGGCAGCCCCGAGGTGCGCCGGGCGAAGGCGTCGAGACGGGCCAGGGCCGCCTCGGCGTCGGCGACGCTGCCGGGGGTCACCTCCAGGGGCGAGCGGTAGTGCGCCCGCAGCACCAGCAGGCGGTAGGCGCGTGCGTCGGCCCGCGCCAGGAAGTCGGCGAGCGACGTGAAGTTGGAGAGCGACTTCGACATCTTCTCGCCCGCGACCTCGACGAAACCGTGGTGCATCCAGTGGTGCGCGAAGTCGCGCCCGAGGGCCACCGCCTGGGCCCGCTCGTTCTCGTGGTGGGGGAACTTGAGGTCGAGGCCGCCGGTGTGGAGGTCGAAGCCCTCGCCCAGCAGGTCGAGGCTCATCACGACGCACTCGGTGTGCCAGCCGGGCCGGCCCGGGCCCCACGGCGACGGCCACGTGGGCTCTCCGGGCTTCGACCGCTTCCACAGGGCGAAGTCGAGCGGGGACCGCTTCTCCTCGGCCACGTCGACCCGTGCACCGGCACGCAGCTCGTCGAGGGGCTGGCCGGCGAGCAGGCCGTAGTCGGCGACGGCCTCGGCCCGGAAGTACACGCCGTCGCCGGTCTCGTAGGCGACGCCGCGGCGCAGCAGCTCCTCGACGAGGCGCACCATGCCCTCGACGTACGCGGTGGCGTGCGGATCGGCCGTCGGCCGGGCCACCCCCAGCGCGTCCATCGCCCCCCACCAGGCCGCCTCGTAGGTGGCGACGACCTCCTCGCACGTGCGCCCCTGCTCGGCGGCGCGCTTGATGATGTTGTCGTCGACGTCGGTGATGTTCGACACGAACCGGACCTCGAACCCGCACCACGTGAGGTAGCGGCGGAGCACGTCGTAGACCAGGGCCGAGCGGCCGTGGCCCAGGTGGGGCACGTCGTAGACGGTCGGCCCGCACACGTACACGGTGACGACGCCGGGCTCGCGCAGCCGGAGCTCGCGCACCTCTCCCCGCGCGGTGTCGTGGAGCCGTAGCATCCCGTCACCGTATCGGGCGGCTGGGCCGGTCCCGGGCCGGAATGTGGCTCAAGTCGCGGCCTGGGGCGCCGATGCTTGAGAGCGTCCGGGGCGGAACGGGAGCAAGGCACCCAGCCGGTGCGGCGACGGGTCGGGCACCGGCGAGGCGAGGAGCACCGATGACCGACGAGGGCTCGGAGAACCGGTCACACGAGGAGAGCCCCTGGGGCTCGCCCCTCGCCCACCGCAGGGGGTTCCTGTCGATCGACGGCTCGATGCGGTCG
This sequence comes from Acidimicrobiales bacterium, assembly GCA_016716005.1. Taxonomy (NCBI): domain Bacteria; kingdom Bacillati; phylum Actinomycetota; class Acidimicrobiia; order Acidimicrobiales; species Acidimicrobiales bacterium. Next base: position 1,496,833 of record JADJXE010000001.1, read on the forward strand.
ACCGTCATCGGCTTCGTGGGTGGGGTGGTTCTGGTGATCGCCGCCGATGCCGTCGCCCGCCTGCTGGTCGGCGCGGTCGAACCCGACCTCGAGGGCACCGGCCGCGTCGCCGCCGAGCTCGCGGTGTTCGCGTGCATCGTCGGCGTCGGCATGTGGTTCGCGCTGGCACGACCGCTCCAGGAGCTGCTGCGAGACCAGCAGGCCGCGGTGACCAGCCGCGAGGAGTGGCTCGTCGCCGAGGCCACTCGTCAGGAGTTCGACGCCCGCCTGCAGCGGGCCCTCGACATGGTCGAGGACGAGGGCGGCGCCCTCCAGGTGGTCGGTCGGGCCCTCGACTCCGTCCTCCCCGATACCGCGGCCGAGCTGCTGCTCGCCGACTCCAGCCACGCGCACCTCCGCCTGGCGGTGACAGCCGGACCCGACGGCGAGGGGCCCGGGTGCCCGGTGGAATCGCCCCGCGGCTGCGCTGCGGTCCGCCGCGGCCAGACCCTGCGCTTCGCCAGCAGCGAGGCCCTCGACGCCTGTCCCCGGCTCCGCGGCCGCCCGGGCGGCGCGTGCTCGGCGGTGTGCGTGCCCGTCACGATCCTCGGCCACACCGTGGGCGTCATGCACACGGCCCGGCCGGCCACGATGGGCCCGACGCCCCGCGACGCCGTCGACCGCCTCGAGTCGATCGCCACCCAGGCCGGCACCCGGATCGGGAACCTCCGGGCCTTCGCCAGGAGCGAGGTGCAGGCGTCGACCGATCCGCTCACCGGGCTCCTCAACCGCCGGAGCGTCGAGAACAACCTCCGCGAGCTGGCCCGCGACCTCACACCCTTCACCGTGGCCATGGGCGACCTCGATCACTTCAAGCAGCTCAACGACACCCACGGCCACGAGGCCGGGGACCGGGCCCTGCGGCTCTTCGCCCAGGTGCTCCGCCGCACCCTCCGGCCCGGCGACCTCGTCGCCCGGTTCGGCGGCGAGGAGTTCCTGCTGGTGTTCCCGAGCTGCTCGACCGTCGACGCCGTCTCCGCCCTCGAGCGGGTGCGCGAGGCGCTCGCCCTGGCGCTCTCGGAGGGCGGCAGCCCCGGGTTCACCGCCAGCTTCGGCGTGGCCGACTCGAACCAGGGCGACGACCTCGACGAGATCGTGGCCGTGGCCGACCAGGCCCTGTTCGCGGCCAAGGTGCAGGGTCGCAACCGGGTGGTCGTGGCCGGCGGCCCGCTCCCCGACCAGCCGGTGGAGCTGGACGCCGACTAGCGGGTGGCACGCCGCTCGCCGACGGCGTTCGAGGCGGATCGCCGGGGGGAACCGGTTCTCCGGCGGATCGACCACCCTGGCGGTGGTTGACCGGGCGGAGAACGCCCGGCGAACCGGGGTGAGCCGCCCGGAGCGGTGCGGTTACCGTGGGCGCGGCTATGGACGTCCCCGAGAAGCCGACCCTCGACGGCCTCGAACCCCGCTGGATCGAGCGCTGGGAGGCGACGGGCACCTACCACTTCGACCGCTCCGCCCCCCGTGACGCCGTGTTCTCCATCGACACGCCGCCGCCCACGGCCAGCGGGTCGCTGCACGTGGGCCACGTGTTCTCCTACACCCACACCGACACGATCGCCCGGTACCAGCGCATGCGGGGCAAGCGGGTGTTCTATCCGATGGGCTGGGACGACAACGGCCTGCCCACCGAGCGCCGGGTGCAGCACTACTACGGCGTTCGCTGCGACCCGCACCTGCCCTACGACCCAGGGTTCCGGCCGCCCGACGAGCCCGGCAAGCAGCAGATCCCGGTCTCCCGGCCGAACTTCATCGAGCTGTGCGTGCAGCTCACCCGGGAGGACGAGCAGGCCTTCGAGGCCGTCTTCCGCCGCCTGGGCCTGTCGATCGACTGGCGCCAGAGCTACCAGACGATCGACGACCACTCCCGGAGGGTCAGCCAGCGCGCCTTCCTCCGGCTCCTCGAGCGGGGTGAGGCCTACCAGGCCGAGGCCCCCACCCTCTGGGACGTCACCTTCCACACGGCCGTCGCCCAGGCGGAGCTGGAGGACCGCGAGCAGCCCGGCGCGTACCACGCCGTCGCCTTCCACCGGGCCGACGGCCACGGCGACGTGGTCATCGACACGACCCGCCCCGAGCTGCTGGCCGCCTGCGTGGCCCTGGTGGCCCACCCCGACGACGAGCGCTACCGGCCCCTCTTCGGCACCGAGGTGCGCACCCCGCTCTACGGCGTGCCGGTGCCGGTGCTGGCCCACGAGCTGGCCGACCCCGAGAAGGGCACCGGCATCGCCATGGTCTGCACCTTCGGCGACCTCACCGACGTCACGTGGTGGCGTGAGCTCCGGCTGCCGGTGCGGAGCATCGTCGGTCGAGACGGGCGGGTCCACGAGCAGCCGCCCCCGGGTCTCGACGACCCCGCGGGCCGGGAGCGCTACCAGGTGATCGCCCGGGCCACCCTGAAGCAGGCCAGGGCGCGGGTGGTCGAGCAGCTGCGCGAGTCCGGTGAGCTGCTCGGCGACACTCGGCCGATCACGCACCCGGTGAAGTACTACGAGCGCGGCGACCTGCCGCTCGAGATCGTCACGAGCCGCCAGTGGTACGTGCGCAACGGCGGTCGCGACCCCGGGCTGCGGGAGGCGCTGGTGCAGCGGGGCCGCGAGCTGCGCTGGCACCCACCGCACATGCGGGCGCGCTACGAGAGCTGGGTGGAAGGCCTCAACGGCGACTGGCTCGTCAGCCGGCAGCGCTTCTTCGGCGTGCCCTTCCCGGTCTGGTACCCGGTGCGGGCCGACGGCACCGCCGACCACGAGCGGCCGCTGCTGCCCTCGGAGGAGCGGCTGCCCGTCGATCCCACCACCGACGTGCCCGACGGCTACACCGAGGCCCGGCGCGACACGCCCGGGGGCTTCACGGCCGACGCCGACGTGATGGACACCTGGCTCACCAGCTCGCTCACCCCCCAGATCGCCGGGCACTGGGACGACGACCCCGACCTGTTCGCCCGCGTGTTCCCCTTCGACCTGCGGCCGCAGGCCCACGAGATCATCCGCACCTGGCTGTTCTCCACCGTCGTGCGCGCCCACCTCGAGCACGGCTCGCTCCCCTTCACCGACGCCGCCATCTCCGGCTGGGTGCTCGACCCGGACCGCAAGAAGATGTCGAAGTCGAAGGGCAACGTGGTGACGCCGATGGGGCTGCTCGAACAGCACGGCTCCGACGCGGTGCGCTACTGGTCGACCAGCGCCCGCCCCGGCGTCGACACCGCGTTCGACGAGAACCAGATGAAGGTGGGCCGGCGACTCGCCATCAAGATCCTGAACGCGTCGAAGTTCACGCTCGGCCTGGGCGCGGTGGGCAGCATCGCCCCCGAGGCCGTCACCGAGCCGGTCGACCGGGCCCTGCTCGGCCTCCTGGCCGGCCTGGTCGGCGAGGCCACCACCGCCTTCGAGGGCTACGACTACGCCCGCGCCCTGGAGCGCACCGAGAGCTTCTTCTGGGGCTTCTGCGACAACTACCTCGAGCTGGTGAAGGGCCGGGCCTACGGGGCCCAGGGCGAGGCGCCGGCGGCCTCGGCCCACGCCGCGCTGGCGCTGGCGCTCTCGGTGCAGCTCCGCCTGTTCGCACCGTTCCTCCCGTTCGTCACCGAGGAGGTCTGGTCGTGGTGGCAGGAAGGCTCGGTGCACCGGGCCGCCTGGCCGTCACCCGACGAGCTGGCCCCCGCGGGCGCCGGCCCCGCCGCCGACCCCGTCGTGCTCGACGTGGCCGTCGACGTCCTCGCCGAGATCCGCAGGGCCAAGACCGAGGCCCGCCGATCGATGCGCGCCCCCGTCGAGCGGGTCCTGGTTCGCGACACGGCGCGACGGCTCGCCGCGCTCGACCTGGTCGCCGCCGACGTGCGCGAGGCGGGCACCGTCGCCGACCTGGCGACCGCCGTCGCCGACACCGCCGGCATCGACGTGGTGCTGGCCGAGCCCGACGCCGCCCGGTCCTGACGAACCTTCCCCGAGCCGTCGCCACGAGACCGGGGTAGCCTTCGCTCGCCCGCCGGCCGGGGGGATCGGAGAACCCGGCGGGTTCCGGGTACCTGTCCGCCCAAAGAGGGAGTCGTACATGTTCAAGACCAGACCGAGGTGGCGCCGCGCCGCAGCGGCACTCGCCGGCGCCGCCGTGGTGGCCGCCGGGGCACCCTTCGTCGGTGCTGGCGTGGCCGCCGCGGCCACGCCGAGCATCGTGTCGGTCGGGGGTGGCGATCCCACACCCGCGTCCATCAGCGTGTCGCAGGCCACGTACCCGCAGGCCGACTCGGCCGGCGCGGTCATCGTGATGCGCAACGACACCGTCGTCGACGCGCTGTCTGCCTCGGCGCTGGCCGGCGCGTACAACGCGCCGATCCTGGCCACCCCCACCAACTCGCTCGACCCGGCCGTGTCGGCCGAGATCCAGCGGGTCATCCCGCCCAACGGCACCATCTTCGTCATGGGTGGCACCGCCGCCATCTCCGCCGCGGTCGAGCAGCAGCTCGACCAGATCGGCGGCACCGTCCAGCGCCTCCAGGGCGTCGACCGCTACGCCACCTCGGCGACCACGGCCACGTTCCTCGGCGCGACCGACGGGGCCAAGCCCTTCGACGGCGCACCGACGGCGATCCTGGCCAACGGCGTGACGGTCGTCGACGCGCTCGGCGTGGGGCCCATCGCCTACCAGGGTCACGCCGTCCTCCTCACCGACGGCTCCACGCTGACGACCCCCGTGCAGCAGGCGCTGCAGGCGATCGGCGCCCGTCAGCTCATCGTGGTCGGTGGGTCGGCGGTGATGTCACCCTCACTGGTGAGCGGCCTGCAGGGCACGTTCGGCGTCATCCAGGAGGCCGGCATCGACCGCTGGCAGACGGCGGCCGACCTGGCCACCATCGAGCTCCAGATCCTGGGCTTCACCAACTCCAGGCTCGTGATCTCGCCCGGGGTGGGCACCTTCTTCCCGACCATGTTCGCCGGCTACCACGCCGGCAAGGTGAAGGCCCCGATGGTCCTGGTGAACGCCCCCGGCGTCCCCACCGAGACCGCCCTGTGGGTGCAGCAGTTCGGCGCCAACGTCACCACCCTGGTCGCGGTCGGCGTCGATGCCGGCACCGCCCAGGCCGTGGCCAACCTGATCGGCGGCATCAACCCGGCCACGCCGGGCGCCCCGTCAGCGGTGGGCGCAACACAGAGCGGCGCCGCGTCGGTGAGCGTGTCGTGGAGGACCCCCTCCAACCCGTCGAACAGCCCGATCACCAACTACACGGTGACGGTGAGCCCCTCGACGGGCGTGAGCGGCGGCACCCAGCGCAACACCAACAGCGCCGTCAACCAGCTGAACTTCACCGGGCTGTCCCAGGGCGTGGCGTACACCTTCACGGTGCAGGCCCAGAACGGCAACGGCATCGGGCCGGCGTCCAACCCGAGCGCACCCGTCACGATCAACCCGACGCCGCCGCCCGCACCGCCGGCGGTCACCAACCTGCAGGCCAGGGTCGACGCCAACCAGGACGAGGTGTTCCTCACGTGGGACGCCCCGCCGCCGGGTGTGATCCTGCAGGGCTACAACATCTACATCCTGCAGAACGGCACCCAGGTCGACGTCGAGGAGACCAGCACGACGGGCTGGAACATCTCCGGGTGCTCGTACGGCGGCTTCGGCTACTGCCTCACCGAGGGCGTGCCCTACGCCTTCCAGGTGGCAGCGATCAGCCAGGCCGGCGTGGAGGGCCCGAGGGTCACCTCCAACAGCGTCACCCTGCCGCCGCCGGGGCCCTGATCCCGACGGCTCCACCCAGCAGCACCTGACCGAGGGGGCCCTCCGGGGCACCTCTCCCAGCGCACCACCGAGGGGGCCCTCCGGGGCCCCCTCGGCGCGCCGAGACCGCCGAGCGGTCCTCCGCCCGACACCCTCAGTGGCTGAAGCTCACCTTCGGGAGCCGCTCGAGCCACCGGGGCAGGTACCAGTTGCGCTCGCCCAGCAGGCCCATCACCGACGGCACGAGCATCATCCGCACCACCGTGGCGTCGATCAGCACGGCCAGGGCGAGGGTGATGCCGAGCTCGGTGGGCGGGATGGGCCCGGTCACCCCGAAGGCCACGAACACCACGATCATGATCAGAGCGGCGTTGGTGATGGGCCGCCCGGTGCGGGCGATGCCGTCGCGGATCGCCCGCTGCGTGTCGCCGGTGGCCTCGTAGCGCTCGCGGATCGCGGCCAAGAGGAAAAGCTGGTAGTCCATCGACAGGCCGAACAACAGGGCGAAGAAGAACAGTGGGGCCCAGGCGTCGACGAAGCCCTGCGACTGGATGCCGAGCAACGACGCACCCCACCCGTGCTGGAAGACCAGCGTGGCGAACCCGAACGCCGCGGCCACGCCCACCAGGTTCAGCAGGATCGACGTGACGGCGATGACGAGGCTGCGGAACACCACGAGCAGCAGCAGGAACGCCACCACCATGATCAGCCCGATGGCGTACGGGGCGCGACCGGTGAGCACGGACGTGAGGTCGTGGTTCTGGGCCGCCGGCCCACCCACCTGGGCGGCCGGCACGGCCTCGTCGAGCTGGCCACGCAGCCGCTCCACCAGCTCGGAGGTGCCCGGCTGGTCGACAGCCGAGCTTCCGGTGACGCGGACGACCACCCGGCCGCTGTCGGCAGGCTCGCTCACGATGCGGGCGTCGACCACGGCCGGATCGGCCGCAGCCGCCTCCACCACCCGCTGGGCGTCGCCGGCGGGCACGGTGACGTACAGGGGCGCCGCCGCTCCGGGGCCGAAGGCCTCGACCACCTGCTCGTAGCCGTCGCGGCTGGTACGACCCTCGTCGACCACCCGGGCGCCTGGCATGCCCAGCCTCATGCCGAGGGCAGGTGCGCCCAGCAGGAGAAGCACGGCCAGCCCGATGGCCAGCACGGTTCCGGGCCGCCTCAGCGCCAGCCCGGTCCAGCGGGCCCACCGCCCCTCGGCCTCGACGTCGGGGTTGTGGTGATGGTGGGTGCGGGTGACCAGGACCTTGTCCCCCATGGCCACCAGGAGCGCCGGCAGCAGCGTGAGCGAGGCCACGGCCACGGCCACCACCGACAGGATCATGCCGAGCGCCATCGACCGGAACACCATGATCGGGACCAGGAACACCGCGGCGAGCGAGAGCACCACGGTGAGGGCCGAGAGGAACACGGCCTTGCCGGCCGTCGACAGGGCGCCCTCGATCCCCTCGACGGCGTCCTTGCCCTCCAGGCGCTCCTCCCGGTAGCGGCTGACGATGAAGAGGCTGTAGTCGATGCCGACGGCCAGGCCGATCATCATCGAGAAGTTCATGGCCCAGACCGACAGGTCGAGGGCGTCGGCCAGCAGGTGGAGCGCAGCGAAGCCCACGGCGATGCCGGCGACGGCCAGGGCCAGCGGCAGCAGGGCTGCCAGCACCGAGCCGAAGGCGATGAACAGCAGGATCATGCTGGGCACGCCGGAGAGCAGCTCCGCCTTGTGGAGGGCCTCCTCGTTCGTCGTGTTGAAGTCGCTCCAGACCGGCCACTCACCGGTCGTGTTCACCTCGGTGCCGTCGGGGGGGTCGACAGATCGCACGAAGCGCCCGAGCTCCCCGGCCGCCTCCGGCAGGTCGGCGTCCTCCTCCCCGTCGAGCGCCACCGGCACCAGCACTGTGCGCCCGTCGGGCGAGACCAGGCCGGCCTCGGGCGGGAGGGACAACGGGTCGACGACCTGCGCTGCCCCCGGGGCGCGCTGGAGCTGCGCGACCAGATCCTCGACGAACGCCGGGTCGTCGGCCACCGGCGACGGCTGGGTGACCACGACGATGGCGGCTTCGGCGCCCACCTCGGGGAAGTCCCGGCGGAGCTCGTCGCGCACCTGCTGCGCGGTCGAGCCCTGGGCATCCCAGCCCGCGCCCGACAGGGCCCCGGTGAGCGAGAGCGCCAGCGGCGCGGCCGCCAGCGCCAGCACCAGCCACACCAGCAGCACCACCCTGCGCCGGCGCGCCATGAGTGCGGCCAGCCGGCTGAACCACGCCTTCGGGTCCGGGTGGTTCGGCGGCTCGTGAGCGGGGGGCAGGTGGTCGGGGGCGATCGTGGTCATGGTCGGCGATCCCTCGCATCGGTCGGCGAGCCGGGCCACGCGCGGCTCCGGCGTCGCGATATACCCACAGGGGTATATTAGGGATACCCCCACCCGTATGCAAGAGGGCCGCTCGACGGCCCCGGGAGCTGGGCCGCTCGCCGGCCTCGGGAGCTGAGCCGCTCGCCAGGCGGGCGGTCAGCGGCGCGCCAGCGCCGCCATGCGGGAGAACTGGGTGATCACGTCGGCACCGACGTAGGCGGGGTCGAGCTCGCGGTACGCGGCGTCGACGTTCACGGCGAGGCGCTCCCACTCGCCCCACCGCCGGTAGGGGCCCGGGTCGATGTCGCGCGCCGCCTCCTCGGCGCTCAAGCCCGCCCGGTGCCGCAACCTCGACTCGGCCAGCACCCAGTCGAGGTACCCCCGCACCTCGCGGACGCCGCGCTTGTCGGTGACAGGCCCGTGCCCGGGCACCACCGTGTTCGCCCCCAGGGCGAGGACGGTGTCGCAGGCCCGGATCCAGTTCGACACCGGCCCCGCCCACACGATCGGCGTGCCGCCGACGAAGAGGATGTCGCCGGTGAACACCGTGGCCGCGTCGGGCACGTGCACCAGCACGTCGCCGGCGGTGTGGGCCGGGCCCACCTCGATCAGCTCCACGACCCGGCCCCCCACCGAGAGGTCGAGGCTGCCGGTGAACGTACGCGTGGGTGCGGCCACCGAGATCCCCTCGAACCGGAACGGCCCGAACGCGCCCTGCAGGTACGCGCCCAGCTCCTCGCCCAGGTCGAGCTGCAGCAGCGAGTGCAGCACCTGGGGGGTGATCTCGCCCATCTCGCGGGCGCTGGCGTCCGACGCCACGATCTCGGCGCCGACCACCAGCTCGTTGCCGTAGCAGTGGTCGCCGTTGGCGTGGGTGTTCACCAGGGTCTCGATCGGCGCCGGGGCGGTGAGCGGGCCCATGGCGTCGAGCATCTCGCGGGTGAGCCGCAGGTCGAACAGCGTGTCGACGAGCAGCGAGGCGCCGTCGCCCGTGACCAGCCCGGCGTTGCTCCACCCCCAGCCCCCGTCGGGCTGCAGCCAGGCGTGCAGCCCGTCCCCGAGCTCGTGCAGGCCGTGGGTGTACGGCGGATGGGCCATCACTCGGTCCTCCTCGTGCGGCGGGAGCCGGTCAGTTGACCGAGCGCCCGCTCCCCTCCCAGTACGGCCGGCGCAGCTCGCGCTTGAGCGGCTTGAGGGCCCCGGACAGCGGCAGCGGCTCGGCGCGGAACTCCACCGTCTTCGGCGCCTTGTAGCCGGCGACGGTGAGCTTGGCGTGCTCGATGATGTCGGTGTCGGTGACCTCGGCACCCGGCACGAGCACCACGATGGCGTGGACCGCCTCGCCCCACACCTCGTGGGGGATGCCGATCACCGCGACCTGGTCGACGGCAGGGTGCGTGGCGATCGCGTTCTCGACCTCGATCGAGTACACGTTCTCGCCGCCCGTGACGATCATGTCCTTCACCCGGTCGACCAGGTACAGGTAGCCCCGCTCGTCGAGGTAGCCGGCGTCGCCGGTGTGGTACCAGCCACCCCGGAAGGCCTCCTCGGTGGCGTCGGGCTTGTTCCAGTAGCCGAGCATGAAGTTGCCGGCCTTGGCGCACACCTCGCCGGTGACGCCGGGGTCGAGGATGTTGCCGGCGTCGTCCTGGATGCTGAGCTGCACGCCCGGAACGGCGCGGCCCGCCGACGCCTGCAGCTCGCCCCCCGCCTCGTGGTCGCGGTCGGTCAGCAGGGTGAGCACCGACGAGCTCTCGGTCATGCCGTAGCCCTGGAACAGCCGCAGGCCGGGCAGCTGCGCGCGGATCCGCTGCAGGAGCGCGATGGGCATGGGCGAGGCGCCGTACACGAGGGTGTCGAGGCTGCGCAGCCGATCCACCTCGAAGGCCGGGTGGTTCAGCATCATGGCGATCATCGTCGGCACCATCACCGTCTGGTTCACCTGGTGCTGCTCGATCAGGTCGAGCACCTGGCCGGGGTCGAAGATGCCGCAGAAGACGGAGGTGCCCCCAGTGGCCGGGATGCCGAGCACGCCGCCCATGGACGCGGCGTGGAACATGGGCGTCTGGTGGAGGTAGACGCGATCCTCGTCGAGCCCCACCACCATCCCGATGTGGTAGAGGTTCAGCATCTCGGCCCGCTGATCGAGCAGCACGCCCTTCGACAGCCCGGTGGTGCCGCCGGTGTACATGAGGACCACGGGGTCGTCCTCGTCGGGCTCATCGGGGATCACCGGATGACCGCTCTCCAGGAGCTCCTCGTACCGCACGTCGTGGGGGGCGTCGCCCTCGCCGATGAGCACCACGGTGCGCAGCGGCAGCTCGTCGCGCACCTCCTCGATGTTGCGGGCGAGGTGCTCGGCGAAGAAGGCGTCGACGAACACCACCTCGGTGCCCGAGTCGCCGAGGATGTACTGCAGCTCCTTGCCGGCGAGGCGCAGGTTGAGCGGGTTCACCACCCCTGCCCCGACGAAGGCCGCGTGGTACAGCTCGAGGAACTCGTGGCCGTTGAGGGCCATCACCGCGAACCGCTGGTGCGCCTCCACGCCCAAGCCGTGCCGCAGGGCGTGGGCCAGGCGGAACACCCGGTCGCCGTGCTGCTCGAACGTGGCCTCGTAGCCGCCGTCGTGGAAGGCGACCTTGTCGGCGTGGCAGTCCAGCGCCGAGCGCAGCATCCGGGGGAACACCAGCTCCTTCACGCGCCGAAGGGTAGCGGTGCGGCGGCGGTGCCGCCCGGGTCAGCCGGCCTGCGGGCGCGCCGGCACCCACGCCTCGATCCCGGCGTCGGCCAGCGCCACCCGAAGGGCCGACCGCAGGGCCCGTGCCACCGCCCACTGGCGGCCCGGCGCCGTCCGCACCGACACCCGCAGCACGAGGCTCTCGGGCCCGAAGGCCTCGAGGCCACTCACCACCGCGGGCGCGACGAGGTCGGGCCCCGTCTCGGTGTCGGCCGCCAGGGCGCCCGCGGCGGCCAGCAGCAGCTCGCCGGCCCGAGCCGGATCGGCGGTCGCGGCCACCTCGACGTCGAGCACCACCTGGGCCCAGCCCTGCGTGCGGTTGCCGACCTTGCGGACGTCGCCGTTGGGGACGTGCCACAGCGTGCCGTCGTCACCCCGCAGCCTCGTCACGCGGAGCTGGACCGCCTCGACCGTGCCCCGCACGTCGCCCAGGTCGACGACGTCTCCCACGCCGTACTGGTCCTCGAGGAGCACGAAGGTGCCGGCGATCACGTCGCGGACCAGGGACTGGGCACCGAAGCCGAGGGCCACCCCGGCGATGCCGACGCCGGCGAGCAGCGCCCCGGCGTTCACCCCGAGCTCGCCGAGGATCACCAGGGTGGCGACGACCCACACCCCGACGGTCACGGCGTTGCGCAACACCGTCCCCAGGGCGTGGGCCCGCTGCCGGGTGCGGGTGGGGACCGCTGCGGGGTGGCCCGGCGCGGATGGCGGCGAGGCCCGCCGCAGGCGCCGGGACGCCCGCCCGACGGGATCGTGGGTGATCCCGGCCACGAAGCGGCCGATGGCCCGGTGCGCCAGCCGGACCACGACCACGGCGACCACCACCGTGAGGGCGATGTGGAGCGGTGCGCCGAGGATCAGGTCGACGGCGCGGGCCCATCCCCGGCTCCCGGTGGCGTCGTAGACCCACTCGCACAGCAGCCCGGGGTCGGCCCCGCACGCCCGGGCCAGGCCGGGGTCGTCGGCCTGCAGCAGCACAAGGGCGAGGGAGCCGGGCACCACCGGCCCGACCGTAGCCAGCGACGGCCCGGACCGGGCGCACGGGCGCGCGACCATCGGCGCCGTGGGAGACGTGGCCCGGCCGCGCGTGGCCGGCGTCGACGGGTGCCGGGGCGGCTGGCTCGTGGCCGAGAGCGGCCCGTCGGGGCGCGGACGGCTCGACGTTCGCGTCGAGCCCGACCTGGGGGAGGTCGCAGCGCGCCTTCGCCGCGGCGAGCTCGCAGCCGTCGGGGTCGACATGCCGATCGGGTTGCCCGAGTCCGGCCCACGACCCGCCGACCTGGCCGCCCGGGCGATCCTCGGCCGCCGGGGCGTCACCGTGTTCCCGGCGCCGCCCCGTGCCGTGCTGGGGTGCACGAGCCACGCCGCCGCCGACCGGCTGGCCCGCGCCCGCACCGGCCGGGGCCTCACCCTGCAGTCGTTCCACCTCCTCCCCAGGATCCGCGAGCTCGACCGCCTGCTCGGTGACGACCCGTCTCTCGACGACCAGCTCGTCGAGGTGCACCCCGAGGTGAGCTTCGCCACCCTCGCCGGCGCGGCGCTGGCGCCGAAGCGCTCGGCCCAGGGCCGTCGCGAGCGCCTGGCACTGGTGGCCGGCGCCTTCCCCGGTCTCGCCGGACGGCCGCCCACCACCCCCCGGGGCGCCCGGCCCGACGACGTCCTCGACGCCCTCGCGGTGCTGTGGTCCGCGCTGCGCTTCCACCGAGGCTCCCACCGGACCCTGGGCGGCCGGCACGACGCCCGGGGGCGGCCCATGCGCATCGTGGTGTGACGCCCGAACCACGCGGCCCCGCCCCGGGCGGCGCGCGAGCACCCGTCAGGGTCGGCTGATCTCGGGCACCCCGGCCGGCGCCTCCCTCCCGAGGAAGCGCTCGACGGCGTCGAGGAACGCGGCCGGCCGCTCCTCGTGCGGGAGGTGGCCGGCCGCGTCGATCACGACGAGCTCGGCCCCCGGGATGGCCGCGGCGAGGCGGCGGCTGCTGTCGGGCGGCACCACCCGGTCGTCGTCGCCGGTGACCACGAGCGTGGGCAGGGCCAGCTCGCCGAGGCGCCCCTCGAGCCCCGGCCCGCCCGCCTCGCGGGTCATCCCCCAGAGCGCCCGGTCCCACCCCGGCACCCGGAGCGGCGCCAGGTAGCCCCGGGCGATCTCCGGGGTGATGCCCGAGGGGTCGTGCCAGGCCCGGTCGGCCAGGGCACCGGGCCGGCGCGCAGCCCTGGCCGCCCCGGCCCGCAACAGCCAGGGCAGCCACCGGCTCGCCAGGGGCAGCCGGGCGACCGCGGCCACGCCGCTCGGGGGGCCGTCGCCACGCAGCACCGCAGCGTCGACGAGCACGAGGGCCCGGATGCCGCCGGGGCGGGCCAGGGCCGCCCCCACGGCCACCGCTCCACCGGCCGAGCTCCCCACGAGGACGGGGTGGTCGAGGCCGAGGGCGTCGATGACCCCGAGGGTGGCCGTCACGGCGCCCTCCGGCCGGTACCAGAAGCGATCGATGGCGTGGGTGGGGTCGGGCCGCTGGGAGCACCCGAACCCCGGACGGTCGAAGGCCACCACCCGGCGGTGCTGCGCCAGCGGCTCGAGCACCGCCCGCCACGTGAACGTGCTGGCGGCGAAGCCGTGCAGCAGCAGGAGGGGCGGCCCACCCCGCCCCGCCTCCTCGACGCGGAGGCGCACGTGGCGCACCTCGACGTCGGAGCGCTGGACGGCCACGACCTCCATGGTGGTCGATCCTGGCCCGGCGTCACGACCCGGCCCGCGCCGAACCCTCGGCGCCCCTCACCGCGTCGCGAAGCCGCGGGGTGATGCCCCGACGGGGGGGTCGGGAGCACGTAGCCTGGTAGGGCTCGGGTGGAGTCGTCGGGGGCGGGTCCGCGCGGGTCCCGTCCGGCGCGACCCCTGCCCGGGCCGGTCCGATGTCGTCCCAGGAGGCTCTCGTGGTGGAGGTGAGCGAGCGGCAACCCCACGCCGGCACCCGCCTCCCCTACCTCCCGGGCCTCGACGGGCTGCGGGCCCTGGCCGTGATCGCGGTGCTGCTCTACCACGCCGACCTGACCTGGATCCCCGGGGGCTTCCTCGGCGTCGAGGTGTTCTTCGTGATCAGCGGCTACCTGATCACGTCCCTGCTGCTCGCCGAGTGGCGCGACACCGGCCGCATCGACCTCGGGCAGTTCTGGCTCCGGCGCGCCCGGCGCCTCCTGCCGGCGCTGTTCCTCGTGCTGGCCGTCACCATCGCCTTCTCGGCGCTGTTCCTCCGCGGGGAGCTGCAGGGCCTCCGGGGCGACGTGCTCGCGGCCCTCACCTACAGCACCAACTGGTACCTCTCGTTCAGCGGGCAGTCGTACTTCGAGGCGTTCGGCCGGCCACCCCTGCTCCAGCACCTCTGGTCGCTGGCGGTGGAAGAGCAGTTCTACCTGCTGTGGCCGCTCCTGTTCACCCTGGGCATGACCCGGCTGGGCCGCCGCCGCGTCTTCCGCCTGGTGCTGGTCGGGGTGGCCGCCTCGACCCTGCTGATGGCGGTGCTCTACAGCCCCGATCGCGACCCGTCACGGGTGTACTACGGGCTCGACACGCGAGCGGCCGGGTTGCTGATCGGCGTGGCCCTGGCGTTCCTCTGGAGCCCCTGGCGCCTGAAGAAGCCGGCGGGGCGAGCCGCGCCGGCCGTCCTCGACGCCATCGGGCTGGCCTCCCTGGCCGGCCTCGTCGCCAGCCTGTTCCTCATCGGCGAGACGAGCACGTTCCTCTACCGGGGCGGCTTCCTGGTGGTGTCGCTGCTCACGGCTGCCCTGATCGCCGTGGCCGTGCACCCGGCCTCGCGCCTCACCGTCACCGTGCTCGGCGTGGCGTTCCTGCGGTGGGTGGGCGTGCGGTCGTACGGCATCTACCTCTGGCACTGGCCGATCTACCAGATCACCCGACCCGAGCTCGACGTGCCCATCAGCGGCGTCCCCCTGCTCGTGTTCCGGCTGGCCCTCACCGCCATCGTCGCGGAGCTCTCGTTCCGCTACGTGGAGATCCCGGTGCGCCAGGGCGCGCTGGGCCGGCGGCTGGCGGCCATCCGCCTGGCCCGCGGCCTCGGCCGCACCCGCCTGGTGGCCCGCACCGCTTGGGCGACCACCGGTGCGGTGGCGGTGGTCGGGCTGCTCGGGCTGGCGCTGGTGCGCGCGCCCGAACCCGGTCTGCCCGACTTCCTCAACGCCGGCGCCAACGGACCCGGCCTCGACCGAGGCAACGCCGACAAGCCGGTCGACGTGTTGGCCTCGGCGACCACCACCACCGTGGCCGCGGTACCGCCGACGACCACGGTGCCCACCAGCGCCCCCGCCGCCGGGCCGGCCGGCGACCCGGCCGCCACGCCCACCGGCCCGGCCCCCACGGCGCCGCCGGCCACCACCCCGCCACCACCACCGGCGCCGGCGACCGTGGCCGTCGGCGACTCGGTGATGCTCGGCGCGGCCACGGCCCTCGGCCAGGCCTTCGGCGGCAACATCATCGTCGATGCGGTGGTGGGCCGGCAGGCCTCCGACGGCGTCGCGGTGCTCCGCGCCCGCCGCGACGCCGGGCAGCTCACCGGCACCGTCGTCGTGCAGCTGGGCAACAACGGCACGTTCAACGACGCCCAGTTCGACGAGATGATGCAGGTGTTGCAGGGCGTGCCCAAGGTGGTCGTGCTGAACGTCCGGGTCACCCGCGGTTGGGAGAGCCAGGTGAACCAAACGGTCGCCGCCGGCGCCAGCCGCTACCCGAACGTCGTGTTCCTCGACTGGTACAACGCCAGCGCCGGGCGCTACGACCTGTTCTGGGACGACGACATCCACCTGCGCCCGGAGGGCGCTGCCTACTACGCGCAGCTGATCCGCCAGTACGTGGGCTGACCGACCCGGCATCTCGGCCGTCTGCGTCGCCTCTGACCAGGATGCGGCGGAGCCCGACGAGGCTGACCGACCCGGCATCGTGGCCGTCTACCCTGGTGGCGTGCCGCTCTACGAGTACCGCTGCCCCACCTGCCACACCACGTTCGAGCTGCGCCGGCCCATGGCCGAGTCGGGTGCGGAGGCGACGTGCCCCGGCGGTCACCGGGGTGCCACCCGGGTCCTGTCGGTGTTCGCGGCCGTGGGAGCCACCGCGTCGGCGTCGGCGGCGGCGGCGTCGTCGGCCCCGGCCGCGCCCTGCGGCGGCGCCTGCTCCTGCTACCCGGGCTGAGCTCCATCCGCGCCGGTCACCGACGGGCAGCGCCCGTGCGCAGCACCCGTCCGAGGGGGACACCATGACGACACCGGTCCACCAGCTCGACCTGCCCACCATCGACCTGGCTTCGGCCACTCGCGACGAGGCCAGGGCCAGGCTCGACGAGGTGCGGTCGAGCCACTGGCTGGCCCGAACCCCGCTCGGCTACTCGGTCACCCGCTACGACGACGTGATCGCGGTGCTCCGCGACAAGCGGTGGCACCAGCTGGCCCGCCTGCTCCCGCAGCTCTCGGGCATCACCGACGAGCGGTTCCTGTCCCGCAACCGCACCTCGATCCTCACCGCCGAGGGCGACGAGCACACCCGCCTGCGCCGCCTGGTGGCACCCGCGTTCTCGCCGCGGTCCGCCGACCGGCTGCGGCCGTTCATGCGCGAGGTGGTGGCCGGCCTGGTGGATCCGCTGGCCCCCGAGGGCCGGTGCGAGCTGGTGGCCGACGTCTGCGAGCCCTACCCCATCCCGATCATCTGCGAGCTGCTCGGCGCCCCCAAGCAGGACTGGAAGCTCTTCAGCCGCTGGGCCACCGACATCCTGCGCGTGTTCAACGCCAACCTGGCCGAGGACCTGCCGCTGATCGTGCAGGCCCGCGACGAGATCGACGCCTACGTCACCGAGCTCATCGAGGAGCGCCGCTCCCGGCCGGCCGACGACCTGCTCACCGATCTGATCGCGGCCGAGGAGGCCGGCGACCGGCTGTCGCACGAGGAGCTGGTGATCATGGTGGAGGCCGTGATCATCGGCGGCACCGACACCACCCGGAACCAGCTGGCCTGCTCCGTCGCCCTGTTCGCCGAGCACCCCGACCAGTGGGCCCTGCTGGGCGAGCGCCCCGACCTGGCGCCCCGCGCGGTGGAGGAGACGATGCGCTGCCTGGGCGCCGTGCGGGGCACGGGCCGCTACGCCTCGGAGGACATCGAGTACCGCGACGTGCTGTTCCCCACGGGCACGCTGGTTTTCCCCAGCCTGGTGAGCGCCAACCACGACCCCGAGGCGTGGGACCAGCCCACGCGGTTCGACATCACCCGTGAGCCCTCGACCCAGCCCCAGCTCACGTTCGGCAGCGGCATCCACTACTGCCTGGGCGCCTGGCTGGCCCGCGCCGAGCTCCAGGAGGCGCTGCCGCTGCTGGCCCGGCGCATGCCCGGGCTGGCCCTCGACGGCCCCGTCAGGTGGAAGCCGGCCACCGCCGGGATCTGGGGCCCGGAGCACCTCCCCCTGCGCTTCGACCCCGGCCACTGATCGTCGCCCGGACTCCGCGGCCGCACCCACGTCCCACGTCTCGAACGCGCCCACGACACCCCACGCGCCCCCACCGCCACCCGAACCCCACGTCCCACGTCTCGAACGCGCCCACGACACCCCACGCGCCCCCAGCGCCACCCGAACCCCACGTCCCACGTCTCGAACGCGCCCACGACACCCCACGCGCCCCCACCGCCACCCGAACCCCACGTCCCACGTCTCGAACGCGCCCACGACACCCCACGCGCCCCCACCGCCACCCGAACCGGGGGTGGGTGCCGGCCCGGCGACCGGCGATCAGGGGGCGAAGCGGGTGGTGAGCACCCGGCCGACGCGCTCGCCCGCAGACGGGGCCAGGTCGGCCACCACGAAGGCCCGCTGGAGCCAGCGGTCGGTGCCGTCGAACCGGGCCGCGAACGGGCTCCGCCCGTGGACGGCCACGGCGTTGTCGACCACCAGCAGGTCGCCGGCAGCGAGCGTGACCGACACGTGCTGGCGGCCGATCACGGCCCGCAGCTCCTGCAGCGCGTCCTCGGCCTCCTGGTCGATGCCCACCATGAGATCGGCGTCGAACACGAACGTGGGCCGGTCCTCGCTGCCCGACAGCACCGGCATGGGCCGGCCCAGGCGGTCGGAGCGCCGGCCGGTGAACGACTCGTCGACCCCGGTGCGGAACCTCGGCTCGCGCAGCACCTGCTGCACCCCGAGAGGCAGGTGATCGAGGACCTCCGACACCGAGCACAGCGTTGTGGCCGCGGCCGGGTCGCCGCGCAGGCAGATCAGCAACAGGTAGCGAGGGCGATGCCGGTGGAAGGCGGTCTCGGTGTGGAACTCGAGCTCCACGCCCGACGACGTGGAGGTCTGGCGGTCGACGTCGCTGGCGGTCGGCAGCAGGTTCTGCACGACATCGCCGCCGTGCTCGGGCTCGTAGCCGACCGGCTGGCCCAGACGGCGGCCCACGGTGAGCAGCGAGAGCTCGCTGACGTGGTCCTTGCCGGTGGACGCCGTCGGGCTGGGGGGCGTGGGAGGCACGTCGCCCACGGGCATGCCCGTCAGGAGCAGCGCGCCCGCAGGCTCGCCCCGGTCGACGAAGCCGACGAGGGCGTCGTGCACCTCGGGCGGGAGGAGTCGGGCGGCCCGAGCGGCGGCGGCCATGAACTCGGGCGCGGCCACGGCGACGTCGGCCGGCGGCAGGAGCGCCAGCAGCGAGGTGTCGCCGTGCGCGTCGACCACCGGGACGGGAGCGTGGTGCCGGGCCGGGTCCGGGCGGTGCGCGCGCACGACATCGGGGGCGGCCGGGTGGGGGTGGCCGGTGAGGGCCCACGACAGCACGGCGGCGTTGTCGGCGGCGGCGATCCAGCGGTTCGTGAGCAGCCGTACGCCGCCCAGCACCACCAGCGTGCCGGCGCCGACCGGCACGACCAGCGCGACGGCCCGGCCCTCCACCTCGGCCAGGGCTCGGCCGGTGCCGCCGGCCAGCGCGACCAGATCGTCGCCGGCCAGCCGCAGCCCGTCGAGCTCGGGCAGCACGACACGAGCCGTCACCGACGGGTCGAACACCAGGGGGTCGTCGGCTGCGGGGAGCGCCACCGGCCGGGCGCCGGGCGCGGCCAGGGGCCACAACCCGAGCCGGTGCCCCGCCCACGGCGCCGCCGGCGGGGCCACTGCCAGGACAGCCCGGCCGCCGGCCCGCAGGTGGCGCACCAGCTCGTCGGACGGGGAGCCGGGCAGCTCGGCGCCGGTGAGGACCACCAGCGGGACAGCACCCGGCTGCAGTCTCTCGGGGAGGGCGTCGACGGCGATCACGGTGCCGGGCGCCACCGCGTCGACCAGGGCCACGAGACCCGAGTGGGTGGGGTGGGCCGACGGGGCGGTGGCGGGAAGGTGCGGGTGCAGGGTCGTCATGGCTGGCTCCACGGGCGGCGCGGGACGGGTCCGGCGGCAACGCTGCCAGGATCATTCTGGCACGTCCGTGCCGAGTGTGGCCGCCCTCTGACATGTTCGTTCCAGGACGTCTTCGCTAGGGTTCGCACCGTGCTGCCGCCGCCCCCCGCCGCGTCGTTCGCCAGCGACAACGCCTCGGGGGTGCACCCGGACGTCCTCGCCGCCCTGGTGGCAGCCAACCACGGATCGGCCGTGGCCTACGGCGACGACCCGTGGACCCGGCGCGCGTCGGCCCGGTTCGCCGAGCTGTTCGGTCGAGAGGTGGCAGTGCTGCTCTGCTGGGGCGGCACCGGTGCCAACGTGGTCGGGCTGCAGTGCCTGCTCGCGCCCTACGAGGCGGTGATCTGCCCGGAGACGGCCCACATCAACGTGGACGAGTGCGGCGCCCCCGAGCGCTTCACGGGCGCCAAGCTCATCGCTCTCCCCACCCCCGACGGGAAGCTCCGTCCCGAGCAGGTGACCGCCCAGATCCACGCCCTCGGCGACGAGCACCACGTGCAGCCCAAGGTCGTGTCGATCACCCAGTCGACCGAGCTGGGCACCCTCTACCGGCCCGACGAGGTGGCCGCGCTGGCGGCCGAGGCCCATCGTCACGGGATGCTGGTGCACCTCGACGGAGCGCGCCTCGCCAACGCGGCCGCCGCCCTGGGGGGTGACGTCCGGTCGTTCACCACCGAGGCCGGGGTCGACGCCCTGAGCTTCGGCGGCACCAAGGACGGGATGATGTACGGCGAGGCGGTGGTGTTCCTCCGGCCCGAGCTCGGAGACGCCGGCCGGTTCGTGCGCAAGCAGGCTGGCCAGCTGCCGTCGAAGATGCGCTTCGTCGCCGCCCAGTTCGAGGCCCTGCTCACCGACGACCTGTGGCTCCGCAACGGGGCGCACGCCAACGCCATGGCCGCACGCCTCGCCGGCCGACTCGACGTCGCCGGCGTCCCCCTCAGCCGGCGCCCGGAGGTGAACAGCGTGTTCGCGGTCCTACCGCCGGCCGCGATCCCCGAGCTGCAGGCGTGGTCGTTCTTCTACGTGTGGGACCAGCCGGCGTCGGAGGTGCGGTTCATGACCGCCTTCGACACCACCGAGGACGACGTGGATCGCTTCGCCGCCGGCGTGGCCGCGGTGGTGGCCCGGCACGGCTGAGCGGGGTCAGCCCGCCGGCGCGGACGGGACCGAGGTCGCGGCGGCCAGCGGGGTCGTGGTGGTGGGGTCGAGCAGGTCGGAGGGGATCGAGATGCTCGTCGTCGGGCCGGCCGCGCCGGTGTCGCCGGACCCGTCCCCCGACCCGTCGCCCGACCCGGACCCCGACCCGGACCCGTCCCCCGAGCCGTCGGGCGCCGTCGTCGACGAGCCGCCGTCGTCCGGTGCCGTCGTCGACGTGCCACCTCCGCTGCCAGTGCCGTCGCCCTCGCTCGTGGTGGTGGTAGTGGTGCGCCCGCCAGCCTCGGACGAGCCCGACGAGCCCGACGAGCCCGACGAGCCCGACGAACCGGACCAGCCGGTCGACCCGGAGCCCGACGGCAGGCCGCCCTCGCCGCCGGGGGACACCCGGACCCGCTGAGGCCGGCTCGGGTCGGCCTGCTCGCTGATCGACCACCGGCCGTCGAGCAGCTCGAAGACGACGGCTGCGAGCAGCTCGGCGCCAGCCTCCGTGAAGTGGACACCGTCGGTGTTGCGCACCCGCACCACGTCGCCGTCGACCCCGGCCAGGTGATCGGCGTAGCCGCCCTCGGGCGCGCTGAACACCTCGTAGGCGTCGACGTAGGTCACCCCGGGATGGCGAGCCGCCTCTCGGGCCGCCACCTCGTTCACCTGCTCGGCCTTGGCCGACAGGTCCTGGTCCCTCAGCGTGGGGGCACCGACCCACAGCACCGGGCGGACCCCGCCGTTGGAGAGCAGGTCCATCATCCCGCCGACCTCGTCGGCGTAGTCGTCGAGCCAGGCCTCGGCGGCCGCGCCGTCGGGCACCACCACGGCGTCGTTCGTGCCGATCACGAACACGACCGCTTCGGGATCGACCCTGGCGACCTGCTGGGCTGCTCGACGCTCCCAGTCGACGACGTCGTCGTCGGCCAGGCCGCTCGACACGTGCGAGTCGTAGGTGGGCGCCACCACCCCGGTGGTCGCCGTCTGCGGCCCGAGCACCATGCCGAGGGCACCGGCCAGCGAGTCGCCGCCGACCCAGAGCCGCAGCGGGGCGGCCGGCGTGAGGGGCCGAGCGGGCGGCAGCTCGTCGCCATCTGCGCCGCCCAGCGCGCCGAGCGGCACCTCGACCACGGGGCCGTCGGGCGTCGAGGCCCGCACCGGAGGCGCCGCCGCGGCCGCCGCCGGCGCGGCCGCCTCCTGGTCGGACAGCACGCCCAGGCCGGCCGCGGCCGCGGCGATCACCACCACCAGCACGAGCGCGAGGACGATCCGGCGCCGGTGGCGGCGGCGGCTCTGCCGGCGCTCTCGGCGCCCGCCCTCGGGGTGCTCCTCGTGGCTCATGGGACGGCCAGACGGTAGTGGCTCACCCTGCCGATCCGGACCGCGGGCACCGGCCGCCGGCGCCGGGCCCGGCGCCGCTCAACCGTCGAAGAGGGCGCCGGTCTCGCGCCACGCCGCCTCTACCCGGTCGAGCGACCCCGTGGCGGTTGCTCGGAGCCGCTCGGCCACCGCGGCCACGAGGGCACCGAGCAGCGCCAGCGCACCCACGTAGCTGTCGAAGGGACCGGCGCCCTCGGCCACGACGTCGAAGTGGAGGTCGGTGCTGCGCCCGAGGGGTGACAGGGGGCTGTCGCTCAGCGCCACCACGCTCGCGCCCTCGCCGATCAGCAGCGCCACCGCATCGACCAGCCAGCGGTCGTAGCGACCGAGGTCGACGGCCAGCACGACCGGCCCGGGCCCCACCCCGGCCAGCAGGCGGGCCACAGCCACCGGATCGCCCCCGACCTGGATCACCTCCGAGCGCAGCATCGACAGCTCGGTCGACACCTGGGTGCCGACGCCCCGAGAGGCGTCACCGGCCAGCACCAGCAGCGGCCGGTCGAGGTCGGCGAGCAGCCCCACGGCCCGGTCGAAGCGGTGGCGGTCGACCGCGTCGAGCGTGCCCTGCACGTTGTCGAGCTCGGTGGCGAGGGCGCGGCCGAGCACGTCGCCGGCGGCGGGCAGCCGGATCCGCTCGGTGGCCGGGCGGAGGCGGCTTGCCAGCTCGGCCTGCACCTGCTCCTGGAGCGCTCGGAACCCGTCGAAGCCGAGCCTGGCCGCCAGTCGCACCACCGACGAGCCGCTGGTCGTCGCCCGCTCGGCCACCTGGGCGACGGTGCCGAAGGCCACCAGCTGGGGGTGGCGCAGGACGACCTCGGCCACCCGGCGCTCGGCGGGCGTGCAGCGATCGAGCCGCTCGCGGATCAGCCCGCCGACGTCCATCGGAGCCATGTTGGCACCACCCGCCCGCACCGGAGGGGGTGGGACGGCCCCGCCCGCTCAGCCGTGGTCGGCCAGCCAGGCGTCGGACTGCGAGGCGACCAGGGCCAGCAGATCGCCCATCGCCAGCTGCACGTCGACCATGTGGAGCCCCCACCACGGGCCGAGGTCGCCGACGACGTCGTCGGCTCGAGGGTCGGTGGGATCGGACTGCACCGTGATCTCGAGGTAGGAGAAGCCGTTGCGCTCCACGCACTCGCCGGTCACCAGGCCGGGCAGGGCCACGTAGGGGGTGGTCGGCTCGGTCACGTCGGCGGCACCGGGCGCGAAGGCCAGCCCCGGTCGGGCCGAGAAGACCGGGTCGAGCGGGCTGGCCCCGCCGGCCAGCGCAGCCGGGTTCGTGCACAGCGCCTGCCCCGAGCCGTCGCTCCAGGGCCTGCCGAACCGGCTGTCGGGGGGCGGGGGCGACGTGGAGCGGAACGATGCGTACGACACCACGCACCCGGTCTGGTCGGCCGACCGGCACGCGGGCACCTCGGCGAAGTCGCCGCCGACGTCGCCGCCCTCGGGCACCCGCACGCCCGAACCCAGCAGGTAGGCGGCGATCAGGAGATCACGCTGGGCCGGCGACGGGTCGACCTCCTCGCGGATCAGCCGGTTCAGGTGACCCGAGCCCTGGGAGTGGCCGAGGAGCACCACGCCCCGCCCGCCGTTGTCGTCGGCCAGGTACTGCTTCCACGCGTCGAGCACGTCGGCGTAGGCGACGTCCCACGCCTCGGGAGGGCCTGACAGGGTCGACTGCCGGTACAGGGGGGCGAACACCCGGCACGAGCGGCTGAACGGCGCGATCTGGCTCCGGGCCACCTGCGTCTCCGCCGCGTAGTCGCCGTCGAACGGCTCGTTGGCAGTGGGCCGCCCGACGTTCACCGTGGGGTACACGTAGAAGCAGTCGACGGGCGGGTCGGCCGCCGGCGCCCCCGGCACGACCTCGGTCGCGCCGCCGGCGCGCACCACCGTGGTGCTGAGGTCGCCCCGGCACGGGTCGGAGGCGAGATCGGGGCGGCAGAGCCAGCGCGCCGGATCGGCGTACACGTCGCTGCGGTAGCCGGCACCGGGCCCCTCGGTCACGGCCGTGGCCGTGGTCGCCGGCGAGGGTTCGGCGCCCGCCGACCCGCCCGTGTCGGACCGCCCCGAGCACGCAGCCAGCACCAGCAGGGCGGCGGCCAGCGCAGGCCAGCGGGCGGCACGCCCGATCACGGGAGCAGCTCCAGGGCGCGCGGCGGCTCCAGGACCGCCGTGGCGCCCCGCGACGAGGGTGCCGGTGGAGCCCACCCCGCGCCGGCGGCTACACCCCAGCGGGCACCCGCCGGGGCCGCAGGGGGAGCGCCGCCCGCTCCATCTCGGCCGCCTCCAGGGCAGCGTCGCTCAGCCGGGACAGGTCGAACGGAGCCTTCACCACGAGCTCGGTGTTGCGGTCTTCCGGGGCGCCGTACAGCGGCTCGCCGGGGATGTACCAGAGGTTGGCGGCCAGCTCCCGGCTGATCGACGCCAGCCGGCCCGTGCCGTAGCCCGACCCACCCGTCGACGGGTCGGCGGCCTGGTTGGTCGTGATCGTGAACACCGACAGCGTGCCGTCGCCGTTGTCGACCAGATCGAGCAGGCGGCCCTGCTGGGGCCAGTCGATGCAGCTCGGCGTGTTGATCTCCCAGAACCCCGCACCGGGGTCGCGCGGGCTCGGGTGCGGCAGGATGGTGTTGGCGTGGGTGTGGCCGTTCACCCACATCACCACGTTCGGGAACCGCAGCAGCAGGGCCACCAGCTCGTCGCCGGTGTGGAGCACCAGCGGCGGACCGAGCGGGTCCTGGGCCAGGTTGTCCATGGTCCAGCTGGTGTGGTGGCTGAACACGATCACGAGCTTGTCGGCCACCGCCTGGGTGACCAGCTGGCCGGTCGGGTCGTAGTAGCGCGACGACACCGCCCGCAGCTGGGCCTCGAGCCACTGCCACTGGACCTCGGGGATGGACCCGTCGGCACCCGAGGTGTGGTTGTTGGTGTCGAGCCCGATCAGGCGGATCGCCGGGCCGGCGTCGTGCGCCCACCACGACGTGCCCTGCTCCAGGTTGGCCGGGGTGAACCCGTGCCCCACCGGCCCCGGCACGTCGGGCGAGGCGAGGAGCATCGAGATGGTCTCCTGGGTGGAGAACTGCCTCCGTCGCACGTCGGGTGCCACCCCCCGGATGCCGGGCCCGGGCTGCATCCTCGGCCACACCGCCTCGAGCGCCTGGGGCGTGGACGGGCTGGGCTCGAACATCGGGAGGATCAGCTCGGAGGCCAGGGGCACCACCTCGGTGAACTTGTTGCCACCGAGGGCCAGGGGGTCGAGCCAGTCGGGCTCGGCGTAGAGCACCCCGATGAACACCGAGTCGTGGTTGCCCGACACCGCGTACCACGGGGTGCGCAGCCCGGGGCTGGCGAAGGGGTACGCGGCCGCGCCGAGCAGACCCGGGTGGGCCGGGTAGCCGTAGCCCTGCCCGAAGATGTCGCCGGACGGGTCGTCGGGATGCCAGGCGTACGT
Organism: Acidimicrobiales bacterium; assembly: GCA_016716005.1. NCBI lineage: Bacteria > Bacillati > Actinomycetota > Acidimicrobiia > Acidimicrobiales > Acidimicrobiales bacterium. The sequence continues at coordinate 1,522,080 of JADJXE010000001.1, forward strand.
GCACTCCGGGTAGGCCTGGACCGACTGGTACTGGTCGAACAGCCCCGAGTTGGCGACGACGGGGGCGCCGTCGAGCACGTCGATGAGCCAGCGCAGCTCGAGCGAGTTGCGGGTGTCGGTGAGGTCGCCGGTGACCGCTGTGAACGCGCAAGGCGCCCCCGTCACGGGGCTCGTGGGCACCGCGTTGAGGGCCCGGACCATCTGCTCGAGCACCTGCGTGGTGAGGGGCTCCTGCGGCCGGCAGGAGTTGCTCACGAGGCCCCCGAGGAAGCCCACGAGGTACACCAGCTCCTCGGCCCGGGCCGGGCTCTGGGTGTCGATGATGTGGGTGTCGGACATCTGCCCGAAGTACAGCAGCGAGCGCCGGGCCCGGGCCCGGCCGGCGCCGGGGCCCACGCCCAGGTCGGTGCGCACCAGGAACGGCTCGCCGGCCGCGGCCCGCAGGCCGCTGTAGAGCGCCGTCGGGTCGGCCTTCGCGATGGTGGCGGCCAGGGTGGTGCGGGCATCCAGCGGGCCGCCGGAGCCACCGTCGGCCTCGCGGCGCGGACCCCGGCCCCGCACCGGCGCCTGAAGCGGTGCCAGGGCGTCGGCGACGGCGGTGGGAGCGAGCCCGAACGCCCCTCCGAGCAGTGCGGACCGCTGCAGGAACTGGCGACGAGACAGACCGGACATGGCCGTCAGTCTTGCAGGTGAGCGGCGTGCGTCACGTCACCGCTCTGCACCACCGCCCGCCTCACGGCGGGGGAATCACAGGTCGAGGCCGCGCCGCTCCACCTGCTCGCCCAGGGCCACCAGGTGACCGTCGGGGTCGCGCACCACCAGGTCGCGCATCCCCCACGGGTGGTCGGTGAGCGGCGCAACGATCTCGACGCCCTCGGCCCCGCAGCGGGCGGCCAGGGCCTCGACGCCCACCACGTCGACGTAGCAGGCGGCGATCCCGGCGACGGCGGGCTCAGCCGCCTCGGCGAGGGCCAGCAGGGGCCGATCCACGCCGACGAGCGCGAACGTGGGCGGCTCACCCGTGGTGACGAGGGCACGCCACCCCAGCACCTGCTGGTAGAAGGCGATCGACCGGCCGAGGTCACGAACCTCGAGGGACGGCCGGCTGCTCAGGAACTCGATCCGGTCGAGGGTCACCGTGCCTCCTTGGTCGGGCCGCCGCCAACCGTACGCCGGTCTCCATCGCGCCGGCAGCGCCGGACCCCGCCCGCCGTCTCCATCGCGCCGACGACGTCCCAGGCGCACCCCACGCGACGCACATCGGTGCCGCCCGGTCCCCATCGCGCCGAAGACGTCCCAGGCGCACCCGGCGCGACGCACATCGGTGACACCCGGTCCCCATCGCTCGCGCCGGCACCGGCGCACCCCGCCCGCCGTCTCCATCGCGCCGACGACGTCCCAGGCGCACCCGACGCGACGCGCATCGGTGCCGCCCGGTCCCCATCGCGCCGACGACGTCCCAGGCGCACCCGACGCGACGGTGGGCAAGCGGCCGGGTTGGGGAACGAGACGAGGGCCTGGCAGCATCGGTGGCGCACCCACCCCCGCGGAGGACCCCGATGAACCGACGAGCAGCCACCCTCGGCGCCGCCACCGCGCTGGCCCTCGCCCTCGGGCTCGCCGCGTGCGGGGACGACAACACCCTCGCGTCGGCGCAGCCCGCGCCGACGGCGACCAGCGTCGCCGCCGGGGCTGGCGCCGCCGATCCTGCCGCGTCGGCCACCGTGGTCGGGGCCGACGAGGCAGCGGCCGCCATCGCCGCCGGTGAGGTCGTCGTGGTCGACGTCCGCAGCCCCGAGGAGTTCGCCGCCGGTCACGTCGAGGACGCCCTCAACGTCGACGTCGAGGCCGACGGGTTCGTCGAGCGAGCCGACGAGGTCCTCGACGGGGGCGACACCGTCCTCGTGTACTGCCGTTCGGGACGGCGGTCGGCCATCGCGGCGCAACAGCTGGCGGCGGCCGGCTGGACCGTCCTCGACGCCGGCGCCCTCACCGATCTGGCTGCCGCCGGCGTGCCGGTCACCGGCGCGGTGGGCTGACGCCGGCACCCGCCCGCCGCGGGGAGCCCCCCGCCGCGGGGAACCCCCGCCGCGGGGAACCCCCCTCGCGGGGAACCCGGCCCGGCCACCCATCGGGTCGGAACCGGCGCCGGGCTGCGATGATCCGGGCGTGGACGACCTCGCAGACCGCCCGCTGCCCGCCTGGTTCGACGACGCCAAGCTCGGGATCTTCGTGCACTGGACCGCAGCGGCCGTCCCGGCCTTCGCGCCGGTGGGACCCTCGCCGTTCGACCTGGCCGAGTCGCGCGGATGGGAGGAGGCCTTCGCCCGATCGCCCTACGTCGAGTGGTACCAGAACTCCCTGGCCATCGAGGGCAGCCCGGTGTGGGAGCACCATCGGGCGGTCTACGGCGACCTCCCCTACGAGGCCTTCGTGCGCACCTTCCAGGCCGGTCACGCCGGCTGGCGACCTGACCTGTGGGCCGACCTGTTCGCCCGGGCGGGCGCCCGCTACGTGGTGCTCGTGACCAAGCACCACGACGGGTTCTGCCTGTGGCCGACGCGCACGCCCAACCCGCGCCGGGCCGACTGGTGCGCCCGGCGCGACCTGGTGGGCGAGCTGGCCGCCGAGGTGCGGGCACGCGGCATGCGGTTCGGCACGTACTACTCGGGAGGGCTCGACTGGACCTTCGGCGGCCCGCCCATCGACAGCTTCCCGGCCATGATCCGCGCCATCCCGCAGAGCGACGAGTACCGCGCCTACGCCGACGCCCACTGGCGCGAGCTCGTCGAGCGCTACGAGCCGGCGCTGTTGTGGAACGACATCGGCTACCCGGCTTCGGCCGACCTCCCCGCGCTCTTCCGCGATTACCTGGCGCGCGTGCCCGACGGGGTGATCAACAACCGGTTCGACTTCGTCCGCCAGAGCTCGGGCGACCTGCACGCCGACTTCGTGACGCCCGAGTACTCCACCGAGGCGCCCCCGGCGGGTCGCAAGTGGGAGGCGTGCCGGGGCATCGGGACGTCGTTCGGCTTCAACCGCCAGGAGGGCGACGCCGACCACCTGCCTGCGGCCGAGCTGGTCCGGCTGTTCGCCGACGTCGTCGGCCGGGGCGGCAACCTCCTGCTGAACGTCGGCCCCACCGGCGCGGGCGCGGTGCCGTGGCTGCAGGCCCAGCGCCTGCTCGCGCTGGGCCAGTGGCTGCACGTCAACGGCCAAGCCGCGTACGGCACCCGGCCGTGGGCCACTCCCGCAGGCCGGACCGCCGACGGCCTCGACGTGCGCTACACGGTGGGCGACGGGGGCCTGCACGCGATGGTGCTGGGCGTGCCGACCGCGGCCGAGGTGGTGCTGGAGGGCCTGGGCGTCGCCGCCCACGCCGAGGTGCGCCTGCTCGGCCGCTCCGACACGCTCCCGTGGGAGCAGCTCGACCGGGGCCTGCTGGTCCGCCTCCCGGAGGTGCCCGACGAGCAGCCCGCATGGGCCCTGCGGATCACCCCCGTGCCGGTGAGCTGACCGGGGGCTACGGCACGCCGCCGTCGAGGCGGAGCACGGCTCCCGTGCAGAAGCTGGAGGCCGCGGTGGCGAAGTACAGCGCCGCCCCCACCACCTCTTCGGGGTGCCCGCCTCGCCCGAGGGCGAAGGCCTGGCGGGCGTGGCTCTCGAAGGCACGGATGTCCCACGCCTTCGAGATGTCGGTGAGGAACGGCCCGGCGGCGATGGCGTTCACCCGAACGGTCGGCCCGTAGGCGTGGGCGAAGGCGACGGTGAGGGCGTTCAGCCCGGCCTTGGCCGCCGCGTAGGGCGCCTCGTGCGCGCCCGGCCGCAGCGAGGCGATGCTGGAGATGTTGATGATCGAGCCCCCGTCCCCGGCGGCCATGCGCGAGCCGACCAGGGCCATGAGACGGAACGGGCCCTTGAGGTTGACGTCGAGGACCTTGTCGTACAGCTCCTCGCTCACCTCGGGGAGCGACCGGTAGAGCGGCGACATGCCGGCGTTGTTCACGAGCACGTCGACCCGGCCGAACCGGTCGTAGGCCGTGTCGACCAACCGGTCGAGGTCGGCCCACCGGCCCACGTGGCAGGCGAGCGGGAGCGCCGAGCGGCCGAGGGCGGCGACATCGCCGGCCACGGTCTCGCACCTGTCCAGCTTCCGGCTGGCGATCACCACGTCGGCGCCGGCCCCCGCGAAGGCCAGCGCGATCTCCCGGCCGAGGCCGCGGCTGCCCCCGGTGATCAGCGCGACCCGCCCCGAGAGGTCGAACAGCTCCTGCACGCCTCGCATGTGCGCCTCGACCGTGTCAGATCACCCGGACGGACTTGGCTTCCTCGCCCTTGCGGCCCGGACCGACCTCGACGTCGACCCGCTGCCCCTCCTCGAGCGAGCGGTACCCGGTGCCCTCGATGGCCGAGAAGTGGACGAAGACGTCGTCGCCCCCGTCGTCCCGGGTGATGAACCCGTACCCCTTCTCGGCGTTGAACCACTTCACGATGCCAGTTGCCAAGGGATCGCTCCTCGCCGTGTGTCGCCCCCGGGTGCCCCTGCGGTGCTGGCGAGCGGGCACCGGGAGATGCCAGAGGGTACCGAGCCGGGGCGGGCGGCGCGGCCCGGCCTACGAGCGCCGCCCGTTGAGACGGGCGTACATCTTCTTCTGCGCCCGGTACAGCCCGGGGAACTCGGCGTAGAGGTCGTCGTAGACGGCGCGGTTCGCGGGGTCGGGCGCGAAGGTGGCGTCCACCGGCACCAGTGCCCGCACGTCGTCCAGCCGGATGGCGCCGAGCGAGACGCCGGCGAGGAGCCCCGCCCCTCGGAGGCTCCCGGTGAGCGGGTCGGCCACCCGCTCGACCCTCCGCCCGAGCACGTCGGCGTGGATGCGACACCACAGGTCGGAGCGGGCGCCGCCGCCCAGGAACCGCAGCGGGTCGGCGGGCCGCTTCAGGAACCGCTCGACCGCTCCCAGCATCCAGCGGGCATTGAGGGCGACGCCCTCCAGCACGGCGCGCACCAGATCGGCACGCGTCGTCGAGAGGGAGAGGTTGTGGAAGCTGCCCCGCAGGGTGCGGTCGTCGACCGGGCAGCGCTCACCGGCGAGCCACGGGGCGAACAGCACGCCCCCGCTGCCGGGCGCGACCCGCTCCGCCAGGGCGTCGAGCTCGCCCAGAGGCGGCTCCCCCGAGCCGGGGGTGAGGCCGTCGTCGGCGCCGATCACGCCGTGCTGCAGCCACTCGAGGCATAGGCCGGCCGTCTCGTGGTTGTTGGCGATCACCCACCGGCCGGGCACCGCGGCCGGCACCGACGCGATCTGGCGCACGGGGTCGGTGCGCTTGAACGGCACGTGGCAGCCGATCCACGACGTGGTGCTGATGGAGAGGTGGGCCTCGTAGTCGCGCACCGCCCCGGAGCCGAAGGTGGCGGTGTGGAGGTCGGGGACCCCGGCGACCACGCGCACGCCCGGCGGCAGGCCGAGGTCGGCAGCCACCTCGGGCAGCACGGTGCCGACCACCGACGCCGTCGGCACGAGCGGCGGCAGCCGGTCGGCGTCGCGCGTCGACAGCCGGACCAGCTCGGGGTCGTACGAGGGCGTGCCGCCGGCTCGGTTGTCGGTGAGCCAGGACAGCACCATGGTGGCGGGCGACGCCACGGCCCGGCCGGTGAACCGCAGCCCGAGGAAGTCGATCGGCTCGAGCAGCAGCGCCGCGGCGGCGTAGACGTCGGGGCGCTCGTTGCGGAGGTAGAGGGCGTGGCCGAGTGGGTCCTTGCCGAGGGGCGACGGCACACCACCGGTCTTGCGCACGAAGGCCCAGAGCTTCCGCGGGTCGTACCCGCTCACCGGCCCCCCGACCACGGCCGACGAGTAGCGCTCGCCCCGCCCGTCCATCCAGAGGAGGCACTCACCGACGACGGCGCCCGAGCGGTCGACCGGCACCGTGCTCCCCCACTGCCCGGTGCAGCACACGGCCTCCACCTGGTCGGCCGGCACGAGCCCCGACCCCAGGGCGCGGCGCGCCGACGAGCTCACGGCGTGCCACCAGCGGTCGGGGTCCTGCACCGCGCCCCCGTCGGGGAGGTGGCGGGTCTCGATGCGGGTGTGCTCCTGCCAGGCCAGCTCGCCGGCCATCGACACCAGGCCCACCTTCGGGCCGCCGGTGCCCAGGTCGACGCAGAGGACGTGGCGCTGCTGGGGCGGGCGGGAGCCCGCCGTCACGGAGCGACCTCGTAGAACGCGTCGATGGCCCCGGCGAGGAGGTCGTTCACCAGTGCGTTGCCCTCGGGGGTGCCCGACAGGCCGTACAGCGCACCCGACTTCGGCTCGGGTCGAGGAGGGTTGCGGGCGTACTCGACGGCGTCGGCCAGGTCGGCCAGGAAGGCGTCGACCACGCCGGGTGCGGTGTTGGGCCTGGTCACGCAGAAGTGCAGGGCCGGCGGCAGCTGCAGCCCGTTGAGGCGCCAGCCCAGCTCGGCCAGGCGGTCGTTCACGTGGAAGATGTCGACCTCGTCCGACGTGAAGGCCACGAGGAACGTCGGGTCGCCCATCACCCGGAGCCCGGGGATGGCCTCGATGCCGGCCCGCAGCGCGGCCCCGGTGCCGAAGACGTCGGCCGCGATGCCCAGGTAGCCCTCCTCGCCCAGGGTGACCATGGCCGCCCAGGTGGCGGCGATCAGCCCACCGGAGCGGCTCCCCGAGAGGCCGGGCGAGAGGTAGATGCCACCCGGCCAGTCCGGGTACGTGAAGTACTGGTAGCGGCGGAGCTGCTTGTTCCGGTAGAGCAGGACCGAGGTGCCCTTGAGCGCGTAGCCGTACTTGTGCGTGTCGGCCGAGATCGACGTCACGCCCGGCACCCGGAAGTCGAACGGCGGGATGGGGTAGCCCAGCCGCTGGCCCCACGGCAGGATGAACCCGCCCAGGCAGCCGTCGACGTGCAGACCGAGGTCGTGCCGCACGGCCAGCTCGGAGAGGGCCTCGATGGGGTCGACCAGACCGTACGGGTAGCTGCCGGCCGAGCCCACGAGGGCCACGGTGTCGGGGCCGACGTGGTCGGCGACCCAGTCGACGTCGACGACGTAGCCGTCGGTGACGGGCGCGTGCAGCACGCGCATGCCGAAGTAGTGCGCGGCCTTGTCGAGGGCCACGTGGGCGGTCACGGGCATGATCACCTCGGGCGCCGTGATCCCCTTCACGTCGCGGCCCCACTCCCGGTACACGAGCATCGGGTTGATGAGGCTCTCGGTGCCGCCCGAGGTGAGCACCCCGCACACCTCCTCACCCGGATGGTGGTCGCCGACCGCCTCCCCGTGGAGCATCGCCGCCGTCATGGCGACGATCTCGCCCTCGAGCTTGGTGGAGCTCGGGTACATGTCGCGCTGCAGCACGTTGGCGTGGGCGAAGCGGCCGAACGCCTCGGTGAGGAAGCCGTACCACTCGTGGTCGCCGTGGTAGATCGAGCCCGACACCCGGCCCTCGTCGCCCTTGCGGTCCTCCTCGGCGGCCATGGCCGCCAGCTCGTCGAGCACCCGCGCGGGCGGCTCGCCCCGCTCGGGCAGGCGGTGGTGCGACTCGAAGCGTCGGCGGTACGGGTAGAGCGCGTCGAGGAAGCGCGACGTGTCGTCGCCCGCCCCGGCGCCCCCGTCAGCGGTGCCCTGCTCGTCGGCCACGGCCCCTCCCTGCTCGTCCGGCGACGGCCGTCACTCTAGGAACACGGCGCGCCGGGCGGCGTGCCGGCGCCGCCCCGAGGGTCGGCTCAGGCCGCGGCGTAGCGATCGCGGTTGGTCTTGCCGGCCCCGAAGTACGAGCTCAGGTCGAGGAGGAACCCGAACAGCACGAACAGCCAGCCGATGCCGCCGACCCCGCCGATGGGGGCGTACGCGAGCACGTAGAAGAACGTCGTGTACGGGAGGAAGACCAGCCCGGCAAGGGGCAGGAGCCACCCGTCGAAGGCGATGCTCACCCGATCGGTGAACAGCCACGTGATCGCCAGGGCCAGGCGAGGGAACGCCGACCCCAGCAGCACGACCAAGCAACCGCAGCCCATCGTCGCCCCCCGGTCCGATCCGGGCCCAGCGTGGCACACCTGGCGGCCTGGCGTGCCCACCCTGCGAGCCACCAGACTCGTCGGGCGATGTCGATCGACCCCGTCACCGACACCACCTGGCTCGCGCCCGACGACCTCGAGCTCGTGCGGGGCCGGGTGCCCATGGTCTACGTCGACGCCGTGCCCGTGCGCCTCGACATGGCCGGGCGGCTCACGCACGTGGGGCTCCTGCTGCGGGTGCGGCCCGACGGGACCGTCAGCCGGGCCGTGGTGAGCGGGCGGGTGCTCTACGGCGAGACGGTCCGCGAGGCGCTGCTGCGCCACCTGGCCAAGGATCTGGGGCCCGCGGCCTGGCCGAGCGTGCCGCCTCAGCCGTCGCCGTTCACCGTGGCCGAGTACTTCCCGGACCCGGGGGTGACCGGCTTCCACGACCCGCGCCAGCACGCCGTGAGCCTGGCCTTCGTCGTCCCCGTGAGCGGTGAGTGCGCCCCGGCCGGCGACGCGCTCGACTTCGTGTGGGTGACCCCCGACGAGGCCGTGAGCGAGGCGGTGCGGGAGGAGATGACCGGCGGCCAGGACCGCCTCGTCCGGCTCGCCCTCGCGTTCGCCGGTTGCCTTCCCTGAGCGCCTAACCTCCCGCCAGCCATCGCCGCAGGGGGGACACCGTGGCCGGGATCGAGCTCGAGGTCGCACCGCAGGAGGTGGGGGTCGACCCCCACCGGCTCGAGCGGGTGAGGTCGCGCCTCGGCCGCTACGTCGACGACGGCCTGCTGCCCGGCTGGCTCGTGGTGGCGGCACGGGGCGGCCGCGTGTTCCACCTCGACACCTACGGCCACCGCGACGTCGAGGCGGGCCTCCCTGTCGAGACCGACACCGTGTTCCGCATCTACTCCATGACGAAGCCGATCACCTCGGTGGCCGCCATGATGCTGTGGGAGGAGGGCGCCTTCGAGCTGAAGGACCCCGTGCGCCGGTACCTCCCCGCCTTCGCCGACACCAGGGTGTTCCGGGCCGGTTCGGCCGTGAGCCCGGTGACCGAGCCGCAGACCGAGCAGCTCGCGGTGTGGCACCTGCTCACGCACACGTCAGGGCTCACGTACGGCTTCATGCAGGCCCACCCCGTCGACGCCCTGTACCGCCAGGCCGGCTTCGAGTGGGGCACGCCGCCCGGTGCCGACCTGGCCGAGGTCTGCGACCGCTGGGCCGCCATGCCGCTCCTCTTCCAGCCGGGAACGGAGTGGAACTACTCGGTGTCCACCGACGTGCTGGGCCGGCTCGTCGAGGTGCTCTCCGGCATGCCCCTCGACCGCTTCTTCGCCGAGCGGATCTTCGGGCCGCTGGGCATGACCGACACCGGGTTCTCCGTGCCCGAGGCCGACCACGAGAGGCTCGCCGCCCTCTACGTGCCCACGCCCGGCAGCAGGCGGGCCGTCCGCACGGACGCCATGGGCGCGGCCGCCCTCACCCGTCCTCACTGCTTCAGCGGCGGGGGCGGCCTGGTGTCCACGGCCGCCGACTACCACCGCTTCACCCGGTTCCTGCTCCAGCGGGGCGAGCTCGACGGGGTGCGGCTGCTGGCGCCACGCACCGTCGACTACATGGCGTCGAACCACCTCCCGGGCGGCGTCGACCTCACGGCGTTCGGGCGGCCGCTGTTCGCGGAGACGGCGTTCGACGGGGTGGGGTTCGGCCTCGGCTTCTCGGTCACGCTCGACCCGGTGAAGGCCAAGGTGCCGGGCAGCGTGGGCGACTACTCGTGGGGCGGCGCGGCCAGCACGTTCTTCTGGGTCGACCCGCACGAGGAGCTGACGGTGGTGTTCCTCACCCAGCTGCTGCCCTCGAGCACCCACCCGCTGCGCTCGCAGCTCAAGCAGCTCGTGCACCAGGCGCTCACCGGCTGACGTCGCGGGTCAGTCCCCCTCCGAGTGGGTGACGGGAGCCTCGCCCATCCACTCGCGCAGCGTGTTCTTCAGCTTGATCTGCTGGATGAAGACGTCGTGCTCGGGCGGCAGGCCGTCCAGCGGCTGCGGCGACTTGAAGTAGAAGCTCAGCCACTCCTGCACGCCCGACTGGCCGGCCCGGGCCGCAAGGTCGCTGAACAGGGCGAGGTCGAGCACCAGGGGGGCGGCCAGGATCGAGTCGCGGCAGAGGAAGTTGACCTTGATCTGCATGGGGTAGCCCATCCACCCGACGATGTCGATGTTGTCCCACCCCTCCTTGTTGTCACCGCGGGGCGGGTAGTAGTTGATCCGCACCACGTGGTCGATCTCGCCGTACAGCTCCGGGTAGACCTCCGGCTGCAGGATCGTGTCGAGCACGCCCAGCTTGGAGACCTCCTTGGTCTTGAAGTTCTCGGGGTCGTCGAGCACCTCGCCGTCGCGGTTGCCGAGGATGTTCGTGGAGTACCAGCCCCGCAGCCCGAGCATCCGTGCCTTCAGCCCGGGGGCGATCATCGTCTTCATGAAGGTCTGGCCGGTCTTGAAGTCCTTGCCGCAGATCGGCACCTGGCGCTCGGCCGCCAGCTGGAGCATGCAGGGGAGGTCGACCGACAGGTTCGGCGCGCCGTTGGCGAAGGGCACGCCGGCGACCAGCGCGGCGTAGGCGTAGATCTGCGACGGCGAGATGTTCTCGTCGTCGGCCTTGAGGCCGGCCTCGAAGGCGGCCGCCGTGGCGTGGACCGCCGAGGGCTCCTGGTACGCCTCGGTCGACCCGCACCACACCATCACCAGCCGGTCGCAGCCCTGTTCGACGCGGAACCGCTCGATGTCGGCCATCAGCGCCTGCGCCAGGTCCCACTTGGTGGCCGCCGTCTTCACCCGCCGCCCGTCGAGCTTCTTCACCCAGCGCCGGTCGAACACCGCGTCCCAGGCAACGACGCCCTCGAGCTCGGCGGACACGGGCGCCAGGTCGCGCTCGTCGAGCACGCCGGCGGTGCGAGCCGCTTCCAGGGCGTTGGGCGAGATCGGGTCCCAGCCGCCGAACACGAGGTCGTCGAGCGACGCCAGCGGCACGAAGTCGCGGATCAGGGGGTTGCGGCCCTCGCTGCGCTCGCCGAGCCGGATGTGGGCCAGCTGCGACAGCGAGCCCACGGGCACGGACAGGCCCTGGCGCGCCGAGACGACGCCGGCGATGAAGGTGGAGGCCACCGCGCCCAGGCCGGGCGTCAGCACGCCCAGGCGGCCGGTGGCGGGCGCGATCGTTCGGGGAGCAGCCATGGGACGAGGATAAGCGTTTCCGCGCTCGGTTGTCTGATGGTTCAGCAACACTGAACAGTAGGCTGCGACGGGTGAAGGCTCCATCGCCAGACACCGAGCCACCGCTGCCCAACCTGTCGGTGCAGCAGCTCACCTACCTCGTCGCGGCCACCCGGGCCCCCAGCTGGGCACTGGCCGCGCACAGCCTCGGTGTGACCCCGTCGGCCCTCTCACAGGGCCTTGCCGAGCTGGAGCGCCGGGTGGGGGTCCCCCTCTTCGAGCGCCGCGGCCGGCGCCGGCTGCTGCACCCGCAGGCCGCGGAGGTGTTGGCCTACGCCGAGCGGGTCGTGGCCCAGACCCGCGACCTGGCCCGATGGCTGGCGGCGCGCCGCGGCGGGCGGGCCGGCCGCCTCCGCGTGGGCATGATCGACGCCGCGGCGATCCACCACTACCCAGACGTGCTGGCCGCCTTCCGCGCCGACCGGCCCGATCTCGACCTGCTGCTCGCGGTCGCGCCGTCGGGCACGCTCCTCGACCAGCTGCGGCAGGGCGAGCTCGACCTCGCCGTGTGCGTCGCCCCCGAGCCGCCAGCCACCGGGCTCCACGTGGTGCCGCTGCGCGAGGAGCCGCTGGCGGTCTACGCCCCCGGCGGCCGGCGGGCCGGCGACCCGTCCGGCTGGGGCCCCTGGGTCACCTACCCGCCCGACGCCCACACTCGCGCCCTCGTGGCCGACTCGCTGCGGGCCGCGGGCGCACGCTTCGACGTGGTGGCCGAGTCGCACCAGCCGGAGGTGCTCCGCGAGATGGTCCGCCTGGGGCTGGGCTGGGCCGTGCTGCCCGTGTCCCAGGCGGAGCAGGAGCCGCACCCCCTCCGGCGGGCCCGCCGCGAGCCGATCGCCGTGCGGCACCTGGTCGCCGTCCGCCGGTCGGAGGGGCCGGCTGACCCCGGGGCCGATGCCCTGCTGGAGGCGCTGACGGCGGCTGCCTGACCGAATCGGCCGACGCCGCGGCGAGGGGGCCGGACGGGCTGGTGCGCGACGGCCGGCTCGGCGCGCGACCTCCACCCCGACGGGCGGGCAGGGCGGCCCGGGCTCGCTCCCGACGTAGGGTCCACCCGACAGGTCCACTCGGCCGGTCCACTCGACATCGACGGGGAGAGCACATGGCGAGCGTCGTGGTGCTGGGCGGCTGCGGGGGGATCGGCAGCGTGGTGGTGCGCGCGCTGGCCACCGCGCCCGAGGTCGAGCGGCTGGTCGTGGCGGATCTGCGCCGCGACGAGGCCGTGCGGGCCGCAGCCGGGCTGGGTCACCCCGGCGCGTCCGGGGTCGGGGTCGACCTCGACGACCCGGAGACGCTCGACCGGGTGCTGCGCGGTGCCGACGTGGTGGTGAGCTGCGTCGGCCCCTTCTACCGCTACGGCCCGCCGGCGCTGCGCGCCGCGATCGCGGCCGGCGTCGACTACGTCGACGTGTGCGACGACCTGGCACCCACCCTGGAGATGCTCGCCCTGCACGACACCGCCCGGGAGGCCGGGGTCCACGCCGTGGTCGGCATGGGCAACTCGCCCGGCGTGGCCAACGTGTTCGCCCGGCTGTGCGCCGACCAGCTGCTCGACCAGGTGGAGTCGGTCGACATCATGCACATCCACGGCGGCGAACCCGACGAGGGTGCCGCCGTGCTCAAGCACCGGATCGCGGCCATGACCAGCGACGTCCCGCTCTTCGTCGACGGCGGGCTCGTCACGGTCCGCCAGCTCGAGCCCAGCGGCGAGCGCTTCGTCCAGGAGACGGAGTTCCGCGACGTGGGCACGTACCCCGTCCACCCGTACCCGCACCCGGAGACCGTCACGCTCCCCCGGCACCTCCCGGGCCTGCGGCGGGTGACCAACCTGGGCGTGGTCTTCCCGCTGTCGTACTTCCGGATGACGCAGGACCTGGTGCGGGCGGGAGCGTGCACCGAGGAGCCGGTGCGGGTCGGCGACCTGGAGGTGCAGCCGATCGACGTGGCCGTCGCCCTGCTGCGCGCCCGGCGACCCCGGCTGCTGGCCGAGGCGGGCGTCACCGGGCCGGCCGGCTGCCTCAAGGTGGTGGTGGGCGGCCGGCGGGGCGGCGAGCAACACTCCTACGTGTTCCAGATGTCGTCGCAGGTCGCGGGCGCCGGTGAGGGCACCGGCATCCCGGCCGCCATCGGGGCGCTGCTCCTGGTCCGCGACGAGGTCGCCGGCCCCGGGGTGCTGCCGCCCGAGGCCGCGATCGACCCGGGCCGGTTCCTCGAGCTGGCGGCGGAGCTCATGGCCCGCCTCGGGCTGACCGGCGGGTCGGGGCCGACGGGAGCGGGCCCCACCGTCGAGCTCACCCACGTCCACCCCGACGGCACCGTCGAGGTGATCCCGCTCCTGGGTTGAGCCGGGACCCGCGTCCCACCACCCGGCTGCGCGAGGCTCGGCCGATGACCGAGCCCCTGCTGGCACCCAGGCCGCCCGACGACTGGGACGAGGAGACCACGGCCCTGCTGTCGAACCCGTCCAACCCCGGCGACGGGGTGCTGAACATCTTCGCGACGCTGGCCCACCACCCCAAGCTGCTGAAGCGCTGGCTCGTGTTCGGCGGGCACGTGCTGGCGAGGAGCACGCTGCCGGCCCGCCACCGCGAGCTGGTGATCCTGCGGACCGGGTGGCGGTGCCGGTCACCGTACGAGTGGGGGCAGCACGTCTCGATCGCCAGGGCCACGGGCATCACCGACGAGGAGATCGCACGCGTGGCGGCCGGACCCGAGGCGCCCGGCTGGGATCCCTTCGAGGCGCTGCTGCTGCGCGCCACCGACGAGCTCCACGACGACAGCGCCCTCGGCGAGGCGACGTGGCGTGCGCTGGCGGAGGCCTACGACGAGCAGCAGCTGCTCGACCTCGTCTTCACCGTGGGCCAGTACCACCTGGTCTCGATGGCGTTGAACTCGTGCCGGGTCGAGCGCGACGACGGCGTCGACGACACGACCGTGCCCTTCCCGGCCCGCTGAGATCGCCCGGATCGCCCGATCAGGGGTCGGACGGGTCGGGCGGCTCGCCGTGCAGGCGTGCGGCCTGCCACCGCCACGCCCGCCACCCGATCATCGCCGAGGACCCCGCGAACAGCACCAGCAAGCCGATCGAGGCCACCGGCCACCAGGGCGGGTCCTGCGGGTCCTCGCCGAAGAACCCCCAGTCGGGGCTGCCCAACATCCACAGGGCGCTCGCGGCGAAGCTGAAGAGCACCGCCACGATCACGGTGCCGAGCACCCAGACGCCGACGGCGACGGCGACGGCCGCCGCCAGCCCGACCTGCGGCCTCGACCCGGCGTCACCCACGCCCACATCATCCCAGGACGAAGGGGTGTCTGGTGCCGCCGCCGGGCGCGAACGGACCCCGGACCGGGCCGAGGCCCGGACCCGGGGTCCGTCCAGGGTGGTGCGGGCTCAGATCACGCGGACGTTCTGCGCCTCTTCACCCTTGCGGCCGGGAGCGACGTCGAACTCGACCCGCTGACCCTCCTCGAGGCTCCGGTAGCCGGAGCCCTGGATCGCCGAGAAGTGGACGAACACGTCGTCGCCACTCTCCCGGCTGATGAAGCCGAAACCCTTCTCGGCGTTGAACCACTTGACGGTGCCAGTTGCCACTTCGCTTCTCCTTGATGTACGGGGTGGTGCGGTGTTGCGGTTTCGGCTGGGCCGATCGGGGCGCGCCGCGAGGGGCGCGGCGCGAGGGACGTCGCGGCGAACGTGGGGCGCCGCGGGCGGACGGGGTGGGGCGTCGATGGATCCGGCGTCGGGCGAGGCCAGGCCGACGGGGAGGTCGAGGGCCCGCTGGAGCCGAGCGACGTCCTTGGCCTGAGCGGTGCCGACCAGCGACACGACGGTGCCCTTGGCGCCGGCCCGGGCGGTGCGGCCCGAGCGGTGCACGTAGTCCTTCGGGTCGGCCGGCGGGTCGAAGTGCACGACGCAGGCCACCTCGTCGACGTGGATGCCCCGGGCCGCCACGTCGGTGGCGACCAGGGCGTCGACTTCGCGGGTGGCGAAGGCGAACAGGGCACGCTCGCGCTGGCTCTGCGAGCGGTTGCCGTGGATCACACCGATCCGCACGCCGGCCCGCTCGAGGTTCTTGGCGACCTTGTCGCTCCCGTGCTTGGTGCGGCAGAACACGATCGTGGGGCCGGCCTTGTGCACGATGTCGGCGCACAGTCCCACCCGGTGCTCGCGCTCCACCTGCCAGAAGAGGTGGTCGGCCTGCGGCTCCTGGCCGGCGTCGACGGCGAGCTCGTGGCGGGCCGGGTCGCGCTGGTACCGCCGGACGAGGACGTCGACGGCGCCGTCGAGCGTGGCCGAGAACAGCAGCGTCTGGCGCGACGCGGGCGTCTGGTCGAGCAGGCGCTTCACCTCGGGGAGGAAGCCCATGTCGGCCATGCGGTCGGCCTCGTCGAGCACGACGACCTCGACCTGGTCGAGGTGGACCTCGCCCTGGCGGATCAGGTCGCCCAGCCGGCCGGGGCACGCCACCAGCACGTCGACGCCCCGGCGGAGCGCCCGGCGCTGGCCCTCGATGCCCACCCCGCCGTAGCAGCTGGCCACGCGGACGCCGCGGGCCCGGCCGAGCAGGTCGAGCTCACGCTCCACCTGGGCGGCCAGCTCGCGGGTGGGGACGAGCACGAGGCCCCGGGGGTACCGGGGGGTGGCTCGCGACACCCTGGCGACCAGGGGGATGCCGAAGGCGAGGGTCTTGCCGGAGCCGGTGGGGGCCCGGCCGCACAGGTCGCGCCCGGCGAGCCCGTCGGGGAGGGTGAGGACCTGGATCGGGAAGGGCGACTCGAGGCCGCGCGCGGCGAGCGCACTGACCATGTCGGTGGGTACGCCGAGATCGGCGAAGGAACGAGACACGCTGAGATGGACTCCGGGTAGACCGCCGGTGCCACCCGGCGCTGGAACGAACAGGTCTCAAGGGGCGAACGAACCTCGAGACGCCTGCCCGACCGAGCGGCGCTGACGCCGCAACCCATCGGAGAAGCGCAAGAAAGCTGCTGTGCCCTCTGCGGCGCACCGGCCGGGTTGGCCCCGAGCGGCGTGCTGGCGGTCATGGTACCAGCCCGGGGCGCCGAGCCCTCGGCGAACCTCGATCCGGCGCCGCCACGGGCAGGGGCTCAGGGGCCGTGCTCGTCGGCCACCACGGTCCGCGGCAGCCGCCCGGCCAGCGCAGCGGCACCGAGGCCCACCGCGGCCGCGAGGCAGAACACCAGCCCCACCGCCCTGCCCTCGGGCCACCCGGCGGTGTCGCCGAAGGCGACCAGCGCGCCGGCGGCGCCGGTGCCCAGGGCGACGCCCAGCACGTCCGACACCTGGAGGGCCGCGGTGGCCGCTCCCTGCCCGCCGGGCGGCGCCGAGGCCAGGACCGACAGCGACAGCGGCGCAGGCCTGGCCGATGCCGAGCCCGGCGACCCCCGCGAGCACCACCGCGGTGGCCGCGGGGACGGCCGGCACCGTCACCAGGACCAGCGACCCGACGCCCACCGCGAGGATCACGAGGCCGCGGCGGACCAGCACCTGGGGGCCCAGCCGGCCCACCTGGCGCTCCTGGATCCAGGAGCCGGCGGCCCATGCCAGGGTCCCGGCGGTGAGGGCCGCGCCGGTGAGCAGCGTGGGCGCGCCCCTGATCCCGGTGACGGTGAGGGGCAGGTAGGCGTCGGCGGCGAAGAACGAGAAGGTGAGCAGCCCCCGCAGCGCGACGGCGGCGGGGAGCCCCGGGGCGGCCCGCAGGGTGCCCGGAGGGGTGAGGCGCCGCAGGGCCAGCGCCCCTCCGACGGCGCCGGCGATCACCAGGGCCGCGGCCAACCCGAGCTCCCCGGCCCCGAGGCCGGCCATGAGGGCGCCTGCGGCGGCGGCGAGCCCCACCGCCGCCAGCACCGACCCCGGCGCGCCGTCGGGGGCCGGGGGCGGCGGCACGGTGAGCACGGCCCGCGCCGCCAGGCCACCGGCCGCGACGGTGACGGGGAGCACGCCGAGGAACACCCACCGCCAGCCAGCCTGCTCCCCCACCACGCCGGCGAGGGAGGGGGCCAGCAGGCCGGGGACCACCCACGCCGTCGACAGCAGGGCGAACATCCGTGGTCGGGCGCCGGCCGGATAGGCCCGCCCGATGGTCACGTAGGCCGCGGCCGGCAGGGCACCGGCGCCGAGACCCTGCAGGACCCGACCGAGGACGAGCACCGGCATCGACGGGGCCAGGCCGGCCACCCCGAGCCCCACCGAGAACAGCAGCAGCCCGGCCAGGAACGGCACCACCAGCGGCACCCGGTCGGCGGCCCGCCCGGTGACGACGATCCCGACCAGGTTCCCGAGGAAGAAGCCGGCGAACACCCAGCCGTAGAGCTGGAGTCCGCCCAGGTCGTCCTCCACCAGGGGGAGCACGGTGGCCACCGCCAGGGCCTCGGTGGCCACGACCGTCACGGTGAGGACGAGGCCGGCCGTGAGGAGACGCCGACCCGGGCTCCAGACCCGGTCGACGCCCGCCGACCGCTCCAGCTGCTCCCGGCCCGGCGCGGGCGCCCCATCCGGGCTCATCCACAGCAGGCTACGGCCGCGCCTGCCCCGGCACCGCTCCCCCTGGGCGTGCCAGGGTGGCGCAGAGGGGGACGGGGGGACGGGGGACGGAGGCGCATGGACCACATCGAGCTCGACCTCGTGGACCTCGACGTGCTGGGGCGGTGGATGGACGAGCAGGGCCTGCCGGCCGGTCCGGTCGAGGCGCTCACGCCGCTCGGGGGCGGCACCCAGAACGTCATGGTGCGCTTCCGCCGGGCTGGCCGCGACTACGTGCTCCGCCGCGGCCCGCGGCACCTGCGGCCGGACACCAACGACGTGCTCCGCCGGGAGGCGACCGTGCTGGCGGCGCTCGACGGCACCGATGTCCCCCACCCGTCGCCCATCGCCGTCTGCCCCGACGCGGGGGTGATGGGCGGCGCCGTCTTCTACCTGATGGAGCCCGTCGAGGGCTTCAACCCCACGGTGGAGCTGCCGCCGCTCCATGCCGCCGACGCCGCGGTCCGCCACGAGATGGGGCCGCAGGCGGCCGCGGCGGTCGCCGCCCTGGGCGAGGTCGACCACGTGGCCGTGGGCCTCGGCGAGGTCGGCCGACCCGAGGGGTTCCTCGAGCGCCAGGTCGAGCGGTGGCTCGCCCACCTGGCGTCGTACACCCAGCTGGAGGGCTACCCGGGCCCCGACATCCCGGGCGTCGATCGGGTGGCCGCGTGGCTGGAGGAGAACCGGCCGACGACCGCCCGGCCCGGGATCCTGCACGGCGACTACCACCTGGCGAACCTGCTGTACCGCGTCGACGGCCCGCAGGTCGCCGCCATCGTCGACTGGGAGATGTGCACCGTCGGCGACCCGCTGCTCGACCTGGGCTGGCTCGTCGCCACCTGGCCGGGGCCGGACGCCGGAGCGGCGGGGAGCACCGGACCGCTCGTGGCCGCGGGGGGACTCCCCGGCCCGGGCGAGCTGGTCGCTCGCTACGCCGAGCGCAGCACCCGCGACCTCTCGGCCGTCGACTGGTACGTGGTGCTGGCCTGCTTCAAGCTCGGGATCGTGCTCGAGGGCACCCACGCCCGGGCGTGCGCCGGCAAGGCGCCGACGGCCACCGGCGACCTGCTGCACGCCATGACCCTGGGGCTGTTCGCCCGGGCCCACGGGATCATCGCCGGACGATCGCCGCGGCGGGGCACACGGCGGCCGTGAGCGACCGGCCGTGAGCGACCGGCGGGGGGCGACCGAGCCCAGCGCGCTGGCTCGCGCCGTGCTCGACGTGGTGCGGCGGCTGCAGCCCGGGGAGGTGCTCTCGTACGGCGAGGTCGCCCGCCGGGCCGGGTGCGCGGGAGCGGCACGAGCGGTCGGCAGCGTCCTGGCCGCCCAGGGCGACGACGTGCCGTGGTGGCGGGTGGTGCGCGCCGACGGCCGGTTGGGCGCACCCGACGAGCGGCTGCAGCAGCGCCGCCTCGAGAGCGAGGGCGTCGACGTTGTCCGGGGCCGGGTGGTGGGCGGCGTGCCCTGATCGGGCACCACGGCGCTCGGGGACCGAACGGCCCCCGAGGAGGGGACCCTCGGCACCTTGACGCCCGAGGTGCGCGGCGCTAGCGAGGGACCCACGGTTCGTGCGGAGGGGGTTGGCCATGCCGAGGACGTCGCGGTCGAAGAACACCTGGCGTTGGGCGCTCGCTGTCCTGGCCGTGCTCGGGCTGGTGGCCGCGGCCTGCGGTGACGACGACGACGGCGGCGCGTCCGACACCACCGCTGGTGGCGCCGACACCACGACCGGCGGCGCCGACACCACGGTGGCCGGTGAGCCGGTGCCGGGCGGCCGGCTGGTGGTGGGCATCGAGGCCGACACGTCGAGCCCATGGACCCCGGCCCAGATGACCTGCCCGGTGGCGTGCCACACGGTGGCTCGCAGCGTGTACGACACCCTGGCGCTGATCGGCGAGGACGGCGAGGCGGTGCCCAACCTGGCCGCCGGCATCGAGCCCAACGCCGACTACACGCAGTGGCGCATCACCGCCCGCGAGGGGGTCACGTTCCACGACGGCACGCCGTTCGACGGCGCGGCCATCGCCGACAACCTCACCCGCCAGAAGAACAGCTTCCTGACCGGCAAGATCCTGGCCGACGTGACCTCGATCGAGGTCGACCCGGCCGACCCCATGACCGTGCTGGTCACCATGGGCCGGCCCTGGGTGAAGTTCCCGATCGTGCTGGCCGCCCAGCCCGGCTACATCGCCTCGCCCACCTGGCTGGCCGCGGTCGACGGCGACCCCAGCCTCGCCACCCAGCCGGTCGGCACCGGGCCGTTCGTGTTCGAGTCGTACCAGACCGGCCAGGGCTACACGGGCACCAAGAACCAGGACTACTGGCGCGAGGGCATGCCGTACCTGGACGAGATCGAGTTCCGGATCATCCCCGACGGGGAGACCCGCCAGAACGCGCTGCTGGCCGGCGACATCGACATCATGCACACCAACAACGGCGACGTGATCTCCCAGCTGCGCGAGCAGGCCGACGCCTTCCCGATGCCCGAGGTCACCGACGGCGGCGAGACCGTCTACTTCTTGTTGAACGTGGGCGACGAGGCCTCGCCGCTGGCCGACCGCGACGTGCGCTGCGCCCTGGCCCAGGCCACCGACACCGCCACCATCCGCGCCGCGGTCACCAACGACGTGCCCGCGCTGGCCAACGGCCCGTTCGCCCCCGACCGCGTCGGCTACCTGGAGGACACCGGCTACCCCGCCTACGACCCCGAGGCGGCCAAGGCGGCGATCGAGGCGTGGGAGGCCGACAACGGGCCCCTCGAGATCGCCTTCGCCACCACCAACGACAGCATCAACCTGCTCACCGGCCAGCTGCTCCAGCAGATGTGGAACGACGCCGGGGCCGAGACGAGCATCGAGCAGATCGAGCAGAGCCAGTTCATCGTCACCGCCCTGCAGGGCGACTTCGAGGTGTTCCAGTGGCGCAACCACGGGGCGCCCGACCCCGACGGCGAGTACATCTGGTGGCACTCGTCGAGCGCCCTGCCCGTCGGCGAGCTGGCCCTCAACTTCGGCCGCATCCGAGACGACGTGATCGACGAGAACCTCGACCTGATCCGAGGCGACCCCGACCCGGCCGTCCGCCAGGAGGCGGCCGAGGCGATCAACCGTCGCTTCGGGGAGCAGTGCTACAACCTCTGGTACAACTGGACCGTCTGGGCGCTGCCCCACGACCCGTCGGTGCAGGGCGTGCTCGGGATGACCGCTCCCGACGGCGTCCCCGTGATGGAAGGCCTCGGGAACACCTCTGGGGCCTTCTACCCGCAGGCCCTCTGGATCGAGCAGTAGAGGCCGGCGCGCCAGCCGTCCCGGGGGATCCGCGCCACCGCAGGTCGAGTTCGGCTGCTTGCCATCCGATCGTTATCGATATATCGTGATCGTGTGCCGATAGCCAACGATACGAGGAGGCACACGATGCGACCTACCACCCACCGGCCCGAGGGCCGGTTCTCCCGCCACGCGGCCGGGCCCGGGCCCGGGCCGGGCGGGTTCGATCCCCCCGGCTTCGGCGGGCCGCCGTCGCGGGGCCGCGGCCGCGGCCGGGGACGCGGCCGCGGGGCGGGGCGGGCCCGGCGCGGCGACGTGCGCGCCGCGGTGCTCGCACTGCTGCTCGAGCGACCCATGCACGGCTACGAGATGATCCAGGTGCTCGACGAGCGCACCGGCGGGGTGTGGAAGCCGAGCCCGGGCTCGATCTACCCGGCCCTGGCCCTGCTCGAGGACGAGGGCCTCGTCACCGCCGACGCCGCGAGCGGCAAGCGGCTCTTCACCATCACCGACGCCGGCCGGGAGGCCCTGGCCCGCGAGCCGCGCGACCGCTCCCCCTGGGAAGAGGTCACCGACGGCATCAACCCCGACGAGCTGCGCCTGCGCGAGCTGGTCGGGCAGATCGTGATGGCGACCCACCAGGTGGTCGAGGCCGGCACCGACGCGCACAAGGCCAAGGCCGTCGCCGTGCTCGCAGAGAGCCGCCGCCGGCTCTACGCCATCCTCGCCGACGCCGACTGACCGGCGCGCGCCCGAGCGCGGCCGAGGAGCCCTCGCGCCGCGCTCGGGGCGTGCCCCCGGACGGGGGGATCAGCCGATCGCCTTGGCCTTCAGCCGGTTGAACTCGGCCTCGTCGATGACGCCCTTCTCCTTGAGGTCGGCCAGCCGGGCCAGCTCGTCGGCCGTGCTCGACGAGGCGCCGACGGCGCTGCGGATGTACGCCTGCGTGGCCTCGTCCTGCGCCTGTGCGGCCCTGATGGCGTGCTCCTGCATCTTGTGGCCCCGGGCGATCAGGTAGACGAACACCCCCAGGTAGGGGAGGACGATCACGAAGATCACCCAGATGGCCTTGGCGAACCCACCCATGTCATCGCTCCGGAAGATGTCGCCGAACACGACGATCAGGAGCCAGATCCAGATGAAGAACATGAAGAACCAGAGCATCGACCAGAACACCTGGCCGGTCCCGAACTCCGCTGCGAGCGTCAACACGTGCTGCCTCCCTAAGACGATGCGAGCGCATGCTGCCACGGATCGCTCCGGGATTCCTCACCCAGAAGGGGTGGGCGCCGGCCGGGCGGCCCCCGACCCGTGCGGAGCGCTCGCCCACCATCCTGCGTCGTGGGCGGCTTCTTCGACCTGAGCCTGCCGGACGCGCGCGGCCCGGGCGAGGTGGCGGGCATGTTCGCCGGCGCCGAGGCGGCCGAGGTGCACAGGGCGCGTCCGGTGGGGGTCTCGGACGACTGGTGCCGGTCACGACCCCGCGCGGTCGAGCTCGGCGAGGATCCGCTCGCCGTCGGGATGGGCGAGGACGCGAGCCGTGACGTCGGCACGCTGGCGCTCGGCCACGAGCGCCGGCTGCTCCACCGTGGCCCAGCGCACCAGCCCCGCCCAGAACCGTTCGATCAGCTCCCGGCCGGGCACGGTGCCTCCGTCGACCGTGCGGAAGGTCACCGACGCGACCTCACCGAGGTACAGGCACAGGGAGCGGACGTGGATCTGCTCGTCGGCGCGGATGCGGTCGACGATCTCGGCGGCCTCCTCGGCGCCGGGCCGCCGGTCCGCGAAGAGGTCCGGCGTGCGGAGGATCGCCTGGGCGTCGGCGAAGCCGAGCTCGGCCCGGAACTCGATGATCAGCAGGTTGGCGAGCAGCGACAGCAGGCCCTCGACCTCGGGCGCGACCTCGGGAATGAACCGGGTGCCGGCTTCGGGCCGGGCGATGTTCTCCGGCGGCTCCACGTCGGCATGGGCGCCTTCGCCGAAGGCCAGGTCGCGCGCGACGAACCACATCACGTCGTGCCCGCCGATGCCCTCGGCCGGGAGACCGCCCTCGTCGAGGCCATGGGCCCGCAGCAGCCCACGGTTCAGGTGCCCGATGGCCATCTCGGACAGGTCGTCGACCACGAAGGGCTGGAGGTCGGGGAGCTCGACCTCGGCGAGCAGCCGCCCCTTCGCCTCGATCTTGCCGGTGATGGTGAGCTGGTTCCAGAACGTCTCGCCCAGGCCGTGGCGGAGCAGCACGCGCTGCTGCTCCACGTTGGGCCAGCGCACTCCGGCCAGGAGGGAGGCATCGGCCTGGAGCGGCTCGCCGCCCCGGCGTCGCAGCGCGGCGGTCCAGTGGTCGAGGGCCTCGTCGCGCACCAGGGCGCGCGGCGGCTGATAGGTGCCGTCGTCGAGGAAGCCACCGTGCAGCCGGTGCCCGGCGACCACGTGCGGTGCCGCGTACTCGTGGTCGCGCAGCAGCTCGCGCTCGTCGTACACCAGCTGGTCGGTGGTCATGCCCCGCACCCCCTGCGATCCCCGGTCACCGCTCGCGCCGTACCGTAACCGCCGGGGCCCTCGCCGGGGCCGCTCGACCGGCCCGGTCCACAGAGCGCGGGCCAGCGCGGGCACGGGCGCCAAGTGCTCGACCGCCTCGCCGAGGGGCCGACCGAGCACACGCCCCGAGCAGCGAGGTCAGGGATCGCCGAAGCGGGCGCGGGTGAGCTGGGCCTCCAGCAGCTGCTGGCGCACGGGGTCGACCGGCGGCGGCTGGTCGGCCAGCTCGGCGAGCCGGGCGAGGGCCCGGTGCAGCGCGTCGAAGCGGCGGCGCTCCCGCCGCGGCAGGCGCCGGCGGGTCTGCAGCAGCGCCCGCCAGTGGGCGAACACGTCCACCTCGGGGTGAGGGATCCCGTAGCGATCGGCGAGCACCGGCACCAGCACCTCGAACCGTCGTCGCTCGGCACCCCGGGCCCGCACCAGCATCACGACGGTGGATCCGAACAGCAGCACGAAGCCGCCGGCTGCCGCGAGCACCACCGCCGCCTCGTTCACTGCCTCGGCCAGGGCGATCGAGCCGTTCCACGTGGCGTGGAACCCGGCCGCGATGGCCCAGCCCCAGAGGAAGGCCGGGGCCACGGGCCGTCGGCGAGCCACGGCCAGCCCGACCGCCAGGCCGATCCACATCGTGAACAGCGGGTGGGAGAAGGGGGTCAGCACCCCCCTGACGACGAAGGTGGCGACCAGCTCGCCCCCTCCGCCGGCGAGGGCGTAGTACTCGACGTCCTCGACCACCGCGAAGCCCAGCGCCACCCAGCCGGCGTAGACGATGCCGTCCATCACGCCGTCGAGCTCGCGGCGACGGAGGGCCCACACCACGCCGAGCCCCTTCATGCCCTCCTCCACGAGCGGGGCCGACACGACGGCGGCGGCGGTCTCGCCGGCCACCGCGGCCGTGATGCTGTTGACGATCACGGCCACGAGCACGGCGACGGTGCCCCCCCACAGCACGGCGTGGAGCCTCGACGCCCAGGGCTCCGGCTCGACCCGGTCGAGCCAGGCCAGGGCGGGCAGGACGATGGCCAGGGGGACGAGGGCGAGGGGCATCACGACCGGCGACACCACGGCGGTGAGCACCACGAGGGGCACCATCAGCACCGACGCCGCCACCACCGGCGGGCTGAGCCAGGCCGGCAACCGGGGCCGCCGCCCGGCGAGCCCTCCCACGTAGGCCGTCCACGACCGCCCGTCCCACCACCGCCAGGGCGCCGCCCGCCACGGGTCGGGGTACCACCCTGCGACCGCGGCGGCCGGGGGCGGCGGGACGGGTGCGAGCGGTGCGGTCATGGCTCGGGGCGCAGCAGCGGGCGTCGCGACGGGCGGGACGAGCCACGGGTCCGCGGGGTCACGGCGAGATCATCGCTCGCCCGCCACGAGCTGCAGCGCAGGCCGGCGACTCAGGCCGTGGCGTGCTCCACCCGGCCGTCCGGGCGGCGGGCGAACCGCCCCTGCCCGACCCCGTGCACCGGGTCGTCGTCGGGCCAGGGCCAGCCCCCGAACCCGGTGCGGCGGTAGTCGGCGAGGGCCCGCTCGATCCCGGCCCGGTCGTTCATCACGAACGGCCCGTACTGGGCCACCGGCTCGCCGATGGGGCGACCCTGCAGCACCAGGAGCTCCACGCCCTGCCCGCCGGCGATCGGCACGGGCTCGTCGCAGCGCACCACCGCGCCCGTGCCGACCGGGAGCTGGCGCTCACCGATCCGCACCGACGCGCCCTCGAACGCGTAGACGGTGCGCACCGTGGCGGGTCCGGCGGCCGCGGGGAGCACCCAGTGCGCCCCGGGCTCGAGGCGCACGTGCCAGATGGCCACGTCGGCCTCGGGCCGGGCCGCCCACGATCGTGGCGGCGGGGGAGGCGGGACCAGGCCCTCCAGGGCCCCGGCGATCACGGTGACCTCGGTGATCCGGCCGCCGTCGTCGACAGCCGTGTACCGCGGGATCTCGCGATCCCACAGCATCGAGAAGTGCGGGTCGACCAGCTTGTCGTCGGCCGGCAGGTTGACCCAGATCTGGAAGAGCTCGAGCGGGTTGGGCCCGCCCTCGTCGAGGAGGGGGAACATCTCGGCGTGCACGATGCCGCCGCCGGCGGTGAGCCACTGCACGTCGCCCCGGCCGTACCTGGCGGCGGCGCCGAGGGAGTCGGCGTGGTCCACCAGGCCCCGGCGCACGAAGGTCACCGTCTCGAAGCCCCGGTGGGGGTGCGCGGGGAAGCCGGGGACACGGTCGCCGTGGTACATGCGCCACCCGTCGAGGCCTGCGAAGTCCTGCCCCAGGTCCCGCCCCGCCAGCGTGGCCGCCGGCCCCAGCCGGCCGTTGCCGGCGGGGTAGGCGTCGTCGTGATGGACGCAGAACAGGAAGGGGTCCACCGTCGGCCACGGGACGCCCAACGGCATCGTCTGGATCACCGGGTCGCGCATCGCTCCAGGCTACGGGCGGCCGCCCCCGCGCCCACCCGAGCTCGGCCGGCTGGGTGCCGGCCGACGCACCTCGAGTGGACGACTGCTGGCCCACGCAGGTGCTCGTGGCGCTCGTGTTCGGGACATTCGTCGGCCTGGTGCCACCCCGGCCTCGATCGACGCCCTGGAACCGACAGCACTGCTGCCATAACATGTCGTGGCCTGCCGAACCCGGGAGGGCGACGGCCGATCACCCGGCACCGCGAGCCACGCCGGTGGCTGGGCCTGATCCAGGAGGATCCTCATGACCGATCTCGTCCTCGACTCGCTCCAGCGCCGCATGGCCGCCATGCACTCGCTCTACTACCAGGCCGTCGACACCATGGGCATCGAGCACGTGAACCACGTCGAGCGCGAGGGCGTGCTGCCCATCGCCTTCTCCCTGTTCCACTTCACGAACATGGAGGACGCGTCGTTCATGCTCATCACCGGCCAGGCGCCGGTCTGGGGAGACGAGTGGCAGTCGCGGGTGCGGATGGCGATCGACGACCACGGCAAGGAGCTCACCGTGGCGGAGATGATCCATCAGCAGGTCGGCGACTACGACGAGTTCCGGGCCTACCAGCGCGCCGTGTTCGAGCGCACCGAGGGCTGGCTGGCCCGGCTCGACCCGGCCGAGCTCAACCGCATCGTCATCCCCCGACCGCTGCCGGACCAGTTGGCCAGCACCTACAGCGCCAGGGTGGCCGGCCCCGACGGCATCACCGTGCTCGACGCCGCCGAGTGCTGGATCTACCAGCACGGGCTGCGCCACATGGGCGAGATCGAGCTGGCCCGCGGCCTGGTGGGCCTGGGCGGCATGACCAGCTGACCGGGCCCCGCCCCGGCCCCGCCCGGGCACCGCCCACCTCCCGGTCACCCGAGGGCGAGCAGCTCCTCGAAGGCGTCGGCCAGCCCCTTGGCGAAGGCATCCGCGTCGGGGCAGGCGTCGGGGTCCACGTGGATCCCGAAGTTCAGCTGGCCGTCGTAGCTGAGGATCGCGATCCCCAGGCTGAGGTTCGCGGCGAGCGGCACCACCGGGTAGATCTCGAGCAGCCGGGCACCCAGCACGTACAGGGGCAGCTGTGGGCCGGGCACGTTGGTGACCACCACGTTCACCAGCGGGTTGTGCTCGACGAGGAACCGGCTGGTCAGCGCCAGCACCGGCGGCAGGAACGTGTCCGCCCACTCGAAGATGAGCTCGGTGCCCTCCTGCTCGCCGCTCTGCTTCAGCACCCCCATGGCGTCGCGGACGATCTGCAGCCGGGCCGCCGGGTCGGGCTCGTGGACCGGGAGCACGGCGACCAGGCTGCTGACCACGTTGCCGAGGTGCTGGTCGCCGGCCTGCCGCGTGCTCACGGGCACCAGGGCATGGAGATCGATGGCGTCGACCGGCTCGCCCCTGCCGGCGAGGAGGGAGCGGAGGCCACCCGCCACCGCCGCCAGGATCAGGTCGTTCACCGTCACGCCCAGCCGGTGGCTCAGCTCCCGCAGCTCGACCAGCGACTCGCGCACCGTGAGGAAGCGGCGCCGCACCCCGACCGGGCGGTTCAGCGACGACCTGGGGGCCAGGTTCTCGGGCCGCACCACCGAGCCGAGCGCGCCGACGCGCTCGCGCAGACGCTCCGTCGACCGGGCCGTCGAGGCCACCGCGCGGGCCCATCCCACGGGCACCAGGGCCAGCTCGCGGGCGCTGTCGGCCAGCAGCTGCACGCCCGACGGCGCCGGGCGCGGCTCCCACGGCTCGGGCTCGGCCAGCCCGGCCTCGGGGTCGGGGTGCAGCAGCACCGTCAGCGTGCCGGCCCCGCTCACGCCGTCGACCATGGCGTGGTGGATCTTGTCGACGATGCCGATGCGCCCGCCCTGCAGCCCGTCGACGAACCACTTCTCCCAGAGCGGCTTGGTCCGGTCGAGGGGCTGGCGCTGGAGGTCTTCGGCCAGCTCGACGAGCTGCTCGTCGGTGCCGGGGGCCGGCAGGCCGATCACCTTCACGTGCTCGGCGACGTCGAAGCGGTCGGCGTCGACCCACACCGGACGGCCCAACGACAGCGGCGTCGACATCAGCCGCTGGCGGTACTTCGGGAGCAGGTGGAGCCGCGACTCGACCAGGCGACGGAGATCCTCGATCCGGATCCTCCCCGAGCCGTCGACGAGCGGGGCCCGCTCGACGATCGACAGGGACCCCACGTGCAGGGGCACCCCGGGTCGCTCGATGTCGAGGAACGTGGTGTCGAGCGACGAGAGCCGCTCGTAGCTGGGTGCGCCCACGGAACCCCTCCCCTGCCCGGTGCCCGGCCGAGTGGGCGCAGGCTAGTGGGTGGCCGCGGAGCCCCGCCCCCGGGCCACGGGCCGGCCGCGATTGGTAGACACGGGGTCGGGAAGGGGTGGACGGACGATGACCGAGCTGCGAACCGCCCGCTGGTACGGGAAGCCCGATCGCGACGGGTTCATCCACCGGTCGTGGATGAAGTCCGACGGCTATCCCGACGACCTGTTCTCGGGCCGGCCCATGATCGGCATCTGCAACTCCTGGTCGGAGCTCACGCCGTGCAACAGCCACCTCGACAAGGTGGCCGAGCACGTCAAGCGCGGGGTGTGGGAGGCCGGCGGCGTGCCACTGGAGTTCCCGGCCATGTCGCTCGGGGAGACCCAGCTGCTGCCCACCGCCATGCTGTTCCGGAACCTGATGAGCATGGCGGTCGAGGAGTCGATCCGGGGCAACCCGATCGACGGCGTGGTGCTGCTCGGGGGGTGCGACAAGAACACCCCCGCCCAGGTGATGGGGGCGGCCTCGGTCGACCTGCCCACCGTCGTGCTGTCCGGCGGCCCCAAGCTGACCGGCCGGTTCCGGGGCAGGCCGATCGGCAGCGGCACGGACGCGTGGCGGTTCGACGAGGCGGTGCGGGCCGGCCGCATGTCGATCGACGACCTGTCCGAGGCCGAGGCCTGCATGTCGCGCAGCGCCGGCTTCTGCAACACCATGGGTACCGCCTCGACGATGGCGTCGCTGGCCGAGGCGATGGGCCTCACCCTCCCCGGCAACGCCGCCATCCCCGCCGCCGACTCCCGGCGCCTCACCCTCGCCCACCTGACGGGGCGCCGGATCGTGCAGATGGTCCGCGAGGACCAGCGCCTCTCGGCGGTGCTGACCCGAGCCTCGTTCGAGAACGCGGTCAAGGTGTGCGCCGCCATCGGCGGCTCGACCAACGCCGTGGTGCACCTGCTCGCCATCGCCGGCCGGGCCGGCGTGCCCTTCGTCCTCGACGACTGGGACCGGCTCGGGCGCGGCATCCCCCTGCTCGTCGACCTGATGCCGTCGGGCGAGCACCTCATGGAGGACTTCCACGCGGCCGGTGGCCTGGCGGCGGTGATGCGCGAGATGGGCGATCACCTCGATCTCTCCGCGCCCACGGTGTCGGGCCGGCCGATCGGCGAGCAGGTCGCGACGGCGGTGCGCGTCGGCGACGACGTCATCCGGCCGATCGGCGACCCGATCCGCGCCGATGCCGGGATCGCCGTGCTCCGGGGCAACCTGGCCCCGGACGGGGCGGTCATCAAGCCGGCCGCGGCCACCGCCGCCCTGCTCCGCCACACCGGGCCGGCCGTGGTGTTCGAGAGCATCGAGGACCTCAAGGCCCGCATCGACGACCCCGGCCTCGACGTCGACGCGGACTCGGTGCTCGTCCTGAAGGGCTGCGGGCCGAAGGGGTACCCGGGCATGCCCGAGGTGGGGAACCTGCCGCTGCCCCGCAAGCTGCTGGAGCGCGGCGTCACCGACATGGTGCGGGTCTCCGACGCCCGGATGAGCGGCACCGCCTACGGCACGGTCGTGCTCCACACCGCCCCCGAGGCGGCCGCCGGGGGGCCGCTGGCGCTGGTGCGCGACGGCGACCCCGTCACCCTCGACTTCGACGCCCGCACGCTCACCGTCGCGGTGCCCGACGAGGAGCTGGCCCGGCGACGAGCGGGCTGGGCAGCGCCGGCGGGCGCGCCCGCCCGCGGCTACGCCAAGCTGTACGTCGACCACGTCCTGCAGGCCGACCGGGGTGCCGATCTCGACTTCCTCGTGGGGGCCAGCGGGTCCGACGTCCCCAGGGAGTCCCATTGACGGCGTTGGTCACAGGGGCCGGCGGCGCGCTCGGCGGTGCCATCGCCGCCCGCCTGGCCGCCGACGGCCACCCGGTCGCGGTGGTCGACATCGACGCCGCCGGCGCGGAGGCGACGGCGTCGCGGATCCGCTCCCGCGGCGGTGCGGCGGTCGCCTTCCCCTGCGACCTCCGCGACGCGGATCGCATCGCCGCGACCTTCGTTGCGGCCCAACACGACCTGGGCCCCCTCGCGGTGCTGGTCAACAACGCGGCGGTCTTCCCGTCGGGGCCGTTCGTCGACGTCACCGTCGAGGAGCACGACGAGACGATCGCCGTCAACCAGCGCGCCTACTTCCTGTGCGCGCAGCACGCCGCCCGCTCGATGATCGCAGCCGGAGAGGGTGGGAGCATCGTGAACGTCGCCTCGATCACGTGGCACGGGTACTGGGCCCACATGTCGCCGTACGTGGCCGCCAAGGGAGCGATCATCGCGATGACCCGGGCCCTGGCCCGCGAGCTCGGTCCCCGCGAGATCCGGGTGAACGCGGTGGCGCCGGGGGCGTTCCCGACGAGGGCGGAGCGCATCCAGCACCCCGACCTCGGGGCCTACGAGCGCCACGTCCTCGACTCCCAGGCGCTCAAGCGGCGAGGCACGTTCGACGAGCTGGCCGCGGTGGTGTCGTTCCTGGCCGGCGCGGAGGCCTCGTTCGTCACCGGCCAGACGCTGAACGTCGACGGGGGCTGGGTGATGACCTGACGGCGACGCCCGGGGATGCCCCGGCCCCCACCGCAACGCACGCATCGGAGGTCGACATGACGTTCTCGACGGTCCCCGGGCTCGACGGCCCCCCCGAGGTGGGTGTCGGCATGCTCGGCTACGGGTTCATGGGGCGGGCGCACTCGAACGCGCTGACGGCGATCGGCTCGGTGGCCTGGCCGCCGCCGGTCCACCCTCGGCTGCGGGTGATCGCGGGGCGCACGGAGCACGCCGTGCAGGATGCGGCGCGCCGGTTCGGGTTCGAGCGGGCCACCACCGACTGGCGCGACGTGGTGGCATCGCCCGACGTGACGGTGTTCGACAACTGCGGCCCCAACGACCTGCACGCCGAGCCGACGATCGCGGCGGCCCGCTCCGGCATGCACGTCGTGTGCGAGAAGCCGCTCGGACGGGACGCCCGCGAGTCGTACGAGATGTGGAAGGCGGTGGACGCCACCGGGGTGGTGCACATGACCGCCTTCAACTACCGGTTCTTCCCCGCGGTCCAGCTGGCCAGGCAGCTGATCGAGGCCGGCGAGATCGGCGAGATCCGCCACTTCCGCGGGCGCTACCTCCAGGAGTGGCTCGTCGACCCGGCGTTCCCGCGGACGTGGCGGCTGTCGAAGGGCAGCGCCGGGTCGGGCGCCCTGGGCGACCTGGGCGCCCACGTCGTCGACCAGTCGCGCTTCCTCGTGGGCGAGCCGGTGCGCGTCACCGCGGTCATGACCACCTTCGTGTCCGAGCGGCCCGGCGGCACGGTCGACGTGGACGACGCCTTCGAGGCGACCGTCGAGTTCGAGAACGGGGCCATCGGCACCTACGAGGCCACCCGCTGCGCCCCCGGTCGCAAGAACTCCATGCGCTGGGAGATCAACGGCACCCGGGGCACGATCGCGTTCGACCAGGAGAGGATGAACGAGCTGCAGGTGCACCTGGCCGGCTCGGCGCCCGGTGGACGGGCGCAGGGGTTCCGGACGGTGATCGTGTCCGAGGCGTACCACCCGTACCAGTCGCTCTGGTGGCCCCCCGGTCACCTGATCGGGTGGGAGCACGTGTTCGTGCACGAGCTGCTCCACGTCCTCGAGGCCGTCAGGGGCGACCACCCCGTCGCTCCCCTCGGCGCCACGCTGGAGGACGGCTACCGCTGCGCCGAGGTGTGCGAGGCCATCGCCCTGGCGGCCAGCAGCGGCGAGCGCCGGAGGGTCGTGTACCAGCCGTGACGCGGCGCCTCACCGCTTCGCCGTTCTGTGCACCGAGACCGCCGGATTCCGACCTCGCGCGTGCACAGAACGCGCAGCCCGGCGACCTCACTCGCCCGCGGCCGCCTCGAAGGGGCCCAGGTCGGGGCCGTCGCCGATCCACCTCGGGTTGCCGGCCGCGTCGTGGTCGAGCCCTTCGACGGCCGCGCCCGCGTCGCGGGCGGGGCTAGTGGGGAGGGGCACCACGTCGCCCGCCTCCGGGTCGGTGAGCTGCGGGTCGCCGACCACCAGGTCGACCTCCCAGCCCAGGTCGGCCAGCGACGCACGCTCGGCCACCGTGACCGACCGCTCGTCGCCCACGTCGAGGAGCTTGGCCGAGGCGTCGTCGACCAGCGTGCGGCGGAGCACCACCGTCGAGCCGGGCGGCACCCAGAAGCCGCTGCCGCCGTTGTCGGCGACGATCGAGTTCACGATCTCGAGGAGCACCGGCTCGCCGGAGTCGTACCCCCACGTGCCCACGTAGCCCTCCTCGCCCGGCCGGAGGTGGTGGGTGACGAGCACGTGGACGTACCGGTAGCGGCCGGGCTGATCGCCGACGAGGGCGGCGTCGGCGCCGGTGCCGTCGACGACGGTGTTGATCACGTCGCCGCCCCGCCACAGCTTCACGCCGTTGCGGTCGACGTCACGCACGGCGCTGTCGAGCACGACGACGTCGTCGGCCTTGGTGTCGATGCCGTCGCCGCCCGCCCCCGACACCGTGCAGCCGATCACGGCGACCTGGCGACCGTCCTCGATGGCGACGGCGTCGGCCGCGGTGTCCTGGCTGCCGGCGCGGCCCTCCACCCGCACGCCCTCCAGCCACCAGTGGGCGCACGGGCCGGCGTTGCACGAAACACCCAGGTCGGCGCCGTCGACGACGACGTCCACCACCAGCAGACCGTCGACCGCCGGCGGGGTGCCGGGCACCTCCCGGTTGTCGCCGAAGGCGATGACCCCCTCGCGGAAGTCGCCCTCGAGCTGCTCGATCCGGAGCCGCTGCAGGGTGACGTCGCGCAGGGTGCCGCCCTCGCGGTCGAGGGCGACCCCGGTGCGGAAGCCCTGGAGGGTGACCCCCTCGACGACCACGCGGTCGGCGCCGATCTCCACGCCGGTGGTCTGGCCGGCGGCAGCCCGCACGACCACGGCCCCGTCGCCGTCGGCCCGCAGGCAGACGTCGGGCTCGGCCAGCACGAGGGCGCGGGCGTCGTCGTCGTTGGGCTCGGTGTACGTGCCCGGCTCGACCAGCACCACCGTGCCCGGCCCGGCGCCACGGAGGGCGTCGGCGATGCTCGACCCCTCCGCCACCCGCACGGTGCGGGCCGCGTCGGCACAGGCCTCGTCGGCCGGCCGCGGGAACCGGGCGACCTCGAGGGGCACCCAGGTCTCCGGCAGCGGGCGGGGTCCGGCCGCCAGCGCCTCACCACCCACGCCCGACCCCTGGCCGGGTGGGGCGCTGGGCTCGGCGCCTGGCGAGCAGCCACCCACGAGTGCGGACGCGCCGGCCAGCGCCAGCGCCGCCACCACCGGCCACGAGGGCCGGCGCGGCCGTCGGCGGAAGCGGCCCACCACCCCAGCATGCGCCCAGCGGCGGGCGCTGGCGACCGCTGCCGGAACGCTGCAGGCCCGGCCCTGCGCGGGCCTAGGCCCGGACGGGGACCAGCCGCTTGCGGGCCAGGCGGTCGGCCGACGGCCAGCGGACCTCGTCGGCCCAGCCGAGCCGCTCGAACACCCTGATCATCCGGGCCGACGGGTCGAGCTGGCGCCGGTCGACGCCGTGGCGTGCGAGCTGCGGGAAGGCGTGGTGGTTGTTGTGCCACGACTCGCCGAAGGTGAGCGGAGCCAGCCACCAGACGTTGCGCGACTGGTCGGTGGTGACGAACCGGCGGCTCCCGACCATGTGGCAGACGGAGTTGATCGAGAACGTCACGTGCTGGGTGATCCCCACCCGCACCAGCCCCACCCACACGAACGCGGTGAGGGCCCCGGCCAGGCTGCGGTGCGTCATCCAGCCGATCAACAGGGGCAGCACGACGGTGATCGCGGCGATGAGGGGGAAGAGCCGGTCGATCGCCCGGAGGTCGCGATCGGCCCGGAGGTCGGCGACCTGCGGATCGGACGTGGGCACCCCGCGACCCAGCAGCCAGCCCACATGGGCGTGGACGAAGCCACGGAGCACGCCGAGCGCCCCGGACCCGTGCCCGACGGGGGAATGGGGGTCACCGGGCCGGTCGGTGGTCTTGTGGTGGGCGCGATGCACGGCCGTCCAGCCCACGGGGCCACCCTCGATCGCCGTCGAGCCCGCCAGCGCGAGCACCACCTTGAGCCAGCGCCGCGGTCGCAGGGCACGGTGGGCGAAGGTGCGGTGGTAGCCGATCGTCACGCCGAAGCCGCTCACCACGAACAGCGCCGCGAACAGTGCGACGTCGGCCCACTGGGGGCGGAGCAGCGGCCATCGGACGACGGCGGTGACCCCGGCGACGACCGGAACGACGATGATGGCCCAGCTGGTCAGCTGCTCGACGCGCCCACGGCGCGGCGGCGGGGATCCCACTGACTCGGGATCGGCGTCCTGGCGGACGGCCCCGTCGGGATCGGCGTCCTGGCGGACGGCCACGTCGGGATCGGCGTCCTGGCGGACGGCCACGTCGGAGGGGGCGTTCTGATGGACGGCGACCACGTTCACTCACTCGCTCTGAGGCACCCGGATCTGGCGAACTCGGCGAGAGGTGCTGGGAACTGACACTGGTACGAGGACTGGTGCTGCCGACTCCGAGACCCAGGGTACCGGGTCGGCAGGGGGGACGCCCTCCGCCCCCCGGCGCACCCCCCTGCGGCGCTCGTCGGCCGGGCGACCCGGTAGGCTGGGCAACTGCCCATCTCGGTTGGGTCGCCTTGTTTGGGCTGGACGGCCGCTTCGTGCCAGTCGCCCCGTGCAGGCTTGACGCCTCGGACTGAGCCAAGAAACAGGAGCTCACGTGCGCGTCGCCCCCACCATCTCTCTGCCTGCCCGGTCACGCCCCGGCGCGGGCCGCTCGTTCGGCATCCTCACGACGTACCCACCGACGGCCTGCGGGATCGCCACCTTCTCGGCCGCCCTGTCGACGGGCCTGGTCGCGAACGGCCAGTCCGTCGGCATCGTGCGGGTGCTCGACGGCCTCGACACCGACGACCCGGCCGTCGTCGGCGGGCTCGACAACGGCTCCCCCTCGTCGGTGTCACGGGCCGCCGCCGTGCTGAACCGCTTCGACGTCGCCATCGTGCAGCACGAGTACGGCCTGTACGGAGGTCGCAACGGCGAGGAGGTCGTCGACCTGCTCCGCGCCCTGGACGTCCCGTCGATCGTGGTCGCCCACACCGTGCTCCGGGACCCCAGCGCCCATCAGCGACAGGTGCTCGAGGCGGTGGCCGACGCGGCCAGCGTCGTCGTCGTGATGACCGATGCCGCCCGTCGGCAGCTGAGCCGCTCCTTCACCGTCGACCGCTCCAAGATCGCCATGATCCAGCACGGCGCGGCCACGGCCGAGCCCGCTCCCGACGGGCGCAACGACCGGTCCTCGGGCCCGCCGGTGCTGCTCACCTGGGGCCTGCTCGGTCCCGGCAAGGGCATCGAGTGGGCGATCGACGCCATGGCCCAGCTCAAGGACCTCCACCCCCGGCCCCGCTACGTCGTGGCCGGACGGACCCACCCCAAGGTGGCGGCCCGCGACGGCGAGGCCTACCGGGAGATGCTGATCCGGCGGACCTGGGCCAACGGGACGGTGTCGGGCGTCCACTTCGACGCCGAGTACCGCGACCTCCCCTCGCTCGGCCGGCTGATCGACAGCGCCACCGTGGTCGTGCTCCCCTACGACTCGCCCGACCAGGTCACCTCGGGGGTGCTCGTCGACGCCGTCGCCGCCGGCCGCCCCGTCATCGCGACCGCGTTCCCGCACGCCGTGGAGCTCCTCGCCAGTGGTGCCGGCCTCGTCGTCCCCCGTCGCGACCCCGATGCCCTCGCCGACGCGCTCCGCCGCGTGCTCACCGAGCCCGGGCTCGTCGAGGACATGGCCGCCGAGGCCACCCGGCTCGCCCCGTCCCTCGGCTGGCAGGCCATCGCGGCCCAGTACACGGCGATCGGCGACGGCATGCTCGACCGCCTCGAGGAGGTGCCCGCATGACGGCGCCGCAGCCGGCGTACGACCACATCGTCCGCCTGACCGGTGAGCACGGGATCTTCGAGCACGCGGACCACACCGACCCTCGGCGCGGCCACGGCCACTGCACCGACGACATGGCCCGCCTGCTGCTGGTGACGGCTCGTGAGCAGGAGCCCGACAGCCTCACCCGGGACCTCGCCCGGTTCTCGCTCCGCTTCCTCACCGAGGCCCAGGGCGTCGACGGCTCGTTCCGCAACCGGCGGAGCAGCCGCGGGCGGTGGCTGGACCGGCGGACCGTCGAGGACTGCTGGGGCCGCAGCCTCTGGGGGCTCGGCACGGCCGCGGCGCGCAGCGACGACGCCGCGACCCGCCAGATCGCCATGATCTCGTTCGAGCGCGGCGCCCAGCTGCGCTCCCCGTGGCCCAGGGCGATGGCGTTCGCGGCACTCGGCGCCGCCGAGGTGCTCCAGGTGCACCCCGGTCATCTCGGGGCTCGGCGGCTGCTCGCCGACCTCGCCGACCGCATGGACGGGAGCGACCGCAGCGCGATCACGCCCTCGTGGCCGTGGCCCGAGCCCCGCCTCACCTACGCCAACGCCGCTCTCCCCGACGCGATGATCGCAGCCGGCGACGCGCTCGGACGTCCGGCACTGCTGGACGACGGGCTCGCGCTCCTCGGCTGGCTCCTCGACCGCGAGACGCTCGACGGCCACCTCTCGGTGACGCCGGTCGGGGGCGCCGGGCCCGGCGACGCCGCACCGGCGTTCGACCAGCAGCCCATCGAGGTCGCGGCGCTGGCCGACGCCTGCGCTCGGGCCGCGACCCTCACCGGGGATGCGCGCTGGTCCTCCGGCGTCGTCCTGGCCGTCGGGTGGTTCCTGGGCGACAACGACGCCGGAGCACCCATGTGGGATCCGGTCTCGCAGGGCGGCTTCGACGGCCTCCACCAGCACGGCCCCAACCGCAACCAGGGGGCCGAGTCCACGCTGGCGCTGCTCTCGACCCTGCAGCACGCCCGCCACCTCCAGCCCGTGTCGGCGGGCGCACCCGGCGCCGCGTCGGCGACCGTGGTCGACTGACGGCATGCGGATCGGACTCGAGGCATCGCAGCAGCGGATGAGCTGGGCGGAGCTGGTGCGGCGGGTGCGCTACGCCGAGGACGCCGGCTTCGACGGCTGGTGGGGCTTCGACCACTTCCAGCCCATGTACGGGGAGGGGCCCGGCGAGTGCTTCGAGGCCTACACCACCATGGCCGCGCTGAGCGGTCTCACCAGCCGGATCCGCCTCGGGGTGCTGGTCGCCGGCGTGACCTACCGGCACCCGTCGATGGTGGCGGCCCAGGCGACGACCATCGACCACGCCTCCGGTGGTCGGCTCGAGCTCACCCTGGGCTCGGCCTGGTTCCAGCCCGAGCACGCCGCGCTCGGCATCCCCTTCCCGCCCACGGGTGAGCGCCTCGACATGCTGGACGAGGCCCTCACCATCCTGCGGGGGCTCCTCACCACCGACGGCTTCACGTACGAGGGCGCGCACTGGCAGGTGCGCGACGCCACCATCGACCCCAAGCCGGTGCAGCGGCCCACCCCTCCCCTGTGGGTCGCCGCCACCGGCGAGCGCCGGGCCCTCCCGCTGGCGGCCCGCCACGCCGACGCCTGGCACTCCTTCGGGTCGCCGGCGGAGCTGACGGCCCGCTCGGCCACGCTCAGCCGGCTGGCCGAGCAGGCCGGCCGCGACCCCGGCACCATCCTGCGGTCGGCGTCGCTCGACCTGTCGCAACCGTGGGACGCGGTGCGCGCCGACGCCGAGGCCTACCGGACCGCCGGCTTCGGCTACCTGATCTGCGGCTGGCCGGGCGAGGGCGAAGCGCACCTCGACCACTTCGTCGAGCACGTCCTCCCCGGCATCGCCGGCTGACGCTCGGCTCCCGGTCCGCCGTCGGCCGCCAGCCGCGCACTTCCAACGCGGCCCTCGCGGGTAGATGATGTCGGTGAGTCCTCAGCGAACCGAGGGACCGTGCGGCAGTTGGCGCCCACCCAGGGTCAGGGTCAGGTGCTGCGGCTGGGTTGCGAGAAGGCAAGCGATGCGGCCGCGGTCGGCGCGAAGGCGGCCAACCTGGCCCGGGCCACGAGCGCCGGGCTGCCGGTGCTCCCCGGGTTCGTGCTCTGCGCCGGCCACGCGCCCGGGCACGACCTGTCGGAGGAGGTGCTCGACGCCCTCCGCTCCGCCTGGCTGCACCTCGACGGCGACAGCAGCGCCCTGGTGGTGCGCTCGTCCTCGACGGCGGAGGACATCGCCACCTCCTCGATGGCCGGGCAGTTCCGATCCGTCACGGGTGTGCGGGGCTGGCCCGCGTTCCTGGTTGCCGTCGCCACCGTGCTGGCCTCGGCCGAACGCCCGGGAGGCGCCACGGCCCGGCCCATGGGCGTGCTCGTCCAGCCCCACCTGGACGTGGTCTGCGGTGGGGTGCTGTTCGGCCTCGACCCCGTGCGCGGCGACCGTCGCCACATCGTGATCGAGGCCGTCGCCGGCCAGCCCGAGGAGTTGGTGAGCGGCCGCGCCATCGCCAGCCGGTTCGTCACCACCCGGCGGGGCCGGCTCCTCTCGCTCGACCGCGGCGGCGACGGCCCGCGGCTCGACCGGGCCACCCTCCGGGCGCTCGCCGCCCTGGCCCGGCGGGCCGAGCGCGTGTTCGGCTCTCCCCAGGACGTGGAGTGGGGCATCGACGGCGACGGTCGTCTCTGGATGCTCCAGAGCCGGCCCATCACCGCGGCCGGGCCGGGCACCCCGCGCGGGCCCGTGCTCGGACCGGGGCCCGTGGCCGAGACCTTCGCCGGGCCGCTGCATCCCCTGGACGTCGACCTGTGGGTGCGGCCCATGGCCGACGGCATCGACGTCGCGCTGGTGCAGGCCGGCCTGGCGCCGAGGCGCCGCCACGGCCCACCCGCGGTGACGGTGGTCGGCGGGTGGGCCGCCGCCGACCTGGAACGGCTCGGCTACCGGACCGCCACCAGGCGCTGGTGGTACGGCCTCGAACCTCGCCGCCTCGGGCGGCGGCTGTGGGCGGCGTGGCGCATCGGCCGGCTCCGGGCCGGGCTGGCGGCCGGCGCCACCGCGCTGGTCGAGCGCGTCGACACCTGGCTGGCCGCCGTCCCGCCCCTGCCCCTGCTGGACGACGCCGACCTGCTCGCCCTGGTGGAGCGGGCGACACGCACCCTGCGGACGCTGCACGCCCACGAGGTGCTGGCCGCCACGCTCCTGTCCGCGGATCAGCGGAAGGGGGGACCGGACGGGCCCACGGCGGCCGCGCTGGCGCTCACCGCGCTGGCCCTGGGCCGGGCCGGCGGGCTCGGTGACGCCGCGCTGTGCCATCGGCATCCCGAGGTCCTGGCCCTCACGACCCCGAGGGTGGGGCCACCGGCACCCCTGCCGGCCGCGCCGCCGGCCGCCACGGTCCGCACCCTTGCGGCGACGCTGGTCGATCTCGAGCCTCGCGAGGCGCTGCGCCTGCGGGTCCGCTGGGTGCAGGAGCTGGGGGCTCGCGCCGCCACCGTGCTGGGCGACCGTCTGGCCGCCCGCGGCCGGCTCCCCGACCCGCTGGCCGTACGGGGCCTCACCCTCGACGGCCTGGCCGCGACCCTCGCCGGTGCCACCGTGGCCGTCCACGACGAAGCGCCCGGACCGCCCCTGCCGGCCTCGTTCCGCCTCGGCCCCGGGGGCGAGGTGGTGCCCGTGGCCGCGCCGCCCGCCGACGCCGGCATCGGGGCCGGCGGCGGGAGGGGAGTGGGACCGGCCTGCCACGGCTCGCTCGTCCGGCCACCGCGGCCCGGCGACGTGCTGGTCCTGCGCACCCTCGACCCCACGCTGGCGCCCGTGCTCGCCGGCCTGGCCGGTCTGGTGGCCGAGACGGGCAGCACCCTCTCCCACCTGGCCATCCTCGCCCGCGAGCAGCGGGTGCCCACCGTGGTCGCGGTGCCCGACGCCCTGCAGCGGTTCCCGGACGGCACGCGACTGCTCGTCGACGGCACCACCGGCGAGGTGGCCGCGGTGGCGCACGAGACCGTCGCCGAGGGGGGCCCGTGATGCGCCGCCTCCCCGGAGCCCTTGCCCGCCTGGCTGCGGTCGTCGCCCTGGTGGTGGCGGGCGTCTACGTGGTGCTGTACCTGTACCGGTGGGAGTGGCACCGTGCCCTCATCGCCGGCGTGCTGTTCGTGGCGGCCGAGGTGGCGGTGGTGGGGTTCGCCATGCTCGACCGCATGGGCGGCGGCCAGCCGAGCGCCACGCCGCCGGCCCCGCCCACCGAGTCCCACCGGTTCCCGTGGCTCGACCCCGGCGGCCTGGCCGTGTTCGTCCCCGTGCTCCTCGGCCTCGGCATCCTGCTCACCCTGGCCGCCTCGGTGGTGGAGCGGGTGGCCCGCTGGACGGCGCCCGCGGCGGGCACGCCGTCCGTGCTGGCCGGCCTCGACCGCCTCGAGCACCTCGACCCGCTGGTCGCGGCGGCCCCGACCGGCGCCACGGCCGGCCAGCGTCGAGGCCAGGCGCTGCTGGCCGTGGCGGCCGTGGCTGCGGTGTCGGTGCTGGCCGCCGGCGGCCTCCGCTGGCTGGCCGACGTGGCCCAGTCGCGCGCCGAGGCCCCCGACGCGGCCGCCGTCACGATGATCGACCTGGACGTGTCGGTCCGGGGCAGCCGCTGGTCGCCCGCGCAGGCGGGCGAACGCCTGGCCCACCTGTGCGTGCCCGATCCGGTGTTCACGGCCACGGTCCGGCCGGGCGTCGGCGGGCGGCTGCAGGTGGTCGTGGCGCCCGCCCCCGGCCGCACCGACCTGCGCAAGCTCACCGGCTGCCTGCGCGACGCGACCCTCGACGGGGCGAACGCGCAGGTGGTGACCGTCGCTACCCGGCCGGCTCCACCGCCGGCGGGACCGTGAACCGGTACGTCACCAGGCTGGTGCCGTCCCAGGTGCGCCCGTCGAGGGTCACCCGCACCTCGGTCCCGTCATCGTCCACCGTCACCAGCCCGAACCGGCCCGCACCGGGGAAGGCGCCCTCGCTGTAGGGGCCGCCCTTGAGGCTGCCGGCCCGGTCGAGGGCAGCGGCGTGCATGAGCGGGAAGGCGGGCTCGCCGGCCGCCGAGCCCGTCGCGAAGCCGGTGTGGCTGCCGTCGTCGATGGCGACCATGTGGGCGTCGCCGGCCAGCATCACCAGGTTGGCGATCCCGTGGCCGGCGATCACGTCGGCCAGCCAGGCCCGCTCGGTGGCGAAGCCGCCCCAGTGGTCGGCGCCGGCCTCGGCGGGCGTGATCCACGGCACGTTCGTCACCAGGATCACGAGGGCGTGGGTGCGGCTGGCCTCGACCAGCTCGGCCTCCAGCCAGGCGCGCTGCTCGTCACCGAGCATGCTCTTGCCCGGCCCGTCGGGTGCAGCGTCGGGATCGCGGGCGGAACGGCCGTCGGTGAGGATCACCCGCACCCGCCCCACGGTGAAGGCCTGGAAGATCGGCGAGTCGTCACCGGCCAGCACGTAGTGGGGCACCCGCTCCCGGTACACGGCCTGCGCGGCCGGGCGGCTGGCCGAGGTGCCATCGGCGTCGTTGGGGCCGTAGTCGTGGTCGTCCCACACGTAGGCCACCGGAACCTCGCGGTAGAGCGCGGCCTGGGCCGGGGCCGTGAGGGTCTGGTCGTAGGCGTCGCGGAACGCCGCCGGATCGTCGGTGGCGATGTCGGCGTAGTACCAGTCGCCCGTGGCCAGGAAGAACAGCGGGTCGGCGGCTCGGATGGCGTCGTACACGGCGCCGTTGGAGCCCAGCCGGGAGCACGAGCCGAACGCGAAGGTGAACGACGCGGCCCCCTCGGGGAACGTGGTGAAGGTCGCGGCCTCGGCCTCGTCGACGGCACCGGCCACGGCCACGGCCACGCGGTACTCGGTGCCGGGCTCCAGGCCGCCCAGCTCGGCGCGGACCACCGAGGGGTCGGTGGGGGTGCGCTCGGCCGGCACCATGATCGTGGCCGCGGACGACCCGCCGGGAGCCACGGCCACCTCGATGGGCGTGGCCGGGTCGTCGTCTCGCACCCGGGCCACCACGGTCGCCGACGTGGCGCTCACGCCCCCGGTCCAGATCCAGCGCACCGGCGTGTCCGGGCCGGCCCGAAGGTCGCTCTGCGGGTGGCTCGGGCCGTAGAAGTGGTCCCACACGCCGGCGGCCGCCCACCCGCCGCCCACCAGCAGGGCGGCCAGCAGCGCGGCCAGGGCGGTGATGGCGCCCAGCCGGTGGGTCCGCTGCCACACCAGCCACAGCAGGAAGGCGGGCACGAAGAGAACCAGGGTGGGGAGGAACGACACCAGCGGCTTGTGCTCGAGCGAGGCGAGGATGCCCACCCCCACGGCACCCACGGCCAGCAGGGTGCTGCCGGGCACGATCCAGCGCAGGGCCAGCAGCCAACCCGTCAGGTACGCCACCAGCACGCCGCACAGGGCCAGGCCCTCCCAGAACCCGGCCTCGCCCGACGCCGGGACGCCGGACCGCCAGGTCCAGGCCGCGATCCCGAGCACGGCCACGGGCGCCCACACCAGGGCGACACTGCGCAGGACCCGGGCCGCGTGGTCGGGCACGAAGTGCTGGCCGATCAGGCCCCGCCGCGAGCGCCCCACGGGGGTCGGTGCCACCATCGGTGGTGCCTCCTCACCACCCACGGTACGCCTCCCGACCCGGGATGGGAGCGGCGGCCGGCACGGTGCCGGGCACGGTGGGGGGGCGTCACGCGCCGGGCTTGACCGCCCGGACGACGGCACCGTGCAGGCCGTCGACCACCTCGTGGGTGAACGTCACCGAGACCTCCGAGAAGCCGGCGGCGACCAGGCCCTCCTCGTACTCGCCGATCGACAGCGCCCCGGCGATGCAACCCACGTGGTCGCCTCGCTCGGCCCGATCGGCGGAGCTCAGCCGGTCTTCGGCGACGACGTCGCTCACCCCGACCCGGCCACCCGGACGCAGCACTCGGAACACCTCGGCGAACACGGCCGGCTTGTCGACCGAGAGGTTGATGACGCAGTTCGAGATGACCACGTCCACGCTCGCGTCGGGCAGGGGCACGTCTTCGATGTGGCCCTCGAGGAACTCGACGTTGTCGACCCCTGCGTCGGCGGCGTTGCGGCGAGCGAGGTCCAGCATCTCGGCGGTCATGTCGAGGCCGAACACCCGACCGCCCGGGCCGACCCGCCGAGCCGACAGGATCACGTCGATGCCGCCACCCGACCCGAGGTCGAGCACCGTCTCGCCCGGGGCCAGGTCGGCCACCGCCATCGGGTTGCCGCAGCCGAGGCTGGCGGCCACGGCGGCGTCGGGCAGCTCGTCGCGCTCCCCCGCCTGGTAGAGGCTCGGCCCGAATCGCACGTCCACCGGCCCCGGCCCGCAGCACCCCGCGCTGCCCGTGTCGACGGCGCGTGCCGCCGCCGCGTACTGCTCCCGCACCGTCTCGCGCAGCGCGCTGCCCGCGACACCACCCTCGTCGGTCTCGCCCACCTTCGCCTCCTCAGCGCCAGATCGTCATTCATCGATCACGGTCGATATGACCTTACTCCCCCGGAGCGGCGGCGTGAACAGGGTCGGACGTCACTCCCGCGCTCCACGCCGGCCGCGAGGTGGCTGTCCGCCACGCTCCCCCACGGTCGCTACGGTGAGGCGCCGGGGCGAGGGAGGTCGGTCATGGACAGTGCCGTCGAGACGGGTTCGTTCGAGTTCGGCGGGTCGCGGTTGGCCTACGAGGTCCACGGCGACGGACCGCAGGTGCTCGTGTACCTGCACGGCCTCTTGATGGACAGCCAGATGAACGAGGCCCTTGCCCGGGCGCTCGCCGCCCAGG
Source organism: Acidimicrobiales bacterium (assembly GCA_016716005.1). Lineage (NCBI taxonomy): Bacteria > Bacillati > Actinomycetota > Acidimicrobiia > Acidimicrobiales > Acidimicrobiales bacterium. Next base: position 1,566,220 of record JADJXE010000001.1, read on the forward strand.
GCCACAAGGTGGTGCTGCTCGACCTGCTCGGCCACGGCCGGAGCGGCAAGCCCCTGCGGGCCTCGTCGTACCGGATGGACGCCCAGGCGCGCGAGGTGGTGGCGCTGCTCGACCACCTCGGCGTGGACCAGGCCGCGATCGGCGGCGTCTCGCTCGGCGCCGGCGTGAGCCTGCAGGTCGCGGTGGCGGCGCCGGAGCGGGTGCGCGCCCTCGTGATCGAGATGCCCGTGCTGGAGTGGGCGGTGCCCGCCGCGGCGCTGCTCTTCACGCCGCTGCTGCTGGTGATGCACTACGCCAGTGGTCCCGCCGGCCTCCTCAGCCGGCTGGTGGCACGCCTTCCCCGCACCCCCAACGGGTCGCTCAACAGCGTGCTGCAGATCGTGTCGTCGCCGCCCGAGGTGACCAAGGCCGTGCTCCACGGGATCCTCACCGGCCCCGTGGCACCGACGGTCGAGGAGCGCCAGGCCATCACCGCCCCGACCCTGGTCATCGCCCACACACGCGACCTCATCCACCCCTTCAGCGACGCCGAGGCGCTGGCCGAGCTGCTCCCGAACGGCCGGCTCGAACCGGCCCGGTCCATGCTCGAGCTGCGGCTCGCCCCCGAACGGCTCACCCAGCAGATCGCCGCGTTCCTCGACGAGGCCTGGACGGGAGCGGCGGCCGTCGCCTGACCGAGCAGTCGCGGGACCGTCCATCGGAGGGGGCCATGACCTGCGCGCCTCCTCGGCCCGGGCGGCCGAGCATGGCGTACCGCCGCCGCCGCACGGCGGCCGGATCGGCCATCGCCAGCAGGGCGCGGCTCGCGGGGTCGGTCCCGGCCAGGGCCGCGGCGGCATCGGCCTCGAGCAGCCCGCCGACGGCGGTGGCGTCGGCGAGGCGGAACGTGGTGCTCTCCATCACGGCCATCCTCAGCGGCCCCGAGTCTGCGTGCCCGCGCCGGCGGTGACGAACACCGCCGTGGCCGAGCCGTCGACGTCGGCGGTGTGCCACACGCCGGGCGGGTTGATCGTGGCCTGCCCGGCCCCGAGCACCACGGTGCGCACCTCGCCGTCGACCTCCTGGTGGAGGGTCATCGCGCCGTCGACGCACACGACCAGCTCGTGCCCGCTCGGGTGCATCTCCCAGCTGTCCCACGGCTCGGAGAAGGTGTGCATCGACACCAGCCGGCCCTCGGCGCCGTCGGCCGCCTGGGCCGACTCGTAGCGCTCGTACCATCCCGGGGTGCCGTCGAAAGCCGGGAGCCGCACCGCGCTCGCGCCGAGACCGAGGTGCACGGGGAACCCGGCGAGGTCGAAGACCTGCTCGTCCATGGATCGCCTCCCTGTCGTCCGATGCTCGGCGGCCGCTCGCCCGCGATGCTCCCATGGCAGGGCCGGCGGCACCGGTGGCGCCCCGAGTCAGACGCCGGCGAGGCCCTTGCCGATCAGGACCACGGCGAAGACGAGGAACAGCACGGCCATCACCGTCGCGTTGTTCTGGCCCAGCCATGCCTTCCAGCCGTCGAGGATCGGCCGGGCCCTGTCCCCGCTGGCGAGCAGCACGACGAGCGGTGCGGCCACGCCGAGCACGGCGACGACGACGTACACCGCGACGCTGCCCACCGCCTGCCCCGTGGACAGGCTCGCCGACGCGATGGCCACCGCGGCGGCGAGGCCCACGGCGAGGTTCTTGGGGTTCAGGGCGCCGACGACGATCCCGACGCCGAGGGACTTCCCGGGCGAGAACCCGGCGATGCCGTCCATCCACGCCGGCATGGACGCCTCCTCGCCGGGCTTCGGCCGACCCCGGAAGCGACGCACCGCGGCGACCAGCAGGAGCACACCCAGCGCCAGCTGGAGCGTCCCTGCCCCGCTCGACGGTCCCGAGCCCGCAGACAGGTCCATCGCCCCGGCGACGGCGACGAGGATCCCCAGCACGCCGGCGACCCCGACCACGAATCCGACCACGTAGGCGGTGCCGTTGGCCAGCGGCTTCCTGCTGAGCAGCAGGAGGATCTCGGCGATGATCGGAACGGGCGAGATCGTGACCGCGATGGCGAGCGGGAGGATGTCCCCGACGACAGCCTTCATCGGCTGCTCCCTTCCACGAGCCACGATCATGACAGGGCCGACCTGGCCGTCGGGGCCGACCTGGCCGTCGGGGCCGACCGTCAGCCGGTCGTGCCGAGCAGGGCCGCGATCCGGTCGCAGCGGGGTCGTCGTCGCCCGCGATCGACCAGCGGGGCGGTCCTCGGCGCCACAGCCAGCGCGGTCACCGCCGGATCCGAGCTTCTGTGCACCGGATCGGTCGGAAAACGACCACTGCCGTGCACAGAACGCGCGCCCGTCCCCGGAGCCGGCCAGCCGTCGAGCGTGAGACAGTCAGCGGAGGACGAAGTCGATCAGGCTGCCGACGAGCAGCCCGGTCCCGAGACCGGCGGTCACGTCGAGGGGGTTGTGGGCCCCGACGTACACCCGCCCCGTCATCACCAGGAGGGCCAGGAGGAAGGGCACCCACGACGACCCCACGGGGATGTCGTCGGCCACCACGCAGGCGATGGCGGCGACGAGGATGACATGGCCGGACGGGAAGCTGGGGCCCGAGGTGGGGACGTCGGCGCCGCGCAGGATCGCGCCGGGCTCGCTCGTCCCGGGCCGTTGCCGGACGCTCAGGTAGTCGGCCATCCGCTTGCGGAGGAGGCGCTCGGTCCCGAGCTTCAACAGCATGGCGAGCATCACCGCGACGGCCATGCGCCAGTCACGGAACCACAGGGCGACCCCGAGCCCCGCGGCGGTGCCCACCACCAGGTTGCCGAGCTGCATGGGCAGCCACAGCGGGCCGTAGAGCCACCCGGGCAGGCCGTTCACGGCGCGGAACACCCGCTGCTCGAGCGGGTGGATCTCGTGGTGCCGGGCGCCGGCGAGCGAGCCGGCCAGCACCAGGGCCCCGGCGGTCGCCAGGCCCACCACCGCCCAGCTCATCGTCGCAACCCGGCTCTCTCCCCCTGCCTCATCGACGGGGGGCCCGAGCGACGTCGAGCAGGTCCCGAATGATCTCCGCTCGACGGGTGAGGCCGATGAGATGGCCCTCGCCGTCGATCGGGTGCAGCACCGCCCCTGGGATGCGGTCGGCCAGACGCCGGCCCCACACCGCCGGCACCAGGCTGTCGGCCGAGCCCTGCCAGACGGCGACCGGTCCGGCGACGTCCTCCGGCGCGAAGCGCCACGGCTTCGCCCACGCCAGGTACTCGTCCACCATCCCCTGCGGGTGGCGCATCGCCGCCGCTGCGATCGCCCCCATCCAGTCGGCGTGGTCGGCCGTGGCCGCCCGGTCGGCCGGGGCCGCCCTGCGGGTGCTCAGCTTCGCCATCCGCCCGGGGAACAGGCCCTCGAGCCTGCCCATCGCCGCGAAGGTCGCCCGGGCCCCGAGCTGGTGGTGGGCAGCCAGGTGGGTGAGCCGTCGGTCCATCTCGTTGAGCTCGGCGAACGTCGCCTGGTCGTCGAGCGGCAGGCAGCCTGCGATCACCGCGGTGGCGCGGACCCGCCCGGCGAGGCGGTGGGCGACGGCCAGGGCGTACTGGCCGCCCATCGACCAGCCCATGTTGGCCAGCTCGTCGATGCCGAGGGCGTCGAGCAGCTCGCCCACGTCGTCGGCCCAGTCGAGCGTGTCGCGCCCGGGCCTGCGGTCCGACGTCGCCACCCCCGGCCGATCCGGCGAGATGATCCGGACCCCCGCGGATCGGGCGTCGGCGTGCGCCAGCTCGACGTCGAGCCGGCAGACGAGCCCCCCGTGGTTGTTCAGGATCGGGTAGCCGGCCTCGTCGCCGAACTCCGAGTACCCGAGGACACGGCCGTCGGCCAGCGTGAACGCTCGATCGGACGTCGGGTCGTGCTCGAAGGCCACCGGGACCGACGCTACTGCGACCCCTCGCCGGCCGGTCGGGCCGTGCGCCAACCGGCACGTCGGGGGTGCGGCGGCGGCGCCGGTTCGCCCGGTTGCGAGGACGTTGTCCTCTACCTGCCGTGGCACGGCGCTGCGAGAGTGATCGAGGTCACGTGCTGCTCGACGCTGAGGAGGCTGCGATGGTCAACGTGGCACAGGCCACCACGATTGCCGGGCTCGGTGCCGTCACCGGGTACGGGTGGGGCCTCGACGTGCTCTGGCAGGGGCTGCTCTCGGGCAGGTCCGCCGGCGGGCCGGTCGTGCTGGAGGAGATCAACGGCTTGGCCGCCGTGGTGCCCGAGGGCGGTGACGAGCAGGACTCGGCGACCCTGTTCGGCCGGGCGCTGTACGGCTCGGGCCGCGAGGCCGTCGCCGACGCCAAGGCACGGGGATGGAACCCCGGGGCTCGCGTGGGGATGATCCTCTGCTCGTCGCTCGGTGAGGTGCAGGGCTGGCGCGAGCTGTACTTCGAGCGGGGAGGCCGCGTCAGCAGGCGCCACTACCTGCAGCTGCTGCCGTCGACCGCACCGTCGATGTTCATGGCCGAGCAGGGCTTCCACGGTCCGTCGCTCAACGCCGGCGCCGCATGCGCATCCGGCGTGGTCGGCATCATCCTCGCCCGTCAGTGGCTGATCAGCGGGTTCGCCACCGACGTGGTCGTCAGCGGCACCGACCTCTCGGTCACGCCCGAGAACGCCCGGCACTTCAAGGCGCTCAACGCCATCGCCACCGACGGACCGCCGGAGCAGGCCTGCCGTCCCTTCCAGGAGGGCAGCCAGGGCTTCCTGCCGGGCGAGGCATCGGTGGCCCTCGTGCTGACCCGCCAGGAGGGCGTCGACGCCTACGCCCACGTGCTGGGGGGAGGCCTCACCCACGACGCCTTCCACCCCATCGCCATCCATCCGGACGGTCTCCATGTGGCCGAGGCGTGGACGCAGGCCATCGCCGAGGCCGACGTCGCCCTCGACGACATCGCCTATCTCAACGCCCACGGCACCGGTACGCAGCTGAACGACACGGTCGAGGCGGGCATCGCCGACGCCATGTTGCCCGAGCGCACGCGGATCTACACGACGAAGATGCTGACCGGGCACGGCCTCGGTGCCGGCGGAGCCGTGGAGACGCTCGTGGCCGCCCTGACCTACGAGACCGACGAGATCCCCGCGGCGCCCCTGGTCGCCCCTGCTCACCACCGCGTCCTCGATGGCGTGACGCCCCGCGTGCCGGGCGCCACGCTCAAGTCGTCGATCGGCATGGGCGGCTACAACGCGGCGATCGTCATCGACAAGCTCGGCGGGTGACGACGGTGCTCGGCCGGCGGCGGGTAGCCGCCCGCCGGCTCGCGACGTGGAACGCGTGAAGGAGCGCCATGCTCGACTGGACCGACGAACACAAGATGATGCGCGACGCCCTGCGCCAGTTCGTGCAGAAGGAGGTCGTGCCGCTGCGTGACGAGCTCGAGCACGGCGACCTCCCACCGTACGGCGTGCTCCGCAAGCTGTTCACCTCGTTCGGCATCGACACGATGGCCCGCGACGACCTCCAGAAGCGCCTCCAGCGCGAGGCGACGCCGCGGCCGGCGACCGGGTCGGCCGGGGCCGACGCCACCGCGGGATTCGACCCGGCGCTGATGCTGATCCTGATCATGGAGCTGTCCCGCTACTGCCCGGGCATGGTCACCGCCCTCGGCGTGTCGGTCGGCCTCACCGCGGCGGCCATCGAGGCCCGGGGGACACGGGCACAGAAGGAGCGTTGGCTGCCCGACCTGCTCTCGCTGGACCGCATCGGGGCATGGGCCCTCACGGAGCCGGAGGCCGGCTCCGATGCGTTCGGAGCCATGCGTTCGACCGCACGGCGTGACGGAGACAGCTACGTGCTAAACGGCTCCAAGACCTTCATCACCAACGGGCCGTACGCCGACATCATCGTGTTCATCTGCAAGCTCGACGACGGAGACGCCCCGGCCGACCGGAAGGTGCTCTCGTTCGTCCTCGAACCCGGACTGCCCGGCCTCGAGCAGACCCGTCCCCTCCGCAAGATGGGGATCCACTCCTCACCGACCGGCGAGATCTTCGTCACCGACGTCCGGGTGGGGGTCGACCGCCTGCTCGGCGAGACGGAGCGCGCGCCCGCCGATGCACGGGAGGGCGCCAAGGGCACGTTCGCGATGGAGCGGGCGGGGGTGGCGGCGATGGCGCTCGGCATCATCGACCAGTGCCTGACGCTGTGCGTCGACTACGCCAACGAGCGGATCCAGTTCGGCCGGCCCATCGGTGAGTTCCAGCTGATCCAGGAGAAGCTGGCCCTGATGGAGGTGGCCCGCCTCAACGTGCAGAACCTCGTCTTCCGCTGCATCGAGGCCGTCGGCCAGCGGCAGCCGCTCGACCTCGCCGAGGCGTCGGCGATGAAGCTGTACTCGGCGCGCGCTGCGGCCGAGGTCGCCTCCGAGGCGGTCCAGGTGTTCGGCGGCACCGGCTACATGGCCGAGCTCGGCGTCGAGCAGCTCGCGCGCGACGCGAAGGCCCTGCAGATCTACGCCGGCACCGACGAGATGCAGATCGTCCAGATCGCGAGGGAGCTGCTCCGGTCCCGATCGTCGACCCGCTGAACCGGCCGCCCGCCGGCCCGACGTCACGGCACCCGGGCGCCCCGGCCGCCACGGAGCGAACCCCTCGGAGCCGCCACCCCACCTAGGCTGACGCTCGACAGGCCGGGGCCGACAGCCGGCCACGGCGCCAGGGGAGGCGGGCATGATCACCGAGAAGGAGCTGGATGCACGGTGCGCCGGGCTCCTCCCCGGCGAGCAGGTGCTGGCCACCGGCCTGTTCGAGCCCTACGGCTCGGGGGTCGCCATCGGCACCGGCGTCGGCACCGCCGAGACCGTCGCCCACGGCCTGCACCTCCCGGGCGTCGTCGGCGCCCTCGTCTCCGCCGCCACCGGGTTCGCGGCCGAACGGGGCCTCGCCACCGCCGAGCACCAACCCCCGTGGACGGTGCTGGCCGTCACGCCGACCCACGTGTACGCGTTCGACGCCAGCCAGGCCGGCGGTGTGGTGGCCACCGGCCACTTCTCCGGACCGCCGTACGCGACGTGGGACCGCGGCGCCATCGGCGTGCACGTGTCGCGCTACGTGACGTCGTTCGAGCTCGCCATCGACGACCCGGCGACGGGCACGTGCTGGGAGTTCAAGGGCAACGCGGTCTACAAGGTCGGCGGCAAGCTCGTCGCGCACCTCCTGACGTAGCGCGGCCCGCCGCGACGCGGCACGAGCACCGAGGCACCGGCTGCCCTTCGACCGCGGCCGCCGGGCTCCGGGGCCGGTCCGGTCACTCGAAGACGAGGCAGCCGTCCTCGAGGTCGGCTGCGGGCAACGACTCCTTCTCGGCCCAGTAGTCCTGCGTGTGCTGCCACTCGGGCTTGTCGAGTCGCTTCGGCAGCAGGTGCATGCTGCGCATGAGGTAGCCGGGGTTGAAGTTGTCCGGATCCATCCACGACAGCAGGGGCAGGTCGGCGTCCTCGGCTCGCAGCGCCGGGGTGACCCTCGCCGCTCCGGTGGCCTGCATGTGGTGCAGCAGCCGGCACACGAAGTCGCCGATCAGGTCGGCCCGCAGGGTCCAGCTGGCCCGGAAGTACCCGAACACCCACACCAGGTTGGGGACCCCGGTGAACATCATCCCGCGGTAGGTGACCGTGTCGGAGAAGACGAGCGGTTCACCGTCGATGGTGAAGGCGATGTCGCCGAGCACGCTGAGGTTGAAGCCCGTGGCCGTGACGATGATGTCCGCGTCGAGCTCCCTGCCCGACTTCAGGAGGATGCCGGCCTCCGTGAAGGTGTCGATCTCATCGGTGACCACCGAGGCCTTCCCCGCGTTGATCCCCTGGAAGAGGTCGCCGTCGGGGATGAACGCGATCCGCTGCTGCCAGGGCCGGTAGCGCGGGGTGAAGTGCGTGTCCACGTCGAAGTCCTCACCCAGGTAGGCACGGACGCCCGCGAGCAGCTCCGCCTTCACCATCTCCGGCTCCTCGACGGAGAGACGGGTGACGACGTCCTGGTCGTGCAGGATCTTCCTGCGCACGATCTCGTGGATCCACGCCTCCGGGATCTCCAGCTCGCGCAGCATGTCGGCCAGCTCGTTCTCGTTGCGACCCGTCACGAAGTACGTGGGCGAGCGCTGCAGCAGCGTGACGTGGGCGCACTCGGGCGCGATCGCCGGCACGAGCGTCGCCGCGGTCGCGCCCGACCCGATGACCACGACGTTCTTCCCCGCGTAGGCCAGGTCCTCCGGCCACGTCTGCGGGTGGACGATCCGGCCCTCGAAGCGGTCCATCCCCGGCCACTCCGGCGTGTAGCCCTCGGAGTGCCGGTAGTACCCCTGGCACATCCAGAGGAAGCTCGTCGTGAAGCGGAGCACCTCGCCGGTGTCGGTTCGCGTGACCGTGAGCGTCCAGAGGTTCTCGTCGCTCGACCAGCTCGCGTCGGAGATGCGGTGGTGATAGCGGATGTGCCGGCCGAGGTCGTTCTCGTCGATGACCTCGCCCATGTACGCCAGGATCTCGGCGGCCGTGGCGATCGGCGGGCCGGTCCACGGCTTGAACCGATAGCCGAAGGTGTAGAGGTCGCTGTCGGAGCGGATGCCCGGGTAGCGGTGCATGAGCCACGTGCCGCCGAAGCTCTCCAGCGACTCGAGGACGACGAAGCTCTTCTCCGGGCACTGCTTCGTGAGGTGATACGCGCTGCCGACGCCGGAGATCCCAGCCCCGACGATCAGCACGTCGACGTGCTCGGTCTGCTGCTGTGCGGGCTCGGCGGGCGTTGCGGTCGTACTCAGAGCACCAACCTCCTGCGATGGCCACAGCCCCGTCAGGGGCAACCCGGCAGAGCGCGGCGGTGACGGGCGCTCGTGGCTGACTGTCTACCTGAACGTCGCCCGGGGGTGCCGGGCCCGCGGTGCCCGGGATGCGGGCCGGGTCCCACCGCAGGGCGCGCTCGACGTCGGCGAGCTCGTCGGGCGTCAGGAGCGGTCGGGCCGTCTCCAGCAGGAATCGCTCGATCGTGCGGTCCGGGCCTGCCAGGTGGTGCAGCGGCGTCTCTGCGGTGAGGACCCAGGTCGGGTCCGGCCGCCCGGAATGGATCCCCAGGGCGACCTGGGTCTGCCGTCACGCTCCGACGCCGACCACGCGGTAGCGGCCGTCGACGTCGCGGACGACGTCGAGGACGACGCTCTCCCTCCAGGTGACGCCCTCGGCGGTGGTCGTCCCGGCGATCGTCGAGACATCGAGACCCACGAGCTCGACCCACGGCTGGCCGCACTGCACCGGGTGGCTCTCCATCACGGCCCCGCACAGGCGGACCGCCTCCGGGCTGACGTGCAGCAGACCCCGCACGGCGACGGGGGTGTCCGCCGAGCGAGCGACGAGCTGGGCCACCGTGATCGGCCCGCCGTCATCGGGCCCAGCGGGGCCACCCCCAGGGGCGGTCGACGGCCCCGAGCCGGTATCGGTGCCGGTGCCGGTGCCGGTGCCAGCGCACCCAGCCAGCGTCGCAGCACCGACCGCCACCAGGACCGCGATGCACAGGGACCGCGAGCGTCGTCTCATGGTCCTTCGGACGCCCCGGATCTCCATGGGGTTCCCCGAACCCGACGACGCCGGTCCCCACCTGGAGGCGTCGCGGCGGGGGTGATCGGGGCGTCGGCCGGTGGCCACACGTGGCCGGACCCTGGTCTCGGCACCGTCTCCCCCAACCGCGCCACCCGCGCCGCCGCGGGCACCACGAGCTGCGGCCGAGCCCAGGAGCGCCTGCGTGACGCCACCGGCACCGACGAGCGACGACGACGGCACCCGGCTGCGGCGCAGCTCGGTCGGGCTCTCCGGCGTCGTCGGGCAGTCGCTCAGCGCCATGGGTCTCAGCGGTGCTCAGGCCTCGGCCCGGCTGGTGAGCCAGGCGCCCACGAGCACCAGCGCGGTACCGGGCAGCGCGATGGCAGGGATGCGGTCGCCGCCGCCGAGAACGCCCGCCACGATCGCCACGACCGGGATCAGGTAGACCGCCACCGAACCGCGCGTGGCGCCCGCCCGGCCGGCCAGGGTGGTGAAGCACACGTAGCCGATCCCGGTCGACAGCACCCCCAGCGGCACCACGGCCGCCAGGCTGGCGGCGGTCGGATGCGCGCCGGGTAGGGAGATCAGGCCCCACGGTGTCACGAGCACCGCAGCCACGAGCAGCGCCCGCCAGATCACGGGCAGCGAGCCGTACCGCTGCTGCAGCGGCACGGCGACGGTCGCGGCGATCGCGTAGCTCACCACGGCGACGAGCACGAGCACGACGCCGATGGCGGAGCTCCGCCCCTCGTCCGCTGCGGGCAGCGCGATGAGGAGCACCCCGACGAAGCCGATCGCGATCCCCTGCAGCTGGCGCGTGCCGGGACGGCGCCGGAGCAGGATCGACGCGAGCACGGCGACGAACACGGGTTGGGCGCCGGTGATCATCCCGGCCGCGGCCGACGTGATCCACTGCTGCGCGATCGGGAAGAGGGTGAGGGGCAGCGCCAGCCACAGCACACCGAGTGCGGCGACTCGCGGCCAGTCCTCGCGGTCGATGCGCACCCGCCGCGTGGCCGGGAAGAGGCTCAGGGTTGCGGCACCGATGACCATGCGGAGGAACGTGACGCCCCCCGGCGGCAGCGACTCGAGCCCGATGGCAATGAGCAGGTACGCCGTGCCCCACATCAGGGCGGTCGCGACCAGCAGACCCCACTCGACGGAGCCGAACGTGCCCGTGTTCGTCCCGGGGCTGGTGCTCAGCAGGTGGTGGTCGGCCGGGACGGGGGCGTGCACGCCGGACCCCGTCGCACCGGTCGGGTCGCTCGAAGCGGTCGGGTCGATCGGGTCGATCGGGTCGATCCGGCATGATCGCATCCGCCGGCTCGCGGCACCGGGCCGGGCCGCTGGTAACGTCGCCTCCCCCCGCCGGGTGGGGATGGGATCGAGGGCACCGTGACTCCGAGCGCCGCAGCCACACCCGACACCGTCGGCGCCCTCCTGCCGACGCGGGTCGTGCTCCCGGCATCGTGCACGGTGCCGACGGCGCCGGGCGCCGCCTCCGCCGACGACACGGCCGCGGGCGCGCTCCGCGACGACCCGGCGGCGGGGCTCTGGCGTGAGCCGTGGGTGAGCCCCACCCTCGAGCTGCGCGACGACCGAGACCGGGCGGCGTGGTTCCACTTCTGCCACGGTCACCACATCGAGTTCCTCTACTGGGAGGCGACGGCCATGGTGTGCCGGCGGGCGGAGCAGGCGGTGCGGGCCGCAGACCGCCCGTTGCTGGAGCGCCTGGCCCCAACGATCGTCGCCTTGGTGGAGGGCAGCGCGGCGATGCTCTCGTTCTGCGGGGCCTTCGATCCCGAGATCTACGACCCGGTCCTGCGCGAGTCGATGGCCCGCCAGCGTGACGACTTCAGCGGCGACATGTCCTCCGACTTCCTGGCCATGGCCACCGCCAAGCGTGACCTGTACGCCGCGCTCACCCGAGCGGCGCCCGGCCACGCCGAGGTCCTCCAGCAGCTGCAGGCCGCCGAGCAGTACTGGTACCACCACCACAACGAGGTGGTGATGACGCTCCACCCCGGGGACTCGCTGCTCAAGGTCAAGGTCGACGACCTGGCCCAGCGCAGCGCGTCGTTCGACTTCGACCGGTACGTGGCCGACGTCGTGCACGGCGACCGGGCCCGTCACGACTACGACGACTACTTCGGGGTTGTCCGTTCGGACGATCTCACGCTCGAGCTGTACTGGACGCAGGCCCTCGAGAAGGTCGCCACCGTGCACCGGCACTTCCAGCTCGCCCCCGACGTCCGCCGGCGCCTCCTGCGTGGCGACGCGGCCCTCCTGTCGGTCATCTCCGACCAGCTCGCGTCGGCGCCTCCACCCGCCGCGTGACGTCGGCGTCCTGGGCGGCCGACGGCGAACCCGTCGGCGATGGCATCCGGGAGGTCGGGGATGACCCTCGGCCCTTCGGCCGCCGAGCGCGCGAGGCCCGGTCTTGCGTCCCGGGCGCTGTGCAGCCACCATCCGCTCGAAGCGGCGCGATCGGGAGCCAGGGGGGAGCGACGATGCGGAGCAGGCAGGTGCGGTCCGTGCTCACCGTGCTCGTGGCGCTGGCCTTCGTGGCCGCGGCGTGCGGGGACGACGACGACCCGGCGAGCGGCACCCCGCCGACGGCGGCGGACACATCCGGGGCGGTGGCCGCCGACGGCGCCGGCGACGCCGGGGACGGGTCGGAGACCCCTGTCGCAGGGGAGGTGAGCGACGTGTACGCCGACGACGCCCACTGGCTGTGCAAGCCGGGCCTGCCCGACGACGTGTGCGCCCGGGACCTCGACGCCACGGTGGTGTTCGCCGACGGCAGCACCCAGGTGCAGCCCCACGTGGCGGCCGAGGATCCGCCGGTGGACTGCTTCTACGTGTACCCCACGGTCAGTCGCGACGAGTCGCCGAACAGCGACCTGGTGCCCGGGGAGTCCGAGGAGGTCTACGTCACGTACAACCAGGCGGCGCGCTTCACGGCCGCCTGCCGGGTGTTCGCGCCGATGTACCGGCAGGGCACGCTGCCGTCGCTGCTCGGCCAGGTCGAGGTGCCCGAGGGCGTCGACCGCTACGCCATCGCCTACGGCGACGTGCGGGACGCGTTCGAGCACTACCTGGCCACCGAGAACGACGGGCGGGGCTTCGTGCTGATCGGGCACTCCCAGGGCGCCGGCCTGCTGCGCGAGCTGGTCGCCGAGGAGATCGACCCCGACCCTGCGCTGCGGGAGCAGCTGGTGTCCGCCCTGCTGCTCGGCGCCACCATCGAGGTGCCCGAAGGCGAGGTGGTCGGTGCCGACTTCCAGCAGGTGCCGGTGTGCGAGTCGGCCGAGCAGACCGGCTGCGTGGTCAGCTACGCCACGTTCCGGGATTCGGCGCCGCCGCCCGCGGACACCGACTTCGGCGTGGCCGGCACGCCGGGCGACCAGGCCGTGTGCGTCAACCCGGCGGCGCCCGCCGGCGGCGATGCCACCCTCACCGGCTACTTCCTCGTGACCGAGTTCCCCGGCTCCCTGGGGTCGCCCGCGCAGCCGTTCGCCGACCCCGCCTCGGCGCCCGCCATCGAGACGCCGTTCGTGACGTACCCCGACTTCGTCGTCGGCCGCTGCCGCGCCGACGCCGAGCGGGGTTGGCTCGAGATCTCGGTGGCCGGCGACCCCGCCGATCCCCGCACCGACGACATCGGCGGCGACCTCACACCGGAGTGGGGCATGCACCTCGTCGACGTCAACGTCGCACTCGGCGACCTCGTCGAGCTGGTGCGGACGCAGGGCAGCGCCTACGCCGGATGACCCCTCGGGGCGTTCACGGCGTGACGGTGACCTGCACGGAGGCTCGATCGCAGGCTCCCGCCACTGAGCAGATCTCGTAGGTGAAGGAGTCCGCTCCGACGTAGTCGGCGTCGGGCTCGTACCTGATGTTCCGCCCGACGATCGTCGCCGTCCCGTGCCGGGGATCCGCGACCACGCTGAAGGTCGCTCGGTCTTCACTCGAGTCGGCGAAGTCGTCGTTCTCGAGGACGTGGACGTTGACCGTGTGGTTGACGCGAGTGGTCACCGCATCGTCGACCGCTGCCATCGCCGAGGGCGCCGACGTCGTGGTCGTGGCAGGAGCCGAGCCACCCGGACCGGGCATCGACGTCGTCGTCACGGTGGGGCTGGGGGTGGAGCCACCCGGACCGGACACCGACGTCGAGGGCGCAGTGGGGGTGGGGGTGGCGGTGGTGGTGGGGGTGGAGCCACCCGGACCGGACACCGACGTCGAGGGCGCAGTGGGGGTGGGGGTGGCGGTGGCGGTGGGGGTGGAGCCACCCGGGGCGGGCACCGACGTCGAGGGCGCGGCCGGGGTGGGGGTGGAGCCACCCGGACCGGACACCGACGTCGAGGGCGCGGCCGGCCCGGCGGCATGGGGGCTGGTGGGCGGTGGTGGGCTCGCGTGCGCCGCCCTTCCTCCTGCCTGGATCTGGTTCTCCACCAGCCCGGCGTGCCCCGGTGCTGCGGCAACATCGCCGATCGACTGTTCGACGGCGATGGCTCGGCTGGGCTTCGCTCCGTCGGGGACCGGCACGACGCCCGTGGCGGCGGCGAGGGCGACGGCTCCTGCGGTGACGACGTCCTTGCCGGACATGGTGACGGTCGCGAGGGGGGTCCGGATCATGTCGGGCACGTGGGCGAGCCAGGCGAGCGGGCCGATGGTCCAGCGACTCCGCCCCAGGGAGATCCCGACGAAGCTGCGCACGAGTCGCGGGTCGAACTGGGTGCCTGCGTTGCGGAGGAGCTCGGCGCGGGCCTGCGCGGCGGGCAGCGGCTTCTTGTAGGAGCGGGCAGCGGTCATCACGTCGTACGCATCGGCGATGGCGACCACGCGGGCGCCGAGCGAGATGTCGGTGCCGGACAGGCCCAGGGGATATCCCTTGCCATCGAAGCGCTCGTGATGCTGCGTGACCACGTCGACCCAGTCACCGAGCCAGCCACGAAGAGGCGGGAAGAACCGGATGAAGACGTCGCCTGCTCCGGCGTGGCCGCGCAGCACGGCCCATTCCTCGTCGGTGGGGCGTCCCGGCTTGTTCAGGATGGCCTCGGGCACACCGAGCTTGCCGATGTCGTGGATCAGAGCGGCCCAGTTCAGCTTGTCGAGGTCGCCACGGGCCAGGCCGATCTCCTCGCCGAGCATGACCGAGTAGGCGCGGACGCGTTCGGAATGCCCTCGGGTCAGGCGATCGTGGCGGTCGAGCCGGGCCATCAGCACGACGAGCTCCTCGGCCACGGCCTGCTCCGGGCTCGCGCCCGTCTGGGATCGCTCGATGGAGCGCGCGCGTGATGACAGGGAGCGGGCGCGCAGCGCCGTGCCGAAGCGCGACGGTGCTTCGTCGGGGAACACCAGCGACATCTTGAACAGGACCGAGAGCGGGGCCAGTCGTCGAGTGAGCCGCTGGGTGCCGACGGCGGTGACGGTCGAGACGACGACGAGCGAGACCAGCCAGAGGCAGAACCCCAGGCGATCGTCCGGCCGAGCGACCCTCGACACGACGACCTCGACCGCGACCAGGCTGGCGAGGAGCGGGATGACAACCGCGAGGAGAGCGATGGAGAAGCTGATCCACGGCCGCGGGCGCCACGAGCGCTCGTCCAGCGAGACGGCCTGCGAGGACGCCGAGCCTCCCGTCGCCCTCGTGGCGGCGCTGCTGGACACACCAGTGTCGTCGGACCGGAGACGGCTCGACTTGAGGCCGTCGGGGCATCTGCCCTCAGGCCTCTGTCCCTGCACGGAGACGGGACCGTGCGATCAGCAGGATCACGCCGGACAACAGGCCCCACGGGATGATCCCGATCGTTCCGTTCCCGACACCGCCACCGCCGATGATCATGTTCATCGTGCCCACCACGCCCATCACCGCCGCCGTGACCGCCAGGACCCAGTGACCCCACAGGTCGCTGCGGGCCAGCAGCAGCGCGATCAGCAGCAGCGCGACCGACGTCAGGATCCCCGCCGCGCTCTGGGCAGCCTCGGTGGACAGCACCAGGAAGCGGGCGACGCCGGGATCGAGGTTCTCGGACATGTTCCCCGCCGTCATCTCCAACACGAGGGTCGGGTAGGTGAACAGCCCCTGCGTGGCGACGCTCACCGCCGTGGATGCGCCGACCAACGTGACGGCGAGGACGCCGACGAGGTCGAGGCGCGCCGACGCGGCGCGCACGACACCGACCAGGACGACCAGCACCAGGACCCAGGCGAGGATGAACATCGTCGACGTCACCGGGATCCGCGAGAAGTTGTCGACGTAGAAGCGAACGAAGTCCCGCTCCGGCGCGTCGACGCCGGGGACGTAGTTGCCCCGATAGCCGCCGACCACGCTCAGCGTCGCCATGAGCCATGCCGGCAGGACGAACGCGGCGACGGCCGACACGAGCGCCGCCCTTCGGCGTTCCGCGACGGCCTCCTCCAGCCGGCCCGGAACGTCTCGTCCGATGTCAGGTTCCATCGTCGCTCCAGACGGGTTGACGTGGCGGGCAGCCCCCGCCTTCCTCGCACCCATCCTGAAGGGGCGTGACCTGGCCGGTTAGGGCCATCCGTCACAGTGGGCCGCTGCGCGTCGCTCCCCCTGCCCACCCTCGGCCGCATCCTCCCAATCGAGCGCAGCGACGTTCGTGCGAGCATCTCCGCTGTCTGGACGGTGCGGGCGCAGATCGCCTGGGGAGGGAGATCGATGGAACGCCTGGGCAGCCTCGACGCCGTCTTCCTCGCCATCGAGGACCCGGCGAGCCCCATGAGCATCGGATCGGTCGGGCTCTTCGAAGGGCCCGCTCCCCCGTTCGAATCGGTGCAGGCGTTCATCGGCGCCAGGCTCCAGCTCGTCCCCCGCTGCCGCCAGCGCGTCCGCGAGGCACCGCGACGTGTCACGCGACCGGTGTGGATCGACGACGTCGGCTTCGACCTCGACGACCACCTGCACCACGCCTCGCTGCCGCCCGAGCGCCCTCTCGCGCTCGAGCAGCTCGTCGAGGAGGTGATGGCCCGGCCCCTCCGCCGCGACCGAGCGCTCTGGGAGATGTGGGTCGTCGGAGGTCTCGACCACGATCGCTGGGCGATCGTCTCCAAGGTGCACCACTGCATGGTCGACGGGATCGCCGGCACCGACCTGCTCGCCGCGATGATGGATCGTGCGCCCGACGTCGAACGCCCGCCTCCCGACGCATGGGCGCCCGCTCGCGAGCCGTCGCGGATCGAGCTCGCTCGATTCAGCGCAGCTGCCGCAGCCAGGTCCGCCTGGGCCCACACCCGCCACTTCCTCAGGATGCTCTTCCACGTCCGCACGACGTGGAACCGCCTGCGCGACGTCGTGACCGGCGCAAGAGGGCTGTGGTTCCAACCGAGTCGTCGCGACTCGCCACTCACGGGTCCGATCGGACCTCGGCGCCGGTGGGCGCGCACGCGGGTCTCGCTCGCCGATGCTGCAGCCATCCGGCACGCCTTCGGCGGCACCGTGAACGACGTCGTGCTCGCCGCGATCGCGCAGGGGTTCCGCGAGCTGCTCCGCGCACGCGGCGAGACGCTCGGCGGCCGCACCGTCATGGCACTCGTTCCCGTGTCGATGCGAGCCCCCGACGAGCACGGACGCCTCGACAATCGCGTCGCCGTCACCCACGCGCTCCTCCCGGTCGGCATCGACGACCCCCTCGCCACGTACACGGCGGTCCGCAGGCACCTGGACGCCTTGAAGGTCTCGCACGAGACCGACGCCTCGACCGTCCTGCTGCACACCGGCGACTTCACCCCTCACGCGATCGCCGCAGTCGTCGCGCGAGCGGTGGTCCGCGCCCAGCAGAACCTCGAGACCATCGCGACGAACGTGCCCGGCCCCCAGCTCCCGCTGTATCTCTGCGGCCGTCGGATGCTCGAGGCGTACCCCTTTGCACCGATCGCCGGACGCATACGCATCGCGATCGCGATCTGGTCCTACTGCGGCACCCTCCACCTCGGTGTCACCGGCGACCGGGACGGAGCGAGCGACCTCGACCCTCTCGTCCTCGGCCTCGACCGCGGGCTCGCGAGCCTGCTGGACGCAGCAGCCGGCGCCGCGAGCTGAGAGGCCGCGGCCCCGTGGTGGCCGGCGGGCGACCACCGACAGGTTGTGCGGGGCGAGGATGACGATGGCCAGGAGCGCGTCGAGGTGGTGCCGTTGTGCGGAGACGTCCTCCTCGGTCGCCGAGCCGGATGGATCCGGCTACTGCAGCGTTCCCCCTGCGGCCCGGCGGACGGTCCAGCGCCCCACGATCTCCCGGTGCTGGTCCTTGGTGATCTTCCCGAAGGCGTAGGCCTCCTCGACGGCGTCCACCGACTGGGGCCTACCGGCCTCCATGTCCTCCTCGCCCAGCCAGCGGCGGGCCTCGAACTCGGCCTCGCGGCCCTTGCGGTGGGCGTAGCGTTCGGCGTAGACGTAGCGGTCGCCCAGCCAGGCGACCATCTCCTCCGCGGTGATCTCCCCGTCGGCGGCCTGCCTGACGATGTCCTCAACGTCCGGCTGTCCGGGCGTCCTCGTCGGGTCGTCCCGCGGCTCTGGCGTGCCGGCGTCCTCGGTCACATCCACTCCGCTTCGGGCGGGTCGGGGTCCCAGCTCGGGTCGAGCTCGCCGCCCGCCTCCTCGACCTTGGCCCGGGCCTGCCGCGGGGTGAGGTCGACGGCGTCGGGGTCCATGCCGACCAGGGCCTTGACGAGGTCGACCTCGGGCATCCAGGTGCCGAACAGGTGGTTCCACACCTCGCGCACGGCCGGGTGGCCGCCGATGGACTTGATGCGGAACACCCCGACGGGCTCGGGCGAGCCGCGGTGGAGCGCCGGCCCCGAGCCGTGCGTCGATGCCTCCGCGGCGAGCGGCAGCCTGGCGGCAACCGCCACGGTGGCGACCCGGCGTGGCCGGACTGCCGGGGTCAGGCCCAGCCGCCGGCGTAGGCGACGAACTGGCCGGTGGTGAAGCGGCTGGTGCCGTCGACGAAGGGCAGGCAGAAGGCGGCGAACTCCTGCATGGTGCCCAGCCGGCCGAGGGGCACGCGGGACTCGAGCTTGGCCCGCACCGCCGGGTCGGTGGCGCCGCTGGCCCTCAGGAACTCCGGGAAGTCCATGAAGTTGGTCCCGACGGCATTGACCTGGATCCCGTGGCGGGCCACCTCGTCGGCCACGTTGCGGGCCAGCATGGTGGCACCGGCGCGCACGGCCGAGTACAGCGGCGCGCCCGGTGTGGGGCGGGCGCCGGAAGCGCTGGTGATCACCAGGACCTGGCCGTCGCCCCGCTCGATCATCGGAGGGATCACCGCCTTGAGGAAGTGGTACGGCGCCTCGAGGCAGGACCGTTCGACCGAGCGCAGGTCCTCGATCGTCGAGTTGACGAAGCGGCCGGTCACGATGACGCCGGTGAACGCGGCTGCCGCGTCGATGCGTCCGAAGCGGTCCAGCCCGGCGGCGACGAGGCGGCCGGCCGCGTCGGGCTCGGCCAGGTCGACGACGCCGGAGACGGCCTCCACGGCGGCACCGGCGGACTCGAGCTCGGCCACCAGCTCTGGTCTCGGGTCGCCCAGCACCAGGTCGTGGCCGCGGGCCGCCAGGCCACGGGCCAGGTCGGGGCCGACGTAGAAGCTGCCGTTGGCGACGAGGGCCACCCGTCGAGTGGGTTCGGACATGTCAGGGCTCCTGGGTGCTCGGGGGGGTGCTCGGGGTGGTGCTCGGGGTCGACCGAGGCGGCCGGGGTGGGGGATCGGACTCGGCCGGGGCCACCTGCTCGAGGCGGGCGGTGAAGCCGAGGTAGGTCCAGAGCACGTCGTCGCCGTCGCGCCGGCGGGTGACCTCCACCGGGATGCCCACCGGCCGCAGCACGTGGACGCCGTCCTCGTAGGTGGCCACCACGGTGATCGGGGTGGTCTTGTCCCGCTCGGCGACGTCGTGCACGCCGTTGGCCTCGGTGCCGTCGCAGCGCATGTCGTGCACGATGCCACCGGCGGTGACGACGAGGCGGTCGCCGCACTGCTCGATGCGCTGGACCAGCCCGAGAGCCGGGTGAGCGGGGTCGACGGCGCCCCGGGCCCCGACCCCGACCTCGACGACCCGCCACGTCCCCCGCAGGTCGGGCGCGCCGGCCGCCAGGGGCTCGGTGCAGTCGGCCAGCACCGGCGGCGGCATGGTGTCGCCGTAGCCGCCGGGCGGGGTGTGGGCCACCGGGATGGCGTCGGCGGTGCGGCCGGGCGGCGCCGTGCCCGGGGCAGAGGAGGCGGCCCCTCCGTTCGCCGGGTCGGCGGATCCGGTCACTGCGTCCTCCTGACGGGAACAGGCTGCGGCAGCCACGAGCAGCACGACGAGGGCGAGGGCTCGACGCCTCGGCACTTGCGGATCGTATGTATTGTCAGTAGCATTGTCAATTGTGTGCGGCGGGGGGTGGCCGGCACAGGAGCCGGAGAGCCGCAGTCGGGAGGAACCATGGACCTCGAGGTCGACCGGGCCGACCTGCACCGGGTTCGAGTCGTCGACGGCGACGAGGGCGACCTGGCCCAAGGCGACGTCCGGGTGCGGGTCGAGGCCTTCTCGCTCTCGTCCAACAACATCACCTACGCCGTGTTCGGCGACGCCCTGCGCTACTGGGACTTCTTCCCGGCGACGGCCGACGAGGCCGCGACCTGGGGCCGCATCCCGGTCTGGGGCTTCGCCGAGGTCGTCGACTCGGCCTGCGACGAGGTGGCGGTGGGAGAGCGGCTGTTCGGGTTCTTCCCCATGTCCACGACGCTGACCCTCACGCCGGGACGGGTCGACGAGCGAGGCTTCACCGACGTCGCCGAGCACCGCGGCGCCATGGCCGGCGCCTACAACCGCTACCTCCGCACCGCCACCGACGCGGTGCACCGGCCCGACCGGGAAGACCACCAGATGCTGCTCTTCCCGCTGCTCTTCACCTCCTTCCTCGTCGACGACTTCCTCGTCGACAACGACGGCTTCGGCGCCGAGCAGGTCGTGATCTCGAGCGCGTCGAGCAAGACGTCGATCGGGGTGGCGTTCCTCGCCCACGCCCGCGCCGCAGCCCGGGTCGTGGGGCTCACCTCACCGGGCAACGTCGAGTTCGTCGAGGGCCTCGGGGTGTACGACGAGGTCCGCACCTACGCCGACGCCGGCGGCCTGCCGCAGGTGTCGTCGGTGTACGTCGACGTCGCCGGCGACCACGACGTGCTGCACGCCGTCCACGCCCGGCTGGCCGACCTTCTGGCTCACTCGATGATCGTCGGCAGCACCCACTGGGACCACCGGGCCGAGGTGGATGCGCCGCTGGCCGGGCCCGAGCCCCGGTTCTTCTTCGCCCCCGCCCAGATCGCGAAGCGGACCCGAGAGTGGGGCCAGGCGGGTCTCGACGCGCGCGTCGGCGAGGCCTGGGACCGCTACGCCGGCTGGGTCGGCTCGTGGATCGAGTTCCGCCACGGCGCCGGCCCCGAGGCCGTCGAGGCCGCCTACCTCGCGCTGCTCGACGGCCGGGCCGACCCCCGCCTCGGGTTCATCTGCACGATGGCGGACCCCGCCGCCACCGACGAGAGGAGCACCACGTGAGGTTCGGCATCGCCTTCGCCAACGTCGGCCCGTTCGCGGAGCCCGGGCAGGCCGTCGAGTTCGCCCGGGCCGCCGAGGAGGCCGGCTTCGAGTCGGTGTGGACGGTCGAGCACGTCGTCGTGCCCGCCGGCTACGTGTCCACCTACCCCTACGACCGCTCGGGCCGCATGCCCGGCCCGGAGGACTCGCCGATCCCGGACCCCCTCGTGTGGCTCGCCTACCTCGCCTCGGTCACGACCACGCTGAAGCTGGGCACGGGCGTGCTGATCCTGCCCCAGCGCAACCCGGTGGTGCTGGCCAAGGAGCTGGCCACGCTGGACCACCTCTCTGGCGGTCGACTGCTGCTCGGCATCGGCTCGGGCTGGCTCGCCGAGGAGTTCGACGCCATCGGCGTCCCCTTCGGCGAGCGGGGCCGCCGCACCGACGACAACGTGGCCGCGCTCCGGGCGCTGTGGACCGAGGAGCAGGCCAGCTACGAGAGCGAGTTCGTGTCGTTCCGCAACTGCATCGTGCGGCCGCGGCCGGCCAACGGCACGGTCCCGGTGCATGTCGGCGGTCACACGCCCGTCGCCGCGAAGCGCGCCGGTCGGCTGGGCGACGGGTTCTTCCCGGCGTCCGGCAGCCACGAGCGCCTGGCCGAGCTGTTCGACCTCGCGCGCGCCACGGCCCGCGAGGAGGGCCGCGATCCCGACGCCATCGAGATGAGCACCGGCGGCAACGGCGCCTTCGGCCCCGGCGCGCTCGACGAGGTGAAGGCCCTCGCCGACCTCGGCGTCGACCGGGTCATCGTCCCGTCGTTCGTGTTCTGGGGCAACCCGTCGGACGACCTGGCCCGCTACGGCGACGAGGTCATCGCCCGCGCCTGACGACGGCCGGGCCCGAGACGGACGGAGGCGAGACGACATGGTGCCGGCGGGACGGACCGCCGGCACCGGACCCCGCGCTGCCCCTGCGCCGGCGTCGCCGTCGACGGCACCTGCCGTCGACGGTCGCGTCGCCCGTCGCGACCGCAACCGGATGGCGGTCATCGACGCGGCGATCGAGATGTTCTCCGAGGGCGTGCTCGACCCCGACCTGGACGAGGTGGCGGCCCGCTGCGGCCTGTCGCCGCGCTCGGTGTACCGGTACTTCGACGACCGCACCGAGTTGCTCAGGGAGGCGATCGACCGCCACTTCGAGAGCGTGCGGCCCCTCACGCTCATCCACGCCATGGCCCAGGGCGACCTCGACGGGCGCATCGAGCGCTTCGTGCAGGCCCGGGTCACCCTCTACGAGGCCGTCGCCGCCGCGTCGCGCGCGGCCCGGCGGAGGTCCGAGACCAGCGACCTCGTGCGCGAGCAGGTCGAGCTGACCCGTGCCCGCCTCCGGGAGCAGGTCGACGAGCACTTCGCCCCCGAGCTGCGCGCCCTGCCGGCTCGGCGCCGGCGGGCCGTCGCCGCCGCCGTGGACGCGCTCTGCCAGTTCGAGGGCCTGGACCACTACCGCCTCCACCGCGGCGCCTCGGTCGACCGGACCCGCCGGCTGCTGCTCGACGCCCTGCACCTGCTCCTCGACCCGCCCGCCTGATCGCTCCCCGGGCGGCCGACCGGTCGACCCGCCCGAGCCGAGCGACCCGGCCGACCGGGCCGACCCGACCGTCGTCCACGCCCGACCCGGTCGATCTTTGCTCCCATCTCTTTGACTCAATAGTTCCTGAGTGACAAGGTGTGGGGCGTGCGGTCCGAGACGTCACTCCAGGAGCGGGCGGCGCTCCACGCAGCCCTGGGGGATCCGGTCCGGTTGGCGATCGTCGATGAGTTGGCGGTGTCCGATCGCGCTCCGGTGGAGCTGCGGCGCCTCGTCGACGTCGAGTCGAACCTCCTGGCCCACCACTTGGACGTGCTGGAGCGTGTCGGGCTGGTCAATCGGTCGCGCTCGAGCGGTGACGGCCGTCGCCGGTACGTCCACCTCCTGCGTCACCGGCTCAGGGGCCTCGCTCCGGGGCGAGAGGTCCCCGCCGGGGAGGCGCTCTTCGTGTGCTCGGCGAACTCGGCCCGGAGCCAGCTGGCGGCAGCGCTGTGGACAGAGCTGGCCGGGTCGCGGGCCGCGTCGGCCGGCACCCATCCGGCCGAGCGCGTCCACCCCGGAGCGGTGGCGGCAGCGCGACGGGCCGGCCTCGACCTGTCGAGCGCCGTGCCACGGAAGCTGACGCTGGGCGAGCAGCTCCCGGCGATGGTGGTCACGGTCTGTGATCGGGCCCACGAGGAGCTCGACACCGAGGGGGTCTGGCTGCACTGGTCGATCCCCGACCCCGTTCCGGTCGGTACCGAGGCGGCCTTCGACAGCGTGCTCGCGGAGCTGCGGGAGCGGATCCGGTCGGTGCTCGACGACGTGGAGCTGGCGTCGTGATCGAGGACCCGCTGCACCCATCCGACAGCGAGCTCGCCGTCGAGGTCGAGACCGGCACCGGTGAGCTCCGACTCGACCTGACCCACCGGCTGGCCGCCGAGGCGCTCGGCACGGCGTTCCTGGTCATCGCCGTGGTCGGCTCGGGGATCATGGCGTCGCGACTGTCACCGACCGACGTGGGCCTGCAGCTGCTGGAGAACGCGGCGGCCACCGCCGGAGCGCTCGTCGGGTTGATCCTGATGTTCGGCGCGGTGTCCGGCGCGCACTTCAACCCCGTCGTGACGCTCGTCGACCGGCTCCTCGGCACGACGACCACTCGTGACACGTTCCTCTACGTCGGCGCCCAGGTGCTCGGCGGCTGTGTCGGCGCGACGGTCGCCAACCTCATGTTCGAGCTCCCCGCCGTCGAGCTCTCCACCAAGGACCGGTCATCGCCGGCGCTGTGGCTCTCCGAGGTCGTCGCCACGGTCGGGCTGCTGCTGGTCATCCAGGGTTGTGTCCGCACCGGACGGGGGAGGGCCGTGCCGTTCGCGGTGGGCGCCTGGATCGGCGGGGCGTACTGGTTCACGTCGTCGACCAGCTTCGCCAACCCCGCCGTCACCGTCGCCCGCACCCTGTCCGACACGTTCGCCGGCATCGCCCCCTCGTCGGCGCCGATGTTCATCGTCATGCAGCTCGTCGGCGCCGTCCTCGCCTTCGGGCTCGTCCGCCTCTTCTACCCGCACGACCACTCGGAGCCCCCCGGTGTCTGACACCGCTCCCGCCGACACCATCAACCCGGCCGTGGTCGAGGCCACGACCGGGCTCGTCCCCGCCTCGGCCTGACCACAGGAGACACGCCATGAGCCCGTCCGACATCGAGCCGCTCCCCCTCGACCAGCAGAACCTCGTCCGCAGCGTGAGCACCCGGCTGCAGGGGCAGTTCGCCGGGACGTTCGGGCCCGAGACCATCGAACGGTTCGTCGTCGATTCGCTCGAGCGTCTCGTCCCCACCGCGAAGGTCACGACGTTCCTCCCGGTGCTCGCCGAGCGGTTCGCCCGCGAACGCCTGAACGCGCTCGGTAGGTTCGAGGGCTCCCTGCCGTCCACCACCCCTGGCGTACTGTTCCTGTGCGTGCACAACGCCGGACGGTCACAGATGGCATCCGGCTGGTTGCGGCACCTCGCCGGTGACCGGGTGACCGTCTACTCGGCCGGTTCGGAACCCGCTTCGGAGATCAACGCCGCAGCCGTCGCGGCCATGGCCGAGGTCGGTGTCGACATCACCACGGAGTTCCCCAAGCCGTGGACCGACGAGGTGGTCCGCGCCGCCGACGTCGTCATCACCATGGGCTGCGGCGACGCCTGCCCCCTCTACCCGGGGAAGCGCTACGAGGACTGGGAGCTCGACGACCCCGCCGGCCAGGACGTCGCCGCTGTCCGAGCGATCCGTGATGACATCCGCCGCCGCGTCGAGGACCTGATGGGCTCGTTGGGGATCACACCGCCATGACCCAGGCTCATGACCCGGGCTCCGTCACGTCCGACCCGGCCGACCCGGCCGTGACGGGGCAACCCGGTCGTCACGGGGCGAGCGCGGCCCGCAGCGCCTCCAGGCGCTCCGGCACGATCCGGTACCACGCCCATCTGCCCCGCTTCTCCCTCGACAGGAACCCCGCGTCGACGAGCATCGACAGGTGGTGCGACACGGTCGGCTGGGACCGTCCCAGCGGTTCGACCAGATCACAGGCGCACGCCTCACCCGTCGAGGACGATGCGACCAGCGACAGCAGGCGCAGCCGGGCCGGGTCGGCCAGCACCTTCAGCGCGTCCGCCATGTCGGTGGCGGCGACCTCGTCGAGCGCACCGGAGGTCAACGGGCTGCAGCACCCTCCGGTCGACCGCACCTTCGTCGACATGGGACGCTCCCGTCGGCAGGCACCCACACCACCCATTGACACTCATCGATGTTCGGTGGGTGACCTCTCATCGACGGCTGTCGATGCAACCGTAGCCCGAGTGCGGGTACCGGTGCTCGCACCTTTCGAGGGGAATCGGGACGGGTCGGGCGTGGGTGGTGACGCGAGGTGACCGAACCGACGCCGCTGTACGGGGAGGTCTTCTTCGAGGTGTTCGAGGCCCTGCCACGCCAGGGACCCGGAGATCGAGCCAGCACCGCGCGTGCCCTCGCGTCGTGCGACGGCCTACCTGTGGCACCCTCCATCGTGGACCTGGGCTGCGGCGTCGGCGCCCAGACCCTGCATCTCGCCGAGCTCACCGGCGCGTCGATCGTCGCCGTCGACAACCACGCCCCGTTCCTCGATCGGCTCGCGCTCGCGGCCGCCGAGCGCGGGCTGGCCCGCCGCATCCATCCCCTCCTCGCCGACATCGCGGCCACGGGGCTACGGCCCGCGAGCTTCGACCTCGTCTGGTCCGAGGGTGCGCTGTACCAGATCGGCCTCGACGCCGCCCTCCGGGTGTGCCGTGATCTCCTGCGCCCGGGCGGCTACCTGGCGTTCACGGACGCGGTGTGGCGACGCGACGATCCCCCGGCAGCGGTCCGGGCGAGCTTCGAGATCGACTACCCCGCGATGGGGGCGGTCGACCGTGTCGTGGCCGTCGTCGCCGGCAGCGGGCTTGAGCTCGTCGACCACTTCACGCTGCCCGACGACGCCTGGTGGCACGACTTCTACACGCCGCTCCAGGCACGCGTCCGCGGGCTGCGACACGTCCACGCCTCCGATCCTGGTGCACTCGCCGTGCTCGACCAGCTCGACGCCGAAGCCGACATGCACGACCGCTACAGCGACTACTACGCCTACGAGTTCTTCATCACCCGCCGACCAGCTTGGCCGCGATGTGGTCCAGCACGGCGCCGTGGCTCACCTGCGGGCTGAACAGGATCAGCTCGGCATCCTCCTCGACGCGCACGCTGTGTCCGGCCTGCCAGTGGAACAGGTCGCCCGTGGTGCAGCGCTCCGTGGTCCCATCGGTGTAGGTGACGACGACGACGCCTTGGATCACGTAGCCCCAGTGGGGCGCATGGCACGCGTCGCCATCGAGGCCCGCCAGCAGCGGTGCGAGATCGGTGCCGGCGCCGAGGCTGAAGTACTCGGCGCCGATGACGCCTTCGGCGACTCCGAAGTCGGGGAGCTGGCGGGCGACGGCTCCGGGGGCTTCGACCCTCACTGGGATGTCGTTCTTCGCGATGTGCACGGGTGTCTCCTCTGTGGTCGGGTGGGAAGGGGCCGGGTTCGAGCAGGTGGGATCCGTGGATCCGGCTTCCTCGGTGAGGCCCTCACGGGGAAGGCGTGAGGATCACTGTCACAATGAGACGATGACCGGTCATGGCGCGCAGGTCGCGGCGGCGATCGAGCGACGCCAGTGGTCGGAGGCGCTCGAGCTGCTCGAGGCCGCCGGCGATGCCGCAAAGACGCCGGCGATGCTGGAGTTGCGCTCCCAGGCGGCGTACGGACACGGCGACTTCGAGGCGTCGATCGCGGCCTGGGAGGAGCAGCACACCCTGCTGCGCGAGTCCGGCGACCCAGCAGGAGCGGCTCGGGCTGCCGCGATGATCGCCATGTTCCTCATGATCGACACGGGGCTGATGGCACCGGTCCGTGGCTGGCTCCGACGGGCGGAGCGACTGCTCGAGGACCACGACGAGCGTTCCGAGCACGCCGTGATCGCCGCGGTTCGCACCTACGAGCGGTTCATGTGCGGTGACATGGCGGCCGCACGCCGGCACGCCGACCTGGCCATCGCCCTCGGCCAGCGAACGGGGAACCAAGCCGCGGAGGTCATCGGACGCACGGCCGGTGCGCGGATCACGATCCTGGAGGGCCGGGTGGGCGAGGGCCTCGAGCAGCTCGACGAGGTCGGTGTCCTGCTCATGTCGGGCAGCGTCGACCCGCTCACGACCGGGATGATGCTCTGCGAGCTGGTCTGTGCGGCACAGGGCCTGGCCCTGCACGACATGGCCTCCGAGTGGACCGACGCGATGGAGCGCTGGCGGCACGGCGCGGCCTTCGGTGGGCTCCACGGGCGCTGTCGGGTCCATCGAGCCGAGATCCTGCGGGTGTCGGGCCCCTGCGCCGAGGCCGAGGACGAGGCCCTGAAGGCCTGCGACGACCTCCGACCGTGGATGCGCCGGGAGTTCGGCTGGCCGCTCGCCGAGCTGGGCAACATCCGGCTCCGCAAGGGCGACCTCGAGGGAGCGGAGGAGGCGTTCCTCGCCGCGCACGCGCACGTGTGGTGCCCTCATCCCGGGTTGGCCCTCCTCCGCCTGGCGCAGGGGGACGTGGCAGAGGCGACAACCTTGATCGATGACGCCATCGCCCACCCCTTCCAGGCACCGTCGAAGGAGCGACCCCCGTTCGGCGACCTGACCCTCGCCCCGCTCTTCGAGGCCCAGGTGGAGATCGCCGCGGCGGCCGGCGACATCGACACGGCTCGACGGGCCAGCGAGTCCCTCGCGGCGATCGCGGGTTGTTACGAGAGCCCCTGGCTCGTCGCCTCCGCGACGCTGGCCGAGGCGCGCACGGCGCTGCTCGCCGGCGACCTCGACCACGCCGTCGCGGCGAGCGCGGCCGCCGTGTCCGGCTGGGCGGGCATCGGAGCCCCGTACGAGACCGCCGTCGCTCGGATGGTGCTCGCGGAGGCCCACGCCCGGTCCGGCAGCCACGCCACCACCCGGTTGGAGAGGAAGGCGGCCGCCGCGGCGTTCGAGGAGTACGGCGCGGAGCGGTGGGCGGCGGAGGCCCGAGCGCTCCTCGACGGCGACGGCCCCTCCGAGGGGACCCGCCACGCGACGAGCGATGAGCGAGCGCCCGGTCCGGCGACGTTCCACCGCGACGGCGACACGCGCACCGTCTCGTTCGCGGGTCGGACCGCCGTCTTGCGCGATCTGAAGGGCTTCCGCTACCTCGCCCGGCTGCTGGCAGACCCCGAGCGGGAGTTCCACGTCCTCGACCTCGTCGCCGTCGAGCAGGGCACCTTGCCCACCGGAACGACCGAGGTCGTCGGCACGGCCGAGATGGGGGGACCCGGTGGGGGGCGCCTACCGGTGCTGGACGACGACGCACGCCGGGCCTACCGACGCCGGCTGGCCGAGGTCGACGAGGACATCGAGGATGCTGTGCGGTGCAACGACCCGGCTCGCGCCGAGCTCGCGGAGCGCGACCGCAACTACCTGATCGCCGAGCTGACCCGCGCCGTCGGACTCGGTGGTCGGCTCCGGACCGTGGGCAGTGACGCCGAGCGAGCCCGGATGGCCGTCGCCCGCACCGTCCGCTACGCGATCGCCCGGCTGGCCGAGCACAGCCCGGCACTGGCAGCCCACCTCGACAACTGCGTCCACACCGGCACCTACTGCTGCTACCGGCCTGACACGCTCTCGAAGGTGGCATGGTCGTTCTGATGCTCACTCGCGCCTGACGGCCACCTTCACCGAGGTGGCAGCGCGGCGAGGCTCGGGCGGTGGACCGCGGCCATCGCTGCGGCGGCGGGCCGCATCTCGACGATGGGGCCGCGCGGACGTCGGCTGCGCGGAGGTGCGGTTTCCCGCTCGACGATCACTCCCTTGTCGACGGGCGGTCACAGGAAGCGGTTGCCTTCGAGCCACCGGAAGGCTGCATATCCCCACAGCGGCGGGACGTAGAAGGTCGACATCCGGTAGAGGATGACGGCGGCGAAGGCGGGTCCCTCCGGCATGCCGGCGGCGACGAGACCGAGGGTGAGTCCGGTCTCGACGACGCCGATCCCGCCGGGGACCGGGAGCAGGCCGGCGAGCAGCGACACGCTGACGACGATGACCACCAGGTCGCTGAACGACACGGTGGTTCCGAGAGCCGCGGCGAACAGTCCCAGAGCGGAGGAGAACAAGACGATGGATGCAAGGTTCCCTCCCAGCAGGAGCAGGAGTCGGCGGGGCGAGCCCAGCTCCCGCAGAGCACCGCGACCGTCGGCCAGGAGGTCCTTGGCCCACGCGACCATCTCGCGTCGGCGGCCAGGCAGCAGGATCGAGACGACCGCGACGACTGCTGCCAGCGCGATCAGGATGGCGAGGATGGTGCGCCACTGAGGCAGCGAGGGCGCGTCCACGTCGAAGTGGAGGGTCTGCGGGGTCAGTGCGATCAGCCCGGCCAACAGCCCTGCCTCGACGAGGAAGCCGGCGAAGCCGTCGAGGCCGCCGATGGCGAGCGCTGCACCCGAGCTGAACCCCTGCTTCTGGAAGAACCGGATGTTCATGGCTACGCGAGCGGCGCTGGTCGGAACGGCGAGGCCGACGTAGCCCTGCGCGAGCTGGAGCAGGTACACGGGCCGCGCGGGAAGCGGTCGCGGCGCGGCGCCGAGGGTGGACAGCGTCTGGGTGAGCCGCGGCGCCTGCGCGACCACGAACGCCAGGCCGACCAGCGACCAGGATGCGTCGCGCAGCTCGTCGGCGACCTCGTCGAGGTCGAGCCCGGCGATCTTGTTGACCAGGACGGACACCGCCAGGACGAGGAGGACGACCTGGAGCACCGACCGCCACGACACCCGCTCGAGGCGCTGGAGACCCGTCGCCGCCCTGCCCATCCGTTCGGGTACCGGGTCGACGTCGCTCACCGTGGCGCATCCGCTCCGAGCGCAGGCCCTGCTGTCAGGGGGTCACGATGTCGAAGTCGGGGTCGACGGATCCGAGGAGGGCGACCAGCCGTGCGAGCACCGCCGGGTCGCCGTCGACCTGCACGGTGCCGTCTCCCATGGCTGCACCGATGTCGAGGGTGCCGGTGACGAGCCCGATGAGCGCGGGTCGGGTGAGCGTGAACGTGGTGACGTCGTCGGGCACGACGGTGACGGTGCGTTGGTGGAGGGCGCCGTTGCGCAGCTCGATCAGGTAGCTGGTGTCCTCGTCGGTGACGCGCCAGGCGATCTGCAGTCGCTCGTCCCATGCGCGGGGCCCGTCGATGCGGATGGCGACGCTGTCCAGCACCTGCTCCACGGTCAGTGCGGTGAGCATGTCCGCCGAGGTCGACACCGGCGTACCGAAGCTCCCCGACCGCAGCTCCGTCGCCCCCGCCAGGAAGGCGTTGCGCCACGTGCCGCACTCTGCCCCGAAGCCCAGCTGCTCGAGGGCATCGGCGAGCAGCGCTCGGGCGTCGGCGTCGGAGCCGTCAGCGAACACGAGGTGCTTGCCGACCTCGGCGCACCACCTGTAGTCACCGTCGTCCCGGGCCCGGCGGGCCACGGCCAACGCGCCGTCGCGGCCACCCATCGCCTGCACGTACCGGGTCGCCACCGCCTCGGGAGGGTGCGGCCACAGGTTGGCCGGGTTGGCGTCGTACCAGCCCATGTAGCGCTGGTAGATCGCCTTGACGTTGTGGCTGACCGAGCCGTAGTAGCCGTGGGTGTGCCACTGCTGCTCCAGTGCCGGTGGCATCTCGAGGACCTCGGCGATCTCGGCACCCGTGAAGCCCTGGTTCATCATCCGCAGCGTCTGGTCGTGCAGGTACAGGTACATGTCGCGCTGCATGGCCAGGAACTCCACGGCCCGCTCCCTGCCCCAGGTCGGCCAGTGGTGGGACGCGAACACCACGTCGAGCTCGTCACCCCACAGGTCGATCGTCTCGGTCAGGTAGTGGGCCCACGCATGGGCGTCACGGACCAGTGCGCCCCGGATGGTCAAGATGTTGTGGAGCGTGTGCGACGTGTTCTCCGCCGTGCACAGGGCCCGGTGCTGCGGGAAGTAGAAGTTCATCTCCGCGGGTGCCTCGGTCCCCGGCGTGACCTGGAAGACGATCTCGACCCCGTCGACGGTGAGCACCTCGCCGGTGTGGGTGATGTCGATCGTCGGGCGGATGAGCGTGATCTCCCCGGTGGAGGTCGTCTGGCCCAGGCCGGCCCCGATCTGGCCGGCCGGACCGCGCTCCAGTGCAGCGCCGTACATGTACCCGGCGCGCCGCGTCATCGCCGTGCCGGCGAAGACGTTCTCGGCGATCGCATGGTGCAGGAAGCCCTCCGGGGCGATCACCTGGACCTCGCCGCGGTCGACCTGCTCCTGGGTGATGATCCCCTTCACCCCCCCGAAGTGGTCGACGTGGGAGTGCGTGTAGATCATCGCCCGCACGGGTCGCTCGCCGCGGTGCTCGGTGTACAGGGCGAACGCCGCCGCTGCGGTCTCGGAGCTGATCAGCGGGTCGATCACGATGACGCCGGAGTCACCCTCGATGACGCTCATCACGGACAGGTCGAAGCCCCGGAGCTGGTAGATGCCGGGCACCACCTCGAACAGGCCGTCCTCGATCAGCAGCTGCCCCTGCCGCCACAGGCTCGGGTTGGCGGTGTCCGGCGCCTCGGCGCCCCGGAGGAACTCGTAGGCGTCGAGATCCCAGACCACCCGGCCGTCGTTCGCGGTCACCTGGCGCTGGTCGGCCCGCCCCACGAACCCCCGGGTCGCGTCCTCGAAGTCCTGACGATCGTGCGTCGGCAACGACGCCGCCATCGCGTCGATCGCCGCTCGCGTCGCTGCGGTCGCTGTCGGTGCGCTCATGGCAGGCTCCTCGACGGGGACGGGCGACCGATCTCCGCTCTCGGCCGCCGCGATCGTTGGGTTTCCAAACGACTACACTAGCGCATCATTGCCGTGACGATTCGTCTGCGTGACCAGCGGCGAGCCTCCAGTGAGGCGGCGATCCTCGACGCCGCTCGGGCCCTCTTCGCCCGAACCGGCCCTGACGGAGCGTCCCTGCGCGACGTGGCCCGGGACGCGGGGTGCACGCACGCGCTGGTCGCCCGCTACTTCGGCTCCAAGGACGGACTCGTCGCCGCGGTCTCGGATCGGCTCGCGGACCAGGTGTCCAGCACCGTCGTCGGCGTGGAGGCGACCGCCGCAGACCCGTTGTTCGGGCTGCTGTCAGCGGCCCGCGACGACCGATCGTGCGTGCAGCTCCTGGTGCGCTGTGCGCTCGGTGACCTGCGGCCGACGGGCTTCCCCGCGTGCCTCCATGCAGAGCGAGCCCTCTCGGCGACGTGCGCTCGGCCCCGTTCCGGCCGTCGGGGCCCCGATCGCCGCGCCCGCCTCTGCGCCTACGCAGCGTCGAGCCTGTTGCTCGGCTGGTTGACGTTCGAGGGCTTCCTGGTCTCGGCGACCCGACTCGGTCGGGTCGGCGCCCGACGGCGCGACCTCGCCGTCGCCGCCGCCGCCGACCGCGTCATGAGCCTCGCCGGTTCGACGGATCCGAAGCTGGTCGCCCGCAACCTCGCCGCCCGCGGGTCCATCACGGGACCACGCGGGGAGCCAACCGCTTCCGCGCGCGACGCGCTCCTCGGGGCTGCGATCGCGCTGTTCGCCGAGCAGGGACCGGCGTCGGTGTCGGTGCGTGACATCGCCCGGCACGCAGGAGTGAACCAGGGGCTCATCTACCGGCACTTCGGATCCAAGGAGGCGCTCCTCGCGGCGGCCATCGAACAGGGCAGCTCGGGCCTGTTCCCCGGTGCGCTCGCGCACGAAGGGTTCGACCTCGACGCCGTGATCCACCTGATCCACCACGGGTCACCTGCACCCCGCCTGATCGCCCGGACACTCGTGGACGACGTCGAGATCGCGAGGGTCCGCGAGGAGTTCCCCGTGTTGCGCCGGCTGCTGGGCACCTACGGCAACGTGCCGGCCGGGTCGGGCCCCGCAGACCCGTCCGATCCGCGCGTCGCGGTGGCGACCGCCGCCGCGCTGGCGCTCGGCTCGGTCATCTGGGGCGACCACCTCCGGGAGACGTTCGGGCTGTCGGACCGTGACGGGATCGAGTCGGCGGTCGCGGACCTGACCCGGGTCCTGCTGGAGGGGCCCGCACGGACCCGCCCTGGCGTGTCCCCCCGGCGGGCCGCGGCCGCACCGTGACGACGCGCGGCGACGCCGGTCAGCGGTGGGCCTCGACCCACGAGAGGGCGTCGGCGTAGGCGCGCCCGACGGTGGCGCCGACCCGTTCGTCGCCCGGGTACACGTTCTCGGCGCCGATCACCTCGGTGATCCCCGTGACGGTGAGCTGCTCGATGATGCGCTCGTTGGCCGACACGATCACCAGCTTGCTGCCCACCGCCGCCAGCGCCTGGGCGTACCGGTACAGGACGTCCATGAACGTCGTCCCCAGGTCGCTGCGGCCTCGCAGCCGCAAGAGCACCACCGAGTTGGACGACGCCTCCCCGACAGCCGGAAGGGTCGCCTCGAACACGGGGGCGGCAGCGAAGAACAGGCTCCCGTACGGCTGCAGCACGACGACCTCGCCGGCGGGCAGCTCCGCAGGCGGATCCACCTCGACGAGATGGCCGTCGGGGTCGAAGACCCGGCGGCGGACGGTGACCTGGTTGGACTGTCGGACCACGTGGAGTACGACCGAGACGCCCACGCCGACCAACACCGCGTACTGCAGGGGCACCACCATGGTCAGCGCGAACGTGACTGCCAGGACGACCTTCTGGACCGCGCCCGTCTTCCACACCGACTGCAGATCCGCGGGCTTGATGGCCCGGAAGCCGATGAGCATCAGCAGCCCCGCCAGCGCCGACATGGCGACGCTCCCGACGGCGTCGCCGAACACGACGATCACCACCGCCATCACGACAGCGGCGAACAGCAGCGACTGACGTGATCGGGCTCCCGCCTCCTTGTTCAGCGACGACGCCGACACCGACCCTCCGACCGGCATGCCCTGCAACAGACCGGAGGCCACGTTGGCCGCGCCCTGGCCGACGAAGTCCCGTGAGGCGTCCGGGTAGCTGCCGTCGGGGTTCGTGAAGTTCGCCGAGATGCCCGCCCCCTGCACGAGTCCGACGAACGCGAGCGACACCGCCGGAACGATCAGCTCCGGCACCAACCGCAGCAGCGGCAGCTCGGGGCTCGGGAGCGAGTCAGGGACGATGCCAAGATCGCTGAGCGTCGCGACGTCGCTCCAACCCGCCCACCGCGCGGCGGCGGAGGTCACGATGACGGCAACCACCAGGCCGATTGCTCCCAGTCGTGTCCGCTCGAGCAGCACGATCAGCGCGATGGTGGCCACACCGACGACGAGGGTCGGGCCGTTGAGCTGTCCGGGATGGATCAAGGTGTTGAAGGCCCGGACCAGCCGGTTCGCTCCTTCGGCGGTGTACCCCGTGAGGTTCGCCAGCTGACCGAGCACGATGTTGACGCCGACCGCGTTGATGAACCCGACCATCACCGCGTTCGACACGAACCGCAGCACCTTCCCCAACCGCAGCAACCCCGCCGCGAGCATCACCGCCCCGGTGAGCACCGACAGCGTCACCAGCGCCCGCGTCGGGTCGCTGGACTCTCGGATCGCGGGGACATCCGCGAGCACCATCGCCATCGCCCCCGTGCCTTGCACGGCCATGAACGACGAGCTCGTCACGAGCGCCCCGGTCGCCGTGCCCACCATGTAGCCGTACAGCCCCGCCAGCGGGTTCACCCCGGCCAGCAGACCAGTGGCGAGGCCATCGGGCACCGACTGCACGCCCAGCACCAACCCGGCGACCGCGTCGTGACGCAACGTTCGAGCCGCGAACGGGCCGCGCCACCTCATCGCCTCCGTTCCTCCTCCGGCACACCGAGAGAGTATTTCCGACGCTTCGGGCCCAGCGAGAAGCCTGAGACCCCGTCGTACCGGTCGCATCGAGGGGTGGCCACCCGAGCAGGCTCCCTGCTGCGGGTGACCACCCCTTCGGAGGCAGACGCTGCGCCCGGGTCAGGCCAGGTCGAAGCGATCGAGGTCCATGACCTTGGCCCACGCAGCCGCGAAGTCCTGCACGAGCTTCTGCTGCGCGTCTTCGCACGCGTAGACCTCGGCGATGGCTCGGAGCTGGGAGCTCGAGCCGAAGACGAGGTCGACGGCGGTGCCGGTCCACGTGACCTCACCGGTGGCGCGGTCGCGGCCCTCGTAGACGTGCTCGGTGGAGGACACCTGCCACGCCGTGCCCATGTCGAGCAGGTTCACGAAGAAGTCGTTGGTCAGCGTCTCGGGCCGGCCGGTGAAGACGCCGTGCTCGACGCCCCCGGCGTTCGCGCCCAGGACCCGCAGGCCCCCGACGAGCACCGTCATCTCCGGAGCGGTCAAGGTCAGCAGGCTCGCCCGATCCACCAACAGCTCCTCGGGCCGCCTCTTGTCCCCGGGTCGGGAGTAGTTGCGGAACCCGTCAGCCGTCGGTTCGAGCACGGCGAAGGAGTCCACGTCGGTCTGCTCCTGCGAGGCGTCCGTGCGCCCCGGCGAGAAGGGGACCTCGACGTCGTGCCCGGCGTTCCTGGCCGCCTGCTCGACGGCCGCGCACCCGCCGAGGACGATCAGATCGGCGAGGGAGACCCTCTTCCCACCGGTCTGCGAGCTGTTGAAGTCCGCCTGGATCTGCTCCAGGCGCGCCAGCACCGTCGCCAGCTCGGCCGGGTCGTTGACCTCCCAGTCCTTCTGCGGAGCGAGGCGGATGCGGGCCCCGTTGGCGCCGCCGCGCTTGTCGCTGCCACGGAAGGTCGACGCCGAGGCCCAGGCGGTCGACACCAGCTGCGAGACGGACAGTCCGGACGCGAGGATCCTGCTCTTCAGGGCCGCGATGTCCTGCTCGTCGACCAGCTCGTGATCGACGGCGGGGACCGGGTCCTGCCAGATCAGCTGCTCCTCGGGGACCTCCGGACCGAGGTACCGCGAGACGGGTCCCATGTCGCGGTGGGTGAGCTTGTACCACGCCCTGGCGAAGGCGTCGGCGAACTCGTCCGGGTTCTCGTGGAAGCGCCGCGAGATCGGTTCGTAGATCGGATCGAACCTCAGCGACAGGTCTGTCGTGAGCATCATCGGGGCGTGCCGCTTCGACGGATCGTGGGCGTCCGGCACGGTGTCGTCCGCAGCCCGATCGGTGGGACGCCACTGGTGCGCGCCGGCCGGGCTCGCCGTCAGCTCCCACTCGTAGCCGAACAGGTTCTCGAAGTAGTTGTTGTCCCACGTCGCCGGGTCGGTGGTCCATGCGCCCTCCAACCCGCTGGTGATCGCGTCGCCGGCCTTGCCGCTGCCGAAGGTGCTCCTCCAGCCGAGACCCTGCTCCTCGAGGCTGGCGCCTTCGGGTTCGCGGCCGACGTACCGATCGGCGTCGGCGGCACCGTGGCACTTGCCGAAGGTGTGCCCGCCGGCGATGAGGGCGACCGTCTCCTCGTCGTTCATGGCCATGCGAGCGAACGTCTCTCGGATGTCCCGGGCCGCGGCGACGGGATCAGGGTTGCCGTTCGGCCCCTCGGGATTCACGTAGATCAGGCCCATCTGCACCGCGCCGAGAGGGTTCGCGAGCTCCCGATCGCCGCTGTAGCGCTCGTCTGCGAGCCAGGTGTCCTCGGGACCCCAGTAGATGTCCTCTTCGGGCTCCCAGACGTCCTCGCGCCC
Source organism: Acidimicrobiales bacterium (assembly GCA_016716005.1). Lineage (NCBI taxonomy): Bacteria > Bacillati > Actinomycetota > Acidimicrobiia > Acidimicrobiales > Acidimicrobiales bacterium. Next base: position 1,603,060 of record JADJXE010000001.1, read on the forward strand.
GCCGCCGAAGCCGAACGTCGTGAATCCCATCGACTCCAGGGCGCAGTTGCCGGCGAGGATCATCAGGTCGGCCCAGGAGATCTTCCGGCCGTACTTCTGCTTGACCGGCCACAGCAGACGGCGCGCCTTGTCCAGGTTCGCGTTGTCGGGCCAGCTGCCGAGCGGGGCGAAGCGCTGCGTGCCCGAGCCGCCGCCGCCACGTCCGTCGTGGATGCGGTAGGTGCCGGCGCTGTGCCACGCCATCCGGATGAAGAGCGGCCCGTAGTGGCCGTAGTCGGCCGGCCACCAGTCCTGCGACGTCGTCATCACCTCGACGATGTCCGCCTTCACGGCGTCGAGGTCGAGGCTCTCGAACTCGGCTGCGTAGTCGAACCCGCCACCCATCGGGTCGATCAGGGGGGAGTTCTTGTTGAGCGGCCGCAGGTTCAGCTGCTCCGGCCACCAGTGCTGGTTCGCCATCGAACCAGTCGCGGTCTGCGCGTGGCTCATCACTGGGCACTTGAGCGCCCGCGCATCCTCATCGGTGGTGGCGATGGCGCCGGTGTCTTCGGTGGTCATGGTGCTCCCTCCGTTGCTCCTGTGGATGACGGTGTGGCCCTCATGCGTCGCGGTCGCGGTCGGCCACTCCCTGGCAGGCGGGGCAGTAGCCCCAGTAGATGACCTCGGCCTCGTCGATGGTGAACCCGTGATCATCGGCGGCTTCCAGGCACGGCCTGTTCCCCACCGCGCAGTCGACGTCGACCGTGCGGCCGCAGGCGCGACAGACGAGGTGATGGTGGTTGTCGTCGACCCGGTCCTCGTAGCGGGCCGGCGACCGCGCCGGCTGGATGCGCCGGATGAGACCCTTGTCGGTCAGGGTGCCGAGGGCGTCGTACACCGCCTGACGCGAGATCGCACCGATCTCGGACCGCACGAGCTCTTCGATGTCGTCCGCCGTGCCGTGCGGCCGGCTCGACACCGCCCGCAACACGGCCAGACGCTGCGCCGTCACCTGAACGCCGTGCTGGCGGAGGAGCTCGGCGAGATCAGAGATCTCTCCCCCGGGCATGACTTGCAGACTAGATCCACTTCTTGACTGAGTCAAGAACTGTTGCTGCAGTGTCGATGTGCTGGGTCCAGGTCAGCTCCGCGCCGGGGCGGCCCGCGCCGGGGTCCGGGACCGTGGTCCACGCAGCGGGTCGACTCGCTCGACGGACGACCGCGTGGCCGTCGCGTTCGAGCCCTCGCCGGATCTAGCCCGCCGAGGCGGGCGACGTCGCCCTCCGGGCGATGAGCTTGCCGACCTCCCACAGGATCAACAGGACGACGGCAGGCAGGAGGGCCCAGGCGAACTGGCCGGCGGTGAGCTCGGTCGTGCCGAGGAGTCGGCGCAGGGCGTCCATCTGCGTGACGAGCACGGCCAGGACGAGCTCGGAGAGCAGTGCACGGTTCATCTGGCGGCTGGCGAACGTGTCGACGGTGAACACGCTGGCCGTCTCGCTGCGACATTCGAGCGCGGCAACGACGAGGCTGAGCGCGAACGCGGTGAACGCGATCGAGATGCCGATGTCGGTGCTGTCGAAGCGGGAGGCACCCACCTGGATCAGGGCCAGCAGGCCGATGGTGATGGCCAGGCCGACGAGCCCGACGGTCACCATCAGCGGCACGGTGAGCACGGACTCGCCACGCGGGCGTGGGATGCGCCGCATCAGGCCCGGGGTCTCGAGGTCGAAGCCCAACGCGAAGCCGAACGCGGCGTTGACCACGAAGTGGATCCACAGGACCTGGGCGGGATTGAACGGCTGGCCGGCGGCGATGTCGAAGAGCGCGGCGCCGAGGAAGGTGAGGACGAACACGACCAGGAGGATCAGCACGAAGCGGATGTACTTGGTGAGGTTGTCGTAGATCTTGCGGCCCTGCTCGACGGCGTAGACGATGGTGGCGAAGTTGTCGTCGGACAGGATCATGCGCCCGGCGTTCTTCGCGACCTCGGTGCCCGATCCCATGGCGATGCCGATGTCGGCGGCCTTGATGGCGGGCGCATCGTTGACGCCGTCGCCGGTCATGGCCACGACGTCGCCATTGCGCTTCAGCGTGTCGACCAGCAGCACCTTGTGCTCCGGTGCGACACGCCCGACGACGCCGATGTCGTCGATGCGGGCGAGGCGCTCCTCGTCCGACATGGCCGCGAGCTCGGAGCCGAGGATGGCCTCGCCGGGGATGCCGAGCTGCTCGGCGATGGCGGCGCCGGTGATGACGTCGTCACCGGTGATCATCCGCACGCGGATGTGCGCGGCCTGGGCCTCGGCCACGGCGGCCCGCGATTCGTCGCGGGGCGGGTCGACCATGCCGACCAGGGCGGTCAGGGTCAGGTCGGTGACGTAGGCGAGCAGGTCGCCGGCCGCGTCGAAGTCGGCGGGATCGAGATCGCGGGTGGCGGCGGCCATGACGCGCTGGCCGGCCCGGGAGATGCGCGCCACGTGCTCGTCGGCCCGGCGGCGCGCGTCCGCATCCCACGGCACCAGGGCCCCGTTGGAGAGGGCGGTGGCGCCGCGATCCATCACTGCGGGTGCCGCGCCCTTGACGTGCACCCGGACCACGGGTCGACCCTCGGCGTCGGTGGCCTGGTTGAAGGTGGCCATGAGCTTGTAGGTCGGGTCGAACGGCAAGGTGGCGAGGCGGGGAAGCCGTTCGCTGGTCCGGTCGATGTCGAGGCCCGCCTTGTGGCCCAGCACCAGCAGTGCGCCTTCGGTGGGGTCGCCGACGACCTTGCCGTCGACGAGCTCGGCGTCGTTGGCGACGACGAAGGGCACGATGGCGTCGTCGATGGACGGCTCGGTGCCGGCCACGCGCTGCACGGTCCCTTCGAGGCCGTAGCCGGTCCCCGTCACCGTGTAGCGGTCGCCCGGGTCGACCACCTCGACGACCGTCATCTGGTTCATCGTGAGCGTGCCCGTCTTGTCGGAGTTGATCGCCGACGTGAACCCGAGCGTCTCGACGGCGGGGAGCTCCTTGACGATGGCGTTGCGGGCAGCCAGCTCCACGCCACCCAGGGAGAGGATCACCTGGGTCACGGTCGGCAGCGCCTCGGGGATCGCCGCGATGGCCAGGGACACTGCGCTGACGAACAGCACGTCCCACGCCTCGCCACGGCTGCGACCGAGGGCGAACATCACTGCCATGGTCAGGCCGGCCGCCCCGATGATCCACAGCGTGAGGGTGTTCAGCTCCTTGGTGAGGGGCGACTCCTCCTTCGCCGTGGCCGCCAGCATCCCGGAGATCTTCCCGAGCTCGCTGTCGCTGGCCGCCGCGGTCACGACCATGGCCCCGCTGCCGTGGGTCACCGGGGTGTTCATGAACGCCATGTTCCGCTGGTCACCGGGGCCCAGGTCCGTGTCCTCGAGGGTGGTCGGCTCCTTGGCGGCCGGCACGCTCTCGCCGGTGAGGGCCGATTCGTCGATCTGCAGCGCGCTGGCGCTGACGATGCGACCATCGGCCGGCACGTCGTCACCGGCGCTGAGCAGCACCACGTCACCGACCACGACCTCCTCGGCCGGTACCTCCGCCTCGGTGCCGTCGCGACGCACCCGGGCGGTGACCTCCATCATCGACTTGAGGGCGTTCATCGCGCTCTCGGCCTTGCCCTCCTGGCGCAGCCCGACCACGGCGTTGAGCAGGGTCAGCCCCGCCAGCACCACGGCGGTGCCCCACTCCTGGATGAGCAGCGACACCAACGCCGCGCCCACCAGGATCATCTGCATGTAGCTGCGGTACTGGGCGAGGAACCGGCGCCACACCGGCAGCGGCGGCTCCTCGGGCAGGGCGTTGGGCCCGTTGTCGCGCAGCAGCCGAGCCGCCTTGTCGGAGGTGAGCCCTCGCTCGGGGTCGACACCGAACGCGGCGGCGACGTGCTCGGGCGGGACGGCGTACCAGCGGGTTCGGCTGGACGAGACTGCGCTCGGAGCGTTGGCGGTCATGTGGTTCCTCACGGTTCTGGAGGTCGCCGGCGGACGAGGAGGCCTGCCGCCGAGGCCGATGCCGAGGCCGAGGCCGCAGGACGCCACCGAGAGCACCCCCGCCTGTGGAGCATCACGACCAGCATCGTGCATCCAGGCCGACCGAGCTCGCCGGACACCCTGCGACCCTGGGACCGGCACCGTCGTCACGTGCACGCAGGACCGGCCCGCAGCTGCGGAACCCCGGCACCACTACCCCGCACGTGCGGTCTGGATGAGCGTAGAAAGGCGCGAATCTGTCCTCATGAGCCACTTCCGATCGACAGATGCGAGTTTCTGTGCTGGGCTGTCGTCCGTGGCGACGGACTACCGGCCCGGCCAGGTGGCAGAGCTGTTGGGTGTGAGCGTCGACACGGTGCGCCGCTGGTGCGACGAGGGCCGACTGGACACGACGCGCAGCACCGGCGGGCACCGCCTGGTGTCGGGCAGGGACCTGGCCCGCTACCTGAGCGAGCGGGCGGACGCCTACGAGCCCGATTCGCTTCCGGCCCAGTCGGCTCGGAACCGCTTCACGGGGATCGTGACCCGGGTCGAGCGCGACACGTTGACGGCAGTGGTCGAGATCCAGGCCGGCCCGCACCGGGTGGTGTCGCTGATGACCCGCGAGGCCGCCGACGAGCTGGCGCTCGAGCCGGGCGATCTGGCGGTCGCGGCCGTGAAGTCCACGACCGTGCTCATCGAAGTCCCGAGGCTCTGACCCCGTTCGTTCCCGCCGACCACCAAGGGAGAGCCCTGTCGTGACGAGGACCCTGAACCTGCTGCTGGCGCTGCTGGCGGTGTCGATGCTGTTCGTGACCGGCTGCGGCAGCGACGATGCCGACGAGACCGGGTCATCGACGACTGCGGGCGGGTCACCGATCACCAGCCGGTCGGATCTGGAAGGGACAATCACGGTGTCGGCCGCAGCATCGCTGCGCGAGGCCTTCGACCGGATCGGAGACGGCTTCTCGACCGCGAACCCCGGGGTCGAGGTGACGTTCAACTTCGACTCGTCCTCGACCCTGTCGACTCAGATCCTCGAGGGTGCCCCGGCCGATGTGTACGCGTCGGCGGACGTGGCGAACATGACCAAGCTCACCGACGAGAGCCTGATCGCCGGAGACCCGGAGATCTTCGCTCGCAACGAGCTGGTCATCATCACCAAGCCCGGCAACCCCCGAGGGATCGCCACGCTGGCCGACCTGGCCGATGCCGGGGTGATCTCGCTGTGCGGCGAGGACGTGCCGTGCGGCAGGTACGCCAAGGAGGCACTCGACAACGCCGGGGTCACGATCCCCGAGTCGTCCGTGACCCGCGGCCAGAACGCCACCGCCGCTCTGGCCGCGGTGGCCGAGGGCGACGCAGTGGCCGGCGTCGTCTACGTGACCGACGCGGTGTCCGCCGGCGACACGGTCGAGGCCGTGTCGCCGGCGGACGTGAACGTGATCGCCGACTACCCGATCGGTGTCCTCGAGGCGTCGGGTGCCGCCGAGGTCGCCGAGGCGTTCGTGGCCTACGTGTTGGGCGACGAGGGCCAGGCCGTGCTGGCCGAGAACGGGTTCCTGCCGCCCGCGTGAGCCGTGCCCGGCGGCGGCCACCGCTGCTCGTGGTGGTCGCCGCCACCCTCACCGTCCTGTTCTTCGCGATCCCGCTGATCGGGATCCTGCAACGGGCGAACTGGTCGACCGTCTGGGACGACCTCACCACCGAGCAGGCCCGCGACGCCCTGCGGCTCTCGCTGGTCTGCTCACTGTCCGCCGCGGGCCTGTCGGTGGCGTTCGGCACCCCGTTGGCCTGGATGCTCGCTCGCAGCCACGTGCCGGGCCGCCCGCTCATCCGCGGCCTCGTGCTGTTGCCCATGGTGTTGCCGCCGGTTGTCGGGGGTGTCGCGCTGCTAGCTGCGTTCAGCCTGCGCAGCCCGATCGGCGGCTGGCTGCACGACACCTTCGGCATCCAGTTCACGTTCTCGACCGCCGGGGCGATCATGGCCGAGACGTTCGTGGCCATGCCGTTCTACGTGATCACCGTCGAAGGGGCGCTGCGGAGCATGGATCAACGCTTCGAGGACGCCGCCGCCAGCCTCGGGGCCGGTCGCCTCACCGTGTTCCGTCGTGTCACCGTTCCGTTGATCGCCCCGTCGGTCGCCGCCGGCGCGGTGCTGGCCTGGGCGCGGGCGCTCGGCGAGTTCGGTGCCACCATCACCTTCGCCGGCAACATCGCCGGCCGCACCCAGACCCTTCCCCTCGCGGTCTACCTCGAGCTCGAGAGCGACCAGCAGGCCGCCATCGCGCTCAGCCTGGTCCTCCTCGTCGTCTCTCTCGTCGTGTTGATCTCCCTGCGCGACCGGTGGCTCACCCGCGCATGACCCTCGACGCCGTGTTCGCGCTCCGACTCGGAGATCTCGACCTGGACGTCGACCTGCGCGCCCCCGCCGGCTCGGTCACCGCCGTGCTCGGCCCCAACGGAGCCGGGAAGACCACCCTGCTGCGAGCCATCGCCGGCAGCCTCGCCATCGACACCGGAACCATCAGCCTCGACGGCACCACGCTCGACCGACCGCCCGACGTGTTCGTCCCCCAGGAGCGCCGTCGCCTCGGGATCGTCCACCAGGACTACCTGCTGTTCCCCCACCTCACCGCCCTGGACAACGTCGCCTTCGGTCCCCGCTCACAGGGCCACACCACCAGCGGAGCCCGCGCCATCGCGGCCGACCTCCTCGACCGAGTCGGCGTCGCCTCCCACGCCAACGCCAGACCCCGCGCCCTGTCGGGTGGACAGGCCCAACGCGTCGCGCTCGCCCGCGCCCTGGCCACCGACCCCGCCGCCCTGCTCCTCGACGAACCCCTCGCCGCGCTCGACGCCGGCACCCGCATCGAGGTCCGACGCGACCTCCGCCGCTACCTCACCGGCTTCGCCGGCCCCACCATCCTCGTCACCCACGACCCCGTCGACGCCCTCGCCCTCGCCGACCACGTCGCCATCCTCGACGCCGGCCGCCTCACCCAGACCGGCACCATCGCCGAGGTCACCACGCGCCCCCGCTCCCGCTACGTCGCCGACCTCATCGGCACCAACCTCGTCGACGGCACCGCCGCCGGCACCACGATCGCCACCGACCGGGGCGTGACCCTCACGACCGCCGAACCCCACGACGGGCCCGTGTTCGCCACCATCTCTCCCGCAGCCGTCGCCCTGCACCGCAGCGAACCCGAAGGCAGCCCTCGCAACCGGTGGTCCACCACGGTCGCCCACCTCGACCTCCTGGGCGACCGGGTCCGGGTGGTGCTCGCCGACCCGCTCGACCTCGTTGCGGAGGTCACCCCCGCCGCGGTCGCCGACCTCGCCCTGCGCGAAGGCGACCACGTCTGGGTGAGCATCAAGGCCACCGAGGTCACCACCTACCCGAGATGACGCGACCGTCGCGTTCGAGCTCGACGATCCGCCGGGCTCCTGGCGTTCCGCGAGATCTGCGAGTACCCCATCAAGGGCGTCGTCTACTCACACAGCCACGGTGACCACTCGGCCGGATCGCCGGCGCTGTTCGACCCGACCACCACGCGTCCAGCGACGTCCCAGTGATCGCGCAGCGCCAGCTCATGGCCGAGATCGCCCGCATCAACGGGTTCAACCAGCCCGTCATGCAGGCCCGCAGCGCCTACCGGTTCGGCGCGTACCTCGACACCGACGTGACCGGCCGCGTCAACGTGGGGGCCGGCCCCTTCCTCGACTTCGGCCAGCCCGCCGGCCTCGTCCCCCCGAACATCCTGGTGGAGGACCGTCTCGGGATCGAGATCGCCGGCGTGGCGCTCGAGATCGTGTGGGTGCCCAGCGAAGCGCCCGACGAGGTCGTCGTGTGGATGCCGGAGCTCGACGTCCTGCAGACCGCAGAACGCGTCCAGGGCGAGTGCCATCCCAACCTCGACACACTGCGGGGCGACGTCCCCCGCCCCGCCGCCCGATGGGTGCACTCCCTCGACGTGCTCCGCTCCCTCCCGGCCGATGCGCTCGCCAAGAGCCACGGACGTTCCATCGTCGGGGCCGAAGCCGCACGCGACCACCTGAGCGACTGCCGCGACGCCATCGCGTGGACGCATGACCAGACCGTGCGGTACATCGGACGAGGGTGCCAGCACCCTGAGGGCGCGTCGGCCTGTGGCTTGGAGTCGTTGCGTCGCGCGAGGGTGGCGTCCAGACTGGCCCAGTGAGACGACCGGCGGCCCTGAGCTTGGTGTTCGTCGTCATCGCTGCCGGTTGCGGCGATGGCAAGGGCGGTAGCGGTGCCGCGGATGGAACAACGACGACGCGAAGGGCGACGACGACCGTGGCGCCCGGTTCGTCGACGACGACCGGGGAGTCGACTGTCGTCGCGGTGTACCTGATGCGTGGCGACAAGCTCGGGGTCGCTCACCGAACCCTCGGACCGGGCCCAGCGGTGCTCGAGGGCGCCCTCGAGGAGCTCCTGAAGGGCCCGACCGCGCAGGACCGTGCGGCCGGACTGACGACCAACATCCCGGAGGGAACGACGCTGCGGGGCGTGTCCATCGCGGACGGGACGGCCACCGTGGACCTGTCGAAGACCTTTGAGAGCGGGGGCGGATCGCTGTCGATGTTCTCGCGACTCGCCCAGGTCACGTTCACCGCCACCCAGTTCCCGACCGTGCAACGGGTGAAGCTCCGCCTGGACGGCGAGGACGTGTCCGAGTTCAGCAGCGAGGGGTTGCTGCTGCCCGACACCCTGACCAGGGCCGATACCGGTGAGGACATCCTCCCGGCGATCCTGGTCGAGGATCCCGCACCGGGTGACACCGTGGGCCGCCGCTTCACGGCCAAGGGCAGCTCGAACACCTTCGAGGCCACCCATCGGCTCCAGGTGCTCGCTCCCGACGGCACCACACTCGTCGACACGTTCGTGACGGCCACGTCCGGCACGGGCACCCGTGGCACGTGGGAGAAGGTCCTCGACCTGCCTGCGGGCACCTCGGGCGCCATCACCCTCCGTGTGTTCGAGGCCTCCGCACAGGACGGCACCCCCCTCCACCAAGTCGACATCCCGCTCACAGCGGGGTGACGTTGACCGCAAAGGTGACCGCGCCGGAACCTCCACGCCGCGTCCCGAGCTGTCGGGGGGATGACCCATCTGCACCGCTCGTCGCGTCGGGCGGCAGTCGGGCCACGGCGGACAGGGTGGCCGCGGTGGCCGCCGCAGCAGCTCCGGGGCCTGAAGACCCAGGACCCGCGTGCGGCGGCTCGCCGGTCAGTCCGTGGCCTTGTGCACGGTGTCGGTGACCTTGTCCTTGACGTCTTCAACCACATCCTTGACCTTGTCGACGGCGTCGCCGACCTTCTCCTTGACCTCGCCCGCAGCACGGTCCGCCTTGCCCTCGGCCTTGAGGTCCTCGTCGCCGGTCAGGTCACCGATCGCTTCCTTGGCCCGGCCCTTCGCCTGGTCCATCTGACCTCCCATGACCACACTCCTTGCCGATGGGTCGACGCCATTCGCCGACCGCTCCGACCCTACGGCCCACATCCTCTTGCCGTGCGGCCCCCGGATGGTCTCGACTTCGTCGAGGGCCGCGCCGTCGGGAGACGGCCGGACCGCCAGGCGCAGGTGGGTCGGCATCCAGCCCGTCAGCCGCTCGTCACCCGAAGCCTCCAGCCCAGAGTCGGCGAACCTCTCGGGCTTGGCTGGGTTGCGGGGGCGGCCCTCCAGCGTCAGCTCGTCGGCGAGGAGGCCGGCAATGGTTCGGCGGAGGGTGGAGGACCCGGTCTTGCCGGTGGAGAAGTGCCGGCCGACGTCACGGGAAGCGAGGCTCCGCTCGACCTTCCCGGCCGGTTCCACTTCCTCGAGCACGGTCTGTCGCCCGGCGCATCGGTCGCGACCTGGCAGCGACGCCTGGAACCGCTCCAGAAGCGACTGGCCCCGGCCCGATTGACGTCCCACCGCCTCGGTTCACGTGATCGTGTGAGGATGGGTCCGTGACGGCAGGGGCACAAGACGACCGGGACCTCTCACCCACCGAGGTGGCCGATCTGCTGGCTGCTCTCGACGACGAGTACAAGGCCCGTGCGACCTACGCGCAGGTGCTCGCCGATTTCGGTGATGTCCGGCCGTTCTCCAACATCGTCGAGGCCGAGCAGCGCCACATCGACGCCCTCGAAAGGCTCTTCGCCCGATACGGGCTCGACATGCCCCCCGATCCGTGGCCCGGACAGGTCGCGCGCTACGGGTCGTTGAGCGAGGCATGCGCGGCCGGGGTCGAGGCCGAGATCGACAACGCGGCGCTGTACGACCGGCTGCTGGCCGGCACCACCCGCAACGACCTGCTCGACACCTACCGCAACTTGCAGCGAGCCTCCCAGGAGAACCACCTCCCGGCGTTCCGACGCTGCGCCGAAGGCGGCGGCCCTGGACGAGGACGCAGGGGCAGGGGCAGGGGCAGGGGCAGGGGCAGCGGACCATGGCGCGACGGGGGCAGCCGGTCCTGATCGCACCCGCTCCCCCACTGGGAGAGCGGTGATGTCGACGCTCGCGTGGATCGTGACCGCCGGCCTGGCGATGAGCGCGCTGGCGCTCGTCGGCGCCGTCACCCTCTTCCTTCCAGAACGGACCCTGGATCGGATACTGCTGCCCCTGGTCGGCTTGGCCGCGGGATCGCTGCTCGGCGGCGCGTACTTCCACATGCTCCCCGGGGCGATCGCCGCCCTCGGCAACGACCTCGCCGTCTACCTGTGGTTCGTCGCGGGGTTCCTCGTGTTCTTCGTGCTCGAGCAGTTCCTGCACTGGCACCACTGCCACCGCAGCCGCCACGACCACCACCGCCCGCTCGGCCCCCTCATCCTCCTGGCCGACGGGCTCCACAACTTCATCGGTGGGCTCGCGGTCGGCGGCGCGTTCGTCGTCGACACCGGCGTCGGGATCGTCACGTGGCTGGCAGCGGCAGCCCACGAGGTCCCCCAGGAGCTGGGCGACTTCGGGGTGCTCGTGCACAGCGGCTGGCGACGCACCTCGGCCCTCGCCTGGAACTTCGCGTCTGCGCTCACGTTCCTCGTCGGCGCCCTGTTGGCCTACGCCCTCGCCGACCAGATCGACGTCGCCTACCTGTTGCCGTTCGCCGCCGGGAACTTCACCTACATCGCCGCGGCCGACCTGCTGCCCGAGCTCGCCTCCCAGACCCGCACCCGCGACAAGGTCGAGACCACCGCGGCGTTCGTCGTGGGCCTCGGACTCCTCCTCGCCGCGACGCGGATCGGCTGAGCCGAGCAGTTCGTGGGCCGTGGCCTGGCTGTCACCAGCGTCCCGGCGAAGGAGCCTTCTCGATGGCGGACCGAGCCATCGATATCGGTATCGGTATCGGTATCGGCGAAGGGGACCGTCGGGCCATCGCCGTCGATCTCGTCGCGGAACGGATCCGCTCGCTCGGTGCGCCTGCACCGGCCAGCGAACGCCACTTCGCGGAGCTGTCCTCGGTCCCCGAGGACGATGACCAGCCGGCCGCGGAGGAGGTGATCCGCCGCCTCGTCGCCGGTCAGGAGACCGTGGCCCGCACCGCCCGGTCGGTGTTCCCCCTCGTCGAGCAGGCCCATGACGAAGCCACCGCCGATCTGCTCACCCAACGCCTCCTGGTTCACGAGAAGACCGCCGGGATGCCGCGCAGTCTGCTCGCCTGAACCGCCCAGCCGCCCGGCCACCGGCACTGGAGACCTCACCGACCTGGCGCGGCGTTCATGCCGACGTGAGGAGCCCCAGCAGGACCACGACGCCCACCCCGGCAGCGATGCCGACCGCGGTGTCGCGGCGGCGACCCAGCTCGCGGCTCAACGGAACCAGCTCGTGCACAGCGACGAACACCATCGCGCCCGCGGCGAACGCGAGGAACATGGCGTTCAGGCCAGGTGAGATGCCGACGACGGCGAGCCCGAGGAGCGCGCCGACCGGCTCCGCTGCGGCGGACACCGCTGCCGCGCCGATCAGGAAGCGGCGGCGGCGGGCCATGACTGCGGGGAGTGACATCGCGAACTCCTCGGGGATGTTGTGCAGCACGATCGCGATCGCGACCACCACGCCGAGCCGCGGCGCGGAGAGATAGGCGTTGGCCATCGCGAAGCCCTCGGGGAAGTCGTGCAGGATCAAGCCGAACGCCACGAGGTAGACCCGACGCAGCTCACGGGCCCGCAGCGCGGAGTCCTCCGCGACCAAGTGGACATGCGGGATGACGGCGTGCAACACCGCCAACAGTCCCGCACCCGTGGAAGCGGCGACCGCCGCCACGACGACGCCGGCTTCCCGAGCGGCCTCCGGCAGCAACTCGAGGGACGAGATCGCCACCATCACCCCCACCGAGAACCCGACGCCCGCCGCTCGGACAACCGACCGGGGACCGACCCAAGAGGCCAGACCGACGCCCAGCGCTGCGGAGAGGATCGACAGCGAAGCAAGCGCTGTCACTGCCAGCCACGTCGACGCGTCGACGGCTGCGATCATCACTCGCCACCTGAACGGTCACCGGCGGTCGCTGAACGGTGCACAACCCACGATCCTCGCCGAACCCGCCCAGGTTCCGTTGACGCCGGCTCCGTCCGTGAGCCCGTCCCAGGACCACGAGCACCGGGCTCGACCGCCGATCATGGGCGACCCCGACCGTCGCGTCGCTGGTTCCGTGCTGTCATCGTTCGCGGCGAGGGGGCCGGGATCAGGCCAGGTCGAAGCCGTCGAGATCCATGACCTTGGCCCACGCAGCCGCGAAGTCCTCCACCACTCCTGCTGCGCGTCCTCGGAGGCGTTGACCTCGTCGATGGCTCGGAGCTGGGGCGCGTTCACGATGGCCACCCACCGACACGTGCTACCCGGCATGGGCGCCCGCGCCGCAGCCCACTTCGCGGAACTGATCGACGGCGAACCGGCAGACACCGCCGCCACCGAGACAGCAGAGGACTGGCCCGAATCAGCCCGACCTCCACCGGGGACCTTCAGGATCCGGGAGAACCGCCGGTAGACGCGTCAGGTGTCGATCCGGTTGTTCGCCCCTCCGCCTTCCTCCAGCCGGGAGATCACGGACTGGGTGACGGCATCCGCGCCGACCCGAGCGCAGCAGGCCGATCGTTCGCGACGACGGTCCGGTCGCACTCGTCGTCATCGAGCGGGTGCAACCTTGCGACCGTCAGCTCTGTGCCGGTGGGACTACCCGGCGAGGATCAGGTCCCATGCCGCGAGAAGTGAGCCGGGAATCGGGTCCGGAAGGTAGTCGTCGACGACCGGGCAGTTGTGGTGGAACCCGCGGGAGGTCGGGTCGCCTCGGCACTCGTCGGTGGAAGTGATGAGACGGTGACTGCCGTTCCAGGGGGTGGCGCCGTCGTCGATGTCGATCGGCTCACCCGGCAGGCCGAGGTTCTCCCAGGACCGCTCGATCGGCGCGACGATCGGTTCCTCGGCATGGGCCAGGCCCCACATGCGTGTGGCTGGTGTCGCCATCGGTTCCGTCGTCCACGGTGATGGCTCGGTGGCGTCCAGGAGCACGACCCGCGCCAGCTCCTCGGTCCGGGCCAGGAAGGCGGCGTGCCCCCCGCCCTGGGAGTGGCCAGCGGTGGCGATGTGGGACCACGCCGGCATGGCGTCGGGGTCGAGGTAGCGGTCCCAGCCGCCGTCGGGCTCGGTTCGGGCAAGGTGTTCGAGGACCGCGACGAGCCGCGGGATCGCTGCGTCCGTCGGTGACACGTCGAGGGCGAGTCCGCTCGCGTCGATCCCCCGCAGGATCTCCTCGCGGGCGGCGACCGCGCAGTCCGGATCGGTGCTGCCCTGGCACAGGTCGAAGTTGACCGACAGGTCGTTTGGATAGGCGAGGCCGATCACGTGGTAGCCGAGCGCTGCGGCGCGTTCGAGGAACGTCGAGTACCGGTCGGGCTCGGCGCCGGTGCCCGGGAAGAACACCAACAGCTCGCCCCGAGCGTCGCCGGCCGGCCCGGCCACGGCATGGTTGCCGAAGTCGCCCGAGATGCCCTCGCCGGTGACCGTGGGATCGAGCGACACCAGTGTCACGTCGACCCCTGCGGTGGTCGTCGGAGTGCTCGTCGTCGATGTGCTCGTCATCGAAGCGGTCGTCGTGGTCGGCTCGGCGGAAGGTGCACTCGACGCGCCGCTCTGGTCGTCGGTTGTACCCGACGCGCAGCCGGCGGCCGTCGCGAGCACGAGGACCGCTGTCAACACGGCGACGATCCGGGACGGGGAGCGTGTTGGCACCGTTTCATCCTCCCAAGGTCTGGGTGGAGACGGCGCAGCGATGGACCTGTGAGGTCGTGGCGTCCCACGCGTAGTAGTAGACGAACACCTCGTCGTCGGTGACGATGGTTTCGGGGTCGACCCGTGTCGTCGTGACGGTGGCCCCGTCGTCGCATCGCAACGGCGCTGCGCCGTCGAGCGGGACGAGCCACACCTGCTGGTCGGTCCGCCCGGGGAAGGTCGCGGGTCGGTCGGCGGCGGTCAGGGTCACCCACGGCCGCCCATCGACGAGGAACGGCTCGGGTGATCCCAGGTAGGGGTGATCCTCGTCGGGGCTCGCCACACGAAGCCGCTCGACGACGGACCCAGCAGCGTCGACGTCCCACACGACGGCCTCGTCGCCGCCCACCACGGCCAACACCGACACCCGACCGGTGTCCGGATCGACCCACCCGTACGTGTTCTCGACCACGTCATCGCCGGCGGCGCCGATCTCGATGATCGCGCCCGTGCCGGTGTCGACGAGCTCGACCGCTGCACCGCTGCCGAGCTCGCCGGCCACCGTGATCAGTCCCGTACCGACGACCCAGCGAGCATCGCCACCACTCCGATCGGCGAGCCACACGAGATCAGCGGTCTGCGACGGCCTCGACTCATCGAACCACACCGCAGTACCGAAGCCGGGCGGGCGACGCAACGCCACCACCAGGGTGGTCGGCGCGTCCGGCCGGCGGCTCGGGAGCGGACTCAGATAGCCCGCCGAGGTCACCCACTCGACCGTCGCCCCGGCAATACCGACAGCGACACGCGCAGCCCGCAGACCCTCCGAGGTCGACGCGGTGTACCAGAGCGAGATCCCCTGCGCGTCGACGCCCAGTTCGGGACCGTTGTTCGTGTCGAGCATCGGCGCCGCATCGGACGCCACGAGCACCGGACCCTCGGGACCCACCAGCCCGTCGGTGAGGTCCAGCTCGGCGAGCCAGATGCGGCCGACGCCGTCCTGCCAGGCCATCCACCCGCTTCCGTCGTGGACCAGCACCTCAGGGTCGAACCACGACTCACCCGCCGGCGTGACCACGACCGTCTCCGGCACGACCGTCTCCGCCACGACCGTCTCCGACGCGACCGTCTCCGACGCGGCACTGGATGATCCACCTCCAGATCCGGTCGCGCCACCACAGGACACGACGAGCACGCTCGCCGCAGCTACCGCGGCGCCTCGGACACGAGTCCGCAAGAGCAGGGTCCGGCACATCCTCACCACCATGCCAGGAAGATGCGAGAGAACGTCCGGGCCATGTCAACGCCCTCGCTGGTGGCCAGGAGAAGTCCTCGCGGTGGTGAGTAGGCAGATCCCATCGTGGGCCGACTCGAGCGGTGATCGCGAACGACGACCACGTCGGTTCCGATCACACGCTCGAGCCCGGGTTCCACAGTTCGTAGGCACACGAGGGGCCCGGATCGGGCGTGTGACGTGCGGGACCGCGTCTGATCCGTCGAAGGCCGCGTGTGTCCACGCGCGTCGAAGCAGGCGTGAGGGGTGTCTGGCCTGTTCAGGCGCGGTGGAGGTGGGTGACGCGGGGCGGCAGGGCGATGCCGCAGGCGCCAAGAATGCCCGTTTGGACGTCGGTGAGCGCGGTGGTCTGTTCGACGGTCCCGGCGGTCCCGTGGAGCGTGAAGGTGTGCACCCGGCCCAGCTCGGTGTTGATCCGCCGCCACGTGTGCCCGGTGCGCCGCTCGGCCACCCGCACGAGGAGCAGAGCGAGCCAGCACAACAGGACGTGAGCGCGGACGCGGGGTTCGATGCGGTGGAACACGGGGCGCAGCTCGAGGGTGGACTCGAGGTCCCGGAACCCGCGTTCGGCCTCCAACAGGTTCTCGTAGCCCAGCGCGACGTCCTCGGCCGACAGGTCGGGGTCGCTGGTGGACAGCAGGTACTTGCCGTCGAGGCGCTCCTCGGCCGCGATCTTGGATCGGTCGATGACGAGCCGCCCGGACGGGAGCTGTCGTAGCCACCGGCCCAGGGTGGAGTGGTCGCGGAGGGCGCACTTGGCGGTCCGGTGCGCGGCCTCCGGGTCACCCTTGCGCTTGGCGGTCTTGGCCTTGTTGGCGTCGCGTTCGCGGGCGACGCGGATGGGTTCGAGCTCGGCTTCGAGGCGGTCGAGGGCGGCGTCTCCTTGGGCCTTGTCGCGTTCGGCTTCGAGGGGGTTCTGGCACACGATCCACCGCTTGGCGCTCTCGTCGTCGAGGTGGACTTCCTTGACCCGAAGGTTGTCGCGCACGCTCTGGTAGCGGCCCTGGCGGGCCAGGGCGGCCTGGGCGTCGGGGGAGCCGTCGCTCATGCGTTCCCCGGCGATCACCAGATCGACCTCGAGGTTCAACAGGTCGGCGACGGCGAAGAACACCGCTTCTTGCACCTGGGCCTGCGCGTCGGCGGCCACAAGGAGATGTCGTGTGCCCACGTTTCCGGGCTCGTCAGCCGACCCGCAACCCGCTGAGCAGCACTATCGCGCGCCGAACCCCCCTCATGTGCCTACCGACTGCGGAACCCGGGCCTACGCGACCGTGGTCTTCTCGGGAAGGGACTCCGCCGACGGACTCAGGCTCGCGAGCTGCGGAAACGGCGGCTTGGCCCGTGACGTCGCGACGACGAGGACTACGGTGCCTGCCAGGAACGGGAACCAACATGCCCAGGACGAACCGGCACGAACTGGTGAGGGCACCCTCGGAGGGCGCGACAAGCATGGAGTCCCGGGAGCCGACCCGACGGAACCCGGGGCAGACCACCCACGGTCAGACCACGCAACGGTTCATCATCGTTGGGCGGGACAGGTGAACACCGAGCCGGCGATAGCGAACCTTCTGGCGGGGAAGGCTGATCCCGCCGTGGGTGGCCTTGCACTGGACTTCGAGCACGTCACGAAACGGTACGGCGACCACACCGTGGTCGCGGATCTGAGTTTCACGGTGCCAGCCGGCCGGGTCACCGGTTTCTTGGGTCCGAACGGCTCGGGCAAGTCGACCGCGATGAAGATCATGCTCGACCTTGCCGCTGCGGACGGCGGCCGGTCGGTCATCGGAGGCTGTCGGTATCGAGACCTGCCCAACCCGGCCGGAACCGTTGGGGCGGTCATCGAGTCCGACGCGTTCCACCCCGGGCGGAGCGGTCGGAACCATCTGCGGATTCTGGCGGACGCGACCGGCGTCTCCTCGGCGAGAGTCGATGAGATCCTCGAACAGGTCGGCTTGGCTGACGCGGGCGACCGGCATGCCGGCGCCTACTCGCTTGGGATGCGCCAGCGCCTCGGCCTCGCTGCTGCTCTGCTTGGCGAACCACCGGTGCTCATTCTCGACGAACCCGGAAACGGCCTCGATCCTCAAGGCATCCGAACGCTGCGCGATCTGCTCCGATCGCATGCGGCGGCCGGAGGCACCGTGTTCGTGTCGAGTCACCTGTTGGCTGAGGTCGAGCTACTGGCTGACGACGTCATCGTCATCAACGAGGGCCGGCTCGTTGCCCACGGTTCACTGGCCGAGTTGCAGCAGGCCGCTTCTCTGGTACGGACAGCCGACCCGGGCTCCATCGCCGTGGTGCTCGAACAAGCTGGCGCGACAACGCAGACCCGAGGCGCAGACGGTCTCGTCGTCCGTGGCATGCCGATCGAGGAGATCGGCGACCGGGCTTTCGCCGCCGGAGTCGTCCTGCACGAGCTGTCGCCCCACGCGGGGTCGCTCGAGGAGCTGTTCCTCGACTGGACGACCGACCCATCGAGCAAGGGGGAGGTCATCCGGCCGTGATCATGGCACGACTCGTGCGAGCCGAGCTCCGCAAGCTCACGAGTACCAAGATGCCGTGGGCGTTCTTCGCCGTGCTCGTTGCGATCGCAGTGATCAACGCTGTCGCTGTGATCGCGGGAACCGACATGGACGGCACCAAGGGCTTCATCGCCACCGAAGCCGATCAGCAATCGCTCATGGCGTTCGCCGCCAACGCCTTCATGATCGCCGGCCTTTTCGGTGCGATCGCCGTCGCCCGCGAGTACGGCCACCACACCGTCGTGCCCATGTTCCTCGTGTCACCTCGCAGACACCGGGCCGTGCTCGCCCAGTTCTGCGCCGTGGCAGCCGGTGGTGGTGTCCTCGGGCTCGTCGGTGCCGCACTCACGGTCACCGCCGTGCTGCTTGCGCTGCCGAGCACCGACTTCGGGTTCCTCGTCTCCCCCGACCAGGTCGCACGGCTCATCGCAGCCTCCGGGTTCGCGGGTGCCGCTGGCGCGGTTCTCGGCGCCGGGATCGGCGCTGTGGTTCGCAACGTGGGCGGGGCCGTCACCGGCGCCGTGCTGGCGCTCGTCATCGCGCCACCGTTGATCGTCCAGCTCGCCAATGGCACCGCGTCGTGGATGCCCGGCGTCCTCGCCAACGTCGTCTCGGGTGTCGGCGACGATGTCAGCCAACCGGCCGCGCTGGCCGCCATCGCCGTATGGGCCGCTGTCCCCGCCGCGATCGGCTTGGTCGCCGTCCAGCGACGAGACGTCGTGTGACGGCGACGGGTCCGTCCACCCGCCAGGCTCTCAGCGACACGGACTCAGCCGACCGCACTCGGGCGGCAGGACTGCTGGACTTCGCGGTGGATGTGCCCTTGGGTTCCCTCCTTGGCCGTGGGCGAGGCGAGAGGTTGAGCATCGAGTGGGCGCTCTGTCAGCGAGAGGGAACCGAGGTCTGTCGTGACCGACGGTTGCGGTCAACAGCACCTGCCGTTCTCAGCTGGCACCCCACACGATCGATGACGCGTGATCATGCGGTGGGTCGATCGCGCTCCCACGTCCACTTCGCTCGCGATCGTCATGTTGCTCGCTCATGGCTGTCACCGTGCGCCGAGCATCGCGCCGCCGCCAGCCCGAGCGAGGAGCGCTCGGCGCGCATCTTCACTCCTCGGAGCATGTCCTTCGACATGATGAAGTCGGCGGGAACGATCCCCACCCAGCCGCCGAGGGTCAGCCACCAGGGGCTGGTCGTCCATCGTGAACGGAAGTGGAATCGCGTGCGGCGACCTTCGTCGAGCGGTGTCAGGACGAAGGCCCACGACCAGTCGAGTGTTGCGTGCGCCCGCCAGCTCATGGGCAGGTGGCTGTTGGAGTGCATCACGAGTGCTCGCTCGCGTTCGATCTCCTCGACGATGAGACCGCACTCGGTGTGTGGTGGGCCGTCGGGGATGAACGTGCCGATGTCGATGTCTTGGAGCTCGGGGATGATCCGGTCGGCGCTCGGTCCGTTGGCCGGGAACAACAGTCGGTCCACCCACCTCGCGGTGTACCAGCCTCCGCGCCCCCAACCCATCTGCACCAGCCACGGCCACACCGCCGATGGAGGGGCGTCGATCGTGATCGCGTGATCGGTCACCACCTTGGGGCCACTGACGATGCGGTCCCCAGGGAGCACCTCGGATCGCTCGCGCTCGGTCGACCCGTACGTCCGACCGAGATGGATCAGTGCGACTTCGCCGAGCGTGACGGCACCGAGTGCGCCGGCGGCCCAGCGGCATCTCGTCGACATGGCGACCCCCTCGCCTGTCAACGCAGACTCTCGTCGAGGAACTCGACGACTCGCTGCTGCCAGCTGTCCGGTCGTGTTTCGTACCCGCCGGTGTGGTCGGCTCCGTCGACGTTCCACACCGTCACCCGTTCGCTCGCCCCGGCTCGGATGTAGGCAGCGGCGTGAGCCTCGTCGTCCACGTTGCCGGCCGTGATCAGCAGGAAGCGAGTGCCGGGCGCGTTCACCACCGCCGATCGCAGGGAGATGGGCGGCGACGCCTCGGTGAGGTAGTCGGTGATGCCGTTCTGCACCTTCTCGACCTGCTCCTGCAACCAGCCACGCCAGCCGTACACATCGGAGAGCCACGCCTTGTCGGCCGCCTGGCGAGCGGTCGCTCCTTCGGCCACCACGGCTCGGATCCGCGGATCTGCTGCGGCGGCGCCGATGGCCTCCTCGCCTCCCATGGAGAACCCGACGACGCCGATCCGATCGGGCTCGACCTCGGCACGCGATGCCAGGAACTCGGTGCCGGCGGCGATGTCCAGGTCGCCGTACCAGCCGAAGTCCATGGCGGTCCCGTCACTGTCGCCGTGGCCTCGAGCGTCGATGAGCACGACCGAATACCCGCTACGGGCGAGAACTGCAGCCTGGTCGAGCACGTCGGATCGGGTGGAGCCAGCGCCATGCATGACCACCACCCCGGCGCCGTTGGTGCCCGGCACGTACCAGGCGGCCAACTCCACGCCGTCGGTCGTCGTCACCGTGACCGACTCGAACTCCAACCCCCGCGCCGACGGCGTCGACGTGACGTCGGTGGAGGGCACCGTGGTGGCCGCCACCGACGGCGCGACGACCGATACGGCTGCGGCGACGACGGTCAGCACTGCTGCGCCTCCCACCACCTTGCCCAGGCGATGCCGACCCCGCAGTGCCGAGGCGGCACCGACGACGACCAAGGCGACCCCTGAGAGCAGCACGATGATCGACACGACGGAGATGACGGTGAGGCCGTTCTTGACCGGATGCGGCAACAGACCGATACCGACAGCGGCGAGGATCGAACCGACGGCGACGAAGAGGACCCCGCGACGGCGAGGGCTCAGGGTGACGCGTCGCGAGGCGGCAACGAAGTAGATGCCGACGGCCAGGTATGCCGGCTGGAAGAAGGAGAACGCCCGTATCACGGCGACTTGGACGACGATCCACACGATGAGCGACAGCCCGACGACGAGCGCCACGTCATCGGTCCTCGGCCCGCCGGTCCAGGCCGACCAGGCGAGCACGGTGAGGGGAACGCCCACGATGACTGCGAGCGCCAGTCCAGCGAGAACCAGGCTGTCGAACGGCAGACGATCGTTGATGGACGCACCGAAGTCGGTACCGCCCGTGACCAGCCCGACAGCACCCGCCCACGCCGCGAACGCGTTGAAGGCGGCGAAGCCGGCCAACCACGGCCGGCGGGTCCGCGGGCTCGGGGACGACGTCGTCACGCGGTCACCCCTCGATGAGCGGCTGGCTCGCCACGGCAGGATGGACGAGGGACTCGGCTCGGGCTTTGATGCCGCGCATCATCCGGCGGTTCATCGCGAAGTCGCCGAACTCCAGCAGGACCACGCTGAGCGAAGCGCTCAAAGGAGCTCGCCGGTCGTAGAGGGCCCTGATGCGATTGACGAGTCGCGTGCCGCCGTCGCTCGACGAGGTCAACTGCCACGACCACGTCGAGTCCGGCTTCGTCCACAGCAGCCAGCGCTCGACCTCGAACGAGTCGACTCGAAACGCTGTCCGCTCCGTCGGTGGCGGCTTCGGCACCATTGGCACCCAGTGTCCGACGTGCAGGTCCTGCCATGCAGCTTCGATGGTCGTCGCACTCGGGCGGCCGCGGTTGTCGAGCAGGTCATGGCTGTACCACCCGGCACGTGTGCAACCGATCTGCACGAGCCACGGCCACACCAGTGTCGGCGGCGCGGCGATGGTGATCGCACGTGTCGCGCGGAACTGTGCGCCCGGGAGCTGGTCATCGCCGGGCATGCCTGCCCGGACCTCGCTCGACGTGGCGCCCCAGTTCATGTGCCACCGTCGGTAGACCGGTGACGTCAGGAACACCGGCAGGTCGACCAGCACATCGCCGACCTGGCTCACCAGCAACCGCCGAGTGTTCCCGCTCATCCCGACCGCCCTTCTCTCCGTGCACCGACCCGATCGGGTACCACGACAGGTGCCGGGGCCTCGCGATCGGGACAACCGGGCTCGAGGTAGCTGATGCCGTCCACGCGGAACTCGAGGTAGTCGAAGCTCGGTGCATCGGCAGGATGCCACGGCGCCCTGCCGAATGCGCCGATACGCCGGCCGTCGAAGCTGCGGTAGTCGGTGATCGGGGTCGACCACCGCTGCGGCGTGAACGTGCGGCCGTCGGCCGACGAGGCCACCGTCACCGCCCCTCGGTGAGCGTCGGTGTACCGACGCGTCGTCGGCCTCCCCGGGGACTTCTCCTTCGGCATGCCTCCATCCTCGCTTCCGAGGTCTGGGGCCTCCAACGAACCCAGGGCGGTTCCCCTCGGACTGCCAACGCCAGCGACAGGCAGGAGCTCTCGCCCGTGGCATCGGCACACCGTGGGACCGGCGCTGGCTCCGCGGCCGCAGCGTTCTACAGCTGCCCGTCCGCCTCGAGGCGCCGGAACGCCGCCGCGCCCCAGATGGGTGGCAGGTAACACGTGACCATCCGGTAGGCGATGGCGACACCGAACGCCGTTGCGTCGTCCAGACCGGCTGCTGTGAGCAACAGGACGTAGGCGCCCTCGGACACGCCGATGCCGCCCGGAACCGGCATGATCCCCGCGAACAGGGCTACCGACACGTTGATGACGAGCAAGGTGGCCAACGGCAACGAGGTGCCGAAGGCGGCGAGCACGATGCCGAGCGTGGTCGCGAACAACAGCTCGGCGGCGAGGTTGGCGCCGAGGAGTCGGGCGACCCGGGACGGCGTTCGGAGGATCGCCACGGTCTCGATCGCCTCACGGATCCAGGGGCGAACGCGACCCAGCACCCAGTTCCGAGCGCGTGGGACCACCACCGCCAGCAGCGCCACGAGGAGCACGACCGCGATCAGCGCGGTCAGCGCAGCGAGCAGGTCCTCCTGCTGCACGTCGAAGGTGTTCTGGAAGTTGAAGTCCGCGAGTCCCAGCAGCGCGACTGACACGAGGATCAGCATCTGGATCGCGAAGCCGGCCACGCTGTCGACGACGCCGATCGACATCGCGGACACCGATGGGATGCCTCGGCGCTGGAAGAAGCGGACGCTGACCCCGACGCGTGCGAACGTCGAGGGGATCGCGAGGTTGACGAACGTGATGGCGAACTGGAGAAGAGCCACCGGTCCGAACGGGATCGGTCGCGGGCAGGCGGCGCGGGTCGACTCGGCCTGGGGCAGTCGTGGGAGCTGGCCCCATGCGAGGGCGACCAACAGGAGGGCGAGCGACGCCTGGCTGAGCGCATCGACCAGTTCGGCGACGTCGACGCCGGCCAACATGCTGATGAAGAAGTACCCTGCCGCCGCCAGCAGCCCGGCTCGCACCAACGAGGCTGCCGAGACCCGCCGGAGCTTGGCCAACTCGGGTTCCTCGATGCCTGCCGAACGAGCCACCGCGGCGCGAAGCTCGTCCAGATCCAGGTCGGCGTTGTCGAGCGACTGGCGGAGGCGGGTTCCCATGGCGGCGACCTGCAGGTACGGCACGACGGCCGCCAGATCCTCGGCGCCGAGACACCGACGTGCCGCGTCCACCGCTCGTCGCGGCCCCGCCAGGAGAGCCGAGCACACCAGGAGCTGAGCCACGTCGATTCGGCGCTGATCCTCGCTCGGAGCCACGACCACGCCGGCGAGGCCGTCCACCACCACGTCGCCGCCGTCGACGCGGAACAACTCAGGGGCGAGGTCACCATGTGCGAACCCCGCTGCTGCCAGGGTGAGCAACGTGTGCCACATCGCGTCGAGCAGCGCTTCGTCCACCTCGTGACCGTCGAGCGGTACGCCCCGGACCTGCAGCACGATCAGCGCGTCGCCCCCCGTCGTCCGACCAGCGCGCACCACGCGATGCACCGGGACTCCGTCCCGAGCTGCGAACAGCGTCGCGAACGCCTCGTGCTCGGCTTGTTGGACCCGCGTCAAGGTCAGCGCCTCGGCGTCGCGGTACCACAGTGCGCGCCAGGCCTTGGCGAGCAGCTGTGAGTCCCAGGCGTCGCGGCCGTAGACCCGCACGACCAGCAGTAGCCCGTCGGGGTCGGTCGCGTCGAGCACGAACACGCCGGCTCGCTGTCGTCGTCCCTCCGACAACGATGTCACCTCCACCCCGAGCTCCTCGAGGCCGCGACGGACGCCGTCCAGGCTGGGACGCCCACCCGTCGAACCGACGAGGAGGTGCACGATGGCTCCCGCGATGGTGCCGCACAGCACACCGAGGGCAGCACCGCTCGGCGTCGCAGCTTCCAGGAGGACCAGCGAGACCGCCCCCAGGCCCACCAGCCACCGACTCGTCGTTCGGAACGGTCGGGTGATGTGCGGCGACGCAACCACCGTCACCGCGGACACCAGAGCGAGACGAACCGACACCGGATCCGCAGGAGGACCTGTGGCCGTCAACGACGACCACAGGTCGATCTCGTCACCTGCGACGAGATCCGTCACGACGGTCACGATCACCGCTGCGCCGAGGAGCCCGAACAGCTGGTCGCGCAGGATGTCCACGCGCCAGCGGACGAGGGAGACGAACACGAGGAAGACGCCCCACAGGCTCAGCAGGGCGACGCCGACGTTCCACACCACGTCGAGGAAGGCCGGCACGGCGACGGCGACGGCGATCAGCGCCTGCTCGAACGCCGACGGCGGCTCGCTCAGCTCACCCAGCGCCACCACGCCGACGACGCACAACGCCAGCAGGACCAGATCGGTCGCACGCCGCGACCGCGGACTGCCCCTGCCCGATGCATACAGCCGCGTTCGCTGCGGCCGGGACCACAATCGCCCGGTCAGCGTCGGGTTCGCGGCCCCCTGGACCGGGGTCGGCACCTCCCTCATCGGCCCACGTTCCCTCCGCGCGCAGTGACCCGTCAGTCCGGATCGCCGTGGGCGCGACGTGCCGGGTCGAGTGCCCGCTTCCCCACCGACAGGATGTGGATGCTCATGAGCACGACCCACAGGGGGAACAGCATCTCGAGCCAGGGGACGGCGGCTGCGGCGAGCAGCAGCGCCAGGGCGCTCAGGTAGCCAACGATCTGCAGCCATCGGGGCAACACCCCGAGGCGGCGGGCGAGGGTCGTGGTGGCGATGGCGAACACCGCACCCATCCGCAGGCCATAGGTGGCCATGATGGTGAACACGAGCCGGCGGCCGAACCGCCAGACGTCCGCATCGATGGTTGCGTTCGCGGTGACCCCGACGAGGGTCGCCATGATCGCTCCGCAGATGAACAGCATCGCGACGAACAGCAGGCCGCTTCCGAGGAAGACGGTCGCGAAGAACCGGTCTTCCCGGTCGCCGAGGTGGTCTCGGATGACGCCGATGAACCACAGGAACGCGATGCCGGCGAACGGAAGCAGCGCGAGCGCGACCTCGACCCGGGTTCGCTGGGCGCTCGAGGTCAACCAGCTGCCGACGTCGTCGGGGTCAACAGGGATGGCGCTGCGGAACAGGCTGATGGCGGCGACGAACAGCACCGAGAACACGATGCCGGCAACGGCGGCGGCACGTGGTGCCCGCGCGGCGGCTGCAAGTCGGTCGAGTTCGTCGGTCGTGTTCTCGGTCATCTCGTCACCTGACAGGTCTACCGCCGCCGTGACGGTGGCGGGTGAGGATCGGTTGTCGGGCGCGGGGGCCGGCCGTGTGGTCGGCGTGTTCGCGCTGGACGTAGCCCCGCCCGCCGGGGCCGGCGCTGAGGCCGTGCAGCAGGATGCTGGCCGCGACGGTCAGCGCCACGGCAGCCACGGCGCGGTTGGCGGCGGGGTCGGTCTCGCCGAGCTCTTCGATGGCCAGCAGCGCGAACACCACCGACGCCAGTCCCCGCGGTCCGAACCAGGCGAGGAACAGCGTGGTGGGCCGGTCGAGCCCCACTCCGAGCATGCTCAACGCGACCGGCAGCATCCGCACGACGGTGAGGCTGAGCAGCGCGTACACCGCGACGGAGGCGTCGAGATGCTCGAACGCGATCGGCAACAGGCTGGCGCCGAACAGGAACCACACCACGAGCGCGAGCAGCTCGCCGCCGAGCTCGGGCAGCTCGTTGGTCTGTTCGACATCGAGCGCCTCACGGTCGGCCAGCGCCCCGAAGGCGATGCCCGCCACGAACGCGGCGATGAACCCGTTGCCGTCGAACGCGAGCGTCACCGCCAGCGCGCTCGAGGCCAGCGCAAGGGCTGCGAGGCGACGGCCTCCGGGGGCGATCCACCCCTGCAGGGACGCTCGGTTCAGGACCAGCGCCCCCACCGCGCCGAGCACGACACCGACGACGACACCGACCCCGAGCTCGCGCAGCGCGGCACCGAACTCGATCGACACGCTCTCACTCGTCTGGCCGAGCTGGCTGGCCGCGACCGCCAGGGCAACCATGACGACCGGAGTCACGATGCCGTCATTGAGGCCGCTCTCCACGTTGAGCGACCGGCGGAGACGCATCGGGATGCGCTCGTCGTTGATGACCTGCACGCTCAACGCCGCATCGGTGGGTGCCAACGCCGCGCCCAGGAACAGGGCGAGACCCCACGGCAGGTCGAACACCATGGCGGCGATCGCCGCGCCGGCTGCCACCGAGAGCGGAAGGCCGACACCGAGGAGCCGAACCGGCAACGCAGGGTCGGCCTTCAGCTCTCGCAGGTTGACGCGGGCGGCGTCGGTGAACAGCAACAGTGCGAGGGTGACCTCGGCGATGAGATGGATCGAGGACGCCTCGACATCGACGGTCACGGGTCCCCAGGTGGGGTTGGCGAGCAGGTACCCGGCGACTGCGAACACGAGCGGGCCGGTCACGTTCCGGCGCGCCAAGGCGCCGGAGGTCGCCGCCCAGGCGAACAGCAGCAGACCGACCAGCGCGACGGCGCCGACAGTCATCTGTCGAGCGGTTCCACCGTCGGGAAGGTCCAACTGCCGTCGAGGATCTCAACCCGGGGTTGGTAGAGACGGACCGTGTAGTTCCAGCCGTCGACGAGTCGAAGGCAGTTCGGTCGCCCGTCACCACAACCACCGAAGTGGACCACGACGGACCCGTCGGGCTCCTTCGCCGCGGTGACCTGGTTGACGCTGCAGCCGCCGTCACCACCGGTCTCGAAGTATCCGTCCGCGTTGTACACCGAGATCGACCAGAACGCGTCGACCGGGACATCAGCCACGACGATCCGGTACTCGCCGACCGGCAATCCGGGTTCTACCGTCAGGTAGAACGCCTCCCGCTCGGGCAGCCCTCCCCAGCCGATCGCCGTCCCGATCAGGTGACGGACCGGGTCCACATCCGCTTGCGTTCCGAACATCCCTTCGGTGCCCCCGACGGTCCGCCCGAGCGCCACCAGCGCGTCACGCACCGCAGCGAAGGACACCTCGTCGTAGTCCGGTATCACCAACGGTTCCGCAGAACCCGCAGCGAGGGCGAGGCCGTCCTGCACGGCGTTCGCCGCGGCGACGTCGTCGGGGTCGGCGGGATCGACGAACACCCGCATCGCCAACAACACGTACCGGGTGCCGTGGTCGTCGATCGACAGCCGGTGCTCGCCGGGGGTGCGCAGCACCTGGTTGATGAAGTGGTCCTGGTTGACCACCATCAACGTGGCGTAGCGCTCGCCGCTGTCGGGCACCGTCACGACCGCGCCCTCGTCGAGGTCCACGACGGCGAAGCTGTAGAGCGTGTCGCGGTTCATGCGCACGACCGTCTGCTGATCGAGCGGTGTCGGTACCCGGTTGTGCTGCCAGCGGTTGATGCCACCGGCCCCTGCCATCAGGTTCGACATCATCCGGTTCGACTCGGCCCGCACGAAGTTGTCGACCGATACCGCCACCGTGTCAGCCACGGTCGCACCCCACGTGCGTGGGGACACCCTCGACCGTCACTGCCATGGGTCGAAGTTGTTCACGCCATCGATGCAGCCCTGGTACATGTTGGCCAGGTCGTCAGGGACGATGTTCGCCAGACCGTGCGTGTCGATCACCAGGTCCTCGTCGAGGATCTTCGCCGAGAACTCCCAGCCCTCCGGCAGCGTGAGACGATCACCCAGGCCGGCCAGCACCTCGGCGGTGAGGTCCGTTGCCTTGTGGTTCGTGTAGGTCTGCATCACCCAGGTCACACCCTCGGGGGAGCGCAGGAGGAACACCGGACGACCAGCGAGGAACCGGTAGGTGGTGACCCGGTGGATCTGCATCGGGTGATATGCCATCGCCGATTGATCGCGACCGGGATCGAAGTCCGCCGGCATGTGCATGTCGGCCGCGAGGTTGAACATGATTCCGCCGAGTTCCCGCGGCTCGCCGGCCAACTCCAGCGTCAACTCGTCCATCATCCAGAACCGACGCGGGTTCTTCCACACCCGATCACACCCCGTCTCCTTCGCCAACGCCTCCGTGTCGATCGCCTCGAACTCTTCCTCGGGGCAGGGACCGAATCCGGTGGTGTTGTAGACGAGCGCGCCGTAACCGCCCTCCTGCTCTGTCAGCAGGAAGATCTCTCCCTGCGCGTAGTCCCGAGTGCCCTTGACATCCAATGGTGAGCTGGTCATCCGTTCGGTTCCCTTCTTGGTTATCTCGTCGCGAGAGGGCGTGTTAGGGGCTGGTAGGCAAAGCTCTCGTGCTTCACCATGGCATCGGGGACGTCGAGCCACATGACCCAGCGGGCCTTCAGACCGTTGAAGTCCCGCTCGGCACCCACGATCACCTCGATCCAGTCCAGGCACCACGACCTCGGTCCGAGCCAACGGCTGTCGACCGTCCATGTCGGGGGGCCGGCCGCTCAGTGCCGAAGGTCCCACCGGACTCCAGCGATACGAGGACACCCATTGGCCGGCAGCGATCGATCATGGCGCAGTGTGCGGCGGCAGGCTGCATGCTGCGACCGCGGCGGTCACCGTTCCATGGACATGATCGGCCCCGATGACCTCGGTGAGACCGAGGTCATCGAAGCGTCGCTGCAGTTCCACGGTGGCCCGTGCGATGTGCAGCTCGATGTTCCGGTCGCGAAGACCGCTGTTCACCTCACGCAACGCGACTCCTGCGCTGGCGTCGATGTCGCTGATAGCGGTTGCGTCGAGGACGACGTGTCGCACGGGTTTGGGTGCGCCGTCGACGGCGGCCCAGAGCCGGCGCTTGAAGAAGTGGGCGTTGGCGAAGAACAACCGGTCCTGGATGCGGTAGACGACCACGCCGGGCGTGACACCAGCGTCGGGGTGGTCGCTGACGTCGACGTAGCGGTCCTCATCGGGCGCCCATCCGAGCACGGCGTCCGCGGGTCGTGCAGCCCTGCGGATGATGTCGATGATGGACAGCACGACCGCCACGACGATCGCCTGCAGGACACCGATGGTGACCACGAACAGCGCCGTGACTCCTGCGATGACGACCTCGGAACGGCTGCTGCGGGCGAGCGCCCGCCACTGGTCGGGCTCGATCAGCTTCGAGGCGGCGAACACGATCACCGCGCCGAGGATCGCCGAGGGCAGGTACTCGATCGGCGCGGTGAGGAACAGGAGGATGGCGCCGATCGTCGCAGCGGCGACCAGCCCGCTCACCTGGCTCGTCGCTCCCATGTCGTCGTTGACCGCTGTGCGTGACCCGCTCGTCCCGACCGGTATGCCCTGGGTGACCCCTGACGCCACCTGCGCGAAGCCGAACGCCAGCAGTTCCTGGTTCGCATCGACGACCTCGTGGTGACGCGCGGCGAACGAGCGAGCAGTGAGGATCCCATCGGCGAACGCCACGAGGAAGATGGCCACGGCCGCCGCCGCCAGTGTCCCGACGTCCGAACGCGACACCTCGGGCACCGCGAGCGACGGCAAGCCGCTCGGCACCGCACCGGTGACCGCCACGCCCCGGGACGCAAGGTCCAGCGCCCATGACGCCGCGATGCCGAGCACCATGAGCACCAGCGCGCCGGGGATGCGCTTGTTGATCCTGGCGAACAGGAACAGGAGCACCAGTGCCAGGGCCCCGACCACCACCGTCGCCGTGTTGGCGTCGCCGATGCGGCGCACGATGTCGAGCGCTTCGCGGATGGCGCCTTCCTCGTCGCTGGAGATGCCGACCAGCTTGCCGAGCTGACCGAGGATCAGCACGACGGCAACCCCGGTGATGTAGCCGACGAGCACCGCCTGGGAGAAGTAGTCGGCGATCCAACCGATGCGGATGAGCCGAGCCACGAAGAAGACCAGGCCGACCAGCAGCGCCAGCATCGCGGCGAGGGCGGCGTACTCCGCGCTGCCGGCGGCGGCCAGCGGGCCGAGCGCCGTCGCAACGAGCAGCGCGACGGTGCCCTCCGGACCGATGACCACCCGGGGCGCAGACCCGAACACGGCGTACGCCACGACCGGCAGCAACAGCGCATAGAGGCCGGCGCTGACTGGTGCACCTGCCAGCTCAGCGAACGCCATGGCCGACGGAAGGGCCAGCGCCGCGACCGTCATGCCAGCAACGGTGTCGACCTGAAGACGATCCCTCGAGTACCCCGACAACGATCGAGCGAAGGGCACGAACCGGGTGGTGATCGGCGGTCGGCTCTCCGACGCGAACGCGCTCCGACCCCGGTACGCCTCTCGGAACGGTCTCACGGACACCACTACAGCACGGGGACCGGCGCCCGACGTCGCCCCAACAGGATGAGCGACATCATCAGCAGCGAGGATCTCGGCGAGCCCAGTCCCGAGCGTGCGCATCTCGTTGACGCTGACCGGGTTCCAGGGTGGCCTCCAGGTCAACCAGACGCGACGCCAATCGCCCGCCACGGTGCCCGAGCAGCAGTCGGGACCTCTGGCCCTGGGTCGCAGAGCACATCCCTGTAGCGTGGCGGCAGGTCAGGCAGAGCCATCGACGGCCACACGTTCACGATGGCCGCGACTGATGCAACGAGGCTGTATCCGCCATTGACCTAGGAGAAGCGAACGATGTCGACGACCCCGATCGAGGAGGGTACCGTCACTCTGACTGCGGACAACCTCCGCGGAGTGCCGCACGCCGAGGTCATCATCTTCACCGAGGACGCCGATGGCCCGGGCGCCTCGAGCGTGTTCTACAACAGCCTGGGACTTCCCCAGGAACTGTCGGGCGACGATTTCGACGCCCACTTCCGAGCGTTGGACCCCGAGGCCCTCAAGGCCGAGTTCCACGGTGACGGTGTCTGGATGAACGGCCCGCGCCGTTCGATGATGGACACGGCAACGGTCGAGTTCCTGGAATCCGGCAAGATCACCCCTATCGGCGACATCCCCATGCGGACCGGAGGCCGGGTCCATGTCGCTGACCTGGCGGGCCTCTTGGGGAAGCGGCCCGCGTACAGCGAGCTCCGGGTCGAACGCACAACCGAATGGGTCTTCCTTGCCGGCAGGCAGGTGTACGAGCTCGTTTCGCCGTCGGGATCGCTGTACGTGTTGCAGAGCCTCTCTCGGGCGGTGGACCCGAATCTGGACGTCGAGCAGCTGCCAACACTCGGAGATCGCATGCAACTCCCGGACGGATGGGAGTACCGCGTGCGCACCTTGGACGACGACCTCATTGTCCGCGCCAGCGGCGACGCACACATCGTCTTCGACGAGTACGAGAGCAACTACCAGCGCCTCGACAGATAGCTTCCGCCCGCCGCCGCGCACCGCACGGACAAGCGGAACGGCCGCGCCGGCGTACCCCGTCATCCGGTTCATCACCTGCGTCACACCCGAAGCGACAGCGCTCATCGCCACCGGCGTGCCGGCCGAGATCGTGTCCGGACGGCTCGGTCTCTCCCGGGCGAGCTGCACCATCGACACCGATCAGCACATCCTCTGACCCGACTTCGCGGGTGGTCCGCAGGCGTCGATCGCGAACTGGCGGGATCAGTTCCTCGACGGCGGCGCGCAGGCGGTAGCTGCTCCTCCCGGCTGGTCGGCGCGGTGCGCCAACCGACGATCTTGCGGGCGAACACGTCGATGACGAACGCGGTGTGGACGAAGCCGGACCAGGTCGGCACATGGGTGAAGTCCAACGTCGCGTCGGGTTCCCCGGCCGCACCCGCAGAGGAGTCACCCGCCAGGGTGGTCGAGTCCGACGATCAGGACCGGTCGAGCCAGACCTGGAGGGTCTCCGTCGTCCAGGTTCCGACGCCGGTTCCGAGGAAGTCGTTGTCGTTGGTCCAGATGTCCGCCGACAGCGCGAGGGCGGTGGCGACCACTGGCCAGTCGGCCGGGTCCCGGAGCGACCGCGCTCGCGCTTCGTCTTCGAGCGCCGAGTAGATCGCCTCGTCGAGGACCACGACGTTGGCCTCGACCGCGTCGAGGCACAGCTGCGAGAGCTCCTCGCCGACCGCCGGCGCGAGTCCCCGGCGGCGGATGAAGGCTGCGATGCGACGGGGCAGCTCAACTCGCGCCTCAGCCCACATCTGCTCGGGCAGGAACAGCTCGGGGCGGTCGTCGCCGAGACGTTCGCGGCCGGCTCGGCGCAGCAGCTCGCCGACGAGGACGCTGGTGTCGACGACAAGACGCATCAGCGCCGGCGTCGCGGGCGGGCCACCTCGCCGACGAGCTCGTCCTCGTCCACCCCGGCGGCACCGAGCACGTCGTCGACGGCTGCGCCGAGCCGGCCGAGGGCCTTGCGCCCGGCCTTGCGGTCCTTGGCCGCGATCGGGACGTAGAAGCCGATCGGCTCGCCATGTCGCTCGATGACCAGCGTCTCACCGGCGCCCATCATCGACGTGGCGTGATCACGGAACTCTCGGACGCCGACTGACCGCATCGCTCACCTCCCGCGGTTGTGGACACGAGTGTAGCCACAACGCCGGGCGTCGGGCGGGCTGTTGCCAGGCGGCCCGCGAGGGCTGCCCGGGGCGGCAGGAGCACCTGGACACGACGAGGACCACCCCGTCCCAACCGTCGAGCCTCCAACGACCCAGGGTTCCTGTCTGACTGGCTGGACCGCAGACGCCCACATGGCCGTGGCCGCCCACGACGTCCCTGGCGCCCTCGGTCGCGAGCGCGGTCAGTCGACGCGCCGGATCGGCGGCATCGCGTAGGTCCCGTCGAGCACGCTGTCCCCCGGTACGTACATGCGCAGTATCGGACGGAAATCACCCGGTGGGGTTGGCAGCCAGTTCGCTGCCTCGTCGCCTTCTGGTGCTTCGGTCTGCATGAGGATCGTGATCGAGCCGTCATCGTCGTAGCGGAGCCCAGGCGTGCGGTCGCCGATCGAGTACCGGTCGATGGGGTTGTCGACGAGGTAGTAGGTCGGTGTGTCGTACATGGTGAGCGACCAGAACGCCTTGGCGGGCGGCGGCGGCTCGAAGGTCACCTCGTAGCGGTGAGCGCCGTTGAGCGTGTCGCCGTTCACGTCGTGGTGCACGAGCTCGTAGTCGGCTTCGTAGCCGTGGTTGCCCCACAGCCCGGCGCGGGCCGCCACGGCGCGGCTGACGTAGGCCTTCCTGCGGTCGTCGATCCTCCACTCGGGAGTGTCGATGGTGCCGGGGCCGAGCCGGTCGAGGTTGTAATCGAAGAGGTGGAGCGCCGAGGTCCATGCGCCGGGCGGGGTGTCACCGCCGGCGGCGAGGGCCTCGACCAGCGCCTTTCCCTGGGCTTCTCCCTCCTTCAGCACGGAGATCAGGTCCGAGGGGAGATCCGACAGCGTGGCGGCGTCGGTCAAGCCCGCCTGGGTGGCGATGTCGACGAACTCGGTGTCGGCGGCCGGCGGTGGGAACGCTGCCAGATAGGTGCGGAAGCGCTCCCAGAAGACGAGGTCGTCGGCAACGGTGGTGTCGTAGCCGGGTGCGCCGCCACCATCCGTCGTGCCAGGGGCGGGGGTGAGGGTGAACTGGTCCTGGACGGTGTGGACGGCGGCGAGGTCCGCCTCGCCGTCGACCTGGACGCGCCCCACGATCACCGCCAGGGTGCTCGGCACCTCGATCGGCGTGACGCCGCCGGGGATCGGGCCGTCGTGGCCGGCGGGGACGAGGAGCCAGTCGGCGGCCGCGGTGCCCGTGGCGCGCTGGCCGACGTAGGCGAAGTTGTTCGACCAGGCGTCGACGAGCTGCAGCACGTAGTAGCGGTCGCCGGTGTCGGGGGTGTGCAGCAGGAGCGGGCCGCCGCTCATGTCCAGCGCCGCGACGACGTAGAGGGTGTCGTTGTTCGGGCTGACGAACTCAGCCTCGGGGCCGAGGAGGTCGCGGGCGCCGTTGAAGGTGTTGAACGGCGCCGCCCTCGGGAACAGGGTCGTGCGGCCATCGGTGAGCTTGAGGATCTCGTCGGTGCAGTAGACGAGCGGGTAGCCGTAGATGTAGAGCTCGGCCGCCGCCTGCGCCTCGATCGTCATGTCAGTTCACGTCCCCTTGTGCGCCACCTTCGATCTCACCGAGTGATCCCAGAGGCGACGTCGCCGTCGAATCTCGCACCGAATGATCAGCCGGAGCACCATCACCCACCGCGCTGTTCTCGCGGGTCGTCAAGGCCTTCCGGTCGTCGAGGATCTCCCGTCTCGGTCGCCCTGACGGACCGTGGCGGGTGAGCGCCAGGACTGCATGACTCGCCACGCCGAGTGGTGAGCCATCAGCTCGCACGTTCGGACGACGGCGGACTCCTCGCCGAGTTCACCATCAACCCGACCAAGGACTACCAACCCCAGAAACGACCCGGACAACGTGCATGAGTTGTACGGGATGCCACGCGACACCCGTCCGGGATGTCTCGCGACACAACATTGGTGGCGGGGGCAGGATTTGAACCTGCGACCTTCGGGCTATGAGACAGACGAGGCGTATCCCAGCCCGCACCTGGGCGTCCCGTGCAGTACCTCTGAGCTGGCGTTTCGCGCTGCTGCACTCCCCGAACGTACCGCCTCGTACCACTCCGTCACTCGGAGAAGTGTAGAAGAAGTGTAGAAGTCCGACGTCAGTTGGCTGGGCACGTCAGGCCACCGTCCGGTCGAGTAGATGGCGGTTCTTCGCGACCGACCCGGGCAGGATCGCGAAGTGGACCTGGCCGTCGTCGTCGACGGCGACGACCCGCACGACAGCCTTGGCCTTGGAGTTGCCAGCAAGCAGCATCGCTCCAGGGCGGACGCGATCGGGTGCCGCGGCGTCGGCGAGGGTGGACCAGCCGAGGCCGTCGTCGTCCTGGTCGTTGAGGTCGGCGATGAGGTCGAGATCATCCATGGGTCACGTCGGTTCGGTCAGTCCTCATGGTACGGGTTGAGCCAGCTGCGATGCTCGCAGGCTTCGAGCGCCTCCACGCCGCCGTCGAGATCGTCGAAGGCGACGATGAAATGCCTGGGGTTGCGACCAGTGGGCTCGAGTCGAAAGCCCGCTGCGAGGAGGGTTCCCGCCCGGACGAGCGTCAGGACCTCGAAGCGCACCAGCGGGGCCTGCTGCGCCAGCTCATCGACGGTGGCGTCACGAGCTGCGAACACCGAGACCCCGTACTCGCCGTACACGGCGTGATAGCGCAAGGCGTCTGCCCGTACGACGTCAGGATCGAGTTCGCCGCCACGGATGATGACGGTGTCGTCGTCATCGAGATGATCCCCCGGTCGGATATGACGTTGCTTCGTCACGCGCGCGCTCCTTGCGCTCGGCCGTCAGCGGATCAGACGATCTGGACGCCGTGCTCGATTCTGGCGGGGGCCTTCTCAGGGAACGACACGACGAGGTGCCGATCGACCGCGACCGCGAGCCGGGCAAGGGTGTCAAGACGGTTGCGCGCTCCACCACCTTCCTCGAGGCGCGAGATCACCGACTGGGTGGTACCCATCCGCTCGGCGACCTCGCGTTGGCTGAGGCCTGCCGCGGATCGAAGGTCGAAGATGAGCTGGCCGAGGGCGAGGTCCTGCTCGGAGCGGGCCCGGGCCTCGGCGTCGAGCCGACGGGGCTTCCGCTTGATGTCGTCCCAGCGGGAGTGGTTGGCCACTCTCCGAATATCGCATCCGGGCGATCATCGCACAAGGACGATGATCGAGCCGTTCGCCACGAGCCTCCCGCGAACTCGACGCGAGGCGGTTCGGACGACCGTACCGGGCACGACCCCGAAGTGGATCTGGCCTTGAGCGTCGACGAGTAGACGACTACCTCCGCGCTCCGCCATCGGACGGCCCGGAGTCATCTGCGAGACCGGCTTGGCGGGCGCGCACGATGGCTTCGGCCCGGTCGGCGAACTGCAGCTTCGTGAGGATGTTCGAAACGTGGTTCGCGACGGTCTTGGTGGCGAGTCCCAGTTGCCGGCCGATGACTGCGTTGTTGTGTCCGTCGGCCACGAGTTGGAGAACGGATCGCTCGCGATCGGTCAGTTCCGGGAACACGACCGGAGGGCTCTCGTGTGTCGAGAACCGTTCGAGAACGCGCTCAGCAGCTCCCGGGCCGAGTGTGACATGCCCGGCGGCGACCGATCGCAGGCAGTACAGCACGTCGGTCTGATCTGCGCCCTTGAGCAGGTATCCCCTCGCACCGGCCCGGAGCGCGGCGAACAAGGTGTCGGAGTCCTCGTACATGGTCAGGATGATCACCGCCACGCTGGGATGAGCCGCGGCGATGGCGCGGGTGGCCTCGATGCCGTTCACCGTCGGCATCTGCACATCCATGAGCACGATGTCGGGGAGCAGTTCGTCGGCCAACTCCACGGCTGTTTGACCATCGCCGGCTTCGCCGACCATCTCCATGTCATCCACCGTGTCGAGCAGGGCGCGCAGCCCCGAGCGCACGACGGCGTGGTCATCAGCTACCAGGACGCGGATCTGCGGGGTCATCGCTCGACCGGGAACCTGGCAAGCACTCGACCTCCGCCCTGCGGCAACGGTCCGGTCGTGAGAGTTCCACCGACCTCGGCGGCACGTTCACGCATCGAGGACAAGCCGACCCCGGGCGTCCACGCTGTCGTGGTGGTCCCGTCATCGATGACTTCGACCTCGAACGACCCGTTCGTGCGAAGTGACACCCTGGCGTTCTGTGCGCGCGCGTGTCGAGCGGTGTTCGTGAGCGCCTCTGTTGCGATGCGGTACGCGGCGACCTCGACAGCGGCCGGGAGTGCGCCCACCGTGCCGTCGTCCTGCACCACCACCGAAATCGCCGGGAATCGGCTGGCGTGCTGACGGATCGATCCCGCGAGCCCCAGGTCGTCGAGCGCGGGCGGGCGCAGACCGTCCACGACCCGCCGGACCTCCGCAAGCGCGTCGGTCAGCTCGCCCCGAGCGGTCGCCAGCAACTCATCGGCACGATCGGGGTCAGCACTGATCGTGTTTCGGGCAGCATCGATCGTGAAGGCGATCCCAGTGAGGCCCGGGCCCAGCCCGTCGTGCAGGTCACGTCGGAGTCGCCGGCGCTCCTCCTCACGCACCTGCACCACTCGATCCCGGCTGGCCCGGAGCGCAGCGGTCGTGGCGGCCGCATCGACGACCCCGGCGATCTGCGGGGCGAGACGTTCGAGGGCTTGGACGTCAGCCAGGTGCAGTTGATCCTCACCGCGACGAGCGCCGGCCTCCAACACCCCGACCAACCGACCGCGGTGGGTGAGATCCACGTGCACCACATCCCCCTCGATCTGGTGCACCGGAGTCGGCTGCTGCTGACCAGCTCTGGCAAGTGCCTCGCGATGGCCGGTCGTGCGCACCACGACGTGATCGAGGCGTAGGCGAGCAGCGATCTCCTCGATCACATCGGACAACATCTCCTCTGGCGGCCCGGGGTCAGCCGCTCGCCGGGCGACCGCTTCCACCACGTCCTGGGGTCGGTCCCGGTCGCCGAAGACGAACCGGGCCGTTGCTCGGCTGAGCACATCTCGGATCGGCAACGCGGCCAACGCCACCGAAACCGCCACCACCGCCGGAACGGCGCGCTCGAACAGCACGTCGGAGAGAGCCACCAGCGCCACGTAGAGGACCAGGAGCAGCCCGGTGAGCAGGGAGTAGGCCAGCGCCCGCTCCAGCACCGTGTCGATCCCGAAGACGCCATGACGCAACACGACCGCGATCAGGGCGAGCAACAGGAGCGACGTGATGACCTGGGCGGCCCCGACGCCCGGACCGAGTCCGACCACGAATGGCACTGCCAGCCCAGCGGCCGCGAACACGACCACGGCGCGCATCGCTGCACGGGTCTCCGCCGAGCAGCGGCGCCATCGCACCCAGGCAACCCAAAGGCAGGTGACTGCTGTGGGGGCGATCAAGAGGAATGGGACGAACCCTGGAATCGACAGTCCGCCGGCCAAGGGGTTGGTGCGGTCACCGAAGTCAGAACCAGATACGTCGAGCTCGGTCACCATGGTGACCCCGACAGCGAGCACCGGCGCGGCAACCGAGAAGATGGCGGGCCACCGCAAGTACCCCTTGGGCAGACGCGCGTCCGGCAGCGTGACCACCATCCAGTTGAGCACGATCACCTCCACGGGGAGCGTCCACGACACCAGCCACACCGCGACGTCTGCACCCGGCAGCGCCGGGTCTACGGCAATTGACTGGACCGCCCACCCAAACCCAGCCATGGCCAGCGCGTGAGACAGCGCAGCGCCCGCACTCAGCAACGACCAACCGATCTCAGGACGCCTCAGCAGGATGATCGCCGCCGCCGACCACACCACAGCGGCGGCGCCCTGCACCCACACGAAGGCTCCGGTCGGCTCAGGTACCGCTCCGTCGAAGTCGATGCCGACGTGCAGGGCGTCAAGCCACACCCCGGCGGCGAGCACCAGCGCAGTGGGCACGAGCAGCGCGACAGTGATGCTCCGCGAAACCCGAGCCCTCATCAACGCCGACCTGCCGTCTGACCCACCGCTCCAAAGGTGACACAGCCGACCACGACGGTCGACCGCTACCCCTGCCCGCTCCCACAGGCTTCGAAGCCCATCTCGGTCGCCATCGCCTCAACACTGGCGAAGGGATTCGACTGGTCGTCGAAGTAGCCCAAGCCCTGTTCCTCCACCACTTCCACGGCGTCGGCATGCGCCGCCACCAACGCATCCCAATCCTCTTGCAGATCGGCCGGCGGAGTCAGCGCCTCGAGGTCTGCCTGCTCGCCCCGCAGCTGAGCGAGCAGGGCGTCGTAGGTCGACTGCAACAGCGCCGGCGACGGCGCTCCGCCGCTGCTCGCCAACGGCCCGAAGATCTCCCCCATGGCGGAGCCGGACTCCACGCAGATGGCATTGACCTCATCAACGAACGCCGCCTCGGAGCCTGCCGGTGAGGTACCAGAACTGCTCGAGGCACCCGAGGTGCTCGGAGCACCCGAGGTGCTGCTTGTGGTCGAAGAGCCGTCGCCGTCGTCGCCGCAACCGGTGACGACCAGGAACGAGACAGCAAGAACAGCAAGGAGGGAACGAGTCGATCTCATGACGCCGATCGTCACCCATGCCGCTTCCCGAGCGGAAGGGACCGGGTTCCCGCCAGACCCGGGAGATCTGCGCTCGGTCCACGCGATCGGCCACACGGTTCCTGCCCTGGAACTTCGACCCCTCGACGATCCGATCCCGCGGCGCGTCGACTCATCAGCGGGAGATCGAGTGTTCTACCGATTGTTCCTCCGAGGTCCCGACCACCGGGATCGCGCCTGAAGGAGGCACACCATGAAGGGATACGTCGCACAACGCCGAGGCCGGTTCTACGCGGTCATCTACGAGGGACGCGACCCGGTGACCGGCAAGGAGGTTCGCCGGTGGCATTCGGCTGGCACCGACCGGGCCAAGGCGGAGAAGCTCGCCGCGAAGCTGGCTGCCGCCGAGAACAAGCGGGTACGGGCCGTGGTGTAGCCACTAACGAGCGCGGCAGCGCAGCGTGTTCGACGATGCATCGCAACGCTGGACCGGCCGACGAAGTGATGGTCAGGTGACCTACGGGAATGCGGACAGATCGAGTGTCGCTCGTCAGCGGTCTCAGGGCGACAGCCCGGGCACCACGAGGAACGCCTCGTCCTCGCTGCCCGCGAAGACCTCGATGACGTCCACGCGGTCGAGGATGACCTGCAGGACCGTCGCCGTCGAAGCGTTGCCCACGCGGAGCCACACCACCTTGGGCGGCGAGCCGAACAGGAAGGCGAGCTGACGGAAGTCCGAGTCCTTCGACACGATGACGTAGTCGTGTGCGCGGGCGAACTCCCAGATCTCCCGGTCCGTGGCGGTCTCCAGGCCCAGGCCGGTGACGTGCTCGCTTTCCGGGAACACGTCGCGCAGGTGGCCGACCAGATGCCTTGACAGGTTCTGGTCGAACAGCAGCTTCACGCCGTGGCGAGACGCCGCTCACGCAACGCCGCGAACTCGAGGGCGGCACGGACGTGCTCCCCGGACAACTCGGGGAAGTCCGCCACGATCTCCTCCGCCGTCATCCCCGACGCCAAGTACTCCAACACGTCGTACACCGTGATCCGCGTACCCACGAAGCACGGCTTGCCGCTGCGCACCCCCGGACGGGTCTCGATCACCGACGTCACATCCACCGCCCCAACCGTACCTCCACCAGGCGCGTACCGGCTCGAACGAAGCCAGCACTCCTCGTCGTCAGCAACGACGTCCATCTGGAGGCATAAGCACTGTTCTCAGCGCCACCGACAGTTCGAACGGCGCGGTCGAGCACGCATGCACCTCATCCGCGGGCGGGTCGGAAGCGGGCGTCGAGGGCGCGACGGTCGTCGTCGACGCTGTCAGCCACGGCGACGAACGAGTCGTGCGTGCGGACCCGGATGAAGCGATCCGTCTTCGACGACGGCCGGCAGCATGGAGGCTCGTCCACCGCCGAGTGCGAGGAGACGGCGCCGCCCGCGGACCACGAACGACTCAACACACCGGCAGTCAACGCGGCATGATCGCCCCACAACCCGACTGGCCGCGAGACGGGACTGTCCGGTTGTCTGTGTAACCGGGCGTGGTGGTCATGGTCATTGGGCGGCCTGGAGGCGGTCGCCGTAGTGGATGGTCAGGGCGTTGAGGATGGGCTTCCAGCTGTTGATCCTCCCGGTCGGGTTGGACCGGCCGGGCCGTTTCTCGGTGGCCACGAGGTAGAGGACCTTCATGGCGGCTTGCTCATTGGGGAAGTGGGATCGGTGGCGGACGGCGTTGCGGAACCGGGCGTTCAAGCTCTCGATCGCGTTCGTGGTGTACACGATGGTGCGGAGCTCGACGGGGAACTCGAGGAACGGCACGAACTCGCTCCACGCGGTGTTCCAGGTCCCGATCATGGCCGGGTAGCGGTCGCCCCAGGTGGCGGCGAACTCGTCAAAGCGGGCCCGGGCGGCTGTCTCGCTGGGCGCGGTGTAGATCTCCCGCAGCGTCGGGCTCACATGGTCCGACCTCGGCGTCCCCCACTCCCGCCTGTCGGTGTCACGCACCCTGCAGAACGTCGGCGGCCGCCCCGTCGAGTTCGCACCCAAGACGCGCACCAGCCGCCGAAGCGTCGAGATCGACCGCGCCACCCTGGACGAGCTTCGACGGTGGCGACGACAGCTCGGGCACGATGGGTTGCCGTGCGGGCCTGACGACTGGATGTTCTGCAACACCACCGGCCGGTTCCTCAACCCCGAATCGATCAGCCCACTGTTCGACCGCATCGTGCAGCGCAGCGGGCTGCCCCGGGTTCGGTTCCACGACCTGCGCCACACCCACGCGTCGCTGCTCGTCGCCGACGGCACCGCGATCGAAGTCGTGTCCGAGCGCCTCGGTCGCGCCCACCCCGCGTTCACGATGCACACCTACCAGCACCTGCTGCCGGGCATGAGCGGCGCCGCTGCGGAGCGGTTCGCCACGCTCGTCGCCACCGCCAGCCGGTAGACGTCTACCGGCCAGCTTGCCGCGTAACCCCAGGTCAACGACTCGCACGTCGCGGAGCCGGTAGACGCCGCCGGTGACGCGCTCCCGACAACGGCGAACGCCCAGGTCATGTGACCTGGGCGTTCATCGAGTGGCGGGGGTAGGATTTGAACCTACGACCTTCGGGTTATGAGCCCGACGAGCTACCAGACTGCTCCACCCCGCGTCGCGAGAGACGAGGGTAGCAGGGGCGGCGCGACGCTCCAACCCGGGACGTCAGGCCAGCGGCGCGTCGAGCCAGGAGTGGCTGGGCGTGGCCGCAGCCAGGGCCGGCGGCTCCACCATCGACGTCGGCGGCGCCACCTCGGCCGTGGCCGCTGCGGTCAGCACGAAGGCCCCGAAGCGCACCCACCAGCCCGGGAACACCGCACCCTCCTCGGCTCGCACCTCGAGGGGGCGCCACCCGCCCTCGGGCGCGGCGCCGGGCTCAGCGTCCAGCCGCACCTCCACGCTGTGCGTGCTGCGGCGCAGGCCCGTGCGCAGCACCTTGAGGGCGCTCTCCTTGGCCGACCAGATGAGGTTGGCCAGCAGGGCGCGCTCGTCGCCATCGGCCGCCCCGTCGACCACCCGCCGCTCGGCCGGCGTGAGGAAGTCGCCCACGAAGGCGCTGCTGCGCTCCTCCACCAGCTCCAGGTCGACCCCCAGGCCGACGCCCGGCGGCCCCACCAGGCAGACCGCCCACCCGGCCCGGTCGGTCATCGACAGCGAGGCGGGCGCCGGGCCATCCCCCACGAAGGGGCGGGGGCACCGTCGGGGGCCCGGCGCAGCACGATCGACGCCAGGTCGGGCCCGTCGAGGGGCAGCCCCAGCGCCCGGGCCAGCGCCTGCTTGGCCGTCCACCGGGCCAGCGTCCACTCGAGGCGGCGCTTGGCGAACCGCAGCCCCTCCTGTACGGCCAGCTCCTCGGGGGAGAGCCAGCCCGCAGGGGCCGCGGCCACCTCGTGTTCGCCGGCCGCCAGCCACGCCGGCCCGCCCGCCACCGCGGCGGGCTCGTCGCCGCTCAGGGCGTGCGGCCGAGGAAGGCGGCCAGCCGGTCGGGGGCGGGGGCGTCGGCGGCGATGGCCACCTCGGGGCCGAAGAGGCCGGGCACGCGGGCCGACTCGTCCATCGAGGCCTGCGCTCCGGCCAGGGCCGCCTCGGCCAGCTCGGCGTCGACGGTGCGCTCCAGCAGCAGGGCGTGCGCCAGGTCCCACCCGTGGGTGACCACCTCGAGGAGCATGAACCCCAGGATCTGGGAGCCGGGCGACTCGCCCCACGGCGCCGCGAACATCCGGCCGGCCATGGCCGGGTCGGCCCAAGCCGCCCGGATGCGGGCCGCCGCCGCCCGGTACTCGTCGACGGCGCTCTCGCGGTCGAGGTCGGGATCGAGGTCGAAGCGCATCTCGCCGCCCTCGCCCAGCTCGGCGAACGACCGCAGGCCGCCCACGAAGTGGCCGAGGAGAGCCCGCACGTCGAACTCGGCGCACGGCGTCGGCCGGCCGAAGTCGCCGGGCGAGACCGCCGCGACGATGCCGTCGACATCGGCGAGGGCCCGATCCACCAACTGGTACAGCGTGGGCTCGGCCACGGCGACCTCCTCGATCTGCGTCACCCCAGTCAACCCCATCCCGCAGCCGGGACGCACCGCGCGCCAACCACCCGACACCCGGCGCCCCGCACCCGGCACTGGGCGCCGGGACCGGCCGGGGGCCCACCGCCGCCTCCGCCCGACACGACCACCCCGGTCTTCATCGCGCCAAACGACACCCACAAGGGCCGAGCGCGCGCCAAGAGCCGGCACCCACGTCTCGAACGCGAAGGACGACGCTCACGGGTGCCCGGCGCGATGGAGACCGGCGGACGGCCGGCGGAGACCGGCGGACGGCCGGCGCGATGGAGACCGGTGCAGGCGACGCGGGCCCGCGGGGGTCAGCGGACGGCGAGGGGGCCGGCGCGAGCCAGGGCCTGCTCGCCCCCGGTGGTCGTGGTGTCCTCGGGAGCCGTCGTCGACGTGCTCTCGTCGGGCGGGCCGATCGTGGACGTGTCGGGCGGCGTGGTCTCGCTGGTCGAGGTGTCGGGCGGCAGGGTGGTGGGCACCTCCACGCCGGCCAGGGTGGCGGCCTGCACCACCAGGGCCCGGGCCTGCTCCACCTTCGCCTGGTAGGTGGCCAGGTCGCCGGCCCGCAGGGCGGCGTCGGCTTCGGCGAAGGCGGTCGCCGCCTGCGCCAGCAGCTCGCTCACGGTGGCACCCTCGGGCGGGGGCGTGACCTCGCCGCCCGTGCCGCCACCCGTGTCCCCGGTGTCGCCACCGGCACCGGGCTCGACCGGCGTGCCGAAGATCTCCTCGAGGGTGGCGGCCAGCTGGTCGGCCGGGATGTCGACGCTGAAGATGGCCAGCAGCGCCTCGGGCAGCGTGTCGCGCATGAACGCACGCCCCGCGTAGCTCACGATCACCTTCTTGAGCTCGGGCACGGCGGTGGCCCCGGAGGCCTGCACGTACAGGGGCCGGACGTAGATCAGCGAGTCCTCCACCGGGATCAGGAGCAGGTTGCCCTGCAGCACCGTGGAGCCCCGCTGGTCGAGCAGCGTGATCTCGCGGGAGATCTCCTCCTGGGAGTTGATGGTGGCGTCGACGATCGCGGGCCCGTCGGGTAGCCGGTTGCGGGGCATCACGTACGACTGGAGCTTCCCGTAGTTCTCCGGGTCGCTCCGCGCCACCATGAACGCCACGAGCTCCTTGCGGCTGTCGT
Organism: Acidimicrobiales bacterium; assembly: GCA_016716005.1. Taxonomy (NCBI): domain Bacteria; kingdom Bacillati; phylum Actinomycetota; class Acidimicrobiia; order Acidimicrobiales; species Acidimicrobiales bacterium. The sequence goes on from JADJXE010000001.1 coordinate 1,647,471, forward strand.
TCTCGGAGAACGGCACGAAGGGCCGCAGCAGCACGAACTCCTGGCCCTCGGAGTCGGGCAGCTGCATGAGCAGGTAGTACGGGTCGATGCGGCGCTCGCGGGCCGGTCCCAGCTCGCCCTGGGCGTTGGTCGTCGCCGTCTCCTGGGTGGGCGCCCCCACGATCGTGCCCGGGCTCTGGGCCACGCTCCACGAGTCGGTCTGCGCGTAGAACTCGGCTGCGTCCTCGAGGTGGTAGCGCCCCCACATGGTGGTCTGGGTGCGGAACAGGTCCTCGGGGAAGCGCAGGTGGTCCTCGAGGCCCTCGGGGAGCTCGTCACGGCTCTTGAACAGCTCGGGGAACGCCTGCCGGTACGCCTCGGCGATGGGGTCCTGCTCGTCGAAGATGTAGAAGGTGACCGTGCCGTCGTAGGCGTCGACCACCGCCTTCACCGAGTTGCGCACGTAGTTGAAGCGGGTGTCGAGGCCGCTCCCCGGCGGCAGCTGACCGGTCACGGCCCGCTGGGCGTAGGGATACTGGTCGGTGACGGTGTAGGCGTCGAGCACCCACACCAGCTCGCCGTCGAGCACGACCGGGTAGGGGTCGGCGTCGTAGCGCAGGAACGGCGCCACCGTCTGCACCCGCTCCCTCACGTCACGGATGAACAGGATGCGCGAGTCGCCGGTGATGAAGTCGGAGATCAGCGGGTTGATGTCGCCGAAGCGGAGGGCGAAGGCGGCCCGGCGGAAGAACGACCCGATGCCCACGCCGCCCTCGCCGGAGTAGCGGGTCACCTCGGTGGTGCCGTCGGCGCGGACGTAGTTCACCTCGTCGCGGTTGGTGTCGACGATGGCGTAGCTGCCCAGGTTCTCGCCGAAGTAGATCTCGGGCCGGGTGAGCTGGGGCAGGCCGACGGGCGGCAGGTCGCGGATGTTGAAGTCGGGCCGACCCGACGCCGACACCCTGTTCGACGGGGCCATGGCCACCGCGTAGCCGTGGGTGTAGGCGAGGTGGCGGCCCTCCCACGACTGCTGGGGCACCTCGGCGGTGTCGAGCTCGCGGGCCGACAGCAGCACCTGGGTGGTCTCGTCGCTGAGCTGGTAGCGGTCGACGTCGAGGTCGTTGAACCGGTAGAAGGCGCGGATCCCCTGGAGGCGCTGGAAGGTGGGCTCCACGATGGCCGGGTCGAGCAGGCGGACGTTGCGGAGCGTCTGGGCGTTGTCCCGCAGGTCCTGGACCGTGAGGTCGTCCTGGTAAGCGAAGTCGTCGACCTCGACCTCGTCGAGGTTCAGCGCCGCCCGGGTGGCCTCGATGTTGCGGGCGATGTACGGCTTCTCCTTCGTGGACTCGTCGGGCTCCACCTGGAAGCGCTGGATGAACGCCGGGTAGATCGCGCCGGCCACCACCGCCACGAACGCCCACAGGCCCACCGCGATCACCGGCAGCACCCAGCCCCGGCGGCGGATGTTGACCAGCAGCAGGACGAAGGCGAACAGCGAGATGAGGATGAGCAGGTTGATGGCCGGGAGCTGCGCCTTCACGTCGGTGTAGGTGGCGCCGTCGACCGTGCCACGCGTGGAGTACGTGAGCTTGTACCGGTCGAGCCAGTAGCCGGCGGCGCGGAGCAGGGCCAGCACGCCCAGCAGCACCGACAGGTGGGCCTTCACCTGCGGGGTCACGCGCTCGATCGGGGTCTGGAACCGGATGCCGCCGTTGAGGTAGTGGGCCACCGCGGTGACGATGATGATGATGACGAACGCCGCGAACAGCCAGCTCACCACGAACGACAGGAACGGCAGGCGGAACACGTAGAAGCCGACGTCGGTGTTGAACAGCGGGTCCTTCACCCCGAAGCTCTGGTAGTTCGTGAACAGGATCCAGTCGTTCCACTGGCCCGACACGCCCAGCCCGGCGATCAGGGCGAACACCAGCGCCACCGCCGCCCGCACCGCTCCCGTGCGCCGGCCGACCAGCTCCCGGTAGCGCTCGACGAAGTCCTCCTCCGGGCCCGGGGGGCGGAACTTCGGGGCGATCCTGTCGGCGATGAGCAGGTTCACCCAGAGCAGCACGAAGAACAGCCCGGTGAAGATCACGGTCAGGGCGATCTTGGCGCCCAGCACCCCGCCCCACACGCCCGCGAACCCGAGGGAGTCGAACCACAGGTAGTCGGTGTAGAAGCCGGCCAGCCCGCGGAGCGACGTGACCAGGACGAACAGGGCCACGGCGAGCACGATGAGCAGCACCCGGCCCCGGGAGAGCCCGCTGCGACGCCGCGGTGCGCGACCCGGCATGTCGGTAGGGCTCCGCATGGGCCGCACACTACCGACGATCGGCCGCCAGGAGGCATCGGAGGCGGGGGCGGTGGCCCCACCTCGGAGGAGGCGGGGGCGGCTCAGCCGGGATCGGCGACGACCAGGCAGCGACAGCCCGGGTGGGCGGGCGCGTGCCGGTGCCCGGTGGGGAACACCTCACCCTTCGGGAGAGCCCCGGCCAGGGCGTTGTCGTCGGCGTCCGGGCAGGGTTGGCCGCCGGGGTCGACGACCCAGCGGACCCTGGTGCCCCTGGGCAGGGCCTCGAAGGCCCCGGTGCCGAACGCGCCGAGCACGGCGTTGGCCGCCACCTCGTCGACGCGGCGCGTCTTCCACTCGCGGTAGCAGGAGCGGATCCGGTCGGCGAGCACGTCCTCGGGGTCGTCGGGCCCCTCGTCGATGGCGGCCTCCACCCGCTCGCGCAGCGGCAGGCCGAGCTCGGCGAGCAGCCCCTCGAGCGAGTCGGCGACCGCGGCGTCGGTGTGGACGCGGCCGCCGGGCGCCGGCACCGAGCCCACACCGGCCGCGACCGAGTCGCGCAGCACGGCCAGGGCCGAGGCGCGGAGCCGCTCGGCGCGCTGCGCCCCGGCCAGCAGGGCCAGCGCTCCGGACGGGCCGTCGCGGCGCAGCCGCTCGAGCACCTCGTTCTGCTCGTCGTCGAGCGCCCGCTTCAGCTTGCGGGACAGGGCCCGCTCGAGGGGCGCCACCGCAGCGTCGCGCTCGGCCACGAGCGTGGCCGCCGGCGACGGTGCCACCTCGCCGGAGGCCTCCGGCTCGACGGCCGGCGGCTCGGGCGCACTGCCGCGCTCGTCGACCACGACCGCCGGCTCGGGCGCACTGCCGCGCTCGTCGACCACGACCGCCGGCTCGGGCGCACTGCCGCGCTCGTCGACCACGACCGCCGGCTCGGGCCCCTCGCCGGGGGTGGCCTCCGCGACGAGGTCGCCCGGCGCGCCGGCCCCCTCGTCGCCGGCGTCGGCGAGCACCCGCTCGGCGCGGGCCACGGCGTCGGCCCGGTCGGCCCGGATGCGGGCGAACAGCACGTCGACCGACGAGCCAGCGGTCGCCTCGACCTGCCCCGGCGGGACCTCCTGGCCCGGCTCCGCCGCCTCGTCCTCGCCCGGCAGGGCCTCCTCCGCCCGCTCCGAGGGGACCGCCTCGGCCGGCTCCGCCTCGTCGTCCTGGCCCTGCTCGGCCGCCTCCTCGCCGCCCGGCCTCGCCGCCTCGACCGGGGCCGGCTCGCCCTCGGGGGCGCCCTGGAGCCGGCCCAGCATCAGAACGCCCTCGAGCTCGTCGGTGTCGGGCGGTGCGGGCACGGCCTCCTGGCGGTTCCGCACCCGGCGCCGGCTGCGCTCGCGGCGCGGCGCCGCCCCCCCCCCGAGGGCGCCTCGGCCGGGCCCCCCGGCGCGACGGGCTCGCGGCCGGCCGGCGCGGCCTGGTCGTGCGCCTCGGCCGGGGGCGACGACGCCGGCGCCTCGGCCTGCGCCGCCGGCGCGGCGGCAACCGGCAGCTCGGCCAGGTAGTCGGCCAGCTCGGCCTCCACCGCCTCCAGCTCGCCCGAGGGCTCCTCCTCGGCCAGCCGCCGGGCCGCAGCCTCGGCCGCCGCCCGGGCCTCGGGCAGCGCCAGGGTGAGCTCGCCCACCGCCTGCTCGAGCGTCTGGCGGACCACGTCGTAGGCGTCGAGCAGCCGCTGGCGGGCGGCACGGAACTGCTCCACCTGGGCCCGCACCAGCCGGCGCCGCCGGGCCAGGTCTTCGAGCACCCGCTCGCGCAGGGCCTGGGCCTCGCCCAACATGTCGCGACCCCGCGCCCGGGCGGCCTCGACCTCGGCCGCAGCCTGGCCGCTGGCCTGCTCGCGCAGGGCTTCGGCCTGGGCCCTGGCCTCGGCGACCAGCTGGTCGGCGTGCTGGCGCCGCTGGGCGGCCTCGGCCTGGGCCTCGCGCAGCATCCGCTCCACGTTGGCCTCGGCGCGGGCCCGGATCTGCTCGCCGGCCTCGCGGGCCGCGCTCAGCACCCGGACGGCCTCCTCACCCAGACGCTGGGTCAGGAGCTCGTCGTCGAGCTCGGCCACCCGGGCGGCGCGCCGCTCGGCCTCCGCGAGCTGCTGGCTCAGCCGGTCGTCACGCTCGCGGACGCTGCGCAGCTCGCTGGCCAGCAACCCGAGGTAGGCGCGCACCTCCAGCTGGTCGAAGCCGCGGAACGACGTGCTGAACGTCTTGCGCGCCACCACGTCGGGGTGCAGCGGGGCATCGGGCGGCCGCTCGGCGGGCATTGCGCCCAACTGTACGGCGGGCCCCGCCGCCAGCGGTGGTTGCTCGCGCCGGGCCCGCCGACCCCGCCGCCGCTCGCTCCCGGCCGGATCAGGCCGCCGGCACCTCGGCCCCCGGCTGGCCGAGGGCGAGGGCGTTGCCACCCAGCTCGGCCAGCGCCGCGAGGGCCTCGTCGAGGGTCTCCACCCCCTCCACGCGCAGACCGCCGGCGTGGGCGCGGGCCTCGTCCGCCTCGTCCTCGGGCACCAGCATCAGCTCGGCGCCGGCCGACCGGGCGGCGGCCGCCTTCTGGGCCACGCCGCCGACCGGTCCGACCTCGCCGCCGGGATCGATGGTGCCCGTGACGGCCACGGCGCCGCCGCCGGTGAGGTCACCGGGCGTCAGCACGTCGAGCACGCCCAGGGCGAAGGCCAGGCCGGCCGACGGGCCGCCGACCCGGCCCGAGTCGATGTCGACGTCGATCGGGAAGTCGAAGCCGACCGGGGTGCGGGTCACGGTGGCCACGCCGATCATGGGCGTGCCGTCGCCCCGGTCGGCCAGCGCCACCTCCACGTCGCGCTCCCCCTCGTCGCCCCGCTCGATGCCGAGCACCATGCGGTCGCCGGGCGCGAAGCCCACGACGATCTCCCGGAGATCCTCCGAGAACACCACCGGCTCCCCGGCGGCCGACACGATCACGTCACCAGGCTCGAGCACCTCGGCGGCGGGCACGCTGGGGTCGATCTCCTGCACCAGCGCGCCTCCGCCGTCGACCACCACGTCGTAGCCGAGGTGCTCGAGGGCCACGTAGATGGCCACCTGCTTGGAGATGTCCATCAGCTCCAGGTTGTACTCGCGGTTCTCGCTCGGGGTCCGCGAGCCGAGGATGCGCTCCTCGGGCACGATCTCCACGTCGGGATCGAGCCACCCGGTCAGGGCCCGCAGGGGCGTCACCCGGCGCAGCGAGACCGTCAGGTAGAGCACCTCGCCCTCGTCGGCGTTGCGCAGATCGTCGGGCACCTCCACCAGATCCTGGGTGGCGGTCGCCCGGCCCGGCGAGAGGGCGTAGTAGGGCAGGCGCACGAAGGCCGAACCCACCAGGCCGGCGAGCACGATCGCACCCAGGAGCCACCAACCCCACCCCCTCCAGCGGCGGTGCGGTGGGCGCTCCGGAGCCGGCTCGCCGCCGGCCGGTACCATCACGTCCTGGGTGTCCACTCGGGTCGTCAGCGCCGTATCCGTCGGGGTCGTGGTCGTCGCCGTGCTGGGCGTGGTGCTGCTCGGCAGGGGCCAGCCTGCCACGCCCGGGCGCCGGAGCGACCGCGCCCGCCCGGCCGGCACGGGCCCGCCCGGGCCGGTGCCCGACGAGGGCTGGACCCCGCTGGTCGAGGCCGACCGGGTCCGCTGGTGGCAGCGGCTGCGGTCGGGGCTGAGCCTGGGTGTGCTGCTCGCGCTGATCGGCCTGGGCGTGGCCCTGGCGATCGGCATCGTCGTCGCCGTGGCGTACCTGGTGCTCCGCGACGCCGTCTCGTGACGGACGCATCGCCGGGTCGCGGGCGCCGGCCGGCGTGACCGACGGCGACGGGCGGCTCGCGCGTCGCCGTCGGGCGGCCCGGGCCGGCCACCGCGGGCCGCCGGCCGACGCCGAGGCCCTTCTCGACGACCCCGACCCCGGCGTGCGGGCCACCGCGCTGGCGGCCCTGGCCCGGCTCGGCGCCCTGCGCGAGGCCCACCTGGCCGCCGCCCTGGCCGACCCCCACCCGGCCGTGCGGCGGCGTGCCGCCCGGGTGGCGACCACCCACCGGGGCGGTTCGCTGGTGGCCCTGCTCGACGACCCCGACCCCACGGTGGTGGAGGCGGCCGCCTGGGCCTGCGGCGAGCGCCGGCCGGTCGAGCCGGGCACGGTTCCCCGGCTGGGCGCCCTGGCCACGGGCCACGACGACGCCTTGGTGCGGGAGGCGGCGGTGGCCGCCCTGGGCGCCATCGGCGACCCCGACGGCCTGCCCGCCGTCCTGGCGGCCACCCGCGACCGGGCCACGGTGCGGCGCCGGGCCGTGATCGCCCTCGCACCCTTCGAGGGGCCCGAGGTCGACGCCGCCCTCGAGCGGGCCCGGGCCGACCGCGACTGGCAGGTGCGCCAGGCCGCCGAGGACCTGGTGGACGAGGGCTGACCGGCGGCGTCAGCCCGGCATGGGCAGGCGTCGGCCGCGGCGGTCAGCCCCGGGCGCCCATGAACATCACGCGGAGGGCGTCGTAGCTCTCGATGCAGTGGCCGGCGCCGAGCACCACGCACTCGAGCGGCGTGTCGACCCGGTGCACCGGCACCTCGGTCTCCCGGGCCAGGCGCACCTCCAGGCCGCGCAGCAGCCCGCCCCCGCCCACCAGCCAGATGCCGTCGGTGAGGAAGTCGTGCGAGAGCTCCGGCGGCGCCTGGGCCAGGCACGACACCACGGAGTCGACGATCGAGCGCACCGGCTCCTCGATGGCCTCGCGGATCTCCACGGGGTGCAGCACGACCGCCTTCGGGAGCCCGGTGGTGAGGTCGCGGCCCCGCACCTCGGCCCGCACGTCGTCGGCCACCGGCGCCGCCGAGCCGATCGCGATCTTGACCTCCTCGGCGGTGCGCTCGCCGATGGCCACCCCGTACTCGCGGCGCAGGTAGTTCTGGATGGCGGCGTCGATGTCGAACGAGCCGACCCGGATCGCCTGCAGGGCGACGATGCCGCCCAGGGAGATGACCGCGGTCTCGGTGGTGCCGCCCCCCATGTCGATCACCATGTTGCCGACCGGCTCGTGGATGGGGAGGCCGGCGCCGATGGCCGCGGCGAGCGGCTGCTCGATGAGCTGGGCGTCGGCGGCGCCGGCCCGGCGGGCCGCCTCGGTGACCGCCCGCCGCTCCACCTCGGTGATGGCCGACGGTACGCAGATGACCACGCGCGGCCGGTTGAAGCGGCTGACCCCGGCGCGCTGCAGCAGCAGCCGGATCATCCGCTGGGTCACGTCGAAGTCGGTGATGGCGCCCTTGCGGAGCGGGCGCACGGCCACGATGTAGCTGGGGGTGCGCCCGATCATCTGCCACGCCTCCTGGCCCATGGCCAGGACCTCGCCGGTGTTGCTGTTGAGCGCGATCACCGTCGGCTCGCGCAGGACGATGCCGCGACCCTTGGCGTACACCAGGGTGTTGGCGGTGCCCAGGTCGATCGCGAGGTCGCGGGCCAGCGCCTACTCCGAGCTCTGCTCGGGGCCGGGGGGGCGGCCCTCGGAGGGTCGGATGGGCGGCGTCCGCGGCTCGTGCGACCGGTTCTGCCGGAAGCGCCCGGGCCGGGTCTCGGGCGACAGCGCCCGCATCTCCCGCTCGAAGTCGCGGATCCCCGAGTCGATGCTGCGGGGCTGGCGGCTGCGCAGCACGAGCACGACGATCCCCACCAGGCTCACGCACACGGCGATCAGCAGGAAGGCCACCGAGCTCATCGGAGGTCGGCCACCTCGGCGATCTCGGACGCATCGAGGCCCCAGGCCTCGCCGCCCTCCCACCGCTCCCGCTTCCAGATGGGCACGGTGGCCTTGAGGGCGTCGATGCAGAACCGGGCGGCCGCGAAGGCGTCGGGCCGGTGGGGCGCCGACGCCACGACCACCACCGACGGCTCGCCGACCCCGAGCACCCCGACCCGGTGGACCAGCACCAGCCGGCCGACCCGGGGCCAGCGGGCCCGGGCCTCGCCGGCGATGGCCAGGAGCCGGGGCCCCACCTGCTCGTCGTAGGCCTCGTACTCCAGCCGGTCGACGCCCGGCCGGCCCGCGGCGTGGTCGCGGACCGTGCCGCTGAACAGCACGACCGCTCCGCAGTCGGGGCGCGCCGCCCAGTCGTGGGCGACGCCCACGGGCAGTGGCGCCGCCGTGAGCCCCACCCACGTGTCTCCGGACGGGGGCGGCTCGATCGCTCGGGCCATGCGGCCCATGCTACGCGCCCCGGGCGCGCCGGGCCCCGGGAGCACCCGGGCCCGCCCCACGGCAACCGCCGGCCGGGGCGCGGTCCCCTGCCGAACCCCGACCGGTAGCCTTCGGGGCCGTGGAGTGGGACGACGACGACGACGCCGACGGCCTGCCGTTCCGCTCGCCCCTCCCACCCGACGACCGGCTCTGGCGGCACCCCTCGGAGCTGGCATCGACCGCCCCGCTCGGCCCCATCGCCGCGGCGTCCCCGCAGCCCCCGCCCGTGCCGCCGGCGCCGCCCGCAGCGGGCAGCCGCCGGGTCTGGGGCGTGGCGCTGGCGGCCGGCCTCACCGGTGCGCTCGTCGTGGCCGCCGTCGTGGCCACCACCGGTGGGTTCGCCACCCGCGTCGTCGAGCGCCAGGTGATCGAGCGGCAGGCCGTCCAGCCGGTGGCCGCCGCCACCAACCCGCTCGGCCGCGCCGACGGTGTGGTGCAGATCGCCGACGCGGTCGCTCCCGCCGTGGTGCGCCTCGACGTCGAGGCCCCCGCCGGCGCCGGCCGCGGGTCGGGGATCGTGTTCCGCGACAACGGGTACCTGCTCACCAACGGCCACGTGGTCGACGGCGCCGTCGCCATCACGGTCGTGCTCGCCGACGGTCGCGAGCTGCCCGGCTCGGTGGTGGGCAGCGATGCCCTCACCGACGTGGCCGTCGTCAAGGTCGACGCCGAGGGGCTGGTCACCGCCCCGCTCGGCAGCGCCGACGGCCTCGAGGTGGGCGAGACGGCCATCGCCATCGGCTCGCCGCTCGGGTTGGCGGGGGGACCCTCGGTCACCGTCGGCGTGGTCAGCGCCCTGGGCCGGCGGGTCGCGACCACGGTGGGCCCCACCTTCTACGACATGATCCAGACCGACGCCCCCATCGCCCCCGGCTCGTCGGGCGGGGCCCTGCTCGACGGCACGGGCGCCGTGATCGGCATCACCACCGCGGTGGCGGTCGCCGACGCCGGCGTCGAGGCCTTCGGGTTCGCCACCCCGATCGACGTGGCCCGCACCGTGGCCGACGACCTGATCGCCAGCGGCCGGGCCCACCACGTGTGGCTCGGCATCGGCGGCACCGACCTGACGGCCGAGCGGGCCGCGGCCCTGCAGACGCCGGGCGGGGTCGCCATCGAGGAGATCACGGCCGGCGGGCCGGCCGAGGCGGCCGGGCTCCTGGTCGGTGACGTGATCGTGGGCATCGCCACCGACCCGGTGCGCACCATGGGCGAGCTCGTCGCCGCGCTGCGCCACCACCGCCCCGGCGTCACGGTCGACGTGACCCTGCGCCGAGGCAGCGACGCCCTCAACCTGGCCGTGGTGCTGGGCGAGCGGCCCACCGGCGCCTCGTAGCCCGCGCCGACGGCCGCGCCGCGCCGACCGGCGTCTACCCGGCCGACGCCCGGGCGGCGCGCCGGGCCCGGCGGGCCAGCCAGACCACCCCCACCGTCGACGCCAGCAGCAGCGCGCCGGCGGCCCCCAGGGCCAGCTCCTGGCGGCGCCTCGGGCTCACGTGCTGCCACCAGGTGCCCTCGTGGGACACCACGAAGGCCTCCTCGTTGGTGTGGGCCGGCACCCAGCCGGCGGCCCGCAGCCGGTCGTTCGCGATCACCCAGGGCTGGCGGGTGTACGGCACCAACCCCGCGGGCGCGGTGCCCTCGCCCAGCTGCCACCCCCACGACGCCACCTGGCGGGCCACCCGGTCGGGCAGCCGCAGCCGGGGCGCGACCCCCTCGAGCGACCGGAGGGTCTCGGCGTCGACCCAGCCGTCGGGCGCGGCGTTGAGCGGGCCGTCGAGGCGGCCGCGCCGGGCCGTGTCGATGGCGGCGACCAGGTCGTCGACGTGGAGGAACTGGGCCGGCGGCTCGTCGTCACCCAGGAGCCCGACCCCGGCCCGCAGGGCCCGAGCCAGCCAGCCCGGACCGTCGGTGTCGACCACCGGCGCCGGCCGCAGGACGGCGACCGTGGCGCCGGGGTGATCGTCGGCCCAGTCGGCCAGCACCCGCTCCACCTGCGCCAGCTGCACCGCGAGCCCGAACCCCGGGTTCGGGCGCAGCGGTGCGTCCTCGGTGAGCGGCACCGGGTTGTTCGGCCACGCCCCGTAGACGACCGCGCCGCTCACGGCCACCACGTGGCGCACCCCCGCGTCCGACGCCGCGGCCAGCACCCGGCGCGTGCCGTCGAGGATCACCCGCTCCGACACGTCGTCGCCCACGTCGGGCCCGGCCACCGAGGCCAGGTGGATCAGCGTGTCGACGCCGTCGAGCAGGGGGACCAGGTCGGCGACGGTCACGTCGGCCACGTGCTGCTCGATGCCCGCAGGCGGGTCGGGCACCGGGCCGACGTCGAGGGCGACCAGCCGCACCACCTCGGGATCGTCCACGAGACGGCTGATGAGCCGCCGCCCGACCCGACCGGCGGCACCGGTCACCGCCACGGTGCTCACGGCCGGCGGGCGATGTGGGGAGGCGGGTGCACCCGCCTACCATGCCCTTGTGAGCGGCCAAGAGCCAACCGGTCCCGATCCCTTCGACGGGCTGCCGTTCCTCGGCGACCTGGCCCGCATGCTCCAGCAGCAGGGCCCGGTCAACTGGGACGCGGCCCGGCAGTTCGCGGCGTCGGTCGCGTCGGGCGGGGCGGTGGAGCCCAACGTCGAGCCGCTCGACCGCATCCACCTCGAGGATCTCGGCCGGGTCGCCGACCTGCACGTACGGGAGGTGACCGGCCTCGAGACGGCCGTCGGCGGGCGGGCTCCGTCGATCGTGCCGGTCAACCGCGGCGTGTGGGTGCAGCGCAGCATCGACACCTACCGCCCGCTGTTCGAGGCCATGGCCACCGCCCTGCGGGACGCCGACGCCGACGCCGGGGCCTCGGCCCCGGGCGACAGCACCGACGCCGGGCCCGAGGCCTTCCTCGGGGGGCTGCTGCAGCTGCTCACCCCGATGCTGCTCGGCATGGCCGCCGGCAGCATGCTCGGCCACCTGGCCCGACGCTCGTTCGGCCAGTACGACCTGCCGGTGCCTCGGCCCCCGTCCCACGAGCTGCTGGTGGTCAGCGCCACCGTCGACGAGTTCGCGGAGGCGTGGAGCCTGCCGCCCGACGACGTGCGCCTGTGGATCTGCGTGCACGAGCTGGCGCACCAGGCGGTGCTGTCGGTGCCCCACGTGCGGGCCCGGCTGACCAGCCTCCTCCACGACTACGCGGCCGGCTTCACGGCCGACCCCACCGCGCTGCAGCAGCGGCTCGAGGGGCTCGAGGCCAGCGACCCCACCCAGGGCCTGGCCTCGCTCCAGCAGGCCTTCGGCGACCCCGAGGTGTTGCTCGGGGCGGTGCAGTCGCCCGGGCAGCAGGCCCTGCTCCCCCACCTGGCCGCCCTCACCGCCGCCATCGAGGGCTACGTCGACCACGTGCTCGACCGGGTCGGTGGCCGCCTGATCGCCTCGTACCCCCGCCTCACCGAGGCGTTCCGCCGGCGGCGGGTGGAGGAGGGGCCGTCGCAGCGCCTCGTCGACCGGCTGCTCGGCCTCACCCTCGACCAGGCGCAGTACGACCGGGGCGAGGCCTTCGTGGCCGGGGTGATCGAGCGGGCCGGCGACGACGGGCTCACCCGCCTGTGGCGCTCGGAGCGCGAGCTGCCCACCCCGGCCGAGGTCGACGCGCCGGGCCTGTGGCTGGCCCGCATCGACCTTCCCGACTGATTCGCCGGCCCGTCCGGGGCCGGCTCAGCGCGACCGGGCCGAGGGGGGCTCCTCGAAGGGCAGGCCGAGCTGCACGGTGGTGTCGTCGGCCCCGCCCCCGGCCCGGCCGGGCGGCGGCGGGTCGGCGGCGGGGTCGGGCACGGGTGCCGGGCCGGTCTCGAACAGCCGGGGCGCCTCGGGCACGGGCTCGGGCGGGCCGGCCTCGCCGGCGGGCTCCCGGACCTCGGCCCGGGCACGGCCCCGGCCCCGGCCCCGGTAGCGGGCCAGGGCGCTGCGGCCCTGCGCCAGGCGGTCGCGGCGCGCCGCGGCGCGGGTCCGCAGGAGCTCGTCGGCCTCGGCCGCGCTGAGGTGGCGGATGCGCCGCAGGCTCGCCAGGTACGTCCCGCCCGCGGCGGCCGCGACCACGGCGATCAGCAGGTAGCCGAGCGGGGCCGGGATGGGGATCACCACGGGAAGGAAGGCCCCGATCACCCACGAGACCTGGAAGCGGGTCTCGAACCGGGCGAAGGCCCGCCCCCGGTTGGCGTCGGGGGCGTCGCGCTGCACGATGGCGTCGAAGGCGAGCTTGCCCGTCGCCGCGGCCAGGCCCACCGCCAGCGCCGTGGCACAGGCCGCGCCCAGGCCGTCGCCCAGGCTCATCACCAGCCCCGTCACCATCGTGGCCGTGAGCCCGCCGATCAGGATGACCTCCTCGCGGGCCAGCCGCCGGGCCCGGGGGGCCACCAGCGCGCCGAGGAGCGACCCCACCGCGCTGGCGGCCACGGCCGCCCCGAACCACCACGTGGGGGCGTCGCCGTTGCGGAACGAGAACGCGATCAGGAACGTGAGGAAGCCCACGATGCCGCGCAGCAGCGCCATCGCGGTCGAGGCCAGCACGATGCTCGCACCGCGCAGCTCGACCCGCTCGGCCTCGCCCGCGGGCTGCTCGGCCACCCGGGTGCGGGGCAGCTGCAGGGCCACGATCGTCGCCGCGCCGAACACGAGGGCGGCCAGGCCCAGCAGCCACTCCGAGCCGGCCAGCCACAGCAGGAGCAGACCGGGCACCGCGGCCACGAACCCCATGAGCCCGCTGATCACCGACAGCTTCGAGTTGGCCTCCACCAGCTCGGCGTCGTTGCTCACGGTCGTGGGGACCAGCGCGCTCTTGGCCACGTGGTAACCCTTGGCCAGCACCAGCACCAGGAACGCCAGCGGGAAGAGCAGCAAGTTGTCGAGGGCGCCGATCATGAGCGCGCAGATCACCGCCCGCAGCGCCGCCGAGCCCACCACCATCAGCCGCCGACCACCGCGGGCCCGGTCGATGGCCGGGCCGATCAGGGGCGACACCACCGAGAACGGCGCCATGGTGAGCAGCAGGTAGAGCGCCACCCGCCAGCGCGCGGCGTCGGGCTCAATGTTGAAGAACAGCGAGTTGGCCAGGGCCAGCGTGACGAGCGTGTCGCCGGCCACGGTGAGGGCGTGCGCCCGGGCCAGCCGGGTGAACGGGGAGGCCTCGAAGGCCTCGCCCGGCCGTCCGGTCGACGGGGTCAGCGGACGCCAGCCCCGGGGATCGCTCACGGGCCCATCGTAGGAGTGGCCGCCCCTGATCCCGGTCGCGAGGTCGGCCGCCCCGTCAGCCCTTCGGCACCTCGTACTTGTAGCCGAGGCCCCGGATGGTGACGATCCGAGTGGGCGCCGTCGGGTCGTCCTCGACCTTGGCGCGCAACCGCTTGACGTGCACGTCGAGCGTCTTGGTGTCCCCGACGTAGTCGGCCCCCCAGACGCGGTCGATCAGGGTGTCGCGGGTGAGCACGCGGCCGGCGTTCTCGAGGAGGAGGGCGAGCAGCTCGAACTCCTTGAGCGGCAGCTTCGCGTCGGCGCCGCGGATCACCACCTCGTGGCGCTCGGGGTCGAGGCGGACGTCGCCGACCTCGAGCACCTCGCCGCCGCGCTCCTCGGAGGCACCCGCCGGCGCGCGGCGGAGCACGGCCCGCATCCGGGCGACGAGCTCGTGCAGCCGGTAGGGCTTGGTCACGTAGTCGTCGGCACCCACCTCGAGGCCGACGACGGTATCGATCTCGGAGGCCTTGGCCGTCACCATGATGATCGGCACCCGCGACCGGGCCCGCAGCTGACGGCAGACGTCGATGCCGGAGACCTTCGGGAGCATCACGTCGAGCAGCACCAGGTCGGGGCGCACCACGTCGAACAGCTCGAGCGCCTGCGCGCCGTCGGTGGCCACCTGCACGCGAAAGCCCTCGCGCCGGAGGCCCACGGTGAGGGCGTCGACGAAGGAGTCCTCGTCCTCCACGATCAGGACCGTGGTGTCGGGCGGCGTCATCGCGTGCTCCTCCTGGGGGATGGGCCGGGCACGGCCTCAGCCGGCCTCGGCCACGTCGGGCCGCCGGACGGCGACCGGTCCGGGCCCGGCCGGCAGCCGCAGGGTGAAGGTGGATCCCTCGCCCTCGTGCGAGACCACCGCGACCTCGCCGTCGTGGTTGTTCATGACGTGCCGGACGATGGCCAGGCCGAGCCCGGTGCCGCCCGTCTCCCGGCTGCGCGCCCGGTCGACCCGGTAGAACCGCTCGAAGACCCGCTCGAGGTCGCGCGCGGGGATCCCGGCCCCGTGATCCACCACCTGCAGCTCCACCAGCGAGCCGTCGGTGCCGGTGCGGACCTCGACCACGGACCCCCCGTCGCTGTACTTCACGGCGTTGTCGAGCAGGTTGGCGAGCGCCGACACCAGCTGGCGCCGCTCGCCCACCACGGACAGGCGGTGGCTGGGCTCGTCGACGTGGATCGCGATGTCGCGCGCGTCCGCTGCCGAGCGCACCCGCCCGACGGCCTCGGCGACCAGCAGGTGCACGGGCACCGGCTCTCGCACGGGGGTCTCGTCGGCCTCGATGCGCGAGAGCTCGAGCAGGTCGTCGATGATCCGGGCCACCCGCTCCGACTCGTGGAGCATGCGAGCGGTGAGCCGGCGCGAGACCTCGGGGTCGTCCTCGGCGGCGAGGGTCTCGGCCAGCAGGGCCAGCGCGCCCACCGGCGTCTTCAGCTCGTGGCTGATGTTGGCCACGAAGTCGCGCCGCACGGTGTCGACCCGCCGGCGCTCGGTGATGTCCTCGATGACGGCCAGCGCGCCGTTGATCCGATCGCGCGCCGCCAGCGGCTCGGCCGTGATCACCACCGTCCGCCGCGGCGGCCCGAACAGCTCCAGGGAGCGCCTGCCCGCCCGGCCGGTCAGGGCCGTCTCGAGGAGATCCTCGGTGGTCTTGGCCAGCAGCGCGTCGCCGTGGCGGCCGCCCTCCACCTCGGCGGCCACCCGGTTGCGTACCACCACGTTCCCGGCGGCGTCGCACAGCACGACGCCCTGGTGGATGGCGTCGAGGCCCACGGCCAGCTGGTGGGCGATGGCCTCCTGCTCGGCGGCGCGGGCCCGGGTGTCACCGGTGGTCCGCTCGAGCCGGGCGACGTGCCGCTGCGCCACGACGGCCTGCCGCCGCACCAGCACCAACGCGACGGTCAGGCCGGCGACGGCGATGGCGGCCGCGATCAGGGCGACGGCCACGGCGTCACGCGGACCGGCGCAGGACCGACCGCTCGATGCGGGCGGCCACGTCGGTCGGCTCGGTCGACCGGATGCCGGTGATGGACGTGACGGCCACGAAGCCGGCACCCACCAGAGCGGTGTCGGTGTCGGCCGGCAGCTCGGCCCCGGTGGCCCGCAGCTCCATCTGCAGCCGGCCGTCGGTGGCCTCGGCGATGGCCGCCCGCACCGTGCCGAAGGGGGCGAGCCGGGCCCAGCGCACCCCGCGCACCTCGGCCAGCGGCAGGTTCGGGACGTTCACGTTCAGCACCGTGCGGTCCTCGGCGGACCGCACCCACTCGACCGCGGCGACGGCGAGCGCGCCGGCGGTGTCCCAGTGGTGGGCGTCGCCGTCGTCGATGCTCACGGCCACGCCCGCCACCCCGAAGTTGGCGGCGGTGAGCGCCGCGCCCACGGTGCCCGAGTGCAGGGTGGACCGGCCGGTGTTGTTCCCCGGGTTGATCCCCGACACCACCAGCCCCGGCGGGTCGCCGAACCCACCCAGCCGGGCCGCGATCACGCAGAGGGCGGGCGGCCCGTCGACCCCGTAGGCGGGCACGCCGGCCAGCCCCGGCAGCTCCACCTGCTCCACCTCGACGTGCTCGTCGGCGTGGAGCCGGCCGATGGCGGCACCGCTGCCGCTCATGTCCGCGAGGGGCGCGGCCACGATGACGTCGAGGCCCGCCCCGGCAAGTGCCCGGGCCAAGGCGTGGAGCCCGGCGGCACGGATGCCGTCGTCGTTCGTGACGAGCACCCGCACGCCCGTCAGCCCCCCGGCGACCCGGCGTCGGCGGCCGTGCGGTCGGCGTCGGCGGCCGTGCGGTCGGCCGTGCGGTCGGCCGTGCGGTCGGCCATGTCGGCGGCCGTGCGGTCGGCCATGTCGGTGGCCGCGGCCCGGCCCTCGACCCGCTGGCGGGCCGCCTTGCGGGCCGCGGCCTCGTGCTCGGGCAGCCACCCGGTCACCATGTACTCCACCCGCTCGCCGATGTTCACGGCGTGGTCGCCGATGCGCTCGTAGAAGCGGGCGATCATCGCCAGCTGCACCGCCACCTGGAGGTCGACGGCACCGCCCGAGAAGCACTGGAAGATGGCCTCGATGAACTGCCCGTGGAGGTCGTCGAGGCGGTCGTCGATGTCGTCGAGGGCCGCGGCCAGCGGGGCGTCACGCTCGACGTAGGCGTCGATGGCGTGCCGGAACAGGGTGACCGCCTCCTCGCTCATGTGGGCGATGAGGCCCCGCAGGCGGGGGTCGAGGGGCACGCCGTAGATGCGCCGGGCCGCCTTCACGATGTTCACGACCAGGTCGCCCGAGCGCTCGATCTCGCCGCACATGCGGATGGCGGTCACGATCGCCCGCAGGTCGCTGGCCATCGGCTGCTGCAGCGCCAGCAGCTGGAAGCAGCTCTCCTCCACCTCGAGGGCCAGCTCGTTCACGGCGTCGTCGCCCTGCACGATCTCCTCGGCCGCCTCGAGGTCGCCCTCGAGCAGCACCTCGGTCGCCCTCGGCAGCGTCTCGGTCACCATGGCGCCCAGCTTCACGAGCTCGGCGCCCACCTCTTCGAGGTGGTGGTGGAACGACTTGCGCATCTCGGGGCTCATGGCCGCAAGCCTCCCTCACCCGACGCGCGTGGGGCACACCGCCGCCGGCCACCCACCTAGCGCACCTCGACCGACAGGTGGGCCGGGTCGCCGGTGAGCAGGTAGCGCACCCGCGCCCCGATGATCACGGTGTGATCCGCGATGCGCTCGAGCGAGCGCCCGGCGGTGAGCGCCTTCACGGCCACCTCCACCGCGTCCACGCCCTCGAGCCGGAAGATCTCGCCCATCAGCCGGGCGAAGTGGGCGTCCATCACGTTGTCGCGCCGGGCCAGGCCGGTGGCCAGGTCGAGGTCGCGGGCCGACCAGGCCCGCAGCGACACCCGGTACAGCTCGATCGCCTCGGCGGCCATCGACAGGAGGATGTCGAACACCCCCGAGTGGGCGGCGAGCAGGGGCTGGTCGGGCGCCAGCTTGATCACGCGCAGCGCCAGGTCGCCGATGCGCTCGAGCTCGCTCAGCACCCGCAGCACCGACACAACCAGCCGCAGATCCGACGCCATCGGTGCCTCGAGGCACAGCAGGTCGTAGCAGCGCTCCGTGAGCGACACCAGCATGGCGTCGACGTCGTCGTCGGCGTTGACGGCACGCTCGGCCTCGACCAGGTCGCCGGTCTCGAGCACGGTGCGCATGCGCTCCAGGTTCTGGTCGACCCGCACGGCCATCAGCTCGACCTGCAGGCGGAGCTGGTCGAGCTGCTCGGCGAACGCGACGCGTAGGGGCTGGTCGGCCACGGGATCCTCAGCCGAACCGGCCGGTGACGTAGTTCTCGGTGCGCTCGTCCGACGGGTTGGAGAAGATCTTCTCGGTCCGGTCGTACTCGACGAGCACCCCCGTGCGGGTGTCGCTGGCCGGGTTGACCTCGGCGGTGAAGAAGGCCGTCATGTCGCTCACCCGGGCCGCCTGCTGCATGTTGTGGGTGACGATCACGATCGTGTACTCGCTCTTGATCTCCTGCATGAGATCCTCGATGCGGGCGGTGGCGATGGGGTCGAGGGCCGAGCAGGGCTCGTCCATCAGCACCACCTCGGGGTCGACGGCGATGGCGCGGGCGATGCAGAGCCGCTGCTGCTGGCCGCCCGACAGGCCCATGGCCGACGCCTTGAGCCGGTCCTTCACCTCGTCCCACAGGGCCGCCTGGCGGAGCGACCGCTCGACGATGTCGTCGAGCTCGCCCTTCTTGGCCCCGTTGATCCTCGGCCCGAAGGCGATGTTGTCGTAGATCGACTTGGGGAAGGGGTTCGGCTTCTGGAACACCATGCCGATGCGACGCCGCACCTCGACCGGCTCCACCGCGGGGTCGTAGAGGTTCACCCCGTGATACAGCACCTGACCCTCGACCCTGGCCGTCTCGACCAGGTCGTTCATGCGGTTGAAGCACCGCAGCATCGTGGTCTTGCCGCACCCCGACGGCCCGATGAAGGCCGTGATCTCGTGCTTGCTGATCGCCATGTTGGCGTCGCGCACCGCCCGGAACGCGCCGTAGAACACGCTGAGGTCGCGCACGTCGAACACGATGTCGGCGGAGCTGGGGGCGGGCGTCGGCTCCGCGGCCACGCCGGTCTCCTCCGCCGGCAGGTCGAGCGTGATCTCGTCGGGGCTCATGCCGTCCTCTTCTTCTCGTAGCGGTTGCGGAGCAGGATCGCCGCGGCGTTGGCCGTGAGCAGCACGACGAGCATCACCACGATGGCGGCCGAGGTGAGCTCGCGGAACTCCTGGCTCGGCTGGCGGGCCCAGTTGAACACCACGTAGGGCAGCGCCGTGAAGGGGCCCTGGAGCTTCTCGTAGAGCGAGACGTTCGCGGCCGTCGAGTAGAACGTGGCCGCCCCGATCAGGATGAGCGGCGCGGCCTCGCCCAGCGCCCGCGCCAGCGACAGCACCGTGCCGGTCAGGATCCCGGGCGCGGCGTACGGCAGCACGTGGCTGCGGGTGACCTCCCAGCGGGTGGCACCCACGCCGAAGCCCGCCTCGCGGATCGACTGGGGCACCGCCCGCAGCGCCTCGGCGGCGGTGATGATCACGATCGGCAGCACGAGGATGGCGATGGTGAGCCCGGCCGAGATGATGGAGCGGCCCCCGGTGAACCCCTTCAGGGCGCCCACGAAGATCGACAGCCCGAGCAGGCCGTAGACCACCGAGGGCACGCCCGCGAGGTTCCGGATGTTCACGCTCACGATCCGCGTGAACCAGCTCTCCTTGGCGTACTCCTCGAGGTAGATGGCCGCCCCGATGCCGATCGGGAAGGTGAGGATCACCACGAACAGCCCCACGATGAACGAGCCGTAGATGGCCTGCCACACGCCGGCCCGCTCGGGGTCGGGCGAGAGGGGCGAGGTGACGAAGCTCCAGCCCCGGTCCGCGAAGGTGGCCAGGGAGCCGCTGATCACGTCGACCATCAGCACGATCAGGATCACGAGCGAGCCGAGCAGCGCCACCAGCAGGAGCACTTGGAACACGTAGCCCGCGGCGCTGCCCCGGTGACCGGTGATCGCCTTGCGGACCGCCTCGGTGGTGCCCGAGGGACGCGGCGGGGATGCGATGGCCATCGGTACCTCAGTACTTCTGGCGGACCCGCTCGACGAAGCGGGTCGCGACGACGTTGAGCACGAGCGTGATCAGGAACAGCAGCAGCCCCACGAAGAAGAGGCTCTGGTAGGCGATGCTGCCGCCCTTGAGCTGGTCGGTGCCGGCGGCGAGCGAGGCCATGGCCGCGGTCATCGTCTGGCCGGGCTGGAGCGGGTCGGTGCTGAACAGCGAGCCCCCGGTCGCGCCGGCCGCGATGGCCACCACCATGGTCTCGCCGATGGCACGCGACACGGCGACGATGAAGGCGGCCACCAGGCCGGAGACGGCGGCGGGCACCACGACGCGGAGGGTGGTGGTGATCTTGCGGGCGCCCACCCCGTAGCTGGCTTCGCGCAGCGAGCTCGGCACCGACCGGAGCGCGTCCTCGGAGATCGACGCCACCAGGGGGATGGTGAGGATCCCCACGCCGATGCCGGCGGCCAGGAAGTTGAACAGGTTCGCCCCGCTGAAGATCTTCTGGACGAGCTCGGGCGAGATGAAGGTGAGGGCGAAGAAGCCCAGCACCACGCTGGGGATGCCGGCCAGCACCTCGAGGGCCGGCTTGAGCCACTTGCGCACCTGCGGGTGGGCGTACTCGGCCAGGTAGATGGCGGTCCCGAGGCCGAGCGGAGCGGCCACGATCATGGCGATGCCCGTGACGATGAGGCTGCCGACGAAGATCGTCTTCACGTCGAACAGCCCGCGCCGCGGGAACCAGCCGATCGTCCACAGGTCGGCGAGGGGCACGGTGCTGAAGAACCGCCAGGCCTCCCCGATCAGCGACAGCACGATCAGCACGCTGATCACGATCGAGAGCACGGCGGCCGCGCCCACGAGCCCGCGGACGATCGACTCCTTGCGCCGACGCCTGGCCGAGTAGCGGAAGTCGTGGACGGTGAGCACCCGGGGCGGGGGCAGCGCGTCGGCGATCACGGCCACGGGGAGCACCTCCGAGCTGGGCCGGGCGAGGGGGGACGGACGGAGATCACGGTACTGCGGCGGGCGGGGCCGGGCTCAGGGCCCGGCCCCGCGATCCGCCGGCGGTCCAGGGCGATCAGCCGCCCACGGCCGACGACCAGGCCGACCGGGCGGCCTCGAGGTCGGCGGCCGGCTCGGCCACGTACCCCACGTCGGTGACGTTGGCGATGCCCTCGTCGGACAGGTAGTAGTCGACGAACGCGGCCACCGCCGGGTTGTCCTGCGCCTTGGCCACGTCCACGTAGATGAACAGCGGCCGGGAGATCGGGTACGTGCCATCGGCGATCGTCTCCGGCGTCGGACCGACGCAGCCGTCGCCGCCGTCGACCTCGATGGCCTTCATCCGGCCCTGCTCCTCCTGGTAGAAGGCGAAGCCGACCCAGCCGAGCGAGGTGTCCGACCCCTCGATGCCCTCGACGATCACGTTGTCGTTGGGCGAGGCGGTGTAGTCGGGGCGGGTCTGCCACTCCTCCTCGGGGAGGCCCTGGGTCTCGGCGATCGGCGCGATCACCGTCTCCACGAAGAAGTCGTACGTGCCCGACTCCTCACCGGGCCCGGTGATGGCCAGGGGCGCGTCGGGCAGGTCGGTGAAGGCCGAGCCGACCGTGGCAGCCAGCTCGTTGGCGTCGCTCCAGCTGCTGAAGCCGGTCGACTCGGGGCCGACCAGGGCGTACAGGGCGCCGAAGTCGAGGCAGGTGACGGCCTCGTTGTTCGGGCTGGTGGCCACCGTGATGCCGTCGTCGCCGACCTTCAGCTCGACGAACTCCACGCCGGCCTCGGCGCACGCGGCCGCCTCCTCGTCCTTGATGGCGCGGGAGGCGCCGGTGACGTCGGCGCCACCGGAGCAGAAGATCTCCATACCGTCGCCCGTGCCGGGGCCCGACACCTCGATCGACAGGTCCGGGTTGGCGTCGGACAAGGCCTGGGCGACGGCCGCCGAGATGGGCTCGACCGTCGACGAGCCGGTCACCACGACCGACCCCGACACGCCGGTCGGCGCCCCGCCGCCCGAGGTGGTCTCGGAGCCGCCGGTCGTGGCGGTGGTGGCCTCGGTGGTGTCCGAGGTGGAGTCGTCGTCGTCGTCACCGCAGGCGGCGGCGACCAGCGAGAGCGACAGGAGCACGGCGACGAGGGTCGCGATGCGGCGCTTGGAACGGAACACTGATGCCCCTCCTGATCGGGCGATGTCGGTTACCGCGAGGACGGTAGGGAGCCGCGGTGGCGGCGGGCCACCGCCAGGGTGAACGGACAGTGAACGGACGGCGAACGTTCGCCCTCAGCCCAGCGCGGCGGCCACGACCTCGCCGTCCCGGGGGTACGTCAGCAGCGACGCGGCCTCGTCGGGCGGCAGCCAGCGGATCTCGTCCACCTCGCGGTTGGGCTCGAACGTGCCGCCCTCCACCTGCATCTCCCAGTAGCGGACCGTCTTCGGCCGGCCGAAGCGGTCGTGGTACTCGACGGTGGCCAGCTCGCGGCCGAGGGAGCACCGCAGCCCGGTCTCCTCCCACACCTCGCGGCGCGCGCAGGCGGCCTCGGTCTCCCCCGGGTCGAGCTTGCCCTTGGGCAGGCTCCAGTCGTCGTACTTGGGGCGGTGGACCACCAGCACCTCCACCCCGGCACCGTGCGCCGGCCGGACCACCACGCCGCCGGCGGCCCGCACCACGCCGTCGCCGTCGACGCCTCCCTGGCCGATCCCGCCCCGGGCGTCGTTGCCGCGCGCAGACACCACCGGCTCCCTCAGGGTCGGTCGATCCAGGACCGCAGCTTGCGGGAGGACGCGGCCGCCCACGCGCCGGGCCAGGCCTGGCGCAGCGTCGCCGCCTCGGCCCGCTGGAGCGCGATGAGCTCGCCCGCGGCCACGGCCTGGCTCCGGCTCACGCCGGCCGCGACGGCCCGCCGCAGCCACGCCTCGGCCACCGCGGCGTCGTTGTGGTCGCCCAGCACGTCCTGCACGGCGGCCAGGGCCTTGGCGTGGGCCCGGGCCCGGTCGCCGGCCACCGGGGCGATCACGTCGGCGGCGTAGCGGGCCCGCTTGGCCGCGATGCGCACCGCGTGCAGCTCGGCGTCGGTGGGAACGGGCTCGAGGCCGGCCACCGCCTTGCGGAGCTTCTTCCACGGGCCCCGCACCAGCGGGGGGAGCACCTCGGTCGCGGGCCCCTCGGCCGCCGGGAGCAGGCCCGGCGCGCGGGCCCCGTCGACGAGGCGGTCGAGGAGCTCGGCGTAGCGGTCGGAGTCGAGCGCCACGAGCAGGTCCGACAGGGCCGAACCCCGCTCGCGCTCCAACCGGCGCAGCAGGGTGGCCGCGTGCGGTCGGTCGGGCTCGGGGAGCGCCCCGGCGTCCCGGCGCAGGCGGGCGAGCAGCACGTCGGCATCGCGCACCGCGCCGAGGGCGCCGGCCAGCCACGAGAGCTCGTCGCGCAGCGGCTCCGACCAGGCGGTGTCGAGCAGCGGCCGGAACGTCCGAAGGTCGGAGCGGAGGCGGCGGGTGCCCACCCGGGCCTGGTGGACGCCCTCGATGTCGGCGTCGAGGCGCACCACCGGGTCGTGGCGGATCACCCGCAGCACGGCTGCGGTGACACCGGCCCGGATCACCTCGGCCGCGCTGGGCGCGTCCGGCAGCACGACCTCGTCGAGGTCGGGGGGCGCCGACGCCCGGGGGCCGAGCGAGCGCACGAGCTTGGGGGTGGGGTCGGGGTCGCCCGCGCCGGCCGCCCGGAGCCGGTCGATGACGGCCTCGGCCAAGCCGTCGACGTCGCCGGGGGCCAGCTCGACCTCCACCTCGCGGAAGCGGGCGGCCACGCGCTCGCCGTCGAGCACCGACACCTCGTCGTCGTCGACCTCGGCCAGCACGTCCCCGGACGGCGCGACGAGCATCACCCGGCCCCGGTGCGTCCGCAGCCGGGCCACCGGCACCAGCGGCGCGGTGCGGGCGAGGGCGCGCACCAGTCCGACCGCCGGGGCCGGCGGGGCCTCGGCCGGCCCGGCGACGTCGTGCTCGGTGCGCACCAGGGTGTGGGTTCCCTCGCCGGCCGGCAACTTCACCGTCCACCTGGGCTCGCCGTCGCCGGTGCGGTGCCGCACGGTGACCCCCGACCGGGCCAGCCGCAGGTCGGTCGTGTCCCAGTAGGTGGCGTCGAGCTCCAGCGGCTCCAACGGCCGGGCCACCACCTCGTCGGCCACGCCGTTCAGGTCGGGCAGGGCGAAGCCCACCCAGGCCGCCAGCTTCGTCTCGCGCTCGAGCGCGGGTGCCGGGCGGGTGGGTCGGGGTGCGGTCACGTCGTCAGTGTCGCGCCGCCGGGCGGCACGGCGGCCCCGCCCGTCACGCCCGGCGGGGGATCTTGAGGCTGCGCGGCGCTCGCGCCAGGGCCAGCGCCTGCAGCTGCTGGTGCGTGTCGAGGTCGCCCCGGGGCGTCACCTTGTGCCAGTGCCCGGCGGCGTCGAGCTCCCACGACAGGGCGTCGTCGGCCAGGTTGACCTGGAGGATCTCCCACAGCTCGGCCTGCAGGTCGGGGTGGTCGATCGGGGTGACCGCCTCGACGCGCTTGTCGAGGTTGCGGGGCATCAGGTCGGCCGAGCCGATGTAGTAGGCGGGCCGTCCCGGGCCGGCGCCGTTGGCGAAGTGGTAGATGCGGGAGTGCTCGAGGAAGCGCCCCACGATCGACCGCACGCGGATCCGGTCGGAGAGACCGGGGACGCCCGGCCGGAGGCAGCAGATGCCCCGTACGATCAGGTCGACGTCGACGCCGGCCTGCGAGGCCCCGTACAGCTCACCGATCAGCGCGGCGTCGACCAGGCTGTTCATCTTCATGATGATCCGGCCGTCGGGCCCGGCGGCCGCCTCGTTTCGGATCAGGTCCTGCATGCGGGGCCGCAGGGTGCGCGGGGCCACCAGCAGCTTGCGGAACCGCACCTCGCGGCTGTACCCGGTGAGGTAGTTGAAGAGGTTCGTGAGGTCGGTGCCGATCTCGGGGTCGGCGGTGAGCAGACCGAGGTCCTCGTAGAGGCCGGCGGTCTTGGGGTGGTAGTTGCCCGTGCCGATGTGGCAGTAGCGGCGGATGCCGTCGTCCTCTTCGCGGATCACCAGCGCCGTCTTGGTGTGGGTCTTGAGCCCGACCAGGCCGTACACCACGTGCACGCCCGCCTCTTCGAGCGCTCGGGCCCAGGCGATGTTGGCCTGCTCGTCGAAGCGGGCCTTCAGCTCCACCAGGGCAGCCACCTGCTTGCCCCGCTCGGCCGCCCGGATGAGCGACTTCACGATGGGGCTGTCGCCCGACGTGCGGTAGAGCGTCATCTTGATGGCGAGGACGCCGGGGTCGAGCGAAGCCTGCCGGATGAACTCGCCCACGGTGTCCGTGAACGAGTCGTAGGGGTGGTGCACGAGCACGTCGTGCTCGCGGATCACCGAGAACAGGCTGCGGCCGCGGTCGAGCGCGGTGGCGAACCGGGCCGGGACCACGGGTGCCCACGGCTCGTCCTTCAGGTCCGCGCGGCCGAGGGCGTGCAGCGCCCACAGGCCCGAGAGGTCGAGCGGCGCGTCGTGCTCGAAGACGTCGTCGTCGTCGAGGTCGAGCTCGCGCACGAGCAGCTCGCAGATCTCCGGGGACATCTTGCGGTCCACCTCGAGGCGCACGGCGCGGCCGAAACGCCGGCGGCGCAGCTCCATCTCGACCGCCGCCAGCAGGTCGTCGGCCTCCTCCTCCTCGAGGGTGAGGTCGGCGTTGCGGGTGACCCGGAAGGGCACGTGGTCGACGACCTCCATGCCCGGGAACAGCGTGGGCAGGTGCGCGGCGATCACCTGCTCCAGCGGCACGAAGCGCTCGCCGTCGGGCATCACCACGAAGCGCGGCAGCAGCGGTGGCACCTTCACCCGGGCGAACCGCATGCCGGGACCCGACGGATCCCGCACCAGCACGGCCAGGTTGAGCGACAGGTTGGAGATGTAGGGGAACGGGTGCCCGGGATCGACCGCCAGGGGCGTGAGCACGGGGAAGATCCGGTGCTCGAACACATCGACGAGGTACTTGCGGTCGTCGTCGTCCAGGGTGTCCCACGCCGAGAAGTGGATGCCCTGGTCGGCGAGGGCCGGCGCGACCTGGTCGAGGAAGATGCGCTCCTGGCGCCCGACGAGCTCGGCCACCTCGTCGGCGATCTCCCGCAGCTGCTCCCCGGGGGTGCGGCCGTCGGGCGTGGTGGACCCCAGGTGCGCCGCCTGCTGGTCCTTGAGGGCGGCCACCCGGACCTGGAAGAACTCGTCGAGGTTCGAGCTGAAGATGGCGAGGAACTTGGCCCGCTCCAGCAGGGGGACGGCCGGATCCTCGGCCAGGGCGAGCACGCGGGCGTTGAAGTCGAGCCAGCTCAGCTCCCGGTTGAGGAACCGGCTGGCCGGGGTGTCGGTGATCGCCAACCCGCCCGCCGTTCCCCCCAGCCCCGACGCCACCGCCGCAGCCTACAGGTGGCCAGCGGGACGAGCGGCTCCGGTCAGGCGGTGGCCTCGTCGGTCTCGGGGAGGCCGAGATCCCAGTCGAGCAGCAGGTTCTCCCGCTCGGCGTCACGCACCACCCGCTCCCGGTTGCGCCGGAACTGGGGGTCGTGGGGTGGCAGGAGGAGCAACCGGGCCATCACGCGCGAGCGGAAGTCGTCGATCACGGAGCGGTCACCGAAGTCGGACTGCACCTCCCAGTGGGGCGCCACCGGGCCGAGGTAGACGACCCGCACGTGGCCGCGGGGCGGCTGCGGGGCCTCGGTCTCGTCGGGTGCCATCGACATCGGGATGCTCCTCGGGGCGTCGGGGACGAACCGCGAGCCTACCGGGCGCGACGAGGCCCGGACCGGCCGGCCCGGGCCTCGTTCGCCGTGTTGTCGGGGGAGGTGCGCGAAGGCGGGCTCAGTTGGCCGTCTGGCGCGACCCGAGCTCGGCCGTGGTGGTCTGGGTGTCGCCCTGGCGCTCGAACTCGATGGTGATCGACTCACCCGGCTCCTTGGCCCGGACGATGTCGCCGACCTGGGAGTTCGCGGTGATCTCCTCGCCGTCGACCGCCGTGATGACGTCGCCGGGCTGCAGACCGGCCTCGTCGGCGGCGCTGTTCGGCACCACCTCGGCCACCAGCGCGCCCTGGTCGGTGGTGATCCCGAAGTTGTCGAGCACCGAGGGATCGACCGAGTCGAGCGGCACCGTCGACACGCCGAGGAACGCCGAGGCGCGCGTCTGGCCGCTGCCCTGGCGCAGCTCCTCGATGAGCGAGCGGATCGGGTCGATGGCGATGGCGAACCCGATGTTCTGGGCGTCGCCGATGATGGCGGTGTTGATGCCGACCACCTCGCCGGCGACGTTCACCAGCGCGCCGCCCGAGTTGCCCGGGTTGATGGCGGCGTCGGTCTGGATGAGGTTCTGCAGCGAGGCGCCGTCGGTGCCGATGCTGCGGCCGGTGGCCGACACGATGCCGGTCGTCACCGTGGGCGTGCCCTCCAGGTTGAGGGCGTTGCCGATGGCGACGACCTCGTCACCCACCTGCAGCGCGTCGGAGCTGCCCAGATCGGCGGGCTGGAGGCTCTCGCCGCCCCGCACCCGGATCAGGGCCACGTCGTCGGCTGGCGAGCTGCCCACGAGGTCGGCCTGGAGGCTCGTGCCGTCGAACAGCTTCACCTGGATGGCATCGGCCCCTTCGATGACGTGGGCGTTGGTGAGCACCAGGCCGTCGGCGGAGATGATCACGCCCGATCCGGCGCCGGCGCCGTACAGGCCGCCGCCGCGGGCCTGGCCGGTCTCGATCGACACCACCGAGGGCTGCACCCTCTCGAGGACACCCCGGATGTCGAGCGGCTCACCGGCCAGCTGGCTCGCGGCGGGGTCGGGCTGGCCGGCCGACACCTCGACCGGCCGGGGTGACGGGTCGGTGGTGTCCCGCTCGGCCACGGCCACCAGCCCGCCGGCCACCAGCGCCCCGACCAGCGCACCCGCGAGCCCGCCGATCAGCCCCGGGCGCCAGCCGGAGGGCCTCGACGGGCCCGGCTGCGCCTGGGGGCCGGCGGGTGGGGCGGGGGGAAGGGGCGGCGGGGCGGCAGGCGGGGCCGGCGGCACGTCGGCCGCCTCGGGCCGGCCCGGCGGGAAGCCCGGCGGTTGCGCGGGCGCCCGGCCCGAGGGCTCGGCCAGCGGCGCCTCGGTGGCGAGGTGGGCGGTGTCATCGGCGCGTGGGACGGCGTCACCGCCCTCGGTGGGGGTGGCCGGGTGGTCGAGCACCCACTCCCAGCGGGGCGGATCGCCCTCGGGGGGCTCGACCCGGCCCTCGGTGGCGACCGCGCCGGTGGCCTCGGCCTCGTCGCGTCGCTCGGTCGGTGTGGTGTCGCTCATCGTCGCCTCCGGTGGATCCGCTCGGGTGCATCCGACCACGGGCGGTCGGTCGGTCTCAGTCGTGCCAACGACGCGCCTCGCCCTGTGGTTCCCGGATCGGCAGATCTCGGCGGGCTCTCAGGAACGGCTGGTCGACCCGGTGGCGAGCATGACGTTCGTCACGTTCACGCCCGTCCGGGAACCAAATCGAGCCGGACGCCGTACATACTTGAACAGAGCAGGAGGCGTGATGGACAGCGACTGGATGGACAGGGGCAACTGCCGCGAGCACCACCCCTCGGTCTTCTTCCCGAGCGACGGTGTTGGCGTCGAGGTGGCCCGCAGGATCTGCGCGACCTGCCCGGTCCAGGGTCCGTGCCTCGAGTTCGCGCTCACCCAGCGCATCGACCACGGGGTGTGGGGCGGTGCGTCCGAACGGGAGCGCCGCCGCATCCTCAAGCGGCGACGGCTGGCGGCCGCCTCCGCCTGATCCTCGACGAGACCCAGCCCTGCGGGCCGCACCCACGGGTGCGGCCCGCAGCGCGCTCCGGGGCCGGTCGGTCTCGCGCGGCGCAGCCCCGACCGAGCGCGTCAGCCGCCGAACGAGCGCCTCAGCCGCCGAACGAGAACGTGTCGACCAGGTCGTGTCCCACGGCCCGCAGGCGGTCGCCGAGCGACGGTGGCGGGGGCTCGGGCAGGGCCGGCACCAGGGCCAGCAGCCGCTCGGCCGGGCCCGGCCCGACGAGCGCCAACGTGAGGTCGCCGCGCTCGGTGATCACCACGAACGACTGGCCGACACGGGCGACCCACGAGTCGTGACCGTCGACGCTCACCCGCTGGCCGGGAGGGAGGGTGCTCCAGTCGAGCCGGCCCGGCTGCTCGAACAGCGACACGACCGTGAGCCCGTCGGTGTACCGGGCCTGCAGCAGGTCGCCGTCGACCGATGCCGAGCCGAGGACGTGGCCGCCGAGGCGCACCGGCACCCGGAAGCGGCCCCCCGCCTCGGCCGGCGGCGCGGCCGGCTCGGGTGGGGACCCGGTGGGGAGGGGCAGACCGGCGGCCGCGTGCTCGTCGACGAAGCGGCTCACGGGCGGCTGGGCCGACAGCGGGGTGACCCCGCTGGTGACCGCGAGCACCAGCAGCCACGCTGCGGCGGTGGCCACCAGGTTGGCGGCGACGCCCCAGCCACGCACCGATCGGGTCAGCCGGGCTCGGCCCCGGGTCAGACGGTCGAACAGCCCCTCGGGCGGCTCGACCATCGCCAGGGCCCGGACCACCGAGCGGGCCCCCTCGACGTGCGCCAGCTCGGCCCGACACGACGGGCAGGCCTCGAGGTGCTGGCGGACCTCGACGGCACGATCGGCTGTGAGCTCGCCGTCGAGCAGGGCGCTGAGCTCGTCGCCCGGATGCGCGTCACCGGCGCCGGAGCGATCGACGGTCACGACAGCGACTCCCGCAGCAGGGCCCGCCCACGATGGATGCGGCTGCGCACCGTGCCGACCGGCACCTCGAGGGCATCGGCGATCTCCTGGTAGCCCATCCCCACCACGTCGCAGAGCACCACCGCCGCCCGGTAGTCGCCGGGGAGGGCGAGCAGCGCGGCCTGCACGTCGTCGGGCAGGGTCGACGCGGCCAGCTCCGCCTCGGGCTCGGCCGCGCCGGGCAGCAACCGCTCGGGCACGTCGGGCACCACGTGGAGAGGCCGGCGCTTCTTGCGCCTCGCCTCGTCGAGGAAGGCGTTGGTGGCGATGCGGCTCAACCAGCCGTGCAAGGTGCCGGGACGGTACGTGTCCAGCCCGCGCTGCACCCGCACCAGCACCTCCTGCACCAGATCCTCCGCGTCGTCGTGGTTGCCGGTGAGCCGGTACGACACCGTGTAGAGGAAGCGCCCGTGATCCCGGGCCACCTCCTCCCACGTGGGAACCCCGCCCCGGTCGTCGGCCGCACCAGGCGGTTCGACAACAGCGGAGGCCCCAGCCTCGCGACGCCTCCTCCGGCTCATGAGCCGGACGGGTGGCGGAGCGAGCGTCGGGAGCGACTCGCCATGAGAACGACGCAGCGGGCGAGATGGTTCCCGCCCGCCTCAGCGACGCCGGTCAGGCGTCCTTGCGCTCCTCGTCGGCCTTCGCTCCCTCGGACACGCCCTGCTTGAACTCCTTCTGGGCCTGGCCGAGCGAGCGGGCCAGCTTGGGGAGCTTCGTCCCGCCG
Source organism: Acidimicrobiales bacterium (assembly GCA_016716005.1). Classification (NCBI taxonomy): domain Bacteria; kingdom Bacillati; phylum Actinomycetota; class Acidimicrobiia; order Acidimicrobiales; species Acidimicrobiales bacterium. The sequence goes on from JADJXE010000001.1 coordinate 1,677,914, forward strand.
AACACCAGGAGGATGATGAGCAAGACGATGAGCAGTTCGGGAGCACCGAGGTTCACGGTGCGAGCGTACCAGCGCCCCCCGGCGGGCACCGGTCGCGTCACCCGGTCGGCGCGCTCGCCTCGCCGTGCCAGGCTGGCCCGCGTGCTCGAGTGCGTCGTGAACGTGAGCGAGGGCCGCCGCCCGCAGGTGGTACGGGCCATCGCCGGCGCCGCCGGGCGCGACCTGCTCGACGTGCACACCGACCCCGACCACCACCGGACGGTGCTCACCCTCCTCGGCGAGGGCGCCGTTCGCTCCGTGGCCCGGGCCAGCCTCGACCTGCTCGATCTGGGCGAGCACCAGGGCGCCCACCCGCGCATCGGCGTGCTCGACGTGGTCCCCTTCGTGCCCCTCGGCCCCGACGACCTCGCCGAGGCCCTGTCGGCGCGCGATCGCTTCGCCCGGTGGGCCGGGAGCGAGCTGCAGCTCCCCTGCTTCCTCTACGGCCCCGAGCGGAGCCTGCCCGACGTGCGCCGGCACGCCTTCGCGGAGCTGGCTCCGGACACGGGGCCGGCGCACCCGCACCCCACCGCCGGGGCCTGCGCCGTGGGCGCCCGGGCCGTCCTCGTGGCCTACAACCTGTGGCTGGCCGAACCGGACGCGTCGAGAGCCCGTGCCATCGCCCGCGACCTGCGGGGCCCGGCGGTGCGGGCCCTCGGCCTGGTGGTGGGCCGCGAGGTGCAGGTGTCGTGCAACCTCGTGGCCCCGCTCGAGGTTGGGCCGGCGGCGGTCTACGACGCGGTGGCGGCGCGGGCCCCGGTGGCCCGGGCCGAGCTGGTGGGCCTGGTGCCCGCGGCGGTGCTGGCCGCGATCCCCCGCCGGCGCTGGGACCAGCTCGACCTCGACCCCAGCCGCACCATCGAAGCCAGGATCGCGGCCCGGCGCACGCCCCGGTGAGGGACGCCCGCCGAACGTCAGGCCGACGCCGACCGGCGGGCGAGGGCTCGCTGGCGGCGGACGCGACGGCGCTCCCGCTCGCTCATGCCCCCCCAGATCCCGAACTTCTCGCCGTTGGCCAGCGCGTACTCGAGGCAGTCCTCCCGCACCACGCAGCCCCGGCACACCTCCTTGGCCTCCCGGGTGGACGCCCCGCGCTCGGGGAAGAACAGGTCGGGATCGACGCCGAGGCAGTTGGCGTAGTCCTGCCAGCCACGGTCGTCCGGATCGTCGTTCCCCACTGGCATCCGCATCGATGTCCCCCCTCCGCCAGGGCGATGGCCGGGCGCTCGGAGGCTGGCCCGCCAGCCATCCGACCAGCGCGGCACAGCCCTGTAATTACATGGGTGTGATCTTCGCCTCTCCGAGGGACAAACGCAAGAGGGAATCCACCACTCGGGCGCGGGACTGAGGTATCGCGCGCCCGTCCGGCGGAGGGCTGCGGCACACTGCCGGCATGCTCATCGAAGCGGTGCAGGCCGACATCACGACGCTGCCGGTCGACGCCATCGTCAACGCGGCCAACGGCGCGCTGCAGGCCGGGTCCGGGGTGTGCGGGGCGATCTTCGCGGCCGCCGGCCACCGCCCCCTGCAGGACGCCTGCGACGAGCTGGTCGCCGCGCACGGGCGGGTCGCGACCGGCGACGCCGTGGCGACACCGGGCTTCGCCCTCCCGGCCAGGCTCGTGATCCACGCCGTCGGCCCGGTCTGGCGCGGCGGAGCGAGCGACGAGGACGCGCTGCTCGCATCCACGTACCGCCGCGCCCTCGAGGTCGCCGACGCCGCCGGCGCCCGGTCCGTGGCCTTCCCGGCCGTCAGCACCGGCGTGTTCGCCTTCCCGCCCGACCGGGCGGCCGGCATCGCCGTGGAGGCCATCCGGTCGACGCCCACCGAGGTCGTCTCCCGAGTGGTGCTGTGCGCCTTCGACCGCGCCACCTACGACCGCTACGTGCGCCTGCTCGCCGAGGGCGGCTGAGGGCGTCGAAGCCGTCAGGCGCCCCGGCGGGCCCGCCCCGAGCGCAGCGCCCGCTTCTGCTCGATGAAGTCGACGAGCACGTAGTCGCCCAGGGTCTCGGGCGTCGTGAAGAAGGCGCGGCCCTGGTTCAGCTGGGTGAGCTTCTCCACGAAGGCGCGCAGGTACCCGTTGGCGTCGAGCATGAAGGTGTTGATCCTGATGCCCTCCCGGGTGCACCGCGCCACCTCGCGCAGCGTGGCGTCGACCGTCTCACGCACCGGCGGGTAGTTGAAGAACACCTCGCCGTCGGGGAGGAGATGGGCGGTGGGCTCGCCGTCGGTGATCATGATGATCTGCTTCGTCCCGGCCTGGCGGGCCAGCATGCGTCGGCTCAGCAGGAGCGCGTGCTGCATGTTCGTGCCGTAGACGAAGTCCCACGACACCTCGGGCAGCTGCTCGGGCCTGAGCTCGCGCCACCCTCGCTGAAGCCCACGATCCCCAGGAAGTCGCGGGGGAACTGGCTGGAGATGAGGGCGTGGAGCGCCATCGCGACCTTCTTCGCCGCGAGGAAGTTGTCGCGCATCGGCATCGACAACGACAGGTCGAGCATCAGCACGGTGCTCGACCGGACCAGGTGCTCGGTGCGCTCCACCTCGAAGTCGTCGGGCGACAGGGTGACCGGCGTGCCGCCGCCGGTGCGGCGGATGGCGTTGCGGATCGTGCGCTCGATGTCGAGGTTGAACGGATCGCCGAACTCGTAGGGCTTGGTCTCGTAGGACCGCTCGTGGCCGGCGCCCACCCGCTCGATCTCGTGCTTGCCGATCTTGTCCCGCTGCAGCTTGCGGAACAGGTCGGAGAGCGCGTTGTTGCCGATCCGCCGGATGCCACGAGGGGTCAGCTCGTAGCGCCCCTCCTTCTGCTCGATGAGGCCCGCCTGCTCGAGGAGCCGGGACAGCTCGGCCAGCTTCTCCAGGCTGCGGGCGGCGTCGTCGCCCAGCAGCTCGCGGGCCCGGTCGAGGTCGACCTCGGCCAGCGCACCCGGGCTCGTCGCCGACCGCAGGAGGTTCTCGAGCTGGTCGAGGTCGCCGAGCTGCTCCATGAGCTGGGCGGCGTCCGCGAACCCGAGCGGGTCCTGGCCCCGGAACTGGTACGAGCGGTCCCAGCCGGCCTGGGGGAACAGCTGCTGCAGGTGCGACGACAGCTGGTCGACCTGCCACCGCAGATCCATGTCGTCCAGGAGCTGCTCGGCCAGCCCCTGCAGCTGGGCGCGCTGCTCGGGCGTCATCGAGTTGAGCATCGCCTGCATGGCCGCCATGCGCTGGGCCATCACCTCGAGCAGCTCGTCGAGGGTCTGGGGGTTCTCCGGGAAGAAGTCGCCGAAGCGCTCCATGAAGGACTCGAAGTCGGGCTCCTCGCCCTCGGCCCGCTGGTCGAGCATGCGGTTGAGCTCGGCGAGCATGTCCTTCATGCGCTGCATCTGCTCGGGGCCCACGTTGCTCATGGCCCCGGCCATCTGGTCGACGTAGCGCTGCATCAGCTGCTGGCGGAGCCGGTCGAGGAGCTCCTCGAACCGCTGCTGGGCCTCGGCCGACGTGAAGTCGTACTGCTGCAGCTCGCGCACCTGGCCGGCAAGGTCGGGAGGCAGGAGATCGAGCCGCGTCCGACGCTCGGCGGCGGCCTGCTCGGTGAGCTCCTGACGGCGCTGGTCCCCCGACTCGCGAGCCTGCCGGGCGAGCTCGTCGAGCGCCTCTCGCTCCTCGTCGACCACCTCGCGCAGCTGCTCGGCGATGTCGTCGTAGACCCCGCCGAGGTCGTGGCGCTCGAGCTCGTCGCGCCGGCGGCGACGGAGCTGCTCGAGGATGTCGCGCAGACCCTGGAGGCGCTCGCCGTTGTTGTCGCGGAAGCCCGACTGGAGCATGCGGCGCAGCGCCGCGTTGAGGTCCCCGTGGTAGAGGAGGTCGTCGGTGATCTCCGACAGGATCCCCTCGGCGTCGAGATCGAACCCCGTCTGCGTGCCGTCCCAGCGCGAGTAGCGGAAGCCCGTCCCCATGGGGGAAGGCTACCGGCCTGCGCTGGCCCGGGCCCGGCGTGCCCCGTCCGCCCGGGGACTAAAGTCGACGTGCGTGCGCGCCCCGCGCCTTCGTCTTCGTCGACCTGTCGGGGTTCACCGCCTTCACCGCCGTCGAGGGCGACGCCGCGGCCGCCGGCGTGCTGCACGTGTTCCGCTCGATCGTCCGGTGGGTCGCCTCCCGCCGGGGGGTGCGCGTCGACAAGTGGCTCGGCGACGGCGCCATGCTCGTGGCGGTCGAGCCGGAGGATGCCGTGGCCACAGCCGTCGAGCTGGCCTGGCGGGTGGGCGACGCCTGCGCGCCGCTCGGCCTGCGGGTGGGGATCGCCTCCGGGGAGGCCCTGCTGTTCGAGGGCGACGACTACGTGGGGACCGCCGTCAACCTGGCCGCCCGCCTGTGCGAGGAGGCCCGGCCCAGCGAGGTGCTGGCCACCACCGAGGTGGCCGCCGGCGCACCCCCCTGGGTCCACGTGGGTCCCGTCCAGCACCGCCAGCCGAAGGGCTCACCCGCTCCGATCGAGCTGGTCGACCTCTGGATCGCCCCCGCCGGGGCCCGACGCGGTCGTCGACCCCGTGTGCGGCCTGGCCCTGGCCCCCGGCGCCGTGGTGGCCACCCGGCCCGGCCCGAACGGCCCCATGCCGTTCTGCTCGAGGAGCTGCGCCCAGCAGTGGGGCAGCGGTACGCCCGGGCCGGCGGCACCGGCGGCTGGGCCCACCGCCGACCGGACGGGCGATCGACCGTGACGTACCCGGACGGCTTCTGGTGGGGCACCGCGGCCTCGGCCACCCAGGCCGAGGGGGCCGCTCCCGGCAGCGACTGGCGGTTGTGGGAGGAGCGCGGGCGGGTGCCGCCCTCGGGCGACGGCAACGGCTTCGCCAGCGCCTACGCCGACGACTTCGCGCTGCTGGCGTCGTACGGGCTCCGCCACCATCGCCTCTCGCTCGACTGGGCCCGGATCGAGCCCCGACCCGGGAAGATCGACGGCCAGCGCGTGGAGCACGACCGCCGGGTGCTGGAAGCTGCCGGCGCGGCCGGCGTGGCAGTGTGGGCCTGCCTCCACCACTTCACGCTGCCCGGGTGGTTCGTCGACGAGGGCGGGCTGCTCGACGACCGGGCCCGCTCGTACTACTGGCCGCGGTTCGTCGACGTGTGCGCCCAGACCTTCGGCGACCTGGTCGCCGGCTGGACGCCGATCAACGAGCCCGTCGCCTGGGCGGCGGGCAGCCACCTGACCGGCGAGCTCCCCCCGTGGCGGGAGGATCCCCGGCTCTTCGGCGACGCTCTCCGCGCCGTCCACCTGGCCTGGCGGGACGCGTGGCGGGAGCTGCGCGGCGGGGGGCTCCCGGTGTGCACCGTGCTCAACCTGTCGCCGGTGCATGCGGCCGACCGCTCCCCCGAGGGCCCGGCGAGCCGCCGACGAGGTCGACGAGGTCGTCTGGCAGGTCGTGCTGCGGGCGCTGCGGGAGGGGATCCTGGCCGTGCCCGGCCGGGCCGAGGAGGAGGTCCCCGACCTGGCGGGCTCGTGCGACCTGGTGGGGTTCTCGTACTACCACGCGATCGCCGTCGGCCCGGACGGGAGCCGGGGGACCTACCCGGCCGGCGCCCGCGTGGGCCCGCTCGGCTACGCCCCTGGGCCGAGGGCCTCGGGGTCGTGCTCCACCGCCTGGCCGAGGAGCTGCCCGACCTGCCGCTGGTCGTGGCCGAGCTCGGCGTCGGCACCACCGACGACGCCTGGCGCGTCGACGTGCTCCGCGACCCTCACGGAGGTCCAGCGGGCCCTCGCCGACGGGATCGACGTCCGCGGGTGTTCTTCTGGACGGGCGTCGACAGCTACGAGTGGCGCCACGGCTTCGACGTGCCGTTCGGCCTGTTCGACCGGGCTCGGCGCCCACGCGAGAGCGCCGAGCTCGTCGCCGACACGATCAGGGGCGCGTAGCCCACCTGAGCCCGGCGACGCCCACCCGTCTCGATCGCGCCGACACCGCCCCAGCGTCGCCCAGCGCGACGAAGACAGCACCCCACCCGTCCCGATCGCGCCGACACCGCCCCAGCGTCGCCCAGCGAAGAAGACCCTCGGAGGGGTGAAGGCGGGGCCCGCGTGCCGACCAGGACGGCGCCCCACCCGTCTCGATCGCGCCGACACCGCCCCAGCGTCGCCCAGCGCGACGAAGACCCTCGGAGGGGTGAAGGCGGGGCCCGCGCGTGCCGATCAGGGAGGCATGGGGATGCCGGCCCTCCGGGTGCTCCGCCTGGCCCTCGCAGCCACCGCGGCAGCGGCGATGGTCGCCGCGGCCGTGTCGAACCTGCGCCTCGAACAGCCCCGGTGGGATCCCGGCGCTGGCGTCAGACCTGGCCGGCGCCCAGCAGGACCTGGAGGACACCGCGTGGGCGCTGCGGGCCATCTTCTACCGGGTGGACCTGGGCGACGAGTGGGTGGAGCACCGCGGCCCGGTCGACGAGGCAGCGGCAGCCGCCCGCGATGCGGGGGCCACCACCTCCTGCCGGACGGGCCGATCGCCGCCGAACCGCCGTACGCGCGCTGCCCCTGCGGGCCTGCTTCGAGGAGGTGGGCGGCCCGATGCCCCCGGAAGTGGTGAGCACGGAGGCCGTCTCGCCCCGCTTCGTGCGCTTCGACGGCGCGTTCGCGCTGTCCGCCACCCTCGTCACCACGTCGCCGGCCGCCGCCGACGGCCTGGTGCAACGGGCCTCGACCCCCGCCTGCGGACTGCATCGGCCGCCGCACCGCCGACAGCGACGAGGGCACGCCCGTGCGGGTGCTCGGCACCGAGCCGCTCGACCAGCCCCCGCTGGGCGACGCCCTCCACGCCTTCCGGGTGCGTGCGATCCACGACGAGGGCGAGGGCGAGCGGGAGATCGTGATGGACGCGGCCGTGGTGCGGCTCGACCGGGCGGTGCTCGCCTTCGTTTTCGCCAGCCCCGTCGTGCCGGTGGTGGCCGCCGACCGCGACGCGGTGACGCGGGCGCTGGTGGGCCGGCTGGCGGTGCTCCCGAACGTGGGTGCGGCCAGCCCCGGCTGACCGGACGCTAGGAGCGGCCGCGATACGTCGCCTCGGGAGCCGACCGCGTCCTTGTTGAGCCGCTTCGACAGGTGGAGCCCCTCGAGCACGAACTCGACGGCGCTGGCCTCGGCGGCTGGGCCCTCGCACGCAGCCAGGGACCGGACCGCCTCCGGGAGCCCGGGGATCTGGCCCACCAGGGCGGCCTCGTCGGCCGACGAGACGTCTTCGCCCACGTGCGCGACGAGCCCCTCGTCGAACGCGCTGATCACCCCGCGCAGCCGGTCGGCGGCCTGGCGCTCCTGAACACCGTGAGCACCGCCGCCTTCACCAGGCCCTCGACGATCGCCTCGTCGCGGCCCTCCTCGAGGGTCTCGATCTCGACCTTGCCGGCGGTGCTGGCCGCCAGCGCGGACAGATCGCTCACCCGGGGACCACCTCGCGCTCGCCGTGGCGCAGCGCCCGGCGGGTGGCGTTGGCGACCAGCGTCTCGTAGTTGGCGACCGTGAGGCGCACCGACACCCCGAGCGCTGGTTGATGTGCGGGCTCTGGCGGGCCAGGTGGCTCAGCTGGGTGACGATCTCGGCCATGTAGTCGGGCATCGTCACGGTGATGCCGTCACCGTCGAGCGGACGGGCCTCCTGGACGGCGATCGCCATCTCGGTCGCCACCTCGAGCGGGTAGTGCGTCCGGATCTGACTGCCGAAGCGGTCCTTCAGCGGGGTGATGATGCGGCTGCGATTGGTGTAGTCCTCGGGGTTGGCCGATGCGAAGAGGAGCACGTCGAGCGGCAGGCGCACCTTGAAGCCGCGGATCTGCACGTCGCGCTCCTCGAGCACGTTGAGCAGGCCCACCTGGATGCGCTCGGCGAGATCGGGGAGCTCGTTGATGGCGAACACCCTGCGGTTCGTGCGCGGACGAGGCCGTAGTGGAGCGTGAGCTCGTCCGACAGGTAGCGCCCTCGGCCACCTTGATCGGGTCGACCTCGCCGATCAGGTCGGCGATCGACGTGTCGGGCGTCGCCAGCTTCTCGCCGTAGCGGGCGTCGCGATGGACCCACTCGATCGGGGTGTCCTCGCCCCGCTCGTGGATGAGGTCGCGGGCGTGCTTCGACACCGGGTGGTAGGGATCGTCGTTGATCTCCGACCCGGCCACGGTCGGCATCCACTCGTCGAGCAGGCCCAGCAGCGAGCGGATCATGCGGGTCTTGGCCTGCCCCCGCTCGCCCAGGAAGATGATGTCGTGCCCGGCGAGGAGGGCGTTCTCGAGCTGCGGGAGCACCGTGTCGTCGTAGCCCATCACCCCGGGAACAGCCGCTCCCCGCCGGCGATCCGGGCGATGGCGTTGCGGCGGATCTCCTCCTTGACCGGCACGGACACCCAGCCCGATTCGCGGAGCTGGCCGAGGGTGGCAGGGCGAGACATGCGGCCAACCTACCTGGGCCACCAGCGTTCGGTGGGGGAAGACCGGCTAGCGTCGCCCGCCCGATGGACCTCTCGGGCACGTGGCTCGCCGCCGAGGCCGACGACGCCCTCCGCCGGGCCGCGCTCGAGCCCGGGTTCGACGACACCGGGTGGGAGCAACTGCCGGTGCCGGGCCACTGGCGCTCCACGCCGGCGTTCGCCGAGAGCGACGGCCCGCTGCTGTACCGGCGGCGGTTCCGGGCCGACCCGCCGGCCGACGACGAGCGCGACTGGCTGGTGCTCGACGGGCTGTTCTACCAGGGCGACGTGTGGCTGGACGGCGAGTACGTGGGCGACACCGAGGGCTACTGCGCCCACGAGCTCGACGTGACCGACGCCGCCCGTGCCCGTGACGAGCACGTGCTCGCGGTCGAGGTGGCGTGCCCCCGGCCCACCGACCTCACCGCGAAGCGCTCGCTGACCGGCGTGTTCCAGCACTGGGACTGCCTCGACCCCGACTGGAACCCGGGCGGCCTGTGGCGGCCGGTCCGAGTCGAGCGCACCGGCCCGGTGCGGATCACCCGCCTCCGACTTCTCTGCCGTGAGGCCGACGAGGAGCGAGCCCTGCTCGCCCTCGACGTCGACCTCGACGCGGCGGCGCCGGACGCCGTCGAGCTCCGCACCACCGTGTCGCGCCACGGATCCCTCGCGGCCGAGCACCACGAGGAGCGCACGCTCGCCGCAGGGACCAACAAGGTGCGCTGGACCGTCCGCGGACGAGCCGGAGCTCTGGTGGCCGCACACCCTCGGCGACCAGCCGCGCCACGACGTCGGCGTCGAGGTCGTGACCGGCGGCGCCGTGAGCCACCGCCTGGAACGGCGCACCAAGCTCCGCCGGCTGTCGCTGCGGAACTGGATCCTGTCGGTGAACGGCGAGCGGCTGTTCGTGAAGGGCTCGAACCAGGGCCCGACCCGCATGGCGCTGGGCGAGGCCGCCCCGGAGGAGCTCGCCGGCGACGTGGCCCTGGCCACGGCGGCCGGCCTCGACCTGCTGCGCGCTCCACGGCCACGTCAGCCGGCCGGAGCTGTACGAGGCCGCCGACGACGCCGGGCTCCTGCTCTGGCAGGACCTCCCTGCAGTGGGGCTACGCGCAGCGTGCGCAAGCAGGCGATCCGCCAGGCGGCGCGGGCCGTCGACGTGCTCGGTCACCACCCGTCGATCGCCGTCTGGTGCGGCCCACAACGAGCCCATCGCCCTCGAGGCGGAGCCCGGCACCGTCCACTCGGCCCGGCTGGCCACCCGGTTCGCGATGGGTCAGGAGCTGCCGACCTGGAACAGGACGGTGCTCGACCGCTCCATCAAGCGAGCCCTCGAGAAGGCCGACACGTCCCGACCGGTCATCGCCCACAGCGGCGTGCTGCCCCACCTCCCCCAGCTCGACGGCACCGACACGCACGTGTACTTCGGCTGGTACCACGGGGAGACGTCGGGGTTCCCCCGCCTCCTCGCCACCATCCCCCGGCTGGCCCGGTTCGTGAGCGAGTTCGGCGCGCAGGCCGTGCCCGAGCACGCCGCCTTCTGCGACCCCGACCGCTGGCCCGACCTCGACTGGGAGCGGCTCGGCCGCCACCACGCCCTGCAGAAGGATCGCTTCGACCGCTACGTGCCGCCGGCCGAGCACGCGACCTTCGAGGCGTGGCGCCACGCCACCCAGCGCTACCAGGCCGAGGTGATCAAGCTCCACGTCGAGACCCTGCGCCGCCTCAAGTACCGCCCGACGGGCGGGTTCGCCCAGTTCTGCTTCGCCGACGGCCACCCCGGCGTGACCTGGTCGGTGCTCGACCACGAGCGGGCCCCGAAGCTCGGCTACCACGCCCTGGCGGCCGCGTGCCGCCCGGTGATCGTCGTGGCCGACTGGCTGCCGCCGGTGGTGCGGCCCGGCGACCCCTCGCCCTCGACGTGCACGTGGTGAGCGACCTGCGGGAGCCGCTCGACGGGTGCGTCGTGGTGGCCCGGCTGGCCTGGCCGGGGGGCGCCCACACGTGGCGGTTGGGTGGCGACGTCCCCGCCGACGCCTGCGTCCGGGCCGGCACGCTCCAGGCGCTGGTGCCCCACACCGAGGGCCCGCTCGAGCTCCTCCTCGAGCTGCGCGGGCCGGGCGGGCTCGCCGCGACCAACGGCTACCGGGCCATGATTTCGTCCAGCCCACGGCCCGATGGGAGGATTCGACCGTGAACGTCATCCAGCACAGCTACGACGCGGTGATCGTCGGTGCCGGTGGCGCCGGCCTCCGCGGCCATCGAGGTCGCCGGCAAGTGCCGCACGGCCGTCATCACCAAGCTGTACCCGACGCGGTCCCACACCGGCGCGGCCCAGGGCGGCATGTGCGCGGCCCTCGCCAACGTCGAGGAGGACTCGTGGGAGTGGCACACCTTCGACACCGTCAAGGGTGGCGACTACCTCGTCGACCAGTCGGCCGCCGAGATCATGTGCCGCGAGGCCATCGACGCCGTGATCGAGCTGGAGCACTTCGGGCGGCCGTTCAACCGCACGCCCGAGGGCATGATCGACCAGCGCCGCTTCGGTGGCCACACCCGCAACCACGGCGAGGCGCCGGTCCGCGGGCCTGCTACTCGGCCGACCGCACCGGCCACATGATCCTGCAGACGCTGTATCAGCAGTGCGTGGCCCGCAACGTCAACTTCTTCAACGAGTACCAGGTGCTCGACATCACCTTCGAGGGCGAGGGGCGCCGACCGGCGGGTGTCGGGCGTGGTCGCCTACGACGTGGCCACCGGCGACCTGCACGTGTTCCACACCAAGGCCGCCCTGTTCGCCTCCGGGCGGCTTCGGGAAGATGTTCAAGGTGAGCTCCAACGCCCACTCGCTCACCGGCGACGGCCCGGCCTGCTCTACCGGCGGGGCATCCCCATGGAAGACATGGAGTTCTTCCAGTTCCACCCCACCGGCATCTACAAGATGGGATCCTGCTGTCGGAGGCGGCCCGGGGCGAGGCGGCATCCTCCGCAACGCCGACGGCGAGCGGTTCATGGAGCGCTACGCCCCACCGTGAAGGACCTGGCCCCGCGACATGGTGAGCCGGGCCGAGCTGCTCGAGATCCGCGAGGGCCGGGGCGCCGGGCCGCACAAGGACTACATCCTCCTCGACCTCACCCACCTGCCGCCCGAGCAGATCGACGCCAAGCTCCCCGACATCACCGAGTTCGTGCGCACCTACCTGGGCATCGAGCCCAAGAAGGAGCCGATCCCGATCCAGCCGACCGCCCACTACGCCATGGGCGGGATCCCCACCAACGTCGACGGCGAGGTGGTGTGCGACACCGAGGGCACCGTGATCCCGGGCCTGTACGCCGCCGGCGAGTGCGCCTGCGTGTCGGTGCACGGCGCCAACCGGCTCGGCACCAACTCGCTGCTCGACATCGTGGTGTTCGGCCGGCGGGGCGGCAAGGCCATGGCCGAGTTCGTGAAGACCGCCGACATGCCGAGAGCCGCCGGTGGGCGCCGAGGCCGACACCCGCGAGCGGATCGAGCGGATGAAGGAGTCCAGCGGCACCGAGTCGGTCGCGACGATCCGCACCGAGCTGCAGGAGGAGATGATGGACAAGGCCTCCGTGTTCCGCACCGAGGAGAGCCTGTCCGCCGTGCTCGGGACCCTCGACGAGCTGAAGGCCCGCTACCGGCAGGTGTCGATCCAGGACAAGGGCGAGGTGTTCAACTACGACCTCACCGAGGCCTTGGAGCTCGGCTACCTGATCGAGCTGGCCGAGTGCCTGGTGGTGTCCGGCCGGGCCCGGACCGAGAGCCGCGGCGCCCACTGGCGGGAGGACCACCCGCTCCGCGACGATGCCAACTGGATGAAGCACACGTTCGCCTGGCTGGAGGACGACGGTTCGATCCGTCTCGACTACAGGCCGGTCGAGGGAGGCAAGCACATCCCGATGGAGCGCAAGTACTGATGGCCGTCACCGAGGCGACGCCGATCGACCAGCCCGAGGCGGCCGCGAAGGTCACGGTCCACCTCACCATCAAGCGCTACGACCCGGCGACCGACCGCAAGCCGTGGTGGCAGGAGTACGAGGTCGAGGTCTTCGAGACCGACCGGCTCCTCGACGCGCTGCACGAGATCAAGTGGCACCAGGACGGCACCCTCACGTTCCGGCGCTCCTGCGCGCACGGCGTGTGCGGGTCCGACGCCATGGTGATCAACGGCATCAACGGCCTGGCCTGCGGCCAGCTGATCGAGCGGACCGGCACCGACATCACCCTGGAGCCCATCCGGGGGCTGCCGGTGATCCGCGACCTCGTGGTCGACATGGAGCCGTTCTTCGCCCAGTACCGCTCGGTGGTGCCGTACCTGGTCAACCACGACGACCCGGGCTACAAGGAGCGGTACCAGTCGAGCGAGGACCGCGAGCGGTTCGACGACACGACCAAGTGCATCCCTGTGCGCCTGCTGCTCCACCAGCTGCCCCGTGTACTGGGGCTCGTCGTCGTACGTGGGGCCTGCGGCGATCGTGAACGCCCATCGCTTCATCTTCGACAGCCGCGACCAGGCCGCCGAGCAGCGCATGGACATCCTCAACGCCAAGTCGGGCGTGTTCCGCTGCCGCACGGCCTTCAACTGCACCGGAGGCCTGCCCCCGGGACATCAAGGTCACCCAGGCGATCGAAGAGGTGAAGCGGGCCATCCTGTTCGATCGGGTCTGAGCCGCGGGGCCGTTTCGCACGACCCCGCCGAGGCTTCCCAGAATCCGGCCGACCTACGTGCCCGCCGTCACGCTCAGCGTGGCGCGTCCCACAGGACCGGAGTGGTGACCCAGGTACTGGCCGCCGAAGGCGGCTACCAGCAGTTCACACTGGCCGGCGGCGAGTGGTTCATCCTGATCGGATCGGCCATCACCGCTCTCGTCGCCCTCGGCGTCGGATTCCTCCTCATGCGGATCGTCCTGGCGAAGGACCAGGGCACTCGAAGATGATCGAGATCGCCAAGGCGATCCAGGAGGGCGCCTCGGCGTACCTCAAACGGCAGCAGTTCCGCACGATCGGCTTCATCCTCATCCCGGTGGCGGTCATCGTGTTCATCACCTCCGTGGCCGTGGTGAAGCCGAACGGCGACGAGGTACTGAGCTTCGCCCAGTCCGGGCTGTTCCGGACGCTGGCCTTCTCGCCGGCTGCCTCATGTCGGGCCTCACCGGGTTCGTCGGCATGACCCTCGCGACCCGGGGCAACGTGCGCACGGCCGCGCCGCGAGGACGGGGGCATGCCACCGGCCCTGCAGGTGGCGTTCCAGACCGGTGGCATCGCCGGCATGTTCTGCGTGGGCCTCGGCCTGTTCGGCGCCACCGTGATCATGCTGATCTTCCAGAACTCCGCCTCGGCGATCCTCATCGGGTTCGGCTTCGGCGGTTCGCTCTCGCCCTGTTCCTCCGCGTCGGCGGCGGCATCTTCACCAAGGCGGCCGACGTGGGCGCCGACCTGGTGGGCAAGGTGGAGGCCGGCATCCCCGAGGACGACCCTCGCAACCCGGCCACCATCGCCGACAACGTGGGCGACAACGTGGGCGACTGCGCCGGCATGGCGTCCGACCTGTTCGAGAGCTACGAGGTCACGCTCGTCGCCTCGATCATCCTGGGCGTGCCCGCCTTCCGGTCGATCTTCCCCGACAACCCGAGCTGGGGGCCATCGGCGCCTGGTCTTCCCGCTGGCCGCCCTGGCCATCGGCCTGCTTCGCCTCCATCGTGGGCGTCTTCGCCGTGCGGGCCCGCGAGGGCGACCGCTCGGCCACGACGCCACATCAACCGCGGCATCGCCATCGCCGGGTTCCTCACCGTGCCGGCACCCTCGCCCTGACCCTCGGCTACGTGGGGAACCCCGTCGGCAGCGTCGACGACGGTCGGCTGGCGCGATGTTCGGCGCGGTGGTGGTGGGCCTGGTGCTCGCCAGGTCGCGGCCCGAGATCACCGACTACTTCACCTCGACCCCACCTCACCGGTGAAGGAGATCGCCGAGTCGGCCCGCACCGGCCCGGCCACCACCGTGCTGTCGGGCACGTCGATCGGCCTGGAGAGCACGGTGTGGGCCATCATCGCCATCGCCGTCGCCATCGGCGCGGCGATCGGCCTCGGGGGCGGCAACATCCAGCTCTCGTCTACCTGGTGGCCCTCGCCGGCATGGGCATGCTCAGCACCACCGGCGTGGTCGTGTCCGAGGACACCTTCGGGCCCGTGGCCGACAACGCGGCCGGCATCGCCGAGATGTCGGGCAACTTCGAGGGCGAGCCCGAGCGCATCATGGTGAGCCTCGACGCGGTGGGCAACACCACCAAGGCCGTCACCAAGGGCTTCGCCATCGGCTCGGCCGTGATCGCGGCCCGTCGCCCTGTTCGCCAGCTTCATCGAGATCATCGGCCCGAGACGTCGGCATCGAAGCCTCGACCGGCTCGCGGGCGGCGGCTCCGTCTTCGAGGCATCTTCATCAACGTGGCCGACCCCAAGGTGTTCATCGGCCTGCTCATCGGCGGCGCCGTGCCTTCCTCTTCTCCGGTCTCGGCCATCAAGGCGGTGGGGCGCACCGCCGGCGTGGTGGTGCAGGAGGTCCGTCGCCAGTTCGCCGACGGCAAGATCATGAGCGGCGAGAAGAAGCCCGACTACGGCCCCGCCATCGACATCTGCACCGCCGCCTCGCTGCGCGAGCTGGCCACCCCGGCCATCATCGCCGTGCTCGCCCCGGTCATCATCGGCTTCGGCCTCAACGAGTACGCCCTGGGGCGTTCCTCGCCAGCGGTGATCCTGGCGGGCCAGCTCATGGCCAACTACCTGTCGACAACGCCGGCGGCGCCTGGGACAACGCCAAGAAGTACATCGAGGACGGCCACGAGGGCGGCAAGGGCTCGGACGCCCACAAGGCCGCGGTCATCGGCGACACCGTGGGCGACCCGTTCAAGGACACCGCCGGCCCGGCCCTCAACCCGCTCATCAAGGTCATGAACCTGGTGTCGCTGCTCCTGCTCCCCGTGGTGATCGAGCTGGGCGACAACGACGTGGCCCGATTCAGCATCGCCGGCGCCGCCCTGGTGGTGGTGCTCGGGGCGATCGCCTTCTCGAAGCGCAAGGCCCAGTCGATGGCCGAGAACGAGACCGAGGCGGCGCTGGCGGCCACCTCCGGCGCCGCTCCCGACTTCGACGACCCCAAGGCGACCCTCAAGGCGGCCATCGACCGCTGGATGTTCGACCTCGGCCACGACGAGGCCGACCAGGAGGTCAAGTCGAAGCTCCTCGAGGTCCGGGACTCCCTCGACGCCGGGACCACCTCCGACACCGGCTGAGCCCGCTCCCCCACCGGCCGTGCACGGGCCCGCCCTGCGAGGGGCGGGCCCCGGCGCGTCCGGCACCGGCGGGCCTGGCCGGCCGTCAGGACTGGGGTGTCAGCATCCTCCGCCGGCACCGCGACCGCGTCCTGGCGGCGCCGCGAGCGGAGCACCTCGAACGCCACCGGGAGCACCGAGACCAGGATGATCACGCCGATGACCGGGAGCAGGTACTTGTCGATGCTCGGGATCGTCTCGCCGAGCACGTAGCCGAGGGTGATGACGCCGACGGCCCACAGCAGCCCGCCCAGCACGTTGAACGCCACGAACGTGCGGTAGTGCATGTGGCTCACGCCCGCCACGATCGGTGCGAAGGTCCGCACGACGGGGACGAAGCGCGCCAGCACGATGGTCTTGGAGCCGTGGCGGTCGAAGAAGTGCTGCGCCCTCTCCACGTTCTCGTGCTTGAACAGGCGCGAGTCGGGCTTGCGGAACAGCGCGGGCCCCACCTTTGCGCCCGAACACGTAGCCCACCTGGTCGCCGACGACTGCGGCCACGAAGCAGCCGACCACGATCACCGGGAAGTTGAGCTTGCCCTGCGAGGCCAGCAGCCCGGCCGTGAACAGCAGCGAGTCGCCGGGCAGGAAGAAGCCGAACAGCAACCCCGACTCGGCGAAGATGATGGCGAAGAGGCCGATCGTGCCGAAGGTGGCGATCAGCTCCTCGGGGTCGAGCGACAGGGCCCCGAGCACAGGGACGAGCAGCCAGCACGGGGACCCACAGTACCGGCGGCCCCTCACCGGCCCCTCACCGGCCCGTCGGGGCGCGATCGGGCCGGTGGCGCTCGCACCAGGCCACGTCGCCGGTGGGCGGCCGCACCAGCGCCCGCTCGCAGTGGGCCCGGCGGCCGTCGCGCGACTCGACCAGCACGGGCGCCCGGACGAGCACGTCGCCGTCGGACCCCGCTCCCAGGCAGCGTCCCACCAGGGCAGCGGTCCCCAGCCGTGCTGCTCCGCGCCCCGACCGTCGATGTGGATCCGGTCGGCGCCCACGAGCACCTCGCCGTGCACCCGGCAGTCCACGTGGTAGCCCGCACACGCCGCCGCGGCCTCGCGGGCCGGGTCGGGACACACGGCTCCCGCCAGCGCGCCGTGACCGCTGGGCGCAGGGGCGGCTGCGGCCGGGGCGGGCCGGCGTCCTCCCATTCGAGATCGAAGCCGAGGGGACGATGTCGCCCGCCGGGAGCCCAGCGCGTCCTGCGGATCCTCGAGGCCGAGGCCCATGGCCTCGAGGCCGACCGTCCAGTGCTCGAAGGGCGCCTCGCAGATGTGGTCGGCCCAGAGCCCCTCGGCCCGGATCTCGAGGCTGCCCGGCCTGGGGAGCTGGATCTGCGTCTCCACCACCGTCACGAGGGGGCGGCCGTCACCGACCAGCGCGGCCCAGTACCAGGCCGTGCGCTCGGCCGGGCCGGAGGGCGACGCGGGCGTAGGCACCGACCAGCGCCGCCGTCACCCGCGGCGACCAGCTCGAAGCCCCACCACTCCTCCCAGCCCGGGTCGGACCCGGACGGTGGGCCCGCTCGGCGTCAGGGGATGGGCGCGTAGTAGTCCTCGTCGCCCTCGACGCCGCGTTGGCCCCCCTCGTACTGGGGAGAAGAGGTCGTAGAGCGCAGGTGGGGTGTCCGGCACCGTCCAGTCCAGGCGGTCGGCCACGCCGGCGACGTCGGCGAAGGGCCGCAGGAACGTGAAGTACACGTACGCGCCGCAGCGGATCTTCTCGTCGCGGCTCATGGTCGCGATGTTCCGGTAGTGCGCGGACTGGGCCGTCCGCACGGCGCCCACGATGCCGTCGAGCCGTCGAGCGGCACGGGCCGCAGCGAGCCGTCCGGGGTGTCGGTGGTGAACAGCGAGAACCCACGAGGTGGTCGAGGTAGTCCTCGGGCTCGTGGTAGCTGCTCCCGAAGTCGGTGACGCGGAAGCCCACGCCGTCGAGCACCAGCGCAGCGGTGAGGTTCTGGTAGGGGACGTCGCGGGCCACGTCGGACCACCAGAAGTCGGTCCGGCCGAGGCGGTAGTAAGTCGCGCACGAGCAGCACCCGGCCGTCGGGCAGCAGGTACGGACCGGTGTCGCCGGTGCCGACGCGGGTGTCGAAGTAGAGCAGGAACAGGTAGCTCACCAGCGTGGCGTTGAAGCGCACGACCGCGGCCCGGAGGTCGGGATCGTCGACGGGGGTGACGCCACCGACCAGCGTGTCGATCACCTCGGGTGCGTACGGGGTCGCGGTGCCCGTGTCCCACGCCTGGCGGGTGCCGTCGGCACGGAAGCCCCTTCGCCGCCCGCTCCCAGAAGTCGAGCACCCGCCAGGTGGGCTCCACCAGGTCGAGCGAGGTCGAAGGCCGTCATCGCCTTGCGACCGAGCAGGTAGAGGTTGGCGATCGACCACAGGTGCACGCTGTTGACCGGCTGCCGGGCCGGCGGCCGGCCCGGCCGATCTCCCTCGGCCGGCACGACGCGTCGATCACGGCCATCATCTCCGGGTACCGGTAGAAGGCCTCGATGCACGACACGATCACGTAGGCCGACACCGGGATCAGCTTTGGACTCCAAAGCGGTGCGCTCGTCGGTGAGCGCACGTGAGATGGGTGAGTGGTAGGCGATGATCCGGTTGGCCTCGGGCCTCATCGCGTCCGGTCCCGGCCGGCCCGCACCACCGGGCATCAGCCGGCCTCGACCCCGCGCACCACACCCTGCGCGCCCGAGCAGTCGACCTCGACCTCGGTCCCGTCGGCAGGCTCGCCCCGGCGAAGGTGCAGCCCATCACGCAGGGCACCCGGAACTCTCGGCTCACGATGCCGATGTGGCTCCGGGGCGTGCCGCTGGTGCACAGCACGGCGGTGAGCTCGTGGGTAGATCGGCGCCAGGAACGTCGCCCCGGCGTCGCGCACCAGCGCGACCACCCCCCCGGCCCCGGTGTCCATCAGGGCGAGCACCTCGTCGGGCCCCTCGACCGCCACGAAGCGCCCCCGCACGGGCTCGGCGTCGAACACCTTCGTACCCTGTCCGATCTCACGCACGGCGGCGCAGCCTAGGCGGGGCGCCGCCCCTCAGGACCCGGTCGACACGACCCCGTTGAAACCGCCGTACTCGTTGGGCTCGTAGGTGTCGGCACCCGGGTCGTTGAACCAGGTGCCGCCGGCGGTGCAGTACCGGAAGGCCCACTCCCGATCGGGGGCCAGCGCGACCGACACCGACACCCGCCCGTGCTCGTCGGGCGCGAGCGGGTGCGAGCCACGATCCCAGCCGTTGAAGTCCCCGACGACGAAGACCTGCTCGTGGACCTCGTCGGCCGGCAGGGCGAACGTCACCCGCACGACGTCGCCCTCCCGCTGCCGTTCGATCATGGATCGCCTCCCGGGCGCCGTGCCGTGCCGAGGATAGGTCAGGCCCCGCCTGCGGGTGAGGCACCCGGCCGGCCGTCGCGGCCGGGTGCACCCACCAGGCTCTCGGAACGGCGCCACGAACCGTAGCCTGGCCACGTGGCGCCGTTCCTCACCGATGCGTGGCTGGCCGACGTGGACGAGGCGCTGGCCGCGGCGCCGCGGCCCCGGGGCTCGGGCCCGGCGATCGCCTGGTCATCCAGCACACCGTCACCGGGGGCCCGACGGCGACCGCGTGTGGCACCTCGAGATCGGGGACCTGGGGCCAGGCTGCACGCCGGTCCGGCCCCGTCGGCCGACGTGTGGTTCTCCGAGGACCACGACACCGCCGTCGGCGTGGCCTCGGCCGGCTCGGGGCGACCATGGCCGTGCTCCGGCCGGCTCCGCGTCGGCGGCGACCTGAAGCGGATCCTGGCCGCCCGGAGATCCTCGCCGACATCGACGAGGCCCTCGCGGGGTGCGGCCCGCACCACCTTCCCCCGGCCCGACGAGCGCGGCGCGGCGCGCCCGGCGCCGCCTGAGCACCCGTGCCCGAGCTGCCGGAGCTGCAGGCCCACGCCGAGCGCCTCACCGACGCCGACGCCGGGGCGGTGCTGGCGGCCTTCACCCCGCTGTCGATCACGGCACTCAAGACGGCGGTCCCGCCTCCGTCGGCCGCCGTCGGGCGCCCTCGACCGGGTGTCCCGGCGGGGAAGCACCTGCTGCTCGCCTTCGACGACCTGACCTTCGTCGTGCACCTCATGCAGGGCGGGCGTCTCCGCCCCGACCCCGGCCGGTCCCGCCGACCGCGGGGCGGGCTGGCCCGCTGGACGTTCGCCGACGGCCGGGCCCTCCTCCTCACCGAGGCCGGCACCGAGCACCGGGCCGGGGTGTGGGTGCTCGCCGGCGATCCGTCGGGCCAACCGCCCCTCGACGGGTTTTCGGCCCCGAGGCCGACGCCGTCGGCCCCGACGAGCTGCTGGGGCTGCTCCGCGCCCACCCCATGCGCCTGCACGGCTGGCTGCGCGACCAGCGGATCCTCGCCGGGCTGGGGCGCCGCCTGGCCAACGAGGTGTGCTGGCGGGCACGCCTGTCGCCGTTCGCCCCGACGGCCAGGCTCGGCCCCGACGACGCCGAGCGGCTGGTCGCGGCCATCGCGTCGGCCGTGGCGGAGGGGCTCACCTACGAGCGCAGGCTCAGCGAGACGAGCGCATCGGCCGACCGGCCCGGTGGCGTCCACCACCGGGGGGGAGAGGCCTGCCCGCTGGGCCACGACACGATCCGCTCGGTGGAGTACCGCTCCTACACCGTGGCGTACTGCCCGACGTGCCAGACCGCAGGCCGGGTGCTGGCCGACAACACGACGTCGAGGTTCCTCAAGTAGGCGGAGCCGCCCCTGGCGCACCACCCCCGCGCCCGCGCCCTCACGGGCGACGGCGGCCAGGGTCGACGGCGCGGAGCAGGGCGTCGAGGGTGCGCACCGTGGGCACGGCCAGCCCGTGCTCGTCGGCCAGGCGCACCACCACCCCGGTGAGGGCATCGACCTCGAGGGGCCGACCCGCCCGGCGATCCTGGAGGGTCGACGGCGTGGCGTCACCGGGGAGGGACTTGATGCCGGCCAGCACCCGCTCGGCCAGACCGGGCTCGAGGCCGACCCCGACCGCGGCGCCCACGGCGGCCAGCCGTCGTGCAGCAGCGCCAGGGCCACGCCGTCGAGCCCGTCACCGTCGAGGATGGCGCCCACGGGCAGCCCGGTCACGGCGCACAGCGAGTTCACGGTGACGTTCCCCATGAGCTTCTGCCACATGGCCACCCGCACGTCGGGCACCACGTGGCAGGGAACGCCGTGCTCCCGCAGCACGCCGGCCACGCGGGCGTCGTCGAGCACGAGGAAGCCGTTGGAGCGGTGCACCACGGTGACCGGGTCGACGCGCTCGCAGCCCGAGTAGACGACGGCGGCCACCACCGCGGGGTGGCGCCGGCGGAGCACCCCGGGGTTCTCGACCCCGTTCTGCACGGACACGACGATCCCCCCGGGGTGGAGGGCCGCCGACACCGCTCCGGTGTCGTGCGACTTGGCGGCCACCAGGGTGAGGTCGTACGGCCCCTGCGGCGCGGCGACCACCCGGACCGGGCCGGACCAGGGCCGCTCGTACGAGCGGAGCTCGAGGGGCTCCCCGGCGGCGAGCCGCTCGTAGGTGGCCCCGCGAGCCCAGCCCTCGACGTCGGCGCCTCCTTCGGTGAGGCGGGCGAGGAGCCATCCTCCGATGGCCCCGACCCCGGCGACGAGGATGCGCACAGCCACATCCTGGCCGACGGAGCGACGCACGGCTGCGCTAGATCAGGCCGAGCCCTTCACCGCGTCGCCTCCTCGACCAGCTCGGCGACCGACTGCTCGATGCGCAGGCGCGAGAACTCGTTCCACTCGAGGCCCTGCACGATCGAGTAGGTGCCGCCGGAGGTGGTGCAGGGGAACGACGAGATGATCCCCTCGGGCACGCCGTACGAGCCGTCGGACGGCACCGCCATGCTCGCCCAGTCGCCCTCGGCGGTGCCGAGCGTCCAGGTGTGCACGTGACCGATGGCCGCGCTGGCGGCCGAGGCAGCGCTGGAGGCACCGCGCGCCTCGATGACCGCCGCACCGCGCTGCTGCACCGTGGGGATGAAGTCGCTCTCCAGCCAGGCCGGGTCGTCGACGACGTCGACCGCCGGCCGCCCGTCGACCTCGGCGTTGAAGAGGTCGGGGTACTGGGTGGCCGAGTGGTTGCCCCAGATCGTCAGGCGGCGGATGGCGCTCACCGGCCGCCCCGTCTTGCGGGCCAGCTGCGCGACGGCGCGGTTGTGGTCGAGGCGGGTCATGGCCGTGAAGCGCTCGTGGGGCACGTTGGGCGCGTTGGCATGGCGATGAGCGCGTTGGTGTTGGCCGGGTTGCCCACCACCAGCACCCGGATGTCGGGAGCGGCGCTGTCGGAGATGGCCTTGCCCTGACCGTGAAGATGGCCCCGTTGGCCTGGAGCAGGTCGGCGCGGCTCGCGATGCGAAAGACGATGGCGTAGCCGATCTGGCCGGCGGCACCGGTGATGGCGACTCGGACGGGCGTCGTGCTCATGGCGACGACACTACGCGCCGCGGGCCGTGGGCCACCAAGGCGCCCACCCACGATGCTGTGCCCGCCATCCGTTCCCCGAGACCTCTCGTCGGTTCACTGCCCTCGCTCAGCGGTCACGTCGAACACGAAGACGGTGCCGGTGATCACACCACCGCTGATGGTGCCCGTGAACGAGAGCGCCTCGTCCTCCTCGTCGGTGGGGTCGGTGCTGCAACCGCTGATCTCCAGGTTCTCGTACGACACCTCGTCGAACTCGACGTTGATCGTCGTCATGGACGCCGGGCCGGTCCCGGAGACCACGATCCGATCCGTGCTCACGCAGGGCCTCGTCCCCTTCGAACTGCACCCAGATCGCCTCGAAGGTGACATCGACCGTCATGTCGGCTGTCCCTTCCCGAACCTCGATCACGACGCTCGACTCCCTGATCGTGACGAGCTCCTCGGCCCCGGCCACCGGCCTGACGGTGCCGACGTAGGTGACCGCACCAACGACGTCGGGTGAGGTCGGGTCGGTGTCGCTCGTGTAGCCGTCGGCGCCGTCGTCGTCCTCGCGTTCAGCCTCGGCCTGTCGTTCCGCTTCGGCCTCCTGGACACCTTCCGCGGGATGCAACCCAGGTCGCCGCCGCGACGCCGGGATACGTGCCGCGGCAGCGATGGCCAGGTGCCGGCCCCGACCGAGCAAGAGCCGCACATGGCCTATGATCTGGGGACCGAGTAGCCCTGCCGTCCGAGGAGGATCGCCATCTCCGACACGTAGCGCGAAGTCGGCCTCGGCCTCCTCCGCGCTCAGGCGGGCCACCTCCGCCTGTCCGGGGAGGAAGCCGAGAGCCACGAGCCCTGAGGGGCGGGGCCGGGGCGGGGGGGGGGGGTCGGCGGCATCGCCGACGACAGACGAGCACGCCGCCGGCGATCCGCCCGCCAGGACCCAGGCCCCGACGCACGGGCCTCGCCGAAGAGCCCACCGCCGCGGGCCGTGGGGGGGGGGGGGTTGTTTGTGGGGGGCCACGACCACCTGGTCGGCGGTGTAGCCCCGTCGAAGGCCCATGACGACGAAGAAGGCGCCTTCGTCACCCCAACGCCCGACCCGCCGGCCGGGGGAGGCGGTCGTCGCCCCCGTCACTTCGTCGGCGCACGCCAGCGCGAGGCAGGCCACGGCGAAGGCCGCCACACTGGTCGAGCCGTGCGACACCCACGCCCGGCGTGGATCCTCATGTGCTCAGCTGGACCGGGTCCCTCGGGCCGGCCAGGGGCGAACGTCCCGGGTCGCTCGACCACCCGTGATCTGCCAACCACATGCCCACGGCGGTGGGCGCCGCGGTCCACGAGCTCCCTGCGGGCCATCGAGCGGGGCGAACGCGAGAGCAGCCCGGCCGACGTGGCCGGGCTGCTCGGTCGATTCCCCGGCGGGCGCTCGGCCGCCGTGCTCGGAGCGGCGGCGCGCCCAGAGCTGGATGGACTTGATCTCCACGAACTCCTCGAGGCCGAACTTGCCGAGCCGTGCCTCCGCCCCGACTGCTTGTAGCCACCGAACGGGGCCATCGGGTTGAACTTCTGGCCGTTGATGTCGACCTGGCCGGTGCGCAGCCGGCGGGCGACGCGCATCGCCCGGTCGGTGTCGTTGGAGAAGACGGCACCGTGCAGGCCGTAGATCGAGTCGTTCGCGATGCGAACGGCGTCGTCCTCGTCCTCGTAGCCGATGATCGACAGCACCGGTCCGGAAGATCTCTCCTCCGGCGATCGTCATGTCGTTGGTCACGTTGGCGAAGACCGTCGGCTTCACGAAGAAGCCGGCGTCGAGGTGATCGGGCTCCTCGGGACCGCCGGCCACCAGCGTGGCACCCTCGTCGATGCCCTTGCGGATGTACTCGCGCACGCGGTCGCGCTGGGCATGGGACACGAGCGGCCCGAGGGTGGTCTCGCTCTGGAGGGCGTGGCCAACGGTGTAGCCCTCCGCCACCTGCCTGGCCACGGCTGCGGCCTCGTCGATCCTGTCCTTGGGCACGAGCATGCGGGTCCACGCGATGCAGGTCTGGCCCGAGTTCAGGTAGCAGGAGCCGATCGCCTTGGGCACGGCATCGGCCAGGTCGACGTCGTCGAGCATGATCGCCGCCGACTTGCCGCCCATCTCGAGGTGCACCCGCTTCACGGTGTGGGCGGCGACCTCCGAGATCCGCTTGCCCGCCCGGGTCGACCCGGTGAACGACACCATGTCGACGTCGGGGTGGGCGGCGATGGCCTCGCCCACCACGGGGCCGTAGCCCGACACCAGGTTGAACACGCCTGCCGGGAGCCCCACGTCGTGGACGATCTCGGCCAGCATGAAGGCGCTCAGGGGGGCGACCTCGCTCGGCTTGAGCACGATCGTGCACCCCGCGACCAGCGCCGGGGCCACCTTGCACACGACCTGGTGGAGCGGGTAGTTCCAGGGCGTGATGGCGCCGACCACGCCGACCGGCTCCCGCAGCACCAGCGAGTCGCCGACCCGCTCCTCGAACGGGAAGTCCTTGCCGATCTCCACGTAGCTGCTCATCACCGCGGCCGGCAGGCCGGCCTGGATCATCATTGCCAGGTTGATCGGCATGCCGACCTCGCGGGCGACCACCTGGCCGATCTCGGCCATCCGGGTCTGGAGGCCCTCGGCCAGGCGCTGCACGTACTTCATCCGCTCCTCGGCGGGGGTGAGCTCCCACGCCTCGAAGGCGGCCCGGGCCGCCGCGACGGCGCGGTCGACGTCGTCGGCCGTGCCCTCGGGCACCGTGCCCATGGGCTCCTCGGTCGAGGCGTCGTGCACCTCGATGGCCCCGGCACCGCTGGACGCCACCCAGGCGCCATCGATGTACACCTTGTCGTGGACGTGCATCGGGTCTCCTCCCCACGCGACGCTGCTTCCGTGCGAGCCTACCGACGACGCCGCCCGAACGGCCACGGGGCTCGGCGACGCGCCCGGACGGGCGCCACCGGGCTCGCCCTACGCCAGCGCCAGACCCAGGTTCGACGCGATCTCGCGGGTCGCGGTGGAGCGGTTGAGCGTGTAGAAGTGCAGCCCCGGCACCCCGTGGGCCAGGAGCTCCGCGCACAGCTCGGTGGCTGCCTCGACACCGATCCGGCGGACCTCGTCGGGGCCGTCGGCGGCCCGCAGCCGCTCGGCCAGGGCCGGCGGGAAGGCCGCGCCCGACATCCGGGCCATGCGCTCGACCTGGCCGACGTTGGTGACCGGCATGATCCCGGGGATCACCGGCTTGTCCACGCCCAGAGCGGCCAGCTCGTCGACCATCCGCCGGTAGTGCAGGGCGTCGAAGAAGAACTGGGTGATGGCGAAGTCGGCCACGCGCAGCTTCTCGGCGAGGTGCCGGCGGTCGGAGGCCAGGTCGGGCGAGCGGGGATGGCCTTCGGGGTGGGCCGCGACGCCGACGGAGAAGGCCCCGACGGTGTGGGCCAGCTCCACCAGCTCGAGCGCGTAGTGCAGCTCGGTGGGCGGCGCGTCCGGGTCGGTGGGGGGATCGCCCGCCAGCGCGAGGATGTTCTCCACGCCGGCCTCGCGGTAGCCGGCGAGGATCTCGACGAGGTCGGAGCGGGCGTGGGCCGCGCACGTGAGGTGCGCCATCGGCGTCATCGCCGTGTCGCGGAGGATCCGCACCACGATCTCGTGGGTGCGGGCACGGGTGGAGCCGCCCGCGCCGTACGTGACGGACACGAACGAGGGCCCGAGCGGTTCGAGCTCCTCGAGGGCGCGGCTGAGGGCCTCCTCGGCCTCGGGCGTCTTGGGCGGGAAGAACTCGAACGAGACGGTGGGGCCGGCCTGCAGCAGGTCGCTGATGCGGGTCACGGGCGCGTCGCCCCCGACCGGCGCCGAGCCGCCTCGACCGTGTTGCTGAGCAGCATGGCCACGGTCATGGGCCCCACCCCGCCGAGGCGGGGGGTGATCCAGCCGGCCACGTCGGCCACGTCATCCCGCACGTCGGAGAGGATCTTCTTGCCGTCCCTCGTGATCCCCGCCCCCACCACCGCGGCGCCCGGCTTGACCATGTCGGGGGTGACGAGCCCGGGGGTGCCGGCCGCGGCCACGAGGACGTCGGCCTGCCTGGTGTAGGCGCCCAGGTCGCCGACCCCGGTGTGCACCACGGTGACCGCGGCGTT
The DNA here is from genome assembly GCA_016716005.1 of Acidimicrobiales bacterium. Lineage (NCBI taxonomy): Bacteria > Bacillati > Actinomycetota > Acidimicrobiia > Acidimicrobiales > Acidimicrobiales bacterium. The sequence goes on from JADJXE010000001.1 coordinate 1,704,324, forward strand.
GGCGTGCGGCCGCTTGAGGGCGAGCAGCAGCGCCAGGGGGCGCCCGATCGTGAGCCCACGACCGATGATCACCACGTGGCGGCCCTCGATGGGCACCCCGTTGGCCACGAGCAGCTCCTGGATGCCGTGCGGCGTGCACGGCAGCGGTCCGGGCGTGCCCATGACCAGCTTCCCCAGGTTCACCGGGTGGAGGCCGTCGGCGTCCTTGGCCGGGTCGACGGCCAGCAGCGCGGCCTCCTCGTCGAGGTGACCGGGCAGCGGCAGCTGCACCAGGTAGGCGTCGACGGCGGGGTCGGCGTTGAACCGCCCGATGACATCGAGGAGCTGCTCCTGGGCGGTGTCGGCCGGGAGGTGCGCGTGGATCGACGCGATGCCGACCTCGTCGCAGGCGCGGATCTTGGCACCGACGTAGGTGGCGCTGGCACCGTCGTCGCCGACGAGGATGGTGCCCAGCCCGGGCCGGACGCCGGCGACGGCCAGCTCGGCCGTGGCGGTGGCGAGGTCGGCGCGGATCGCGGCTGCGAGGGCCGCGCCGTCGAGCAGCTGCGCGGCCATCAGTGCCGGAAGTGCCGCTCGCCGGTGAACACCATGGCCACCCCGTGCTCGTCCGCCGCCGCGATCACCTCGTCGTCGCGCACCGACCCGCCGGGCTGGATCACCGCGGTGACCCCGGCCGCGACGGACGCGTCGAGGCCGTCGCGGAACGGGAAGAAGGCGTCGCTGGCGCACACGCCGCCCGCGGCCCGGCCGTCGGCCTTGCGAGCCGCGATCTGCACGGCGTCGACCCGGCTCTGCTGGCCGGCGCCGATGCCCACGGCCTGCCCGCCGCGCGCCGCCAGCACGATGGCGTTGCTCTTCACGGCCGCGCAGACGGTCCAGGCGAACTCGAGGTCTGCCCACTGGTCCTCGGTGGGCGGGACCGCGGTGACGACCCGCCAGGCCGCCCGATCGACCGGCACGCGGTCGGCCTGCTGGGCGAGCAGACCGCCGTCGATCGACCGGAGGTCGAGGGCGACCGGGGACGGCGGTGCTGCCTCGAGGACCCGGAGGTTCCTCCTCGCGAGGAGGACGTCGAGCGCACCCGGCTCGTAGCCCGGGGCGACCACCACCTCGGTGAACACCGGCGCGAGGGCCTCGGCCAGGCTCACCGGCACCGGCCGGTTGACGGCCACGATGCCGCCGAAGGCCGAGGTGGGGTCGCACTCGTTGGCGAGGGTGTAGGCGGTGGTGGGGTGGTCGGCGACCGCCGCCCCGCAGGGGTTGGCGTGCTTGATGATCGCCACCGCCGGGCGGTCCCCGAGGTCGTGGACGAGCCGCCAGGCCGCCTCGGTGTCGTACAGGTTGAGGTAGCTGAGCTCCTTGCCGCCGTGCTGGACGGCGTCGTCCCACCACGAGTGGCGGCCCACGAACCGGTAGCGGGCCCCCTGCTGGTGGGGGTTCTCGCCGTAGCGGAGGGACTGGGCGCGCTCGAGCGCCAGGTTGAGCGTGGGGGGCAGCAGCTCGTCGCGGTCGAGCCAGGCGACGATGGCGGCGTCGTACGCGGCGGTGTGGGCGAAGGCGGTCCGCGCCAGCCGGCGCCTGGTCTCGTCGGAGAGCCTGCCGGCACCCCGCAGCTCGTCGAGGACCGCGCCGTAGTCGGCCGGGTCGACCACCACCCCCACGTGGGCGTGGTTCTTGGCCGCGGCCCGGACCATCGCCGGCCCGCCGATGTCGATCAGCTCCACCGAGGGGTTCGCTCGGAACGGGTAGAGGTTCACCACCACCAGGTCGAACGGCTGGATCCCGTGGCGCTCCAGGTCGGCCAGGTGCTCGGGCTGCGAGAGGTCGGCGAGGATGCCGCCGTGGATGCTCGGGTGGAGGGTCACCACCCGGTGGCCGAGCATCTCGGGCATGCCGGTCACGTCGGCGACCTCGGTGCAGGGCAGCCCGGCCTCGGCCAGGGCCCGCGAGGTGCCACCGCTCGACACCAGCTCGCAGCCCAGGTCGACGAGACCCCGACCCAGCTCGACGACGCCCGTCTTGTCGTACACGGACAGCAGCGCTCTCACGGCGACGCCTCCAGCAGGTCGGCGATCGTGCGGGGGGAGGTCGCGTCCACCGCCTTGATCCGCTCGTGCAGGCTCGACGGTGTCGCCGGGCAGCACGGGCACGGCCTCCTGGGCGAGGATCGGCCCCTCGTCGACCGCCGGGGTGGCGACGTGCACCGTGCAGCCGGTGACCTTCACCCCGGCGGCCAGGGCGTCGGGCACCGCGTGGGCCCCGCGGAAGGCGGGCAGGAGGGACGGGTGCGTGTTGACCACACGACCGTCGAAGGCGTCGAACATCTCTCGGCCCAGGATGGTCATGAACCCGGCCATGGCAACCAGCTCCACCGCGTGCTCCCGCAGGGCGGCGACCACGCGGGACGTGTAGGCGTCGCGGTCGAAGCCCGCGCCGAAGGTGTCGCGCTCGACCAGCACCGCCGGCAGGCCCGCCGCCGACGCCACGTCGAGCGCCCGGCACGGACGGTCGACGAGCACGACCACGACCGGCAAGCCCCTCCCGAGGATCGCCTCGAGGATGGTGCCGCTCCCGGATGCGAGCACGCCCAACCGCACCCCTGGACGCTACCAGCGCCCCCGTCCGACCCCGGCTGGCGCAGCGGGCCCCCGGGGCACCCCGGGCCGGTCAGGTGGCCGTGCCCTCGAGGGCGGGCTCCTCCTCGTCGGCCTCGAACAGCGCCCGGTAGGTGAACCCGGCCACCAGCGCCCCGAGGATCGGGAAGAGGAAGAAGAACCACACCTGGGTGAGGTAGTCGCCCACCACGAAGACGGCCGGGCCGAGGGAGCGGGCCGGGTTCACCGAGGCGTTCGTGACCGGGATCAGGAACAGGTGGACGAGCGTGAGGGCCAGGCCGATGGCCAGGCCACCGGCCACCGGCGACGCCTTCTTGTGGGTCGCCCCGATGATCACGACGAGGAACATGAAGGTGGCGATCACCTCGGCCAGCGCCGCCGACCCGGCGTTGAACAGCCCGGGCGACTGGTCGCCGAAGCCGTTGGCGGCGAGCCAGTTCCCGCTGGCCTCGAAGCCCTGCTTGCCGTTGATGATCAGGGCCAGGGCACCGGCGCCGAGCACCCCGCCGATGAGCTGGACGACGATGTACGGGAGCAGGTCCTTGGTCGGGAACCGCCCGGCCGCCCACACCCCGAGGCTCACCGCCGGGTTGAAGTGGCCGCCCGAGATCCGACCGAGGGCGTAGGCGCCGGTGAGCACCGTGAGGCCGAAGGCGAACGACACGCCGAGGAACCCGATGCCGAGGTTGAAGCCGCCGTCGCCGTCGCTGAGGAAGACGCCTGCGAGCACGGCGCTCCCGCAGCCGCCGAACACGAGCCAGAAGGTGCCGATCAACTCGGCGGCCAGCCGCTTGCCCAGTGCACTGCTCATTCCCCGCGTCCCCTTCCAGGCCTGACTGCTGTCAGGCGCAAGGTAGTCCGGCACCCGATGACACGGAGGTGATAGTGAGGTGTCGGGAGGGTGGCCCGACGTCAGCCGATGGCCGCGTAGCAGGCCTCGACCAGGGTGGCGCTGCGGGGGTCCCCTGCCAGGCCCATCTCCATGCGGTTCATCACGTACCCGACGGCCAGCTCGGCGTCGGGGTCGGCCCAGCCGACGGAGCCGCCGGCCCCGAAGTGCCCGAAGGAGCGAGGGCCGCCCAGGGCGAGGATGCCGGTGCTCAACATGAAGCCCAGGCCGAACTGGATGTCCATGTCGAACAGCACGGTGTTCGGGCCCTCGGTGCGCTGGGTCACCGCCGCGTCCACCTGCGCGGGCCCGAGCAGCCGGATCCCGTCGACCTCCCCCACGCAGGCGGCGTAGAGCCGGGCGAGGGAACGGGCGTCACCGACCCCGTTGGCCGACGGGACCTCTGCGGCCCGCATGGCCCGGGAGTTCCAGATGTCCTGATCGGTGAGGGCGCCGCCCGGAGCGAACAGGGCCTTGCCCAGCCTGGACTCGGGGCCGAGGAACTGGGACATGAGCTGCAGCACCGGATCGTGGCCGGGGTCGGCGAGGGCCTCGACGCTGACGCCGGGCGGGAGCATGCTGATGAGGGTCGCGACCCGGTGCTCCTGCTCCTCCGGGAGGCCGATCCACAGGTCGAGGCCCAGCGGGTCGGCCACCTCCTCGCGCAGGTACGTCCCCACGCTGCGGCCGGTGACCCGCCGGATGACCTCGCCCACCAGCCACCCGAAGGTGGTGGCGTGGTACCCGTGCTGCGACCCCGGGTGCCAGTACGGGTGCTGGTTCTCCAGCGCCTCCACCACCGGCTCCCACGAGAGCGCCTCCTCGGCCGTCATGTCGCCGTCGACCCAGGCCAGGCCGGCCTGGTGCGACAGGAGGTGGGCGACGGTGATGTCGTCCTTGCCGTTCTGGGCGAACTCGGGCCAGTAGGTGGCGACGGGCGCCTCGGGGTCGAGCCGGCCCTCCTGGACCAGCTTGTTGGCGCACACCGCGGTGACGCCCTTGGTGGTGGAGAAGAACAGGGCGATGGCGTCGCGCTCCCACGGCCGGCCGGTGTCGGCGTCGGCGACGCCGCCCCAGAGGTCGACCACCTGACGCCCCCCGTGGTACGCCGCGAACGACGCGCCCACCTCGCCGTGCTCGGCGAAGTTCCGCTCGAAGGCGTCGCGCACGCCCTCGAAGCCCGGTGCCACCCAACCCTGACCAGCTGCCACGGGTGCTCCTCCCCCTTCGCCGTCCTCGCCGGCCGCCCCCGCTAGAGGGTGGCGAGCACCTCGGCCATGAGCAGGCCGGTCTCGGTGGGGTTCTGGCCCACCCTGGCGCCCGCGGCCCCGAGGGCCTCCATCTTGGCCTGAGCCGTGCCCTTCGAGCCGCTGATGATGGCGCCGGCGTGGCCCATCTTCTTGCCCGGCGGGGCGGTGACCCCCGCGATGTACGCGACCACCGGCTTCGACATGTGGTCGGCGATGAAGGCCGCCGCCTTCTCCTCCTCCTCGCCACCGATCTCGCCGATCATGATCACGGCGCTGGTGTCGGGGTCGGCCTCGAAGGCCGAGAGGCAGTCGATGAAGTTGGTGCCCGGCACCGGGTCGCCGCCGATCCCCACGCAGGTGGTGACGCCGATGCCCATCTGCTTCAGCTCGTAGAGCGCCTGGTACGTGAGCGTGCCCGACCGGCTGACGATGCCGACGGGCCCGCCCGGCAGTGCGATCTCACCGGCGGTGATGCCGATGTTGCACTTGCCGGGGCTGATCACCCCCGGGCAGTTGGGGCCGAGCAGCCGGCTCTCGGCGTGGTCGCGCTTCAGCAGGTTGAAGGTGCGGGCCTCGTCGTGCATCGGGATGCCCTCGGTGATGCACACGATGAACGGGATCCCGGCGGTGGCGGCTTCGAGGACGGCGCCCGAGGCCATCTTGGGCGGCACCGACACGAACGACGCGTTGGCGCCGGTGGCGGCCACGGCATCGGCCACGGTGTCGAACACGGGGATGCCCTCGACGTCCTGGCCGCCCTTGCCGGGGGTGACGCCGGCGACGACCTGGGTGCCGTAGTCGCGGTTGCGGAGGCCGTGGAACCGGCCCTGGCCGCCGGTGAGGCCCTGGACGATGACCTTGGTGCGCTCGTCGACGAAGATCGACATCTCGGCTCCTCTACTTCGAGGCCAGGTCGACGGCGATGCGCGCGGCGTCGAGCATGGTGGGTGCGACGATCAGCTTCTCGGTGCGGTGGGCGGCCAGGATCTTCTGGCCCTCGTCGGCCAGCGTGCCGTCGAGGCGGATCACGATCGGGGCCCGGACGTCGACCCGCGAGAAGGCCTCGACGATGCCGTTGGCCACCTCGGTGCCGCGCGTGATGCCCCCGAAGATGTTGATGAGGATGCTCCTCACCTTCTCGTCGGTGTTGATCACCTCGAGCGCGCCGGCCATCACGTCGGCGCTGGCGCCACCACCGATGTCGAGGAAGTTGGCGGCCTTGCCGCCCACCTGGGTCACCACGTCGAGCGTGCTCATGGCCAGCCCGGCCCCGTTGGCGATGATCCCGACGGTGCCGTCCAGGCCGATGTACTGCAGGCCCTTCTCGTGGGCGAGCTGCTCGCGGTGGTCGCGCTCGACCACCGCCTTGAACTCCTCCCACTCGGGATGCCGGAACTCCGCGTTGTCGTCGAGGGTGACCTTGGCGTCGAGCGCGTGCACCCGGCCGTCGGGCGTGAGGATGAGGGGGTTGATCTCGACCAGGTCGCAGTCGCCCTCCACGAAGCAGCGCCACAGCGACAGGAGCACCTCGACCGCGCCCGAGCGGGCTTCGGCGTCGAGCCCGGCCTCGGTCACCAACCACTCGGCGTCGGCCCGGGTGAGGCCGTCCACGGGGTCGATGTGGAGCTTCGCGATGGCCGACGGATCCTCGGCCGCGACCTGCTCGATGTCGACCCCGCCCCTGGCCGACACCATCCCCAGGTGGAGCTTTCGGCCCCGGTCGAGGGTGAACGAGGCGTAGTACTCCTTGTCGATGTCGGAGGCGTGCTCGATCCAGACCCGGCGCACGACGTGGCCCTTGATGTCCATGCCGAGGATGTTCCCCGCGTGGAGGCGGACCTCGTCGGCGTCGGCGGCCAGCTTGATGCCGCCCGCCTTGCCCCGGCCGCCCACCTGCACCTGTGCCTTCACGACCACCGGGTAGCCGACCCGCCCGGCGGCGGCGACGGCGTCGTCGACGGTGGTGACCGGCTCGCCGGCCGACACCGGGATCCCGTAGCGGCCGAAGTACTGCTTGCCCTGGTACTCGAAGAGGTCCACGCGCGCTCCCGCTCTGGAGGGGGGTCCCGACGAGGTCGCATACTAAGCGGGTGCCCGTGACCCCTCCCAATGCCGCCGGCGCGCCCGCGGGCCGGCGCGATCCGCCGTCGTGAGGCGCACCACCGTTCGTGCCCTCGGCGCGGGGGCAGGCGTGCTGATCGGCATCGGCGTGTTCGTGTCGGTCGCGAACCTGGCCGGCTCGGGCGACGTCGACGTCCGCCTGGGCGACGACGAGTTCGTGGTCGGTCCGGCCGAGCAGCTGGCGGCCGCCATCGAGCGCGACGACCGTCCGCTGCTCTTCCAGGACCTCCTCGTGGGCGGCCAGCGAGACATCTGGGTGCAGCACCTGGCGGCCGACCCCGACGCCGGGTGGGTCGCGTTCGACGCACGGCTCGCGGGTCAGCCCCGCTCCTGCACCCTCGAGTGGGTGGCCGACGACGGCCGCTTCGTCGATCCCTGCGACGGCACCGTCGTGCCCGCCGACGGCGGCGATCAGCCCGGCTACCCCACGCGCGTCGACGACGACGGGCTGCTGGTCGTCGACCTCACGCCGGAGGGCCGGCCGGGTCGGGGCACCACGACGTCCACCACGGCACCCTCGGCGGCGCGCCCCCGCCCCTAGAAGTGGGCGAGGATCTCGGCCCGCTGCACCTTCGACGTGCCGGTGCGGGGCAGGTCGTCCACCACCACCACGCGCTGCGGGGCCTTGTACTCGGCCAGCCGGGTACGGGCCCAGGCGACCAGCTCGTCCGGCGTGATCGACGATCCCTCGGCCAGCCTCACCGCGGCGACCGGCACCTCGCCCATGCGGTCGTCGGGCAGGCCCACCACCGCGGCCTCGAGCACGTCCGGGTGCTCCTCGAGCGCGGCCTCGACCTCGATGGCGTACACCGAGTAGCCGCCGTGCTTGATCACGTCCTTCTTGCGGCCCGCGAACAGCACCGTGCCGAACGGCCCCTTGCGCGCCAGGTCGCCGGTGCGCAGCCAGCCCTCGGGTGTCACCACCGCGGCGGTGGCCTCGGGGTCGTTGTGGTAGCCGCGCAGCACGCCCGGGCCCTTCACCCAGAGCTCGCCCACCTGGCCGGGCACGACCTCGTGCCCGTGATCGTCGACGACCTTCATCCGGTACCGGGGGAGGGCCATGCCGAGGGCATCGCCGGGGATGAGGGCCAGGAACGGGAGCGACAGCTTGGCCGCGGCCCCGCCGGCCAGCTCCACCATCCCGTACCCCTCCATGAACACGGCTTGGCCGACGCTGCGGTGCACCAGTGGAAGGGTGACGAGGGCGCCCATCCTCTGGAAGCGGCGGGCCAGCTCGGGCGGCATCACGTCGGCCCCGGACGCCCACAGCCGCACCGACGACAGGTCGCGCTGCTCGGCGCCGGCCTCGAGGAGCATCCGGTACATCGCCGGGACCCCGATGAACATGGTGCAGCGCCTGGTCTCGATGGCGTCGAGCACCACGTCGGGCCGGAACTTGGGCAGCACGTAGGCGGGGATGCCGGCGGTCGCCAGGCCGAGCAGGGTGACGAAGCCCATGATGTGCGGCACCGGCAGGGCCACCACGGCCTCGTCCCGTCGCAGGTCGGCGGGCCACAGGGCGCCGGTGGCCAGCTGGCCCACGAGCGCCTGGTGGGTGAGCTCCGCCCCCTTGGGCCTCCCGGTGGTGCCCGACGTGTAGAAGAGGGCGGCGACCTGCGCCGGCGGCACCGGCTCGGCCCGCCCGAGCGGCTGGGCCCCGTCCACCTGGTGCACGCTCTCGACCACGAGCCGGGCCCCGGCGTCGCTCACCACGTGGCGCACCTCGTCCGGCCGCATCTGGGTGTTCACCGGCACGGGGAGGGCACCGGCGCGGGCCGCGGCCAGGCACAGCAGCAGCAGCTCGTAGCCGTTGCGGGTGTGGATCACCACCCGGTCGCCGGGGTCGACCTCGGCCCGGATGCCCCCGGCCCAGCGGTCGACCCGCTTGGCCGCCTGGGCGTACGTGAGCCGCAGGCCGGTGCCGTCCTCCTCGGCCAGGGCCCCGCTGCCGTGGATGTGCGCCAGGCGCTCGAGGATCGTGCCCAGGGTGTGGTCGCGCTGCAGGGCCAGGCGGGCACGGGCGACAGCGCGGCCGATCACGCCAGCAGTCTGGACGACCCGACCCGTCCCGGGCCAGACCGGCCGCCCCCGGCGGCCGAGGCGGCTTGCGAGTCCGTTCTCCGGCGGGTTCACCACCCCGGCGGTGGTCGACGAGGCGGAGAACGGCCGGGCAACGGGCCGCCGCGGGGCCCCGACCGCCCGGCGGGACCTTCGCCCCTGGGCGCGTGCGACCGCCGGCGCACGATGGGTGCGCACCGACGGGCACCCCTCGCCCGTCGGGCCCCCTCGAGTCGAGGTGATGAGCGATGAGCGAGGTCACGAGCTTCTGCTCCTCGTGCGGTCGGCCGGTCACGCCCGGCGCCCACTTCTGCACCGGCTGTGGCGCCCCGGTCGGCCCCGGGGACCCAGCCGCGGGACCCCCGACCGGCCCGCCCCCCGGCCCCCCCGGCCCCACCGCTCCCCCGCCGCCTCCCCCGCCGCCCCCCGGCCCGGCCGCGCCCCTGCCCTACCCGCCCCCGGCCGAGGGGCCGAAGCGGCGCCGCACCACCCTGGCGCTCGTCCTCAGCGGCGTCGGGGTCCTGGCCGTGGTCGCGCTGGTGGTCGGCGTGCTGGTCCTCGCCGGCGGCGACGAGGCCGGCGGTGAGGTCTTCCTCGAAGCCGCCGCCACCTCGGGGCCCGATCCCTTCACCGACAGCACCGCGGCGCTCCCCACCGACATGACCGCCCCCACCGTGCCGTCCACCACCTCGACGGCCAGCACGTCCACGGCCAGCACCTCGACGACGGCGAGGGGCGCCACGACGGTCACGGCGGTGGCCGGTGACCAGGTCGGCCTGTACGGCGGCTCCCTGAACCAGGCCACGTGCGACGTGGAGCGCCAGATCACCTACCTGCAGCAGAACCGCGACAAGGCCGCAGCCTTCGCCCAGGTCCTCGGCATCCCCGTGGGCGACATCCCCGGCTACTTGCGCTCGCTCACCCCGATGGTGCTGACCCGCGACACCCGGGTCACGAACCACGGGTTCAGCAACGGCCGGGCCACCGCCCGCCAGGCGGTGCTGCAGGCCGGCACCGCCGTGCTGGTCGACGTGTACGGCGTGCCCCGGGTGAAGTGCGGCTGCGGCAACCCGCTGACCCCACCGGTCCCCACCTCCGGCCGGCCCCGCTACCGGGGCAACCCGTGGCCGGGCTTCTCCCCCACCCGCATCACCGTCATCACCCAGGTGAACGTCCAGATCAACATCTTCGTGATCGTCGACGTCATCTCCGGGGGCGGCATCAACCGGCCGCCGGGGTGGCCGCCCGACCGTGACGACCCGATCCCAGGCGAGGAGATCTGCATCGAGTACCCGACGTTCCCCGGCTGCGAGGAGGGCCCACCCCCCGAAGGCACCGTGCCCCCGACCGTCACCGTGCCGGAGGAGCCGACGCTCGGCTCCGGCGACGTGCAGGTGACCCTGCGCTGGAGCAGCACCGCCGACCTCGACCTTGCCGTCACCGACCCCACCGGCGCCCGCATCAGCTACGAGGCCACCAGTTCGCCCAGCGGGGGCCAGCTCGACGTGGACGCCAACGGTGCCTGCGCCGGCGACCCACCCGTCGAGAACGTCTTCTGGCCCCCCGGGCAGGCCCCCCTCGGCGAGTACCTGCTCGAGGTCCACTACTACGGCGAGTGCGCCGGTGAGGGACCCCAGAGCTTCACCCTCGCCTTCGTCTCCAACGGAGGCCTCGCTCCCATCGTGCCCGCCGCGCTGCACGCCGGGAGCGGGGAGCCCGAGATCGTGCTGGTCGCCACCGACGTGGAGGCCACCGCCGGCGGGGCGCTGCGCCAGGAGTACTCGGGCAGCCTCCCGCCGGGCGGCACCATCCTGTTCAAGGCGAACCACCCCGCCGCGCCACCTCCGGGCGGCGAGCAGCCCCCGACGCCCCCGGCGCCCGTGCTGCCCACGCCGCAGCCGCCCGTCGAGCCCCCGCCGCAACCGCCCACCGAACCCCCACCGGGCAGCACGGCGGCCGACTGCGCGCCGACGGGCGTGCAGGCCAGCGCCGGGACGTGGCCGGGCGGCACCGACCTGGGCCTGCCGGCCACCGTGACGTGGCAGGCGCCCAGCGGCTGCGAGGTGCAGTCGTACACGGTGACGGCGCTGCAGGGCGGGTCGGCGACCGGCTCCAAGTCGGTGGCCGCCGGCACCACCCAGACGACGTTCACCGTGTGGGGCAACAACCCGGCGGCGAGCTGGACGTTCCAAGTTGTGGCGGTGGTCGGCGGCGCCACGAGCCCGGCGGCCACGTCGAACGAGCTGTCGCTCGACTGCAGCCCGTACGGCTCGGGGGAGCCCGGACCCGAGCAGATGGCCTACACGCTCTGCATGCACGATCCCACGGCCGACGACCCCGTCGGTGGAGGTGGCGTCGCGCCCCAGCCGTAGCCGGGTCGGCCCCGGCTCAGAGCTTCTGGAGGGGCGCCCAGGCGAGGAGCAGGCGCTTCTCGCCCACGCCCGGGAAGCGCACGACCGCCTCGGCCTTGTCGCCCTCGCCGGTGACGTCGAGCACCACGCCCTCGCCCCAGGCGTTGTGGCGCACGTCGTCACCCCGCCTGAGCCCGAGACGGTCGGCGCCGCTCGGGCTCGGCCGGTTGCCCGCGGCCACCGCCCGATCGACGATGCGCTCCCGGGCCTCGGAGCGGCGATCGCCACCCCAGCCCGATCCGCCGCCCCAGCCGTCGCGATCCCACCCGGCGCTCCGCTCGCGGCCGAGGCGCCGACCCTCGCCCGTGGTCTCGACCAGCTCGGCCGGGATCTCGTCGAGGAACCGGCTGGGCGGGTTGTACTGGGTGGAGCCGAAGATGGTGCGGCTCCAGGCGTGGCTGAGGTAGAGCCGCTCACGCGCCCTGGTGATGCCCACGTAGGCCAGGCGGCGCTCCTCCTCCAGCTGGTCGGGCTCGCCCAGCGAGCGCAGGTGGGGGAAGACGCCGTCCTCGCAGCCGACCATGAAGACGACGGGGAACTCGAGGCCCTTGGCCGCGTGCAGGGTCATGAGCACGACCTGGCTGGCGTCCTCCCCGGGGGCGGGCAGCTCGTCGGTGTCGGCGACCAGGCCCACCTGCTCCAGGAACTCGTCGACGCCGTCGAAGTCCTTGGCCACCCCCACCAGCTCGGCCAGGTTCTCGAGCCGGCCGTCGGCCTCGACGGAGTGCTCGGCCTCGAGCTCCTGGGCGTAGCCGCTGCGCTCCAGGGCCGCGTGCAGCACGGCTGCGGGACCGTCGGGCACCAGCTCGGCCAGCCCGTCGATCAGCTCGACGAACCGCGCGATGCCGCGCAGGGCCGGGCCGCTGGCGCCGGCGTCGTCGGCCCGGCGCAGGGCCTGGGCGAAGGTCAGGCCGTGGGCGGCGGCCCACGCGTCGAGACGACCGACCGTGGTGTCGCCGACCCCCCGCTTCGGTACGTTGAGCACCCGCTTCACGCTGACCTCGTCGGCCGGGTTCACCACCGCCTTCAGGTAGGCCAGGGCGTCCTTGATCTCCCGGCGGTCGTAGAACCGGGTGCCGCCCACCACCTTGTAGGGGATCCCGGCTCGCATCAGGCCCTCCTCCACCACCCGGCTCTGGGCGTTGGTGCGGTGGAACACGGCGATGTCGCCCCACCGGTAGCCCTCGGCGTCGTGCAGCGCGCCGGCGGTGTGGGCGACCCACTGGGCCTCGTCGCCCTCGTCGTCGGCCTGGTAGCGGGTGATGGCGGGCGCCGGCTCCCTGGTCGGTCCAGAGCTCCTTGGGCTTGCGGCCCAGGTTGTTGGCGATCAGGGCGTTGGCGGCGTCGAGGATCGTCTGCGTCGATCGGTAGTTCTGCTCGAGCAGGATCACCGTGACGTCGGGGAAGGCCTGCTCGAACTCGAGGATGTTGCGGATGTCGGCGCCACGAAAGTTGTAGATCGAGTTGTGCACGAGCAGGCCGCTCGCGAGGTACGTGTGGGTGCGCTCGACCTCCAGGTCGAACACGGGGCCGTCGTAGGCCTCGACGTCGACCCCCGCGACGGGGGCCTCGCGGAGCACGCCGGCGTCGTGCACGAGCACCCGCATCCCGGGCCGGAGGTGGGCGAGGGGAGCGAGGTCGTAGATCGTGCCGCCCACCGACACCCGGCGCCGCAGCCCCAGCCCCCCGGCCGCCGCGGCCGCCCGGGCGAGCGCGAGCGCCTCGGGGTACTCGTCGTGACCGGTCTCCAGCCGAGCCGTGCCGGCGAGCGTCCCCGCGCGCACGGGGAGGCCGGCGGCGCGCAGCCCGGCGGCCGCGTCGTCACTCGACGACCACTGCACCCGGTGCCGGCCCACGGCCGTGCCGCGCGCATCCGAGAACATGGTGAGGTCGACGGTCGGGCGGCGGCCGCCGCCGTCGGGCCGCACGTGCGGGAAGCCCGGGTGGAGCGACAGCCCGTCGAGCAGGCGCTTCGCGCTGCGAGCCGTGTCCAGCTCGAGGTAGAGGCGCTCCCGCCACTCCTCGTCGTCCGCCTCGCCGGCCACGCCCCGGAACGGTGTCGTGGGAAGGCCGTGCTCGGCGGCGTGGAAGGCCTCGCCGTAGGCCGCCTCGGCCGACGAGGCGCACACCTGCAGGATCCACGCCGCGTCGGCGTGCTCCCGGTCGAGGAGAGCGCCGAGCCCGCCGTCGTGGCGACCGGCCCCGACGGCACCCATCGGCTCCGTCCGCCCGATCCGGTAGCCCCGATCCGATCGATGCATGAGGTACACGAGGTGGTGGCTCGGACCGAGGGCGAGGCGCGCCGGCACGAGGTGGTGGGGCGTTCCCCGCAGCTCGCGGCCACCCGCCGCCACGGTGACGAGCGGGCCGGCGTAGTGGCCCCGCGCCACGGCGGCGACCCGGCCGGCCACCGGATCGACCCGACCACCGGTGCCCACCACCACGTCGCCCGCGGCGACCGCCTCGATCGGCACCGCCCCTGACGGCGTGGTCACCAGGGTCCCGGGCGGCAGGCACTGGTCGCTGTCGCCGACCACGCACACGTTGCGGTGGTCGGCGGCGAGGGCCAACACGAGCTCGTTCTGGGCGTGGTTGGTGTCCTGGTACTCGTCGACCAGGATGTGCTGGAAGCGCTCCTGGTAGTGGGCCAGCACGTCGGGGTGCTCGCGGAACAGCCGCACCACGTTGGCCAGGAGATCGTCGAAGTCCATGGCGCCGGCCTTGTGCAGGCGAGCCTGGTACTCGGCGTACACGTCGGCGATCCGGCGGTCGAAGATCGTGGCGGCCCGCTCGGCCTGGTCGGCCGGCCCGAGCAGCTCGTTCTTGGCCGCGCTGATGGCGGCGTGGACGCCCCGGGGAGGGAACCGCTTGGCGTCGATGTTCTTGTCGCGCAGGACGTAGCCGGTGAGCCGCACGGCGTCGGCCTGGTCGTAGATCGTGAAGCTCGACGGGTAGCCGAGCAGATGACCGTCGCGGCGCAGGATCCGCACGCAGGCGGCGTGGAACGTGCTCACCCACATCTTGCGAGCGACCGGCCCGACCAGCTGCTCGACCCGGTGCCGCATCTCGTCGGCGGCCTTGTTGGTGAAGGTGATGGCGAGGATGCGGTAGGGGGAGACGCCGTGCTCGGCGATCAGGTGGGCGATGCGGTGGGTGAGCACCCGGGTCTTGCCCGACCCGGCCCCGGCGACGATGAGCAGGGGCCCGTCGCCGTGGGCCGCGGCCTCGCGCTGCACCGGGTTGAGGCCTTCGAGGAGGGACGCCATCGCCATGCCATCCTACGGCCGGGTGGTGTCGGCCCTCGGGCACGCCGGTCAGCCGGCGGTGGGCTCCAGCCGCTCCCGGAAGAACTCGAGAACCTGGTGCAGCGCCTCGGCGGTGGGGTGGCCGGGCTCGTCGACGAGGTGCTCGGTGAGCACGGAGTGCGAGGCGCCGCTGAGCCCCCACGGGTTGCCCGGCGACGAGTCGATCTCGACCGAGAGGAACCGCTCGCCGAGCAGCCGGCGGAGCGACGCGAAGCGGGCCGCAGGCACGAAGCGGTCGTGGGTGAACCGCAGCCCGAGCACGTCGCAGCCCGCCTCGGCACGCTCCCGCACCCGGGCCTCGTCGGCGGGCGAGAGCCCCAGATCGGCGGAGCGGCCCGGCCCGACGGCGAAGGGCAGCGACGGCTGCGAGAGCACCGGGGCCACGACCCCGTCGTCGACCATCATGGCCAGGGCGAAGCCGCCCGTGAAGCACATCCCCAGCGCGCCCACGCCCGGACCCCCGCACTCGGCGTGCACCTGGCGGGCCAGGGCCCGGCACCAGGCCACGATGGGCGAGGTCCGGCCGGTGGCCCAGGTGGTGAACTCCCGCGACACGCACCCCCACGCCAGCTGGCGAGCACCGTACGTCGGCGACATCGGCTTGCCCGGCTCGCCGAACAGGCAGGGCAGCACGGCCGTGAACCCGGCGTCGGCCACCCGCCGACCGAACCCCGCGACGGCCGGCGTGATGCCCGGCATCTCGTGCATGACCACCACGCCCGGGCCCTCGCCTCGGCGGAACACGGTGCGGGTGGCGCCCTGCCACGTGAACGAGCCCCGCTGGAAGTCGGCGAGGTCGTCGTGCGGCGCCACGCTCAGCCGATGGGTCGGCGGGCGCCCGTGAGGTTGTCGCGCCAGACCGAGGCGTACTTCACGACGTCGCCGGTGTGCGGTGCGTGGATCATCTGGCCGTTGCCCACGTAGAGGCCCACGTGGTGGACGTCGGGGTAGAAGAACACCAGGTCACCTGGCTGGAGCTGGTCGATCGGCACCGCGGGCAGGGCGTCCCACTGGGCGAACGACGACCGGGGGAGGCTGACCCCGATCTGGCGGTACGCCCACACCACCAGCCCCGAGCAGTCGAAGCCCTCCGACGGCGAGGTGCCGGCGTAGCGGTAGGGCACCCCCAGCTGGCTCTGGGCCGCGGCGATCACCTCGCCGACGCGACCGTTGACCGGGGGGAGGGGAGCGAGGGGCTGGGGCGTGGGGCGGGCTGCGCCCCCGCCGCCGCCACCACCGCCACCGCTCGACGGCCGGGACGGCACCGCCGGCGGCACGGCCCGGGCGGCGGCGGCCTGGGCCTCGGCCCGCGCCCGGCGGGCCTCCTCGTCGGCCCGCCGCTGCTGCTCCTCGGCCACCAGGGTGGCCAGCTCGCCCTGCACCCGTGCGAGCAGCTGGGTCTGCTGGTCGACGGCGGCGTCGGCCTCGGCGGTCTGCCCCTCCATCTCGGACTCGACCGCGGCGGCCTCGTCGCGCGCCGTGGCGAGGGCATCCCGGCTCACCCGGGCGTCCTCCTCGGCGGCGCGCAGATCGTCGATCACCCGGCGGTCACGGCGAAGGGCGGCGTCGACGTAGCCCACCCGCTGGCCCAGGTCCGAGCCGTCGCTGCTCAGGATCGACACCAGGCCGGAGTCGGCGTCGACGTTCACGTAGGCGCGCACGGCCCAGTCCTGCAGGCGGAGGCGGGCCTGGTCCTCCTGCTGGGTGGTGCGCTCGAGCGCGACCTGGTTGTCGGCCACCTGGCGCTCGAGCTCGTCCAGCCGGGACTGGGCCTGGTGGTGCTGCTCGGCCAGCACGCTGACGCGGTCCTGGAGCTGCTCGAGCTCGTCGGCCACCCGCTGCGCCTCGGCTCGCTTCTCGGCGATGCTGTCGGCCGCGGCGGGGGGGACGAGCGCGACCACTGGCAGCACGGCGAGGAGGGCCAGGAGCAGCACCCGGATCGGGGCCGGCACGCGGTGCCGGTGGCGGCGCGGGTCCGTCACAGGACCGTCATGCTACCGGCGGGAGCCCTCCAGGGCCAGCAGCCCCGCCGCTGGCGGCGCCGACACCGGTCCCCACCGGCCACGACGCCCGCCCGGACCGGCTCAGCCCGCTGCGGCGGTGGCCGCCTCGGCGAGCAGGGCCGACAGGCGGCTCTCGCAGCGGCCGTACTTCACCCGGTAGCCGCCATGGCGGTACGTGTCGGGGAACAGCTGGTCGACCCGGCAGCCCGACAGGCCCACGGTGAGGCCGGCGTCGTACAGCTCGTCGACGAGGTGCACGACGAGCAGCGCGTCCCCCTGGTTGGCGATGGGGTGGACGCCGTGGACGGCGACGGCGTCGAGCCCGTCGAGCAGCGCGCCGACCTGCACCGGGTGCACCACTCGGAGGTGGGCGAGCAGCTCGTCGAAGCGGTCCTCGGCGACGGTGCTGCCCGCCGCCCGCCACCCCTCGGCCAGGGAGTCGAGCTCCCCGGGCGCGCAGAGCTCGGTGACCACGCGCTGGCCGGCGCGGTAATCGGGCCCGTCGATCCGGATCACCTCGAAGTGCGAGGCGATGGCCGCGATCTCCCGGCGGAAGTCGTCGGCGTGGAACCGCCCCTCGCCCAGCCGGTCCGGCAGGGAGTTGGACGTGGTGACGACCAGCGTCCCGGCGCCGACCACCGCTCGCAGGAACGTGACCGTCATCAGCGTGTTGGCGACGTCGTCGAGCTCGAACTCGTCGATGCAGAGGAGCCGGCACCCGGCGAAGGCCTCGACGGCCGCCTCCATGCCGAGGAAGCCGATCACGGCCGCCAGCTCGGCGAACGTGAGGTAGGCCGACGGCCGTGGCGACTCGTGCCACAGGGCCGCCAGCAGGTGGGTCTTGCCCACGCCGAAGCCACCGTCGAGGTACCGACCGGGGGCCTCGCCGGGCGACTCGGCGCCGGCCCGGCGGCGGCGGAACCGGCCCCGTCCCCGGCCTCCGAGCCCGCCGCCCGGGCCGTCCGCCCCGGTCTCGAGCCGACTCGCCACCGCCCGCACCGCGGCCAGCGCCTCGGCCTGGCTGGGGTGGCCGGGGTTGGGCCGGTAGGTGTCGAACCGCACGTCGGCGAAGCGGTGCGGCGGCACGCAGCGCGCCACGACGAGATCGGCGGCGAGGGCGGGCCGGCGATCGACGAGCCGGACGGGGTGGGGTCTCGTCACTCCCACTCGATGGTGCCGGGCGGCTTGGACGTGATGTCGTAGGCGACCCGGTTCACGCCCGGCACCTCGTTGATGATCCGGCTGGCCATGCGCTCGAGGAGGTCGTACGGCAGCCGGGCCCAGTCGGCGGTCATGGCGTCCTCGCTGGTGACCGCCCGCACGATGATCGGGTGGGCGTACGTGCGCTCGTCTCCCATCACGCCGACCGAGCGGATGTCGGGCAGCACGGCGAAGGCCTGCCAAACCTCACGGTCGAGCCCGGCCCGCCGGATCTCCTCGCGCACGATGGCATCGGCCCGGCGCAGCGTCGCCAGCTTGTCCCTGGTGACGGCCCCGATGATCCGCACCGCCAGCCCGGGACCCGGGAACGGCTGGCGCCACACGATCTCCTCGGGCAGGCCCAGCTCCTCCCCCACCCGCCGGACCTCGTCCTTGAAGAGGGCACGCAACGGCTCGACCAGCTCGAAGTCCATGTCCTCCGGCAGGCCCCCCACGTTGTGGTGGCTCTTGATCCTGGCTGCGTCCTTGGTGCCCGACTCGATCACGTCGGGATAGAGGGTCCCCTGCACCAGGAAGCGGGCCTCGCCGATCGAGCCGGCGGCGTCCTCGAACACGCGGATGAACAGCTCGCCGATGGCCTTGCGCTTCTCCTCGGGGTCGGTCACCCCGTCGAGGGCGTCGAGGAAGCGGTCGGAGGCCTCGACGTGGAGCAGCGTGATGCCCTGGTGCCGGGTGAAGGACTCGACGACCTGCTCGGCCTCGCCTTCCCGCAGCAGCCCGTGGTCGACGAACACGCACGTCAGCTGGTCGCCGATCGCCTTGTGGACCAGCGCGGCGGCGACGGCCGAGTCGACCCCGCCGGAGAGGCCGCAGATCACCTCGGCCCCGCCCACCTGGGCCCGGATGACCTCGACCGACGTCTCGATGATCGAGGTCATCGTCCACGTGGGCCGGCACCCGCAGGCCCGGTAGAGGAACCGCTTGAGGAGCTCCTGGCCGTGGGGCGTGTGGACCACCTCCGGGTGGAACTGCACCCCGTAGAGGCCACGGTCGGGCGCCTCGAAGGCGGCCGCCGGCGTGGAGGCGGTGGCCGCGGTGATCCGTGCGCCGTCGGGCGCGCGCACGATCGAGTCGAAGTGGCTCATCCACACCGGCTGCTCGACCGGCTGGTCGGCGAGCAGCACGCCCCCCGACACGACCCGCAGCCCCGTTCGCCCGTACTCGCCCTGCCCCGTCTCGGCCACCTCGCCGCCCAGGTCGCGGGCCAGGAGCTGGGCGCCGTAGCAGATGCCGAGGATCGGGACCCCGGCGGCGTAGATGGCCGGGTCGAGACCGGGTGCACCCTCGACGTTCACGCTGGCGGGCCCACCCGAGAGGATCACCCCGGCCGGCTGCCGCTCGACGAGCTCGGCCGCGGTGATGGAGTGCGGCACGATCTCCGAGTAGACGTGCGCCTCCCGGACCCGCCGGGCGATCAGCTGTGCGTACTGGGCGCCGAAGTCGACCACGAGCACCGTGTCGAAGGCCGCCTCCAGCGTGGGGTCGAAGGGGCCGTCAGCGGTCGGCAGGGCGGTCACGGGGGGTCGGTGGGATCGGGCGGGCTCAGTGGCCCATGCCCACGCGCTGGGCCTTCTGGAGCGCCTTGCCCTCGGTCTGCAGCGCGGGTGCCACCATCACCTCGGCCTTCTGGAAGTCCTTCACCGAGTCGTAGCCGCAGGTGGCCATGGAGGTGCGCAGGGCGCCGAACAGGTTCATGCGGCCGTCGTTCTCGTGGGCCGGGCCGACGAGGATCTCGGCCATGGTGCCTCGCGTGCCGACGTTGACCCGGGCCCCGCGGGGCAGCGTGGGGTGGAACGTGGCCATGCCCCAGTGGTAGCCCCGACCCGGCGCCTCGGCCGCGGCCGCCAGGGGTGACCCCAGCATCACCGCGTCGGCCCCGCAGACGATGGCCTTCGCGATGTCGCCGCCGGTGCCCATGCCGCCATCGGCGATGACGTGCACGTACACGCCCGTCTCGTCGAGGTGGCGCATGCGGGCGGCCCGGGCGTCGGCGATGGCCGTGGCCTGCGGCACCCCGATGCCGAGGACGCCGCGGGTCGTGCAGGCGTGGCCGGGGCCGACGCCGACCAGCACGCCCACCGCGCCGGTGCGCATGAGGTGCAGCGCCGCCTGGTAGCTGGCGCAGCCACCGACGATCACCGGGATGTCGAGCTCGCGGATGAAGCGCTTGAGGTTGAGGGGCTCCACGGTCTTCGACACGTGCTCGGCCGAGACGACGGTGCCCTGGATCACCAGCAGGTCGAGCTCGGCGTCGAGGATCGCCTTCGAGAACCGCTCGGTGCGCTGCGGGGTGACCGACGCGCAGGCCACCATGCCCGCCTCGCGGATCTGGCGGATCCGCAGCCCGATCAGCTCCTCGTGGATCGGCTCCTGGTAGATCTCCTGCATCCGCTGGGTGGCCTTCTCGGCCGTGAGCTCGGAGATCTCCTCGAGCAGGGCGTCGGGGTCCTCGTAGCGGGTCCACAGGCCCTCGAGGTTCAGCACGCCCACCCCGCCCAGGCGCCCGATCTCGATGGCGGTGGCCGGGCTCACGACCCCGTCCATGGCCGCCGCCATGAGGGGGAGCTCGAACCGGAACGCGTCGATCTCCCACGAGATGTCGACGTCCTCCGGGTCGCGGGTGCGCCGGCTCGGCACGATGGCGATGTCGTCGAACCCGTACGCCCGTCGCCCCGACTTGCCCATGCCGATCTCGACCTCGGCCACGGCAACCACCTTCCGCTCGCCCTGCCCCGGAAGCGGTCAGTCTAGCCCCGGTGGGGGGCCCGGCAGGGGTGCCCCGGCGCTCGCCGAGAGGGACCGGTCAGCCGCGGAGGCTCTTCAAGACCTGCTTGGCCACCGCCGCGTTCATCTCGAAGGCCACCTTGGCCCCGGCGTCGGTGACCCTGCGCAGCACCCCGCCGCCCGTGAGCGACGCGATGGCGTCGAGGCTCTCGACCATGGCGTCGCGGGTGGTGTCGGTGGCCTTGTAGCCCATGTCGCGCAGCGACTTCACCACGTCGCTCTCGGCCACCGGCTTGGGCGCGGCCGACGCGATGATCCGCAGCGCCTCCTTGGTGAGCTCGGCGCCGGCCTGGACGGCCTCGGTGGGCGAGAGGGTGGGCGCCTCCTGCTCGGTCGACGCCAGCCACTTGCGCACCTTGGCCACGATCTCGGCGTGCGTGTCCCCCTCGAACGTCACCGTCGGCATGAGCCCGACCCTACCCCCGGGCGGACGGGAACGGGGGGTGCCCGGCGAGCGCCAGGCGATCGCCGCAGAACGCGCGCACCGACCCCACCAGCGACTCCGCCGCCTCCCACGGGACGAAGTGCCCGCAGTCGCGGAGCAGGAACGGCCCCACGTGGTTCGGGAACACCACGGTGGCCATGCGGTCGAACTCCGGGTAGATCACGTGATCCGACGGCCCGAAGAGGATCAGCGCGGGCGTGGGGTTGGTCGTGAGCACGGGCGGCTCGCTCCGAGCGGCCTCCGAGAAGGCGCTCTCGTAGGCGCCGAAGCCCGCCCGGAGCCTGGCTCCGTCGGCGAAGGGCTCGACGTGGAACGCCACCGCCGCCGGGTCGAACGCGCCGGGATGGGCCCAGAACCGCGACGTGTAGAAGGTGGCGACGTAGCGGCGGCGCTGATCGGCGGTGGCCAGCTCGGCGGCGAGGGCATCGGCTTCCGTGCCCTGCCGGACGAAGTAGTCGGCGGACTCGGCGGGAGGGCGGGTGCGCATGCCGGCCATGCGCTCCTTGTCGTACGGCAGGGGCGAGTTGAAGATCACGAGCCGGTCGACCCAGCCGGGGTGGCGGAGCGACAGGTCCTGGATCACGGGCCCGCCCAGATCGCCACCGACCAGCACGACCCGATCGAGGCCCAGGTGGTCGCGCACCAGGGCGTGGAGGTCGCGGCTGTGGGCGGGCACGTCGTGGAACCCGTCGGGGCCGAGGTCACTGTCGCCGAACCCCCGCAGGTCGGGCACGATCACGTCGAAGCCAGCTGACGCCAGCGGCGCGATCACCCGCCAGTACACCCGCTTGGTCTCGGGCCAGCCGTGGACGAGCACGAGCGGCACGCCGCCCACGCCCTCGCGCACGTAGGCCTGGGCGAAGCCGCGGGGAGCGGCGCGGTGCACCGCGAAGCGGGCAGGGTCGAGGTCGGGCCGGGCGTGCATGGCGGCCACGGTAGGGCCGGCGACCATCGGCGGTGTCACCGGCGGGCGCTGCGCCCGGCCGACCCGTAGGCTCGCCGGCCGCATGGACGACCAGCAGGCCACGCCGCCCCGCCACATGACGCCCGACGAGCTGCGGCGGTGGGGCCACGCCACGGTCGACTGGGTGGCGTCGTACCTCGAGCGGCTCCCGGATCTCCCCGTGACCCCCGACGTCGCGCCCGGCGACGTGCGGGCGCTGCTCCCGCCGGCGGCGCCCCAGTGGGGCGAGCCCTTCGACGCCGTGCTCGCCGACCTCGATCGCGTGGTCGTGCCGGCCCTGACCCACTGGCAGGCCCCGGGCTTCTTCGGCTACTTCCCGGCGAACTCGTCGGGCCCGGGGATCCTCGGCGACCTCGTCGCCGCCGGCCTGGGCGTCCAGGGGATGCTGTGGTCGACGAGCCCGGCCTGCACCGAGGTGGAGGCCCACGTGCTCGACTGGCTGGCCGACCTCCTGGGCCTCCCGGCGGCTCTCCGATCGACGTCGACCGGAGGCGGGGTGATCCAGGACAGCGCGTCCAGCGCGGTGCTGTGCGCGCTGGTGGCGGCGCGCGAGCGGGCCACCGCCGGCCGGTCCAACCGACGGGGCGCCGACGGCAGCCTGGTGGCCTACGCGTCGAGCCAGGCCCACTCGTCGGTCGAGAAGGCCGTGCGGGTCGCCGGCATCGGCAGCGACAACCTCCGGCTGGTGGAGGTCGACCACACCCACGCCATGCGGCCCGACGCGCTCGACCGGGCGATCCGCGCCGACCTGGCCGCCGGCCGGCGGCCGTTCTTCACCTGCGCCACCGTCGGCACCACCTCGTCCACGGCCATCGACCCGGTGCGCGCCGTCGGCGAGGTGTGCCACCGCCACGGCCTCTGGCTCCACGTCGACGCGGCCTACGCCGGTGTGGCTGCCCTGTGCCCGGAGCTTCGCTGGATCCACGACGGCCTCGAGCTGGCCGACAGCTACTGCACCAACCCGCACAAGTGGTTGCTCACGAACTTCGACTGCACGGCCTTCTACGTGGCCGACCGGGCCGCGCTCACCGGTGCCCTCGGGATCCAGCCCGAGTACCTCCGCAACCCGGCCTCCTCGTCAGGCGCGGTCGTCGACTACCGAGACTGGCAGGTGCCCCTGGGGCGGCGGTTCCGAGCCCTGAAGCTGTGGTTCGTGCTCCGCCACTACGGCGCCGAGGGCCTGCGGGCGCACCTCCGTGGCCACCTGGCCCTCGCCGCCGAGCTGGCCGCACGCGTCGACGCCGACCCCCGCGTCGAGCTGGCCGCTCCCGCCCCCCTCGGCCTGGTGTGCCTCCGCCACACCGCCGGCGACGACGCCACCCAGCAGCTCCTCGACGACCTCAACGCCACCCGGCGGGTGCTCTGCACCCACACCAGGCTCGACGACCGGCTCGTGCTGCGGGTGGCCATCGGCGGCACCGCCACCACCCGCGAGCACGTCGACGGGCTCTGGCACCTGATCGACGGGCTGGCCCGGCCGGTCTGACGCCGCCCGGCCGCCGGCGGCTCAGCGGGCCGCCGCGAGCTCCTGCACCACGAAGACCCGCCCGTCGGCGGATCGGGCCACGCCCACGCCCGCATGGGTGTACCGACCGTCGAGCTGGTTGGCGAGGTGGGTCGGCGAGCCCTCGAAGGCCCGCTGCACGGCGAGCACCAGGCCGGCGACGTCGGCGCCGGGGCCGGCGAACCCGACGTTCTCGGCCAGCGCGCCCCAGCGACCCGGGGTCGTGCCCTGGTGCAGGTCGGAGTGACGGAGCCCGCCCTCGGCCGCCAGCACCTGCGCCCAGGCGCGGGCCTTGTCCACCAGCTCCCGGTCCTCGGCCAGCGCCGGGAGGCCACGCTGCGCCCGGAGGCCGTTCACGCGGTCGAACGACGACCGCTCCTCGGCCGACATGCAGGCGGCCAGCGCCAGCACCGCCAGCACCACGAGCACGGCGCCGACCAGGCGCCGAGAGCAGACGGTCATGACCCGAGAGGTTCCCACCCCCCTCCCATCGGCGTCGAGCGCCAGTTGCTGGAGCCGCTCATCGCTCGCAGTCGAGCGCCACCGAGAGCAGCTGGCGCAACATGGCCGCAGTGGCCCCCCAGATCGTCTCGCCGATCAGCTCGAAGAACCAGACCGGGCGGTCGAGCCGGGCCAGCCCCCAGCGCTCCTCCCGGAAGACGCCGTCGGCGACCAGCTCGTCCAGCGGCACCTCGAGCACCCGGTCCACCTCCGCCGGGTTGGGCACGAGCCTCGGCGGCCCCGGCAGCACCCCCACCAGCGGCACGATGAACGACCGGCTCACGATGGTGCTGAGGTGGTCGAGCTCACCGATCACCTCGACGGTCGACGGGTCGAGGCCGATCTCCTCGTGGGCCTCGCGCAGGGCCGTGCGGGTCCACGTCTCGCCCGGATCCTGGCCACCGCCGGGGAAGCTGATCTCGCCCCGGTGGGACCGCAGGTGCTCGGCCCGCCGGGTGAGGACGACCCGCACCTCGCCGGCCTCCTCGTAGAGCGGGGCGAGCACCGCCGCGGCCCGGACGCCCGGCAGCTCGGCCGGGCTGCGCCGGCCCGGGCCGCGAACAGCCACGCGCTCCCGGATGGCGTCGAGGCTCACCCGCCGCTCGGCGGGCGCCAGCCCGGCCCAGGGAGCGGGCCGGCCGGGCCGGGCACCGGGTGGCCGCGGGATGCGCTGGCTCCCGCCACGGCGCGTCATGTTCGGGACCCCCCGGGCACGCTGGCAGGATAGGGGCATGTCCGTTCGTTACGAGGTGGACCACCGGATCGCCATCATCACGCTCGACCGGCCCGAGGCCCGCAACGCCCTCGACCCGGCGATGCTCTACGGGCTCGCCGAAGCCTGGGACGCGGCCGAGGACGACGACGACGTGCTCGCGGTGATCCTCACCGGTGCCGGCGACGAGGCCTTCTGCTCGGGTGCCGACCTGAAGCTCACCATCCCCGGCGTCACCGGCGGGCGGGGAGACGAGCAGCGGTACCCGAACACCAACCGCACGCTGCTCCGCGACCGGTTCTTCCCCAAGCCGATCGTGGCCGCGGTCAACGGCCACTGCGTCGCCGGCGGCCTCGAGCTGCTCCTCGCCACCGATCTGCGCTATGCGGCCGAGCACGCCACGTTCGGCCTGCAGCAGGTGCGGTGGGGGCTGATGCCCATCTCCGGCGCCACCGTGCGCCTCCCCCGCCAGGTCCCCCACTGCCGGGCCATGGAGCTGTTGCTCCTCGGCGACCGCATCGACGCCCCCACCGCGCTCGAGATCGGCCTGGTCAACGAGGTCGTGCCCGCGGGCCCGGGCCAGGCCCTCGACCGGGCCCGCGAGATCGCCGAGCGGCTCTGCCGCAACGGCCCCCTCGCCGTCCGCCGGATCAAGGAGGCGGTGTGGCGGGGTCAGCGCCTCCCGCAGGCCGACGCCCTGCTCGAGGAGCTGCGCCTGGGCACCGAGGTCTACGCCAGCGACGACGCCAAGGAAGGCCCGGCCGCGTTCGCCGACAAGCGAGAGCCCCGCTTCACCGGGCGCTGATCGCCTCGGTCAGCTCTCCTCGCCGGAGGCGGCCAGCCGCTCGAGGAGCTGGCGCAGCCCGGCCGTCTTGAGGTTCGACATCACCCGGCCGGGTGGGGTGTCGCCGCGCTCCCACTCCATCCAGTAGGCGAGCAGCTTGGCCGGATCGGATGCGGGCGTCTCCACGGGGGACGAGCCTACGGGGTCCGGCGGGGAACGCCGAGGGCCGGGGCCCCACGGCCCCGGCCCTCGGTGCGACCCGCGCAGGTGCGGAGCGCTACATCATCCCCATCCCACCGCCGGGGGGCATGGCCGGCGCCGGGCTCGGGGGCTCCGGCTTGTCGGCCACGACGGCCTCGGTGGTGAGCAGGAGCGCCACGATCGACGCCGCGTTCTGCAGGGCGGCACGGGTGACCTTGGCGGGATCGATCACGCCCGCCTTCACCAGGTCCTCGAACTGCCCGGTGGCGGCGTTGAACCCGACACTGCCCGTCTCGCGCTCGACGTGCTCCACGGTGACCGCCCCCTCCCTGCCGGCGTTGGCGGCGATGAGCCGGGCGGGGGCGTCGAGGGCGACGTACACGATGCGGGCACCGGTTGCCTGGTCTCCCTCGAGGCTCTCGACCGCCTTGGCGACCGAGCCGCGCGCCCGGAGCAGGGCCGTGCCCCCACCGGGGACGACACCCTCCTCGATGGCGGCCCGGGTGGCCGACAGGGCGTCCTCGATGCGGTGCTTCTTCTCCTTGAGCTCCACCTCGGTGGCCGCACCGACCTTGACGACGGCGACGCCGCCGGCCAGCTTGGCCAGCCGCTCCTGGAGCTTCTCGCGGTCCCAGTCGGAGTCGGTGCTGTCGATCTCGGCCTTGAGCTGGTTGATCCGGCCCTGCACGTCGGCCTCGGAGCCGGCGCCCTCCACGATCGTGGAGTCGTCCTTGGTGACGACGATCTTGCGGGCCCGGCCGAGCAGGTCGAGGGTGACGTTGTCGAGCTTGAGGCCGACCTCCTCGGAGATGACCTGGCCGCCGGTGAGGATGGCCATGTCCTGCAGCATCGCCTTGCGGCGCTCGCCGAAGCCCGGCGCCTTCACCGCCACCGAGTTGAACGTGCCGCGGATCTTGTTGACCACCAGGGTGGCGAGGGCTTCGCCCTCGACGTCCTCGGCCACGATCACCAGCGGCTTGCCCGACTGCATGACCTTCTCGAGCACCGGCAGCAGGCTCTGCACGCTGCTGATCTTGGAGTTGACCAGCAGGATGAACGGCTCCTCGAGCACGGCCTCCTGGCGCTCCGGGTCGGTGACGAAGTAGGGCGAGATGTAGCCCTTGTCGAACTGCATGCCCTCGGTGAACTCGAGCTCCATGCCGAAGGTGTTCGACTCCTCGACGGTGACAACGCCGTCCTTGCCGACCTTGTCGATGGCGTCGGCGATCACCTCGCCGATGGCCGGGTCGGCGGCCGAGATGGCGGCGACCTGGGCGATCTCGCTCTTGTCCTCGACGTCCTTGGACAGCTCGCGGATGGCCTCGACGGCAGCCTCGACGGCCTTCTCGATGCCCTTCTTGAGGCTCATCGGGTTGGCGCCGGCGGCCACGTTGCGCAGGCCCTCGCGCACCATGGCCTGGGCGAGCACGGTGGCGGTGGTGGTGCCGTCACCGGCGACGTCGTTCGTCTTGGTGGCGACCTCCTTCACGAGCTGCGCGCCCATGTTCTCGAACGGGTCGTCGAGCTCCACCTCGCGGGCGATCGACACGCCGTCGTTCGTGATGGTGGGGGCGCCCCACTTCTTGTCGAGGACGACGTTGCGGCCCTTGGGGCCGAGCGTGACCTTCACCGCGTCGGCCAGGCGGTTCACGCCCGCCTCCAGGGACCGCCGGGCGTCCTCGTCGAACTTCAGGATCTTGGCCACGACGCCTACTTCTTGAGGGTCGCGAGGATGTCGCGGGAGCTGAGGATGAGGAGATCCTCGCCGTCCACGGTGATCTCGGTGCCGCCGTACTTGCTGTACACGACGGTGTCACCGACCTTCACGTCGAGCGGGATGACCGCACCGGTCTGCTCCGACCGCCGGCCCGGGCCCACGGCCAGGACCTCGCCCTGCTGGGGCTTCTCCTTGGCGGTGTCGGGGATCACGAGGCCCGAGGCGGTCTTCTCCTCGGCCTCGTTGGCACGAACCACGATGCGGTCGTCGAGGGGCTTGAGCTTCATGCATGCCTCCGTTGGCATTCGTTAGCACTCTCAAACGGCGAGTGCTAACGATAGGGCCGCTGGGCCCCGGAACGCAACCGTCCCGCGCGGATCCGCCGGCCGGGGCCGGCCCGGCGGGGCTCAGAGCAGCCGCAGCGCCAGGTTCGGGTCGGCGCCCACGTCGAGCGGGGTGGGGCCGTCGAGGCGCAGCCGCCACCAGCCCGCGGCCGCGATCATGGCCGCGTTGTCGGTGCACAGGGCCCGGCTCGGCAGGAAGCAGCGGATGCCATCGGCGTCGCAGGCGTCGAGCACCTGCGTGCGCAGGGCGGTGTTGGCCGCGACCCCGCCACCGAGGCAGAGCCCGGCGGCACCCACCTCCCGGACCGCCCGCCGGGCCTTGGCGACGAGCACGTCGACGACCGCCTGCTGGAACGACGCGGCCACGTCGGCCGTGGCCACGTCGGGGTGCGCCCGCACGTGGTTGACCACGGCCGTCTTCAGCCCGCTGAAGGAGAAGTCGTAGCTCTCGTCGAGCATGGCCCGGGGGAAGGCGATGGCGGCGGGGTCGCCCTCGAGCGCGACGCGGTCGATCGCCGGGCCGCCCGGGTACCCCAGCCCGAGGTAGCGCGCGACCTTGTCGAAGGCCTCGCCGGCGGCGTCGTCGACCGTGCCGCCCAGCAGCCGGTACCGGCCGTGGTCCTCCATGTGGACGAGGAGGGTGTGCCCACCGGACACGAGCAGCACCACCAGCGGCAGCTCGAGGTCGGGCTCCTCGAGGAACGAGGCGACCAGGTGGGCCTCGAGATGGTTGACGCCCACGAACGGCACGTCCCACACCAGCGCCAGCGCCTTCGCCGCGCTCACCCCGACGAGCAGCGAGCCGATCAGGCCCGGGCCGATGGTGGCAGCCACGGCGTCGATGCCGCCGTCGGCCACCCCCGCCTCCACCAGGGCCTCGGCGATCACCGGGGTGAGCAGCTCGACGTGTGCCCGGCTGGCGATCTCGGGCACGACGCCGCCGAAGCGGGCGTGCAGGTCGACCTGGCTGCTCACGACCGACGACAGCACCGTGGCCGGGCCCCGCACGACCGCGGCCGCCGTCTCGTCGCAGGAGGTCTCGATGCCCAGGACGCACGTGTCCGGCGTGACCTCGATCGGGGCCGGGCGATCGGGGATCACCGGTCGAACCCCTCCACCACGGTGGTGCCCGGGATGCCCTCCTCGATGGCCGCCAGCCGCTCGGCGTAGGCCGGCTGGTCCACGTCGTGGGCCCACATCACGACGGCGTCCTCGTTGGTGTCGGTGTAGTAGTTCTTCCGGATCCCGGCGGGCGCGAAGCCGAACCGGCGGTACAGGGCCTGGGCCGGGGCGTTGCCCAGCCGCACCTCGAGCGTGAGGGCGGTGCAGCCGCGCGCCACCGCCTCCCGTGCGAGCACCAGGAGCAGCCGGGTGCCGATGTGGCCGCGGTGCCAGGCCGGGTCGACGGCGATCGTGGTGATGTGCCCGTCACCGGCCGCCAGCATCAGGCCCGCGTACCCGACGGTGTGGCCCTCGGCGCGGGCCACCACGTACACGCGCGACGTCTTGAGGCCGAGCTCCGACAGGAACAGCCCGAGCGACCACGGGCGCGGGTACACCTGCGACTCGATGCGCAGGACCGAGCGGAGATGGCGGCGCCGCATGGGCGCCAGCCGCACGTCGAGGGCCGGGCCCCCGGCGTCCCGCATGGAGTCGGCCAGCTTGCTCACCGACCCTCTCGCACCTTCCAGTTGATCTCCGCGTCGGGCCTGCGGAGGTACAGGGGCTGCAGGTCCCACGGGTTGACGAACTCCTCGCGCAGCGCCTTGGGGTGGGCCAGCTGCACGAGGGAGGCGGCAGACGGGTACGCGAGGCCGCGGTCGGCCAGCTCCGTCTTGGCCCGGCGAGCCAGGTGGTCGGCGTAGCGCAGCGCGCCGTCGCCGACGAGCAGGATCTCGTCGTCCAGGGCGCCCAGGTCGGACGCCAGGTCCTCGGGGGAGCCGATCTGGGGCTCGACGACCCGCTGCACACCGCCCGGCACCTGCCGGTAGAACGCGTAGAACAGCTCCCCGCGCCGGGC
Source organism: Acidimicrobiales bacterium (assembly GCA_016716005.1). NCBI lineage: Bacteria > Bacillati > Actinomycetota > Acidimicrobiia > Acidimicrobiales > Acidimicrobiales bacterium. The sequence goes on from JADJXE010000001.1 coordinate 1,734,173, forward strand.
GTCGACGACGGCCACGATCAGCCGGGACGTGTACCGGACCGGCAGCGCCAGCAGGTCGAGGCTCGAGATGCCGATCATGGGGACCCGCAGCGCGTGGGCGATCGCCTTGCCGGTGGCGACGCCGACCCGGAGCCCCGTGAAGAGCCCGGGGCCGACGTCGACCGCCACCACCGAGATGTCGGCGAGCTCCACCCGGGCCCGGCGGCGCACGAAGTCGATCGCGGGCGTGAGGGTCTCGGTGTGCTGCTGGCCACGCGCGCTCTCGAAGCGGGCCAGCACCCCCTCGTGGCCGCCGATCGCGCACCCCACCTGGGGCGTGGCCGTGTCGATGCCCAGGATCAGCACGTCACGCCGACCCGTCCGCCCAGGGCGCCAGCGCCGCGTCGACGGCCGCGCGCCGGCCGGCCCAGGTCCTCCCCACCGCGCGCGCCGACAGGCGCCGGCGCTCGTCGTCGTCCACGTACGACAGGCGCACCTCCAGGTAGTCCGACGGCAGTACGGGGAGCACCACGTCTCCCCACTCGACGAGGGTGACGCCGCCGGAGTCGAGCAGCTCGGCCAGCCCCAGGTCGAGCGCCTCCGACAACCGGTCGAGGCGGTACACGTCCACGTGGTGCAGCGTCAGCCGCCCCTGGTAGTGGCGCACCAGCGTGAAGGTGGGGCTCGTCACCTGCTCGGTGACGCCGAGCCCGGCGGCGAAGCCCTGGGCGAACGCCGTCTTGCCCACGCCCATCTCGCCGATCAGCACCACCAGGTCGCCGGGCTGCGCCAACGCCGCCAGGGCGGCGGCCAGCCGGCGGGTCTCGGCGGCCGAAGCGGTGCCGGCGACGGTCACCGAGCCGCTCCGTCGGCCAGCGCGAGCTTGGCCCTGACCAGGTCGGCCCGCATCTGCGCGAGGGGCTCGCTGCCCCCCCGCAGCGCGGCTGCCGGGTGGAACGTGGGGATCAGCACCCCGCCGCGGTACGGGTAGGTCCGGCCGCGCAACCGGGTGATCCCCTCGGTGGTGCCCAACAGCACCTGGGCCGCGAAGCGCCCGAGGGTCACCACCACCCGGGCGTCGATGGCGTCGACCTGGCCCTCCAGATAGGGCCGGCAGGCCGCGATCTCCTCCGGCTTCGGGTCGCGGTTGTCGGGCGGGCGGCACTTCACCACGTTCGCGATGTACACGCGCTGGCGCGTGATGCCCAGCTCCTCCAGCAGCAGCCGGTCGAGCAGCTTGCCCGAGCGGCCCACGAACGGCAGGCCCTGGCGATCCTCCTCGGCGCCGGGCGCCTCACCCACGAACATGAGGTCGGCACGGGGATCGCCCATCCCGAAGACCACCGTGCTCCGCCGGGCCGCGAGTCCGCACCGGGTGCACCCGGCCGCCTCGCGAGCCAGCTCGTCGAGGGTCGGCACGCAGGCGATGGTAGCGGCGGCGGGCCCGCTACCCCACGGCGTCGCGCACCGCTGCCTCCACTGCCCGCACGGCGAGCAACCGGACGAGGTCGAGGTCGGCCCGCACCTCGGCGGTGGCCGCAGCGACCAGGGCATCGCCGTCGACCAGCGTGTGGACGGGGAGCAGCGCCCGGGCCAGGCCGTCGTGGCCGCTCTGGGCCACCAGCAGGCACCCGTCCTTGTCGAGGGAGGCGTTGGTGGCGATCACCCCGATCGTGGTGTTCCCGAACACGTGGTCCTCGGTGCCCGGCAACCAGTGGAGGGTGCCGTCGTCGGGCTCGCCCAGCGCGTTCACCGCGAGCAGCGCGCTCACCACCAGCGCCCCCCGGGTCACGGTGGCCGCACCGAGCCCGCCGGGGCGGGCGTGCTCGCGCCCCCGCCACTTGCCGACGGTCGCCCCGGTCCCCGCGCCCACCTGCCCGAGGCGCGCCGGCCCGGCCGACGCGGCCACGCACGCGGCGTAGCCCTCGGCCGGCCCCGGACGCACCGCCGGGTCGCCCACGCCCAGGTCGAACAGACCGAGGCCGACGACGATGGGGACCGGGCCACCGATCGTGGGGAAGCCCACGCCGCGCTCCTCGCAGAAGCGCATCACCCCGTCGGCCGCAGCCAGGCCGAAGGCCGATCCCCCGGTGAGCACCACGGCGTCGGCCCGGTCGACGAGCCGCTGCGGGTCGAGCAGGGCGAACTCCCTGGTCGCGGGGGCGCCGCCGCGCACCTCACCCGAGGCGACCGTGCCTGTCGGCAGGAGCACCACCGTGCAGCCGGTCCGGGCCACCTCGTCGGTCCAGTGGCCGACCCGCACCCCGGGGACGTCGGTGAGCACGGCCCGCTCAGCGGTAGCGGCGCGGGAGACGGGGGCTGATGCCGCAGACGATCTCGTAGGGGATCGTCCCCAGGCGGCCCGCCCAGTCCTCGACCCCGATCCGCTCGCCCCCCTGCCGGCCGATGAGGACCACCTCGTCGCCGCGCTCCACGTCCGGCGTGGCGGGGTCGCCGGCCGGCCCACACGCCACCATCAGCTGGTCCATCGTCACCGCCCCCACGATCGGGCACCGCCTCCCGTGCACCAGGACGGCCCCGCCCACCTCGAACAGCCGGCGCGGGACGCCGTCGGCGTAGCCGATCGGGACGGTGGCGACCACGGTGTCGACCTCGGCCCGGTGCCGGAGGCCGTAGGACACCCCCTCGCCGGCGGGCAGGGTCTGCACCCACGAGACGGCCGCCTTCACCGCCATGACCGGCCGTAGGCCGGCGCTGGCCTCGGCCAGGTCGGGTCCGGGGGCCACGCCGTACAGGGCGATGCCGCAGCGCACCAGGTCGCGGCGGCTCCGCGGGTGGGCCAGCGCACCCGCGCTGTTGGCCACGTGCACCAGCGGCGGGTCGATGCCGAGGGCCCGCAGCCCGGCCAGGGCCCGCTCGAACCGGGCCAGCTGCTCCTCGGTGAAGGGGTGCTCCGGCTCGTCGGCCACCGCGCAGTGGGTCCACACGGCCTCGAGTCGCAGCTCGGGGTGCTCCGTCACCGCCAGGGCCAGCTCGGGGAGGCGCTCGGGCGAGGCGCCCACCCGGTGCATGCCGGTGTCGACCTTCAGATGGACGGGGAGCGGGGACGAGCCCGCCTCGGCCACGGCCTTGGCGGCGGCTTCGATGCCCCGCAGCGAGTACACCGCGGGCCGGAGGCCCTCGGCGACCACGACGGCCAGCTCGGCGGCCGACGGCTCGGACAGCACGAGGATCGGCACCTCGATGCCGGCCCGGCGCAGCTCGGCGCCCTCCTGGGCCAGGGCGACGGCCAGCCAGGTCGCCCCGGCCTCCACCGCCGCGGTGGCCACCGGAACCGCGCCGTGGCCGTAGGCGTCGGCCTTCACCACGGCGCAGACGCGGGCCGGGGCGACCAGCTCGGCGAGGATCCGCACGTTGTGGCGGAGCGCGCCGAGGTCGACCTCGACCCAGGCCGGGCGCACCGCTACGCCGACCCCTCCCGGCGGTACGACGCGAGGAGGTGCCGGAGCAGGTCGCGCCGGGTGACGAGGCCGAGCAGCGCACCGTCGGCATCGACGACCGGCAGCCGCGAGATGTCGTGCTCGTGCATCACGGTGGCGGCCTGCTCGACCGTGTCGTCGGGGTGGCAGGCGATGACGTCGGGCTCCATCAGCGCGGCGACCGTGGTGCCGAAGGCCTTCTGCACCTGCTCGTCGAACTCCTCGCGGCGGTGGCGCGACTGCAGGAGCGCCCCGAAGATCCCCAGCGCCGTCGGGGTGGGGACCTCGGCCTCCTGGACGATGAGATCGCCGTCGGTGAGCATCCCCACCACCTTGCCGTCGGCGTCGATCACCGGGCCGCCGCTGGCATCGAGGTCGAGCAGGCGCCGGAGGGCCACCTCGACCGTGTCGTCGGGGCGGAACGTCACGGCGGCGGCGCTCATGACGTCGCGGATGCAGGCGGTGTCGGGCATCAGGGCCACACTCCGGGATCGCTCAGCACGGTGGGCAGGCGGGTGACCAGGTCGCTGGCCACCAGGCCCACCCGTGAGCCTAGGGTGCCGGCCACGCCGTGCACGTACGCCCCGGCCGCCGCCGCCTCGAAGGCGGGCACCCCCTGGGCGAGCAGGGCGCCGACGAGCCCCGAGAGCACGTCACCGGTGCCGGCCGTGGCCAGGCGGGCGTCGCCGCTGGCGCTCACCAGCACCGCCCCGCCGGGCTCGGCCACCACGCTGCACGCCCCCTTCAGCAGGACGACCGCGCCCAGCCGGGCCGCCAGCTCGCGGGCCGCCCCGATGCGGTCGGCGGCGGGTGGCCCACCCGCCAGCCGGGCGAACTCGCCGTCGTGGGGCGTGAGCACGGTGGCGGCACCCCGGCCGCGGAGCACGCCGGCCGAGCCGCCCGGCGCCCCGGCCAGGGCCACCAGTCCGTCGCCGTCGACCAGCACGGGGACGGGCGCAGCCGCCACCGCCCGGCACACGGCGCTGGCCGTCGCGGGCGCCCGCCCCAGACCGGGCCCCACCACCAGGGCGTGGCACCTCGGCAGCTCCTCCAGCACCGCGGCATCCCATCCCACGGCCGGGAGCGGCCGGCCGACGGCCTCCGTGGGTGCCAGCGGGTCGTGGTCCACACCGGGCGACCCCAGGCGCACCATGCCGGCCCCGCCGCGCTGCGCCGACGAGGCCGCCAGATGGGCGGCGCCGGTCATGCCCGGCGAACCGGCGACCACGTAGAGGGCGGCCCGCCACTTGTGCGCCTGGGCCGGCCGCGCCGGGAGCCACCCGGCCACGTCGACGCCCTGCACCAGGTGGGCCCGGGCGCTCGACACGTCGAGGCCGATGTCGGCCACCGACACGCGGCCCGCCGAGCCCGACCCGGGCGGGAGGAGCAGACCCGGCTTCAGGGCCGCGAAGGTGACGGTTCGGGTGGCGGCCAGCACCCGCTCGGCCACCTCGCCGGTGAGCCCGTCGACCCCCGAGGGTATGTCGACGGCGAGCACCGGCACGCCGCCCGGATCGGGGGCCCGCCACGTGCCACGGAACCCGGTGCCGTACGCCGCGTCGATCACGAGGTCGGCCGGCGGCAGCACCGAGGGAGCGTCGGCGGCGTCGACGACCGTGATCCGCACGCCCCGGCGCCGGAGCCAGGCCGCGGCGGCGCGCCCGTCGTTGCCGTTGTTGCCCTTGCCGGCCACGACCACCACGTGGCGGCCGTAGGTGCCGCCCATGAGGCGGGTCGCGGCGCGGGCGACCGCGTCCCCGGCTCGGCCGATGAGCACCTCGACCGGCTCGGGGGCGGCGGCGTCGATGGCGCCCATCTCGGCGGGCGAGACCACCGGGATCATCGAGCCCCGATGATGCCAGCCCGGTACGGTCCCGGCCGATGACCCCTCCCGGATCAGCGGCTGGTCGCCCGGCGTCGGTCCCGTTCGACCGCGTGGCCCACTGCTACGACGAGACGCGCGGCGGCCTCGAGCGGGGCGGCCGCCTGGCCACCGCCATCGCCGCCCGGATCCCCGCCCGGGCGGCGGTGCTCGAGGTGGGCGTGGGCACCGGCGCGGTCGCCCGACCGCTCACCGACGCCGGCTTCGCCGTCTGCGGCGTCGACATCTCGTCACCGATGCTGGCCCGCGCGAAGGAGCGCCTCGGGGCCCGGGTGGCCCGTGCCGACGGGTCGGCGCTGCCGGTGCGGGCCGGTCGCGTCGACGCCGTCGTCGTGGTGTGGGTGCTGCACCTCGTCGCCGACGTGGCCGCCGTGCTGGCCGAGTGCGCCCGGGTGCTGCGTCCGGGCGGGCGGGTGGTCGTCGTGCCGGGCCGGGGGTGGTACCAGCGCGACGACATCGCCGAGGCCCTCGAGGCGCTGGCCGCGCACAGCCACCCCCCGGCCGACGCCCCCGAGCGCCTCGCCGAGCTGGCCCCGGGCGCGGGCCTGCGGCTGCACGAGGTGGGCGACTGCGGGCTGCATCGGTTCGAGCAGTCGCCCGCCGACGTGGCGCGAGGTCTCGAACGGCGGGACTTCTCGTGGACCTGGGAGCTCGATGCCGACACCTGGGAGAGGGTGGCCGTGCCGACGATCGCCGCGCTGCGGAGCCTTCCCCACCCGGATCGGCCCCGGCCGCGAGCCGACCGCCACGCCCTCGTCGTGCTGATGCGCCGGTGATCGCGCCGGTCTACTCGGCCACGGCCACGGCGTGGGCCGAGCGCTCGGTGTGGGTGATCGTGAGGTGCCACCTGGTCACGCCCAGGGCCTCGGATCGCGCCGCGGCCCGGCCGGTCAGGCGCACCGTCGGCTGCCCCGACGGGGCCCGCACCACCTCGATCTCCCGGAACGCGACCCGCCACAGCCCGACCCCCATGGCCTTCATCACCGCCTCCTTGGCCGCGAAGCGGGCGGCGAGGCGCTCGGTCGGGTCGCGCCGGCGGTGGGCGTAGGCGGCCTCGTCGTCGGTGTACACCCGGCCGACCAGGCCGGGCGTGCGCTCGAGGGCCCGGCGGAACCGGTCGAGCTCGACGGCGTCGATCCCGATCCCGATCACGGGTGGAGGGCCAGGGTCACTCGACGGTGACCGTCTTGGCCAGGTTGCGGGGCTGGTCGACGTCGCGGCCCAGGGCCTTGGCCAGGCCGTAGGCGAACAGCTGGAGCGGGACCACGTCGACGGCGGGGGCGAACAGCTCGTGGGTGCCCGGCACCCACAGCACCTCGTCGGCCTGGGCGGCCGTCGCCTCGTCGCCCTCGGTGACGACGGCCACGACGGTGGCGCCGCGCGCCTTCACCTCCTGCAGGTTCGACACGATCTTGTCGAGCAGCCGGCTCCGGGTGGCCACGGCCAGCACCACGGTGCCCGGCTCCACCAGGGCGATGGGGCCGTGCTTCAGCTCGCCGGCCGGGTAGCCCTCGGCCCGCACGTAGCTGATCTCCTTCAGCTTGAGCGCCCCCTCCATCGCCACCGGTACCCCGGGCCCTCGGCCCAGGAAGAAGAAGTCGCGCACCCCGGCGTAGGAGGCGCCCGCCCGGACGAGCTCGTCGGCCCGGGCGAGCACGGCCTCGACCTTGGCCGGCAGCTGGTGCAGGTGATCGACCAGGTCGGCGATCTCGGCCGGGTAGAGGGTGCCGCGCAGCTGGGCCAGGTAGAGGGCCAGCACCTGCATGGCCACGATCTGGGCCACGTGGGTCTTGGTGGCGGCCACGCCGATCTCGGGCCCGGCCCGCGTGTAGAGCACGGCCTCGGCCTCGCGGGCCATCGAGGAGTCGACCACGTTGGCGACGGCCAGCACCCGGGCCTCGTTGCGGCGAGCGAACCGAGTCGCCTCCATGGTGTCGAGGGTCTCGCCGCTCTGGCTCACCCCGACGACCAGGGTCTGACGGTCGAGCACGGGGTCGCGGTAGCGGAACTCGCTGGCGATCTCAACCTGGCACGGCAGCCGGGTCCAGTGCTCGATGGCGTACTTCGCCACCAGGCCGGCGTGGTAGCTGGTGCCGCACCCGACGATGAACACGCTGTCGACGAGCCGCAGCTCCTCGTCGCTCAGGCGGACCTCATCGAGGTGCAGCCGTCCTCCGGGCTGGAGGCGCTCCCGCAGCGTCTCGGCGATCGCCTGCGGCTGCTCGTGGATCTCCTTCAGCATGAAGTCCTCGAACCCGCCCTTCTCGGCGGCCTCGAGGTCCCAGCTCACGGTGCGGGGCCGCGGCTCGACCTCGTCCCCGCCGGGGGTCGTCACCCGGATCCGGCCGGGGCGGAGCTCGACGAGGTCGTCGTCGTCGATGACGAACACCTCCCGGGTGTGATCGAGGATCGCCGGGATGTCGGAGGCCAGGTAGCCGGCGTCGGCCGTGAGGCCGGCGACGAGGGGCGACGAGCGCCGGGCCGCCACGATCAGCTCCGGGTCGTCGGCGTCGATCACCGCGATCGCGAACGAGCCGCTCACCCGCCGGAGCACCCGGCGCACGGCCTCGGCCAGGCCGACACCGTCGTCGGCCTTCACCCGCGCGATCAGGTGGGCCAGCACCTCGGTGTCGGTCTCCGACGCGAACTCGACGCCGGCCGCCTCGAGCTCGGCCCGCAGCTCGCGGAAGTTCTCGATGATCCCGTTGTGCACGAGGGCCAGCCGGCCCGACGCGTCGACGTGCGGGTGCGAGTTGGCCTCGTTGGGCCGGCCGTGGGTGGCCCAACGGGTGTGGCCGATCCCGGCGTGGGCGCCGACGGGCGCGTCGCCCACCGCGCCGGCCAGCTCGGCGAGCTTCCCGGCCCGCCGCCGGCGCCAGATCGCCCCGTCGGCCTGGAGGGCGACGCCGGCCGAGTCGTACCCCCGGTACTCCAGGCGCCCGAGCCCCTCGAGGAGGACCGGCAGCGCCGGATCCGCACCGGTCACACCCACGATGCCGCACATGGCAGCGAAGGGTAACGGGGTCGGCCCGGTCGGGGCTCTCGGCGGGGCCGGGCGCCCGGCCCGGCCGGCCCGCCGGCCGGGGTCAGGCGCAGACGGCCTCGACGGCGGCCACGAGCCGTCCGGCCACGTCGTCGGCCTGCTCGGCGGTCGGCGCCTCCACCATCACGCGCACGAGTGGCTCGGTGCCGCTGGCGCGCACGAGCACCCGGCCACGCTCGCCCAGCTCGGCCTCGGCCGCGCCGATCTCGTCGGCGATGGCCTCGGCCACGTCGGGGCGCCGATGCGCGACCCGCACGTTGCACAGCACCTGGGGCAGCTGCACCATGGCCGCGTCGGCCAGCTCGGCCAGCGGGCGGCCGGAGCGCGCGAGCAGGTCGAGCACCTGCAGGCCGGTGAGCACGCCGTCGCCGGTGGTGGCCAGGTCTCGGAAGATCACGTGGCCGGACTGCTCGCCGCCGAGCGACCAGCCTCCCTGGTCGAGCGCTTCCAGCACGTAGCGGTCGCCGACCGGCGTCTCGACCACACGGATGCCGCGCTCGGCCATGGCCAGCCGGAAGCCGAGGTTCGTCATCACGGTCACCACCACGGTGTCGTCGGTGAGCACGCCCCGCTCCGCCCGGTCGATCGCGCACATGGCGATGAGGTGGTCGCCGTCGACCAGCCGGCCGGCGTGATCCACCGCGAGCACCCGGTCGGCGTCCCCGTCGAAGGCCAGACCGAGGTGCGCCCCGAGACGGACCACCGCCGCCTGCAGGTCGCCCGGGTGCGTCGACCCGCACCCGTCGTTGATGTTGCAGCCGTCCGGCTCGTCGTGGATCACGTCGACGCGCGCGCCCAGGCGGCGCAGCACCTCCGGTGCCAGTGCGCTGGCGGCCCCGTTGGCGCCGTCGAGCACCACGTGGACACCCTCCAGCGAGTGGCCGCCGATCGAGTCGGCGAGGGCAGCCGCATAGCCCTCGGTGGGATCGCTCACGTCGGTGACCGCCCCCACCCCGTCACCGACCCGCGCCCGCTCGCCGCCCGCTGCATCGGCCAGGACCCGGTCGAGCTCGGCCTCCAGCCGGGCCTCCTCGTCGTCGGAGAGCTTGCGCCCGCCGGGCGAGAAGAACTTGATGCCGTTGTCGGGGAACGGGTTGTGCGACGCCGAGATCATGGCGGCCGGCACGTTGCCGGCCGCCGAGTGCCAGGCCACGCCCGGCGTCGGGAGCACACCGAGCCGCCCCACGGCCACGCCCTCGGACGCCAGGCCGGCGGCCAGCGCCGCCTCGAGCAGGGGCCCCGAGCGGCGGGTGTCGCGACCGATCAGGACCAGACCGCCGGGTACGAGCACGCGGGCCGCCGCCCGCCCCAGCGCGAGCACCAGCTCGGGCGTGAGCTCGCTGTTGGCGACCCCGCGGACGCCATCGGTGCCGAACCGGAGGGTCATCGTGTGCCTGCGCCCATCGGTGGGAGGAGCGCGCGCCGCCTCAGCACCCGCCCCAGCACCCGCACCCGCGTCAGCGCTTCGAGTACTGGGGGGCCTTCCGGGCCTTCTTCAGCCCGTACTTCTTCGACTCCTTCACGCGGGCGTCGCGCGTCAGGAAGCCACCTCGCTTGAGAAGGGGCCGCATCTCCGCGTCGAGCTCGATGAGGGCGCGGGCGATGCCGAGACGCAGGGCACCGGCCTGCCCCGAAACCCCGCCGCCGTCGATCGTGGCGTCGACGTCGTACACCTCGGCGGTGGACGTGACGCGCAGCGGCTCGGTGGCGATCACCCGATGGGTCTCCGACGGGAAGTACGTCTCGATCGACCGCCGGTTGACCGTGATCTGGCCCGAGCCGGGGCGGAGCCGCACGCGGGCGACGGCCTCCTTGCGACGGCCGGTGGACTGCACGAGGGGCTTGGACAAGGCGATTCGGCTCCTGGTCAGCGGGCCCGGGCGTGGGCCAGCTCGAGGGGCTGGGGCCGCTGGGACTCGTGGGGGTGGGTCGGGCCGGCGTACACCTTCAGCTTCTTCAGCATCTTGCGCCCCAGCGGGCCCTTCGGGAGCATGCCCCGCACCGTGCGGCGAACGGCGTCCTCGGGCCGGCGGGCCAGCAGCTCGGCGTAGCTCTCGCTGCGCAGGCCGCCGGGGTACTGGCTGTGGCGGTACACCTGCTTGGTCTCGGCCTTGCCCGAGGTGAGCACCACCTTGGAGGCGTTGACGATGATCACGTGGTCGCCGGTGTCGAGGTGGGGCGCGAACACCGGCTTGTGCTTGCCCCGCAGGACGCGGGCGACCTCGGTGGACAACCGGCCGAGGACGAGACCCTCGGCGTCGACCACGTACCAAGCTCGCTGGATGTCACTGGCTCGGGGTGAGAACGTACGCACGCGACGGACCTTTTCGGTGTTGGGCCCAGACCGAGAGCGCGCCGGTCGGCGCGCGAAGGGCACCTGGCAGGATACGGCCCCGCAGCGCACCAGGCAAACAAGGGGGTGGAGGGTGGACCTCATCGGGCTGGAGGAGATCCGGGCCGCGGCCGAGGTGGTCACCCCCGTGCTGCGACCCACGCCGGTCCGCCGGGCGCACGCCCTGAGCCGCGTGTGCGGACGAGAGGTGCTGCTGAAGCCCGAGCACCTGCAGCGGACGGGCTCGTTCAAGATCCGCGGCGCCTACCACCGCCTGGCCGGCCTCCCCGCCCGCCCGCCGGAGGGGCGCGACGACCTCCCCGATGTGGTGGCCGCGTCGGCCGGGAACCACGCCCAGGGTGTCGCCCTCGCCGCCACGATCACGGGGCACCGGGCCCTGGTGTTCATGCCCAGCACGGTGACGCTGCCGAAGCTGGCAGCCACGCGCGACTACGGCGCGGAGGTGCGGCTCGTCGGTGCGACGGTGGACGACGCCGTCCGCGCAGCACGGGCCCACGCCGAGTCGACCGGAGCGGTGTTCGTGCCTCCGTTCGACGACGCCACCGTGCTCGCGGGACAGGGCACCCTCGGCCTGGAGCTGGCCACCGAGGCCCCGCAGGCCCAGGTCGTGGTCGTGCCAGTCGGGGGAGGCGGGCTGATCGGCGGGGTGGCGACCGCCCTCGCCCACGTCCGCCCGCAGGTGCGGGTGATCGGCGTGCAGGCGGCCGCGGTGCCGTCGATGGTCGTCTCACTGGCGGCCGGTCGCCCGGTCGAGGTGGCCGCGCACCGCACCCTCGCCGACGGCATCGCCGTGCGCTCCCCCTCGGCGCTCACCCTCGCCCACGTGCAGGCGCACGTCCACGAGGTGGTCACGGTCACCGAGGAGGAGCTGGCCCGGGCCGTGCTGCTGCTCCTGGAGCGGGCCAGGTCCGTGGTGGAGCCGGCCGGGGCGGCCGGGCTGGCCGCGCTGCTCGCCGGGAAGGTGCCCGGCGACGGGCCGGTGCTCGCGGTGCTGTCGGGCGGCAACGTCGACGCGCCGGTGCTCACCGAGGTGATCGACTTCGGCCTCAGCGCGGCCGGTCGCTACCTCGTCCTGCGGCTGGTGCTCGCCGACCGGCCGGGCGCGCTGGCCGACGCCACCCGGGCCATCGCCGACCTCGGCCTCAACGTGCTGGCCGTCGAGCACCACCGGCTGGGGGTGGCGCTCGGGGTCGACGAGGTGGAGGTGGTCGTCACGCTGGAGACCCGCGGCCCCGAGCACCGGGCCGAGGTGCTCGGGGCCCTCGGTCGCGCCGGCCTGCGGGTCGAGCTCGTCCGCTGAACCCACGGCCGGCGGGCGGCCCGGGCCCGCCCGCCGTCAACCCGGCGGCGTGTCGGGGTAGCGCACCGCCCAGAGGCACAGGCCGTGGGCCGGCGCCGGCTGGCCGGCCGCCGCGCGGTCGCGCCGCCGCAGGATCGCGAGCAGCTCACCGGCGCGGAGCCGGCCCCTCCCCACGTCCACGAGGGTGCCCACGATGCTGCGCACCATCTGGTGGCAGAAGGCCGACGCCTCGATCTCGAACCGCAGCACGCCGCCACCGGCGTCGACCCAGCGCGCGTCGAGCACGCGTCGCACCAGCGACGGCGACGGGCTGCCGGCGTCGGTCCGGGGTCGCCGGCAGAACGACGTGAAGTCGTGCTCGCCGACGAGCGGATCGCAGGCCAGCCGGAGCTCGCTCAGATCGAGGGGCTCGGGAATGTGCCAGGAGGTGGACGCCAGGAACGGATCGGGAACGGGGCGGTTGAGGATGGTGTAGCGGTAGCGGCGGGACACCGCCGAGTGGCGGGCGTGGAACGAGGGATCGGCCAGCGAGAGCTCGCGGACGACGATCGTCGGTGCGCACAGGCCGTTCAGCGAGCGCTGCACCTTGGCCAGGTCGAGACCGTCGGACGAGGCGTCGAAGCTGACGACCTGGCCCCACGCGTGCACGCCGGCGTCGGTTCGGCCGGCGCACGCCAGCTCGACCGGCTGGCGGAGCACCTGCTCGAGGCTCTCCGTCAGCGACCCGGCCACCGTCCGGACCCCGGCGTTGGCCGCGAACCCGTGGAACCCGCTGCCGTCGTAGGCGATCACCATCCGGACCCGGACCCGGGGCCGGGGCCGGGGCGCCTGGCGTCCAGCCGGCCCCGCCGGCGCGTCGAACAGGCTCATGCCCCCGGCGCCGGGCGAGCGGGCGTCCGCGGCGTGCGCGTCACCCCGGGGACCGCCTCAGGGGTCAGATCAGCTCGAGGCGCGCCATGGGCGCGTTGTCGCCGTGACGCGGCCCCAGCTTGAGGATCCGGGTGTAGCCGCCGGGGCGCTCGGTGTAGCGCGGCGCGATCTCCTCGAAGAGCTTGTGGGCCATCTCCTTGTCACCGAGGAACGACACCACGTCGCGATGGCGGTGGACGCCACCCTTCTTGGCCTTCGTGATCAGCTTCTCGGCGATCGGCCGGAGGGCCTTGGCCTTGGCCTCGGTGGTGACGATGGCCTCGGCCGCGAACAGCGAGGCGGCCATGTTGGCCATCATGAGCCGCTGGTGGGCGGCATCGCCGCCGAACCGGCGGGACTTCCTGGGCGTGGCAGGCATGGGGTCAGGTCCTCCGGATCAGCGGGCGCCCTTGAGGGACAGGCCGCGCTCGTCGAGCTTCTGCTTCACCTCGTCGAGCGACTTCTGGCCGAAGTTGGTGATCGCCAACAGGTCGTCCTCGCTGCGCTCGAGCAGCTCGCCGATGGTGTTGACCTGGGCCCGCTTCAGGCAGTTGCGGGGGCGCTCCGACAGGTCGAGGTCTTCGATCGGCAGGTTCAGGTCGGGCGAGCCGGCGGTGGCGCCGACGGGGTCGCCCAGCTCCAGCCCGAGGGGCTGGTCGCTCATGTCGGCGACCAGGCTCACGAGCGACCGCAGCGTGTCGCCAGCCGACGCCAGGGCCTCGCGGGGCGACAGCGAGCCGTCGGTCTCGATGTCGAGCACCAGGCGGTCGTAGTTGGTCGACTGCTCCACGCGGGTGGGCTCGACCGAGAACGCGACCCGCCGGACGGGCGAGAAGATGGCGTCGATCGGGACGACCCCGATGGTGGACGTCGGGTTGGTGCGCTCGGCCGACAGGTAGCCGCGGCCCTGCTCGACCGTGAGGTCGACGGCGAGGCGGCCCTTGGCGTTCACCGTGGCCAGGTGGAGCTCGGGGTTGACGATGGTGACGTCGGCGCTCGTCTTGATGTCGCCGGCAGTCACCTCGGCCGGGCCCTTCACGTCCAGGCGGAGCACGAGGGGGTCGGGCGACAACGAGGTGAGCACGACGTCCTTCAGGTTCAGGATCACGTCGGTGACGTCCTCGACCACGCCGCTGATGGTGTCGAACTCGTGCAGGGCGTCGTCGAAGCGGACGGTGGTGACGGCGGCGCCGGGGATCGACGACATCAGGGTGCGTCGCAGCGAGTTGCCGATGGTGTAGCCGAACCCGGGCTCGAGCGGCCCGATCGCGAACCGCTGACGGTTGCCTTCGGGGTCGCCCAACGGCTCGACGGTGGGGCGCTGCATGACCAGCATGTCGTTCCTCGCTGCTCGACTCGTGGTGGTGGGGTGGTGCCGGGCGGGTGGGGGCGGCAGGGCGCCGAGGGCGCCCGGCGACGCCGCGGCTACTTGCTGTAGAGCTCGACGATGAGCTGCTCGCGCACGGGGACGTCGATGTGCTCGCGCAGGGGCAGGTCGCGCACGGTGGCCTGCATGCCGCCGTCGCCGCTCTCCAACCACGGCGGGGTGGAGCGGTCGAGCGTGTCGAGGTTGTGGCGGACGACGATCATGGAGCGGGCCTTGTCCCGCAGCTCCACGACGTCGCCGCGGCGGACCTGGTAGCTCGGGATGGTGACCCGCTTGCCGTTCACGTTGACGTGGCCGTGGCGGACCAGCTGGCGGGCCTGGGCCCGGCTCGCCCCCCACCCGGCTCGGAACGCCACGTTGTCCAACCGGAGCTCGAGCAGCCGGAGGAGGTTCTCACCGGTCACCCCCGACTGGCGGTTGGCCTCGGCGTAGATGCGGCGGAACTGCTTCTCCATCACCCCGTAGATCCGGCGGGCCTTCTGCTTCTCCCGCAGCTGCACGAGGTACTCGGAGCCGGTCTGTCGCCGCGAGCGGCCGTGCTCGCCCGGCGGGTACGGCCGGCGCTCGATGGGGCACTTCATGGTCTCGCACTTGGCGCCCTTCAAGAACAGCTTCATGCGCTCTCGGCGGCAGAGCTTGCAGACCGGTCCGGTGTAGCGAGCCATGGCTGGTCAGACCCTCCGTCGCTTGGGCGGGCGGCACCCGTTGTGGGGCACGGGTGTGACGTCTTTGATCCCGGTGATCTCGATGCCCGCGTTCTGCAGGGAGCGGATGGCGGTCTCGCGGCCCGAGCCGGGGCCCTTCACCAGCACGTCGACCTTGCGGACGCCATGCTCCATCGCTGCGCGGGCGGCCTTCTCGGCGGCCATCTGGGCCGCGAACGGCGTCGACTTCCGCGAGCCCTTGAAGCCCACGTTGCCCGCCGACGCCCACGAGATCGTGTTGCCCTCGTGGTCGGTGATGGTGACGATCGTGTTGTTGAACGAGCTCTTGATGTGCGCGACGCCGTAGGCGATGTTCTTGCGCTCGCGGCGGCGGGGGCGCCTGCCGCCTGGCTTGGGCTTGGCCATCAGTGCTTCCTCAGAACCTTCTTCTTGCCGGCCACGGTCTTCTTCGGGCCCTTGCGGGTGCGGGCGTTGGTGTGGGTGCGCTGGCCATGGACCGGCAGGCCCCGCCGGTGGCGGAGGCCCTGGTAGCAACCGATCTCCATCTTGCGCTTGATGTCCTGGGCGACCTCGCGGCGCAGGTCGCCCTCGACCTTGAGGTTCGCGTCGACGTAGCCGCGGATGCGGTTGACCTCTTCGTCGGTCAGGTCGCGCACCCGCGTGTCGGGGTCGACCCCCAGCTCGGCGCAGAGCTTCTGCGACGTGGTGCGGCCGATGCCGTAGACGTACGTGAGGGAGACCTCGAGACGCTTCTCCCTGGGGATGTCGACCCCCGCGATTCGTGCCATTCGACGCGGCTCCTACTAACCCTGGCGCTGCTTGTGGCGAGGGTTCTCACAGATGACCATCACGCGCCCGTGGCGGCGGATGACCTTGCACTTCTCACAGATCTTCTTGACGCTGGGTCGGACCTTCATGGCGTCCTCGGTCGGCGGGCGAGTTCGGACTACTTGTAGCGGTAGGTGATGCGACCACGGGTGAGGTCGTAGGGCGTCAGCTCAACCTGGACGCGATCGCCAGGCAGGATCCGGATGTAGTGCATCCGCATCTTCCCGGAGATGTGGGCCAGCACCTTGTGGCCGTTCTCCAGCTCCACCCGGAACATGGCGTTGGGGAGCGGCTCGATGACCGTCCCCTCGAGCACGATCGCGTCTTCTTTGGGCTTCGGCAGGGTTGACCTCCTGGTCGGGCGAGGTTGTGCGACCCGGGGCGCGTTGCTCCCGCCTCCAGGAGGCGGCTACGGGGCCAAAGAGAGAGGCTACCGGCTGGGACGGCCCGCCAACAAGTCCACTCCGCCTCAGGGCACCGTGAGGATCTCGGGCCCCTCGTCGGTGATGGCGATGGTGTGCTCGAAGTGCGCCGAGAGGCTGCCGTCGGCGGTGACCACGCTCCAGCCGTCGTCGAGCAGGCGCGTGCCGGGCTGGCCCACGTTCACCATGGGCTCCACCGCGAAGACGTTCCCGGCGCGCAGCCGGGGGCCCCGACCCGGCGGGCCGTAGTTGGGGACCTCGGGCTTCTCGTGCATGGCCGTGCCGATGGCGTGGCCCACGTACTCGCGGACGACCGAGAACCCGGCGGCCTCGGCCACCGACTGCACCGCGTGGCCGATGTCGGAGATGCGGTTGCCGTCCACCATCTGGGCGATCCCCGCGTACAGGCTCTTCTCGGTGACCTCGAGCAGCTTCAGGGCCTGGTCCGACACCTCGCCGACCGGCGCGGTGAAGGCGGCGTCGCCGTGGTAGCCCTGCACGATCGCCCCGCAGTCGACGGAGATGATGTCGCCCTCCTCGAGCCGAAGCGGGCCCGGGATGCCGTGGACGATCACGTCATTGGGCGACGCGCAGATCACCGCCGGGAAGCCGTGGTAGCCGAGGAAGTTGGACCGGGCCCCCCGGCGTTCGATCACCTCGCGCCCCACCGCGTCGAGCTCCTCGGTGGTGACGCCCGGCCGGATGACGGCCCGGATGCGCTCGTGCATCTCGGCGACGACCTGGCCGGCCTTGCGCATCTTGGCGAGCTCGTCTGTCGTACGACGCATCGGCGTCAGGCTACCGAGGCCGCTCAGGCGCTGGTCGGCCGGCGGTGGCGGCGCGCGTCGATCGCCGCGACCAGCCGGTCGGACACCGCGTCGGGGCTGCCCACCCCGTCCACCACCACCAGCAGCCCCCGGTCGTCGAACCAGGCCACCAGAGGTGCCGTCTCCCGGTCGTAGAGGTCGAGGCGCCGGGCGATGGCCGCCTCGGTGTCGTCGGGTCGCTGGATGACGTCGCCGCCGCAGTGCTCGCACACCCACGCCCCGCCGGGCGGGTCGGCGATGGAGTAGTTGGTCCCGCAGTCTGCGCACACGCGCCGGCCGGCCAGACGCCGCAGCACCACGTCGCGCGCCACCTCGAGATCCACGGCCAGATCGATGCCGCCGGGGCCGGCGACGCCGGCCAGGGCCTCGGCCTGGGCCACGGTGCGAGGGAAGCCGTCGAGGATGAAGCCGCGCGTCGACGTGTCCGACCGGGCCAGGCGCTCCTCCACCACGCCGATGATGACGTCGTCGGGGAGCAGCTCGCCGGCGTCCATGTACTCCTTGGCCCTGCGCCCGAAGGCGGTCCCCTCCTTGACGGCGGCGCGGAGCATGTCGCCGGTGGAGATGTGGGGCACCACGTAGTGCCGGGACAGCCGGACGCACTGCGTGCCCTTCCCGGCACCCTGGCGGCCGAACACCACGAGGCGCACCCCGGGGATCATCGTGCGGCTTCCTTCACGTCTGCGATGGGGAGCACCGGGCCGGCGCTACTTCAGGAAGCCCTCGTAGTTGCGCATCATCAGCTGGCTGTCGATCTGCTTCATGGTCTCCAGGGCGACGCCCACGGCGATGAGGATGGTGGTCCCGCCGAAGGGGAAGTTGGAGACGTCGAAGATGGCGAGCACGATCGACGGCAGCAAGGCGATGGCAGCGATGAACAGGGCGCCCGGCAAGGTGATCCGCGACAGGATCTTGGCCAGGTAGCGCTCGGTCTGGGGCCCCGGCCGGATCCCCGGGATGAACCCCCCCTGCTTGCGGATGGTGTCGGCCTGCTTGGCCGGATCGAACGTGATCGCCGTGTAGAAGTAGGCGAACCCGATCACCAGCAGGCCGTACAGCATGATGTGGACGAGGTTCGTGGGGTCGAGGATGTAGTCGTCGACGAAGTTCTGGAGCCAGTCGACCTGCACCACCTGGGCCAGCAGCGCCGGCAGGTACAGCACCGAGCTGGCGAAGATGATCGGGATCACGCCCGACTGGTTCACCTTCAGCGGGATGTAGGTGCTCTGGCCTCCGTACATCCGCCGGCCGACGACCCGCTTGGCGAACTGGACCGGGATCCGGCGCTGGCCGTTCTCGACGAACACGATCCCCACCAGGATCCCGAGGGCGATGAGCACGAAGATCACGAACACCACCGTGCCCGCCTCTTCGCGGATCGCCCAGATCTGGAAGGGCAGCCGGCTGACGACCGAGGCGAAGATCAAGAGGGACATGCCGTTGCCGATCCCCCGCTGGGTGATGAGCTCGCCCATCCACATGAGCAGGGCGGTTCCCGCCACGAGCGTCAGGATCACCAGCAGCACCCGCGGGAGCGTGAAGTCGGGCAGCAGGACGATGTCGGGCACGCCCTGACCGAGGAACGCCTGACCCCCGCCCCGGCCGAACAGGAAGGCCAGGCCGGTGGCCTGCAGCACCGCGATCCCGATGGTGAGGTACCGGGTCCACTGGGTGATCTTGCGCTGCCCCACTGCGCCCTGGTCTCGCCACTCCTCGAGCTTGGGGATCACCACGCCCAGGATCTGCATGATGATCGACGAGGTGATGTAGGGCATGATCCCCAGCGCGAACACCGCGAACGAGGTGAGGGCGCCTCCGGAGAACAGGTTGAGGAAGCCCAGCACCCCACCCCGGCTGGCCTCGCTCTGCAGCTGGCGAACCGCGTCGAAGTCGACGCCGGGGACGGGCACGTGGGCGCCCAGCCGGTAGAGGGCGATCATCGCGATCGTGAAGAGGATCTTGTTCCGGAGGTCCGCCACCCGGAACATGTTTCGCAGGCTCGAGAACACCCGGGCTCCTGACGCGCTCGTTCGGTGGGCTGGCCGCTAGCGGTTCATGAGGTGGTTGCCGCGAGCCGGGGGCCGGCGATCGCCGAACGGCAGCGGCACGACCTCCACGCTACCCCCCGCCGCGGTGATGGCCGCCTCGGCCGAGCGCGAGAAGGCGTGGGCCTGCACCCGCACGGCACGCGTGAGCTCACCCCGCCCGAGCACCTTGACGAGCGCGCCCTTGTGGGCGACGCCGCGCTCGAGGAGGACGTCGGGCGACACCTCGGCCACGCCGAGGGCGTCGATGGCGTCGAGGTTGACGGCCTGGTACTCGACCCGGAAGGGGTTCTTGAACCCCTTGAGCTTGGGCACGCGCTGCTTCAGCGGCATCTGGCCGCCCTCGAAGCCGATCGCCACCGTGTTGCGGGCCCGCTGGCCCTTGGTGCCACGGCCGGCCGTCTTGCCGCCCTTGCCGCCCGTGCCCCGGCCGACCCGCTTGCGCGAGCGGCTGGACCCGGGCGGCGGCTTCAGGTCGTGCATCCTCGTGATGCTCATGACACCTCTTCCACGGAGACGAGGTGGGGGACGCGCGCCAGCATGCCCCGGATCTCGGGACGGTCGGGGAGGTCGTTCGACTTCCCGATCCGGCCGAGGCCGAGGGCGCGCAGCGTGCCCCGATGCTTGGGCTTGGTCCCGATCGCGGAGCGCACCTGCGTCACCCGCAGGCGGCCCTCACCGGCGGCGCTCACGTCAGGCCACCTCCTCCGGCACGTGCGGGCCCCGCTGCGACTCCCGGTAGGCGTTCAGCAGGCCGGTGGGCACGAACTCCTCGGGTGACAGGCCCCGCAGCCGCGCCACCTCGTCGGGCCGGCGCAGGGCGCGCAGGCCGGCGATGGTGGCACGGGCCACGTTGATGTGGTTGGACGAGCCCAACGACTTGGCCAGCACGTCACGGATGCCGGCCTCCTCGAGGATCGCCCGGGCCGCGCCGCCGGCGATGACACCGGTACCGGGAGCGGCCGGCTTCAGCAGCACGCGACCGGCACCGGTCTCGCCGATCACCGGGTGGATGATCGTGGAGCCCGCGAGCGGGACGCTGAACAGGTTCTTCTTGGCTTCCTCGGTGCCCTTCTGGATGGCCAGGGGCACCTCCTTGGCCTTGCCGTAGCCGAGGCCGACCCGGCCGTTGCCGTCGCCCACCACCACGAGGGCGGTGAACGAGAAGCGACGGCCGCCCTTCACGACCTTGGCGACTCGGTTGATGTTGATGACGCGGGATTCGCGCAGGGGGGCGTCGTTCGCCATGACCTCTAGAACTCCAGTCCGGCCTCGCGGGCCGCGTCGGCGGCGGCGGCGATCCGCCCGTGGTACTTGAACCCGCCGCGATCGAACACCACCTTGGTGATGCCGGCCGCCCGGGCCCGGTCGGCCACGAGGCGGCCGACCGAGGCGGCGGCCTCCTTGTTGCCCGTGGCGCCGGCGCGGAGGTCGACCTCGTGGGTGGACGCGGCCGCGAGCGTGCGACCGGCCACGTCGTCGATCACCTGGGCGACCAGGTGCTTGTTGGAGCGGTGCACGGCCAGGCGGGGCCGCTCGGTGGTGCCCCGCACCTTCTTGCGCACACGCGTGTGGCGCCGGAGGCGGGCCTCGCGCTTCTTGGCGGCGTCGGTCATCGCTCGTTCACCTACTTGCCGGTCTTCCCGGCCTTGCGGAGGACCCGCTCGCCGGCGTAGCGCACGCCCTTGCCCTTGTAGGGCTCGGGCTTGCGGATGGCTCGGATGTCGGCGGCCACCTGGCCCACCGCCTCCTTGTCGATGCCCAGCACGGTGATGCGCGTCGGCTGGGGCACCTCGAAGGTCACGCCGTCGGGCGCCTCGACCTTCACGGGGTGGCTGAAGCCGAGCGCCAGCTCGAGCGTCGTCGGACCCTGGGCCGTGGCCCGGTAGCCGACGCCGACGATCTCGAGCTGCTTGGTGAAGCCGTCGGTCACGCCCACCACCATGTTGTTGACCAGCGAGCGCGTGAGCCCGTGCAGCGCCCGGTTCTGGCGCTCGTCGTCGGGTCGCTCCACGAGGAGCACGTCGCCGTCACGGCGCACCGTGATGGCACCGGGGATGGCCCGCGACAGCGCGCCCCTCGGGCCGGTCACCGTGATCGTGCGGTCGTCGACCGTCACGTCGACCGAAGCCGGCACGGGGATGGGGCTGCGTCCGATGCGCGACATGGGTTGCCTCCTCTCACCACACGTAGCAGAGGACTTCGCCGCCCACCCGCTGCTTGCGCGCCTGGCGGTCGGTCATGAGTCCCTGGCTGGTCGACAGGACGGCGACACCGAGGCCGCCGAGCACGCGCGGCACCCGGTCGGCCTTGCAGTACACCCGGAGCCCGGGCTTGGAGACCCGGCGGAGGCCCTGGATCGTGCGCTCGCGCTCGGGCGAGTACTTCATCCGCACGGTGAGCACGCGCCCCGGGCGGCCCTGGTCGTCCTCGACGGAGAAGCCACCGATGTAGCCCTCCTTGGTGAGGATCTCGGCCAGCGCCTCTTTCGCCTTGGACGACGGCATGCGCACCTGGTCGTGCATCGCCACGTTGGCGTTGCGGATCCGGGTGAGCATGTCGGCGAGAGGGTCGGTCATGGTCATGCGTGCCCCCCCTTCACCAGCTGGCCTTGGTCACGCCGGGGACCTCGCCCGCGTGCACCATGTCGCGCAGGCAGATCCGGCACAGGCCGAACTTGCGGAACACCGCGCGCGGACGACCGCAGCGACGGCAGCGGGTGTACGCCCGCACCTTGTACTTCGGCTTGCGCTGCTGCTTCTCGATGAGCGCCTTCTTGGCCATGTGGTGCTACTGCCCCTCGCGCTTGAACGGGAAGCCGAAGGCGTCGAGCAGAGCGCGACCCTCGGCGTCGGTACGGGCGGTGGTGACGATGGTGATGTCCATGCCCCGCGTGGTGTCGATCTTGTCGTAGTCGATCTCCGGGAAGACCAGCTGCTCGGTGAGGCCGAACGTGTAGTTGCCGTGGCCGTCGAACGTGCTGGGCAGGCCCCGGAAGTCGCGGATCCGGGGGATCGCCAGCGAGATCAGCCGGTCGAGGAACTC
The DNA here is from genome assembly GCA_016716005.1 of Acidimicrobiales bacterium. NCBI lineage: Bacteria > Bacillati > Actinomycetota > Acidimicrobiia > Acidimicrobiales > Acidimicrobiales bacterium. The sequence continues at coordinate 1,756,298 of JADJXE010000001.1, forward strand.
CCACATCCGGTCGCCCCGGAGGGTGACCTTGCAGCCGATGGCGTTGCCCTCGCGGAGCTTGAAGCCGGCGATCGACTTCTTGGCCCGGGTGACGACCGGCTTCTGCCCGGCGATGATCGTGAGGTCGGCCACGGCGCCCTCGAGCAGCGAGGCCTGCGCCACCGCGGCGCCGACGCCCATGTTGATCACGATCTTGTCGAGGCGCGGCACCTGCATCACGTTGGCCACGCCGAGCTGCTCCTGGAGCCGGCCGCGGATCTCGGCGTTGTAGCGAGCCTTCAGCCGGGGCGCCTCCGTGGTGGGGGTGGCGCTCACAGGTCACCCCCACACTTGCGGCAGACCCGCACCTTGTCGCCGGCGGCATCGAAGCGGTAGCCGATCCGGGTGGGCCCGCAGCTGCTGCACACGATGGCCACGTTGGCCACCGGCAGGGGCATGTCCTTGTCGATGATGCCGCCCTGCATGGTGGCCTGCTTCGCCTTCTGGTGCTTCTTGGCGACGTTCACGCCGTCGACGATCACCTTGCGCTCCGCCGGGAGGGCGCGCATCACGGTGCCCTCCTTGCCGCGGTCCTTGCCGGTGAGCACACGGACGCGGTCGCCCTTGCGGATCTTCATGCCGGGCACCTCAGAGCACCTCCGGGGCGAGGGAGACGATCCGCATGAACTTCTTGTCGCGGAGCTCGCGGCCCACCGGGCCGAAGATCCGGGTGCCGCGGGGCTGCAGCTGATCGTTGATGAGCACGGCGGCGTTCTCGTCGAAGCGGATGTACGAACCGTCGGGACGACGCTTCTCCTTCTTGACGCGGACCACGACGCACTTGACGACGTCGCCCTTCTTCACGCCCGCGCCGGGGATGGCGTCCTTCACGGTGGCCACGAAGATGTCGCCGATCGAGGCGTAGCGGCGCTTCGAGCCGCCCAGCACCTTGATGCAGAGCACCTCGCGGGCACCCGAGTTGTCGGCAACCCGCAGGCGGGTCTCCTGCTGGATCACCTGGCACGCTCCAGGACCTCGATGACCCGCCAGCGCTTGAGCTTCGACTGCGGCCGGGTCTCCATGACGCGCACCCGGTCGCCGACGCGCACGTCGTTGGCCTCGTCGTGGGCGTAGAGGCGCTTGGTGCGCTGGACGGTCTTGGCGTAGCGGCGGTGGCGCACGCGGTCCACCACGGCGACCACGACCGTCCTGTCCATCTTGTCGGACACCACGAGCCCTTCCCGCACCTTGCGGGCGGGGCGGGCATCGGCGGCCGCGTCGGCCTGCACGGCGTCGTCGGCCATCACGACCTCTCCTCCTGCCGGGCCAGCTCGTCGGCCGCGGCGATCTCGCGCTCTCGGATCAGCGTGGCCAGCCGGGCCACCTCTCGGCGCACCTCGCCCAGGCGAGCGGTGTTGTCGAGCTGGCCGGTGACGTGCTGGAAGCGCAGGTTGAACAGGGTCTCCTTGGCCTCGTCGAGGCGCTCGGCGAGCGTGGCGTCGTCGAGGCCGCGGAGCTCGGCGATGTCGATCGGCATCTCAGGCCACCTCCTCGCGTGCCACGACCCGGGCCTTGATGGGGAGCTTCTGGATGGCCCGCTCCAGGGCGGCCTTGGCGACCTCGGGGTTCGGGTAGGCGAGCTCGAACAGGATGCGACCCGGCCGCACCACGGCGACCCAGCGCTCGGGGTTGCCCTTGCCCGAGCCCATGCGCGTCTCGGCCGGCTTCTCGGTCACCGGCTTGTCCGGAAAGATGTTGATCCAGACCTTCCCGCCGCGGCGCACGTGACGGGTCATCGCGACTCGGGCGGCCTCGATCTGGCGCGCGGTGATCCAACCCGGCTCGAGGGCCTGGATCCCGAAGTCGCCGAAGGTGACGTTGGTGCCCCCCTTCGACGTGCCCTTCAAGCGGCCGCGCTGCTGCTTGCGGTGCTTGACCTTCCTCGGCATCAACATGGCGACTCAGTCCTCGTGGGGCCGGAAGTGCGGCGTCTCGTGGCTCTGGCGGGTGCGACGCTCGATCTCCTCTTCGTCGGCGAGGAGGCGCTCGAGCTCGGGGTCGGCCTCCTTGAGCAGCGGCGTGGCCTCGGGCAGCTCCTCCACCGCCTCGGGGCTCGCCTCGGCCGCCGGTCGGCGATGGGCGGCCGACGACACCACCTTGCGGGGACGTGCCTGGCCCGAGGTCTCACCGGCGGCCATGGCCGCCTCGCGAGCGATCTTGTCCTCGACGACCGTCTTGTAGGGGAGGATGTCGCCCTTGTAGATCCACACCTTCACGCCGATGCGGCCGTAGGTGGTGCGGGCCTCGCGGAAGCCGTAGTCGATGTCGGCGCGCAGCGTGTGGAGCGGCACGCGACCCTCGCGGTACCACTCGGTGCGGGCCATCTCCGAGCCGCCGAGACGCCCGGAGCACTGCACCCGGATGCCGAGGGCGCCGGCCTTCTGGGCGTTCTGCACGGCCCGCTTCATGGCCCGGCGGAAGGCGACGCGGCCCGCGAGCTGGTCGGCCACCCCCTGGGCGATGAGGGCGGCGTCGAGCTCGGGCTGCTTGATCTCCTGGATGTTCAGCTGGACCTTGTTGTTGCCGGTGATGCGGGCCAGCCCGGTGCGCAGCCGCTCGGCCTCGGCGCCCCGACGGCCGATCACGATGCCGGGCCGGGCGGTGTGCACGTCGACGCGCAGCCGGTCGCGCGTCCGCTCCACCTCGATGCGGCTGATGGCCGCATGGGGGAGCTGGGTCATCAGGTAGTCACGGATCCTCCAGTCCTCGATGAGGTACTCCGTGTACTCCCGGTCGCTGAACCAGCGGCTCTTCCAGTCGGTGGTGACACCGAGCCGGAAGCCGTAGGGGTTGACCTTCTGACCCATGCGCTACGCCTTGCCCTTCGTGTCGTCGTCGCCCTCGGTCGCCGGTGCCTCGTCCTCGGTGTCCGGCGAGTCGTCGGCCCCGGCGGCGGCGGTCGCCTCGGGCTGCTCGCCGGACGTCGCCTCGCCGGACGTCGCCTCGCCGGAGGTCGCCTCGCCGGCGAGCGCCTCGGGCCCCTCGTCGAGCTCGACCGCGGCCTCGGCGGCGGCCGGCGCGGCCTCGGCCCCGCGGCTCTTGGCGACCCGCCGGCGCCGGGATTCGGCCGACTGCTGGGCCCGCCGCCCGGCCCGGCCCGAGGATGCCTCGGCGACCCGGCGGCGCTCCAGGGCCTCGTCGGGGAGCCGGCTGACGATCACGGTGATGTGGCAGGTGCGCTTGCGGATCCGCGTCGCCCGTCCCCGCGCCCGCGGGCGCCAACGCTTGAGCGTGGGACCCTCGTCGGCGAAGCAGGCCGACACGTACAGCTCGTCGGCCGTCTGGCCGTCGTTGTGCTCGGCGTTGGCCACCGCCGACGCCAGGCACTTGCGGATGACCTGGGCAGCGTCGCGCTCGGAGAAGCGCAGCACCTCGTCGGCCCGCTGCACGTCGAGGCCGCGGACGAGGTCGAGCACCTCCCGGGCCTTGTACGCCGAGATGCGCACGTAGCGCACCTGGGAGCGCGTGCCCGGGCGCTCGTTGGTCTTGACGCCCGGCATCAGCGACGCCCCCTCGCGGCCTTCTCCTGGCCGGCGTGGTACCTGAACGTGCGGGTGGGAGCGAACTCGCCCAGCTTGTGCCCCACCATGGCCTCGGTGATGTAGACGGGCACGTGCTTGCGGCCGTCGTGCACGGCGATGGTGTGCCCGACCATGTCGGGGATGATCGTGGAGCGGCGAGACCACGTCTTGACGACGCGCTTCTCACCGACCGTGTTCAGGTCGTCCACCTTCTTCAGCAGGTGGTCGTCGACGAACGGGCCCTTCTTGAGGCTTCGGGGCATCAGACCTACCTCCGCGAGCCGCGGGTGCGGCGACGCCGGATGATGAGCTTCGAGGACGGCTTGTCCTTCTGGCGGGTGCGGCCCTCGGGCTTGCCCCACGGCGACACCGGGTGGCGGCCGCCGGAGGTCTTGCCCTCGCCGCCGCCGAGGGGGTGGTCGACGGGGTTCATGGCCACGCCGCGGGTCTGGGGCCGAACGCCCTTCCAGCGGTTGCGGCCGGCCTTGCCCACCTTGACCAGCTCGGCCTCGGCGTTGCCGACCTCGCCGACGGTCGCCCGGCAATCGATGGGAACCCGGCGCATCTCGGTGCTGGGCAGGCGCAGGGTGGCGAAGTCGCCCTCCTTGGCGACCAGCTGCACGCTGGCACCGGCGCTCCGGGCCATCTTGCCGCCGGCGCCCGGCTTCAGCTCGACGTTGTGGATCGTGGTGCCGACCGGGATGTAGCGCAGCGGCAGGGCGTTGCCCGGCTTGATCTCCGACCCCTGGCCGCTCTGCAGCAGGTCGCCGACCTGCACCCGTGCCGGGGCGAGGATGTAGCGCTTCTCACCGTCGAGGTAGTGCAGCAGGGCGATGCGGCAGGTGCGGTTGGGGTCGTACTCGATGGCCGCGACCTTGGCCGGGACCCCGTCCTTGGTGCGCCGGAAGTCGATCACGCGGTACCGCTGCTTGTGGCCGCCACCCTTGTGGCGGGCGGTCTTGCGACCGTGGTTGTTGCGGCCGCCGCTGCCCGACTTGGGCGCGAGGAGAGAGCGCTCCGGCCTCTCCGCAGTCACCTCGGAGAAGTCGGAGACGGTCTGGAAGCGGCGGCCCGGGCTGGTGGGCTTGCGCTTGCGGAGGGCCATGGTGCGCTTCGCTCCTAGCTCTCGAACAGCTCGATGCGGTCACCGGCGGCGAGCGTCACGAAGGCGCGCTTCGTGTCGGGGCGCTTGCCCATCCGGTTGGTGCGACGGTTCCGCCGGCGCTTCCCCTGGCGGTTGAGGGTGTTCACCTTGACGACCCGCACGTTGAAGATCGTCTCCACCGCGTCGGAGATCTGCGGCTTGCTGGCGCCTCGGTGCACCTTGAACGTGTAGACGTTCTGCTCGAGCAGCGCGTACGACTTCTCGCTCACGATCGGCTCGATGATCACGTCACGGGCGTTCACGCCACCTCACCTCCCTGGGCCCCCGCAGTGGTGGGCAGCGTGTCGCGGCTGAACACGATCCAGTCGTTGCAGAGCACGTCGTAGGCGTTGAGCTCGCTCGACCGCAGCAGCTGCACGTCGGGGAGGTTCCGGAAGCTGCGCGCCGTGACCTCGTCGCCGTCGGCGACCACCACCAGCACCTTGCCGGTCACGCCGATCGCGCCCAGCGCGGCGACGGCGTCCTTGGTCCTGGGGGCCGCGAACGACCACTCGTCGATCACGACCACCCTGGCTTCGACGGCCCGGTCGGACAGCGCCGAGAGCAGGGCGAGCCGCACCATCTTCTTGGGGGTGCGCTGGCGGTAGCTGCGGGGCTTCGGACCGAGGGCCACGCCACCACCACTCCAGTGGGGAGCCCGCGTGCTGCCCTGGCGGGCCCGGCCGGTGCCCTTCTGGCGGAAGGGCTTGGCCCCGCCTCCGCGCACCTCGGCGCGGGTCTTGGTGCTCTGGGTGCCGGCCCGGCGGTTGGCCAGCTGGGCCGTGACCACCTGGTGCAGGACCGGCAGGTTCGGCTGGATCCCGAACACGTCGGGATCGAGCTCGAGGCTGCCGACGATGGCGCCGGCCTGGCTGCGGACGTCGACGACGGGCATCGCTACCTCTTCTCGGCGACCTTGACGGCGTTGCGGACGACCACCACGCCGCCGCGCGGGCCGGGGACCGCGCCGCGCACCAGGAGCAGGTCGCGCTCGGCATCGGCCTGGACGACCTTCAGGTTCAGGGTGGTGACCTTGGCCGCACCCGACCGGCCGGCCATGCGGGTGCCCCGGAACACGCGACCGGGGGTGGCGCAGGCGCCGATGGCACCCGGTGCCCGGTGGACCTTGTGGGCACCGTGGCCGGCGCCCATGCCGGAGAAGCCGTGCCGCTTCATCACGCCGGAGAAGCCCTTGCCCCGGCTGACCGCGGTGACGTCGACCAGCTCGCCCTCGGCCAGCACGTCGACGCTCAGCTCCTGGCCGACCTCGAAGCCGCTGACGTCGTCGAGGCGCAGCTCGACGAGCCGCCGGCCCGGCTCGACCCCTGCACCCGAGAAGTGGCCGGCCTCGGGCCGGCTCAGCTTGCGGGGGTCCCTGCGCCCGAAGGTGACCTGCAGGGCGGCGTACCCGTCGCGCTCGGGCGTCTTCACCTGGACCACGCGACAGGGCGCGACCTTCAGCACGGTGACCGGGACGACACGGTTGTCGTCGTCCCACACCTGCGTCATGCCGACCTTCTCGCCGACGATTGCCTTTGTCGCCATCTCGGAGGCTCTTCCTGCACGCGGACGCTCCGCACGGCTGGGCCGGCGGAGCGTCGACTCGGTTGTGCCGTGCGGTTCCCGCGGTCGCGGGCCTTCGCGGACGTCGATTCGAGGGAGTCCGGCCGTCCAGGGGCGAACCGGGCAACCAGGAGAGGATAGCGACGCTCGTCGGCAGCCGCCAATCGCCCGTGCTGGTCGGTGGCGCGCCCTGCCTGGCAGGATCCTCGCCGTGGATCCCGACCGGCCCACCACCCCGCTCCCCCCGCCGGCGTCCACGCGGCTCGCGGCGGTGCCACCGGCCCGGGCAGCGGCCGCCGTCGTCGGCCTCGGCCTCCTCGCGTCGTGCGGGCTCCTGCTCCTGGTGTACGCAGGCGACGGCGGCGACGGCGACGATTCCTGGTCGGCCGTCCCCGTCCTCAACGCCACGCTCAACGCGGCCTGTGCGGTGTCACTGGTGGTCGGCTACCGGGCGATCCGCCAGGGTGCCGTGGCCGTCCACCGGCGCGCCATGCTGACCGGGGTCGGGTTCTCGGCCGCGTTCCTGATCAGCTACCTCACCTACCACGCCCTGCACGGCGACACGCCGTTCGAGGGCCCCGGACCGATCCGGGCCCTCTACCTGGCCGTCCTGGTGAGCCACGTCCTGCTCTCGGTGGTGGCCCTGCCCCTGGTCCTCGGGACGCTCTGGGCCGCGCTGGCCGCCCGCTTCCCCGCGCACCGGCGCATCGCTCGCATCACGCTCCCCGTGTGGCTCTACGTCAGCGTCACCGGCGTGGTGGTCGTGATCCTGCTCCGCACGGCTGGCTCCTGACCGCCCCGCCCCCGACGGGCGCGGCCCCGCCGACGACCCGGGCGGACGCGAAGGGGGCCGGCCCCCGCCGGGCCGGCCCCCTTTCACCCAGAGCTGCGGGCGCTACGCCTGCTGGATCTTGATCTCGATGTCCACGCCCGCCGGCAGGTCGAGCCGCTGGAGCGAGTCGACCGTCTTGGGGCTGGGCTCCAGGATGTCGAGGAGGCGCTTGTGGATGCGCATCTCGAAGTGCTCCCGGGAGTCCTTGTCCTTGTGGGGCGAGCGGATCACCGTGTAGCGGTGCTTCTCGGTCGGGAGGGGAACCGGGCCGCGCACGGTGGCCTGCGTCCGCAGGACCGTCTCGACGATCTTCTTCGTCGACTGGTCGATGATCTCGTGGTCGTAGGCCTTCAGCCGGATCCGGATCTTCTGCTTGGAGGCCGCGTCGGCCATGGTGCGCTCCCGCTCTACTTGACGATCGTGACGACGCGGCCGGCGCCGACGGTGCGGCCACCCTCGCGGATGGCGAAGCGCAGGCCCTCGTCCATGGCGATCGGCTTGTGCAGCTCGACGACCATCGGCGTGTTGTCGCCGGGCATGACCATCTCGGTGCCCTCGGGCAGGCTGATCGAGCCGGTCACGTCGGTCGTCCGGAAGTAGAACTGCGGCCGGTAGTTGTTGAAGAACGGCTTGTGCCGCCCACCCTCCTCCTTCGTCAGCACGTACACCTGCGCCTCGAAGTTCGTGTGCGGCGTGATCGACCCGGGCTTGCACAGCACCTGCCCCCGCTCGACCTCCTCCTTCTTCGTCCCCCGCAACAACGCCCCGATGTTGTCCCCCGCCTGCCCCTCGTCGAGCAGCTTGCGGAACATCTCCACCCCGGTGCACACCGTCTTCTGCGTCGGACGCAACCCGACGATCTCCACCTCGTCACCCACGTGCACCCGGCCCTGCTCCACCTTGCCCGTCACCACCGTGCCCCGACCCGTGATCGTGAACACATCCTCGATCGGCATCAGGAACGGCTTGTCCAGATCCGCTCCGGCTCCGGGATGAACTCGTCGCACGCCGCCATCAGCTCCAAGATCCCCGGCGTCCACTCCGGATCACCCTCCAGAGCCTTCAACGCCGACAACCGCACCACCGGCGCATCATCACCCGGGAACTCGTACTCGCTCAGAAGCTCCCGAACCTCCAGCTCCACCAGATCCAACAGCTCCGGATCGTCCACCATGTCGGCCTTGTTCAACGCCACCACGATGTACGGCACACCCACCTGACGGGCCAACAGCACGTGCTCACGCGTCTGAGGCATCGGACCATCCGCCGCCGACACCACCAGGATCGCCCCGTCCACCTGAGCCGCACCCGTGATCATGTTCTTGATGTAGTCGGCATGCCCCGGCATGTCCACGTGCGCGTAGTGCCGATTGTCCGTCTCGTACTCCACGTGCGCGATCGAGATCGTGATCCCCCGCGCCTTCTCCTCCGGCGCCTTGTCGATCTGATCGAACGGCGTGAACGACACCCCCGGATTCGCATCCGCGAGCACCTTCGTGATCGCAGCCGTCAGCGTGGTCTTGCCATGGTCGATGTGGCCCATGGTGCCGATGTTCACGTGCGGCTTGGTCCGCTCGAACTTGGCCTTGCTCATGGCTGTCCCCTGGTTCCTTTCTGAGGGAGGGTGCTTCGCTACTCGCCTCGGACCCGGGCCACGATCTCCTTCGAGATCGAGTCGGGGACCTGCTGGTAGGAGTGGAACTGCATCGTGTAGGTCGCGCGACCCTGGGTGCGCGACCGAAGGTCGGTAGCGTAGCCGAACATCTCCGACAGCGGCACGGTGGCCCGCACCACCTGGCTGTTGCCCCGCTGCTCCATGCCCTCGACCTTGCCCCGGCGGCTCGACAGATCGCCGATCACGTCGCCCATGTAGTCCTCGGGGGTGACGACCTCGACGGCCATGATCGGCTCGAGGAGCACCGGCCCGGCCCGACGGGCGGCCTCCTTGAAGGCCATCGAACCGGCGATCTTGAACGCCATCTCCGAGGAGTCGACGTCGTGGGCCGAGCCGTCGGTGAGGATCGCCCGGACGTCGACGGTGGTGTAGCCGGCGAGCACGCCGGCGTCGAGGGCGCTCTGGATGCCCTGGTCGACCGCCGGGATGAACTCCCGGGGCACCCGCCCGCCGCTGATCTTGTCGATGAACTCGTAGCCGCCGCCCGGACCGGTGGGCTCGAGATCGATCACCACGTGGGCGAACTGGCCCGCACCGCCGGTCTGCTTCACGTGGCGGTAGACCACCTTGGTCACCGGCTTGGAGATGGTCTCGCGATAGGCCACCTGCGGCTTGCCCACCGTGGCGTCGACCTTGAACTCGCGCAGCATGCGGTCGACCAGCACCTCGAGGTGCAGCTCGCCCATGCCCGAGATCACGGTCTGGCCGGTCTCCTCGTCGGTGCGCACCTGGAACGTCGGGTCCTCCTCGGAGAGCGCGAAGAGGGCCTTGCCCAGCTTGTCCTGGTCGGCCTTCGTCTTGGGCTCGACGGCCACGTGGATGACCGGCTCGGGGAACTCGAGCGACTCGAGGATCAAGGGGTGGCCGGGCTCGCAGAGCGTGTCGCCGGTGGTCGTGTGCTTGAGGCCGACGGCGGCGACGATGTCGCCGGTGAAGACGGCGTCCTTGTCCTCACGGTGGTTGGCGTGCATCTGGAGGATGCGGCCGATCCGCTCCTTGCGGTCCTTGGTGGTGTTGAGCACCTGGGAGCCGGCGGTGAGCTTGCCGCTGTACACGCGGAAGTACGTGAGCTTGCCCACGTAGGGGTCGCTCATGATCTTGAACGCCAGCGCCGAGAAGGGCTCGTCGTCGGACGGGGCCCGCTCGAGGTGCTCGATGCCCTTGAGGTCGAACCCCTGCACGGGCCGGAGGTCGAGCGGCGAGGGCAGGTAGTCGATGACGGCGTCGAGCAGCGGCTGCACGCCCTTGTTCTTGAACGCCGAGCCGCACATCACCGGGACCACCTCGTTGTCGATGGTGGCGGCCCGCAGGGCGGTGCGCAGGTCGGCGGCGCTGATCTCCTCGTCGCCGATGAACTTCTCGAGCAGGTTGTCGTCGTGCTGGCTGAGGACGTCGATGAGCTCGTGGCGCCACGTCTCGGCCTCGGAGACGAGGTCGTCGGGGATGTCGACGGTCTCCCAGTCGTCGCCCAGGCCGGCCTCGTCCCAGAGGAGGGCCCTCATGTCGAGCAGGTCGACGACGCCCCGGAAGTGGCCCTCGGCGCCCACCGGCAGCTGGATCACCGCGACGACGGCCTCGAGGCGGTCCTTGATGCTCTCGACGGCCTGGTAGAAGTCGGCGCCGATCCGGTCCATCTTGTTGACGAAGCAGATGCGCGGCACCCGGTACTTGTTGGCCTGCCGCCAGACGGTCTCGGTCTGGGGCTCCACGCCGGCGACGGCGTCGAACACCGCGACCGCGCCGTCGAGCACCCGGAGCGAGCGCTCCACCTCGACGGTGAAGTCGACGTGGCCAGGGGTGTCGATGATGTTGATCCAGGTGTCCTTCCACCGGCAGGTGGTGGCGGCGGACGTGATGGTGATCCCCCGCTCCTGCTCCTGGACCATCCAGTCCATGACGGCTGCGCCCTCGTGGACCTCGCCGATCTTGTACGTGCGGCCCGTGTAGTAGAGGATCCGCTCCGTCGTCGTGGTCTTGCCCGCGTCGATGTGGGCCATGATCCCGATGTTTCGGGTCCGGCTCAGCGGGAACTCTCGGATGGCAGGGCCGTCAGCCATGGCGCGTCACTTCTCGTCCGGTCTTCGGTCGGTCATCGGTCGGTCGCGGGCGCGGCGGCGGCCCGCGGGGCGCCGCCTACCAGCGGTAGTGGGCGAAGGCCTTGTTCGACTCGGCCATCTTCTGGAGGTCGTCCTTGCGCTTGATCGCGGCACCGACGCCGTTGGCCGCGTCGAGCAGCTCGTTGGCGAGTCGCTGGGCCATGGTCTTCTCCCGCCGCTGGCGGGCGTAGCCGACCACCCAACGGATGGCGAGCGTGTTGGCCCGGCGTGGCCGGACCTCGACCGGCACCTGGTACGTGGCGCCGCCCACCCGGCGGCTGCGCACCTCGAGGGGCGGCTTCACGTTGTCGATGGCCCGCTTGAGGGTGGCCACCGGGTCGTTGCCGGTCTTCTCCTGGATGGTGTCGAGCGCCTCGTAGACGATGTGCTCGGCGACCGTGCGCTTGCCCCGCTGCAGCACCTTGTTCACGACCTGGGTGACGAGGACCGACCGGTAGATGGGGTCGGGCATGAGCTCTCGGCGGGGGGCGGGACCCTTGCGGGGCACGGCTACTTCTCCTTCTTGGCGCCGTAGCGGCTGCGGGCCTGCTTGCGGTCGCGGACGCCCGAGGTGTCGAGGGTGCCGCGGATGATCTTGTAGCGAACGCCGGGCAGGTCCTTCACGCGGCCGCCGCGCACGAGCACGATCGAGTGCTCCTGCAGGTTGTGGCCCTCGCCGGGGATGTAGGCCGTGATCTCCATGCCGCTGGTGAGCCGCACGCGGGCCACCTTGCGCAGGGCCGAGTTCGGCTTCTTCGGGGTGTTCGTGTAGACGCGCGTGCACACACCCCGTCGCTGCGGGGCCCCCTTCAGGGCAGGGGTCTTCGTCTTCGAGGACTTGGATTCCCGGCCCTTGCGGACCAGCTGCTGGATGGTGGGCACGAACCGACCTCGGGAGCGTTCGACGTGGACGAAACGGCCGCCGACGGCCCCGCACCCGGGGCGACGGCGAACGGTGCATGTTACGGCGGCGGTCACCGCCGCGGCAATTCGGGTGGCGGGGACGTCAGCCGGCCGACTCCTCGGGGGAGAGCGGCGTGACCTCGGCCAGCGCCACCTCCCCGGGCTCCTCGTCGCGGCCGCCGTGCAGGCTGGCCAGCCACTCCGCCGGGCTCTGCTCGTCGGAGGACCAGAACGCCATCGGCTGGTAGTCGGGGGCCTCGATGTCGAACTCGCGGTACCGACCCATCCCGGTGCCGGCCGGGATCAGCTTGCCGATGATGATGTTCTCCTTGAGCCCGAGCAGGCCGTCGCTCTTGGACTCGATGGCGGCCTCGGTGAGCACCCGGGTGGTCTCCTGGAACGACGCCGCCGACAGCCACGAGTCGGTGGCCAACGACGCCTTGGTGATGCCCATGAGCTCGGGGCGCCCCTCGGCCGGCACCTTGCCGTCCTGGACAAGGGCCCGGTTCACGTCGGCGTAGACCTTCTGGTCGACCCGCTCGCCCGGCAGGAAGTCGGAGTCACCGGGCTCCTGCACGGCCACCCGGCGGGTCATCTGGCGCACGATCAGCTCGATGTGCTTGTCGTGGATCGACACGCCCTGGTCCCGGTAGACCTTCTGGACCTCCTCGACCAGGTACTGCTGGGTCTCGCGGACACCCTTGATCTCCAGCAGCTCCTTCGGGTCCCGGGGGCCCTCGACGAGCGCGTCGCCGGCCCGCACCTCCTGGCCGTCGACCACCTCGAGACGGCTGCCGGTGGGCACCGTGTAGACGTCCTCGGTGCCCTCGTCGCCGACGATCGTGATGACCCGCCCCTTGCCCTCGTCGTCGGCCAGCCGCACCACCCCCGAGGTTCGGGCGAGCACCGCCTTGCCGCGGGGGCTGCGGGCCTCGAACAGCTCGACGACGCGCGGGAGGCCGCCGGCGATGTCCTGGCCGGCGATGCCGCCGGTGTGGAAGGTCCGCATGGTGAGCTGCGTGCCGGGCTCGCCGATCGACTGGGCTGCGATCACGCCGACGGCCTCGCCCAGCTCGATCTCGCGGCCGGTGGCGAGGGAGCGGCCGTAGCAGTTGCCGCACACCCCGAACGACGTGTCGCACGTGAGCACCGAGCGAACCCGCACCGTGTCGACGGCCTCGTCGTCACGCAACGCGTCCATCTCGGCGTCGCCGATCACGGTGTCGCGGTCGAGGACCGTGCCGTCGGAGAGGGTGACCGGCTCGGCCAGGCAGCGGCCGAACAGCCGGGTCTCCAGGTAGGAGCGCCGGCCGGCCCGGTCGGGGCGGACGTTCTCGATCCACAGGCCCCGGCTGGTGCCGCAGTCGACCTCGCGGATGATGAGCTCCTGCGACACGTCGACGAGCCGTCGCGTGAGGTAGCCGGAGTCGGCGGTCCGCAGGGCGGTGTCGACCAGGCCCTTGCGGGCACCCGGCGTGGCGATGAAGTACTCGAGCATCGCCAGGCCCTCGCGGAAGTTCGACTTGATGGGCCGGGGGATCATGTCGCCCCGGGGGTTGGCCACCAGGCCGCGCATGCCGGCGATCTGGCGGACCTGCATCATGTTCCCTCGGGCACCCGAGCCCACCATCATGTCGATGGGGTTGAAGGGCTCCGCCTTCAGCGCCTTCTCCATGGCCGACTGGACCTCAGCGGTGGCGTTGGTCCAGATCTCGACCTCCTTCTGGCGCCGCTCACCGTCGGTGATGATGCCCCGCCGGAACTGCGTCTCGACCTTGTCGGCCTCCTTCTCGTACCGATCGAGGATGCCCGCCTTCTCGCGGGGCGTCTTCACGTCGTCGATGGAGATGGTGAGACCCGACTGCGTGGCGTACCGGTAGCAGAGGTTCTTGATGGCGTCGAGGCTCGACGCCACCACGGCCTTCGGGTAGCGGTCCGAGAGCCGCTCGGCGATCTCGCCCATGTCGCGCTTGCGCACGGGCCGGTTGAAGTCGACGAGGAAGCCGAAGTCGTCGGGTAGGGCCTCGCTGAGGAGCCACCGGCCGACCGTGGTCACCTGGTCGGCGGCGTTGCCGTCGCCGTCGCGGTCGCCGCGGATGGTGATCCGGGCGTGGAGCGACACGCCGCCCTCGTCGAGGGCCCGCTCGGCCTCCCAGCGGTGGCGGAACACGCGACCCTCGCCTGCGGCACCGGGGAGCTCGGCCGTGAGGTAGTAGGCGCCGATCACCATGTCCTGGGTCGGGACGACGATGGGACGGCCCGACGCCGGCGACAGGATGTTGTTGGCCGAGAGCATCAGCACCCGGCTCTCGGCCTGGGCCTCGGCCGACAGGGGCAGGTGGACGGCCATCTGGTCGCCGTCGAAGTCGGCGTTGAAGGCCGTGCACACCAGCGGGTGGATCTGAATGGCCTTGCCCTCCACCAGCACCGGCTCGAAGGCCTGGATGCCCAGGCGGTGCAGCGTGGGGGCCCGGTTCAGGAGCACGGGGTGCTCCTTGATGACCTCCTCGAGCACGTCCCACACCTGGGGGCGGCGGCGCTCCACCATCCGCTTGGCCGACTTGATGTTCTGGGCCAGCTCGGTGTCGACGAGCCGCTTCATGACGAAGGGCTTGAACAGCTCGAGGGCCATCAGCTTGGGCAGACCGCACTGGTGGAGCTTCAGGGTCGGGCCGACGACGATGACGGAGCGGCCCGAGTAGTCGACGCGCTTGCCCAGCAGGTTCTGGCGGAACCGACCCTGCTTGCCCTTCAGCATGTCCGAGAGCGACTTGAGCGGGCGGTTCCCCGGGCCGGTCACCGGCCGGCCGCGGCGGCCGTTGTCGAACAGCGCGTCGACGGCCTCCTGGAGCATGCGCTTCTCGTTGTTCACGATGATCTCGGGCGCCTGCAGGTCGAGCAGGCGCTTGAGCCGGTTGTTGCGGTTGATCACCCGGCGGTAGAGGTCGTTCAGGTCGGACGTGGCGAACCGACCACCGTCGAGCTGCACCATCGGCCGCAGCTCGGGGGGGATCACCGGCACGACGTCGAGGATCATGGCGCGCGGGTCGTTGACCCGGCGGCCGTGGTCGTCGCGACGGTTGAACGCCGACACGATCTTCAGCCGCTTGATGGCCTTCTGCTTGCGCTGGGCGGACAGGGGGCGCCGGCCCTCCTGCGGGTCGATGGCGTCGCGGAGCTTGCGCTCCTCCTCGTCGAGATCGATGCGGTCGATGAGCTGCTTGATGGCGTCGGCGCCCATCCCGCCCTCGAAGTACTCGCCGTAGCGGTCCTTCAGCTCACGCCAGAGGAACTCGTCCTCGATGATCTTGCGGGCGTAGAGGTCGCGGAACTCGTCGAAGGCCCGCTGGACCATCTCGAGATCCATCTCGTGGCGCTCGCGGAGCCCGGCGACCTCCTTCTCGGCGGCCCGCTGGCGGGCCTTCAGGTCGGAGTCCTTGGCGCCGTCGGCCTCGAGCGCCTCGACCTCCCTCTCCAGCTCCTTGAAGCGCCGGTCGACGTCGAGCTCGAGCTGCTTGCGGATCTCGTCGAGCTCCTCGGCCAGCTCGGCCTCCAGGTTGGGGAGGTCGTTGTGGCGGCGTTCCTCGTCGACCCAGGTGACCAGGTTGGCCGCGAAGTAGATGACCTTCTCGAGCTGCTTGGCCTTCAGCTCCTCACGGGGCTCGATGCCGGCCAGCAGGTACGCGAGCCACGAGCGCGTGCCGCGGAGGTACCAGATGTGCACCACCGGGGCCGCCAGCTCGATGTGGCCCATCCGCTCCCGACGGACCTTCGAGCGGGTGACCTCCACCCCGCAGCGCTCGCAGATGATGCCCTTGAACCGGACGCGCTTGTACTTGCCGCAGTAGCACTCCCAGTCCTTGGTGGGGCCGAAGATCTTCTCGCAGAAGAGGCCGTCCTTCTCCGGCTTCAGGGTGCGGTAGTTGATCGTCTCGGGCTTCTTGACCTCGCCGTGCGACCACGTGCGGATCGAGTCGGCCGTGGCCAGGCCGATCCGGATCTGGTCGAAGGTGTTGACGTCGAGCATGATGCTCAGTAGCTCCTCTCGCGGCGGCGCTCGTCTTCTTCGTCGCTGCCGCGCTCGGGGCGGCTCAGGTCGATGCCGAGCTCCTCGGCGGTGCGGAAGATGTCCTCGTCGAGCTCCCGCATCTCGATCTCCTTGCCGTCGGTGGAGAGCACCTCGACGTTCAGGCACAGGGCCTGCATCTCCTTGATGAGCACCTTGAAGCTCTCCGGGATGCCGGGCTCGGGGATGTTCTCGCCCTTCACGATGGCCTCGTAGACCTTGACCCGGCCGAGGACGTCGTCGGACTTGATCGTGAGCAGCTCCTGCAGGCAGTAGGCGGAGCCGTAGGCCTCGAGGGCCCACACCTCCATCTCGCCGAAGCGCTGCCCGCCGAACTGCGCCTTCCCACCCAGGGGCTGCTGGGTGATCATCGAGTAGGGGCCGGTCGACCGGGCGTGGATCTTGTCGTCCACGAGGTGGGCCAGCTTCAGGATGTAGACGTACCCGACGGTGATCTGCTGGTCGTACGGCTCGCCGGTGCGGCCGTTCTGCAGCTCGGTCTTGCCGTTCGAGCCGATCAGGCGCACCCCGTCGACCGACTCGGGACGCAGCTGCTCGAGCGCCCGCTTGATGGTGGGGTGGCGGCCCGCCTCCTCCTCCTCGTCCCAGTGGGCGCCGTCGAACACCGGGGTGGCGACGAACACCGACGGCGGGGTGACGGGTCGGGTCTTCGTCTCGGTGTTGCGCAGCGGCGCGTCGCCGACCGCGGCGCGACCGTCGACCTCCCATCCCCAGCGGGCCGCGTAGCCGAGGTGGGCCTCGAGGACCTGGCCCACGTTCATCCGGCTGGGCACGCCCAGGGGGTTGAGGATGATGTCGACCGGGGTGCCGTCGGCCAGGAACGGCATGTCCTCGATCGGGAGGATCTTGGAGATCACGCCCTTGTTGCCGTGGCGACCGGCGAGCTTGTCGCCCACGGAGATCTTGCGCTTCTGGGCCACGTACACCCGCACCAGCTGGTTCACGCCGGGGGGCAGCTCGTGGTGCTCGTCGCGACTGAAGACCTTCACGTCGATGACCTTGCCGGACTCGCCGTGGGGCACCTTGAGGCTGGTGTCGCGCACCTCGCGGGCCTTCTCGCCGAAGATCGCCCGGAGCAGGCGCTCCTCGGGGGTGAGCTCGGTCTCGCCCTTGGGCGTGACCTTGCCCACCAGCACGTCGCCGGGGCCCACCTCGGCGCCGACGCGCACGATGCCCCGCTCGTCGAGGTCCTTCAGGATCTCCTCGGAGAGGTTCGGGATGTCCCGGGTGATCTCCTCCGGGCCGAGCTTGGTGTCGCGGGCGTCGACCTCGTGCTCGTGGATGTGGATCGAGGTGAGCACGTCGTCGCGGACCAGCCGCTCCGACAGGATGATGGCGTCCTCGAAGTTGTAGCCCTCCCACGGCATGAAGGCCACGAGGAGGTTCTTGCCCAGGGCCAGCTCACCGTGGTCGGTGGACGGGCCGTCGGCGAGGACGTCGCCCTTCGTGACCCTCTGGCCCTCGCGCACCAGCACCCGCTGGTTGATGCAGGTGTCCTGGTTGGAACGACGGAACTTGGCGATCCGGTGGACCTTGCGACCGAGCTTCGCGTACTCGATCGCGAGCGAGTCGCCGTTCACCTCGGTGACCGCGCCGTCGTCGAGCGCCAGGAGCATGTCGGCGGCGTCGCGGGCCGCCCGGGCCTCGATGCCGGTGCCGATGTAGGGCGCCTCGGTCCGCAGGAGGGGCACGGCCTGGCGCTGCATGTTGGCCCCCATCAGGGCCCGGTTGGCGTCGTCGTGCTCGAGGAACGGGATCAGCGCCGTGGCCACCGAGACGATCTGCTTCGGCGACACGTCCATCAGCTGCACCTCGTCGGGCGGCACGAAGCCGACCTCGGTGGTGGCGCCGAAGAAGACGTCGCGCTCGAGCTGGAGCTTCAGCTCGGAGAGGCTCGCGGCCTGCGGGCTCCTGCGGACGAGGACCCGGCTCTCCTTGAACAGGCCGTCGGCCGTGAGCGGGGCGTTGGCCTGGGCGACGACGTACTCCTCCTCCTCGTCGGCGGCGAGGTACAAGATGTCGTCGGTGACCTTGCCGTCGACCACCTTGCGGTAGGGGGACTCGATGAAGCCGAACTCGTTCACCCGGGCGTACGTGGACAGCGCACCGATGAGGCCGATGTTCGGGCCCTCCGGCGTCTCGATGGGGCACATCCGGCCGTAGTGGCTGAAGTGCACGTCGCGCACCTCGAAGCCGGCCCGCTCACGGGACAGGCCGCCGGGCCCGAGTGCCGACAGGCGGCGCCGGTGGGTGAGCCCCGAGAGGGGGTTCACCTGGTCCATGAACTGCGAGAGCTGGCTGGTGCCGAAGAACTCCTTGATCGCCGCGACCACCGGACGGATGTTGATGAGCGTCTGGGGCGTGATCGCCTCGACGTCCTGGGTGGTCATGCGCTCGCGCACCACCCGCTCCATGCGGGACAAGCCGATGCGGACCTGGTTCTGGATGAGCTCACCCACCGAGCGGATGCGCCGGTTGGCGAAGTGGTCCTGGTCGTCGAGGCGGTAGCCGGGCTCGCCCTTGGCGAGGTGCAGCAGGTAGCTGCACGCGGCCAGGACCTCGCAACGGCTCAGCACGTCCTGGTCCGCGCCGGGCGCGTCGACGAGATCGGCGCCCAGCGCGTAGATGCCGCTCAGCTTGGCGACCTCGGGCCCGAGCTTGCGGTTCAGCTTGTATCGCCCGACCCGGCTCAGGTCGTAGCGCCGGTTCTCGAAGAAGGCGTTGTTGAAGTAGGCCCGGGCCGACTCGACCGAGGGCGGCTCGCCCGGCCGGGCGCGCTTGTAGATCTCGACCAGCGCCTCGTCCCGGGAGGGAGCGAGGAAGCGGTCCTTCTCCCACTGGCCCTCGAGGAAGTCGAACCGGCGCACGAAGCTCTCGAGGAAGCCCGGGGCGTTCTCCTCGTCGTAGCCGAGGGCTCGCAGCAGCACGAACATGGACAGGCGGCGCTTGCGGGCGACGCGGGTGCCCGCGGTGACGTCCTTGCCGGGCTTCTGCTCGACGTCGAACTCGATCCACTCGCCGCGGTAGGGGTGGATCGTGCCGGTGACCAGCTGGTGCTTGGCCAGGTTCCGGAGGCGGAAGCGCTCGCCGGGCTGGAAGATCACGCCGGGCGAGCGCACGAGCTGGGAGACGACCACCCGCTCGGTGCCGTTGATGATGAACGTGCCCTTGTCGGTCATCATCGGGAAGTCGCCCATGAAGACCGTCTGCTCCTTGATCTCGCCGGTCTGGGCGTTCATGAAGCGGGCGCGCACGAAGATGGGCGCGGAGAAGGTCATGTCCTTCTCCTTGCACTCCTCGACCGAGAACTTGGGCGGCGGGCGCAGGTCCTCGTCGTCGGGGTCGAACTCCAGCTCGAGCTGGAGGGTCTCCGTGAAGTCCTTGATCGGGCTGATGTCGCGGAAGGTCTCGGCGAGCCCCTGGTGGAGGAACCACTCGAAGGACTCGCGCTGGATCGCGATCAGGTCAGGGAGATCGAGGACCTCATCGAGGTTGGCGAAGGAGTAGCGCTCGCGAACGGCGGTGCGGGAAGGCAACGACGGGTCCTCCGGGACGAACGGGGGCGGATGCCGGGGCGCGGCAGGTCAGCGGGCACAAGTCGGGGACATGACGCGGGCACGCACGGCAACCCGTGAGGGTACGCGCCGAGGCGTCAGAAAGCAACCCGCACGCGGCCCGGGGCCGGCGGGTGCCCGGCAGGGTAAGAGGCCCGGTCCCGGCTGTCAACGACGCCGGCCCCGGTGCACCTCGCCTCGGGCCGGGCGACCCCGCCCGAGGCGAGCGACGGTGGCTACCTGAGCTCGACGGTGGCACCGGCCCCTTCGAGCTGGGCCTTCGCCTTCTCGGCGTCCTCCTTGGACACCTTCTCCAGCACCGGCTTGGGCGCGCCGTCGACCAGGTCCTTGGCCTCCTTGAGACCCAGGTTGGTGAGCGCCCGGACCTCCTTGATGACCTGGATCTTCTTCTCGCCGGTGACAGTGAGCACGACGTCGAACTCGTCCTTCTCCTCGACGACCGGGGCGGCTTCGCCCCCACCGCCGGCGGCGGCCACGGCCACCGGGGCGGCGGCGGTCACGCCGAAGCGCTCCTCGAAGTCCTTGAGCAGCTCGCTGAGCTCGAGGACGGTCATGGCGGAGATGGCGTCGAGGATCTCGTCCTTGGTGGGCATGGTTGTCAGTCCTCCTGGGGAGCGTCGGCCGAGGCCGCGGCGTCGTCGGTCGCCGCCTCGGCGGCAGGGGCGTCGGCCACCTCGGGGGTGGCGTCATCGGGAGCAGCCTCGGCCACCGGGGCCTCGGGCTCGGGGGTCTCGGGCTCGGGCTCGGGGGCTTCGGCCACGGGCGCCTCGGGTTCGGGCGCCTCGGGCTCGGGGGCCTCGGACTCGGGCGCCTCGGCCACGGCCACGGGGGCCTCGGGCTCGGGCGTCTCGGCCACGGCCACGGGGGCCTCGGGCTCGGGCATCTCGGCCACGGCGGTCGCCGTGCCAGCGGCCACGGCCGGCGTCGAGCCGGCCCCGCCCTGGTCGATGAGGGCCTGCAGGCCGTACGCGAAGTTGCGGGGCAGGGCCTGGAGCAGACCGGCGAACTGCTGCAGGGGCGCGGCGAACGCCCCGGCCAGACGGGCCAGCAGCACCTCGCGCGGGGGCAGGTCGGCGAGGGCGGCGACCTCGACCCCGGAGAGCACCTTCTCCCCGAGGAAACCGCCCTTCACCGTGAGGCTGGGGTGCGCCTTGGCGAAGTCGCGCAGGGCCTTGGCCACGGCGGCGGCGTCGCCCTCGACGAAGGCGATGGCCGTGGGCCCGGTGAGCAGCGCCTCGAGGCCCTGCAGGCCGAGGTCGCGCACGGCGAAGCGCACGAGGGTGTTCTTGTAGATCCGGTACTCGCCGCCGGCCTCCCGGAGCGAGCGTCGCAGCTGCGCCATCGCCTGCACGTCGAGGCCGCGGTACTCGGTGAGGAGGGCGGCACTGGCCGACGACAGGCGCTCCCGCACCTCGTCGACCACGGCGACCTTCTCGGGTCTCGGGTTCTCCACGACACCTCCTCTCTCGTTGCTCGGGCACCACCGCACGGGCGGCGCGAAACGGGGCGCTCGCGCGCACGGCACGAACACCCCGGGATGGAGGAGGTGATCGCCTCGTCGGGCGGACCCCGGTCAGGGGCCCCTTCGGCGCCGGAGCGCGACCTCGAGGTCTGCGGCGAGCGTTGGCTTGTCCGGACGATGCTAGGGGGTCCGGCCCGCCTCGGGCAATCCGGGCCCGCCGGGCACCCCGGTCTCGGTGTCGGTGTCGGTGCCGGTCCCGGTGTCGGTGTCGGTGTCGGTGTCGGTGTCGGGGCCGGGGCCGGCACCGGTTCCGGTCGGGCTCCCACGGCCCCGACGACCGGCCCGCCGGACGGTGGCCTGGGCCTTGGCCGCCGCCCGGGCCGCGTGGTCCTTGGCCCGATCGAGGGCCCGCTCGGCCCACGTGAACTCGGTGGCGAGCACGGCGAAGCCGGCGACGATGGCGAGCAAGCCGGGGCCGGGCAGGACCAGCATCACCAGGCCGGCCAGGAGCAGGACGGTCCCGAGCACGGCCACGGCGATGCGCTTGCCGCTCCGCAGGATCCACCGACCGACGATGCGAGGCCCGTGGAGCCCCACCCGCCTCCAGGCCGGCGGCACCGGGGCGACGGCCAGGTCGGCGTCGGTGGCCGGCTCGAGGAGCGGGGCGTCCGCGACCTCGGCGGGCGCATCGTCCCGGGGAAGGCGCGCCGGTTCGGACGTCATACGAAGAAGATTACCGGAAGGTCAACGAACCTGACAGGGGCCGCCGCCGGTACCCCGTCAGGAGCGGGTCTCGACCTCGGGTCGCAGCCTGGACGTGTCGATCTTCACGCCGGGTCCCATCGTGGAGGCCACCGTCACCTTCCTCATGTAGCGGCCCTTGGCGGCCGCCGGCTTGGCCCGCTGCAGCTCGTCGACGACGGCCCGGAAGTTGTCGAGCAGCGCGTCCTCGCCGAAGCTGGCCTTGCCGATGGGCACGTGCACGTTCCCGTAGCGATCGGTGCGGTACTCGACCTTCCCGCCCTTGAACTCGCTCACGGCCCTGCCCACGTCGGTGGTGACCGTGCCGGTCTTGGGGTTGGGCATGAGGCCGCGGGGGCCGAGGATCCGCCCCAGCTTGCCCACCAGGGGCATCAGGTCGGGCGTGGCGATGGCCACGTCGAAGTCGAGCTCGCCCTTCTCCACCCGGGCCGCCAGGTCGTCGGCGCCGACGATCGCCGCCCCGGCCTCGCGGGCCTCGGCGGCGGCCTCGCCCGCGGCGAACACGGCGACGCGCACGTCCTTGCCGGTGCCAGCGGGCAGGGCGACCGTGCCCCGCACCATCTGGTCGGACTTGCGAGGGTCGACACCCAGCCGCACCACCAGCTCGACGGTCTCGTCGAAGCCGGCCGAGGCCAGCGCCTTCACCAGATCGACGGCCTCCGCGGGGCTGTGCAGCTGCTCGCGGTCGAACCGGCGGCTCGCGTCCAGGTACTTCTTGCCCTTCGCCATGTCGGCTCCCTCGTGCGTGGGTGGACGGGTGGTGGGCCGCCGGGCGAGGTCCTCCCGGCCGAGCCCCGATGGTGCGGTCTAGGCGACCGTGATGCCCATCGACCGGGCGGTGCCGAGGATCTGCTCCTTGGCCGCCTCCAGGTCGTTGGCGTTCAGGTCGGGCATCTTCGTCTTGGCGATCTCGGTGACCTGTTCGTCGGTGACCGTGCCGGCCGGGGTGCGGCCCGGCGTCTGCGAGCCCTTCTCGAGCCCGGCGGCCTGGCGGAGCAGCACGGCGGTCGGAGGGGTCTTCAGGACGAACGTGAACGACCGGTCCTCGAAGATCGTGATCTCGACGGGGACGATGGTGCCCGTCTGCGACTCGGTGGCGGCGTTGTAGGCCTTGCAGAAGTCCATGATCGCCACGCCGTGGGGCCCGAGGGCCGTGCCCACCGGCGGGGCCGGGGTGGCCTTGCCCGCGGGGATCTGGATCTTGACGACGGCCGCGACCTTCTTCTTGGCCATGGGTCTGAGCGTTCCTTCCGGTGCGGGCGCCGTGCAACCAGCGCGCGACGGCGACCTTCGATGATGCCCGCTGGCCGCCCCACTCCGCCAGTCGAGCGGCGCGCGACGGCCGGGCTAGAGCTTGGTGACCTGGCTGAACTCGAGCTCGACGGGCGTCTCTCGCCCGAAGATGTTCACCAGCACCTTGAGCTTGAGCTGGTCCTCGTTGATCTCGGCGATCTGGCCGGTGAAGTCCGCGAAGGGGCCCTCCTTCACGCGTACGCTCTCGCCGAGCTCGTACTCGAGGCGGGGCCGGCTGCGCTTGGACGGCTCGGCCCCCTCGACCTTGGGCTTGAGGAACGACTCCACGTCGCGCCGCGGCAGCGACGAGGGCTTGGCGCCCTGCCCCACGAACCCGGTGATCCCGGGCGTGTTGCGGACGACGTACCAGGAGTCGTCGTCGAGGTCGCATCGCACCAGGAGGTAGCCGGGGAACACCTTCTTCTCGACGACCACCTTGCGGCCGTTCTTGAACTCGGTGACGTCCTCCATCGGGATGACGACCTCGAAGATGCGCTCCTCCATGTTCATCGAGGAGATGCGGGCCTCGAGGTTCTGCTTCACCTTCTTCTCGTACCCCGACTGGGTGTGCACGACGTACCACCGGCCCGGCCGGTCGTACGGGCTCTCCTCGGGCTCCTCGTCCTCGGCGAGCTCCTCCTCGAGGAGCTCCTCGGCGGTGACGACGTCGCCGGCGATCACGTCGTCGGGCCCGTCGGCGGTGGCATCGTCGGCCGCGTTGTCGTCGAGCTCCCCCAGCTCGGCCTGCAGGTCGTCGTCGTCCGTGGGGGTGGCGGTGCTCATCAGCGGTACAGGCGGAGGACGGACTGACCGAACAGCCAGTCGAGGCCGGCGATCATGGCGGTGAGGATGACCACGGCGACCAGCACGATGATCGAGTAGTTCACGACCTCGGACCGGGTGGGCCAGGCCACCTTGCGCAGTTCGCCCCGCACCTCGCGCAGGAACTGCACCGGGCTCGTGCGCTGCTCCTTGGGCTTGGGCGTCGGGGCCGCGCGCCGGGCCGCGGTGGGCTGACCGTCGGCGCCCAGCTGCCCCTGGCGCTGCAGCATGCGCTTGGTCTCTCGGTTCATGGACATGGCGTCGTACCCTCGGCGTGACAGCAGGGATGAGCAGGGCAGGAGGGACTCGAACCCCCGACCGCCGGTTTTGGAGACCGGTGCTCTACCAACTGAGCTACTGCCCTAGGGGGGGTTCCCGGGAAGGATAGCAGGGGCACCCCCACCCTCCCCCAGGCGCCCCACGGCCCGCGGCGGTCAACCGGCGAGGCGCACGCGGCCCCGGCGGGACCGGGTCGTGAGCACGATCGCCCCCGCCGCGCCGGCGGCCGTGGCCGCCGCCAGCCCCCCGAGGTAGGCCACCCGGCGGCCGCGGAGCAGGGCCCGCACGGCATGGCGCTCACCGGCCGACTCGACCGCCGCCAACACCTCGGTGACCAGGCCCGGAGCCGGCTGGAGACGCTCGGCCCGCAGCGACCGCAGGGCGCGCAGCAGGCGGCGGTACTGCACCAGCTCGGCCTGGCAGCGCAGGCAGGTCTCCACGTGCTGGCGGGCGCGCGGGTCGGAGATCGGCGTGCCGTCGGCGGCCGCGGGCAGCAGGGCGGCGACCGCCTCACACCGCACGCGACGCCGCCCGCCGGTCACGACACCGCACGGGCCGACTCGCTCGGCTCGTCACCGTCACGCCTGGGGACCAGGTGCTCGCGGAGCTTGCGGCGCGCCCGGTGCAGGCGCACCTTGGCCGCCGACTCCGAGATGCCCAGCTCGGCGGCGATGTCCTCGTGGGTGAGGTCGTACACGTCGCGCAGCACGACCACGGCGCGCAGCCGAGGGGGGAGCTCCCGGAGGGCGTCCGCCAGCTGGGCCCGGAGATGGCCGAGGTCGGCCCGCAGGACGGGGTCGTGGTCGACGTGGAGGTCGACCACCTGGGCCTCGTCGGCCAGGGCCTCGTGGCGGTGGCGGCGACGCCGGCCCAGGTGCGTGGAGGCGCAGTTCGCGGTGATGCGGTACATCCAGGTCGAGAACTGGGCGTCGCCGCGGAACCGCTGGAGGCCGCGGAAGGCCCGCAGGTACGCCTCCTGGACCACGTCGCGCGCGTCCTCCTCGTCGCCCGTGAGGCGGACGGCGAGCGTGTACGTGTCGGCGTAGGTGGCCCGGACCAGGGAGCCGAAGGCGTCGTGGTCGCCGAGCCGGGCCGCCTCGACCAGCTCGGCGATGCCGTCGGGCGGCATCGGCCGCTCGACCGGAGCGGAACCGCCGGGGTCACCGTCGGGCGGCGCGGCGGAGGCTTCGGCCAGCGGCATGCGGGGAGCGTAGGCGGGCTAGCGCGTCTCCTTGTGGACGGTGTGGACCCGGTCCCAGCGGCAGTACTTCTTCAGCTCGATGCGCTCTCGGTCGTTCTGCTTGTTCTTCATGGTGATGTAGTTGCGCCGCTTGCAGGTCTGACACTCCAGGGTGACCTTGACGCGCTTGTCGGATGCCATCGGGTGCTCCCTACTTGACGATCGTGACGACGCGGCCGGCGCCGACGGTGCGGCCACCCTCGCGGATGGCGAAGCGCAGGCCCTCGTCCATGGCGATGGGGCTGATGAGCTCGACGACCATCGGCGTGTTGTCGCCGGGCATGACCATCTCGGTGCCCTCGGGCAGGCTGATCGAGCCGGTCACGTCGGTCGTCCGGAAGTAGAACTGCGGCCGGTAGTTGTTGAAGAACGGCTTGTGCCGCCCACCCTCCTCCTTCGTCAGCACGTACACCTGCGCCTCGAAGTTCGTGTGCGGCGTGATCGACCCGGGCTTGCACAGCACCTGCCCCCGCTCGACCTCCTCCTTCTTCGTCCCCGCAACAACGCCCCGATGTTGTCCCCGCCTGCCCCTCGTCGAGCAGCTTGCGGAACATCTCCACCCCGGTGCACACCGTCTTCTGCGTCGGACGCAACCCGACGATCTCCACCTCGTCACCCACGTGCACCCGGCCCTGCTCCACCTTGCCCGTCACCACCGTGCCCCGACCCGTGATCGTGAACACATCCTCGATCGGCATCAGGAACGGCTTGTCCAGATCCCGCTCCGGCTCCGGGATGAACTCGTCGCACGCCGCCATCAGCTCCAAGATCCCCGGCGTCCACTCCGGATCACCCTCCAGAGCCTTCAACGCCGACAACCGCACCACCGGCGCATCATCACCCGGGAACTCGTACTCGCTCAGAAGCTCCCGAACCTCCAGCTCCACCAGATCCAACAGCTCCGGATCGTCCACCATGTCGGCCTTGTTCAACGCCACCACGATGTACGGCACACCCACCTGACGGGCCAACAGCACGTGCTCACGCGTCTGAGGCATCGGACCATCCGCCGCCGACACCACCAGGATCGCCCCGTCCACCTGAGCCGCACCCGTGATCATGTTCTTGATGTAGTCGGCATGCCCCGGCATGTCCACGTGCGCGTAGTGCCGGTTGTCCGTCTCGTACTCCACGTGCGCGATCGAGATCGTGATCCCCCGCGCCTTCTCCTCCGGCGCCTTGTCGATCTGATCGAACGGCGTGAACGACACCCCCGGATTCGCATCCGCGAGCACCTTCGTGATCGCAGCCGTCAGCGTGGTCTTGCCATGGTCGATGTGGCCCATGGTGCCGATGTTCACGTGCGGCTTGGTCCGCTCGAACCTGGCCTTGCTCACGACGGGTCCTCGCTCACGACGGGTCTTCGCTCCCAGGCGATTCGGTGTTCACACACGACGGGCGGCACCGGCGAGGCGCCGATGGTTGGTGCTTGGTAGCGGCGGTGGGACTCGAACCCACGACAACTCGATTATGAGCCGAGTGCTCTGACCGACTGAGCTACGCCGCCCTGGCGCACGGCCGGAGCCGACGCACGACGGCCCCCGCTTCCCGTGTCCCGTGTCCGGCATCCGGTGTCCGGGGTCCGGGGGGTGGGGGCCGAGAGCCCTCTGTGGGAATCGAACCCACGACACCAGCCTTACCATGGCTGTGCTCTGCCGACTGAGCTAAGAGGGCCCGCCCGGCGACCGGCGCCGGAACCGAAGCATGATAGCGACGGTGCACGGCCCAGCCTCAAGTCGCCGACTCGTGCGGCCGATCCTGGGGGGGTGAGGTACGAGCGCCTGATCTTCGAGGGCGGGCCCACCCCGGTCACCCTCGAGTTCCACCCGCAGCTCACCGTCATCGCCGGCGTGGGACGGGTGGAGCGCGACAGCCTGCTCGGTGAGCTCCTGGGGGCCATGGCCGGCTCCCGCGGGGGCGTGCACCTGCAGCTGGTCGACGACGACAACCGCCACCTCTCCGTCTACCGGCCCGCCGACGCCGCCGGCAAGGTCGTCGACGCGGCGACCACGACCGACGTCAGCGACGACTTCCGCCGCCACGACGGCCGCATCGACCTGCTCGACCGGGTGGGCCTCGACGAGAACCAGGCCCGGCGCCGCCTGCGGATCATCTCGGGCGACGTCGACGCCGCCGAGCGTCACGAGCGGGCCCTGGTCGCCCTGGCCGGGGTGGAGCAGGACCGCCTCTGGGCCTCGGCCGAGCGGGTCCGTGACACCCGGGCCTACCTGCGGGAGCTGGAGGAGACCTTCTCGAGCGCCCCCGAGCGGGTCGAGCTGCTCGAGCGCATCGAGAAGGCCCACCTCGAGGCCGAGAAGGCCCGGCGCCGCAGCGAGGGGTCGGGGTACCGGTCGCTCCTGATCGGCGCGGTCGCCGCCATCGCCACGATCCCGGTGGTGGCCGAGGAGTCGCCGCTGGGGCTGGCCCTGGTCGCGATCTCGGTGTTCGCCCTGGTCGCGTCGATCCTGTTCCGGCGCCGGGCCATCGCCGCCGAGGAGGCCGAGCAGAGGGCCATCAGCGAGGCCGGCGTCACCTCCTATCTCGGTTCGCAGCTGCGCCGCCTGCAGCGGATGCTCTCGGCCGGCGAGCAGCAGCGGCTGCTCGCCTACGCGGCCGAGCGGCGGGACGACGCCCAGCGGGCCTGGCGGGAGATGGCCGGTGGCGTCGAGGCCGACTGGGCCCTCGAGCACCGCGTGGAGATCCTGGCCCTCGCCGGCGCCGACGGCGACGTACCCGTGCCCGACGGCACCCGGCGAGGCGCGATGACCCGGCTGCTCGTGTCCCGGCTGGCCCGGGCCGACTGCTTCGGCACGCAGGGCGTGAGCCTCCCGCTGGTGCTCGACGACCCGTTCGTGCACGTCGAGACCCCCACCAAGCTGGAGCTGCTGGGGCTCGTCAGCCGGCTGGCGGGGCGGCCGCAGCTGCTGCTGCTCACCGAGGACGACCAGGTGGTCGAGTGGGCCCGGCTGGAGGCGCTCACCGGCGACCTCCTGCTGGTGGAGCCGGGCGGGCCCTCGGGCTCGTTCGCACCGCCGGCCGCCGCGGGTGGCTCGGCGTTCGAGCACGTTCGGGCCCAGCCGGGCCCCTACGGGCCGGGCGCGCCCCGGAGCCCCGGGCAGCAGTCGGTGGGCCCGGCCGACGGACCGACCTGGTCGCGCACCTGAGGGCCGCAGCGCCGCCGCCTCACCTGCTCACCTGCTCACCTGCTCACCTGCTCACGCCCCTGGAGGCCGGCAGGCACCCGGTAGCGTGCCCGGCCATGCCCCTCGAGCTCCGCCGGGCCACGCTCTCCGACGCCGAGGCGATCCGGGCGATCTACAACCTCGAGGTCGAGACGTCGACGGTCACCTTCGACCTGGTGCCCCGCAGCCGGGACGAGCAGCGGGCGTGGATCCAGCGGCGCTCGGGTGCCCACGCCGCCGTCGTCGCCGTGGACGACAGCGGCGAGGTGGTCGGCTTCGGGTCGCTGTCCCCCTACCGCGACCGCCCCGCTTACTCCACCACGGTGGAGGACTCGGTGTACGTGCGGCGCGACCAGCAGGGCCGGGGCGTCGGCCGGGCCATCCTGAGCGAGCTCGTGCGGCTCGCCGGGGCGCACGGCTTCCACACCGTCGTCGCCCGGATCGTGGGGGGCCACGAGGCGTCGATCGCGCTCCACCGCTCCCTGGGGTTCGAGATCGTGGGCGTGGAGCGCGAGGTGGGCCGCAAGCGCAACCGCTGGCTCGACGTGGTGCTCATGCAGCGGATGCTGTGACCGCGCCCGGCGCGAGCCGGTGCCCGGGCGCGCTCAGTCTCGGAAGTTGGTGAACTGCAGGGCGATCCCGAAGTCGCCGCCCTTCAGCGCCGCGATCACCGCCTGCAGGTCGTCCTTCTTCTTGCCCGTCACCCGCAGCTGATCGCCCTGGGTCTGGGACTGGACGCCCTTGAGGCCCAGGTCCTTCAGGAACCGGTTCAGCTCACGGGCCTTGTCGGCGGAGATGCCGGCCTGCAGGGTGGCGACCTGCCGGACGGCGCCGCCCGAGGCCTCCTCCACCTTGCCGTAGTCGAGAGCCTTCAGGGAGACGCCCCGCTTCACCAGCTTCTCCTCGAGCACCTGGCGCACGGCGCGCAGCCGGTCCTCGGTGCCCGACCGCAGGGTGAGCTGGAGGTCGGTCTGCTCGATGCTCGAGTCGGTGCCCTTGAAGTCGAACCGGTTGGCCAGCTCCCGCTGCGCCTGGTCGACGGCGTTGCGCACCTCCTGCTTGTCCACCTCGGACACCACGTCGAAGCTGGGCATGACGAGACGCTATCGTGACCGATCCTGGGTCGGTGCCCGAGTGGACAAAGGGAGCAGGCTGTAAACCTGCCGCTTCGGCTACGGAGGTTCGAATCCTTCCCGGCCCACCACCAACCTCGACGCCCCGCTGCGGCGGGGCGTCGTCGCGCCGCTCAGGGGCGCGAGCGCGCCGCCAGGTAGGCGTCGATCAGCTCCACGAAGCGCGCCCGGCCGAAGCTCGGGAGGTGACCGCCGTGCACGACCCGCACCGGCAGGGCGCGGAGCCGCTCCATGCTGCGCACGTAGGCATCGACGTCGGAGCCGGGGAGGTCATCGAGGAGCTCGCCGTCGTACACGGTGTCCCCGGAGAACAGGATCCCGGTCCGCTCCTCCCACAGCGCGATGCCCCCCGGCGAGTGGCCGGGGACGTGGAGCACCTCCAGGTGCCGGTCGCCCAGGTCGACGACGTCGCCGTCGTCGAGCAGCAGGGTCGCCGGTGCAGGCGTTACCTGGTAGCGATCGGAGCGGAAGCCCCCCGGGGGGAGCCGGTCGAACATGTCGTCGGTCACGAACGGCTCGGCGAGGGTCGCCGCCCGGCCCGGCGCCGCCAGCAACGGGGCCTCCGCCCGGTGGACGGCCCGCTCGGCGAACTCGTGGTGGGCACCGATGTGGTCGAAGTGGGTGTGCGTGGCCACGGCCAGCACCCGCCGCTCGGCGAGCCGGGCCACCTGCTGGCGCAGGCCGACCACCCCCATGCCCGAGTCGACGAGCACGTCGCGGTCGCGGCCCCGCACGTGCCAGACGTTGCAGCGGTAGAAGGCCTTGATGTGCGGCTCGTGGACGTGGGTCACGCCGTCGGCCAGCGGAGTGACCTCGAACCAGTCGTCGGCGCTGGCGATCCGCACGGCGCTACCGGTCGTAGTAGCCGGAGTGGATGTACACGCAGGGCACGTCCTCGGCGTGGAACATGTCGACGTTGCGACGGTCGTCCTCGAAGGCGAGCTGGAGGTCGAAGCCCAGCTCGCGCAGCTCCCCCACGGTGCGCTGCTTGAAGGTGGTGGACGCCTGGTAGTCGCCGTACTCCCGCATGATCAGCAGGTCCCAGCGCAGGTCGTAGCGGTGCAGCCAGGCGAGGGTGGCCGGCTGGACCCGGATGGGCCGGGCCGTGAGCAGGATCACGACCAGGTGCTCCTGCAGCAGGTGCAGCAGCGCTGCGACCTCGTCGATGAGGGGGTCGTCGCCGCACGCCGCGAAGAAGGCCTCCCAGTCCTTGCGCCCCTCGTCGAGGTAGTGCTGGCGCCCCGCCGCGTCGGAGAGCACGCCGTCGAGGTCGAACACCACCGCCGCGCCCGTGCCGACGGGCCCGGCCCTCCAGCGGTAGTGGTCGGGGACCTCCACGGCGACGACCGGCCCGGAGGCGGTCAGCCCTCCTGGGGCGAGATCGTGGCTCGGGTGCGGATCTCGTCCACCACCGAGGCGTCGGCCAGCGTGGTCGTGTCGCCGAGATCACGGCCCTCGGCCACGTCGCGGAGCAGCCGGCGCATGATCTTGCCGCTGCGGGTCTTGGGGAGGTCGGGGGTGAAGACGATCGTCTTCGGCCGGGCGATCGGGCCGATGTGCTTGGCCACGTGCGCGCGGAGCGCCTCGCCGTGCTCGGCGTCGGCGTCGATGCCACCGACCAGCGTGACGAAGGCGATGATCGCCTGGCCGGTCAGGTCGTCCTTGGCGCCCACCACGGCGGCCTCGGCGACCGTAGGGTGCGCGACGAGGCTCGACTCGACCTCGGTGGTCGAGATGCGGTGACCGGACACGTTCATGACGTCGTCGACCCGACCCAGCAGCCAGAGGTAGCCGTCGTCGTCGACCTTGGCGCCGTCGCCGGCGAAGTAGCGGCCGGGGAACCGGCTCCAGTACGTGTCGCGGTAGCGCTCGGGGTCACCCCAGATGCCCCGGAGCATCGACGGCCACGGCCGGGTGAGCGTGAGGTAGCCGCCGCCCCGCTCGACCACATGGGCCTCGTCGTCGACCACGTCGGCGCCGATGCCCGGCAGCGGGAACGTGGCCGAGCCGGGCTTGGTGGTGGTGCAGCCGGGCAGCGGGCTGATCATGATCCCGCCGGTCTCGGTCTGCCACCACGTGTCGACGACGGGGCACCGGCCGCCACCGACGTGCTCCTGGTACCACATCCACGCCTCGGGGTTGATGGGCTCACCCACGCTGCCGAGGAGGCGCAGGGACGACAGGTCGTGCTTCTCGAGCTCCTTGGTCCCCCACTTCATGAACGTCCGGATGGCGGTGGGCGCTGTGTAGAGGATCGTGACCCCGTACCGCTCGACGATGTCCCACCACCGGTCGCGGGCCGGGAAGTCGGGGGTTCCCTCGTACATGACGCTGGTGGCACCGTTGGCGAGGGGCCCGTACACGATGTAGCTGTGGCCCGTGACCCACCCGATGTCGGCGGCGCACCAGTAGACGTCGGTGTCGGCGTGGAGGTCGAAGACGTACTTGTGGGTGAACGCCACCTGGGCGAGGTAGCCGCCGGTGGTGTGCATGATCCCCTTGGGCTTGGCCGTCGTGCCCGAGGTGTACAGCAGGAACAGCAGCTGCTCGGCGTCGACGGGCTCGGCCGGGCACGCACGCTCGGCGTCGGCCATCAGCTCGTGCCACCAGCGGTCGCGGCCCCGCTCCATGTGGACGTCCTGGCCGGTCCGCCGCACCACCACCACGTGCTCGATCGACGGGGTGCTCACCAGCGACACGTCGGCGTTGGCCTTGAGCGGCACGATGCTGCCCCGACGCCACCCGCCGTCGGCGGTGATCAGCACCGTGGCCTCGGCGTCGTTGATGCGGTCGGCCAGGGCGTCGGAGGAGAACCCGCCGAACACCACCGAGTGGGCCGCGCCGATGCGGGCGCACGCCAGCATGGCCACCGCCAGCTCGGGGATCATCGGGAGGTAGATGTTCACCCGGTCGCCGCGCTGCACGCCCAGGCCCTTCAGGACGTTGGCGAACCGCTGCACCTCGCCCAGGAGGCCGGCGTAGGTGATGGTGCGGGTGTCGCCGGGCTCACCCTCCCAGTGGAAGGCCACCTTGTCGCCCCGGCCGGCCGCCACGTGGCGGTCGAGGCAGTTGTGGCTCACGTTCAGGGTGCCGCCCACGAACCACCTGGCGAAGGGGAGGTCCCACTCGCAGATCGTGTGCCAGTCGGTGGCCCAGTCGAGCAGCTCGGCGGCCTGGCGGGCCCAGAACCCCTGGTAGTCGGCCGCGGCCTCGTCGTACAGGTGCGTGTCGGACACGAGCGCGGCCCGCGCGAACCCGTCCGGGGGCGGGAAGGTGCGCTTCTCCGAGTAGTAGTCCTCGATGGTCGGCTCGCTCATCCCCCTGCTCTCCCCGTGGACGAGGTGCGTGGCCGCCGGAGCCTACCCGCCGGCTGCCACCGCTCGGCCGGTGGTCACGGCGATACTGGCGAGCGGTGCGCAGGGCCATCCACGACACCTTCCTCGCCGCGCTGGGCGCGGCCCGCTCCCCCGTCGGCGGCTGGGGCCCCAGGCCGGGCGCGCCGGCCGAGGCGGAGCCCACCGCGCTGGCCTGCCTCGCGCTCGACGACGCCCGGGGCCGGGCCTGGCTCGAGGCGGACCAACGGCCCGACGGGGCCTTCGGCCTGATCGAGGGCCGGGTCCGCAACGACTCGTCCACCGCCCTGGGGGCCCTGGCCCTGCCGCCGGGGCCGGCTCGCGAGCGGGCCCTCGACCACCTCGTCGCGAGCCGCGCCGGGCTGTTCCCCTCGAACGAGGCCACCCCGCACAGCGAGGAGGTGCAGGGCTGGGGGTGGACACCGCAGACGTTCGCCTGGGTGGAGCCCACGTCGCGGGCGCTGCTCGCTCTGCGCCGGCTCCGGCCCACCGCCCGGCTGGCGATCGACGACGCCGTCGGCACCCTCGCCGACAGGGAGTGCGTCGGCGGGGGGTGGAACTACGGCAACCGCGTGGTGCTGGCCGAGGAGCTCGAGCCCTTCGGGCAGACCACCGCCGTCGCCCTGCTGGGCCTGCAGGGATCGCCGGGCGATCTCACCCGGCGCGGCGTCGACGTGCTCCAGGGCCTGTGGCGCCGGGAGCAGGGCGGGCTCACGCTGGCCCAGGCCGCGGCCGCGCTCCGCCTGCTGGGCGAGGACGTCACGGAGGTCGAGGTGGCCCTGGCCGAGCGCTATGCGGCCACGGCGTTCCTCGACGACGTGGTGGCCCTGGCCTGGGCCGCCATCGCCACCGGCCCCCGGCTCGACCGGCTGAGGATCCCGTCGTGACCCCGGTGAGCCGGCGGACGTTCCTGCTGCGATCGGCCGAGGTCGGCCTGGGCGTGGCCGCCGTGGGCCTGGTGGGTGCCCGGCTGCTCCGCGGCGAGCACGAGCCGTGGGACGCCCGGGCCTTCCCGCCGCCGGGCGCCAGCAGGGTGGCCGTGCTCCCGGCGGCGTCGTACACCGGCGACCTCGAGGGCACGGTGTCGGACGGCCTGCGCGCCGTCGGCGCCGATCTCCGGGGACGCTCGGTGCTGCTCAAGCCGAACCTGGTGGAGTACGACGCCGGCACCGTGATCAACACCGACCCACGCCTGGTGGCGGCCGCGGTCGTCGCGGTGCGCCGGCTCGGCGCGGTCGACGTGGTCGTGGGCGAGGGTCCCGGGCACCGCCGCGACACCGAGTTCGTGGTCGCGACGTCGGGCCTGGCCGACGCCCTCGGAGCCGTCGAGGCGCCCTTCACCGACCTCAACACCGCGGCCATGGCACCGCGGCGCCTCGAGAGCCACTACACGGGGCTGCGCGACCTGTGGCTGCCGGAGCCGGTCCTGGGCGCCGACGTCGTGATCTCCATGCCCAAGATGAAGACCCACCACTGGGCCGGGGTGACGCTGTCGATGAAGAACCTCTTCGGCACCATGCCGAGCCGCCTCTACGGGTGGCCCAAGAACGTGCTGCACTGGGCCGGCATCGCCCAGAGCATCCTCGACATCACCGGCGCGGTGCGGCCGGCCTACGCCATCGTCGACGGGATCGTGGGCATGGAGGGCGACGGCCCGATCAAGGGAACGCCCGTCGACGCGGGGGTGCTCGTGTTCGGCAACGACCCTGTGGCCACCGACGTCACCGCCACCATGGTGATGGGCCTCGACCCCGAGCGGGTCGACTACCTCGTCGAGGCCGGGCGGTTCCTGGGGCAGGCCGACCCGGCGAGGATCCGCCAGGAGGGGGAGGACCCCGAGGCCGTGGCCGTGCCCTTCAGCGTCCTCCCCCGGTGGCGCCGCCTGCAGGTGGGCGCGCCCGCCGACGAGGGGAGCGGCGGGCCCGACGCCCCGGCCTGACGGCGACCGGGGCCCGACGGGGTCGCGGCACGGAGCCCGGGCTCACCCGAACGCCGAGTCGAGGAAGTGGTCGACGAGCCGGTGGCACGCGAGCCGGGCCACCGGCAGGTGCCGCTCGCCGGCGGCCAGGATGGCGGCGCCGTCGAGGTTCTCCCGGCTCAGCTCGCCGTGACCGTCGATAACCCACGAGCGCAGGATCTCCCCGGTGACCTCGGGGTGGAACTGCACCGCGAGATGGGGCCCGACCCGGAAGGCCTGCGGGCCGACCGGGCTCCGGGCCAGCTCCACGGCCCCGTCGGGGACGGTGAAGGTGTCGCCGTGCCACTCGAACCACGGGCCGGGCGGGATCACGTCGGGCACGTCGGACTCCACCGTGTACCAGCCGATCTCCGGCCGTGCGGCCCGGCCGACCACGCCGCCCAGCGCCGCCGACATGGCCTGCGCGCCGAAGCAGATCCCGAGCACGGGCAGGCCGGCCTCGACGGCGGCCCGGATGGTGGCGAGCTCGGTGTCCATCCACCAGGCGAAGGCGGGATCGTCGACCGACCACACCGACCCGAGGGGCACGAGCACGTCGAAGCCGTCGAGGGACGGGAGGGGCTCGGGACCACCCCGCACCGCGACCACCACCTCGATCCCGCGCTCGGACAGGCGCTCGCCCACGAAGCCCGGGGCGGTTGCGTCGTCACCGATCGCCAGCGCCCGACGGTCGGCGGCGATCCGGGGTCGAGCCATGACACCGCCAGTCTGGCAGCGGGCCCCTACAGTCCGCACCGGGAGCGCCGCAGAGGAGGGGCCATGGGGGAGCGGTTCCGACTGGCCGGGGCGCACGCCGTGGTCACCGGCGGTTCGAGCGGCATCGGCCTGGCCACGGCGCGGGCCCTCGCCGGGCGCGGGGCGGCCGTCTCGCTCGTTGCCCGCGACCCCGGGCGGCTCGCCGCCGCGGCCCGCTGCGCCCCCGGGGCGGGGGCGCCCTTCGCGACCGCCTCCGCCGACGTCGCCGACGGGGTGGCGCTGGCCGCGGCGATCACGGCGCTGGAGGCGACGCAGGGACCCACCGACATCCTGGTGGCGTCGGCCGGCGTCACCCGGCCGGGCCACTTCGCCGCCCTCCCCGAGGCCGAGTTCCACCGGCAGATGGACGTGAACTACTTCGGCACGCTCCACGCCATCCGCGCCGTCGCCCCCGGCATGGTGCGCCGCGGTCACGGCAGCATCGTGTGCATCTCCTCGGCCGCGGGCCTGCTCGGCGTGTTCGGCTACTCCGCCTACGGCCCCACCAAGTACGCCGTGCGTGGGCTGGCCGAGACGGTGGGCGTGGAGCTGCGACCCCACGGGGTGCAGGTGGCGGTCGCCTACCCGCCCGACGTCGACACGCCGATGCTGCACGGTGAGGCGCCCCTCAAGCCGCCCGAGCTGGTCGCCCTCTCGGGCTCCATCAGGCCCCTGTCGGCCGAGCGGGTCGCGGCGGCGATCGTCGACGGCATCGAGCGCCGTCGGTGCGTGATCGTGCCCGACCCGTCCACGAGGGTGCTGCGGGTGGTGGCCGGCGCGGCCCCGGGCCTCACCCGGCGGGTCACCGACCTGTTGGTGGCACGCGCCCGGGCGGCCCGGCCGACGCGCCCGATCGGCGCCCCGATCCTCGAGGAGGGAGACCAGAGGTGGCGGTGATGCGCACCGGAGGCCGCCGCACGCCGTCCACCTGGCGGCGCCGCAACGAGCCGGCGACCACCCTCAGCCGGCGACCACCGGGTTGCGCATGACCCCCACGCCCGGGATCTCGGTCTCCACCACCATGCCCGGGCGCAGGAACACCGGCGGGGTGCGGCTCTCCCCGACCCCGCCGGGGGTGCCGGTGAAGACCAGGTCGCCGGGATGGAACGTGACGAATCGCGTCAGCCACGCCAGCAGCGCCGGGACGGAGAAGATCAGGTCGCTGCTCGAGCTCCGCTGCAGCTCGGCGCCGTCGACCCGGCCCACGATGCCGATGTCGTCACGGTCGTCCAGGGCGTCGGGGGAGACCAGCACCGGGCCGATCGGACCGAAGGTGTCGTAGCTCTTGGCCAGCGTGAACTGCCTGGCCGGGGGGCGGAACTGCTCGCCCCGGTCGGAGACGTCCTGACCGCAGGTGACGCCGGCGAGGTGGCTCCAGACGTCGCGCTCCGCCACCGCCTTCATGGTGCGGCCGACGACGACGACGATCTCCGCCTCGAAGTCGACCTGATCCCGGCCGGCCGGCACCACGATGGGGTCGAAGGGGCCGGCGACGCAGCTCGTGAGCTTGGCGAACACGTGGGGCTCGTCGGGGATGCTCAGCCGCGACTCCTCGGCGTGCGAGCGGTAGTTGAGGGCGGCGGCGACGATCTTGCCGGGCCTCGGCACGGGGGGACCGAGGTGGGTGGGGTCGAGCTCGGGCAGGTTCCAGGGCTCGGCCGCGGCGAGCAGCTCGCGCAGCCGGGGGTGGACCGCGAGGTCGGTGACGACCATGGGGTCGGATGACAGCTCGCCCCCGCTGGCCCGCTCGACGTCGACCACCCGGCCGTCGACGACGAGTGACGCCCGCCCACCCACGTTGGCCATCCGCACGCCGGTCCCTCCCCCTGGCTGGTCGTTCGCGCCCCAACGTACCCGGCCCGCCCGGGCCCCGAGCCGGGCGGGAGGGGGACTCGGACCGTCCGTCGATCACGGCGCCGGCCCCGGTGGGCCGACGCGGGAGACTGGGCCCATGGCCGAGTGGCGTTGGATCAAGGTGTTCGCCGAGCAGTACGAGCGCTGCGGTGTGCACCCCGGGGAGCTGGTGGCCGTGCTGTCGGAGTCGGCCAGCCGGCCCGAGCTGGTGGAGACGGCCCTGCTCGCCGCCGAGAGCCTGCAGGCCCAGGCCTTCCAGGTGGTGGTCCCCACCCCGCCCAACCACGGCCCGGTCGCGATCCGCTCCACCGGCGCCAGCCAGGCGGTCCAGCAGAACCGGGCGGTGATCGCGGGGCTGGCCGCCGCCGGCTTCGTGGCCGACTGCACCGTCGAGGGCCTCCTCCACGCGCCCGAGCTGCCCTCGATCCTGGCGGGCGGCGCGAGGGTGCTGACGATCTCCAACGAGCACCCGGAGTGCTTCGAGCGCTTCCTCCCGCAGCCCGGCCTGGCCGAGCGGGTGGGCCGAGCCCTCGACCGGCTGGAGGCCGCGAGCACCCTGCGCGTCACCTCACCGTCGGGCACCGACCTGCGCGTCGACCTCACCGGCGCACCCCGGGCCGGGTCGACCGGGGAGACGAGCGGACCGGGCACGGCGGCCCGCTGGCCGGGTGGACTGGTGCTGGCCTTCCCCCGCTCCCACCCCCACCCCCACCCCCACCCCCACCCCCACCCCCACCCCCACTCCGGCTCCGGCTCCGGCTCCGGCTCCGGCTCCGGCACCGTGCAGGGCAGCCTGGTGCTCGCGCCCGGCGACCTCAGCCTCACCTTCAAGCGCTACGTGGAGCGGCCGGTCGCGCTCACCGTCGTCGACGGCCACATCGTCGAGATCGCGGGCGACGGGGTCGACGCCGACCTGTTCCGGTCGTACCTCGCCGCCTTCGCCGACCGGGGCGCCGGCGCCACGTCGCACGTGGGGTGGGGCATGAACCCGGGCGCCCGGTGGGACTACCTCGAGCTGTACGACAAGAGCCAGATCAACGGCGCCGAGGCCAGGGCCTGCGCCGGCACCTTCCTGTACTCGACCGGCGCCGACGAGACGGCCGGGCCGCACGCGGCCGGGCAGTTCGACCTTCCCATGCGACACTGCACGGTCACCCTCGACGACAGCCAGGTGGTCGTGCTCGACGGCCGCCTCCAGGGCGACCTGGCGCCCCGGTTCGACCGCTGCTGACGCGCCCTCGCGTCCTGGAGGGCACCCACCAGGCGGTCACCTCAGCGGTGCCGGCGGCGCCGGCCCGCGACGGCGGCGCCACCCCGCACCGCGGTCCCCGACACGAGGAGGAGCACGGCCAGGCCGACCAGCCCGGCGATGGCGGCGCCGGTGACGGCCAGGAGCCCGCCGGACCCGCTCGACGAGCCGGTGCCGGTGCCGGTGCCGGTGCCGGTGCCGGTGCTGGTGCCACCGGCCCCCACGCCGGTGCCGATGGTGGTCGTCGTCGTGCCGCCGGTCGGGGGCGGGATCGGGGGCGGGACGACGGTGCTCGGCGGCGCCGTGGTGCTGGTGGTGCTGGTCGTCGACGTCGTGGTCGTCGTGGTCCCACCGCCGCCGGACACGGCCCCCGTGGCGCCGTCGGTGTCGTTGCCCGGGTCGGGGTCGAGGTTCGGCCCGTCGACGGTGGCCACGTTGGTCACCGTCGAGCCCGCAGGCAGGTCCACGCGCACCGCCAGGAGCACCGTCGACGTCTCGCCCACCGCCAGGCCCGCGGACCGGCTGCAGGTGACCGCCTGGCCCGAGGCCGCGCACGACCATCCGTCGCCCGTGCCGCCGACGTACGCCAGGCCGGCAGGCAGGGTGTCGGTGACGACCACGGGACCGGGTGACGGCGACGGGCCCCGGTTGGCGATCACGATCCGCCACACGGCCTGCTGCCCGCTCACCAACGACCCGTCGAGGTCCTTGGTGAGGACCAGGTCGCTCAGGGGAACCACGGTCACCAGGTCGTCGTCGGTGTCGTTGTCGGGCACGGGGTCGGGCAGCGTGCCACCCACGGTGGCCCGGTTCACCAGCGTCCCCTGGGCGCCGGGGGACACCGCAACCGTGAGCGAGATCGTGGTCGAGGCTCCGACGGCGAGATCCTCGTCGAGGGTGCAGGTGACCACGCCTGCGCCCTCGACGCAGGCCCATCCGGGCCCCGACGCCGACACGTACGCCAGCCCGTCGGGCAGCGTGTCCGTGACCGTCGTGGGGGCGAGGGCCGGCGACGGCCCGTTGTTGGTGACGTCCAGGACGAACGTGCCCTCCCGGCCCACCAGGAACGCCCCGGTGTGCACCTTCCGGATCGCCAGGTCGGCCGCAGCCGTCACCTCGGCCCTGTCGGTGTCGGTGTTGTTGTCGGGATCGGGGTCGACCGTCACCGACCCGACGGTGGCGGCGTTGTCGATCTGCGCGGTCGGCGGGTCGGGCACCGCCGCGGGCAGCACGTCCACGACGAGGAGGATCGTCGTCGCGGCCCCCGCGGCCAGCGGGTTCCCCCGCGTGCACGTCACGTCCTGTGCCGCGGCCGAGCACGACCAGCCGCCGCCCGAGCCGGACACGAAGGTGAGCCCGGTGGGCAGGGCGTCGGTCACGGTGATCGGCGTGCCGGCCGCCGACGGACCCAGGTTCTCGACGGTGAGCGTGTAGGTCTCCTGCGCGCCCACCACGAAGTCGCCGTCCGACGTCTTGGTGATGGCGAGGTCGGCCACCGGGATCACCGGCACCACGTCGACGTCGGTGTCCGGATCGGGGTCGGTCGTGCCGGTCACCGTCGCCGGGTTGCTCACCTCGTTGGGGGCGGGGTCGGGCAGGGGCGCGGCCGCCGGCCCCACGTCCACGGTGACCACGATCTCGGGCAGCGCCTCACCGGCCGCCACCAGGCCGGGGTGCGTGCAGCGCACCGTGCCGCCGGCATCGGTGATGTCGCAGGTCCAGCCGGTGCCGGCCGCGGTCACGGCCGTGAGGCCCTCGGGGAGGTCGTCGCTGACCGTGACCGGGCCGGCCTCGGCCGAGGGGCCGTTGTTGGTGACCCTGATGCGGTACGTCCCCTGCTCGCCCACGGTGAGCCGATCGCCGTCGTGGACCTTGTCCACCACCAGCTCCGCTACCGGGATCACCGGCACCACGTCGGTGTCGGTGTCGGGGTCGGGGTCGGTGGTGCCCACGACGGTGGCGGTGTTCTCGACCGTGTTCCCCCCGGCCGGGTCGGGGGCAGCCTCGGGCAGCACGTCGACCACCACGGCGATCAGCGGCAGGGTGACGCCGGGGGGCAACGGGCCGGGGTGCGTGCAGCCGATCGAGCCGGCGGCCTCGGAGCAGGTCCAGCCCGTTCCGCCGGCCGACACGAAGCCGACCCCGGCGGGGAGCGGGTCGGTGACCGTGATCGGGCCCTGCTCGGTGGACACGCCCACGTTGGTGACCGAGATGTTCCACGAGCCCTGCTGGCCCACGACGAAGTCGGCCGGGCTGGTCTTGTCGACCACCAGCCGGGCGTCCGGGTCGGGCCGGCCGCTCGCAGTCGAGGTGTCGTTGTCGGGGTTCGGGTCGTCCGGACCGCTCACCGTGGCCACGTTCACCACCGGCCCGGTCA
This sequence comes from Acidimicrobiales bacterium, assembly GCA_016716005.1. Taxonomy (NCBI): domain Bacteria; kingdom Bacillati; phylum Actinomycetota; class Acidimicrobiia; order Acidimicrobiales; species Acidimicrobiales bacterium. The sequence goes on from JADJXE010000001.1 coordinate 1,797,452, forward strand.
CGCTGGAGTCCACGACGAAGGTGGCGGTGATGGGCTCGAGGCCGCCCGGCGCCAGCTCGACGACGCTGCGCTGGCAGCTCACGTCGCCGCTGGCGGTCACCACCACGTTGCCGTCGGTGTCCGTGGAGGCGCCGGGCGTCGAGGCGCTGCAGTCCCAGCCGGTGCCGCCGGCCGAGACCAGGGCCGTGCCCGCCGGGAGCGGGTCGGTGACCGTCACCAGCCCGCTGGCCGGCGACGGGCCCAGGTTCGTCACGGTGATCGTCCAGGCGGCCTGCTCGCCGGGCACGATCGTGCCGGACAGCTGCTTGTCGATCGTGAAGTCGGACACCCGGCGGACCGGGGTCTCCTCCGTGTCGGTGTTGTTGCCGGGATCGGGGTCGAACGTGGTGCCGTCGACCGAGGCGGTGTTGGTCACCGAGGGGATGGCGGCGGCGGACACGTCGACCGTCACCGTGATGGTGGGCGCGGCCGTGTTCGCCGCGAGGGGGCCGGGCCGCGTGCAGCCGAAAGACGAGCCGCCGCCCTGGATGGAGCACGACCAGCCGGCGCCGCTCACGGCCGTCGCGCTGAGACCGGCCGGCACTGTGTCGGTCACGGTGACCGGTCCGGCCTCGGGGTCCGGCCCCAGGTTGGTGACGTCGACGAAGTACGTGCCGGGCTCGCCCACCACGAAGGCGGCGTCGCCGTCGCCCTTCACGATGGACAGGTCGGCGGCGAGGAGCCGGGCCTCGGCCGTGGCGGTGTCGGGCGGCAGCGGATCGCCGCCACCATCGGTGCCCGTCACCGTCGCCGAGTTGACCTGGGCGTTCAGGTAGCCCGGGTCGGTGGTGGCGGCCGCCTCCTGGGGGGTGGCCGTGAAGGTGACGGTGATCGAGCCGCCCGCCTGCAGGTCGCACACGTCGGCCCAGGTGATCCGGGCGCCGGCCACCGACGGCACGGCGGTGCAGCCGGCCGGCGAGGTCGAGACGATCGACGTGGTGGCGTCGTACGTCCAGCTGTTCGGCAGCGTGTCGACCACGTCGACGCCGAACGCCGTCGCGCCACCCGTGTTGTCGACGGTGACGACCCAGGTGAAGGGCGCCCCCACCTCGGCGCGGTCGGTCGTGCCGACCGCCTTGTCGATCTGGAGCACCGGGGTGTCGACGTCGACGGTCACGCGGTCGCTCCCGCCCGTGTACTCCTGGTAGCGATCCGGGTCGGTCGGGTCGGGCACACCGAAGTACTGGTCGATGGAGGCGGTGTTGGCGAGCGTGCGGGGGTTCGGCGGGAAGGTCGACGCCGGGTCGACCTGAACCTGGTAGCTGAGCTCCTTCGTCGCACCCACGGCGATCGGGCCGTCGAGCACCCAGGTGATCTCACGGGGCGGCCCGGCGTCGAAGGTGCCGCCGTCGCTGATGCTCGCGGGGGCGCCGGTCCCGGTGGCGGGCAGCGCATCGGTGACCGTCACGTCGTAGGCCGGGCTCGTGCCGTTGTTGGCGACCCGCACGAGATAGGTGAGCGTGGTCCCGGCCGGCACCGAGACCGGACCCTGCACAGGGTTCGGGTCGGGGGGAACGATCACGAGCTTGTCGACGGCGAGGTCGGGCTCGACCACCGTGAGGGTGGCCTGATCCTGGTCGGTGACGGTGCCGGCGCCGACCTCCCACGAGAGGGTGGCGGTGTTGACCAGGGTGTCGCCCGCCGCCTGGTCGGTGTCGGGGTAGGCAGAGTACGTGAGGGTGAGGGTTGCCGGGCCGACGACCTCGGCGCCCAGGTCCCAGGTGATCGTGCTGCCGGCCACGGTGCAGGCCGGCGAGCAGTCGCCGGCGTAGACGAGCCCGGCGGGCAGCACGTCGCGCACCTCGGCGTTCACGATCTTCACCCCGTCGGGCACGGTGACCGTGAGGGTGGAGTCGGAGGCCACGCCGACGGTGGTCTCGGCCGGGTCGACGACCTTGTCGATGGTCGCCCGGCTGAGGGCCACCGTGTCGGTGGTGGAGGCCGCGTACTCGCGGGCCTCGGGGTTGTCGCCCAGCGACACGCCGGCCACGGTGGCCGTGTTCTGCAGGGTGCTGGCGGCCACCTGGTCGCTGTCGACGACGGCGTCGTACCCGAGGAACAGCGTGGCTGCGCCGGGAGCGAAGCCGGCCGGCTCCAGGCCGTTCGGGCTGTCGCCGCTCAGGTCCCAGGTGACGAGGGTGCCGGTACCACCGCCGCAGGCCGGGTCGTCGACCGACACGGCGACCGTGCCGCCCGGGCCGGGTGGGTCGACCGGCGTCTGCACGGTCAGACCGTTCGGCACGCAGTCGGTCACCACCACGTCGTGCAGCGTCGACACGTTCGCCCCGGTGGTCGGGTTCGTGACCGCCAGCACGTAGCCGATGGTGTCGCCGCCGTCGAAGGGCCCGGCCGGGGTGTGGCTCTTGGTGATCCGCGGGTTGGGCTCGACGACCCTGATGCTCTTCTGCCTCGACAGGTTGCCGACCGGGTTGCCGCCTTCGTCCTCCCACTGGTAGCGCACCGTGTTCGCCTTGTTCTGGCCGCGGGCGTTGGCGGGCACGTCCTGGACCAGGGCCGACGCGGTCACGGTGAAGACGTAGTCGCTCGACGTGGCGTTCTCGAACGGGGTGGGGAACGTGATCCGCCACCCGTTGCCGTCGGCTGCCGGCGCGAAGCCCGAGCAATCCGCGATGGGACACGTGGTGATGGCCGCATCGCCCTGGTACGCGAACCCGTTCGGGAAGGGCGTGTCGAAGACCGTCGCCTCGTACACCGAGCTGTTGGCCGGCACCGCGAACGTCACCGTGTACGTCACCGTCTCGCCGATGGTCGCCTGGCCGTTGAGGTTGTTGCCGGCCTCGTCCACCGAGGTGGTGCCGGCCTTGGCGAGGGTGGCCGAGACCAGCCGCACGAGGGAGGTGTCGGTGGCGGGAGGGACCCCGCCGGTGCCGGGCACGTACGGGCCGTCGTTGGTGCCGACCGGGCCGTCGTAGTCGGTCACCTCGGCGGTGTTGGTGAACTGCTGGTTCGCGGCCGCGGTCGTCGGGACCGTCACGTCGTAGCGCAGGGAGAGCTGGGTGCCGGCCTGCAGGGCCTGGGGTGGCGGGGAGCCCTCGGCGACGCTCCACGTGATCACGTCGCCGGCGCAGGAGACCGACGCCACCGTCACGTCGCCCGTCACCGTCGGCGGCGGGACCGGTGCGGGGCCGACGGGCGGCGCCAGCACGCTCGGCGTGACGTCGTACGGGGTGGCGGGCAGGGTGACGTCGGCGCAGGTGATCCCCGTCGGCAGGTCGTCGCGGACTGCGACGTTCCGGGCGTCGGCGCCACCGCCGGCATCGGTCGGGGCCAGGTTGCCGACGTCCACCCGGTACGTCACCACGTCGCCCGGCCGGACCACCACGTCGTCGACGTCGGGGAGATTGGGGCCGTTCACGACGCTCGCGCCACGCCGCACCTCGAACACGCCCTTCAGCAGATCGAGCTCGGGCACGGCGACGGCGTAGGTGACGTCGTCACGCAGGGACACGCTCTGGCCCGGCGTGTTGAGGCCGGTGCCCTTCAACAGGTTCTGGGTGAGGTCGGCATTGGTGTTCGCCGTGGGGTCGTCGCTGACCACCACCGAGATGGCGACGTCGAACACGTCGCCGAACTGCGTGTAGAGCGAGCCGTCCGGAGGGGCCAGCGGGTCGCCGACCGCCCACTGCAGCTGCCCCTCGGGGAAGCTGTCGAAGCCGTCGATGCTGACGGTGCTGCTGGGCAGCTCGACCCAGTCGTCGAAGGTGGTGTTGGCCGGGAGGAAGTCGGTCACCAGCGCGTCCCGGACGCGGACCGTGCTGGGGTACGCGAGGGTGAGGCGGAAGCACACGTTGTCGCCGGGGACGAACCGGACAGGGTCGCCGGTCCCCGACGGGGCGTCGCAGGTCAGGCCGAGCGGGAAGCCGGCCGGGTCGACGTACAGCTGCTTGTCGATGCTGCTCCAGCTGGACGACAGGCCGGCCGACGAGACGTCGTCGATCGGGTAGGGCGCCGGGTCGTCGGGGTTCGGCCGGTCGTTGGCGACGGGCAGCCCGTCCTGGCCGCGGACCACCGACGCGTCCCCGTCGATCCGCACGTCGTTCTCGAGGCCGTCGAAAGCCAGCACCGGCGTGGTCGGTGCGTCGTAGTCGGCCCGGGTGCGGGTCGAGAACGCCACCTGGGTGGTGCCGTCGGCGGCGATCGCGCCCACGTCGAACTGCACGGTCCAGCTGCCGTCCGGGTTCGCGGTGGGCGTCGGCGCCAGGTACGGGATGGAGGGCTCGGCACCGGCCTCGGGCCCGCACTCGCCGCTCGGCGTGCCGCCCACCGGGCACAGGCCGTTGGGCACCGTGTCGGTGACCACGAGGCCGGCGAGGTCCCGGTACTCGCTGACGGCAACGTCGAGCGTCCACCGGCGAAGCGATCCCACCACCACCGTGGCGTCGTCGACGCCCTTGACGATCCGCAGGTCTTCCGCGGTGCGGGTGAGCGTGGTCGTGTCGCGCACCGGGTTCTGCCCACCGGGCGCGAACCGCCCCGTGTAGGTGCCGGTCACCCCGGCCAGGTTGGTGAGCGCCTGCTCGTCCGTGGCCTCCGGGCCGCTGTTGTTGTCGAGGTTGGCGGTCTGCGGCCCGTTGGTGGGCGGGGCCGCGCCGCCGCTCCACGTGAGCGTGTTGGCGCGGATGGGGATGGCGGCCGCGTACCGCAGGACCCTCACCTGGCCCGGCGCCAGGTTGCCGAGACCGGTCCACTGCACGTGCGTGTACACGGCCTGCGGGAGCGGGCCGGCGCCGTCGGGATCGACGAGCACGGTCTCGACCAGGGTTGGGGCCACGCAGTCGGGGGGCGTGGGGGCGGCGAGTCGGGGGGCACCCGAGTACTCCACGTCGTTGCCGGGGAAGGTCGGCGCGTCGGTCGTGTTGTCGACCGCGCCGCAGCCGAGGAACTCCAGGTTGGCGGGCAGGTAGTCGTCGACGACGATGCCGTTCGTCGCCGCGATCTGGTTGTTGGTGACGGTGAGCGTGTACACGGTGGTCTGGTCGTGCACGCCTCGGAGCAGCTCGCCCTCGGGGCTGGGCTCGCTCTTGTCGATGCGGATCGGCACCACGGTGGTGGCGGCCGTGTCGGTGTCGGAGGTGGTGAAGCTGCTCGGGCCGGGGATCGGCTCACCGTTCGCGTCGAAGTCGGGCACGAACCGCGGGTTGCTGTTGGCGTAGGCCCCGGCCGAGTTCGGGTACACGGAGCCCACCGGCAGCGGGTTGGCGGCGTCGACCGGCCCGACCACGTGGCGAACCTGGTAGCCGACGGTGAGGTTCGATCCGGGCTGGAGGTCGCCGATGTTCTCCCAGAGCAGGGTGGTCGAGCCAGGGGTCGGCACGTCGATCACCACGACCGGTGCCGGGCTGGCCGAGCCGGCCACGTACGACAGGCCGGGCAGCAGCACGTCGCGGAACGACACGTTGTACAGGGGTGCCTGGCCCTGGGCGTTGCTGGCCTCGAGGCTGACGGGCGCGTCGGTGCCGTACAGCACCGTGGGGCCGGCGGCCTTGTCGAACGTGATCTCGGGTGGGTCGGCCTGTGCCGGCCGCACCTGCGTCCAGACCGGCACGGCCGACGCGACGAGGGCGAGCAGGCCGGCGACGGCCAGGAGGCGCCGCCGGCGGGGCGACGCGTGGCGCTGAGGCATGGGTGGCTCCGGGGAACGACGCCCGAGGGCGGGCGCACGACGCGACATGGACGTCCTGTCGGCAGGGCCCCCAGCCGATGTGAGCGACCCGTTGGCGACAGAGGCCCTCCGTCCACGGGCCCGGCGGCCCGCCGATCCGCCGCCCCTGACCTGCCGGGCCCACGCCCCACGGGTCCCCGACGCGCCCAGCCCGCCCCAACGTCGCCGAACGCGACCGAGAACCGCTCGCGCGCCCCACCCATCCCCGACGCACCCAGCCCGCCCCAACGTCGCCGAACGCGACCGAGAACCCCGGGGAACGTCAGCCCACGACCCACTCCAGCACCCGGAAGGCGCCCAGGCCGCCGGGGTCGGTGAGGGCCTCCCCCTCGCGCACCCGGCTGCGGGCGCGCAGGGCGGCGAGGTCGCCGAACCGGGCCCGCTCGGCCCACACCTGCCGACCCTCCTCCACCAGCTCGCCCAGGCCGTGGGCGGCCAGGAAGCCGGCCTGGTCGCGGTCGGCGTCGGGCGCGCGCACCCGCGACAGCTGGTCGACGGCCACCTCGCAGGTGATGTCCTGGCTGCCGGGCGCGTCGAGGGGAGCGCCACCCCGCTCGTGGGCCCGGTACGTGCGCAGCCAGTCGCTCCACGGCCGGCGGGCGAGCGAGCCCGTGCGATCGGCGTAGTCGAACACCACCACGCGCCCCGCCACCAGGGCACCCAGCGCCTCGCGCAGCCAGGCCACGGCGTGGCGCTCGACCGGGATGCGGGCCCCCGGACGGGCGTCGGGCGCCGCTCGCGCCGCGGCCTCCGCCAGGGCGCCGTCGGCCGGCACCAGGATCTCGGCGAACCCGCCCACCCCCGCCCCTGCCCCTGCCCCTGCCCCTGCCCCTTCCTCGACCCCCACCCGAACCTCCAGCCATCCGCCGGGGGCCCGCTCGAGGAGGGCGACGGGCAGGTTGTCGAGCAGCTCGTTGGCCAGGATCACGCCGGTGACCGGCTCCCTCGGGAGCCGGTCGAGGCTCACCACCACCGGTCCCTCCACGCCCCGGGCCGGCACCGGTTCGTCGCCCTCCGCCGGCGGGGGCACGGCGAAGGCCACCACGGCCGGCTCGAGCACCAGGTGCTCGCCGTGGCGGGCCCGTTGGGCGGCGGACCGCTCGACCAGCAGGTACCGCAAGGCCGGTGCGCAGGCCGGGGCCGCGGCCAGCACCGCCCGCGCCAGCGTGCCCGGCCCGGCTCCGGCGTCCACCACCACGAACGGGTCTGGCCGGCCCAGCTCGTCCCACCACCGGTCGAGGGCGCGAGCCACCACAGCCCCGAACAGCGGGCCCACCTCGGGGCTCGTGACGAAGTCGCCGCGCCGGCCGGCCGAGCCGCCCGACGCGTAGAAGCCGCCCTCCGGGTCGTAGAGGGCGGCCTCCTGGAACTGGTCGAACGGGATGGGGCCGTGCCGGGCGATGCGCTCGGCGAGCCGCGCCTCCAGCGCGCTCGTCACCCGCCGAGGGCGAAGCTCGCGATGTCGCCGAAGCGGGCCAGCAGCTGCGGGAACACGCCCACCACCAGGGTGACGCCGCCGGTGAGCAGCAGCGCGAACCCGAGCGACGCCGGCACCCGCACCGGCGTGCGGTCGTCGTCGGGGACCGGGCTCATCCACATCTGCCGGGCCACGTTGGCGTAGTAGAAGAGCGCCACCACGGAGTTCAGGCCGGCCAGCACGGCCAGGGTGATGGCCCAGCCCCCACCGGCGTCGACGAGGGCGCGGAACATCGTGAACTTGGCGACCCAGCCCGCCAGCGGGGGCACCCCGGCCAGCGAGAAGAGGAACACCGTCATCAACGTGGCCAGGCCGGGCGCATACGAGAACAGCCCGCCGTACGACGAGATCTCGCCCGACCGGGTCTTGCGCGCGACGGCGATCACCACCGCGAAGGCCCCGAGGCCGGTGGCGCCGTAGATGAGCAGGTACGTGACGACCGCGGTGAGGCCGCTGCGGGCCGACTCGGGGCTGGCACCCAGCGAGAACATGGCGGCCAGGATGAACCCGCCCTGGGAGATCGACGAGTAGGCGAGCATCCGCACGATGTTCGTCTGGCGGAGGGCCACCAGGTTGGCGAAGGTCATCGTGAGGGCGGCCAGGATCCACAGCAGCGGCTCCCACACGTCGCTGCGCCCGTAGAATCCGATGAGGATCAGCTCGAGCAGGGCGACGAAGCCCGCCGCCTTGGACGCGACCGACAGGAAGGCCGCGACCGGGGTGGGCGCACCCTGGTAGGTGTCGGGCGCCCAGGTGTGGAACGGCACGGCCGACACCTTGAAGCCGAAGCCGATGATCACGAACACGATGCCGAGGGTGACGATGGGCTCGCTGTTCGCCGAGCCGCCGACGACCTCGCCGATCTCGGTCAGCAGGGTGCTGCCGGTCACACCGAACACCAGCGACATGCCGTAGAGCATCACCGCTGATGCGAACACGCCGAGCAGGTAGTACTTCACCCCGGCCTCGTTGGACAGCGACGACCGCTTCTTCCACGCCGCCAGCATGTAGGCGGGGATGGAGAGCACCTCGAGGGCCACGAAGATCGTGATCAGGTCGCGGGCCGAGGTCATGAGCACCATGCCCAGCAGGGAGGCGAGCAGCAGCACGAAGTACTCGCCCTCGTAGTAGTCGCCCTCGGCCAGCTCGTTGCTGGAGAGCAGCACCACCACGTAGCCGGCCAGCACGAACAACCCCGACAGCACCAGCGAGAAGTCGTCGACCACGAGGGCCCCGCCGAACATGACGCGGTCGGAGCCGTCGATGGCGAGGGTGACGATGGGGACGAGCGTGGCCAGCAGGCCGATGCCGGCCAGCGACGACGTCGCCCACTTGGTGCGCTCGCCGAAGAACAGGTCGGCCACGAGCACCACCACGATGGCGGCCCCCAGCACCATCAGGGGCGCGAGGGCGTGGTAGTCGAGGGTCGGCTCGCTGAACCCGGCGGCGGCGGCGAGCAGCACGGCTCTACGCCCCCAGGGCCCGGAGGGCCACGCCGACGGCGTCGTCGGTGACCTTGAACAGCAGGTTCGGGTAGATGCCGAGCACCACGATCAGCAGGAGCAGCGGCGTCCACGCGATCCACTCCGGCACCTTCACGTCGGCGATGGCCTCGTGGCTGAACTCCTCCCTCGGGCGCCCGAACGCGGTGCGCTGGAACATCCAGAGGAGGTAGCCGGCGGCCAGCACGGTGCCGATGGCGGCCATCACCATGAAGGTCCGGAAGGTCTCCACCGGCAGCCCGGCCGCCGGCTGGTAGGCCGACAGGATGGCGGGGAACTCGCCCCAGAAGCCGGCCAGGCCGGGCAGGCCGAGCGAGGCCATGGCCGAGAAGCCGAGGATCCAGCCGAGCCGCGGCGCCTGGAGGAGCATGCCGCCCAGGTGGCCGATGTCGTAGGTGTGGTAGCGCTCCTTCACCGAGCCGGCCAGGAAGAAGAGCATGCCGGTGATGAGCCCGTGGGCCACCATGCCGAACACCGCGGCGTTGAAGCCGAAGGAGGTGAGGCTGGCGATGCCGAGCATCACGAAGCCCATGTGGGCCACCGACGAGAACGCGATGAGCCGCTTCAGGCTGGTCTGGGCCAGGCAGCAGAGCGCGCCGTACAGGATGCCGATCACCGCCAGGAAGCCGATCCACGGCGCGTAGTCCTTGGCCGCCTCCGGCAGGATCGGGATGGCGATCCGGATGAAGCCGTACGTGCCCAGCTTCAGCAGCACGGCGGCCAGGATCACCGAGCCCACGGTGGGGGCCTCGGTGTGGGCGTCGGGCAGCCAGGTGTGCAGGGGGAACATCGGCACCTTCACCGCGAAGCCGACGAACATGCCGAGGAAGATCCACAGCTGGCTGGTGCGGGCGATGCCCTGGGCGGCCTCCGTCAGGGCCCTGATGTCGAAGGTCTGGGGGTCGGACAGGAAGTAGAGGGCCAGGAACGACAGCAGCAGCAGCGCCGACCCGAACAGGGTGAACAGGAAGAACTTGATGGCCGCGTACTGGCGGTTCTCGCCGCCCCACACGCCGATGAGGAAGTACATGGGCAGCAGGACGACCTCGAAGAACACGAAGAAGAGGATCAGGTCCTGGGCCACGAACGTGCCGTTCATGCCCACGGTGAGGATCATGAGCAGGATGAAGAACGCCTTGGGGTTGCCGGGCTCGGGCAGGTGGTCGAACGAGTAGACGATGCAGAGCGGCACGATCAGCATCGACAGCAGCAGCAGGGGCAGGGAGATGCCGTCGATGCCGACGATGTAGCGGGCGTTGATCACGTCGATCCACGGCTTGTCGACGACGAACTGCAGCTGACCGGCCCGGTCGAAGTCGAAGTCGGCGATCAGGTACACGCCGACGGCCGCGGTGAGCAGGCTCGTCACCAGGGCGATCCACTTGAAGGACTGCTCGTTGCGGTTCGGCACGAGGAGCATGACGGCAGCCCCCACGAGGGGGACGAACACCGCCGCGCTGAGCGCCCAGCTGTCGAGGTTCATGGGACTCGGGCTCCTAGATGACGAGGACGAAGATGAGGGCGAACACGGCGGCCGCTCCGAAGAGCAGCACGCCGTACTGCTGGACCCGCCCGGTCTGCAGGCCGCGGAGCCCCTGCCCGGAGCTCTCGGCCACGGCGCCGGCACCGTTCACGATGCCGTCGATCACGGGTTGGTCGACCTTGCGGTAGGCGAAGCGGCCGGCGCGCACCGTCTCGCGGCCGGCGCCGTTGACCACCGCGTCGATCACGTTCTGGTTGACCCAGTTGGCGGCCCGGGCGATGGGGCCGCTGATGCCGGCCACGACGACCTTCTCGTAGAGGTCGTCGAGGTAGTACTTGTTCACGAGGAACGTGTAGCCGGCCCGCGCTGCCGGCAGCCGCCGGGTGAGGTCCCTGAGCGCCGGGATCTTGCCGGTCATGTAGGCCCACGACAGGGCGAAGCCCAGCAGCGCGACGGTCACGGAGATCACCGCCTTGGTCACCGAGAAGTCGTGGTGCTCGACGCCCGGGAACCAGATCAGCGGCTCCACGTACTCCTTGAACTTCTCCACCCGGAACGGCACGGCGTTGGAGAGGCCGGCCGTGGCCGACAGGACCGCCAGGACGATGAGCGGCACGGTGATGGCGGGCGGCGACTCGTGCGGATGGCCGTGGCCCCGGTACTCGCCGAAGAACGTGAGGTACACGCAGCGGGTCATGTAGGCCGCGGTGAGGAACGCGCCGAGCAGGCCGACGTAGAGGAAGAGCGTGTAGTCGTTCTGGCTGGCACCGAGCAGGATCTCGTCCTTCGACCAGAAGCCGGCGAACGGGAAGATGCCGGCCAGCGCCACCGACCCGACGATGAAGGTCCAGAACGTGATCGGCATGAACTTGCGCAGGCCGCCCATGTCCTTGTGCATGTCGAACGAGTGGTGGGTGGCCGAGAGGCTGATCGAGCCGGCCGCGAGGAACAGCAGGGCCTTGAAGAAGGCGTGCGTGAACAGGTGGAACACCGCGGCGGTCCAGGCACCGGCGCCGAGAGCCATGACCATGTAGCCCAGCTGGCTCACCGTGGAGTAGGCGAGCACCTTCTTGATGTCGGTCTGCACGAAGGCGAGCAGGGCGGCGATGACGATGGTGATGCCGCCGATCACCACCAGGGGGTTGAACCCGCCCAGGCTGATGTCGAAGCCCTCCCAGAACACCGGGTAGAGGCGGGCCACCAGGAACACGCCGGCCACCACCATGGTGGCTGCGTGGATGAGGGCCGACACCGGCGACGGGCCGGCCATGGCGTCGGGCAGCCAGGTGTGCAGCGGGAACTGGCCGCTCTTGCCGATCACCCCGATGAACAGCAGGATCGAGCCCCAGAGCATCGCGGTCTGGCTGATGCCGCCCGCCAGCGCCTCCTCGTTGATCACGTTGATGGCGAAGGTGCCGGCCCCGAAGAACACCACGATCACGCCGAGGAGCAGGCCGATGTCGCCGGTGCGGGTGGTGAAGAACGCCTTCATGCCCGCCCGGGCGTTCGGGTACTCCTCCCACCAGTGGCCGATGAGCATGAACGAGCACAGACCGACCAGCTCCCAGCCCACCATCAGCTGCAGGGTGTTCTCGGCCACGACCATGAACAGCATCGAGGCGGTGAACAGGCTGAGCGCCGCGTAGTAGAAGGTGTAGCGGCGGTCGTCGTGCATGTACGCGGTGGAGTACACGTGCACCAGCAGCGACACGATGGTGACGACCAGGAACATCATCGCCACCAGGCCGTCGACGTTGGTGCCGATGCCGAAGGTGATGCCGCCGCTCTGCCACCACGTCCACGTGCGGGTGACGGGCTCGACGATGACGGCGGCGTGGCCCTCCTCGGCGCCCAGCATCGGGCCGAACATGCTCCGTCCGATCGTCCCGACGAAGCCGAGGGCGCTGTGCTCGCCCTCGCCCGCACCCATGGCGTCCTCGACCCGCTGAGCCCATTGGACCGCGAGCGCCACCGAGAGCACGAACGACCCGGCCACCGCCGGGATGCCGAGCTCGGACCCCTTCTTCGGCAGGCGCTTGCCGACGAACAGGATCAGCCAGAACGAGAGGAACGGCAGGGCGGGGATGATCCAGGCGTTGCGGAGCATGCTTCCCTCAGCCCTTCATGGCGTCGAGCTCGTCGAGCTGGATGCTGGAGCGGTTGCGGTAGACGAGGAGGACCAGCGCGAGCCCCACCCCCACCTCGGCGGCGGCGATGGCGATGACGAACAGCGCGAACACCTGCCCGGTGATCACGTCGTTGTAGGCGCCGAAGGCGATGAGGTTGATGTTGACCGCGTTCAGGATCAGCTCCACCGACATGAGCACCAGCACGGCGTTGCGCCGGGCGAGCACCCCGTAGACCCCGATGCAGAACAGCACCGCGCCCAGGAGCAGGAACTGGTTGAGCAGCACGGCGACCCCTCCCCCTCGCCTTCAGTCCCGCCGGGCCAGCACGATGGCGCCGACCAGCGCCACCAGCAGCAGGGCCCCGACGGCCTGGAAGGGGATGATGTAGTCGGAGAAGATGGCGTTGCCCACCTCGGCGGTGCGCTGGACCCGGACGGGGTCGACCTCGTTGTCGCCGAACGCGTCGATCAGCACGTAGGCGAGGGTGCCGAGGAGCAGCAGCGACACCCCGGCGGCGATCCACCACTGGTCGCTGGTGAGCTCGTCGCTCTTGCCGAGGCGGGCGCGGGTCAGCATCACGCCGAAGAGGATCAGCACGATGATGGCGCCGACGTAGACGAGCACCTGCACGATGGCGGTGAACTCGGCGGCCAGCAGGATGAACTGGGCCGCCATCCCACCGAACACGATCACCAGGTAGAGCGCGGCGTGCACCACGTTCTTGGTGGTGACCACCTTGATGGCGGCGAGGACCATGGCCGCGGCGATGATCCCGAAGAAGACGTTCTGAGCGACCACGGCCTACTTCTTCTTGCCCTTGGTCTCGGCACCGGCCTCGAGCGGCTCGGGCTCGGGGACGGTCTCCATCCATTCGCCGAGACGCTCCTTGTCGTGGAGGAGATCGGCGATCCTCGGCTCTGAGTACTCGTACTCGGGGCTCCAGAAGAGGGCGTCGAACGGACACACCTCGACGCAGATCCCGCAGTACATGCAGAGCGCGTAGTCGATGTCGAAGCGGTCGAGGGCGCTGACGGTGCGGGGCTTCCCGCCCGGCCGCCGGGGCGGGGCCTTCTCCTTGTGGCCCTCGATGTAGATGCACCAGTCGGGGCAGCTGCGCGCGCACAGCATGCAGACGGTGCAGTTCTCCTCCTTGAGGGCGATCACGCCCCGCGCCCGGGTGGGCGGCGCCTCCTTGACGTGCGGGTACTGCACCGTGACCGCCGGCTTCAGCATCGTCTTGAACGTGACGCCGAGCCCCTTCAGCAGCCCGGGGACCTGGGGCATCAGAACACCACCTTGAAGAGGCCGGTGAGGAGGATGTTGAGCAGCGCCAGCTGGACGAGCCACTTCCAGGCGAACTTCTGCAGCTGGTCCTCCCGGAAGCGGGGGTAGCTGAACCGAACCCAGAAGATGATGAAGGCCAGCAGCATGATCTTGGCGAACAGCACCGCCGGGCCCACCAGGTTCATCCACCCGGCGTCGAGGTCGACGTTGGGCAGCCCCCAGCCGCCGAGGAACAGCGTGGCGCCCACCGCCGCGAGGGCGAACGCGGTGCCGAACTCGGCGAGGAAGAAGAACAGGAACCGGAAGCCGGTGTACTCCACGTGGTAGCCGCCCACGACCTCGCTCTCGGCCACCGGCATGTCGAACGGGGTCTGGGTGAGCTCGGCCTGGGCCGCGATCATGAAGATCACGAACCCGATGATCTGGGGGACGACGTAGGGCAGGCCGACGAGGTCGAAGCCGAAGATGGCGCCGTCGGCCTGGGCCGTCACGATGGTCTGGAGGTTCAGGGACCCGGCCTGGATGACGACGCCGATCACGGCGAACACGAGGGGCAGCTCGTAGGCGATCAGCTGGCCGGCGGCGCGCAGGCCGCCGAGCAGCGAGTACTTGTTCGCCGAGGCCCACCCGGCCATGAGCACGCCGATCACCGAGATCGAGGTGGCCGCGAGCGCGAAGAACACGCCGGTGTCGAGGCTCTCGATCACCAGGTCGGGGCCGGCCGGGATCACCGCGAACAGCAGGAACGTGCCCATCATCACGACCAGCGGCGCCAGCGCGAACACCCGCCGGTCGGCCTGGTCGGGGAAGACGTCCTCCTTCTGGAGGAACTTCACGCCGTCGGCGAGCAGCTGCAGGGTGCCGTGCGGGCCGGCCTCCATGGGGCCGAGCCGGCTCTGCATGTGGCTCATCATCTTGAAGAGGAACACGTAGCCGAAGATCAGGGCCGCGGTGGGCACGATGACCACCACCACGAGCATCTTGATGATCGTGGCCTGCCAGTAGGCCAGCTCGACCGCCAGCACGGGGCTCAGCACGCCGCTCACCGGTCGATGTCCCCGAGGATGAAGTAGAGGCTCGCCATGATCGTGATGATGTCGGGCACGTACACGCCTCTCAGCACCCAGGGCAGGATCGAGATGTTGTTGAACGAGGCCGACCGGATCTTCACCCGGAACGGACCGGTGTCGCCCTTGCTCACGACGTAGTAGCCCATCTCGCCGAGCGGGTTCTCCGTCGACACCCAGGCCTCGCCCTCGGGCACCTTGATGATGCGGGGCACCTTGGCCATGATCGGCCCGCTGGGGATGCCGTCGAGGAGCTGGTCGACGATCTTGGACGCCTCACGGGTCTCCTGCAGGCGCACCCAGTAGCGGGCGAACGAGTCGCCGTCGGGGTGCGTCCAGACCTTCCAGTCGACCTCGTTCCAGACCAGCGGGGTGTCGCCGTCGCGGCGCAGGTCCCAGTCGACCCCGCTGGCGCGGATGTTGGCCCCCGACAGGCCGTAGGCGAGTCCGACGTCGGGCGGGATCACCCCCACGCCCCGGCACCGGGCCTCGAAGATCTCGCTCCCCATGAGGAGGTCTTCCATCTCGTCGCAGAACGACCGGACCTTCACCATCACGGCCCTGGTCTCGGCGATCCAGCCCTTCGGGAGGTCGTCCTTGAGCCCGCCGATCCGATCGAAGTTCGGGTGGAAGCGCCCGCCGGTGGCCGCCTCGATCTGGTTGAGGACGTGCTCGCGGTCGCGGAAGGCGTAGAAGACCGGCGTGAGCGCACCCAGCTGCACGCCCATGTCGCCGAGGAACAGGATCACGTTGGCGACGCGGCTCAACTCGAACAGCACCGTGCGGATCCACTGGGCGCGGGGCGGCGCCTCGACGCCCATCAGCTTCTCGGCCGCGAGGATGAACGGCACCTCGTTGGCGAAGCTGCCGAGCCAGTCGATGCGGTTCACCAGGGTGGTGACCTGCGGGTAGCTCCGGACCTCGGTCAGCTTCTCGTAGCCCCGGTGCATGTAGCCCATGACCGGGTCGACCGACACGACCTGCTCGCCGTCGAGACGGGCGATGATGCGCAGCGTGCCGTGCGTGGCCGGGTGCTGCGGACCGATGTTGAGGGTCATGCCCTCGGTCTCGACCTCGACGTTCACGCGGGCATCGGCGGCCTGGCCGGCGATGTAGGCCAGCTGCTGGCGGTCGGTGATGGCGGTCACGCGCCCTCCCCCTCGGCGGTCTCCTCCTCGTCGCCGCCGGGCATGGGCTCGACGTCGACGATGCCCGGCCACGGCTTGACCATGCGGGCGAGGAGCGGGAAGTCCTTGCGGAGCGGATGGCCCTCGAAGTCCGACGGCAGGTAGAGGTTCCGGAGGGCGGGATGCCCGGTGAACTCCACGCCGAACATCTCCCACGTCTCGCGCTCGTGCCAGTTGGCGCCGGCGTAGACGCCCGTCCACGTCTCGATGGCCGGGTGGGCGTCGTCGACGTCGGCCTTCAGGGTGAGCCCGACCTTGCTGGTGACCGAGTACACGCGCGCGAAGACCTGGAACCGGGTGTCGCCGCCGGCCACGCCCTGGACCACCTCGGTGGGGCGCTCGGGAGGCGGCGCGGTGGGGTCGTCCTCACCCCGCCCCCAGGGCGACGGCTGCCAGTCGATGGCCGACAAGAAGCAGAAGTAGTGCATGCCGAGCCGCGAGCGGCAGACCTCGGCGGCGCGGCGCCAGGCCGTGGTCGCCACCCGGACCCACAGGTCGTCGCCGGCGACGAGGTGGGCGTCGAGCAGGTCGGCGCCGAGCTCGCCGGCGAGGGTGTCGAGCACGCCCTGGCGCAGGTGGTCGGTGGGCGTGACCTCCGCTCCGGTCGCCTCCGTCTCGGTGGACACCAGTCGTCGTCTCCCCGACTCAGCCGTTGACCACGATGGGGTCGCCCCGCCAGCGCTCCGCCATGTCCTCGCCCTGGATCCGCTGTTGCAGCATGACGATGCCCTCGAGGAGCGCCTCGGGCCGGGGCGGGCAGCCCGGGACGTACACGTCGACGGGGATGATCTGGTCGACTCCCTTGGTGACCGAGTACGAGTCCCAGTAGGGGCCGCCGCAGTTCGCGCAGGAGCCCATCGAGATCACGTACTTGGGATCGGGCATCTGCTCGTAGAGCCGCCTGATCGCCGGAGCCATCTTGTCGGTCACCGTGCCGGAGATGCACACCAGGTCGGCCTGGCGGGGGCTGGCCGGGAAGGGGATCACCCCGAGGCGCATCACGTCGTAGCGGGGCGACCCGAACGCCGCCCCCATCTCGATGGCGCAGCAGGCCAGACCCCACTGGTAGACCCACAGCGAGTACTTCCGGCTGAGGTTGAGCAGGTGCGTGAGGGGCTTGGGGATGCGCCCCTTCTCGACCAGCCCCATCAGGCGACCGCTCCGCTCAGATCCACCGCAGGACTCCCTTGCGCCAGGCGTAGAGCAGCCCGAGGTCGAGCACGACGACGAACACCGCCATGTTCACGAACCCGAACACGCCCAGCTCGTTCAGCTGCACGGCCCAGGGCACGATGAAGACGGCCTCGATGTCGAACAGCAGGAACATGAGGGCGAACACGTAGTAGCGGATCTGGCTCTGCGACCAGCCGGTGCCCACCGGGTCCACGCCGCTCTCGTAGTTGATGTACTTCTGCGGCTGCGGACGCGTCGGCCGCAGCAGGCGTCCGAGCCCCAGGAGACCGAACACCAGGGCGGCGGCCGCGAGGCCCAGGAACGCCACGGTGAGGTAGGACCGCAAGAAGTCCGACATCGGGGCCAACCCTACAGAAGCCCGCGACGCCGAGGCCAAACCCGCACGGGCGAAGGGACCGGCGGGTCGGGGCGGCTACTCCGAGCAGAAGTAGACGTTCTTCACCTCGGTGTAGTGGTGCAGCGCCTGGAGGCCGAGCTCACGCCCGAGGCCGCTCCGCTTGAACCCCCCGAAGGGCGCCTCGACGTGGACGCTGGCGTTGGAGTTCACCGACAGCACGCCCGTGCGCAACGCCCGGCTGACGCGCAGGGCGCGCCCGAGATCGCGGGTCCAGAGCGAACCGGAGAGACCGTACGGGCTGTCGTTCGCGATGCGGATCGCGTCGGCCTCGTCGTCGAACGGGATGACGCAGGCCACCGGGCCGAAGATCTCCTCCTGCGCCACCCGCATGTCGTTGCCGACGCCGGCCAGCACGGCCGGGGTGAGGAACGAGCCGGCGGCCAGCGGGCCCCGGGTGGGGGCGACGCCGCCGGTGACGAGCTCGGCTCCCTCGTCGACGCCCACCTCGATGTAGCCCGACACCGTGGCCCGCTGGCGCTCGGAGATGAGCGGCCCCATCTCGGTGGTCTCGTCGAGCGGCAGCCCGACCCGCAGGGACGCGGCCCGCGACGCGAACCCGGCCACGAAGGCGTCGTAGGCCGGGCGCTCCACCAGCACCCGGCTGCGCGCACAGCAGTCCTGGCCGGCGTTGTCGAACACCGCCCCCGGCAGGGCGTCGAGGGCTCGCTCCAGGTCGGCGTCGGCGAAGACGATGCACGCCGACTTGCCGCCCAGCTCGAGCGACACGCGCGTGATGTTGTCGGACGACGAGCGCAGGATCTGCGCCCCCGTCGCGGTCTCGCCGGTGAACGACACCTTGGCGATCCGCGGGTCGGCCACCAGCGCGTCGCCCACCTGCGCCCCGGGCCCCGGGATCACGCTGACGCACTCGGGGGGCACGCCCGCGTCGAGCAGCACCTGGCCGAGCAGGAGCGCCGACAGCGGCGTGTACGACGCCGGCTTCAGCACGATCGGGTTGCCGGCCGCCAGGGCCGGGGCGGCCTTCCAGCCGGCGATCATCAGCGGGAAGTTCCACGGCACGATCAGCCCGCAGGGGCCGATGGGGTCGCGCAGCACGACGTCGAGGCCGGGCTTGGAGATCGGGACCACGTCGCCCAGCAGCTTGTCGGCGGCGCCCGCGAAGTACTCGAAGGTGCGTGCGCAGGCCTCGACCTCCCACCGCGCCGAGCCGATCGGCTTGCCGGCGTTGCGGGCCTCGACCTCGGCGATGTCGTCGAGCCGCTCCCGCAGCAGGGTGGCCACGCGGTGGAGCACCCGGCCGCGCCCCGTCGCCGTGAGCCGCGGCCACGGCCCCTGCTCGAACGCCCGGGTGGCCGCGGCGACCGCGGCCTCCACGTCGGGGAGGCCGGCCCGCGCCACCTCGGCCAGGGCGCCCCCCGTGGCCGGCTCGTGCACGGTGGAGGTGGCACCGTCGGCCGCCGGCCTGGTCGTGCCACCGATGAGCAGGTCGGTCACCAGCGCCGGGCCCATGGGGGCATCATACGGAGCCACCGCGAGCGGGCCCGGGGCCCCGGGAGGTCCGGTCGCAGCGGTCCGCGCGAGCCGCGCGGCGACGACGGGAGGCGCAGATGGGCGACAGGCTGGCCGGCAAGGTGGCCTTGATCACGGGCGCGGCCAGCGGCATGGGCCGGGTGGCGGCGCACCTGTTCGCCGCCGAGGGCGCACGGGTCGTGGTGTCGGACGTGGTCGTCGAGCCGGGCCAGGCCACGGTGGCCGAGCTCCGCGCCGCCGGGCACGAGGCCGCCTTCGTCCGGGCCGACGTGTCGCGGGCCGACGAGGCCGAGGCCATGGTGGCCGGCGCGCTCCAGGCGTTCGGCGCCCTGCACGTGCTCTACAACAACGCCGGCATCTTCCCGGCCGACGACGACGGCCCCACCACCACCCCCGAGGAGACGTGGGACCGCGTGATGGCCGTCAACCTGAAGGGCGTGTGGCTCGGCTGCCGGTACGGCATCCCGGCGATGCTGGCCTCGGGCGGCGGATCGATCGTGAACGTGGCGTCGTTCGTCGCGCTGGTGGGAGCGGCCACGCCGCAGATCGCCTACACGTCGAGCAAGGGGGGCGTGCTGGCCATGACACGCGAGATCGCGGTCGAGTACGGCCGCTCCGGCATCCGGGCCAACGCCCTGTGCCCCGGCCCGGTGGAGACGCCGCTGCTCGCCGAGCTGATGTCCGACCCGGCCCGTCGCCAGCGTCGGCTCGTGCACATCCCCATGGGCAGGCTGGGCCGGGCCGAGGAGATCGCGCGGGCGGCGCTCTTCCTGGCGTGCGACGACTCCTCGTTCATGACCGGGGCGGCCCTCGTCGTCGATGGAGGAATCACGGCGGCCTACACCACGCCTGAGTAAGAATCCCCTCGCGGAGACCGGGCTCGGGGGAGCCCGGCCGAGGGAGGGGCCATGGCCCACGTGCCTGCCGAGCGCACCGACGACCGGGATCGGCAGCGGCTCCACGAGATGGGCTACGCCCAGGAGCTGCTCCGCAAGATGGGTGGCTTCTCCAACTTCGCGGTCTCGTTCACGATCATCTCGATCCTGTCGGGCTGCCTCACCCTCTACGGGTTCGGCATGAACGCCGGCGGACCCGTGGTCATGGCCATCGGCTGGCCGCTCGTCGGCCTGCTCGTCACGCTCGTCGGCCTGTCGATGGCCGAGGTGTGCTCCAGCTACCCCACCGCCGGCGGCCTCTACTACTGGTCGGCCAAGCTGGCCAAGCGCAACGCACCGGCATGGAGCTGGTTCACCGGCTGGTTCAACCTGCTCGGGCAGGTGGCGGTCACCGCCGGCATCGACTTCGGGCTCGCCAGCTTCCTTGGCGCCTACCTGAACCTGGCCTTCGGGATGGAGATCACGCGGCCCCGCATCATCATCATCTACGGGGTGGTCCTTCTGCTCCACGGGCTGCTCAACACCTTCGGCGTGCGGCTGGTGGCGCTGTTCAACGACGTGAGCGTCTGGTGGCACATCCTCGGCGTGGTGGTCATCGTCGGGTCGCTCCTGCTCTTCTCCGACGACCTGCAGTCGCCGAAGGCGGTGTTCACCACCTTCGTCAACAACACCGGCTGGGAATTCAAGGGCTCCGGGCTGTACGTCTTCCTGATCGGGCTCCTGCTCGCCCAGTACACGTTCACCGGCTACGACGCCTCGGCCCACATGACCGAGGAGACCAGGGCCGCCGACGTGGCCGGACCCCGCGGGATCGTCATGTCGATCGTCGTGTCCCTCCTCGCCGGCTGGGTCCTGCTCGTCGGCATCACGATGGCGATCCCGGGGCAGCTCGGCCTCGACGGCTCGGGCTACCAGTCGGCGCTGAACTCCCCCACGGGCGTTCCCCCCGTCCAGATCTTCATCGATGCGCTCGGGCGCAACTTCGGCGAGGTGCTCCTGCTGATCGTGATCGGCGCCCAGTTCTTCTGCGGCATGGCCTCGGTCACCGCCAACAGCCGCATGCTCTACGCCTTCGCCCGTGACGGCGCCGTGCCGGCCCACCGGCTCTGGCACCGGATCAACCCGCGGACCCGCACGCCCACCAACTCGATCTGGTTCTGCGCGGTCTTCGCCTTCGTGCTCGGCCTGCCCTACCTGTACAGCCCCACCGCCTACTTCGCGGTCACCTCCATCGCGGTGATCGGGCTCTACATCGCCTACATCATCCCGATCTTCCTGCGGCTCCGGGCGGGCGACAGCTTCCAGAGGGGCCCCTGGCACCTCGGCCGGTGGAGCAAGCCCGTGGGATGGGCCGCGGTCGTGTGGGTGCTGTTCATCAGCGTGCTCTTCTGCCTCCCGCAGTTCAGCCCGGTCACGGTGGACACGTTCAACTACGCGCCGGTGGCCGTGGGCGTCGTCGCCCTGTTCGCAGGGGTCTGGTGGGTCGTGTCGGCCCGGAGGTGGTTCACCGGGCCGAAGGTGCAGGGCACCCGGGAGGAGCTGGAGGCCATCGAGCACGAGCTCGAGAGCATCGCCTGAGCGGCCCGGCGGTCGGTCCCCGCGATCGTCCTGAGCACGCGGGAGGCCGTTCGACGGCGCCCCGCGTGCACAGAACGCGGGCGATCGGGCGTCAGCCTCGGATGATGGCCACCGGGCACACGGCGTGGTGCGCCACCTGGTGGCTCACCGAGCCCAGGAGCAGCGAGGCGAAGCCGCCGTGCCCCCGGGATCCCACGACCAGCAGGTCGGCGCCGTCGGCCGCCTCGAGGAGCGCCGCCGCGGGGCCGCCCTCGACGAGCCGGCCGTGGACGGCCACGCTGTGGTCGTCGCCCAGCTCGGCGCGGAACCGGTCCATCGCCGCCTCGAGGGCCTGGGCCGCCTCGAGCTCCATGTCGTCGGATGGCTCCGACATCCCGGTGCGCCGACCCCGGTACGGGTAGGTCCACACCATCACCACGTCGAGCTCGTCACCCCGCAGCTTCGCCTCCTGGTGCGCCCACCGCAGCGCGGCCAAGGAGCCCTCCGACCCGTCGACCCCGACGACGATCCTGCCCACGGCGACCTCCCCTCCCGGTCGAGCCCCCGCATTCTGCCCCCCCGGGGGCCGCCCGCGACGACCACCCGCTCCCGGCCCGGACCCGATCGCCCGGAACACCCCCGGGCGCGGGCGCGTACGCTCCACCACGCCCCGCCGCGACGACCGCAGGAGACCTCCCGATGGCCCGAGGACTGCTCGACCTGCCCACCCTCGCCGACCTCGTCGACCGGGGCGACGTCGACACGGTGCTGGTGGTGTTCCCCGACCTCCAGGGCCGCTTCATGGGGAAGCGGGTCATGGGCCACTTCTTCTGCGACCACGTCGTCGGGGAGGGGACCGAGAACTGCAACTACCTGCTCGCCGTCGACGTCGACATGACCCCGCTGCCGGGCTACCGCTACGCCAACTGGGACCTGGGCTACGGCGACTTCAAGGCCGTCCCCGACCTGTCCACCCTCCGCCTGGTCCCCTGGCTCGAGAAGACCGCCCTGGTCGTCTGCGACCTGGTCGACACCGAGAGCGGCGAGCCGGTGGAGGTGTCGCCCCGCCAGATCCTGCGCCGCCAGGTGGAGCGGGCCCGGGCTCTCGGCCTGTCGGTGATGTGCGGCTCCGAGGTCGAGTTCTTCCTGTTCCGTGAGAGCTTCGAGGAGGCCAGCGCCAAGGGGTACCGCGGCCTCTCGCCCCACGCCGACTACATCGAGGACTACCACATCCTCCAGACGACGAAGGACGAGTACCTCATCCGCCAGATCCGCAACGGCATGGACGCCGCTGGCGTGCCGGTCGAGTTCTCGAAGGGCGAGGCCGGCAACGGCCAGCACGAGATCAACCTGCGCTACGCGGACGCCCTGACCATGGCCGACCGCCACACCATCTACAAGAACGGCGCCAAGGAGATCGCGGCGCTCAACGGCCGCTCGATCACCTTCATGGCCAAGTACGACTTCGCCGAGGTGGGATCCAGCTGCCACGTCCACTCCAGCATCTGGGACGCGGCCGGCGAGCGGTCGCTCACCTCCGACGAGGCCGCCCCCCACCACCTGAGCGACACCTTCCGCTGGTACCTGGGCGGCCTGCTCGCCACCGCCCGCCAGTTCGCCTGGTGCTTCGCCCCGTACGTGAACTCGTACAAGCGCTACCAGCCCGACTCCTGGGCGCCCACGGCGGTCGCATGGGCCCGCGACAACCGCACCGTGGGCCTGCGTGTCGTCGGCCACGGCTCCGGGCTGCGCGTCGAGTCCCGCATCCCCGGCGCCGACGCCAACCCCTACCTGGCCTTCGCGGCGACCATCGCCGGCGGGCTCTGGGGCATCGAGCAGCGCGTCGAGCCGCCCGCCATCTTCGAGGGCAACGGCTACACCGCCGAGGGCGTGCCGCGCGTGCCGTGGAACCTCGTCGAGGCCATCGGCGAGCTGGAGCGCAGCGAGGTGGCGGCGGCCGCGTTCGGCCCCGACGTGCACCACCACCTGCTCAACACCGCCTACCAGGAGTGGGCCACCTTCAATCGGGCGGTCACCGACTGGGAGCTCCGCCGCAACTTCGAGCGGATCTGAGCGAGGCCGTGGCCCGCCCCCTCGTCGGGCTCTCCGCCCGCCACGTGCCGGTCACCCGGCTCGGCGGCTGGCGCACCGACGCCGCGGCCGGAGGCCGGCTCTACGTGGACGCCCTCGATCGGGCCGGCGCCGCCGTCGCGCTGCTGCCGGCCGTGGCCCCGGAGGCCGTCGCCGACCTGGTCGCGCACCTCGACGGCCTGGTGCTCCAGGGCGGGGGCGACCTGAACCCGGCCACTTACGGCCAGGAGGCGATCGAGACCGTCTACGGCGTCGACGACCCCACCGACGTCTTCGAGCTGGCGCTGGTGCGGGCGGCCATCGCCGCAGGGGTTCCGACCCTCGCCGTGTGCCGTGGGATCCAGGTGCTGAACGTGGCCCTCGGGGGCTCGCTCCACCAGCACATCGGCGGGCGGCCCGGCCTGGGCGACCACGGCGCGCCCGGCGTGGCCGGGGGCGGCTCCCGCACGCCGGTGAGACTGGAGCCGGGCTCGCTGGCGGCCGTGGCGGCCGGCGCCACCGACGTGGTGGGGTCGTGCCATCACCACCAGGCCCTCGACCGCATCGGCGAGGGCCTCACCGTCACCGGCCGGGCCCCCGACGGGGTCGTCGAGGCGGTCCAGCTGGACGGCGCGGCGTGGGTCGTGGGGGTGCAGTGGCACCCCGAGGACACGGCCGCCACCGACCCGGCGCAGCACGGCCTGTTCGCCGAGCTGGTGCGCCGGGCCGCCGGCCGCTAGCGGCCGGCCACCAGCACGGGCACGGCGTCGCGGGCGAAGTCGATCACCGCGGTGGGGGCCACGCCGACCACCACGGTGAAGCCCACGGTGAACGCCAGCCCCACGCCCACGGCCCAGGGGATGCGCGGCTTCGTCGTCGGTGCCGCCTCGCCCACGTCGGGGAAGAACGCGGTCTCGTCGTCGGCCGGGAAGAACATGGCGACCACGATCCGCAGGTACAGGAACGACGCGATCACGGCCGAGAGCATGGCGACCACGGCCAGGGAGTAGGACTCCACCTCGACCGCCGAGTCGATCACGTAGAACTTGGCGAGGAAGCCCGCCGTCCCGGGGATGCCGGCCTGCGACAGCAGCAGGATGAGGAAGCCGACGGCCAGCACCGGGCTGCGCCGGGCCAGGCCCCGGTAGTCGTCGACGCGGTGGTGCGAGTCGCCCGCTCGACCGATGAGGGTGACCACGCCGAACGTCCCGAGCACCATCACCGCATAGGTGAGCAGGTAGAACAGCGCTGCCGCCGTGCCCGTGGGGGTGCCGGCCTGCACGGCCACCAGCACGAAGCCGGCGTGGCTGATCGACGAGTAGGCCAGCATCCGCTTCACGTTCGTCTGGACGACCGCGAGGGTGGAGCCGACCAGCAGCGTGAGGACGGCGAGCACCCAGATGATCGGCCGCCAGTCGACGCGGTACGGCTCGAGGGTCAGGTAGAAGACGCGCAGCAGCGCCGCGAACCCGGCGGCCTTGGCCGCCGACGCCATGAAGCCGGTGACCGGTGACGGCGAGCCCTGGTACACGTCGGGCGTCCACGCCTGGAACGGCACGGCTGACACCTTGAACCCGAAGCCCACCAGCATCAGGGCCATGCCGGCCAGGAGCACGCCGTTGTCGAGCAGCACGTTCTTGGCCAGGAAGTCGGCGATGAACGCGAGGTTGGTGGAGCCGGTGGCCCCGTAGGTGAGGGCGATGCCGTACAGGAGGAAGGCCGACGAGAAGGCGCCGAGCACGAAGTACTTGAGGGCGGCCTCCTGCGACTGGAGGCGCCGGACGTGGAAGCCGGCGAGCACGTACAGCGCCAGCGAGAGGGTCTCGAGGCCGAGGAACAGCACGATCAGGTCGTCGGCCGACGCCATGACCATGGCGCCGATCGCGGCGAGCATCAGCAGCGCGTAGAACTCGGGGCCGGCCAGCCGCTCGCGCCGCAGGTAGTCGTCGGCGAACAACGAGGCGAGGATCACCGCTCCGGAGAACAGGATCCAGAAGAAGGTCGAGAAGCCGTCGATGCCGACGGCGCCCGCGACGACGGAACGGGGCCCCTCGTCGAGAACGTCGTCCCACAGGGCGAACGAGAGCACGAGCGACGCCGCCGCGGTGGCGACCGTGAGGATCGCCCAGGTGCCCGGAGCGGCCCGGTCCCGCACCAGCGCCGACGCCACGATCACCAGCAGGGCGCCGCCCAGCAGCACGAGCATGGGCGAGATGTCGAACCAGGGGATGTCGGGCACGTCGACGCGGCCGGCGGTCTGGGCCAGCAGGTGGAGGGCGGCCACGTCAGTCACCCCCCTTCAGCGAGACCTCGGGTTGGCGGTAGTCGGAGTTGAGCTCGACGTGCTCGAGGAGCTTCTTCACCGAGGGCTCGATCCGGTCGAGCACCGGCTTCGGGTAGAGGCCGATGAAGACCATCAGCGCCACGAGCGGCGCGATCACGAGCCCCTCCTTCAGCTTCAGGTCGGGGAGGTTGCGGTTGGCCTCGTCGGGCTCGCCGTGGAACACCCGTTGGTAGGCCCAGAGCATGTAGACCGCCGCCACGATCACCCCGACGACGGCGACGACGGCCCACCACCGGGCCGAGACGAACGTGCCGACCAGCACCAGGAACTCGCCCACGAAGCCGTTGAGCCCGGGCACCCCGATCGAGGCCAGCATCGACACGGTGAACACGCCCGCGATGATCGGGATCGACGTCTGCAGGCCCTTGAGGTCGGCCATCTCGTAGCTGTGCCGGCGCTCGTACAGGTAGTGCAGCAGGATGAAGAGGGCGCCCGTGGTGATGCCGTGGTTCACCATCACCAGCACCCCGCCGGTGAGGCCCTGGGTGGTGAGGGCGAAGATGCCGAGCACGACGAAGCCCATGTGGGCGACCGACGAGTACGCCACCAGACGCTTGATGTTGTGCTGCATCGCGGCGACGACCCCGCCGTAGACGATGCCGACGGTGCCGAGGGTCATCATGAGGGGGGCGAAGAACACCGACGCCTCGGGGAACAGGTAGAGCCCGAAGCGCACCATGCCGTAGCTGCCCAGCTTGAGCATGACGGCGGCCAGGTCGACCGAGCCCGCGGTGGGGGCCTCGGTGTGGGCGTCGGGCAGCCAGGTGTGCACCGGGAAGAGCGGCGTCTTCACCGCGAAGGCGATGCCGAAGGCGAGGAAGATCCAGCGGCCGGCGTTGCCGATCACGTTCTGGCTCTCGGCCAGGGCGACCATGTCGAACGAGACCACGCCGGTCGCCCGAGCGTTCAGCGCCACCAGGGCGATCAGGCCGACGAGCATGAAGGCCGACCCGAACAGCGTGTAGAGGATGAACTTGGTGGCGGCGTACAGCCGCCGCTTGTAGCCCCAGCCCGCGATCAGGAAGTACAGCGGGATGATCGTGAGCTCGAAGAAGACGAAGAACAGGAACAGGTCGAGCGCGAGGAACACCCCCAGCGCCGAGGCCTCGCTCAGGAGCAGCCACACCGTGTAGGGCTTCTCCTGCTTCACCGGGTCGGAGCCGGCCATCAGGATCGGGAACATCAGGCCGGTGAGCACCACCATGAACAGCGAGATGCCGTCGACGCCGACGTACCACGAGATCCCGAACGGTTCGATCCACACGTGCCGCGACACGAACTGGAACCCGGGGTCGGACTGGTCGAACTGGGTCAGCAGGTAGATGCACAGGGCCAGCGTGGCGATGGAGAAGGCGAAGCCGACCAGCCGGATGATGCCCGGGTAGCGCTTCGAGATCAGCAGCACCACCAGCGCGCCGATGGCCGGCGTGGCGATGATCGCGGTGAGGAGCGGGAACGACGGCTCCACGTCAGACCCCCCCGGCGATCACGAACCAGCCGAGCAGCAGCGCCGCTCCCACCGCGATGCCCAGGGCGTACCCGCGCACGTAGCCGCTCTGCAGCCTCCGCAGCACCCGCCCGGTGGCGAGTGTGGCCACGCCGGCCCCGTTGACGACGCCGTCGACGCCCTTGGCGTCGACCTCCCACGCCACGAAGTCCCAGCTGGCCCGGCCGGGGTGGTCGACCGTCCAGGCGATGCTCTCGTCGTAGTAGAAGCCGCGCTCGAGCACCTTCGGCTCCACCTTGCTGGCCGGGACGCGCTGCTTCAGGAAGATCAGCGCGGCCGTGCCGATGCCCGCGAACGCGACCACGGCCGAGATGATCGGCCCGGCCCACTTCCATGCGGTCGACGGGTGGTAGGAGCTGAGCGCCGACTCGAACACCGGGTCGAGCCACCGGGAGAGGTGCTCGGTGGCGGAGCTGAACGGCAGCTCGAGCACCCCGCCGACGGCGGCCAGCACGGCCAGCACGGCCAGCGGGACCCACATCACCCACGGCGACTCGTGCGGGCCGCCGCCGTGCCCCTCGCCGTGCCCCTCGCCGTGGACGTCGGGCGCCGGGGCGTCGGGCGCCGGGGCGGCGGCCGACCCGCCGGCGGCGGCGCCCACGACGGCCGGCTCGGGGGCCTCCTCCGTGCCCTCCCACCGTGGCTTGCCGTAGAACACCAGGAAGA
Source organism: Acidimicrobiales bacterium (assembly GCA_016716005.1). Lineage (NCBI taxonomy): Bacteria > Bacillati > Actinomycetota > Acidimicrobiia > Acidimicrobiales > Acidimicrobiales bacterium. The sequence continues at coordinate 1,825,425 of JADJXE010000001.1, forward strand.
CCTGCCGGCTCATGTAGTAGGCGGTGAAGAAGGCCGCGGTCAGCCCGACGAGGTACAGGGCCGGGCTCTTGCCCCACGAGTACAGGAGGATCTCGTCCTTCGACCAGAAGCCGGCCAGCGGCGGCACGCCCGAGATGGCCAGCGCGGCGACGATGAAGCACAGGGCGGTGATGGGCATGTACTTGCGCAGCCCGCCCATGTGCCGCATGTCCTGGTCGTGGTGCATGCCGTGGACGATCACGGAGCCGGCGCCGAGGAACAGCGCCCCCTTCATGAAGGCGTGGGTGAGCACGTGGAAGACCGCGAAGACGTACTCGGCCGAGCCGACGGCGATGAACATGTAGCCCAGCTGGCTGACGGTGCAGAAGGCGAGCACCTTCTTGATGTCCTGCTGGGAGGTGGCGATGAGCGCACCCACCAGCGCGGTGAGGGCACCGATCCAGGCGATCGCCATGCCCACGTCGGGCACCTCGGCCAGCACCGGGGCGACGCGGCACATCAGGTAGACGCCGGCGGTCACCATGGTGGCCGCGTGGATGAGGGCCGAGACGGGGGTGGGGCCCTGCATGGCGTCGGGAAGCCACACGAACAGCGGGATCTGGGCCGACTTGCCGATGGCGCCCACCATCAGGAGCAGGCAGATCGCCGCCGCGGTCACGGTGGCCATCTGGCCGGCCGCCTCGTTCAGGTCGAGGTACCGCACCGATCCGATGGTGGCGAACACCAGGAAGATCGCCAGCATGAAGCCCGCGTCACCGATCCGGTTGGTGACGAAGGCCTTCTTGCCCGCCACCGGCGGGTCGTCGCGGGTGAACCAGAAGGCGATGAGCAGGTAGGAGCAGACCCCCACGCCCTCCCACCCGAGGAACGTGACCACGAGGTTGTCGCCCATGACCAGCACGAGCATCGCCAGGACGAACAGGTTCAGGTACGTGAAGAAGGTGTGGAACTTCTCGTCGCCGTGCATGTACCCGATGGAGAACATGTGGATCAGCGCCCCGACGCCCGTGACGAGCAGCATCCAGGTGACGGAGAGCGGATCGACGAGGAAGGCGAGGTCGACCGAGAAGCCCCCGACCGGCATCCACGTGAAGAGCGTCTGGGTGAAGATGCGCTCCTCGGCGGGCTCGCCCACGAGGCCGGCGAAGACCACCAGCGACACGAAGAAGGCGGCGGCGATGATGGCGGTGGCGAACCACCCGGCCCAGGGCTCACCCATGCGCCTGCCGAACAGCAGGAGCACGATGAACCCGGCGAGGGGCAGGGCCGGCACCAACCACGCGACGTCGAGCACGCTGGCCTCCCTCAGCCCTTGAGGAGGGCGATGTCGTCGGCCGTGGCCCCCGGGCGGCGCCGCATGATGGCCACGATGATCCCGAGGCCCACCACCACCTCGGCCGCGGCCACAACCAGCACGAAGAACACGACCGTCTGGCCACCGACGTCGTCGAGCGCTCTCGAGAAGGCCACGAAGGTGAGGGTCACCGCGTTGAGCATCAGCTCGACGCACATGAACATCACGAGCGGGTTGCGGCGCACCAGCAGCCCGAACGCGCCGACGCAGAACAGCACGGCGCCCAGCAGCAGATACCAGTTCTCGGTGACCCTCACCTCAGACTCCCCTCCCGCCCCGCGCCCGGGGCCCCGTCACGACGGCGACGAGGTCTCGTCGACCTCGTCGCCGTCCCGGGGCCGTTCCGGTCGACGAGCCAGCACCACGGCGCCGATCACGGCGATGACCAGCAGGACCGAGGTGACCTCGAAGGCGAACACGTAGTCGGTGAACAGCGACCGGGCCAGGTCGGCGGTGTTGCCGGCGCCGCCGGCGTTGGCACCACCGACGCCCTCGGCCCCGGTGGCCGACGTGGACCCGCTGAAGATCGCGGCGACCAGCAGGGCCAGCACCGCCCCGACCGCGAGCAGCGCGACCGGGCGCTGCAGCTTGATGGGCTCGGAGAGCAGGTTCTCGCTCCGGTCGACCCCGAGCAGCATGATCACGAACAGGAACAGCACGACGATCGCGCCCGCGTACACGATCACCTGCACCGCCGCGAGGAACTGCGCGTCCTGGGCGATGAAGAGCACGGCGATGCCGAAGAGGGTCATCACGAGCATCAGCGCGGCGTGAACCGGGTTCCGGGACAGGATGACGCCGAACGCCCCGGTGAGCACGATGACGGCGCAGACGACGAAGACGGCGACGTCCATCAGCCCTGCCCTCCGGCCGGTTCGTCGGCGGACTGGCCCTGCTCGGGCGCCCGCACCCCGTAGCCCAGCTCCCCGGACCAGGCCACCTGGCCCTCGAACGAGGCGTCACCCCCCGGGGCGGTGGCTCGCATCCAGCCCGAGGTGTGCAGGTCGTCGCCGGGCCGCCAGTCCTCCCAGGGGAGCTGCCTCGGCCTGCCCTCGTCGTCGACGAGCAGCTCCGCCTTGGTGTAGATGGCGTCGGCGCGGCTGGTGAACGAGAACTCGAAGAGCTTCGACTCGGTGATCGCCTCCGTGGGGCACGCCTCGACGCACAGGTCGCAGTGGATGCAGCGGAGGTAGTTGATCTCGTACACGAACCCGTAGCGCTCGCCGGGGGAGACCGGCTCGTCCTGGGGGTTGTCGGCACCGCGCACGTAGATGCAGCGGGCCGGGCACACGCCGGCGCACAGCTCGCACCCGATGCACTTCTCCATGCCGTCCTCGTAGCGGTTGAGGACGTGCCGGCCGTGGAAGCGCTCGGGCTTCGGCCGCTTCTGCTCCGGGTACTGGGTCGTGACCCGCGTGTCCCAGAGCTTCTTGAACGTGACGACGAAGCCCTGCAGGTAGCCCATCAGAGGGTGACCTCCCCGCTCTCGCGGAGCTTGGCCGCGGCCCGCAGGGCCGCACCGATGAGCCACCAGCACGCCACCAGGACCACGAACCCGATGCCGGTGACGAGGGCCAGGCTCCAGTCCTCCTCGCGGGCGACGCGGATCGCGGCCAGCAGCAGCAGCCAGCCGAAGGCCAGCGGGATCAGCAGCTTCCAGCCCAGGTCCATCAGCTGGTCGTAGCGGAACCGGGGGAGCGTGGCGCGGAACCACACGAACATGAAGAGGAAGATGAACAGCTTCAGCACGAACCAGAAGACGCCCCAGAGCCACGGGGGACCGAAGCCGGGCTGGGGGCCCGTGGGGCCGCCGAGGAACAGGGTGACCACGATCGCCGACATGGTGACGGTGTTCATGAACTCGGCCAGGTAGAAGAGGGCGAAGCGGATCGACGAGTACTCGGTGTGGAACCCGCCCACGAGCTCCTGCTCGGCCTCGACCAGGTCGAAGGGCGGACGGTTCAGCTCGGCGGTCGCGGCGATGATGAAGATCACGAACGGCACGACGCCCGTGACCCAGAGGTTCCAGCTCCACGGGGACTGCTCGACCACCATGGTGTGCGTCGACAGCGAGCTGGCCACGAGCACCACGGCGGCGACCGCCATGCCCAGGGCGGCCTCGTACGACACCATCTGGGCCGAGGCGCGCACCGAGCCCAGCAGCGGATACTTCGAGCCCGACGACCAGCCGGCCAGCATCACGCCGTAGACGGCGATCGACGACATGGCCAGCACCAGCAGGATGCCGATCGGCGGATCGGCCACCTGGAGGTAGGTCTCCTGCCCGAGGATCGTCACCGTGCCGTTGCCGCCGTCGACGAAGGAGCCTCCGACGGGCACGACGGCGAACGTGACGAACGCCGGGATCAACGACAGGAAGGGCGCCAGCTTGAACACGAACCGGTCGGCCCGGGCCGGCTGGAGGTCTTCCTTGAAGAACAGCTTGATGCCGTCGGCCAGCGTCTGGAGGAGGCCCCACGGTCCGGCCCGGTTGGGGCCGATGCGGTTCTGCATGTCGCCGATGAGCTTGCGCTCGAACCACACCATGAACAGCACCGACAGCATCAGCAGCACGAAGGCGACGACGACCTTGATGAGGACCACGAGCACGACCGTGCCGTCGACCCCGTCGATGAAGAGCGGATCCATGGCTACAGCGTCTCCACGCGGACGTCGGTCACGGGGGCCGCCACGTCGATGAGCTCGGCGGCGGCGACGTCGGGCTGCCCGAACGCCAGCACCGCGGCGCCGCGCGGCACTGCCGCGTCGGCCACCGCGGCCACCACCACGCTCCCGCGGGAGGAGCTCACCCGCAGCCGACCCCCGGAGACGCCGATGCGTTCGTGGTCGTAGGGGTTCAGGCGCAGCACGGTGGGGCGCGCCAACGCCGCCAGCGACGGCGAGTGGCGCAGCGACGTGCCCCGGTCGTAGAGGGTGCGGCCCGCGACGAGGCGCAACGAGTACGAGTCGGGCGGCGGCACCTGCCCCCCGGCCGGCGGCGCCGAGAACGAGAGCACCTCGGGCAGCGCAGCTGCGGGGGGCGCCTCGGGCTCCGGCTGGTCGGCCTCGGGCACGTCGGCGACCTCGACGCCCTCCAGCCCCTCCGGGGCCTCCGGCTCGGGCCCGCCGACCGCCTCAGGCCCGGCGTCGACGCCCTCGCCCGCAGCGCCGACGGCCACGGGTGCCGACGGGAGCGGCACGAGCATGCCGTCGGACGCGGCCGGCGACTGCAGGACGGCCCAGGACAGCCCGCGGTGAGCCGGCGAGACCCGTCCGATCTCGTCCCACGCGGCCCCGACCGACTCGATGCCCAGATCGGCCCCCAGGCGGTGGGACAGCTCGGCGGCGAGCATCCAGTCGGCCCGGGCGGTGCCCGGCGGGGTGATCGCCTGGCCGAGCGTGCTGATCCGCCCTTCGAGGTTGGTGGTGGATCCGGCCTTCTCCGCATAGCCGGCCGCGGCCAGCACCACGTCGGCCCGGCGCGACGACTCGGTGAGGAAGAGGTCGACGGCGACCACCGTGGCCGCACCGGCCAGCCCGCGCTCGGCCAGCGACCGGTCGGGGAAGTCGTTCAGCGGATCGGCACCGAGCAGCACCAGGCAGCCGATGCGGCCCTGCGCGGCGGCCCCGAGCACCCCGGCCGCGTCGAGCCCCCGAGCAGCCGGCACCGACCCCCAGGCCTCGCGGAACCACTCGCCCCCTGACTCGAGCGTGACCCTCCCCGGCAGCAGGCCGGGCGCCAGGCCCAGGTCGAGGGCGCCCCGCACGTTGCCCCGCCGCACCGTCGTGAGGAACCGCGCCTGCGGGAAGGCGGCCAGGAGCGCGGCCGCAGCGTCGACGAGGGGCTCGGGCGACTCGGCAAGCGACGCCCGGCCGAGCACCACCACCAGGCGGCCGTCGCGTGCCCGCTCCAACACGGCCCGGCCGGCCGAGAGGTCGTCGGGAGAGAGGCCGGCGGCGGATCCCGGCGCATCACCCAGCAGGGCCCGCACCGCCATGGCCGCCTCGCCGGGCCGGTAGCGCAGCGACGCCGCGGTCGACGGGGTGATGCCCGTGGCCGTGGGGGCGAGCTCGAGCAGCGCGACGCGACGGATGTCGGCCGCCTGGCGCAGGCGGAGGAACAGCACCGGGAGCTCTTCTTTGAGGTCGGGCCCCAGCAGCACCACCGCGTCGGCACCGCAGGCATCGTCGATGGTGGCGGCGGGGAGGCCCAGGAGCGCCTCGGCGGGAAGGCCGTCGCCCAGCTGGCAGTCGACGTTGTCGGTGCCGATCACGCCCTTGGCCAGCTTGGCCCAGGCGTACGCGTCCTCGTTGGTGAGGCGGGCACCGCCGAGCACCGCCACCGACGACGGCCCGCCCCGCTCGACGGCCGTGGCGATGGCCGCCGCGGCGCGGTCGAGCGCCTCCGACCAGGACGCCTCGACCAGCTCGTCCGCCTCGGAGCGCACCAGCGGGGCGCCGAGCCGGTCGTCGCTGTGGATCGCCTCGAAGTCGAACCGGCCCTTGTCGCACAGCCAGCCCCAGTTCACCGGGTCGAGGTCGACCCCCTGGTAGCGCAGCACGCGGTCGCGCGACGTCTGCACCGTGACCCGGCAGCCCACCGAACAGGTCGTGCACGTGCTCTCACGCTGCTCGAGATCCCAGGGCCGAGCCCGGAACCGGTACGGCGCGGCGGTGAGCGCGCCGACCGGGCAGATCTGCACGGTGTTGCCGCTGAAGTAGCTGGCGAACGGATGGTCGGGGAAGGTCAGGACCTGGGTCTGGTTCCCCCGCTCCGTGAACGAGATGAGCGGATCCCCGGCCACCTCGGACGCGAAGCGCGTGCAGCGGTCGCAGAGGATGCAGCGCTCCCGATCGAGGTAGACGAGATCGCTGATCGGGATGGGCTTCTCGTAGTGGCGCTTCTCCTCCACGAAGCGGCTCTCGCCCGGGCCGTACGCCACGGTCTGGTCCTGCAGGGGGCACTCGCCGCCCTTGTCGCACACCGGGCAGTCGAGCGGGTGGTTCACCAGGAGGAACTCGAGCACGCCGTCCTGGGCCTTCTTGACCGTCGGCGAGTCGGTGGTCACCTGCATGCCCTCGGAGACCGAGACCATGCAGGACACGCCGAGCATGGGACCCCGGCCCGTGTCGATGTCGACCAGGCACATGCGGCACATGCCCACCGGCGACATCCGGGCGTGGTAGCAGAAGTGCGGGATGTAGATGCCGTGGCGCTCGGCCGCCGCGATCACCAGCTCGCCCGGCTCCGCCTCGAGTTCCTTGCCGTCGACGATGATGGTGACGGTCTTCGGCCGCGAGGTGTCAGGCATGGACACCCACCTCCGCCCGCGTGCCGCGACTGATGTAGGCCTCGAACTCGCCGGGGAACCGGCGCACCGCCGACGCGATCGGCGACACGGCCGACGGCCCGAGGGGGCAGATGGTCGTCTGGCGCGGCGGCCAGGCGATGCCCGGGCTGATGTTGTCGCACACGTCCATCAGCAGGTCGAGGTCCTCGGGCCTCCCTGCGCCGATGACGATGCGCTCGAGGATCTTCTCGAGCCACGTGGTGCCCTCGCGGCACGGCGTGCACTTGCCGCAGGACTCCCGGGCGAAGAAGCGCACCACCCGCAGGCAGGCCCGCACCGCGTCGGTCGTGTCGTCCATCACGACGATCGCGCCCGAGCCGAGCATCGAGCCGGCCTTGTCGACGGTCTCCTTGTCGAGCGGCAGGTCGACGTGCTCCTCGAAGAACCACGGCGCCGAGGCGCCACCGGGGATGAAGGCCTTGAGGGCCCGCCCCCCTCTGATCCCGGCGCCGTACACGGGTGCCTCGAACAGGTCGCGGAAGGTGGTCTTCCCCAGCTCGACCTCGTACACCCCGGGTCGGTTCACGTGGCCGGACAGCGCGAACATCCGGGTGCCGGCCGAGGCGCCCTCGCCCAGGTCGGCGAAGGCCTGACCGCCGTTGGCGACGATCCACGGGAGGTTGGACAGCGTCTCCACGTTGTTCACGACCGTGGGCTGGAGGTACAGGCCCTTGGCCGCGGGGAAGTACGGCGGCTTGAGTCGCGGCATGCCCCGGTTGCCCTCGAGGCTCTCGATCAGCGCCGTCTCCTCCCCCACGATGTAGGCCCCCGCGCCCCAGTGGAGCACCACGTCGACCGAGAAGTCGGTGCCGCACACGTTCGCGCCGGCGTAGCCGGCGGCGTAGGCCTCGTTGAGCGCCGACGCCAGGCGCTCCTGCGCCAGCGCCATCTCACCCCGCACGTAGAGGAACGCCTGGGCCGCGCCGACGGCATAGGCCGCGATCACCACACCCTCGATCAGCTGGTGGGGATCGCGCTCCATCAGGAGCCGGTCCTTGAACGTGCCCGGCTCGCTCTCGTCGCCGTTGACGACGAGGTAGCGGGGGAAGACGCCGGGCGGGCAGAAGCCCCACTTGACCCCGGCGGGGAACCCGGCGCCGCCCCGCCCGAGCAGCGACGCGGTCTTCACCTCGGCGGTGACCTGCTCGGGGGTCATCGCGGTGACGGCTCGCCGCAGCGACTGGTACCCGCCCGACGCCTCGTAGCCCCGCAGCGTGTGCGCCGCCGGGTCGTCGAAGCGCGAGGTGATGATCTTGGGGGCGTTGGTGACGGCCATCAGATCCTCTTGTCGACCTCGGCCTGGGCGGCGATCCCCGTGCCCGCCCAGCGGCCCGGGCCCACCTTCTGGCGGACGCGGGCGAGGATGCCGTGCCGGGGCACCTCGGCCTCGAGCCGCCCGGCGCGCAGGTCGTCGAGCAGCTGGTCGAGAGCCTCGGGCGTCAGGTTGGTGAAGTAGCGGTAGTTCACCTGCAGGCAGGGCGCCTCGGTGCAGGCCGCGATGCACTCCACGTCCTCGAGGGTGAACATCCCGTCGGGCGTGGTGCCGCCGGGCTTCACACCCAGGCGCTCCTCGGCGTGCTCGAGCAGCTCCTCGCCGCCGAGGAGCAGGCACGAGATGTTCGTGCACACGTTCACGAGGTACCGCCCGACGGGTTCACGCTTGAACATCTCGTAGAAGCTGCACGTCCCCAGCACCTCGGCCGGCGTGACCCCGAGGAGCTCGGCGATGTGCTCCATCGCCTCGTCGGTGATCCAGCCGTCCTGCTCCTGGGCCAGGTGCAGCAGCGGGATGAGCGCCGACTTGGGGCGCGGGTAGCGGGCGACGAGCTCCTCGGCGATCTTCACGTTGTCGGGCGTGAGACGCGGCATCAGCGATCCACCTCACCCATGATCGGGTCGACCGAGCTGATCACGGCCACGCCGTCGGCCATCAACCCGCCCCGCATCATGTGGGGCAGGCACTGGAGGTTCACGAAGCTCGGCGGTCGGATGTGCATGCGATACGGCGTGGACGACCCGTCCGAGACCAGGTAGCAGCCGAGCTCGCCCCGGGGCGACTCCACGGCCACGTACACCTCCCCCTCGGGCACCTTGAAGCCCTCGGTGAAGATCTTGAAGTGGTGGATCAGGGCCTCCATCGACTCGTCGATGCGGGCCCGCGGCGGCGGCGTGACCTTCTTGTCCTGGATCCGGTAGTCGCCGCGGGGCATGCGATCGACGATCTGGCGGATGATGCCCATCGACTCGCGGATCTCGTTGAGGCGGATGGCGTAGCGGTCGAAGCAGTCGCCGTAGGTGCCGACGATGACGTCGAACTCGACCTGGTCGTAGGCGAGGTACGGCAGGTCGCGCCGGAGGTCCCAGGGGACGCCGGTGGAGCGCAGGATCGGGCCCGTGGCCCCGAGGGCCAGCGCTTCCTGGGCGGTGATGATGCCCACCCCCTGCAGCCGCTCGCGGTAGATCGGCTGGCCGGTGAGGAGCGTGTCGTACTCCTCGAGGTGATCCGGGAGCAGGTCGAGCGCCCGGGCGAGCCCGTCGCGCCAGCCGTCGGGCAGGTCGGCGGCCACCCCGCCGGGGCGGATGAAGTTGTGGTTCATCCGCAGGCCGGTCACCTGCTCCAGGAACCGGAGCGCCTCCTCGCGGTCGCGCCAGCCGAACAGCATCATCGACACCGCTCCGATGTCCATGCCGTTGGTGGCCATGAAGAGCAGGTGCGACGAGACGCGGTTCATCTCGCTCAGCAGCATCCGGATCCAGACGGCCCGCTCCGGCACCTCGATCTCCAGCAGGGTCTCCACCGCGGTGGAGAACACCAGCTCGTTGAACAGCGGCGAGGCGTAGTCCATGCGGGTGACGTTGGTCCCGCCCTGGAGGAAGGTGAGGGACTCGGCCGTCTTCTCCATGCCGGTGTGGAGGTAGCCCACGATGGGCTTGGTCCGCAGCACCGTCTCGCCCTGGAGCTCGAGCATGAGCCGCAGCACGCCGTGGGTGCTCGGGTGCTGCGGGCCCATGTTGATGAGCATCGTCTGGTCCTCGCCCGGCTCCTCCTCGGCGGCGGCCGCGGCCTCGGCCTCGGACAGCCGCAGGACCGAGCCGAGCTCTCGCATCAGCTCGGCCGCGCCCAGCTGGCTGCGGGGCACCATCTCCTGGGCGCCCTCGGAGGTGTCGGCGTGGGGCTCGTGCACGACGGTCATGGCTGCACCACCGCGGTCGGGGGTCTCACCGGGCCTCGGGGGCGCCCTTGAACTGCACCGGGATCCGGCCGATGTCGTAGTCCTTGCGGAGCGGATGGCCGATCCAGTCCTCGGGCATGAGGATGCGGGTGAGGTCGGGGTGCCCCTCGAAGGAGATGCCGAACATGTCGAAGACCTCGCGCTCGGGGGCCTCGGTGCCGGGGAACAGGTCGAACAGCGACGGCAGCGAAGCGTCGTCCTCGGGCACCTGGACCCGGACCCGGACGCGCTCCCGCCGCTGCATCGACAGGAGGTTCACGACCACCTCGAAGCGCTCCGGGGCAACGCCGTCGGGCAGGGCGCGACCGGCGGCCGTGAGGTAGTCGACGGCCGTCAGGTCGACGCACACGTGGAACCCGTCGTCGATCAGGCCACGGATCACGTCCAGGTAGGTGGCGCCGGTGGGGTGGACCACACGCTGGCCGCGTGACCACGTCACCGGGGCGCCGTGGACCTGCTCGGGCTCGGGCTGGCGCTCGGGGTTGACGTCGGCGGCCGCTCCGCGGTCGTCGGTGCGGGCGTCGGTCATGGCGTCGTCAGGCCGGGCTGCCGAGCCGGACCGGCGTGACCCCGGACGGCGCAGGGGGCACCACGTGCACCCCGGCGCCGGCGCCGCTCGCCCCGCGGCGGCGGGTGAGCTCACCGCTGTCGATCAGGCCGTGCAGCGTCACGATGGCGTGGAGGAGGGTCTCGGGGCCGGGCGGGCACCCCGGGGCGTACACGTCGACGGGCACGACCTGGTCGACGCCCTGGACGATGGCGTAGTTGTTGAACATGCCGCCGCTCGATGCGCACACGCCCATCGAGATGACCCACTTGGGCTCCATCATCTGGTCGTAGATCTGGCGCAGCACCGGCGCCATCTTCTGCGAGACCCGGCCGGCGACGATCATGAGGTCGGCCTGGCGGGGCGAGGCGCGGAAGACCTCCATGCCGAACCGGGCCAGGTCGTAGTGCGCCCCACCGGCGGCCATCATCTCGATGGCGCAGCAGGCCAGGCCGAAGGTGGCCGGCCAGGTGCTGTGCGACCGGGCCCACTTGACGAGGCCCTCGAGGGTGCCGGTGAGGAAGTTGTGCTGGAGGCCCTCGAGGCCGTCCGACAGCAGGCCGGGCTTGTCGGCCATCAGGCCGCGACCCCGGGCTCCCCGGCCTCGCGCCCCTCGAGGCCGACCCGGCGCACCGTGGTGGCCGCGGTGCGGCCCGAGGAGACCGCACCGAGGGCGGGGACCACCCGCTTCACGGGGCCCCAGTCGAGACCGCCCTTGGCCAGCTCGTAGACGAACGACAGGAAGAACACCGCGCTGAAGAACAGCATCGCAGCCAGACCGAACCACCCCAGCTCGCGGTGGAGCACCGCGTAGGGGTAGAGGAAGATGATCTCGATGTCGAACATGATGAACAGCATCGCCACCAGGTAGAACTTCACCGGGAAGCGCTCGGGCGCCTCCCGGCCGGGGACGATGCCGCACTCGTACGGAGCCTCCTTGGCCGCCGTCGGCTTGCGCGGCGCGAGCAGGTGGCTCGCCACCCGGCTGATCCCGCCGAAGAGTCCCGCCAGCACGACGAGCGCCAGGACCGGCAGGTACTGGTCCATCGCTACGACCTCACGCCTTCTCCAGCGCCGCCGACCGGTGCTGCTCGGCCAGTTGATCGCGCCGGTGGAGGGTGTACGCGAGAACCAGGAAGATGGCGAGGGAGCCGAGGGTGATCATGGCCGACGGGAAGCGCTTGTCGCCCAGGTCGCGGACCATGAGCATGTAGGTGGCCGGCTGCGACGTGTCGGCGACGGGCGCCGGCGGGGCCTTGCCCGGCTCGGTGATCTGGGGCACGGCCGGGTACACCTGGACCAGGGCGTAGTGGGGCCGGTGCAGGAGGGAGAGGAAGTAGGTCTCGCCGCCCTTGCGGTACACGTTGGCGACCACGTAGTCGCCGGTCGCCTCGAACACGCCGGTGTCGGGGTCGATGAAGAAGGCGTCGGCGGCCGCCACGGCCTGGCCGCGGCCCGGGTCGTCGGCGGGCAGCGCCTCCCACGCGGTGAGGTCGGGGTCGCTGATCAGCAGGTCCGAGGACGCGTTCTCGAAACCGCCGGACACGATCTCCTCGGCCTGCCAGCTCGGCTCGGTGCCCTTGAGCCCGATGCCGTACACCCACCAGATGCCGCCGAGGATGGTCATCCAGCCGAACAGCCCGGCCAGGGCGATCAGCATGCCCAGGCGGGCGCCGCTGTTGGTGGCCAGCAGCAGCCAGGTGGACCCCATCAGCACCAGGACGGCGATCAGCACCGCCGTGATGCCCCGGATCTCGGGCTCCCACCCGAAGGCGAGGACGTTGGACATGGCGCCGAGCAGCATCAGAGCCCCCGCTCGTAGTCGACGATGGCCTGGACCTGCTCCTCGGTGAGGATCTGGCCGAAGCCGGGCATGCGCCCGCTGCCCTGGCCGTTGACCCCGTAGACCTTGCCGTTCTCCGAGCCGTTCTGGATGAACTGCACCTGGCTCGACACGTCGGGGAACTGGCGCACGGTGGAGCCGCCCGTGAGGTTCGGGCCGAACGCCCCGCCCCCCGACACCTGCGGCTCGCCGAACGACCAGCCCCGGGTGTGGCAGCGGGCGCAGTTGTACGCGCCCTGCCCGGCGGTGAGGTTGAACAGCGCCTCGCCCTCGCTGTCGTACTGGCCCGAGGCCATGGCCGTGTCGAGGGCGGCCTGCACCTCGGCCTGGGCCTCTTCGGGGGTGATCTGGAACGACTTGATGTACTCGATCAGGCTGTCGATCTGCTGGTCGTTCATGGGGCCGCCGCCGGCCAGGCCCCACGCCGACATCGGCGAGAACGGCCGGCCGTAGACCAAGATGTAGCGCAGCTCGTCCTCGCTGAACTTGTAGAGGACGGTCTGGAGCGCCGGGGCGCTCCACGGCACCGTGCGCACCTCGCCGGTGAGCGGGTCGGTGAAGGTGTAGTTGGCGACACCGCCGATGCCCTCGGCGCCGTGGCACCCGGCGCAGTTGAAGCCACCGGCGGCGGTGGTGGCGAACAGCTCCTCGCCCCAGCCGGCGATCGTGGCGTCGAAGTTGGTGATGGCGCCCGACTGGCGGCCCGGCTCGGCCAGCCAGTACAGCGGCAGCCCCACGCCCACCACCACGAGGAGGGCCACGCCCCAGCCGAGGGCCCGGTCGAGGCGCTTCGTCTCGAGCTTGTCGTCGTCGTAGAAGGGCTTGCGGTTGGGGGCCAGCTCGATCTCGGACCCGACCTCGGGCTTGGCCCTGCGCAGGTTGGCGAAGACGTAGACCAGCCAGCCGAGCAGGGCCAGGACGGCGACGACGATGCCGATGTTGCGGGCGGCGTTGGCGAAGACCATCAGTGGCCACCCCCGCCGCCGACGCAGTGCGGGCCCTCGGCCTCCTGGCCCGTGGTGTTGACGCCGATCGGGGCGCCGCCGAAGATCGCGCCGGTGTCGACCGTGACCACGCCACCGTCGACCGACACCGCGAAGTGGTCCATCCCCCGAGGGGCCGGGCCGGCCTTCTTCTCACCGGCGGCGTTGTACTGCGAGCCGTGGCACGGGCACTCGAACCACTTGGAGGTGGCGCACTCGGGCACCCGGCAGCCGAGGTGCGGGCACTTCTGGTAGAGGGCGTTGATGCCCTCCCTCATGCCGGCCAGCACCGGCGGGGGGTACACCGCCTCGGCCTTGGGCAGGGCCTCCGCCGGGTAGGCGGTGAGCCAGGCCCGGCCCTCGGGCACGTAGTAGAAGCCGCCCCCGGCCTCGATGGCCTGCTGGACGTCCTCGAGCTTGCCGACGCGGATCTTCGAGCCGAAGCCCCCCTTCAGCTGCGGCCAGAGGAAGGCGATCACGGCCGTCCCGAACCCGGACAGGCCGAGGATCATGAGCGCCACGATGCTGCGGTTGAAGAACTGCCGGCGGCTCACGCCGACGGTCTCGTCGTCGGCCGGCGGTACGTACGCGACCGGGACCGAGGCCTTCTCGGCCACGGCGAGGGCAGTTCCGGTGCCGCCGACCTCGACCGCGGCCTTCTCGTAGTCCTTGCCGCGCAGCGCCACCTCCTCGGCCTCGGGGAGGGCCGCGCTGTCGCCGCGGTCGCGCTTGACCGTCTCGCGCGACAGGGCGCCGGTGGCACCGCGTGCGTCGCGCCGGCGAGCGGCCGTGAAGAGCACGGCTGCGGCCAGCACCACGAGGACGGGGATGACGATGGCCAGGATGGCGGTGGTGCTCATGTCTTCTCTCGCCTCACAGCTCGAAGAACAGCCCGTCGCGCCACGGGAAGACGAAGTTGAACCCGGGACCCCGGAAGAACGACCCGATGATCACCAGCACCGCCCAGAACATCAGGAAGACCGTGAAGATCGACACGGCGAACTTGCGGTCCTCCGGCTTGTTGCTGGGGTTGCGGTCGATGTAGGGGGCCAGCATCAGCGCGAAGAGGCCCATGCCGGGGATGGTCACGCCCGCGACCATCGGGTGGAACATGGTGAGCAGCTCCTGCAGGCCGAGGAAGTACCAGGGCGCCTTCGACGGGTTCGGGGTCTGGTTGTCGTTGGCCAGCTCGAGCAGGGGTGCGTTCACGAAGGTGGAGAACACGAGCAGGAAGGCGGTCACGCCGAGGGCGGCGACGAACTCGACCACCAGGAGGTGCGGCCAGGTGTGGACCTTGTCGACCGGCGTGGCCTTGACGTCCTGGATGGACCCGGCCCTGACCACCGTCAACAGCCGCTGGGTGTGACCGCCCGGGCCGGTGGCGACCGGGGGGGCGGCCGTGGCCACCCCGCCCGCGGTCGCGGCCGGGGCCCGCGTGGCGGCGGCTGCGGGAGCCTGTTCGCCACCCCCGCCACCGCCCGCCTTGGCCTTGGCCGCCTTGGAGCGCTCGAGGAGGTGGGCGGGGATCTTCGACTCCGCGGCCGACGGCGCCTCGGCCGAGGGGGCGGCCGAGGGGGCGGCAGCCGCCTCGGCGGCCGGCTCCTCGGCGCTGCCGGCCGACTTGGCCGCAGCCTTCGCCTTCGCCTCCTCCGCGCGCTTCCGGAGGTGCTCCGGGATCTCGGTCATGTGGTCTCTACCCCTCTCGATCCACGCCGGGACGGCCTACAGCGGCCCGGAGATGCCGCCGTCCTTGCGGACCCGCCAGAAGTGGATGGCCATGAAGATGACGATGACGAACGGGAGCATGAGCACGTGGAGCACGTACCACCGCAGGAGCGTCTCGGCCCCGATCTCCTTGCCGCCGAGCAGCACGAAGCGGACCTGGTCGCCGAACACCGGCGTGTAGCCCATCATGTTCGTGCCCACCGCCACGGCCCACAGGGCCAGCTGGTCCCAGGGGAGCAGGTAACCGGTGAAGGAGAGCAGCAGGGTGAGCGTGAGCAGGATCACGCCGATCACCCAGTTGAACTCCCGGGGGGGCTTGTAGGCCCCGTGGTAGAAGACTCGGGCCATGTGGAGGAACACCGAGAGCACCATCAGGTGCGCGGCCCATCGGTGCATGTTCCGCACCAGCAGCCCGAAGGTGACCGACGTCTGCAGGGTGTAGATGTCGTTCCACGCCTGGGTCGTGGTGGGCCGGTAGAAGAACATCAGGAAGATGCCGGTGACGGTGAGCAGGATGAACAGGAAGAAGCTCAGCCCGCCGAGGCACAGCGTGTAGCTCACCTTCACCGCGTGCCGCTTCACCTTCACCGGGTGGAGGTGGTAGAGCACGCTGTTCATGACCACGTAGGACCGGTTCCGCGGGCTGTCGCTGTAGCCCTTCCGGAAGATGGAGCCCGGCCGGAAGATCGAGTTCCAGGCCTGCGAGCCCTGCACCTTCTCGGCGAGCTGCCCGAGCTTGGCGCCGACGCCGCCGGACCCGTCGTTCATCGTCTTGGCCACGCAGATCTCCTCTAGAACCGCATCCCGTAGGCGTACCCGTGGTTGTTCGTGCGCTGGTGGCGATCGCCCGTCGCCACCGCAGCCCCGGCCTTGCCGAGGATGATGACCCCCGTGGGGCACCGGTCGACGCACAGGGCGCAGCGCGTGCACACGTCGTCGTCGATGAGGAACACGACGTGGTCGCGCGGGTCGGCACCCGGCTGCTCGGTGTTGACCGCTTCGTCGATGGCGTCGGGCGCCACCATGTGGATGCACTTCCACGGGCAGATGTCGACGCAACCCTCGCACATGATGCACTCGGACTGGTCGATGTGGATGAACTGCTTCGGCTTGACCGCCTTGGCCAGGTAGTCGGCGTCGACCTCGACCAGCACGTAGTCGTCGCGGAACTCGGGCATGGGCGGGTTGGCGTCGGTGCGGGCCACGGTTCCTAGGCCTTCTTCACCAGCGGCCGGCCGAAGGTCGACGTGGGGAGCTCGGCCGCTCGCTTCTGCTTGCCCCTCCCCTGCCAGACCGCCCACAAGGCGATCTGGCCGCCGAGGAAGACGGCGTAGATCGCAACGGCGATCAGGTCGCGCAGCACCAGGTACGACACCGTGATGGGGTAGGTGTCGAGCAGGACCCGGTCGGCGCGCCACTTCAGCTCGTTGTCGGCCCAGAGCAGCCACTGGTTGGGGACGACGCCGTACGCCACGAACATCAGTGCGAAGACGTACACCGCGCCGAGCATGGCCTCGCCCCAGGTGAGGGGCGCGCCGGGTGGGCGACGCCGCGCATACCAGACGACGCCGCCTGCCATCAGCGCGGTGACCAGAAGGGAGACCACGAAGGCAACCACGTGGCGGGAACCTCTCTCGTGAGCGGAATCACAAACTCGCCACTGCGGACCGGGGCGGCGCCCTGATCCACGTATCGTTTTCTAGCACGCGACCCGGGGGGTGGCACATCCTGCTGTCAGTCCGTCAGCGATGCCGCGCACCGCCCCGGCACGGACTTCACGTCGTCGGTCCGGCGCGGCCTAAGGTGGGCCCGACACGCACCGGATCCCCCGCGGAGGCTGCGTTGACCGAGATTCCCGAGCATCTGCTCCGGCGCTCCCGGGACCGTCGGGAGGCCCTGGGCCTCCCGACGACCGAGGGTGGCGAGAGCCCCGCCCCGGCGTCCGCAGCGCCGGCCGCGCCCGCGCCCGTCGCCGCCACGGCCGCACCGCCGGCGGCTCCCGCCGCCGCTGCGGCCGTTCCCGCCGAGCCCGCGGCGCCGACCCCCCTGCCGCCCTACGTCCAGGCTGCCAACCGACGGGTGCGGATCCCCTTCTGGGCCATCCCGGTGCTGGTGCTGCTGCCGGTGTGGGCCTTCCTGTACGCGGCCACGCTCGACTCCGAGCCACCCGCCGCCCAGGGGCCGCTGGGCCTCGGCGAAACCCTCTACACCGCCAACTGCGTCGCCTGCCACCTGGGCAACGGCGCCGGCGACGCCGAGGGCGGCGTCGGCCGCCAGCTCAGCGACGGGCAGGTGCTGCTCACCTTCCCCGACGCGCTCGAGCAGGAGACCTACATCAAGGCCGGCTCGTCCCCGGTCGGCGAGCCCTACGGCGCGGCCGACCGCCCCGGCGGCCAGCACGTCGCCCGGGGAGGCATGCCCGCCTTCGAGGGCGTGCTCACCGACGAGGAGATCGTGGCCGTCACCTGCTACGAGCGCATCACGCTCTCCGGTGCCGAGCCGACGCCCGAGTGCACCGGCGAGGTCGCGGCCGGGGGCTGAGCCCAGCCACCGGCGGGAACACACCGGCCGCTTCGCCGGTTGTCGACCCGGGAGGGACGAGAGGAGCTGTGATGTCGTCGTCCCCCCGTGACGTGCTGGTGGTCGGTGGAGGACCGGCCGGCTCGGCCACCGGCTACTGGCTGGCCGAGGCCGGCCACGACGTGCTCGTCGTCGAGAAGAAGCACTTCCCCCGCGAGAAGACCTGCGGCGACGGCCTCACGCCCCGTGCCGTGCGCCAGCTGCAGGACATGGGCCTGGGCGACCGGCTCGACGACTACCACCGCTACGACGGGCTGCGGGCGGTCGCCCACGGCATCACCCTCGAGCTGCGGTGGCCCGACCATCCCGAGTTCCCGCCCTACGGCTACGTCGTCCGCCGTCGCGACCTCGACCAGTTGGTGGCCGACAACACGGTGAAGGCGGGCGCGGCCCTGTGGACCGGCACCGAGGCGGTGGCGCCGATCGTCGAGCGGGGGCTCGTGCGGGGCGCCGTGCTCCGCCGCCAGCCCGCCGACGGCGGCCCGGCCGTCACCGAGGAGGTGCGGGCCCGCTACGTGGTGGTCGCCGACGGTGCCAACTCCCGCTTCGGCCGCGCCCTCGGCACCGCTCGGGATCGCCGGTACCCGCAGGGCATGGCGATCCGCGGCTACTACGAGAGCCCCCGCCACGACGACCCGTGGATCGAGAGCGCACTCGACCTGCGCGACCGCAGCGGCAGCTCGCTCCCGGGGTACGGCTGGATCTTCCCCGTCGGCGACGGCACCGTGAACGTGGGCGTCGGCCTGCTGTCGACGTTCCGCGACTTCAAGAACGTCAACACCACACACCTCATGAACGAGTTCGCCGCGACCGCTCCGGCGTACTGGGGGATCTCTCCCGAGACGGCGACCTGCGAGCCCACCGGGGGACGCCTGCCCATGGCCGGCTCGGTCGGCCCGAAGGCGGGGCCCACGTTCCTCGTGGTCGGCGACGCGGCCGGGTCGATCAACCCCTTCAACGGGGAGGGCATCGACTACGCGTACGAGACCGGCCGGCTGGCCGCCGACGTGCTGCACGAGGCGTTGGTGACCGGTGACGGCATGGCGCTGCAGCGCTACCCCGAGGAGCTCGACCGGCGGTTCGCCCTGTACTACAAGGTCGCCCGCCTGTTCGCGGTGATCATCGGCAAGCCTGCCCTCATGCGCGAGCTCACCCGGGTCGGCATGCAGAGCCGGAGCCTCATGGAGTGGGTGCTGCGGATCATGGCCAACCTGCTCCGCGACGACGAGCTGGGCCCGGCCGAGGCCGCCTACCGGGCCGTGGCCGGCCTGGTGAAGCTGGTCCCCGACCCGGCCGCCTGACCCCGGGCGCGCCGCTCACCCCGGCGCTGCTTCGGCCCCGCGCTCCCCGGGACGGCCGGCGGCGGGCTCACCGTGGTCGACGATCGGCTCCAGCCACGACGTGCCCTCCGGCATGAGCCGCGCCGCCTCCTCGGGCCCCCACGTGCCCCGGCGGTAGAGCACCACGGGGGCGTGGTCCTCGAGGACGGGCTCGACGACCCGCCACTGCTCCTCGAGGGCGTCCTGGCGGCCGAAGCGGATGCGCTCGCCGTGGATGGCGTCGTCGAGCAGGCGTTGGTACGCGCCCTGGCGGTCGCCGAACACGCGCTGGAACGACACGTCCAGATCGACCTGGCGGGTGACGATGCGGTCGCCCGGCGCCTTGGCCTGGAGCTGTAGGGTCACGCCGTCGCCGCGGCCCAGCCGGAACCGCAGCCGGTTCGGCGCGAGGGACGTGGTGCCGGCCGGCGACCACCAGGCCCGCGGCGGCACCCGGAACTCGACCACGGCCTCGGTGGCCGTGGCCGCCAGGTTCTTGCCCGTCCGGAGCAGGAAGGGCACGCCCGACCACCGGTTGGAGTCGATCCACAGGCGGAGGGCCACGAACGTCTCGGTGTCGGAGCCGGGCGTCACCCCTGGCTCGTCGACATAGCCCCGGTACTGGCCCCGCACCACCTCGTGGGGGGCCACCGGGCGCATCTGGCGGAAGATCCGCACCTTCTCGTCGGCGAGGAGGTCGGCACCCGGACCGATGGGCGCCTCGCCGGCCAACAGGGCGACGAGCTGCAGGAGGTGGTTCTGCACCACGTCTCGCAGCGCGCCCGCCGTCTCGTAGAAGCGGGCCCGCCCCTCCACCCCGAAGCTCTCGGCCATGGTGAGCTGCACGCTCGAGACGTGGTGGCGGTTCCACACCGGCTCGAACAGCTCGTTGGCGAAGCGGAACACCAGCAGGTTCTCGACCGCCTCCTTCCCCAGGTAGTGGTCGATGCGGAACACCGCGTCCTCAGGGAACACCTCGTGGAGGCAGCGGTTCAGCTCCCGGGCCGAGGGCAGGTCGCGCCCGAAGGGCTTCTCGACCACGACCCGGCCACCGGCGTTCAGCCCGACCCGGCCGAGCCCCTGCACCACGTCGTCGAAGAGGGCCGGCGGGATGGCGAGGTAGAAGATGGGCCGCTGGTGGCCCCGGAGCACCTCGCTCAGCCGGTCGAACGTCGACGGGTCCCGGTAGTCGCCGCTCACGTAGGCGGTGCGGCCCGCCAGGGCGTCGAGCAGCGAGCGGTCGCAGTCGGGGTCGTGGGCGAGGACCGACTCCCGGATGCGGGTCCGCAGGTCGTCCACCGTCCACTCCGACGACGCCACCCCGACCACGGGGCCGTCGAACCGGCCGGTCCGGGCCAGGCGGTACACGCCCGGGTAGATCATCTTGCTGGCCAGGTCGCCCGTGGCGCCGAACAGCACCAGGACGTCGCTGGTCGGTGCGTCGGGCACCTCTCCCCCTCTCCCCCCGCAGCGACGTCAGCCGGACGCGGCCACGGCCTGCGCCGCCGCCGAGGCCAGGTCGGTCACCCGCTCCAGCTCGTCCTTGGTGTGGGCCAGGCTCGGGAACGCCACCTCGTAGGGCCCCGGGGCGAAGGCCACGCCCCGGTCGAGCATGGCGTGGAAGAACCGGCCGTAGAGCACCTCGTCGGTCCGCTGGGCCCCATCGAGGTCCACCGGTGCCTCGTCGCCGAAGAACAGGCCCAGCAGCGGGCCCACGACCGGGATCTGCACGGGCAGCCCGGCCTCGGCGATCACCTCCCGGAGCCACTCGGCCAGCTGCGCGGCCCGGCCCTCGAGCATCAGGTAGGCGCCCTCGTCGAGCAGGTCGAGGGTGGCCAGCCCGGCCGCGGTGGCGAGCGGGTTCCCCGAGAGGGTGCCCGCCTGGTAGACGGGCCCCAGCGGAGCCAGGGCCCCCATCACATCGGCGCGGCCCCCGAAGGCCCCGATCGGGAGGCCGCCACCGATCACCTTGCCGAAGCACGACAGGTCGGGACGGACGCCGTAGCGCTCCTGGGCGCCGCCCCTGGCCAGGCGGAAGCCGGTGATCACCTCGTCGAACACGAGCAGGGCCCCGGCGTCGTCGCAGGCCTTCCGCAGGCCCTGGAGGAAGCCGGGCGCAGGGGGGACGAGGCCCATGTTGGCGGCCACGGGCTCGACGATCACGCACGCCACGTCCGACCCCACCTCGGGCACCACGTTGTACGGCGCCACGATCGTGTCGGCCACCGCGTGCTGGGGCACGCCGGCCGAGCCCGACAGGCCGAGGGTGGCGACCCCGCTGCCCCCGGCCGCGAGCAGCGCGTCGCCGTGGCCGTGGTAGTTGCCGGCGAACTTCAGCACCCGGGGCCGGCCGGTGAAGCCCCGAGCCAGGCGGACCGCCGTCATGGTGGCCTCGGTGCCGCTGTTGACCAGGCGGACCTGCTCCACCGACGGCACCCGCCGGCAGATCTCCTCGGCCAGCAGCACCTCGCGAGCCGTCGGCGCGCCGTAGGAGGTGCCGTCGGCCGCGGCCCTGGCGATCGCCTCCACCACCTTCGGGTGGGCGTGGCCGAGGATGATCGCCCCGTAGCTCTGGACGAAGTCGGTGTAGCGCTTCCCCTCGACGTCCCACACGTGGGCACCCTCGGCCCGAGCGACGAAGTACGGCGACCCCCCCACCGAGCGGAAGGCGCGGACGGGCGAGTTCACCCCGCCCGGGATCGAGGTGCAGGCCCGCTGGTAGAGCACGGCGTTGCCGCACGAACCGGGGGAGCAGCCACGCGCCGGCGAGCAGAACAGGGGATCGCAGGGGGGGAGGGCAGCAGCCGTCACGCTCGCCTCACAGGAAGGCCGCCACCTCGGCGGCCAGGTAGGTCAGGATCAGGTCGGCGCCGGCCCGCTTGATGGCGGTCAGCTGCTCGATGGCGACGGCCGTGCCGTCGATCCAGCCCCGCTCGGCGGCGGCCTTGATCATGGAGTACTCGCCCGACACGTGGTAGGCCGCGAGGGGCACGTCGACCTCCGACCGGGCCCGCGCCAGCACGTCGAGGTAGGTGACCGCCGGCTTCACCATCACGATGTCGGCCCCCTCGGCCACGTCGAGGCGGATCTCCTCGAGCGCCTCGCGGGCGTTGCGCCAGTCCTGCTGGTAGCCCTTGCGGTCGCCACCACCCGCGATGGCGACGTCGACGGCGTCGCGGAAGGGCCCGTAGAGCGCCGAGGCGTACTTGGCCGCATAGGCGCAGATGGCGACCGAGGGGAAGCCCGACGCGTCGAGCGCGGCACGGATCGCCCGCACCTGGCCGTCCATCATCCCCGAGGGGGCGACGATGTCGGCGCCGGCCTCGGCCTGGGCCACCGCCACCCGGGCGTAGCGCTCCACGGTGGCGTCGTTGTCGACCTCGCCCGAGCGGGTGAGCACGCCGCAGTGCCCGTGGTCGGTGTACTCGTCGAGGCAGAGGTCGGCCATCAGCACCATGCGGTCGCCGAGGTCGTCGCGCAGCTCGTTCAGGGCGACCTGCACGATGCCGTCGGGATGCCACGCCTGGGAGCCCTCGGCGTCCCTGGTGGCGGGGACGCCGAACAGGATCAGGGCCGGCACGCCCAGATCGGCGAGCACCCTCGCCTCGGCCCGGAGCGAGGCCACCGAGTGCTGGACGACGCCCGGCAGCGACGCGATCGGGGCCGGGCGGTCGATCCCGTCGCGCACGAAGAGGGGCGCGACCAGGTCGTCGACGCCCAGGCGGGTCTCGGCCACCAGCCGGCGCAGGGCCGGCGTTCGCCGAAGCCGGCGCATCCGGCGCTCGGGGAAGCTCACGCCGGCCAGCCTACGGGGGCCCGGACCGGCCGAGCGCCCCGACCAGGGCCGCCACCAGGCCCTCGGCCGTGTGCTCGGCGGCCACCGCGTCCACCGACAGGCCGAGCCGGCGGGCCGTGGCCGCCGTGATCGGCCCGATGCACACCACGGTCGGGGGCACGCCCGCCGGGCCCGCGGCCGCCAGGAAGTGCTCGACCGTCGACGACGACGTGAAGGCGATGGCGTCGGCCCGGCGGGCCCGCGCCAGCTGCTCGGCGGTGGGGACGACGGCGACGGTGCGGTAGGCGTCCACCACCTCGACCTCCCACCCCGCCGCCCGCAAACCGTCGGGCAGCACCTCGCGGGCGACCGCAGCCCGCGCCAGCAGCACCCGACCCCCCGACGGGGGCGGGGCCGGCAGCGCCGCCAGCAACGCCTCGCCCACGGCCCGGTCGGGCACCAGGTCGACCGTGACACCGGCCGCCTCCAGCACGGCCGCGGTGGCCGGGCCCACGGCCGCCACGCGGGCGCGCCGGCCGGCCACCGGTCCGGCCGCCAGCAGGCGCCGGGCGCCGTTGGCCGACGTCACGACCACCCAGTCGAAGCCGTCGAGACCCGCCACCGCGGCCCGCAGGGCCTCGCCGCCGTCGACGGGATCGGCGATCGCGAGCACGGGCACCTCGACCACCGCGGCCCCGAGCCGGGCGAGGCGCGTCGCGAGCGGCTCGATCCGGTCGGCGGCGCGCGTGAGCACGACCCGTCGCCCGGCGAGCGGCGGCGGCGCGGTCATCGACCGCGAAGGCCCGCATCGAGCAGGCCCAGGGCGCCCGCCGTCAGGCCGAGGCGCTCGCCCGCCTCCACCCCGACGGCGACGGCGTCGACCCCCTGCACGTGCTCCCGGAGGATGCGGCTGCCGTCGAGGGCCGCCACCATCGCCTCGAGGACCACGGACCCGCGCTCGTCGACCACCGCGTGGGCGCCCACCGGCGCCTCGCACCCCCCGCCGAGGGTGGCGAGGAAGGATCGCTCGGCGTCGACGGCCCGCCGCGAGGCGTCGTGCTCGATGGGGGCCAGGAGGGCCCGGACCGAGCCGTCGTCGGCCCGGCACTCGACCGCGAGGGCACCCTGCGCCACCTGCGGCACGAGCACGTCGACGGCCAGCGCCTCGTCGATCCGGTCGGCCAGGCCGAGGCGCGCCAGCGCGGCGACGGCCATCAGGATGGCGCCGCCGTCGGGCACCTTCTCGAGGCGGGTCGCGATGTTGCCCCGCAGGCCGACGAAGGTGAGGTCGGGCCGCAGCGAGGCCAGCTGGGCTCGCCGCCGCACCGAGCCCGTGGCCACGGTGGCGCCCGGTGCCAGGGCCCCGAGGGTGCAGCCGACGAGGGCGTCCCGCGGGTCGCCACGCTCCGGCACCGCCCCCAGCACCAGACCGGCGGCCGGCCCGGAGGGGAGATCCTTGGCCGAGTGCACGGCCACGTCGGCCCGTCCGTCGAGGACGGCGGCCTGCACCTCCTTGACGAACACGCCCTGCCCGCCGAGCTCCCAGATCGGCTGGTCGGTGCGGCGGTCCCCGGTGGTCTCCACCACCACCGGCTCCACCTCGAGGCCAGGGTGCGCGGCCGCCAGCAGCGCGGCCACGTGGTCGGTCTGCCAGCGCGCCAGGGCGCTGCCGCGCGTGGCGGCGCGCAGCCTCACGGCACCCTCACAGATCGAACAGGTCGCGCAGCGCCTCGGCGAGGAGCTCGCCGCGCGGGCTGCCGGCCACCTCCTTGAGGCGGACCGTCGGCCCGTGGAGCAGCTTGGCCAGGATGCCCTTGGTGAGCGCCTCGACGGCCTCGCGCTGGCGCTCGTCGAGGCCGTCGAGGCGGCCGCGCAGCCGCTCGAGCTCGGCCCGGCGGACCTGCTCGGCGTGCGATCGGAGCCCGGCCACCAGGGGTGCCGCCTCGCGGGCGGTGCGCGTGTCGAGGTAGCGCTCGACCTCCAGGTCGATCAGCGCCCGCACCCGGCCGACCTCGCGCGACCGCTCGGCCACCCCCGCCTGGGCGAAGGCGCGCAGGTCGTCCATGTCCAGCAGGGTGACGCCCGGCAGCTCGCCCACCGCCCGGTCGACGTCACGCGGCACGGCCACATCGACGATCAGCAGCGGCCGGTCCGGTCGCCGGGCGAGGATGGGTGCGAGGTCGGCGTGCTCGAGCATGATCGAGGTGGCGCCGGTGGAGGTGAGGAGCACGTCGACGCCGGCCAGGGCGTCACCGACGTCACCCAGGGCCACCGCCTCGCCTCCCACCCGATCGGCCAGCGCCTCGGCCCGCTCCAGGGTGCGGTTGGCGACGACCACCCCGGCCACCCCGGCACCGGCCAGGGCCGTGGCCATCCCCTCGCCCATGTCGCCGGCGCCGAGCACGAGGACCCGCCGCCCCCGGAGGGTGCCGAGCCGCTCCGCGGCGAGGGCCACCGCGGCCTGCGAGATCGAGGTGATGTTGCGGGCGATCCCGGTCTCGGTGCGCACCCGCTTCCCCACCTCGACCGCGTGGCGGAACAGCAGGTTCAGGCCGGATCGGCTCGCGCCCTCTCCGCGCGCCAGCTCCCACGCAGCCTTCATCTGGCCGAGGATCTCGCTCTCCCCCAGCACCGCCGAGTCGAGCCCCGACGCCACCGAGAACAGGTGGGCCACCGCCGACTCGTCGTAGTGGGTGTAGAGGTGGTCACCCAGGCCGTCGGGGGCCAGGTCGGCCAGCTCGCCGAGGAAGAGGCGCACGTCGTGGGTGGCACCGTGGAAGCGGTCGGCGACCACGTAGACCTCGGTGCGGTTGCAGGTGCTGAGCACCACCGCCTCGCTCACGTTGGGGCGTGTGCGGAGGTCGTGGAGGGCCTTGGGCAGGTGCGCGTCGTCGACGTTCGTGCGCTCCAGCAGGTCGAGGGGCGCCGTGCGGTGGTTCAAGCCGATGACGACGATGGACACGCGGGTCAGAGCTCCTCGTTCGGCGACCGTGCGCCCCCACGAGCCGGACCAGCATCTCCGAATCGGCGCCGCACCGCCAGTCGAGCGACCAGGGTCGCCCCGGCCGGGGGCGGCGGGAGGTGCGGCTCAGGCCCGTGCCGCAGCCTCCCCCGCGCCGCCCTGCGTGGCCGCACCGACCGGGTGCTGCTGGTAGAAGCGGAGGATCTGCAGCTCGACCGAGAGGTCGACCTTCCGCAGCGACACGCCGGCCGGGACGGTGATCACCGACGGGGCGAAGTTCAGGATCGAGGTGACGCCGGCCGCGACCAGCCGGTCGGCCACCTCCTGGGCCACCGAGGCGGGGGTGGCGATGATCCCGATGGCGGCGCGGTCACCGGCGACGATCTCGGGGAGCTCGTCGATGTGGCGCACCACCAGGTCACCGACCCGGCCGCCGACCTTGGCCGGGTCGGCGTCGACCAGGGCTGCCACCGGGAAGCCACGGGCGGAGAACCCCCCGTAGTTGGCGAGCGCCTGCCCCAGGTTGCCGAGACCGACGATGACGACCGGGGCGTCGGTGGGCAGGCCCAGGGCGCGGCCGATCTGGTAGAGGAGGTACTCGACGTCGTACCCGACCCCCCGCGTGCCGTACGACCCCAGGTGGGAGAGGTCCTTTCGGACCTTCGCGGCGTTCACGCCCGCCAGCTCGGCCAGGCGCTCGGACGAGATCGTCGGCGTCTTGGCCTCGGCCAGCTCGAGCAGCGCCCGCAGGTACACGGGCAGACGCGCCACCGTGGCCTCCGGGATCCGGCGACGGGTCTGCTCGCCCATGGCGGCCGCAGGCTATCCCGCTCGTGCACGCGTTCACGAACCGGCCCGCCACCCGGCGCCGGGCGCTCGGGCGCCCCCGTGCCCGGCTTCACGAGATCGTCCCCGGCTCCTCTACGCTTGGACGCCGTGCTCACCGTCGAGTCCGCGCTGGCCGCGGCGGCGACGCTGGTCGCGCTGGCCTTCGCCGGCTCGCTGCTCGACCGCTGGCTCGCCCGTCGGCGACGCCACGAGGGCGCCTGGACCGTGTCGCTGGCGATGTTCGCCGCGGCCTCGGCCGCCCTGTGGGCCGGCGCGTCGCTGGGGTGGGACGGGCCCACCTTCCGCCTGTTCTTCCTCTTCGGCGCGGTGCTGAACGTGCCCTACCTGGCCCTCGGCCAGCTGTACCTCATGTTCGGGCCCCGCACCGGCGACCGCTGGGCGGTCGCCGTCACCCTGTTCGCGGCCTTCGCCACCGGCGTCGTGGTCGCCGCGCCCTTCGTCGGTCCGGTGCCGGTCGACGGCCTTCCCCACGCGTCCGACCTGTTCGGAGCCGGGCCCCGCATCCTGGCCGCGGTGGCCTCGGGCGTGGGCGGCCTGGTGGTGATCGTGGGCTCGCTGACCAGCGCCGTGCGGCTGGCGCGCGGCCCGGTTCGGCCGGGCCCGTCCGGGCGGGCGCCGGTGCCCCGCGGTCGCCTCGCGCTCGGCAACGTGCTGATCGCCACCGGCACGATCACCTTGTCGCTGAGCGGCACGCTCAACGCCCGGCTCGGGGAGATGACCGCCTTCTCGGTGACGCTGGTCGTCGGCGTGTCGATCCTGTTCGCGGGCTTCCTGCTGGCGACCTCGGCGGCGCGACCGGCCACCGGCCCCACGGCCACGGTCCCGCCGACCCGGCCGGCCCGCGAGCCCGCAGCCGTCTAGCGCAGGACCCGGCGCAGCACCTTGCCCCCGAGGCCGCGGGGCAGCTCGTCGACGAACATGATCTTCGACGGGCACTTGTAGCGGGCCAGCCGGTCGGCGCAGAACTCGATGAGCTCGTCCTCCTCGACCGAGGCGCCGCCCTCCACCACCACGTAGGCCTTCACCGCCTCGCCCGTGTACGGGTGGGCGACGCCCACCACGGCCGCCTCGCGCACGTCGGGATGCTCGAGGAGCACCTCTTCGACCTCGGCGGGGAACACGTTGAAGCCCGAGACGATGATGAGGTCCTTGATCCGGTCGACGAGGAAGAGGCGGCCGTCGTCGGCGACCACGGCGATGTCGCCGGTGCGGAGCCAGCCGTCGGCCGTGAGGGCCGCGCGCGTGGCCTCGGGATCGTTCCAGTACCCCTTGAACACGCCGGGTCCGCGCACCCAGATCTCGCCGGCATCGCCGACGAGGACGTCGTCGCCCTGCTCGTCGACCAGCCGCAGCTCGACGCCGGGCAGGGGCACGCCGATCGATCCGTGCCGGGTCGTGAGCCCGGCCGCCGACGTGACGACGGGTGCGGCCTCGGTGAGCCCGTAGCCCTCCGAGATGGCGACGCCGAACCGGGCCTCGAAGCGCTCGGCCACGTCCTCGGGGAGCTTGGCTGCGCCGGAGGCCGCGATCCGCAGGCCGGCGAAGGCCGCGGGGTCGACATCGGGCAGGCCGGCCCACGCCGTCCACATGGGGGGTGCCCCCGAGACGGCCGTGACCCCCCACTCGCGGATGGTGTCGACCGACGACGAGGGGTCGAAGCGCTCCACCAGCACCACCGACGCCCCCACGAACAGCGTGAGGCCGAGCACCACGTTCAGCCCGAAGATGTGGAACAGCGGCAGGACACCCAGCACGACGTCTCCGGGGACGAGCGCCCGGCCCGGGGCCAGCTGGGTCTGCTCGAGGTTCGCCCGGAGGTTGCCGTGGCTCAGCATGGCCGCCCGCGGCGACCCGGCCGTGCCGCTGGTGAACATCAGCACGGCCACGTCGTCGTCGTGGCGCTCCACCAGCGGCGTCGGGGAGCCGGCGAGGAGGTCCTCGAAGGTGAGCGCGTCGCGCAGGCCGTGACCCTGGCTGGCGATGACGTGCTCGAGCACCGGCAGCGACGACCGGTCGACCGTCGACCAGGCGGCCCGGGCCCGGGGGCCCACCACGACGGCGCGGGCACCCACCGTGGCCAGCTCCTGGGCCATCTCGGCGGCCGGGCTCAGCGGGTTGATCGGGACGGCGACGGCCCCCGCGCCGAGGATGGCGAGGTACGAGAGCACGAAGTAGGGGTTGTTGGCGCAGAGCATCCCGACCCGGTCGCCCGGTTCGATGCCCAGGCTCACCAGCGAGCCCCGCAGCCCGGCCACCTGGTCGCGGAGCGCGCCGTAGGTGATCGTGTGGCCCCGGCTCACCACCGCGACGGCCTCGCCCGGGTGGGGCTCGATGATCGTGGCCAGGTTCACCCCGAACGCTCCTTGCTCGTCGAGGGCGCGGAGACGACCCGCCGTCGGCCTGCGCCCCCTCGGGCAGACCCTACCTCGCGCCATGGGCCCGCAACCGACGAGCACGGCTCAAGGCGCGTCGGGTCGGGGCCGATCTGCTGGGGGGAGGTTCGATGTCGGTCACCGGACGCGCGGCCCGGATGCTGCTCACCCTGGCCCTGCTCGCCGCCTCGGCGGGTCTGGGCGCGAGGGCGGCAGCGGCCGACTCGCCGGCCGAGGAGCAGCGGTTCGTCGAGCTGATCGACCAGCTGCGCGCCTCGAGGGGCGCGGGCGCGCTCCGCGTGAACGCCACCCTGGCGGCGACGGCGTGCGACTGGACCCGCAGGATGGTGGCCGACGGGGCCATCTCCCACGACCCGAACCTGGCCGCCGCCGCGGCTGCGGCCGACCCCGGCTGGCGCCGGGCGGGTGAGAACGTGGGCAAGGGCCCCGACGTCCAGGCGCTGTTCGAGGCCTTCGTGGCCAGCCCGACCCACCTCGCGAACCTGGTCGACCCCGCCTTCGATGAGGTCGGCGTGTGCGTGATCCGCGCCGGTGACCTGCTGTACACGACCCACCGCTTCCTGCAGGCGGGCTCCCCGCCCCCCACCACGGCGGCCCCGCCGCCGCCTACCGCACCCGCACCCACGGCGCCACCGCCCACCGCACCCGCCCCCGCCCCCACCCCCACGGCGCCACCCACGACCCCGGCGGCCACCGCGCCGCCCACCAACCCGCCGACGACCCCGGCGCCCAGCGCGCCGACCCCGGCCCCACCCACCACCACCGGCACCACCGCCACGGCCCCGGGCGGCACCACCGCGACGACCGCGGCAGGCGGCACGAGCACGACCCCCGCCGCCGGGCCCAGCACCTCCGGTACCGCCCCGGGCGGCACCGACGCCACCGCCGGGCCCCCCTCGACGGGCGACGCCGGCCCCGCCGCACCCTCGGTGGTGCCGGCGGTGCTCGACCAGCTGCGCCGCCTCGACCCCCGCGGATGAGCGGGACGGCACCAGGGTGACGGTGCGGCGGCGGGCCCCGTCGGGGAGGCTGGTGGCGTGCCGGCCGTGATCGAGACGGAGGAGCTGACCCGCGGGTTCCGCGGCCAGCTGGCCGTCGACGGGCTGAGCCTCGATGTACGGGCGGGCGAGGTGCTCGCGCTGCTCGGACCGAACGGCGCCGGCAAGACCACCACCGTGCGGCTGCTGAACGGGGTGCTGCGACCCGACAGGGGCCGGGCCACCGTGCTCGGCCTCGATCCGGCCGCCGAGGGCGACGACGTGCGCCGCCGCACCGGCGTGCTCACCGAGAACGCCGGCCTGGACGATCGCCTGACCGCCCGCGAGAACCTGCTCGCGGTCGCCGGCATCCGGGGCATGCGGGGCGCCGCCGCCCGGAGCCGGGTCGACGGCCTCCTCGAGCGCTTCGGCATGGCCGATCGGGCCGACCGGCAGGTGCAGGGGTTCTCCACCGGCCAGCGCAAGCGGATCGCGCTGGCCCGGGCGCTGCTCCACGAGCCCGAGGTGCTGTTCCTCGACGAGCCGACGTCGGGCCTCGACCCGGCCGCCACACGCGACGTCGTCGATCTGATCGCGTCGCTCGCCACCGAGCACGGCCGCACGATCCTGCTGTGCACCCACTTCCTCGGCGAGGCCGGGCGGCTCGCCAACCGGATGGCGGTGCTGCACCGCGGGCGGCTGCACGCGTTCGGCACGCCGGCAGAGATCGCCACCGGCTACTGGAAGGGGCTCGACACCGTGCTCGACCTGGGGGCGCCGGCCGGCGCCGAGGCGCTGACCACCGTGCGCCGGGTGCGGGGCGTGCTCGAGGTCGCGCCCAGCGGGGAGGGCGCCCGGGTGCGGGTGGAGGATCGCGAGGTGCTCCCCACCCTCGTCGCCGCCCTGGTGGGCGCGGGCGAGCACGTGTACGCCGTGACGCCCCGGCCCCCGACCCTCGAGGACGTGTACTTCGCGGTCCTCGAGGACGTGGGCGAGGGGGCGGCGTGAGGGGCCGGGCGCCCGACTGGGGCGCCATCCGCTTCGTCCTCTGGAAGGACCTGGTCGCCGTCAAGCGTTCCAAGGCCGTGGTGCTGCCGATGCTCCTGGTGCCGGTGCTCCTGCTGGTGGTGCTGCCCCTCGTGATCGGGCTGGCAGCGAGGAGCGCGGGGCCCACCGACCTCGATCGCCTCCTCGGCTCGATGCCCGGCGACCTGGCTCGGCCGATCCTCGAGCTGCCCGAACGCCAGCAGCTCATCGTGCTCGTCAACGGCTACCTGCTGGCCCCGCTGTTCCTGATCGTCCCGCTCATGGTGTCGGCCGTCCTGGCTGCCGACGCGTTCGCGGGCGAGAAGGAGCGCCGGACCCTCGAGGGGCTGCTGCACCTGCCGATCACCGACCGCGACCTGTTCGTCGCCAAGATGCTCGCCGCCCTCCTCCCGGCCCTGGTCGTGTCGTGGCTGGGGTTCGCGTGCTTCGCCGTCGTGTCGAACACGGTCGCCTGGCCGCTGCTGCACCGGGTGTTCGTGCCCACGATGCTCTGGCTGGTGGTCATCCTCTGGGTCGCACCAGCGGTCGCCCTGCTCGGGCTGGGCGTGATGGTGCGCGTGTCGGCCCGCGCCCGCACCACCCAGGAGGCCAACCAGCTGGGCGGCGCGGTGATCCTGCCGCTGATCTTCCTGGCGCTGGCCCAGGCCACCGGGCTCCTCCTGGTGGCCGTACCGGTGGCCGTGGCGGTGGGCGCGGTGGTGTGGGTGGTGGCGCTCTGGCTGCTCAGGGGCGGCCTGCGCCGCTTCTCACGCGACCAGCTGGCTGCCAGCCTCTGATCGGCGGGCCACTGGTCGGGGACGGGCCGGCTGGCGTCGATACCGAGTGACTCCGCGGCCGACTGAGGCCGCCGATAGCGGCGCCTATCTGGCCGTCTCAGGTGGGGGTGGCGGTCCTGAGCCCGAGGTGGGTGGCAGCGGCGAGCATCCGCTCGTCGTAGGTGACGACGTGGCTGAGGTCCCCACCGAGCAGCTGGGCGGTGGCGAGATGGATGGCATCGAGGGAGCGAAGATCCGAGGGCAACAGCACCGCTGCTGCGTTGAGCACCCGGTCGTTCACGCGCACGAGCTCCACCCGGGCGAGCAGGGCCCGGCCTCGGGCCAGCGCCTCGTCCCCCTCGTCGAGAAGTGCACGAAGGACCTCGGTACGGGCCAGCGAGCTCGACACCACCGGCCGCCGCCGGCGCAGGTGATGGCGCAGTGCTCGAGACTCGGGTTCTTCGACGGCCAGCTTCACCAGGGCCGAGGAGTCCAGGTACGCCGCTGGCATCAGCGCTCGTCTTGTCGTAGGCGGCCCAGGACGGCTGATGGCAACACGGCTCCGCGCGATGGGAGCGGTGGGGGAAGGTCGCCGAGATCGCCAGTGGCCGCCTCCACGTCGCCCGCCGCGCGCAGGCGTTCGAGCGGACTCCCCTCGGGGAGCGGGCTGAGCAAGGCGACCGGCCGACCCCGGTCGGTGATCTCGATCGTCTCGCCGCGCTCCACCAGTCGGAGCAGCTCGCTGGCTCGCTGTCGCAGCTCCCGCACTCCCACACTCGTCATGTGCTACAGATAGCATCTTGAAAGCCGGTCTGGCAACCGCGGCTGGGCACGGTGGCACGGCCACGAGAACAGCGGATGCCGAGCAGCTGGTGCGCGACGGGAGCCGGTACCGAAATGACGGCCGAAAGCGGCGCCTATCCGGCGGCAGAGGGCACTCCCCGCTCGTCTCGCCGTGAGCGGTATGGGGCGCCCGGTATGGGCGGATATGCGGTGGGCGCGCTGGGCCGGTCGGAGATGCCAGGGTCGCGTTACCGGGTGCTCACGCGGTGACTCGTGGCTGCGCCGCTCGTACGCCCAGCCCCAGTTGCACGGTGCGGGTCTGACCGGCGGGCCACGCCACCGAGGCCGGTCAGCGGGCCAGGACGAACAGCTGGAGCACCGCCGCGCCCAGGATCAGCAGCAGGAGGGCCGCGATGGCGATGGTCGTGGCGGGCCGCACCCGGCCACCCTAGCGGCGAGGCGCGCCGGAGCCCCCGGGGAAGGCGACCCTGGTGGTGACGCCCGGCTCGGGGCCCTCGGGCTCGGACAGGCGCACGGCGTCGCCGGCCCGGATCCCCAGCTCACCGGCTGCGGGCTGGCGATCGAAGGCGAGCGACAGCAACCCGTACGAGTCGACCACCAGCCCGAGCTGGCCCGGCTCGAGCTCGCCGTACGTGACCGCCAGCCGGGCGGTGCGCAGCTGGGAGCCGGACCGCACGGCGATCCGCTCCCCCAGGTCGGCCACGTCCTCGGGGCCCACGTTGAGCTGTGCGTTGCCGTACCGGTCGACCCAGAGCACCTCGGCGTGCAGCTCGCCGCCCTCGGCGCGCAGGAGGGGGACCACCCCGGGCAGGAGGCCCGCCGGGTCGATCTCGGGCCCGAACGCCCCGAGGGGGACGCCGTTGCACAGGTGCGCGGCCACCGGCGCGAACACGTCCCGACCGGCGAAGGTGGCCCCCACCGCGGGGAGGTGGTACTCGGCGTCGGTGAGCGCCACCGCCCGGGTCGCCCCACCGGCCATGGCCACCGCCGGCGCGAGCAGCCCGTTGTCGGGGCCGACGAACACGCCCACCCCGTCCCCCACCTCGACGGCGACCGCCCGGCGGTCGGTGCCCACGCCCGGATCCACCACCGCGAGGACCACCCCGGCGGGCACGTACTGCACGCAGCGGGCGAGCGCGAGCGAGCCGGCGCGCACGTCGTGGGGGGCGATCTCGTGGGTGAGGTCGATCACCACCGCGTGGCGGGCCAGGTCGCGCAGGACCGCCTTCACCACGCCGACGAACTCGTCGGCCGTGCCGTAGTCGGACAGGAACGAGACGGTGTCGTAGCGGTGGGACATGCGAGGGCCACGCTACCGGCCGCCTCCGGCCGGCGACCCTGCGCGGCGCCGGCGGCGCTACCCGGCCTCCGTGTACCGGCTGGACAGGTACCGGTGCACCTCGTCCTCCTCGATCCGGTACGACTTGCCGACCCGCGTGGCGGCCAGGTCGCCGGCCTTGATGAGCCGGTACACCGTCATGGTCGACACCCGCATGATCTCGGCGACCTCGGCCACGGTCAGGAACCGGGCGTGCTGCGACAACGCCAAGGGAACCACCCCTTCCTCCGCGAGGGGGGACTGTACGCCAACGTTGCTGGTGGGGAAAGTGGTGCCAGAGGGGACGGCCGGGGTGGGCGGCGCCGTCAGCCCTGGCCGAGCTGGCGCGAGCGCTCGGTGGCGGCCACGACGGCGTCGAGGATCGCGGCCCGCACCCCGCCCGACTCGAGGGCCCGCAACCCGGCGGCGGTGGTGCCGCCCGGCGACGTGACCCCGGCGCGCAGGACCGAGAGCGGCTCACCCGACTCGGCGAGGAGGCGGGCGGAGCCCAGCAGCGTCTGGACGACCAGGGTGCGGCTGGTGTCGTGGGGCAGGCCGACCAGCACCCCGGCCTCGATCAGGGCCTCGGCCACCAGGAAGACGTACGCGGGGCCCGATCCCGAGAGCCCGGTGACGGCGTCGAGCAGGTGCTCGGGCACCCGCACGACCACGCCGACCGCGTCGAGGATCTCCTCGGCCCAGGCCAGATCGCCGGGGCCGGCGGCCGAGCCCGCGGCGAGCGCCGACACCCCGCTGCGGATCAGGGCAGGGGTGTTGGGCATGGCCCGCAGCACGGCCACACCGGGGCCGAGGGCCGCCTCCAGCGCGGCGAGCGTGACGCCCGCCGCGATCGACAGCACGCGCGGCACGCCCACCGCGGCGAGGCCGGCGCAGGCACCGGGGACGTCGCCCGGCTTCACGGCGAGCACGGCCGCCTCGGCGGCAACCGGGGCGTCGGTGACCGTGACGCCGGGATACCGGCCAGCCAGCTGGTGGCGGCGCTCCTCCACGAGGTCGGCCACGGCGAGCTCGCCGGCCGACCAGCCACTGGCGAGCAGGCCGCCGAGGAGCGCCTCCCCCATGCGTCCACCGCCGACGAGCAGGAGCCGGGTCGTCATGGCCGGGAGGGTACCGGGGCGGGGGCCGTCAGGGGAGGTAGTTGCGCGGGTTCTGGGCCGTGCCGCCGGCCCGCACCTCGAAGTGGAGATGGGGTCCGGTGACGCGCCCGGTCGAGCCGACGTAGCCGATCAGCTGGCCTCGGCTCACCTGCTGGCCCTGCTGCGCCACCCGCTCGCTCTGGTGGCCGTAGAGGGTGCTGATGCCCCCGCCGTGGTCGATGATGATCACGTTGCCGTAGCCGTCCTGCCAGCCGGACAGGATCACGGTGCCGGCGGCGGCGGCGTAGATCGGCGTGCCCGCCGGCGGCGCGATGTCGATCCCGGCGTGCAAGCGGCCCCAGCGCTGGCCGTACTCGGAGGTGACGGGGCCGCTCGTCGGCCACTGGAGGCCCACCGAGGACACGGCGCCGCCGGGCCCGGCCGACGTGCCTCGGCCGCCCGACGGGGCCACCGCACCCCCCGGCGAGGCCGCGGCGCCCGTGGCCGCCGGCCGGGCGGCGGCCTGCGCCTCGCGGATGAGCAGGGCGAGGGCCGCGTCCGATCGCTCCAGCTCGTCGATCTCGGCCAGGAGCTCCTGGATCCGCACCTCGAGGTCGGCCCGCAGCTGCGCCTGGCGATCCCGGCTGGCCTGCAGGTCGACGAGGCGCTGCTCCTCGAGGGCCCGCCGCTCCTCGGCTCGGGCCGCGGCCTCGGTGGCGGCGGCTCGCAGCCAGGTGGCGTCCTCCTCGGCGGCACGCAGCTCGTCGAGCGTGCCGCGCTGGCGGCCGCTGACGTGGTCGAGCAGCGCCTCACGCCGGGTGACCGCGTTCCAGTCGGCGCTGGTCGCCAGGTCGCCGACGAGATCCGAGACGGGGAACACGTAGGCCTGGACCGCCCGGTCGACCGCCGCCGCCCGGAGCTCGGCGACCCGAGCCTCGGTCTCGGCCAGCCGGGCGTCGACCACTTCGGCCTCGCGCCCGGCGGCGCCGGCGGCCTGGCGGGCGTCGGCCACCTGGGCCTCCTGGACGGCGATGAGCCCGTCGAGCTGGCCGATGGCGGCCTCGAGCTCGAGGTCGGAGGAGCGGAGGGGATCGAGCCGGGCCGCGGCCTGGGCCCGCTCCTGGCGGACCTGCTCCCGCCGGGCCCGCGCGTCGCCGACGCTGTCGGCCCGGACCCAGGCCGGGGACGCGGCCAGGGCCACACCGACGAAGGCCGCGACCCCGGCTCGCCGCAGGCGCGCCCCTCGGACGGAGCGGTCGGTCATGGGAGCGGGGTCGGCGTGGTCATCGAGGTCGGGTCAACCGGAGGGAGCGCATGACGGGATCGTGGCCGTGGCGTGACGACCACGTGACGGTCGGCGGACCGTACCAGAGACGCGCCGGGCTCGAAAGGACGAGGTCGGCTCGAGGGCTCGCCGCCGCGGTCGAGCCCGGGGGGCGAACCCGGCGCTCCCGCACTTCCCCGATCGGGTGCGCCCGAGCCGCTCCCCGGGCTCGACCGGCAACGTACCCGAAAGGGATCAGAGATGACCGAGAATTACCGAGATTGACCGAAGGTGCTCACCGGCCGGGTAGGTGGGAGCCGAACCCGATCCGCAGGGCCGGGCGGAAGGTCTGCTCGACGGTGGCATAGACCGTGCCGACCACCCGGTCGAGCTCGGCCTCGTCGAGCGACGCCACCGGCACCTGCCCCACGAGGTACACGGCGTCCTCGGGCCCGATCGCGAACTGCACGCCGTAGAGCCGGTAGTTCCGCCGGAGCAGGTGCTCGTAGAACCGGGCGTGCTGCTCCATCGGCGCCGGCAGCACGTACGTCTCGTGGTGGAGGGTGCGCTGGCCCAGCGTGAGCCAGATGGTCGAGACGTCCTTCTCCTCGCCCCGGAGCCGCACGTACCAGCGGCGCTCGCCGGGCTCGCCCCGATCGACGGCGGCGACCACCGGGTTGTCGGCCAGCTGCTGGCCCAGCCACGCCGAGATGCGGGCCTCGACGACGTCCAGCTCGGCGGGGCTGGCCGGCTCGGCGCTCATGCCGCCCGGCACTCCACCAGGGCCGCGGTGGTGAGATCGGCGTAGAGGCGCCGCAGGCGGGCGGCGGTGGTGGACCAGGTGTAGCGGCGGGCCCGCACCGCGGCGGTGGCACCCATGGCGGCCGCCACGGCCGGCTCGTCGAGGAGCTCGCCGACGTGGGACGCGAAGACGGCCGGGTCGCGCTCCTCCACCAGGAAGCCGGTGTGGCCGTGATCGACCAGGGTGCGCAACCCGCCCACGGCGGCGGCCACCACGGGGACCCCGCAGGCGGCCGCCTCCAGGGCGACCAGCCCGAACGACTCCGAGCGACTGGGCACGAGCACCACGTCGGCCGAGCGGTAGAACGTCGAGAGCAGGTGGTGGGGCTGCGGCGGCACGAAGCGCACCCGGTCCGCCAGCCCGAGCCCGGCGACCAGGCCGCGCACGCGGTCCTCCTCGGCCCTCCCCTGAGGGCCGCTCGGCCCACCCACCACCAGCAGCACGGCGTCGGTCCGGCCGAGCGCGTCGAGGGCCCGGACCGCCACGTCGAGGCCCTTCAGGGGCTGGATCCGGCCCACGAACAGCAGCACCGGGTGGTCGCCGAGACCGAGGGCGGCACGCGCCCCACGGCGGTCACCGGGCGAGAAGAAGGCATGGTCGACACCCGGGGGCACGATCTCGACCCGGCCGGGCGCCGCCGCGTACAGGCGCTCGAGCTGGGCGGCCTCCTCGGTGCAGCTGGCGAGGATGGCGTCGGCGCAGCCGATCACCTCGGCCTCGGCCCGATCACGACCCTGCGGCTCGGGGTCGCCGGTCTCGGCCTTCACCCGGGCGAGGGTGTGGAACGTGGACACGAGCGGCAGGCCCAGCTCGTGCTTCAGGCGGTGGGCGGCAACGCCCGAGAGCCAGTAGTTGGCGTGGAGGACGTCGACGCCGCCGGTGACCTGCAGGTGGTCGCGCACCCCGTCGGCGAAGCGATCCACCACCGCGGGAGCGCCTCCTTGGGGAGGTCGACGGGGCCGGCCGGCACGTGCACCACCGTGAAGCCAGGCTCGACGGTGACCACGTCGGGCAGATCGTCGCGCCACCGGCGCACATAGACGCTGGAGTCGACCCCGGCCTGCGCCAGTGCGGCCACCAGCTCTCGCACGTACACGTTCATCCCGCCGGCGTCACCCGTGCCCGGTTGGATCAGCGGGGAGGTGTGGAGGGAGAGGACGGCGATGCGGCGCACGGGCGGGTCAACGCCCACCGGCGGGCGGTGATTCCGCCGAGGGGCCCGCACGCTCCGGCTCCGGCTCCAGTTCCGCCTCCAGTTCCGGCTCCGGCTCCGGCTCCGGCTCCGGCGCCGGCTGGTCCGGGGCGTTCTCGAGGCAGAAGGAGCGGTAGACGCGCACCAGCGTGTGCTTCTGGTCGTCGGAGAGCTCGGGGGCGCCCAGGATGTGGTCGACCAGGCTCACCGGCTCGTCACGCGGATCGAGGATGCCGGCCTTGACGTAGAGGCTCTCGGCCGAGATGCGCAGGGCCCGGGCGATCTGCTGGAGGATCTCGGCCGACGGATTGCGGAGGCCCCGCTCGATCTGGCTGAGGTACGGGTTGGACACCCCGGCCATCTCGGAGAGCTTCCGCAGCGACAGGTGACCGAGGTGCCGCTGCTCGCGGATGAACTGCCCCACGTCGTTCCACCGGCTCTCGAGCTCTTCCTTCACGCCCTCAGGGTACGCAACACCCGCGAGCGCGCGGCGTGCGGGCGCGAGCGCGGTCACCCGAGGAGCGAATCGACGGTCGCCTCGCCCGTCCGGTAGCGCCTGGTGAGCTCGGCCTGCAGCGCGTCGACCCGATCGTGGACCGCCCGCCGCCGGCCCGACACGCTCCGCTCCAGCTCCCGGAGATCGCCGAGGACGTGCTCGAGCTCCGGTTCGGACATGTCGGGGAGCTGTCCGGCCACGGCATCGACGATCTCGTCGAGCTCGGCCGTGAACGACGGGTCGTGATCGGGCGGGGCGACCCGCTGCGGCAGGCGGCCCGGGCCGTGAGGCCGTCCACCCTCGCCGAGGGCCTCGGCCAGGCGGCCCACCAGCTCCGAGAGGTCCCCGGGGTCGCCGCCCTCGACGCGGCGCATCCGCTCCGCTTCGAGGATGTCGATGCGCCCGTGGATGAGCCGGCGCACGTACGACAGGGTGTCACCCGCCCGCACGCAGTGCGCCCGCTTCGCCCGCACCTCGTCGAGGGGGCACTCGGCGAGGTGGTCGAGGTAGTCGGGAGCGAGGATCACGTCGATGTCGTCGGCGTGCATGGCACCTCCGGATGAGCCGACCCGGGGCGGGGGCGGGGGCGGGGGCGGGGCCGGAGGCGACCGGTCGGGCCGCCCCCGCCGGCACCGCTACGCCAGGCTGAGTGCCCGGGCCGCCGAGAGGCGGCGGGAGACGTCGGGCCAGTTCACGATGTTCCAGAACGCGGCGACCCAGTCGGGACGGACGTTCTTGTACTGCAGGTAGTAGGCGTGCTCCCAGGCGTCGATCACGAGCAGCGGCACCGAGCCGTTCCCTACGTTGCCGTGGTGGTCGTAGACCTGCTGGACGGTGAGGATCCCGCCGAGCGGCTCCCACGCCAGCACGCCCCAGCCGGACCCTTGGACGAGCGTCGTGGCCTGCGACAGCTGGGCCTTGAAGGCGTCGAAGGAGCCGAACGACTCGTCGATGGCCGCGGCGAGCTCGCCGTCGGGCGTGCCCCCGCCGTCGGGGCTCATGTTCGTCCAGAAGATCGAGTGGAGCACGTGGCCCGACAGGTTGAACGCCAGGGTCTTCTCGAGGCCGACGATCGCGGCGAAGTCGCCCGACGCCCGGGCCGCCTCCAGCTTCTCGAGGGTGGTGTTGGTGCCCGTGACGTACGCGGCGTGGTGCTTGCCGTGGTGGAGCTCGACGATCTGGCCCGAGTAGTGGGGCTCGAGCGCGCCGTAGTCGTACGGGAGGTCGGGCAGCGTGTACTGCGCCATCTCGTCTCCTTCGTGACGGTCGATGATGAGGACCCTGGTCGGAGGCTATCCGGCCACGGCACCGTCCGCGCCGGGCGGTCGCGGCCCGCTCAGTGGCTCCGGACGTACAGATCGACGGCCAGCAGCCACGCCGGCGCCAGCACCAGGAGCGAGTCCAGCCGCCGCAGTGCCGGGGCCCGGCTGGACGGGGTCGGCAGCACCAGCGAGGCGACCCACTGGCCGACCGGCGCCAGCAGGGCGGCCATGCACGCGAAGGCGACGGTGTCGCGCAGCTCGAACGGCGGGATGCCCACCACCGACGTGGCGAAGCCCACCACCAGCACCGCGACCATCCCGACCACCGGCCCCTCGAAGCGGTTCGTGGCGCCCGAGCCGATCAGGAAGTCGCCCGACTCGTAGGCACTCACCAAGAGGACGAGCGTGACCGCGGCGCCGGTGTCGAGGCGGTCGATGAGCACCACCGCCGCCGCGGCCAGGCCCGTCGCCAGCCAGCAGGGCAGCAGCAGACCGGTCACGCCGAGCGCGGCCGGCGCCGGTCGAGCGCTCGCCGCCAGCACCACCGTGGCCACGGCGCCCACGAGCACCACCAGGCCCACGGCCGGGGCGCTCAGCAGCGCGGCCGCGGCCATGGCGGCCGCCAGGGCGCCCGCGGCCAGCCGCAGGGGGCGCCCGGCCAGCGGGGGCCAGGCCCCCGCGGCCTGGGCCCCGGCGCCTGCCGCGGTCACCCCGTAGAGGAGCGCGAGGGCGGGCGGGCCGAGGACGAGCGCGCCGATGACCCCGAGGAACCACAGGACCCCGAGCCGCACGCGCGGTCCGTCGACGTCGTACGGCGGCAGCAGCCGGGCGAGGGGATCGCCGGCACGGCCCGGCGCGGGGGCTGCGCGCGGTACCGGGGCCGCGGCCGGTACCGGGGCCGGGGCCGGGGCCGGGGCCGGCGGGGCGACCCGCCGCCCACCTCGGCCCCGACGCCAGGGTGGCGGCGCGGGGGGAGCGGGCGCCGCCCCCGCCCGCCGAGACCGCTCGGCGGGCCAACGAACTGCCGGGACGGCTCCGGACCGCTGGAGGCCGACCGAGGTGGCGGGCGCGTCGGTCACCCGCCGGCGCGTCGGTGTCGGCGCACCCTCCACCGGCCGCCGGCGCGTCGGCGTCGGCGCACCCTCCACCGGCCGCCGGCGCGTCGGCGTCGGCGCACCCTCCACCGGCCGGCGGCGCGTCGGTGTCGCCGCACCCTCGGGGTCGCGGCGGCGCGGCGCGGGGGGTGCGGTCACCCGCCCGAGACCGGTGGCAGCACCGCCACCTCGTCGCCGTCGCCCACGGGCGTGGCCCCGTCGGCCGGCTCACCGTTGACCCACACACGGCAGAGCCCGAGCACCGCGCCGAAGCCGTCGCCGTAGCGGATCCGCGCCTCGGCCAGCACCTCGTCGACGGTGGCGCCCCCCACGTCGTCACGCGCTCGACCCGCGGCTTCGCGAGCCGACGCGAACAGGCGGAGGACGGCCACGTCGGTCAGCCGGTCACGGCCGCAGGACCGCGAGACCGTTCTTGATGACCACGGCCCCTGCGCTCGACGCCTCGAACGGGTACCGCCCGTCGCCGGCGTCGAACACGGTGGTGACGACGTCGTTCCCGGGGAACACGTTGGCCGCGAACCGCACGGCCAGGCGCGCCAGCCGGCCGGGATCGCCGTCGGCCGTCAGGGTGAGGACGGCCTGGCTGCACATCGCCATGGTGCACAGCCCGTGGGCGATGATCCCGGGCAGCCCGACGCTCCTGGCGACGGCGTCGTCGACGTGGATCGGCATCAGGTCGCCGGAGGCGTCGCGGTAGCGGTACGTCTGGTCGTCGTCGACGTGCACCGCCAGCTCGCCCACGGGATGCGCCCGAGCCGCCTCCGGGAAGGTGTGGTCGGGGGCGTCGGGCCCGCCGCTCTCGCCGTCGGCCATGCCGCGGATGAACATGGTCACGTACTGCTCGAGCACCGGCCGGCCGTCGGGGTCGTCGCTCAGCACGCGGACCGTGAAGCGGGTGCCCGACCCGCCGACGCGCACGCAGTGGGCCTCGGAACGGGTCGTGATGGTGAGGCCCGGCCGCAGCGGCTGGTGGAAGTGCATGTCCTGCTCGCCGTGCACGATGAACATGAGGGCGTCGGTCGGCACGACGTCGGCGACGGCAAGGCCCATGGCTTCCCAGGTGGGGACGACCCCGAACACCGGCGGCGCGTACCGGCCGTCTCGGTAGGCGGGGTTGGGGTCGTTGGTGGCATCGGCGTACGCCGCCACCCGGGCGGCCTCGAGGGTCGCCGTCCGCTCGGCGTACACCGTGCCGAGCTTCTCGATGGGCAGGGCCATGGATGCCTCCTCCTCCGCGCTGGAGCAGATCGAGCCTAGGGGACCGGGCCGGCTGCGGCGACGTGCCCCGGCACGCGGTGCGGCCTCGGGACCCCGCGGCGGTACCGTGCTCGGGATGACCCGCCTGCTGCTCGTGCGTCACGGTCAGTCGGTGTGGAACGCCGACGGTCGCTGGCAGGGCCAGGCCGACCCGCCCCTGTCCCCCCTCGGCGAGGCCCAGGCGCGGGCCGCCGCCCGATCGGTGGGCGAGGTGGACGCCATCGTCGCCTCCGACCTCCGGCGGGCCCGGCGCACCGCCGAGCTGATCGCCGAGGGCCTGGGCGCCGGGCCGGTCGCCGTCGACGTCCGGCTGCGCGAGCGCGACGCCGGGGAGTGGACGGGCTGCACCCGTGACGACATCGAGCTCCGCTGGCCCGGCTGGCTCGAGGCCCACCGCCGCCCCCCCGGGTACGAGCCCGACGAGCACCTCCTCGGGCGGGTGCTCGCTGCGGTGCTCGACGCAGCAGCCGTCCACGCCGGCGGGTCGGTGCTGGTCGTGGCCCACGGGGGTGCGATCCGCACGTTCGAGCACGCCCACGGGGCCGAGCTCGTCTTCCTACCGAACCTGGGGGCGAGGGAGGTCACGGTGGCCGGCGGCACCGTCGCCCTCGGGCCCCGTCGCGACCTGATCGACCACGACGAGGTGGCTGCCGTGTTCGGCGGCGACCAGATCGAGTAGCGCCCCGGCCGGTGCGGGCCGCGCCGGCGGGGCATCATCGCGAGGTCATGGCCGAGATCCTGTCCTTCTTCGATCCCGACGAGACCGAGAGCGCGCCCCACACGTACACGGTCGCCGAGCTCGGGCAGCGGGTCGACGCGGTGCTGCGCGAGGGATTCCACGACCAGGTGTGGGTGCGGGGCGAGGTCCAGGGCCTCTCCCACTCCGCCAACGGCCACGTCTGGCTCACCCTCGTCGAGAAGCACCCGCGGACGGGCGCGGCGTCGGCGCGCCTCGACGTGGTGGCCTGGGCGAGGACGTGGCAGGGCGTGCGCCGCACCCTCCAGCGGGCCGGGCTCGAGCTGCGCGACGGCATCGAGGTCCGCGTCCTCGGCCGGCTCACCTTCTCGCCCCCCCAGGGCCGGCTCCGGCTGCAGCTCGCCGCCATCGACCCGCTCCACACGCTCGGCGCGCTGGCGGCCGAACGCCAGCGGGTGCTCCGCGTGCTGGCCTCGGAGGGGCTCCTCGACCGCAACGGCGCCCTGCCCCTCCCCCCGGTGCCGCTGCGCGTCGGCCTGGTGACCAGCGTCGGGAGCGCGGCCCATCGCGACGTGCTGCACGAGCTGGAGGCGAGCGGCTTCGGCTTCCGCGTCGCGGTCGCCGACGCCCGGGTCCAGGGCGCCGGGGCCGAGCGCGCCGTCTGCGCCGCGCTCGACGCCCTCGTCCGGCGGCCCCTCGACGTCGTGCTGCTCGTGCGCGGCGGTGGTTCGCGCACCGACCTGGGCGCGTTCGACGTGGAGGGCGTCGCCCGGGCCGTCGCCCGGTCGCCGGTCCCCGTGCTCACCGGCATCGGCCACGAGGTGGACACGAGCGTGGCCGACCACGTGGCCCACAGGGCCTTCAAGACGCCGACGGCCTGCGCTGCGTTCCTGGTGGAGCGCGTCCGGGCGTTCCTGGCCGCGGTGGAGACGGCGTGGGCGCAGGTGGCGGCGCGAGCCGCAGCCGGTCTGGACGAGCACGAGGCCCTGCTCGGCCGGGCCGCGCACCGGGTGCGCCGCGAGGGCGTCAGCGGCCTCCGCCACGCCGGGCACCGGGTCGACCAGGCAGGGGGCAGGCTGGTCGGCACGGCCCGCCTCCGCTTCGACTCGGCCGGGCGCCGGCTCCAGCGCCTGACCGACGGCGTGGTGGCGGCACCCGCCCGCCGGCTCGACCGGGCCGAGCTCCTGCTCGACGGGGTCGAGGCCCGGGCCCGGGCGCTCGACCCGGCGCGGGTGCTCGCCC
The DNA here is from genome assembly GCA_016716005.1 of Acidimicrobiales bacterium. Taxonomy (NCBI): domain Bacteria; kingdom Bacillati; phylum Actinomycetota; class Acidimicrobiia; order Acidimicrobiales; species Acidimicrobiales bacterium. The sequence goes on from JADJXE010000001.1 coordinate 1,869,664, forward strand.
GGGGCTTCTCGATCACCCACTCGGCCGGCGGGCGGCTCGTGCGGAGCCCGGCCGACGCGCCGGTCGGCACCGAGCTGGTGAGCACCCTCGCCGACGGCGAGGTCCGCAGTACGGTCACCGACCGATGAGCGCCCCCGACCCGACCGGTCCCGGATCCCCCACCGACGAGCCGGGCTACGCCGACGCGCTCGCCGAGCTGGAGGCGATCCTCGCGGGCCTCGAGCGTGACGACGCCGACGTCGACCTGCTCGCCTCGCGCGTCCGGCGCGCCGCCGAGCTGATCCGGATCTGCCGGGCCCGCATCGCCGACGCGCGGCTCGAGGTGGAGCAGATCGTCGTGGGCCTCGACGACGACGCGTCCTGACGGCCCGGCGCCTCCGCTACCAGCCGTCGACCAGCGGGAGCAGCTCGGGAAGCGCCGCGATCACGGCGTCGGGCTCCACCGGGTGCCCCGGCACGAGGGGGTTCGGGCGGTGGACGCCCCGCATCCCGACGGCCTGCGCGCCGGAGACGTCGTCGAGCAGCCGGTCTCCCACGAACACCGCTCGGCCCGGGTCGTCCACGCCCAGCGCCTCGAGAGCCGCGAGGAACACGCTCGGATCGGGCTTCAGGTACGGGAGCTCGCTGGTGTAGAGCCGGGCATCGATGAGCCCGGCGAGGCCGTCGCGCTCCAGGAAGTGCTCGTGGAAGTGCCGGGGCCAGTGGGTGTTGGAGAGCAGGCCCACCCGCAGCCCGCGAGCACGGAGCGCCGACAGGGTGGGCGCGGCATCGGGGTCGTGACGGATGTGGGGGGTCCACGCGTCGAGGTGGCGCAGCGCGGCCTCCTCCATCACCGCCTCGCCGACGTCGAGGCCGAGCTCGTCGGATGCCTCCGCGACCAGGTCGGCCAGGGTGCCGCTGCGCCGGGTGGAGACCGTCCGGGCCCAGAACCGCTCCTCGACCTGCGTGAGCCGATCGGCGATCTCGTCTTCGCGGTCCGGGTCGAGGTGCCGGGCCGCCAGCCGCCACACGTCGATCATCTCCACGCTCACGAACTCCGAGAGGGTGCCGCCCCAGTCGAAGATCACGGCGTCGACGGCCATCGGGTACGACCCTACCGGCGCCCCCGCGGGGTCCGATGGCCGGTCGCTCCCCCTAGGCTGGGGGATGCCTATGGACGGAGCCGTCTCCCCTCCGCCGTCCCTCGTCGAGATCGCCGATCGCGTCGAGGCCCGCCTCCGTTGCTTCCTCGAGCAGGAGCGGGGGCGGTGGTCCGCGATCGATCCCGAGCTCGGGCCGGCGTTCTCGAGCCTGGAGAGGCTGGTGCTCGGAGGCGGCAAGCGGCTCCGGCCGGCGTTCTGCCACTGGGCCTTCGTCGGGGCCGGCGGCGACCCCGACGACCACCGGGTGGTCGATGCCGGTGCCGCCTTCGAGCTGCTCCACGCCTTCGCGCTGTTCCACGACGACGTGATGGACGGGTCGCCCACCCGGCGGGGCGCCCGCACCACCCACCTCGAGTTCGCGGCCCACCACGCGCTCAGCGGCTGGCGGGGCGAGGCCCGCCGGTTCGGGGAGGGGGTGGCGATCCTGGTCGGCGACCTGGCGTTCGTGTACGCCGACCTGCTGCTCGTCGAGGCGCCCAGGCCGGCGATCGACGTGTGGAACGAGCTGCGGGTGGAGCTCAACGTCGGCCAGTACCTCGACGTGGTGGGCACGGCCAAGGGCCACCCCACCGAGGCCCAGGCCCTGCGCATCGCCCGGTACAAGTCGGGGAAGTACACGGTGGAGCGGCCCCTCCACCTCGGCGCCGCCCTCGCCGGCCGCCTCGACGACCTCGTCGCGCCGCTGTCGGCCTACGGCCTCCCTCTCGGCGACGCGTTCCAGCTCCGCGACGACGTCCTCGGCGCCTTCGGCGACGCCGCCACCACCGGCAAGCCGGTGGGCGACGACCTCCGCGAGGGCAAGCCCACGCCCCTCCTCGCCATCGCCAGCAGCCGGGCCGGCACCGCCGCGACCCCCCTGCTCGATCGGGTGGGCGCCCCCGACCTGGCCGACGACGAGGTGACCGCGCTGCAGGCCCTGCTGGTCGACACCGGCGCGGTCGCCGAGGTCGAGGCCACGGTCGAGTCGCTCACCGGCGAGGCCATCGCCGCTCTCGAGCGGGCCGACCTCACCGCCGACGCCAAGGAGGCGCTCGTCCAGCTCGCCGTCTACGTCGCGCGTCGCGACCGCTAGCGGCAGGCCGGCGCGATGCACGTGGTGGTCGTCGGTGCGGGGCTCGGCGGCCTGTCCGCCGCCTGCCACCTCGCCGGGCGGGGCCACGACGTCACGGTGGTGGAGCGGGCGGACGGCCCGGGAGGCCGGTGCGGCATCCTCGAGCGCGGCGGCTTCCGGTTCGACACCGGGGCGACGGTGCTCACCATGCCCGGGCTCATCCGCGGGGTCTTCGAGGCGGCGGGGGCGGAGATGGGCGACCACCTCACGGTCAAGCCCGTCGACCCCATGTACCGAGCCACCTACCAGGACGGATCCGTCCTCCGGGTGTGGCACGGCCGGGAGCGCATGGCCTCCGAGATCCGCGAGGTGTGCGGGCCGGCCGAGACCGCCGCGTTCCACCGCTTCGCCGACTGGCTGGCCGAGCTGTACCGGCTCGAGATGCCGAGCTTCATCGACGTCAACTTCGACTCGCCCCTCGATCTGCTCCGGCCCCTCGGTCCTGCGCTGCGGCTGGTGCGCGCCGGCGGGTTCCGCAGGCTCAACCGGGTGGTCGCCTCGTACTTCGCCGACCAGCGGCTGCAGCAGATCTTCGGCTTCCAGTCCATGTACGCCGGCCTCGCCCCCTACGAGGCGCTCGCCATCTACTGCGTCATCACGTACATGGACTCGATCGAGGGCGTGTTCGTCCCGGAGGGCGGCATGCACGCCCTGCCCCGCGGGCTCGCCGGCGCGGCCGGCGCCGCCGGCGCCCAGCTGCGCTACGGCACGACGGTCACCCGGATCCTCCGGGCGTCGGGCACGACCGGCCCGGTCACGGGCGTCGAGCTCGACACCGGCGAGGTGGTCGCGGCCGACGCGGTGGTGTGCAACCCCGACCTGCCGGTGGCCTACCGCACGCTGCTCGGCGGCCTCGACGCTCCCAGGGCGGCCCGCCGCGGGCACTACTCGCCGTCGTGCGTGGTCTGGCATGCAGGGGTGGCGGGGTCCCCGCCCGTCGACGCGGCCCACCACAACATCCACTTCGGGGGGGACTGGGACGGCGCCTTCCGGGCGCTCCTCCGCGACGGCACCCGCATGCCCGACCCGTCGATCCTCGTGACCCTCCACTCGCTCGACGAGCCGTCGCTCGCCCCACCGGGGTGCTCGACGCTCTACGTGCTGGAGCCGGTGCCGAACCTCGACGGCCGGATCGATTGGCGCCGGGAGCGCGGCCGCGTGCGCGACGAGCTGGCCGCCCGCGTGTCGTCGCTCGGCTACCCGGTCGACGTCCGGGTGGAGGAGCTGGTCGACCCGCTCGACTGGGAGCGCCAGGGCATGGAGCGCGGTACCCCGTTCGCGCTGTCGCACCGGTTCCTGCAGACGGGGCCGTTCCGGCCCGCCAACGTCGATCGGCGGGTCCCCGGCCTGGTGTTCGTGGGCTCGGGTACGGTGCCGGGCGTGGGTGTGCCGATGGTGCTGGTGTCGGGGAGGCTCGCCGCCGACCGGGTCGAGCAGGCGGCGGGAGGACGGCGGCGCGCGTGAGCGTCACCCTCGAACAGAGCTACGAGCTGTGCCGGCGGCTGAACCAGCGGTACGGCACGACCTACTACTGGTCGACGTACCTCCTCCCCCGGGTCAAGCGCCACCACGTGCACGCGCTCTACGGCTTCTGCCGCCACGCCGACGACATCGTCGACGACCTCGGTCCCGCCAGCACCGAGGCGAGGGCCCGGGCCCTCGCCGACTTCGGCGACCGCTTCTTCGCCGACCTCGACGCCGGTCGCTCCGACGACCCGGTGCTCAAAGCAGTGGTGCACACGGTCCGGGCCTTCGGCATCGACCCCGGGTGCTTCCGCCGCTTCCTGCGGTCGATGACGATGGATCTCACGGTCGAGACCTACGGGACCTACCAGGACCTGCTCGACTACATGGACGGCTCGGCCGCGGTCATCGGCGAGATGATGCTGCCGATCCTCGAGCCCGACGACCTGGCCGCGGCGCTCCCCCACGCCCGCGACCTGGGCAACGCCTTCCAGCTCACCAACTTCCTGCGTGACGTGGCCGAGGATCTGGACCGCGGTCGGGTGTACCTGCCGCAGGTCGACCTCCACCACTTCGGGGCCGACCCGTGGGCTCGCCGGGTCACCCCCGAGTGGGTCGACCTGATGCGCTTCGAGATCGCTCGGACCCGCGACCTCTACGCCTCCGCCGACCTCGGCGTGCCCCTGCTACCGCCCACGTCCGGCCGCACGATCCGAGCCGCCCGGGTGCTCTACAGCCGGATCCTCGACCACATCGAGACGAACGGCTACGACGTGTTCACCCGCCGGGCCCGCGTGCCGACGTGGCAGAAGGCGGTGCTGGTCGGGCGGGTGATGCTGGCCAGGGGTCGCGCCGCGCCGTGAGCGCGGTCGTGACCGGCGGCGGGGCCGCGGCGGCACGGGGGCTGGCGGGCGTCTCGCTGGCCGTGGCCGCGGCGTCCATGGTCGCCACGCCCCTCCGGCGACGGGGGCGACGGGGCCCGCTCGCCGACGCGGTGGTGGCAGGGCTGGCCGGCACCAGCCTGGGCCTGGCCGCCGAGCGGTGGGGCTGGCCCCGCGCCGGCACCGCCGCCGGCGGGGTCGCCCTGGCCACCCTGGCGGTCGAGGTGGTGGGCAGCCGCACCGGCGTGCCCTTCGGGAGGTACGGCTACACCGGCGAGCTGCGGCCCACCGTCGGCGGCGTGCCCGCCGTCGTGCCGCTCGCGTGGTTCGCCCTCGGCCTCCCGGCCCGCGACGTCGGTGCCCGGCTGGCCCCCCGCTCGGCCGCGGGGCGCGTGGTGCTGGGGGCCGCCGCGCTCACCGCGTGGGACCTCTTCCTCGACCCCCAGATGACCGCCGAGCGCTACTGGGTGTGGCCGGGCGGCGGGCCCTACCGCGACATCCCGCTGTCGAACTACGCCGGCTGGCTGGCGGTGTCGGCGGGGGTGATGGCGCTGCTCGACCGTCTCCTCCCCACCGACGGCTCGCCGCCCGACGACCGCCTGCTCGGCCTCTACACGTGGATGGCGGCGATGTCGACGCTCGGGTTCGCGGTGTTCTTCCGCGATCCCCTGGTGGCGGCGGTGGGGGGGCTGGGCATGGGCGTGCCCGCGGCGCTGGCCTGGAACCGCCGTCGGCGGTCCGCCCGTGGCTGACGTCGCGGTCGTCGGGGGTGGCGTCGGAGGGCTGGCCGCCGCGATCCGCCTGGCCGCCGCCGGCCACGACGTGACCCTGCTGGAGCGGAACGCCGAGCTGGGGGGCAAGCTCACCGTCCGGTCACGGGACGGGTTCACCTTCGAGACCGGGCCGTCGCTGCTCACCCTTCCCCGGGTGTTCGACGACCTGTTCCGGGTGGCGGGGACGTCGCTGCCGCAGGAGGTCGACCTGGTCCGGCTCGACCCGGCCTGCCGGTACCGCTTCGCCGACGGATCCGGCTTCGACACCCACGATCGCGTCGACGACACGGTGGCGTCGCTCGAGGCCATGTCGCCGGGGTCGGGTGCCGAGTACCGGGCGTTCCTCGACCACGGCCGGCGCGTCTGGGAGGTGGCCGAGCGCTCGTTCTTCGCCGGTCCCATCGAGTCCCCGCTCCGGCTGGTCCGCCGGATGCGCTCGCCGCTCGACCTGCTCGCCATCGACCCGCTCCGCACCCTCGCGGGGCGGGCCGCGGCCTCGTTCACCGACCCCCGCCTGCGGCGCTTCGTCGGCCGCTACGCCACCTACTCGGGGTCGTCGCCCTTCCTCGCCCCGGCCACGCTGGCCTGCATCCCCTGGATCGAGGCGTCGCTGGGCGCGTGGTACCCGCGCGGCGGCCTCGGGACGCTCCGGGACGCCCTCGCCGGCACCGCCCGCACGCTCGGCGTCCACGTCGCCACCGGCGCCGAGGTGGTCGAGGTGCTCGCCGACGACCGGGCGGTGCGAGGGGTGCGGCGCGCCGACGGCGAGATCGTCGAGGCCGGCGTGGTCGTGGCCGACGTCGACGCCCTGCACCTCTACGGCGACCTGCTCGACGACCGGGGCGCGCTGCGGCAGGCCCGCCGGGCGCCGCGATCGTCGTCTGGCTTCGTGCTGCTGCTCGGGGTGGAGGGCGCGACGCCGATGCTGGCGCACCACAACGTGGCCTTCTCGGCCGACGAGCGGGCCGAGTTCGGAGCCCTGTTCGGCCCGCGCCGCCAGCCGGTCGCCGACCCCACGGTGTACGTGTGCTGCTCTGCCCGCACCGACGCGTCCCAGGCGCCCGCCGGGTGCGAGAACTGGTTCGTGCTGGTGAACACGCCCGAGGGCCGGGGCGTCGACTGGTCGAGGCACGCCAGCGGCTACCGCGACCACCTGCTGGAGGTGCTGGCCCACCGGGGGTGGGACCTGGCCGGGCGGGTGCGGTTCTGCGAGGTTGTCACACCGCTCGACATCGAGGCCCGGTACCGGTCACCGGGTGGCTCGATCTACGGCACGTCGTCGAACGGCCGGCGGGCCGCCTTCCTGCGGCCCGCCAATCGCGGTCCCCGCCGGGGGCTCTACCTGGTGGGCGGCTCGAGCCACCCCGGCGGCGGCCTTCCCCTGGTGGCCATGAGCGGGGCGATCGTGGCCGGCATGGTCGCCGAGGACCTGGCCAGGTGAACCGCGTCGCGCGCCGCTTCGTCCACCGGGTCGGCGCCGGGATGCGGCCGGCGTCGGTGGCCGGGGCTGCCTTCGACGCCCTCCGCGTGGCCGCCGCGCTCGCCGTCCTGGCCCGGTTCCTGCGGGGCGCCCGGCGCCTCGCCCCCGTGCGACCCGACGACCGGCGGCTGGACGAGACGGTCTCGGTGGTCATCCCGGCGCGCGACGAGGTGGAGCGGCTGGCGCCCTGCCTCGATGCCCTGCGGGGCGACCCCCAGGTGCACGAGGTGCTGGTGGTCGACGACGAGTCCACCGACGGCACCGCCGACCTGGCCCGCCGACAGGGGGCGACGGTGGTGCCCGGGCGGCCGCTCCCGCCCGGCTGGGTCGGCAAGCCGTGGGCGCTCGAGCAGGGCCTCCGGGAGGCCAGCGGCGAGTGGGTCCTCACCCTCGACGCCGACACCGTGCCCGTCCCCGGCCTGGTGGGCGCCCTGGTGGGGGCGGCCGAGCGCCACGGCTACGACGTGCTCACCGTCGGCGGGCGGTTCGTGTGCGAGACGGCCGGCGAGCGCTTCCTCCACCCGGCCATGCTCACGACCCTGCTGTACCGCTTCGGCCCTCCCGGCGCCCGCCGGACCCGGCCGCCGGCCCGCACCATCGCCAACGGCCAGTGCCTGCTGGCCCGGCGGGCCGACCTGCTCGCCGCCGGCGGCTTCGGCCTCGCCGCCGGCAACCTCACCGACGACATCGCCCTGGCCCGGCGGCTGGCCGAGCGAGGTCGGCGCGTCGGCTTCCTGGACGGCACCCGGGTCGTCGAGGTTCGCATGCACGAGTCGCTGGGCGAGGTGTGGCGCCACTGGGGGCGCTCGCTCCCGATGCCCGACGCCACCCCACCCGGCTGGGCCGTGGCCGACCTCGGCGTGGTGTGGCTCGCCCAGGCCCTCCCGATGCTGCGGGTCCTCACCGGCCGGGCCGACCCCCTCGACGTGGGCCTCCTCGCCCTGCGGGCCGGTGCCCTGGTGGCGCTGGCCGGCGCGTACCGACGGCGCGGGCCCTGGTACTGGCTGTCGCCCCTGGCCGACCCGGCGGTGGCGGCGCGCTACACCCACGCGACCCTGTTCCCGGGGCGCACCTGGCGGGGCCGCACCTACGGGCGCGGCCGGGCGGCCGACCCGGTCAGCCCGCCGCTGGAGGAGCGGCCGGGCCCGGGCGGCGGGCCCGCTCCTCCAGCCAGGCCTGGCCGAAGCGCAACCCGATGATGGCCATGAGCACCCCCGTGGCCGCCACCTCCGCCCGGGGAGCCATGAAGGCCAGCAGCACCGGGAAGCCGAACACGCCCACGCGGGCGCCGTAAGCGAACGACCCCGTCGCCAGCCAGGTGGCCACGCACACGGTGATCGCGATGAGCGCCGTCCACGGCGCCAGCACCACCATGCCCCCGACGAAGGTGAGGATCGAGCGCCCCCCGCGGAACTGGGCGAACACCGGCCAGGCGTGGCCGATCATGGCCGCCCCGACGCACGCGTAGCCGACCCACCAGGGCCCACCCGCCCACAGCCCCAGGGCGGCCGCGGCCGCCCCCTTGGCCACGTCGCCCGCGAACACCGGGACCGACGCTCGGGCCCCGAGATGGCCCTTCACGTTCCAGTAGCCGGGGTTGCGGTCGCCGACGCCCCTGGGGTCGACCCCGTGGAGGCGGCCGACGAGCACGGCGACGGGGATCGAGCCCAGCAGGTACGACGCCGCCACGGCGAGGACCCCCCACGCGTTCATCGCCGGGCCCGCCCGCTAGCGTCGGCATCGCCGTGGCGCCCATCGTGTCGTTCCACCTCACCCGCTACCCGCCCGGCCGGCCGGCGCTGGCGGCCATGGCCCGCATGGCCCTCGACCGCCCCGTGCTGGCCCGCACCGCGGGGTTGCGCTTCGCCCGCCTCCTCGGCACCGGCCGGGGCCAGTCGACCGCCCCGGGGGCGGACCTCTGCCGCTGGGCGCTGCTGGCGGCGTGGGACAGCGAGGATGCGCTCGACGGCTTCCTGGCCGGCTCGCCCGTGGCGGCCCGCTGGGCCGACCACGGCCGGGAGACCTGGACGGTGCGGCTGCGCACGATCAGCGCCCACGGCACGTGGAGCGGCCGCCGGCCGTTCGCCCCCGCCCCCGCCCCCGCCCCCGCCCCCGCCTCCGGCTCCGGCTCCGGGCCGGTGGCCGTGCTCACCCGCGCCACGGTGCGGCCCCGGCACTGGCGGGCGTTCCGCGCCGCCGTGGCCCCGGTCGACGCCCGCCTCGGGGCGCAACCCGGGCGGCTCGCGTCGGTCGGGATCGGCGAGTGGCCGGTGGGCCTCCAGGCCACGTTCAGCCTGTGGGCCGGCGCCGCCGACGTCCGGGCTTTCGCCTACGCCGACCCGCTCCACCGCGACGTGATCCGGCGCACCCGCACCGAGGGGTGGTACCGCAGCGAGCTGTTCGCCCGCTTCCGCCCGCTGGCCGCCAACGGCACGTGGGACGGGCGCGACCCCCTCGCCGGCCTGCTCACCGGCGGCGCTCACCCCGACGAGCCGTAGCAGGCCAGCGCCTCGGCGAGCGTGCACTCCTGGACCCCGGGCTCGGACGCCACCGCGGCCAGCCACGGCGGCCGGTTCACCGAGCACACCGAGATCGGCGCGTCGAGCCCGGACAGCTGGGCCGCCTGGCGGGCGAAGCTGGTGGCGTAGTCGGGCGGGCGGACGTCGCGGGAGAGCTCGGCCAGCGCGAACGGATCGGGCGGGACGACCGGGCTGGGCCCCACGGCCGCGACCGAGGGCGTCGACGCGGTGGCGCCGCCGCCGGAGAGACCGGGCCCGTCGGAGAGGATCGCTCCCCGCACCAGGTGCGGGCGGGCCCCGGCGATCAGCAGGGCCACGTAGGCGCCGAGGCCCCGCCCGAACACCGTGGCCGGGCCGAGGTGCGCCAGGGCGGTGTCGGCATCGCCCATCAGCACCTCGCAGGTGTAGCCCCCGCCGGCCGGCACGCTCGAGGCGCCGTGGCCGGTGAGATCCAGGGCGTGGACCGACCCCGGCCACGCGGCCAGGTGGTCGGGCAGCGCGCCGGGCGACCGCTCGCCCAGGCCGTGCAGGTGCAACAGGACGGGGCCGGGGCCACCACGCAGCTCGTGCAGGGCGAGGCGCACGCGCACGTGCTCCAGGTACGTCACCGACGGGGCGGGCGCGGTCACGACAGGAACTCGAGCACCAGGTCGGCCACGAGGCGCGGACGCTCGATGTGGACGAAGTGCCCGGTGTCGGCGAGGGGGACGAAGCGGGCACCCGGCGGCAGGAAGGGCTCCACGTCGGCCGGGACCGTCCCCCAGCCCATCTCCTCGGTCACCAGGCCGAGGACGCCGAGGAAGGGCACGCCGAGGCCGGCCATGCGGAACAGGGCCCACTCGGGGCGCCAGGGGCCGAAGCCGCCGAACCGCAGGGCGGGATCGATCTTCCACCGCCAGCCGTCGGGATCGTGGCGTGCCCCGATCGTGACCAGGTACCGCAGCCAGTCGAGGGAGAGCCGGGGGTTCATGCGCGCCCGCCGTCGGGCCAGCTCGTCGATCGTGCCCGGCTTGCGCATGGCCTCGCGGGCGCGGCGGCGATGGTCGAGCCACCCCTCGAGCTCGGACGCCAGCAGGCGGGTGCGCTCCCGGTCGGCCACGTCGGGCTGGTGGCGCCGCGACGGCAGGCCGTCGAGGTTCACGACCGCCCGCACCCGGTGCGGGCACGACTCGGCCAGCTGCATCATCAGCCCGCCGCCCTTGGAGTGCCCGAGCACGGGGGCGGACGCGGCCCCGGTGGAGTCGAGCACCGCGACCGCGTCGCGCACGTCGGCCTCCCACGAGTAGAGGGCCGCGTGCTCGGAGTCGCCGTGACCCCGCTGGTCCCACGACACGACCCGCCAGCCGCCGTCGGCGAGGAGCGGGGCGAACACGTCGAACGTGCCGGCGAAGTCGAACCCGCCGTGGGCCACCAGCAGCACGGGGGCTGCCTCGTCGCCCCACTCGTGCACCGCGAGCCCGAGGCCTCCCAGGTCGACGCGGCGGGAGCGGTCGGGTCGGCGGGCTCCGGGGAAGGTGACGACCTCGTCGTCGATGACGGTCACGCCGGCGAGGATAGGGGCCGGGCGACCGGCTCAGGTGACCATTCAGGTGACCATGTCAGGTGACCTGCTGGTACGCCTGGCCCCACAGGTTGTCGTACCCGAGGTACCGGAGCCGGGCCGAGAGCCGCTCGATGGCGCCGGGGCCGCCGGCCGGGGCCGGGTCCGGGTCCGGGTCCGGAGCCTCGAGCAGCCGGTCGACGATGGCGTCGACGATCGGGTAGCCGCTGACGGCCGGGTCGTCCTCGTCGAGGAGGGCGGCGACGAGCTCGCGGTCGCGCTCGTCGGCCATGGTCGCGTGACGCCCCCGGCTGGCGTGGAAGCGCACCACGGCGGTCGCGAGGGCCCGCTCGGAGTAGGAGCGCCGGGCCCACACCACGTTCGGCCGGCCGGCCCCGGCCGGGGGGGCCTCGACGTCGGGGGCCACCGCCAGCCACGCCCAGCCCGAGAGGTCGCCCACGGCGTCGCGCACAATGCTGGGGGCCGGGCCGTCCCGCCAGGCCAGCCAGACCGTCTCCGGGTCGTCCCCCACCACCAGGCCCCGGTCCGGGAACGAGTCGGCCACCACCGCGCCCAGGCGGGCCCGGACCTCGTCGGGCGACGGCTTCCTGGCGGGTCGTGCCAGCCAGCGCACGGCCATGGTCAGGCCGCGTCGACGACCACGCTGCTGACGGCCTTGTCGTGCCAGGCCTGGCGCTTGGCGTCCCAGAGGGGCGACAGGTAGTCGATCAGCAGGGGGATCCCGCAGGGGATCGCAAGCAGGAGGATGACCAGGTAGCGCAGGAACCCCTTGCCCACCCCGATCGGGCCCCCGCCGGCGGCGTCGCGCACCTGGATCTTCATGATCATCTTGCCGACCGTCTGGCCCTTGGGGCCGCCGTTGAGGAGGGCGTAGTACAGCACGGGCACCACCAGCAGGATGAGGAACCAGATGCCGCTCACGCCCACGTTCACCGACACCTCGTCGGCGTTGTTCGTCTCGGTCTCGAACCCCCCGCCCAGGGCGACCAGCAGGTTCAGCGGGATCCCGATGATGAACCCGTCGAGGATGAGGGCGAGGGCCCGCTTGCCCCAGGTGGCCAGGGGCCGCCCGAAGTCGGAGACCGGGCCCGCCCCGTACGCCCCGTACGCGCCGTACCCGGCCGGCGGCGGACCGTAGCCGGCGGGAGGGGGGCCGTAGCCCGGCGGCGCGCCACCGCCGGGGGGTGGCGCCGCCCAGGGCCCCCCGGGCGCGGGCGCGGGAGCGGGCCCGGGTGGCGGAGGAGCCGCCCCGCTGGCCTGGGCGGCCGCCGCGGCGATCGAGTAGCGCCCGGTGGCGTCACGCACCAGGCCGAGCGCGGCCTCGTGCTGAGCGAGCGGCACCCACGCCGACCCGCCCACGGGCACCACCAGGCTGGCCGGCTCGAGGCTGCCCTCGTAGGCGAGGCGTCGCAGGCCGTCGTCGTCGACCGGCCCGGCGGTCTGGCCGCCCTGCGCGTAGTACCACTGGCCCATGGTCGCCCTTCAGCAGATCGCACCCTGTTCCACGGCGGGCGACACCGCGGCCGGCCCCCCGAGGATGTACAGGATGTCGTTGGGGTTCTCCGACAGGTAGCCGATGCCCTCGGCGAACAGGCGCACCGCCACCACCGGCGGGATGCAGGTGCCCGGCACGAGGAAGAGCGGCCCGCGGGGCGGGAAGCCGGCCAGCACCGTGCCGCCCAGCCCGTCGGGCCAGTTGAGCCCGGTGGTGATGATGGCGTTGCTCACCGAGCTGGGGCCCACCGGGTACACGTCGTAGGCGGCCACGTTGCGGGTGTAGAGGTCGGGGTCGCCGATGCGGATGAGCCGCTCGGCGGCAAAGCCCCGCAGCTGGGCCTCGATCGCCGGTGACACCTGGGCGGTCGAGCCGACGATGATGATGTCAACGGGCCGCAGCGCGTCGAGGAACGAGGCCACCGAGCCGGGCAGGGGACCGTCCGGCGGCACGAGGAGCATCGGGTCGTTCCAGAACGAGGCGATGCCTCCGGCGATCATGGCGTCGGCGAAGTCGTTGCCGGCGGCGATCCACATGGTGTCGTTGGCGTTCTCCTCGCCCGGGCCGAACTGGTCCTGCATGAGGATCACTGCGGTCTCGTAGCGGTCGGCCCCGTTGTAGCGGTACACGATGCCGTCGGTGTACACGCCCAGCTCGGCCAGCACGCTGTCGGCGATGGCGGCCGTGCCGCCGAGGGCCCGGATCTCCTGGGGTCGGAGCGAGGCCAGGGCCTCCCTGGTCGCCTGCGGCACCGAGTTCTTGGTGACGAGCAGGAGCGGGACCCGGTCGTTGGCGGCCGCGGGCCCGGCGGCGATGGCGTCGGCGTAGTTCTCGCCGGTGGCGACGTACACCGCGGAGGGGCGGCTCGCCCCGGGGTCGAACAGGAACGCGGAGATGCTCGCCGCCGTCGAGTAGCGGTCGGGCCCGGAGATCCGCGAGACGAACGTGGACGCGGCCACCTGGGCCCGGCCGTCGGGGGCCGGGGTGTCGGCCGCGGCCACCGCCGGGACCAGACCGGCCGCCAGCATCCCGGCCGCGATCACTGCCCGCAGCACGTGCTTCCTCGGGACCATGTGGCTCCCTCCTCGTCGGGTGGCTCCCTGGCTGTGTAGCAGGCCGGACCGTAGCCTGCCGGGCCGGTCTCGTGCCGGGACGCGCCGAGGGGGCGCCCCGTGGGGCGCCCCCTCGTGCGTCACACCTGAGGGATCAGGCGTTCGTTGCTATCAGGCGTTGCCCATCGTGGAGATGAGGAACAGCACCGGGGCCTGGGTGGCCGGCGTGATCTTGCTGAACAGCAGCATGATGCCGCCGGTGGGGCCGGAGCCCGACGGGCCGACGGAGTACTCGCCGCTGAACGCCTGGTTGGGGCCGAAGACCCCGATCGGGAGGTCGAGCGGGTAGTCGGTCTCAGCCTTGAAGTTGATGGTGAGACCACCCGGGAACGCCGAGCCGGCGACCGCGTTGAACACGATGCGGCCGGTGATGGACACGGCGTTCTGGGCCGGCGAGGTGCCGATCCCACGGCGGGTCACGGTGACCTCCACGAAGCCGGTCTCGGTGTTGTTGAGACCGATCCCACGGAAGTTGTTGATCACCGCAGTGGCGAAGCCGAACGCACCGGCGGGGAAGTAGCCGCCCCCGAAGGTGTAGCGGACCGTGTTGCTCGACGTGCTGCCCTGACCCAGCTGGGCGTAGGGCCAACCCGACGTGGCCGCGTTGTCCGGCAGCAGCGGGGCGACCACCGTGCCCAGAGCCATCTGCTGCTGGGGCGTGCTGATCGACTTGCCGTTGAACTGCGCCTCGTTGCCCGACAGCGACTGGAAGTACACCAGCGCACCACCGGCGTAGGTGGCACCACCGGCCGGGTTGGGCAGCACCGGAGCGAAACCCGCACCAGGAGGCCCGAAGGCGTCGATGCAGGTGAACCGGCTCTGGAACGGCGTCCACACCGAGCGGCTGTTGTTGTCGACCGGCGCGTTCAGCTTGTTCTGGTAGTCCACCGGCACCGACCGCATGAAGTCACCCGCAGCCGAGTACTCGGCGATGCGGGCCACACCCAGCAGACCGTCGCGGTACACGCAGATCTTCGGACCGACCGGCAGGCCAGCCGGGGTCGACTGGTTCAGGTCGACACCACCGCCATCGTTCGAGGCCGAGCCCGAAATGGCCAGGAAGCCGAAGCCGAGGTCGGTGAAGAAGATGTCGTTGACCGTGGCCGACGGGTTGATGTCGGTCGCACCGTTGTAGCGGACCAGATCCGAATCGATCTGAGCCGGCGCATACGTCCCACCCGACAACAGCGTGCCGATGGCCTGCTCGGTCCCGGCCGAGATCGCAGCCGTCCCACCGAACACATAGCCGAAGCCACCCTGGTTGCCCGTCGGGTTCTCCGACGTCGACGTCGGATCCGGATACAGATCAGCCAGATACGTGGCCACCGCGTTGGACAGACCCGACGCCGTCGCCGTACCCGGCTTCACCAACAGGATCGGCACGATCCCACCCGGCTGGAACGTCGACCCACCGATGAGCGTGTTCGGACCCCGAAGATCCCCACCCAGAGCACCATTGCGCTCGATCGGGGGAGCCTGACGGGTCGGCGCACTCACACCGGCCAGCCACACGTTGTCCACGAACGCCGCACCAGCCAGCGCGTCCACCGCGTCCGTACCGTCGTTGCGGTCCGAACGAGCGAACCCGAACAGCGTGCCCGTGTCACCGAACTGGACGCCGGCCAACACCGCGGCCACACCCACCGAGGTCGAGTAGCGGTCAGGGCCCGCCACCCGCAACACGTCAGGCGTGAAGTCCCCCGTCTCACCCGCAGCCGACACGGCCGCATCCAAGACATCCTGGGACACCGCAGCCTCACCACCCACGGTGATGATCGAACGCGGGTTCATCACCGTCAACGCCGCCAGCGTCGCCACCGGCAGCTCAGCGGAACGGGTCAACAGCACCGGCGAGCTGTACGCCGCCGCCACCGGCCCGATCGCCAACGCATCCGCACCCTTGGTGCCCTCAGCCAGGAACACCGCATCCGCGAACGTGTCGTCCGGAGTGTCATCACCCTCCAGAGCCCACGTCCCGTTGTCGTTCACCGTCGCGTCGTACACGTCGATGTCGGGCAACCCACCAGGAGCGCCACCCGGCGACTCGGCCTGGAACAACAACAGAGCAAGCTCCGCCGCCGTCGCATACCGATCCAGAGGGATGGTCACACCCGTGGCCGCCTCGATCGAGGCCTGCAGACCCGAACCGTCCACCCGAGCCACCGCGTTGGCGATGGCGTCGACCTCGGCCGCAGCCGTCACCGACACCGCCGCCTCGCCGCCCAGGATGACGGCGTTGAACGGCTTCTGGCAGTTGTCACGGATCGTCAACAACGCCGTACGGGTACGCGGGTTCAACACCGCACCCGGGTTCCCCCGAGCCGCGTCCGTCAACAGCACCAACGCATTGGTCACGTTGGTCAACACACCCGTGTCACCCAACGGCAGGTTGGTGATGCCCTTCACACCCGACGCCGCCAACGCATCAGCCGGATTGTCACCAGCCGCGATGTGGATCGTCTCCGGGCACGTCGACAACCCGTAGGTCTCCGTCGGCACGTTGTCGTTACCCCGGGCGTTGATGCCCAGCGTCACCTGCTCGAACGGATAGCCACTACCCTTGTTGAGGTTCAACGTCGTCACCATGGCGATCGACGCCGCTGTCTCGTAACGGTTGTCACCCTGCATCCGCAAGGTGTACGCCGTCGCACCGATGCTCGGACCGTCAGGCCAGAACGCCGGCGTGGGCACGTCCGCACCCGCAGGAGCCGCCAACGGGACCAAACCCGCCAACACTCCAGCAGACGCCAGACCACCCAGAAGCATCTTCCGCTTCCGCAAGTCTTTCTCCTCTTGTCGTAACAACACGGCACTGACGGGCCCACGACCGGCATGCGGTCTCGGACCCACCTGTGTAACTGCCCGGACACCCGGGTCGTGACACCTTAGCGTCGCAGACCCCCCTTGGGCGAGATCACCGCACGTGGGAGACGTCGCGACCGGGGCCGGTGAGGGCTCCGATAGCCTACGTCCCCTATGCGGATGCACCTTCTCGGCCGGCTCGCGACCCTCGTGCTCGGCGTGGCGCTCGTGGCCGCGGCGTGCAGCGGTGACGACGACGGCACCAGCGACACCACCGCCAGCCCGACGACCGTCCCCGCGTCCGACTTCGCCGACGCGCTGTGCACCGCCCTGCTCCCCCTCCCCGACCAGATGGCCGCCGTGACCGACGCCTCCGACCGGCCCCAGGGGACGGAGGAGGCCCGCACCGCGGTGCTGGCCCAGCTGGAGGACCTCCAGGCCACCGTGGTCGGCGTCGTCGAGCTGCTGGACGCCACCGGCCCGCCCGACGTGAACGGCGGCGCCGAGACCGCCGATCGGTACCGCCGGGCCTTCGAGAAGGCGCAGCGGCAGCTCCAGGACGTCTACGACTACATCGCCGCGCCGGAGCAGGCCACCGAGGAGGTCCTGTTCGAGTCGGGCGCGGTGATCGTGGTGATGCAGAGCGCGTTCCAGGTGCTCAACGGCGACCCAGCACCTATCCCGGCCGAGCTCAACGACGCCTTCAACGCCTCCGAGCCGTGCCAGGAGTTCGCGGCGGCCAGCGGTGCCCCGGAGGCCACTACCACCGAGGGCACCGACACCACCACGGGGAGCACCGGCCCCACGGCGCCCACCGACACGACGACGGCGGGCTGATCCGCGAGCCCGCCGGTACCCTCGGCGCGATGTCCGGACGGCTCTGCTTCCGCCAGCTGCTCTCGGGTCGCGACTTCGCCGTCGACGATCCCGTGGCCTGCCAGATGGTGAACTTCGCCTACCTCATCGGCGACCGGGAGACGGGCGACGCGCTCCTCGTCGACCCCGCCTACTCGGTGGGCGAGCTGCTCGACGCCGCCGGGGCCGAGGGGCTGCGGGTGACGGGCGTGCTGGCCACCCACTACCACCCCGACCACGTGGGGGGCTCGATGATGGGCCTCACCATCCAGGGCGTGCGCGACCTGCTGGAGATGCAGGGGGTGCGGATCCACGTGCAGGAGGCCGAGGCCGAGTGGGTGAAGCGCACCACCGGGGTCTCCGAGACCGACCTGGTGCGCCATGCGAGCGGCGACGTCGTGCTGGTGGGCGACGTGCCGGTGGAGCTCCTGCACACGCCGGGCCACACACCGGGGAGCCAGTGCTTCCTCGTCGACGGGCGCCTGGTGGCCGGCGACACGCTGTTCCTCGAGGGGTGCGGCCGCACGGACCTACCCGGGAGCGACCCGGAGCAGATGTGGCACAGCCTCAACCGCCTGGCCGCCCTGCCCGACGACGTCGTGGTGTACCCCGGCCACCGCTACTCCCTCGCCGGCTCGGCCACGATCGGCGCGACCAGAGAGATGAACATGGTGTTCAAGCCGACCACCAGGGAGGCCTGGCTCACCATGTTCGGCCGCTGAGCCCGGCGCTGGGGGCGCCGCAGGAGGTGCGGGCCCGGCTAGGGGCGCCGCAGGAGGTACGAGCCCGACCGGGTGAAGCCGTCGACCCGCCAGCCGTCGGCCATCGCCCCGCCGAGCACGTCACGCAGCGCGTGGCGCCACCGGCGGGCCAGCCGGGGGTCGGTCGAGCGCAGGGCGACGGCGTCGGGTGGGGTGGCGCAGGCAGTGCGCTCGGCCCCGGCGGAGCCGACGACCACCGGCTCGCCGTGGTCGTCGAGCAGGACGCACGCGGCACCCTCGGCCGACGGCCCTCCGGTGGTGACGGCCACCGCGGCGTCCACCCCGGACGACGCCAGCCACCACGCCACCTCGATGCGGTCGGTCTCGTCGCCGGCGTTGACGGCGTCGGGCATCGACCCGTAGAAGTCGACGTGGTACCGCTCGGCGGTCGCCCCGAGCCGGGTCAGGTTGAAGAAGGCGTTGCGGCGCACCAGCGGGTCGAAGGTCCACCGGATCACCTCCACGCCACGCTCGAGGGCCCAGGCCCGTTGGTGGAGCTTGATCGCCCGGCCGACGCCCCGCCCGGCCACGCCGGGCACCACCCCGGTGATGTGCGAGTGCAGGTGCAGCCGGCCGGCGTCGACGGCCCACCACGCCACCGACGCCCCCACGTCGAGGTCGCCGGCCCGGGCGAGGAACACGTAGGCGCCGGAGTGCTGCAGGGCGCGGAGCACGTTGCTCGGCAGCACCGACCGCTCGGGCGGGTTCCCCCAGATCTCGGTGAGCAGCCGCTCGGCCGCCGCCACGCCGGGCGGGTCGACCACCTCGACCATCGAGATGCGGGCCTGCGCCGCGGCCACCCGGGCCAGGGCCGCCGCCCGGCGGGGCGGCGACGTGCGCTCGGCCGGGACGGGATCCACGGCGGCGATCATGCCGTGCGGACCGGGCAGACTCGCGCCGTGCCCGACGTGGTGCTCCCGGTGCTCGACGAGGCGCTCGCCCTGCCGTGGGTGCTGGGGCGGATGCCCGACGGCTACCGGCCCATCGTGGTCGACAACGGCTCGACCGACGGGTCCGCCCAGGTGGCCCGGGCCCTGGGTGCCGAGGTCGTCGCCGAGCCCCGACGGGGGTTCGGGGCGGCGTGCTGGGCCGGCCTGCAGGCCGCCACCGCCCCCGTCGTGTGCTTCATGGACGCCGACGCGTCGCTCGACCCGGCCGACCTTCCCGCGGTCGCCGACCCGGTAGCCGCCGGCTGCGCCGACCTCGTGCTGGGCGCGCGGCTCGCCGACCGGGGGGCGTGGCCCACGCACGCCCGGCTGGCCAACCGGTACCTCGCCCGCACCGTCGCCCGCCGCACCGGTATCGCCCTCACCGACCTCGGGCCGATGCGGGCGGCGCAGCGCGAGGGGCTCCTCGCCCTGGGCATCGCCGACCGCCGCTCGGGCTGGCCGCTGGAGATGGTGCTGCGGGCGGCGCGGGCCGGCTGGCGCATCGGCGAGGTGGGCGTTCCCTACCGGGCCCGGGCGGGGCGCTCCAAGGTCACGGGCACCATCCGGGGGACGGCGCGCGCCGTGCAGGACATGCAGCGCCTGCTCCGGGAGGCATGACGTGCGGATCGTCGACGGCGGCCGACCTGCGCTCGCCGTGCTGGCCAAGCAGCCGTCGCCGGGACGGGTGAAGACGCGCCTCTGCCCGCCGTGCACGCCAGAGGAGGCGGCCGCGCTGGCCCGCGCCGCGCTGCTCGACACGCTCGACGCGGCGGCCGCCACCCCCGCCGGCCGCCACGTGGTGGTGCTCGACGGCGACGCCGACGGGTGGCTGCCGGCCGGCTTCGACGTGGTCCCCCAGCGATCCGGCGGCCTGGGCGAGCGCCTGGCCGGGGCCGTGGCCGACGTGGGCGCACCCCTGGTCGTGATCGCCATGGACACCCCGCAGGTGACTCCCACCCTCCTCGGGCACGCCCTGGCGGCGCTGTCGCGGCCCGGGGTCGACGCCGTGCTCGGGCCCGCCCACGACGGCGGGTACTGGGCGATCGGCCTCCGCCGGGCGGTGCCCGGCGTGTTCGACGGCGTGCCCATGAGCCGGCCCGACACCGGCACCGCCCAGCGCCGGCGGCTGGAGCAGCTCGGGCTGGGCGTCGCCGAGCTGCCGACGCTGCACGACGTCGACGACGTGCACGACCTCCGAGCCGTCGCGGCGGCCGCTCCGGGCACCCGGTTCGCCCGGATGGCCGCGGCCCTCGCCCCGCTCCTGGCCCGGAGGTGACCGCTCCACCGGCCGCCGCGCGGCGGGTCCGGCGTCACCACCGCACGGCGCTGGTGACCGGGGCGGCCGTCGCCGGGTGGGTGGCGCTGCTGGTGTTCGTCCGGCTGTGGGGCCTGGCGGTGGTCGAGCGGGCCGGGCGGACCTACGGGTTCTCGGCCGTGCCCCTCGTCGGCGAATGGGAGCCGCGCCGGTCGTGGGTGCTGGTGGTGCCGGCCGGGCTGGCGGCTGCGGCGGTGGCGTGGGGCCCGCCCGTCGGTCGCCGTCTGCGTTGGCGCCCACTGCTCGCGGTGGCGGCCGGCGCCCATGCCGCCTGGGTGCTGGCGCTGGGGGCCGTCGACGGGCGAGCCGGCCTCGAGGCCTCGCTGGGCTCCCGCTTCGACCACCTCGCCGCCGTCGCGCTGGTGGGCTCACCGGGCCGGTTCCTCCGAGGCTTCGTGGCGGCCCTGCCCGGCTACCCGACTCACGTGAAGAGCCACCCACCGGGGACGGTGCTGGTGCTGTGGGTGCTCGACCGCCTCGGGCTGGGCGGCACCGGGCCGGCGCTCGCGCTCGTGCTGGCCGGCGGGGCGCTGGCCGTCGTCGCCGCCCTGGTGGCGCTGCGCGAGCTGGCCGGCGAGGACGCCGCCCGGCGGGCGTCGCTGTTCGTCGCCCTGGCGCCGGCGGCCGTCTGGGCCACCAACGCCGACGCCCTCTACGCCGGCATGGGCGCGCTGGCCGTGGCCCTCGTGGTGGTGGCCACCGGGCGCGACGGGCGGCGCGCCGACGGCCTGGCCGCGGCCGGTGGCGCCGCCCTCGGCGCGGGCCTCCTCCTCTCCTACGGGCTGGCCCTCCTCGCCGTCCCGATCGCCGCGGTCACCGTGGCCCGGCGCCGGGTGCGGGCCCTCGCGGTGGCCGCGGTGGTCGCCGCCGCGGTGGTGGCCCTCCCCGCGGCCTGGGGCTTCTGGTGGCCCGACGGGCTCGCGGCGACGCGGGCCGAGTACGCCGACGGCCTGGCACGAGTGCGCCCCTACGGGTACTTCGTGGTCGCCAACCTGGCGGTGTTCGCACTGGCGATCGGGCCGGCGACGGCCGCCGCCCTGGCCCGCCTCCGTGACCGGGGTGCGTGGCTGCTGGTGGGCGGCACCCTCGTCGCCGTCGCCGTGGCCGACCTGTCCGGCCTGTCGAAGGGCGAGGTGGAGCGCATCTGGCAGCCCTTCGTGCCGTTGGTGATGGTGGCCTGCTGCGCGCTCCCCGGGCGCGGCGCCCGCTGGTGGCTGGCCGTGCAGCTCGCGTTGGGCGTGGCCCTGCAGGCCGCGCTCCGCTCGCCGTGGTAGGCACCCGGCCGTGAAGGTGCTCGTCACCGGCGGTGCGGGGTTCATCGGCAGCCACGTCGTCGACGAGCTGGTCGAGGCCGGTGCCGACGTCGTCGTGCTCGACTCGCTCGACCCGGCCGCCCACCGGGGCGAGCCCGACTACCTGCACCCCGCCGCAGACCACCGCCGCGCCGACCTCGCCGACGCCGGCGCCGTGGCCGACGCGGTCCGCGGGGTCGACGCGGTCTGCCACCAGGCGGCACGCGTCGGCCTGGGTCTCGACTTCGACGACGTCACCCGCTACGTCCACGACAACGACCTCGGCACCGCGGTGCTGCTGCGGGCCCTGTGGCGGGCCCGCTTCCGCGGGCGGCTGGTGGTCGCCTCGAGCATGGTCGTCTACGGCGAGGGCCGCTACCGCTGCGCCGATCACGGCGAGCGCCGGCCGGCCCCGCGCCTGGTGGCCGACCTCGAGGCCGGGCGGTTCGAGCCCAGGTGCCCCACCTGCGGGGCGTCGCTCGAGCCGATGGCCATCGCCGAGGACGCCGCCCTCGACCCCCGCAACGTGTACGCCGCCACCAAGGTGCACACCGAGCACCTGGCGTGGGTGTTCGGGCGCGAGGCCGGCGTGCCGGTGAGCGCGCTGCGCTACCACAACGTGTACGGGCCGCGGATGCCGAGGGACACCCCGTACGCCGGGGTGGCCAGCATCTTCCGCAGCGCCCTGGCCGCCGGCCGCAGCCCCCGGGTGTTCGAGGACGGCCGCCAGCGCCGCGACTTCGTGCACGTCGCCGACGTCGCCCACGCCAACGTGCTGGCCCTCACCGCCGAGCCGCCACCGACCGGGCCGTTCAACGTGGCCAGCGGCGCGCCGCACACCGTCGGGGAGATGGCCGAGGCCCTAGCCGGCGCGTTCGGGCCCGGTGCGCCGCCGCCGGTGGTCACCGGCGAGTACCGGCTGGGCGACGTCCGCCACGTGGTGGCCTCGCCCACCCGCGCCGCCGAGGTGCTCGGCTTCCGCGCCGGGGTGGGCTTCGACGAGGGGATGCGCCAGTTCGCCACCGCCCCCCTGCGCGACCCGGTGTAGGAGCCGGTCCGCCGCCGGCGAGGCGCACCGCCCGGCGGCGGCCCCAGCCGGGTTTCCCATCGCGCCCACGACGCCTCACCCGCCGCCAACGCGACCAGCAGCCCCGACCCCCGTTTCCCATCGCGCCCACGACGCCTCACCCGCCGCCCGCGCGACCAAGAACCCCGACGGCGTCAGGCGCCGATGGCCAGCGCCGCCCGCTCGCCCCGATCGAGCACGAACAGGCCGACCGCCAGCGCGACGTAGAGGCTGAAGCTCGAGCCGCCGCGGAGCCCCAACCAGCCGGGGTCACCCGAGGCCTGCACGAGCGAGAGCACGGCCAGCGCCGCGAACCCGGCGGTCGCGGCCAGCAGCAGGATCCGCGCCCCCACGACCACGGCCACGACGGCCAGGAACCCGAGCGCCAGTGTGACCAGGGCCCCGAGCGGGTTGAACGACACGGTGGCCAGCTCGAGCGACGGCCACCCCACCAGGGCCCCCCGGTCGTCGGTGAACCCGAGGCCCCACGCCTGCCAGAGGCCGAGGGCGCCCATCGCCAGGGCGAGGAGCGAGACCCAGAGCTGGGCCCGGCGGATGCGGTTCACGGCGGTCATCGCGACACCCTCCTCACGACGCCCTCAGCAGCAGCCGGTCGAGGGCCGAGCGGCGGGCCGCCCACACGGGCCGCAGCACGCCGTCGAGCCCGGCGACTCGCCCGGCAGCGGTGGCGAACACGGCGAGGTGGCCGAGGATCATCAGGTAGTACGCCCAGGGCCACTCGTCGGGCGCGTACAGCACCGACAGGGCGATCACCGACGACTGGAGCGCCCCCACCACCGCCCAGAACCGGGTGGCCAGGCCGAGGATCAGGAAGGCGCCCACCAGCGCCTCTGCCACCAGCACGGTCCAGCCGAAGATCCCGAAGTTGGGGAGCACCAGCTCGCGCACGACCCACTCGTAGGGGCCGAACACGGGATGGCTGACCGCGTACTCGGTGAAGCGGTAGAGCCCCCGGCCCGACGACTCCCCGAAGTCGGGCGGGCGCTTCCAGCCGGCCCCCGACAGCCAGAGCACACCCAGGCCGACGCGCAGCAGGAACACGAAGAACCGGCTGGCCCGGTCGGTCGGTGGCGCGTCGATGCCTGCACGGGCCATGGCCGGTGGGCCCGCGATCTGGGCCATGTCGCCTCCCTCGGTTTCGGACGGGTCGGACAGTCGAACAGTCGAATGGGTGGACGGGTGGACGGGTGGACGGGTGGACGGGTGGACGGGTGCCTGGGGGCCCGACCGGGCCCCGGTGGGTCACGCTCACCGGATGTTCAGCGTGGCGTCGTCTCCGGCCGGGCGTCCCTCGCTGAGCCTGATCATCGCCTCGGCCGGGATGCGCAGCGGATCGGTGGTGCGGGTGACCAGCAGGTCGGTGTCGAGCCGCCGCCCGTGCACCGTCGCCGCGAAGGGGCTCCAGAAGGCACCCTCGGCCGTGATCGTGAGCTCGGGCGGCAGCTCGGCCATCCCGACGGGCACACCGAGGTGGTTCGTCGAGGCCCGGCCCCGGCGGACGACCGGCCGGACCACGTGGTCCTCGTCGGGCACCCCGAGCTCGCGGTGGAGGGCGCAGAGCCGCTCCATGGCCCCCGGCTCGAGGGCCGCCGGCTCGGTGGTGGCGATCCGCACCCGGATGCCCCGCGCCACGATCCTCGGGACGGCCTCGACCACCCGGCGGAAGCTCTCGGGCCCCCGGAACAGGTCGTTGCGGTCGGGCTCGGCGGCGTCGAGCGAGATCTGCAGCGACACCGGCCGACCAGCGAACGCCGAGAGCCGCTCCAGCCGCTCGTCGCTGAAGTACGTGGCGTTGGTGAGGGCGACGACAGGGAGCACGTCGGCCATGCGGGCGAGCGTCTCGGGCAGGTACGCCAGGAGGAACGGCTCGCCCCCGGTGACGCCGAGCGCGCCGAACCCGAGGCCGGCGGCCTGCTCTGCCGCCCGGAGCAGCCGCTCGGCCCCCAGCTCGCGCCGGGCGACGCCTGGTGCCGACTCGGTGAGGCAGTACGTGCAGGCCAGGTTGCAGTGGTAGTTGGAGTACAGCCAGACCCGATCGCCGATCGCGCCGGCCGCCACGGCGTCGACGACGGCGGTCACGGCGGCGACCCCCCAGCGGCGAAACCCTCCCGGGCCAGGCGGGCCAGCGTGTCCGGCGCCGACGGCAGGTCGAGCGCCGTGCAGAAGCGGTTGAGGAGCATGGTGGCCGTGACCAGCAGCGTCAGCTCGACCACCTCGGCGTCGGTGCACCACCGCCGAACGGCTGCCGCGACGTCGTCGCCGACCGGGCCGGTGGCGGCCACCGCAGCCGCCCAGGCGAGCACCGCCCGCTCCCGCTCGTCGGCGAAGACGTCGACGAGGGGCGCCTCGCAGCGCAGCGCCCGGACCTCGTCGCGGTCGAGCCCGGTGTCGATCGCCACGACGGTGTGCGCGGCCACGCAATACCGGCACCCGAGGAGCGCGGAGACGTGGAGGATCACCAGCTCCTTGGTGCGGGCGTCGACGGCCGTCGGGCCCAGGGTGCGCCCCACGAAGGGGAGGGCCACCTCCATGAGCTCGGGCACCTGGGCCATCGCCGCGGCGATCACGCCGGGGTCACCGCCGGCGTAGAAGGGGCGGGCCAGCAGGGGCGCCTGGTCCGCGCCGATCAGCTCAACCCGTGCCACCAGGCCCCCCTCTGCTGCCGCGGTCCCGCGCCGACGGGACGCTACCGTCACCGGCCGTGCCCCGCCGGCCCCGCCCCCACCGTCTGGCCGTCGCCGCCGTGGCCGTGTTCGCCCTCGCGGCCACCGGGGCGAGCGGCTGCGCCGACGACGGCGCCGACGACGGCGCCGACGAACCCACCGGCGAGGTGCTGGTGGTCGCCCCCGACGTCGCCGCCCTGGTCGCGCTCCCCGACGGGGGGGTGCGGTACGGCGAGCGGCGCACCGGCCGCATCCTCGACGTCGCCCCCGACGGGGGTGAGCCGCAGGAGGTCGCCCGGGTCGAGGTGGGGGCCGACGGCCAGCGAGGGCTCGTGGGGCTGGCGGTCGACGCCGCCGGCCGCACCTTCGCCGCCTGGACCGGGCCGGACGGACGGCTCGTGGTGGGCCAGGTCGCGCCCGGGCCGGTCCGGCTCGTGTGGGAGGGGCCGGCCTCGACCGACCGTGCGACGGGGGGCCACGTCGTGGTCGATCCCGACGGGAACCTGGTCATCGGTGTCGGCGACCTGCTCGACCCCGCCGCCGCCGCCGACCCCGCCACCCCGAACGGAAAGCTGCTGCGCCTCGACCCCGACGGACCGCCCGGCCAGGCGCCGAGCGTGGTCTCGGCCGGGTGGAACAACCCGTACGCCTTCGCCTTCGCCCCCGGAGGCGCCCTGTGGGTCGCCGACAACTCGCCCGGCGACGAGCCCGAGCGGCTGGCCCGGGGTGACGTCGACGGACGGCCGACCTCGATCACCGACCTGCCGCCCGGCACGGCGCCGTCGGGCCTGGCCGCGCCGGCCGACGACGAGCTGCTGGTGTGCGGGTACGTGAGCGGCACGCTCACCCGCTGGGCCGTCGACGCCGACGGCTCGGCCGAGCCGGACGCCACGCTGGCGTCGGACTGCCGCATCGGCGCCGTGGTGCTGGCCGACGGGAGCGTCGCGTACTCGACCGAGGACGCCATCGCCGTCGTGGCCGGCGACCAGGGCGTTCAGTAGGAGACCGACGCGGCCGCGCCCTCGGCGGTCATGAACTCGACCAGGCCCGGCCCGCCTCCCATCGCTGCGCCGGGAACGAGCTCGGAGGTGTCGAGCTCGCGGACCTTGGCGCAGGGGGTGCACACCAGGAGCGCGCCGCCCTCTTCGCCGAAGATGGCGACCAGCTCGGCGAGCGGCGGGAGCCCGTCGGCATGGACGCCGTCGGCACCTCCGGGCACCGCGAACCGCACGGCGTCGTTGCTCACGAAGACCATCGTCTCCTTGCCCGACGCCAGCGCGGCGTTGGCGACCACGAAGGCGATGGTCGCCCGGTCGGGGTCTTCGGCGCCGCGGGTCAGGTTCACGAGGAATCGCGTGGACATGGTGATGGCCCTCCTTGGGGGATCGAGCCTCGAAGGGGCCCGGCGGTGCCCGATCCTGCTACGGAGCCGGCTCCCCGGCTGGATCACCGGCGCCCGGCGCGGCAGCCTCGTGACCGTGCTCCCGACCGACGAGGCGACGGCGCGGGCCGCGCCCCTGCGGGTGGGGCCCCTCGACGTGTGGCCCCCCGTCGTGCTCGCACCGATGGCGGGCGTCACCGACGCCGCGTTCCGCCGCGTCTGCCGGCGGTTCGGCGGCGGGCTCCACGTGAGCGAGATGGTGAACGCCCGCGGCCTGGTCGAGGGCGGCACCCGCTCGTGGGAGCTGGCGGCGTTCGACCCCGACGAGACCCCCCGGAGCATCCAGCTCTACGGCACGGACCCCGCGACGGTGGGCGCCGCGGTCGCCCGGCTGGTGGGCGAGGGCCGCGTCGACCACGTCGACCTGAACGTCGGCTGCCCCGCGCGCAAGGTGACCCGCCACGGTGGGGGCGCGGGCCTGGCGGCCCGGCCACGGCTGCTGGCCGCGCTGGTCGCCGCGGCCGTGCGGGCCGCCGGCCCAGTGCCCGTCACCGTGAAGATGCGCCTGGGCCTCGACGCCGAGCGCCTGACCTACCTGGAGGCGGGCCGGGTGGCCGAGGACCAGGGCGCCGCCGGCGTGGCCCTCCACGCCCGCACCGCCGAGCAGCACTACGCGGGCGCGGCCGACTGGGCGGCGATCGGCCGGCTGAAGACAGAGGTGCGGACGATCCCCGTCCTCGGCAACGGCGACGTGTGGACGGCGGCCGACGCGCTCCGGATGATCGCCGAGACCGGATGCGACGGGGTGGTCGTGGGGCGCGCCTGCCTCGGGCGGCCGTGGCTGTTCGGCGAGCTCGACGCCGCCTTCGCCGGCCGACCGATCCCGGCCCCGCCACCATTGGGCCTGGTGGTCGACACCGTGGCGGAGCACGCCGGCCTCCTCGTCCAGCGGCTGGGCGAGGCGCGCGGGCTCCGCGACCTCCGCAAGCACCTCGGCTGGTACCTCGCGGGCTACCCCGTCGGCGGGGACGCACGCCGGGCGCTCATGGGGGCGACCTCGCTGGCCGGGCTGCGGCGCCTGCTCGACGGGCTCGACCGGACCGTGCTGGCGCCGCCCGGCTCGGAGCGGCTGCCCCGCGGCCGCCAGGACGGCCCGCACCGCGTGGTGCTGCCCGAGGGCTGGCTCGACCCGCTGGCCGACGGGCCGCCGCCGGCCGGCTCGGAGCGGGCCGTGAGCGGCGGGTGACGGCCACGGACGCGATCGGCCGGGCCGCGCACCTGCCCCCGCTGGTGCTGGCCTCCGCCTCCCCCCGCCGGGCCGAGCTGCTGCGGCTGCTCGGCGCGCGCTTCGTCACCCGGACGCCCGACGTCGACGAGGCACCCGTCCCCGGCGAGGACCCGGTCGCCCACGTGCGCCGGCTTGCCGCGGAGAAGGCGAGGGCCGTGGCCCGCCCCGGCGAGCTGATCGTCGCCGCCGACACCACCGTCGCCCTCGACGGCGAGCCCCTCGGCAAGCCCCGCGACGACGCCGATGCCCGCGCCGTGCTGCGGCGCCTGTCGGGCCGCTCCCACCTGGTGCACACCGCGGTGGCGGTGCGCCACCACGGCACCCCGGTGACGGCCACGGCCGTGGGCGTGGCCACCAGCGAGGTGGCCTTCACCCCCCTCTCCGAGAGCGCCATCGAGTGGTACGTCGCCACCGGCGAGCCGTCCGACAAGGCCGGCGGGTACGGGGTGCAGGGTGCCGGGGGGCTCTTCGTGGCGTCGATCAGCGGCAGCCCCACCAACGTGATCGGGCTGCCCCTCCCGCTGCTGGCCGCGCTGCTCTCGGAGGTGGGTGCCGACCTGCTCGCCTACTGCCGGCCCCGCTGAGCCCGGCCCCCGCCGGCGAACCCCGCCGACGGCCCCCGCCGACGCCCCCCCGGCACCCCCCGGCCGACGCCCCCGGCGTTCTGCGTCCCCGAGGTGCCGCAAACGGGGCCGATCGGGACGCAGAACCGTGGGGGACGTACGCCGGAGCCGGACGATCAGGGAAGCCAGGGGTGGTGCCAGCCGGCGAACCCCGCGGTGAGCCGATCGGCCTCGACGGGCCCCCACGACCCCGGGGCGTACGGGTGCACGGGGGGTGGCGAGTCGAGAAGGGGCTGCACGATCCGCCACGTCTCCTCCACGGTGTCCTCGCGGGCGAAGTTCTCCGGGTTGCCGGCCAGCGCCGCGCCCAGCAGCACCTGGTAGGCGGTCGGCAGCTCCGACGTCCGATCGCCCCACACCGTGTCGAGGTGGTACTCCTGCGGCACGACCGTCCGGGGGTCCATGCCCTGGAGCGTGAGGCGGGTGCCCGGTGAGGGGTCGATCCGCAGCACGAGGTGGTTGGCCCCCGGCCGAGGGTGCCCCCGGGGCCGGAAGCCGAGCCGCGGAGGGTGCCGGAACACGATCCGCACCTCGGTCGCGCGCGTGGCCAGGGACTTGCCGGCCCGGATGAAGAACGGCACGCCCGACCACCGCCAGTTGTCGATCTCGAGCCTGAGGGCGACGAAGGTCTCGGTGGTGGATCCGGGGGCCACGCCGGCCACGTCGAGGTAGCCCTGGTACTGCCCCCGCACGTAGTGCTGCGGGTCGGCCTCGTCCATGGCGCGGAACACGTCGGCCTTCCGGTTGCGCAGCGTGTCGGGGTCGTGCCCCTGCGGCGCCTCCATGGCGACGAAGGCCAGCACCTGGAGCAGGTGGTTCTGGACGACGTCGCGGAGGGCTCCCACGGGGTCGTAGAAGTGGCCGCGGTCGGCGACCCCGAAGTCCTCGGCCATGGTGATCTGCACCGCCTGCACGTGGTCGCGGTTCCACACCGGCTCGAGGACCTCGTTGGCGAACCGCAGCAAGAGGATGTCGTCGACCGGCATCTTCCCCAGGAAGTGGTCGATCCGGTAGAGCTGGTCCTCGTCGACGAGGGCGTGCAGCTGGGCGTCGAGCGCCCGGGCGGAGGCGAGGTCGTGCCCGAAGGGCTTCTCGACGACGACGCGGGCCGACGCCGTGAGGCCGGCGTCGTGCAGCCCCTCCACCACCATCCCGAACAGCGACGGAGGCACCTGCAGGTAGAACACGGGCAGCCGGCAGCCGGCCAGCGCCTCGCCGACCCGCTGGTACGTCGCCGGGTCGCCGAAGTCGCCCTGGACGTAGCGCAGCTTGGCCAGCAGCCGCTCGACCACCTTGTGCTCGGGGTGCGGCTCGCCGGCGGCGATCGACTCGTGCGCCCGCTCGCGGAGCTCGTCGTCGGTCCAGGGGTCGACCGCCACCCCGACGACGAGCGCCGGCAGGCGGTTCACCCGCTCCAGCCGGTAGAGGGCGTCGAAGGTCATCTTCTTGGCCAGGTCGCCCGAGATGCCGAAGCTGACGAGGGCGTCGGCCGTGGGCCCCGAGAGGGGCGGGGTCGTGTCGGTCGACGGGTCGATCGTGGCCACCGGCGTCTCCTCGGTCGGGTCCGGGGCAGGCTACGGCAGCGGGCCGCGACGCTGCGGGGCCGAGCAGACTGCGGCAGCGGGCCGCGACGCTGCGGGGCCGAGCAGACTGCGGCCGTGCTCCTCGCGGACCTGGTCGCCACCTCCGACGCCGTGGCCGCCACCCGATCCCGATCGGCCAAGGTGGCCGCCCTGGCCGAGCTGCTCCGGCTCCTCCCACCGGCCCAGGTGGCGCCGGCGGTCGGGATCCTCACCGGCAACCCGCGCCAGGGGCGGGTCGGGGTCGGCTGGGCGACGCTCGGCGGGCTCGACGTGCCCGCCGCGTCTGCACCGTCGCTGACCGTGGGCGACCTCGACCGCGCCCTCGACGAGATCGAGGCGACCACGGGGCCCCGGTCGGTCGAGCGCCGGCAGGCCGTGCTGCACGCGCTGCTGGCCGGGGCGACCGCGGCCGAGGCGCGCTTCGTGCGCCGGCTGCTCGTGGGCGAGCTCCGGCAGGGAGCGCTCGAAGGGCTGATGGCCGACGCCGTCGCCCGGGCCGCCGACGTGCCGCTGCCGCTGGTGCGCCGCGCCGCCATGCTCACCGGCGACCTCGGGCGCACCGCCGTGCTGGCGCTGGGCATGGGCGCGTCCGGGTTGTCCGACGTGGGGCTCGAGCTGCTCCGCCCGGTGCAGCCGATGCTGGCGGCCACCGCCCCCGACGTGGCCGGGGCCCTGGCCGACACCGGCCTCGCCTCGGTGGAGTGGAAGCTCGACGGGGCCCGGATCCAGGTGCACCGGGCCGGCGAGCAGGTCCGCGTCTTCACCCGCAACCTGAACGACGTGACCGACCGGCTCCCGGCGGTGGCCGCCGCGGTGCGGGCCCTGCCCGCCGACCGCCTGGTGCTCGACGGCGAGGCCATCGGCATCGACGACGAGGCCCGGCCGCGCCGCTTCCAGGACACCATGAGCACCTTCGGGCGCGACGAGGGCGACACCGCCGGCGGGCTGCGGGCCTTCTTCTTCGATGTGCTCCACGCCGACGGCAGCGACCTGGTCGACGCGCCGCTGCGCGAACGCCTCGCGGTGCTCGACGACGTGGCCGGAGGCCTCCGCGTGCCCTCGATCGAGACCGCCGACGCCGAGGTGGCGGCGGCGTTCCTCGGTGACGCGCTGGCACGGGGCCACGAGGGCGTGATGGTGAAGGGGCTCGACGCGAGCTACGACGCGGGGCGGCGAGGGGGCGCCTGGCGCAAGGTGAAGCCCGTCCGCACCCTCGACCTGGTGGTGCTGGCCGCCGAGTGGGGCCACGGCCGCCGCACCGGCTGGCTCTCCAACCTCCACCTCGGGGCCCGCGACCCGTCCGACGGGTCGTTCGTCATGGTGGGGAAGACCTTCAAGGGCCTCACCGACGCCCTGCTCACCTGGCAGACCGAGCACCTCCTCCGGCTCCGGATCGCCACCGACGGCCACACCGTGCACGTGCGGCCCGAGCTGGTGGTCGAGACGGCCCTCGACGGCGTGCAGGTGTCGCGCCGCTACCCGGGAGGGGTCGCGCTGCGCTTCGCCCGGGTGCGCTGCTACCGGACCGACAAGGCCGCGGCCGACGCCGACACCATCGACGCCGTCCGGGCCCTGCTCGCCGGCGTCGACAGTCACTGAGCGTGGTCGCTACGCTACGCGCAGGGACGGTCGAGGAGGTCGGGGATGCACCGTCGACAGGGGATCCGTCGTGTCGCAGCGCCGCTCCTGGCGCTCGCCGTCCTGGGGTCGGTCGTGGCCATGGCCGCGCCCGCGCTGGCCGACATCAGCCAGTTCCGGCTCGTCTCCCTGTGCACCGACGTCGACGACTTCGACGCCGGGCTGCGCACCTGGCGCGTCGACAACAGCTCGGGCGCGCCCGCGACCGTCACCCTCAGGAACCAGGCCACCGGGCAGTCCGTCACCGAGACGGTCGGAACGGGTCAGAACGTCGTCAACGCCCCCGCGTCGCCGACCGGCCCGAACACCACCATCCTCACGGTGGAGGGCGAGCAGGGCCAGACCGTCAAGGCCTCGAACAACCGGGTGTGCGCATCGCTGAACGGGAACGCCGTGTGCGACCCCGCCGCGAAGCAGACGACGATCACCTGGACCCTCGAGAACAACGACCCCAGCGCCTCCGCCAACGTGACCGGCACGAACCCCACCGGGGTCTCGTTCAGCCCGCTGCCGGTGCCACCGCAGGGGTCGGCGACGGCCACCGAGGTGGTGCCCGGCCCCGCGACCCCCGGCACCCGCGCCCTCGAGGTGAGCGTGAACGTGGGAGGGATCGGCACCTCCCCCGACGCCACCGTGAACCTGAGCGCCTGCCAGGGCACGATCCCGCCCCAGCTGTCGTTCACGTTCACCAAGACGGCCGACCGCACCACCGCCGAGGTGGGCGACACCGTCACGTACACCTACGCGGGCAGGAACACCAGCAGCGTGCCGCTGGAGGTGGTGCGCCTCGTCGACGACCGCCTCGGCATCTTCCTCGAGCGACCCGATCGCACGATCGTGCAGCCGGGCGCCTCGATCTCCGAGCAGGTCACCTACGTGGTCCGGTCGACGGATGCCGGCACCACGGTCGTCAACAACGCCGTCGTCACGGTGCGGGACCCGGACGACCCGTCCATCTCGGGACAGGGCACGGCGAGCGCGTCGGTGACGGTCGCCGATCTCCCGAACGCCCCGGTGGTGATCCGTGTCGACGGGCCCGACCGCATCGGCACGGCCGTCGACAGCTCACGCACCGCGTTCCCCGACGCCGGGTCGGCCCGAGCCGCTGTGCTCGCCCGCTCCGACCTCTTCCCCGACGCCCTGGCCGGCGTGCCCCTCGCGGTGGCCAAGCAGGGCCCGCTCCTGCTCACCACCCCCGAGGCGCTCTCCCCGGCCACCGAACGCGAGCTGCAGCGGGTGCTCCCGTCCGGGTCCACCGTCTACGTGCTCGGGGGCGAGGCCGCCGTGAGCACCCCCGTCGCGGCGCGCGTGCAGTCGCTCGGCTACACGGTGGTCCGCTTCGCGGGCACCGACCGCTACGAGACCGCGGTGCTCATCAGCCGTGACGGGCTCGGCGCGCCGTCGGTCTACCTGCTCGCCAGCGGGATCGACTTCCCCGACGCGCTGTCGGCCGGTGCAGCAGCAGCCCGCCAGAGCGGCGGTGTGCTGCTGTCGGCGGGCACCGCGCTGCCGGAGGTCACGGCCGCGTACCTGGCGTCGCGAGCCGGGGCGACCGTGACCGCCATCGGCGGACCGGCCGCTGCCGCGCTGCCCACCGCCCCCTCGGTGGTCGGCGCCGACCGGTACGAGACGGCCGTGCGCACCGCCGAGCGCTTCTTCACCGCCCCGCCGGTTGCCGGGATCGCGTCCGGCGTCACGTTCCCCGACGGGCTCACCGGCGGTGCCGTGGTCGGCCGCTTCGGCGGGCCGATGCTGCTCACGAACCCGGTGGCGCTGCCGGCGATCGTGGGCACCTACCTCCGATCGGCCCGGGCCTCGCTGGCAATCACGATCGTCTTCGGCGGTCCGGCCGCGGTGAGCGACGGCGTCGAGGCGCAGGTGGAGGCCACGCTGCGCGGCTAGCGGACGGGCTTCCGCTGCGACGCGGTGCGGCCCGCCGTCTCCGGGCCCACCCCGCCGGGCGGGCTGCGATCCTCGATCTCCCACGCGTGGTCGAGCACGTGCCAGGCGATCCGGCGGGCCGCGTAGCGAGGCGGCCAGCCCCGGTCGGTCGCCCCGCCGGCGCGGGCCGAGCGGAGGGCCTCGACGATGGCGCGACGGCGCGCCGCGGTGGCCCCGACACCTCCGGGCGCCGAGGGCGCCGGGGGGCGGAGGCCGAGCTTGCGGGCGTAGGCCACCTCGGCCTCGACCACGTGGGCGGCGATCGCGTCGCGATCCCTGCCCCCGCCACGGGGCCCCTTGCGGAGCTCGGCAGGGGCCGCGGCGACCACCTCGTCGAACACCCGCCACGAGGCGTCGACCAGGGCGGCCAGCCGCCGGGCCTCGGCCGCGGTGAGCGGCTCGAGGTCGCGTGCCGCGACCTCACCGGGTGCCCCGAAGTCGGTGGTGGCCGAACCGGGCAGTCGCTCGACCACCTCGAACCGCGCGCCGGGGGCGAACCGCACGCCGGCCGTGCTCGCCACGACGGCGTAGCGGGCCGACGCCGCGGCCAGGGCCTCGACGGCCCGCTCCTCGTCCCGGCCGGACCGGCACCAGCCCGGCCAGTCGAGGGCCGACGCGAACACGCGCCGCTTCCCCGCCTCGATCGCGACCGCGACCGCCGGGCGCCCTGCTGCTGGCCCCGTCACCCGCCGAGCATGCCAGCGCCGCGCCCGGGCC
Organism: Acidimicrobiales bacterium; assembly: GCA_016716005.1. Classification (NCBI taxonomy): domain Bacteria; kingdom Bacillati; phylum Actinomycetota; class Acidimicrobiia; order Acidimicrobiales; species Acidimicrobiales bacterium. The sequence goes on from JADJXE010000001.1 coordinate 1,904,077, forward strand.
GTCGGGTATCCGGGTCCGCGCCCCGGGGTCGGGTGGTCACCGTGCCGAGCAAACCGGCACGCCGACCCCCGGGTCCGCCGAGCAGCAGGTGCTCGACGGTGAGGACATCGAGCGAGGGCAGCACCACGTGGGCCGAACCGACCAGCGCCGGGTCGGTGCCGGGCTCGGGCACGGCGACGCACCGCATCCCCGCCGCGACCGCCGCGGCGACGCCGGCCGGCGAGTCCTCGACGGCCGTGCACGCTCCCGGGTCGACGCCGAGCAGGGCGGCGGCCACCAGGTACACCTCGGGATCGGGCTTGCCCCTCACCAGGTCCTGGGCCGAGGAGACCGCCGCGAACCGCTCGCCCACGCCGAGCCGCTGCAGGGCGGCGTCGATCACCTCGAGGGTGGACGACGAGGCGACGCCCAGCGGCACGCCCAGCGAGCCGGCGACGTCCAGCGCGTGCCGGGCCCCGGCCACCGGCCGGCCCCGCGTCCGGATCGCGTGCACCACCCCGTCGACCAGGCGGCGCTCGACGACCGCCGGCGGCGGCTCGGCCCAGGGCCGGAGCCGGTACCAGTGGGCGACCACCTCGCCGACCCGGAGCCCGAGCGTCTGGCGGCAGAGGTCGTCGTCGAGGTCGATGCCCACCGAGGCGAACACCTCCTGCTCCACCTCGCGCCAGAAGGGCTCGGAGTCGACGAGCACGCCGTCGAGGTCGAACACCACCGCCGCCGGCCGGCGGGCCAGGCCTGCGGCCGGGGCGTCGCTCACGCCGGCGCCGGCTGCGGCCCCCGGAGGAGACGACCGGGCGCGTCGCCGGTGGGCTGCCCGTCGACGAAGGTGACCACCCCGGCCTTGATCGTCGAGCGGTACCCCTCGGCTCGCTGGATCAGCCGGCGTCCGCCGGCCGGCAGGTCGTGGACGATCTCCGGTGGGTGGCACGCCAGCGAGCCGAGCTCGATCAGGTTGAGGTCGGCGAGGTGGCCGGGGGCGACGACCCCGCGGTCGTACCAGCCGAGGTGGCGGGCGTTGCGCTGGGTGTGCCCGTGCACGAGCCACTCGATCGGGAAGGTGCGGCCGGAGCCGGGGCCGGGGCCGGGGTCGCGGTTGCGGCCCCAGAGCACCAGCGACGAGGTCGTGAAGCTGGCGTCGCAGATGGCCCCGCAGTGCGCACCGGCGTCGGACAGGCCGAAGAGGGCGTGGGGCGACGCCAGCATCTCGCCGACGTCGTCGAGGCTGCGGTGGGCGAAGTTGAACAGCGGGAGGTACAGCAGCTGGCGGCCGCCCCGCCGCAGCAGCGTGTCGTACGTGAGGCCCGCGGCCGGGAGGCCGAGCCGGGCCGCGTCGGCCCCGACCGAGCGGGCCGGGTCGAGCCGGTAGTCGACCGGGTCGTCGAGCACGAAGAACAGGTCGAAGCTCCCGCAGATCTGCCGGAAGAGGCCGTCGGGCAGGCGGTCGAGGAGCTCGGCGTGCTCGGCCAGCACCCGGGAGCGGCGCTCCGGGTCGCGCAGCGCGGGCACCCGCTCGTCGAGGGGCAGGGCGGCGACCTCGGCGTACGACCGGCAGGCGACGAACGGGTTCGCGCTGCCCTCCAGCCCGAGCAGCACGCCGATGGGGCGGGGCGCCACCTGCGCCTTCAGGGGAAGGCCCTCCGCGGCGAGCTCGGCGACCCGCCCGAACAGCTGCCTCCACCGCTCGGGGGCGTGGAAGGGCTGCTGCACGGTGAACGAGAGCGGCCGGCCGCTGGCCCGCACCAGCTGCTCCATCAGCCCGAGCTCGGCGTCGGCGAGCTCGTCGTCGGTGGTCTGGTAGCAGTCGGAGATCAGCTGGATGACGCCGCGGCCCCGCTGGCGCAGCACCTCGGCGACGGCGAGCAGCTCGTCGGCGCCCGCGGTGAGGGTGGGGATGCGAGCCCCGTCGCGGGTGCGGTGCACCTCGGTGCGCGACGTGGCGAAGCCGACGGCACCGGCGTCCACCGCCTCGCCCACGAGGAGGGCGAGGCGGGCCAGCTCGGCACCGGTCGGACGCTCGGCGTGGTCGGCGCCGCGCTCGCCCATCACGTAGGTGCGCAGGGCGGCGTGGGGCACGTGCACCCCGAGGTCGACGGTGTGGGGCCGGCGATCGAGCGCGTCGAGGTACTGGGGGAACGTCTCCCAGTCCCACGTGAGCCCCTCGGCCAGGGCCGTGCCGGGGATGTCCTCCACCCCTTCGAGCAGGCCGATCAGCCAGTCGTGCCGGTCGGTACGGGCCGGGGCGAACCCGACGCCGCAGTTGCCCATCGCGAGCGTGGTCACGCCGTGCACCGACGACGGCGCGAGCACCGGGTCCCAGGTGGCCTGGCCGTCGAAGTGGGTGTGGATGTCGACGAAGCCGGGGGTGACGGTCAGCCCCTCGGCGTCGATCTCCCGGTCGCCGCCCTCGTCCACCTCGCCGACCGCGGTGATCAGCCCGTCGGTGACGGCGACGTCGCCGGTGAACGCAGGCGCTCCGGTGCCGTCGACGATCGTGCCGTGGCGGATGACGAGGTCGGCCATGGTCCCCCCGGGGGTCGACACCGTTCGGTGGCTGGCGGGTTCACGCTGGCACGGATCCCGGCCGCCCGCCACCCGCGGCGCCCCTTCCGTCCGCCACCCGCGGCGGCCCCGGCCGCCCGCCACCCGCCACCCGCCGCAGCGCCCCCACCGTTCGCGGGCGGTGAACCGCACCCTTCGCCCAGGTATCCCTAGGCTCCACCGTCATGGAGATGACGTACCGCCGGCTCGGCCGCACCGGCCTGCAGGTGAGCACCCTCTCGTTCGGCTCGTGGGTGACCTTCGGCAACCAGCTCGACACCGGACTCGCCCGCGACTGCCTCGCCGCGGCGTACGAGCGGGGCGTGAACCTGTTCGACAACGCCGAGGTCTACGCCGGCGGCGAGTCGGAGCGGATCATGGGGCAGGCCATCGCCGACCTCGGGTGGCCCCGGTGGTCGTACGTGATCACCACCAAGCTCTTCTGGGGCATCCACGACGCCGTCAACATGCGGAGCACCCTGAACCGCACGTACCTGCTCCAGGCCCTCGACGGCTCGCTCGAGCGGCTGGGCCTCGACTTCGTCGACATCGTGTACTGCCACCGGGCCGATCCCGACACGCCCATCGAGGAGACCACCTGGGCGATGAGCGACCTGATCGCCTCGGGCAAGGCCCGGTACTGGGGCACCTCGGAGTGGCCCGCGGACTCGATCCGGGCGGCGTGGGAGATTGCCGAGCGCCACCACCTGCACAAGCCCGTGGTGGAGCAGCCGCAGTACCACCTGCTCGAGCGACGCCGGGTCGAGCGCGAGTACGCCCGGCTCTACGACGACATCGGCATCGGCCTCACCACGTGGAGCCCCCTGGCGTCGGGGCTGCTCACCGGGAAGTACGCCGGCGGCGTCCCCGACGGGAGCCGGGCCGCCCTCCCCGGGTACGAGTGGCTGCGCGACCGGCTCGTCGACCCGGCCGACAACGAGCGCGTCGGCCGCCTCGCCGCGGTGGCCGGCGAGCTCGCTTGCTCGCTCGCGCAGCTGGCCATCGCCTGGTGCGCCCGGAACCCCCACGTGTCCAGCGTGATCACCGGCGCCAGCCGGCCCGAGCAGGTGACCGAGAACATGGGCGCCCTCGACGTCATCCCCCTGCTCGACGCCGAGGTGCTGGCCCGGATCGACGACGCCGTGCGGTGACGGCGGCAACGGAGGACGACATGGACGACATGGACGACACGGACGACATGCCGATGGTCGAGGTCGACGGGCGGCCGATGGCCGTTCCCGATCTGGTCTCGGGCTACCACGACCTGAAGCGCGAGCTGGCGGCCCTGCGCCGCGAGCGGCGGGGGATGGTGCGCACGGCTCGCGAGGAAGCACAGCTCAAGCCGTTCCAGGCCGAGCTGCTGAAGCTGCAGCAGCACCTCGAGGATCACCAGCGGCGGGTGATCGTGCTGTTCGAGGGGCGTGACGCGGCCGGCAAGGGCGGCACGATCCGCCGCGTCACCCGGTTCATGAACGAGAAGCACTACCGCGTCGTCGCCCTCGGCAAGCCCACCGAGGAGCAGCGCACCCAGTGGTACTTCCAGCGCTACGTGGAGCAGTTCCCCACCGGCGGCAGGATCGTGCTGTTCGACCGGTCCTGGTACAACCGGGCGATGGTGGAGCCCGTCTTCGGGTTCTGCACCGACGAGGAGCACCAGCACTTCATGCAGGGCGTGGTCGGCTTCGAGAAGGATCTCGTCCGCACCGGCATGATCCTGGTGAAGCTGTACTTCTCCGTCACCAAGGAGGAGCAGAAGCGCCGGTTCGACCGGCGCCGCAACGATCCCCTGCGGCAGTGGAAGCTGTCCGAGATCGACATGCAGGCCCAGGAGCACTGGGACGACTTCACCGACGCCAAGTACTGGATGCTCAAGAAGACGAGCACCCCGCAGGCCCCGTGGATCATCGTCCGGTCGGAGAACAAGCACCGGGCCCGCCTGAACGCCATCAAGGTCATCCTCAACGCCGTTCCCTACGAGGGCCGCAACCCCGAGCTCGACTTCGTGCCCGACCCGGAGATCGTCGTGTCGGGTGCCCAGGAGCTGCAGCTGATGGAGGCCCAGCGCATCCGCAGCGGCAAGTTCGCGGGCTGAGGGTCGGCCGCGCTGCGTCCCCGTCAGGCCGGGGGCGGCGGCTTCGGAGGTTGCAGGGTCACGGTGCCCTGGGCGAGGGCGACGACGCGGCCGGCGTTGGTGACGTCGATGCGCACCACCGCCGTGCGCCTCGACATCGAGAGGATCTCGGCGGCGGCCTCGACCGTGCCCTCGCGCACCGGCGCCACCAGGTTCAGTTTGAACTCGGTGGTGGCGCTCCACGTGCCCTTGGGGATCACCGGGTAGCAGACGGCGCCGAGGATGTGGTCGACGAGGGCGGCGACCACCCCGCCGTGCATCATCCCGAACGGGTTCAGCAGGTCGGGCCGCACATCGAGACCGCAGCGCATCCGCCCCGGCCCCACGTCCAGCGTGGTGATGCCGAGGAAGCCGCCGAGCCCGGTGGTGTCGCGGTGGCCACTGGCCGCCTCGGCGGTGCGGGGATCGAAGTCGGGGAAGTCGGGCACGGCCCGGCACCGTAGCGGCGCAGGGCCGTGGCGGCTCAGCCGCCGGCCAGCGAGGCGGTGCGGCGGTCGAGCAGGCCACGGGTGGTGGGCGAGTGGTACGCCCCTCTGCCGCGTGTCATCCGTGAAGAAATGGTCGAACATACGTTCGATGCGTGTGATAGGCTCTCGGTCATGACGGTGGTGCTCGACGGGCTGGACGGGGTGGAGGGCCTCGACTCGCTGCGTGAGCTCGACCTGCTGCACGAGGCCGTCGACCGGCTGGCCGCCCTCGACCCGGCCGGGGCGGGCGACGCCGAGCTGCACCAGCTGGTGGTGGGGGTGCAGGCCTGCCGCACCCGCCTCGACGCCGCGGCCGCCCGGCTGGTCGAGCGCTGGGACGCCCGGCGGGTGTGGGCCGACGACGGCTCACGGGCCGCCGGGGCCCGCCTGGCCCGAGACGCCCACCTGTCCAAACGCGAGGGCACCGCGGTGGTGCGCCGGGCCCGCAGCCTCACCGGGATGCCCATGACCGCGGCCGCCTACGCGGCCGGGGTGATCAGCGCCGACCACGTCGAGGTGCTGGCCCGAGCCGGCGTGGCCCGCACTTCCGACGCGTTCGCCCGGGACGAGGCGACCCTGGTCTCCCACGCGGCCAAGCTCGACTTCGCCGACTTCGTGCGGGCCGTCGACTACTGGCGGATCCACGTCGACCCCGACGGTGCCGACGCCACCGCCGAGCGGCAGGCGGCCAGCCGTGACGTGAGGCTGGTGCGCACCTTCGAGGGCACCTTCGACCTGCGGGGCCGCCTGGACGCGGTGTGGGGCAGCGTGGTGCACGCCGAGCTGACCCGCCTCGAAGACCAGCTGTACGTCGAGGACGTGGCCGAGGCCCGCCGGCGGTTGGGCCGCGACGACGTCACCCAGGCCGAGCTGGCCCGCACCCCCGCCCAGCGTCGGGCCGACGCCCTGGTGCGCATGGCCGAGCGGTCCCGCACCGCGCCCGCCGGGGGCCGCCGGCCCGAGCCGCTGATCACCGTCGTCGTCGGCCTGGAGACCTTCGCCGGCGCCCTGTGCCAGCTCGACGACGGCACCGTCCTCACCGCCGCCCAGTGGCTGCCGCTGCTGGATCGGGCCGACATCGAGTCGATCGTGTTCGACTCGGCCAAGCGGGCCCTGTCGGTGAGCGTGCGGGAGCGGTTCTTCACCGGGGCCCTGCGCCGGGCCATCGAGGTGCGCGACCAGCACTGCCAGCACCCCTCGGGCTGCGACGTGCCCGCCAGCCGCTGCCAGGTCGACCACATCGTCCCCTGGGAAGCGGGCGGGCCCACCACCCTGGACAATGGCCGGCTCTACTGCGGCCCCCACAACCGGGCCCGCAACCGCAGACGCCCGCCGCCCCGAACACCCTGAGAGAGCCAGCGGCGACCATCGCCTCTAGGCTGATCCGACGACACGAGGGGGGACGATGAGCACACCGGTGACCGACTGGGCGACCGACTTCGACCACACCGACCCCGTCTGGGTGGCCGACCCGTACCCGATCTGGGACGACCTGCGGCAGCGCTGCCCGGTCGCCCACTCCGACCGCTTCGGTGGCACGTGGCTGCCGACCCGCCACGAGGACATCTCGGCCATCGCCTACGACACCGAGCACTTCACCTCGCGGGCAGTGGTGGTGAGCGAGGTCCGGCCCGGCCCCGACGACCTGCCCGCGCCCATCGGCGGCGCACCCCCCATCACCAGCGACCCGCCCTTCCACAGCGCGGCCCGCCGCCTGCTGCTGCCCGCCTTCTCGCCCAAGCAGATCGACGCGCTCACGCCCTTCACGCGCGACACCTGCCGCGAGCTGCTCGACGCCCTGGACGGCCGCGACCCGGTCGACGCGGCCGTCGACTACGCCCAGCACATCCCGGTGCGGGTGATCGCCAAGATGCTGGGCTTCCCCCTCGAGGACGCCGACACCTTCCGCGAGATCATCCACATGATCCTCGAGGAGGGGGTGGGCCTGGCGGCCGACGCCGAGGAGCGGGCCGTCCGCGAGGCCGAGATCGAGGGCTACTTCGACGCCCAGATCGCGGACCACGCCGCCAACCCGCGCGACGACCTCACCAGCTTCCTGCTGAACGCCGAGCTCGACGGCCAGAAGCTCCATCCCGACCACGTGCGCGGCACCATCTTGCTGATCCTGGTGGCCGGCATCGACACCACGTGGAGCGCCATCGGCTCGTCGCTGTGGCACCTGGCCCGCACGCCGGCCGACCGGGCCCGCCTGGTCGCCGAGCCCGGCCTCATGCCCACCGCCATCGAGGAGCTGCTGCGGGCCTACGCCCCGGTCACCATGGCGCGCATGGTCGCCCAGGACGTCGAGATCGGCGGGCGCCAGCTGCACCGCGACGACTGGGTGCTGCTCCCCTTCCCGGCCGCCAACCGCGACCCGGAGGTGTTCGACGACGCCGACCGGGTCGTGCTCGACCGGGCCGTGAACCGCCACGCCGCCTTCGGTCTCGGGATCCACCGCTGCCTCGGGTCGAACCTGGCCCGCATGGAGCTGACCGTGGCCGTCGAGGAGTGGCTGGCCCGCTTCCCCGACTTCGAGCTGGCCGAACCCGCCGCCGTCACGTGGTCGGCCGGCCAGGTCCGCGGCCCCCGCAGCATCCCGATGCGAATCCTCCGGCGCGGCTGACCCGCCGCCCGGCCCAGCTCAGCGGCCGAGGATCTTGGCCTTCTCAGCCTGGAACTCCTCGTCGGTGAGGATCCCCTGCGTCTTCAGCTCGGCGAGCTGCCGGAGCTGGGCGATCACGTCGGCCTCCGCCGCCGGGGCCGGGGCCGGGGCCGGGGCGACGGCGGCCACCGGGGCCGGGGCGGGCTGCGGCGCCACCTGCTGTTCGTAGGCCTGCTCGCGCTCGGCGTAGATCGCGGCGTCACGCTGGGCGAAGTGCTCGGCCTGCCTGCGCTGCACCCGCCCGCTGACAGCGGTGGCGGTGCCGGCGACGACGGCGGTGCGGGCGACTCCTCGCAGCAGTCCGGGCATCGGCTCCTCCTTCAGTCTTCGGCGTCGAGCGCGTCGAGCGCGTCCATGACGTCCTGGGCCGGGATCCGCTGGCTGGCGATCATCTGGCCGCCGCCGTCGAGGGCGCCGGCGACGAACGGGATGGCCCAGGCGTTCTCGTAGACCAGCAGCACGGCCATGGTCCCCGGGTCCATGGCGTCGCCCGCCTGGCGCAGGTCGTCGTCGCCGAGCAGCCCGGAGCGAGCCCCGGCGAAGGCCACGAACCCTCCCAGATCGCCGGCCGCATCCAGCTCGATCCCCGAGAAGGTCCCGTCGGCGTCCTTGCGGATGGCCAGGATGTCGTAGAGCCGCACGATCCCCCGGTCCACCAGGTCCAGCAGGGCCGCGGCGGCCGCATCGGTCGGCTTGTCGCCCGGGAACTGGATGAGGAGGAAGTCGATCGGCCCGTGGACGTCCACCTCGCTCATGGCACTCCCCTGATCTGTGGTGTGGTTCTCTGCCGGACCGTGGCCCGCGCCGATTCTCGGCGATCCGGGCCCGCGACGCACCATCCGGAACGGGTGAGGTGTCCGGTGCCGCGCTGGATGGACGTGTCCCGCAGGATCTCGGGCTGCTACTCCACCGCTTGCACGTCGCGACCGTGGGCCGTGAGGGCCCAGATGATGGCCACGTCGATGGCGATCACCGCGATCGCCCACACCGGGTACCAGGGCAGGAAGGCGAAGTTGGCCACCGCGCTCATCGCGGCCACCACCACGCCGACGATGCGGGCGGCCAGGTTGCCCGTGAGGATGCCGATGCCGACGAGCACCAGCACGATCCCGAGGACCAGGTGGACCCAGCCCCACGTGGTCAGGTCGAAGTTGAACACCCACTCCCTGCCCACCACGTACAGCTCGTCCCCGGCGATGGCCGCGATGCCGGCGATGCCCTGGAAGATCCCGACACATCCACCCGAGAGGCACGCTAGGGAGGGCGGCCGCCGGCGGCATCACCCGGATGGGGTGAAGGCCATCACGAAATCGGCCGGCCGGCCCGCTCACCGTGGGCTCTGCGGCTCGCCGTCGAGGAGCCCCAGGCGGCGAGCCTCGGCCACCGCGTCGCGGCGTGACGACACGCCGAGCTTGCGGTAGATGGCCACCGCGTGGGTCTTGGCCGTGTTGCGGCTGATGAGCAGCTGCTCGGCGATGTCCTGCAGCGACAGGTGCGTCGGGAGGTAGGAGAGGATCCGCAGCTCCGCCGACGTGAGCGCAAAGGCCACCGCCGACCCGCCGCCCGATCCGGTGGCGACCTGCTGCCGCACGCGGTCGAGCTGGAGGTTGAGGTGGGTCGCCGACGGCTCCCGCCTCCGCGCGCGCGCCGCCTCGTCGGCGAGTGCGCGGGCCTCGGCGCGCTGGCCGAGGGCGAGGGCGGCCTGGGCGAGCAGCAGGTTGCACAGCAAGACCGTCCGGGGGGAGAGGTCGCCCAGTCGGGCGAGCATCCGACGGGCCACGATGGCCGCCCGGGCCGCCTCGGCGGGCCGCCCGCCGCGGGCCGCGACCAGCGCCCCCACGGCGTACACCGACACCACGGGCACGACCCCTTCCAGGTCGTGGCGCTCGGCGAGGCGCAGCCCTCGGGAGGCGAGCCGGTCGGCCTCCGCGAGGTCGCCGTCGTACAGGTGGAGCAGGGCCAGGTGCGCCAGGACGGCAGCCTCGAAGCCGGGCGCGCCTGCGACGGCCGGCAGCGCCGCGGTCAGGAGCCCGCGGGCGCGGTCGAGCTCGCCCAGCATGGAGAACGCGGTGCCTCGCAGCAGGGTGGAGATCCCCCACCAGGGGTTGGCCGCCGGGCCGCCCGCCCGGCGCACGATCTCGGTGTCACGCACGACGCCCTGCAGACCCTCCGGCGCGGTCATGGCGCGCACCGTGGCCACCGCCACCGGCAGCGACGGCGAGCCGTCGGCAAGGGGGCCGTCCCAGCGCGACCGCTCGGCAGCCGCGGTCGCCCGGTGGATCAGCTGTTGATCACCGGTGGCCAGGCCGAACCACGCCCAGGAGATGGCGGCGGAGGGGTATCGATCGATCGTGTCGGCGCCGAGCAGCTCGAGCCACCCGCCGAGGCGGGCGACCCGCCCCTCGAAGACCAGCGGCACGGCGTGACGGAGGACGAGATCGGCGGCCCGCTCGGTTTCGCCGGCCGCAACGGCATGGCGAACGGCCCCGTCGACGTCGCCGCGGCGCTCGAGGATCGCGCTCGCCCGGCTCTCCAAGCGGTCGGCCGTCGTGGGGTCGAGGGAGCGCAGGCGGGCTCGCAGCATCTCGCCGAACAGGTGGTGGTAGCGGAACCACTCCCGCTCGGCGTCGAGCGGCACCAGGAACAGGTTGCCGGAGCGCTCGATCTCCCTGAGCAGGCGGCCGGACGAGCGGATCTCGAGGAGCTCGTCGAGCAGCGGCGCGCTCATTCGTTGGAGCACGGCCGAACGGCTCAGGAAGTCGACGGTCTCCTCCGGCAGGCCCTCGAGCACCTCCTCGACGAGGTAGTCGGCGACCAAGCGGTCCCGACCGGAGAAGCCCGCGGCCCGGGCCGCCTCGTCCCTGCCGGTGAGGGCCAGCGCGGCCAGGTGCAGGCCGCCGGGCCAGCCCTCGGTCTGGCCCACCAAGGTCCCCACGGCGGCGTCGCCGAGCCGGAGGCCGGCGTGCCGGAGCACCAGGGCGGCCTCGTCCTCGGACATGGCGAGGTCGGCAGAGGAGAGCTCGACGACGCCGTGCAACCGGCGCCGGGCCAGGGGTAGGCGGACCGAGCGCCCGACGAGGGCGAGCTGCGACCCCTCGGGGATGTGGGCGAGCACCCCGTCGACGCAGCGCAGGGCGGCTCGGGACGTCAGGACGTGGACATCGTCCAGGACCAGGACGAACGGGTCCCGGCCGTCGAGGCTCCGACCCAGCGCGGGCAGCATCCCGGTGTCGACCGGACGGCCGGGCCCCGTGAGCAACCGAGCCACCCCCGGGTCGATGGGCTCCAGCTCGTGGAGGGCGAGGGCGACGTGCCGGAGGAGGTGCACCGGATCGTCGTCGAGCGGGTCGAGGTGGACCCAGGCGAACCCCCGGTCGTCGGCTTCGTCCCACAGGAGCATCGTGGTGGTCTTGCCGTACCCCGCCGGGGCCGACAGCACGACGACGCGTTCGTGGGTCGTGTCGAGCAGCCGCTTGACCAGGTGGTCACGACCGACCACGCCGGGCCGCCTCGTGGGAGCGCGGCAGCTGCCGGCGGCGATGCCCGTGATGCCCGGGTCGGGGTTGGGCTCGTGCCGAACGGTTCGGCTCCCGAGACCCATGCGAGGTGAGGCTACCGGAGGCGGGGCGCCGGCGGGCCCGGCCCGGCGCTGGTCACCGGGGCGACGATCGCTACGGGCCGAGGACGACCTGCTCGATCAGGGCGGCGTCGTCGAAGTACGTGTGCACGCCGGCGATGCGGTCGCCGCGCAGCTCGACGACCGAGGCGCCGGCCAGGGTGACGTGCCGGCCGGTGCCCTCGATGAGCACGTCGTCGCCCACCAGGAGCGGGTCGGCCTGGACCGCCTCCAGGTGCCACTCGGCGAAGGCGAGGGGCTCGGCCCAGCAGAGCCGGTCGACCCGGAACTGCAGGACGGCCAGCGACGCGACGTGGTCCCGCAGGGCGTCCTCGGCTGCTGCCCGCGACGAGAAGCTCAGCGTCGGGGACCAGCCCACGGCGTCGTCGGTGAGGACGTCGTCGAGGCTCCCGGGACCGCCGACGACCACGACCTCGATCGCGTGCTCCAGGTCACCGCGCCACGGGCCGTCGGCCGCGAGCCCGTGGTCGCCGTCCGGGCCCTCCGGCCGCAGCACGGGCGCGCCGCCCGCCATCGGCGGCTGCCCACAGCGCCACGGGCGCTCCGGCCCGGCCGCCGCCCCGCCCGTCCGATCGGTGACCGAGTCGGCGGCCATCCGGGTGAGCCTCCGATCGGCGTTGAAGAGCAGGAGCATGGCCAGGATGACGGTACGGACCGACCCCGCCTCCGGTCATCACCCGGAGTGGGTGACGACCCCGGCCGCGGCGAGAAGGAGGATGGGCCCGGTTGCCGAAACCCGACAGCGGCGGCGGCTCGTCGCCGGGGAGGAGCGTTCCATGAGTGATGCCGAGATCGACGAGCTGGGCCCGGTCGACTACCTGGTCGTCGAGTTCCCCGCCGGGCAGGCGAACTTCTCGGGCGAGATGGCCGCCGAGCTGGCGTCCCTGGTCGACGCCGGCACGATCCGCGTCCTCGATCTGATGATCCTGCACAAGGACGACGACGGCGCCGTCGAGGCCTTCGAGATCGACGACCTCGAGGGGGTCGACGAGCTGCGCGCCCTCGAGACCGAGATCGCCGAGATCCTGGCCGAGGAGGACGTGGTGCACCTCGCCAACGCGATGGAGCCCGGCAGCACGGCCGGTGTGCTGGTCTGGGAGAACCTCTGGGCAGCCCCGTTCGCCTCGGCCGCCCGCCGAGCCGGTGGCCAGCTGATCGCGAGCGGCCGCATCCCCATCCAGGCCATCGTCGCCTCCCTGGAGGCCGAAGCAGCAGCGACGAGCGAAGGAGACTGACATGCCCCTCCGACCGGCCCGAGCAGCACGACGCGGTGTCATCGGCGCCCCCGTGGCCAGGACGGCCGCGGTCGTGGGCACCGCTGCGGTGGTGGCCCACGGCGTGAACCGCCGTCACGACCGCCGCGACGACCGCCGCGACGACCGCCGCGACCGCCGCTGAGCCATCCCGGCCGTGGCGAAGACCTACAAGGGCAGGATCGCCCTCGACGTCCGCGACTCCACACCCGACTGGGCGCCCTTCCTGCCCCCGAAGGCCCCGGACGGTGCGCCGAACGTGCTGCTCCTCGCCTGGGACGACCTGGGCTACGCGACGATGGACGTCTTCGGTGGCCCGGTCGAGTGCCCCACCATGCGTCGGATCGCCGACATGGGGGTGCGGTTCTCCAACTTCCACACCACCGCGCTGTGCTCGCCGACCCGGGCGTCGCTGCTGACCGGCCGCAACGCGACGACCAACGGCATGGCCACCATCGCCGAGTTCGCCTCGGGGTTCCCCGGCATCTCCACCCGCATCCCGTTCGAGAGCGGCTTCATCTCCGAGGTGCTGGCCGAGCACGGCTACAACACGTACTGCGTGGGCAAGTGGCACCTCACGCCGGGCGAGGAGTGCAACCTGGCGGCGTTCAAGGGGCGCTGGCCGGTCGGCCGGGGCTTCGAGCGCTTCTACGGCTGGCTGGGCGGCGAGACGAACTCGTACTACCCGGACCTCGTGCACGACAACCACCCGATCGAGCCGCCGGCGCGTCCCGAGGACGGGTACCACCTCGCCGACGACATGGCCGACAAGGCCATCGAGTTCATCCGTGACGCCAAGGTCATCGACCCCGACAAGCCGTTCTTCATGTACCTGGCCCCCCAAGCCGGTCACGCCCCCCATCTCGTCCCCCTGGAGTGGGCCGACAGGTACAAGGGCCGCTTCGACGAGGGCTACGAGGCCATCCGGGCCGGCATCCTCGAGCGCCAGGTCGAGCTCGGCCTGCTGCCCGAGGGCACCCAGCTCTCCCCGATCAACCCGCACGGCGAGCCGACGAGGACCGGTCCCGACGGACAGCCCTGGCCCCTGCTCGACACCGTCCGGCCCTGGGACTCGCTGGGCGACGACGAGAAGCGCCTCTTCGCCCGCATGGCCGAGGTGTTCGCCGGCTACATCTCGTACTACGACGACCGGATCGGCCGGGTGATCGACTACCTCGACGCGTCGGGCCAGCTCGACAACACGATCATCGTGGTGGTGTCGGACAACGGCGCCAGCGGCGAGGGCGGACCGAACGGGAGCTTCAACGAGTGGCGCTTCTTCAACGGGGTGCCCGACACCGCCCAGACCACCCTTCCCCACATCGACGAGCTCGGCACCCCGGCGTCGAACAACCACTACAACACCGGGTGGGCGTGGGCGCTCGACACGCCGTTCCCCTACTGGAAGCGCTGGGCCGGCGCCGAGGGCGGCGTCGCCGACATGTGCCTGGTGGCCTGGCCGGCCAAGGTCGAGCCTCAGCAGGAGGTCCGCCACCAGTACGTCCACGCGGTCGACATCGTGCCGACCATCTACGACCTGCTCGGCATCGAGCCGCCCGAGGTGCTCAAGGGCTACCCCCAGCACCCCATCGAGGGCGAGAGCTTCGCCGCTGCACTCACCGACGCCGCTGCACCGGGCAGGGCGACGCAGTTCTACGCCATGTTGGGGCAGCGCTCGATCTACCACGAGGGGTGGCTGGCCTGCACCGTGCACCCGCCGCTGAGCGGGTGGGGCAGCTTCGAGCACGACGAGTGGGAGCTCTTCCACCTCGAGGCCGACCGCTCCCAGACGACGAACCTCGCCGACCGGGAGCCGGAACGGCTCGAGCTCCTCAAGGGGCTCTGGTACTACTACGCCGGCCGGTACAACGGCCTGCCGCTCGACGACCGGACCGCGCTCGAGCAGGTGCTGTCCGAGCGCCCCCGAGCCGCCGCGCCGCGGGACCAGTACACCTTCTACCCGGACTGCGCCGACGTCCCGGAGTCGGCCGGCCCCACCCTGCCCGGCCGGTCGTACACCATCGCCGCGGGCGTGAAGGTCGCGTCGGCCGACGTCCGGGGCGTGATCTGGGCCGCCGGCGGCGTGCCCGGTGGCCACAGCCTCTACGTCAAGGACGGGCGCCTCCGCTACACGTACAACTGGATCGGCACCGTCCTGCAGGACGTCGTCGCCGACCGCGACCTGACGGTCGGTGCCCACGTGTGCACCGCCGAGTTCGCGGCCAGCGGGCCGAGCACCGACCCGAACATGCCGGGTGCCGCCGGCACCTTGACCCTCTACGTGGACGACCAGCAGGTCGGGTCGGGCCAGATCGTCACCCAGCCCGGCTACTTCTGCCTGACCGGCGACGGCATCTGCGTCGGCCGGGACAGCGCGTCGGCGGTCAGCCCCGAGTACCAGGCACCGTTCCCCTTCACCGGAGGCACGATCGACAAGGTCGTGGTCGACGTCTCCGGCGACCGCTACGTCGACCACGAAGCCCAGGTCCGGGCCTGGTTCAGCATCGACTAGCCAACGGGTGTTCGAGGGCGCTCCTCGGCGAGCGGGTACGGGGTGCCCTCGAACACGGTGCCCCACACCGGGATGTCGCGGAGCCCCTCGGCGCCGACGTCGAACGGGTCCTGCTCGAGCACCACGAAGTCGGCCTTCTTCCCGGCCCGGATCGAGCCCACCTGGTCCTCGAGGCGGAGCACCCATGCTGCGTCGATCGTCACGGCCCGGAGCGCCTGCTCGACCGTCAGGCGCTCCGTCGGCGTGATCTCCGTGCCGCCCATCGTGCGGCGCGTCGCCGCGACCCACGCGAGGGTGAGCGGCTCGATGGGCGCCATCGTGCAGTCGGAGTGCAGGGCGAGGGGCACCCCCTTGTCGACCAGCGACCCGAACCGGCACATCTGGTGGGCCCGGTCGGCCCCGAGGCCGTGCCGGGCGTAGGCGTCGGCCAGCACGTGCACGTAGTACACCTGCCCCGACACCACGGCTCCGAGCGCGGCGATCCGGCGGTTCTGCTCCTCGGTCGCGAAGCCGAGGTGCTCGAGGGAGAACCGGTGGTCGAAGCGGGGATGCCCGTCGAGCAGCCGCTGGAGCAGCCCGACGGCGTACCGGGCTCCCTCGTCGCCGTTGCAGTGGATGTGGAGCTGGTAGCCGGCCCGCCAGAACGTCTCGGCGAACCCGTCGGTGACGTCGGTGGGCACGATCCACTCGCCCTCGTGGCCGTCGATGTAGCCCGGCTCGCACAGCCGCATCAGCTGGGAGAAGAAGGCCCCGTCGGCCATCAGCTTCACGTGCCGGTCGAAGAACACCCGGCGGCCGCTGCGGCGGTGCAGGGCGTCGCACTCGGCCAGGGCCGCCTCGGGGCTCGTGCCCGCACGCCAGTACGCGGTGGTGATCGGGGTGAGCACCGTGCGGAACGGCACGTCGTCGCGCTCGAGGGCCTGGCGGATCAGCTCGGCCTCGGTGGCCACCGGCGTGTACAGCCCGGTCCCCATGTCGGCCACGGTGGTGACCCCACCCCGGTGCACCATCTCCACGAAGCTGGCGAACCCGCCGGCCAGCCGCTCGGGCCGGAAGAACAGCCCGGCCAGCGCCGGGAAGGCCGCCGCCAGGCCCCGCTCGTAGAAGCGGCCGCCGGCCAGGTCGACCTGTGACCGCACGTCCTCGGGCACGTCGTCGACGCTGGTGACGCCCATCCACTCGAGGGCCGCCGTGTTGGCGATCAGCTCGTGGAAGCTGCGGTGCCACAGCACCACGGGCACGTCGGCCGACACCGCGGCATCGAGCTCGGGTCGGAGGGTCTCGCCGTGGAACAGCGGGTGGTAGCCCCAGGTAAAGAACGGCCCGGTGGCCGGGTCGTGGCCGGCGAGCAGTACGCGGAGCCGGGCGATGAAGGCGCCGTGGCCCACCACGCCCGGGTAGGTCGCGTTGGGCAGGTGCCAGCCGTCGGGCGCCACGAAGGGCATCTGGGTGAGGACCGCCGGCAGGAGCGGGTGCAGGTGTGGGTCGACGAAGCCGGGAAGGACGACCTTGTCCTCGAACGTGCGATCCACGGTGTGCGGGTGCGCGTCGGTCCACGGTGCCAGGTCGTCGAGCGAGCCGACCCCCGCGATGCGCCCGTCGAGCACGGCGACGGCGGTGGCCTCGGGCCGGGCCGGCTCCATGGTGACGAAGCGCCTGGCCGTGAAGACCGTGAGCGGCCGGCCCGGATCGGTCATGTCACGCCCCCTCCGTCGCGGCACGGGGCCGGACCTCGCCCGGACGGTGCCGGTCGCCATCGTCACCCACGGCCACGGGGTCGCGCCAAGGCGTCACGCTCGGCCGACGTACGGTTGACCCGGACACGGTGGTAGCAGGCGCGCGACCCCAGCAAGGAGCCGATCCGGGTGCAGCGGCGCACGTTCCTCAAGGCATCGGCCGCGGGCGGGCTCTGGCTGGTGGCCGTTGCCTGCAGCGGCGACGACGACGCGCGCGAGCCGGGCGACGGGCCGGGCGGAGCGACGGCCACCACGGTGCCCGCACCGGCGGCCATGGCGCGCACCTCGTGGTCGCAGGACCCGTGGTCGCTCGGCTCGTACAGCTTCCTGGCCGTCGGGGCCGACCCCGACATGCGGGTCGCGCTCGCGGCTCCGGTCGCCGACCGGCTGTTCTTCGCCGGAGAGGCGACGTCGACGACGGGCCCGTCGACCGTCCACGGTGCCCTGGCGTCGGGCGAGCGCGTGGCCGACGAGGTGCGGGGGGTCGCCGGGCCGGCCGAGCGGATCATCGTCGTCGGCGCCGGCATCGCCGGGCTGACCGCGGCCCGCTCACTGGAGGAGCGGGGCTTCGGGGTGACCGTGCTGGAGGCGCGCGACCGCGTCGGTGGCCGGCTCGACACCGTCCGGCCCGAGGGATGGCCGATCCCGATCGAGCTGGGGGCGTCGTGGGTCCACGACACCGGGGCCAGCGACCTCGCCGAGCGGCTCGACGGGCTCGGCATCGCTGCGGTCCCCTTCGACTACGAGCAGTCGGTCGCCGGGCCCGGCGGCGAGCGGGTGGACGATCTCGAGGTGATCACCGGTCCCGCGGTCGAGACGGTCGACCTCGCGGTCGAGTGGGCGTCGGCCCAGGACGACGACCGCTCCCTGGCCGACGCCATCGAGGCCAGCGGTGCCGCCGACCAGACCGGCGTCGAGCCCGACGCGCTGCGCTGGTACCTCGACAACGAGATCACGACCGAGTACGGGGCGTCGGCCGAGGAGCTGTCGGCCTGGTGGGGCCTCGAGGAGGGGACCGAGGGCGACGACCTCCTCGTGATCGGCGGCTACGGCGGGTTGGCCACCAGCGCCTCCGACGGCCTCGAGGTCCTGCTCGAACGCCCGGTCGCGCGCATCGACTGGAGCGACGACGGGGTGACGGTGGTCGACGCCGACGGCGAGGCGATGGCGGCCGACCGGGTGGTGGTGACCATCCCCCTCGGCGTGCTGCAGACCGGCGCCGTCGCCTTCGAGCCGCCCCTCCCCGAGGACAAGCGCACGGCCGTCGAGGCGATCGGCATGGGCCTGCTCGACAAGGTGTGGCTCCGCTTCGACGAGCAGTTCTGGAGCGACGAGGCACTGATGTGGACCCGCGTCGCACCGGCCGGCGAGCCGTTCACCGAGTGGTTCAACCTCGCGCCGCTCACCGGTCAGCCCGTGCTCCTCGCGCTGCTCGGTGGCCCACTGGCACGCGAGTGGGCCACCCGGAGCGACGAGGAGGTCGAGCAGGCCGCGCTGGACTCGCTCCAGGGCTTCCTCGACGCCGGCTGGTGATCGGGCCGCTTGGCAGGATGGGTCCATGACCGAGCCGGCCGAGGTGGTGGCGTTCGATCCCGACGCCCCCGACGAGGTGGTCGTGCACATGCGGGCCCTGGCCGCGGCCCGTGCCGGCTGGGTGAACCTGACGCCGGCCGTGCCCCCCGAGGAGGTGGCCCCGCCGGCCGGTGGGCTCGGCCCCATCTTCGGCGGGCGGGGACCCCGGGTCCCGTTGGCCACGTGGATGCCCGGGTCGCCGACCAAGCAGGGCACGGTCGGCCCGACCCAGCTCGGGATCCAGCACGGCTGGGGGCGCCCGGCCCGGCCCCGGCTGGCCGAGGTCGGCCTCTGGCCGTGGCCCGGCTGGCGCATCACGTCCGACAACGCCCGGCGTGGCATCGTGGTCGAGGCGCCCGACGGTGGCGACCCCGTCGAGCAGCTCGACTGGCTGATCACCGGGTCGCTCGCCCTCACCTCCGCCGACCTGCCGCGAACCTGGCGGGCCACCTTCTACCGATGAGGCGGAACCGGCTCCGCGAGGGCTGCCGTGGTGGGCTCTCAGGTCGACCGGACGTCTCGACGGTGGAAGAGGATCGTTGCCGCCGCGCACAGCAGCAGGGCGACCGCGACGGTGACGGTGGCAGCCCTCGGATCGGCGTCCTGCCCCGGCACCAGGGCCATGTAGTGGAACAGGGACAGGTGGTCGGACCAGCTCAGGCTCGACGCGAGCGGGGCCGCCAGGTCGACGAACACGGACCAGGTGACCACGACGTAGACGGTGGTGGCGGCGGCACGGGGTGCCACCGAGAGCAGGACGGCACCGATGCCGAGCGCGACGAGGGCGGTCGGGACGACGTTGAGGCCCGCACCGAGCATGACGGCCAGGTCGACCTGGACGCCTTGGCTCTCGGCGCCGAGCCAGGTGGCGAGCCCGGCGAGGAGCCCGGCGGCCGCGATGCCGGCGCCGCAGAGGGCGAGGCGGCCGAGGAACCACGCGGTCCGGCGGGTGGGGCGGCTCAGGATGTGCACGAGCCTCCCCGAGGTCTCCTCGGCGCAGGCCGCGCCGACCTGGCCGGCAGGGAGCAGGGCGACCACTGTGGCGACGCACAGGAACGCCAGGCCGAGGAACTGGTTCACGGGGCTGCCGTGGACGCCGTACCTGTCGAGCATGTCGCTGATCGAGGCCGGAACGTCCCCGGTCGTGACCTTGACCAGGATGCCGAGCGTGAGCCCCGACACCGTCGCCCCGGCGCACCAGGCGGCGAGAACGGGCAGCTCGAGCCGGGCCGACATGCCGAACGCGGAGCCCAGCCCGAAGCGGCGCAGCGGGGCGACGTCGCGGGAGGCGAGCACGCCGTCACCGACGTCGCGTCGCGATGCGAGCACGACGGCCGCGGCGCCCAGGCCGACCACCGTGGCGACGGCGGGGACGAGCGGCCAGGGATCGTTCTCGGTGAAGGGGTGCATCAGCTCGGTCCAGCCGAACGGGGTCGCCCACGACAGCCACCTCGTGCCGGGGCCGGAGTCGGCGATCATCCGGAGGACGAAGGACACGGCGACGACGGCGATCCCGAGACCCGTGGCCGTGCGGCGGGTGCGGCTCAGCTGGGAGGCCAGGGCGCCGACGACGGCGAACACGGCCGGTGGCACCGCGAGGCTCAGCCCGTACAGCAGCGCGCCGCCGGCACCGAGTCCGACGTCGGGATCCCGGCCGGCCAACAGCGTCAGCACGGTGGTCCCGGTGAAGATCACGCCCACCGCGGCGGCGAGCGCCCCCAACGTGGCCGCCGTGGCCCGAGAGGCCCGTGTGCTGCCGGCCAGCACGAGCTGCCATCGCCCGGTGTCCTCCTCGCCCCGCAGCACGCGGGTGGCGGCCACGACCGCCCAGAGGGCGCCGATGGTCGTGAGGAACACGTAGTTCTTGTAGACGGCGTACCCACCGACGGTGTCGATGGTCGACACGGGCCCGAGCAGCACGGCGAGCCCGGTGTCGCCGCTGACGGCGGCCGCCGCCTGCTGCCGGCTGGCCTCGGTGGGGTAGTTGGCGACATAGGCCAACGCCGAGGCGGCCGCCGACCCCCCGAACGCGACCGCGCAGACCGTGGCGCCGATCCACACCTGCTTGAAGGCGCGCCCTGCGATCGCGAGGTCTGGTCCGAGGCGACGCGGGCCTCGGACGGGCACGCGCCCGGTGGCAGCCGTCGTGCTCATCGAATCGGTCCCGACGCTGCCGCTCCGTCGCCGTAGTGCGACATGAACAGCTCCTCCAGCGAAGGCTCCCGCGTCGTCATGTGGCGGGCGCCGGCGCCGGCCAGGGCCGACATCAGCGGTTCCATCGACCCGGCCACGTCGCACTCGATGGTGTGGCCGTCGACGACCACGTTGCTGACGCCCTGGAGCCGAGAGACGTCGGGCACCTCCGAGGTGACCTGAGCGCGGACGCGCATCGCAGCCAGACCGCGCAGCACGTCGAGGTGGCCGGTCTCGATGATGCGGCCGGCCCGCAGCATGGCGACCCGATCGCACACGGCCTCGACCTCGCTCATCACGTGTGAGGACAACAGCACGGTCTGGCCGCGGTCACGGGCCTCGCGCACGCAACCGCGGAAGACCCTCTCCATGAGCGGATCGAGGCCGGTGGTCGGCTCGTCGAGCAGCAGGAGCTCCGCTCGGCTGGCGAACGCGGCGACGAGCGGGACCTTCTGGCGGTTGCCGTGGCTGTAGGCACGGATCTTCCTTTCGGGGGTGAGCTCGAACCGGTCGATCAGCTCGTCGCGGTAGGCGGCATCGACCGAGCCGTGGATCGCGCCAAGGAACCGGAGCGTCTCCGCGCCGGTCAGCGACGGCCACAGGTTCGCCTCGCTGGGCACGAAGGCGACGCGCCGATGGATCGCCGGTGCGTCCCGCCGGACATCGAGATCGAAGATGCGCGCCCCGCCCGAGGTGGGCCGGATCAGGCCGAGGAGCAGGGCGATGGTCGTCGACTTCCCCGCGCCGTTCGGCCCGAGGTAGCCGAACACCTCGCCCTGCTCGATCTCGAGGTCGAGCGCATCGAGCGCGATCGTGTGCCCGTAGCGCTTGGAAAGGTGCTCGGCACGTACCGCGATCGCCACGCAGGGGCCTCCTGCTCGTCGGACGGGGTCGCCGAGGCCCGGTCGCTGCGGATCAGGCCGGTGCCGCCACCACGACTCACGCTAGGCCCGCTCCGGGAGGGTGCCGTGCCGTGCTCAGGGGCTCCCCGTGCGGGCCCACTCCCGTACGAACGCGACGCGTTCGGCGCCGACGTAGCCCAGTGGCCGGTCGCCCACCGGGATCCACATCGACCCGTCGGCTCCACGCATCGTCAGGCCGCCTCGCCACCACGAGCCCGGCCCGACAGAGGAGGGGCGCAGCACCGTCACCCCCCCGGGGTCCGACAACGCCACCCCACGATGGTAGGACTGGCCGGTGCCGGCGGTGCCGCCACGCCGGGGCCGGCGTGGGGCCGGCTGTCGGGCGGGCTCGACGTCGGGCACCATGGAAGCCCGCCGGCCGCGGCGTGGTGGACGTGGAGGTGACGTGCACGCAGGGTCGGGCCGACGTCGGCACAGCCCGTCGGCGGAGCGCTCGGAGGCCGCGTACCTCGTCGCGCCGCAGCGCCGGGCACGGGCGACGGTGGTGGTGCTGCACGCCTGGTGGGGGCTGACCGAGGTCGTGACCGGGGTCTGCGACGACCTCGCCGGGCTCGGGTACGTCGCGGTGGCGCCGGATCTGTACCGGGGAGCCGTGGCGGCGACCGCGGAAGAGGCGACGGCACTGCGGGGGCTGCCGCGCACGACCCCGATCTGGCGCGAGATCGTGGCGGCGATCGAGCACGCCCGGTCACGGTTCGACGCCGGCGCGCTGGGTCAGATCGGCTTCTCGATGGGCGGCCACTGGGCGTTGTGGCTGGCCAAGCAGTCCCGCCCCGAGGTCCCTCCCATCTCGGCGACGACGGTGTTCTACGCCACGCGAGCCGGCGACTTCTCGGCCAGTCGGTCGGCGTTCCAGTTCCACCTGGCCGAATCGGACCCGTTCGTCAGCCCGAGTGCGGAGGTCCGCCAGCAGCGCCCGCTCCGCGCGGCCGGCTGCGAGGCCGAGTTCCACCACTACCCGGGCACCGGGCACTGGTTCTTCGAGTGGGACCGGCCCGACGCCTACGACCCGGGCGCGGCGCTGCTCTCGTGGCAGCGGACCGTCGAGTTCCTCGATCGCCACCTCCCCGGCTGAGCCCGTCGCACGGCGGAGCCGGGTCACCCGGGGCAGCGGGTCGCCCGGTGCGTCGAGTCTCGGAGGCATCTGATAATCTGATCGCATGCCCGAGGTGACCGCTACGGAAGCGTCGAGGAGCTTCGCTGACCTCCTGGACGGAGTCGAGCACCGGGGGGAGCGGTACACGATCGTTCGCCGCGGTCGGGTCATCGCCGAGCTCGCCCCCGTACACCCGATGTCGGGTGCTGACGCCAAGGCGTTGCTGCGTCGACACCACGTCGATCGGGGCTGGGCAGAGGAGTTGGCCGTCCTTCGGGCCGACCTGACGGTGGAGGAGCGCTACTGACGCTGCTGCTGCTCGACACCACCGTCTTGGTCCACGCCGAGCGATCGTCGCTGGACCTGGATGCGCTGATCGCCGATGACGACGAGCCGGCGATCGCTGCCGTCACCGTCGCTGAGCTCGGCGTCGGTGTCGAGCTCGCCTCCGGGAAGCGGCGCCAGGCACGTCGGGCGTTCCTCGACGACCTGGTTGCGTCGCTGCCGGTCGTGGCCTACGACCTCGTCGTCGCACGTGCCCACACCGAGCTCCTCGTCGCCGCCCGCGTCAGCGGCCGGCCACGGGGCGCCCACGATCTGATCATCGCCGCGACGGCCCGGGCGACCGGACGGACCGTCGTCACGACCGATCGGACGGGCTTCGAGGAGCTCCCCGGGGTGGCCGTGCGCAAGCCGGTCTGACCCGACCAGGGTGGCCGGCTCGACGACGACCACGACCGTTGGGCGCCGAGCGTCTCGGCGTAGCGCAGGGGGCGCACGCCCCCGATCGCCGGGACCGCGGGGCGCCGCCGTGCAACGATGCGACGGGTTCGCGACACCGAAGGGGGAGGCATGGCGACGTGCACGGTCGGCTCCGTGGTGATCAACGTGGTGGACATCGAGCGGGAGCAGGCCTTCTGGTCGGGGCTGCTCGGCGTCGGGGTGGCCCGGTCGTTCCCGGGGTTCTTCGTCTGGCTCGAGCCCCAGCACCCGGGCGGCGTCTCGGTGGCCCTCCAGAAGGTGCAGGAGCCCAAGTCCGGCCGCAACCGGGTGCACCTCGACACCGGTGTCGCCGACCTCGACGCGGCCCAGGGCCGGATCGAGGAGCTGGGCGGCTCGCTCGTGGAGACCCATGACATGGGC
The DNA here is from genome assembly GCA_016716005.1 of Acidimicrobiales bacterium. NCBI lineage: Bacteria > Bacillati > Actinomycetota > Acidimicrobiia > Acidimicrobiales > Acidimicrobiales bacterium. The sequence goes on from JADJXE010000001.1 coordinate 1,927,940, forward strand.
GGCTTCCAGTGGCGGGTCATGGCCGACCCCGAGGGCAACGAGTTCTGCATCGCGGCGAGCGACCACTGACCCGCCGCCCCTCGCGCCCCGTCGCGACGGAACTTCCGGCACCAGGTCGCAGCCAACGACGTGCAGCGGGGGTCACGGTGCACGAGATGCAGGGTCGCCCCCGAGGTGTGGTACACACACGCGAGCGCTCCCTCCCACCGGGCCGAGCGGCGCGCCGGCTGTTCCCGGTGGCGAGATCGGGCGTCTCGCAGAGGCGAGGACTGGTGCGCCGTGCCGGCATCCGATCATCGAGACATCGAGCGGTTCCTGCTGTTGATGGCCGACGTCGGCCGGCGGGTCACCGACGCCATCGCCGGAGCCACGGGCGAGCTCGACCTCACCTCGAACCGAGCCGTGCTCGTGCTGTGCGCGCTCGATCTCGAGGGGCCGATGCGCCCCCGCTCGCTCAGCGAGCTCACGGGGCTGTCCAGCGCAGGCACCACCGGTCTGCTCGACCGCCTGGAGGCGCTCGGCATGATCAGCCGAGCGGGGGGCGTGCCCGGTGACCGCCGCGGGGTCAGCATTCGGCTCACCGCGGCCGGCCGGAAGATGGTGCGGAAGATGACGGCTGCCGTCGACGAGCACCTGCCCGCGATGGAGATCCTGGTCAAGGAGCTCGGCCTGCTCTCCGACCGACGCAGGCAGCGCCCGTAGCCCCTCCTGCGACACGACGTTCGGTCGTGCACCAGATGTCTCTCGCTGGACAAGACACGCTCGCCTCTCGATTCACGGTTGGCTAGCGTGTCGGCGTGCCCCGACGGGCTGCGTCCCTCGGCCGATGAGGGGCGCTCCACTCGACTGCCGAAGCACGTCCGGTCCGATGCCAGAGGTCTGCTCTTGTCGGTGATCATGCCCATGCCCGACGTCTCGGCTGCGCCGGCCGCGCCGCCGGCTGGCGACCCCGTGTACACGCAGGGGACGGTCGTGGGGTACCGGCGGACACCTCGCGACCTGTTGCGAGTGGTGGTCTACGGGGTGGTCGCGCTGGTGCTGTTGGCGCTCACCCGGTGGGCCAGCGACGCAGTGCTGGGCCTCGAGGACGACCTGATCCGCCTCATCACGTTCCTGAACCCGACGACAGAGCGGATCCTGGCCGGGTTCCTGCAGGTCCTCGTCGCCGTGACGACGATCGTGATCTGGCTCACGCCGCTGATCACCAAGCGGTACCGCCTGTTCGGCTACATCGTGGTGGCGAACATCGCGACGTTCGCGTTGGCCGGGGCGGGGGTGTGGTGGCTCGACCGTTCGTCGCCGGACCTGGTGAACGAGATCGCCGACCGGGCCGGCATCGACAGCCGCGGGTTCCCGGACGTCTGGGCCCTGGGTCAGCTGGCGGCGGCGTTCGTGGTGCTGTCGCCGTTCGTCACCCGGCGATGGCGCCAGGCCGGCGTCGCCACGTACACGCTGATCGTGGTGCTGCGGCTGGTGACGTCGGTGCACCTGCCGGCGGAGCTTTTCTTCGCCATCGCGGTGGGGGCGATGGTCGGGGCGTTGGTCCTGTTCATGTTCGGACGGCCCGACGAGCGCCCGACCAACGACCAGGTCCTGGCGGCCCTGCGGCTGACGGGCCTTCCCTTGGCGTCGCTCGACCCCGCCAAGGTGGACGCCCGCGGCTCGACGCCCTACTTCGGGACCTTGGAGGACGGTGGGCGGATCTTCGCCAAGGTCTTGGGCAGCGAGGAGCGCTCGGCCGACCTGTTGTTCCGCATGTACCGGTACCTGCGGTTCCGCAACCTCGGGGACGAGCGACCGTTCTCGTCGCTGCGCCGGGCCGTCGAGCACGAGGCGTTCGTGTCGCTCCAGGCCCGCGACCTCGACGTCCGCACCCCCCGCATGCGGGCCGTGTCGGCCATCGGGGCGGACTCGTTCCTGCTCGCCTACGACCGCATCGAGGGCCAGACCCTCGACACGCTCGACCCGGCCACCGTCGACGACGAGCTGCTGCGACGGATCTGGGACCAGATCGCCCTGCTGCGCGCGCACCGGATCGCGCACCGCGACCTGCGGCGAGCCAACATCCTGATCGACCCCGACGGCCGGCCGTGGCTGATCGACTTCGGGTTCGCCGAGGTGGCCGCGTCGGAGGCGCTGCTGGCCGCCGACCTGGCCCAGACCCTGTCGGCGCTGGCGGTGATCGTGGGCGCGTCGCGGGCCGTGGACTCGGCGATCGCCACCCTGGGCACCGACGCGGTGGCCCGGTCGCTGCCCCGCCTGCAGATGGGCGCCCTCAGCGGCGCGACGCAGACCGCGCTGAAACAGCACTCCGGCCTGATCGAGGAGCTCCAGGAGACCATCGAGGACCGCACCGGGACCACCGAGGTCGAGTACGAGCCCATCCAACGGCTCAACGTCCGGCAGCTGGTCGTCGTGGTCATGCTGATCGGGATCGTCTACCTCCTGGCCCCCCAGTTCGCAGACCTGCCCGAGATCTGGGCCAACGTCAAGACCGCCCGCTGGGTCTGGCTGATCCCGATGCTCGCAGCGTCGGCCGTCACCTACTTCGGTGCGACCCTCAGCTTCATGGGCGCCATCCCCGACCGGCTCCGCCTCGGCCCCACCATCGCCACCCAGACCGGCTCGTCGTTCGTCAGCAAGGTGGCCCCGGCCGGCCTCGGCGGGATGGCCCTCAACGTGCGGTACGCGCAGAAGGCCGGCGTCGACCCGGCCGTCGCAGTGTCCGGCGTCGGGCTCAACTCCATGGGTGGCTTCGTGATGCACCTGGTGCTGACCCTCTTGTTCATCGTGTGGGCCGGCCGCGAGGCCTTCGGCGACTTCAAGCTCCCCGACCCCACGTACCTGCTCATCGGCATCGCCGTGGTGCTGGCGATGACCGTCGTCTCCATGGCCGTGCCGGCCGTGCGCAAGCTCGTGCTCACCAAGCTCCTGCCCATCCTGCAGCGCTCGATCCACGGTGTCGCCGCCGTGCTCCGCTCCCCCACCAAGCTGTTCCTCCTGCTCGGCGGGTCCGCGGTCGTCACCCTCAGCTACGTCGTGGCCTTCTACTTCAGCACCGAGGCCTTCGGCGGCGATCTCCGCTTCGCCACGGTCGGTGCCGCCTACCTCGTCGGCTCGGCGGTGGCCACCGCCGCCCCCACCCCGGGCGGCCTCGGCGCCATGGAAGCGGCCCTCCTGGCCGGCCTCACCGCGGCCGGCATGGACGCCGCCGTCGCCCTTCCCGCGGTGTTCCTGTACCGGCTCGCCACCTTCTGGCTGCCCATCCTGCCGGGATGGGCCTGCTTCGCCTGGCTCAAGCGCTCCGACTACATCTGAGCCGGGGACGCAGCGCGCCGCACGGGGCTCCCGAAGGCCATCGTGAGGATGGCACCGAGCGCCACGCCGATGGCCGCCCCACCGACGACATCGAGTGGGTTGTGGGCGCCGAGGTACACGCGGGCAACGGCGTTGGCCAGCGCGACCGCCACCGGCACCCACCGCCAACGCCCCGGCAGGTAGGGCCACAGCAAGGTGGCGATGCCCCAGGCGATGATGGCATGACCGGACACGAACGACAGCCCGGCCAGCGGGACGTCGCGGAAGCTCCCACAGGTCACGTCCAGGTCGCAGATGGAGGTGCCCGGCCGCTGACGCTCGACCAGCTGCTTGACCACCGCCTTCTCCACCAGCAGCTTCAGCGGGACCAACGCGACGAGCGCGAGGGCGAGCCTGTACCGACGCAGCACCGCGGCCGCGACCGCCAGCCCGAGGGGCACGAGCAGCAGGCCGGCCAGCTGGAACACCCACATCGGCCCGCGTAGCCAGTCGGGCAGGTCGTTGACGGCATGGAAGATCGCCTGCTCCCAGCCCGGCACGTCACCCGAGCTGGCGATCACCCCCGCGGCCACCGCGACGACGATGCCGCCGACGAGCGCCCCCAGGGGCCACCCGCGGACGTCGTGCTCGTACGTGACCGTGTCCATCAGGCCTCCTCGTCGCCGGCCACGACCGGCGGTGCGATCCGTTGCCCGCGGCCGGGGAACCGGTCGACGAGCGCGACCGCACCGAGCCCCAGCAGCACGCCGACCGCCCACCCGCCGACGACATCGGCCGGAAGGTGCACACCGTGGACGATGCGGGCGACGCCCACCACCCCGGCGAGGACGACAGCGACCGGACGCGCCCGGCGCGGCAGCGCGGCAATGGCCAGCACCGCCGTCGCGGCAGCCACGGCCGAGTGCCCCGAGACGTAGCCCAGCCCGGTGCCCCTGCCCTCCCGCACGATGATCTCGGGGAGGAACGTGAGGGGCCGGTCCCGCTCGACCACCTTCTTCACGGCCTTGGCCCCGAACCAGGCCACGAACCCCGTGACGATCGTGGCTGCGCCGAGCAGCCAGTCTCGGCGGAGCACCACGATGGCCACCGCGACGACGATCGGCGCCCACACCGTGCCGAGCTGCATCACCGGGTACGTCGCCGTGGCGACCCAGTCCGGCGCGCTGTTGACCCAGCGGGTCAGGCGCAGCTCCCAGTCCGGGACCGGATCCTGCACGGCCACGACGTACGAGAGCACCAGCGCGACCACGGCCACCGCGGCGATCCGCAGCGGATGGGCGAAGGTCCTGACGGGCGCCGTCACGGTCGAAGGAAGACGAGAAGGGGAGGAGCCGGCACGTTTCCAACCTCGCAAAGAGACTCGCCGACGGAGCAATGTAGCGCGAGCGGTCGCGCTGCCCCGGGGTGCCGACGAAGGTCTCCACGTCGACGATCCTGCGCCACGTGCGCTCCTGGTCCTGCGGACCTCGTGGAGGATCTCGCGAGCGACGTCGGGCAGCGGCTGGCCGGCCGCCCCACCGGACGTGACCGCCGACTCCCGCGGATGCCGGTACCCTCGACCGGGTCGCGAGCTCGACGTGCGCGCTGGAAGGGAGTCGGCATGTCACAGCAGTCGGTCGCCGTCGGCGGCGGGACACCACGCTCCGACCGTGGCCGTTCCGGCCCGGAGCGCACAGACCGATGACCGACGCGACACATCGCCCGATCCGCACCCTCCACCAGGACGTGACCCAGCGGCCCTTCCTCGTCATCTGGGAGGTGACCCGTGCGTGCCAGCTCGTCTGTGCCCACTGCCGTGCCGACTCGCAGCACCACCGCGATCCGCTGGAGCTGAGCACCGACGAGGGACGACACCTCCTCGACGAGCTGGCGGCCTACGGCCCGCCCCGCCCGATCGTCGTGCTGACCGGCGGTGATCCCTTCGAACGAGAGGATCTCGCCGACCTCGTCGCCCACGGCGCCGCGGCCGGGTTGCACGTGGCGCTGTCGCCGTCGGTGACGCCACGGCTCACCCGCAGCAGGCTCACCGAGCTGCACGCCGCCGGCGCCAGTGCCGTCTCGCTGTCCCTCGACGGCGCGACGGCGGCGACCCACGACGGGTTGCGTGGCGTGCCCGGCGTCTTCGAGGCCACGCTCGAGGCGGCCGCCCTCGTCCGCGAGGTCGGCTTCCGCCTCCAGGTCAACTCGACCGTGACCCGCGCCAACCTGGCCGAGCTCCCTGCCCTCCTCGGCACCGTCGCCGACCTGCAGGCATGGCTGTGGAGCGTGTTCTTCCTCGTCCCGACCGGCCGCGGTGGGCAGCTGGAACCGTGCGATGCCGAGCAGGTGGAGGAGGTGCTGCACTGGCTGCACGACGTCTCCGACCACGTCGCCGTCAAGACGACCGAAGCCCCGCACTTCCGCAGGGTGGCGATCCAACGTGCCGCCGTGGACGACGTCGACGCCGCCTTCCCTCCCGGGCCGCTGCGCACCAGGCTCCGGGCGGACACGACTGCCCTCCTCGGCGGCCTGCACGGGCACCGGCGAGCCCCCCGACCGCCGCTCAACGTGAACGCCGGGCGGGGGTTCGCGTTCGTCGACCGCCTCGGCACGGTCTACCCGAGCGGGTTCCTGCCGCTGCCGGCGGGCTCGGTGCGTGAGCAGCCGTTCCGTGCGATCTACCGCGACTCGCCCCTCCTCCGGTCGTTGCGCGACCCCGCCGGGTTCGGGGGGCGGTGCGGCCGCTGCGAGTTCCGCGAGGTCTGCGGTGGTTCTCGCTCCCACGCCTACGCAGTGACCGGGGACCCACTGGCCGAGGACCCGTCCTGCGCCCACGTCCCGGCGCCCGGCGTGCACGCCCGGGCCGCCGACCTCGTCCGCATCCCGACCCGCTGACCACCTGGGCCGGCGCGGGAAGGCCCACGCGTCGAGCACGAGGGATGCCACCTGGGACCCGCTGGCCGATCTCGTCGACGCCCGCCAGCTGCTCGACCCGGCGTTCAGGGTTGGGCAGTATGTGCTGATGGCGATGGCGCTCGACTCCTGCGGTGCTGAGCGCGAGGCCGGCGTCGGGGGGTGCCCGGCGTGAGCGCGCCGTCGGGCACCGGCCGGTTGGCCGGCAAGGTGGCGGTCGTCGTCGGCGCCGGGCAGACGCCGGGCGAGACGATCGGCAACGGCCGTGCGGTGGCGCTGCTGTTCGCCCGGGAGGGCGCTCGCGTGTTCGCGGTGGACCGCGACCCGGCCTCCGCACGCCAGACCTGTGACCTCATCGCCGGGGACGGCGGCGTCGCCGAGGCGTTCGAGGCCGACGTGCGCAGCGAGGACGACTGCCGGCGGGCGGCCGAGGCGGCGGTGGAGCGGTTCGGGCGCATCGACGTGCTGCACAACAACGTCGGTGTCGGTGCGGGCGACGGCGGCGCGCTGGACCTGACGGTCGAGAGCTGGGACCGCATCCACCAGGTCGACCTGCGGGGCATGTGGCTCACCTGCAAGCACGTGCTGCCGGTGATGCGCGCCCAGGAGGCCGGCGCGGTGGTCAACGTGTCGTCGGCGGCGGCGGTGTGCAGCGTGCCCATCGTGGCGTACAAGACGGCCAAGGCGGGGGTGAACGCGCTCACCCAGGAGCTGGCCATGGAGAACGCGGCGTTCGGCGTGCGGGTCAACGCGGTGATGCCCGGGCTCATCGACACCCCCATGGCGGTCGACGCCTGGGCCGCCGCCCTGGGGATGAGCCGCGACGAGATCCGGGCCGAGCGCGACAGGCTGGTGCCGCTGCGGCGTCGGATGGGCACGGCGTGGGACGTGGCCCATGCCGCGCTCTACCTGGCCTCCGACGAGGCCGACTTCGTCACCGGGGTGGTGCTGCCCGTCGACGGCGGCCAGTGCGCCCGGGTGGGGTGAGCGAGCCGCTCCGGCGCAGGCCCCCTCTCCGCACGCCGCCCGGTCAGGTGGCCTCCCCGCCCGGCCCTGCGGCGCGCAGCTCGTCGAGCCGGGCGTGGAGCCGCTGACCGATCTCGGTGTCGTCGGCATCCACCCAGGGGCGGCGGCTCCGCACCACGGCCACGGTGCCCGCCACCGCCACGGCCGCCAGCGCACCCAGCCCCACCCACTTCCACCGCCGCACGGGCCGTACGGTACGGCGTGGCCGCGACCCCCGTCCCCCTGGAACACGCCCAGGCCCAGGCTCGCACCGGCGACCTCTGGCTGTTCCGGGGCCGCACGGTGGCCGACCGGGCCATCCAGGCCGCCACCAACGCTCCCGTCAACCACGTGGGCCTGGTCGTGGTGGTCGACGACCTGCCCCCGCTGCTCTGGCACGCGGCCCTCGACCCGAAGCTCGCCGACGTCTGGCGCGCCGACCACCACCGCGGGGCCCAGCTCAACCGGCTGGAGGACGCCGCCCTGCGCTGGCGCGACCTCGGCAACCGGGCGTGGTCGCGCCACATCAACCCGGAGCTCACGGCCGACCACGAGCGACGCCTGCTGGAGGTGATCGACGAGTACGACGGCAGGCCGTTCCCGACCGGCCCCCGGATGGCGCGCCGCTGGGTGGCCGGGCGCGTCGGACACGACGCCGGCGACGAGATCGTCTACTGCGCCGAGCTCGCCGCGCTCACGCTCACCCGGATGGGCCTGCTGCCCGAGGGCCGCCCCGTGAACTGGTACGACCCGGGGCGGTTCTGGAGCGGCGACGGCCTCGCCCTGCTCGACGGGTACGAGCACGGCGCCGAGCAGGAGGTGGCGCTGCCCCCTGTCGAGCGAGAGCGGGCGGGCGCAGAGCACGGCTTGCGGGCACGTCTTCGGCCACCGTGGAGGGACTGAAGCCCGACGAGCCCCGGCTGCCGGCAGCAGGGGTCCTATGGTCCCGACGGCCAGATGTTGACCGCGCGGGCCAGCACCAGCAGGGCCACCACGAGCGAGGTCATCGACTCGGTCATCACGAGGAGCTTCGACCAGGGCTTCACGGCCGACACGTCGGTGGGGCTGAACGCAGTGGCCGTGTTGAACGACAGCGCGAGGTAGTCGACGAAGTGCGGGAACCACGCGTCGGCGGCGTGCTCGGGCAGGTCCGTCTCCGGGAAGACGAAGGCCCGGGTGGTCTGCTGGCGGCCACTGGCCCGGGCCGCGGCACCACCGCTGTCGAGATCCCAGTACCAGAGGGCGAACGCGATGACGTTCACGAGCCAGACGATGACGCCGATGCGCAGGAGCTCGCTGGCGTCGGTGAACCGGGCCCCGTCGAGGATGCCGCGAACGAGGCGGACGACAGCCGCCGTGTTCGCGGCGGTGATGACCCCGATCATCACGCTCGTCGTGGCGTGCAGCCACGGCTTGTCCCGGTCGATCCGGCCGGGGTCACCGATGACGAGCACGGCCAGGAAGGCCAGCAGGAACGCCTGGAAGACCCAGGTGGGCATCGGCCGGAAGTCGGACGGCAGCGCGGCGTGGAGAGCCCCGACGGCGAGCACCCCCACCGCCATCGGCCATCGACGCTCGCCTCGTCGAGCGGGCCGGGGGGCTCTCGCTGCGGGTTCGGGGCCGTCGATCATCAGGTCATCGTTGCAGGCGCTGCGCTTCCGCTCTCACCATGGGCGGGTCGGCGGCGGCCGGACTCCGCGATGGCCAACGACCCGCCAGGCCGAGACACGCGCTCCGTCAGGTGACCATCTCTTCGTCCGCGGGCTCTTCGTCGGACGACGGCACCTCGTTCGGCAGGTCTCGGGTGAAGGCGAGGGAGACGAGCGCAAGGAACGCTGCGGCCAGCAGGCCGGCCTTGAGCGATTGGAGCTGGGCCTCCTGGTAGTCGTCGACGATCGCCTGGCTGGTGGCGTCGTCGAGTCCGGCCTGTTGGGTGGCTGCCTCGACCTGGTCGGCGGCGACGAAGTCGATGCCGGACCCGACGGCCACGCTGACCTGGGCCGCGACCTCGTCGCTGATGCGCTCGTCGGCTTGGATCTCCGACACGAACACACCGGTGAGTCCGGCCAGCACGATCGCCCCGATGAGGGCCACCCCGAGCGAGGAGCCGAGCTGTTGGCCAGCGAACTGCAGGCCGCCGGCCTCGCCCCGCCCCGACGCGTCGACCGACGACTGGACCACGTTGCCGAGCTGGGAGGCGAGGAGCCCCATCCCTGCGCCGAGCACGGCCATGGAGAGGGCGAAGGCGGCGTCGGCCAGGTCCGGTCGGATGGTGACGAGGAGGGCGACGGCCGCGACCGCGGTGGTGGTCAGTCCGGCCCTGACGATCGACCGCACCGGGTAGCGGGACGAGAGGCGCGAACCAGCTGCGGACGCGACGAACATCGTGATGGAGACGGGCAGCATCTTGATGCCCGTCTCGAGGGCGTCGAGGCCGAGGACGAGCTGCAGGTACAGGGGGACGGTGAAGAACACGCCCATGAGGATGAGGTTCTGGGCGAACAGGCCGATCAGACCGGATCGCAGCGGCGGGATCTTCACGAGGTCGAGGTGCACCAGCGGGTCGCTCCCCGTCGCCTCGCGGTGTCGTTGCCAGCGCACGAACCCCCACAGCAGCGCCGCGCCGCCGCCGATGACGAAGAGGGTCAGGGAGAAGCCGAACGGCTCCACGGGGGAGTCCTTCGGCTTCACCCATCCCCAGGTGCTCGACTGGAGGGTGCCCAGGACGATGGCACCGAGACCGGTGGCGGACAGGACGGTGCCGACGACGTCGAGCCGGGGCTTGGCGCCGGCACGGACAGCGTCGCCGACGAAGGGGGTCATGGCGAGGATGCCGAGGACGATGACGACCTCGCCCACGAAGACCACCCGCCAGCTCAGCTCGGTGGTGGCCCAGCCGCCGACGATGGGGCCCACTGCGATGCCCGCGCCCGCGACACCACCGATCACCGCGTACGCGACCTTGCGCTCACGCCCGTCGTAGTTGCCCGCGATCAGCGCGACCAGGGCCGGGAGCACCAGCGCCGCACCGAGGCCTTCGAGGATCGACCATCCCAGCGCCAGGACCGTCACCGTCGGCGCTGCCGCCGTCACGGCCGAGCCGCACGCGTACACGATCAGGCCGATGATGAAGGCCCGCCGACGCCCGATGATGTCGCCGATCTTGCCCCCCGTGAGCATGAACATGGCCATGACGAGGCAGTAGAGCGTGATCACCGACTGGATCACGGTGACGGTCGTGTCGAAGTCGGCGACGAGCTGGCTGATCGACACGTTCATGACCGACTGGTCGAGGACCATGACGAACTGGGCGCCGGCCAGCGCCACCAGCGGCAACCAGCGCTTCATCGCGTCGCCTCCGGCTGCTGCGTCACGATGCCGGCGGGAGCACGCCTCGCACGGTCAGCTCGTCGGGCAGGTCCGAGCGTGCCCGACCGGCTCCACCCGCGTGCTGAACACCTGGCATGCCCGCGAACCTAGTGCTGCGGTCCCCAGGCTGAGCGAGCGCACGCCGACGCGATCGGCCTGCCCCTGCTGTCTCGGGTCAGCCCGGACGGCTCGCGAGCGTGTAGCGCACCTGTTGGCGCAGGACGAAGCCACCGGACGGGACGGCCGCCGCGGCCAGCCGGCGCTCGGCCTCCGCACGGACGTTCGGCCGCTCCTCGTCGGGAACGGCCGCCCACATGGCCCGCTGCCCCGTCGAGAGGGTGAACGCGTGCCACTGGTCGGCGTCGGCGAAGTGCACCGCGAGGTCCAGCGTGCGGGTCCGGGCGTCCACGAAGCCGGCCGCCTCGACCAGGCCGGCCATCCCCGCGTCGGACGCGAAGGGGCCCTGCGCGCCGCTCACGCGCGCGTCGAGCATGCGCGGGGGCAGGAACGGGCGGAACACGGCGTCGACCGACTCCCACGTGGCGTCCTGCGGGCCGAACGAGCTGACCCCGAGCCGCCCACCGGGCACCAGCAGCTCCCGCCAGGCGATCAGCGCCGCGTGCGGGGCGGGCAGGAAGAACAGCACGAGCGAGGAGGCGACGACGTCGAAGGATCGTGGCGGCAGCGCCGGGGCCTGCGCGTCATCGACGGTCACCTCGACGTGATCGAGCCCCGCCTCCCGAGCGGCCGCCCGCGCTGCGGCCACCATGCCGGCGGAGACGTCGATGCCGACGACCCGACCGGCGGGGCCGACGGCTCGGGCTGCGGGCAGGAGCAACGCTCCCTTGCCGCACCCCATGTCCGCGACCCGCTCGCCGGTGGCCGGAGCCAGCTCGTCCACGAGCCCCGTGGCGATCGGGACGAAGAAGGCGACCCCGACGCCGTCGTAGCTGGGAGCCACCGCGTCGAAGAGCCGAGCATTGCGTTCCCGGGTCTCGGACAGCTCCTGCCCGTCCCGACCCTCCTGAGCGGCCACGTCCGAATGCTGTCCCGGGTCCACCCGACGGTGTCAAGGCCCCGACAGCACCCGAACGTTCCCGGAGCGTGCATCGGGACAGCCGGCCCGGTCAGTGGGAGCGTCGCGGCACCATGCCGATCCCGCCCGATTCGGCGGCTGGCTGGGACCCTGATCGGCGGTCACAGGACGAAGGTGCCGAGTCGGTGGGCGGCGTCCATGACCGCAAGGCTGAGGGCGGGGTCGTCGAGCTGGCGGGTTGCGGCTGGCGCGGCCGGAAACGCCGGGGCGGCGCGTTCCCAGAGCGCGAGGCAACGACCCGGTCCCCACACGGCTGAACCGAACGCCAACCCCTGGAGATGGGAGTGGTGCCGGTAGATGGCTCGCGACCAGTCGCGGCAGACGCCACGGGGCCCGGTGCGGATCGCCTGGTTGCCGCCGGCGCGGGTCACCCAGCCGCTGTCAAAGTTCTTGCCGACTCCTCGACGTCCCGGCGCCGACCGGGACGGTCCGGGTCGGCGCCCTGGTCAGGACGCGTCGTCGTCCCGGCTCGTCCGATCGATCAGGGAGCGCACCGCGTCGAGGAGTGGATCGAGTTCGTTGTCAGAGTGACCTCGGATCGAGTGGATGGCACCGACGATGTCGTGCAGCCGAGCCTCGTCCTGGCGGCTCGAAGCGGCAGGACCTCGGCCAGGACCTCGTCGCGCAAGCGTTCCCGTAGCGACTCCGGGGTTCCGACGTCGACCTTGACGCCGAGTGCTTCGTCGAGCTCGACACCGATGGAGAGGATCTCGAACGGTCGCGCGTCGGGTTCGAGCTCGACGAGGAAGTCGATGTCGCTGCCCGGCCGTTCGTCCCCGCGGGTGGCGTCGACTGCGGTGGAGGGTTGTCGTCCGGTGTGGCGGCCCGACCCAAGCACCATCCGTCCGCGCCTCTTCAGACGGGAGCGATCTCCAGTGTGGCGTCGAGGGCGTCGGCGAGTCGGCGGATGTCGTCGCTGTCGGAGCTCGCCACCAGATCTCCTCGCGCGATCGCGCCGATGGCCACGGTGGCGTCGATGACATCGGCGGTGCCGGAGCGGGCGCAGGCCGTTCCGGCGGCGCGGGCGCGCTTGTCGTCGAGGGGTTCGACGCGGCAGCCCTTCAGGAAGCGGGACAGCTCGGCTTGGGGTTCGCCGCGCCAGGCCTGGCCGAGCACGCCGGCGGGCACGACGGGACGTCGGCCCCGTTCGAGGGCACGACGGTGCAGTGCCCACACGTGGCGGTCGTTGCGGTCCGCGGCGAGCAGCGCCCCGGTGTCGTAGGTGATGCCGCCCACTTGCTCAGCTGGCTCGACGGGCCGCGTCGAGTACGCGGTCGAGCAAGGCGTCGGCGGCGGCGAGCTCCTCCGGGGTGAGCGGACCGTGGTCGGCTTCCCAGTCACGCACGGCGTCGAGGCCCGCTTCGACTGCCAGTTCGTTCTCCGCGGCGTGGTTCAGCCACGCCGACACGCTGACCCGGGCACGTTCCGCCGCGCGGACGACCTGAGCCGCGACCTCGGCATCGAGCGCGACCGAGAGCTTCTTCACCGCCACGGAACGACGGTAGTACCGGATTCCTACTATCGCAACGCCTGTCCGGTTCTCGGTCACCCAGCCCGCAGGCGCGGCGGCGGGTGAGGTCCCCGGGATCGGGGAAGCGGGAGGCTGGAGGCAGCGGACGCGACGATGGTGAAGGCGGATTTGCCCGTATCCGGGCATACGTCGACGTGCTTCCTGGCGGCATCGACACCGACCGCAGGAAGGCAGGGATCACTCCACGGAGGCCAACCGTGAGCGCGCCTCGACCGAAGCTGAGCGGCTCGCCGAGTCGCTGCAGATGGGAGCCGGCCCCCCGATCGCGCTAGCCGAGGCCCGACTCCGCCAGGCTGCTGGCCTTGACGGTCGAGCTCGGCGTTCGCCTCTGCGAGCGTGACCGCCAGGTCCTTCGCCCCTGTCGTCGCGTGGGGCGCATCGGTACGATGAGTGGGGCAACGTGGAGTGCCGGGAAGTCTGGTCGGCGACGTGGACGCGTTCCTCTGACTGAGGGGGTCCAGAGTTGGCCATCTCGCACTCCGACCGCAACGGGTCGTCCCTCGTCCGTTCCGCTGGCACCGATGCCCACCACACCCTGGCGGCGCACGAGGTGCTTCTGCTGCTCGAGACCGACCAGCGCACCGGGCTGAGCAGTGCCGAGGCAGCCGCTCGCTTGGAACGCTTCGGGCGCAACACCCTGCCCGAGGCCGACGTTGCGGGGTGGCCGCAGCGCCTCTTGCGCCAGTTCCGACACCCGTTGATCTACGTGCTGTTGGCTGCAGCCGCGGTCACGCTCGCGCTGAGCGAGGTGATCGACTCTGCGGTGATCTTCGGTGTGGTGCTCGTGAACGCGATCGTCGGGTTCGTGCAGGAGTCCAAGGCCGAGGCCGCGCTCGACGCGCTCCGTCGCATGGTGCGGACCGAAGCGCGGGTCCGCAGAGACGGCCACCAGCTGACCGTCCCGTCCGAGGAGCTGGTGCCCGGGGATCTCGTTCTGATCGAAGCGGGTGACAAGGTGCCCGCCGATCTGCGGCTGGTGAAGCTCGCTGAGTTGCAGGTCGACGAGTCGGCGCTCACCGGCGAATCCTTGCCCGTGGCCAAGGACGAGGTGGCACTGCCGGAAGCGACCCCGGTCGCGGACCGGCAAAACATGGTCTACTCCGGCACCCTGGTGACGCACGGGACCGGCACCGGGGTGGTCGTCGCGACCGGTGCGGAGACCGAGCTGGGCGAGATCCACCGCCTTGTCGGCACGGCGCAGAACCTGGCGACGCCGCTGACCCGCAAGCTCGCGTGGTTCTCCAAGGTGCTCACGGTCGCGATCGTGGCGCTGGCCGCGGTGACCTTCGTAGTGGGTGTGCTTCGGGGCCAGCACGCCACGGAGACGTTCACCGCTGCAGTCGCGCTCGCGGTGGGCGCGATCCCCGAGGGGCTACCGGCGGCGGTGACGATCACCCTCGCGATCGGCGTGAGCCGCATGGCTCGTCGCCGGGCGGTGATCCGCCGTATGCCCGCCGTCGAGACGCTCGGTTCCACCACGGTGGTGTGCTCGGACAAGACGGGGACGTTGACCGAGAACCAGATGACCGTGCAGACGATCTGGACGCCCCACCATCGATACGAAGTGACCGGCCCCGGCTATCAGCCCGTCGGCGAGGTCCGAGATGCCTCCGGATCGGCGGTGTGCCTCGGCAACGACGAAGCGCTTCGGTGGACCTTGACCGCTGGCGCGTGCTGCAACGATGCCCGACTTCGTGACACCGAAGGCTCCTGGAGCGTGATCGGCGACCCGACAGAGGGTGCGCTCCTCGTGGCCGCCGGCAAGGTCGGGTTCGATTCGAAGAGCGCGAAGCAGCTCTTCCCTCGCGTCGCGGAGATCCCGTTCAGCTCCGACCGCAAGTACATGGCGACGCTGCATGACGATGTCGACAGCGGCGTGCGCCGGGTGTTCGCCAAGGGCGCCGTCGAGCAGGTCCTCGCGTTGTGCCGCACGCGGATGCACAGCGACGGGGCGTGTTCGTCGCTGGACGGCCGGGAGGTGCTCGACGCCGCCGAGGTGCTGGCAAGCGACGGCCTGCGGGTGCTGGCCGTTGCGACCGGTTCGTTCGCTGACGACGCATCGTTCACCGCGGAAGCGCTCGGGGGCCGGCTGACACTGACCGGTCTCGAGGCCATGTTGGACCCACCCCGTCCCGCTGCCATCGCCGCCGTGGGCTCGTGCCACACGGCCGGGATCGACGTGAAGATGATCACTGGCGACCACGCCACCACGGCAGCAGCGATCGCCGGTCAGCTCGGGATCATCGCCGACCACCACCAGGGTGCGATCCTCGTCGGTCCCGAGCTCGCCGAACTCGATGCGGGCGAGTACCCCGCAGCCGTGGAGCGGGCGTCGGTGTTCGCGCGGGTGTCACCCGAGCAGAAGCTCCGCCTGGTCGAAGGATTACAGGCCCGGGGTCACGTCGTCGCCATGACCGGTGACGGCGTGAACGACGCACCCGCACTCCAGCAGGCCGACATCGGTGTCGCCATGGGTCTCAGCGGCACCGAAGTGGCCAAGGAAGCCGCCGACATGGTCCTCACCGACGACGACTTCGCCACCATCGAAGCCGCGGTCGAGGAAGGACGCGGCGTGTTCGACAACCTCACGAAGTTCATCGTGTGGACCCTGCCGACCAACATGGGCGAAGGCTTCGTCATCCTCGTCGCCATCCTCGTCGGCGCGGCCCTCCCGATCCTGCCCGTGCAGATCCTGTGGATCAACATGACCACCGCGGTGGCGCTCGGACTCATGCTCGCGTTCGAACCCAAGGAAGTCGGAATCATGCAGCGACCACCACGGGACCCTCGGCGGCCGCTGCTCACCGGCGCACTCGTGATGCGGATCGCGCTCGTCTCGGCCATGCTCGTCGGCGGCGCCTGGTGGCTGTTCGAGTGGGAACAGGGCAACGGGGCCTCCCTCGACGAGGCCCGCACCGCCGCGCTCAATCTGTTCGTGGCCGTCGAGGCCTTCTACCTGTTCAACTGCCGGTCACTGACACGCTCGGCGTGGCACGTCGGATTCCTCTCGAACCGCTGGGTGATCGGGGGCGTCGCCGTCCAAGCGCTCGGCCAGTTGGCCATCACGTACGCACCGTTCATGAACACCGTGTTCCAGACCGCTCCCATCGCGGCCGACGCGTGGCTGCGCATCTTGGCCGTCGCCACCGCCGCATCCATGGTTGTCGCGGTAGAGAAGAGGCTCCGCCACCGACCGGCCTGATGTCACCGAAGGGAACCCGACATGGAGATCCAGGTTCGAGAGCAGCACCTACCGGGCATCGGGGTCCGCTACGACCTCGAACTCGCCGACGACCGAACCATGTTCGTCATCACCGACAGGAGCGGGACACGACACGTCGGACTCGTGGGCCAGAACGACGCCCCGGCCTGGCAGATCACGCTCGAGCCCGATCGTGCCGTGATGCTCGCCGCGCTCCTGCTCGGTGCACGCTTCACGCTCGACACCCGGGGCGAAGATCGTGTGGCCGCCGATGAGGTCGTCGTCGACACGATCACCCTCACCGACTGCTCGCCGGTCATTGGTGCCGCTGCCGCGGACATCAGGCTGCCCGGCGAGGACGCGTCAGTGCTCGCAGTCATCTGCGACACCACGCCAGAGCTCATCGAAGACCGGGCTCACCGCTGCCGCCCAGGCGATCGAGCAGTCATCGCAGCGAGAGCCGCCGACATCGACGACGTCACGGACTACGTCCGGGGCCAAGGGCAAGTGCCCCAGCCAGAGACATGACCAGCTGCCAGGTCTTCGTCGGAGACGTGGGTGACGGCAGGCTCGGATTGCTGAGCTCCTTCGTGTGCCGACCAGGTCAGGGCACGCCCTTGCGGTCATCGATCACGAGATGGTGAGCGACGTGGGAACTGGCGCTGTGGATCCCGCCATCGTGATGGCGGTGGCTGCCGGTCTGGTCTTCATCGGGGTGCTCGCGAGCAAGGTTTCGTCACGCCTCGGGATACCGGCGCTGCTGCTGTTCATCGCGATCGGAATGCTCGCTGGTTCCGAGGGCCTGGGCGGCATCGAGTTCGACGACTATGAGATCGCCCAGTCGGCAGGCGTGGTCGCCCTGGCGTTCATCCTCTTCGCCGGAGGGCTCGACACGCGCTGGTCAGAGGCCCGGCCCGTGGCTGGCCTCGGGGTCCTGCTCGCAACGGTCGGGGTGCTGATGACCGCCGTCATCGCTGGAAGCGTCGCAGCCCTTGTCCTCGATGTCTCGTGGAAGGTCGGACTGCTCCTCGGGGCGATCATCTCGTCGACCGACGCCGCCGCGGTGTTCGCGGTGCTGCGGTCGCGCAGCGTCGGTCTGCGGGGTTCGTTGCGTCCCCTCTTGGAGCTCGAGTCCGGCAGCAACGACCCGATGGCGGTGTTCCTGACGCTCGCGTTCTTGGAGATGGTTGTCGAGCCTTCCACCACACTGCTCGACGTCGTCCCGATGTTCTTCCTGCAGATGACGGTCGGCGGCGCCGTTGGATTCGCGGTCGCACGTGCAGCGGTGCCGGTGATCAATCGTCTGCGACTCGAGTACGAGGGCCTCTACCCGGTCGTGCTGATTGCCGTCGTGCTGTTGACCTACGGAGTCTCCTCGCTGCTCGGCGGTAGTGGCTTCCTTGCCGTGTACGTCGCCGGAATCGCCATGGGCAACCTCTCGTTCCTGCACAAGAAGAGCTTGATGCGATTCGCGGACGGGCTCGCCTGGCTGATGCAGATCTCGATGTTCCTCATGCTCGGCCTGCTCGTCTTCCCATCTGATGTCGTGTCGGTGGCGTTTCGCGGGCTCCTCGTCTCGGCGGTCTTGATCCTCATCGCCAGGCCCATCGCGACACTCTCGGTGCTTCTCCCGGGGCGCTACGGTGCCCGTCCCTCGCTCATGGTCTCCTGGGTCGGGCTTCGCGGCGCGGTGCCCATCATCTTGGCCACGTTCCCGCTCGTGGAAGGCGCCCCACAAGCCGAGCTGATCTTCAACGTGGTCTTCTTCATCGTCATCACGTCGGTCTTGATCCAGGGAACGACGATTCCCCTTGTGGCCCGCTGGCTGCACGTCGATACCCCATTCCACGAGCGACGAGTCGCACCGCTCGAGTTCGTCGGTTCGCCTGACGGCTCGACGGATCTCCATGAGCTCGTCGTGTCCGTGCACGGCCCGGCTGCGGGAAGACAGCTCGTCGATCTCGGCCTCCCTCAGGGGGCGCTGGTCGTGCTCATCAGCCGAGGCGCCGACTACGCCGTGCCGCAGGGTTCAACCGTGCTGCATCCCGGTGACAACGTGCTCCTCCTCGCCCGACAAGAGGTGCTGCCCCTTGCACGCGAGATCGTCGAAGGACCACCGCAGACCTGACGATCCCGTGCGGCCCATGTCCCGGCCGGACATGCCAGGCGATGAGCGCAGAGGTTCCCGTCCGGATCGTCCCACAGCGTCGGCACAGCCATGAGCGGCTCTTCGGCGGCGTGCGCGAGACCCGCGCTGTGCGGCAGTGGGGCCGAGGGAACCCGAGAGGTCAAGTCGGCCGAGGTCGAAGACCGGTTGCGCTTCGCGCTCCAGGTCGCCCTGCTGCTCAGCGAGCACGACGCACCGAGTGGTAGAGGCATGGTTCCAGGGACTGAACCCGCATCTCGATGACCGCTCACCGGCCCGGCTGCTGCGCGACGGCGACCTCGAAGAGGTCGGACCACTGGTGCTTGCTGCCGCGCGGGCGTTCCTCGTGGGCGGTGAAGGCCGCCGGCGCTCCCGCCGAGGTGGTCCGGCTGGGGCGGCGTCCGGACCCGTGGAGCTGGCCCGATGTCCATCAGGGGCGTCGAGTGCCGTTGTAGCAGGTCAGGTCAGGTTGGGTGCGTGGTCCGGCGGGCGCCGCCGGATCCGGCCCCGTGATGGCCGGTGGAGTGCCGATCGGAGTGCCAAGCCCCGGTCGTCCCGCCGGCGACCGGGCTAGTCCCGGGGGACTTCCAGGTAGCGACCGGGACGAGCCCGGGTTACGGTTGTTGCAGATAAGGAGGTGCCGGGATGGCACGGGCGAGTGTGTTGTCGAGCGCAGTGCGGGTCGAGCCGAAGAAGGCGGAGCGAGAGTCGGCCGCCGAGGTCGCTCGTGCCGTGCGCGGCCGGACCCATTCGTTCACGCTCCAGCTCCCGGACGGTACCTCGGTGCCGTTGCCCCGGGCCCTCGTCGAGGTGCTGCGAGCGTCGGCCGGCGAGATGGCCGACGGCCACGCGGTGACGGTGCTCCCATCGGAGGTGAGCCTCACTCCAGCGGAAGCGGCCGAGCTGCTCGGGCTGTCGAGGCCCTTCATCGTCCGCCTGCTCGACGAGGGCGAGATCCCCTCCGAGCGGCTTCCTCGTAGCCGGCACCGGCGGGTGCTGCTGTCGGACGTCCTGGCGTTCCAGGCGAAGCGCGAGCGGCGCAAGGAAGGCCGCCGGCGGATCGCGGCGACGGTGGAGGAAGCCGACCTCCCGTACTGATGCGTCGTGTCTTCGCGGACAGCAACGTCCTGTTCCCGTTCTCGGTGATGGATCTGCTCTTGGCCCTGAGCGAGGACGGCGTCCATGAGGTCCTCTGGACCGACGACCTGCTCGACGAGTGGGAGCGCGTGATCGTCAGGGAGCAGAAGCGCTCACAGGAGTCTGCGGCGCAGATCACCAAGGCGGTCCGCGAGTTCTTCACCGACAGCAAGGTCGAGCGGGACGAGTACGAGCACCTCATCGAGGAGATGCCGGGCAAGGACGCCGACGACCACGCGCACATGGCCGCCGCCGTCACTCGGCAGCCGTGCACGATCCTCACCAGGAACGTGAAGGACTTCCCGTCGGCACCGCTCGCGAAGCGGGGCGTGCGGGTAACTGATCCCGACACCTACCTCTGCGAGGTCGTCGGGGAGCTGCCCGACGAGGTCGCCGACACCCTCATCCGGCTGGCAGCGGAGAAGACCAGACCAACCAAGACACCCCACGACCTGCTGGATGACCTCGAGCACGCCGGCGTTCCACGGTTCGCAGGACTTGTACGCCGGCTTCTCCAAGCCCTCTTCATCTGTGGCTAGCGAGGTAAGAGACCGACTTGTCGGTTCCAATCACGCACGTACATCTCCCTACTGAACCAATCTCTCCTGAGCGCGCTCGGAGGGACTCGAACCCCCAACCTTCTGATCCGTAGGCGCTTCCGACGGGTCCGTCAGGTGGTGTCGAGTTCCGTTAAGGTGGGACGTCCGGTCCGGCGAGTGCTGCGGAATCCGGCTCCGTGACGCCTGGTGGATTGCCAAGGGGATTGCCAACCCCCGATCAGGGGGAGGCCTCATCGCTGCTGATTCGATCGATCAGCGATTGCACCGCCCCTGCGAGCGGTCCGACGTCGTTGCCAACGACGTCCTGCACGATTGCGTGGTCGGTGTCGAAGTAGCGGTGCGCGAAGTGGTCCCGCATGCGGGCGACCTCCTTCCACGGCAGCCCGGTGCACCCTCCAGGAGGCTGGGATCGATGCCCTTCACCGCCTCGCCGATCTCGATGAGACGTACGCGAACCGCGTCGTAGACGAGGCCGTCGTGGAGATCGCCTCTCGTGAGATGGTCCCGGATCGCCTCGAGGGACTCGAGGATGTCGCGCAGACGAGCCTCGTCCTGGCGGCTCAAAGCGGAACAGCCTCGGCCAAGACCTCGTCGCGCAGCCGCTCCCGCAGTGACGCCGGTGTGCCGACATCGACCTTCACGCCGAGGGCCTCCTCGAGCTCGACGCCGATCGAGAGGATCTCGATCGGTCGGGCAACGGGTTCTAGCTCGACCAGGAAGTCGATGTCGCTGCCCGGCCGCTCGTCTCCCCGAGCCACAGGTAGATGGCGACGGATCGTCCGTGATGGCGAGCGACGATGGCCTTGATCTCCTCGCGACGGGCCTCCACCAGCTCCCGCAACGGCGTCGCCTGGACGTCGGTCATGGTCACAGAGTACGGGCCACAACGCTGTGAGACCGGCTGAGTCGCAGTTCGGCGGCGCTCGGCCGTGAGCGGCGCGCATATGCAGGCCACCCTCCGTCCCGGGGCTTCGGGACACTTCCACTCGTGGTTCGGGGGCAGTCCTCGACGCTCGAGAGGCGCCACAAGCCGGCGGTTGAGGGCATGTCGCGCCAGCATGCGGGACGTTGTCATGGGGCGCCCGGTATGGGCCGTTACCGAGTGGCCCGTGCCGAGCGGTGGCGCGCTGCACTCTGGCTGTTGTGTGCGTGTTCGTTGGCAGTTGGCAATGGCTCGCGCGGCTACGTCTACCGGGGATCGTTGTGCTGTGCTGGCCAGTGGTCAGCAGCGCACGTCGGCTACCAGCACCACCGGGCCGCCCGCGCTGCTCTGCTGCTTCAGCACGCGGCCAGCGCCGTCGCGGATCGAGGAGATGCCGTGCCCGGTCGAGCGCACGACGGGAACGCCGGCCATGACCGCAGCCCACACCGCGCTGTGATGGTGGAGGACCTCGAACCCGCCGAACCAGTCGTTCGACGGCACCGCGAGGAGCGCCCCGGCCCGCCGCGCCGAGCGCGCGGTGTCGGAGTAGTCGAGGTCGACGCAGATGGCCGTCGACAGCGCCGCTCCGGTGGCCAGCCGGTGAGGGCCCACCTCCATCTTGGCCAGGCGGGGCGGCTCGGCCCCGCGGGCGGGGTGCTGCTTCTCGTAGCGCCCGACCACGCCGCTCTTGTCGATCACCGCCAGCGTGTTCAACGGGATCGCCGCGTCGAAGAAGCCCGCGACGATCACCACGTCGAGCGCTCGGGCCCAGGCCTCCACCCCCGCGAACCAGCGCGCCGGCCCACCGGCCTCGGTAACGACGCTCGCCTCGGGGAGCACGATCACCCTGGCGCCCTGACGCGCGGCCTCCTCGACGTGAGGCCGGTAGCGCGCCAGCGTTCCCTCCACGTCGCGGTACTCAGGCGACTCGGTAGAGACCACCCCGGTGGGCTCTCCGTGCTCCGGCGGCTTGCCGTCGACGACCACCGCCGCGACGCGACAAGGGCTGCCTTGCCCGGCCCGGGCCGTGGCGCGCCTCAGGCTCGCCCAGCCGAACGTCAGCACCGCCACCACGAAGCCCGTCCCGGCCGCCGCCGCTCCGAGGTGGCCACCCAGCGCCAGCGCCACCGACGTGCTCGCGGTCGCGAGCACCGCCGTCGTCATCAGATCGCCGCCCAGCCGCGCCGTGTGCACCACCGCCAGCCATGGCTGCTGGGTGCGCGCCAGGGGGTTGTTCACGAACCGGGGCGCCCCGATGAGCCGCAGGGGGAGCACCGCGGCCACCATCGCCAGCGGGAAAGCCACCACCAGCCACGGCCCTTTCGCCAGCCACGCCGCCAGGGCGGCGCTCGCCCCCCAGCTCACGGCGCTCGTTGCGGCCGTCAACGGAGCCATGGGCCGCAGCGTTCGTGACCACACCCCGGAGACGCTCGCCAGCCCACCCACCAGCGCCGCCGCCAGGCCGGCCTCGAGGGGAGTGCGAAGCAGCGCCAACAGCGCCACAGGGACGAGGACACACCAGCCGAAGAGGGGCAGCAGGGTCTTCATCACGCTCTTGGCCGTGGACATCGTCTCTGGGCTTGTCAACATGGTCGTGGACATCATCCCTCCGGTCAACGACTCGGGCGAACCAAGCCATCGCATGCGGTGGCTCTGGCTGTTCGAGCAGCGAAGGCAGCAGAGGGTTGTCAGGGTGAGTCCGGGTGGCGGTCGCGATCGACATTGACCACCCCGCGATTGCGCTCCATCTCTCTGGATGTGATCCTCGGTGATCGGGCGCCTGCCGAACACTGCCCAGGCATTGATCGCAACGCCGACGCCCCATCCAAGGGTGACCCAGACCGGCCACGGAACCCGTGTCTTCTCGGAGTCCGTGAATGCCCGGAGAAACCACAGGAACGCGTTGACCACGACGTACACCGCCAAGTGTGACTTGAAGTCGCGTTTCTCCCTGAGTCGCTTGATCGCGAGGTCTCTCGAATCCGCAGCATCACGGCTCATCGGATATCAGCGGGGCGTGATCGTGGCGAGTAGGCCTGTGGGGAGAACTCAGCGGCGGTCGACCGACCCGCCGGCCCCTTCGGCCGATGGTGGGCCGCCCATCATCCACGTGTGGGAGGCCGATGAGCTGTGCCGGTTCCTCGATGCCACCGTCGATCATCGCCACCACACCGTGTTCACGATCGCGGCGAAGACGGGGATGCGCCGGGGCGAGCTGCTCGGGCTTCGTTGGCACGACATCGACTCCTAGCGCTCGACCGTCACCATCCGCCGGGCGCTGCCGGTGGTGGGCTGGACGGTGCACTTCGCCGACGTGAAGACCCGCACGGCCCGCCGGACCATAGACATGTCCGGCACCGCACTCGATGCGCTGCGGCGACGACGGGAGTCCCTCGAGAAGGCTGCCGCTGATGCAGGCGAGGGCTTTGATCCGAAGGGCTTGGTGTTCGCCCGGCCCGACGGTGATCCGATCCACCCCGAGTACGTCACCCGGACGTTCGATCGGCTCGTGGCCCAGCACGGCCTGACCCGCATCCGCTTCCACGACCTTCGGCAGACGCACGCCACCCTGCTGCTGAAGGCCGCGGTCCCCGTGAAGGTCGTGTCCGAGCGTCTCGGCCACGCCAGCCCTGGCTTCACGCTCAACGTGTACCAGCACGTCCTCCCGGGCATGCAGGCCGAAGCGGCCCTGGTCTTCGACCGCCTCCTCGGCGAGGGCTTCGGCAAAGCCGATCAGTAGATGCCGAGCTCCTGGGCCTCCGCGGCGAGGGCGTTCACGGCATCGAGGCGCCGGGCTTGGTCGAGACCCCGGAAGCGCACCACGTCGGAGCGCTGGAGCAAACGCCGACCGCCGACCTCGGCGAGGGGATCTCACCGCCATCGAGCAGCCCGTCGAGGTAGGGCTGAGACACGCTCAGCAAGTCGGCGGCCTGCTCGGCACTGATCTCCTCTTCATGCGGCGTCATGGCATCTGTCCACCTCGGTACTGGCGGGGTCGGACGGCGCGTTTCGCGGCTTCGGCGTCCGCCTGATTGCCACGGCTCCGGGTCGGTGAGCCCGAGAGGGAGTGGATCGATGGCGGACTCCTCGACGTGGACTGCTCGGCCCCGCACCGTCCCGAGCGGCTCAGCCCGCCCGGTCGCAGTCCATCCCAACCGATCCGTTCGAAGACCCGTTAGAAGTCGGCCCGATCCTGGACGCGCACGAGGCGGCCTCCGGATCGGAAACCGCCTCCTATCAGGGATCCTGGTCAGCGCGCTCGGAGGGACTCGAACCCCCAACCTTCTGATCCGTAGGCGCATCCGTCGGGTCCGGCTGGTGTTGTCTCCTGCTGTTGTAGCAGGTCAGGTGGGGCGTCCGGTCCGGCGAGTGCTGCGGAATCCGGCTCCGTGACGCCCGGTGGATTGCCAGCGGGATTGCCAGGGATCACGTCCCGACGTCGTCTCCATCCACTCGCGTGATCAGCGAGCGGACGGCATCGAGCAGAGGTCCGAGCTCGGTGTCGACCACGTCCTGCACGATCGCGTGGTCGGTGTCGAAGTAGTGGTGGGCCATTTGGTCGCGCATGCGAGCGATCTCTCTCCACGGGATGCTCGGCGCCTCTTCGAGCAGGTCCGGGCTGATGGCCTTGACGGCCTCGCCGATCTCGATGAGGCGAACACGCACCGCGTCGTAGACCAAGCCGTCGTGGAGGTCGCCTCGTTCGAGGTATCCCTGGATCGCGCTGATCGCGTCGGCGATGTCATCAAGACGTGCCCTGTCGTGTCTGCTCACAGGCGCACGGCCTCCGCGAGGACCTGGTCTCGCAGCCGATCCCTGAGCGAGTCCGGTGTACCGACGTCGACCTTCACCCCGAGCGCTTCCTCGAGCTCGGCACCGATGGACAGGATCTCGAAGGGTCGAGCTCCGGGAGCGAGCTCGACGAGGAAGTCGATGTCGCTGCCAGGCCGCTCGTCCCCGCGGGCCACCGAGCCGAAGATGGCGACCGACCGGCCGTGGTGACGCGCCACGATGGCCTTGATCTCCTCCCGGCGAGCCTCCACCAACTCCCGCAGCGGGGTCGCCCGTACGTCGGTCATGGGTGACAGGGTACGGGCCACGAACGTTGCGGTACGGTCCGAGTCAGGTTTCGGTGACGCTCGGCCGATGAAGCCCAACGCCCAGACCCGACGGTTGAGGGCATGTCGCGGCAAGTCCGCGACGAGAGGGTCGATACTGACGGAGATGTCGATCGCTGAGGAACCGGGACGCAGTGCTGAGGTGGCAGCGGCGCGGCGCCGGGCCAGCGTGGTTGCGGTAGTCGCGGGGCTCGCTCTTGCGCCGTACTTCTGGCTCGCGAACGCCGTGGTGGGCTGGCCAGTCCAGGACGCTCCGCCCTTCGACGCGCCGGCACAGGACTTCATCGACTTCTACGTCGACGGGTTATCCCGGATACCGCTCAGGGCCACCGTGGCCATCGGCTCTTGGGCCCTGTGGCTGTTGTTGGTCCTGTCGGTGGTGCGCGCGGCGTGCCGACGGCTCGATCTTGCCGCTGTCTTCTCCATGACGCTGGCAGGCGCCGCCATCGCGCTCTACGTGGCGGCGGAGGGTGTGCTGGCGTGGCCGACGATCGGGACGACGGAGAACGACGTCTCCCAGCATCTTGATCCTGGCGTAGCCCAGGCAATGGTGCTCTCGCGAGACGGCCTCCATGCGACGGCGAGCGTGCTGCTGGGGATCTCGATGCTGGTCGTCGCCTGGCTCCTGGCCCGCAGCGACCTTTGGGGCCACTGGATGCTCGCAGCGGTGGCGTTCGTCGCTGGCGTGTCGGCCTGTACCACGATGTTCCAGGGTTCAGACCCGATCGGACCCGGTGGGATCCTCCTGTGGGGCATTGTGGTCGCCGTCGTGATCTTGGTCGGCCGACGACGCGACGTGTCCCCGCACCCCTACTGAACTGCTCTTTCCTCAGCGCGCTCGGAGGGACTCGAACCCCCAACCTTCTGATCCGTAGTCAGATGCTCTATCCGTTGAGCTACGAGCGCAGGGTGGACCGGGGAAGTGTAGTCGGCGGGTGTCCCGGGTTCGATCGGGGCCCTGCCCCGCCACACCCGCCGCCGGAGGGAGAACCGTGTGCCGGAACATCACCACGCTGCGGGGGCTCGAGCCGCCGGCCACCACCGCCGAGATCGAGGCGGCCGCCCGCCAGTACGTGCGCAAGGTGAGCGGCATCCGCCAGCCGTCACCGGCCACCGAGGATCGCTTCGAGCAGGCCGTCGCCGAGGTGGCCAGGATCACCGCCGACCTGCTCGACGGCCTCCCGCCCCGCCGCCAGCCACCCGCCCAGGTGCCCCCGCTGCGCCGCCTCGGGCCCGCCTGAGCGGGTCAGCGCCGGCGGAGCCGGCCCAGGCCCAGCCCGACGAGCCGCCAACCGCCGGTGGTGGCCACGATGAAGGCCGCCGACACCCCGAGGAACGTGGTGAAGAACGGCCGGTCGAGCGCCACCGCCCGCAGCGCCCAGGCCACCGGCAGGCCGATCACCCACACCGCGGCCAGGCGGGCGAGCCGCTGGGTGCGGGCGGTGTACAGGCGGGCGGCGAGGGCCACGGCGTACCAGCCCACCGCGAACGGCCACAGCACCTCGAGGAACCAGGACCCGTCGCCGTCGATGCCGTGGCTGCTGCGTCCCCCCCACACGAAGGCCAGCAGGCAGGCCAGGTCGAGCAGCGGCGGCAGCCACACCGGCGCCCGGCGCTCGCCGGTGCCGGGCGACGACGGAGCCGGCGCAGAGGCGGGCGACGACGCGGGAGCGGGGTTGGCCACGACCCGAGTGTGCCCGCTCGCCCGGCCGGGGCGCCATCCGGGCACCCGTGACCCCCTACGCTGCCGGCCACGACAAAGGGGGGAACCGTGTCCTTCGATCCCATCGCCTCGCCCACGACCACGGTGGCCGACCACCGGGAGCCGCAGTTCGTCTTCCCCGAGGAGCACGAGGCGGCCCAGGCCAAGCTGGCCGACTTCGCGGCCCGCACCGGCGGCCGGCGGCCCAACGTGCTGGTGATCCTCATGGACGACGTGGGCTGGGGCGACTTCGGGTGCTACGGCGGCGGGGTGGCCGTGGGGGCGCCCACCCCCAACATCGACAAGCTGGCCCGCCGGGGCCTGCTGCTCACGTCGTGCTACTCGGAGCCCTCGTGCTCGCCCAGCCGGGCCACGCTGCTCACCGGCCGGCTCCCCATGCGCCACGGCCTGCAGCGCCCGCCCATGTACGGCGAGCCCGGCGGCCTGCAGGGCGAGATCACCCTGGCCCAGCTGCTCTCCGACGCCGGCTACGTCACCCAGGCGGTGGGCAAGTGGCACCTGGGCGAGAACCGGGCCAGCCAGCCCCAGCACGTGGGCTTCGACGACTTCTACGGCTTCCTGTCGGTGTCGGACATGTACTCGGAGTGGCGCGACCCCGCCTTCTTCCCCGAGCTCGTCTACTCGGCCGCCCGCACCGACTGGCTGAAGAACCAGCCCTTCAACCGCTGCTTCGTGCATGCCACCAGAGGGCGCGAGGTGGAGCCGGTGGAGGAGGTCACCATCCCGGTGCTCTCGCTGCTCGACGACAAGTGGGCCGAGTACTCCATCGACTTCATCGGCCGCATGGCCGACGACGAGCGCCCCTGGTTCCTCTACCACGGCACCCGCGGCGCCCACTTCGACAACTACCCGCACGAGCGCTTCCTCGGCTCGTCGCCGGCCAAGCACCCCTACAAGGACACGATCATCGAGCTCGACGACATCGTCGGCCGGCTGATCGCCGCCCTCGAGGAGACCGGCCAGCTGGAGCGCACCGTGGTGTTCGTGTCGTCCGACAACGGGCCGCACATGGAGAACTGGCCCGACGCCGCCTACACGCCGTTCCGCTGCGCCAAGGGCTCGACGTGGGAGGGCGGCGTGCGCGTCCCGGGGATCTTCGCGTGGCCGGGGATGATCGAGCCCGACCGCCAGACCGACGGCCTGTTCGCCTTCAGCGACGTGTTCACCACGGCGCTGGCCCTGGCCGGCGCCCTCGACGACATCCCCACCGACCGGTTCGTCGACGGCGTCGACCAGACGTCGTTCCTGCTGGCCCCGGACGGCACGTCGAACCGCAAGTACCACTACTACTGGCTGCTCGACACCCTCTCCGCCCTGCGGGTGGGCGAGTACAAGTTCATGCTCGCCTCCACCAGCGACGACGACACCGACGTCGCCGGGCCCGGCGGCTTCACCGGCGTCACCCAGCACTACACCTACGCCCGGCTCTACAACCTGTACCTCGACCCGAAGGAGCGGCACAGCTACCTCACCCGCAAGCTGGCCTACAACGAGTCGTTCCTGAGCGGGATCGTGAACCACCTGCGCACGTACCGCGAGTTCCCGCCGAAGAACGTGATGACCAGGGCCGACTGACCCGAGCCGCCGCGATCCGCCGCCCGTAGCCTGGGCCCATGGCTGACATCCCCCAGACCGACGAGGAGTGGCGCCTGCGGCTCCCGCCCGAGCGCTACGAGGTGCTCCGCCGGGCCGGCACCGAGCGCCCGTGGAGCGGCGAGTACGTCGACTCCCACGACGACGGCACCTTCACCTGCGCGGGCTGCGGCGCCCCCCTGTTCCGATCCGACACCAAGTACGAGTCGGGCTCGGGCTGGCCGAGCTTCTGGGAGCCGATCACCCCGGGCGCGGTCACCGAGCACGTCGACGTGTCGCACGGCATGCGGCGGGTGGAGGTGCGCTGCGGCCGCTGCGGCTCGCACCTGGGCCACGTGTTCGACGACGGCCCCCGCCCGACCGGGCTGCGCTACTGCATGAACTCCCTGGCCCTCGACCTCCGGCCGGACGCGCCGGCCACGTGAGACCGGCGGCGGGGCCCGGCCGCACCGCGCTCCTCGTGGAGCGGGCCGCTCCCGCCTTCGACGCCGCCGCCGACCCCGGCCGGGCGGCGGAGATGCGCCGCTACATGAAGGACCGGTTCCCCTTCTACGGCGTCCCCACGCCGGCCCGGCGGGCGATCACCCGGGCCGCAGCGAGCGGGCTCGCCTCGCCCAACGAGGCAGACCTGGCCGAGCTGGCCGCGGCGTGCTGGGCGCGCGACCAGCGCGAGTGGCAGTACCTCGCCTGCGACCAGCTCCGCCAGCACGTCCGCGCCTGCTCGGCCGGCTTCCTCCCGGTGGCCGAGCGGCTGATCACGACCAAGTCGTGGTGGGACACGGTCGACGTGCTGGCCGCCCGCGTGGTCGGGCCGCTGGTGGCCGCCACCCCGTCGCGGCGCGACCAGCTCGAGGGCTGGGTCGCCGGCGACGACCTGTGGCTGGCGCGCGCCGCCATCCTCCACCAGCTCGGCGCCAAGGAGCGCACCGACCACGAGGTGCTCTTCCGCTGGTGCGCGGCCCGGGCCGGCGACACCCGCTGGTTCATCCGCAAGGCCATCGGCTGGGCCCTGCGCGACTACGCCCGCACCGACCCCGACGCGGTCCGCCGGTTCGTGGCCGAGCACGACGCCGAGCTGTCGGGGCTCTCGAAGCGGGAGGCCCTGAAGCACCTCCGCGGCTGACGCCACCGCCGAGCGGAGAGGGTGGGATTCGAACCCACGGACGGGTTTGCACCCGTCAACGCCTTAGCAGGGCGCCCCGATCAACCTGGCTCCGGCACCTCTCCGTGTCCTCCGCGGATGGTACACAGCCCGTCACCGGTGGGCGGCCGTGGCCGGTGGCGGAGGGAGCGGGATTCGAACCCGCGGGGCTCATCACCCAGAGGTTTTCAAGACCTCCGCAATCGTCCGCTCTGCCATCCCTCCGGTGGCGAGGCTAGCCAGCGCCGCCCGGCCCGCCGACGCCACCGAGGGGGCCGGCCCCGACCCGAGCGCGGAGGTCGGCGAGCCACTCGTCGGCCTCGCGCCAGGCCGCGTCGGCCTCGCGGCGCAGCTCGGCGCCCTTGCCCGTGCCGGCCGGGTAGGAGCCGAGGAACTTCACCCCGCCGTGCTTCACCCGCAGGTCGCGAAGCGTGTCGGCCACCAGCTCGTCGGCGACGTGACCCTCGAAGTCGATGATGAAGCAGTAGTCGCCCAGGCCCCCCGACTTCGTGGGCCGGCTCTCGAGCTTCGACAGGTTGATGGTGCGCGCCGCGAACTCCTGGAGGATGGAGATCAGGCTGCCCGGCACGTTGGCACGCTGGTACACGACGACGCTCGTCTTGTCGTGACCGGTCGGGGCCGGCACCCCGTCGCGGGCCACCACCACGAAGCGGGTCTGGTTGGTGTCGTGATCCTCGATGTCGGTGGCCAGCGCCTCGAGGCCGTACAGCTTGCCGGCCAGGGCCGGCGCGATGGCAGCGGTGTCGGGCCGCGGGTCCTCGCCCGCCAGCCGGGCCGCCTCGGCGGTGGAGGTGGCGGCCACCAGGTCGACGCCGGGCAGGTGCTCGTGCAGGAACCGCCGGCACTGGGCCCAGGCGTGCGGGAACGACACCACCCGCCGCACGTCGGCGAGGGCCACACCGGGCGCGGCGAGGAGGTGCATCTCGATCTCGAGGACGACCTCGCGCTGGATGAGCAGCCGGGTGCCGAAGGCCAGCGTGTCGATGGTGAGGTTGACGGTGCCCTCGATGGAGTTCTCGATAGGGACGAAGCCCACGTCGGTGTGGCCCGACTCGGTGGCCTCGAGCACGTCGGGGATGGTGGGGAGGGCGACCAGCTCCGCGGCGGCCAGGTACGGCTGGGTGAGGAGCGCCTGCTCGGTGAAGGTGCCGTGCGGGCCGAGGAACCCCACACGGAGGCGGGGGGCGGGATCGGTCACGACGGGCCAGGATAGTGAGGTGGACGAGCCGGCAATCCTGCAGCTGCTGGAGGACGTGCGCGACGGCGCCCTGCCGGCCGACGCCGCCCTGGCGCGCCTGCGCCGCCTGCCCTTCGCCGACCTCGGCTTCGCCCGCGTCGACCACCACCGCGCGCTCCGCCAGGGCCTGCCCGAGGCCGTCTACGGCCCCGGCAAGTCACCGGGCCACGTGGCCGCCATCGTCGGCGAGCTTCTCGACAACGGGGCCGGTCCCGTGGTGCTCACCCGGGCCGACCCGGCCCAGGTCGAGGCGGCGACGGCCGCCAGGCCCGGGGGCACCGTCACCGGCCACGACGGCACGCCGGCCACGGTGGTGTGGCGCCCGTCGGCCGAGCGGCCCGAGCGGATCCTGATCGTGGCGGCCGGCACCGCCGACCTGCCCGTGGCCGAGGAGTGCGCCGCCACCCTGCGGGCCCACGGCTTCCGCCCGACGCCGCTCACCGACGTCGGCGTGGCCGGGGTCCACCGCCTCCTGGCCTCGGCCGGCGAGCTCGACGCGGCCGACGGCGTGGTGGTGGTGGCCGGGATGGAGGGGGCCCTCGCCAGCCTGGTGGGGGGGATGACCGGCGCGCCGGTGGTCGCGGTGCCCACCAGCGTCGGCTACGGCGCCGGGCTGCAGGGGGTGACGGCCCTGCTCGCCATGCTGGCCTCGTGCGCGCCGGGGATCGCGGTGGTGGGGATCGACAACGGGTTCGGCGCGGCCTGCGCCATGGCCCGCATCCTCGGCGTGCGGGCGGTGCGCGGTGGCTGACGTCGAGGCCGCCGGCACGGCCCCCGCCACCGTCGCCTGGTTCCACTGCTTCTCCGGGGTGGCCGGCGACATGACGCTCGGGGCGCTGGTCGACGCCGGCGCCGACCTCGCCGAGGTGCGGGCGCTGTGCGAGCGCCTCCCGGTCGGCGGGTGGGCACTCACGGCCGAGCCGGTGCTGCGGGGCGGGATCGCGGGCACGCACGTCCGGGTCGTCACCGACGAGCAGAAGGTGGTGCGGACCTTCAGCCACATCGTCGGGCTGGTGGAGGCGGCGCGCCTGCCAGCCCGCGTGGAGGCCCGCGCCCTCGGCGCCTTCACGGCCCTGGCCGACGTCGAGGGGCACCTCCATCGGCGACCCGCCAGCCAGGTGCACTTCCACGAGGTCGGCGCGCTCGACGCGCTCATCGACGTGGTGGGCTCGTGCGCCGCGATGGAGGTGCTCGGCGTCGACCGGGTCGAGGCCAGCGCGGTCGCGACCGGCACCGGGATGGTGCGCACCGAGCACGGCCTGCTCCCCAACCCGGCGCCCGCCGTGGTGTCGCTGCTGCGGGGTGCCCCCACGTACGGCATCGAGGTCCCGGTGGAGCTCACCACGCCCACCGGCGCCGCGCTGCTGGCGGCCACCGTCTCGCGCTGGGGGCCCCTGCCGCCGCTGACCATCGCAGCCACCGGCTTCGGCGCCGGGACCCGCGAGCTCGACGACCGGCCCAACCTGCTCCAGGTGGTGGTGGGCACCGCCGCCGATCGCCCGGTGCCGGGCCAGCCGGTCGTCGTGGTCGAGGTGACGGTCGACGACGTCACCGGCGAGACGCTGGCCCACGCGGTGGCCACGGTGCTCGAGGCCGGCGCCCACGACGCCTGGGTCACGCCGGTGGTGATGAAGAAGGGCCGGCCCGGCCACGTGGTGACCGCGCTCGCCGACCCGGCCCTCGCCGGGCAGGTCGCGCTGGCCCTCCGCCGCGAGACCGGCAGCCTCGGGGTGCGGGCGACCACCTCCGAGCGCTGGCCCGCGGCCCGCGCCGTCCACCAGGTGGAGGTGGGGGGCGAGCCGGTGCGGGTGAAGGTCAGCCCCGGGCGGGTGAAGGTGGAGCACGACGACGCGGCCCGCGCCGCCGACCGCACCGGGCTCCCGCTGCGCGAGGTGGTCTCCCTGGCCGAGGAGGCGTGGCGCCGCCGACCCCCCGACGACGAGGCCGGCTGACCACGCCGGGGCGCCGCTCGGCCGGCTCGATGAGCGGCGCGGCCCGCGGGCCGGCGGACCGGTGACCGGCACTAGCGTGGCCCCCTTGTGAGCAGCCCCGACGGGCCGGACCACACCGACCACGATGCCGACGACGTCGGCGAGCTCGACCTCGATGCCACCGCCGACGCGCTGCGGGCCCTGCGCCGGCATCGCCGACGCAAGCGGGTCGCCTCGATCCACTGGGTGGACGCCCTGTACCGCACCTACGTGGCCGCCGTGGTGGGGATCGTGGTCGTGCTCCTCGTGTCGAGCTTCGTCGGCGACGGCGAGGTGACCGGCTCCGCCCTCGACCGGGTGCTGGCCGACGGCCCGGCCGCGGTGGGGGTGGTCGTGGCCGTCGCCCTGGCCCTCGGGCTGCGCTCCGGGGGTCAGGGCGGCCCGCTCGCCCTCGAAGCCGCCGAGGTGCGCCACGTGCTGCTCGCACCGGTGCCGCACCGCACCGCCCTCTGGCACCCTGCGGTGCAGCAGCTGCGCTTCGCGGCGTTCGTGGGTGCCGTCATCGGGGCCATCGGCGGCCAGCTGGCCGCCCGCCGCCTGCCCGGCTCCCCGCTCGCCTGGGTGGCCGTGGGCGGGGCGTTCGGCCTGGTCCTTGCCCTGGCCGCCCTCGGCGCCGCCCTCGTGTGCTCGGGCTGGCACGTCCCCCGCTGGGTCACCACGCTGGTCGGCGCCGGGCTCGTCGGCTGGGCGGTCGCCGATCTCACGGGCCACGCGCCCACCGCCCCCACCAGCCTGCTCGGCGAGCTCGCCCTGGCGCCCGCCTCGTTCGACTGGGTGGCGATCCCCGCGGCGCTGGCGACCCTGGCCCTCGTACCCCTCGGGCTGCTCGCCATGGGCGGGTTGACCGTGGAGGCCGCCGAGCGCCGCGCCGCGCTGGTCGGCCAGCTCCGCTTCGCGGCGACCATGCAGGACCTGCGGACCGTGCTGGTGCTGCGCCGCCAGCTGGCGCAGGAACGACCGCGGTCGCGGCCCTGGGTCCGGCTGCGCCGGGTGGGACGCCGGCTGCCCGTGTGGCGGCGGGACTGGCACGGGATCCTGCGGTTCCCGGGCACGCGGTTGGCCCGCATCGCGCTGCTGGCGTTGGTGGGCGGGCTGTCGCTCCGCGCCGCCTGGGACGGCACCACCCCGCTCCTGGTGCTCGCCGGCCTGGCCTTCTTCGTGGCCGGCATGGAGGCCGCCGAACCCCTCTCCCAGGAGGTCGACCACCGCGACCGCACCGACGTGCTGCCCACCGAGCTCGGTGACGTGCTGGTGCGCCACCTCCCGGCCGCCGGCGTGGTGGCCGTGCTGGTCGGCGGGGTGGCGGCCGGTGCAGCCGCGCTGGCCGGGCCGCCGGCCATGGCCGTGGCCGCGTGCGCCGCGGCATCGGTGACGGGCGCCCTGGCCGGCGTGGCCGGCGGCGCCGCGAGCGTGGTGATGGGAGCGCCCGAGCCGTCGTCGGGGTCGGAGACGGCGGGCCTGGTGCCGCCCGAGGTCGCGGGCCTGAAGATCGCGGCCCGCACCGCGTGGCCCCCGGCCATGGCGGTGGTGGGCTGCCTGCCGCTCCTCGCGACCCGGGTGGCCGAGGAGAAGGGCTACCCGGCCTTCCGGCCGACGGCCACGGCGTGCGTGGGGGTGGTGCTCCTGGTGTCGATCACCGCGGCCTGGGTGCGGTTCCGGGAGCCGGCGCGGGCCTGGTTCCGCCGCCAGATGGAGGAGGCCGCCCAGCAGAGCGGCATGCGCCCCGCGAAGGAGCCGACGTGAGCGCGAAGCGGAAGCGGACCGAGGAGCCCGAGGTGATCCCGGCGGTGCGCACCGTGGGGCTCGCCAAGGACTACGGCGACCTCGTGGCCCTCGCCCCCCTCGACCTCAGCGTCCCGCCCGGACAGTCGTTGGTGCTGGTGGGGCACAACGGCTCGGGCAAGACCACCCTCCTGCGCCTCACCGCCGGCCTGCTCGAGGCGACGGACGGCTCGGTGGAGATCGCCGGCGCCGAGGCCGGCACCATCGCCGCCCGGGCCGTCACCTCCTACCTGCCCGACAACCCGGTGCTCTACGACGACCTCAGCGTCTGGGAGCACGCCGAGTACATCGCCCGCCTCCACGGCGTCGACGACTGGGAGGGTTGGACGGCCGAGCTCCTCGGTCGTCTCGGCCTGTCCCACCGAGCCGACGACCTGCCGTCCACCTTCAGCCGGGGGCTCAGGCAGAAGACGTCGATCCTGCTCAGCCTGGTGCGCCCCTTCTCCGTCCTGCTGGTCGACGAGCCCTTCGTCGGCCTCGACGCCGGCGGCAAGGAGGCGCTGCTCGGGCTGCTGCGGGAGGTGCACGCCGAAGGGGCCACCCTCGTCGTCGCCACCCACGAGCTGGCCTTCGTCGACATGGTCGACCGCTGCGTGGCGCTGCGCGAGGGGGAGGTCATCCACGACGGCCCCACCGACGGCATCGACGTGCTGTCGCTGGTGTCGTAGCGGTGCCGACTCCGACTCCGGCTCCGACTCCGACTCCGGCCCCGGCCCCGGCCCCCGATCCCGTGGCCATCCCCCCCGTGGTGGCCCCGGCGTGGGTCGCCGCCCACCGCGGCGAGCTCGTGCTGGCCGACGTCCGGTACTTCCTCGACGGCCGCTCGGGCCACGACGCCTACCTCGCCGGCCACCTCCCCGGCGCCGTGTTCGTCGACCTCGACGCCGACCTGGCGGGCCCGCCCGGCGGTGCCGCCGGGCGCCATCCGCTCCCCACTGCGGAGACCTTCGCCGCGGCCCTCGCCCGGCGCGGGATCGCCAGCGCCGACCTCGTCGTCGCCTACGACGATGCCGGGGGGTGCTTCGCAGCCCGGCTGGTGTGGATGCTGCGGGTCACCGGTCACCGCGCGGCGCTGCTCGACGGCGGCCTGGCGGCCTGGGCCGCTCCGCTGGAGACCGGGGAGGTCCGCCGATCACCCACCACGCGGGTGCCCGCACCGTGGCCGGCCGACCGGTTGGCCTCCACCGACCAGGTCGACGACCTCCGCACCCGCCCCGACGCGGTGCTCCTGGACGCCCGCGCGCCCGAGCGGTTCCGGGGCGACGTCGAGCCGCTCGACCCCCGGGCCGGTCACATCCCCGGCGCGCGCAGCTCGCCCTGGGCCGCGAACCTGGACGCGACCGGCAGGTTCCACCGGCCCGACGCGCTGCGGGCCCACTTCGCTGCGCTCGGCGCGCGGGAGGGCACGCGCCTGGTGGTGTCGTGCGGCTCGGGCGTGACGGCGTGCCACACCCTGCTCGCGCTTGAGCTCGCCGGCGTGACGGGCGCCGCCCTGTTCCCGGCCAGCTGGTCGGGGTGGTGCGCCGACCCGGCCCGGCCGGCGGCCCTGGGCGACGCCTGAGCGGGGTCGACGCCGCTCCCCCTGATCCTTCCCCTCATCCCGGCGCCACGCCTGCCGATCTGATCGTCGACAACCGTGCGCGCCGATTCGGGCATTTCGGCCCTGGCCTGCGCGCCCTGGGGGCGCGTTGGATGGGGACGGGTTCGGGGGCCGTGCGCAACCGCGCCTGGAGGAGACAATGAAGGGCAAGCTCAGCGTCAGTGCCATCGTCGTCCTGGTCAGCGGCGCGGTGCTCCTCGTGGCGTCGTTCCTGGCCTGGTTCGAGAGCGGCGTGTCCGGGTTCAGCGCCAGCGTCAACGCGTGGGACACCGAGTTCGGCCTCTTCCCCCTGTCGATGCTGCCGGCCGTGCTCGGCATCGTCGCCGCCGTGGAGGCCGGTCTGGTCGAGCTCGGCAAGGTCCGGCTCCCCGACCGCATCGGGGGCTTCACCTGGCCCCAGCTGCGCACCATCGCCGCCGGGGGCGCCACCGTGATCGTGCTGGGCTACCTGGCGAGCTTCCTGCTCGCGGACACGCCCGGCATCGACCTGGGCATCGGGCTGCTCCTGA
This sequence comes from Acidimicrobiales bacterium, assembly GCA_016716005.1. NCBI lineage: Bacteria > Bacillati > Actinomycetota > Acidimicrobiia > Acidimicrobiales > Acidimicrobiales bacterium. The sequence goes on from JADJXE010000001.1 coordinate 1,964,833, forward strand.
GCCTGCTCGGCTGCGTGGGCCTCGTCGTCGGGGTCGTGCTGGCCTACAACGAGGCCAAGGCCTCGGCGGTGCCCGGCGGAGCCGCCAGCGTGATCGACGCGGCCATGGGCGCCGCGGCCGCGCCCCCGCCCCCGCCCCCGGCCCCTCAGGCCCCGGGCACCTACGACCAGGGCGCGGCCCCGGCGTGGGAGCAGCCGCCGCCTCCGGCCCCGGCCGCCGAGTGGGCGACACCGACACCGACACCGACACCGGCACCGGCACCGGCACCGGCACCAGCCCCCGCCACGACCGCCGAGTGGGCGGCACCGGCCCCCGCCACGACCGCCGCGGCGCCGGCCGAGCCGGCCGCGGCGGTGCCCGCCGATCCCTGGGCCGCCGTGGCTCCAGCGGCGCCAGCGGCCCCCGAGCCCCCCGAGGCCCCGGCGGCGGCCGTGACAGCCGAAGCCCCTGACGCCACCGCCGACACCGGCGAGGGGTGGGGGGCACCGGCGGCGGCGGCGCCGGCCGCGGCCGTCGCGGCGGCCGCCGCGACCACGCCCGCGGCCGTCGAGCCCGAGGTGATGGGGGCAGCGTCCCCCGAGCCGACGGCCGTCGAACCCGCACCGGCGGCAACCGAGCCCGCCGCAACCGCACCCGAGCCCGCACTCGAGCCCCAGCCCCAGCCCCAGGCGGCAGCCGCCTCCGAGCCCGTCGCCGCGCCGGCCCCGGCCGCCGGTGACTTCTGGTTCTACGTCGAGACGCCCCAGTCCCTCGTGGCCTCGGGCGACGCCAGCCGGACGCTGAGCGTGCTGCGCCCGGGCACGTGGTACCGGGGCCGCGGGGAGCAGGGCGGCTGGGTGCAGGCCGTCGACGAGAACGGCACGGAGGGCTGGCTCCCCGCCTACGCCGTGCGCCGGGCGCCGTAGGCGCCCCACCCACCAGCGGGCCTCGGCCCGCCCCACGAAGGGGGTCACCCCATGGCCGACGGATCGGCGCTCTGCGCGTCGTGCGGCTCGCCGCTCGACGTGGGCGTCCACTTCTGCGCCGCCTGCGGCCAGCCCGTCGCCGCGGCCGCCGGCGCCGCACCCCTCGGCCCACCCCCGGCCGGCGGACCGCAGGGACCGCCACCCGGGCCGCCCCCCACGCCGCCGGGTCAGCCGGGCGGGGCTGCGCTGCCCCCGCCGCCCGCCGACGGGGGCTACCTGCCGCCGTCGGGCGGCTATCCGCCTGCCGGTGGCGGCTATCCCCCTGCCGGTGGCGGCTACCCCCCTCCCCCGCCCCCACCGCCGTCCGAGAAGCGGTGGCTGGTACCCCTGCTCATCGGGATCGGCGCCCTCGTCGTGGTGGCGCTGGTGGCCGGCGTCCTCGTCGCGACCAGCGGCGACGGCGGCGACGAGGAAGCCGAGGTGTTCCTCGAGCCGATCGACTACACCGGCGAGTTCCCCTTCACCGAGAGCACGGCTGCGGCCCTCCCCTCGAGCACCGTCGCGCCCTCCACGACGCGCCCGCCCAGCACCACGACCACCACGGCGGCGAGCGGCCGCACCCCGGTGGCGTCGGTCACCGGGTCGTCGCCAGGGCTGTACGGGGGCACCCAGAACGCGGCCGCGTGCGACGTCGAGGCCCAGATCCGGTTCCTCCAGGCCAACCCCGACAAGGCCCGCGCCTTCGCGGGCGTGCTCGGCATCACCCCGGCCCAGATCCCCAGCTACCTGCGGAGCCTCACGCCGGTGACCCTCACCCGCGACACCCGGGTGACGAACCACGGCTACCGCAACGGCCGGGCCACGAGCCTGCAGGCGGTGCTGCAGGCCGGCACGGCCGTGCTCGTCGATCGGTACGGCATCCCCCGCGTGAAGTGCGGCTGCGGCAACCCCCTCACCGAGCCGGTGCCGCAGCGCCGGCCACCGCGCTACGTCCCCCCACCCGGGCGCCAGCCCTGGCCCGGCTTCACCCCCACCACCGTCGTCGTGGTGCAGGTGAACATCCAGGTGAACATCTTCATCCTGGTGAACATCGTCACCGGCGGGTTCTTCGGCCGGCCGGCCGCCACCTCCGGCGACAACGACCGACCCTTCACGCGGGAGCTGTACTGCGAGCAGTACCCCATGGACCCGCGCTGCGCCGAGGTGAGCACCAGCACCACCACGGCCCCGCCGACCACCGTCGACTGCGCGCTGTTCCCGAACGACCCGCAGTGCACCGGGTCGACCACGACGACGATCATCCCCGACGACTTCTGCGACCTGTTCCCCGACGACCCGGCATGTGGTGGGCCGCCGGTCACCGACACCTTCCCGCCCACGGTCACCGAGCCGCCCACGCTCACCGAGCCGCCCACGCTCACCGAGCCGCCCCTGGGCACGGGCGACGTGCAGGCGACGCTCCGGTGGTCGTCCGGGGCCGACATCGACCTGGCCGTGACCGACCCGCTGGGCGAGACGATCAGCTTCGGCTCGCCCAGCTCGTCCAGCGGCGGCCAGCTCGACGTGGACGCCAACGCCTCCTGCGGCGGCGATGCGCCGGTGGAGAACATCTTCTGGCCGTCGGGCGCGGCGCCGGCCGGCGGCTACACGGTGACCGTCACCTACTACGGCGAGTGCGCCGGCGAGGGCGCGCAGTCGTTCACCCTCACCGTGCTGGTCGACGGCCAGCCGGTCATCGACACGTCCGACACCCTCAGCGGCCCGGGAGACTCCCGCTCGTACACCTTCAGCCGCTGACCCGACACGGGCTCAGCGGGCCCGCTCGGCCTCCACGGCCACCAGCGCGTCGACCAGGATGGCCGCGCCCTCGTCGGCCTCGGCCGCCGTGAGGGTGAGCGGGGGCGCGACCCGCAGGCAGTTGCCGAACAGGCCGCCCTTGCCCACGAGCAGCCCGCCGGCCCGAGTGAGCTCGAGGGCCCGCGAGGCCGCTGCCGGGTCGGGCGTGCGGCCGTCGGGCCCCACGAGCTCGATGCCAATCATGAGGCCCTTGGCCCGCACCTCGGCGACCACCGAGAGCGTCTCGGCGAGCGGCGCCAGGGCGTCGTGGAGGCGGCCACCCATCTCGCGGGCGTTGGCCTGCAGATCGTGGTCGAGCAGGTAGCGCAGGTTGGCCAGGGCCCCCGCCGTCGACAGCGGGTTGCCCCCGAAGGTGGAGATCGAGTTGGCCTGGACCGAGTCGACCAGCTCGGCCCGGCCGGCCACGCCGGCGACGGTGAGCCCGTTGCCGAGGCCCTTGGCGAAGGTGATCAGGTCGGGCTCGACGCCGTGGGCCTGGATCCCCCAGAAGTGCTCGCCGGTCCGCCCCCAGCCGGTCTGCACCTCGTCGGACACGAAGAGGATGCCGTACTCGTCGAGCACCTCCTTCATGGCCCCGAAGAACCCGTCGGGCGGGACGGCGAAGCCACCGACGCCCTGCACCGGCTCGGCGATCATGCAGGCCACGTCGCCCGCCGTCGTGGTCGCGATGACGTCGCGCAGGTCGTCGGCGCACACGCGGATGAAGTCGGGGTCGGACAGGTCGCGGAACGGGCTCCGGAAGCGGTAGCCGTTGTGGACGTAGCTCACGTTGAACGGGGTGAGGCTCGAGGCCGACCAGCCCCGGTTGCCGGTGACGGCCATGGTGGCGAAGGAGCGCCCGTGGTAGCTGTTGCGCAGCGCCAGCACCTGGTTGGAGCGCCTCACGGTGGAGCAGAGCAGCAGGGCCGTCTCGTTGGCCTCGGAACCCGAGCAGGTGAAGAACACCTTGGCGTCGGGCATGGGCGCCAGCCCGGCGATGAGCTCGGCCAGCTCCACCATCGGGCGGATCAGGTACAGCGTGCTGGTGTGGATCATCCGGCCGGCCTGCTCGCGGATGGCCTCGACCACCTCGGGCACGTTGTAGCCCGTCATCGTGGTGAGGATCCCGCCGAAGAAGTCGAGGTAGGTCCGGCCCTCGCCGTCGCGCACCCGCCTCCCCTCGCCGTCGACGAGCTCGATGGGCTCGTCGTAGTAGAGGGCCAGCCAGGAGGGCAGCACCGCTCGGTGGCGCTGCAGCAGCTCGTCGTGAGCCATGGGCATCCCCTCCCCGGGGGCGTCGCGTCCCGTCATCCTGCCAGCCCGCCGGCCGGCTGGTCCGTGCCGGCAGCCGGCTCGGGGGCGGAGGCCAGCTCGTCGACGGACGTGGCCGGGCTGAGCTCGGTGCCCGCCCGGTAGGCGGCCCGGGCCACCATGTGGCCGGCCGCCGGTGAGGTGACGAACAAGAAGAGGATGGCGAGGACCAGCTCCACCGTGTCGCCGGTGCCGCGGTCGCGCGCCACGGCCGCCACCACCACCAGCGCCGACCCCAGGGTCGCCGCCTTGGTCGCCGCGTGCATCCGCGCGAAGGCGTCGGGGAAGCGCACGACCCCCACCGCGGCGAGCAGCACCAGGGCCACGCCCCCCAGCACGAGCACCGAGGCGAGCAGGTCGCCGGCGCTCACCGGGCACCCCTCCGCTCGATGTACCTGGCGACGGTCACGGTGGCGACGAAGGCGACCAGGGCCGTGACCAGCACAGCGGTGACGAAGAACGTGCTGCCGGTGCGCACGGTGGCCACACCCATGCCGGCCAGCAGGATGAGCACCAGCAGGTCGGCGGCCACGATGCGGTCGGCCAGCGACGGCCCGCGCACCATCCGCACCACGGCGAGCAGCGCGGCGACGACGAGACCGGCGAAGGCCACGTCGGTGACGGCGTTCACGCAGCCACCCCCGCCAGGCGCCGCTCGACGTCGTCGACCGACCCGGCCGGGCCGAAGGCACGGAGGATCGACCGCTGCAGCAGCAGCACGTCCCGCCGGGCGTCGTCGAGCGTCCCCAGGCACAGGACGTGCACGTAGAGCACGTCGGGTTCGCGTCGGAGGTCGACGGTGAGCGTGCCCGGGGTGAGCGTGACGCAGTTGGCCAGCAGCACGAGCAGCCAGTCCGACGAGGTGCTCACCTCGACGGCCACGATGCCCTCCCGGACCCGGCTCGGCCGGATCACGGCCCGCACCACGTCGACGTTGGCCCGCACCAGCAGCCACGCAAAGTACCCGAGGAAGCGCGCCGTGCCGAACGGCCGGACCACGACGCGCGAGCGGCGCGGGTGGAGCGGGAAGGCCATGAGCAGGAAGCCGCCGGCGAGCACGCCTCCCAGCACGTTGGCGAGCGTGAGGTCGCCCCACAGCCCCACCCACACCGCGGTGAGGACCACCAGGGCCAGGGCGTACCGGACGGCGGGCGCAACCAGGCGGCTCACCGGCCGAGCACCGCCTGCACGTAGGCGGCCGGGTCGAGGAGGCCCTCGGCAGCCTGGCTGCTCAGGTCGTACAGGGGCCCGGCGAAGAGGGCCACCGCGACGGTGACCCCCACCAGCACCGCCGTGCCGATGGTCATCTGCGCCGGCACCAGCAGCCGTGCCCGGCCGGCCGGCGGCGACGGGACGGCCCCGCCGCGCTCCCCCCAGAAGACGCCCGCCCAGATCTTGTTCATGGAGAAGAGGGTGAACAGGCTCACCGCCAGGCTCACCCCGGTGACCACCCAGGCGTCGGCGGTGAAGCCGGCCTCGACCAGCCCGAGCTTGGCCGGGAAGCCCGAGAGGGGCGGCATGCCGGCCAGGCTCAGCGCGGCCAGGCCGAACAGCGCGGCCACGACCGGCAGCCGGCGGAGGAGGCCGCCGAGGGAGTGCAGGGCCGCGGTGCCGGTGGCGTGCTCCACCATGCCGCTCACGAGGAACAACGACGCCTTCACGGGGATCTGGTGGATCACGAAGAACACGGCTCCGGCCACGCCGCTCACGGTGAAGAGCCCGATGCCGAGCACCATGTACCCGATCTGGCTCACGATGTGGAAGCTCAGGATCCGCTTCATGTCGTCCTGGGCGATCGCCCCCAGCACGCCGACCACCATCGTGAGCCCGGCGACCGTCAGGATCAGCCAGCCCGGCGCGCCGTCGCCCCCGAACAGCATGGTCTGGCTCCGGATGATGGCGTACACGCCCACCTTGGTCAGCAGCCCGGCGAAGATCGCGGTGACCGGTGCCGGCGCCGTCGGGTACGAGTCGGGGAGCCAGCTGAACAGCGGGAAGATCGCCGCCTTCAGCCCGAAGACCACGAAGAACAGCACGCCGAGGGCGGTGCGCACGCCGTCGGGCAGGTCGGCGAGCTTGCGGACCAGCTCGGCCATGTTCACGGTGCCCGTGGCCGCGTACAGCAGGGCCAGGGCGGCCAGGAAGAGCGTCGAGGCGAGGATGTTGATGACCACGTAGGTCATCCCGGTGCGCACCTGGTCGCGGCGGCCGCCGAGGGTGATCAGGACGTAGCTGGCGGCCAGCAGCAGCTCGAAGGCGACGAACAGGTGGAAGAGGTCGCCGGTGAGGAAGGCGGCCGCCACGCCGGCGGTGAGCACCAGGTACACGGGGTGGAAGTACCGCGACGACGCGTCGGCGCCCTCCTGGCCGACCGCGAAGACCAGCACGCACAGCACGGTGGCCAGCGAGATCACGAGGAGCAGGGCCGAGAGCAGGTCGGCGACGTAGGTGATGCCCACCGGCGCGGGCCAGCCACCCAGGTCGACGGCGACGGGGCCGTCGCGCTCGACGCGCACCAGCACCGCGACGGCGGCGGCCAGCGACACCCCCAGCGCCGCGAGGCCGAGCACCCGCTGGGCCGCCACCCGGCGGTAGCAGGCCATCGACAGGCCTGCGCCCACCAGGCAGAGGATCACCGGGAGGGGCACGAGCACGTTCACCCGACCGACCCCCGGTCGGGCGTCGACGTGCCGGCGCGGTCGGCGGGGAACTCGCTGGGCAGCGTGTCGTCGTACTCGACCGGCCCCGGCTCCCGAGCACCGCGCTGGTGGCTCGCCCGGGCGATCCGCGCGTCCTCGAGGTCGTCCTCCACCTCGTCGGCTCCGGTGAGCTGCCAGCTGCGGTAGGCGAGCGCCAGCAGGAAGCCGGTGAGCCCGAACGAGATGACGATGGCCGTCAGGATCATGGCCTGGGACAGGGTGTCGCTGAAGGGCTCGGCGGTGGAGCCGACGAACGGCGGAGCGCCCGGCGGCCCGCCCGCGAAGATGAGCAGCAGGTTCACGCCGTGGCTGAGAAGCGCCAGCCCGAGGATCACGCGGGTGAGCGTGCGCTGCATCAGCATCCAGGTGCCGGTGGCGAACAGCACGCCGACCCCGACCGCGAGCGCGAGGATCACGCCGGCTCCTCCTCGCGGCCGACGCCTCGGGAGGCGCCCCGGGAGGCCTCGTCGCCGAGCACGCGGATCTCGGCCAGCACCAGCCCGACGACCACCAGGTACACGCCCGCGTCGAAGAACAGGGGCGACAGCACCTTGACCTTCCCGAGCAGGGGCAGGGTCGCCTCCACCGCGCCGCTCTCCAGCAGCTGGCCCCCGAACGCCCACGCGCCCATCGCCGTGCACCCGGCGACCACCAGGCCGATGCCCATCAGCGCCTCGGGGGAGATGCGGGGTCGCGGGTCCCGCCGGTCGAGGCCGGCCACGTAGCGGAGGACGAACCCCCCGCCGGCGACGAGGCCCCCGACGAAGCCGCCGCCGGGCAGGTTGTGGCCCACCGCGAGCAGCCAAAGCGACACCAGCAGGGTGGTGTGGAACACCAGCTCGACCGTGACGTCGAGGATCAGCGACCGGGGCCTCACGGCGCGTCCTCGGCCGGGTCGCCGGGCACCTGCGGTGCCTGGCCGCGCCGGCGCCCGGCCCGCACCAGGCCGATCACGCCGAGCGCGGTCACGGTGAGCACGGTGATCTCGCCCATCGTGTCGACGCCTCGGATGTCGACCAGGATCACGTTGACGATGTTCTTGCCGCCTCCCTCGGGGAGGGCCAGGCGGTCGATCTGCTCCGACACGGTCGGCCCCGACCGCGCTCCGAGCGCGACCAGCGCGAACAGGGTCATGAACAGCCCGACACCGACGGCGACCAGCCCACGCAGGACCTGGCTGCTCCGGAACGGTCGATCCGAGAACCGCTCGGGCAGGTGGCGCAGGACGAGCACGAAGATCACCACGCTGAGGGTCTCGATCAGCAGCTGGGTCAGGGCCAGGTCGGGCGCCCCCTGCACGACGAACAGCCCGGCCACCGCGTAGCCGACGACCCCGACGAGGAGCACGGCCGCGAAGCGCCGCCGGGCCAGCGCCGTGGCCACGGCGCCCACGGCGAGGATCACGACCAGCGAGACCTGCAGCCACGAACCGGCCTCGATGCCCCCGGGGAGCGCGGTGTCGGCCAGGAGAGCCGCACCCGGGAGCGCGACCACCGTCACCAGCGCCACGGCCAGGTAGAGGGGCAGGGAGCCGTGCTGCACCGCCCCGGTGAGCAGCCCAGCGCCCCGGAGGGAGCCGGCGACGGCGGCGTCGTAGCCACCCTGGGCCGACCCGACGTGGGGCACGCCGGCCTGGAGGCGCTCGACGGGGCGCCGGGCGGCGAACAGCACGAGCCCTCCGACCAGGGCCAGGGCCGAGAGCCACAGCGCCGGGTTGACGCCGTACCAGGCCTGGAGGCTCGTGGCCGACGACTCGGGGTCGAGGGCCCGGGCCCCGTCGACGACCAGGCCGTCGGCCAGCCAGGGTGCCACGCCCAGCACCAGGCACAACAGGGCGAGCACCGCGGCCGGCGCGACGAACGCGGCCCTGGGTCGCGCCGCCCCGGGGCCCACGGGCTCGCCGGCCAACTCGCCCGGGGCCTTGGTGGCGAACGTGCCCCACAGGAAGCGGGCGGTGTAGGCCACCGTGAGGACCGACCCGACCACGATGGCCCCCAGGGCTGGCGCGCCCCACGGCAGACCGCTGTGCAGCCACGCGTCCAGCGACTTCTCCTTGGCCACGAACCCGAGCAGCAGTGGGATGCCGGCCATCGACGCCGATGCCAGGGCCGCGGTGACGAACACCGCCGGCATGCGGGCGCCCAGGCCGGACAGCCGCCGGAGGTCGCGCGTGTGCGCCTGGTGGTCGACGATGCCGACCACCATGAACAGCGGCGCCTTGAACAGGGCGTGGGCGAGCAGCAGGGCGCACCCGGCGGTGATCGCCTCCGGCGTGCCGAGGCCGTACACCGCGAAGAGCAGGCCCAGCTGGGCCACCGTGCCGTAGGCCAGCACCAGCTTCACGTCGTGCTGGCGAAGGGCGCGGTAGCCCCCCACCAGCATCGACGCCAGGCCCACCGTGACCGCCGCCGCCCGCCACCACGGCGTCTCGGGCGACACGACCGGCGCGAAGCGGGCCAGCAGGTACACGCCGGCCTTCACCATGGTGGCCGAGTGCAGGTACGCGCTCACCGGCGTGGGCGCAGCCATGGCCCCGGGCAGCCACGGGTGGAACGGCACCTGGGCCGACTTGGTGCACGCACCCAGGAGCACCAGCCCCAGGCCCACCTCGGCCATCGGACCCGCCAGCGGCTGCGCCAACATGCCGGAGAGCGACGTCGTCCCGGTCGCCAGCGAGAGCAGCACGAGGCCGCCGAGCAGGGCCAGCCCGCCGGCCCCCGTGGTGAGCAGCGCCTGGGTGGCGGCCTTGCGGGCCCGCGGCTCGGCGTCGTCGAACCCGATCAGCAGGAACGACGTGATCGACGTGAGCTCCCAGAACACGAACAGCCCGAAGACGTTGTCGCTCAGGACGAGCCCGAGCATGGCGCCCGCGAATCCCGTCAAGGTGGCCGCGAACCGCCCGACGCCCGGGCGGTCCGTGTGGTCGAAGTACCAGGCCGCGTACACGAACACCAGCACGCCGATCCCCGACACCAGCGCCACCATCAGCAGGGCGAAGGCGTCGAGCCGGAAGGCGAACGTGAGCCCGAGCTGCTCCACCCACACGAACGACTGGGTGACGACCCCGCCCGAGGTGACCTCGGGCGCCTGCGCCGCGGCCCACACCGCCGCGGCGAGGGGCGCGACGGCGCACACCAGGAACACCCTGGCCCCGAGGCGCCGGTGGGCCAGCGAAGCCGCGGCGGCGACCGCCACGTGGAGGAGTAGGAGCGCGACCATGGGATCGCCGGCGGAGCCTAGGGCCACCTCCAGCGGTTGCCCGCCGGAGGACCGCCCGGTTCACGGACCGTTCACACCGCCCGTGGCCGCCCCGGGCGGCCGGCCCCTACCAGACCCTGACGCCGGGGGCGTTCAGCTCGATCGGCCAGTAGTGCCAGATCGTGATGCCGTACACCAGCACCGACAGCACCACGGCGATCAGGCTCCAGATGCCGAGCCGGTCGAGGAACTTCCAGCTCTCGCGCGGGCCGTGGATGGTCTCGGTGATCGGCATCCGCTGGGTGGTGTCGACGGCCCGGACGTTGAAGATGGTCGCCACCATCACCACGAAGAAGAGCGCGCCGGAGAGGAACATCATCGTGCCGCCGATGGCGGTCAGGGTGTTGGCCAGGTCCCAGCCGGAGAAGTTGTCCAGGTAGACCGCGTCGGCGATCTGGGTGCGGCGGGGCATGCCCTCGAGGCCGCCCGCCATCTGGCCGCGGGAGAACACCAGCACGCCGGCCAGCCACAGCCAGCCCTGCAGCACCGCCAGCCGGCGGAGGGCCAGGCGCTTGCCCGTGAGGTACGGCACCAGCCAGTAGCAGATGCCCATGATCGACAGCGCCACGGCCGTGCCCACCGTGAGGTGGAAGTGGCCGGGGATGAACGAGCTGTTGTGGACGACCAGGTTCAGGGTGAGGCTGGCGTTGATCAGGCCGCTGGCGCCGCCGAGGAAGAAGGCCAGGCCCGCCAGCAGCTGGGCGCTGACCGACGGGTCGCCCCAGGGCAGCTTGGGGATCCACCCGAGGATCCCCTTGCCGCCGCGGCTCCGCCCCCCCATCTCGAGGCCGGCGATCACCGAGAAGGCCGTGATCATCGACGGCACGAAGATCACCAGGGTGAGGAGGAACGACATGGTCTTCGCCTGCTCCCCGATGCCCGGATCGGTGAACTGGTGGTGCACGCCCACCGGCAGCAGCACCAGGAAGAACAGGAACGCGAGCCGGGCGAGGCCGTCGCTGTACAGCTTGCCGCCGGCGGCCTTCGGCAGCATCAGGTACCAGCTCACGTAGACCGGGAGGAGCCAGAAGTACACGATCGGGTGGCCGGTGAACCAGAAGAGGATCCGGTTGAACTGGGGGTCGACGTTGTCGATCCATCCCAGCGACCAGGGGATCAGGAAGCCGAGAACCTCGATGGCGATGCCCACCGATGCCAGCGTCCACATGATCATGGTGACGATCGACGTGAACGACAGCAGCGGGATGCGCTCGCTCCGGTTGTCCTTGCGCCAGGCGTGCAGGGTGAGCAGCTGGTTGAGCAGCGTGGCCCACGTGGAGAGCACCAGGAACACCGCTCCGACGTAGAACAGGGTCGTCGCCTTCATGGGCGAGTAGAAGGTGAACAGCACCGTCGCCTTGTTGGTGAGCATGGCCCACGCCGCGAGGCCGGTGCCGATCCACGCCAGCCACAGGCCCGTGTTCGCCACCGCCGGGCTCACCAGCGGGCGCCCGAAGCCCTTCATGGTCGTGAGCGACATGAAGGAGTTGGCGAAGGTGAAGGTGAACACGATGGCCAGCACGACGCCGTGGATGGTGAGGCCCTGGTAGTAGCTCTTCAGGCCGACCACGTCGTAGAGGTAGATGTCGACGCGCTCGAGGGCCTGCAGCAGGCCCATCACCACGCCCAGGAACAGCCCGACGAGCGCCAGGTAGAGCTGCCACTTGACGGGCCGTAGGTCGGCGGCGGTCACCCCGGGGAGGTCGACCCGCCAGGCGCGCGGGGGCGCGGCGACGTCCTCGGTTGGGGTGATGCGCTCCTCGGTGATGCTCACGCGGTGATCCCTCTCTCGTGTGGCGGCGTGACGGTGGTCGGGCGGCCGGGGGGCCGGGCGCCTACTCGACGGTGATCGTGGCGCCCATCTGATGGTGGCCGATGCCGCAGTACTCGTGGCAGAGCAGGGTGTACGTCCCGGTGTCGTCGAAGGTGACGTCGACCTGGGAGATCTGACCGGGGATGACCATCACGTTCACGTTGGTGTCGGGGATCCGCATGCCGTGGATCACGTCGACCGACGTGGCGATGATCGACACCTCGGCCCCCTTGGGCACGGTGACGTCGGCGCCGTCCCAGGCCCAGGCCCGGCCGATCAGCACCAGCTCGTAGCGGTTGTCGCCCAGCGGGCGCAGGCCCGGCTCGGTGAAGGGCGCGGTGGTGGTGACGGCCTGGGGGTCGATCCGCCCGCTGGGGGTGGGCAGCGACACGCTGTGCTGGGTGACGCTCAGCACGACGGCGACCACGCAGCCCACCAGCACGACGACGGTGACGACGAGGAACCACTTCTCGAATCGCTCGATCTTCACGCTAGCTCCGGCCGATCAGCAGGTAGTAGGCCCAGCCCCACATGGCCATGATGAGCAGGATGAACAGGCCGAGGATGAGCATGGTCCCGTTCGGACGGTGCTCCTCCTCCTCATGAGCGGGGGCCTCCGAGGGGGTCGTGTGCGTGGACTCGCTCACTGGACCGTGACCGTGCCCTTCATGCCCGCCGCGAAGTGGCCGGGCACCGTGCAGATCACCTGGTACTCGCCGGCGTCGAGGGTGAAGGCGACCTCGCCCTGCTCGCCCGCCGGGACGTTGTCGGTGGCCGCGAGCACCAGGTCCTCGTTGAAGTCGGCCTCGCTGGAGATGGACTCGCTGAGGATCGTCCAGTTGTGCTCCACCGCCCCCTCGTTGGTGAGGACCGCGGAGACCTCTTCGCCGGCGGGCACGAGGACGTCGGCCGGGTTGAAGGAGAACTCGTTGGCCCCGATCTCGGGGTTGGCGGTGGGACCGCTCGGCGCCGCGGCGCCGCCGCCGCCCTCGCTGTCGGAGCTGCCGGCGACCACGATCGCCACCACGGCGAGCACCAGCGCGATGAAGGCGACCACGGTCACCACCGCGAGCCAGGCCGACTGGCCGGCGCCGAACAGGATCTCCGATCCCTGCTCGCTGTCGTCCTGAACGTCCTGTTGCGTCTTGGCCATCGATTCTCCCTGGGCTCCCTGGTTGCCGACGACTGGTCGGCGTGACTGTCTAGCAAATCCCCCGACCCCGCCGGGAACTCGGCACCGGTCGGGAACGACAACCATCGTTGCCTACACGTCGCCCTCCGCGCCACAGGAGGGTCGAAAGTCCCGAGTCGAGCGTGCGCGGTGCCACCGTCGCCCGCCCGCTCGGTAGCCTCCCGGCGGTGACCGGACGGCGGACGATCCCGCTGGTGGGGCGGTCGAGCCAGCTGGCGGTGGCCTCGGCGGCGCTGCGGTCGGCCGCAGCCGGCAGCGGCGACGTGCTGTCGGTGAGCGGCGAGGCCGGGGCCGGCAAGACCCGCCTGCTCCGCTCGGTGGCCGACCAGGCCCGCGACGAGGGGATGGCGGTGGTGTGGGCGACCGCCGACCCGGCCGAGGCGGGCCGGCCCTACGCCCCCCTGCTCGCCGCCTTCGGCGTGGACGCCGTGCACCCCGACCCCACGCTCGCCCGGCTGGCCGCCCGAGCCGTTCCGGCCGTGGTGGGGCTGGTCGGTCCGGACTCCCTCGCCGGGGCCGGGCGGCCCGGCGGCCCGGCGGTCGATGCGTCGGACGCGGTGGTCGACCTGGTGGAGCGGACCGCCACGCGCCTCCCGCTGCTGCTCGTCGTGGACGACGCCCAGTGGGCCGACCGGGGGACGCTGGCCGTGCTGCGCTCCCTGGCCCGACGAGCCCGCTCCATGGCCCTGCTGCTGGCCGTGGCCACCCGCCCCGAGGGCGAGGACCGGCCCGACCTGGTCGAGGTGCGCGCCTCGGGGCCCCACCTCGACCTGACCCCCCTCCGCCACGACGAGGTCCGCTCCCTCGCGACCTCGCTGCTGGGCGGGCCGCCGGGGCCGCACCTGTCCGAGCAGCTGGCCAAGGCCGGCGGCAGCCCGTACCTGGTGGTCGAGCTGCTCGAGGCCGTCGTCCGGGAGGGGCTCCTCGATGAGGGGCCCGACGGGATCGACCTGCGCGCCGCCGGGGACGGCGCCGGCGAGACCGGGCCGGCCGTGCTGCGTCGGCTCCGCTCGCTGGCGCCCGGCACCCTCGAGGTCCTGCGGGCCGCGGCCGTGTTCGGGCCGTCGTTCACCGAGGCCGAGCTCGCTGGGCTGGTCGGCAAGGATCCGACCCCACTCGACGAGGCGCTCGCCGAGGCGGTGGCTGCGGGGGTGCTGGAGCGGCGACCCCCCGGCCTCTGGTTCCGCCACGACCTGCTGCACGAGTCGCTGCTGGGGTCGGTGCCCGCCGTGCTCCGAGGCGCCCTGCACCTCGACGCCGCCCGGGCCTGCGCGCAGGCCGGAGCGCCGGCGGCACGCGTGGCCCACCACGCCCTCCTCGCACCGGTCACCGAGGATCGGGAGCTGGCCGGGTGGCTGCGCAGGGCGGCGCGCGACATCGCCGCCGACGATCCGGCGACGGCCGCCCGGCTGCTCGAACGGGCCGTCGCCACCACCCCGCCTCACGACCCCTCCCGCATCGAGGCCGCCGCCGAGCTGGCCCAGGGGCTCGCCGTCGCCGGTGTCCTGGCCGAGGCCGAGCGTGTCGCCACCGCGGGCCTGGCCGGCGACCCGGCGCCCGACCCGGCCCGCGACCTGCGCCGCACCCTGGCGTACGTCCGCTTCGCCCGGGGCGAGTTCGCCGCCGCGGGCCGGCTGCTGGAGTCAGGGCCGGAGGCGGACGGACCCTCGCTCGTCGAGGCCGCCTTCGCCCGGCTGCTGCAGCTCGACCTGGACGGGGCCGAGGCCGCCGCCCGGGCCTCGCTCGACCGCGCCGGGGCACCGCCGGGGGGGGCGTCACCCGACGAGATCACCCGCACCCTCGCGCTCACGGCGCTGAGCTACCTGGCGATGCTGCGGGGCGACACCGGCGGGGCCGTCGAGCTGAGCGCCCGAGCGGTGGCCGCCGCCGACCGCAGCCCCAACCTCGAGGCCCACCGGTTCCAGCCGGCGCTGTTCGGCGCGCTGGCGCTGACCCTCCACGATCGCAGCACCGAGGCCGCGGCGTCGCTCGCCACGAGCCGCCGGCTGGCCCGCCGCCTCGGCACCGGCTGGGACGCGCCGCTCCGCCATGCCGTCGCCGCCCTCGAGCACCACCGGAGCGGCCGCTGGGACGACTGCCTGGCCGAGTGCGAGACCGGGCTCGAGGTGGCGCGCGGCCACGACCTCCACCTCGCCGACCTGCTCCTCCACGCCCACGTCGCGCTGGTCGCCGTCCGACGGGGAGACCGTGACACCGCCGAGGGCGCGCTCCGGGGGGCCGACGACGCCCTGGGCTCCGGTGCTCGGCTCGGGCTCACGTGGTCCTCCTGGGCCCGTGCCCTGGCGCGGGCCGGCGACGGCGACGACGGGCTCGCCTGCGACGCCCTGGTCGCGCTCGAGCAGCTGTCGGTGCCCTTCGGCCTGCTGGTCCGGCTCCACCCGGCCTCACCCGACCTGGTGCGGCTGGCGCTCCGGGCCGGACGGCCCGAGCAGGCGGCCGCCACCGCCGAGCACGCCACCCTCCTCGCGACCAGGAGCGGTGCGCCCACCGTGGTCGCCGCCGCGCTGCGGTGCCAGGCCCTGTGTCGCGGCGACGCCGACGCCGCGGTGGCGGCGGCCGAGGCCTACGCCGGGGCCGGACGGCCGGTGGAGGAGGCCGACGCGGCTACCGACGCCGCGCTGGCCCTCGCCGCTGCCGGACACCCGGCAGCGGCCGAGGCGTGGGCCCTGCGCGCGGCCGCCGCCTACGAGGCGGTCGGCGCCGACGCCGACCTCGACCGCCTGCGGTCCGCCGGCCTGGCCCGCCGACGTGGGCCCAACCGCAGCGCCTCGTCAGGGCCCGAGGCGCTCACCCCGACGGAGCGACGAGTCGCCGGGCTGGTCGCCGAGGGCCACTCCAACATCGACGTCGCCGAGCGGCTGGGCCTGTCGCGGCGAACGGTGGAGACCCACCTGCAGCACGTGTTCACCAAGCTCGGGATCACGAACCGCATGGCCCTGGCGCTGCGGTGGCGGGAGCGGGGGCAGCGGCGGGGGCAGCCCGCACCCCTGGGCCGCGGGCGGTGACCACGGGAGCGCCGACGCCGGCCGCCCTGGTCGGCCGGGACCAGGCCTGGGCTGCGGCCACCGACCGGCTCCGCGCCCTCGCCGACGGCGGTGGCGGCGGCCTGGTGGTGACCGGCGAGCCCGGCGCGGGCAAGACCCTGCTGGCCGAGCTGCTCACCGACGAGGCCCGGGCACGGGGGCTGGTGGTCCGGCGGGCGGCGGCACCCCCGCCCGGGGTCGAGCGCCCCCGCGGCGTGCTGGCCACCGCCCTGGCGGGCGAACGCGCCGACCGGGCGGCACCCGCCGACACGGCTGCGGACCCCGCCACCACCCTCGGACAGCTCCTGGCCGGGCCCGCGCCGGTCGTCCTCGCCATCGACGACGCCCACTGGGCCGACCGAGCGGCCCTCCGGGTGCTGGAACGGCTCGCTCCCGACCTGGCGCGCCTCCCGCTGCTGCTCGTGCTGGCGTTCCGCCCGGCGCCCCGACCGCCGTCGCTCGACGACCTGCTCGACGCCCTGCCCGGCGAGCGGACCACCCGGGTCACCCTCGGGCCGCTCGACGCGAGCGCCGTCGGCCGGCTGCTCGCGGGCGAGCTGGGCAGGACACCGGGCAAGCGCCTGCTGCGGGAGGCGGCCCGTGCCCGCGGCAACCCCTTCCTCGTCCTCGAGCTGGCCCGCGCCGTCGCCGAAGCGGGCCTGCTGGAGCGGGTCGGTGACCAGGTCGAGCTGGTGCCGTCCCCCGGCCGCGACGACCGGCGCCTGACCGGCCGGCTCGCCCACCTCGACCCGGCGACCTCGGAGGTGCTGCGCGCCGCTGCCGTGCTGGGCGTGCCGGCCACACCGTCGGAGCTGTCGTCGATGCTCGGCGTCCCGGTGGCCGGTCTGGTCGGGCCGGTGGAGGAGGCGCTTCGCCTGACCGTCCTCGAGGAGGTCGGCGACCGGCTCGGGTTCCGCCACGACCTGCTGCGGGCCGCGCTCTACGCATCGACGCCCGAGCAGGTGCGGGTGCACCTGCACCGCACCGCGGCCGCCGCGGCCGAGGCCTCGGGGGCCCCGACCAGCCAGGTGCTGCGACACCGCCTGCTCGCCGGCGACCCGGTCGACGACGCCCTGCTGGCATGGATGGACACGGCCGCGGCCGAGCGGGCCGCCGCCACCGCCCCGGCGGTCGACGTGCTGGACGAGGCCGCCAGCCACCTGCCAGCCGGCCACCCGTCGCGCCCGGCCCTGGACGCGGCCCTGGCCCGCGCCCTCCTTCTCGACGGGCGCCCCGCCGCGGCCGAGCGCACCGCTCGAGCGGTCCTCGCCGCGGGCCCGGGGACCGACGTGGCCACCAGGGCCGGGCGCACCCTCGTCGACGCCCTGCTCGCCCAGGGCCGGGTGGGGGCGGCCGCCGCCGCGGCCACCGACCCACGCCCCGAGACCGCGGTGGCCGTGCTCCTGGGAGACGAGCCGGCGGCGGCGGCCGGGCCGGCGCGCCTGCTGCTCGATCGACCCGGCGAGGAGGCGCTGGCGCTCGCCCTGCTCGCGGCCTCGGCCGCCCTCACGGGCGACGACCACACGGCCCGCCGGCACGCCGCGCAGGTGCGAGACCTGGCCCGGCACCTGCCCGCCCTCCGCGCCCGACGGTGGCCTCCGGCGCTGTGGCTGGGCCTGGCGGCCAGCCTGGGCGACCGGGGTGGGGAGGCGCTCGCCGACCTGGCCGCCGCCGCCGACGGCACGCCGCCGCCCGAGGCGGGCTGGACCGCCGGCCTGCGCCATGCCTTCGCGGCCGAGGAGCACGAACGATCGGGCCGCTGGGACGACGCCTGGGCCGAGACGTCGGCCGGCCTGGACGCGTCGCGCGAAGGGGCCGCCCTCGGGGTGCTCATCCTGCTGGGCGTCGCGGCCCGCATCAGCGGGCGCAGGGCGCTCCCGGAGGCGGCCGCCGCCGCCGACCGCGCCGCCGCCGAGGTGGCCGCCGGGGCGACGGTGGGCGGCGAGTGGGCCGCGCTGGGCCGCGCCGCGGTGCTCGAGGGCGGGGGGGACCCCGCCGGAGCCCTCGCCGTGCTCCTCGCGGCCGTCGAGTCGGCGGCCGACGCCGGGAGAACCGGCCGGCTCCACCTGCTCACCCCCGACGTGGTGCGCCTGGCCCTGGCCAGCGGCGAGGGCGACGTGGCGGCATGGGCCGCTCGCCTCACCGACCGGCGCGCCGAGGGGTCCACGGTGCCCTCGGTGGTGGCGGCCGCGCATCGGTGCCGGGGCCTGGTGGATCGGGACCCCGATCGCCTCCTCGCCGCCGCGGCGGTGCTCGAGGGCACCGGGCGCCCACTGGAGCGGGCCGCGGCCGCCGTCGAGGCCGCCCTCGCGCTGGCCGACCGGGGCCGGCCCGACGACCTGCGCGGACTGCTGGCGCCGGCCCTGGCCACCTACGCGTCGGTCGGGGCGACCCTCGACGCCGACCGCGTCCGTGCCGCGCTCCGGGCCCGTGGCCTGCGACCCCCGCGCGCGACCAGACCGGCCGAGGGATGGGACGCCCTCACCCCGGCCGAGCTCCAGGTGGTGGCGCTGGTCGCCGAGGGGGCCACCAACCAGCAGATCGCCGATCGGCTCTACCTCTCCCGGCGCACGGTGGAGACGCACCTGCGCCGGGTGTTCACGAAGCTCGGCACGTCCTCACGGGTGGAGCTGGCCGTCGCCGCGACCCGGCGCGGCCTGGCCGGCTGACTGCCCTGCGCGTTCTCTGGCAGGTTCACCACCACCAGGGTGGTCGAGCTGCCAGAGAACCTGGATCCCGCACCTCGGGGCGGTGTGTGCCGGCTGCTGCAGGACATCGGGGTCAGCCAGCGGCCGGGATCACCGGCCGGCGATGGGCATGCAGTTCCCGGTGCCGAGGGTCGTCCGCTGCTGGGCGTCAGCGACCAGGGCGCACAGCTTGGTGGCCTCGGCCGGGGCCGTGCCCCCCTCCCACCCGACGAAGGGTTCGGCCGGACCCCAGTCGACCCAGTCGCCGGGGTTGGCGCTCTGCGTGCCCGAGTCCTCCGGGGCGGTGGTGTCCAGGAAGAACTGCGCGTGGGCGCTGCCGTCCGGGAACGGCGCCGGTGGGGAGACCAGCACCACGTTGAGCGGCACGAAGTCGGCCACGACCGCCCCGTTCTCCTCCCGCACGTCGGTGATGCAGATGTACGGCCCGCTGGCGTCGGGGCACTCGGGCGGCACCGCCGTCGTGGTGGTGATCACCACCTGCGACGTGGGCGACGTGCTGGTCGGCGGGGCGGTAGTGGCCTCTGCCGTCGTGGACGGGCCCGCGGCGTCGGTGGTGCCCGGCCCCGCCTGGTCGCCGCCGTCGCCACCCCCGCCCCCGCCCAGCACCACGACGGCCACCACCACCAGCGCCACCGCGGCCACCACCGCGCCGACCACGAGGGGAAGGCGCGAACGGCCCGACGGCGGGGTCGTCGGGGCGGGCGGCGCGGGGGTCGGCGGCGGGCCGGCGCCGGCCCCAGCGGGCGTGCCAGGGGCGCCCGGCGCCGGCGCCGGCGCGGGCGAGGCCGCGGCGGCCACCGCCCCGGCCCCGGCCACCGCCCCGGCGGCCGTGGCCGCCAGCGCGCCCGACGCATGGGCGGCGGCGATGGCGGCGCCGAGGGCGCACGCATGCTTGGGATGGGCGTCGACAGCCACGGGGCGGCGCAGCTCGGCGCCCACCATCTCGGCGACCATGGGGATGCGCGACGAGCCGCCCACGAGCAGCACCGCCGAGACGGCCTGGGGCTCGACGCCCGCCGAGCGCAGCGCCCGCCGCAGGGCCGCGACCGTGTCCGACAGCGGCGCCCGGATGAGCGACTCGAACTCCGACCGGGTGATGCGCACCTCGGTGCGGAGGTCGGGGAGGATCACCGGGATCGCCGCCTCGGTGTCGTCCGACAGCGCTTCCTTGGCCTCGGTGCAGTCCTGTCGGAGCCGGGAGAGAGCGGCGATGGTCGCCGGGTCGTCAGGATCGAGCTCCTCGATGGCACCGCCGAGGGCCCGGGTGACGTGGGCGAAGACGGCCTGGTCGAAGTCGATCCCGCCGAGCCGCTCGATGCCCTCGGGCTGGCCGAGCATCTCGAAGCCCGTCTCCGTCTTGCGGAGCACCGCGGCGTCGAAGGTGCCTCCGCCCAGGTCGTAGACGGCGATCACCTGCCCGGGCTCCACCCGCTCGGTGCTGGCGTAGTACGTCGCCGCCGCCTCGGGCTCGGGAAGGGTGACCACGTCCTCGAGGTCGGCCAGCCGGATCGCCTGGGCGAGCAGATCCTGCTTGTAGGGCCCCCAGTTCGCTGGATGGGTGACCGCCACCGAGTCGGGCGGGCCGCCCTCCTGGGCGGTGACCTGCTCGACGGTCCAGCGCAGGAGCTTCGCCATGAGCGCCTCGGCCGAGTACGGCGCCCCGCCCACGAGGATCGGCGTGGGATCCCCGATCCTGCGCTTGAACTCCCGGGCCACGCGGTCGGGCTCGGTGACGGCACGCCGGCTGGCGGCGTCACCCGTGAGGATCTCGTCGTCTTCGCGCAGGTAGACGACCGACGGCACCGACGCCGCCCGGTTCCCCAGCGTGACGATCTGGGCCCGGTCGTCGCGGAACAGCGCCGCGGCCGTGTAGGTGGTGCCGAGATCGATCCCGAGCTGATACCCCATGAGCGCCTCCGTCGACGGCCGACCGCCGCACCGTACCGAGGCACGGCCCGGTCGAGAAGGGCAGCGGCCAACAATGCGTGTTCTCACGGAGGAAGTGCCGGCCTCCCCGCCGTACGGTCGACCGACACCGAGCGAAGGGATCCTCCCGTGAGCGACTCGCCCGTCCCCAACCTGCCGGCGACCGACGCACCGGCCCAGCCCGCCGTCGCGCCGGCGGCGCCACCGGTCAACGTGGCGCCGCCGAACGCGTTCGTCGACGGCGAGCCGCCCGCCGGCGGGCCGGCCGAGGCCACCCCACCGCGGACCCCGGTCAGCGACGTCACCGACGGCTCCTCGAACACACTCGCGTTCGAGGAGCAGATCCTGAAGGGCGGCGTCCCGGCCGGCACCCCCGCCGGGGACGAACCGCCCAACGGCGGCGAAGCGCCCAGCAACGGCGGGGGCGCACCGGACGCCGGTGGGCCGGCCGAGGCCACCCCACCGGAGCAGCTCCTGAAGAATGGCGTCCCGGTCGGCACCCCCGGCGGGGACGAACCGCCCAACGGCGCCAGCGACGCCGCCGACGCGGCGGCGCCCGGCAGCGCGGGCAACGGCGGCGAAGCACCGGGCAACGGCGGCCGCGCGCCGGGCCTGCCGGCCACCCCCGAGGCGCCGACGGCGGGCGCTGGGACCGGGAGTGGCAACCGGGTCGACGGCGGCGACGAGGACGCCCCCCGCCTCCAGGACTTCGGGAGCGGCGCCGAGGTCGACGACGGCGCCCTCAGCGACCTGACCCCCGGGTTCGGGGATCTCGACGCCGCCATCGCCGCGGCCCAGGCGGCCGGTTCCGTCGAAGCCCATCCGGTCGAGGCCCTTCCCGACGACGGGGCCCCTCCCGTCGAAGCCCCTCCCGTCGATGCCCTCGCCGTCGAGGCCCTCCCCGACCACGGGGCCCTGCCCGACGAGGCCTTCGGGTCGGGCGCCGCCACCCCGGAGCACGAAGCGGGGGTTCCGGTGGAGCAGGTCGGAGGCGCCCACCCCGCCGACCCGGCCTACGAGCAGCAGGCCTACGAGGCGAACCAGCCGTACGACCCGGCGTACGAGCAGCCCTCCTACCCGGACGAGCAGCCCGCCGCCCTCGACTTCAGCGGGATCGACCTTCCGGACGTGGAGATCGACGAACCCGTCGTCGACGTCGACACGCCCGACATCGACCTGCCCCCCGACCCCCCGCCGCTCCCGGTCTGATCAGCCCCGAGCCGAGCCGACGCCATGGCCCCGACGGAGCCTCCCGACGACGCGTACGGCGCCGGCGCCTCGCCCGGGCCGGGCGGCGCCCCGGCGCCGCTCGTCGGCACCGAGGCGGACCTGCTGGAGGCCGCCCGGGACGTGCTGGGCCTGGGCGCCGACTTGCCCCCCGGTGACGGCGACGGCAACCGGGCGGCGGCGTCCCCGCTCGGCCCGTCCGCCGACGGCGGCGTGCCCTCGGACGACCCGCTGTTCGGAGACACCGATGGGGTCGGCGATCCCGAACCGCCTGACGACGAGCCCCCACCGGGCGCAGACGATGGCGACTGAAGGCGCGGCCGGCGCGCCCGAGGCCGGCGCGCCCGCGCCCTCTCCACCTCCCGAGCGGGCCGTGCTCGCCCTCGGCCTGAAGGCGGCCACGGCCTACGGCCGGCCGGATCTGGCCGAACGGCTGGCCGGCCTGGCCGCACGGGTCGAGCAGCCCGAGGTGCGGGTGCTCGTCGTCGGCGAGTTCAAGCAGGGCAAGAGCTCCCTGGTGAACGCGCTGGTGGGGAGCGATCTGTGCCCGGTCGACGACGACATCGCGACCTCGGCGCCCCTGCTGCTGCGGTGGGCGGCGACCCCCGTCGCGGCCGTGCGGCTCCGCGCCGGCCCGGCGGATGCCACCGACGGCGCGGAGGACGCCGGCGACGACGGGGCCGCGGCCCTCGACCCGGCCGAGGTGGCCGACTGGGTGACCGAGCGGGCCAACCCGGGCAACCGGCGCCATGTGGCCCTCGTCGAGCTGGGCGTGCCGGCGCCGCTGCTCTCCGAGGGGTTGGTCGTGGTCGACACGCCCGGGGTCGGCGGCCTGGGATCGACGCACGGTGCGGTCACCGCGGCGGCGCTCCCCCTGGCGGACGCGGTGGTGTTCGTGGGCGACGCCGCCCAGGAGCTCACCGGGGCCGAGGCCGCGTTCCTCCAGACCTGCGTGCGGCTCTGCCCCACCATCGCCTACGCGCTCACCAAGACCGATCTGCACCCGGCGTGGCGCCGCATCGCAGAGATCGACGCGGGGCACCTGGCCACCCTCGGCCTCGGCGGGCTACCCCTGCTGCCCGTGTCCGCGACCCTCGCCCGGCTGGCCGAGCCCCGGCACGACCAGCGGCTCGCCGTCGAGTCCGGCCTGCCGGTGCTCCGCGACTGGCTCACCGCCGAGGTGCTGGGCGGGGCCGCGACCCGCCGGCGGCGCAGCGTGGCCGCCGAGGTGGCCGCGGTGGCCGACCAGCTCGCCGCCCGCTTCGAGGCCGAGCGGGCCACCCTGGCCGACCCGGAGCACGCCGCCCGCGTGCTGGCCGAGCTGCAGGACGCCCGCCAGCGGGCCGAGCAGCTGCGGGGAGCGGCCGGCCGCTGGCAGCAGGGTCTCGCCGACGGCTTCGGCGACCTCACCGCCGACGTCGAGCACGACCTGCGGAGCCGACTCCGCGACGTCGGCCGCGAAGCCGACGAGGCCCTCGAGCGCTGCGACCCGGCCCTGGCGTGGGCCGAGTTCGAGCCCTGGCTGCGCCAGCGGACGGCCGCAGCCGTCACGGCCTCGTACGCACTCCTGCACGAGCGGGCCACCGCCCTGGCGATCCGCCTCGGCGAGGCCTTCGACGTCGACGAGCAGCAGGTGTCCGATCGGCTGCGGGTCGGGCCCCCCGACGACGCGCTCGCCCTGGCCCCACGCGATGGTGCCCTCGAGGCCCGCCGGGCCGGCGTGGGAGCGATGGCGCTCACCGCCCTGCGCGGCGGCTACAGCGGCTCGAGCATGTTCGGCATGCTCGGCGGCATGGCGGGCCTGGCGCTGGCGCCACCGGTCGCCGTGCTCGCGGTCGTGGCCTTCGGCGCCAAGACCGTGCGCGACGAGCGGACCCGCCAGCTGGCCCAGCGCCGGACCCAGGCCCGCACCGCGGCCCGCCGCTACCTCGACGAGGTGACCTTCAGCGTGTCGAAAGACCTCCGTGACGTGCTCCGCCGGGTGCAACGCACGCTCCGCGACCTGCTGGCCAGCAGGGCCGAGGAGCTGGCCCGCTCCGCGCAGGAGGCGGCGGCCGCTGCTCAGGGTGCTGCCCAGGCGGCCGCCGGGGCCGGCGGTCCCGGCCGCGAACAGCGGCTCGCCGACGTCGAGGCCGAGCTGCGGCGGATCGGCGGGTTGCGCCGGCAGGCCCTGGACCTGGTGGAGGCCGCGCCGTGACCACCACCCCGTCGCCGCTGCTGGGCCGCGTGACGGCCCTCCTCGACGAGGCGGCCCGCACCTACGCCGGCACCACCGCGGCGGCCGAGATCGACACGGTCCGGGCGCGGCTCGACGAGCCGCTCCGCGTGGCCGTGGCCGGGAAGGCGAAGGCGGGCAAGTCGACCCTGCTCAACGCCCTGGTGGGCGAGGTGCTGGCCCCACCGACGCCGGCGAGTGCACGCGCATCGTCACGTGGTACCGCAACGGCCACACCTACCGGACCCTGCTCGCCGAGCGCGGGGGGCCGCTCCGCACGGTGCCGTTCGACCGGGTGGACGGTGCGGTGGTGCCCGATCTCGGCGGCCTCGGCGCCGATCGGATCGACCGGCTGGTCGTGGAGTGGCCGTCGGCGACCCTGCGGGTCCTCACCCTGATCGACACCCCGGGCATCGGCTCGCTGTCGGCCGACGTGTCGGCGCGCACCGTCGCCTTCCTGGCCCCCGAGGACGAGGTGCCCAGCGAGGCCGACGCCGTCGTCTACCTCATGCGGCACCTGCACGCGACCGACGTGCGGTTCCTCGAGGCGTTCCACGACGCCGACGCCGCCCAGGCGACCCCGGTGAACGCGGTCGGGGTCCTCTCCCGGGCCGACGAGGTCGGTGCCGGACGGCTCGACGCCCTCGCCTCCGCGGCCCGCATCGCCGACCGGTACCGCACCGATCCCACGGTGCGCCGCCTCTGCCAGACGGTGGTGCCCGTCGCCGGTCTGCTGGCCCAGGCGGCGGCCACCCTCACCACCCCCGAGTACGAGGCCCTGGCCCGGCTGGCCTCCCTGCCCGCCGACGAGGCCGCGGGCCTGCTGATCTCCGTCGACCGCTTCGCCGGCGGCCCCAGCCCGCTCGGACTGGCCGAGGAGGAGCGCCGCCGCCTGCTCGACCGGCTCGGAATGTTCGGCGTCCGGCTCGCCGATGCTCGCCTCCGCGCCCACCCGGCGCCGACGGCGCCCTGGCTCGCAGGCGAGCTCCGCCGAGCCAGCGGCATCGACGGTCTCCGTGAGGTGCTGGCGACCCGCTTCGCCTCCCAGGCCGAGCTGCTGAAGTCCCGGTCGGCGCTGCTGGCCGTCGAGCGGCTGGTGCACCACCACCCCGTGCCCGGCAGCGACGAGCTGGCCGGTCGGGCCGAGGCGGTGCGGGCCTCGTCGCACGAGCTCACCGAGCTCCGCCTGCGCCAGGCGATCCGCAGCGGGGCCGTCGAGCTGCGTGCCGCCGACGCCGCCGATCTCGAGCGGCTGCTCGGGGGCGGCGACGGCACGCCGGCGGCACGCCTCGGCCTGGCGCCCGGCGCCGTCCCGGCCGAGGTGCGGGCGGCCGCCCTGGCCGAGCTGGCCCGCTGGCAGCGGCGGGCCGAGCACCCCCTGTCGTCGCCGGCGGTCGTCGACGCCGCCCGGGTGGCGGTGCGCACCTGCGAGGGCATGGTGGCAGCCCTCCCCCTGCCGAGCGCCTGACGCCTCGGGGCGGCGCCTGGTGCCCGACCGGCGCGCGAACCGACCACCCAGGCACCAGGAGGGGTCAGTTCAACCCGTCGCGCACGATGGCCGCCACCAGCCGCAGGCCCAGCACCCCCGAGCCGACCAGGCCCACGTAGCCGAGCAGCTCGGTGACCTGCGTGTCCCCGGCGAACGTGACGCCGCCGTCGGCGGCCAGCAGCAGCGCCGACGCGACGGCGACCCCCGAGGAGAGCAGGCCGAGCACCAGGCGGTTCACCAGCAGTGTGGCCGCCCGCCGGTCGTCTTCGGTGCCGAGCAGGCTGACCTTGGTGCGCAGCTCGCCACGCTCGGCCAGGCTGCTGATCCGGTCGATCCGGTTCGGGAGCTGGCGCAGCACCGGGAGCATCTGCACCAGCTCCCGCTGCACGAGCTCCTCGGGTTGGGCGGTCGGGTCGGGCTGCTCGGGGAGCTGCAGGCGCTCCTTCGCGAGCCGCTGGGCGGCGTCGGCCAGCGAGTAGCCGGGCTCGATGACGGTGAGCGTCCCCTCCACGGTGACGAGGGCCCGCACCAGCGAGGTCATCTCGCGGGGGACCCGGATCTGGAACCGGGTGAGGATCTTCAGCAGGTCGTTCAGGGCCGACGCGCTCACCCCGGCACCGGGCGCGACGTTGCTGACCAGGAACTGGTGCAGGGCCCGCTCCAGGTCGTCGGGACTGAGGTCGGGGGGCAGGACGGCGATGGACTCGACGCCCTGGCGCAGCACCCCCGTGTCCCCGATCCCTGCGCCCAGCATGATCTGCAGGATCGCCGACTGCTGCAGGGGGTCGAGCCGGCCGGTCGCGCCCCAGTCGAGGAGCCCGAGGCCGCCGTCGTCGAGGAGGAACACGTTCCCGGGGTGCGGGTCGGCGTGGTAGTGCCCGTGGTCGAGCATCTGGCGGAGCATCGACGCGATCAGCCGGTCGGCGAGGGCGCCGCGGTCCACGCCCAGCTCCTCGAAGCGGGACTGCTCGGCGACGCTGCGTCCCACCAACCGCTCCTGCACGAGCACGCGCCGGGTGGTGAGCTCGGTCACCGTGGCCGGCACCCGCACGCGGTCGAGGGCGGCCACCGGGGCGATGCCGGCGGCGTTGCGACCCTCGATGCGGAAGTCGAGCTCCTGGCGGAGGCCGTCGACGAACTCCTCGGCCTGGTCGAGCACCTGCAGGTCGCGGCCCCAGGGGGTGCGCTCCTGGGCCAGCCGGGCCAGGCGCAGCACGACGGCGGCGTCCCGCTGGACGAGGACGTCCACGCCCGGCCGCTGCACCTTCACGATCACGTCCAGCTCGCCGTCGGCCAGCCGGGCCCGGTAGGCGTGGGCGATCGAGGCCGCCGCGATCGGCGTCCAGTCGAACTCGGCGAACACCTCCTCGGTGGGCCGGCCGAGCTCGCGCTCCAGGAGCGCCCGCATGTCGGCCTCCGGCGCGGGCGCCACGCCGCTCTGCAGCTTGGCCAGCTCGACGCAGTACTCGGGCGGCAGCAGGTCGGTGCGGGTGGACAGCACCTGGCCCAGCTTCACGAACATGCCGCCGCACTGCTCGAGGGTGAGCCGGACCCGCACCGGCGTGACCTCGGCCTCGGCCTCGCCGGAGCGCCTGCGGATGCCGAGCTGCGGGCCGAAGCCGTTGGCCCGGGCGACGGCCAGCACCTCGCGCGAGCGCCCCAACGGCTGGAGCTTCGCCCGCACGTCGGCGACGGGGCGCGGCAGCACGAAGAGCCCGGCGCGGTCACCCCTGGCCAGGCTCCCGGGACGGGCCATGAGGTCGATGGCGACGGCGACGGTCATGGTGGCGAGCAAGGCCACCACCAGCACGTTGCGGACGTAGCCGGGGGCGGTGGCGTCGCCGTCGGCGGCAGCCAGGGCCACGCCATGGCCGATGAGGTACCCGAGCACCCCCGACACGACGACCGCCACCCAGGAGCGGCGCACGCCGAGCAGCCGGCTGGCCACCAGGGCGATCACCGCGATCACCGGGAGGGTCAGGAGGAAGGTGAGCACGGCCGCGAGCACACGGGGAGCGTAGGTGCCGGGGTCGCCCGCGAGCATGGCGTCGCCGCGATCGTCGGACAGGACGAGCGCCCGCCTACCGTTGGGCCCGTGCGCGCACCGGCCCGCCCCGCGACGACGCCCGATCGGGCCCCCCACCGTGGCGTCGCGCTGCGATCCACGCTCTGGTTCGCGCCCGTGCTGATGATCGCCGGCGGCCTGCTGCTCGGGTACCTCGTCAACCGGCTGGACGACCGCTACGCCACCGACGAGCTCCCGACCTGGCTGCACCGCGGCAGCGCCGAAGACATCCGCATCGTGCTGGCCACGGTGGCGTCGTCGCTGATCGGCGTCCTGGCGCTGGTGCTCACGATCACGATCGTCGCCCTCCAGCTGGCCTCGACCACCCTCGGCCCCCGCCTGCTGCGGGTCTTCGTGCGCGACCCGATCACCCAGGTGACGATCGGGCTCTTCACCGCCACGTTCGCGTACGCCCTGGTGGTGCTGGGCGACCTGGAGGGCAACGGCGACCCCCCTCACGCCGGCGCCAGCCTGGCCCTGGCGCTCGCGGTGGCCTGCATCGTGCTGCTGGTGGTGTTCATCCACCACATCGCCACGTCGATCCAGGTGAACGCGGTCGTGGCCCACATCAACGGCGACCTGCACCGGGCCATCGCCGAGCGGCGGGACGAGGTCGAACGGGCCCGGGCCGGGCACGACCCGGCCGTGCTGGCCGTCGCGGCCGCCGAGCTCGGTCCTCGGATCGACGCCGAGGGGATCGACGTGCTCAGCCGGACCAGCGGCTTCCTGCAGACCGTCGACCGGCCGAGCCTGGTGGCCACCAGCGCCGCACGGGGCGCGG
The DNA here is from genome assembly GCA_016716005.1 of Acidimicrobiales bacterium. NCBI lineage: Bacteria > Bacillati > Actinomycetota > Acidimicrobiia > Acidimicrobiales > Acidimicrobiales bacterium. The sequence goes on from JADJXE010000001.1 coordinate 1,993,302, forward strand.
TGGTCCGCCTCCGCTATCGCCCCGGCCAGTTCGTCATGACCGGGACCGCGCTGGCCACAGTGTGGCCGGGCGAGCATGCCTCGGCCCTGGCCGACCCCGTGGAGGACGCCATGGTGGTGGGCGACCACCGCAGCCTCAGGCAGGATCTGGGCCTGGCCGTGGACCAGCTGGTGGAGATCGCCCTGCGTGCGCTGTCGCCCGCCGTCAACGACACGTTCACGGGCCTCACCTGCGTCGACTGGCTGGGCGAGGCCCTCCGGGCCCTCGCTCCCATCCCCGTCGACTGGACCGCGAACGCCGACGCCGGCGGAGCCGTCCGGGTGATCGAGGAGCCGCTCACCTACAGTCGGCTCGTGCTGGCCGCGTTCGACAGGATCCGCCACGCCGGTGGGTCCGACCCCGCGGTGGCCGAGCGGCTCCTGCGCACGATCGAGCGACTCGCCCCGTTCCTCACCACCGACGAGCAGCGGCAGGCGTTGGCCCGTCAGGCCGATCTGGTGGTGGCCGGTGCCCGCGGCGGGGCGTGGGCGGCCGCCGACGCCGCCGACCTGGCCGAGCGGGCCGCGGTGGCCCGCCGATCGCTGGAGCGGGACGGGTGACGAGCCCCGACCCGTGGCTCCAGGGAGCCGGCATCGACGAGGCCGGCCGCTTCGTGCTGGCCAGCCTCCCCGACGTGGTGCTGCTGCTCGACGGCGGGGGCGTGCTGCGCTTCGCGGGCGGGGCGATCGACGAGACCCTCGGCTACGAGCCAGCCGACCAGCTGGGCACGAGCGTGTTCGACAAGGTCCACCCCGACGACGTCGAGTACGCGCTGGGCGCCCTGAGCGAGGTGGTGCGGAAGGTGGGCGGGCACGCGCCGGTCCAGCTGCGCGTGCGCCACGCCGACGGGCACTGGGTCGACGTCGAGCTGTCGGCGTCCACGCCGGTGGCGCCGTCGGGCGAGCAGCTCGCCGTGCTGAGCCTGCGGCCGCTCGCCTTCCGCGACCTCCTCCCCGAGCGCCGCCGCCGCCTCGAGCGCCTGGTGCAGGACGTCGCCCGCACCTGCGCGGCGGCCCGGTCGGCCGACCTCGACGCCGTCATCGGCCGGGCCCTGGCCGACCTGGGCGCCTTCTTCGCAGCCGACTCCGTCCTCCTGGAGGCCGTCGACCACGGTCACGCCCTGGTGCACCTCGACCACGAGTGGACGGCCGTCGGGGTGCCGTCGGCCCGGGCCTACCAGCCCGAGGTCCCCCTCGGCGATCTCCTGTGGGACGCACGCAGCCGGGCCAGCGAGTGGTTCGTGCTCGTCGAGGACCTGCGGGAGCCGCTGCCGGGGGCCGGCCACCAGCTCGAGCTGCTCACCGCGCTCGGCGTCCGGGCCGTGGCCGACGTGCCCATCACCTCGGGTCAGGTGCTGATCGGCATCCTCTCGGTCCGCTGGAACCGGCCCCACCCCTTCGAGTGGGACGACGCCGACGCGGGTCTGCTCCGTACCCTGGGCGACGTGCTCTCGGTCACGGTGCAGCGGCTGCACGCCGAGCGCCAATTGCAGCAGCAGGCCCTCCACGATCAGCTGACCGGGCTACCGAACCGGGCGGCGCTGGGGAGCGCCATGCGCCCGGCGCTGGCACGTCTGGCCCGCCACCGCGGTGTCGTCGCGGTGCTGTTCGCCGACCTGAACGGGTTCAAGGCCGTCAACGACGAGCACGGCCACGACGTGGGCGACCGGGTGCTGGTGGAGGTGGCCAGGCGCGTGCAGGGGGCGGTGCGGCCGGCCGACACGGTGTGCCGGCTGGGCGGCGACGAGTTCGTGGTGCTGTGCCAGGACCTCTCCTCTCCGGCCGAGGCTCACGCCGTCGCCCAGCGCATCCGAGACGAGGTCGCCGGCCTCCGGCAGGTCGACGGCTTCGAGCTCCGACTCGGAGCCAGCGTCGGCGTGGCCTGGACGGACGCACCGACCGATCCGGACGACCTCCTGCGCGAGGCCGACCGCTCCATGTACGAGGCCAAGCCCCGCTGACAGCCCGTCAGCCCGGCAGCCGTCAGCCCGGCAGTCGGCGCAGGCGCAGACGGCAGCCGGCGGTGTGCGGGTCGCGCACGGTGAGGCCGAGCACCTCGACCCCGCCGACGGCGTCGGCGAGCCCCTCGGCCAGCCCCAGGTGCAGGCCGCAGACCAGGGCCGGGTCGGCTGCGGCCACGTCGGCGAAGGGGCAGCGCTCCAGCACCAGCTCGACCGACCGGCCCCGCGCCACCCGGCGGGGCGAGAAGCCGAGGCGGCGGGCCTCCTCCTCGAAGGCCGTCACCCCGTCGATCGCGACGCCCTCGGCGGCCCGGCGCCCGGCGGCCCGCCCGGCGGCCCGCACGGCCTCGCTCGGTGGCCCGCCGGCCCGGAGGGCGTCGGCCAGCAGCATCGACAGCCGGCGGTACGCGTCGGTCACGACCAGCGTGGGCTCGACCCCGGCGGCCCGGTAGACGAGGCGCGGCCGGCCGGGCCGGCCGGTGGCCTGCCGCGCCTCGTCGACCAGCCCCGCCTCGCGCAGCCGGGCCAGGTGCTGGCGCACGGCCGTGTGGTGCAGGCCGACCAGGTCGGTGAGCTCGGCCACGTCGACCGGGCCGTCGGCATCGCGCAGGTACCGGTAGAGCCGCAGGCGAGTGGGGTCGGCCAGGGCGCTCGCCTGCCGCCACAGCTCCCCGTCCCCGCCCGCCTGCTCCGTGCTCACGGCCTCATCCTGCCCCGGCCCCTGCTCGTGCCCCTTCTCCGGTGCCCACCACCGCTCAGTGGCCGGCTCCCGCGGGCATCTCCACGTCGCCGGCCTGGAACAGCCCCAGGGCGCCCTTGCCCACGTTCGAGAACTTGTGCGTCACGACCGGGTACAGGCCGGCCTCGGCGAAGCTGAACTCCACGAACCCGCCCTGTGCGGGCTGCAGGTCGAGCGCCTGCGAGCCGCCCTGGCGCTCGTCGGGCTGGAGGTCGTACGTGCCCTCCTTGAAGACCGTGTCGAAGACGGTGCCCACGATGTGGAACGAGGAGTTCTCCGAGGGCCCGACGTCGAGCACCCACACCCGCACCCGCTGGTCCGGCTCGACCCGGATCGGGGCGAACGTGTACTGGCTGACGTAGCCGTTGAAGACCACCGCGTCCCACGCGTCGGCCTGCATCTTGGTGAGATCGCCCGGCCCGCCCTCGGGCCCGGTGTACAGCTCGGACTGGACGAGGACGAACTCGTGGTCGACGGGTGCCAGCACGGGGGGGTCGATGATGATGGCCCCGTACATCCCGTTGCCGATGTGGTGCAGGGCCGGCGCCGTACCGCAGTGGTACATGAAGATGCCTGCGTACTCCGCCCGGTACTGGTACACGAGCGACTCGCCCGGGGCGATGGTGCGCATCTCGTCGCTCCACGCCACGCGGCTGGCGTGGAAGTCGATCGAGTGCCCGATCTCACCGTCGTTCACCAGGGTGATCGTGAACAGATCGCCCACCTTGCCCCGCAGGATCGGCCCGGGGACCTGATCGTCGAAGGTCCACATCTGCTGGGTGACCCCGGGCGCCACCTCGAGGACCGTCTCGGTGGCGTGCAGGGTGAGGGTGTGCTCGGTGGCGCCGTCGGCGGGCAGCAGGGCGGGGTCGAACGGCTGCCACTCGGGGCCGGGCTCGGCGTTGAAGTCGATGACGGCGTCGCCCGACGTCGACGCGGCGGCGGAGGCGTCGTGCGCGCCGGCCGCCAGCTCGCCGTCGCCGATCACCACGGTGCCGTCGGCGTTGCCGTCGTCCAACGGGGTGAAGACGGCGATGCTGGCCACGACCAGGGCTATGACGGCGACCAGGAGGGTCACGGCCCAGGCGAGGCCCGTCCACTCGCTCTCCTGCCGGGTCCCTCCGGTTCGGGGTGGCTGCACGTCGCTCATGGCGACTCTCCTCGTGTGGTGGCCTCGTCCGGGCCCAATAAATAGAGTTGTGACTCTAAGTATTAGCGTATCCGGAGGTCGGGCGGGAAGCCGCCGGCGGTCACACGGGGCGGCGCGACGCCGCGAGGAGCACCCCGTAGGGCTTGCCGAGGGTCCGGTGGTGCCGATCGTGGGCCCGGACCCAGGGGCCGAGCAGCGGCACCCGGGGAAGGCCGAACCGGCGGTGGATGCCGAGATCGTGCACGAGGACGTGCAGCACGACCTGGGCGAGGGCTCCCGCTGCGAACCACGCCAGCGGCGACCACCACGCCCGCCCGGCCACCAGCGCGCCCGCCCAGACGAGCACCAGGACGAGCGGCACCAGGTCGCCGGACTGCACGTTGGCCGACGGCCGCAGGTGGTGCGAGCGGTGCAGGGACCACCACGGACCGTGGAGCAGGAACCGGTGCGCCAGCGCGCCGACCAGCTCCAGCGCCAGGAAGCCGCCGGTGGCGACCAGCAGCGCCGTCATGCGGGCAGGCTACCGGCGACCGCGAACCCACCGCCGGCGGCCGCGCTCAACCCTCGAGCAGGCTGCGGAGCATCCACGCCGTCTTCTCGTGCACCTGGAGGCGCTGGGTGAGGAGGTCGGCGGTGGGCTCGTCGTGGGCGCCCTCCACCACCGCGAACAGGCTCCTGGCGGTGCGGGCCACGGCCTCTTGGCCCTCGACCAGCTGGCGCACCATCTCCTCGGCCGCGGGCACCCCGTCGGCCTCGGCGATGGACGACCGCCGCATGAACTCCGTGTAGCTGCCGGGCGCCGGGAACCCCAGCGAGCGGATGCGCTCGGCGATCTGGTCCACGGCCAGCGCCAGCTCGGTGTACTGCTGCTCGAACATCACGTGCAGGGTCGTGAACATGGGCCCGGTGACGTTCCAGTGGAAGTTGTGGGTCTTCAGGTAGAGCGTGTACGAGTCGGCCAGCAGCCGTGCCAGCCCGTCGGCGATCTCCCGCCGCTGCTCCTCCCCGATCCCGATGTCGATGCTCATCGCGTGCCGCTCCCTCTCCTCGTCGTCGACCAGTCAATGGCTGGAACCATGCCGTGTTCGGAAGTATTCCGACCTCAGAAGAGCTCAGGTGCTTGGTAGGCTGCTCCCGTGACCGCGCTCCTCGACCGACTCCGCCAGCGGGGCTGGCGGCTCACGGCCCAGCGCCGGGCGGTGGCCGGGGTGCTGGCCGGCGAGCACGTCCACCTCACCGCCGACCAGGTGCTGCAGCGGGCCCGGGCCGTTCTCCCCGAGGTGAGCCAGGCCACCGTCTACGCCACCCTGGCCGAGCTGGTCGCCATGGGCGAGCTGCGCGAGGTCGCGCTCGACGGCGGCGCACGGCGCTTCGACCCGAACGTCGGCGACGAGCACCAGCACCTGGTGTGCCGCTCGTGCGGGGCGATCCGCGACGTGCACCCCGCCGGAGTCGGAGGGCTCCGCCTGGGGCGGGGCGATCGGGCCGGCTACCGGCTCGACGGCATCGACGTCACGTTCCGCGGCCTCTGCCCGGGCTGCGCGGCCCGCTGACCGTCCGGCGCCGACCTGGCCAGGTCCCGTCGGCGGGCGCACACTGGGGTCGGGAGGGAGCCGTCGTGCACCGGTCCGCCCGCAGGGTGCAGATGGTCGGCGTGATCATGGCCCTGCTGCTCGCGGGTGGCTCGCTCGCAGCCTGCGGGGAGCAGGGTCCGACATCCGGCACACCCGCGACCGCCGGGACTCGCTACGACATCGGCAGCCCGCGGCTCACCGACGTGTGGCTGGATCCGGCGCACGGCGACGATCGGGCCAGCGGGGCTGATCGTGCCCACGCCCTGGGCACGATGGCCGCCGCGTGGTCGCGGGTTCCCGTCGACCTGGCCGCCGCGGGCACGGGCGTGAGGATCCTGATCACGCCGGGCACGGTCCCGGTCGAGTCCCTCCCGAACAACTGGTACGAGGGCCGCCGGGGCACCTACGAGGCACCGATCGTGCTCCAGGCTGCCGACGGGCCGGGGACGGTCACGCTCCAGGGCGGCATGAACGTGCTCGACGTCTCGTACCTCTACCTCGTCGACCTGCGCCTAGTGGCCGGCGGCGGCGAGCCCGCGGTCACCGACACCGTGTTGCACGGCGAGCGCGTCGACCACCTGCTGGTGCGCTCCTCCGTGCTCGTCGGCGGGCGCGACGACAGCCACGAGACCGTCAAGGTCAACCAGTCGTCGTGGGTCTTCATCGAGGACAGCGACATCTCCGGCTCGTACGAGAACCCGATCGACTTCGTGGCGGTGCAGCACGGCCACGTGATCGGCAACGTGATCCACGACGGCGGCGACTGGTGCCTCTACGTGAAGGGCGGCTCGGCCCACCTCCTCGTCGACGCCAACGAGGTGCACCACTGCGGCACCGGCGGCGTGAGCGCCGGCCAGGGCAGCGGGTTCGAGTACCTCACCTCCCCCTGGCTCCACCACGAGGCGTCCGGCATCGAGATCACGAACAACGTCATCCACGACACCGACGGCGCCGGCCTGGGCGTCAACGGCGGGTACAACGTGCTGCTCGCCTACAACACCCTGTACCGGGTGGGCCGCCGCAGCCACGTGATCGAGGTGGTGCTCGGCAGCCGGGGCTGCGACGGCGACGGCGACGCCTGCCGCCTGCACAACGAGGCGGGGGGCTGGGGCCCGGCCGCCGTGGCCGACGGCGCCCAGGTGATCCCCGACCGTCACGTGTACGTGGTGAACAACCTGGTCGTGAACCCGGCCGGCTTCCGCAGCGAGTGGCAGCACCTCGCCGTCGGCGCCCCCGTGGAGGCTCCGGTCGGCTGGAACCTGCCGGCGGTCGTCCGGGCCGACGACGACCTGGTCATCGCCGGGAACGTGATCTGGAACGGGCCGGCCGACCTGCCCCTCGGCGTCGAGGACACCGGCGCCTGCACCGACACCAACCCCACCTGCTCGGCCGCCCAGCTGCGGCGCGACAACGCCATCAACACCGTGCAGCCCGAACTGGTCGACCCCGAGCACGGCGACTACCGACTGGCCGCACCCGTCGCCGTGCGGACCGTGCCCGTGCCCCCGGTCGACTGGAGCGACGCCCCCGACCGGCCCGACGTGCGCTCGCTGCCGGCGGTTCGCACCGACGCCGTGCAGCACACCCGGCTGGGGGAGCCCCGCGACCTGCCCGGCCAGCCCGGCGCCTCCTGAACCCGACCACGCCAGCGGTTCTGTGCACCGACAACGCCGGGTTCCGCCCGGATCGGTGCACAGAACCAGGCGCGCCGGGCGGCAGGTGCAAGGCTCGGCGGTCATGCGTGTGCGCTGGTGGGCCGGCTCGCTGCTCGACCGCTGGCGGGCCGACAACGTCTCGCTGGTCGCAGGGGGGGTGGCCTTCTACAGCCTGTTCTCCTTCCTGCCGGCCACCGTGGTGCTGGCGAGCCTCTACGGGATGCTGGCGGGCTCCGAGCCGGTCTCGTTCCCCGAGACCGGCCCCCTCGCGGCCCTGCCCCCCGACGTGCGCGAGCTGCTCGCCAACCAGCTCGACGCCATCCGGCGGGCGCCGGGCACGGGCCTCACCGTCGCCGCCCTGGTCGGCGTGGTGGTGTCGCTGTGGTCGGCCTCCAGCGCCGTCAAGCAGCTGGTGGTGGCCGTGAACCTGATCGTCACCGGGCAGGAGCGGCGCTCGTTCGTGCGCCTCCGGCTGCTCGGCGCCGGCCTCACCGCCGCCCTGCTGGTGGTGCTCGCGGCGGCCCTCACCCTCACCGCCGTGGTGCCGGTGCTGGTGGCCGGTACCGACCTGCCCCGGTGGGCGGAGGCCCTCATCGACCTCGTCCGGTGGCCGCTGCTGGCGCTCGCCACCATGCTGCTGTTCGCGGTGCTCGCGCGGGTCGGGCCCGAACGGCCACCCGCCGCCTTCCGGCTCGTGACCGCTGGCTCGCTCACGGCTGCGGGCGTGTGGCTGGCCGCGTCGGTCGGGTTCTCGTCGTTCGTCGCCGACTCGGCGCGCTACCGGGCCGCGTACGGCTCGCTGGTCGGCGCGGCAGTGACGCTGGTGTGGTTCTGGTTGTTCGCGGCCGCCCTGCTGGTGGGCACGCAGGTCGACGTGCTGCGGGCCGCTGGCGAGACGGGCAGCCCCAACCCTCGGCACCCAAGCCCTCGGCACCCCAGCCGCTGAGCCGCCTCCGTGCCGCCGCCGGCCCACCCGTGAGCCCGGGGGCCGCGCCGACCTAGGTTGGGCCGCGTGACGGAGCCGGACGGAGCCGGACCCGCTGCCCCGTGGGTGGCGGCCCGCCGGCGGATCCTGCGCGACAGCGCCGGCATCGGCATCGCCACCGGCGCCTACGGGCTCTCGTTCGGGGCGCTGGCCGCCGCCGCCGGGCTGTCGCTGGGCCAGACGTGCACGCTGTCGCTGGCGATGTTCACCGGTGCCTCGCAGTTCGCCCTGGTCGGCGTGCTCGACGGGGGTGGGGCGGCCGCGTCCGCGGCCGCGACGGCCGTGCTGCTCGGCACCCGCAACGCCTTCTACGGGCTGCGCCTGGCGACGCTGCTCGACGTGCGCGGCGCCCGCCGGCTGGCCGCCGCCCAGCTCGTGATCGACGAGTCCACGGCCATGGCCGTCGGCGCCACGGACCGGGCGGCCTCCCGCCTCGGCTTCTGGGCGACCGGCGTGGCGGTGTTCGTGCTGTGGAACCTGGCGACGGTGATCGGGGCCGTGGGCGCCGACGCGCTCACGAACCCGTCGGTCCTCGGCCTCGACGCGGCCGCGGCCGCCGCCTTCCTCGCCCTCCTGGCCCCGCAGCTCCAGGGCCGGACCGTGTGGGCCACCGCCGCAGCCGCGGCGGTGGCCGCGCTGGCCCTCACGCCGATCCTCCCCCCGGGGCTCCCCGTGCTGGCCGCCGCCGGCGTGGCGGCGGTGGCCGGCTGGCGCCCGCCGCCGGGCCTGCCGGCCGGCCGTCGGGGCACACGGTGATCCGGGCGGCCCGCAGGGGCGCGCCGTGATCTGGGCGGCGGTCCTGTCGGGGGCGGCCGGGTGCTTCGCGCTGAAGCTGGCCGGGCTGTCGGTGCCCCGGCGGTGGCTCGACCACCCCCGGATCCAGCGGGTGGCGGTGCTGCTCCCGGTGGCACTGCTCGCGGCCCTGGCCGCCACCCTCACCTTCGCCGACGGGCAGCACCTCACGATCGACGCCCGCGCCGCGGGCGTGGCCGCGGCCGCCGTCGCCATCCGCCTGCGCGCGCCGTTCCTCGCCGTGGTCGCCGTCGCCGCCGCCACGGCCGCACTCGTCCGGCTGGTGTGACGCGGTGGCGGGGGTGGCGTGCGCTGGGCCACGCTGTCGGCACCGCGCCCCGCGGGTGCCGGCCGCCCAGCCGGCCACGAGGGCGCCCGAGGAGGCACGGCCGTGGCCAGGCGAACGTTGCGAACCCCGCTCTGCGACCTGCTGGGCATCGAGTACCCGATCATCTCCGCCGGCATGGGACCCAGCCTCATCGGCGAGAAGACGGGCGCGCCGGTCGAGCTGGTCGTCGCCGTGTCCGAGGCGGGCGGCCTCGGTGTGCTGGGCGGTGCCGGCTACACGGTGGAGGAGCTGCGCGACGCCATCCACGAGATCCGCTCGCGCACCGACAAGCCCTTCGGGGTCGACCTGCTGCTGCCCGCCCAACAGGTCGCCGCCGGCGACCAGCCCTACGACGGGCCGCAGCGGACGCCGCTGCGCGACGTGCTGAACTTCGTGCCCGACGAGCACCGTGCCTGGCTCCTCCGGGTCAAGGACGAGCTCGGCCTGCCCGACACCGAGGCCACGATCGCGTCCGGCACCACCACCTCGCGCCCGCACGCGGCGGTGCAGGCGTGCCTGGAGGAGCAGGTCCCCCTGTTCTGCGCAGGGCTGGGCAACCCGGGGTTCATGGTGCAGGCGGCCCACGAGGCCGGCACCAAGGTGCTCGGCATCGCCGGCAACGCCCGCAACGCCGGCCGCATCGCGCAGTCCGGCGCCGATCTGGTGGTGGCCCAGGGCCACGAGGCCGGTGGGCACACCGGCAACGTGGGGTCGATGGCGCTCTGGCCGCAGGCCATCGACGCGGCCGCTCCGACGCCGGTGCTCGCCGCCGGGGGCGTCGGCGACGGCCGAGGCGTGGCCGCCGCGCTGGCCATGGGCTGCGTGGGCGTGTGGGTCGGCACCCGATTCCTGGCCTCGGTGGAGGGCGGCGCCCTGCCGATCCAGAAGGAGGCCATCGTGGCGGCCGGCGACGAGGACACGCGCCGCACGAAGATCTACACGGGCAAGACCTCGCGGGCCACCTACAACAAGTTCCACGACCTCTGGGACGAGTCGGGGCTGGATCCACTCCCCTTCCCGCTCCAGGTCCTGCTCGCCTCGGCCGTGGTCGACATGCTCAACAGCGCGGGCAAGAGCGAGTACGTGGGGCCGTTCGCCGGTCAGGTCTCGGGCCTGATCCACGAGATCAAGCCGGCGGCCGAGATCGTGGAGGAGATGGTCGAGGAGGCGGTCGACATCCTCACCCGGAGGCTTCCCGCCACCGTCCACGCCGGCTGACCGCCCGACAACCCGGCGGGGCCGTTCTCTGGCATCTGGACCACCGCAGGGGTGGTCCACCGGCCGCAGAACGACGACGCTGTCGCCGTGACCACCCCGATCAGCGGCCGGTGCGACACGGCCTTCTCGGCCGTGCGCGAGGCGTTCGCGGGCAACTTCGCCGAGCGGGGCGAGGTGGGCGGCGCGGTGTGCGTCGTGGTCGACGGCGAGCCGGTCGTCGACCTCGTCGGCGGCTGGACCGGCCAGGACCGGGTGCGACCCTGGCAGCCCGACACGCTCGTCAACGTCTACTCGGTCGGGAAGGCCCTCGTCGCCCTCCTCGCCCTGCAGGTGGTCGACGCGGGCGTCGTCGGCCTCGACGACCCGATCGCGTCGGCGTGGCCCGAGTTCGGCGACGGTGGCAAGCGGGCCGCCACCGTGCGCCATGCGCTGTGCCACCGGGCCGGGGTGCCCGCGATCCGCGAGCCGCTGACGAACGAGGACCTGTGGGACTGGGAGCGCATGACGGCCGCGCTCGCCGCCACCGAGGCCTGGTGGGAGCCCGGGACGCGCCACGCCTACCACACCAACACGTACGGGCACCTGGTCGGCGAGATCGTCCGGCGCACGACCGGGGAGATGCCCGGCGCCCGCTTGCGGGCCGTGGCGGAACCGCTCGGCGCCGACGTGTGGTGGGGCGTCCCCGAGGCCGAGCAGCACCGGTGCGCAGACGTGATCTGGGCCCCGGAGCGCCGGCTGGGCGACGTCGACCTCGCCGGCCTTTCCGGCGAGGCGCTGAATGGTGGCCCTCGGGTACCTCAACCCTCCCGGCTACTCCTCGGAGGGGGTCGTCAACTCGGCCGAGTGGCGGGGCGCCCAGGTGCCGTCGACCAACGGGCACGGGACTGCAGCCGGGATCGCCCGGATCTACGCCGCGCTGATCGAACCCGGTCGCCTGCTGTCGCCCGGGCTGCTGGCAGAAGCCACCCGCGCGCAGTCCGAGGGCTACTGCCCCGTCCTCGGCGAGGAGGCCACGTTCGGCCTGGGCTTCAAGCCCACCGTGTCGCGCCGTCCGTTCGGCCCGAACCCGAGGAGCTTCGGGCACTTCGGCACCGGTGGTTCGGTGGGGTTCGCCGATCCCGATGCGGGCGTCGCCTTCGGCTACGTGATGAACCACGTCGTCCCGAGATGGCAGAGCACCCGCAACCGGGCGCTCATCGACGCCGTCTACCGGTCGCTCTGACGGCGCTCCCGTCGGCGGTCGAGCGGGGCGACCTCTCGCATGAGGACGGACTCCGCGTCGGCGCCGAGGCGATCCGCGTCGGAGCGGGGACGCGGTCGCCCCGGTCGCGCCGTGACGGTCGGTGCGTCAGCTGCTGAGGGCCTCGAACACCTCGTAGACCATCCAGGCCGGCCAGAAGAGCCCCTGGAAGATCGCGAAGACGTACCCCCAGAAGGTGTCCGCCTGCTGCCAGAACCACACCCAGGCCCCGAAGATGCCCAGGGCGTAGATCGCACCTCCGCCGGCGGCCCCGGCGCTGCTGTCGGCCATCGTCAGGTACCTCCCCCACGACGACTCCGCCGGGCTGGCTGCGTCGCGGACAGAGCAGGAGTCTCGGCCGCTTTCGTTCTCCGAGCAAGGAACGGACGGCCGCAGCCCCAGCAGGTGAGGGCGCGCGTCAGGTGCTCCGGCTGGCATCGGCCGCTCCAGACGCGAAGAACCCCCCGCTGAGCAGGGGGTTCGTGGTGGGCGAGGGGGGACTTGAACCCCCACATCCTTTCGGACACAGGAACCTGAATCCTGCGCGTCTGCCAATTCCGCCACTCGCCCGAGCAGCAGCCGGAAAGGGTAGCGCGTCGCGCCACGACCGCCGAAGGTTGACCAGTCGACCACCGTGAGGGTGGTGAGCCGGGCGGAGAACGGGGCGGGCGACCCGCACCAGCCGGGCTCACGAACCGAGCTCGCGGGCCTCCAGGTCGGCCAGGCGGTCGAGCAGGTCGCCCACCAGGGCCGACCGGGCCCCACCGCCGTAGGCCAGGTTCACCAGCTCAGGGCGGTCGTCGAGCACGTCGTAGGCCTCGAGCTCCTGGCGGTGCATCGGCGCGCGCTCGTCGCCCGCCTCGAAGTAGCGGGCCAGCTTGGTCGAGCCCTGCACCACCCCCCGCAGGAAGCCCCGGGCGTGGTCACCGGGCTTCCCCAGGGTGGAGCGGGCGTCGTACGTCAGGAGCACCGCGTCGCGCACCGAGGTGACCGGGTCGCGCAGCACGGGCGACAGGTCGACGCCGGGCAGGCCGTGCCGGGCGGCCGCCTCGGGCGCCCCGACCAGCGAGAGCACCGTGGGCGCCACGTCGACGAGCGAGGCCATGGCCTCGGTCTCCCAGCCCGCCGGCGTCACCCCCGGCCAGCGCACCACGAGCGGCACGTTGGCGTTCTCCTCGTAGATCACGGGGCCCTTGCCCCGCAGCTGGTGGGCCCCGGCCAGCTCGCCGTGGTCGGAGGTGAGGATCACCACCGTGTCGTCGGCCAGGCCGGTCTCGTCGAGGACGTCGAGCACCGAGCCCAGGTGACGGTCGCTCTCGTGGTGCAGGTCGACGTAGTCGTTCACGAACCCGTGCCACCGCAACCGCCCGACCGGGGTGCGGCCCACGAACCCACCCACCACGTGGCCGAGCGAGCGGAACGCCCGCTGGACGGTGGGCTTGGTCGAGAGGTCGTCGCCGAAGCTCGGCGGCAGGGCCGGCCGGTAGTCGTGCAGCCCCAGGCGAGGGGCCCGGGGGCTGAACATGATGTCGTGGGGGTTCACGATGGAGACGGCCAGGAACCAGGGCCGGTCCCGGGGCGCCTTCTCGCGGAGCCAGCGGGCCGCCTGCGAGGCCGTCTGGCCGTCGTAGAACCGCCCCTCGTAGGGGCGGCCGTGGCGGTCGGGGCCGGTCCAGTCGGCGAACCCGTACGGCTCGAGCGAGTCACGCAGGTCGGGCCCCCGACTCAGGTGCCACTTGCCCAGGTACGCGGCGTGGCACCCGGCCCGGTCGAGCATGGTGCCGAGCGTCGGCACCGCCGGGTCGAGCGACGCCTGCCACGGCAGGTCGACGTTGTCGCCCATCCCCACCGTGGGGGCGTGGTGCCCGGTGAAGATCGTGGCCCGGCTGGGTGTGCACAACGACGCCGCCGAGTAGCACCGACGGAAGGTGAGGCCCTCGGCGGCCAGGCGCTCGCGGGTCGCGAAGCGCACGTCGTCGGGGAACCAGGCCCGGCGACGCTCCTGGTCGGTGAGGAGCAGCAGCACGTTGGGGGCGCGGGCCACCAGCCCCACCGTACGACCAGAGGCCGGGCGGCGTGCCCGGGAGCCCCGACACCCCCCTTGTATCCTCGCCCCGTGGGGCTGAAGGGCTTCGAGCGGCGCCTCGAGCGTATGGTCGAAGGCGTGTTCGCACGCGCCTTCCGCAGCGAGCTCCGCCCGGTCGAGCTGGGCCGCCGGCTCGTGCGCGAGATGGACGAGAACCGCTCGGTCGACGTGAAGGGCCGCACCATCGTCCCCAACGCCTTCACGATCGGCCTCAGCCAGGCCGACCACGAGCACTTCGCCGAGATCGAGGAGCTCCTCACCCGGGAGCTGTGCGAAGCGGCGCGGGCCTACGCCCGCGACGAGGGCTACTCGTTCCTGGGGCCGGTCGAGGTGTCGCTGGTCGTCGACCCCAAGCTGCGGGCCGGTGCGTTCGACGTCGGCAGCCGCCTGAAGGAGGGCGAGGGCGGCGCCGGCGCCGGCTCGATGGTGATGCCCACCGGCGAGCGCGTCCGGCTGGGCGACCAGGTCTGCACCATCGGCCGCCTTCCCGAGTCGACGGTCGTGCTCACCGACCCGGGCGTGAGCCGCCGGCACGCCGAGATCCGGCCCGCCGGCGACGGCTACGTCGTGGTCGACCTCGGCTCCACCAACGGCACCCGCGTGAACGGGGTGATCGTCGCCGAGCACCGCCTGGGCGACGGCGACGAGGTCACGGTGGGCACCACCCGGATGCGCTTCGAGGCGTCGTAGGGCGGCGGGTTGCCCGAGAGCCTGCTCGACCTCCTCACCATCTGCCTGCTCGGCCTGCTCTACCTGTTCTTCTTCCGCGTGATCCGGGCGGTGTGGGCCGAGCTCCGCCCGCCCGCGCCCCGGGCCGAGGCCGGGCCCGGGCCCGCCCCCGCCGCAGGCACGGCGGCCGGTGGCCACAAGGGGCGTCGCGGCGGCCCGACCCACCTGGTCGTCGTCGAACCCAAGGACGACCGGGGCCGCAGCTGGGAGCTCGCCGACGAGCTCACCGTCGGCCGCGCCGGCGGCTGCGCCATCGCCATCGACGACAGCTTCGTGTCGCAGCTGCACGCCCGGGTCTTCCGCCGCGACGGCCGGCTCTTCGTGGAAGACCTCGGCTCCACCAACGGCACCTTCCTCAACCGCGACCGGGTCGCGGGGCCCGCGGCCATGAGCAAGGGCGACCGGCTCCGGGTCGGCGGCACGGTGCTGGAGGTGCGGTGACCACCCCGGCCCTGCGATCCGGCGCCGCCTGCCACGTGGGCCGGGTGCGAGCCGTCAACCAGGACGGCGCCCTCACCGCCGAGCGGCTGTTCGCGGTGGCCGACGGGATGGGCGGCCACGCCGCCGGCGAGGTGGCCTCGCAGACCGCCCTGCAGGTGTTGGCCGCCGGCTTCGACGAGCCCACCGCCGGTCGCTTCCTCGACGGGGTCGAGGCCGCCAACCGGGCCGTCTACGAGAAGGCCCTCGCCGACCCCGAGTTGGCAGGCATGGGCACCACCCTCGTGGCCGTCGCCCTCGTCGACGGCGCGGGGGGCGCCGGCCCGCACCTGGTGCTGGCCAACATCGGCGACTCGCGGGCCTACCTCCTCGAGCGCGACGGCAGCCTGGGCAGGCTCACGGTCGACCACAGCCTCGTCGAGGAGATGGTGCACGACGGCAGGCTCACGGCCGACGAGGCCCGCGTCCACCCGCACCGCAACATCCTCACCCGCGCCCTCGGCATCGACCCCGACGTGCCCATCGACGTGTGGGAGCTCACCGCCCACACCGGCGACCGCTACCTGCTGTGCAGCGACGGCCTCTTCAACGAGCTCGACGACGACCGCATCGCCGCCACCCTGCGCCGCCTGGCCGAACCCACGGAGGCGGCCGACGAGCTGGTCCGCCTGGCCAACGCGGCCGGCGGGCGCGACAACATCACCGCCGTCGTCGTCGACGTGGTGCACGCCGACGAGGCCGACGACCGCCCGCGCACCCTGTCGGCCGCGGTCATCGGCGGCTCCCCGGCCACCCGGGTGCAGCGCCGGGCCGAGCACGAGGCCGAGGGCGACGACCACACCACCGCGGCCGACGTCGTGACCCTCGACGCCGACGCCGACGCGACCGACACCGACGCGACCGACACCGCCGGGGCCGAGGCCGCCAGGCCCGAGGCCGCACCCGCCGACGGCCGAGCTGCCGGCGACGAGCCCGCCGCCCACCAGCAGCGGCGCGCGGCGGCGCGCCCGGCCGCACCCCGCCGGGTCACCTGGCGCAGCGTGGCGTTCACCGTGCTCTTCCTGGGCGTGCTCGGGCTCGGCGCGGGCGCCGTCTGGTGGTACGCCCGCGGCACGTACTACGTGGCGTTCCGCGACGACGAGGTCGTGATCTTCCGGGGGCGGTCCGACAACGTGCTGTGGTTCAACTCCACGGTCGAGGAGGTCACCGACCTCTCCCGGAGCGACGTGCCGCCCCGCTTCCTCGCCGACCTCGACGCCGGAAAGCAGCAGTCCACCCTCGAGGACGCCCGCCGCTACGTGGCCCGGATCTCCCTCGAGGCCGACCGCCTCGAGGACGCCCGCTCCGCGCTCACCCCCACCACAGCCACCACCGCGCCGTCCACCACCGCGCGACCTACCACCACGACGCCCACGACCACGGCCGGGGCGCCGGCCCCACCGGGCACCGCCGCGCCCTGATGGCCCGCCGACGCACCGAGCTGGGGCTCCTGCTCCTCGTGTTCGTGATCGTGGCCGGCGCCTACGTGCTCACCGCCCTCGGCCGCACCGCCGACGTCCCGGCCGACATCGGCCCCTTCCTCGGCGTGGTGCTCGCCCTGCTCCTCGCCGCCCACCTGGCCACCCGCGTGTTCGCGCCGGGCGCCAACCCCGTCCTGCTCCCCATCGCGGCGCTGCTCAACGGCCTGGGCTACGTGATGATCGCCCGCCTCGACCCCGACCTGGCCGGCCTCCAGGCCACGTGGACCGCGGTGGCCATCGCCGCCTACGTGGGCACCCTCGCGCTGGTGACGCGCACCCGCGACCTGCAGCGGTACCGCTGGACGTTCGCCCTGGTGGGCCTGGTGCTGCTGCTCCTCCCGCTGGTGCCCGGCATCGGCCGCGAGATCAACGGCTCGCGCATCTGGGTGAGCATCGGCCCGGTCAACTTCCAGCCCGGCGAGTTCGCCAAGATCGCTCTGGCCCTGTTCTTCGCGGCCTACCTGGTGGAGCGGCGCGAGCTGCTGGCGGTCCCGTTGCGGCGGATCGGGCCGATCGGCATCCCCGACCCCCGCCACCTCGGGCCGGTGCTGGCCGCCTGGATCATGTCGATGGTGGTGATGACCGCCGAGCGCGACCTGGGCTCGTCGCTGCTCTTCTTCGCCCTGTTCGTGGTGCTGGTGTGGGTGGCCACGGGGCGGGCGGCCTGGCTGGCCGTGGGAGGCGCGCTGTTCGCGGCCGGCGCCTGGTTCGCGTGGCGCCAGTTCGGCCACGTCCAGGACCGTGTCGACATCTGGCTCGACCCCTGGGAGGACCCCAGCGGCCGGGGGTTCCAGCTGGTGCAGACCATCTTCGCCCTGGCGTGGGGCGGGGTGACCGGCGCCGGCCTGGGGCTGGGCGACCCGGGTCGCATCCCCGCGGCCGAGACCGACTTCATCTTCGCGGTGATCGGCGAGGAGCTCGGGCTGCTCGGGGCGGCGGCCGTGCTCGCCGCCTTCCTGCTGCTCATCGGCACCGGCCTGCGCACCGCCCTCCAGGCCGACCCGCCCTTCGAGAAGCTGCTCGCCACCGGCCTCACCACGATCCTCGGACTGCAGGCCTTCATCATCATCGGTGGGGTGATCCGGGTGGTGCCCCTGACCGGCGTCACGCTGCCCTTCGTGTCCTACGGCGGCTCCTCCCTGGTGGCCAACTACGTGCTCCTCGCACTGCTCGTGCGGATCTCCGACGAGAACGCCCGTCGGGCCGGTGAGGTGCCGCCCACCCGCCGCCAGGCTCGGCGGGCGACGCAGGCCGGAGCCGGAGCCGGAGCCGCGACGTGAACCGCCAGATCCGCCGGCTGGGGATCGCCCTGATGGTCTGCTACGCGGTGCTGTTCGTCCAGCTCAACTGGGTGCAGGTGCTGCGGGCCGACGACTACCTGGCCAACCCGGCCAACACACGCCCGATCGTCGACGCCTTCAGCCGGCCGCGCGGCAGCATCCAGACGGCCGACGGCGTGATCGTGGCGGAGTCGGTGGAGGTCGACGGCCGCTTCCAGTACCTGCGCACCTACCCGCAGGGGCCGCTCTTCTCCCAGGTGACGGGCTGGTTCTCGTTCACCTACGGCGCCGACGGGGCCGAGGCCAGCTACAACCAGGAGCTCTCGGGCGAAGCGGTGCAGAGCCGGGGCTGGGCCGACCTGTTCCTGGAGCGCACCCGGCGCGAAGACCTCACGCTCAGCGTGCGGGCCGACGTGCAGCAGGCGGCCGCCGCCGCGCTGGGCGAGCGTCAGGGCTCGGTGGTGGCCCTCGACCCCCGCACCGGCGCGGTGCTCGCCCTGTGGAGCTGGCCCACCTACGACCCGAACCTGCTGTCGTCGCACGATCTCGAGGCGGTGCAGCAGGCGCGCGACCTGTTGCTGGCCGACCCGGCCAAGCCGCTGCTGCCCAAGACGTACCGCGAGCGCTACTTCCCCGGTTCCACCTTCAAGGTCGTGACCGCGGCGGCCGGGCTCGAGAGCGGCGAGGTCACGCCCACGTCGCCCAGCTACCCGGTCACGCGCGAGTACACCCCGCCCCTCACCACCACGCCGATCCGCAACTTCGGGGGCAGCGCGTGCGGGGGCACCCTCTTCACGATCCTGGCGGTGTCGTGCAACACCGCGTTCGCCCAGATGGGCGTCGACCTGGGCGCCGAGGTGATGGTGGAGCGGGCGCGGGCCTTCGGGTTCGACGCCGCGCCCCCGCTCGACCTTCCGGTGCCGGCCCGCTCGGCCTACCCGTCGGTCGCCTTCTTCGACGAGAACGACCCGGCCCTGGCCCAGTCGGCCATCGGGCAGAACGACGTGGCCGCCACCCCGCTGCAGATGGCGCTGGTGGCCGCAGCGGTCGCGAACGAGGGCGTGGTGATGACGCCCCACGTGGGGCTCGACCTGCGCGACGACGAGGGCCGGCTGGTGGGCCGCATCGCCCCCGGCACCTGGCGCCGGGCCCTGTCGAGCGAGCACGCGGCCACGCTGCGCGACGCCATGGTCGGCGTGGTCGACAACGGCACCGCCGGCGGGCTGGCGATCCCCGGCGTCACCGTCGCCGGCAAGACGGGCACGGCCCAGCTGGGCACCGAGCCGCCGGCCTCGCACGCCTGGGTCGTCGCGTTCGCTCCGGCCGAGGCCCCGCGCGTGGCCGTCGCGGTGATCGTCGAGGGCCTGCCGGGGGCCAGCGAGCAGACGGGCGGCCGGGTGGCGGCGCCCATCGCCCGCGCCGTGCTGGAGGTGGCCCTGGCCGCCCCGGACCCCCTGGGCCGCGGCGGGTGACCCGGGACCCGTGTGGGCGGGCCGTATCCTTGGCGGGTCACGCCCGCTCCCGACAAAGGCTCCGATGACCCAGACGGGGATCGTCTTCAACGACCGGTACCAGGTCACCCGCCAGCTCGGCCGCGGTGGCATGGCCGACGTCTACCTGGCCCACGACCAGCTGCTCGAGCGTCCGGTGGCGGTGAAGGTGCTGTTCCCCGAGTACGCGGCCGACCCGGCTTTCGTCGAGCGGTTCCGTCGCGAGGCCCAGGCCGCGGCGAACCTCAACCACCCGAACATCGTGGGCGTCTACGACTGGGGCCAGCAGGGCGGGACCTACTTCATCGTGATGGAGTACGTCGACGGGCGCAGCCTGGCCGACATCCTCCGCGCCGACGGCCCGCTGCCGCCCAACACCTGCGCTGACATCGCCGACCAGGTGGCCGCGGCCCTGGGCTTCGCCCACCGCAACGGCGTGGTGCACCGCGACGTGAAGCCCGGCAACGCGCTCATCACGCCGGCCGGCCACGTGAAGGTCGCCGACTTCGGCATCGCCCGGGCGCTCAACGCCGGCGACGACGGCCTCACCCGGGCCGGCCTGGTCATGGGCACCGCCACGTACTTCTCGCCCGAGCAGGCCCAGGGGCTCGCCGTCGACCAGAGGAGCGACCTCTACTCGCTCGGCGTGGTGATGTACGAGTGCCTCACCGGCTACCCGCCGTTCGCCGGCGACACGGCCGTGGCCATCGCCTACCAGCACGTGCAGCAGCCGCCCGTGCCCCTCCGCCAGGTCGACGTGTCGGTGCCCCCGGGCCTCGAGGCGGTCGTCCTCAAGCTGCTGGCCAAGAACCCCGTCGACCGCTACGCCACCGCCGACGACCTCCGCGGCGACCTCAAGCGCTTCCGCGAGGGTCGGGCCGTGCTCGCCGACCCGGCCCTCACGCCCGGCGGCGCCACCGGCGCCCACGCCATCGACCCCACGGTGGCACTGGGTGCCACCCGGGCCGTCGGCGCGGTGCCCGACCCCACCCAGGTCGCCCCGCCCGGCGGCACCGGCGCGTACCCGCCCACCGGCGGCTACGGGGAGCCGAGGAGGCGCCGCAGCACGGCCGCCTTCGTGATGGTGCTCCTGGTCCTGCTCGCCGCGCTGGTCGCGGTGCTGGTCGCCCTGTCGCGCACGCTCGGCGGCGACAGCACCGTGCAGGTCACCGTGCCCAACGTCGTCAACCAGCCCGCCGACGCGGCCCGCGCCTCGCTCGAGGCCGCCGGCTTCCGGGTGCGCACCGAGTCGGGCGAGAGCGACGCGGTCGAGCCCGGGCTCGTCTTCGAGCAGGACCCTGCGGGCAACACCGACGCCGACGAGGGCTCCGAGGTGGTCATCCGGGTCAACCAGGGGCCCGCCCCGGTGCAGGTCGAGAGCTACGTGGGCCTCACCGAGGAGGACGCGGTGGCGCGCATCGAGGTGGCCGGGCTGGTGGCCGACGTGACCCGCGAGCCGTCCGACCAGGTGCCGAGCGGCCAGGTCATCCGCCAGGATCCCGAGGCCGGCCAGGAGGTGGCGGCGAACGGCTCGGTGCGGATCGTGGTGTCGACCGGCGCGGACCTGGTGGTGGTGCCCAACCTCGAGGGCCGCGGCGCCGACGCCGCCCGCCAGGCCCTGCAGGGCGACGGGTTCATCGTCGACGAGCTCACCCAGGCGTCCGACGTGGTGCCAGCGGGCCGGGTGATCGGCACCGACCCCTCGGCCGGCACCGAGCTCTCGCCGGGGGCGGTGGTGACGCTGATCGTGTCGGGCGGACCGGCCGAGACCACGACCACCACCGAGTCGACCACCACCACCTCGACCACCACCACGACGCTGCCGCCCCCCACCGCCACCGTGCCGCCCACCATCACCATCACCCCCCCGAGCATCTCCCTGCCCGACCTGGGCACGTCGACGCCCTAGCGTCGGCGGCACGGGGAGGGGGTTCAGGCGGCCTGGGCGAGGAAGTTGCGCAGCAGGTCGTGCCCCGACCCGGTGAGGATCGACTCGGGGTGGAACTGCACCCCCTCCACCGCCAGGTCGCGGTGGCGCAGCCCCATGATCGTGCCGTCCTCGGCCGTGGCCGTGATCTCGAGCACGTCGGGCAGCCCCTCGCGGGCGACGATCAGCGAGTGGTAGCGGGTCGCCTGGAGCGGGTCGGGCAGACCGGCGAACACCCCCACCCCGGTGTGGTGCACGACCGACGTCTTGCCGTGCATCACCTGGGCCGCCCGCACCACCGTGCCGCCGAACACCTGCCCGATCGCCTGGTGGCCGAGGCACACGCCCAGGACGGGTCGCTCGCCGGCGAAGCGCCGGATGATCTCGGTGGACAGGCCGGCGTCCTCGGGCCGGCCCGGGCCGGGGGAGATGAGCACCGCGTCGGGGTCGAGCGCGACGATCTCGTCGATGGTGAGGGCGTCGTGGCGGTGCACCATCGGCTCGGCACCCAGCTCGCCCAGGTACTGGACGAGGTTGTAGACGAACGAGTCGTAGTTGTCGACGACCAGCACGCGCGGGGAGCCCACGAGCCCGAGGATAGGGTGTCGGGGATGGCCAAGGTCACGAAGAAGAAGGGGGGGCGGGTCACCCCCAAGGGCGGTGCCACCCGCCGGCCGGCCGGCACCGACGCCCACGGCGACCCGGGTCCGCACCACGCCTCCCAGGCCTCGAGCCGCTACACGCCGCCGATCCCCAAGTACAAGAAGGTCAGCCCGCCCTGGGTGCCGGTGCTGATGTTCGCCCTGGTCGGGCTGGGTGCGCTGGTGATCGTCTTCAACTACCTGGGCGTGCTGCTGCCCGGAGCCACCGACAACTGGTACCTGCTCGCCGGCCTGGTCTGCATCCTCGGGG
This sequence comes from Acidimicrobiales bacterium, assembly GCA_016716005.1. Lineage (NCBI taxonomy): Bacteria > Bacillati > Actinomycetota > Acidimicrobiia > Acidimicrobiales > Acidimicrobiales bacterium. The sequence continues at coordinate 2,015,364 of JADJXE010000001.1, forward strand.
GGATCGTCACCGCCACCCAGTGGCACTGACGCCTTCACGTTCCGGACGGGCGTCGACCTGGTTGCCGTCGAGTTACACGCGTGTGACGCTCCCCAACCTTGTCCACAGCCTGGGGACGACGGCCGTCACTCGACGGGGGTGACCAGGTCCATGTCCTCCTGGCAGTGCCGCGGCGGTTCGGGCTCCTGGTCGGGAGCAAGGGTCATCTTGAGCTCGGCCCCGCAGATCGAGCACCGGTAGCGCAGGTCGACCTTGCGCATCTCTCCCGCCGGCGGGGGTGGCGGGAGCGGGCGCGCCAGGCCCCGGAGCACGGCGAAGCCCACCTTGAACACCACGGCGGCGATGAGGACCGCCACGACGATCTGGAACACCCAGTTGTCGACCATACCTGCACCGAAGGCTAGCGACGCCCCCGACAGGCGCCCCGCGAACCGCCCGGAGCGGTGAGGATCAGCCGAGCCGCTCGATGATGGTGGCGTTGGCCATGCCGCCGCCCTCGCACATCGTCTGCAGCCCGTAGCGGCCGCCGGTGCGCTCCAGCTCGGCGAGCAGGGTGGTCATGAGGCGGGCGCCCGAGCAGCCCAGCGGGTGCCCGATGGCGATGGCCCCACCGTTCACGTTCACCTTGCTCATGTCCGGGTGGATCTCCTTCTCCCACGCCAGCACCACCGAGGCGAAGGCCTCGTTGATCTCGACGAGGTCCATGTCGTCGATGGTGAGGCCGGCCTTGGCCAGAACCTTCTCGGTGGCCGGGATCGGCGCGGTGAGCATCAGGCGCGGGTCGGCGCCGGCCAGGGCGAAGCTCACGAACCGGGCGCGGGGCCTGAGGCCGAGCTCGTTGGCCTTCTCCTCGCTCATGATCAGCAGGGCCGCCGAGCCGTCGGTGATCTGGCTGGAGTTGGCCGCGGTGACCACGCCGTCCTCCTTGAAGGAGGGCTTCAGGCTGGCGAGCTTCTCGGGCGAGGTGTCGCGGATGCCCTCGTCGGCGGTCATGAGGTTGCCCTCGGCGTCGAGCACCGGGTGGATCTGGCTCTCGAAGCGGCCCTCGGCGGTGGCCTGGGCCGCGAGCTGCTGGCTGCGGAAGCCGAAGGCGTCGAGGTCCTCCCGGGTGATCCCCCACTTCTCGGCGATCATCTCGGCCGAGATGCCCTGGGGCACCAGGCCGCCGAGCGGGGCGTAGCGCACGCCCACGCGGGGACCGAAGGGCATGCCGTACTTGCCGTCGGCGATGGAGGCGCCCATCGGCACCCGGGTCATCACCTCGACGCCGGAGGCCACGATCACGTCGTGGGCACCGGCGATCACGGCCTGGGCCGCGAAGTGGGCGGCCTGCTGCGAGCTGCCGCACTGGCGGTCGACGGTGGTGCCGGGCACGTCCTCGGGCCAGCCTGCGGCCAGCACGGCGTTGCGGGCGACGTTCACGCTCTGCTCGCCCACCTGCATGACGCAGCCCATGATCACGTCCTCGACCAGCGCCGGGTCGACGCCCGAGCGGGTGACGAGGGCGTTCAGGGTCTCGGCGGCCAGATCGACCGGGTGCCAGTCGCGCAGCTTGCCGTTGCGCTTGCCCAGGGGGGTGCGGACGGCGTCGACGATGACGGCGGTGGGCATGGGTGAGGTGCTCCTTGGTCCAGGGGCGGAGGCGGGCGTCCGGAGCCTGGCCCTCGCCGCAACGCCACGAGAACTAGACCGGACAGTCAAGAGTCTGCCGGGGGTCGCGGGTGACGGTCAACCGATGGCCCTAGGCACAGCCCTGTGACCTGCGCTACACCATGACGGACGTCCCAGGGACAGCAGCGGGGGAGGACCGAACGTGGGCTGGTCGAGCATCCAGGAGATCGACGAGGCCGTCGCCGGCCAGACGGTGCCGAGCGAGTTCGTGAAGACCGTCGAGGAGCACGGCGACCTGGTCGCCCTGCGCTGGCTCGACGGCGAGGAGTGGAAGGAGTGGACCTTCACCGAGTACGCCGGCCTCGTGGCCCGGGCCGCCACCGGCCTGCAGGCCCTGGGCGTGCAGCCCGGCGACCACGTCGTGCTGATGATGCGCAACCGGCCGGAGTTCCACGTGGTCGACATGGCCGCGCTGTTCGTCGGGGCCACGCCGGTGTCGATCTACAACTCGTCGTCGTCCGAGCAGGTGCAGTACCTGGCAAGCCACTGCGACGCCAAGGTCGCCGTCGTCGAGGATCCCGTCTACCTCCGGCGCTTCCTCGACGTGCGCGACGAACTGCCCTTGCTCGAGCACCTGGTGATCATCGACGACCACGACGGGGTCGCCGGTGACTCGGTGATGCACTGGAGCACGCTCCTCAGCCATGCGCCCCTGGGCCTGGCCGAGGCCGCGGCGTCGATCTCGCCCGACCGGATCGCCACCGTCATCTACACGTCGGGCACCACCGGGCCGCCCAAGGGCGTGCTGCTCAGCCACTACAACATCACGTTCACGGCCGAGAGCCTGAAGCGCACGATCGAGCTCGACAGCTACGCCGGCAAGAAGGTCGTGAGCTACCTGCCCATGGCCCACATCGCCGAGCGGATGACCAGCCACTACATGCAGGCCCTGCTCGGCTACACCGTCACCACCTGCCCGGAGCCCGGCGCCGTCGCCACCTTCGCCCGCGAGGTCCGGCCCAACATCATGTTCGGGGTGCCCCGCGTGTGGGAGAAGGTGTACGCGGGCGTCAACGCCGCCTTGGCCGGCGATCACGAACGCAAGAAGCAGTTCGACGAGGCCGTCGCCGCGGCCAAGCCCATCGTGCAGGCGCGGGCGTGGGACCGGGCGAGCGCCGAGGACCTGGCCACCTACGAGTTCCTCGACCAGGTCGCCTTCTCGCAGGTGCGCGAGCTCATCGGCCTGAACGAGCTCGACATCGCCATCACCGGGGCCGCTCCCATGACCCAGGAGATCCTGGAGTGGTTCCGGGCCATCGGCGTGCCGCTGTCGGAGATCTACGGCATGTCCGAGAGCTCCGGCCCCATGACGTTCGTGCCCTTCAAGGTGAAGCCCGGGACGGTCGGCCCGGCGATCCACGGCTGCGAGGTGGCCCTGGCCGACGACGGCGAGATCGTCTGCCGGGGCGGCAACGTGTTCCTCGGCTACATCCACGACCCGGAGAAGACGGCCGAGGCCCTCGACGCCGACGGCTGGCTCCACTCCGGCGACATCGGCACGGTCGACGAGGACGGCTACTACCGCATCGTCGACCGCAAGAAGGAGCTGATCATCACCGCCGGCGGCAAGAACATCAGCCCGGCGAACCTCGAGGCCGCCCTGAAGGCGATCCCGCTCATCGGGCAGGCCTGCGCCATCGGCGACAACCGGCCCTTCATCTCCGCCCTGCTGGCGCTCGACCCCGAGGTGGCACCGGCCTGGGCCCGGGCCAACGACATCGACTTCGACGACCTCGAGGATCTGGCCCGCAACCCCGTCGTGCACGACGAGGTGCAGCTCGGCGTCGACGAGATCAACAAGCAGTTCTCCCGGGTCGAGCAGATCAAGAAGTGGGTGCTGCTGGGCGAGGAGTGGCTGGCCGACTCCGACGTGCTCACGCCCACCTCGAAGCTGAAGCGCCGGGGCATCAGCGCCAAGTACGCCGACGTGATCGAGGCCATGTACGCCTAGCGGCGGGCAGCGGCCGCCCGTCGCCTACCGTCGCGCCCGTGGAACCGGTGCTGCGGTGCTCCGGGCTGGTGAAGCGCTACGGCGAGCGGCTGGCGGTCGACAGGGTCGGCTTCGAGATCGCGGCCGGCGAGACGTACGGCCTGCTCGGACCCAACGGCGCGGGCAAGACCACCACCATCTCCATGGTCTGCGGCATCCTCGCCCGCGACGCCGGCGAGGTGGTGGTGGCAGGCGAGCCCATGCACCCGGGTGCGGCGCGGGCCAAGGCCGCCATCGGCCTGGTGCCCCAGGACATCGCCCTGTTCCCCGACCTCAGCGCGGCCGAGAACCTGCGCTTCTTCGGCCGCCTCCAGGGCCTCGCGGGGAAGCACCTCGAGGCGCGGGTGGCGACCGTGCTCGACGTGGTGGGCCTGGCCGACCGGGCAAGGGAGCGGGTGGACGCCTACTCGGGCGGGATGAGGCGGCGCGCCAACATCGGCGTCGGGCTGCTGCACGAGCCCCGGCTGCTGGTGCTCGACGAGCCCACCGTGGGCGTCGACCCCCAGAGCCGCAACGCCATCCTGGAGAGCATCGAGGCCCTCGGCCGCGAGGGGCTGGCGGTGCTCTACACCACCCACTACATGGAAGAGGCCGAGCGCCTCTGCGACCGGGTGGGGATCATCGACGAGGGCTGCATCGTGGCCGAGGGCACCCGCCGCGAGCTGGTCGCCCAGATCGGCGAGCACGACCGGGTTCAGGTCGCAGGGGTCGGTGACCTGGCCGCCTTCGCCCAGCGGGCCCGCGAGGTGGACGGCGTCGTGGCCGCCACTGTGGCCGACGGTCGGGTCGACGTGCTCGCCCGCTCGGCCGAGGCCGCGCTGGCCCCGCTGGTGGCCGGGGCCGCGGCGGCGGGCGTGGTGATCGCCGGCATCGAGGTGACCGAGCCCGACCTCGAGGCGGTCTTCCTGCACCTCACCGGCAAGGCGCTCCGGGACTGAGCGGCGACGATGCGGCCCGAGGTGGTGATCGCCCAGAACGACCTCCGCCGTGGCCTGCGCAACCGCTCGGCGGTGATCACGGCCTTCGTGGGACCGCTGGTGCTCGCCACGATCATCTCGTTCGCCTTCGGCGCGAACGCCGAGGGCTTCCGGGCCACGATCGGCGTGGTCGACGCCGACGCCAGCGAGCTCGGCTCGTCCATCGCCAGGGGCCTGACGGGCGCCGACGGGCCGGGCGGGGAGTCGCCGGTGACGTTCACCGTCATCGGCTCGGAGTCCGCAGCCCGGACCCGGGTCGACGACGGCGACATCGCCGCGGCCATCGTGATCCCCGCCGGCTTCGGGGCGTCGATCACCGGCGGCCGGCCCCTCGACCTCACCGTGCTGACCAGACCGGACGAGCAGGTGAGCGCCGAGGTGGCGCGGGCCGTGGCCGGCGACATCGCCAACCGGCTGCAGGCGACCCGCCTGGCCGTGGCCACCGCCGCCGCCAGCACCGGGGCGAGCCCCACCGCCGCGCAGCTCGAGGCCTGGGCCGCGGCCGCCCAGGACCAGGCGGCGGCGATCACCGTCGTGGACGTGTCACCCGGCCGGGGCGAGGTCTCGTTCACGGCCTACTTCGGGGCGTCGATGGCGATCGTGTTCCTGTTCCTGGCGGTGGGGGCCGGCGCCCGGTCGCTGATCGTGGAGCGGCGCGACGGCACCCTCGCCCGCGAGCTGGCCGCGCCGATCACGCCCCGCACCGTCCTGGCCGGGAAGACCCTGGCGGTGTTCGTGCTGGGTCTGCTCGCCATGGTCACGATGTGGCTCGTGACCACCGTGGTGTTCGGTGCCCGCTGGGGTGACCCGGTGGCCGTGGTGGTCGTGGCCGCGGCCACGGTGTTCGCCATCGCGGGGGTGAGCACGCTCGTCACCGCCCTGGCCCGCACCGAGGCGCAGGCCGACGCCCTGGCCGCGGCCGTCACCTTCACCCTCGCCCTCCTCGGCGGCAACTTCGTCCAGCCCGGTGCCCTCCCCGACGTGCTGCGCCGGCTTTCCCTCGCCACCCCCAACGGCTGGGCCCTGCGGGCCTTCACCGACCTGTCGGCCGACGAAGCCGGCCTGGTCGAGGTGCTGCCCGCCATCGGGGTGCTGGCGGCGATCGGTGCGGTCACCCTCACGCTGGGGCTCAGCCGCCTCGGCCGGCTGGTGGCGACCGGGTGAGCACCACCGAGGTCGGGGCACCGAGCGACCGGCGACCCGCCCTGCGGCGCACTCCACCGGCCCGGGCCGTCGCGGCCGTCGCCGGCGTCGACTTCCGCCGCCTGACGCGCGACCGCACCGCGCTGTTCTTCGTCGTCGTGCTGCCGGTCGTCGTCATCATCATCATCGGCGTCACGTTCGGCGCCAACGCCGAGGTGACGATCGGCGTGGTGGACCAGGACGGGAGCGAGCTGTCGGCGGCCCTGGTCGCCGACCTCGACGCCAGCGACGCCCTGGCGGTGCAGTGGTTCGACTCGCTCGACGCCCTCAACGCCGAGGTCCGCCGGTCGGGCGTGGTCGCAGGGGTGGTGATCCCGCCCGGCTACGGCCGAGCGCTCCGGAGCGCCAGCCCGGCCGAGCTGCGGTTCGTCGAGGGGCTGGCCGGGGGCGACAGCTTCGCGGCCCGCACCCCGGTGCTGGCCGCGGCGTCGGCCCAGGGGGCCACCGTGCAGGCCGCCCGCTTCGCCGCGGCCCAGACCGGCGAAGCCTACGAGCGCGCCCTCGACACGGCCGAGCAGCTGGCCCGGTCGGGCCCGGCGGTCGGCGTCGCCGTGGAGCCCGTGGGCCGAGCGGTGGAGGACGTCAGCAGGTTCTCCTACACCGCACCGACGAACCTGGTCCTCTTCGTGTTCCTGAACTCCCTCACCGCCGCCACCGCCTTCGCCGAGATGCGACGCCTGGGCATGACCCGACGCATGCTCGCGGCCCCGCTCGCGGGCGGCGACGTGGTCGCGGGCATCACCCTCAACCGCTTCGCCTTCGCGCTGCTCCAGAGCCTGCTCATCGTCGCGGTCGGCGCGTTCCTCTTCGGCGTGCGCTGGGGAGACCCGCTCGCCGCCGGCGCGCTGGTGGTGGTGTTCGCCCTGGTGAGCACCGGAGCCGGCATGCTGCTCGGCACCTTCGTGCGGTCGCCCGACCAGGCCGGGGCCCTCGGGCCGCCCATCGGGATCGCGCTCGGGATGCTGGGCGGCTGCATGTGGACCCTCGAGATCGTGTCGCCCACCATGCGGGCCATCGGCCACCTCACCCCGCACGCCTGGGCGGTGGACGCGTGGCTGGAGCTCGTCTTCTACGGCGGCCACCTGGCCGACATCGTCCGCGAGCTGGCGGTGCTGGGGGGCTTCGCCGTGGCGTTGCTGGGCCTGGCCGTCGTGCGGGTGGGCCGCCAGCTGGCCTAGTGCGGCCCGGATGGTGCGGCCCGGAGGGTGCGGCCCGCTCGCCCGCCGAACCCGGCGCGCCTCGAACTGTGTGGACGAATCCCGATGGGATGCGGGCTCGTCCACACAGTACGGTCAGGGAAGCGGGACGCGCCGGATCAGCGGACGTCGCCGCGCTCGGCCGCAGCCACGTGCGGGCGCACGGTCAGCAGGTACCACAGCGCGATCACGAGCCCCGGCAGCAGGAACAGCACCCCGATCGCGGGGGCGGCGATCCACACCACGCGGCGTCGCCCGGCCAGCGCGAACGCCCACTCCGGCCGGTTGGCGGCGTCGAGCAGGGCCCACACCGACAGGGCGAGGGGCACCGCGAACACGGCGATGGAGACGACGGTGACGACGAGCCGCCACAGGCCGTCCATCGGCGCCGCGAACACGGCCATCGGCGCCGCGTGCGATCAGGTGTGGTCGAAGGTGCCGGTCACGACGACCAGCACGATGAGCAGGATGCCGAGCATGATGCCGAGCAGGGCCCCGACGATGAGCGGCTTGTCCGACTGGCTGGTCTCCACCGGGTCCTCCGAGCGGCCGACGGGCGTGCAGGGCCCTCAGTCTGCCCGACCCCGGGCGCCGGCGCGACGGGCGCTCACCCCGCGGCAGCGGTGGCCTTGAGGGCGGCGCCGAAGGCGGCCAGGGCCTGGTCGATCTGGGCCTCGGTGACGACCAGCGGCGGCATCCACCGGATCACGTTGCCGTGCGTGCCGGCGTTCATGAGCAGCAACCGGCCCTCGTCGACGCAGTGGTGCTGCACGGCCGCCACCCGCGCCGCGTCAGGCTGGCCGGTCGCGGGGTCGACCAGCTCCGACGCCACCATGAGCCCGAGGCCGCGCACGTCGCCGAGACCGGGGTCGTGGCGCTGCAGCTCTCGCAGGCCGCCGATGAGCTGCCCGCCGCGGGCCTGGACGTGCTCGACGAAGCCGGGCTCGGTGAGCACGTCGATGGTGGCCAGCGCCGCCGCGCACCCGAGCGCGTTGCCGCCGTAGGTGCCGCCGTGCGCACCCGTCGGCCAGCGGCTCATGATCTCGGCCGAGGCGCCGATCGCCGAGAACGGGAAGCCGGAGGCGATCCCCTTGGCCATCACCACCACGTCGGGCCGCACCCCGGCGTGCTCGTGGGCGAACATGCGGCCGGTGCGGGCGAAGCCGCTCTGGACCTCGTCGGCCACGAAGAGGATCCCGTGGTCGCGACAGATCCGCTCGACGCCCCGCAGGAATTCGAACGGCGCCGGCAGGTAGCCGCCCTCGCCGAGCACCGGCTCGATGATCATGGCCGCGGTCTCCTGCGGGGCCGTCTGGGCCTTGAGCAGCAGCTCCAGCTCCCGCAGGCACCGGGCCGTCGCGGCGTCCTCGGTCTCGCCGGTGGAGAACCAGGCGGGAAAGGGCGCCACGAACACCCCGGCCGGCAGCGGCTGGTAGCCGGCGCGGTAGCTGGTCTTCGACGTGGTCATGGCCATCGTCTGGGCGGTGCGGCCGTGGAAGCTGCCCTGGAACACGACGATGTTGGGTCGGCCGGTGGCCTGCCGGGCCAGCTTCACCGCCGCCTCGGTGGCCTCCGCCCCCGAGTTGGCGAAGAAGAAGGTGTCGACACCGTCGTGCAGGAGGCCCGACAGCCGGGCGGCCAGGGGCTCGAGCAGGGGGTGGCGGTAGCAGTTGACCTGGGCGTGGATGAACCGGGTCGCCTGCTCCTGGATGGCCGCCACCACCTTGGGGTGGCAGTGGCCCGTGCTGGTGACGGCGATGCCGCTGGTGAAGTCGAGGTACTCCGTGCCGTCGACCGTGGTGACGACCGAACCGGAGCCCGAGACCACCTCGAGGTCGGTGACCCGGAACCAGACGGGGGACAGATGCGACGCCATGGCGGGACCGACCTTTCGCTCACAGCTGCGGTGGGTCCAGGGTAGCCAGGGCGGGCCGGGCCGTTCTCGGCGACCGCGACCGCGGCGCGCCGGTCAGGCCTCGGGAGGTGAGGAACGGCGGCGCTGGCCCCAGATCCGCACGCCCACGAGGCCGGCCCCGCCGAGGGCGACCACGGCGACGACGACGGCCCACGGGAACCCGCTGTCGCCGCCGTCGCCGGCCTCGGGATCGAGGGCCTGATCGGTGCCGATGGTGGAGATCGCCGGGCCGGTCGTGGGCGGCACGGCCGTCGTCGACGAGACCGTCGGCGGCGCGGTCGTCGGCGGCGCGGGCACGTCCACCGTCAGCGCCGTGGTGCCCGGCGGGAACGCCGACGTGATCTCCAGCTGCCAGCTCCCCGCTCCGGGCACGGGCACGCTGCCCGCGTAGACGCCGGGCTCACCGGCGGATGCCAGGGCCGTGGTGCTCACCGGGCTGCTGGCCGGGTCGACCACCGTGACCTCGACCCGGGCCCCCTCGGCCTCGTGCCCGTCGACCTCATAGGTGACCCGGACCTGCACGAGCACGCTGGCGACCCCGTCGGGCTGCGCGGCCAGCACCTCGATCACGGCGTTGCCGCCATGGGCGAGGGAGGGACCGGCCGACACCAGGACCACCCCGGTGACGACCATCACGGCGAACAGGGATCGGAGGGCGCGGCCCATTGCCGGGCACCGTAGCCCCCACCGGTCGGCGCGCCCGCTCAGGGCTCCGTATCGTCGGGCTCGTGGCCGCCACCCGCAGGACCGAACCCGGCCGGGCCCGGCCGCCCCGGCGCCCCCGTGCCTCACCGCCCGTGGCCGAGACGCCGTGGCGGTGGCGCCTGGAGAGGACCGGAGCGATGAGGGTCCCCGGCATCGTGTTCGCGTCCGAGGCCCTGCTGCCCGACCTGCTGGCCGACCGGTCGCTCGATCAGGTGGTGAACGTGGCGACGCTGCCGGGCATCGTGCAGGCGTCGTACGCCATGCCCGACGTGCACTGGGGCTACGGCTTCCCCATCGGGGGCGTCGCCGCCACGGACGTGGCCGACGGCGGCGTGGTGTCCCCCGGCGGCGTGGGGTTCGACATCTCCTGCGGGGTGCGCCTCCTGGTGGCCCCGATGGTCGCCGGCGAGCTGCGGCCGCACCTCCCCGCGCTGCTGGACGCGCTCGGCCGCGCCGTCCCGCGGGGCCTCGGCGCCGGCGGCCTCTGGTCCCTCGACCGCGACGAGCTCGACGACGTGCTGGAGCGGGGCGCGGTGGCGGCGGTGGAGCGGGGGCGGGGCACGCCCCACGACCTCGAGCGGTGCGAGGACGGCGGCCTGCTCGCCGGGGCCGATCCCTCGTCGGTGAGCCGGCGCGCCGTCGAGCGCGGCCTGCTCCAGGTGGGCAGCCTGGGGAGCGGCAACCACTTCCTCGAGGTGCAGGTCGTCGAGCAGGTCGTCGACGCGGCCACCGCATCGGCCTGGGGCATCTCGCTGGGCCAGGTGTGCGTGATGATCCACAGCGGCTCGCGCGGCCTGGGCCACCAGGTCTGCTCGGACCACGTCCGGGTGATGCTCGACGCCATGCCCCGCTACGGCATCACCGTGCCCGACCAGCAGCTGGCGTGCGTGCCGGTCGACTCGCCCGAGGGCCGGGCGTACCTGGGCGCCATGGCCGCCTCCGCCAACTACGGCCGGGCGAACCGCCAGCTGTTGGCCGAAGCGGCCCGCGACGCCTTCGCCGCGGTGACCGGCCGGCGCGACCTGGTGCTGCTGTACGACGTCTCGCACAACCTGGCCAAGCTGGAGCGCCACCCGGTCGGCGGTCGGCACCTCGACCTGTGCGTGCACCGCAAGGGGGCGACCCGCGCCCTGCCCCCCGGCCACCCCGACCTGCCGGCCGACCTCCGGGCCACCGGGCAGCCCGTGCTGGTGCCGGGCTCGATGGGGACGGCCTCGTACCTGCTGGCCGGCTCGCCCACGGGTGAGGCCTTCCACTCCACGTGCCACGGGGCGGGCCGCACGATGAGCCGCCACGAGGCGACCCGTCGGGTGAGCGGCCGTCAGCTCCTCGCCCAGCTGGAGGCGGCCGGCATCGGGGTTCGCCCCGGCTCGCTGAAGGGTCTGGCCGAGGAGGCACCGTTCGCGTACAAGGACGTCGACGAGGTCGTCCGCACGGTGGAGCAGGCCGGCCTCGGCCGCCCCGTCGCCCGCCTCCGCCCGCTCGGCGTGGTCAAGGGGTGAGCGGCCCCTGCCGCCCCGTCGGGCGTGGGCGCTACACGTCCACGGTGACGCAGGCGCGCCACACCCCGGCGGCGTCCGGGGCGAAGGTCAGCTGGTGGCGGGAGATCGCCTTGGGGACGGCCCCCACCTCCTCCACCCGGCCGACGGGCACGACCTGGGCGTAGCCGGCCACCCCACCCCGCTCGGTCTCCTCCAGGGCCACGTGCACCGGCACCACGCCCAGCACCTCGAGCTGGTAGAGGACCTCCTCGAGCAGCAGCACCAGCAGCTCCTCGTCGCGGTCGGCCTCGACCGTCAGCGGGACGGGCTCGGTCACCACCGCGTCGGGCAGGGCGGCGAACAGCTCCACCAGGCCGGCCACGGCCTGCTCGAGGCACAGCACGCGGGTGGGGCCCCACGCCTCGACGATCGCGTCGGCGGTATGGGGGGCGACCCGGTGGCCGGCGGCCGGGGCGGTCACGGTCGGCCCCCGCTCAGTCGGCCGGACCGACGTCGACCTCGTACGCCTCGTACACGAGATCGGCGCCACGCTGGCGGTGGCGGGCCAGCAGGGCGAGCAGGCCCAGCAGCCCCTCTCGCGCCGCGCCCAGGTCGTCACCGGAGGGGTCGTCCCCCAGCGCCGCGAGCCGCTTGCGCTCGCCGTCGAGCACGTCGAGGAGGGTGCCGTGGTCGGTGCGGAGACGGTCGACGGCGTGGTTGAGCCGCGGCGCGTGCTCGATGACCTCGGCGAACAGGCCGTCGGGGCCCTCGGTGACCTCGACGTGGTCCACCAGCTCACGGCGGAGCGCCACGAGCTGGGCGTCGACGTCAGCGGCCCAGTCGCCTCCCCTGCCGGCCGCGGGCGCGGCGATGGCCTGCTCCAGGCCGACCATGGCCTCGTGGACCTCGTCACGAGTGCGGCGCGCTTCGACGACCGCCTCGGTGGGCTCCGCGCGGGGGATGTCGCTCATGGTGCGCTCCTCGGCCGGGCGGCCAGGTAGGCCACCGCGGCGTCGATGCTGGCCAGCTTCGGGTAGTCGCGCTCGGGGATCTCGATCCCCGTCGCCTCGTGGATGCCGATCACCAGGTTCAGCGTGTCCATCGAGTCGAGATCGAGTTGATCGGCCAGGTCGACGTCGGGATCCAGCGAACCCAGGTCTGCCTCGGGAGCGATGCGGCCCAGCGCGGCGAGGACCACGTCGCGCAGCTCTTGGTCGGTCATGGCTCCTCCTGCGGTCACAGGTCCTCGGGGGCGTGCAGCAACTTGTCGATGGTGGTCAGGAACCGGGCGCCCCGCAGGCCGTCGGTCACCCGGTGGTCCGCGGCCAGCGTGGCCGTCACGACCGGCCTCGGCCCCACCATGCCACCCTCGGCCCAGGGCCGCTCCGCGACCCGGCCGAAGCCCACCATGGCGACCTGGGGCGGGGTGATCACCGCGTACACGGTCGTGACGCCCTGGTCGCCCAGGTTCGTCACGGTGATCGTGGGGTCGGCCATCTCCGAGCTCCGCAGGCGTCCCGCCCGGGCCCGGCCGACCAGGTCCCGCAGCGCGGCCATCAGCTCGTCGAGGCCCAGGGTGTCGGCATCGTGGATCGCCGGGGCCACCAGCCCGCCGCCGCGGAGCGACACCGCGACGCCGAGGTGGACGTGGTCGGCCGGCCGGAAGCCACCATCGACCCAGAAGCCGTTCAGCTCGGGCAGGGCCCGAGCCGCCAGGGCGGCCGCCTTGAGCAGCAGCACGGCCGGCAGGAGCCGCTCGGCCACCGGCCGCTCGGCGTTCGCGGCATCGAGCCAGGCGGTGGCGGCACCCAGCTCGATGTCGAGGCCCACGTAGTAGTGGGGGATCTCACGCTTGGACCGCTCCATGGAGGCGGCGATGGCCCTGCGCATGGAGGCCTGCCGATCGGCCCCCGTCCTGGCCGCCGGCGCCGCCGGGGCGGGGGCCGCGGGGGCGGGGGCGGGGGCGGCGGCCGACGGGGCGGCGGTGACGTCGCCGGCCACCACCGCACCATCGGGGCCCGAGCCGGCGACGTCGGCCAGGTCGACGCCCCGCTCGGCCGCCAGCCGGCGGGCGTAGGGCGAGCTCCGGGGGCGGCCCGGGGCCGGCGCCGCGGCCACCGCGGGCGACGGCTCCGGGGCCGGGGCCGGGGCCGGGGCCGGCGCCGGGGGTGGGGCCGCGACCTCGGGGGCGGCCCGCTCCACGTCGGCACGGGTGATGCGGCCGCCGGCACCGGTGGGGGCCACCGAGTCCAGATCCACGCCGAGGCGCTCGGCCAGGTGGCGCACCACCGGCGACACCAGGTGGCTGGCGTGCGGTGCGGCGGCCCGGGCGACCGCTGCGGCCGGCGGGGCCGGAACCTCGGCCGGCGCCGCTCGCGGGGCCGGAACCTCGGCCGGGGCCGGGGCCGCTGGCGGGGCCGCTGGCGGCGTGGCGAGCGTCGCGCCCGGCGGCAGCACGGTGGCCAGCAGGGTGCCGACCGGCACCTTGTCGCCCACGGGCACGAGCAGCTCGCCGATCACGCCGCTCTCGAAGATCTCCACCTCGATCGCCGACTTGTCGGTGTCGACCACGGCGACGATGTCGCCCTTGTGCACGGCGTCGCCCGGCTGCACCCGCCACTCGAGCAGCGTGCCGCTCTCCATGTCGGCACCCAGGGACGGCATCCGGAACTCACCCATCGCCCGGCCCTCCCTGCACCAGGGCCCGGGCCGCGGCCACCACGTCGTCGACCTGGGGGATCGCGGCGTCCTCGAGGTGCTTCGGGTGGGGAAGGGGCACCTCGGTGGTGCACAGCCGCTCCACCGGCGCGTCGAGGTCGTAGAACGCGCCCTCGGTCACCCGGGCCGCGATCTCGGCCGACATCCCCACGCTGCGCCAGCCCTCGTCCACCACCAGCGCCCGGTGGGTCCGCGTCACCGAGCCGACGAAGGTGGCGTCGTCGAGCGGGCGGAGCGTGCGGAGGTCGACGACCTCGGCCGAGATCCTCTCGCCGGCCAGCTGCTCGGCCGCGGCCATCACCTTCGGCAGCATGCCGCCGTAGGTGATGACGGTGAGGTCGGTGCCGGCCCGGCGGACGGCGGCGCGGTCGATGTCGACCGGCCCGGCGTCGGGCGCCAGCTCGCCCTCCAGGTTGTAGAGGCCGCCGTGCTCGAACAGCAGCACCGGGTCGGGGTCCTCGAGGGCGGTCCAGAGCATCCCGCGGGCGTCCTCGAGGGTGGCCGGCGCCACCGCTCGGAGGCCGGGGATGTGGGCGTACCAGCCCTCGAGGCTGTGCGAGTGCTGGGCCGCCAGCTGGCGGCCGCCACCGGTGGTCATGCGGATCACCAGCGGCACGTTCAGCTGGCCGCCCGACATGTGCAGCAGGGTGGCCGCGTTGTTGAGGATCTGGTCGAGGGCCAGCAGGCTGAAGTTCACCGTCATCACCTCGACGATGGGCCGCAGGCCGCCCAGGGCCGCCCCGATGCCGGCCCCCACGAAGGCCGACTCGGACAGCGGGGTGTCGCGCACCCGCTCGGGCCCGAACTCCTCGTAGAGCCCCATGCTCACGGCGAAGCAGCCGCCGTAGCGGCCCACGTCCTCGCCCATCAGGAACACCCGGGGATCACGGACGAGGGCGTCGCGCAGCGCGTCCCGCAGGGCCTCGCGGTAGGTCACCGTCACCCCGCTCACCTCCGCCTGCCGCCCGGCCCGAGCGGCGACGAGGCGAGCACGTCGTGGACGGAGCTCTCGTCGCTGTACACGAACCGCTCGAGCGTCTCGACGGGCTCCCAGGGCGCGGCTTCGGCGAAGGCGACGGCCTCGGCCACCTCGGCGGCCGCCGCCTCCTCGGCGCGGTCGCGCTCGGCCTCGTCGGCGATGCCCTCGGACTCCAGCACGGCCCAGAGCACCTCCAGCGGGTCGCGGTGGCGCCACTCCTCGACCTCGTCCTTGGCCCGGTACCGCTCCGGATCGAACATGGAGTGCGCCCGGAAGCGGTACGTGCGCAGCTCGAGGAAGTGGGGGCCGCCGCCGTTGCGCACGGCGTCGATGGCGCGCCGGGCCGCCTCCTCGACGGCGAGCACGTCCATGCCGTCGACGGTCCAGGCCGGCACCTCGTAGGCGGCCGCCTTCACGGCCAGGTTGGTCTCGCTCTCCGAGCGGGCGAGGGCCGTTCCCATGGCGTAGAGGTTGTTCTCGCAGCAGAACAGCACCGGCAGGTGCCACAGGGCGGCCAGGTTCATGCACTCGTGGAACTCGCCCTCGGCCACGGCGCCCTCGCCGAAGAAGCACGCGGTCACCACCGACCGCCCCTGCATGGCGTCGGCCAGGGCCAGCCCCACCGCGATGGGCAGGCCGCCGGCCACGATGGCGTTGCCGCCGTAGAAGCGGGTGGGGGCGTGGAACAGGTGCATGGAGCCGCCGCGGCCACCGCTGCACCCGGTGGCCTTGCCGTACATCTCCGCCATGATCGCCGTCGCCGGCACCCCCCGGATGAGCGCGTGGCCGTGCTCGCGGTACGTCGCGACGACGGCGTCCTCGGGGAGGAGGCCCTCGAGCACGCCCACGGCCACCGCCTCCTCGCCGATGTACAGGTGCAGGAAGCCCCGGATCTTCGTCTGCGTGTACAGCTGGGCGCAGGCCTCCTCGAACCGCCGGATCCGGAGCATCTGGCGGTACAGGTGCCAGGCGTGGTCCCGGTCGATCACGCTCACCTCGGTCCCTCCTCGGCGTCGGCGCCGCCGGTCTCGAGCGTCGACAGGTCGCCCTCGGGGAGGCCGAGCTCGCGGGCCCGCAGCACCCGGCGCATGATCTTGCCGCTCTTGGTCTTGGGGAGCTGCTGGTCGAAGTCGATCTCGCGGGGGGCCACGGCCGCGCCCAGCCGGGTGCGGGCGAAGCCGAGCAGCTCGGCGCGCAGCTCCTCGGTGGGCTCCACGCCCGGCCGCAGCGACACCACCGCCTTCACCACGTTGCCGGCCACCGGGTCGGGCTTGGCGAACACCCCCGCCTCGGCGACGGCGTCGTGCTCCATGAGCGCCGACTCCACCTCGAACGGCCCGATGAGGTGACCGGCCGACTTGATGACGTCGTCGGCCCGGCCGACGAACCACACGTAGCCCTCGGCGTCGCGCCAGGCCAGGTCGCCCGACAGGTACCAGCCGTCGACGAAGCACCGCTGGTAGCGCTGGTCGTCGTGCAGGTACCCGCGGAACATCGAGGGCCAGCCCGGGCGGAGCGAGAGCATCCCCTCCTCGCCCGGCGCGACCTCCTGCACGTGGCCGTCGGCGTCGAGCACCGGCTCGCCCCCCTCGGCGCAGCGCAGGATGCCCACCTCGATGCCCGGCAGGGCCCGGCCCATGGAGCCGGGGCGGATCGGGAGGGCCGCCAGGTTGGCGATCATGATCCCGCCGGTCTCGGTCTGCCACCAGTTGTCGTGGAAGGGGAGCCCGAACACCTCCTGGCCCCAGACCACCGCCTCCGGGTTCAGGGGCTCCCCCACGCTGGCGAGGAAGCGCAGCGACGAGGTGTCGTAGTCGTGCACGGCCTCGGCGCCGATCCGCATCATCATCCGCACCGCCGTGGGCGCGGTGTACCAGACGGTGACCCGCTCGTCCTGGATGATCGAGTACCAGCGGTCGGCGTCGAACTCGGCCTCGTCCACCACCATGGTGATGCCGTGGGTGAGGGGGGAGACGATCCCGTAGCTCATGCCCGTCACCCAGCCCGGATCGGCCGTGCACCAGAACACGTCGTCGGGGTGGAGGTCGAGGGCGAAGCGCCCGGTCCAGTAGTGGGCCACCACCGCCCGGTGGACGTGGACGGCACCCTTCGGGGTGCCGGTGGTGCCGCTGGTGAAGTGCAGCAGCGCCATGTCCTCGGGGTCGGTCGGGCCGATCTCGTAGTCCTCGGACGCGCCGGCCATCAGGGCGTCGAGATCCACCGTCCCCTCCGGGGGCGCGCCGCGCGCGCCGGTGACGAGCACGTGACGCAGACCGGGCAGCTGGTCGCGCACGGCCGCCACCTTGCGCCGGTACAGCAGCGGCGTGGTCACGAGCACCCGCCCGTCGCCCAACGAGAGCCGCGTGGCGATGGGCTCGGGCCCGAAGGCCGAGAACAGCGGCGCCACGACCGCCCGGTGCTTGAGCGCACCCAGCACCGAGATGTACAGCTCGGGCACCCGGCCGGCGAGCAGGAACACGCGCTGGCCGGGCTCGACCCCGAGCCCGGCCAGCACGTTGGCGAAGCGGTTGGACCGGGCCGCCAGGTGGGCGTACGTGAGCTCGACCCGCTCCCCGCGCTTGCCGAGCCAGCGGATGGCCACCCGGTCGCGGAGCGGCCCGGCGGCGTGGCGGTCGACGGCCTCGTGGGCCATGTTGAGGCCCCGCCCGCCGGGCAGCCCGTCCAGCTCGGCCGCGGCCTCGTCCCACCGGAAGCGCCGCCGCACCGCCTCGTCGTCGACCAGATTGGGGCGCACCGCCGGGGAGGCGGGCTTGTCGATCGTGGCCCAGGGCACGGTCAGCCCCCGACGCGGCTGTTGTACTCCTGGATCGCCGCCGTCGCCTCGGCACCGGCCTGGGCGACCGCGGCCTCGGGCGACAGGCCCTCGCTCAGCATCGCTTGCCACGCCTTGCGGACGGCGTCGCGCACGCCCTGGTAGTTGCCGATAACCGAGCCCGCCGAGGCGTCGTCGCGCTCGCCGCCGAGCAGCTGGTCGTACGGCACCTCGAAGACGGGGTACTCGGCCCACTTCTGCTGGACCTCGGGGAGTTCGACGGCGCTCTGGCGGATGGGGATGTACCCGGTGTTCACCGACAGGTAGGCCTGGTTCTCGGGCTCGTTGAGGAACTGCACGAACTGCCACGCGGCGGCCACCTTGGCCGGGTCGTCGCCCTGCACCAGCCAGAGGGACCCGTCGCCCACCGGCACCCCGCCGGTGTCGGTCACCGAGGGGATCTGGCCCACCCCGAAGTCGGCGGGGGTCATGGGGAAGCCGCCCGCACCCAGGATGTTGAGGGCGGGGCCGAGGACGGGCGACGAGTCGATGGTCATGGCCACGTTCCCGTTGGCCAGGGCGAACAGGTGGTCGAGGTTGCCCTCCTGGCTGCCGGTGCTGATGGCCAGCCCGTCGTCGATCATCCCCTTGATCCAGGTGAAGATCGCCACCCCGGTGGGGCTGTCGAACTCCGACTCGGTGGCCCGGCCAACCCGGCCGTTCTGCTCGTTCACGTACAGCTGCTGGGCCTTGGCGAACATGAACTCGACCACGAACGGCTCGATCCGCAGGGCCATCCCGGCCGGGGCCACCCCCGCGGCCACGATCTGCTCGGCGGCGGCCCGCACCTCGTCGAGGGTGGTGGGCGGGTCGTCGGGGTCAAGCCCCGCGGCCGTGAACATGGCCCCGTTGAAGATCAGCATCGGGTTCGAGACGTTCCACGGCATCGCCTGGAGCACGTCCTCCACCGTGTAGTACTGGATCGTCGCGGGCACGTAGTCGGACAGGTCGTAGCTCGACGCGTCGACGCAGGCCTGCATGGGCACCGCGCTCTGGCTGTCGATCATCTGCTGCACCACGGTCTCCTCGAGATGCACCAGGTCGGGCAGGTCGGCGCCGCTGCGCAGGGCGGTGCGGTACTTGGTGAAGGCGTCGCGGTAGCTGCCCTGGTACGAGGCCTCCACCCTCACCCGGTCCTGCGAGTCGTTGAACCGCTGGACCAGCGCGGTGAGCGCGTTCTGGTTGTCGCTGGGCACGGCGTGCCAGAACTGGACGGTGACGGGGCCGGTCGCCTCGTCGAAGGCCTGCAGCCCGCAGGCCTCGGTGTCGACCGTGGCTTCTCCTCCGCCGGGCTCGGTGCCGGCGGTGTCGTCGTCGTCACCGCCGCCGCAGGCGACCACCGCCAGGGCGGCGACGGCCACGAGGGCCAGCAGGCGGGACATGCGTCGAGCGGACATCGGGGGCTCCTCTCAGCCCTTCACCGCGCCGGCGGTGAGGCCACGGACGAGCTGCTTCTGGAACGCCACCAGCAGGATGAAGATCGGGATGGCGGCGATCACGGTGCCGGCGAACACCATGTTGAGCTTGTCGAGGTTCTGGCTCGCCAGCTGCTTCAGGCCGATCTGCACCGTGCGGTAGCGGTCCTGGTCGGTGATGAGCAGCGGCCACAGGTACTGGTTCCACGAGAGCAGGAACGCGAACACGGCCAGGGCGGCGATCGCGGGGCGGATCAGGGGGACCGCCACCCGCGTCATGAACCGCAGGTGCCCGAACCCGTCGAGCGACGCGGCGTCGCCCAGGTCGCGGGGCACGCCCAGGAAGGCCTGGCGCAGCAGGAAGGTGCCCAGGGCGGTGGCGAGGAAGGGCACCACCAGCCCCTGGTACGAGTTGGTCCAGCCCAGGTCGGAGATGGTGGCCACGTTGGTGATGATGGTGACCTCGAACGGGACCATCAGCGTGGCCAGGAAGACGACGAAGAGGGTGCGCTTCAGCGGGAAGCGCAGGTAGGCGAAGGCGAAGCCGGAGAGCACCGAGGTGACGATCTCGCCCACCGTGATCAGTCCGGCCTGCACGAAGCTGTTGAACAGGTAGCGCTGCAGGTGCCCGAGGCTCCACGCCTCGCGGTAGCCGTTGAACACCACGCTGCGGGGGAAGAGGCTGGGCCTGCTGACGAGCAGGTCGGTGGGCAGGAACGAGTTGAGGACCGTCACGTAGACGGGGAACAGGATCACCACCGCCGACGCCACCAGCACCGCGTAGCGCAGCACCAGCCGCACCGTGGCGGCCGTCGAGCGGCGGGCCGCGGGGTCGGCCGCAGCCGGGGCGGGTACCGACGGCTCTGCGGTGACGACGTCAGCGGCCATAGTGCACCCGCCTCTCCAGCATCCGCAGCTGCACCATCGTCAGGACGAGCACGAACGAGAAGAGCACGACCGCCAGCACGGCGGCCCGGGCGTCGTTCAGATCCTTGAAGGCGGTCGTGTAGATGGAGTACACGATCACGTCGGTGCGCCCCAGCGGCCCGCCCTGGGTGAGCAGGTCGATCTGCCCGAAGCTCTGGAAGGCGTTGATCGACAGCACCACGAAGGCGAACAGCAGCGTGGGCGACACCATCGGCACCGTCACGTTCACGAACCGCGACCATCCACCGGCGCCGTCGACGTCGGCCGCCTCGTAGAGCTCCTCGGGGATGGCCTGGAGGCCGGCCAGCATCAGGATGAACGTGACCCCCAGGTTCTGCCACACCGTCACCGCGGCCACCGCCACCAGTGCCCACTGCGGGTCGTTGAGCGGGTCGATGGCGTTGGCGCCGGTGCGGCCGAGGAGGTAGTTCACCATGCCGATCTGCGGGTTGAGCAGGGTGAGGAACATCAGCGACGCCACCGCCACCGACGTGGCCACCGTGCTGGAGAAGATGGTGCGGAACGCGCCGATGCCCCGGAGGTGCTGGTTGGCCATCACCGCCAGCCCCAGGCCGGCCGCCAGCCCGACCGGCACGGTGAGCAGCGCGAACAGCACCGTCACCTTCAGGCTGTTCTGGAAGTCGGCCGACGAGAGCACGTCGCGGTACTGGTCGATCCCCACCCAGGTCGAGACGCCGGCTCGGA
Organism: Acidimicrobiales bacterium; assembly: GCA_016716005.1. Classification (NCBI taxonomy): domain Bacteria; kingdom Bacillati; phylum Actinomycetota; class Acidimicrobiia; order Acidimicrobiales; species Acidimicrobiales bacterium. The sequence goes on from JADJXE010000001.1 coordinate 2,036,079, forward strand.
ACGGATCGCTCTTGGTGAAGCTGAGCTGCACCGTCTTGGCGAACGGGTAGAACACGAACACGCCGAAGACCAGCATCGACGGCACGAGCAGGGCGTAGCCGAGCAGCGCCTCCCGGGCCCGCCGGCCCACCCGCCGGGCCCGGGGCACGCTCGGCGGGAGCAGCACCGGCGCCTCGGCTTCGGCCACGACGGCGGCGGCGACGGCCGCCGGCACGGCTGCCGGCACCTCGAGGCGCCGGGTGGTGACCGGGTCGAACAGGTGGACGTGCGCGGGGTCGGCGGTGAGCGAGACCCGCTCGCCCACAGCCGGCACGGTCGCGGCGGCAGCCATCCGCACGACGGTCGCCGACCCGTCGTCGAGCCGGCACAGCAGGTGCTGCTCGCTGCCGAGGTCCTCGACGTGGAGCACCGTGGCCGGCAGCGGCCCGTCACCCACCGCGAGGTGCTCGGGGCGCACGCCCAGCACCGCCGCGTCGAGACCGGCCGCCTGCACCACCGCCGCGTGCGCCTCGGGGAGGGGCACCGTGCCGCCGGGGACGGCCAGGGCCAGGCCCCCGTCGAGGGACACGACGCGGCCGGCCACGGTGTTCATGGGGGGCGACCCGATGAACCGGGCGACGAACAGGTTGGCGGGGCGCTCGTACACCTCCTGGGCCGCCCCCACCTGCTGGAGGGCGCCGCCCTCGAGGATCGCCACCCGCGACCCCAGGGTCATGGCCTCCACCTGGTCGTGGGTGACGTACACGATCGTGGCGGCCAGCCGCTGGTGCAGCTCGAGCAGCTCGGCGCGGGTCTCGATCCGCAGCTTGGCGTCGAGGTTCGAGAGCGGCTCGTCCATCAGGTACACCGCCGGCTGGCGCACGAGGGCCCGGGCCAGCGCGACCCGCTGCCGCTGGCCACCGGACAGCGCGCCGGGCTTGCGGTCGGCCAGCTCGTCGAGGTCGAGCGCCTCCAGCGACTCCCGCACCCGATGCTCGCGCTCGGCGCTCGTGAGGTGCCGGGTCTTGAGCGCCATGCCGACGTTGCCGCGCACGGTGAGGTGCGGGTACAGCGCGTACGTCTGGAACACCATGGCGACGTCGCGGTCCTTCGGGTCGACGTCGTTCACGACCCGGTCGCCGATCGCGATCGTGCCGCTGGTGGGCTCCTCCAGCCCGGCGATCATGCGCAGCACGGTCGACTTGCCGCACCCGGAGGGGCCCAGCAGCACCAGGAACTCGCCGTCGGCGATGTCGAGGGACACGTCGGCTGCGGCGACCGTGTCGCCGAAGCGCTTGCTGACGCCCTGGAGAAGGACCCGGCCCATGCCACCTCTCGACCGTGCACCGGCGGAGCGCGCCGGCATGCACTCGGCCGTGCCCCCATTGGAGCGGCCCCCGCCAGGGTCGAGAAGGGCCGAAAGACCCGAGCGGGCCGGGCTGACCCCGACACCCTGTCGCGTCGACCCGGCCCGGGCCGGTGGTCAGCCGGCGGCGGCGTGGGCGCGTGCGAGGCCGAGCGCGGCGCTCGCCCCGGAGGGACCGGCGCCGGGCGCCCACAGGGAGGCTGCTTCCACCAGGGTGGCAGGGCCGTCGCCCGGCCCGGCGGGGCCGAGGTCGACGAGCCACCCGGCCCGGTCGGCCGAGCGCGCCCACGCGGTCGCGAGCACCGGCACCACCGCGAAGCGGGAGGGCCGGTCGACGGGCACGGGCACGCCCCAGCGGGCCAGCGTGGCCTGCACCACGAGGGTCGCCCCGCCGGCCGAGCCGGCCGCGGGATCGAGCCGGCAGGCGACGACCCGGCGGTCGTCGACGCCAGCCGTGGCCGCCACCCGGGCCAGGCGCTGCTCCCACGCCGGCGCGCGCCGCCGCACCAGCGCGGCCTCGGCCGGCCGGAGCCGTTCGGCCAGCTCCGACGTGGCCTCGCCCGGTGCCCGCAGGCGCGCCCCGACGGCGTCCAGCCAGCCCGCGGCCGCCTCCGGCCGCACCCTCCCCCGCCACCGGCGGGCACCGGGCTGGACGGCCGCGGCACCGGCCGCCAGCGCGGCCGTCAGGCCGTCGAGGCGCTCGGCCCGCCGGGCCGCGGCCAGCAGCGCGACGCGCCGCAGGGCCACCTCTCCCTCGGCCCGGGCGACGAGCGCCAGGCCCCACGAGCGCAGCGGCTCGGGAAGCCGCGGCGTGCGCCGGGCCAGGCTCACCACCCGCGCCGAGAGCACCGCCAGCCGGCCCCACTCGCCCAGCGGCAGCGGGCGGGCCCGGTCGGCGGCCGGAGGGTCGGCCCCCGAGACCAGCGCCTGGAGCTCGTCGGCATCGGCGGCCACGCCGCGTGCGAGATCGACGTACGACTGGAGGGCCGCGTACGAGGGTGGTCCCGGTTCGGGCAGCCGATCACAGCAGCGGGCGCAGAAGTCGAAGGGGTCGGCCGCGGCGAGGATCACCCGTTCCTCGCCGGCGGGGTCGGCCCGGAACCGGGGGCAGAAGGCGTTGCCGTGGAGCCGCCCGTCACCCGCCCGCCAGTAGCGCACCTCCGCGAGCGCCAGCGGCCCCGCCGGGAAGCGCCCGGTGGCCAGGTCGGTCGGCAGGTGCTCGACGAAGGGCGGGACCACCGGTCCATGCTCGCCGAGCTGGGGTGGCTGTGCGCTATCGGCCGGCCGGGTCGGTGGCAAGCCGTTCGACCGCGGCGCCGAGCTGCTCGAGCTCGTCGAGGGTGTTCAGGTAGTGGGGCGATGCCCGCACGATCGAGTCGAGCCCCTGGGCGCCCATGTCGAGGCGGGCAGCCGCCGGCCAGCCGGTGCTGACGTGGATGCGCTCGGCGGCGAGCGCGGCCTGCACCTCGCTCGGCTCCACGCCGGCCACGGTGAAGGACACGATGCCGCAGCGCCGCCGCCCACCGTCGTGCACGGCCACCCCCTCGATCGACCCGAGCCGGGCGCGCAGCCCCTCGGCCAGGCCACCCACCCGCTCCGCGATCGAGTCCAGCCCGAGCGACACGGCGTAGTCGACGGCCACCCCGAAGCCCACCTTGGCCGCGTACGAGGTCTCGTACGCCTCGAACCGCCGGGCCCCGCCACGCAGCTCGAAACGAGAGCCGTCCACCCACTCCGCGGAGCGGGCGTCGACACCGGGTGGGTCGAGACGCTCCGCCAGCGCATCGCGGACGTAGAGGAAGCCCGTCCCCCGCGGCCCTCGCAGGAACTTGCGGCCAGTGGCCGCGAGCACGTCGCACCCGATGGTGTCCACGTCGAGCGGCAGCTGGCCGGCCGACTGGCAGGCGTCGAGGAAGAACGGGATGCCCGAGCCCCGGAGCACGGCGCCGGCCTCGACCACCGGGTTCACCAGGCCCCGGTGGGTGCCCACGTGGGTCAGGGCGACGAGGCGCACCCGCCCGTCGAGCCGCTGCTGGAGGTCGGCGACCGACAGCTGCCCGCTCGGTTCGCTCGCCACGACCTCGACGTGCAGGTCGAGCTGGCGGGCGGCCTGCAGCATGGCCAGGTAGGTGCTGACGTAGGCGATCCGGTCGGTGAGGATGCGGTCTCCTGCGCGGAACCACCCGGCGTGTACGAGCCCCCAGAAGGCGGCGTCCCAGGCCTGGGTGGCGCTGGTGGCGAAGGCCACCTCGCCAGGCGTGCACCCGATGAGCGCGGCCACCGCCGCCGGCGCCCGCTCGACCCGCTCGGCGGCGACGGCGGCGGCCTCGTAGCCCCCGAGCCGGGCCTCGAGCCGCAGGTGGTCGATCACCGCGTCGAGCACCGGCGACGGCGACGGCGACGCCCCCGCGTGGTTGAGGTGCACATAGTCCCGGCACGACGGCGTGTCGGCGCGCACCTGCTCGACGTCGATGGGGCGTCCAGTCGCCATGGCCCCAGTATCGGCCCGATCCGGACGCGGTTGCGGTGGAGCCGCTCGTCCGTGCCACCATCGGCCGGTGCCCAGCCGCGTCCGCCCCGACCGCAAGCGAGAGGTGCCGTCCGACTTCGACCGGGTGGCGAACCGCTACGACCTCCTCACGTCGAAGAACCCGGGCTACCTCGACCACCTGCGCCTGAGCGCCGGCCGTCTCGGCCTGCCCCGGCCGGGAGGCGGGCTGCGGCTGCTCGACCTCTGCTGCGGCACCGGGCTGTCGACGCGCGCGCTCACCGACGCGTACCCGGACGCCGAGGTGGTGGGGCTCGACGCCTCCCCCGGCATGGTCGCCGAGGCCCGCGCCAAGGACTGGCCCGAGCGGGTGTCGTTCGTGGTCGGCGACGCCATGGACCCCGCCACCGCCGGGGTCGCGGGGCCGTTCGACGGCGTCCTGATGGCCTACGGCATCCGCAACGTGCCCGACCCCGACCGCTGCCTCGGCACCGTCCTCGGGCTGCTCCGGCCCGGCGCCCCGGCGTGCTTCCACGAGTACTCGGTGGCCGACTCGGCCCAGGCCAGGGCCGTGTGGACCGCGGTGGCGTGGCTCATCATCATCCCCGGCGGGCTCGTCACGTCGCGCCACACGCGGCTCTACCGGTACCTGTGGCGAAGCGTGCTCGAGTGGGACGGCGTCCGGGCGTTCGAGCGGCGCCTCACGGCGGCCGGCTTCGCCGGGGTGCGCACCGAGGAGGTCGGCGGCTGGCAGCGCGGCATCGTCCACTCCTTCCTCGCCCGCCGACCGGCCCCGCAGGCGGCCTCGTGACCGGGCGGGCCCGGCGACGGGACCTCCCGGGGCGGGATCCGCGGGCCCGACGCGTCGACGGCGGCTCCGACGCCGGTCTGCTCCCCCGCCTCGACCGGCCGCAGCGGGTCGTGGTGGCGGGCGGGGGCATCGCCGGGGTGGCCGCCGCCGCCGTGCTGGCCGAGCGCGGCGCAGCGGTGACGGTGCTGGAGCGGGCACCCGTGCTCGGGGGGCGGCTCTCGTCGTGGCCGATCCGCGTGGCCACCGGTGAGACCGTCGAGCTGGGTCGGGGCTTCCACGCCTTCTTCCGCCAGTACTACAACCTCCGGGCCCTGCTCCGGCGGGCCGACCCGCAGCTGCGGCTCCTCCGCCCCATCGCCGACTACCCGCTGGTCGGGCCGGGCGGTGTCACCGAGTCGTTCGCCGGCCTGCCCGGCCGGCCACCGTTCAACCTGCTGGCCCTCGTCGCCCGCACCACCTCCATGGGGTGGCGCGACCTCCCTGCGCTCGACCCCGAGGCGGCCCGGGAGATGTTCGAGTTCGACCCGGTCCGCACGTACGCGGAGCTCGACGACCGCAGCGCCGCCGACTACCTCGACTCGCTCGGGTTCCCGGCGACGGCTCGGCGCATGCTCTTCGAGGTGTTCGCCCGCTCGTTCTTCAACGAGCCCGCCGACCTCTCCGCGGCCGAACTGCTCGCCATGTTCCACCTGTACTTCCTCGGGTCGAGCGAGGGCGTGCTGTTCGACGTGCTCGACGAGCCCTTCGCCGACGCGGTGTGGGCACCGCTCACCCGGCACCTTCGTGCCCACGGCACGGAGGTGCGCTGCGAGGCCGGCGTGGAGGCGCTCGAGGCCCGGCCCGGCGGCGGGTGGGCCGTGCAGGCCGCGGGTGGCGTGGTCGAGGCGGACGCGGTCGTGCTGGCGCTCACCGTGGAGGGGCTGCAGCAGGTCGTGGACGCCTCGCCGGACCTCGGGGACGCAGGGTGGCGCGCCGACGTGGCCGCGCTCCACACCGCTCCGCCGTTCGCAGTGTGGCGAGCGTGGCTCGACCGGCCCCTCGACGCAGGCCGGCCGCCCTTCGTGGGAACGACCGGTCTGGGCATCGTCGACAACCTCTGCGCGTTCCACCTGTTCGAGGGCGAGAGCCGCCGGTGGGCCCTCCGCCACGGCGGCAGCGTGGTGGAGGTGCACGCCTACGGCCTGCCGGCGGACCGGCGCGATCCCGCCGACGTCCGTGCCGAGCTGGCGGGGCGGCTGCACGAGGTGTGGCCGGAGACGGCCGGGGCCACGATCCTCGACGAGCGGTACCTGCAGCACGCCGACTGCCCCGGGTTCCCACCCGGCTCGGGCGCTCGCCGCCCGGTGGTGGCCACGCCCGATCCCTCGGTGGTGCTCGCCGGCGACCTGGTGCGGGTCCCGTTCCCCACCGCCCTCATGGAGCGGGCCGCCACCACCGGGTTCCTGGCCGCCAACCAGCTGCTCGCCCGCTGGGGTGTGGCCCCGGAACCGGTGTGGTCGGTACCGCCCCTCGGCTGGGTGGCCGACGCCAAGCGGCGGCTCGCGAGCCTCGCCCGCCGGCGCCCGTAGGCCCGCCGGCCTCGGGGCCTCGGGGCGCTAGCGCACCTCGCCGGCGCGCAGGGCGTACAGTCGCTCGGCGTAGGCGGCATCGTCCACCCACAGCCGCCGGGCCGCCCAGACCATGGCTCCCCGGAGGACCCGGGCCCCCCGGACGGCGTTGGCGAACCCGGGTCGGTCGCTGGTGGCGATGGTGGCCTCGACGATGGCGGTCCTGGCCGGCCCGACGGGCACCGCGTGGGTCTCCACCAGCGACCCCGCCCCCTCGCCGTCGACGATGCGCATGACGATCGTGCGGGCCTCGGGGCAGGTGAACTCGGCCGTGACCCGCACGCCCAGCCGCCCCACCAACCGGTACGTCACGTCGAGCAGCAGCCGGTCGTCGGTGGCCTCGTGGACCACCAGGTCGGCGAAGGCCGCCGGGTGGAAGTGGGCCCCGTGCCACGGGTCGAGCCGGTTGGCCAGCACGTCGCGGGGCTCGCACCGAGCCTCCATCCGCATCACCGCGTCGACCCGGTGCTCCGGGCGGGGCAGGTGCACGGGCCGCTCGGTCAGGTGGTCGCCCTCGCCCCCCTCGTCGTCGAGGCGGACCCAGGTGAGCACCCCGTCGTCGTGGGCCGGCAGGCAGCCCCAGGGGCCGTGACCCTCGGGGCCGAGGGCCAGCCCGTGCCAGCGACACACCAGCCGCCCGCCGCGCACCGCGCCGTCGCGCAGGGCGGCGCCGAGGTGCGGGCAGCGGTCGGGGGCCACGAGCAGCGCGCCGTCGGGGCCCCGCCACGCCACCAGCTGGCGCCCCGCGACCTGGTACCCGGCGGCCCGGCGGACGATGTCGCGCACCGAGCCCAGCACGAACCAGCCGCCGGTGGGCCGGGCGAGGGCCGCGGCCAGCGCCCGCTCGATCCGTGCCGGCCGGGCCGCCAGCCAGTCGGGCTCGCGGCCCGCCGCGCTCCTCCCGCTGGGCGGGGTCTCAGGCACCGGGCTCGCGAGCGCGGCCGCCGGCCGGCACCAGACCAGCCCGGAGCCCGATGGCGACGGCCTCCAGGCGCGAGTGGGCGCCGAGCTTGGTGAGCACGCTCTGCACGTGGTTCCGCACCGTGTTCACACTCAGACCGAGCTCGTCGGCGATGCTGTCGGTGGTGGCGCCCATGGCCAGCGAGGTCAGCACGTCGACCTCGCGGGGCGTGAGGTCGTTGCCCACGGTGCGGCGGCGGCCCGACAGCAGTGCCAGCACGCGAGGCAGCAGCTGCGGGGCGAACACCGCCTCGCCGTCGTGGACCCGGCGGATGGCCGCCACCAGATCCTCGACCGGCTGCTCCTTCAGCACGTAGCCGTCGCAGCCCGCCTCCACCGCCCGGGCCAGCGCATGGTCGTCCGACCACGCGCTGAGCACCAGCACGCGGGCGCTCGGGCACCGGCGGGTGACCAACCGCGCGCCGTCCCCCGCATCGCCGTCGGGCAACCGGAAGTCGAGCACGACCACGTCCGGGCACGACAGCCCCAGCCGGGCCTCCAGCTCGGCGATGGAGCCGCACCAGCCCTCGGCCACCAGGCCCGGCTCCGCCCCGAGCGCCTCCTCGAGGGCCTCGGCCACCATGGCGTGGTCCTCCACGATGAGCACCGAGATCCGCCCGTCCTGCACGCCCGCCATCGTGATGGAAACCTTACGCCTCGCCGTCCCCGGACCGGGCCGGCGCCGCCGGCGCGCCGGCCCCGCCGTCCTCGATCCCCGGGCCGGCCAGCTCGGCCCCGGAGGCCGGGATCCACGCCTCGACCTCGGTCCCGCCTCCTCGTCGGGCGCCGATGTGGCACCAGCCGCCGACCATGGCCGCGCGCTCACGCATGCTGCTCAGGCCGAGGTGACCGGGCGCCCCCTGGCCCTGGCCCGGCCCCGGCGGACCCGCCTCGCCGAGGCCCACACCGTCGTCGCTGACGAGCACGTGCACCCCGTTCGGCCAGCCCTCGAGCCGCACCGAGACCCGCTCGGCCCGGGCGTGGGCCATGGCGTTGCGCAGCGCCTCCCGGACGATCCGGTAGGCGGCGGTCGCGGTCTCCTCGGGCAGCTCGCCCAGCCGATCCTCGGTCACGACCACCACGGTCTCGGAGCCCGCGCAGATCGCCTCTGCCGCCTCCAGCACCGCGGCGCCCAGACCGCCCCGCTCCAGCGCGGGAGGGGACAGCGCGAACACCAGCGTGCGCAGGCTCGCCACCGTCGCCTGCACCGCCTCCTCCACCGCGGCCAGGGCCCGCCGCTCCTCCTCCACCTGGCAGCGCCGCCGCAGCATGCCGAGCCGCAGCCCGATGGCGACCAGCTCCTGCACGGGCCCGTCGTGCAGATCGGCCGCGACCCGCCGGGCGGCATCGTCCTCGGCCGTGACGAGCCGGCCCAGCAGGCGGCGCTCCTCGGCCCGCGCCGCCGCCAGCCGTCGATCGCGCCGCCAGAGCAGCACGTACAGGGCGACCGAGGTGACCACGGCGAACCCGAGGGCCTGGAACGCCTGGGTCGCGTCGGGCACCCGCCGCTCGACCAGGTCGGACCCGAGGATCCACACCATGGCCACCGCGCCGCAGACGAGCGCGACGCCGAGGGTCGAGCCCGCGCGGGGGCGACTCACCACCGGTCCCGGGCCGGGACCAAAGTCCCACCTCGGCCTGGTGCACGTGCACCAGGCCGGCCGGGTGAGCGTGCGTCTTGGCGGGAGGAGCGACAGCGATCAGGATCGGAGGGTGATGACCTGGGCATCGGGTGGGTCTGTGCGGGGTGGGCACAGCGGCCACGACACGGTGGCTCACCTGCCGCCGGCGCCTCCGACGCCCCTCCGGCGCCCGCGCCAGGTGAGCCCGCCCCTCCCGGAGGGCCCGGACGCACTCCCGCCGGTGGACGAGGAGCAGGAGGCCCTGGCGACCGCCGCCCGCGCCGTGCGGCACTGGCCGTCGGCGTCGAGCTGGTTCGGCTGATCCCGACAGGAGGACCACCAGCGGTGGTGGGAACCACCCGGTGGAGCCGATGGGATTCGAACCCACGACCCCCTGCGTGCAAAGCAGGTGCTCTCGCCAGCTGAGCTACGGCCCCGTCGGCGACGATGGTACCGGTGCGGTCCGACGCCACCGTCCCGCCCGGCACGTCGGCCCTCGCCCCGTCAGCCGGCGAGCGCGGCCACGAAGCCGCCGAACGCCTCCGCGTGGCGATCGATGTCGTCGTCGGTGTGCTGCACCGAGATGAGCCACTGCTCGTCGAGGCCAGGCGGCAGGAAGATCCCCCGGTTCATCATCCAGATCCAGTGGGCGTACGCCAGGTCGAAGTCGGTCGACTTGTAGTCGCGGTAGGTGCGCACCGGCTCGGGGGAGTACGTGACGCAGCCCTTGGCGCCCATCTCGACGGTGTGGGCGGGGAGGCCGGCCCGGTCGATCTCGGCCCGGCACGCGGCGAGGAGCCGGCGGTTCCTGCCGCACGCCTCGTCGAAGACCTCCTGGGTGACGATGTCGCGCAGCACCGCCCGGCTGGCCGCCATCACCAGCGGGTTGCCGTTGAAGGTGCCCAGGTGCATCACCCGGCCGCTGGCGATGCCCTCCATGACCTCGGCCCGGCCGCCGAACGCGCCGACGGGCACGCCACCGCCGATGCTCTTGGCCAGGCAGACGAGGTCGGGCTCGATCCCGTAGCGAGTCGACGCCCCGCCGTGGTGGGCGGTGATCCCCGTCTTCACCTCGTCGCAGATCATCAGCACGCCGTGCCGCCGGGTGAGGTCACGCACGCCCTGCAGGTAGCCCTCGTCCGGGAGCACGATGCCCATGTTCTCGGCGACCGGCTCGAGGATGTAGGCGGCGATCTCGTCGCCGTGCTCGACCAGCGTCTCCTCCAGGGCCTCCAGGTCGTTGTACGGCACGACCAGCACGTCTCGGAGCGCCGTGGTCGACAGCCCCTCCGAGTAGGGCACCGCCAGCGGATGGTGGGCGTCGCCGGCCTCGGCCACGGGAGGCTTCACCGACACCAGCACCTCGTCGTGGTGACCGTGGTAGGCGCCCTCGGCCTTCACGATCTTCGTCTTCCCCGTGAAGCCGCGAGCGGCGCGGATGGCGTCCATCGTCGACTCGGTGCCCGAGTTGGTGAACCGAACCAGGTCGAACGGGAAGCGCTCGATCAGCAGCCCGGCCACCTCCTCGTTGGCCTCGCACGGCGTGACGTAGAGGGTGCCGTGCTCCAGCTGCTCGCGGATGGCGTCGGCGAAGACGGGGTGGGAGTGCCCGGCGAGCAGGGAGCCGTAGCCCAGGTTGAAGTCGACGAACTCGTTGCCGTCGACGTCGACGACGCGGGTCCCCCTGGCGTGGCGGACCACGATCGGGTACGGGTCGTAGAACTGGAAGCTCGACGGCACCCCCATCGGCAGCCGGCTGCTGGCTCGGGCGTCCTGGGCCTTCGAGCCCGGGGTCCGATCCTCGAAGACCTTGAGCTCCTGCTCGGTGATCTCCTTGGCCCGAGCGACGAGCTCCTGCGTGGCGGGGTCGACCGGCGTGGTCATGGGTATCGCCTCCTCGCCCGCGATGCTACGCACCGTGGCCACCCTCATCCCCGTCGACGATCCGGGCGACCCTCGCCTGGCCGACTACCGGCACCTGCGCGACGCCGAGCTGCGGCGATCCGTCGAGGGCGGCGAGGGCCGGGGCATCTTCGTGGCCGAGGGCGTCGCGGTGCTGCGGCGGCTCCTGGCGTCGCCGTACCCCGTGCGGTCCCTGCTGGTCCTCCCCGCCCGCGCCGCGGCGCTGGGCGACGTGCTGGAGGGCGTGGCCGCGCCGGTGTACGTGGCGTCACGGCAGATCCTGGGCGCGGTGGCCGGGTTCGACCTCCACCGCGGCGCGCTGGCGGCCGCCGACCGCCTCCCGCTCCCCGACCCCGCCGCGGTCGTCGCCCGGGCCGGGCGCCTGCTGCTGCTCGAGGGGATCGGCGACCACGAGAACCTGGGCGCGCTGTTCCGCAGCGCGGCCGCCCTCGGCGCCGACGGGGTGCTCCTCGACCCCCGGTCGTGCGACCCGCTGTACCGCCGGTCGGTGCGGGTGTCGATGGGCGCGGTGCTGCACGTCCCCTGGACGCGCCTGGCGCCGTGGCCCGGTCGGCTGGCGTGGCTCCGTGCGGCTGGCTTCACGGTGCTCGCGCTCACCCCGGCCCCCGACGCCGAGCCCATCGACCGCCTCGACCCCCCGCCGTCGGGGCCCCTGGCGATCCTGCTGGGCGCCGAGGGGCCCGGCCTGTCGCTCGCCGCCCTGGCCGCCGCCGACCGGCGCGTGCGCATCCCCATGTCGGGCCGGGCCGACTCGCTCAACGTGGCCGCGGCCGGGGCCGTCGCCCTCTGGGCCCTGCGCCCCGGCTGACCGTCCGCACCCGGGCAGCGGCATCAGGACGGGGCGCGTAGTAGGAAGGCGCGATGAGCCGTCTGATCCGCATGGGCCTCCAGATCCCGAGCTTCACCTACCCGGGCGTCCCCGACGCCGAGCTGTTCGAGCGGGTCGCGGCCATCGCCGCCACGGCCGAGCAGGCCGGCTTCGACTCGGTCTGGGTGATGGACCACTTCTACCAGCTGCCGCTCCTCGGCCGGCCGGAGGAGCCCATGCTCGAGTGCTACACGCTGCTCTCCGCACTGGCCGCCCGCACGAGCACCGTCCGGCTCGGGGGCCTGGTCACGGGGGTGACGTACCGCAACCCGGCACTGCTGGCCAAGGAGGTCACGACCCTCGACGTCATCTCGTCGGGCCGCGCCATCCTGGGCATCGGCGCGGCGTGGTTCGAGCAGGAGCACGACGGCTACGGCTTCCGGTTCGGCACGTTCACCGAGCGCTTCGAGAAGCTCGACGAGGCCCTGCAGATCATCCGCTCGATGTTCGTGCACGAGACGACCAGCTTCTCGGGCGAGCACTTCGTGGTGCGCGACGCGCTCAACTCGCCCCGGCCGGTGACCCCCGGCGGCCCGCCCGTGCTCATCGGCGGGTCGGGCGAGCGCAAGACCCTGCGGATGGTCGCCCGGTACGGCGACGCCTGCAACGTGTTCGGGACGCCCGACCAGGTCCGCCACCTGATGGGGGTCCTCGACGGGCACTGCGAGGCCGTCGGGCGCGACCCGGCCACGATCTGCCGGACCCGGCTGGGGACCCTGATCGCGGGCCGCACCCAGGCCGACGCCGAGGCCAGGCGCGACGCCACCCTCGCCGAGCGGGGCATCACCCTCGCCGCGCTGCCCGACGACGACCGCGCCCGCGTGGAGGGCATGTTCCTGGTCGGCGGCCCCGATGCCGTCGGCGAGCAGGTGCAGGCGCTGCTCGACGCCGGCCTCGACGGCCTGATCGTGAACCTCCCCGATGCCCACGACCTCGAGAGCGTCGAGCTGGCCGGCGAGGTGCTGGGCACCGTGCTGGGCGGCTGAGCAGGGGCGCACACGCGAGCGCACGGGTTCACCGGCGGGCACTTGACCGGCCGGTCAAGTAGTTTCGGGACCATGGCTCGTCTCCGCTTCGGCGCGTTCCTGGCCCCCCACCACCCCCTGGGCGAGCACCCCACCCTGCAGTACCGGCGCGACCTCGACCTGGCCGTCCTCCTCGACCGACTCGCCTACGACGAGCTGTGGGTCGGCGAGCACCACTCCGGCGGCTGGGAGACCATCGCCTCCCCCGAGCTCTTCCTCGCGGCCGCGGGCGAGCGGACCGAGCGGATCATGCTCGGCACCGGCGTGGTGTCGCTCCCCTACCACCACCCCTTCAACGTGGCCCAGCGGATCGTCCAGCTCGACCACCTGACGCGCGGCCGGGCCATGCTCGGCACCGGTCCGGGGGCGCTCCCGTCCGACGCACGGACCCACGGCATCTCGCCCTCGCTGCTGCGCGACCGCCAGGACGAGGCCCTGGGGGTGATCCTGCGGCTCCTGCGCGGCGAGGAGCGGTTCTCCTACCAGGGCGACTGGTTCGAGCTGCACGACGCCGCCCTCCAGCTGCTGCCGCTCCAAGAGGAGCTGCCGGTGACGGCGGCGTCGACCATCAGCCCGTCGGGCATGAAGCTGGCCGGCAAGCACGGCATCGGGGTGCTGTCGGTGGCGTCCAACACCGCCGAGGGCCTGGCCGCCCTGCCGACCCAGTGGGGCATCGCCGAGACGTACGCGGCCGAGTGCGGGCAGGTGGCCGACCGCCGCAGCTGGCGAGTGCTGTTCTCCTGGCACGTCGCCGAGACCCACGAACAGGCCGTGGCCGAGGTCGCCGACGGCCTGGCGCACTGGCACAACGAGTACAACGTGCGCATCCTCGGGCGGCCCGGAGCCGAGCACGTCGACGACGGACGGGCCCTCGCCGAGGGCATGAACGCCATCGGCATCGGCGCCATCGGCACGCCCGAAGAGGTGGCCGAGACGATCCTCAGGGTCCATGCCACCTCGGGTGGCTTCGGCACGGCACTCGGCTTCGTCCACGACTGGGCGAGCCCCGAGGCCACCAACCGGAGCTGGGACCTCTTCGCCCGCTACGTGGTGCCCAGGATCAACGGGTACACCCGCTCCCTCGAGGCATCGGCCGAGTACCTGTCGGCCAACAAGGCGGAGCTGATGGGCGGGGCCGTGGTCGCGGTGATGGAGGCGATCAACAAGCACCACACGCGCGAGGTCACCGCCGAGGAGACCCGGGCCGGCAGCCCCCTGGTGGTCCCGAGGGCGGCCGAGCCGGCGAGCGAGGCCGGCTAGCTCGCCGGCGCCACGACGAGGCGCCGCTCGAACAGCCGCTCCAGGGCATCGCGCTTGCGCCGCGCGCCCCACAGCTCGAGGTCGGCGTCGCCCTCGGCGTGGACCGCCACCCGCACCTCGTCCGGGCTGATGGTGACCTCGATCCCGTCGACGACCTGGGCGTGGGTGCGGTCGAGCCCGTCGGCCACGCACAGCAGGCCGAGCAGCACCCCCAGGCGCTGGCGGTCACGCTTGCCCAGCCGGGCGTAGGGCTCGTACGACTGCTTGGGCTCCCCCCGCCGGTGGAACCGGGCCATCGAGGCGAGCAGGTCCACCTCGGCGGGGGCGAAGCCGCGGAGCCGCCCGTTCTCGATGAGGTAGGCGCCGTGGCGGTGATGTCCCTCGACCGCCACGTACTCACCGAGGTCGTGGAGGAACGCGCCGGCCTCGAGCAGCTCGCGGTCGTCGGCGCTGAGGCGGTGGAGCGGCCAGGTGCCGTCGAACAGATCGAGGGCCAGGCGGGCGACCTGGCGGGCATGGGGCTCGTTCCAGCCGAAGCGCCGGCACAGCCCCGACACCGACGCGCTGCGGATCACGCGGGGATCGCCGCCGCCGTCGAGGGTGTCGTGATGGCCGATGGCGTCGAGCACGATCCCCTCTCGCAGGGCCCACTCGCTGGTGGTGAGCCAGTCGAGCGAGAACAGCTCGAGCGCCACCGCGAGCACCATCGAGCCGGCCGGGATCTGGTCGGCCCGGCGGGGGTCGATCCCGGGCAGCCGCGCCCGGTCCGACGACGGCAGCTCGAGGAGCTGCTCGTGCACCGCGAGGAGGTCCTTGCGGTGCACGCTCAGCTGGTTGACGGTGGCCGGCTCCGAGCCGGTGCGCTGGGCCTCGGCCATCCTGGCCAGGTCGCAGAGCGTGCCGCTCGAGCCCACCAGCAGCTGCGGGCGCCGGGGGAGCACCCGCACGGCGATGGGCTCCAGCACCTCGGTGATGCGCTGGCGCAGGCGCCGCACGTCGTCCTTGCCCAGGGGGTCGGCCTGCACCAGCTCGGCGGTGAGGCGGGCCACCCCCAGCTTCACGCTGGTCGCCCAGTCCAGGCCGGAGCCGTCGCCGACCATGACCTCGAGGCTGCCGCCGCCCAGGTCGAGGCACAGCGCGGGGCCGGGATCGAGCACCACGCTGGCGCGGATCGCGTCGAAGATCAGCTCCGCCTCCCGGAGGCCGCTGATCACCTGCACGCGCACACCCGCCTCGGTCTTGAGCCGATCGAGGAGCGCCGCCGAGTTCTCGGCGTCGCGGATCGCCGAGGTGGCGAAGGCCAACACCTCGTCGGCCTCGACCGACTCCGCGAGCATCCGGAACCGCGTGACGGTCTCGACCGCCCGGTCGGCATCGGTCGGCGGCACGTGACCCGTGCGGCTCACCACGTCGCCGAGCCGGAGCATCTCCTTGTCGCGGACCAGAGCGTCGAAGTGGCCGTCGGGATGGGCCTCGACCACGAGCAGGTGGAACGAGTTGCTCCCCAGGTCGAGGGCGGCGATCCGCACACGGCGAGCGTACGGCCTGCCGAGGCGGCGGCGCGACCGGCGGTCGGTCGCCGAGGTCCAGATCAGCGAGCGGCACCCGGCACGACGCCGCCGCCAACAGCTCCTCGTCCCGCTCGGCCACCCAGCGCACCATCGCCTCCAGATCACCCGGGTCGTCGCTCGCCAGATCCGACGTGCGGTTGTCGGCCAGCGCCTAGGCGCGGGCGGTCACGTCGTCGTCGTCGACCCACACCACCGCGATGGCGGGCCAGCCGAGCTGGCGGGCGGCCAGCAGCGTGTGGTTCCCGGCGATCACCGTGCGGTCCGACCGGCGGGCCACGATCGGCTTGCGCTGCCCGAACGTGGCCAGCGACCGGGCGACCGCGTCGACGTCACCGCGGCGCGGTTTGCCGGCCAGCAGCAGGAGGGTGTCGGTGGGGGCGGCCAGCTCGGCCAGGTCCGGGGCGATCACAGCGGCCGGGTTGCTCCCGGTTGCGGGGGGTTGCTGCGACACCCGTTCAGGGTGCCGGGCCGACCTGCCCGCACGGTTGGCAGCGCCAGGCGCGGGCACTCCCCGGTCGGGCAGGCCCAGCGGTGCTTGCGCCACACGAGTGCGCGTGGCCGGGGTCTCCAAGGGGCTCCGCAGGCTCGGTCGGCGTAGGAACCACCGATCCTGTTGAGCCCCTGTGCCGCGCCCGCGGACCCCTCAGCCCGCTACCGGACCCCGCTCAGATCCGGAGAGCCGGCAATCGTCCTCGCCCGGCAGGGAGACCTCGATGCGGCAGGCATCGCGCTGACGGTCGCCATGGCACGACGCCTGCACGGCCGAGCGACCACGCCGTGGTGGCTCGATCCGTACGTCCACGATGTCCGCAACGTGGTCGGTTAGGCGGCGGCCGGGTTCGTGTTCCCGCTGAAGAACCGCTTGCGGTACACGATCAACGCGATGATCGCGAGCAAGAGCGGGATCGACGCCCCCACCGGCGCACCGGCGTCACTGTCGAGGTTGTTCAGCTGGCCCTCCGTACCGCTGAACACGATCAGCGAGAAGTCCAGCAGCGCGTGGACCACCATCGAGAAGATCAGCGTCCCGGTCACACGACGCACGACATAGAACAGCAGCGCCATCGGGATCACACCCACCACCTGCTTGATGGTGGTGGACAGATCCTGACCGAACACGAAGTTGAGCCCGTGCATCAGAGCGAACAGCAACGTGGTACCGATTAGGACTCGCTTCTCCACCCACTCGGCCCGCATTCCGGTCAGTAGCAGGCCGCGCGTCATCAGCTCCTCGCCGTAGCCGACGAGTGCGAACCCGATGGTCAGGTACCACCAGTGTTCCGTCGTGAAGTCACCACGGTTGTCCGAGCGGGCGATGTCACCGGCGAACCCGATGACGGCAAGGATCGGAATGACCCACAGCCAACGCGGCAGATGGACCCGCTGGCGCGGCTCGAACAACGCCGGGCGCCACCACCCGAGCACGGTTGCCATGATCGTGAGGTAGAGCGCCGCCACACCAACCGGGATCAGGATCCCATCGCGAGTGTTCTCCGCAGTCTTGGTTACTTCCGTGAAGTCGAAATCACGAGCGAAGATCAAGTTCGCGATCACGATCGTGGCGATGTACCCGATGAACACGAAGACGGCGACCCTTACGCCGGGCTGGGCCCTCACCGCGCCCACGTCCTGCTCGATCGGCGTTCGCTCGTCTCTTTCCTGGACTTCTGGCTCGTAGGTGGTCACCTCACGATGGTGCCAGACCTTCGGGGAGTCTTGCCACTCCCCCGCATGGTGTAACGGCTACGTCTCGCATGGCTCTCTCATGCGAATCTGGCCCGACCTACTTTGTCCCGATGGTCAAGTTCGACCGAGCGACCACCGAGGCGGAGCTGCAGACACACGGCATCGTGAAGTACCTCACGATCACCGACACAGAGCACGACGTGTCGCTCGACCTCGAAGCCAAGATGGTCAACAACTACGACGTCAAGACGTTCGCCGAACTACTCCAGATCCGCGACCACCACGTCGACGGCGACGACGCTGGCTGAGCCGCTCTACGGTGCGACCGTCGGAGGCCACCAGCAGCAGGCGATACGTCTAGGCGGACGGTGCATCGGACACGAGCGAGTGACGAACCCTATACCGCCGCCGCGCCCGCGCCCGCCCCCGCGACCCGTTGAAGGTGCGCGAAGTTGATAGCCCACACAAGGCCCAGTGCCAGCGGGAGATCCACGCTCTCGGCGATATCGACTGGATACTCATGCTTCAGTGCCAGAGTCTTCAGATCCATCTTAGCTATGGGTACATCACCTTCAAACACCGAGTAGGACTGCTTCAGACCACCGGCCTTGACAACAGTCCACTCAGCCCCACTGGCGAGAGTTAGTTCCATACGCTTCTTGCTGAATACCGAATTGGTCTTCAGGTTTCCGGCCAAAGCGCCGTCAGCATTCGTGTACTCAACCTTCGCAGAGAATGCCTTCTTGACAACGGCCGTCATCACCACGGTTCCGCCGGCGTTCAAGATCTCGGCACCATGCTTATCCCCGACTATCGTGAACATCTGGTTCTCGAAGGATTCGTCACGATAGACCGACAAATCGCGCTGCAGGATACCTGAACTCTTCACATAGTATCTGCTCCAACCATCTTCTGCGCCTGCATCTGGGTCACTCATGGCCTTCTCCGTCGGATCGATGGGTTCGCAGAAACACAATACCGCAGCCTCGTGCCCAGGGCAGACGGAGAAGCGCTCGGTAATGCCGCTCGATAATCCGATCTCGACTGCAGGATGGCCCAAAGCCCGAAGCCCTTATGCCGTGAATGGTAATCGCGGCAGGGCGGCTTCAGCGCCGATCGGACACGGTCGGCCATCTCGGCGACGCGGCGCAATCAACGGAGGATTCCCTCGCCGAATCCACGGCCCCCCATCCGGATCACGCCCACGTGGTGGCCGGCCCGCCGCCCAAGTTCGAAGGTGGAGCGAAGTAGCAGTACGGCGGCCACCGTCGGTCCCGCCGATCGGGGCGGTGATGACCGTCCTGGTGCTCCCCGAGCTGCCCGACGACCCGCGGGTGCACGCGGTCGTGGCCGACAGCGGTTCGTACCTCGGGGCCGCGCACCGGGCCTACACGTCGGACGTCGACGACATGGTGAGCGTCTGGATGGACGTGCGGTGCCCTCCCGACTTCGACGCGTCGACGAGCGGCGCCGTCATGGAGGCGATCGCCCTGGCCCGCTGGCTCGCCACCATGGTCGACAAGGCGCTCGACATGCCCGCGACCTGGAAGCGGATCGGTGCCCCTGCGGGGCGGCGCCCCGGCGAGGGTGGCCTGGACGATCTGCTCGCCCAGCTCGGCCGCATGGTCGGTCTCGACGCGGTCAACGAGCAGATCTACGAGCTGATCGCCGCCGAGCGGGTGCGGGAGCTGCGCGAGGCGGAGGGCCTCAAGGTGGAGCCGCGCTCACCGCACCTCGTGTTCACCGGCGGGCCCAGACCCGCCTCATGGGGCGGGCCCTGGACCCTGCTCCCGCCGGGGTATCAGCGGCCCGGTCCGCCCGTCACGGCCGGTCGCCGATGGCGACGAACTGGCCGTTGCGGGTCCCGACGTAGATGCGGCCGTCCCACACGGCAGGCGTCGACTCGATGCACCCCCCCACGTCGACCTGCCAGATGGCCGGCGGGTCGACGGTGGTGTCGCTCACGTCGAAGGCGTGGAGGATCCCGTCGCAGTCGCCCTGGAGCAGCACGTCGTCGACCACCACCGGTGACTGCCACACCGGGCCGGGCAGTCGCTTCTCCCACCGGATCTGCCCGGTGGCCCGATCGATGCCCAGCACCCGACCGGCGTTGGTCGTGGCGATCGCCAGGTCGTCGTGCAGCGCCATCGTCGACCACGCCCCACCGTCGCCCTCGTTGCCGATCTCGGTGTCGTCGATCGACCACACCACCGGGTCGTCGGGCTGGCGGGGATCGAGCTTGAGCAGCTGGCCCACCTCCCGGCCCCGCTCGGTCTTGCGGTCGTACTCGACGCCGACGTACAGGTAGCCCTCCTCGTCGACCACGATCGACGCATCGGTGTCGTCGCCCGTCCAGAAGCGGAACACCCGGGTCGGCGCCACGCCGTCGCCGACCCCGGTGATGTCCCAGCCCTGCACCAGCCCCCCCGAGTTGGCGAAGTACAGGGTGTTGCCCCAGATCGCCACAGAGTTCTCGATCGACATCTGCTGATCCCCGACGTCGGCGAGGAGCTGGTCGTCCCACCCGGGGGCATTGAACACCAGCTGCGGATCGACCGTGACCTCACCGCCGGGGCCGTACCCGCGGTTGAGCTTCACGACGTGGATCTGGCTGTTCTCGCCCCCTTCGAACAGGAAGTCGTCGATCACCAGGCCCGACCCGTCCCAGTCGTTGTTCCAGAGGACCGGGCTGACCGCGTCGGCGGACAGCTTCCACAGCTCGACCATCTCGCCCGGGCGGTCGAGGGCCAGCACCCGGTAGTAGTTGTCGCGGGATCCCGTGTAGAGGAGCGGGTACCCGTCGGGGTCGATGGTGACGCTGCCCTTGATGATGTCCCCGGTGGGGAAGGGCGGGAGCACCTCGGCGCCGGTGTCGCCGTCGAGCAGGTGCACGGCCCGGTCGTAGGCGCCGAAGGCGACCAGGGTCCGGCCGTCGCGCTCGAACACCGCCGGCTGACCGGTCCAGCCGGTGCCGCACCACGTGGTCGTCTCGCCCCCCGTCGTGGACTCCGAGCACATGCCCCCGCTCGACGGGTACCGCCAGAGCACGATGGGATCGGCGGGCACCGGGCCCTGGCCGTAGTACGTCCGCGTCGGGTTGCCCCGGAAGGTCAGCAGCCCTCGCACCGTGTCGCCGTACGGCTGGCCGACCGACGCCGGGTCCACCCACCCGTCGTAGGGCACCGTCGTGGTCGTCTCGGCCACGGTGGAGGTGGTGGTGGTGACGACGGTGGCGCCTGCGGCGTCGCCCGGAGCCGCGACCGTCGCACCGGAGCCGTCGCCGTCGCCCGAGCCCGCCCGGCCCAGCAGCGCCATGGCGGCTCCGACGACGAGCACGACCACGGCGAGGATGCCCAGCACCAGCAGACCACGGAGGCCCCGGGGGGCCGCGGACGAATGGCGCCCAGGCACGGGGCGAACCTACCTCGGCGCCGCGCCGAGGCCCCGACATCACCGCCGGACCACGGCCGGGACCGACCCCGCCCTGTCCGGAGCGCGAACGGGCCGCGTGGCCGGGGCCGGCCGTGTGCCCGACCCTCCGCCGCAGCCACGCGGCCCGCCGGCGGCGGCATCTTCACCCGACCCTCGACAAGATGTCAAGGTTCGGTGCGAGATGGCGGCGGCCGGCGCCCGAGCCGGCGCAGCAGGGCCGGTCCCATCACCTGGGCGAGCATGGGCAACAGCGCCAGGCTGTCGGGTGCCCAGCGGCGCTCGGATCGCACCGCGATGAACGTGAGCGCCCCGATCACCCGCTCGCCGGCCGGCACCGGCACCATGAGGAAGCCGGCCACGCCGTGGAGATCGGCGATGTGCCGCTCGAGCGACCCGGTCGGCAGCTCCTCGACCGACGGCACGTGCACCACCTCGCCGGCCCGCAGGCGGTGAGCGATGGGGGTGTCGACCACGGCCGCCGGCATGGCCTCGACCTGCGCCCGGATCGAGGGCACACCCGGACGGCACCACTCGTAGACCTGCCCGACCCGGCCGTGCTCCCCCACCACCAGCACCTCGGCCCGGTCCACCCCCGCGTACTCGGCCAGCCGGCGCAGCACCCGCTCCACGGCCGAATCGATCCGGGCACCGGTCGCGCCGGCCAGCTCGGCCGCCGCCTCCAGGATCACCTGCTCGAGGGCCAAGCGCTCGCGCAGGGCCCCCTCCACCCGCCGGAGCGCGGTCACGTCGACGATCTGGGCCACGGCCGACAGCGCGATGCCGTCGTCGAGCACCCCGGTCACCGCCAGCAGCACCCACACCGGGTCGTCGCCGGGCCCCACGAGCCGCACCTCGAGCTGGAACGACGGGCGCGTGCCGGCAACCAGCTCGCCCAGGTGGCGCCTCACTCGATCGCGGTCGCCGGCGTGGGTCAGCTCGTGCAGCCACCGGCCGGCCAGGTCCTGCTCACCCACCCCGAGCAGGTCGGTGAGGGCCCGGTTGACCCGCTGGATCCGCCCGTCGGGCCACATCAGGGCCAGGCCGACCGGCGACCCGACGAACGAGGCCTCGAAGTGCTCGACCGCCCGGCGCACGGCACGGCGCTCGGCCGTGATGTCCCGGATCACCGCGATCACGTTGGTGACGGTGCCGGTGTCGTCGAGCAGCGGCTGGGCCTCCACCTCCCACGCCCGGTGCTCCGGAACGTGGACCTCGAGAACCACGCTGCGCCCCTCGCCGGTGCGGACGATCTCCCGGTAGTTGTGGAGCACCCGCTCGGCGTCCTCGGGAGGGAGGCCCACCTGGACCTCCCTCCCCACCAACCGCTCCTCCGGCAGCCCGACCAGCTCGGCCGCCCGACGGTTCACGGCGGTGTACCGGAAGCGAGGGCCGGGCTCGACGGCCACCACCAGGATGGCCTCGCCGACGCTGTCGAAGTCGAGCACGAGGAGCGGGTCGCGCTGCTCGGCGAGGAGCTCCCCCAGCACGTTCCCGAAGGGGCCGAGACCCGCCCCGCCCGGTCGCCCGTCATCGCTGTCGCGCCCCATCGGCCGCCCCCGTCGCCGTCCGCCGGCGCGAGCATCTCGCCCGCCCCCGCCGGCCGGCAAGAGCAGTGCCCGACTCCTCGGCGACGCGCCCCCGGGGAGCCAGGGGATTCGCTACCCTGCCGGCCATGCCGGGTGGCGCCAGCGTGCCGCAGATGCGCATCGGTGAGCTGGCCCGCCGAACGGGGGTGGGCGAGGCCACGCTCCGGGCGTGGGAGCGCCGCTACGGCGTCCTGCAGCCCACCCGGAGCGCCGGCGGGCACCGCCTGTACACCGAGGGCGACGTCCAGGCGGTGCTGCACGTGCAGCAACTCGTCGCCGAGGGCTGGAACGTCGGGGCGGCCGCCCGCCGGGTGGCGGGTGCGCGCCGCCAGCGGGCCCGCCCGGCGCTGGTCGCCCACCGGGCCCTGCCGCCGGCCGACCGCTACCGCGAACGGCTGTGGCTCGCCCTCGAGCGCTTCGACGCCGGCGCCGCCGGCGCCACCCTCGACGCCGCCAGCGCCAGCCTGGACATCGACGAGCTGCTCGACGACGTGGTCGTGCCGCTGGTCCGCCGCCTGAACGCCCGGCGCCACGCCGACCCGGCCCGATCCGCTCGGGACTCGTTCGCCGCCCAACTGCTCCGCACGCACCTCCGCTGCGTGGCACCCGCCGACACCCTGCCTCGCGTCCGTTCCGCCGTCACGTGCACGCCCGAGGGCGAGCACGTCGACCTGGGGCTGGTCGTGGCCGTGACCTCGCTCGAGGGGCACGGCTTCCGGGTCCACGACTTCGGCGCCGACGTGCCCGTGGCCACCATCAACCACGTGGTCGCCGGCATCCGCCCCGACCTGCTGGCGGTCGTCGCCCACCACCGCGAGCCCGCCGCCGCCTTCCTGCGGGACGCCCTCCTCCCCCGTCCGGTGGCGGTGCTCCTGATCGGGAGGGGCTTCAACGCGGCCGACGCCGACCCTGCCCGGAGGTTCGCGCTCGCCCCCGAGCGGGTGCGAGACGTCGCCGTCGCGCTGGAGCGCCTGCTGACCGGCGCGCCCGACCCCGCCTGAGCCGCCGCCGCCAGCACCACCGCGCGGCGAGGGCGCACCCTGTCCGGACCGCGCCGCAGTGGGCGCCGGACAGTAGTTTGCGCCCGTGGCCGGAGAGCTCGTCTACGCCTTCCGGGTGGTCCGACTGCCCTTGCTCGACGCCGAGGGCAGCGCGCTCGGGCGCATCGTCGACATCGTGATCGGGCCCGCCCACGGCGGCGAGCCGCCGCGCGTCATCGGTTTCGTCGCGTCCAGCCAGCGGCGACGGATCTTCGTGAACGCGGGCCGCGTGGCCGAGCTCGACAACGACGGCGCCCGGCTGCGGAGCGGCACCATCGACCTCCGCCACTTCCGCAAGCGCCAGGGCGAGCTGCTGGTGGTGGCCGACCTGCTCGACCGCCGCCTGGGGAACGAGACCGTGAACGACCTCGCGGTTCGGCTCCAACCAGGGCGCACCTCGGCGTGGGAGGTCGCCACGGTCGCGCTGGGCACGAGAGGGCCGTTCGGTCGCCGGCGCACGACCCGCATCGTCGAGTGGCACGAGCTGGCCGAGCTGTTCGACGCCGGCCCCGACGCGGCCGAGGTGGCCCGCCTCAGCACGATGCACCCGGTGGAGGTGGCAGCCGTGATCCGGGGCCTACCCCTCAACCGCCGGCGGCGGCTGGCCGAGCTGATGGAGGACGACCGGCTGGCCGACCTGCTCGAGGAGCTCCCCGAGAGCGAGCAGGTGCGGATCCTCGAGGGCCTCGACGCCGACCGGATCGTCAACGTGCTCGAGGAGATGGAGGCCGAGGACGCCGCCGACCTGCTCGCCGAGCTCCCCGGTGAGGAGCGGCTGCGGCTGCTCGACTCCATGGATCCCGACGACGCGCAGCACGTGCGGCGCCTCCTGTCCTACGGGGAGCACACCGCCGGCGGCCTGATGACCCCCGAACCGGTGATCCTCACGCCCACCACCCTGGTGGCGGAAGCGCTGGCGCGGGTCCGCGACCAGGAGCTGCCGGGGTCGGAGGCGGCCCAGGTCTTCGTGTGCCAGCCGCCCACCGTGACGCCCACGGGGCCCTTCCTGGGCACGGTGGGGATCCAGCGCCTCCTGCGGGAACCGCCGGCCATGGAGGTGGGCCGGTGCATCGACGAGGACGTGCCGTTCATCACGCCCGACGTCCCCGAGCTCGAGGTGGCAGAGCGGCTGGCGGCCTACAACCTGCTGGCCATCGCGGTGTGCGACGACGAGCGCCGCCTGGTGGGGGCGGTCACGATCGACGACGTGCTCGACCGGGTCCTGCCGGTCGGCTGGCGCCAGCGGCGGCGCGTGCGATGAGGGGGCCCGCGCCATGAAGCGTCGCGACGACCTCTCGCGACCCCGGGCGCCCCGGAGCTTCGGCATCCACTACGACCCCGAGGCCTTCGGCAACTTCTCCGAGGCGATCGCCCGCCTCCTGGGGACCGGCCGCTACCTCATGATCCAGACGATCGTCGTGATCGTCTGGATCATCATCAACCTCGCCGCGGTCGGCCTCCGCTGGGATCCCTACCCCTTCATCCTGCTGAACCTGGCCTTCTCCACCCAGGCCGCCTACGCCGCACCGCTGATCCTGCTCGCGCAGAACCGCCAGGCCGACCGCGACCGGTCCGAGTACGAGGAGGACCGCGAGGTCGCAGAGCGGACCAAGGCCGACACCGAGTTCCTGGCCCGGGAGATCGCCTCGATCCGGCTCGCGCTGGCCGACGTGGTCACCAGCGACGACCTCTCCGAGCAGGTCGGCCGGCTCACGGATGCGGTCGAGCGCCTCGCCGGTGACGCCGACCACCCCGCCGACCCCGCCGCCGGGCTC
Organism: Acidimicrobiales bacterium; assembly: GCA_016716005.1. Lineage (NCBI taxonomy): Bacteria > Bacillati > Actinomycetota > Acidimicrobiia > Acidimicrobiales > Acidimicrobiales bacterium. The sequence continues at coordinate 2,061,078 of JADJXE010000001.1, forward strand.
GGCTCACCCAGGGCCGCCGACCACCCCGCCTGACCGCCCCGCTCGCGAGCAGGCCGGGCAGACCCCCAGCAGATCGAGCCGGTGGCGCTCGATCCGGTAGCCGCTGTCGCCCGCGACCCGCTCGATCGCTCGTGCCAGCGATCGCTCGAGCTCGGCCGAGCCGGCCACGTCGGCGACCGCCCCGCACGCCGAGCAGATCAGGTGGTGGTGGTGCCCGGTGAGGTCCTCGGCCAGCTCGTAGCGGGCCCACTCGTCGGTGGTCAGCAGCCGCTGGACGACCCCGGCGCGCTCGAGCACGGCCAGGTTGCGGTACGCGGAGCTCTGGGCGAGGTCGTCGCCGCGTCGCAGGATCTCCGCGATCGTCAGCGGCTGGCCGGCGTCGCCCAGGACGCCCACCAGCGCCCGGCGGTTGTCGGTGTAGCGCTGGCCGTCGCGCCGGAGCCTCGTGGCGACGATGGCATGGAGGTCGGGCGCCGGTCGGGCCGTCTGGCCGTGACGGGAAGGCACCCCCCGACCCTAGCACCGGGAGTGAGAATCGATGAGAAGCCCCCGATGCGCCATGCTGGGTGGATGCACTCGCACGCCGGCGGCTTCGACGGCATCGCCGTGTGCGCCCAGCACCTCGACATCGGCCACGAGGGCCGGATGGTGGTCGGCGACCTGCACCTGGAGGTGCCGGCGGGCACCACCCTCGCCATCGTCGGGACCAACGGCTCGGGTAAGTCCACGTTCCTGAAGACGGTGGTGGGCCTGCTCGACCCGCTCGAGGGGCGCCTCGAGGTGTTCGGCGAGCCGCCGGGGCGCCAGCCGGCTCGGGTCGCCTACCTCAGCCAGTTCCACGCGTCGGCGATCGTGCTGCCCCTCCGGGCTGCCGACGTGGTGCGGATGGGGCGCTTCGCCCACCACGGCCTGCTCGGCCGCCTCGGCCCGGCCGACCGGACCCTCGTCGACTCGTCCCTCGCCGCCATGGGCGTCGAACGCCTCGCGCACGCGCCGCTGCGTTCCCTCTCGGGCGGTCAGCAGCAACGGATCTACCTGGCGCAGGTGCTGGCCCGCGGGGCCGACCTCCTGCTGCTCGACGAGCCCGCCGCCGGCCTCGACGCCGTTGGCCGCGAGCTCTACCTCGACGCCGTGACTGCCGAGCGGGAGCGGGGCGCGGCCGTCGTCACCGCGACCCACGACATCGGCGAGGCCGCCCACGCCGACCAGGTGCTGCTCCTCGCCAGGCGCGTGATCGCGATCGGCCGCCCCGACGACGTCCTCACCGAGGCCAACCTGCTCGAGACGTTCGGGATCGTGCTGTCCCGGGTGGGAGGTCGCCTCATGGTCGCCGAGCGCGACCACCACCACGACGCCCTGCCCAGCGAACGGTGAGCAGGGCGGTCCCCGTGGAGCCGGCCCAGCACGTCGACGCCCTCGAGGCCGACGCCGCGGCCCTCGCCGACGCCGCCGAACGGGCCGGCCTCGACGCCGCCGTCCCGTCCTGCCCCGGCTGGCACGTCGGCGACCTCGTCGCCCACGTGGGCCGGGTCCACCGGTGGGCCACCACGATCGTGGTCGGGCGACTCACCGACGCCGTGCCCGTCGACGAGCCGGCGCCGATCCCCGCGGGGCCCGAGCTGCTCGCGTGGTACCGGGCGACCGCCGCCGAGCTGGTGGCCGCCCTGCGGGCGATCGATCCCGACGAACCGCTGTGGGTCTGGGCCGACGCTGCACCGACGGCCGCGTTCTGGATCCGACGCCAGGCCCTGGAGACCGTCGTGCACCGCTGGGATGCCGAGGCCGCCGCCGGGGCGCCCGGCCCGATCCGTCCAGCGCTCGGGGCCGACGGCATCGACGAGCTCCTCGACGTGCTCCTCCCCACCGGCCGCCTGGGCGACCTGAGCGGGGGGAACGGCGAGACGATCCACGTCCACGCCACCGACATCGCGGGCGAATGGCTCATCCGCCTCGACCCCGGGGGGCCCGTCGTCACCCGCGGCCACGCCAAGGGCGACGTGGCCGCCCGGGGCCCGGCCGGGCGGCTGCTCCTCCTGCTGTGGGGGCGGCTCGGTCCAGCCGACCTGGAGGTCTTCGGCGACGCCTCGCTGCTGGAGCGCTGGCGGGCTCGGGTCCGGCCCTGACCGGGCAATTCGGGGGAGTGCCTCAGGTACCGACCGCCGCGAGCCGATCACTCCGGCGAGGAGGTCGCGATGGAGCGGTTGGCCGAGCACCTCAGCGCCGAGCAACGGCTGCTGGAGACGCTCCTGTTCCGCCTGGTCGAAGCCCACCATCTGCTGGTGGCGGGCGAGACACGCTTCCTGGCCTGGGCCGCTGACGAGGTCGGTGCGGCCGTGGAGGAGGTCCGGCGGGCCGAGCTGCTCCGTGCCGCCCACGTGCAGGCGGTGGGTGCCCGGCTGGGCCTGGCCGACGGCAATCCGACGCTGGCCGAGCTGGCCGAGCGGTCACCCGAGCCGTACCGGAGCATCCTCGACGGCCACCGGCGGAGCCTGGCCGACCTGCTCGCCGAGATCGACGAGGTGGGTGCGCTCAACCGGGAGCTCGCAGCCGACGACGTCCCCTCGGCCCTCGTCGGCGGGGCGAGGCCGTGACGGCCCCCGGTGCGGGGTCTCCCCTCGATGACGCGTCGCCGCCCTGGGCCGGCCTCGGAGCGCTTCGCGCCGCCGAGCGGCGCCTCCGGACCGACCTGGCCGGCACCGACGACGCTGTCGGCTGGCTCGACGCCGGTCGGACCGCGCTCGACCGGGCGCTGCACATCGTGACCGAGCTGCAGCTGCTGCGCTCCTCCGCCGATGCCCCCGAACGCCTCGCCCGGCTGGCCGAGCGCCGGCTGGCCCGTCTGGTGCAGCTGGCCAACCAGCGCCACGGCCGGCGCCGGCTGTTCGGCGGCCTGGCCGAGCGAGCGGTGGCCCGAGGACCCGACGGGTTCCGGTTCGTCGGCGACCAGCGTCCCGTGATGCGCCGCATCGGACCCGACCTCGTCGTGCGGGTCAACCCGGACGGTCGCACCGTCTTCGGCTTCGACACGCCGATCGACCTGCTGAGCGCCGTGCAGGACCTCGCCACCCGCCTCCGCGAGGGCGACCGGGGAGCCGCCGAGCGGCGCTGGGACGACCTGGAGGCCCGGGCGGCCGACCTGCAGCTCGCTCACCGAGCGATCAGCGCGCGCCTGCGCCGGGTTCGGGCGTCGCGCCAGGCGGCCCTGAGCGGCCTGCGCCACACCGGCGACGAGCTGCTCAGCGCCCTGCTGGCCGAACCGGCCGACGCCCAGCTCCACGAGGCCCAGGGCCTCCTCGCCCGGCGCGCCCTGGCCGACGCGTCTCGCGTCCCGCTCCCCTCGCTCGCCGACTTCCTCCGCTGAACCGCGGCGGCGCCGCCGGCGAACCGGCGGCGTCCGGACCAGGGAGCGAGACGTCAGTGACCGGTGGCGGGCTCCAGGCGCCCCCGCCAGGTGCTGGCGGTGGCGATGGCCTCGGCATATGCCACCCGCCGCGCCCGCGCCCGCGACACCGGCGCCGCGGCGGCGGCATCGCCCCGACCGGCCGTCTCGTACTGGGCCTCGATGCCCTCCCGCAGCAGCTCCAGTGCCTCGGAGCGGAGCTGGGAGATCCGCGACTCCGTGACCCCGAGGAAGCCCGCCAGCTCGAGCGACGTGCGTCCCTCCAGGAAGTACCCGGCGATCACCAGGCGATGCCGGTCGGGCAGGAGATCCACGGCGTCCCTGAGGTAGCCGAGCAGCTCGCGCGCCTCGAGCTCCTCGGGGGGCTCCAGGTGGGTCCGGTCGGCGAGCACGTCCCCCAGCGAGGTGTCGTCGTCGTCGCCGGGCGACGAGGTCGGGTGGTCGAGGGCGAGCACGACCGCCCGGTACACCCGCTCCTGTACCCGGGACAGCTCCTGCTGCGACACCCCGAGGGCACCGGCCAGCTCGTTGCGGGTGGGTGAACGACCGAGGTTGCTCGCCAGCTCCTGGCTGGTGAGATCGACCCGGCGCGCGACGGTGCGCACGGCGCGGGGGGCCCAGTCGGCCTGGCGCACCGCGTCGAGGATGGCCCCCCGGATGCGCTGCGCGGCGAACCGCTCGAAGGGCACGCCCCGCTCCCCGTCGTAGCGGCGAGCCGCCTCGACGAGCCCGAGCGTGCCGGCCCGGGCAAGCTCCTCGCGGTCGACATGACGGGGAAAGTGCGCCGCCACCTGTGCCACCACCTGGCGAACCAGGGGGAGGTTCCGCTCGACCAGCTCCGTGACCGCGGCGCGCTCGCCCATCGTTTTCCCTCCAACGACGAACCGCCCACGGCAGTATCGGCCGATCCGACCCCGCCCTGAAAGGGTTCGAGTCGGAAATGAGCCGAACGGCCCACGCCAGGCGGCCACACCGGGCGCTCGGCCTCCCCGTCACCGCGCCGGGCCGTCAGGCCGGCGACGGAGCCGATCTGCCCTCGAACACGGCTGCCCGCACCCCCCGCCGAGCCAGCTCGGCCAGGAACGGCACGGGGGTGGCCAGCGCTGCGAGCCCGGCCGCCCCCGGCGGCCCCAGACGCCGCTCCGCCGCCCACACCGCAGCCAGGGCGGCCACGGTCCCGGCCGACACCGCGGGCCGGTCGACCGCGCCGAGCACCGCGACCTCGCGGGCCCGGCCCCGCCGGCCGCGCACCTCGACGCGGACCGCGCCCACCGTCCCCTCGGGGTGAGGGGGTCGGAGCATCGGCAGGGGCGCGCTCATGCGGTCGCGCCGGGTGGCCGCCATGCGGGCCGTCGCCCGCTCGACGCCCCTGAAGGCGTGGACCAGGAGCCGGGGCTCGGGGAGCCGGGCCCGGTAGCAGTCGGCCGCTCCGACGGGGTCGGGGAACCAGCACAGCTCGCGTCCCGACCCGGCCCGTCGCCGCACCCAGGCCCCGTCGCGCCAGTCCTCCGTCCATCCGCTGAGGGCGCGGTGGTGCTGGCGGGCGCACGCCGGCCCGCCGGTTCCCGACTTGGCCACGTGGATCTCGTCGATCTCGTCGAAGCTGGCGGCCGCGTGGCGGGCGAGCAGGCAGCTCATCCCCGGGGAGAAGCCTGCGCCGACCACGACGTGCAGGCCCCGCTCCCGAGCCTCGAGGTCGAGGCCGAGCAACGCCCGCACGTCGTCGATGTCGTCGGACACCGATACGACGTGACGGCCCGCCTCCAGCGCTCGCGCCGCCGACCCAGCATGGGTGCCGGCCGGCCCCGCCAGCACGACGACGGCGGCATCCGGCGGGCTCGTCCACGGGCCTGTGTCGGCGCCGGCCCGGGCGCCCAGGCCCTCGACCACGGCGCGGAGCCGGGCGCCGTCCACGTCGCGCACGAGTACCCGCTCGACCCCGTCGGTGGAGAGGAGCTGCCGTGCGGCCCTCGCGCCGGCGGCCCCGGCCCCGACGATGGCAACGCGCACTAGCGGAGGTCGGGACCGGACAGCTCGCGCCAGCCCCCCTCCTGCGGTGGGATGCCGCCCGACCCGCGGAGTCGCAGCACCGCCGCGAGGATGGCCGCCATCCCCAGGGCCACGGCGGCGCGCCGGACCATCTTCACTGCGACGGAGCCAGCGCTCACGTCACGGGCCCCGCTGGTCGCGTCGCCATCACCGTGGGGCTAGCTGGAATCGAACCAGCGACCTCACCCTTATCAGGGGTGCGCTCTAACCGACTGAGCTATAGCCCCGGAGCCTGCTCAACCTATCCGATCCCTGGTGGCGGCTTCGAACGACGGCGACCCGGCGGGTCAGCCGCTCGATGGCGGTGTGGCGGGCCCCGGCACGAGGATCTCCTCCTCCACGACGGTCACCCGGACCCCGCCGACGAGGTCGCTGATCAGGTTGAACAGCACGGTGAGCACCACCGTCGCAGCCGTCCCGGCGAGCACCAGCACCGCACTCCCGCCCACGGCCGCCCGGAAGATCTGGCGCCCGTCGAACTGGAACCGGTCGAGCGCGAACAGCTCCTGGATGAAGCTCTCGAGGTTGTCGATCGTGTCGGTGGACACCGCCACGCTCCACAGCAGGACGCCCGCCACGATCACGACGACGTCGAGGCAGACGAAGAACACCAGCGAGAGCTTCAGCACCGACCACGGGTCGACCCGCCGGACCACGCGATGCACACGACGGGCCCGAACCCGCACCGAGCGCTTCGACGACCGCCCGGTGGCTGGTGCGCCCGGACCTGTCGGCACCGGCACCGGCACCGGCACCGGCACGGTCGCCGGACGGGCGGCCGCTGCGGGTCCTCGCGGTGCCACGCCCTCCTCGGCGCGCGGCGGCCGGTCGGGCACCGGCGGCAGGGCCGTCTCGGAACCCTCGGCCGTGGCCTCTGGCGACGACTGGGGCGGGGCCTCCGCCGGGGCCACGGCCGGCACGACGGTGGTCACAGCGGCCTCGTCGGCCGTGATGGCGGCGATTCGGGCCGTGCCGGCGCGGGCGCGCCGCGACGGGGCGGTGGGGCCGGCGCGGGCCTCGTCGACCACGACCTCGTCGTCAGCCACGCAGGGAGTGTAGGGGATCACCCCCCGAGCGCCGACGGCGGCGAGCCGGTCGCGGCCGGCTCGAAGCGCCGGGTGGCCCGGGCCCGGGCGACGGCGCGCCCGACGCGCACCCACACCTGGGTATCGGTGCCGTCGGCCTCGAACGCCTCGAGCCGTGCCCCGTTGGCCTCGGCCACCGCCGCCGCCGCCTCCCTCCCCTCGGCGGCCCCCGCCAGCGCGGCCGCATCGGCGGCGCTGCGCGCCCGTGCCTGGTCGACCACGACCGCCCCCAGGGCGGCGAGCAGCCACAGCAGCGCGCCCGCGGCCACCAGGGCCACGGCCACGAGCGGGATCACCTGACCCCGATCACCGTCCACGACCACGCGCACGATCCACCTCCGTTGCCGGATGAACGACAGGGGGAAGGGCGTGGGGAAGGGCGCGGGGAGTTGGTCAGGCCTCGTCGTCGGTGGCGAGGATGGGCGCCACCGCAGCCACCGAGTCGCCCTCGTCGAGGGTGACCAGCCGCACCCCGGTGGCGTCGCGGCCCTGGGCCGACAGCTGCTTCACCGTCGTCCGGATGGTCTGGCCGGCGGAGGTGACGGCTAGCAGGTCGTCGTCGAGACCGGCCATGAAGGCCCCGGCCACGAACCCCCGACGAGCCGTGAGCTTGATCCCCCGGACCCCCTGGCCTCCCCGCCCCTGCGCGTGGAAGTGCGCGAGCTTGGTGCGCTTGCCGTACCCGGCATCGGTCACGAACACCAGGTCGACCTCGTCGCGTGCCACGTCGCAGGAGACCACCTCGTCGGCGTCGCGCAGGCGCATCCCCCGCACGCCGGCCGCGTCACGGCCCATGGGGCGGACGTCGTCCTCGGCGAAGCGGATCGTCATGCCCAGGCGGCTCACCATGAACACGTCGTCGGTGCCGCCCGTCTGGATCACCGAGACCAGCTCGTCGCCGTCCTTGAGGCTGATGGCGATGAACCCTTCGCGACGCGACTTGTCGTACTCGGTGAAGAGGGTCTTCTTCACCTGGCCCTGCCTGGTGGCGAAGAACAGGAAGCGCGAGGTCTCGTAGTCGCGCGTGTCGATGATGGCCTGGATGCGCTCGTCGGGCGACAGGGGGAGCAGGTTGATGATCGGCGTTCCCCGGGCAGCCCGCTCCTTCTGCGGGATCTCGTGGGCGCGCAACCGGTACACCCGCCCACGGTTGGAGAAGAAGAGCAGGTACGCGTGCGCCGTCGTGTGCACGACATGGGTGATGACGTCCTCGGCCTTGAGCGTGGTCCCCCGCAGCCCCTTGCCGCCGCGCTGCTGGCTCCGGAAGGCGTCGGCCGACACCGCCTTGATGTAGCCGGCCCGGGTCATGGTGACCACGAGCTCCTCGTCCTCGATCAGGTCCTCGATGTTCATGTCGCCCGGATCGTGGGTGATCACGGCCTTGCGGGGCTCGACGAACCTCTCGCGCACCCCGGCCAGCTCGGTCTTGATCACCCCGCGCAGCCGCCCCTCGTCGGCGAGGATCGCCTCGAGGCCGGCGATGGTCTCGCGCAGCTTGGCCAGCTCCTCGTCGAGCTCGTGGCGAGCGAGCCGCGTCAGCCTCGACAGGGTCATGTCGAGGATGTGGTTGGCCTGCACCTCGGAGAACTCGAACGGCGCGGCCATCAGCCCGCCGCGGGCCGCGTCGCGATCGTCCGAGCCCCGGATGAGGGCGATGATGGCGTCGATGGCGTCGAGGGCCTTCACCAGGCCCTCGACGATGTGCGCCCGCGCCCGGGCCTTGGCCAAGCGGAACTCGGAGCGCCGGCGGAGCACCTCGACCTGGTGATCGACGTAGGCCTGCAGCGCCTGGGCCAGGTTGAGGGTGCGGGGGATGCCGTCGACCAGCGCCACCATGTTGACGCCGAAGCTGGTCTGCATCGGCGTGTGCTTGAACAGGTTGTTCAGCACGACGTGGGCGTTGGCGTCTCGCTTGAGGTCGATCACGAGCCGGGTCCCGTGACCGGAGGACTCGTCGTTCAGGTCGCGCACCCCGTCCAGCTCGCGGGCCTCGACCAGATCCTTGATCTTGGTGAGGATCTGCCCGCCCGACGTCTGGTAGGGCAGCTGGGTGACGACGATCCGCTGGCCGCCGCGCTTGGTCTCCTCGATCTCGGCGACGGCCCGCATCTTGATGGAGCCGCGGCCGGTCCGATAGGCGTCGAGGATCCCGGCGCGCCCCAGGATCTGGGCGCCGGTCGGGAAGTCGGGGCCCTTCACGAAGCGCATCAGGTCCTCGGGCGTCGCCTCCGGGTTGTCGATCAGGTGCACGGTGGCGTCGATGACCTCGCCCAGGTTGTGCGGCGGGATGTTCGTGGCCATGCCCACCGCGATGCCCTGGCTCCCGTTCACGAGCAGGTTGGGGAACCGGGCGGGCAGCACGACCGGCTCGCTGAACTCCCCCGAGTAGTTGTCGGCGAAGTCGACGGTGTCCTCGTCGATCCCGTCGAGCAGCTGCATCGCGATCGGCGAGAGCCGGCACTCGGTGTAGCGCTCGGCCGCGGGCGGATCGTCGGGGGAGCCGAAGTTGCCGTGCCCGTCGACGAGCGGGTGACGCAGGCTGAAGTCCTGGGCCATGCGCACCAGCGCGTCGTAGATCGCCTGGTTGCCGTGCGGGTGGTAGCGGCCCATGACGTCGCCGGTGACCCGGGCGCACTTCACGTAGCTGCGGTCGGGCCGGATGCCCATGTCGTACATCCCGAACAGGATCCGGCGATGGACCGGCTTCAGGCCGTCCCGGGCGTCGGGCAGGGCCCGCGCCACGATGACGGACATGGCGTAGTCGAGGAAGGAGCGCTCCATCTCCTCCTGGATCTCGATGGGCTCGATGACACCGAAGGTGATGCCCAGGCCGTCGTCGTCGCCCTCGCCGCCGGTGGTGATCGTGCTGTCGCTCATCGGGTCCCTCAGATGTCCAGGAAGCGCACGTCTTTGGCGTTCGACTGGATCCAGTGCTTGCGCGACTCGACGTCGTCGCCCATGAGCACGCTCATGATCTCGTCGGCCAGCGCGGCCTGCTCGACGCTCACCTGGAGCAGGGTGCGCCGCGCCGGGTCCATGGTGGTGTCACGCAGCTCGTGGAAGTCCATCTCACCCAGGCCCTTCAGGCGCTGGAACTCTTTCTTGTGGTTCGGGTGCTCGGCCAGGAACGCAGCCTTGGCGGCATCGTCCTTCAGGTAGACCTTCTGCTTGCCGACCTCGGTCGAGTAGAGGGGCGGCTGGGCGATGTACACGTGGCCCTGCTCGACCAGGTCTCGCATCTGGCGGAAGAAGAACGTGAGCAGCAGCGTGCGGATGTGGCTGCCGTCGACGTCGGCATCGCACATGGCGATGACCTTGTGGTAGCGGGCCCTGGCGACGTCGAACTCCTCGCCGACGTTGGCGCCGACGGCGCCGATGATCGCCTGGATCTCCGCGTTCTTCAGCATCTTGTCGATGCGCGAGCGCTCGACGTTGAGGATCTTCCCCCTGATCGGGAGGATCGCCTGGCTGCGGGGGTCCCTGGCCTGGGTGGCCGACCCGCCGGCCGAGTCGCCCTCGACGATGAACAGCTCGGACTCGCGCGGATCGCGGCTCGAGCAGTCGCGGAGCTTGTCGGGCATGCCCGCGCCCTCGAGCGCCGACTTCCGACGGGTGAGGTCGCGGGCCTGGCGGGCCGCCATGCGCGCCCGCGCCGCCTGCATGGCCTTGGCCACGGTCTGCTTGGCCTCGGCGGGGTGCTCCTCGAGCCACTCGCCCAGCTTCTCGTTGGTCGCCCGCTCGACCAGCGAGCGCATCTCGGTGTTGCCCAGCTTGGCCTTGGTCTGCCCCTCGAACTGCGGGTCGCGCAGCTTGACCGCCACGATGGCGGTGAGGCCCTCGCGGATGTCCTCGCCCAGCAGGTTGTCGTCCTTCTCCTTCAACAGGTTCCGGGCCCGGGCGTACTTGTTCACGGCGTTGGTGAGCGCCTTCTTGAAGCCTTCCTCGTGCATGCCCCCCTCGATGGTGGCGATGCCGTTGGCGAAGCTGTGGATGCCCTCGTAGTAGCCCGTGTTCCACTGGAGCGCGACCTCGACCTCTTGGACGGCGTCGTGCTGGGCGAAGTAGGCGACCCGCTTGAACAGCGCCTCCTTCGACTGGTTCAGGTGGCGCACGAAGTCGACGATGCCGCCCTTGTACTGGAACGTCACCTCGGCCTGGTGCCCGGGGCGCTCGTCGTGGAAGCGGATCTCGAGGCCCTTGTTGAGGAACGCCATCATCTGCAGCCGCTCGGTGATCGTGCGGGCCGAGAACTCGGTGCCCTCCTTGAAGACCACGGGATCGGGCCAGAAGGTGACGGTGGTGCCGGTGCGGCCCCGCGGTGCGGCCCCGACCACCTCGAGACGGCCCTGCGGGCGGCCACCCTTGGCGAACTCCATGCGGTGGTGCTGGCCGTCGCGGTCGATCTCCAGCACCAGCCGGTCGGACAGGGCGTTCACGACCGAGATGCCGACCCCGTGGAGCCCACCCGCCACCTTGTACCCGGCGTCGCCGAACTTGCCGCCGGCGTGGAGCACGGTGAGCACGATCTCGGCGGCGCTCTTGTTCTTGTACCGGGGGTGGGGGTCGACGGGGATGCCGCGGCCGTCGTCGGCCACCCGGCACGCCCCGTCGGCGAGCAGGGTGACGTCGATGCGGGCGCAGTACCCGGCCATCGCCTCGTCGACGGAGTTGTCGACGACCTCCCAGACCAGGTGGTGCAGCCCGGTGGGCCCGGTGGACCCGATGTACATGCCGGGTCGCTTGCGGACCGGGTCGAGGCCTTCGAGGACCGTGATGTCCTTCGCCCCGTACGACGAGGACGGCGACGTCACCTGGGACAAGGGCGCGACCTTTCCACACGGAGGGATGAGCGAGGCGACACGGGGTCCGCCGCACGCCGTCCAGCGGTGGCGGCGGTGGCCATCGCGATGGGCCTCAGTTTACCAGAGGGGTGTGGCCCTCCCTCGGGATGGCATGCCCCCCGGGCGGGCTTCCCCGGGCCCCTCAGGAGCCCGTTCGCGGGCGCACGCGCAGCTCGACCGATCGCACCACCGGGGCACCGGCAACCCGCTCGACGGCGCGAAGCACGTCGGCCGTCGACCAGCGCAGGCGGGCGGCCCACGCCGGGTCGTCCACCACCACCACCAGGCACCCGTCATGCACCGCGACCGGCTGGGCATGGGCGGCCAGGGCCGGGCCCACCACCTCCTCCCACAGGGAGAAGACCAGGTCGAGGGTGCCGCTGGCGGGCGCCCCCAGCCCCCGCAGGACCCGGTCGACCAGGGCGCGCACCGGCTCGGGTGGGGAGGGCTCGTCGCCGGGGAGCGGGCGCCAGCCGCTCACGCCGCCACCAGGGGCAGGCGCACGACCTGGTCGGGTGCCACCCGCGCCGGGAGCCCAGACGCGGTGGTCAGCACGGCCTGGCCCTCCGGCAGGTGCCGCACCAGGGCGTCGGCCCGGTCCGTGTCGAGCTCGGAGAACACGTCGTCGAGCAGCAGCACGGGCGGGCTGGCCAGCTCGTCGGTGAGGATCCGGTGGAGCGCGAGCCGAAGGGCCAGGGCCAGCGTGCGCTGCTCCCCTTGCGAGGCATGGGTGCGGGCCGGCAAGCCGGCGAGGACGAGCTCGAGGTCGTCGCGGTGCGGCCCCACCAGCGTGACCCCCCGCCGCAGCTCCTCGGCCCGGGCCGCGGCCAGCGCAGCCGCCAGCCCGCCCGGCCGCCACGCCGGCTCGTACCGGGCATCGACCGGCACCGGGCCGGCCGCGATGTCGTCGTAGGCCTGTCGCAGCCGGGGCTGCAAGCGCTCGACCAGCTCGGCCCGGGCGGCGCCGAGCGCCTCTCCGGCCGTCGTCAGCTTGGCGTCCCACACGTCGAGGGTGACCGCCACGTCGGCCGGCAGCCGGTCGGCCCGGACCCCGGCCACCTGCCGGAGCAGGGCGTTGCGCTGGCGGAGCACCCGGTCGAGCTCGAGGCGCACCGCATCGAGCCGGGGTTGCCGAGCGACCAGCCCGTCGTCGAGGTACCGGCGCCGCTGCGCCGGACCGCCCTTGACGAGCTCGAGGTCGTCCGGCGCGAACACCGTCACGCGGAGCACGCCGAGGAGGTCGCGGGTCCGGGTGAGGCGCTGGCGGTTGACGAGGACGCGACCGCGCCCACCGGGAACGATCTCGGCCTCGACGAGGGCCCGGCGCGCCTGCTGGTCGACCTCGGCCCGCACGGCCGCCCGCAGGCACCCCTGGCGGACCAGGGCCTCGAGGGGGGCGCCCCGGAAGCTCTCCAGGGTGGCCAGGTAGGCGATGGCCTCGAGCAGGTTCGTCTTGCCGAGCCCGTTGGGGCCCATGACCGCCGTCAGCCCCGCGGCCAGCTCGAGCTCGAGCGACGCGTAGCTGCGGAAGTCGGTGAGCCAGAGCCGACGGACGCGCACTCAGGACACGCGGATGGGCATCAACAGGTAACGGAAGTCGAGCTGCTCCACCGACCGGAGCATGGCCGGCTTGAGCGCGTCGATCGTGTCGAGGATGAGCTCGTCTCCCACGGCCGCTTCGGCCCCGGTCACGAGGAACTCCGGGTTGAAGGCCACCGTGAGCTCGGTCCCCTCGTACTTGGCGTCGAGCTCCTCGCGAGCCTCGCCCATGCTCGGGTTCACGGCCAGCAGCTCGAGGCCGTCGCCTCGCTGCAGCAGCCGCACCGGCGTGGCGTCGCGCGCCAGCAGCCGCACCCGCCGGACGGCGTCGAGGAAGGGCTCGCGGCCGACCACGAGGCGGTTCGGGTACTCCTCGGGGAACAGGCGCTGGTAGTTGGGGAACGCCCCTTCGATCAGCCGGGTCGTGATCCGCACCCCACCTGCGGTGAAGGTCGCGTCCCGCTCTCCCAACCGCAACGCGACCGACTCGTCGTCGCCGAGCAGGCGGGCCAGCTCGGCGAGCGCCCGCGACGGCACCACGACCTGCTCACCCTCCCGGAGGACGGCGCTACCGGCCAGGTCCCGCAGCGCGAGGCGGTACGAGTCGGTGGCGACCAACCGCAGCCCCCCCGCCTCGGCCGCAAGGAGGACCCCCGTGAGGATGGCGCGCTGCGGATCCGGGCTGGCCGCCGGGACGACCTGCCGCAGGGCCTCCGCGAACGCCTGCGCCGCCAGCTCCACCACCGGACCCTCGGCCTCGGCCAGACGGGGGAAGTCCTCGGCCGCGAAGGCCCGGACGGAGAACTGGGAGCGGCCCGCCGACAGGTGGGCGTCGTCCGCTCCCGCCTCGACGGTCACCGCCGCTGGCTCGAAGGCCCGCACGATGTCGGACGTCAGCTTGGCCGGGACGACCACCGCACCGTCCTGCTCGCCCACCACATCGAGCTCGCACGCGATCGTCAGGTCGAGATCGGTGGCCTGGAGCGAGAGCCGATCACCCACGACCTGCATCCGGATCCCGGACAGGACGACGGGGGCCATGCTGCGACCGGCCACGGCGCGACCGACCGTGCCCAGCGCTTCGACGAGCACATCACGCTCGCACCGGAACTTCACGGTCGCTCCCCTTCCTTGGTGCTTCTCGGGTGAGAGTGGTGATAAGGGGTGTGGATTGTGGACGGCCTGGCATCGGTGCACGTCACGGGCCCGATCGCCGTCCTCAGGTCGTCCCCAGCGTTGCACAGGGCAGGGGCGCGACCCGGGATGCGGGATGGCCGGCTGCAGCTCCGTCCACCGACGGGGCGATGGCATCCACAGGGCTCCGGCCTCGTCGACCCCCGGTCGTACCCAGGGTGATCCACAGCCCGTGCGGGCTGGCGTCCGGGCCGGGCGGTCATCCCGCGGCCTTGATGCGCTGGATGAGCTCGGTGACCTGGTCGTAGGTCTGGCGGCGTTCCTTCATGAGCCCGCTGATCTTCTCGACCGCGTGGATCACGGTCGTGTGGTCGCGCCCCCCGAACTCGCGCGCGATGGCGGGGTAGCTGAGGTCGGTCAGCTCGCGGAACACGTACATGCCGACCTGACGGGCGGTCACGAGGGGACGGCGGCGGCTCTTGCCCCGCAGCTCCTCGACCGAGAAGCCGAACATGTCCGACGTGGTGGAGAGGATGCGATCGGGGGTGACCGGCCGGGGCTGGTTGCCGGTGAGCAGGTCGCTCAGCACCCGCTCGGCCAGGGCCGTGCTCAGGGGCGTCTTGTTGAGGCTGGCGTAGGCGGTGACCCGGATGAGGGCGCCCTCGAGCTCGCGGATGTTGTCGGTGATGTGCGTGGCGATGAACTCGAGGACCTCGTCGGGAACCGGGGTGGGCTCCCGCTCGGCCTTCTTGCGCAGGATCGCGAGCCGGGTCTCGAGGTCGGGCGGCTGGATGTCGGTGATCAGGCCCCACTTGAACCGGCTGCGCAGACGATCCTCCAGCGTGGGGATGGAGTCGGGCTGGCGGTCGGAGGAGATGACGATCTGCTTGTCGGCCCCGTGCAGCGAGTTGAAGGTGTGGAAGAACTCCTCTTGGAGGCCCTCCTTGTTCTCCATGAACTGGATGTCGTCGATCATGAGCACGTCGACCTCGCGGTAGCGCCGCTTGAAGGCCTGCGTGGTGTTCGTGCGGATGGCGTCGACGAACTCGTTCAGGAACGTCTCGGTGGAGACGTAGCGAACCGTGTACTGCGGGTAGTTCTGGTCGACGTAGTGGCCGATGGCGTGCAGCAGGTGGGTCTTGCCCAGCCCGGCGGCGCCGTAGACGAACAGCGGGTTGTACGAGCGGGCCGGTGTCTCGGCCACGGCCAGCGCGGCGGCGTGGGCGAAGCGGTTCGAGGTGCCGGTGACGAAGTTCTCGAACGTGTACCGGGCCACCAGCCCGTCGGTGGAACGTTCGGCCGTGCCGGTGCGGGCACCCGGCGCCGTCGTCGCGCTGCTCGGTTCGGGAGCGCGCACGCTCAGATCGCCGGCGTCGGTGCGGACCTCGATGCGCAGCTCGACCCCCGGGAAGCCGACCTCGGCCAGGGCGTCACGCACCAGGGCCAGGTACCGCCCCTCGATGCGCTCCTTGACCAGCGAGCTGGGAACGGCCAGCACCAGGCGGCCGTCGGCGATCCCGACCGGCTGCGCGTCCTGGAACGAGGTCAGCCAGACCGCCTCCGACACCTGTGCCCGCAGCAGCTCGGCGCTGGCCGTCCACAGCTGTTCGGCATCCTCGACCAGCACCTGTCCCTCCTCGCACCGTCCACGTCCACACGCTCGTCCACACCTGTGGACAACGCGGGCACCGGCCGGTGGACCCGGCCGCCTCGCCTGTGTGCCGCCGCCGGGGGGGAGGGCCGGCGGCTGTCGCCCGACTGCCCGGCCTCGCGCCCCGGGCGTGGAGGGCGACGCTAGCACCGACCCCGGGGGGGTTGTTCGGGGCGCCGGAGGGGGGACGAGGTTGCCGTGTGACGGGCCAGGTCGTAGCGTGGGGCGGCTACGGCCCCGACGCGCCCTGCGGTCGCCGCCGCTGGTGACACGGCCAGGGCGCTCCGCGGCGGTGCGCGCTGGCGTTCCCGCGGTGGAGGTGCACGACCCCGGGCGGACTCGGGGGCGCCGGTCGGGCCACGAGGAGGCGATGGATGAAGCGGACGTATCAGCCGAACAACCGGAAGCGGGCCAAGCGCCACGGCTTCCGCCACCGGATGTCGACCCGGGCCGGCCGGGCGGTGCTGCAGGCCCGCCGTCGCAAGGGCCGGCTCCGGCTGTCGGCCTGATCTGGCGCATCCGCGACCGGGCGACGTTCGTCGAGCTGCGGCGTGGAGGCCAACGAGTGCGCCGGGGCCTGGTGACCCTCACGTTCCTCCCCGATCCGTCGGGCGAGCCACCGCGTCTGGCCCTGGCCGTCGGGCGGCGCGTCGGCGGGGCGGTCGTGCGCAACCGTGTCCGGCGGCGGCTCCGCGAGGCGGCTCGAGAGCTGGCCCGGTCGGGCCGTCTGCCCGCCGGGGCCTACCTGGCCTCGGTCGGTCCGGGCGCCGCCACGGCCGGCTTCGACCGCCTGCGCAACGACCTCGAGGCGGCGGTCGGCGCCCTGCACCCGGCCCCGGCGCCGTGAGGGCCGCAGAAACGACCCCGGTCGGTTCTTCCGGGGCCCCGCCGGCGCGGACCTCGGTCGGGGCGCGATGCCTGCTGGCCGTGCTGGGGGCGTACCAGGCCGCCCGGGCCGGGCGACCATCTCCGTGCCGGTTCGTGCCCAGCTGCTCCACCTACGCCGTCGAGGCGGTCCAGGCCCACGGCGCGGTCCGGGGCTCCTGGCTCGCCACCCGCCGGGTCGCCCGCTGCCACCCGTGGGGTGGTCGGGGGTACGACCCCGTCCCCGATCGGAAGGCCGGCTGACGTGTTCGACGCCATCGCCACCCTGCTGTCGTGGTTCTACGACCTGGTGCCCAACTACGCCTTCGCCATCGCCGCGCTCACGCTGTGCGTGATGATCGTGCTCACGCCGCTGACGCTCAAGGGCACCCGCTCGATGATGGCGATGCAACGGCTGCAGCCGGAGATGAAGAAGATCCAGCAGCAGTACAAGGGCGACCGGCAGAAGCTCAACGAAGAGCTCATGAAGTTCTACCAGGAGAACAAGATCAACCCGCTGGGAGGATGCCTCCCGCTGATCCTGCAGATGCCGGTGTTCATCGTGCTGTACCGGGTGCTGCACGGCCTCACCAAGATCGATCCGGAGACCGGCAACTTCGATCCGGCGTACCTCGACAAGAACAGCCAGATGTACCAGGACCTCAGCAAGACGAACGAGATGATGGCGCTGGGCATGAACCTGGCCGAGAGCGCGGCCAAGGCCCTCGGCGACTCCATCCTCCACGGCATCCCGTACCTCATCCTCGTCCTGGCCGTGGCCAGCACCAGCTACATCCAGCAGCGCCAGATCTCGGTGCGCAACCAGCGCCACGGCCAGGCCATGCCGGTGAACTCCCAGCAGCAGATGCTCCTGCGCGTGCTGCCGGCCTTCTTCGCCGTGATCTCCCTCACCCTGCCAGCGGGCATCGTGCTGTACTTCCTGGTCTCGAACCTGTACCGCATCGGTCAGCAGGCCTTCATCTCGCGCACGATGGCGAAGGACGTGCTGGCCCGGTCGGGGGAGGGCAGTGAGGAGAGCGGGGGACCGAAGGGCTCGACGAAGGTCGTCGAGGCGACCGCCACCGAGACCGACGGCAACGGGGCCAAGCCCGGCCCGAGCCGGCCGCCGAAGGGCTCGAGCACGCCGCCGAAGGGCTCGACTACGCCGCCGAAGGGGACGTCGACGCCGCCGAAGGGCGGGGCGACACCGGCCAAGCGTCCCACCAGCGGTCGGGTGACACCGCCCGGGCAGGCCGGCCGGCGGAAGCGGAAGTAGCCACCGATGCAGTGGGTCGAGACCACCGGTCGCACGATCGACGAAGCCAAGGACGCCGCCCTCGACCAGCTCGGGGTGGACGAGGCCGACGCCGAGTTCGAGGTCCTGGCCGAGCCCCGTCCGGGCCTGTTCGGGCGGATGCGGGGCGAGGCCCGGGTGCGGGCTCGCGTTCGCCCCGCCACACCCCGCCCCAAGGTGGATCGGCGCGACCGTCGGAGGCGGGGAGGGGGCGGTGAGCGGCAGGGCCGTTCCGGCGCTCCCCCGGCGGCACCGGATGCGGCGGCCGCCGGTGCGGTGAGGGATGATGACTCGACGGTGGCCGGTGTGGCCGCCGCTCGGACGACCGACGAGAGGGTGACGACCGTGGCCGATGCTGCTCCTGCTCCGTCCGACGAGGAGGTCGCGGCCGAGGCGGGCCGGGCGGCGACGGACTTCCTCGAGGAGCTCGTCGAGGTCTTCGGTCTGGCCGGTGTGGTCACGGTCGGCACGGGTGAGGACGGGGCGGTGGAGCTGGCCGTCGACGGCGACGACCTGGGGTTGCTGATCGGGCCGAAGGGCCAGACGCTGGCCGCGGTGCAGGAGCTGACCCGCACGGTCGTGCTCCGCCACGTGCCGGCGGCGCGGGACCAGCGCCTCCGGGTCGACGTGGGTGGCTACCGGGCCCGCCGTCGCGACGCGCTGGCCCGGTTCACCCGCCAGGTCGTCGACGAGGTCCGGACGTCCGGCGTGCCCCGGGCCCTCGAGCCCATGTCGGCGGCCGACCGCAAGGTGGTCCACGACACCGCCAACACCCTCGAGGGGGTTCGCACGGTGTCGGAGGGCGAGGATCCCCGTCGCCGCGTGGTGATCCTGCCCGCTGGCGAGTAGCCGGACCTCCCCCGTGGGCGGGGGGACGGGCGAGGACCTGCTCGAGGTGCTTGCCGTGGCCCAGGGCCGCGGGCTGCTCGGCCCGGGTCCCGTCGAGCGGCACCTCGAGCACGCGGCGGCGTTCCGCGCCTTCGTGCCCGACGATGTCCTGGTGGCCGACCTGGGCACCGGGGGCGGGCCGCCCGGCCTGATCCTGGCCGTGTTCCTGCCCGGGACGCGATGGGTGTTCATCGAGGCCCAGCGTCGCCGGGCCGACTTCCTCCGCTGGGCCTGTGCCCGCCTCGGCCTCTCGGAGCGGGTGGCGGTGCGAGAGGAGCGGGCCGAGACGGTCGGGCGGGACGGCTCGCTGCGAGAAGCCTGCGGGGTCGTGGTGGCTCGGGCCTTCGGCTCCCCCGCGGTCACGGCCGAGTGTGCGGCGCCGCTGCTGGTCCCGACAGGCGTGGCCGTGGTGAGCGAACCGCCGGGTGGGGCCGAGGCCCGGTGGCCGGGCGACGGCCTGGCCCTCTTGGGCCTGGCCGTGCAGGAGCGCCACACGGGACCACCGGCGCTGGTGGTGCTGGCGAAGATCGCGCCGTGTCCCGACCGCTACCCGCGAGGGGTGGGACGCCCAGCCAAGCGGCCCTTGTGGTAGGGCCGTTCCACGTGGAACCGGCTCGGAGGGTTTCACGTGGAACGTGAGGGTCGTTGACGCCGGGTTCTCGGGAGGCCACGATGGGGACCCGTTCCCCCGCCGGCCCACGCCGAGATCAGCGAGGTTCCGTGTTCGAGGATGATCATGCCGGGAGGGCCGACGAGGCGCCCGACTCGGTCGAGGCGGAGGCGCTCCCCGAGGGGGCCACGCCCTTCACCCGCCCGCTGCCACGCGTCATGGCCATCGCCAACCAGAAGGGGGGCGTCGGCAAGACCACCACGGCCGTGAACCTCGGCGCCGCCCTGGCCGAGCTGGGCTATCGCACCCTGGTGATCGACCTGGACCCGCAGGGGAACGCCACCACCGGCCTGGGCGTGAACGCCCGGGCGCTCGAGTCGTCGATGTACGAGGTGATCCTCCAGGATGTCCCGCTGGAGGACTGCATCGAGGCGACGGCGGTGCGACACCTGTTCCTCGCCCCGGCGAGCCTCGACCTCGCCGGCGCCGAGATCGAGCTGGTGCCCGCCTTCAGCCGTGAGCTGAAGCTGCGCCGTGCCCTCGACGCGGTGCTCGACGACTACGACTTCGTGCTGATCGACTGCCCTCCCAGCCTGGGCCTGCTGACCGTGAATGCCCTGGCCGCCGCGGGCGAGATCCTGGTGCCGATCCAGTGCGAGTACTACGCGCTCGAGGGGCTCGGCCAGCTGCTCCACAACGTCCAGCTGGTGCAGCGCAACCTGAACCCGACGCTGGAGCTCAGCGCCATCGTGCTGGTGATGTACGACGCCCGCACCCGGCTCTCCGACCAGGTGGTCCACGAGGTCCGCAACCACTTCGGGGACCGGGTGTGCCGCAACGTGGTCCCCCGAACCGTGCGGCTGTCGGAGGCCCCCTCGTTCGGCCAGCCCATCTCGATCTTCGATCCGCTCTCCCGAGGGGCCATCGCCTACCGGGAGCTGGCCAAGGAGGTGAGCGGTGGCGCGCCGAAGCGGGCTGGGTAGGGGGCTCGGGGCTCTCATCCCCACGGAGGTCGCGACCAGCAGTGGGACGGCACTGCAGGAGCTGGCGGTCACCCAGGTGGTGCCCAACCCGAACCAGCCGCGGACCCACTTCGACGAGGAGTCGCTGGTGTCGCTGGCGGCCTCCATCCGAGAGCTCGGCGTCCTCCAGCCGATCCTCGTCCGTCGGCGGGACGCAGACGTCTACGAGCTCATCGCCGGGGAACGCCGGTGGCGGGCGGCCAGGCGAGCCGGCCTCCAGACCGTCCCGGCCCTGGTGCGCGAGGTCGACGACGCCACCTCGGTGGAGCAGGCCCTGGTGGAGAACCTGCACCGCGAGGACCTGAACCCGCTCGAGGAGGCGGCCGCCTACCAGCAGCTCATCGAGGACTTCGGCCTCACCCACGACGAGGTCGCCATGCGGATCGGGAAGAGCCGGGCTGCGGTCACCAACACCCTCCGGCTCTTCCAGCTCCCGCCGTCGATCCAGCGCTTGGTCGCCGAGGACCGGCTCTCGGCCGGCCACGCGAGGGCCCTGCTGGGCACGCCCGACCGAGCCTTCCAAGAGGCGTTGGCCAGGCGGGCCGTCGCCGACGGGCTCTCGGTCCGGGCGGTCGAGGACGCGGTGCGGGTGCGCAACGAGGGCGTGGCGGCGCGTGGACGGCGGGAGCCGGCCCGGCGACTCCGGCCGCCGGGGCTGCTGGAGCTGGAGGGACTCCTGGCCGGGCACCTCGACACGCGTGTGCAGGTCAGCATGGGGGCCAAGCGTGGCCGGGTGGTGATCGAGTTCGCCACGCTCGAGGACCTGGAGCGGATCTACCGCACCATGATCGAGGGGCGGCCGCCGGCCGGTCCGGAGGACGGGCCGTGATCCTCCAGATGAAGGGGAGCGTCAGTCGTCCACAGGGTTGACCACAGGGTGTGCGTTACTGTTGTGACGGCTGACACGGCCGGATCACAGGAGCTCGGCGAGTTCCTGGAGCAGCTGCGCCTTGCCCTTGGCCCCGATGAGGCGCTTCGCGAGCTCCCCGTTGCGGAACACCAGCAGGGTCGGGATGCTCATGACGTCGTAGCGTCGGGCGATGCCGGGGTGGTCGTCGACGTTCAGCTTGGCCACCGCCAGCTTCCCGGCCTGCTCCTCGGCGATCTCGGCGAGGATGGGGGCGATCATCTTGCAGGGCCCGCACCACTCGGCCCAGAAGTCGACGATCACCGGTTCGACCGACGACCGGACGGTCTCGTCGAAGGTGGCGTCGGTGAGCGTCACGATGCCGTCAGCCATGGGGTCCTCCTGGGGCGTGGGTGCGAACGGGCCAACCGCCGGCCGGCGCCTGGCATTCCGGACGTGGCCGTCAGTGGCCACCTTCCAGCCAGCGCTCGGCGTCGATGGCCGCCGCGCACCCCGACCCGGCGGCGGTGATCGCCTGGCGGTAGACGTGGTCCTGCACGTCGCCACAGGCGAAGACGCCCGGTACGTCGGTCGCCGAGCCGGGCCCGGTCTGGAGGTACCCGTTGGCGTCCATGGCCAGCTGCCCGACGAACAGGTCGGTGTTCGGCCGGTGGCCGATGGCGACGAACAGGCCGGTGACGGGGAGCACGCTGGTCGCGCCGGTCTTCACGTCGCGCAGCACCGCGCCCTCGAGCCTCTGCTCGCCGAGCAGGTCGGTCACCACCGAGTCCCACCGCATCTCGACCTTGTCGTTGGAGAAGGCCCTCTCCTGCATGATCTTGGAGCCGCGCAGCTGGTCACGGCGGTGGATGATCGTGACCCGGCTGGCGAACTTGGTGAGGAAGAGCGCCTCCTCCAGGGCCGAGTCGCCGCCGCCGACCACCGCGATGTGCTGATCGCGGAAGAAGAAGCCGTCGCACGTGGCGCAGGTCGACAGGCCGTGGCCGATCAGGCGCTCCTCGGCGGGGAGCCCGAGCATGAGGGCCTGGGCGCCGGTGGACACGATCACCGCGCGGGCCCGGTGCTCCTCGGATCCGATCCAGGCCCGGAACGGGCGGTCCGAGAAATCGACCCTAGTCACCTTTGCCGTGACCAGCTCGGCCCCGAAGCGGGCGGCCTGCTCCCGGAACCGGAGCATGAGCTCGGGGCCCTGGATGCCCTCGGGGAACCCCGGGAAGTTCTCCACCTCGGTGGTGAGCATGAGCTGCCCGCCGGGCTGATCGCCGGTCGACGACGGCTCTCCTTCGACGACCAGGGGCCGGAGGCTGGCGCGAGCCGTGTAGATGGCGGCGGTCAGGCCGGCCGGGCCGGAGCCGATGATGAGCACGTCGCGGACGTCGGGCACGGACACCTCCGGGTGTGGGGGCCGGGCCGGCGCCGGCGGGTTCGGGAGCGCCGGCGGTTCAGGCGGTGGGGTCGTGGGCGTGACGGCGATGCCAGAGCACCGCACCGATGGTGCAGAACCCCGCGCCGAGGACGAGGTAGGCGAGCCACACGCCCCGGGGGAGCACGATGTCGAGCACCCGCACGACGCCGACCGACAGCAGCACGACGGCGGTGACGCCGAGGATGAGGGCGAGCAGGCCGTAGACCACGCCGCGAGCAGCGGTGACGGTGGGGCGGGTCGTACGGTCCCGGACCTGGTCGACGACGCGAACCACGGTGTCGGTGGCCTGGGCGGCCCAGTCCTGCGGCTGCCCGCCGGGGGCACCGGGAGCGGTGCCGACCACCGGTGGGAGCGCGGCGGTGGGAGGGGCGCCGGCCGTCGCCGACGGAACCCCGACGGGGAGGGGTTGGCCTGGTCCGCCGGGCGCGGGCGAGTGGATCGACTCGGCGTCGCTCACGGCCGCCCAGCCTAGCCCTCGCACCTCGCCCCACCACGAGTGGTCATCGGTCAGGGGAGGGCGCGCAGCGCGGAGCCCCGTGCGGCTCGAGCGGTCAGGGAGCGAGGCGGGTGAGCGGCACGCAGGCGTCGAGTGCGAGGACGAGGACCTGTTCGCCGTCCGGTCCGGTGGCGAGGAGCGCGGTGGCGGGGCTGCCCTGCCAGGCGAGGTGGGCCAGCTCGCTCAGGGTGGCGCCGGGTGCGAGGGCGGCGGCCTCGGCGACGCATGGCCCCGGTGGACGCGGCTCGGCCGGCCCGACCGCAGCCGTGTCGTCCCTGGCCGAGGCCAGCAGTGGCTCCAGCGCAGTGCGCAGCGCGGCCCGAGTCTCGATCGGGCCCAGGTCGGGCAGGGCGAGGGCCGGTCCGGACGACGCGTCGGCCCCGCCCGACTCGTACGCCTGGGCGGGCGCGGCCGTGGAGGTGGTGGCGTCGAGCGCGACGGTGGCGTCGCGGTCGGTCCGCTGCACGATGCCGACGACCGCGGCCACGATCGCGGCCGCAGCCACCGCCGGGATCGCCCAGCGCAGCGGACCCGGCCAGGCGCGTCGCGCCTCGCGGCGGTGCCGCCGGCCGGGGCCGGGGCCGACGTCGGCCGTGCCGGCCGGCACGCCCACCCGCGATCGCGGCTCGGCGAGCGCACGCCGAACGGCGGCGTCGATGACAGACGGCGGTGGCGGCTCGACGGGGGCCGCCACCGCCGCGGCGGCGAGGCGGAAGCGCTCGACCCGGTCACCGAGCGCGGGATCGGCCTCGACGCGGGCGCGATCAGTGGCGCCGAGCGCGCCATCGAGGTACGCGGCGGCCAGTTCGTCCCGGGTGAGGTCGTCGTTCATGTCCGCTCTCTCCGACGCTCGCCGGTGTCCCCGGGGTTCCCGAGAGCGGCGGCCACGGCTGCCCGACCCCGCGCGATCCTGGAGCGGACGGTTCCCGGGGGCACCCCGAGTACGTCGGCGATCTCGGCGTAGTCGAGGCCGCAGAGGTCGCGGAGCACCACCGCGGCCCGGAACTCCGGCGGGAGGCCGGCCAAGGCCTCGTCGACGGCCAGCCGGTCGGTGACGGCCTCGGCCAGACCGGGTCCGTGGTCGGTGTGCCGGCTGGCCCGGTGCTCGAGGCGCACGTCGTCCAGAACCGTCGGCCGGCGCTGCCGACGGCGCAGCTCGTCCAGGCAGGCGTTGGTGGTCACCCGGTACAGCCAGGTCGTGAAGGCGGCGCGACCGTCGAAGCGGGCGAGGCCCCGGGTGACCGCCAGCAGGGCCTCCTGCGAGGCGTCCAGGGCGTCGTGGTCGTCGCCCGTGAGCCGACGGCACAGCGCGTGGATCCGCGGGTAGTGACGGCGGAGCAGCACGTCCAGGGCCGCTTCGTCGCCGGATCGGGCGGCCGCCACCAGGGTGGCGTCGTCGGCGTGGTCGAGGACGCGCGGCGTCATCGGCCCAGGAGCACCAGCTCGGCGATCTCGACCCTGGCATCGGGCTCACCGTCGCCGAGGTCGGTGATCCACAGCAGCACCGCCGCCCCTCGCCGGCCCTCGAGGTCGACGGAGGCGTCGCCGTCGACGCCGGACCGCTCGGCGACCGGGTCGCCCCACGATCCCAGGTCGTCAGAGGGCCCGTCGGCCACGAAGACCTCGAAGGACCAGCCGCCGGTCGGTGAGCGCACGTCCAGCCGCTCCAGCTCGGCGGCGCGATCCAGCACCAGCACGATGCCCACCCCGGCCTTGCGACCGCCCAGGTCGCGACTGCGGTAGGTCTCGGTGGCCCAGGTGGTGGCCTCGTCGCCGTCGACGAGGTTGCGCACCCGCTCGGGGTGCTCGGCGCCGTCTCCGGGCGGGGGGTCGAGCTCGTCGACCCTGGCGGGGGTGAGGGGCGCGCCGGGCACGTCGCCGCTCGACCCGTCGAGCCGGTCGCCGATCCACCGGCCGGCGGCCGTGCGACCGAGCAGCACCAGCACGACGCCCACCGCCACGACGACGAGCGCCATGGCCACGAGCGGCCCGCGGCGCGACCCGGTCGCGACCGGCGCCGGGCCGGTCGGCACGTGGCCGGGTGGTCCGGGCGGTGGTGCGGGCGCCGGCGGGGGAGGGGCCGGAGCGGGGCGGACGACGGCGGTGCTGTCGGGATCGCGGAGGGCCCGGGCGAAGGCCGCCGCCGTCGGGGGGCGGTCCTCGGGCCGGCGGGCCAGGCCGGCGAGCAGCGTGGCCGACAGGCCGGGCGGCAGGCCGGGCCGCAGCTCGAGTGGCGGGGCCGGGTCCTCGTGGAGACGCAGCCCGGCGGTCGTCAGCGCGGTGTCGGCGACGAAGGGGGCCCGGCCGCACGCGGCCTCGTAGAGCACCGCCGCCAGGCTGTAGACGTCGGTGCGGGCGTCGACGTCGCGCCCCAGCACCTGCTCGGGCGCGACGTACTTCGCCGTGCCGAGCACGGTGCCGGCCACGGTCAGCTCGAGCTCGGAGGTGGCCTTGGCGATGCCGAAGTCGGTGACCTTCACGCCGCCGTCGGGGGTGAGGAGGATGTTCGCCGGCTTCACGTCGCGGTGGACGATGCCGGCGCGGTGGGCGACGTCGAGCGCGTCGGCGACGGCAGCGCCGATCCGGACCACCTCGCGAGGTGGCAGGGGACCCCCGTCGTCGAGGCGCCGGCGAAGGGTCTCGCCCCGGACCAGTTCCAGGACGATCGCCGCCACGTCGCCGTCGTGGACGACGTCGTACACGGCGACGATCGACGGATGCGACAGCCGGGCCGACGCCCGGGCCTCGCGCTCGAAGCGGGCGCGGAAGGCCTCGTCGCCTGCCAGCCCGGGGAGCAGCACCTTCACGGCGACCTCGCGGTCGAGCACGGTGTCGACCGCCGACCACACCTCGGCCATCCCGCCCGAGGCCAGGTGGCGCTCGAGGCGGTAGCGGTCGGCCAGGAGCCTCCCGGGCAGCAGTGGTCCGGTGGTCGGCCTGGCGGGCGGGGCGCTCGGGGTGTCGCTCACGTGAACCGGCGCCACGCTACCGGGCCGCGGCCCGGCGACGGAGGCGGCCGGCCCACGGCGTGCGGTGCGTCAGGCCGGCACCTGGAACACCACGCCCATCGCGCCGGGCCCCGAGTGGGTGCCGATGACGGGCCCGATGTCGCCGACGACGATCTCGCCCGCGTAGAGCGGCCGGAGCGACGCCACGAACTCGTCGACGTCGGGGGCGTCGGCGTGCATGACGGCGAGGTTCTCGACCTTGCCCTGGGAGCGGACCTTGTCGGCGAGGTAGGCCAGGGCGCGCGTTCGCGTGCGCTGCTTGCCTTCGGGCTCCACCTTGCCGTCGCGGACCTCGATGATGGGCTTGATCGACAGCAGCGAGCCGAGCAGCGCCTGCGCGCTCCCGATGCGCCCGCCCTTCTTCAGGTTCTCCAGTGTGTCGAGCGCGCCGTAGACCCTCGTGCGGGCGGCGAGATCGCCCGCCACCGCGACCACCTCGTCGAGTGCGGCGCCGTCGCGCCCGCGGCGGGCTGCCTCCACCGCGATCATCCCGAGCCCCATCGTGACGCTGCGCGAGTCGACGGTGCGCACCGGGATGACGTCGGCGACGGCGCGACCGGCGGCATCGGCCGCCTGCAGCGTGGCCGAGAGCGCCCCCGACAGGCAGATGGCCACCACACCGTCGGCTCCCTCGGCCGCCGCCGCCCGGTACGCCTCCTCGAACTGGCCCGGCGCAGGTGCGGCCGTCTCGGGGAGCACCGGCGATGCCGCGCACCGCCGCCAGAACTCGGAGGCGGTGAGGTCGCGCCGGTCGACGAGCTCGTCGCCGCCGAACCGGATCGTGAGCGGCACGATTCGGATGCCCAGCTCGTCGGCGAGCCCCTGGGGCAGGTCGCACGAGCTGTCGGTCACCACGCGGATCCCGGCCATCGTCCCCTCCATCGGCGGCGGTCTGTGGGCGCGAGAGGCTACACGGGGCTCCCGTCCCCGGTCAGACCGGCCCCGGCGCGCCCCGCTCTGCCGGGGTCGGCCGGGGGCTCGCCAGTCGCCGGGCGCGCCTCGTGCTCCGGAAGTGGAGCGCCCACCACCCGACCAGGAACACGCCGGCACCGATCGAGAGCAGCAGGCCGATGTTCGACACCGCGGTGGAGCGAACGGTCAGCCGGACGGTGCTCAGCTCCAGCCGGTCGTCCGGCGACGACAGCCGCACCTCCAGCGGGAACGTGCCCGAGGCCCGTGATCGGACGGCGAACAGGACGGTGGTGTTCTGGTCGGCGAGCGTCACGACCTGGCTCGCGCCGTCGGGGAAGTCGAGCTTGTCGCTCACCAACGTGACCCGCACGGTGAGCGGCTCGTCGGCGGAGGACGTGACGGTGAGGGGGATCTCGCCCTCCCGGGCCGTCAGGGTGATCGTCTGCGCGCGCGGTGTGCCCACCTGGGAGACCACCGACCGGATGTCGGCGTCGACCGCGGCCAGGTACTCGCGGCGGCGTACCCCCGACAGCTCGTCCGACGCCGACACCAGCAGCCGGTTGGCCAGGCCCTCCAGCCGCGGATCGGAGAGGGTCGTCATCGAGCCGAAGCCGATCACCTGCTCGCGGGTCCGGTCGAGGGCGGCCGGGAAGCCCCCGAGCGGCGACGGCGGCTCGGGAACGAGCCCCCGCACGAGGGGCTCTCCGTCGTCGTCGGTCGCCGGCGGCATCACCGCGAACACGTCGTCGACCGTGGCCGGCTGCACGATGGGCCCGCCGGCCAGGCCGGACAACAGGGTGTCGAGCAGCTCGGGGGTCGGGGTCCAGTCGGCGGGGGGGACCAGCACGACGGCCCGCTGCACGCTCGGGCTCTCGAAGAAGATCACGGCCAGGTCGGACAGGACGTGCTGCGCGGCGAGCACGGGGTCGCCGGTCGTGGTGGAGGAGGTCGGGAGGTGCGCGGCGAGCGCCCCGTCGGCCTGCACCGCCCGCCGCACCTGACCGGGTGCCACCTCGATCCCGAAGGGCTCGGCGAGGGTGAGCGGCTGGTCGACCGGCGTCAGGATCTCCTCGGGTACCACGACCTGGTCGACGCCGAGCGCCCCGAGCGTGTCCGGGGTGAGCCGAGCGTCGGCGAGCCACGTCCGCCCGTCCGGACGCACCGAGAGGAGGTCGGCGAGCACGTCGGCCCCCTGCTGGCGCTGCAGGGCGACCTCGTCTCCCCGGCCGGCCTCGTACCAGGCGGTGACGTCGAGGGGCACGTATGTGCCGGCCACGAGCTGACGGCCGGCGAGCGCAGCGCCCATCGACTCGACCAGGACCGCGTCGACGTCGGAGCTGCCGTTGCTCAGGGCCTCGAGGGTCTCGGGCACCGGCGCCACCACCGCCGGCACCGCAGGCTGGGTGACGAGCGCCCCGACCACCGCCGAGATCCGGGCCCGGTCGGCCTCGGGCAGCACGACGGCGCCGTCGGGCTGCAGGGCCGGCGGGGCGGCCACGGGCAGCACGGCGACCGCGAGCAGGGCGGGCCCGATCGACTGCTCGGGCAGGCGCACGAGGTGCGTCGTGAGGCCGGCGAGCGCGTCGCCGTCCGGGGTGCGCAGCTCGACCCGCACCGGGTACACGCCCGGCTGGCTCAGGCGGTAGCGACCGGGGGTGGCAGGGGTGGACGGTCGGCGCAGCGGCAGCTCGACCACCAGGGAGCCGGCTGCACCGCGAGGGACGTCGGCGATCGGCACGGCCGTGAGCGCGGCCAGCACCGAGCCGAGCTCGCCGTCGATGCTCGGCTGGAACGCGCTCCGCGCCGAGATGCGCTGGTGCAGGCTCAGCGCCAGCTCGGCGTCGGCCGGCACCGGGCCGTCGACGGCGAGCTCGAGCTGCAGGGTGCCGTCGGGCTCCACCCACGGCGTCTGGCGGACCAGGCGGAGGGCGGTGGGCTGCTCCTGGGCGGCGGCCGGGTCCGGGTCCGGGGCGGCCGCCAGGGCGGTCACGCCCAGCACGAGCGTCGTGATGGCGACCGCGACGGCGCGGCGACGGCGCCGGGGCACGATCACCCCGGTGGGTCGGCTGCGGGCGCCAGCCGGCGGGTCAGGACGGCCAGGCCGCCGGGCTCGAGCCGGAAGCCCAGGGCGAGGTAGAGGGCCAGCGCGGCGTCGTTGTCGGTCTGGGTGTTGACCACGGCCTGGTCGGCCCCCCAGCGGCGCATCCATCGCAGCCCGTCGATCACCAGGGCCCGGCCGAGGCCGGCGCCGCGCCGGGCCGGGTCGACCGCCAGGCGCTGCAGGTAGCCGCGCCGGGCGGCCCGTCCGGAGATGGCGTAGCCGGCGACCTCGCCGGCGACCGTCGCGACGGTGAGCCGGCTCGCGGGCGTGGCGGCCAGGGCGTCGGCCAGGCCCACCTCGTCGAGGTGCCAGAACGGGCGGAAGGCGGTGGCGTCGACGGCGGCGATCGCCGCCCGATCGCCGCGCCGGCCCTTCCGCAGCGGCGCGTCGGGTCGTGGGGGCACCTCCCCGAGCGAGCGGCTCAGCAGGTGGAGGTGCTCGCGGACGTTGAAGCTCGCGGCCAGGAAGGCCCGTTGCTCGCTGGGACCGAGGGCCGAGGTGACGACCTCGCGGTACCCGCGGCGGACGGCCACGTCGACCGCGTGGGCGATCGCGTCGCGCGAGGGTGGCGGCGTGTCGGGGGCGGGGGTGATCTGGCCGACGGTCACGTCGCCGCGCCACGGCGAGAGGCGCAGGTGCTCGGACCCCCAGCGCAACAGCTCGGGGGGCGGCGCCGCGGGGGCACGCAGGTCGCTCACGTGGTCGTCACGGTACAGAACGGGGCACCGGTGGACGGGGTCGGCTCGGCCGGGCAGCCCTCCGGGTGTGTCGACGGCGAGCAGTAACCTGCGACGCAGTGAGCGTGCTGCTGGTCACCGATCCCCGCTTCCTCGACCACGACACCGGCCCGGGCCACCCCGAGCGGCCGGCGCGCCTCGAAGCGGTGCTCGCCGGCGCACGCTTCGCCGGCGTCGAGGAGGCGCTGGTGCCCGTGGCCCCGCGGGCGGCCACCCGGCTCGAGCTGGAGCGGGTGCACCCCCCGGCGTTCGTCGACGCGATCGAGCGCTTCTGCGCGGCCGGGGGCGGCCATCTCGACGCCGACACGCACGCCGGGCCGGCGTCGTGGCAGGCGGCGCTGCTGGCCGCCGGCGCCGGGCTCGAAGCCGTGGAGCGCCTCGACCGGGGCGAGGCCGGCTCGGCGTTCTGCGCCGTTCGCCCACCCGGGCACCACGCCTCCCCCCGCCGGGCGATGGGCTTCTGCCTCTTCAACAACGTGGCGGTGGTCGCGGCGGCGCTGGCGGACCGCGGCGAGCGGGTGCTGGTGGTCGACTACGACGCCCATCACGGCAACGGCACCCAGGACGCGTTCTACGGCGATCCCCGGGTGATCTACGTGTCGATGCACGAGTACCCGCTGTACCCGGGCACGGGCGCGCTCGACGAGACCGGTTCCGGTGCCGGCGCCGGCGCCACGGTGAACTTCCCGTTCCCGGCCGGCGCCACCGGCGACAGCTACCTGGCCGCCATCGACGACGTGCTGGCGCCCATCGTGCAGGTCGTCGAGCCGACGTGGTTGCTCGTGTCCGCAGGGTTCGACGGCCACCGGCGCGATCCGCTCACCGGGCTGTCGTTGTCGTCGGGCGACTTCGCCGACATGACCGCCCGGCTGCTCGAGCTCGTGCCCCGGGGGCGGCGGCTGGTGTTCCTCGAAGGCGGGTACGACCTCCAGGCGCTGGCCGACTCCACCGGCGCCTGCCTGGCCGCCCTCGCCGGGGTCCGACACCACCCCGAGCCGGCCACGGCCGGCGGGCCGGGCCGGGCCGTCGTCGACGCCGCTCGGCAGCTCCACGACCGCTCGGTCGACGCGGCCGATGGTGCCTGAGGCCCCGCTGGGGATGGACCTCACCGAGCTCCTCCGCCACCTGGTGGCCCGCGAGGGCAGCGACCTCCACGTGAAGGTGGGCGCCCGGCCGCACGTGCGGGTGGGGGGCGTGCTCGAGCCGGCCCCCTTCGAGCCGCCGACGCCGGCCGACGTCGAGGCCGTGCTGGCCAAGGTGCTGCCGGCGGCTCGGGCCACCGAGCTGGCCCAGACCGGGAGCACCGACGTGGCCGTCAGCGTCGCCGGCCTGGGGCGGTTCCGCGTCGACGCGTACCGCCAGCGCGGCAGCATCGGGCTGGCGGTGCGATGGGTGCGTCCGGGCATCCCGGCCCTCGGGCAGCTCGGCCTCCCCGACGTGGTGTGCCGGCTCGCCGAGGAGTCCCGCGGGCTGGTGCTGGTGGCCGGCCCGGGGCGGTCGGGGCGCACGACCACGGTCGCGGCGATGCTCGATCACCTGAACGCCAGCCGGGCGGTGCACATCGTCACGGTGGAGGAGCCCATCGAGTACCTCCACCCCGACAAGCAGTCGCTGGTCAGCCAGCGCGAGGTGGGCACCGACGTGCGCACCTTCCGCGAGGGCGTGCAGCGGGCGCTCCGCCAGGACGCCGACGTGATCTTCGTGGGCGAGCTGCGCGACCCGGAGACGATCAGCGCGGCGATGGAGGCAGCCCTCACCGACCGGCTGGTCATCTCGATCCTCGGGTCCACGACCGTGGTCGACACGGTGGGGCGGCTGCTCGACTTCTACCCTCCCCACCAGCAGCGCCAGGCGCGACAGACCCTGGCCACCGTGCTGCGGGGGATCGTGTGCCAGCGGCTGCTGGAACGTCGTGACGGCGCCGGACGGCTGGTCGCCGTCGAGGTGCTCGTGCACACCCCTCGGGTGGCCGAGCTGCTCGCCGACCCGGAGCACTTCCCGGATCCGCTGGCCGAGAGCCTGGCCGGAGCGGTGGCCGAGGGCCAGTACTTCGGCATGGTCACCCTCGACCACAGCCTGCTCGACCTGTGTCGTCAGGGCCTGCTCGACCTGGAGCAGGCCCTGCTCGTCGCCGAGGACCCCGAGGAGCTCCGCATCGCCGCCCGGGCGGCCGGTGTGCCCGGCGCGTGACGGCGCGTAGCCTCGCGAGGTGATCCCCGAGCGGCTCGCGACGGTGCTGGCCGAGGTCGCCCCCCTGAGGCAGCGGTTCGAGGCGGCGGGCCACCGGCTCTACCTGGTGGGGGGGACCGTCCGCGACCTCTTCCTGAACCGCCCGGTCGACCGGATCGACATCGACCTCACCACCGACGCCCGGCCCCCGAGATCAAGCGCCTGGTCTCGCCGGTCGCCGAGGCGATGTGGACCCAGGGGGAGCGCTTCGGCACGATCGGCGCGCTGTTCGGCGGCCGCCGGGTGGAGATCACGACGCACCGCGCCGACGCCTACGCCGAGGACTCGCGCAAGCCCGACGTGGTGTTCGCCGACGCGGTCGAGGCCGACCTGTCGCGGCGCGACTTCACCGTGAACGCCATGGCCCTCGAGCTCGGCCCCACCGAGCCGCGGCTCATCGATCCCTTCGACGGCGCCGCCGACCTGGCCGCGGGAAGGCTCCGCACGCCGCTGTCCCCCGAGGTGTCGTTCAGCGACGACCCCCTCCGGATGGTGCGGGCCGCCCGCTTCGTCGCCGGCTACCACCTGGAGCCCGAGCCCGCGCTGGTCGCGGCGGTGCGAGCCATGCACCACCGGCTGGAGATCGTCTCGGCGGAGCGGATCCGCGACGAGCTCGACAAGCTCGTCGTGGTGCCCCGCCCGGGTCCCGGGCTGTGGTTCATCGTCGACACCGGGCTGGCCGACGAGATCCTGCCGGAGCTGCCGGCCATGCGTCTCGAGCAGGACCCGATCCACCGGCACAAGGACGTCCTCGCCCACACCGTCGCCGTGGTGGAGAAGGTGGACGGCCCCGACCCGGTCGAGGATCCCTACGGCTTCCGGATCACCCGGCTGGCCGCGCTGTTCCACGACGTGGGCAAGCCCAAGACGCGGTCGTTCGCCCGCGGCGGCGTGACGTTCCACCATCACGAGGTGGTGGGAGCGCGGATGACGCGCGAGCGGATGCAGGCGCTCCGCTACCCGAACCACGAGGTGGACGACGTGAGCCGGCTGGTGGAGCTCCACCTGCGCTTCCACACCTACCGGATGGGGTGGACCGACAGCGCCGTGCGGCGCTATGTGCGCGACGCCGGCCCGCTCCTCGGGCCGCTCAACGTGCTGACGCGCTCCGACTGCACGACGCGCAACGAGAAGAAGGCGCGGGCGCTGTCCCAACGGAT
The DNA here is from genome assembly GCA_016716005.1 of Acidimicrobiales bacterium. Lineage (NCBI taxonomy): Bacteria > Bacillati > Actinomycetota > Acidimicrobiia > Acidimicrobiales > Acidimicrobiales bacterium. The sequence continues at coordinate 2,094,392 of JADJXE010000001.1, forward strand.
GGACGAGCTGGAGGCGCGGATCGCCGAGCTCGAGGCGGCCGAGGAGCTCGAGGCCATCCGGCCCGACCTCGACGGGCACGAGGTGATCGCACACCTGGGCGTCCCCCCCGGCCCGGTGGTGGGGCGGGCGCTGGCCTTCCTGCTGGAAGTGCGGCTCGACGAGGGGCCGCTGGGCCACGACGAGGCGTACCGGCGGCTCGACGCCTGGTGGGGGGACCAGCCGGAGTCGAGCACCGCGGCCGGGCCCGCCGACGAGGGGCCCGCCGACTAGTTGCCGACCTTGCGAGCGCGCAGGATCAGCGTGCGCGGCACCCACCCGTCGAGCGCCGACGCCCAGAACGCCGGGGGCATCCCCGACGGCTCGGGTTCGAGCAGGGTGTCGACGCGGAAGTTGGCGCGCACCAACCCGGTGAAGATGTCGGACACCGTGCGGCGGTGGTCGGTGAGGGGGACCCCGTGCCAGGACCAGTCGATCGGTGCCCGATCGAAGTAGGAACGGCGAAGGAGCGGGGCAGGCTCGAGGGCCTCGTCGAAGCAGTGGCGCACCGGGTGCGGCACGGAGAACACGAAGGGGGCCTCCGGCTTGAGCACGCGATGCACCTGGCGGAAGACCCGGTTGAGGTCCTCGACGTAGCCGAGGGCGTAGGCGCTGAAGACCACGTCGACGGTGTCGGAGCGGAGGAACGCCAGGTCGGCCACGTCGCCGTGGTGCAGCTCGACCTTCGCCTCCTCCTCCTCGGCGAGGCGCCTCGCGTACGCCAGCTGCTGGGCGGAGTGGTCGATGCCGATGGCCTTGGCGCCCTGCCGGGCGAACGCGATGGAGCACTGGGCGCCGCCGCAGCCGAGCTCCACCACTCGCTTGCCGGCCACGTTGCCCACCAGCCGGAGCTCGGCCTCGGTGGGGATGCCGGGGCCGTAGGTGGCGACGTCGGTGGGGAGGCGGGCGTTGTCCTGGTACCAGGCGGAGATCCTGTCCCACCCGGCCACGTTGTCCGCTGGCATCGACCCATCTTGGCGACGTGGCGACGACGGGCGGGGGATGCTCCGGCGGCCCGGCGGACTCGGTGACCCGCGGCCTGGCGGTTAGCCTGGCCGGGTGACCTTCCGCCCCCGAGCCCTGCGGGGCTCCGGCCTGGGGACGCCCGTCGGGGGCAACGCCGGCGTGATCGACTACCGCCTGGCGCGTGCCGGGGTGGTGGCGTCGTTCAAGAAGGGCCGCCTGGCCCGCCACGACGTGTGCGACGCCCACCCCGAGCTGGTGCGCGCCGCCCGCCAGGTCGGCGAGCCCACCGCCGAGCGCTGCCCGATCTGCGACGACGCCGACCTGGTGCTCGTCACGTACGTGTTCGGGCCCCGGCTGCCGCCCTTCGGCCGCTGCGTCACCTCCCGGGACGAGCTGGCCCGCCTGGCCCGGCGCACCGACGCCCTCACCTGCTACATGGTCGAGGTCTGCCCCGAGTGCTGCTGGAACCACCTGCTGCGGGCGTTCCCGATGGGGCGCCCCAAGCCGGCCGCCGCCGCCGGCGGCTGAGAGCGCGGGCGGCCGTCAGCGCCGCCGGGGCGCCCTCGGCGGCGAACCCGCGGTGGCTGGCGTCGGGGGCACCGGTAACGTGCAGACGCCGAGACGGGTACCCACCCGATCGTGCCCTCCCCTCATGAGCCCCCACACGCGATCCGCGAGCAAGCGCACCCGACCGCCCGCCCGCCCGGCCCGTACCAGGAGCCTGGTGTGGCGGATGCGCCGCCCGCTCTACCTGCTGGCGCTGCTCGCGATCGCGGCCGTCGCCGGGGGCGTGTACGTGCTGTCGAGCATCCCGCTCCCGCCGGCTCGCGTCCAGGCCCAGACCTCGTTCATCGTGTCCGCCGACGGGAGCCCGCTGGCCGAGCTCCACGCCGAGGAAGACCGCATCGATGTCCCCCTCGACGAGGTGCCCCAGGTGCTCGTCGACGCGGTGCTGTCCGCCGAGGACAAGGACTTCTTCAGCCACCGGGGGGTCGACCCGTTGGGCATCGCCCGGGCGCTGTGGGCCGACCTCCGCAACGAGGGCGTGCGCCAGGGCGGGTCGACCATCACCCAGCAGTACGTGAAGAACGTGTACCTCACGAGCGAGCGGACGTTCACCCGGAAGATCCGGGAGGCGGTCCTCGCCGTGAAGATCGAGCGTGAGCTCTCCAAGCAGCAGATCCTGGAGCGCTACCTCAACATCGTCTACTTCGGGCGAGGCGCCTACGGGGTCGAGGCCGCGTCGCATGCCTTCTTCGGCAAGCCGGTGCGCGACATCGGCCTGCCCGAAGCCGCCTACCTGGCCGGGTTGATCCGTGGGCCGGAGTCGGCCGACGCCACCACGCACCCCGACGAGGCCCGCTTCCGGCGCGGCTCGGTGCTCGAGGCCATGGTGGCCAACGGCTTCATCACCCGGGCCGAGGCCGACGAGGTCGATGCGCTGCCCTTCGACAGCTACGTGCTGACCCGGCCCGAGACGAACCGCGACACCATCATCGACCCGGTCGGGATGGGCGCCGAGTACTACGTCGACTACGTCCGGCGGTACCTCCTCGACCGGTACGGCGCCGCAGTCGTCTACGGCGGCGGGCTGCGCGTCACCACCACATTCGATCCCCGCATGCAGCAGGCCGCCTACGACGCGGTGTGCGGGTTCCTCGACCAGCCCGAGGACCCTGCAGGGGCGCTGGTGGCCGTCGACGACCAGGGCCACGTCCGCGCCATGGTGGGGGGCTGCGACTTCGCCCGCTCGCAGGTGAACCTCGCCGTGGGCCGCGACGGCGGCGGCACCGGCCGCCAGCCCGGATCGGTCTTCAAGGCGTTCGTGCTGGCGCAAGCGGTGCGCGAGGGCTACTCGGTCGAGTCGTCGTTCCTCGCGCCGGCCACCGTGGTCATCGAGGGCGCCGATGCCGGCAACGACTGGCGGGTGTCGAACTACGACGAGACCGAGCAGGGGCGCCTCAACCTGATCGAGGCCACCGAGGTCTCGTCGAACACCGTGTACGCCCAGCTCATCACGACGATCCCGGACGGCCCCGAGAAGGTGGCCGCCCTGGCCGAGCGCATGGGGGTGCGGGCGCCGCTCGACCCCGTGCCGTCGATCACGCTGGGCACGCAGGAGGTGTCGCCGCTCGACATGGCGTCGGCCTTCTCCACCCTGGCCGGCCGGGGGGTGCACATCGAGCCCGTCGTGGTGCTGCAGGTGACCGACGCCGAGGGGCGCGTGCTCGAGGAGAACCGGCCGCAGGCGACCCGCGTGCTCGACGAGAGCCAGGCCGACGTGGTGAACGAGGTGTTGCAGCGCGTGGTCGAGTCGGGGACGGGCACCGGAGCCCGGATCGGCCGGCCGGTCGCGGGCAAGACGGGGACGACCGAGGGCTACGGCGACGCCTGGTTCGTCGGCTACACGCCGCGGCTCACCGCCGCGGTGTGGATGGGCTACCCGGAGAGCAACGAGCGCAAGATGACCGACGTGCGCGGGCGGAAGGTGACCGGCGGGTCGCTGCCGGCGGAGATCTGGCGCCGGTTCATGGTGGTGGCGACGGAGGGCATCGACACCGGGTCGTTCCCGGAGGTGACGACCTTCCGCGGGCAGATCCTCAACGAGCGCCTGCCCGACCAGGGAGACGAGTCGACGACGACCACCGAGACCACGGGGCCCGAGGAGAGCACGACGACCTCGACCGACGGCTCGTCGACGACGACGGTGCCGCCCGGGCCCGGCACCACGGCGCCACCGCCGACCCCACCCCCGTCGACGGTGCCGCCCTCGACCAGCCCCCCGCCGACCACGGCGCCGCCGACCACGGCGCCACCGACCACGACGGTGACGCTGCCACCGTCGTTGCCGCCGATCTCGATCACCTTCGGCTCGACCACCACCCAGCCACCGGGCTAGGCCGTGCCGGCCGTCAGGCCTCGGCCGGTTCGTGCGGGTAGTGGGTGAGGCAGGCGAAGCACCAGTGCTCGACGTCGTCCTGCACCGTGACCTTCCCCGGGGCGTCCCAGGCCTCGGGCTCGACGTACATGCGGTGCACGGCCCAGCGCTCGTCTGTCTCGGACCCGCAGCTGTCGCACACCTCGGTCATGGTCGCTCCTCTCGCGTGGGCTCGACTACCGCGGTCGCCGTCGCCGTGCTTACACTCGCGCGCACCGCCGGCAGCCGAGTGGCGCTGGACGGGTAAGGAGGACGTGATGCCCTCTGCGGTCACGGCGCCTGCTGTGCGGGCGCGCAAGCACCAGCCCGGTGCCGACCCCCTCGTGATGGTGACGGCCTACGACGCGCCCAGCGCTCGCATGGTGGACGAGGCCGGCGCCGACCTCATCCTCGTGGGCGACTCGCTGGCCATGGTGGTGCTCGGCTACGACGACACCCTGCAGGTGACGATCGCCGACATGGCCCACCACGTCGGCGCCGTGGCCCGGGCCCGGCCGAGGGCGATGATCGTGGGCGACCTGCCGTGGATGAGCTACCACGTGTCCACCGAGGACACCGTCCGAAACGCCGCAGCGCTGGTCCGGGCCGGCGCCCAGGCGGTGAAGCTCGAGGGTGGCCGCAAGCGGCTGGCGATGATCGAGGCCATCGTCGACGCCGAGATCCCCGTGATGGGCCATCTCGGGCTCACGCCACAGTCCGTCCACGCCCTGGGCGGGTTCAAGGTGCAGGGCAAGGAGGCCTCGGCCGCGAGGGCCCTCGTCGACGACGCTCTCGCGCTCACCGACGCCGGGTGCTTCGCCATCGTGGTGGAGGGCGTGCCCGACGCGGTCGGCCGCATGATCACCGAGGCGGTCCCCGTGCCGACGATCGGCATCGGCGCCGGGCCCTGGTGCGACGGGCAGGTGCTCGTCTTCCACGACCTGCTCGGTATCGAGGATCGGATCACGCCCAAGTTCGTGCGGCGCTATGCGGCCCTGAAGGCCGACGGGGTCGCGGCCCTGTCGGCGTTCGCCGCCGATGTCCGGACCCGCCAGTTCCCGGCGCCCGACGAGAGCTACCGCCTCGCCGACGACGTGGCCGAGGCCCTCGGGCTGTACGGGAGCGCGGCGCGCACGGCGTGACCGCCCGGGCCCGAGGGCGAGCCACGGCTCTCGGCGTCGCGCTCCTCGCCGGCGTGCTGCTGGCGGCGTGCTCGGACGGGGCAGACGCGCCGGACGACCCCGGGGCCGGGGCCGGGGCCGGGGCGACCGCGGATCCGGGGGCGCTGCCCGGCCCCTTCGGCCAGACCCTCGTCGAGATCGTCGCGGCCGACGGCACGGCCGAGGAGGTCTGCCTCCTGTGGGCCGACACCGAGCCGCTGCGCCAGCGCGGCCTGATGGGCGTCACCGACCTCGGGGAGTGGGGCGGGATGCTCTTCAGCTTTCCCGAGGACGTGAGCGGGGGCTTCTGGATGAAGGACACGCCGCTGCCGCTGTCGATCGCCTTCTTCGACGCCTCCGGCCGCTTCGTGTCGGCCACGGACATGCCCACGTGCCCCGACGGCGACTGCCCCCTCCACGGCGCCGCCGCGCCCTACCGCCTGGCCCTCGAGGTCCCCGACGGGGGGCTGGGTCCCCTCGGGGCCGGTCCGGGCTCGACGCTGCGGGTGGCCGGCGACTGCCCGAGGTGACCGGCCGGATCGCCCGGGTGCCGACGGTGACACACCCCCCGGTCATGATGGCGGGGCGGGCAGGAGTGGACCGGCTTGGGTCGCCGGGGCACGGGCGTCTAGCATTGTCTGTCTTTGTCGAGACGCCCCTGCTCCGCAGATCGCGGGGCCCCGGCGCGAGGCGCCGGGTCCGGAGGGAGGTGGAGCTCGCCGTGCGAGCGTACGAACTGATGGTCATCTTCGACGGTGACCTGGACGAGTCCGCATACCAGAGCGGCATCGCCCGGGTGTCCCAGCAGGTGGTGGCCAAGGACGCCACCGTGGTGCGCACCGATCCGTGGGGCCGGCGCCGCTTCGCCTACGAGATCGACCACAAGACCGAGGGCTACTACGTCGTCTACGAGGTGCTCGCCGAGGGCGCCGCGCTCGACGAGGTGGAGCGGTCCCTGCGGCTCGCGGACGACGTGGTCCGCCACAAGCTCATCCGCCTGCCCGACAAGGAGGCCGCCCGGCGTGGCCTGGTCGGGTCCGGCGAGGCAGCCCCGGCTGCCGGCTAGCAGACGGAGCACTCACCATGGCCAATGGCAACAGCGTCACCCTCGTGGGCAACATCACGCGTGACCCGGAGCTGCGGTTCACGGGTTCGGGCCAGGCCACGGCCACGTTCGGCCTGGCCGTCAACCGCCGCTGGCAGAACCGCCAGACCGGCGACTGGGAGGAGGCCACGAGCTTCTTCAACGTCGTCACCTGGCGCGAGCTGGCCGAGAACGTGAGCGAGTCCCTCAGCAAGGGGGCCCGGGTCGTCGTCACCGGCCGGCTCGAGCAGCGCTCCTGGGAGACCCAGGACGGCGAGAAGCGCACCGTCGTGGAGGTCGTCGCCGACGAGATCGGCCCCAGCCTGCGCTGGGCCACCGCCCAGATCACCAAGAACGATCGCCGCACCGCCGAGGGTGGGGGTGCGTCCGGCGCGCCCGGCGCGTCCCGCGCGCCCGTGGCCCAGCCGCACTACGACGAGAGCGAGGAGCCGTTCTGATGGCCGCCAAGGCGACGACCCGCCGGGTCAAGAACAAGGACAACGCCAAGCGCAGCAAGAAGAAGACCAGCCCGCTGACCCAGGAGGCCGTGGTCTACGTCGACTACAAGGACGTGAACCTGCTGCGCCGGTTCGTGTCCGACCGCTCCAAGATCCGGGCCCGGCGGGTCAGCGGCAACGACTCCCAGCAGCAGCGAGAGGTCGCTCGCGCCATCAAGAACGCTCGCGAGATGGCACTCCTCCCCTACTCCAGCCGGGTGACGACGCAGCGGGGTGGTGGCCGGGGCGAGCGCGGCGAGCGGGGCGGTCGCGGTGGTCGCCCGCCCCGTGAGGAGGCGGTGGCGGCAGTGGAGGCGGCAGCGGTCGTCGAGGAGGTGATCGCCGAGGAGGCGGTCGTCGAGGGCGAGGACTGACGTGCCGATGAAGGTCATCCTGCGCGCCGACGTGTCCGACCTGGGGAAGAAGGGCGATCTGCTCGACGTCTCCGACGGGTACGCCCGCAACTACCTGCTCCCGCGTGGTCTGGCCCTGGTGGCCGCCAAGGGTTCCGTCGACCAGGCCTCTTCCATGCGCCGGGCCCGCGACGTCGCCGATGCGCGCGACCGGGGAGCCTCCGAGGAGATCGCCCGGGTGCTGGTGCCCACGGTGATCACCATCCCCGCCCGCTCGGGCAGCGAGGGCCGGTTGTTCGGCTCGGTCACCACGCTCGACATCACCGATGCGGTCGCGGCGCAGACCGGGATCGAGCTCGACCGCCGCAAGCTGCACCTCGAGGACCCCATCAAGTCGGTGGGGACGCACGAGGTGCGGGTGCGGCTCCACGCCGACGTGGAGTTCAGCCTCACCATCGACGTCGTGCCGTCGTAGGTCGGGGCCGGCCCGCAACGGCCGGCCTCTCGGCGTTGTCCACAGTCCGGGACTCACCGTCCCCAGGGCCTTCCACAGGCGCGCCCGGGTTTGTGCACTGACATTCACCGGGTCGTCCACTGGATGCCCACAGGCGTTCACGGTCAGGGTGGAGCAGATGTCCGACACGAGTGGCGAGCTGTCCCGGCGGCCCCCGCCCGAGCGCACGGGGCGGGTGCCGCCGCACAACCTTGCGGCCGAGGAGTCGCTCCTCGGGGCCATGCTGCTGTCCCGAGATGCCATCGCGTCGGCAACCGAGATCCTCGGGGGCTCGGCCGACTTCTACAAGCCGGCGCACGGGCACGTCTACGAGGCCATCACCAGCCTCTACGCCGCCGGTGAGCCCGCCGATCCGGTGACGGTCGCGGCCGAGCTGGCGCGGGCCGGGCTGCTCGAGGCCATCGGCGGGCCGGCGGTGCTGGTCAACCTGCAGTCCGGCACGCCGGCGACGTCCAACGCGGCCCGCTACGCCCGCATCGTCGAGGAGCACGCGCTCCTGCGGCGCCTCATCGGCGTCGCCGGCGAGATCGGCGAGATCGGGTACTCGATGCCCGACGACATCACCAAGGCCGTCGACCGGGCCGAGTCGCTCGTGTTCGAGGTGGCCCAGCGCCGGGTCACCGACACCATGGCGCCCATCCGGGAGCTGCTCGACGCCAACCTCGACCGCCTCGAGCACCTCTACGAGCGGGGCGACTCGATCACCGGCATCCCCACCGGCTACGTCGACCTCGACGAGCTGCTCTCGGGCCTGCAGCCCAGCGGCCTGGTGGTGGTGGGCGCGCGGCCGTCGATGGGCAAGACGGCCTTCTCGCTCGGCATGGCCGCCCACGCGGCCCTGGAGGCCCGCCGCCCGGTGCTGTTCTTCTCGCTGGAGATGGGCCACCTCGAGCTCACCCAGCGCCTCCTGTGCGCCGAGGCGCGGGTCGACTCGAGCCGGATGCGCAACGGCCGCCTCACCGAGGCCGACTGGCCCAAGATCAGCCACGCCGTCGGCCGCCTGGCCGAGGCGCCGCTGTGGATCGACGACAACCCGAACCTCACGGTGATGGAGATCAGGGCCAAGGCCCGCCGCCTCAAGAGCAAGGTGGGCGACGTCGGCATGGTCATCGTCGACTACCTCCAGCTCATGAGCGGGAGCAACCCGGCCGAGAACCGCCAGGTCGAGGTGTCCACCATCAGCCGGGGGCTGAAGATCCTGGCTCGCGAGCTCGAGGCGCCGGTGGTCGCGCTGTCGCAGCTGTCCCGGGCGCTCGAGCTGCGGGCCGACAAGCGCCCGCTGCTGGCCGATCTGCGCGAGTCCGGGTGCCTCACGGCCGACACGGTGGTCACCCGCTGCGACACCGACACGCCGGTGACCATGGGGGAGCTGGTCGAGTCGGGCGAGCGGGACGTCCCGGTGTGGACCCTCGATCGCCACTACCGCCTGGTTCCCGGCGTGATGACGCACGCCTTCTCCAGCGGCGTCAAGGAGGTGTTCGAGCTGCGCCTCGCCTCCGGCCGCCGGGTGCGGGCCAGCGCCAACCACCCGTTCCTCGCCATGGGCGGCTGGCGACGTCTCGACGAGCTCGAGGTGGGCACCCCGTTGGCCGTGGCCCGGCGCGTGCCGGCCCCGCAGCGCGAGCTGGCCCTGGTGGGCGCTGGGGCCGGCCCGGGCGAGGAGCGCCTCGAGCTGGATGGCCTCGACGTCTGCTGGGACCAGGTGGTGTCGGTGGAGGCGATCGGCGCCCACGAGGTGTTCGACGCCACCGTGCCCGGGACCCACAACTTCCTGGCCGACGGGGTGGTGGTGCACAACTCCATCGAGCAGGACGCCGACGTCGTGCTGTTCATCTACCGCGACGAGGTGTACCACCCCGACTCGCCCGACCGGGGCACCGCCGAGATCCTCGTGGCCAAGCACCGCAACGGGCCCACCGGGATGACCCGCCTCGCCTTCCTCGACCACTACACCCGGTTCGCCAACATGGCCCGCGGGGTCTGATCTCACGCAACCGGAGTCGAGTCGGTGCGGGCTGGGTGCGAGGAAGGGCGCCCGGGTCGAGCGGCTACGGGGCCATGGGCCTGCCGGCCGCGCCGGCGTGACCTTCGGCCCTTGGCCACCGCGCTCCACGGGCGCATCGTGGGGGCGTGGACGGTTCAAGATCCGTTGAACTGGCGAGTGGGTTCCGGGCACTGGCCGATCCGGTGCGTGTCACCATCGTGCGGTCGTTGGCCGGTGGGACCCGCTGCGCGTGCGAGCTCCAGCGGGCGGCCGGCGTCTCGGCTCCGCTGCTGTCGCACCACCTGAAGGTCCTCCGCCAGGCCGGCCTGGTGAGCGGCCAGCGCCGCGGCCGCTGGGTCGACTACACGCTCGAGCGCGACGCCCTCCGCCGCCTGCTCGGCGCCATAGACGTCCTCGACGCGGTCGGCGCAGCGACATGAGCGCCCCGCCGTCCGGCCTCCGTCGGCTCCACCTTCCCGCGTGGACGGGGGGAGCAGGCCTCCGCCGGTGGGGTGTCGTGGGGCTCGCGGCGGCGTTGTGGTGGGTTCTCTACAGCGTGAACCGTCCGTTCTGGGACTGGCTGCTGTTCGACGTGATCGGCCTCGATCCCGACACCCGGGTGGGGGAGTCGATCCACTTCTTCTGCTACGACGTCACCAAGATCACCCTGCTGCTGACGGGGATCATCTTCGCGGTGACCGTGCTGCGGAGCTTCATGTCGGTCGAGCGGACCCGTGCCGTGCTCGGCGGCCGCGCCGAGGGCGTCGACAACGCGGCGGCGGCAGGGCTCGGGGTGGTGACCCCGTTCTGTTCGTGCTCGGCGGTTCCGGCGTTCATCGGGTTCGTCGCCGCCGGCGTGCCGCTCGGGGTGACGATGAGCTTCCTGATCGCGTCGCCGATGGTGAACGAGGTCGCCATCGTGATGCTCTACGGCCTGTTCGGCTGGAAGATCACCGCGCTCTACATCACCACCGGTCTCGTGATCGCCACCATTGCGGGCTGGGTGATCGGCCGTCTCCGTCTGGAGCGGTGGGTGGAGCCGTTCGTGTTCGAGACGAAGCTGCGCGGCAAGGTGATCGACCCGTCGACGGGGCTGTCGTGGGACGACCGCCTGACGATGGGACGCGAAGAAGTCGCCACGATCCTCCGCAAGATCTGGCCCTACCTGCTGGTCGGCATCGGAGTGGGGGCGCTCATCCACGGCTGGGTGCCCGAGCAGTGGTTCGCGGAGCACGCCGTCGGCCCGCTCGGCGTGCCGATCGCTGTCGGTGTCGGCGTCCCGCTCTACTCCAACGCCGCGGGGGTCATGCCCCTGGTCGAGGCGCTGCACGACAAGGGCATGCCCATGGGCACCGTGCTCGCCTTCATGATGAGCGTCGTCGCGCTGTCGCTACCGGAGATGATCCTGCTGCGCCGGGTCCTGCAACCCAGACTCATCGCCACCTTCATCGCCGTGGTCGCCACCGGCATCATCGCCACCGGCTACCTCTTCAACGCCGTCATCTGACCAACCACAGGAGCACGACATGGACATCAAGATCCTCGGCAGCGGATGCGCGAAGTGCGACACGCTCGAAGCCGCCGCCCGGACCGCCGCCTCCGCGCTCGGTCTCGACGCCGAGTTCGACAAGGTGACCGACCCCGGGGAGATCGCGTCGTGGGGCGTCCTGCGCACCCCGGCGCTGGTGGTCGACGGCGAGGTCGTCGTGTCGGGGCGCGTGCCGACGTTGGAGGCCGTGAAGGCCCTGCTGCGGTCCCGGTGAGCGCATGATCGTCGACTCCGACGCCGCGCCGATCGTCCCCGGCGGCGTGGCCGGGCGGCTGTCGCTGCTGGACCGGCTGCTCCCGGTGTGGATCGGCGTGGCCATGATGACCGGTCTCCTCCTCGGGCGGTTGTGGCCCGGGGTCGCCGACGTCCTCGACCGGGTCGAGCTCGACAGCGTCTCCCTGCCGATCGCTCTCGGTCTGCTGCTGATGATGTACCCGGTGCTGGCCAAGGTCCGCTACCGGGCGGTCGGCGGGGTCCTGGCCGATCGCCGCCTGCTCGGCCTGTCGCTCACCCTGAACTGGGTGATCGGTCCGGCGCTGATGTTCACGCTGGCGTGGTTGCTCCTGCCGGACCTGCCCGAGTACCGCACCGGGCTGATCATCGTCGGCCTCGCCCGATGCATCGCCATGGTCCTGGTGTGGAACGACCTCGCGTGTGGCGATCGAGAGGCGGCGGCGGTCCTGGTGGCCGTCAACTCGGTGTTCCAGATCGTCGCGTACTCGCTCCTCGGGTACTTCTACCTGCAGCTGCTCCCGGGCTGGCTCGGCTTCGCCGGGGCCACGCTCGACGTCTCGCTCTGGGAGATCGCCCGGGCCGTGCTGATCTTCCTGGGCGTCCCCTTGGTCGCGGGTGTGCTCACGCGGGTCATCGGTGAGCGGGCGAGAGGCGTCGAGTGGTACGAGCACCGGTTCCTGCCCCGCATCGCCCCGGTCGCGCTGTGGGGGCTGCTGTTCACGATCGTCGTGCTCTTCGCCCTACAGGGCGACAACATCACGTCGCAGCCCCTGGACGTGGCGCGCATCGCCCTGCCGCTCCTCGCCTACTTCGCCATCATGTGGACCGGCTCGTTCGCCCTCGGGTACCGGCTCGGGCTCTCCTACGCCCGGAACACCTCGGTGGCGTTCACGGCCGCGGGCAACAACTTCGAGCTGGCCATCGCCGTGGCCATCGGCGTGTTCGGCGCGACCTCGGGGCAGGCCCTCGCCGGCGTGGTCGGGCCCCTGATCGAGGTCCCGGTGCTGGTGGGGCTGGTGTACGTGTCGCTGTGGGCCCACAACCGCCTCAGCCGCTATCGCGCGGAGGCGCTCACGTGAGCCCCGAGCACGTCGGGGCGCTGCGGCGGGCGCTGGGATAGCCTAGGGTTCTGGCACGATCACTGCCGAAACCAGGGGGATCCTCGTGGATGTCGTCACGCTGGGGACGGGCTCGCCCATCCCGGATGCCGACCGGGCCGGCCCGGCCACGCTGGTGCGGGCGGCCGGCCGGAACCTGCTCGTCGACTGCGGGCGGGGCGTGCTCCTCCGGCTCGCCGCGGCCGGCATCCCCTCGCCGCTGTTCCTCGACCGGGTGCTCCTCACCCACCTCCACAGCGACCACGTCACCGACTTCAACGACCTGGTCACCACCCGTTGGGCGATGGCGCCGGCACCCAGCCCGCTGCGGGTGACCGGCCCTCCGGGCACGGCGACGTTCGTGGAGCGGACCCTCTCCATGCTCGAGACCGACGTGGGCTACCGCCTGGCCCACCACGACGACCTCGGCTGGCCGCCGCCGGTCGAGGTCACCGAGGTGCTCGACGGTGTGGCCTGGGAGGCGGACGGGGTGCGCGTGGTGGCCGCACCGACCGACCACCGACCCGTCACGCCGACCGTGGGCTACCGGATCGAGGCGGAGGGGGCGGTGGTCGCGCTCGCCGGTGACACGGTGCCCTGCGCGGGGCTCGACGGGCTGTGCGCGGACGCCGACGTGTACGTCCAGACCGTGGTGCGCCCCGACCTGATCCGGGCCATCCCGTCGGCCCGGCTCCAGGACGTGCTCGACTACCACTCGTCGTGCGCCGACGCCGGCCGCACCGCGGCTCGGGCACGCGTGGGCACCCTGGTCCTCACCCACCTGGTGCCCCCGCCGCAGCCCGGCGACGAGGCGGCGTGGATCGCGCAGGCGGCCGAGCACTTCGCCGGCGACATCGTGCTGGCCCACGACCTCTGGAGCATCAGCGTCTGAGGCGTCCCACGCTCCCCCTCGCGGCGCGACGCTTGGATCGTGGACATCACCTGGCCCGTGGGCGCGGCCGCGCTGGAGGGCGAGCAGCGGCGGCTCGCGGCCCTGACCCCGGCGGGGTGGCGGCCGGACGACCCTGCGTCCGTGCTGGCGGCCGGGTGCTTCGTGGCCTTCGTCCGGGGCGAGCAGGGGCCCGGGCGTCCCGGTGATCGCTGCTGGGGTGGCGCCGCCCTCGTGCGGCGGGGCCTGCTGGTGGCGGCGGTCGCGGTGCCGGGGGTGGCCGGGGCGTCCTACGTTCCCGGCCTCCTCGCGCTGCGCGAGGGCCCGGCCCTCGAGGCCGCGGTCCGGGCCCTGCCGGTGCGGGCCGACGTGCTGCTGGTCGATGCCACCGGTCGTGACCACCCGCGCCGGTGCGGCCTCGCGGTCCACCTCGGCGCGGTGCTGGGCGTGCCGACGGTGGGGGTGACGCACCGGCCGTTGCGGGCCGAGGGCCCGTTCCCGGCCGACCGGAGGGGTGCCACCGCACCCCTGGTGCTGGACGGCGAGGAGGTGGGCCGGTGGGTCTGCACCCGGCGCGGGGTGCGCCCGGTGGCGGTGCACGCCGCGTGGCGCACCGACGTGACCACCGCCGTGGAGGTGGTGTTGGCCGTGGCCACGGGGGCCCGGACCCCCGAGCCGCTCCGTCAGGCCCGCGTCGCGGCCCGCACCGCCCGGTCCTCGGCCGGTGGCGGAGGCAGGCTCAGGGCAGCCGGGCCCGGAGCCACTCCACCATGAGCTCGGCCGCCGGTCGCCGGTGCCCGTGGAGGTAGTGCGGGGCCCCGGCCAGCTCGTGGTAGGTGACGTCGTCGGAACCGGTGGCGTCGCGGATGGCCCGGGCCTGGTGGAGGCGGATCTCGGTGTCGCCGGTCGGGTGCACGACCAGCGTCGGCACGGTCACCCTCGGCAGCGTGTCGGCCAGCGCGGCGTGTGACGACAGCCCGGACCAGGTGGAGAGCCAGCCGCGCGCGGTCATCACCCGGGCCAGCCCGCCGTAGCCGTAGTTGGCGTCGAGGGGGTCGGGGAACGCGAACACGGTGCCGAGGGCCCGATCGTCGGGGTCGATCGTGGGATCGAGGTAGGCGGGGTCGGCGAGCGTCCGGTAGATCGTGAGGTAGCGGGCGTGCACGGCTCGGCGGCGGACCCGGTTCCAGGCCGTCGATCCCCGCTCGAGCCCGCGAGCCTCCTCACCGGCGGCGGCCCGGTCGTCGAGGGCCGAGCTGGCCGCAGCGTCGATGCGCGCCACCCGCGCTCGCTGGGCGGACCGGTACCGGGCCAACCAGGCGGGGTCGTACGACGACGGCTCCGGCCACGGCCGCCAGCCGTTCGCCGGGTCGTACATGTCGAGGTCGGGGTCGACGGAGAACGGGTCCGACTCGTCGGCGACGGAGGGGTCGACCACCTGCAGCATGAACACGCCCTCGCCGGGATGGGCGGCCAGCGCGATGAAGGCGTCGCCCAGCCGGCGCTCGGCCTGGGCCAGGGCGAGCAGCGAGCCGCCTCCGGAGTTGCCGAGCAGCACGACCGCCTCGGCGCCGCGCCGGCGGAGCTCGTCGACCGCCGCGGCCACGTCGACCACGCACTGCTCGTGCAGGCAGTCGGTGTCGTTGTTGACGTACCGGGTGGCGACTCCCAGCACCGCGTAGCCGGCGGCGGCGAGCAGAGGGCAGGCGTAGTGCACCGAGAAGTCGCCCCGGGGGTGGGCGAGGACGACGGCCGTCCGCCACGGGGCGCCACCGGGCGGCGTCCACAGCACCCCGCGCACCACCATGCCGTCGGGGGTGACGAGGGCGAGCGGCTCCCGGCCCGGTTCGACCTTCGGAGCGTCGGCCGGGTCGGGCCAGTACCCGAGGAGCGGCCGGCGATCGGCTGCCGCGCCGCTCACGCGGGCGTGGGGGCGCCCAGGGGCCGGTGGATCCGCACGGGCGGCGTGGCCTCCAGCGCCACCTCGCTGGCCAGCACGACCCGCTGCGCGTGGTCGAGCTCGTCGGGCGTGAACGGCCGCACCGTGTGGCAGAACTCCACCATGATCCCGTTGGGGTCGGTGGCGTAGATCGAGATGCAGAAGTCGTGGTCGACCTCGGCCACGGTGATCCCGTGCTCGCGCCAGCGCCGCGTGTGCGCCTCGAGGTCGGCGAGCGTGGGGGCGTCGAAGGCCACGTGGTTCACCCACACCGGGAGCCCGATGGAGCGGTTGAGGTCGGTGGGGAACTCGTCGCCGATCGCCGGGTCGTGGAGCTCCCAGAAGGCGATCAGCTCGCCGTTGCCGGTCTCGTAGAACACGTGCTTCGACCAGCCGGTCTGCTCGGGCGTGGCCCCGGCGACCACCTTCACCAGGCGGAAGCCCATCACCTCGGTGTAGAAGCGGTGGGTCGCCTCGAGGTCCCTGGTGGCCAGCGCGACGTGGTGGAAGCCCATCCGTCCCCCCTGAGGTCGGCATCGACGGTCGGGTCAGTCTCCCACGGCGGCGAGCCGTCGGCGGCGGGGTGCGCTCCGCAGCGGGGGCCGGCACCGGTACCGTCCCGGCGTGCGTGCCGGTCCTCCCACGGTGGGCGCGGTCGCCGGCCTGGTCGCCGGGGTCGTGCTGACGGTCGTCGTCAGCGTCGCGGGCTGGCTGCCGTCGGCGCCGGAGTCCGCGCCACCGGGGCCCGGGCCGGTCGCGGAGGCCGACCCGGAGGCGACGCAGTCCTTCCTCCAGGCCTGGGAGCGCAGCCTCGAGGGCACGTGGCGGGTGGCGTCGGTGTTCGAGCGCCGCTCGCTGCAGGGGCGGGGCTCGCTGCAGGTGCCGGTGCTGGCCGTGCAGCGGCCCCCCGACCGGCTGCTCACGGGCTTCGGGTCCACGGAGTCGCGCCTCGACGGGCGAGTCCTGTCGTGCACGACCGATCCCCTGGGCAGGGTGCAGTGCCGTGACGGCGGGCCGGCGGGGCCCTACGACGAGGAGGTCCGGCGGGAGGTGGCCCTGCTCCGCCGCTACGTCACGGGGCCCACGGCGCTCTACGCGGTGACGGCCGTGGGGGAGTCGTGCTTCCGGCTGACGCGGACGGTGGCGCTGCCCGCGCCCCCGTACGGCGACGAGGCCCGGTTCTGCTTCGACCCCTCGACCGGTGCCCCGGTCGAGGTCGAGATCCGCCGGCCCGAGGCCGTCGACACCACCGTGGCGGTGGACGTGTCGGGCGAGGTGCGCGACGCGGACCTGCAGGTCGACCCCTCCCCGTAGGGAGGTGCGGCGGGGCGGAGGCCACGGTGGTGCCTGCTTGGGCGAGCACCGGTGGCGATGCGTTTGGAGGGAGTGACCCCCGCCCCGTCGCGGTGCCGGCGGGGGCGATTTCCGCCGGCGCGTCCCTATCGGACGATCCGTCCCCGGAGTTGAGCCGCTCGCCCACGCTCGGTGGTCGGGTCGCGGCGTGGGGCCGGGCCGGCCGGGGCGGTACCCTCCGTCGAGCGACCCGGCCGCGGCCGGCCGGGCGCCCGGGAGGGATGCGTGTTCCTCGGCGAGGATCTGCTCGAGTGGCTGTTGCTGGCCCTGGGCGGCGCGCTCTTCGTGGGCAACGTGCTGGCCCTGCTCCGGCCGCCGCCCGCGCCCGGGGAGGGTGACCTGCGCCGGGCGCCCGTGGGGCGGAGCCTGGTGATGGCCGCGGTCGGCCTCGTCGCCGCGTTGTGGGCGCTGGCCAGCCTGATCTCCGGCTGACGGCACGGTGTGGGCGGTCGTGCGGCTCCGGCGCGCCCGGGATGTGTGACACGCTCTGGCCGATCGCTGGGCGGGCTGTCTGCCCGGCTCGGCACGACCACGGGGGGCGTCATGGTCCAGCGGGGTGGCGGTGACGGCACGAGCGGCGAGGCGGGGAGCCAGGGGCTCCGACTCGGCGGGGGCGCGATCGCCTCGCTCACCGGCGTGGCCGCGCTGGTCATCTTCATGATCCAGAACACCGACGACGTGAAGGTCGAGTTCCTGTTCTGGAGCTTCACCTGGCCGGTCTGGCTGCTCACCCTCGCGGCCGCGCTTATCGGCGCGCTGGTCTGGTTCGGGCTGGGCGTGCTGCGCCGTCACCGACGCCGCAAGGCGCGCCGCGAAGACCGACGGGACTGACTGGCGCCGCCGCCTCCGCCCGACCGGCTGCCCGTTCCGCGCGTTCCGAGCCCGGAACGACGAAGCCCCAGGCTCGTGGCCCGGGCCGCTACAGGCCAGCAAGGTCAGCGGCCGTGCTCCACTCGCCGAGGAGTCTCACGTCGAGGACGGCGCCCGCGAGCTTCTCGGGGAAGATCGCCAGGGTGTTGTCGACTCCGGTGGCGGACGGCGAGCGGATGGCTTGGAAGGCGTGCTCGTGGGCGGCCTCGCCGATCTCCTGGGTGAACCGGTGGCCCTCCCGCACGAGGTCGGGCGGAGCGATACCGAGCGCGTCCAGGGTCGCGGTGTCGGTGAGATCGAGGACCTTGTCGAGATCGGCGCTGATCTCGAACAGCTCGCGCGGCAGCAGAGCATCGACGTCGAGCCCCTGTCGCTCGGCTCGTCGGGTCAGTTCTGCGACGACGCAGGGTCGGGTCACGCAGAGGTAGAGGACCGGGAAGCTGTGCGGCGGGTTGAACCGCCCGCCGAGTCGACGTGCGCCGTCACCGCTACGAGGATCGAAGCCTCTCGCCTGGTTCCGATAGGCGACGGCGGAGAGGGCGGTTCCGGGGAGATGGCCGAGCACCCGCGGGTCGAACGACGGCATGTCAGACGGTCACGCCCTCCGCCAACGCCAGGAGGAGGTCGACCACCCGCTGGTACTGACCGGCAGCGATGAGGTCGAGGGGCTTCTCGTAGCCGAGATCGGGGTTCGGCGAGCGCATCCAGAACCGGGCTGCGTCGTCGCGCATGATCCGTCGAGCGAGGTCGACGACCGCGCGGAGCTCGAGCAGGCGCTCCTCCGCCTGCCGGCGTGGGGTCGCGGCCTCGGCCTTCCACCGGGCCACGCTCCGAGGATTGGTGTCGCTCACCCGCGCCAGGTCGGCGGTGTCGACCACGTCGCCCTCGTAGAGGTGGTCCAGCAGGGAGGTCAGCGTCGTCATGGTCTCCTCGTCGCCCTAACGTGTACCGCAACGTCGCGCATACGTCATACGATACGTCGAGTGCTCTAAGGAGGCAATCCAGTGGACGTCGACTCCGGACACGGTCTGGTGAGGCTGCGAAGGCACCGCGTCGGCCCCTGAACGGCGAAGGCCCAGGCCACCCGAAGCCGGGCGTGGCCAGGGCCTTCTCACACGAGCGGGTGACGGGAATCGAACCCGCGTTCTCAGCTTGGGAATTCGATCAGGTCCGATTCGCTGACCTGCGCCGATGGACAAACGGGCAGCTCAGACCCGTTTTCCTGGTACCAACCCGTCCGCCCCGATCCGCTGAAACTCTTTCCGTTGTGGCACGAATGTGGCACGCCGAAGGGTGGCGGAAGGCGGTCAGCCGTTCTCAGCTTGGCGCAGAGTTCGCACCTGCTCGCGCTGCCGAATTCGGCTTCGTGCCACAGCGTGCCACAGGACTTAGTAGAGCTGGCGACGAGCGCTCGTCGAGGTGGGCGAGGATGAGCGACGCGACGTCGTGCACGTCTCGCGCCGCCAGGTGCAGTCAGCCTCGGCGGCCAGCGCCGTCGGCATGGTTCTGTGCGCGTCGGAACCCGACGCGACAACAATCAAGCACGCCTCGCCGTCGACCTCGGAGCAGCCATGTCGGACTTCCCATCACTCACGCTGAAGCCCGATAGCTACGAGGCCGAGTGGGTGCTCGATGGGCGCACCTTCGCTGGCAACTTCGAAGCTCGTGCCGGCCGGTCGCCGCGAGCTGGCATCTATGGCGAACCCGATGGCCTTGGAGCTCCGATGCGGTCGTTCCCGCAGGAGTCCGAGATCGGCTTGCTCCGAGGGCGACTCCGGTCCGGCCAGGATGTCGTCATCGGTGACACGCACCTGTCGACCTGGTTCCCTGATCGGTCCATCGCTGCCGGCGGCTGGGCACTGGCCGGACTGGGCATCGCCGAGGTACCCGAGCTCAGGCTCAACAAGATGCGGGTCCAGATCACTGGCCTTGTGCCGCTGTTCGGCGTGTCGCCGATCAGGTCCGTCACCTGGCCGAAGACGCCGTTCGAGTCGGACGACCCGACCTATAGCGCGACGCTCGACAACGACGCCCACTTCCTGTGGGACTCGGGATCGTTGAAGCTCGAAGCCAGCTACGACGGGAGCTTCACCATCACCGATGGATTCCAGCACCGACTGCGTTTCGCGCCCGTGTTGACGTTGACGGCCAGTGCGCCCATGACGCCGGAGGAGTGGATCCGGCGGTGGCTGGAGCCACTCTGGCGCGTTGTCACCTTCCTGACGAATGTCAAGCAAGAGCTGTCGTGGGCCACCCTCAGCTGGAGCGTCGAAGAGGAGCCTCCGGAGGGCAAGCGTGTGACAGGCCAGCTGTTCGGCTCCGGAATCATGCAGGAACCCTACGAAGCAGTTCGTCCAGATCACGACGAGACGAGGCCGTTGGTGCGGTTCCCTTCGCTGCCTCATTCCTTCATCGACATCGTCAGCCGCTGGCGTGATATCGACACCGACGACAACGTCTTTCTCCGGCTGCTGCGGCTGGTTCTGTTCCAACCCGAGCTGCCCGAGCACGCGCGTCTGGAGTTCCTCATCCAGGCGCTCGAATCTCTCCACACCGCTGAGCACGCCGCCGAGGATGAGCAAGCACAGGCGAACTACGCCCAGCGACGGAAGGACGTTCTCGAACGATTGAAGTCGACGGGGGTCGCGAGGGACGACTTGCAGTTCATCAAGGAGAAGTGGAGCAGCCGGCGCATCGACTCGCTCGATCGGCGACTCCGCGACCTCGTCGCAATGGCTCCACCACAAGTCCAGAAGGCACTCACCGACCTACTGCAGACGGAGATTGGACGGTCGATGCAGGCCGACGACAAGAAGACGATCGACGTTCAGATCCGAGTGCTCAGAAACGACCTCATGCACGGGAATCGCCACTACGACGCTCATGACCTCCGGCCTTGGGCCTCCGCAGTAGAGGAGCTTTGCCGTGTGCACGCCTTGCGGCTGCTCGGTTTCAACCAGGATGAAGTAGCGGCCCTCGATGTCTGGACGTCGACGAGCTAGAGGGAGAGTATGCGGCACGGCAGACGCTGCAGATTTCTCGAAGCCGGGTTGGTGAATCGCAGGCGATGCTCAGAACCCACCGGATCAGGTCGGCTCGTACCTGGCGGATAGAAGGCACGTCGATCTGCTCAGGTGCCAGCGCGCCTCCCATCCAGCAGGTCCTCGAAGACACTCCGGTCTTGAGATGCGGTGCCCCCACCGGCGGTGACCGACGGGGTCGTGCGCCCCGAGGCTCGACTCTCGTCCGGATCCTCCCAGTCCTGGTTGGCAACCCACTCGTCGAGTAGCCGATCGAGTTCCTTCGCAGCGGCCGCGACATCGGTGTCGTCAGGAAAGGTCTTGGGCAAGTAGTAGACGAGTTCCCGGAGCGGTTCTACCGCCGACTCGGGACCGTTGGGTCGATGCCAATCGTCGGTGCAGCTCGAGATGACCTTGGGCAGATCCGTGAGAAGCTCTGATCTCACTCGCTCCAGGAGAGACGCACGCTCGGCTTCCGACAGGATCGAAGCGAGTCGCTCGTTCCAAAGAACTGCTGGGTCGACTCCTGTGATGCAGTAGCGGATGAGCTCCGCGGCGAACGTCGACCGCATCGCCTCAGGGAACAATCCGAACTCGTTCAATCGAGCTACAAGTTCGTTGTCCGGGTCCCCTTCGAGCATGAGCCCGGGCTCTGCGAGACGGTCGAGCCTGGCCGGGTCTCGACTGAGCCACATCTGAAGGAACTGCTCATCGCAGCGCGTGGACAGGAAGCTGGTCCGCCGATTCCGCGCTCGCCAGGCCTCGTCGCCTTTGGGAAGGGGTTCCTCAAGCCTGTCGAGGACCGTGCTGAAGTTGGTGGCGGGGACGATGACTGCGCCCTGGACCCCTACGTCACCGCATGTGACCTCGCTGAGGAGGACGTCAAGCGGGAACCCGGTCAGCAAGTGGTGGAGAAGCTCGGGTGACCGCAAGAGGTCCGCGTACGCGTCGACCATCGTGGGATGCGCGAACACCCAGCCGCTCGCCCCGTTGCGGACGATGTGCTGAACGAGGCTGCCTCGAAGAGCCTCAAGCGAAGTCGTGACACCTCCGAGCGTGCTTCCTAGGCGAGCAAGGAGGTCCTCATCTTGGGTGCTTGGGATGATCGGACTCGGAAGCCAGTCGTGGTTGACGAAGATCAGGCCGAGTGCTGCGCGTGCGTCGGTGTCCAGGCCCGCCATCACATCCCGCAGGAACTCGCTCGGCCGCCCGAAGAACGACGCGAGAGATTCTGGTACCCCTGGCATCACACGACCGGTGAAGGCCGGGTCACCCAGTCGGCGAGCAAGCTCCGGGGTGAAGCCAGGATGGCGGACCGTGGCTTCGAGATTCGGTTGCAGCCTTTCCAGGAACGAGTTCGGCTGCCGGCCGTGCCGCAGGTGGTTGTACAGGATTTGCTGTCGCTCGTCGGTGGTGAGGTCGGCCACATCGACCACAACCTGTGCTTCGTTGAAGAGTGGGAAGGAGCCAGGCTTCAAGTAGCTGTACGCCGCCTTGAAGACATAGTCGCGACAAGTCAGCACGAACATGCTGCCCGCCTTGATCGCGCCGTTCACTCGCTGAGCTCCCGTCGTCCAGGCCCACGCGAGCGATCGATCGAATTGGGTGGCACCGAACGCGTCATCGAGCCAGAAGAGCTGTCGTTCGTCGGGGTTCCATCGGTCCTGGAGGTCGGCGATCGAGTCGATCTTCACGACGGCGATGTCGAACTCGTCCGCTGCCCCAAGCGAAAGCTGTGCGGCGATCGTTGTCTTCCCCGTGGCGGGCGCACCGACGAGGAGCACGAAACCGTTGTCCGCCAACGCGTGTGCCGCCCGCTCGTATGTGCTGGTCAGAACGAGTTTGTCGAGGTCGGACCTCATGGCGTCGAGGACGGCTCGGGCTTGGCTGTAGGCCCGGTCGTCGAGGATCTGGGTGAGGTCGCCGAGTCCGTAGAGACGTGGGACCAACCGGCGCAAGCGACTCGACTCTGCGATTGTCTGGTTGAGCCACGTGGATCCGAGTACGAGTACGTGTTTCACGCCTCGAGCCTTCAGCTCCGCTCTGATCCTGCCCTCGCTCTGCCCGGTGACGCCTGCGTTCGTCATGAGCACGTAGACGTCGCATCGGCCGGCCTTCACGAGCCGCTCTGCCTTGTCGAGCTCGTCGACAAGGTCGCTCGGACCGATGGTGACTCCAGGCTTCGCCGTGTGCTTGCACTGCGCGACGAACTCGCCCTCAAGGAGAGAGCCGGGGTTGGGCGCCCACTTCCCAGCGAACGCTCCATCTCGGCCCCCGTCGTTGTTGTCGAGGAAGGAGACAACCTCTTGACCGAGTACCTCTCGGAGCACTGTGTGGCAGAGCTGCTGGAACGCGTGCCACCCGAGGTCGTGCATGGCGAACGACGGGATAGTCACTTGTCGCCGCCCGCAGTCGATCCGCTAGGCACAGCACACGCGTCGGCAGTCGAGGTACCTAGTCCGGGGGTGAGGGCGTTCGCCATGGCCGAGCGCTCTCAGTAGTGCTCGCGGATGTAGGCGTAGGCGCGGTCGAAGATCTCGCCTTGCGGTGGCAGGCCGCTGTCCTTAAGGACGAGGCGGAGCTGTTGGCGGACCTCGCGGTCGCCGGGCTGGCTCTCCTGCCAGCCGGTGCCTCGGACGGGCCGGACGATGGCATCGATCTTCTCGACGACGGTTTCGATGATCACCGGGACGTCGGGCGGCGCGTACTCGGCGAGGATCTGCGTCAGCGCGCCCTTGTCTGCGTCGACCACCTTGATGTCGTCGAGACGCCCTTCCTCGTCGGCCTTCTCGGCCTCGACGAGGTCCTTGGCCAGTTCGAGGAGCTGCTTGAGGAACTCGACCGAAGCGGCGGCCGAGTCGATCTTCGCCCGGCGGAGCGCTTCGAGCCGGTCGGCGAGGCTCACCCATACCGGGTGGCTCGTGCCGCCGGCGAGCTTGCGTTGTAGCCGGGTCTCGAGCTTGTCGAGGATATCCTCGACGGTCGGCGGTTCGGGCTCGTCGCCCTCGTCGATGTCGGGGAACAGGTTGAGCTGGCGCAGCGCCTCGAACACCCCGGCGTCGATGGCGACAGTCTCCAGCCCTCGGCCATCGACGGTCACGTCAGACAGGTGCTCGTGGATCAGCTCAGCCGTCTTGGCCCCGAGGCGCTGCCAGAGCAGCCGATCGGGTGCATCCGTCGGCGTTACCGACTTGTAGATCCGCGCCAGCCACTTGTAGTCGCTCTCCACTGGCTTGAGCGCGGTGTCGGGCCACAGGAACTCGAACAACCCCTCGGCCCGGATGAACTCGGCGGCGAAGGCGTCCCTGGTCACTTGGTCGGGCAAGCACTCCTGCGCGGCGTAGAGCTGCTCGAATCCGGAAGCGTGCCGGTCGACGCTCACGAAGCGCGCCATGCAGGTGTCGATGTACTCGCCGAGGAGCGCCACGAGCTCGTCCACATCGCTCGGGAGCGCCTTGCGGACGCCCGTGTCCCTAACGGCGACGGCCTTCGCCAGCTCGTTGCCCATGCCCACGTAGTCGACGATCAGGCCGTGCAGCTTCTCCTGGCCGGTGTTCGGGTTCGACCACCGTCGGTTGGTCCGGCACACCGCCTGGAACAGCGTGTGCGCTCGGAGCGGCTTGTCGAGGTACATGACGCCCTCGATCGGCGCGTCGAACCCGGTCAGCAGCTTCGCGGTGACGATAAGGATCTTCAGCGGGTCGTCGACGTCTCGGAACCGGTCCTTCACCTTGGCCTCGGCGTCACGATCGCGGTCCCACGCGTCCCACTCGATTGGATCGCCCTTGGCGGTGGTCATCACCACGGTGGCTTCCTCGCCTGGTTCGAGCAGCGCGGTGATCGCGTCGTGGTAGGCGACGCACAGCTCCCTGTCGAACGCCACGACCTGTGCCTTGAGTCCGAGCGGAGCGACCTTCGACCGGTAGTGCTCGACGATGTCGGCGCACACCGCCGCGATGCGATCCGGCGCCTTCATGATCTGATCGACACGGGACGCCCGCTTGGCGACGATGCCGGTCTCCCGCTCGTCGAGGCCCTCGGATTCAGCCAGCTCGGCGAAGGCCTGGTCGAGGGCGTCGTGGTCGATGTGGAAGTCGACGAGGCGCGTCTCGACGTGGATCGGCAACGTCGCACCGTCGGCGATCGACCGCTCCACCGAGTAGTGGTTGAGCACGCCGTCCGGATCGTCCGGATCACCGAAGGTCGCCCACGTGTTGCGATCGTCGGTCGAGATCGGCGTACCGGTCAGCCCGATGAACTTGGCGTTCGGTAGCGCCTCGCGCATGTCGAGCCCGAGGCGACCCTCCTGGGTGCGGTGTGCCTCGTCGACCATCACCACGATGTTCGGTCGGTCGTTGAGCAGGCCGGCATCCTTGAAGCGGAAGATCGTCGTTACGATCACGCCGCGGGCGTCCTCCTTCAGCAGTCGGCGAAGCTGGTCCTTGGTCTCGCCGACCCTCAGGCCTGGGATGCCGACTGATGCGAACTCGCCCTGGACCTGCTCGATCAGGTCGAGGCGGTCGAGCACGACGAGGATCGTCGGCGCGTCGAGGTCGAGCTGTTGGCGCAGCTTCGCCGCGGCGAAGGCCATGAGCAGCGTCTTGCCCGAGCCCTGGTGGTGCCAGACGAGGCCCTGGCGCTTCGCCGTGTCCCGCACCCGTTCGACGATGCTGTCGACGGCCTCGACCTGCGGGTACCGGGGGATGACCTTCATGACGTAGCCGCCCTGGGTGGACGACCGCCGAGAGAACAGCGTGTAGGTCCGGAGGATGTCGAGGATCATCTCCGGAGCGAGGAGTAGCTCAGCCGATCGCAGGACGGAAGCCATCCCGGGCAGGAGCAGCTCGTCGGTCGTTCTCGACCACGGCAGCCAGGTCTCGGGCGGCTGGCGCACGGCTCCGTAGCGCAGGTCCTTGCCCTCGGTGGCGAACGACAGCACGTTGGGCACGAAGAAGGCCGGGGTCTTCACCTCGTAACCGTTGTAGATGTCGTTGGCTCCGTTCAGCCACGACGTGTGCTTGCTGATCGGTGTCTTCGTCTCGCCGACCACCAGCGGGAAGCCGTTCACGAACAGAACGAGGTCGTAACGGCGTTCCTCGTGACCGGGAGCGAAAGTCACCTCAGTCGACACGACCAGCCGGTTCGACCTCGGCTCGTCGAAGTCGATCAAGCGAACCGGCACGTAGTCCTCGGTGTCGAGGAACTTGATCGTCTTGCGGCCGCACAGCCAGGCCGTCATCTCCTCGTTGGCGGCGACGAGGCCATCGTTGGCTACCGCGAGCAGCGTGGCCCGCAGGCGAGGCAGAACTTCCTCGATTCGCTCAGGGCGCTGGGCGATCACGGGGTTCAACCGGACGAGTGCCTCGCTCACGTACTCCTCGAGCATCACGCCATCGAGCTGACGAGGAAGGTCGGCCGGACCGGCGAAGCGCCAACCGAGGTCGCTCTTCGTTAGCCGATCGACGAGCGCAGCCTGGACAGCGGACTCCGCCAAGTCGCTCACGATGCGCGCTCCAGCAGCTCGTCATACGAGTCGGGAATCTTGTGGGTACCCGATAGCAGGTCGGCGACCAGACTCCGTCGGGTCTGCTCGGCGGCCCTCAAGGCTGTCTCGGCAGACTGCACGAGGTTCTTGGCGTCCCCGATGATGTTCAGAACTCTGTCCTGCTCTGCGATTGGAGGCACGGGGATCTCATAGGCCGTGATGACCCGCCTCGAGATCTTGCGCATCGAGCCTGACGTGCCGCTGGCCGATGCCATGATCTGGGACCGGGACCGAGTGGTGTTCAACGCCTCGGCAAGGTACGCAGGCTGAACCTCAGGTCCTGGCTTCAATCGCAGGGTCAGGTCGCTGAGGTAAGTCTCACGGAGGACCCGGTCGACGAAGCAGA
Organism: Acidimicrobiales bacterium; assembly: GCA_016716005.1. Taxonomy (NCBI): domain Bacteria; kingdom Bacillati; phylum Actinomycetota; class Acidimicrobiia; order Acidimicrobiales; species Acidimicrobiales bacterium. Next base: position 2,120,746 of record JADJXE010000001.1, read on the forward strand.
CAGCCCCAACCGTTTGGGGCGTATTTGACCTCGTGATCAGAACATCGCCGACGCTTACCAGAGCTGCACGTGGCATTGGCGTGTCGTCCCTTAGAGCCTTCGTCTCAAGCTGGTCGAATCGCCCGGGCCGGACCGCGCTCAGCTTGAGGACTCCGCGTTCACCCTCGGCTGGTGGGCGCCCCTCCGTGACGGGGCTGCGACCGCCGTCGATCTTGGTCAAGAGATCGTCGAGCGGCTTGCGATCCCACTCCGGGGCCTCAATCAGCTCGAAGCGCAGCGCTGCTACCAGGCGCTCGGCTGAATCCAGCTCGCGGTGTAGAGCACGCACCACTCGGTCGATCGCGGTGATGACGTCGACGATCCGCCGTTGGTCGGTCATGGGAGGGACAAGAACGGGATGCGGAAGCAACTCAGCCTTTGTGATGTGCCGCATCGTCGTGCCGTGCGTCTTGGACTCCAGACCAGCGAGTGCATCCTCAAGGGCGAGCGCTAGCCACGCCTTGTCGATGCCCGCTCGCTCGACGACGCGGAACAGGTGCTGATTCAGCAGGGCAGGCCCTCGGTTCCAGATCCGGACCGCGAGGGTTCCGGACCATGAGAAGACGAGGTCGCCGTCTCCGAGTAAGCAGCGTTCGGGTACATCGACCACGGACCGGTCGACCGGCTCGCGTTCGTCAAGCAGCTGCTTGATACGGATCACCGGCAGGCCTTCGGTCCCCAGGTCAGCGGGCTTGAACGGATAGCCATTGAAGTACTCAGCGACTTCGCCCAGGGTCGCTTCGCTCCAATTCTCACCCATATCCCGCTGCCTTGAGTCGATCGGCGAGGCGTTCCTCAGCGTCTCGCAGCTCCGCCTGCGACATGGCGAGGAGTTCAAGTGCGGCCGTAGCGTCGAGCGCGTCCGAGTCCGACGAGTACAGATACCGCCCTATGTTCAGATCCCACCCGTTCTCTTTGATGACCGCATGGTCGACGAGCCGAACATCGATGTTGGTGAGTTCATCGCTAGATCCGTCGCGGACAGCTGCGACGATTGCCTCCACATCATCGACACCCATCGAGTTCTGGTTCCGGCCCTTGGAGAATCGGCCGGAGGCATCCACGAACAGCACCGCGCCCCGCCGCTCGACCTCCTTCGACGCTCTGAAGATCAGCAAAGCAGCGGGGATAGAGGTTGAGTAGAAGAGACTCGGAGCGAGGCCGATAACAGCTTCCAGCCGGTCGCTTTCGATGAGGCATTGGCGGATCCTGGCCTCGGCCGCGCCGCGGAAGAGCACACCGTGGGGCATCACCACTCCGACCCTTCCGAGTTCGTCGTCCATCGACGCCACCATGTGCTGCACCCAAGCCAGGTCGGCGTACCCGGCCGGAGGCACGCCACAACCGGCCCGCCCCCAAGCATCAGAGACCCAAGTGTCTGCTCCCCAGTTCTTCAGAGAGAACGGCGGGTTGGCGATCACGACGTCGAACTTCTCGAGGCGGCCCCGCTTGTCGAGAAACTTCGGCTGGCGCAGCGTGTCTCCGCGCACGACACGGGCGTCCTCGATGTCGTGGAGGTACAGGTTCATGCGGGCGATCGCGGCCGTGGTGAGGTTGACCTCCTGGCCGTAGAAGCGCATTTGGCGGACAGAGCCGCCGGCCTCGACGACCTCGTTCGCCGCCTCGACGAGCATGCCTCCCGATCCGCAGGCGGGGTCATAGACCGAGTCGGTCGGCTGTGGGTCGAGGATGCGTGTGAGCAGGCGAACGACGGCGCGGGGCGTGAAGAACTCGCCAGCCTTCTTCCCCGACTCGTCAGCGAACTGCCTGAGCAGGTACTCGTAGGCATTGCCGAGGATGTCGTGGCCAACCCGATCGGGTGACAGGTCGAGCGTGCCGAACGCCTCGATGAGGTTGAGCAGCGACGTCTCGGGCAGCTTGTCCTTGTTGCCCCAGGCGACATCACCGAAGATCCCAGCGAGCGACTCGGGGTTCGCCTGCTGGATCCGGTCCAGGATCTTCTGGAGCGCGACGCCGACGTTCTCGTGCACGCGGCGGAGGTCCGCCCAGTGGCAGCCGTCCGGGATCGTAAACCGGTGGTAGTCGGCCTCGATCTCGCCGTCGAGGTCGTCACCCCACTTGGCCTCGGCCGCCGCGTGCTCGGCGTCCCAGGTGTCGCTGATCCGCTTGTAGAAGAGCAGCGGGAAGATGTACGCCTTGAAGTCCGAGGGGTCGACCGGGCCCCGCAGCGAGTTGGCGGCGGCCCACAACCTGCTCTCGAGCTCTTGCTGGGTCACGCCTGCCGGCCCCACGGCTGTCTCCCTCGTTCGCCCAGCGATGGGGCGCTACCTGAATGTCGACGCAAAGTGTGACACGGCACGTTCGGCTGTTCTGGCCCGAGCAGAAAGTCCGGGCTTCCTCGAAGTCGAGCGCGACGGTTCGCTGAGTTGGCAGTGGGGTTAGGGGGTACGGCCCCCCACTCCAAAGTCACCCTGCGTCCGGAAATTTCAGAAATTTGGCGACGCGTCCCGACTTTGGGGTGGGTGTGTCTAGAGACGGATCAATTTCGTGTTCTCCCTCTGGGGATGGCGCGGTCCCACCCTCAGGAGACACCCCTCATGGATATCGACACCCTGCCCGACATGCTCCGGGTCGACGAGGCCGCTGCGGTGCTGCGGATCAGTCGCAGCCGGGCCTACGACGAAGTCGCCGCCTTCCAGCGAACCGGCGGCGCCGAGGGCTTGCCCTCGATTCGCATCGGCCGCACGCTGCGGGTCCCCAAGCGGGCGTTGCTCGCATGGATCGACGCCCAGCTCGGCACCACCGATGCCGCCTGACCGCCGGCAGCTCGTAATCGACCTGGACACCGCAGGCGTCGTGCGCGCGCAGGTCGGGCCGACCGGCTGGCTCGTGCTCGAAGCGATCGCCGCGCACGCCCCACCCGGTCGGACCGTGGTCGAGGTGCGGTGCAGCTCGCGGTCGCTCGCCGCGATCGTTGGCGTGTCGAAGGACTCGGTGGCGCGTGCGTTCCGGTGTCTCATCGACGCGTGGATCGTGCAGCGCGTCGATCACCGCGAGGAACGCTCCGGCCGGTTCTCGTCAACGACCTACCGCGTGGATCTCGCATCTGCTGGCCTCACCGTCGTCACCGTGTCGCACCACGCCGCCCCGGTAACGACTGCCTCAGATCTGCCGCGCACTCCCGGCGACCAGCTCAGCCTCCTGGGCCCGGCGTAGCCACCCCCTCGACGCGCTCCCGCTGCCACCTCGCGTCGAGCGTCGCCTCCCTTCGGTCCCGACACCGTCCCAGACCCCCGAAGAACAGCCACGAACTTGCATCCCGATGCCGGGACCATCCCCATCCCGCGTCGCCGCATCCGGCCACGGCGTTGTGCGCCACGGCCGGGACTGACCTGAAAGGAGCACGCCTCGTGCTCTCCCTCGGCAAGATTCAGCTCTCTGGCGAGAGCTACTACCTCAACGCCGTCGCCGACGGCATCGACGAGTACTACCGCGGCGTCGGCGAAGCACCAGGTCGTTGGGTCGGTACCGCGAGTCACGACTTGGACCTCGATGGTGAGGTCGAAGCGAGTGACCTGCACGCCATCTGGGCCGGCGAGAACCCGGCCACCGCAGAGCGGATGGGGCGGTTCCCGAACCGCAAGGTCGCCGGGTTCGACCTCACCTTCCGCGCCCCGAAGTCCGTGTCGCTACTCGCAGGGCTCGGCGATCCCGACACGGCCCAGATCGTGCGCGAGTCACACGAAGCAGCGGTCGACGCAGCGTTCGCGTACATCGAACGCGAGGCCGCCCGATCCCGTACGGGCAAGAACGGCGTCAACCAGGTCGAGGTGAACGGGCTCGTCGCTGCCGCGTTCCGGCACCGCACCAGCCGCGCCGGTGACCCGCACCTCCACACCCATGTGCTCGTCGCGAACATGGCGGAAGGCGCCGACGGGGACTGGCGGACACTCGATGCTCGATGGCTGTACCTGCACGCCTCGACCGCCGGCTACCTCTACGAAGCCCACCTCCGCCAAGAGCTCACCGCCCGTCTCGGCGTCAAATGGGGACCGATCAAGGAGGGCATCGCCGATGTCGTCGGGATCGACGACGACGTGCGGGATCACTACTCGGACCGCCGCCGGGAGATCGAGGAACACCTCGACGACGTCGGGTTCCGCACCGCCCGAGCCGCCCAGCTCGCCACGCTGACAACCCGGAAGGCGAAGAAGGTGACGCTCGACGAAGGGTCGATGCGCGACGTGTGGGAGGCCAAGGCCGCCGAGATCGGTTGGGACCCCGCCGACCTCGCCCTGGCGCTCGATCGGGTCCCGCGGGCCGTCGTCGAGACCGACATCGAAGCCCTCGCCGACGACCTGATGAGCGCCGACGGCCTCACCAAGCAGGCGTCGACGTTCGACCGTCGAGACGTCCTGCGAGGCATCTGCAACCGGCTCCCGGCCGGGGCGACCGTCGCCGATGTCGAGGCGATGGCCGACCAGGTCCTCGACCGGACCGGGGTCGTCCGACTCGTCGAGACCAACGGGCCGGGCCTGCTGGCGTCGAACGTGATCCGCCGAACCGACGGCACGATCGTCGCCGCGACAGGCATCGGCGATGTCCGCTGGTCGACCGCCGAGCTGATCGGGATCGAGCGACACGTCGTCGGCCGATCCACCGCCCGGGCCGACGAAGGAACGGCGATCGTGCCCGACGACGTACTCGCCGAGATGATGGAACGACGCCCGACCCTGACCGCCGAGCAGGCCGAGATGGTCACCCGGCTGTGCACGAGCGGCAACGGCATCGACGTCGTGTGCGCCGCCGCCGGGACCGGCAAGACCTACACCCTCGACGCCGCCCGTGAGGCCTGGGAAGCCAGCGGACACCGCGTGATCGGCGCCGCCCTGGCCGGGATCGCCGCCCAAGAGCTCCACTCCACCGCGGCCATCGAGTCGATGACCCTGGCGATGCTGCAGATCAACCTCGACGCCCACCGCATCCGACTCGACGACCGCACCGTCGTCGTGATCGACGAAGCCGGCATGGCCGGAACCCGCAACCTCGCCCCCATCCTCAACGCCGCCGACGAAGCCGGCGCCAAGGTCGTGCTCGTCGGCGACCCCCACCAGCTGCCCGAGATCGACGCCGGAGGTGTGCTCACCGGGCTCGCGAAACGGCTCGATCCCATCGAGCTGACGGAGAACCGCCGCCAGCGCGCGCAGTGGGAACGCGATGCGCTCGAGGAACTTCGGTGGGGTGATGTCGACTCAGCCTTCGCCGCGTATCGGGACAACGACCGGGTCGTGCAGGCGCCAACGGCGATCGACGTTCGCCGGGCGATGGTGGCCGACTGGTGGTCACACCGGCTGGCCGGCGACACCGTCGCCATGACCGCATACCGCCGGAACGACGTCGACGACCTCAACGGCCGAGCACGCGCCTACCTCGTCCGATCCGGTGACGTGTCGGGCCCCGAACCCGTGCTCGACGACCGCCCGTACCAAGCCGGTGACCAGATCGTCTGCCTCCGCAACAACCGGCGGCTCGGCGTCTGCAACGGCACCCGAGCCACCGTCGACGACGTCGACCCCGACCGCGGAACGCTGACCATCACGCTCGACGAACGGCGCGTTCTCCTGCCCAGGGACTACCTCGACGAAGGCAACATCGCCCACGGGTACGCCACCACCATCCACAAGACCCAGGGCGCCACCGTCGACCGCGGGCTTGTGTTGGGGACTGACGAGCTGTTCCGCGAACGCGGCTACGTCGCCCTCAGCCGCGGTCGGATCACGAACCACCTCTACCTCATCGGCGCCTCCGAGATCGACGACTCCACCGGCCACGGCCCGCCGCCCCTCACCGACGATCCCGTCGAGGCCGTGCAGGCGACGCTCCACCGCCAAGGCGATAAGCGACTCGCCATCGACACAGGCGAACCCCTCGCGTTCTGGCCCATCGAGGACCTCGTCGCGGAGAAGCAACGCCTCGCCGCCGTGCTCGCCGCCAGCCCACCCGACCGCAGCCATGACCTCACCGCCCTCAGCACCCGACGTGAGGAGCTCCAAGGCGAGATCGAGCCGCTCGTCTACCGGTACAACGAACTCGCCGACCGCAAGCTCCGAGGGCCCGGCACGCGCAGCGAGATGCGGGACCTACGAGACCAGATCGGCGAGCGGTCGAGGGGTCTCGACCGTCTCACCACGGAGCTCGACGACGCCTGCAGCGGGATGAGTGAGCGCGAGCAGTTCCAGACAGACCATGCGCACGAGGCTGGCTTCCTCGACGCCGTCGACCACGAACTCGACCGGCAACTGCGAAGCCGAGCGTGGCGGACCGCCGCCGCTCCGAGCGACTACCACCTCCACATCCTGGGACCGGTGCCGACCGACCCCGAGCACCAGGCCACCTGGCTGCGTGGCGCCACCATCCTCGATCGCCACTACCTCGGCATCGACAGGGACCCGGCTCAACGAGACCGCTCGTCCCTTCTCGGCGGCCCACGGGAGAAGGCTGAGATGATGGCCCGCCTCGAAGTCATGGCCATCCCCCGAGAACGAGAACCTGTCCAGCGCACGATCGAGCAAGACCTCGGCCTGGACTTGTTCGGGTGACGGCGCGCGAGGCTGAGGAACGTGGACACGCCAGCCGGCTTCACCATCCATGCCACCAAGAAGCTGCTCGATCGGGTCAAGCAGCCGGTCGTCGCTCCGATTGAGCCGGCCACGCAGCTGGGGAACTGGTACGCCACCGCGTTGTTCTGGAAGCCGCAGGTGGCGCTCCTCGTCAACGAGCGCACGCTGCTCCCCGTGTTCATGCCCCTCGCGCCAGCGGCGACGCTGGCGGTCCGCTTCCCCGATGAGCTTCGACGTGTCCTCGACGCGCATGGCATCGATCCCCGCTTCGTCGACCACGAGATCAGATCGATGGGGGAGGGTCGCTTCGCCAAGACCGCGAGCCGCAGCCTGCTCGGCGTGATGAACGAGTTCACCTTCCTCGGCAACGTCCATCGCGAGGATCACGGCGCCGACGACGACCTCGTGGCGCTCTCGGTCCGCTTGGCCGAGACCCCGATGAGTCCGCTCTACAAGCGCCACATCAGTCCCGACCACGAACTGAAGGCGCTCGTCGAAGAGTCGATGCGTTGAGCCGAATCAGTCCAGTTCGGCCATCGCATTCGGGAGCAGGGTCCGCAGCCGCTCGATGATGTCTGCCCTCGTCTTTGGGAACCGCCCTCGCCGTGCAGCCATCGCGTCGATGCTCGCGAGCACGTCCACTCGGTGGAGGTGGACCTGCGCCAGCGTGAAGGCGTCGGCGCTGACAGCCTCGATGTCGAACGGCTCGCACAACTCGGGAGGGAAGTCCTTGAGGTTGTCGGTGACGATGGTCGGTGCGCCCACGTGAACGGCGAGCGCGAGGACATGGCGGTCCTTCTCGTTCACAGGCATCGCATCGATCAATTCGTCTGGGACGTCCGTGAGCGCGTCGGGAAGCGCTCGGTTCATGTGCCCGATTCGTCGCCCGATCGACGCCTCGTCGAGGTCGGGCCGTTTAGCGAGGTTGCGCGCGACCTCGTCGAGGATCTGGGGTGACCAGTGCGGCCGGAACAGGCGGCGCGTGGCCATCGAGGCCATCAGGTCGGTGACGTCGATCCCGTAGAGGACGTTCGCGTCGAGGACGACGACATAGCCGGCCACGGGACAGGCCGGTCGTTACTCGTCGTAGAGGCCGAGGTCCTCGGCCTCAGCCGTCATCGCGGCCAGAGCATCCTCTGCCTCGGCGTCGACCCGGTCTCGGTAGGCGAGCACGTCGGCCAATCGCAAGCGCCGATGCGTCCCGACCATGTGGTGGGGGAGCACACCGGCCTCGATCTGCTTGATGAGGAAGGGACGGCTCACGTTCAGGATCTCGGCTGCCTCGACTGTCGTGAGCTCGGCGTGCATCGGGATGACCGAGACACCGTTGCCGGCCTGGAGGTTCTCGACAATGGAGACAAGCAGGGCATGGATGCCTTCGGGCAGCTCGATCTCGACGCCGTCGGGTCCGACGAGGCGCGGTGTCTGTCCGACCTGTGGGGCGATGCCTTCGAGCGCGCGAACGAACGCGTCGAGATCTTCGGGTCGTACTGCTCCTGGCCGGACTTCGAGCACATCGCTCATCGTCTCCACCTACCTGGCTCGTCGGGGTGTCTCACCGTACCACCAAACGCAATAAGTGCAGCGATGGTTCCTGGGATCGACAGACTCCTCTACCAATGTGAAGTCTAAGCTCACTTTGGTGAAGCGTGTCGACTTCGAAGGGCTCTGGGACCGTCTGCAAGGGGAGGGCCGGAGCACCTTCACCACCGCAGAGATCCGGGACATCACGGGAGCCAGCCCGGAGTCGGTGCGTGCGGCCGTCGCCAACGCCGCGCGCAAGGGCTTGCTCTTTTCCCCGACGCGAGGACTGTACGTGGCCATCCCTCCGCAGTACCGGAGTTGGAAGGTCGTGCCCGCAGCGCACTTCATCGACCCGATGATGCGCCACCTCGGGTGCAGCTACTACACCGCCTTCCTGTCGGCCGCCGCCTGGTGGGGCTCGTCGCACCACGCAGTTCAGGAGTATCAGGTCGTAGTCGACCGGTATGTCCGCGACCGCAGGATCGAGCGAGTCCGCCTCCGGTTCCATCATGCTCAGTCGGTGGCGGATCGCCAAGTGGTCCGTGTCGCGGGACCCCAGACGATGCTCGTGGTCTCCACCCCGGAGCAGACCGTGGTCGACCTTGTCGAACACCAGCGGTGGGGTGGCGGTCCTTCGAACGTCGCCACTGTGATCGCGGAGATGCCGTCACTCGACGGCGTGGCGCTTGCCGAGCTCGCCGGCCGGCGCCCCCAGCCGGTTGCACAGCGCCTCGGATGGTTTCTCGACTTCCTCGAGGTCGACGTCGATCTGATGCCGCTGGAACAGGTCGCACGATCGGGTCGGACGACGCCGCTCGCCCCGTCGGGACGGGCCACCGGCGAGCGGAGTGATCGGTGGAACGTCCTTGTCAACACCTCCGTCGAACCGGACGTGTGAGGTCATCGGAGGATCGAGACAACCCCGGCGACGTGAACGCTGCTTGCCCCGTACGGTTCTGTGTGTGGACGACGACAGCCCAACCGCAGAGGAAGGTTCGACCGACGATCGCCTACCTCCCGCGTCGCGTCAGTTCCGGCCGCCTTTGCTCGCGCCGCATGAGCGATATCCGGATGAGCTCGTGGTCGACCGGGTCCAGCTTGCGAGGTCGATGGATGAACACCTCGATGTCCTCCGCGAAACCCTGTCGTCGGATCTGTACTCGCTCGACCTCTACCTGACGGGCGCTCTGCAGCGCTCGTACCACTTGGTGGAGGGCTTCGTGCTCGCGTGGGATCACTGGAACGTCATCGTCGCTGCGCCCCTCGTGCGCTTTCAGATCGACAGCCTCGTCCGGTGCGCGTATCTATGTCAGCGAGCAGATTCGGACCACGTGGTCGTCGAGGTACTGGGTGGACGGGCCTTGCGAGAGCTCAAGGATCCCGTGTCCGGCGAGAAGCTCACCGATCGCTACCTCGTTGAGTTGGCCGGCGCGCTCTACGACTGGCTTCCGCCCGTCTACGCCGTGTCGAACGACTGGGTCCATCTTTCGGAGAGACACATCTTCAATGCGTGGCAGAACGGGGAGGAGCGAACGCTGCTGGGCCAGTTCCCGATGCCCACCGACGAGATCCCAGTTCGGTTCTGGCAGGAGTTGATCGGTGCGATGGTTCAGGCCACGGGCTCGCTGCTCGCGCTGTGCTCGGGCTGGGCCACCTACAAGGTCTCCGACGAGCATCTGGCGAGGGTGGCTTCTCCGACCCAAACGAAGTCGGGCCCTCCGTCGATGCCCGACGCCGGTTGATGCTCGGCCGGTCACCCAACCGAACGAACGCCGTCTGGCCAACGCTCCCGGGTCCGTAGGCGAAGGAGTTGGAGGAGCTTGTCGGTGGCGATGGAGAGCGTGATCTGATCGTCGCTCTCATCAGGGTCGAGGACCATGCGGCCTTCGTCGCGGACGGTGTGCGCGAGTGCGTGCCGCACAGACTTGGTCAGGTAGAAGGACCAGCTCGGGTCGTTGCCCGGCGGTGATCCCTCGATGTAGCTGTCGGCGAACGCCGCCAATGCCGACGCGTTCCCGTCGAACGCCGCGTCGAGCGCGTTGTAGTAGGCGAGGTAGCGGTAGAAGGCGCTCCGGGCCGACTTCGCCTCACGTTCGAGCGCGAGGACCAGTCGCAGCCGTTGGTCGGGCAGGACATCGACCGAGGATGGCGCTGGGACGAGAATCCTGGTGAACGGTCCGAGAGGCTGGCGAAGCAACGGCGAGTCGAACTCGCCCTTGTATCCGGTGGCGCTGGTAGCGAGTACGGCCATGGGCACGTCATAGAGATGGGAGAGGGCTGAGAGGAAGCGATTCGTCGCCCGCATCTCAGCCGTGTGGTTGGTCGACGTGCTGACGACGGTCACCGTTGGCCAGCTGCTGTCGCCCTCGATGCCGACCCCGTCGTTCGGGTGCCACACGAAGCGGAGTCCGTCGAACGCGATGGTCACCGGCCCATGGTTGGGCTCCAGCAGGATCCCTGACGAGAAGGCCAGTGGCGATTCAACAGCTGCTTCGAAGCGTGGCACCGGCCGAGTCTTGTGCAGGTTGTCGCCTCAGGAGGCCGGCTTTGCGCCGTCCGTTCCCGTCGGCCGCTGTTTGAGCTTCGCCTCGATCATCCCGTTGAGGGCGTCGGCGATCTCGTGGTCGCGGTCCTGCGTGGCGTGCTGGTAGATCAGCGCCGCGCGCGAGGTCGACTGGCCAAACCTCGCCATCAGCTCCTTGGTGCTCGCCCCGGTCATCGCCGCCAGCGTGTTGCCCGTGTGGCGTAGGTCGTGGGGCTTCATGCCCAGGATGCCCAGCTCGGTCATCGTGCGGTTCCACGCCGAGTACCACGTCGCCCGGCGCAACGGCTGCCCGTTCTGCCCGCAGAACACGAGGCCCTTCTTCCCCGGCGCCGCGTACGTAGCGAGGTGCGCCTCCAGCTCGGGCTTGAGCATCGCCGGGATGGCCACGGTGCGAATGCCGGCATCGGACTTCGGCGGGCCGAGGATGTGCGTGCCGTCCTTGAGCTCCTGGTACTGCTCGACCACCTTGATGCGCCCGTGCAGCAGGTCGATCCGCTCACGGGTCAGCGCCAGCATCTCGCCCAGGCGCAGCCCGACGAACGCACCGACGAGCACCATCGCCCGGAACCGGGGCTCGATCGTGTCGGCGATCTGGAACACCTGGGGGATCGAGGCGATCGGCCGCTCCGGGGCCTTCTCCTGGCCGGCGCCCTTGATCACGCACGGGTTCCGAACCAGTAGCTCGTCGGCGACGGCCGTGTTCAGGATGGCGTGAAGCAGCCGGTAGCACTTGGCCACCGTGGTGTTGCCGGGCTTGTCAGCCTTGAGCAGCGCCGAGTGCCAGTCGCGCACCTTGGTCGGTGTGAGCTTCGCCAGCTCGAGGTCGCCGAGCACCGGGAGGATGTGGAGCCGCAGCTCGCCCTCGTACAGCTCGACCGTCCGTGGCCGCAGGTCGGGCCGTTGCTCCAGCCACTTCGTCGAGTACTCGCGCAGCGTCACCTTGCCGGCGATCGGGTTCACCCAGGTCCCGCGCTCCATGTCGGCCCGCACGGTGGAGAGGTACGCCTCGGCGTCGCGCTTGGTGCGGAACGTCGACGGCGCACCGACCAACTTCCCGTCGACGCGGTAGCGCGCCTGGTAACGCCCGGACGGCAGCTTGCGCACGCTGCCCCACGACGCCTTGGCCTTCGTCATGTGCCCGATCATGGCACGGCCGGAACCGGTGTGGCACGCCTGTGGCACATGACCGCCGGAGACGACGAAACCCGCAGGCTTGAGACCTTCGGAAAGCGCCTCTGACCTGCGGGTTTCTAGGGAGCGGGTGACGGGAATCGAACCCGCGTTCTCAGCTTGGGAAGCTGATGTTCTGCCTCTGAACTACACCCGCGAGGACGCAGAGCATGCCACGCCGGCGGTGGGTGGGGGCAAGGTGGCTCAGCGTGCGGTGTTGGCCGCGAGCACGTCGTCGGCCGGCGCCGGGCGGCCCAGCAGGAACCCCTGCACGTGGTCGACGCCGAGGGCCCGCAGCTGGTCGAGCTGGGCCCGGGTCTCGACGCCCTCCGCCACCACCGTGAGCCCCAGGGCGTGGGCCATGGCCACGATGGCACCGACGATGGAGTTGTCGTCGCTGCCCAGGGCCAGGGCCTGCACGAACGAGCGGTCGATCTTCAGCACGTCGACCGGGAAGCTCTTCAGGTGGGTGAGCGACGAGTAGCCGGTGCCGAAGTCGTCGAGAGCGACGGCGACCCCCACGTGCTGGAGGGCGAGGAGGGTGTCGGCCGCCGTCGCGGCGTCGCTCACCAGCGCCGACTCGGTCACCTCGACGCCGAGCGCGGCGGCCGGCATCCCGACCCCGGCGGCCATGGCCGCGAGCCGCTCGGGAAGCCCCGGCTCGGCCAGCTCGCGAGCCGACAGGTTCACCCAGGTGCGCACGCCGCGGGCGTGCCAGCGGCGCGCGTCGGCCAGGGCCGTGCCGAGCACCCACTGGCCGATGGGCACCATCAACCCGGTCTCCTCGGCCACGGGCAGGAACTCGCCGGGCGCCACCGTGCCCCGCTCGGGGTCGCGCCAGCGCACCAGCGCCTCCACCCCGACGATCCGCCCGTCGAGGGTGAAGATCGGCTGGTGCAGCAGGGCGAACTCGTGGTGCTGCAGGGCCCGCCGGAGGGCGACCTCGGTGGCGAGGCGGTGCACCGAGCGGGTGCGCAGCGCCTCGTCGAAGTGGGCGAAGCGGTTCCGGCCCCCCGTCTTGGCGAGGTACATGGCGGCGTCGGCGTCGCGGATGAGCTCGTCGGCGGCCGTTTCGTCGGCCCGGGCCGCGGCGATCCCGATCGACGCCGTGACGACGAGCTGCTGGCCACCGGCGTCCATCGGTCGGCCCAGGGTGGCCAGGAGGCGGCGCGCGAGGGCCGAGCGCTCCTCGGCCGACACGAGCCCCTCGCACACGATCACGAACTCGTCGCCACCCAGGCGGGCGACGGTGTCGGTGGGGCGCAGCGTCTGCGCCAGCCGGCTCGCGGCCACGCACAGGACCTCGTCCCCGGCGTGGTGGCCCGCCGAGTCGTTCACCACCTTGAGCCGGTCGAGATCGCAGAACAGCACGGTCACCATCCCGCCTCCCCGTTGGGCCCGGGCCAGCGACTGCTCCAGTCGGTCGAGGAGCAGGGCCCGGTTGGGGAGGCCGGTGAGGGGGTCGTGGGTGGCCTGGTGGGAGAGGGCCTCCTCGAACCGGGCCCGCTCGGTCACGTCGTGGGCGTTGACCACCAGCCCTCCGACGGCGGGGAGCGCGGTGAGGTCGGACAGGGTCGCGGCCAGCGTGCGGTCGTGGCCGTCGGCGTGCAGGACGCGGAACTGCACGGCCACGCTCTGCCCGGTGGTCCCCGCCTGCTGCGCGGCAGCCGCCAGCAAGGCCCGGTCGTCGGGGTGCACCAGGTCGTCGAAGCCCGCCAGGTCGTAGAGCTCGGCCGGGGAGCGGCCCAGGATGCTCAGCGCGGCCGGCGTGGCGAACCCCACGCGAGCGCCGCTCCGCAGCACCAGCACCAGGTCGGTGGCGTGCTGCAGCAGGGCCCCGAAGCGCTCCTGACTCTCGGCCAGGGCCGCCTGGGCGCGCACCCGCTCGGTGACGTTGCGGGTCGTGAGCACCACGCCCCCCACCAGCGGGTCGTCCGTGAGGTTGTGGGCCGTCGCCTCGAGCGTGTGCCAGGCGCCGTCGGCGTGGCGGACCCGGAACTCGCCCGACACCGTGCCTCCCGGGCGGCTCAGCACGTCGGCCATCGCCCCGAGCACGAACGAGAGGTCGTCAGGGTGGACCAGGTCGCCGTCGAGCACGGCCCGGCCGACGAAGGTGTCGGCGTCGTAGCCCAGCACCCCCCGGCCGTCGTCGTTCGAGAACAGCAGGGTGCCGTCCGGCGCCAGCACCGACACCGTCTCGATCAGGTGCTCCAGCAGCCGGTCGGCCCGGCTGTGCGCCTTCCCAGCCATCGCTGCCCCAGCATGGCATCGCCGCGTCCCGTCGTGCGACGACCGCCCGTCGTGGTCGGCCGCGGTGACGGGTAGGGTGCCGCTCCGATGATCCTCTCCGACCGGTCGATCCGCGAGGAGCTCGCCGCCGGGCGAATCGTGATCGACCCGCTCGACGAGCGGTCCATCCAGCCGTCCTCGGTCGACCTGCAGATCGACCGGCTGTTCCGCGTGTTCCGGAACCACACGATGGGCTTCATCGACGTGAAGCAACAGCTCGACGAGCTGACCGAGCTGGTCGAGATCGAGCCCGACGGGGTCTTCATCCTCCACCCCGGCGAGTTCGTGCTGGGATCGACCCTCGAGCGGGTGGCCCTGCCCCACGACCTGGTGGCCCGGCTGGAGGGCAAGTCGAGCCTCGGCCGGCTGGGGCTGCTGATCCACTCCACCGCCGGGTTCGTCGACGCCGGCTTCGACGGGCACCTCACCCTCGAGCTCTCGAACGTGGCCAACCTCCCGATCACGCTGTACCCGGGCATGAAGATCGGCCAGATCTCCTTCCTGCGGATGACCACGCCCGCCGACGTGCCGTACGGGTCCCGCCAGGTCGGGTCGAAGTACCAGGGTCAGCGGGGGCCGACGCCCAGCCGCTACTACGAGAACTTCCGCGACCCCTGACCGCCGGGGGGCGTCCGGGGTTCGTGTCGCGCTCGTGTCGTGTGGGGCGTCGTGGGCGCGATGGGGACGGCCGGGTCAGGGTTCGTGTCGCGCTCGTGTCGGGTGGGGCGTCGTGGGCGCGATGGAGACGCGGGTCAGGGCTGGTCGGGAGCGGGCGCCGCAGGGGCCGACCTGCCCTCGAGGCGGGCACGGTCGGACTGCTGGCGCCGGTGACGGCGCCGCTCCTCCTCGGGCCGCTCGACCACCGCCGCGACCGCGTCGAGGAGCTCGCGGGCATGGAACGGGTGTTGGAGGAAGGCGTCGATGCCCGACTCCCAGGAGAACAGCCGGTTCGACCCGCGACCCCCGCACAGCACCACGCGGGAGCCGGCGAGGTGCTCGTCCTCGCTGGAGCGCAGCGCGTCGAGGAGCTTGAGGTTGCCCCCCGCGCCGGCCCGGGTGAGGTCGAGCACGACGCAGTCGGCGGGCTCGTTGAGCAGGGCGACGAGGGTGGCCTGGTGGTTGACCGCCCTCCGGACGAGGTGGCCGTCGGTGGCCAGGACCCGGGCGAGGAGCTCGCTCACGTCGGGATCGTCGGCCGCCAGCAGGATCCGCCAGGGGCGAGGCGGCACGGTCGCGACCACGCGCTGCCCGGCGCCCTCGTCGGTGCGCCGCCAGGTGGGCATCCGGGCCGCCTCGTCCCCGGCCGGGCTACGTGCCCGCGGCGTCGGTGAGGTCGGCCAGCTCGCTGGCTCGCCTGGCCTCGCCCTGCTCGATGGCGTCGAGGAGGTGCATGGAGATGTCGGCCACTCGCACCTCGTCCTCCTCCTTGCCGGCGCCCTTCACCCCGTCGTCCAACATGATGTAGCAGAACGGGCAGGCGGTGGCGACGCGAGTGGCCCCGGTGGCGATGGCCTCCTGGGCGCGCTCGTCGTTCACCTTCTTGCCGATCGTCTCCTCCATCCACATCCGGGCGCCGCCGGCGCCGCAGCACATGCCCGTCGTGCCGTTGCGGCCCATCTCGACGACCTCGACGCCGCCGAGGGAGCCGATCACCTTGCGGGGAGCGAGGTAGATGTCGTTGTGGCGGCCGAGGTAGCAGGAGTCGTGGTAGGTGATCCGCTCGTCCAGCCGGGCGGCCGACACATCGAGCCGGCCGGTCTCGATGAGCCACTCGAGCAGCTGGCTGTGGTGGACGACCTCGAAGTGGCCGCCCAGCTGTGGGTACTCGTTGAGGAGCGTGTTGAAGCAATGGGGGCACTGCGTGATGATCTTCTTCACGCCCATGCCGTTCAGCGCCTCGATGTTCTGCATGGCGAGCATCTGGAAGATGTACTCGTTGCCCGAGCGGCGCGCCGGGTCGCCGGTGCACAGCTCGGACGGCCCCAGGATCGCCACGTCGATGCCGGCCCGCTGCAGCAGCCGGGCCATGGCCTGGGTGACCTTCTTGTTCTTGTCGTCGAACGAGCCGGCGCAGCCGACCCAGTAGAGGTACTCGTGCTCGAAGGTCGAGCCGGGGTCGACCACCTCGATGCCGTCGAGCTTGGCGGCCCAGTCGGCCCGCTCGCCCTGGTTCATGCCCCACGGGTTCCCCGAGTTCTCCATCGAGCGGTAGGCGTTGCCGAGCTCGGTGGGGAAGTTGCTCTCCATCAGGGAGAGGTAGCGGCGCATGTCGAGGATCTTGTCGAGGATCTCGATGTTGACCGGGCAGATCTCGTCGCACGCCTTGCACGACGTGCAGGACCAGATCTCCTCGGCGGTGATGCGCTCGAACAGCGAGTCGGCCGTGATGGTGATCTGGTGGTCGACGCCGATCGGGGGCGTCACCGGGGGTGAGCCGGTGGCCGCCATCACCTCGCCCGTCTTGAGCACGATCTCGCGGGGGTCGAGGGGCTTGCCGGTGGCGTGGGCCGGGCACACGCTCGTGCACCGGCCGCACATCGTGCACGCGTCGGTGTCGAGGAGCTGCTTCCACGTGAAGTCGGAGACGGTGGCCGCGCCGAAGGTCTCGAGCTCGGTCTCCATCAGGTTCGGCATGGCTCGCATGGCGCCCTTGGGGCGCTCCCGGTCGCGCAGGTACATGTTCAGCGGCGAGGTGAACATGTGCCGCAGCATCGTGATCGGCAGGATCACGAGGAACGCGAGGAACGCCACGACGTGCACGACCCACGACACCTGGTGCCAGGTGTCGAGGTTGCCGACGTTCTCGACGAGCGCCGACAGCGGGTAGCCGATGAACGACCACTGCTCGAAGCCGGGCCGCCCCACCTCGGCGATGCGGAACATCTCGGTGGTGAAGCCGGTGAGGCCGATGGCGAGGAGCACCCCGAGGATGACGGCGTGCTCCGGCTTGGTCTTGATGCGGATGCGGTACGGCCGCTGGACGTAGCGCCGGCCGATGGCCCACAGCACGCCGGCCGTGAAGACCAGGCCGGCCAGGTCGCCCACGAAGGCGAAGCCCTGGTAGACGCCGCCGTGCAGGAACTTCAGGTCGGTCGGGAGCTGGTGGTCGATCTCGAGCGTGGTCGTGACACCCAGCAGGACCAGGAAGCCGAAGTAGATCATCGAGTGCATGACGCCGGCCTGCGGGTCGCGCAGCAGGGTCTGCATCATCACGCCGGCGCGGTAGTCGCGCAGGCGCCGGTGCACGTTGCCCCGGGTGGTCCGGCGGCTGTCCGGGTTGCCTCGCTCCCAGTTCTTCACCCGGAACGAGAAGAGCACCCCGCCGGCGATGATCAGCAGGGGTGTGACCACGTAGAACGCGACCTCGAGGGCGGCCGGGACGCCCTCGAACACCTCGCGGGTGGTGCTCGAGTCGCTCTTGAAGGCGAAGGCGGCGCCGGCGATGCCGGAACCGACCACGACGAGGGCGAACAGCACCCCGATCACCACCGACAGCTGGTTCGGCAGGATCGGCGGCTTGCGCGCCGGCTTGTTGGTCTCCACCTGCGTGCTCATATCGCCGCGAAACCTACTCGCCGGTCACCGGGCGCCACGAACGCAGCCGGCGAATCCCGCCGTCAGCCGTAGGCTTGGCGGTCGAAGTCGCGAACCCGAGCCGCCAGGTAGGCGAGCAGCTTGTGGGCGAGTGCCGGGACCGTGTCGATCAACCCGGCGAAGTGCCGCTGATCGATGACCAGCAACACCATGTCGGTGTCGGCCAGCACCGTGGCCGTGCGGGGCCCGTGATCGAGCAGCGACAGCTCGCCGATCACCGAACCGGGTCCCAGCGTGGCGATCTTGCGGCCGTTCCGCCTGACCGTGGCCGTGCCCTCGACCACCACGTAGCAGTCGCGGCCGGCGTCGCCCTGGTCGACGAGGATCTGGCCGGCCGGCACCGTGATCTGGTCGGACGCCTTGGAGATCCGGTCCAGGTCGCGCTTCGAGCACGCCGAGAAGAGCGGGACCTTCGCGAGGTAGTCGAGGGTGTCGACTCGCTTGCCGGGCATGGCCGCATCCTAGGCAGGCGCCTCGCCGACGTGCCCGGATGCTTCATGCCGACGTAACCGTCGAGAAACGTGCGGGCCCTAGGTTGCCCCCGATGGACGTCGTGCTCGTCCGATGGCCCGCCGAGGAGTCGCGCCGTGAGCGCCTCCAGGTCGAGCGTTGCGCCCGCCTCCTGTTGGTGGAGGCAGGTGCCGCGCCCCCGCTGCCCGTCGACTGCCTGGAGGACTGGATCCGGGTGCCGGCCGACGACGCCGACCTCCGGGCCCGGGTGGAGGCGCTGGCCGTGCGGGCCCGTGCCCACCTGTCGGTCCACCCGTCGCTCGACGGCGACGGGGTCCTGCGTGTCGGCGGCGCCTGGGTCTCGCTCCCGCCGGTCGAGGCTCGCCTCACCGAGGCGCTGCTCGAGCGGTTCGGGGCGGTGGTGAGCCGGGAGGCCCTCGCCCGAGCGGGTTGGCCCGACGGCGCGCCGGGCCGCAACGCGCTCGACGTCCACGTGCTGCGGCTCCGCCGCCGGATCGCCCCGCTGGCGCTGGCGATCCGGACGGTGCGGTCGCGGGGGTACCTGCTGGAGGGTTCAGAGTTCCGTCAGCAGGCCGTGCTGGAGGCGTAACGCTCTCCACACGGTCGGGTAATCGGGCCTTCCTACGGTTCAGATTGCCGACATCCAGTCGGGCGGGAGCCGGTCGGCTCCCGGCCACCAACCACCATCCCAACTCGGGATCGTTCCGGTGCAGTGGCGACAACGGCGTCGACCTCCGGAGGAAGGAAGGGCGAATGCAGCTGGTCACTGCGGTGATCAAGCCGTTCAAGCTCGATGACGTGAAGGACGCCCTGAAGGACTCGGGCATCCACGGGATCACGGCCACCGAGGTGAAGGGCTTCGGCCGCCAGGGCGGCAAGACGGAGACCTATCGGGGAGCGGAGTACACGGTCGACTTCCTCCCGAAGGTGAAGATCGAGGTCCTCGTCGACGACGGGGCCGTGGATGCGGTGATCGACACCATCGCCGCCGCGGCCAGGACCGGGAAGATCGGCGACGGGAAGATCTGGGTCACGCCCGTCGGCACCGCCGTGCGGATCCGCACGGGCGAGCAGGGGAGCGACGCGCTGTGAGGGCGCGAGCGACCGGCGCGAGCAGCGTACCGACGACGAGGAGGGATCGAGCGGCGATGTCGCGAACCAGAAAGGGGCTCTTGGCCCTCACGGCCGTGGTGGCCGGCACCGGGGCGCTGCTCCTGCTGGCCGGCCCGGCGCACGCCCAGGAGGCCGACGTCACGATCGACGACGTCAACGCCGGGGTGCTGTCGCTCGGCGTCGCCACGAACCTGCTGTGGGTCGTGATCGGCGCCGTCCTCGTGATCTTCATGCAGGCCGGCTTCGCCCTGGTCGAGACCGGCTTCTGCCGGGCCAAGCACGCCGCCCACGTGGTGAGCACCAACTTCGCCGTCTTCGGCCTGGGCATGATCGGGTTCTTCTTCGTGGGCTTCCCGCTCGCGTTCGGCGGCTTCAGCTACTCGGCCTTCGGGCTCGACGCCCCGATCGGCAGTGCCCTCGTCGGCTCGGGCAACTGGGTGTTCCTGTGGAAGGGCGGCTGGGCGCTGAGCGGCGGCGGCATCACGCCGGCACTGCTGGGCTTCTTCCTCTACATGGTCGCCTTCATGGACACCACGGCCACCATCCCCACCGGGTCGATGGCCGAGCGGTGGAAGTGGAAGAGCTTCGTGATCTGGGGCCTCTTCTGCGGCGCCGTCTACTACCCGCTGTTCGCGGCCTGGACCTGGGGCGGCGGCTGGCTGGCCAAGACCTGGGACACCATGGGGCTCGGGGCCGGCTACGTCGACTTCGCGGGCTCGGGCGTCGTGCACGCCGTGGGTGGCGCGGCGGCGCTGGCCGGCGCCATCGTGCTCGGCGCCCGGATCGGCAAGTTCGGCAAGGACGGCAAGCCGCGGGCCCTGCCCGGCCACCACATCCCGATGGCCATGCTGGGCACGTTCATCCTGCTGTTCGGGTGGTTCGGCTTCAACGCCGCCTCCACCTTCGCCGCCACCGACATCCAGTTCGCCGTCGTGGCCACCAACACCGCGATCGCCGCCGGCTTCGGGGCGACGGTCGCCATGCTCTGGATCATGATGCGGACGGGGAAGCCCGACCCCGGCATGATGGCCAACGGCATGCTGGCCGGCCTGGTGGCCATCACCGCCCCGTGCGCCTTCGTGGCGCCCTGGGCGGCGGCGGTCATCGGCACCATCGCCGGCGTGCTGGTGATCGAGTCCATCTTCATCGTCGAGCGGAAGTTCAAGATCGACGACCCGGTGGGCGCCATCTCGGTGCACGGGGTGAACGGCCTCTTCGGCGTGCTGGCCGTCGGCATCTTCGCCAACGGCAGCTACGGCGCCGCCTGGAACGGCTCCGACGTGGCCGGCGTGGAGGGCATCATCAAGGGCGAGTGGGGCCAGCTCGGCGCCCAGGCCCTCGGCGCCCTGGTGATCTGCACGGTCATCTTCGGCGTGTCGTTCGCCTTCTTCAAGATCCAGAACGCGCTCACCAAGGGCGGCATCCGCTCGTCGGAGGAGGACGAGCAGGCCGGCCTCGACCTGCCCGAGATGGGCGTGCAGGCGTACCCCGAGTTCGCCGGCGCCCTGGGCAGCTACGGGGGGTCGAGCCCGGACAGATGAGCCAGGGGGCCGCGGCCCCGATCGCACCCACGGGGCGCCACCCTCGGGTGGCGCCCCGTGGCGCGTGCCGTGCGAACACGTGGCAGGGGGCGATCGGGCCCTCGGTGTGGGCCGTCCGGAAGTGGCCGCCTCGGGGCTGGCCTCGGTCGACGAGACGACGGCGCTGGCGCCCCGCATGCCCTGTGACCGACCCGGGACGCGCACGTCGAACGGCCCTGAGGATGGCGGCGGCGTCTTTGCCCGCAGCCTGGCGGGCAGAGGTCGGTTCTGGTCGCCGGGGGCGGACTGTCTCTCAGGAGCCTCTCAACTCCCGCTCGTCGGATCATCACGAGTGCTCCCTAACGTCGGGTTCATGGTTGGGTCGGCTCTGCGTGTGACCGCGGCCGCCGGAGCGCTGGTGTTGCTGGCCTCGTGCTCCGGTGTCGGGGGGCGGGACCGGGTGGGCCCTCCCGAGCGATCCGGATCATCGACGGTCGTGGCGGAGCCTGGCGGTGGGGTGTTGACCGTGGGGACTGTGAGGTTCGAGGAGGTGGCGCGGCTGTCGACGTCGCCGTTGGCGACGTCGGTGCTCGACGTGAACGGTGACGACCGGCTGGATCTGGTGTCGGCTTCCAGGGATCGGTTCCACGTGGCGGTGGCGGTGGCGGAGGGGCCGGGGTTCGCCGAGCCGGCGTCGGTGGCCATGCCGGCCGGGGAATCGGTCAACGGGTGGGGCCTGCACGACCTCGACGGTGATGGGGACCTGGACCTGATCCCGGCGACGCGTCCGGCGGACCGACCGCAGCTCGCTCTCCTGAACGCCGGTGACGGCAGCTTCGAGGAGCGTCGATTGGGCTATGTCCCGGACCTGATCCAACGGTCGGTGCTGGTGACGGACCTGGACGGTGACGGCGCCCAGGAGGCGTTCGTGTCCGGCAGCTCGTTCCGGGACTCCCACGGCTGGAACGAGCTCCACGTCGGGCTGCCCGGCGGCGGGTTCGCGGCGGAGAACGTGATCGACGAGGTGATGCCGGCGCCGTTCTGGCACGAGCGGGTGAGCGATCCCGGCTCGCCGTGCGACGGGGAGGAGTGGGCGAACACCTGGTTCAAGGGCGTCGTGGTGCGGGACTTCGACGCCGACGGCCGACCCGACCTGCTGCTGTCCGCGTATGCCGATGCCGGGTTCCCCGATGTGCGCTGTCCCCGCTTCCAGCAGGAGTTCGTGTCGCTGCGCAGCTACCGGGGGGTGTTCCTGCTCCGCAACGTCTCCACCCCGGGCAACCTGCGGTTCGAAGACGTCAGCGCCACCGCCTTCGACCGGCCGGGGAACGGCAACTCGCTCGAGGACGACCACGTGTACGCGACGGTCCCGGCGGACGTCGACGGCGACGGCGATCTGGACCTGTTCTCCGGCGGGGTCGTGTACCAGACGCCGCCCCGCGCTCGGGACACGAACCTGGTCACGGTGTGGCGGAACGACTCGACACCGGGTCGGCTGCGCTTCGTCGACGTCACCGGGTCGAGCGGACGGCCGGCGGAGATCAACGCCCAGCCCCCCGCCGACAAGGGGGCGCGGCGGCTCGCCGACGGCGTCGCCGCTGACCTCGACCTCGACGGTGACGTCGACCTGGCGTTCGTCAACCGCGACGACGGCGGGGAGGCCGACAGCGTCCAGAGCATCGTCGTGTTCCGCAACGACGGCGGCATGGCCTTCACCGAGCTGGGCCCCGAGACCGGCCTCGACGAGTACGCCAACGCCGTCAACTCCGCCGACCTCGACGGCGACGGCCGGGTCGACCTGATCGTCGATGACGTGTTCTTCACCCGGAGCACCTTCGTGTTCACGAACACCACCGACACCGACGGCCACTGGGTGGCCGTCGACACCCGCGACGCCGACGGCACGTGGCCCATCGGCGCGGTGGTCACGGTGTTCGAACCCGACGGCGACCCGATCGCCGTCGACGAGGTCCGCACCGACTACTCCTACCGGGCCAAGCGCACGCCCCTGCTGCACTTCGGCCTCGGTGCGGTGGACACCGTCGACGTCCGGATTGCGCTCCCCTTCGGTGGCGGCACCACCTGGCACCGCGACGTCCCGGCCGATCGGATCGTGCGGCTCTCCCCGTGACCACCCGATCAGCCCTGGCCGTCGCGCTGGCAGCCACGATCGCCGCCGCGTGCTCTCCGGGGAACGCCACCAGCCCGTCCCCGACCATCGCGGGCACGACCACCACGACCCAGCCCACCACGACCGGCATCGTCGCCTCGTCCTCGACGGCGGGGGCGCAGACCGAGTGCGGTGGGCCGCTCGCTGGGCCCGACACGCAGCGGTACCGCGGCGACGTGAGCGACGCGGCCCCCGACCAGGTCAGCCTCGACGTCTACCGGCGGCCCGGGGCGACGGGCTGCCCGGTGATCGTCTGGGTGCACGGAGGTGGCTGGCGCGCCGGCGACAAGGCCGGGAAGGCGATCGACACCAAGGTCGCCCTCGCCGGGGAGCTCGGCGCCGTGCTGGTGTCGGTGGACTACCGGCTGGTCACGCCGGGCGGCGACGTGCGATGGCCGGTGATGGGCCAGGACGTGGCCGTGGCCGTGGCGTGGGTGATCGACCACGCCCCGGAACTGGGGGTCGACGCGGAGCGGGTGGCTCTCATGGGTCACTCGGCGGGCGCGCACCTGGTGTCGATCGTGGTCACGGACCCCGAGCTGCTCGAGAGCGCCGGGGTGTCACGGGACGACGTGCGCTGCGTGGTGTCGCTGGACAGCGCGGCCTACCTGATCACCCCGGCCGAGGCCCGCACCTCGCCGCTCTTCGGCGCCGCCTTCGGCGACGACCCCGCCACCCTGGCCGGCGCCTCACCCATCGTGCAGGCCCGCGACCACCCGGCGGGGATCCCCGACGTCCTCGTCGTGACCCGAGGCTCACCAGCCCGCGTGGCTGAGGCCGCCGAGTTCGCCGCCGCCGTGACGGCCGGTGGTGCCGCAGGGCGGGTCATCGACGCCGGCAGCTACACCCACGAGCAGGTGAACACGCAGCTGGGTGTGCCGTCGGAGCGGGTGGTCACACCACCGACCCGCGACTTCCTGCGGTCGTGCTTCGAGTGAACCGCCATCGGTCCGGTGGAGCCGGTGGGGTGCCGGGTTCCGCGCCATGCTCCCGCCGACCGAGTCGCCCGGCTCTCCCTATGGCCACCCGATGAGCCCACGCCGCAGCCATGGCGGCCGTCATGGCCGCCGCCTGTTCCCCGGGGAACCCCACCGGCCCGTGCCCGACGGCTGCTCCCACCACCGCTGCTCCCACCACCGCCGCTCCCACCACCGGGCGTGTGAGCGGGACCTTCGCCCCTTGCGCAACGGAGCCAGGCTGTTAAGAATGCCTAACACCATGCGTAAACGTCCTTCTCCCACGTCCGCCGACCGACCGACGCGCCAGGGGGTGGTACCGCTCTCCGAGCTCGCCGTGGGCGACCGCGCCGTGGTGCGGTCGGTCGGAGCCGGCCCCGCCGGACTCGGCAAGCGCCTCGAGGACCTCGGCTTCCTGGCCGGTACGGAGGTCCGGGTGGAGCGTCGGGCACCTCTCGGCGACCCGGTGGTGTACGAGCTGCGCGGCGTGCGGTTGGCCGTCCGCCGTGCCGACGTTGCCCTGGTGCAGGTGGAGGTACTCGCGTGACGCACGAGCAGCACCACGGTGGCGGAGGCGCCCCCCACCTCACCGCCGACCTCGAGATCGCCCTCGTCGGCAGCCCCAACGCCGGCAAGACCACCCTGTTCAACAGCCTCACCGGCCTGCGCTTCAAGACGGCCAACTACCCGGGCGTCACCGTCAGCCGGGGTGAGGGGTTCATCCACGTCGACGGCCGCGAGATCGTGCTGGTGGACCTCCCCGGCACGTTCGGCCTCTCCGCCATCAGCCCTGACGAGCAGGTGGTGGTCGACGCCCTCGGCGGTGGGCTGGGTCGGCGACCCGACGGGCTGGTGGTGGCGGTCGACGCCACGGCGCTCGAACGATCGCTGCTGTTCGTGGCCGAGCTGCTGCAGCTCGACGTGCCCACCGCCATCGCCCTCACCATGGTGGACGAGGTCGAGGCTCGCGGCGGCACGGTCGACGTCGAACGCCTGTCGGCCGCGCTCGGCGTGCCGGTGATGCCGGTGGTGGGGCATCGGGGCATCGGCGTGGCTGCCCTCCGCACGATGCTGGCCCATCCCGAGGAGTGGGCCACTCCGGCCCTCCCACCGCCCGCAACCGGCGCCGAGCGGGCCGCCTGGGTCGACTCGGTCGTGCGCTCGGCCACCACGAGGCCCGGACCAGACCGTCGTACTCACCGGATCGACGCCGTCGTCCTGCATCCCGTGGCCGGTGTGGCTGTCTTCCTGGCCGTGATGCTCGTGTTCTTCCAGTCGATCTTCACCTTCGCTGCACCTGCGCTCGACGCGATCGACTCCTCGTTCGGCGCCCTTGCCGACCAGGTCCGCGATCTGGTGCCCGGCACGCTCGGCGAGTTCCTCGCCGACGGCGTCATCGCCGGTGTGGGCGCCGTGCTGGTGTTCCTCCCGCAGATCATCCTGCTCTTCCTGATCCTCGCCCTCCTCGAGAAGGTCGGCTACCTGGCGCGAGCGGCGTTCCTGGCCGACCGGCTCCTCAGCCGCTTCGGGCTCGAGGGCCGCAGCATGGTGGCGATGCTCTCGTCGTTCGCCTGCGCCATCCCCGGCATCCTCGCCACCCGCACGATCCCGAGTGAGCGCCGCCGGTTGGCGACGATGATGGCGGCCCCGCTGATGACGTGCTCGGCCCGCCTGCCGGTGTACGTGCTGCTGATCTCGGCGTTCGTCTCCGACCGGACGGTGCTCGGCCCCTTCACCGCACAGGGCCTCACGATGTTCGGGCTCTACGCCCTCGGCGCCGTGTCCGGCCTCGTCTATGCCGCCGTGCTCAGCCACACCGTTCTGGCCGGCCCTACGGCGCCGTTCGCCATGGAGCTCCCGCCCTACCGCCGGCCCACCCTGCGCTCGGTGTTGCTCGCCACGTGGGACGGCACCTGGTCGTTCGTGAGGCGGGCCGGCACGGTGATCCTCGTGACGTCGATGGCGCTGTGGGTGCTGCTGAGCATCCCGTCCGTCACCCCCCCCGAGGGCCTCACGGAGGCGCAGGCGGCCCAGTACGAGATGGAACAGAGCCTCGCCGGTCGGGTCGGCTCGGCGTTGGAACCGGTGTTCGCCCCCCTGGGCTTCGACTGGAGCACCAACGTGGCCATCATCGGGAGCCTTGCCGCACGCGAGGTGTTCGTGAGCACCCTCGCCATCACCACGGCGTCCGAGAGCGAGGACGCCCTGCCCGACCGGCTCCAGACGATGGAGGACGCCGACGGGAACCTCGTCTACGACTCCGCCACGGTGGCGGCCATCCTGGTCTTCTTCGTGTACGCCCTGCAGTGCCTGAGCACCGTGGCGGTGCTGCGGCGGGAGACCAACTCCTGGCGGTGGCCGGTGTTCGCCTTCGGCTCGATGTTCGCGCTCGCCTACGTGGGCGCCCTGATCGCCCGGACGGTGGTCCTTGCCGTCACCTGAGGCTTCGCCGCACCCGCTGGTGCACGTGGAGCGCACCGCCGACCAGGCGGTGCTCCGCTGGGTGTGCCACGACCACGCCGTGGCGGCCAGCCCGGGCGGCCGGCGCCGGCCCGATCCAGGCTCGCCGATGGGTGCCCTCGTGGACGCCGGCTCGCTCGCCGAGGTGTGGGTGTCCGCCGGAGCGCTGCACGCACGGTTCGTGGAGGAACGACCTGCGTCGGCAGTGGTGCGGGTCGTACACGAGGCCGTGGTCGATGCGCTCGCGACGAACGCGGCCTGGCTCACGGAGGCCACCGGCCCCGTGCCCGGTATCGGCCTGGCCACGGTGCAGGAGACGGTGGACAGGGCGGCGGCGGCGGTGTTCGACGCTCACGGCGGCCGGCTCGAGGTGGTCCACCTCGACGACGGCGTCCTGAGGCTGCGGCCGCATGGCTCGTGCCGGGGGTGCCGCCTGACGGCCGGCACCATCGACTCCCTGGTGGCGCCGGCCGTCCGCCGTGCCCACCCGGACATCCACCGCATCCAACTCGAGGACGCCTCCTCCAGGCAGCGATCCTGGCTGCCCCGCCCCCGCCGGCGCTGATCGTTGGTTCGGGCAGAGCACCCGGACGACGTGGGACCAGGTCCGTGACCAGCTCACCGTCCGCTTCCCCAGGACCAGGGGGCTGATGGGCACCGCCGAGGTCGAAGTGCTCGCCCTCACCGCTTCCCGCGATCGCACGGGACCAGGATCTGGTCCAGCAACCCGATGCTGAACCCATCGTGGGACCCGACGCCGGCGGCTGGAGATCCCCTCGAATCCCCGCCACGCAGCGGGGCACCGCGTGCGGTGCGAGGAGCGATCAGGCGGGGAGGCGCTCGCCCGCAGCCGGCACCAGCCCCGCGGCGCGCAGCGAGCCGAGGGGCGGCCACTCGGCCCCGGCCACGTCGACCGGGGCGTGGCCCGGCCGGTGCAGGACGGTCCCCGCCAGCCGGTGCGGTCCGGGGCGCGAGCGCTCGAGCGCGGTGCGCAGCACCGCCGCGGCCATCGGCCCCAACTCGGCCAGCGGCCGGTTCCGGTGGGTGCGCACACCCAGGTCGACCTGGGCGATGGCGCCGGTGCCCACGAGAGCGGCCACGTCGATCAGCAGGCCGAGCTCGACCCCGTAGTCGCCCACGAAGGAGACACGCTCGAGGACGTCGCGACGCCCCGCGTACTCGCCACCCAGGGGTTGGACGATGCCGGCCAGGTGGGGGAAGAGCAGCGAGAGGGCCGGCCTGGCCACCAGCTCGGTCACGCGGCCGCCCTCACCGCGGTGGCCGTGGAGGGGGCGCTCGTAGAACCCCTTGACCAGGGCGATCTCGGGCTGCAGCAGCAGGGGGCCGACCAACCCGGCGACGAATCGGGGGTCGAAGTCGACGACGTCGGCGTCGCACCAAACCACCAGCTCGGCATCGGTGACGACGAGCGACTTCCACAGCGCCGCCCCCTTGCCCGGAGTCCCCGCGAGCTCGGGGAGCACCTCGGCGGTGTGGACCACCCTCGCCCCGGCGGCGGCGGCGAGCGTGGCGGTGCCGTCGGTGGAGCGGTCGTCCATGACGACCAGGTCGTCGACGAGGGGCAGGGCGTCGACGAGCTCGTGCCGGATGGCGGACACGATGGCGCCCACGGTCGCGGCCTCGTTGTGGGCCGGGAGGCACACGGCCACCCGCCGCCCCCGCTTGGCGGCCACCAGGCGGGCGGGTTCGAGGTCGTCGCGGTGGAAGACCCGAGCAGGCTGGGTGGCCGCCGACCGCAGCGGAGCAGCGTCGTGGCCCGCCGCCAGGGCGACCACGCCGGCCAGCTCCACCTCGACCGGCTCGTCGGCCACGCGGGCCAGGGCGGCCATGGCCGCGCCCAGCAGGTCGGCGTCGACGGGGCCGTCGACGGCGAGCACCAGCCCGTTGCCGTCGCCCCGCACCGTCAGGCCGGCCGGCCGGTCCTCTCTCGTGGACACGTCCACGTCCCACCTCCAGGGTCGTCGGCGTGGGAGGGCGAGCCTGCCAGCGCAACGTGACGGCTGGATCACGCGTCGGTCGCGGCCGTGTCGCGAATCGTGGCCCGATCCGGTCGGGGAGCCCGAGTGCGGGATGATGACCGGTCATGGTGACCCGCCTGCTGCTCGTCGAGGACGACGACGACATCCGGCTGGTGCTCCGGCTCGCCCTCGAGGACGAGGGCTACGACGTGGTCGAGGCGATCAGCGGGGAGGAGGGGCTCGAGCGCTTCGCGGCCGAGCCCGTCGACCTGGCGCTGGTCGACCTGCGCCTTCCGGGCATGCACGGCTTCGAGGTGTGCCGCCAGCTTCGGCAGCACTCCACGGTCCCGATCATCATCATCACCGCCCAGACCGACAGCCACGACGTGGTCGCCGGGCTGGAGGCGGGGGCCGACGACTACGTCACCAAGCCGCTGGTCCCGAAGGAGCTGGCAGCGCGCATCCGGGCCCTGCTGCGGCGGGCGAGCCTCCCGGCAGCGCCGTCGTCGGAGCCGGAGGCCTTCGTGTTCGGTGACCTCGAGGTGCGGCCGGGGGCCGGCGAGGTCCGGCGCGCCGGCGAGCTGGTCGAGCTCACCAAGACCGAGTTCCGCCTCCTCTGCGAGTTCGTGGCGAACCCCGGCCAGGTGCTGAGCCGCGACGTGCTGCTCGAGCGGGTGTGGGGCTACGACTACCTGGGTGACAGCCGCCTCGTCGACACGCACCTGCACCGCCTCCGGCTGAAG
Organism: Acidimicrobiales bacterium; assembly: GCA_016716005.1. Lineage (NCBI taxonomy): Bacteria > Bacillati > Actinomycetota > Acidimicrobiia > Acidimicrobiales > Acidimicrobiales bacterium. The sequence goes on from JADJXE010000001.1 coordinate 2,149,900, forward strand.
GTCGAGGACGACCCGTCCGAGCCCCGCCACCTGCTCACCGCCAGGGGTCTCGGCTACAAGTTCGTGCCATGACCGGGGCGGAGGCGGGGGCGGCCCGGCCCGTTCCTCGCCGGCGGCTGCGGCTGCGGCTGCGGGCCACGGTGGCCTTCGCCATCGGTGCGCTGGCGGTGTCGCTGGCGCTGTCGGGGCTGACCTACGGGCTGGTCCGCCGCTACCTGCTGGAGCAGCGCGAGTCCACCGCGACGACGCAGGTGTACCTGAACGCGCGCCTGGTGCGGAGCTCCCTCCTGGCGGGCGATACCGACGTGCCGGCGCTGCTGGCGTCGCTGGCCACGACGCTCGGCTCGCAGCCGGTGCTCGAGCTCGACGGCGACTGGTTCGCCCGGGTCGTGAACGTCGGGCGCGACGATCTCCCCGGCCCGTTGCGGGCGACGGTGCTGGACGGCGGCGCGAGCCGCCAGCGCTTCGCGGCCGGCGGGGTGCCGTATCTCGCGGTGGGGGTGGCCCTGCCCGACGCCGACGCCGCCTACTTCGAGGCCTTCCCGCTCACCGAGCTGGAGCGCACGCTCGACACGCTGCGGGCCGCCCTGCTGGTGGCCGCGACGATCACGACCGTCGCCGGCGCTGCGCTCGGCTGGTACGCCAGCCGCCGGGTCCTCCGGCCGCTGCGCGACGTGGCCGACACGGCCGCGCTGATCGCGGAGGGCGACCTGTCGGCCCGCATCGACGAGCACGGCGACGCCGACCTCGATCCGCTGGTGCGGTCGTTCAACGACATGGCGTCGACGCTGGAGGGGCGCCTCGAGCGCGACGCCCGCTTCGCGTCCGACGTGAGCCACGAGCTGCGGTCTCCGCTCACGGCCATGCGGGCCGCGGTCGAGGTCGTCGACGCCCGCCGCGACGAGCTGCCCGAGCGGGTGCGGGTTGCCGTGGCCGTGCTGCGGGGGCAGGTGCGGCGCTTCGAGCGGATGGTGCTCGACCTCCTCGAGATCTCCCGGATCGACGCCGGGGTGGTGCCCGTCGACCTCCGCCCCCGGAACGTGGCCGGCTTCGTTCGACGGGTGGCGCGCGGCCTGTTGCCCGACGGGCCACCGGTCGAGGTGAGCCCGGCCGCCGCCGAGGCGCTGGCCCTCGTCGACGAGCGGCGCTTCGAGCGGGTGCTCGCGAACCTGGTGGAGAACGCCCAGAAGCACGGCGGCGGCGTGACGCGCGTGGCGGTCGACGCCGGCGACGGTCGGGTGCGCGTGCTGGTCGAGGACCACGGGCCGGGCGTGCCCGCCGAGGAGCGGTCGCGGATCTTCGAGCGCTACGCCCGGGGGGACGCGGCCCGCCACCAGGTCGGCACCGGGCTCGGCCTGGCTTTGGCGGCCGAGCACGTGCGGCTGCACTGGGGCAGGGTTTGGGTCGAGGACGCGCCCGACGGGGGCGCGCGCTTCGTGGTCGAGCTGCCGAAGGCGGTGTCGTGACCGGCCGGGCCCGGCGCCGGGTCGCGGGGATGGGCCTCGCCCTCCTGGGGGTGGTGGCGGTGGCCGGGTGCGGGGTCACGACCGAGGGCGACGACCGCCCGCTCGACGCCACCGACGTGCCGGCCGGGCTGCTCGACACCCCGCCGTCGCCGAGCACCACCGCCGCCGGCCCAGCGCCGACGGCGCTGGTGCCGGTGCCCACGTACGGGTTCGAGCTCTACCTGGTGCTCGACGACCGCCTCGTGCCCGTTCGCCGGCAGCTGAGCGGCCCCCCCGACCTCGACGACGTGCTCGAGCTGGTCGCCGCCGGTCCCCGCCCCGCGGAGCAGGACCAGGGCTACCGGTCGGTGCTGGGCGACCCGGTGGTCGTCACCGGGACGCCGCCGGTGGGGGGCCAGGTGACGATCGACGTGGGCGACGCCTTCACCAGCCTGTCGGGCGCCGACCAGCTGCTCGCCCTGGCCCAGGTCGTGTACTCGGTGACCAGCCTCCCGGGTGTGGGGCGGGTGGCCTTCACCAGCGGCGGCGCGCCCATCGACGTGCCCCGAGCCGACGGCCTGCTGGTGGCCGGCTCGGTGTCGCGCGACGACTACGCCGCGCTGGTGGCGCCGTCGTCCGCGGTGCCGACCACGGCGCCGGCCGACGCGACGCTCCCGGTGGTGCCGCCCGGCTGAGCCGACCGGCGCGCGGGGCTCAGCCGGCCTGGCGGGCCACCGCGTCGGCCGCCGCGGCCGCCGCCGCGGGGTCACCGAGGTAGCGCCCGAGCAGCGGGTGCTCGTCGACGGGGCCGGGGGGGACGGGCCGGAGGTCGTCGTCGAGCTCGTAGCGCAGGGGGATCCCGGTGGGGATGTTGACCTCGGGGATGACGTCGTCGGGGATGTCGGCGAGGTGCTTGACGAGGGCGCGGAGGCTGTTGCCGTGGGCCGCCACCAGCACGGTGAGGCCGGCCCGCAGGTCGGGGACGATGGCGTCGTACCAGTACGGGAGCATCCGGGCCACGACGTCCTTCAGGCACTCGGTCGCCGGCAGCACGTCGGGGGCCAGGCGCCGGTACCGCCGGTCGTGGCGGGGGTGGCGCTCGTCGCCGGGGTCGAGCGCCGGGGGCGGCACGTCGTAGCTGCGGCGCCACACCTTCACCTGGTCGGCGCCGAAGCGCGCCGCCGTCTCCTTCTTGTCGAGGCCCTGGAGGCCGCCGTAGTGGCGCTCGTTCAGCCGCCAGGAGCGGCGCACCGGGAGCCAGAGCTGGCCCAGCTCGGCCAGCGCCAGGTCGGCGGTGCGCACCGCCCGGGTGAGGACCGAGGTGTGGGCCACGTCGAACCACAGCCCCTCGTCAGCCAGCATCCGGCCCGAGGCCGCGGCCTCCTCGACGCCCCTCTCGGACAGGTCGACGTCGTGCCAGCCGGTGAAGAGGTTCTCGCGGTTCCACACGCTCTCGCCGTGGCGGAGCAGCACGAGGGTGGTGGTCATGGGCGACACCGTACCGGCCCGTGGGAATGGGACGGTAGCCGAGGAGGTTGTCAATGAAGCACTCAACTTCTTAGAGTGGCAGACACGCGAAGGTCTCGACCCCACCCTCACCATCGGAGGCGCACCCACCATGCCCAAGGCCGTCGGCATCGACCTCGGCACCACCAACTCCGTCGTCGCCGTCCTCGAGGCCGGCGACCCCGTCGTCATCCCCAACGCCGAGGGCAGCCGCACGACGCCGTCCGTGGTGGCCTTCTCCAAGACCGGCGAGGTCCTGGTCGGGGAGGTGGCCAAGCGACAGGCCATCACCAACCCCGACCGCACCATCCGGTCCGTCAAGCGCCACATGGGCACGGGCTGGACGATCGACGTCGACGCCAAGAAGTACACCAGCCAGGAGATCTCGGCCCGCACGCTCATGAAGCTGAAGCGCGATGCCGAGGCCTACCTGGGCGACACGGTCACGCAGGCCGTGATCACCGTGCCCGCCTACTTCGACGACGCGCAGCGCACCGCCACCAAGGAGGCCGGCCAGATCGCCGGGCTCGAGGTGCTGCGCATCATCAACGAGCCCACCGCCGCCGCCCTGGCCTACGGCCTCGACAAGGAGGGGGCCGACCAGACGATCCTCGTGTTCGATCTCGGTGGGGGCACGTTCGACGTGTCGATCCTCGAGATCGGTGACGGGGTCTTCGAGGTGAAGTCCACCCACGGCGACACCCAGCTGGGTGGCGACGACTGGGACCAGCGCGTCATGGACTGGCTCGTGGCGCAGTTCAAGGCGGCCCACGGCGTCGACCTGTCCGCCGACAAGATGGCCATGCAGCGCCTCAAGGAGGCGGGGGAGAAGGCCAAGATCGAGCTGTCCTCCGTGCAGCAGACGCAGATCAACCTGCCCTTCATCACCGCCACCCAGGAGGGCCCGCTCCACCTCGACGAGACCCTCACCCGGGCCAAGTTCACCGAGCTCACCGCCGACCTGATCGACCGGTGCCGCTCGCCGTTCGAGCAGGCCATCGCCGACGCCGGGCTCACCCTCGGCCAGCTCGACCACGTGATCCTGGTCGGCGGCTCCACCCGGATGCCCGCCGTGCAGGAGCTCGTGCAGAGCATCACCGGCAAGGAGCCCCACAAGGGCGTCAACCCCGACGAGGTCGTGGCCGTGGGCGCCGCCATCCAGGCCGGCGTGCTCAAGGGCGAGGTCAAGGACGTGCTGCTGCTCGACGTCACCCCGCTGTCGCTCGGCATCGAGACCAAGGGCGGCGTGATGACGAAGCTCATCGAGCGCAACACCACCATCCCCACCCGCCGCACCGAGGTGTTCACCACCGCCGAGGACATGCAGCCCTCCGTCGAGATCCACGTGCTGCAGGGCGAGCGCGAGATGGCGATGTACAACAAGACGCTCGGCAAGTTCCAGCTGGTCGACCTGCCACCGGCGCCGCGCGGCGTGCCCCAGATCGAGGTCACGTTCGACATCGACGCCAACGGGATCGTCCACGTGTCCGCCAAGGACCGGGCGACCGGCAAGGAGCAGTCGATGACCATCACCGGTCAGTCGTCGCTCAACCGGGACGAGATCAACCGGATGGTGCGCGACGCCGAGTCCCACGCCGAGGACGACCGTCGCCGGCGCGAGGAGGCGGAGGTCCGCAACAACGCCGACACCCTCGTGTACCAGACCGAGAAGCTGCTCCGCGAGCAGGGCGACAAGGTGAGCCCCGATGAGCGGGCTGCCATCGAGGGGCCCCTGGCCGACCTCAAGGCCGCGGTGTCCGGCAGCGACGTGGGCGCCATCAAGGACGCGTCGGACAAGCTGATGGCGGCCAGCCAGGCCTTCGCCCAGCGCCTCTACGAGGCGGCGTCGCAGCAGCAGCCGTCGCCGGGCGCCGGCTCGTCGTCGGCCGCCAGCGACGAGGAGGTCGTCGACGCCGAGATCGTCGACGACGAGGGGAAGTGACGGCGTGAGCGACCGTTCCTCCACCTGGGACGCGTGGCCCGAGGCCGGGCCCGGCATCTCCGAAGACCTCGAGCCGGCGCCCTCCGGGGCGTCGGCCGCCGAGGCCGCCGAGGCGGCGGTCGAGGTGGGGTTCGCGGAGGCGGCGGTCGAGGCCGACCTGGCCGCCCTCGAGGCCGTGGCGGCCGAGCGCGACGGCTACCGCGAGCTGGCCCAGCGCGTCCAGGCCGACTTCGAGAACTACCGCAAGCAGGCCCAGCGCCGCCTGACCGACGAGGTCGAGCTGGCCACCGCCCGCGTGGTCGAGCGCCTCGTGCCGGCCCTCGACGCGTGCGAGGCGGCCATCGGCCACGGCGTCGAGGGCGCCGACGGGATCATGTCGGCGCTGCTGGCGGCCCTGCGCCCCGAGGGCCTCGAGGCCATGGAGTCCGAGGGGCGCCCCTTCGACCCGTCCGAGCACGAGGCCGTGGTGCACGAGCCGGGCGACGAGGCCGAGCCCGTCGTCGTCGAGGTGCTCCGCACGGGGTACCGATGGAAGGGCCGGGTCCTGCGCCCGGCCATGGTCAAGGTCAGGGGCTGAGCGACCCGTTGGCACCGCAGCGCGAGTGGTTCGAGAAGGACTACTACAAGGCCCTGGGCGTGTCCGAGACGGCCACCCAGAAGGAGATCACGCGCGCCTACCGCAAGCTGGCCCGCCAGCACCACCCCGACACCAACCCGGGCGATGCCGCGGCCGAGGAGCGGTTCAAGGAGATCTCGGCCGCCTACGACGTGATCGGCGACGCCGAGAAGCGCAAGGAGTACGACGAGGTCCGCAAGCTGGGGCCCATGGCCGCCGGGTTCGGCCCGGGTGCCGGCGGGCCCGGCGCCGGCGGCTTCACGTTCTCGTCCGACGACCTGGGTGATCTGGGCGACCTGTTCGGCGGTCTGTTCGGGCGCGGCCGGGGGCGCGGCCGCGCTGGCGCGGGCCCGTCGCGGGGTGCTGGCCCCCAGCGGGGTCCCGATCTCGAGGCCGAGCTGCACCTGCCCTTCGACGACGCCGTGCAGGGCGTGACCACCGCCGTGCACCTCACGGGCGAGGCGCCCTGCAGCACCTGCCACGGCACCGGCGCCCGCCCGGGCACGCTGCCCCACACCTGCGGGCGCTGCGGCGGTCGGGGGGTGCTCGACGAGAACCAGGGCCTCTTCTCGTTCAGCTCGGTCTGCCCGGGTTGCGGCGGCACCGGCAGCGTGGTCGACGACCCGTGCGCCACGTGCCACGGCACCGGGGCCCAGCTGCGGGACCGTCAGGTGAAGGTGCGCATCCCCGCCGGCGTCGACGACGGCCAGCGGATCCGGCTCAAGGGACGGGGCGGCCCGGGCCGCAACGGCGGCCCGGCCGGGGACCTGTTCGTGATCGTCCGCGTCGAGCCGCACCGCTTCTTCGGCCGCAAGGGCAAGGACCTCACCATCAGGGTGCCGGTCACGTTCGCGGAGGCCGCCCTGGGCGCCGACGTCGCGGTCCCCACCCTCGACGGGGGCTCGGTCACGGTGCGGCTCAAGCCGGGCACGCCCCCGGGCCGCGCCCACCGCGTCAAGGGCAAGGGCGTGCCCGCGTCCAGGGGCGCCGGCGATCTCCTCGTCACCTTCGAGGTGGCCGTGCCCGCACGCCTGTCGTCCGAGGAGCGCCACGCCGTCGAGCAGCTGGCCGCGGTGAGCACCGAGTCGCCGCGCGCCTACCTGGGGGTCTGACGGTGGCCGGGCCGCGCCGCACCGACGAGCGCGGGGTCTACGTGATCTCCGTGGCCGCAGAGCTGGCCGGCGTGCACCCGCAGACGCTCCGCATCTACGAGCGCCGGGGCCTGCTGTCCCCCTCCCGGACCATCGGCGGCAACCGCCGGTACAGCGAGCGCGACATCGCCCGTCTGCGGCGCATCGGCGAGCTCACCGATGCCGGCCTCAACCTGGCCGGCGTCAAGCGGGTGCTCCAGCTCGAAGCGCGCGTCGCCGAGCTCGAGGCCGAGCTCGATCGGGTCCGGGCCGAGGGCCGCGCCGCGGTCGAGCGGGTCGAGCGTCGCCACCGCCGCGAGCTCGTGCCGCTGTCCCAGAGCGTGGTGCTGTTCGGCCGCGTCCCGCCGATCCTGCGCCGCGACCGCGACTGATCCCACCGCCCATCGAAAGGACGCCCCACCACCTCCATGGCACTCGACCCCAACCGCTGGACCCTGAAGACGCAGGAGGCCATCCAGGCCGCCATCGACGGCGCCCGCTCCGCCAACAACCCCGAGGTCACCCCCGACCACCTGCTCGCCGCCCTGCTCGGCCAGGAGGAGGGAGTCGTGCTACCGGTGCTCCAGAAGGTGGGGCTGGCGCCGCTCGCTCTGCGCAACCAGGCCGGCGAGGCCGTGGCCAAGCTGCCGAAGGCCTACGGCGCAGAGACCCGCATGGGGCGCGACCTGCGCGAGGTGCTCGACGCGGCCGACGCCGAGCGGGCCGAGCTCCACGACGAGTACCTCTCGACCGAGCACCTGCTCCTGGCGCTGGCCGGGCGTATCGGGGTCGACCGCGAGCGGCTGCTGACGGCCCTGCGCGAGGTGCGGGGCAGCCACCGGGTCACCAGCCAGAACCCGGAGGAGCAGTACCAGGCCCTCGAGCGGTACGGACGCGACCTCACCGAGGCCGCCCGCCAGGGCAAGCTCGACCCGGTCATCGGTCGCGACGACGAGATCCGCCGCACCATCCAGGTGCTCAGCCGCCGCACCAAGAACAACCCCGTGCTCATCGGCGAGCCCGGCGTCGGCAAGACGGCCATCGTCGAGGGCCTGGCCCGGCGGATCGTCGAGGGCGACGTGCCCGAGAGCCTGCGGAACAAGCGGCTCATCTCCCTCGACCTGTCCGGCATGGTCGCCGGTGCCAAGTACCGGGGCGAGTTCGAGGAGCGCCTCAAGGCGGTGCTGAAGGAGATCGCCGACTCCGAGGGCGAGGTGGTCACCTTCATCGACGAGATGCACACGGTGGTCGGAGCGGGGGCGGCCGAGGGCGCCATGGACGCCGGCAACATGCTGAAGCCGATGCTCGCACGGGGCGAGCTGCGCATGATCGGCGCCACGACCCTCGACGAGTACCGCAAGCACATCGAGAAGGACGCCGCGCTGGAGCGCCGGTTCCAGCCGGTGTACGTGGGGCAGCCCTCCGTCGAGGACACGATCGCCATCCTCCGCGGCCTGAAGGAGCGCTACGAGGTGCACCACGGCGTGCGCATCCAGGACAACGCCCTGGTGGCCGCGGCCATCCTCTCCGACCGCTACCTGACCGGCCGGTTCCTCCCCGACAAGGCCATCGACCTGGTCGACGAGGCCGCCTCGAAGCTCCGCATGGAGATCGACTCGCTCCCCATCGAGATCGACGTGGTGGAGCGGCGGATGCGCCAGCTCGAGATCGAGCGCGTCGCCCTGGCCAAGGAGACCGACGCCGCGTCGCAGGAGCGGCTGGCCGCCCTCGACGGCGAGCTGGCCAACCTGCAGGAGCGGGCCGCGGGGATGAAGGCGCACTGGCAGGCCGAGAAGGAGGCGATCGGGGCCATCCGCGAGCGCAAGGAGCAGCTGGAGGCCCTCCGCGGCGAGGTGGAGCGCGAGACCGACCTCGAGCGGGCGGCCGAGATCCGCTACGGCCGGATCCCCGAGCTGGAGCGGAGCCTCGACCAGGCCACCCAGCGGCTCGCCGAGCTGCAGGGCGAGCAGAAGATGCTGAAGGAGGAGGTCGACGAGGAGGACATCGCCGACGTCGTGAGCAAGTGGACGGGCGTGCCCGTGAGCCGGCTCATGGAGGGCGAGGTCCAGAAGCTCATCCGCCTCGAGGACGTGCTGCACCAGCGGGTGGTGGGCCAGGACGACGCGGTCACGGCCGTGGCCAACGCCATCCGCAGGAGCCGGGCGGGCCTGTCGGACCCGCACCGGCCGATCGGCACCTTCCTGTTCTTCGGTCCCACCGGGGTGGGCAAGACCGAGCTGGCCCGGGCCCTGGCCGAGTTCCTGTTCGACGACGAGCGGGCCATGGTGCGCCTCGACATGTCGGAGTACATGGAGAAGCACACGGTCGCCCGCCTCATCGGGGCGCCCCCCGGGTACGTGGGCTACGAGGAGGGCGGGCAGCTCACCGAGGCGGTGCGCCGCCGGCCCTACGCGGTGGTGCTGCTGGACGAGATCGAGAAGGCCCACCCCGACGTGTTCAACGTGCTGCTCCAGGTGATGGACGACGGGCGCCTCACCGACGGGCAGGGCCGGACGGTCGACTTCACCAACGTCGTGCTGATCATGACCTCGAACCTGCCCGGCGACCCGCTCGGGTTCTTCAAGCCCGAGTTCGTCAACCGGGTCGACGAGATCATCCGGTTCCGCCAGCTCAGCCGCGACGACCTGGCCCGCATCGTGGAGATCCAGCTGCGCACCCTCGAGGAGCGCCTGGCCGGACGGCGGATCACCCTCGTGGTGACCGAGGGGGCCCGGGAGCTGCTCGCCGAGCGGGGCTACGACCCCAGCTTCGGGGCGCGCCCGCTCAAGCGGGTCATCCAGAGGGATCTGGGCGACCGCCTGGCCGTGGCCCTGCTCGAGGGCACCTACGGCGAGGGTGACACGGTGCGCGTCGACGCCGTCGACGGGGCCCTGGTCCTCGGCTGACGGGCGTGACCGCGCCGCCCGGCGCCACCACGGCTCGTGGTCGTTCCGGAGCGCTCGGGGCGGCAGGCGCGGCCGTCGTCACGACGCGTGGTCGGGGGGCGCCGGGAATGATGCGGATGCCCCCTGGACGGCCACGCCGCGTAGCGGTAGGCTGACCACTGTCGGTGGTGATCCACCGTCGAAACTTGGGGAGGCCGTGATCCGGCGAGCGAACTGGTCGCTGCGCCGCCGGGGAGCCAGAGCGAAACCGGCCCCGCACGGGGGACTGGCGTGAGCCGGTCCCGACGAGGCACGCGGGAGGACTTCGTTCATGACTGCAGCGACTGAGCGGCGGGGCCGGCGATCGCTGGCATTGGGTCTGGCCATGGGGCTGCTCGGAGCCCTCCTGGCCTTCGGGCCGTTCGCGACGGGCGACGCGCAGGCGGCCGCGGCGCCGCCCCCCGTGACCGACTACGCCAGCTACCCCCAGCGCGACCTCTACTTCCCGCCCCAGTGCGCGGCCGAGGGCAGCGCGGTGCTCACGGGCCTGCGGTTCACCGTCAACGGGGTGACCCAGCCGAGCCTGCGCGCCTTCACCCTCATCGCCGGCGATCTCGTGGTGATGGAGTGGGACGGCTACGCCCCGGGCTGTGAGGGGATCGGCGTGAGCCTGGCGGCCAAGCGCACCAACCTGACGTTCTTCGATCTCAACGACAACCAGACCCTGATCCCGGGCTGGGTGTGGAGCCAGGGGCCCGACGGTCCCCGCCGGCTCGAGCTGCGGGTCCCGCCCAGCGAGGTGGCCTGCTCGTTCCAGGTCGACGCCGTGATCGGACCGCCGCTGGCCAAGGTCGGCCCCGACGGCTCGTACTACTCGCCGTCGGTCCGGGCCCAGGCGGGCAAGCCCAACCCGGGTGGTCCCGACATGCTGATCTCCGCCGTCAACGGTGGGTTCATCTGCGAGAAGAAGATCCTCGTGGACAAGCAGTGGTTCCTGAACGGCGCCCAGGTGCCGCCGCCCGCGGCGGTCGACCCGGCCGCCTTCCGGATCGTGGTGACCTCCACCGACGCCCTCGGGGCCACGCTCGGGACGGCCACCTGCTCGTACCCGCCCGACCGCAGCCGGCTGCAGTGCACCTACGTCAACAGCGACGGCTCGACCGACGGGCTGCTGGCCGAGACCGACGGCCGCCTCCAGGTCACCGAGGTGAGCCCGCCGCCGGGCTGGAGCTTCCAGCCCCAGGGCCAGTTCGGGATCGCGGACGAGTACGTGGTGTGCAACGAGGCCGGGACGTGCGTGCTGATCGTGCGCAACGACAGCAGGACCACCACGACGACCACGCCCACGACGGTGCCGAGCACCACCACGACCTCGTCCACCACCTCGACCACGTCGACCACGTCGACCACGTCGACCACGGTGCCGAGCACCACCACGACGGTGCCGAGCACCACCACCACCGTCCCGAGCACCACCACCACGGTGTCGGTGCAGGGGACGACGATCGTCCCGCCGCCCCCGGTGACGGTGCTCCCGCCGGTCACGGTGCTGGGCGCCACCCTGCCCCGCACCGGTGCCGGTGACCGGGTCGGCGTGCTGCTCGCCGGCTACGCCCTGATCGCGGTGGGGCTGATCCTGGTGGTCGACTCCCGCCGTCGCACCACCCTCCTCCGGGCCCGGACGCCGAGGTAGCCCCGGGCTCCGCTCCCCCCGCGCACGCGGGTCCGGACCCTGCTCGGGGCCGGACCCGCTTCAGGGGCCGGTGGCTCGTGCCGATAGGTGTCGGCGTAGGGCCCCCAGGCCATCGCCGGCCGGCGATCGCTTGGCCGACGCGAGGAGCGGGGCATGAGCAGCGTCGACGGCAGGCGGCGCCGAGCAGGATCGCAGCGGATGCGGGCGGCGGCGTTCGCCGCCACCGCCGCGGTGCTGGTGGCGCTGGCGGCGAGCGGGGCGTCGGCTGCGACCGACCCGGTCCCGCCCCCGGTGACCGACTACGCGACGTACCCCCAGGACCTGTTGTTCCCACCGGGCTGCACGGTCGACGGGGCGGGCGTGCTCGTGGGGCTCGCCTTCACCGCCAGGGGCGAGAGCCGGGCGAGCCTCCGCGAGCTGGTGCTCGGCCCCGGCGACGTGGTGACCATGAGCTGGAGCGGGTTCGCCCCCGGGTGCGAAGGCATCGGGGTGAGCCTCTCGGTCAAGAAGACGAACACGCCCGCCTTCGACCCGGCGGACAACCAGCAGCTGCTGCGCCCCTACGACTACTGCGGGCCCGGTGGGGTCGCCTGCTCGCCCGGGAGCGACGGGCGCTACCAGCTCCGGCTGGAGGTGCCCGCCCGCGAGGTGAGCTGCAACTACCAGATCGATGCCGCCATCGGCCCGCCACTGGAGGTGGTGGGGCCGGCCGGGAGCTACTACACCACCGGCAACCGCGAGGCCAACGGCAAGCCGGGCGGCCCCGAAATGTTGATCTCCGCCTACAACGGGGGCGTCGGCGACTGCACCCGCACGCTCGTCCGGGTGGACAAGCTCTGGGTGGCGGCCGGGTCGACGTCGCCGATCCCGCCGAGCGGCCTGGCCGGCGACTTCGCGGTCATCGTCTCGAGCAGGGACAGCGGTGGCCGCCTCCTCGGCACGACCACGTGCCGCTACGCGGGGTCGGCGTTCGTGTGCTCGACGACGGACGCGTCCGGCACCGCCCTGGCTGGCCTGCCGGTGGCGGCCGACGGCACCCTCGAGGTGGTCGAGCGGGCCGCACCGGCGGGCTTCCGGGCCGAACCGTCGGGTCCGATCCAGCTCGCGGACCGCTACGTGGCCTGCGCGACCGACGGGTGCCGCCTCACGGTCACCAACACCGGCGACGGCCCCACGACGACCACGACGCCGCCGACGACGGCCCCGCCGACGACGGTGCCCCCGACGACCGCACCCCCGGGCACCACGACGCCGGCGACGACCGTCCCGGGCAGCGACGTGGGCGGGACCGGGACCGGGACCGGGACCGGCAACGCCCCCACGTCGCCACCTGCTGCCCACGCGGCCTCGGCGGCCTCCTCGTTGCCGCGCACCGGCGCCGGGGACCAGGTGCCCGTGCTCGTCGCCGCCTCCCTGCTGGTCGGGCTGGGTGCGCTGCTGGTGGGCAACGCCGCCCTCCGCCGGCCCCGACGCTGATCATCTCGCCACACTCCGTGGCGGCCGTCGGAACCCTGTGACGAACGACCCTGCAATCGGCCACGCTGGGTGGTTACTGTGGAGGTGGAAGGGAGCCCACGAGGGACCCACCCTTCCGGGGAGGCGATGAGCCGCCGGCCGGAGTTGGTCGCTGCGCCGGCGGGGAGCCAGAGCGAACCCGGCCCCGGTCCACCGGACGAAGGGGGCCGCGATGCGGAAGCGCTCCGGGTCGCATCCCTCGACGCGTGTCCTGCTCGCCACCGCCGCCCTGGCGGGGCTGACGCTGCTCCTGCTCCCCGGACCGGGCGCGACCGGTGCCGGTGCGACACCGCAGCCGAAGTGCACGACGACCACGACGACGACCACGACCACGACGAGCACGACGACGACGTCGACGACCACGACCACGATCCCCACGACCACCACCACCACGTCGACGACGACGACCACCATCCCGACGACGACGACCACCATCCCGACGACGACGACCACCATCCCGACGACGACGACCACCATCCCGACGACCACGACCACCATCCCGACGACGACGGTCCCCACGACCGTCCCGACGACCACCACGACGACGATCCCGACGACCACGACGACGATCCCGACGACCACGACGACCGTCCCGACGACCACGGTCGTGACCACCACGACGGTGCCGACCACGACCACGGTGCCGGTCACCGTGGCCCCGGCCTCGACGGTGGCGCCCGAGGTGGCCGGTGTCGTGGTCACCCCGGGGACCGTGCTGCCGGCGGTGGTGGCCGGTGAGACCCTGCCCCGCACGGGCCGCGGCGACCTCGAGGCGGTTCGCCTGGCGCTCGGCGGCTACGTGCTGGTGGCAGTGGGCCTGGTGCTGGTCCGCGAGACGCGACCGGACCGCACCAGCTGACCCGGAGCGCACGCCCGCTGGCCGCCCCGGTCGGGCGGTCAGCGGCGTGTGGGCGCTACGCTGACCTGTCCCTCCCCCGATACAAGGAGTCGCGCGTGCCCGCAACGGTCGTCGTCGGGACGCAGTGGGGCGACGAGGGCAAGGGCAAGATCACCGACCTCGTGGCCAAGGAGATGCACCTGGTCGTGCGCTACCAGGGCGGGCACAACGCCGGTCACACCATCGTGGTCGACGGGGCCCGCTTCGCGCTGCAGCTGCTCCCGAGCGGGATCCTCTACGACCACATCACCCCGGTGATCGGCAACGGCGTGGTGGTGGATCCTGCGGTGCTGCTGGCCGAGATCGACCTGCTCACCGAGCAGGGCGTGGACTGCACCCGGCTCCGCGTGAGCGGCAACGCCCACCTGATCTTCCCCTACCACCAGGAGCTCGACCGCCTGGCCGAGCGCCGCCTCGGCCGCAGCAAGCTGGGGACCACCCGTCGGGGCATCGGCCCCACGTACGCCGACAAGGCCCTCCGGTCGGGTCTGCGGGTGCAGGACCTGCTCGACGCCAAGATCTTCAGCGAGAAGCTCGAGGTGGTGCTGAAGGAGAAGAACGCCATCCTGAGCCGCGTCCACAACCGGCTCCCGCTGTCGTTCGACGACCTGCGCGACCTGTACCTCGGCATCTACGCGCCCCGCATCGCCCCGTACATCGCCGACACCGTCACCCTGGTCCACGAGGCCCTCGAGGCCGGCCAGCACGTGCTCCTGGAGGGGGCGCAGGCCACGTTCCTCGACCTCGACCACGGCACGTACCCCTTCGTGACGTCGTCGAACCCGGTCGCCGGCGGGGCGTGCACGGGGGCCGGCATCGGCCCGCGTCACGTCGACCGGGTGATCGGGATCGCCAAGGCCTACGTCACCCGGGTGGGGTCCGGCCCGTTCCCCACCGAGCTGCACGACGAGGTCGGCGACCTGCTCGTCGAGCGGGGCCACGAGTACGGCACCAACACCGGTCGCCGCCGGCGCACCGGGTGGTTCGACGCGGTGATGCTGCGGCAGGCCGTCCGGCTCAACTCGCTGAGCGAGGTGGCCCTCACCAAGCTCGACGTGCTCGACAGCCTCGACACCCTCCGGGTGTGCGTGGCCTACGACCTCGACGGCGAGCGCTTCGACCACCTCCCGTACCACCAGTCGGTGCTGCACAAGGTGCGCCCGGTGTACGTCGACCTCCCCGGGTGGCGGACCGATCTCACTCGGGCCACCGAGCTCGCCGACATCCCGGCGGCGGCCGGCGCCTACGTGGGGTTCCTGTCGGAGCAGATCGGCGTGCCGATCCGGCTCGTCGCGGTGGGGCCCGGCCGCGACCAGTTCGTGCAGTTCGCCGCCTGAGGAGCGGGCCGGTGCGGGTGTGCGTGGTCGGAGGCGGTGGGCGCGAGCACGCCCTCGCGGTGGCGCTGGGCCGCACCGCCGAGGTCGTGGTGACGCCCGGCAACCCGGGCATCCCCGGTTCGGTGGCGACGCCACCCGAGGACGTTCCCGCTGATCTGGTCGTGGTGGGGCCCGAGGCCCCGCTCGTCGACGGGCTGGCCGACCGGCTCCGGGAGCGGGGGCGGCTGGTGTTCGGCCCCGGCGCCGACGGCGCCCGGCTCGAGGGTTCCAAGGCGTGGATGAAGGTGGTGCTGGCCGAGGCGGGCGTGCCCACCGCCCGCTCCGGCTCCTTCGACGACGTCGAGCAGGCGGTGGCGTTCCTGCGGAGCCTGCCGGGGCTGTACGTGGTGAAGACCGACGGCCTGGCCGCCGGCAAGGGTGTGCTCGTGACCGAGTCGTTCGACGAGGCCGTCGACGACGTGCGGGCCAAGCTGTCCGGCGGCGCCTTCGGAGCCGCCGGCCGCCGGGTGGTCGTCGAGGAGGGCCTGCGGGGCCCCGAGCTGTCCGTGCTCTGCGTGTGCGACGGGCGGCGGGCCGTGGCTCTTCCCCCCGCCCAGGACTTCAAGCGGATCGGCGACGGCGACGCGGGGCCCAACACGGGGGGCATGGGCGCCTACTCGCCGGTGCCGGTGGCCGGGCCGGCCGTGGTCGACGAGGTGATGCAACGGGCCGTGGAGCCCACCCTGGCCGCGCTGCGGGCGAGGGGCATCGACTACCGGGGCGTGCTGTACGCGGGGCTGATGCTCACGCCCGAGGGCCTCAAGGTCATCGAGTACAACGTCCGCTTCGGCGACCCCGAGGCGCAGGTCGTGCTCCCGCGGATCACCTCGGACCTGGCCGAGCTGCTGGCCGGGGCGGCGGCCGGGCGGGTCGGCGAGCCGCCGTCGGTGTCACCCGACGCCGCGGTCACGGTGGTGTGCGCGGCCGAGGGCTACCCGGCGTCGCCGCGCACGGGTGACGTGATCAAGGGCCTCGACCAGGCTCGCATGGTGGCCGGTGTCACCGTCTTCTGCGCCGGCGTGGCCGCCGGCCCCGCCGGCCGGCTCGTCACCGCCGGTGGCCGGGTGCTGGCCGTCACGGGGACGGGCCCCACGCTGGCGGGGGCGAGGGAGCGGGCCTACCGGGCGGTGGCCCTGCTGCGCTGGCCCGGCCTCCAGCACCGCACCGACATCGCGGCCGCGGCCGGCGGGGCGTGAGCCGGTGTCAGGTCGCCCAGTCGATCGAGGGGGTGCCCGACACGCTCGGGAGGTGCGAGGCGGCCTCGGCCTCGTCGAACGACGTGGTCGGCGCCAGCTCGATCCGCAGGGGATCGGGGTCGGCTCCCTCCGTGGCCTCCGCCAGGAGCCGCCGCCGCAGCTCGAGGTCGCGGGGGCGGAGCCTGCCGTGGTGGTGCGAGTGGGTCCGGCGCACCCCGCCGACGGCCAGGGCGCAGGTGAGGCACATGGCGGGGCGGCGGTCGCCGAACGGGTAGACGAGGCAGTCGGCGCAGAACCCGACCCCGCACTCGCCGCACACGTCGGTCGCCAGCGCGAAGGGGTGCCGAGCGCACCGAGCGTCGATGGCACCACCGAAGTCGTCCCCACCTCTGCGAACCCGGAACATGCCCTCGACCTCCTCCGCCTTCGATCCCCGTTGCATGTCGGCATGTTGGCGGCCACCCTTGACCGCGAAGGAGGCGCGAGGTGATCCCCCGGTACCAGCTGCCCGAGATGGCGGCCGTGTTCACCGACCGAGCCCGGCTGGCGGGCTGGCTCGAGGTCGAGCTGCTCGCCACCGAGGCGTGGGCCGAGCTCGGCGTGGTCCCCGAGGCCGAAGCGGCCGCCTGCCGGGAGCGGGCACCCGTGGTCGACGACGACTTCGTGCGGGCGGTGAGCGAGAGGGAGCGGGTGACCGATCACGACGTCGCCGCCTTCGTCGACGTGGTGCAGGCCGCGATCGGCCCCCCGGCGGGAAACTGGATCCACTACGGGCTCACGTCGAGCGACGTGGTCGACACGGCGCTGTGCGCGCAGCTCGTCCGGGCCGCAGACCTGCTGATCGACGCGGCGTCGGGCCTGGTCGCCGTGCTGAAGCGCCGGGCCGAGGAGTTCCGGTCGACGCCTACGGTCGGTCGCACGCACGGCGTCCACGCCGAGCCGACGACCTTCGGCGTGAAGTTGGCGCTGTGGTGCCTGCAGGTCGACCGCGACCGGGAGCGCCTGCGGGCCGCCCGCACGGCGATGGCCGTCGGGAAGCTCTCCGGCGCCGTCGGCACCTACAGCAACATCGAACCGGCCGTCGAGCAGCGGGTGTGCGCCGCCCTCGGCCTCGAGCCGGTGCCGGCCACCCAGGTGATCGCTCGTGACCGCCACGCCCAGCTGCTGTACGCCTGTGCCTCTGCGGGGGCGTCGGTGGAGCAGTTCGCCACCGAGATCCGCCACCTGCAGCGCACCGAGGTGCGCGAGGCCGAGGAGGGGTTCAAGGCCGGCCAGAAGGGCTCGTCGGCGATGCCGCACAAGCGGAACCCGATCACCGCCGAGCGGCTGTCGGGGCTGGCGCGGATCCTGCGCGCCAACGTGCTGGCAGGGCTGGAGGACGTGGCCCTGTGGCACGAGCGCGACATCTCGCACTCGTCGGTGGAGCGGGTGATCCTGCCCGACTCGTGCCTCCTCGCGTACTACGTGCTCCGGCGGATGACCGGGCTGGTCGAGGGGTTGCGCGTGTGGCCACAGCGCATGCTGGCCAACCTCGACCGCTCGTTCGGCCTGGTGTTCAGCCAGCCGGTCCTGCTGGCGCTGGTCGCCTCGGGCCTCACCCGCGACGAGGCCTACCGGGTGGTGCAGGAGCAGGCGATGGCCGCCTGGGAGCGGGAGGTGCCGTTCCGCGCGCTGCTCGAGGCCGACCCCCGCGTGACGCTCACGGCGGAGCAGCTCGACGAGGCCTTCTCGCTCGACCGGGCCCTCCGCCACACCGACCGCGTGTTCGATGCCCTGGCGGCGGTGCCGTGAGCGCGGGGTTGGCGCTGCCGCACCTGCACTCCGGGAAGGTGCGCGACGTCTACGACGCCGGTGACGACCACCTGCTGATCGTCGCCTCCGACCGGCTCTCGGCCTTCGACGTGGTGATGGTGGAGCCGATCCCCGACAAGGGCCGGGTGCTCACGGCCATGACGGCCTTCTGGTGCGCCGAGCTGGCCGACGTGGCGCCGAGCCACCTCGTCTCGACGGAGCTGGCCGACCTGCCCGAGCCGGCGCGCCGGCCCGAGCTGGCCGGACGGGTGATGCTGGTGCGGCGGGCCAGGATGCTGCCGATCGAGTGCATCGTGCGGGGCTACCTGGCCGGCTCCGGCTGGAAGGAGTACCGCGACTCCGGCACCCTCCACGGCACCCCGTACCCGCGGGGGCTCCGCCAGAGCGACCGCCTCCCCGAGCCGGTGTTCACGCCCTCCACCAAGGCGGCCGACGGCACCCACGACGTGAACCTGTCGTTCGACGAGGCCGAGCGCCTGGTGGGCCGAGAGGTGGCGGAGCGGGCCCGCGAGGTGTCGCTGGCCCTGTACCGGCGCGGCGCGGCGCGGGCGGCCGAGCGGGGGATCATCGTGGCCGACACCAAGTTCGAGCTCGGCTTCGTCGACGGCGAGCTGGTCGTGGCCGACGAGATCCTCACCCCCGACTCGTCGAGGTTCTGGCCCGCCGACGGCTGGGTGCCCGGCGAGGTGCCCCCCTCGTTCGACAAGCAGCCCGTGCGCGACTACCTCGACGCCCTCGACTGGGACAAGTCGCCCCCGCCGCCTCCGCTGCCCGACGAGGTCGTGGCGGCGACCCGGCGGCGCTACGTCGAGGCCTACGAGCGCATCACCCGGCTGTCCTTCGCCGCCTGGCCCGGTGGGCCGGCGGAGCCGTGAGAGCATGGCCCCATGACGTTCTCGGTCCTCGTCGAGGTCCGCCTGCGCGCCGGGGTCGCCGATCCCCAGGGCGCCACGATCGAGCGCTCGCTCCCAACGCTCGGGTTCCCGGGCGTCCGCGGGGTTCGGGTGGGCAAGGCCATCCGCTTCCACCTGGAGGCGGCCGACGAGGCCGCCGCACGCGCCGAGGTCGACGACCTGTGCCGGCGCTTCCTCACCAACCCGGTCATCGAGGACGCGGTGGTCACCGTCGAGCCGGCCGCCGAGCGGCTCGCGCGCCGATGAGCGCCCGGGTCGGGGTCGTGCTGTTCCCCGGCTCCAACTGCGAGGCCGACGTGGTCGAGGTGGTGCGCGACCTGGGGGGCGAGGCCGAGGTGGTCTGGCACGGGTCGACGGCGCTGGGCGACGTCGACGCCGTGGTCCTGCCGGGCGGCTTCGCCCACGGCGACTACCTGCGCACCGGGGCCATCGCCCGGTTCTCCCCGGTCATGACAGCGGTGAGCGGGTTCGCGGCGGCCGGTGGCCCGGTCGTCGGGATCTGCAACGGCTTCCAGATCCTCACCGAGGCCGGTCTCCTCCCGGGGGCCCTCCAGAAGAACCGCGGGCTGAAGTTCGTGTGTGCCACCGTGGCCGTCCGGGTGGAGACGTCGGCATCGGTGCTGACGGCCGAGGTGGCGTCGGGCACGGTGCTGCACGTCCCCGTCAACCACTTCGAGGGCAACTACACGTGCAGCCCCGAGACGCTGGCCGAGCTCCGTGCCGACGATCGGGTCGTGGTGCGCTATGTCGACAACCCCAACGGGTCGGTCGACGACATCGCCGGCGTGTGCTCCGCCGGGCGCAACGTGGTGGGGCTCATGCCCCATCCCGAGCGAGCGTGCCATCCCCTGCTCGGCTCGACGGACGGCGTGCCCCTGGTGCGGTCGCTCCTGGCGTCGGCCGGCGCCCGAGCCTGAGCGCCGAGGCCGATCAGCCGCCCCGGCCGATCCCGGCCCGCTTGAGCACCGCGGCGGGCACCCCCACCTCGCGCCATGCGGCATAGGAGATGCCCTTGCGCTCGCCGTAGCCCTTGGCGGCGGCGGCGAAGGCGTCCTCGAGCTCGGTGAGGTCGACGGTCTCGGCCATGCCCGCCAGCTCCTCGGTGAGATCCTGGCGTTCCTGCACGAGCTGGAGCCTCTTCAGCGGGTCGGCACCCGACAGCTGGGACTCGATGCCGGCGAGGCGCTTCTTGATCGAGTCCGGCGTGCGCTTGCGTCCTCGCTTCGGCCGGTGATCCTCGAGCGCTTTGAGGTAATTGCGGACGGCCCGACCTTCGGCACGGCCTCGGGCGAGGGCCTCTTTGTGCTCGTCGGTCATCGAGGGCGGACGGCGGGTCTTGGTGGCGGTCATCGGGTGAATCCTCGCGGTTGGCATTGCCTCGTTGCAAGCACGCTCGCGCCCGGCATTGATGCTCGACACCGTGTCGAGATTCTGCGGATCGCGCGCCAGCCGTTGCTGCCGGTCAGCCCGACCGGCGCGGGCGGCGCCCTCCGGTAGGTTGGCGACCGTGCCCGCGCAGCAGCAGCCTCTCCACCGGGCCCTCGGCCTCACCGACGACGAGCTGGCCGCCATCGAGCGGATCCTCGGCCGGACGCCCAACCACCTCGAGCTGGCCATGTACGCGGTGATGTGGTCGGAGCACTGCTCCTACAAGTCGTCGCGGCTCCACCTGCGCCGCTTGCCCACCGAGGCGCCGTGGGTGCTGGTCGGGCCGGGCGAGAACGCCGGGGTGATCGACGTCGGCGACGGCATCGCCGCGGCCATCCGGATCGAGAGCCACAACCACCCTTCGGCGATCGAGCCGTACCAGGGTGCGGCCACGGGCGTGGGCGGGATCCTCCGCGACATCTTCACGATGGGTGCCCGGCCGATCGCCCTGATGGATCCGCTGCGCTTCGGGCCGCTCGACCACGCCCGCAGCCGCTGGGTCGCCGAGGGGGTGGTGAGCGGGATCTCCGGCTACGGCAACTCCGTGGGCGTCCCCACCGTCGGCGGGGAGGTCGTGTTCGACGAGACGTACGCCGAGAACCCGCTGGTGAACGTGCTGTGCCTGGGCCTGCTGCCCACCGAGCGACTGGTGCTGGGACAGGCCAGCGGGGTCGGCAACCTGGCGGTGCTCCTGGGCTCCACCACGGGGCGCGACGGCATCGGTGGCGTGAGCGTGCTGGCCTCGGCCGGCTTCGCCGACGAGGAGACCGACGCGTCGAAGCGACCCAGCGTGCAGGTGGGCGACCCCTTCGAGGAGAAGCGGCTCATCGAGGCGTGCCTCGAGCTGCTCGACGCCGGCCTGGTGGTCGGCATCCAGGACCTCGGGGGGGCCGGCCTCACCTGCGCCACCAGCGAGACGGCGTCGCGCGGCCGCGTCGGCATGGACGTCGACGTCCGCGCCGTGCCGAGGCGCGAACCGGGCATGGAGCCCTTCGAGGTGCTCACCAGCGAGAGCCAGGAGCGCATGCTGGCGATCGTCGAGCCGGCCGGCCTCGACCGGGTCCTCGAGATCTGCGCTCGCTGGGACGTGCGCGCCACCGTGGTGGGCAGGGTCACCGACGGGTGGGAGCTGCGGATCCTGGACGGCTTCGACGGCGAGGTGCTGGCCGACGTGCCGGCCGCGTCGCTGCACGAGGACGCCCCCCTGTACGACCGGCCGCGCCGGGCACCCGAGCGGGATCCCGCCGCGGTCGACCCCGCCTCGCAGACCGACGGGGTCGACGCCGGCGCCGACCTGCTCGGCATGCTCTGCGACCCGGCGTGGGTGTACCGCCAGTTCGACCACCAGCTCTTCCTGAACACCGTCGAGGCTCCCGGGGGGGACGCCGCCGTGCTCCGGCTGAAGCACCCGGCCACGGGGGTCGACACCGGCCGGGGCCTCGGCCTCACCACCGACGGCAACCACCGCTGGTGCGCCGTCGACCCCCGCGCCGGCACCGCGCTCGTGGTGGCCGAGGCCACGCTCAACCTGGCGTGCGTCGGCGCTCGCCACCGTGCGCTGGTCAACTGCCTGAACTTCGGGAACCCCGAGCACCCGGAGGTGATGTGGCAGCTCTCCGAGGCCATCGACGGCATGGCCGAGACCTGCCTGGCCCTCGACCTCCCCGTTGTGGGTGGCAACGTCAGCCTCTACAACGAGAGCCGGGGCCGCGACATCGACCCGACCCCGATCGTGGGTGTCCTCGGCGTGATCGACCGCCTCGAGCGACGACCGCCGGGCGTGCGGCTCGTCGACGGCGGCCGGGTGCTCACGATCGGCCCCGGCCAGGCGGCACTCGGCGGCTCGGAATGGGCGTGGCGGCGAGGGGCCCGCGGCGGGGCGCTGCCCTCCCTCGACCTCGCGCTCCATGCCCGCGTGCTCGACCTGGTGCGCGAGCTCGTGCTCGAGGGGCTCCTCGCCGGCGTGCACGACGTGGCCGGAGGCGGGTTCGCGGTGGCGCTGGCCGAGATGGCGGTGCGGGGCGGGGTGGGGGCCAGGGTCGTCGGCCCGGCCTCCGTCGCCGAGGCCTTCACGGAGGCGCCCTCGCAGGTGATCGCCTGCGCCGAGCCCGACGTGGCCCAGGAGGTCGCCCGCCGGGCGGCCGCGGCCGGGGTGCCGGTGGCCCTCGTCGGGGGGTGCGGCGGGGACCGGCTCGTGCTGGAGGGCCTGCTCGACGTGAGCCTCGCCGACGCCACCGCTTCGTGGCGCGATCGGTTGCCGACGGCGTTCGGCACCGGGGCGCTCCATGACTGATCGGTCCTACGATGGAGAGGTGGTCGTCGCCGACGCCGACACGCCGAAGGAGGCCTGCGGGGTCTTCGGTGTGTACGCCCCCGGTCAGCCGGTGGCGCACCTGACGTACCTGGGTCTGTACGCCCTGCAGCACCGCGGCCAGGAGTCGGCGGGCATGTCGGTGAGCGACGGCCGGCTGCTCACCGTCGTGAAGGACATGGGCCTCGTCTCCAACGCCTTCGACGATCGCACCCTGGCCGCCCTCGCCGGGCACCTGGCCATCGGCCACACCCGCTACTCGACCACCGGGTCGAGCACGTGGCAGAACGCCCAGCCGGTGTACCGCGACACCGGCGCCGGTGGCTTCGCCCTCGGCCACAACGGCAACCTGGTGAACACCAACGACCTGGCCGTGGAGCTGGGCGCGCTGCCCGGCACCATCACCAGCGACACCGACCTCATCGCCGAGCTGCTGGCGGCCGAGGTGCGCGCCGGCGACGACTCCGGCGAGTCGCACGACCTCGAGTGGGCCTTGGAGCAGGTGGTCCCCCGCCTGCGCGGGGCCTTCTCCCTCGTGCTCATGGACGAGCGGCGGATCGTGGGCGTGCGCGACCCCAACGGCTTCCGACCGCTGTGCCTCGGCCGCCTGGGCAGCGGTTGGGTGCTCGCGTCCGAGACCCCGGCCCTCGACATCGTGGGGGCGCACTTCGTGCGCGAGCTCGATCCGGGCGAGATGGTGGTCATCGACGCCTCGGGCCCCCGATCGGTCGCCCTGTTCGCCGCCGAGCAGATCGATCCGACGCTCTGCCTGTTCGAGTTCGTCTACTTCGCCCGCCCCGACAGCCAGCTCTACGGACGCAACGTGCAGGCGGCGCGCAAGCGGATGGGTCGGCTGCTCGCCGAGCAGGCGCCCCTGTCGCCGGACCCCACCGGCCTCGACCGGCCGGCCATGGTGATGCCGGTGCCCGAGTCGGGCATCCCCGCGGCCCAGGGCTACGCCGAGGCCAGCGGCATCCCCTACGGCGACGGCCTCGTGAAGAACCGCTACATAGGCCGCACGTTCATCGCTCCCAGCCAGGAGCTGCGCGCCATGGCGGTGCGGATGAAGCTCAACCCCATCCGAGAGGCCATCGCCGGGAAGCGGCTCGTCGTGGTCGACGACTCGATCGTGCGCGGCACCACCACCCGGGCGATGGTCGCGATGCTGCGGGAGTCGGGCGCGGCCGAGGTGCACCTGCGGGTGTCGTCGCCGCCCTACCGCTGGCCCTGCTACTACGGCATGGACACGGGTGAGCGGGGTGAGCTGCTGGCGGCCAACCTCACGGTCGACGAGATCCGCGACTACCTGGGCGTCGACACGCTGTCGTACCTGGCCCTCGACCGCCTGCTCGCGGCCACCGGGGCCAGCGGCGCGGGCTTCTGCACGGCCTGCCTCACCGGTGAGTACCCGGTGGACCTGCCCGTGCTCGTGGGCAAGCGGGTGCTCGAGGCGGAGGGCGTCGCGGCGCGTGGGTGAGACCTACAAGGCGTCGGGCGTCGACATAGCGGCCGGCGAGGAGGCCGTCGAGCGCATCAAGGCCAAGGTGCGGTCCACCTTCCGCCCGGAGGTCATCGGCGACATCGGCGGCTTCGGCGGGCTCTTCGCCTTCCCGGCCAAGCGCTACCGCGACCCGGTGCTGGTCTCCACCACGGACGGGGTGGGCACCAAGGCGCTGGTCGCCCAGGCGGTCGGTCGCTTCGACACCATCGGCGTCGACCTGGTCGCCATGTGCGTCGACGATCTGGTCTGCCAGGGGGCCGAGCCGCTCTTCTTCCTCGACTACATCGCCGTGGGCCGCCTCGATCCCGACCAGATCGAGGAGATCGTGGAGGGGGTGGCCGAGGGTTGCCGGCAGGCGCGCTGCGCCCTCATCGGCGGCGAGATGGCCGAGCACCCCGGCTCCATGGAGCCCGGCGAGTTCGACCTGGTCGGGTTCGCCGTCGGCGTCGTCGAGCGCGAGCGCCTGGTCGGCCCGCACCGCCCGCGCCGGGGTGACGTGCTGATCGGCCTGCCGTCGCCCGGGCTGCGCTCCAACGGCTACTCCCTCGCCCGACGGGTGCTGCTCGACGTGGCCGGGCGCCCGCTCGACGGCCCGGCGTTCGACGGCGCCCACACCACGCTGGCCGAGGAGCTGCTCCGCCCGTCGGTGATCTACGCGCCGGCCGTGGGAGAGCTGCTGCGGCACGTCGACGTGCGCGCCGTGGCCCACGTCACCGGAGGCGGGATCGTGGGGAACGTGGCCCGGGTGCTCCCCCACTCGCTCGACGCGGTCGTGCACCGCGGGTCGTGGGAGCCACCTCGCATCTTCGGCGAGATCCAGCGGCTGGGCCACGTCGACGACGAGGAGATGGCTCGCGTGTTCAACCTGGGCGTCGGCATGGTGGTGGTGGTGCCGCCGTCCGACGCGCTCCGGGCGCTCGACGTGCTGCGAACCGCCGGCCACCGTGCCATCGAGCTGGGGGAGCTGGTACCCGGTCACGGCCACGTGCGCATCGTCTGAAGGTGCGGCGCCGCTCGCCTGCTCGGAGCGGCATACTTGTGGCCGTGAGCGCGTCGCCCGTCGGGACGTCCGGAGTGCGCTGGTGATCCGCCTGGTCGCGTCGGCGGTGGTCGCGCTGCTCGCCGATGCCGTCGCCCTCCTGGTCACCTCGCTGGTCCTCGACGACGTGACCCTGGACGCCACCGGCTTCGTCGTCGGCGTGGTCGTGTTCACGGTCGTCGGCGTCTTCGTCGAGCCGCTCCTGCGCCAGACGGCCCTGAAGAGCGCACCGGCGCTGCTCGGCAGCAGCTCCCTCGTCGCGACGCTCGTCAGCCTCGTCGTCGCAACGCTCGTCGCCGACGGCCTGCAGATCTCGGGCGCCCTCACCTGGGTGCTGGCGACGGTGATGGTGTGGCTGATCGCGCTCGGCGCCCGTCTGCTGCTCCCGCTGGTCATCTTCAAGAAGACGCTGGCGCGGGCCCGCTGATCGTCGGCGGGGCCCGGGGCCCGGGGCCAGGGGCCTACTCGTCCCAGCCGATCCGACACCAACTCCGCCGCTCGCAGGTGGGGCAGCGGAGCCAGTGGGCGTGGCGGCGTACCGGGAGCCACAGGGTGACCGGCAGCATGCGCATCCCCAGGTCGACGAGCGCCAGCCGCGCCCGTGCGCCGCACGCGTCGCACTCGACCACCACGGTCCCCTGGCGCCGGGGGCCGGTGGAGAACAGGACGGTCTTGCCCTCGCCGAGCCGTCCGGCCAGCACGTCGGGGGCGACGTCGACCGGTGCCTCGAACAGCGCCCGCTTGCCCTGCGGGTCGCGCCGTCCGGCCGGGTTCACGAGGCCTCGGCCGGCCGGGCGGCCAGCGGGTCGCCCAGCTCGTCGACCCGCTGCGCGAGCGCCCGGTAGGCCTGGGCGGCCGTGGAGCGGGGGGCGTGCTCGAGCACCGAGCGGCCCCGGCCCGGCGCCTCTGCCACCCGGACCGACTTGGGCACGGGCGGCTCGAGCACCGTGAGGCCGTAGCGGCCGCGGACGGCGTCGAGCACCTCGTGGGCCAACCGGGTGCGGCCGTCGTACAGCGTGGCCACGACCCCCAGGACCTCGAGGCCGGGGTTGGTGTACGAGCGCACGTCGTCGACCGTCTCGAGCAGCTGGCCGACGCCCCGGTGCGAGAGGGTCTCGCACTGGAGGGGCACGAGCACCTCGTGGGCCGCGGTGAGCCCGTTGATGGTGAGGATGCCGAGCGACGGCGGGCAGTCGAGCAGCACGACGTCGTACGCCTCGAGCAGCGGCGCCAGGGCCCTGGCCACGGCGTACTCGCGGCCGGTGCGGGTGAGCAGGTGCACCTCGGCGCCGGCCAGGTCGATCGTGGCGGGCAGGAGGAACAGGTCGCCGCGCTTCACCACCACGTCGGCCGGTCGGGCGACCCGGCCCAGGAGCAGGTCGTGCAGCGACCGCTCGAGCAGCTCCGAGTCGATGCCGGTCGACCACGTGAGGCAGGCCTGCGGGTCGAGGTCGACCAGGAGCACCCGCCGGCCCCGCTCGGCCAGGGCGGTGCCCAGGGAGTGGACGGTGGTGGTCTTGGCGACGCCGCCCTTCTGGTTGGCGACGGCGATCACCCTGGCCATGAGGCGAGTGTACGACGGCCGCTCCGCGCGACCGTGCGGGTCCGTGGTGGCGCCGGTCACCCGAACCCGGCCCGATACGGTCGGGAGCCGTGACCCTCGACGCGCTCCGTGACCACCTGCTCACCCACGCCGTCCGGCGGGGCGAGTTCACCCTCAAGTCGGGGCGGCGCAGCACGTGGTTCATCGACGGGAAGCAGACCCTCTGCCGGCCCGAGGGGCTGCTGCTGGTGGCCGAGGCCGCCCTCGCCGTGCTCCCGGCGGAGGCCACCGCCATCGGTGGTCTCACCATGGGCGCCGACCCCATGGCGTTCGGGCTCGCCGGCGTCGCGGCGACCACGGGTCGGATGCTGCGCTCGTTCAGCATCCGGAAGGACCCGAAGGACCACGGGGTGACGGGCCGGCTCGCGGGCGCGCTCGAGGCCGGCGACCGAGTCGTGGTCGTCGAGGACGTGGTGAGTCGGGGCACCTCCGTGCTGGAGGCCGCCCGCGTGGTCCGCGAGCTGGGCGCCGAACCGGTGCTGCTGCTCGCCGTGGTCGACCGGGGCGGTACGTGCGGCGAGCTGGCCGCGGCCGAGGGGATCCCCTTCCGCCCGCTGCTGACCGCCCCGGACCTGGGGCTCCCCTACGAGGGCGGCGCCGGCTGAGGGGCGCCCACGGGCACGCCTCGGGCTGCCGGGGCGCCCGGCTGCGGCTCGACCCCCGCACGTGGCCCGCACTAGCGTCCCCGGGGTCATGCGAACCCCGACGGCGGCCTACTCGCTGCGCCTCCGCGTCCGCCTGCTGAACGTACCCGGCTCCCTCGGCCGGCTGGCCGCGGCCATCGGCGACGCCGGCGGCAACATCTCGGCGCTCGGCGGCTTCGAGGTGAAGGGCGCGGTGCTCGACGAGGACGTGGTGGTCAACTGCGCCGACGAGGAGCACATGGATCGGGTGACGGCCGCCGTCGCCGGCCTCGA
Source organism: Acidimicrobiales bacterium (assembly GCA_016716005.1). Classification (NCBI taxonomy): domain Bacteria; kingdom Bacillati; phylum Actinomycetota; class Acidimicrobiia; order Acidimicrobiales; species Acidimicrobiales bacterium. Next base: position 2,177,627 of record JADJXE010000001.1, read on the forward strand.
GGGGGTCGAGGTCACGTCGATCCAGGATCGGGTGTTCCAGCTGCACGAGGGCGGCAAGATCGAGGTGCTCGCCCGGATGCCGGTCGGCGACAACGACGACCTCTCGATGGCGTACACGCCCGGTGTCGCGCGGGTCTGCCGAGCGATCGCCGACGACCAGGCCGAGGTGCACCGCTACACGATCAAGAAGAACACGGTGGCCATCGTGACCGACGGCACCGCGGTGCTCGGCCTCGGCGACATCGGGCCCGAGGCGGCGCTGCCCGTGATGGAGGGCAAGGCGCTGCTCTTCAAGGAGTTCGCCGGGGTCGACGCCTTCCCCATCTGCCTCGACGTCGACTCCGCCGACGAGATCGTGGAGACGGTGCGACGCATCGCCCCGGTGTTCGGGGGCATCAACCTGGAGGACATCGCCGCCCCCCGGTGCTTCGAGGTCGAAGAGCGGCTCAAGGCGGTGCTCGACATCCCGGTGTTCCACGACGACCAGCACGGCACCGCGGTCGTGGCCCTGGCCGCGCTCGGCAACGCGCTGAAGGTCGTCGGCAAGCAGGTGACCGACCTCAGGGTGGTGGTCGCCGGCGTGGGTGCGGCCGGGGTGGCCATCAGCAAGATCCTGCTGCAGGCCGGCGTCCCCGACGTGGTCGGCGTCGACCGCAAGGGAGCGGTCTACGAGGGTCGGGCCGACCTCAACCCGGCCAAGCGGTGGTTCGCGGAGCACACCAACCCGGAGCACCGGACCGGCACCCTGCCCGAGGTGCTGGCCGGCGCCGACGTGTTCATCGGCGTGAGCGGCCCCGGGCTGCTCGTGGCCGACGACCTGCGCGCCATGGCCGAGCGCCCGATCGTGTTCGCGCTGGCCAACCCGGAGCCGGAGATCCCGCCGGAGCAGGCCGAGGGCGTGGCGGCCGTCATCGCCACCGGTCGCAGCGACTACCCGAACCAGATCAACAACGTGCTCGCCTTCCCGGGGATCTTCCGGGGGGCGCTGGACGCCGGCGCCACCACGGTCACCGAGCGGATGAAGCTGGCGGCGGCCGACGCCATCGCCGGGTCCGTGGGCAGCGACGAGCTGGCTCCCGACCACGTGGTGCCCAGCGTCTTCGACAAGCGCGTCGCGGTGAGGGTGGCGGCAGCCGTGGCCGATGCCGCGGTGCGGGACGGCGTGGTGCGCGCCCTGCAGGAGTGGTCGGGACCGGCGTCGATCCGGTGACCTCGCGCTTTTCAGGCGCGCGCTCTGCCAACTGAGCTACCCGACCGTGTCACGGCGGGCCGGGGCCCGACCGTGGCGGTTGTTGTTGGCGGTCCCGACGGGATTTGAACCCGCGGCCTCCGGCTTGACAGGCCGGCGTGCACTCCAAACTGCACCACGGGACCAGGTGTGGGTGACGTTGCCGAGCGGTTGAGGTTGGGCGCCCCCAACGGGATTCGAACCCGTGCCGCCGCCTTGAAAGGGCGGTGTCCTCGGCCACTAGACGATGGGGGCTCGACTCCCCTGGGAAGCGCGAGGACAGTAGCAGGGGCGGCGGAGCCGCCCAAACCCGTGCCTCAGCCCGGATCGAGCGCGGCCACGACCTGCTCGAGCAACCAGCCCAGGTAGACGTACACGGCGAGCAGCGGGCCGTCGGGGTCGTCGGGGTCGAGCGCGAGCTCGGTCCCCTCCGAGACGTCGAGCCGGGTGCCGAGGACGAGCCGGAGGTCGTTGATGGCACCCATGCACACGACCAGCTGCTGCTCGTCGAGCCGGTCGGCGCCCAGGGTCTCCTCCAGCACGTCGAGCGCGTCGAGGCGCCGCCGGAGGAGCTCGTCGCCCATCAGCCGCTGGTACTCGGCGTCGCGCTCGGCGTCGTCGGGGTAGGCGGTGGGGTAGAGGCGGCGCAGCGACGGGTCGCCGCCCATCACGAGCAGCTCGCGCAGCTGTGGCACCAGCGAGGCCAGCACCCGGCGCTCCGACTCGGGGAGGCGGATCTCGAACTCGCCCTGGCGGGTCCGGCGGATCCTCCGCCGCGGGAACGGGGTCATGTGTCGTGCTGCATGGTGGCCCAGAGGCCGTGCTCGTGGAGCCGGAAGACGTCGAGCTCGGCCTTCTCGCGGGAGCCGCTCGACACCACCGCCCGACCCTTCTCGTGGACGTCGAGCATCAGCCGGGTCGCGGTGGGCTTGTCGTAGCCGAACAGCTTCTGGAACACGTAGACGACGTAGGACATGAGGTTGATGGGGTCGTTCCAGACCAGCACGATCCAGGGGAGGTCGGGGTCGGCGGTGGTGTCGCCGACCGGCGCCTCGATCTCCGCGGGAGCGGTGGACGGGCCGGGGGTGGGCACGGCACCAGTGTCCCGCGCGTCCCCGGGCCCGACCAGTGCTCCGACCTGCACACGTTGAGCAGCGACCGCGTGGCCCCGTACCATCCACTCCGTATGGCCCGGCCCGGTCGCCCCCTCGTGCCCTCTCGCCTGGCACACGGCGGCGGGTCGTCCCGGTCGACAGGGGCGCGGGCACCGGCCGCCCGCCGCCCGCGGGGCCGGGTGGCGGCCTACGTCGCCCTCACCAAGCCCCGCATCATCGAGCTCCTGCTCATCACGACGGTGCCGACGATGGTGGTGGCCCAGCAGGGCCTCCCCTCGCTCGGCCTGGTGCTGGCCACGCTGGTCGGCGGCACCCTCGCCGCCGGGGGCGCCAACGCGGTGAACATGTACATCGACCGCGACATCGACCGGGTCATGCACCGCACCAAGGGCCGTCCGCTGGCGACCGGCGAGCTGGAGCCTCGCCGCGCCCTCCTCTTCGCCCTGGCGCTCGAGGTCGTCGCCTTCGCCGTGCTGTACGGGTTCGTGAACCTGCTCAGCGCCGCGCTGGCCCTGGGCGCCATGCTCTTCTACGTCTTCGTCTACTCGCTGTGGCTGAAGCGGACGTCGCGGCAGAACATCGTCATCGGCGGTGCCGCCGGTGCCGTCCCGGTCCTCATCGGATGGTCGGCCGTCACCGATGGCCTGGGCTGGGCCCCCTGGGTGCTGTTCGCCCTGATGTTCTTCTGGACGCCACCCCACTTCTGGGCGCTCGCCATCCGCTACACCGACGATTACCGGGCGGCCGACGTGCCGATGCTCCCCGTGGTCGCCAGCCTCCGACACACCGCAAGCCAGATCCTGGCCTACACGGTGGTCGTGTTCGCCCTGTCGCTGGTGTTCGCGCCGGTCGCGGACCTGGGCTGGATCTACCTCGGCACCGCCCTCGCCGTCGGGCTGTTGTTCACCGCGCTCGCCGTCGATCTGCGCCGCGAGCCCACGGCCGGCCGAGCCATGCGACTGTTCACCTTCTCCATCTCCTACGTCACCGTGCTGTTCCTGGCCATGGCGGTCGACGTGCTCGTCCGCCACGGCTGGTGACCAGCCGATCGGCTCACCACGAACCCGGTTCGAAGGGGGTCGCGGCGGCTGACTAGAGTCGCCGCCGAACCGTCCGTCAGCTCGAACTCGCCGGTCCGGCCCTCTCCCCAGGGGCACCCGGGGCGGCCATCGGCCCGCTGAGGTCCACCTGCCCATGACGATGACCGAGATGAGACCCGAGGAGGTGGCGGCCCCTGTGGCCGCGCCACCCCCTGAACCGGAGGTGCTGGCCCAGCCGGCCGGTCTGGCGGGCTGGCTCACCACCACCGACCACAAGCGGATCGGCCTGCTGTATGTGGTCACCGGTCTGCTGTTCCTGCTGGGGATGCTCGTGCTCACCGGCATCGTCGGCGTCGAGCAGGCCGACCCGGCCACGGGCACGCTGGTCGCGCCCGTCGGCGCCGTCGGCCAGGTCGCCTCTCTCGCCGCCATCGGCCTCGTGCTCACCGCCGTGGTGCCGATCTGGCTGGGCCTGGCCACCTACCTGGTGCCGCTCCAGGTCGGGGCCCACGGCATCGCCTACCCGCGGGCCGCGGCCGCCGGCTACTGGGGCTACCTCCTGTCGGCCTCGCTGCTCCTCGCCAGCTACGCGATGAACGGCGGCCCGGGAGGAGGTGACCCGGACGGCGTCGAGCTGTTCCTGCTCGCCCTCGGCCTCCTGGCCGTGTCGCTGCTGCTCGGCTCGATCTGCATCGCGACCACGGCCCTCACCATGCGGGTCGCCGGGATGGACCTGCGCCAGGTGCCGTTCCAGACCTGGTCGGCGCTGGTGGGCGCGGTGATGCTCATGGTGACCCTGCCCGTGCTCGTCGCGGAGCTGGTCCTGCTCTACCTCGACCACCACTACGGGCAGGTCTTCCTCGGGGGTGCCGACGGCGTCCTCGGCTACCTCGGGTGGCTGTTCCTGCAGCCGCAGGTGCTGCTGTTCGCCCTGCCCGCCGTCGGGGTGGTCGCCGACGTGGTGCCCGTGTTCGCGGGCCAGCGCCAGAAGAGCCCCGGGGTGATCCTGGTGGCGATCGGCGCGCTCGGCGTGCTGGGCTTCGGGGCGTTCCTCCAGACCGGCCTGATCCCCGACGTGCGGACGCAGCCGCTCGCCATCGGCATGACGGTGGCCGCGGTCGTGCCGGTGCTGGTGCTCCTCGGGCTGTGGGGGCGCACGCTGGCCGCCGGCGCAGCTGCGGCGCGCCTCACGCCCGCACTGCTCTTCGCCCTCACCACCGCCGCGTTCCTCCTGGTGGCGGTGGCGTGCGGCGCCGTCACCGTGATCGACCCGTTCGACCTTCGGGGCACCACCTGGGACACGGCGGTGCTGTACGCCTTCGTCGTGGGGGTGGGGGTCACCGGCGCCTTCACGGCCCTGCACTTCTGGGTGCCCAAGATGTCCGGCAGGAAGCTGAGCGTGGGCGCGGCCGCCGCGCAGTGGTTCGCCGTGCTGCTGGGCGGCCTGCTGCTCGTGGTCCCGTCGCTGATCACCGGCGGGCTCGGACAGCCGGCGGGTGCCGTCGACTACCCGCGCGAGACTGCTTCGACGTTCCTCAACTCGCTCACCGTCGTCGGGGTGGTGCTGCTGCTGCTCGCCCTGGCGGTGCTGCTGATCGACCTGTTCCGGACCGTGGCCGACCCGGCCAGCCCGCGCGCAGGGGCCGACCCCTGGCGCGGCCACACCCTCGAGTGGGCCACGTCGTCGCCGCCCCCCTTGGCCGACTTCGACGCCCCGCTTCCGGCCGTCACGTCCGACCGACCCGTGCTCGACGCCCGTGAGGCGGAGGCCGCGCGATGACCGACACGAGCGACGTCCTGCTGGCCCTGCCCCCGGCCGCTCGGCCGGCGCGGCCCCGCACCCAGCTGGTGGCCACGGCGCTGGCCGTGGCCGGCGGCGCCATGCTGATCGGCGGGCTGCTCGCCATCTACCTGCACCTGCGCAGCGCCGCCGGTGGCACCACGGCCTCGTGGCTCCCCGCCGGCGTCTCGATCCCCGGCGTGCCCGCGAACATGGCGCTCGTCACCATCGTGATGACGGTGATCACGATGCAGTGGGCGGTCTACGCCATCGCGCGCAACGACCGGCGCAACACCTACGTGGCCCTCGGCCTCACCCTGCTGCTCGGCGTGGCCTTCATCAACAACATGGCCTTCGTCTACCAGCGGCTCGAGCTGCCCATCGCCGACTCGGCCTACGCGGTGCTCGTGTACGCCATCACCGGCACGCAGCTGGCGCTGTTCGTGGCGGCCATGGTCTACGCGGGGGTCGCCGCCTTCCGGGCGCTCGGTGGCGAGTACTCGTCCCGGCAGCCCGAGGGCCTGGCCGCCGCCGCCCTGTTCTGGCACTTCACCGTCGTCGCCTTCGCCGTGATCTGGGCGTTGGTGTTCGCTCTCAAGTAGGCGCCGCAGATGACCAGCACCGGGATCTTCACGACGGGATCGAAGCTCTTCTTCGGCATCGCCGCCGCGGCTCTCGCCGGCCTCGTGGTCTGGGGCGTCGGCGCCGACTGGGATCCGCTCGGCAACGTGGCCTTCATCGGACTGGCCGCGGCGTCCGGCTTCCTCGGCGGGACCATCATCGCCTTCCGCGACGCCGGTGCCACCGCCGTCGCCGGCGCGCCGGTCACGGCGGCGTCGGGCGGCCCGGCCGCCTCACCCATCCCCTGGCCCCTGGTCGCTGCGTTCGCCGTGGCCGTGGCGGTGCTCGGCCTGGTCACCGAGCCGCTGGTGCTGATCGGGGGCCTCGTGCTGCTCGGCATCTCGGTGCTCGAGTGGATGGTGGCCGCCTGGGCCGACGACCTGTCTTCGGACCCCGCGTACAACCGCTCGGTGCGGAACCGGGTGATGTACCCGATCGAGGTCCCGGTCGCGGCGGTGCTGGTCGCCGCGGTGGTGATCATCGGCTTCTCCCGGCTGCTGCTGGCCATGCCCAAGACCGGTTCCACCACGGTGTTCGGGATCCTGGGCGCCATCGTGTTCTTCATCGGGATCATGGTCTCGCTGCGCCCGCGCATCAGCGCCAACGTGGTGAGCGTCCTGCTCGTGGTGGGCGGCATCGGGATCCTCGCGGCCGGCGTCACCGGCGCCGCGGTGGGCGAGCGGGAGATCTCCGCCCACCCCGAGGAGTGGGAGCGCACGGCCACCGTCGCCGACATGGCCGCCGCCGATGCCGTGATCGTGCTGAAGGACGGCGAGTTCGACCTCACGCGGATCGAGATCCCCAGGGCGACCACGGTCACCTTCATCTTCCAGAACGAGGACGAGGCCGAGGCCAACCTCCACCTGCTCGTCGACGGCGACCCGGCCACGCCGCTGCGCACGGGCCCGGTGGCGCAGTCGCTGACCTTCCGCATCGACATCCCCGGCGAGTACGAGTTCGTGAACGACGCCGACCCCGAGAACGACCGCGGCACCATCGTCGTCATCGGCACCCCACCGAGCGTCACGACGACCACGACCGCGGCGTCGTCGAACTGAGGGGCTGGACTTGGTGCGCCCCCGAACCATGAGCGATGCTCGTTGGATCACGGCGAGCCGGCCCCCGGCCGGTGCGCCCCGGACACAGCGAAGGACGGGAGATCAGATGTCGCGTCGTCGTGACGCCCGCCGGTGGCTGCTGGCCGTCGGCGTCGGGCTGGTGCTCGTGCTCACGGCCTGTGCCGAGGACGCTCCCCAGGACACCCTCCAGCCCAAGGGCCCCGAGGCGCAGACGATCCACAACCTGATCGTGCCGATCTTCGTGGTTGCCGGCGTCGTCGGCCTCCTCGTCTTCGCCGCCGTCGCGTTCGTGATGGTGAAGTACCGCGCCGGCAAGTTCCACGCCACCGACGTCCCCGAGCAGGTGCACGGCAACCCGAAGCTCGAGATCGGCTGGACCATCCTCCCGGCGATCATCATGGCGGCCATCGCCGTGCCGACCGTGAGCGTGATCTTCGACCTGGCGTCGAAGCCCACGGATGCCATGGAGATCAACGTCGTGGGCCAGCAGTGGTGGTGGGAGTTCGACTACCCGGGCACCAACGTCGTCACCGCCAACGAGATCGTGATCCCTGCGGGTGAGCCGGTCGTGGTGAACATCACGTCGCGCGACGTCATCCACTCGTTCTGGGTCCCCGGCCTCAACGGCAAGAAGGACGCCGTACCGGGACGCACCTCCAGCATCACGATCCAGGCCGACGAGCCCGGCCGCTACATGGGCGCGTGCACCGAGTACTGCGGCCTCTCGCACGCCAACATGCGCATCGTGGCCGTGGCCCTCACGCCCGACGACTTCGACGAGTGGCTCGCGAACCAGGAGACGGCGGCGGCCGCGCCCACCGGCGCCGACGCCCGGGCCGGCCTCGAGGTCTTCAACGGCCGCGGCTGCGGCGCCTGCCACATGATCGACGGTGCGGGCGTCACCCAGCAGCCGCAGGTGGTGCCGCTGGTGTCGGGTGTCGCGCCGAACCTCACGCACCTCATGAGCCGCGACGTGTTCGCCGGGGCCATGTTCCCGCTGAAGAACCCCGACGGCACGCTCAACCGTCCGCTGCTCGAGGCCTGGCTGCGCAACTCGCCGGCCATGAAGCCCATGTATCCGCAGGGGGGGCGGGGCATGCCCGCCCAGGGCCTCACCGAGCAGCAGATCGACGACCTCGTCGCCTACCTGTCCACGCTGAAGTAGACCAGGGAGCTTTGTCGCATGGCCATCGTCGAGCAGGACCGCCCCGCCGGCCCCCTCGCCCTCCCAGCGGGTGACGGGGAGCACCGCGAGCGCGAGCCGCTGGGCGTGTTCTCGCGGCCTGTCCACGCGCGCGGCTGGCGCAGCTGGCTGTTCACCGTCGACCACAAGCGCATCGGGATCATGTACGGCGCCGCTGCGCTGTTCTTCCTGATCCTGGGCGGCGTCCCCGCCCTGCTGATCCGGGCCCAGCTGGCCGGACCGAACGGCACCGTGCTCACCGCCGACCAGTACAACCAGGTGATGACGATGCACGGCACGGTGATGATCTTCCTGGTCGTCATGCCCATCGGTGCCTGCTTCATCAACTACCTGGTGCCGCTGCAGATCGGCGCCCGCGACGTGGCCTTCCCCCGGCTGAACGCCCTCAGCTTCTGGACGTTCCTGTTCGGGGGGCTGTTCCTGAACCTCAGCTGGATCCTGGGCGGCGCGCCCGACGGCGGGTGGTTCTCGTACGCGCCCAACACCGGGGTGGTCTTCTCGCCCACGCACGGCATGGACTTCTGGGCGCTCACCATCATCATCACCGGCATCGCCTCGTCGGTCGGCGCCGTCAACCTGATCGTGACGATGCTCAACATGCGGGCGCCGGGCATGTCGCTGATGCGGATGCCGATCTTCACGTGGATGGCGCTGGTCACGCAGTTCCTGCTGCTGTTCGCCATCCCCGTGCTGACCGTGGCGGCCTTCCTGCTCTTCTTCGACCGCCGCTTCGGGGCCAACTTCTTCGACGTGTCCCAGGGCGCCGACCCGCTGCTGTGGCAGCACCTGTTCTGGATCTTCGGGCACCCCGAGGTGTACCTGATGATCCTCCCGGCGTTCGGGATCGTGTCCGAGGTCCTGCCGGTCTTCGCCCGCAAGCCGCTGTTCGGCTACCCGTTCGTGGTGTTCTCGGGCGTCGCCATCGCCTTCATGGGCTTCGGGGTGTGGGCCCACCACATGTTCGCCTCCGGCCTCGGTCCCGTGTCGGTGGCCGCGTTCGCCCTGGCCACCATGTTCATCGCCGTGCCCACCGGCGTGAAGATCATCAACTGGGTGGCCACCATGTGGGGCGGCCGGCTGAAGTTCGACCCGGCGATGCTCTTCGCCATCGCCCTCGTGCTGCAGTTCACCCTCGGCGGGCTCTCGGGCGTCACCCACGCCATCGCCCCGGCCGACACCCAGCAGACCGACACCTACTACATCGTCGCCCACTTCCACTACGTGCTGTTCGGCGGCGCCCTGTTCGGGTTCGTGGCCGGTTGGTACTTCTGGTGGCCGAAGGTGTTCGGCTACAAGCTCAACCGCACCCTGGGTCTCGTGCACTTCTGGTGGATGGTGATCGGCTTCAACCTGACCTTCGGGTTCATGCACATCCTCGGCCTGCAGGGCATGCCCCGACGCATCTACACCTACGCCGACGGCATGGGCTGGAACCTGTGGAACATGGTCAGCACGGCCGGCGCGTTCATCCTGGCGACCAGCTTCATCGTCTTCTTCGTCAACATCTTCGTGAGCCGAAAGCACAAGACCCACGAGGTCGACCCGTGGGACGCTCGATCGATCGAGTGGATGACGTCGTCGCCGCCGCCGGCCCACAACTTCGACGAGATCCCGGTGGTGCACCACCTCGACGAGTTCTGGTACCGCAAGTACGCGGAGGACGACGACGGCCAGCTCGTCCAGATCGCCACCGGCGACGAGGTGTACCGCAAGGAGCTGGCGCAGGCCGAGCAGGACCACGCGGCCGAGCACATGCACATGCCGTCGGTGTCGTACTGGCCGATCGTGTTCTCGGCCGGACTCCCGCTCGTCGGGCTGGGCATGATCTTCAACCTTGGGCTGGCCGTGCTCGGCGGCCTGGTCTCGCTGGTCGCCCTGTTCGGCTGGGTGCTCGAGCCGTCCGTGGCCCCCGAGGACTCCCACGGACCCGCCCCGGCGAGCGAGGAGGAGGCGGTCTCCGTTGGCTGACACAGCGATGCAGATGCCGGCCGCGTACGAGGTGGCCCCCGACGACTTCGGCGAGGGGCACCACACCACCACGGGCCTGTCCAACACCAAGCTGGGCATGTGGGCGTTCCTCGGTTCGGAGTGCCTGCTGTTCGGTGGGCTCATCTCCACGTACATGCTCTACCGGGGCCGTGTGGCCGCCGGGCCCGGGCCCGAGGACGTGTTCGACATCCCGTTCACGTCGATCAGCTCGTTCGTGCTCCTCATGAGCTCGCTCACGATGGTGCTCGCCGTTGTGTCGATCGCCCAGGGAGACCTCAAGCGCTTCCGCACGTGGGTGCTGACCACCGCCTTCCTCGGGGCCGTCTTCGTGTCCGGGCAGGCCTACGAGTTCACGGTCTTCTACCGGGAGGGCCTGGGCTTCACCACCAGCCTGTTCAGCTCGTCCTTCTACGTGCTCACCGGGTTCCACGGTGTGCACGTCACCTTCGGCATCATGATGCTGCTGGCGCTGTTCGGGCTGTCCCTCCGGGGCCGGCTGGGCGTCGGGCAGGCCGAGACGGTCGAGATCGTCGGCCTCTACTGGCACTTCGTCGACATCGTGTGGATCGTGATCTTCACGGTCGTCTACCTGATCCCCGCCTAGGAGCGCCATGAGCACCGCCACCGAGACCGAGCAGCCCACCGAGACCGAGCAGCAGGGCCACCACGAGCCGCCGCCCGAGGCGGAGACCCACGGGTGGGAGATCGAACGGGCGCCGGGCGAGCACGCCCACCCGCCCCACGGCGAGTACGTCAAGATCGCCGCCGTCCTGGCGGTGCTGACCGCGATCGAGATCGCGATCTCCTACGTCGACATCGGCCCGGTCTTCATCCCGGCGCTGATGGTGCTGATGGTGATCAAGTTCGCCCTGGTGGTGCTGTTCTTCATGCACCTGCGCTACGACGCCAAGATCTTCGGCCGGCTGTTCTGGGCCGGCGTCGGCTGCGCCGTCGCGGTGTACATCGTGATGCTCACCACGTTCCGCTTCTGGGGCTGAGCCGCTCCGCCCCTCCCTGCTCGAACACGGCACCCGGCACACGCGTCCAGGGCCGCCCTCCGGGGCGGCCCGGTCGCGAGACGGGGCGGTCAGTCCCAGCGGAACGTGATCGCGGCCACCGCGGGGGCCAGGACGGCCCAGCCGGCCAGCACCAGCCAGGCGGTGGCGGGCACACCGTCGGCGGACCCGATCGTGCCGTGCAGCACCTCGGAGAGCGCGGCCGCGGGCAGCAGCCTGGCCAGCGCCGCGAGCCCGGCGGGCAGCTCGTCCAGGGGGATCACCATGCCCCCGAGGAGCAGCAGCACGAGGTACAGCCCGTTGAGCGCAGCCAGGTTCACCTCGCCCCGCAGCGACCCGGCGAGGGCCAGGCCGATGCCGGCGAAGGCGATGGTGCCCAGCACGATGCCGGCCACGGCCAGGACGGTGCGGCTGCCGGGGCTCCATCCGAGGGCCAGGGAGATGGGCACCAGCACCACGACCTGGACCCCCTCGAGGGCCACGACCGAGCCCGTCTTGGCCGCCAGCAGTGCCGGCCGTCCCAAGGGGGTCGCCCCCAGGCGCTTCAGGACGCCGTACTGGCGCTCGAACCCCGTGGCGATGCCCAGGCCGACCATGGCGGTCGACATCACGGCCAGGCCCAGCACGCCTGGGGCCAGGAAGTCGACCGGGTCCGGCGCGGCCCCCTCCGTGGGCAGGACGTCGACCAGCGAGAAGAAGGCGAGCAGCAGCACCGGGATGCCCAGCGTGAGCAGCAGCGACTCGCCTCGGCGGAGGGTGAGCACCAGCTCGATGCGCGCCTGCGCCAGGACGGGTCTCACCGGCGCCGTCGCCGGGGGCGGCCCGGCGGCGGAGACGCCGGCGGCTCGTCGTCCGAGGAGGAGGTGAGGCGGAGGAAGACGTCCTCCAGCCTGCCCCCGGTCCGCAGATCGGTGAGCGGGAGGTCGTGCTGGGCGAGCCAGGCGGTGAGCGCTGCCACGACCGACGGCGTGCCTGCGGTGGCGACGCGGTAGCGGCCGGAGCCCTCGGCGGTGACCGCGGCGCCGAGCGCGGCGCCCAGGGCGACCGCGTCGAGGTCGCCGGTGGCCGCGAACCGGAGCTCGGAGGCCTCGGACGCGGCAGCCAGCTGCGCAGGGGTGCCCAGGGCGAGGAGGCGGCCCCGGTCGACGATCGCCACCCGGTCGGCCACCCGCTCGGCCTCGTCGAGCTCGTGGGTGGTGAGGAGCACGCACACGCCGGCGTCGCGCAGGTCGGTGATCACGCGGCGGACCACCTGGCGGCCGGCCACGTCGACCCCCGCGGTCGGCTCGTCGAGGAACGCCACCGCGGGGCGGCCCACGAGCGCCAGCGCCAGGGACAGCCGCTGCTGCTCGCCGCCGGACAGGTGGCGCCACGTGGCGCCGGCGCGACCGGCGAGGCCGACGCGGGCGAGCAGCTCGTCGGGGTCGGTGGGGTCGTCGTAGTAGGCCGCGAACAGGTGCAGGGACTCCCGGCAGCGGATCCCGGGCATGAGCCCGCCCGACTGGGGCATGACGCCGATGCGGCGCACCACCGCGGCGTGGTCGCTCACCGGGTCGAGCCCCAGCACCCGCACCGCTCCCCCGTCGGGACGCCGGTACCCCTCGAGGGTCTCGACGGTCGAGGTCTTCCCCGCCCCGTTCGGCCCGAGGAGCGCCAGCACCTCGCCCGGCTCGACGGAGAGCGACAGGCGGTCGACGGCGGTCAGGTCGCCGTAGCGGACGACCAGGTCGAGCGCCTCGATCGCGGCAGCACCGGACACCGGGGGCGACGCTACCCGTGGCCCCTCGCCGGCCACGAACCGGCTCGGTGGCGGTGCGCCGGGAGCCCGGCGGGGCGGCGAGTACCGTGCTGGCCCATGATCGACGTCCACCTGCTCCGGACCGATCCCGAGGGGGTGAAGGCCGCCCTGGCCCGTCGCCGGATCGACGTCTCCGACGTCGATCGAGCCGCGGCTCTCGACGTCGAGCAGCGCGAGCTGGCCACCCGCCGCGACGAGCTCCGCGCCCGGGTGAAGGGGCTGTCGAAGGAGGTCGGCCGGCTCCGTGGTGCGGGCCGGGCCGACGAGGCGGCCGCCCTCCAGGACGAGAGCAAGGCGCTGGGCGACGAGGAGCGGTCGCTCGCAGGGCGCGTCGACGTGCTCGCCGCCGAGCTCCGCACCCTGCTGCTCGGGCTCCCCAACCTCCCGGCTCCCGAGTGCCCCGACGGCGCCGACGCCGCCGACAACCCGGTGCTGCGCACCCAGGGGTACGACCCCGCCGCCTACGCGCCGCACCAGCGGGTCGCGCACTGGGACATCGGCGCCGAGCTGGGCATCCTCGACCTCGAGCGGGGCGCCAAGCTCTCGGGGTCGATGTTCGTCGCCTATCGGGGGTGGGGCGCGCGGCTGGAGCGGGCGCTCGTGCAGCTGGCGCTCGACCGCAACGGCGATGCCTACGAGGAGATCCGCCCGCCCACGCTCGTCCGCACCGAGACGGCCACGGCCACCGGGCACCTGCCGAAGTTCTCCGACGAGCTGTACGCGGTGGAGCGTGACGGTCTCTGGGCCGTCCCCACGGCCGAGGTGCCGCTCACCTCGATGTACCGGGACGAGATCCTGACCGAGGACGAGCTCCCCAAGCGGATGATGGCGTACACGTCGTGCTTCCGACGCGAGGCCGGTGCCGCCGGGCGCGACACCCGCGGCCTGCTGCGGGTGCACGAGTTCGACAAGGTCGAGCTGCTGGCCCTCTGCACCCCCGAGCAGGCCGCCGGCGTGCACGCCGACATCCTCGACCGGGCCGAGCGGATCATCGCCGACCTCGGCCTCGCCCACCGGGTCGTCGACCTGTGCACCGGCGACCTGTCGGCGTCGTCGGCGCGCACGTTCGACATCGAGGTGTACGCGCCCGGCGTCCACCAGTGGCTGGAGGTGTCGTCGGTGTCGTGGTTCCGCGACTACCAGGCCCGCCGGGCGAACCTCCGCTACCGGCCGACGGGCGAGGGGCGGGGCACGGCGGTGCTGCACACCCTCAACGGCTCGGGGCTGGCCGTTCCGCGCGTGTGGGCGGCCCTGGTCGAGACCCACCGGCAGCCGGACGGCTCGATCCTGCTGCCCGGCGTCCTGCGGCCCCATCTGGGTGGCGCCGAGCGCATCCCCGCCCGTTAGGCCGGCCGCCACCCACGGTTTCGTGGTGCCCGGGGGGCGCGGCTACGGTACGAGCCCGTGACCAGGGCACAGTGGATCTTCTCCTTCGCCCTCGTCGTGGTGTCGCTGATCATCGTGGCTTTCACGGTGTTCGTGGCCCGCACCACGTTCTGGGGTGATCGCTGGTACCGGAGGCGTGGATGAGCCGAGCCAGGGTCGCCAACAGCACGATCTACAAGGGCCGCTCGGGGCAGTGGACCTTCGTGGCCCACCGCACCACCGGCTTCCTCGTCTTCTTCTTCCTGCTGCTGCACATCATCGACGTGTCGCTGGTGAACGTGGACCCCGAGCTCTACGACGAGGTGCACGAGCTGTACGGCAACGTGTTCCTCCGGCTGTTCACGCTGGGCCTCCTGTTCGCCCTGTTGTTCCACGCCCTGAACGGCCTGCGGATCATCGCCGTCGACTTCTTCCCCAGGGCCGTGAGGAACGAGCGGGTGCTCACCGGCTGGGTGGTGTTCCTCACCCTCGCCGCCGGGCTCCCGGTGGCCTGGGTGATCATGTGGCCGTGGCTCGAGGGGCGGTTCTGATGGCCTCGACCGTGGAGCGCCCCGGGTCACCGATCGCGCCCAGCGCCCAGCCGGGGCGTCGTCCGCGCCAGAGCTTCGAGACCTGGCAGTGGTTCTTCATGCGGGTGTCGGGCCTGGTGCTCGTGTTCCTCGCCCTCGGCCACTTCACGATCACCCACGTCATCAACGACGTGGCCGACACCGACTCGGCCTTCGTCGCCAACCGCTGGGACAACCCGGTCTGGCGGATCTACGACTGGTCCCTGCTGGCCCTGGCCCTGTTCCACGGCCTCAACGGCCTGCGCGTGATCATGGACGACTACATCGCCAGCCCCGGCAAGCGGGCGGCCACCAAGGCGCTGCTCTACGCCGTGAGCTTCGGTCTGTTCGCCTACGGCACGCTGACGATCGTCACCTTCGGCTGACCCGGCGCCGCCGCAACGACCGCGGTCACGCCACCGACAGCCGGAGGGGGACCGTCGACGGGGAGCGGTCCGAGATGTTCGGCTTCCAGGTGGGTGGCCCCGCGGGCTGCAGGTCGGGGAACGCGGCGAAGAGCCGCGGCAGCGCGACCCGGAGCTCCAGGCGGGCGAGGGATGCGCCGAGGCAGAAGTGGACGCCGTGCCCGAACGCGAGGTGGGGGTTGGGGGAGCGGTCGAGCCGGAGCTCGTCGGGGGCGTCGAACACGCGGGGGTCGCGATTGGCGGCGAGGATCGTGAGGAACACCGCCTCGCCGGGTTCGAGGTGCCGCCCGCCGAGCGCGAGCGGTTCGGCGACCTGGCGCATCATCGCCTTGGCCGAGCCCTCGAAGCGCAGCAGCTCCTCGATGGCGCGGTCGAGGTCGACCGCGCCTGCCGCGAAGCGTGCCCGCTGGTCGGGGTGGTCGCAGAGGGCGAGCGTGGCCGACGAGAGGAGCGACGCCGTGGTGTCGTGCCCGGCGAACAGGAGCAGCGAGCAGGCGCCGAGCACCTCGAGGTCGTCGAGCTCGCCGGAGCGGGCCAGGGCACTCACCAGGTCGTCTCGCGGATCGGCTCGGCGCTGTGCCAGCAGCTCGCCCAGGTGGTGGTGGAACTCCTCGCCGGCCGAGCGGGCGACCTCCTCGTAGTCGGGGCGGCGGGTGGCGCCGAACACGACCACGCCGAACCGGGCCGACCAGTCGGTGAGCCACGGACGAAGGTCGGCGGGCACCCCGAACAGCTCGGCGATCACGGCCGCGGGGAGCGGGTGCGAGAAGGCCTCGACCAGATCCACGGTGTCGCTGCCACGGCGAGCGGCCATCCGGTCGAGCAGGTCGTCGCAGATCGTCTCCACGTCGGCGCGCAGCGACGACACGGCCCTGGGCGTGAACCGCCGCTGGAACGGTGCGCGCAGGCGGGTGTGCTCGGGCGGGTCGTGGAAGAGCATCCACCCGTTCAGCAGCTCGATCGCCCTGGCCAGCGCGTCGGCCCGCGACCCGCTGAGGCGGGCCGAGAACGCACCGATCCGATCGGTCGAGAGCTCGGGTGCCCGGAACGCAGCATCCAGCTCCGGATGGCCGGTGACGACCCAGGCGTGGTGCCGCTCGCTCCAGGCCACCGGGCCCAGCTCGTCGCGCACCCGTGCGAAGTACCCGTGCGGTCGTTCGATCGCCTCGGGATCGAGGAAGTCGATGTCGGGCACGCCCGTGGTCTCCGTCCGGCGGCTCATCGCATCCTGAGGGCGCCGTCGAGGCGGATGACGGTGCCGTTGAGCATCGTGTTCTCGACGACGTGCTGGGCGAGGGCGGCGAACTCGCCGGGCTGGCCGAACCGGTGGGGGAACGGCGTCTCCGCGGCCAGCTGGTCGGCGTAGGCGGGGGGCATCGACGCCACCATCGGGGTGGCGAACGAGCCGGGAGCGATCGACACGACCCGGATCCCGAGGGGCGCCAGGTCGCGGGCGACGGGCAGGGTCATGCCGGCCACGCCGGCCTTGGCGGCCGAGTAGGCGGCCCCGCCGGTGACGCCGTCGAAGGCGGCGATCGACGAGGTGGTGACGATCACGCCTCGCTCGCCGGCGTCGTCGACCGGCTCGAGCCGGCTCATCGCCCACGCGGCCAGGCGCACGCAGTTGAACGTGCCGATCAGGTTGACCCGCACGATCCGCTCGAACACGTCGAGATCGTGAGGGCCCTGCCGGCGCACCGTCCGGTGGCCGGCGGCGGGTACGCCGGCGCAGCACACCAGCACCCGGAGCTCGCCGAGCCGATCGACGACGGCGGCGACGGCGTCGGGGTCGCACACGTCGACCGGCGGCTCGCCACGCAGGTCGATCGTGGTCACCCGGGAGCCGGCCGAGGCCAGCCGCTGGGCCGTCGCCGCGCCGAGGCCGGACGAGCCGCCGGTCACCAGCGCGTCGACCCCGTCGAGGTGCATCACCCGCAGTCTTGCCGACCCGGCTCGCCGTGGCTGTCGTGAGGAGCGGCGGTGCCGGGATCCCGTGCGACTGTCCCGGACCTGACGGGACTTTTGCCCCTGGGGTGACCCCCGCCACCCGACCTACGGTCGCAGACGGACCGGCCGTTCGGCCGTGCTCTGCCCTGGGTGGGGGTGACCCATGAAGTTCTGGCGAGCCAGCGCCGAGATCATCGGTCGGCGCTACAAGGTCGTGATCCTGGTGGCGGTGCTGCTGGCCGCCGTGACGGCGTTCGGGCTCCCCCGCCTGGAGTTCGCGACGGGACAGGACTCGATCATCCCGGCGGGCTCGCAGGTCTACAAGGACAACCTCGTCTACCAGGGGCAGTTCGGAGGCGAGCCGATGCTCGCCCTGTGGACGGGGCCCATCGAGGAGGTCTTCAGCGAGGAGAACCTCCCCAGGATCCAGGCCGTCGAGCAGGCGCTCATCGACGACGGCCGCTACGCGGCCGTGCTCGGGCCCTACCAGTCGCTGCAGTACGCGGCCGACCAGCTACCGATCCTCGAGGCCGACCTGCTGCCGGCCACGATCGAGACGGTGGCCGAGGAGGCCCGCCAGGAGGCCCTCGCCGGTGGAGCGACCGAGGCGGAGGCCGACGCGGCCGCGGCCGAGGCGTCGGCGGTCCGCACCGACGAGCTGCTGGCCGAGGCGGCGCGGCTCAACGAGGCCGCGCCCACGCCGGAGTCCCGCACCTTCGCCAACCCCGAGTTCGTGGAGTTCCTGCTCTACGAGGGCGACGGCGACATCCGGCCGATCCTGCGGGACAACTTCCCCGACCCCAACCACGCGCTGATGATCGTCCGGCTCCCGGGGAACGCCGAGCTGAAGACCCTCGGCCCCGACTCCGACCTGGTGAGGGAGCTGGTCGACCAGAACGCGCTGAGCGGCTTCGACTCCGTGGTGTCGGGACCTCCCCGCTACCTCAAGGACATCAACGACTACCTCCAGGGGGGCATGGCCACGCTGGGCGGCATCGCGGTGCTGGTGATGGTGGTCGTGCTGGCGCTGGTGTTCCGGGTGCGCTGGCGGCTGCTGTCGCTCGCCATCGTCACGGTGGGGTCGATCTGGGCCTTCGGGATCATGGGCTTCGTCGACATCCCCCTGTCGATGGTGACCATCTCGGGGTTCCCCATCCTGATCGGCCTGGGCGTCGACTTCTCCATCCAGATGCACAGCCGCTTCGAGGAGGAGGTCACCTCCGACGGCGACGCGAACCGGTCGCGGCGCATGACCATGATGCACATGGGCCCGCCGCTGCTGGTGGCCATGCTCGCCGCCGCCATCGGGTTCCTCGCCCTCCAGCTGTCGCAGGTGCCGATGATCCGCACCTTCGGGTGGATGCTGATCATCGGCGTCATCGCCCTGGTGACGGCCGCGATCTTCCTGCCCACGTCGTTCCTCACCTGGCGGGAGCACGCCAAGCCCACCGTGCCGCACCGCGGTGCCGTGCGGAGCAAGTGGCTCGAGCGGGTCGTGGGCGCCCTCACGTCGATGAAGCCCAAGGCCCTGGGCCCGATCATGCTCGTCGGGGTGGCCATCATCGTCGGCTGGGTGCTCACCGACGGCCAGTTCACGATCCAGACCGATGCCGAGAAGTGGGTGAACCAGCAGAGCGACACCATCGAGGAGCTGAAGGAGCTGCGCGAGGGCACCGGCTTCTCGTCGGAGCTGGGCGTGCTCATCGAGGCACCCGACGTCACCGCCACCGAGGTGCAGCAGTGGATGAACGAGTTCGCCGCGGCCCAGGTGGGCCAGCACCCTGCGGTGCTGCTGCGGTACACGAGCCTCCCCGCCATCGTGCAGGCAGCCACCAACGTCCCTCCGACCGAGGAGTCGCTCAACGCGCTCCTGCCGGTCACGCCGGAGCAGGTCCGCATCTCGCTCCTGAGCGACGACCTGACCAAGGCGAACCTGGTGTTCCCGATCGGGCCGGTGTCGCTCGACGAGCGGGGGGTGATGCTCGAGGAGTTCGAGGCCGACCTGAACGGTGATCTGGCCCCCCCGGAGGGGGTGACGGCCACCCCGTCGGGGCTCGGCGTCACCGGCGTGCAGCTGGTGGAGAGCCTCGAGGCCAACCGCACCACCATGACCTGGCTCGCCCTCGGCCTGGTGGCCCTGTGGCTCCTGGTCTTCTATCGCAGCATCGCCATGATGGTGCTGCCGCTCATCCCGGTGATGATCGCCGTGGGCCTGTCGTCGATCGCGATCTTCCTGATGGGCCTCGAGCTCAGCCCGCTCACCACGGTCACCGGCCCGCTGGTGATCGCGGTGTGCACCGAGTTCACGGTGCTGATCCAGACCCGGTACGTGGAGGAACGCCAGGAGGGGAGGCATCCCGAGGAGGCCGTGCGCATCGCCAGCCTCCGCATCGGGCGGGCCTTCGTGGCCTCCGGCCTCACCCTGCTCGGCGGGTTCGGCGTGCTCGCCTTCTCCAGCCTGCCGCTGCTGCGCGACTTCGGCATCGTCGTGGCCGTGAAGGTGCTGGCCGCCCTGCTGTCGGCCCTGGTGGTGCTGCCGCCGCTGCTCGTCTACGCCGACAAGCACCAGAGCTGGACCCGCTTCCACCCCCAGCGGGGCAACCACCCGGACCGGGTGCCCGAGGCCGAGCAGGCCGTCGTCACCTCGTCGGGCTGACCGACGCCGACGAGGGGACGGCCCTCCGGGCGGCGAGCACCAGCCGCTCGGGGGTCAGCACCCCGAGGTAGGTGTCGTCGCGGTCGAGCACGGCCACCCAGCCGGCGTCGTACAGCAGCATCTCGGAGAAGGCGTCCTTGAGGCTGGCGTCGACGTAGACGAACGCCTCGAGGCGTCGCAGGCGGTCGCCCACCACGCCCCCGCCCTCGGCACGGGACTCGCTGAGGTACCCACGGAGCCGGCGTTCTTCGTCGAGCACCACGGCGACCTCGAGGTGGTGCTCGGCGAGCCGCCGGCGGGCCTCGTCGAGCGGGGTGCCCACCGTCACCTCGAGGGGCTGCTCCAGGTCGAGGGGGTCGATCGGGGTGACCTTCAGCCGCTTGAGGCCGCGGTCGGCGCCCACGAAGTCCGCGACGAAGTCGGAGGCCGGGCCGGCGAGGATCTCCGACGGCGTCCCCGTCTGGGCCAGCACGCCACCCTCGGCGAGGATGGCGATGCGGTCGCCCAGCTTCACCGCCTCCTCGACGTCGTGGGTGACGAAGAGCACGGTCTTGCCCAGCTCGGCCTGCAGCCGCAGGAACTCGTTCTGCAGCCGGTCCCTGGTGATGGGGTCGATGGCGCCGAAGGGCTCGTCCATCAGGAGCACCGGCGGGTCGGCGCCGAGCGCCCGGGCGACGCCGACGCGCTGCTGCTGCCCACCGGAAAGCTGGTGGGGGTAGCGGTCGCGATAGGTGGGTGGGTCGAGGCCCACGAGCTGGAGCAGCTCGTCGACGCGGTCGCGGATCCGGGCCCGGTCCCAGCGGAGGAGCCGGGGCACCGTGGCCACGTTGGCGCCGATCGTCTGGTGCGGGAACAGGCCGACGTGCTGGATCACGTACCCGATGCGGCGGCGGAGCTGCACCGGATCGACGTGGGTGACGTCGTCCCCGCCGAGCAGGATCCGACCCGACGTCGGCTCGATCAGGCGGTTGACCATCCGCATGGTCGTCGTCTTGCCGCAGCCCGACGGCCCGACGAGCACGCAGATCTCACCTTCGGGCACCTCCAGGGAGAGGTCCCGCACGGCGACGTGCCCGTTCGGGTAGCGCTTGGAGACGCCGTCCAGCGTGATCACGCCGGGCGGCGCCCCTGCCGCTCGCCGGCGGCGTCCCCATGCGAACCCATCGGGGCAAGGCTACTGTCGGGTCCTCGCCGGCGACCTGGGTCGCGAACCGCCCCGGCCTCCCGGAGGAGACGACAGGCACTGGACGACGACCGCCGCGAGGCCATCCGCCACGTCACCCGGGTGAGGCACCTCGGGCCATGAGCCCCGTGGCGCCGCTGCTCGCGGGTCCCGAGTCGTGGATCTGGTGGTCGTGGGTGGGGGATCACCTCGGCGACATCGGCGACGCCCTGCGCGAGCACCTCCTGCTCACGACGCTGGCCGTCGGGCTGGGGTTCTCGGTGGCGTTCCCGCTGGCCCTGGCGGCGAGACGATGGCGGTGGCTGTACCCCCCGGTGCTGTCGGTCACGGGGATCCTCTACACGATCCCCTCGCTCGCCCTGTTCGCCCTGCTGATCCCCTGGACGGGCCTCAGCCGCACCACCGCCGTCGTGCCGCTGGCCGCGTACACCCTGCTGATCCTGGTGCGGAACACGGTCATCGGCCTCGAGTCGGTGCCGGCGGCCACCGTCGACGCGGCGACGGGCATGGGCTACGGCCCGGTGGCCCGACTGGTGCGCGTGGAGCTGCCGCTCGCCGTCCCGACGATCATCGCCGGGCTTCGCATCGCGGTGGTGAGCACCATCGCCCTGGTCACCGTCACGGCCGTGATCGGTCTGGGCGGGCTGGGCGCCCTCATCAAGGACGGCCTGAACCGGGACTTCCGCACCCCGCTGGTGGTGGGGACGGTGCTCTGCGTGGCCCTCGCGGTCATCGCCGACCTGGCGCTGGTCGGGCTCGAGCGGCTCCTCACCCCCTGGTCCCGCCGGAGCCGGAGCCGGAGCTGAGATGGGCTTCCTGGGCGACGTGGCGGCGTGGTTCGCCGATGGCGGCAACTGGCAGGGGACGTTCGGCATCACCAACCGCCTGTGGCAGCACCTGGTGATGTCCGGCGTGGCCATCGTCGTGGCGATGGTGCTGGCGCTGCCGGTGGGCCTGGTGCTCGGTCACCACCGGCGGGGAGGCACCGCGGCGGTCAACGTCTCCAACCTGGGCCGGGCCATCCCGTCGTTCGCCCTCCTCGTGCTGGGCGTGCAGATCTGGGGGCTGGCCGAGTGGTGGGGCATCCCGTACGGCGCCCTGGTCGCCCTGGTGGCGCTGGCCGTCCCGCCCATGCTCACCAACGCCTACGTGGGGATGGCACAGGTGCCCGACGACCTGCGCGACGCGGCCTGCGGGATGGGCATGACGGCCAGCCAGACCGCGCTGCGGGTGGAGCTGCCCGTCGCCCTCCCGGTGGTGTTCGCCGGCATCCGGACCTCGGCCGTGCTGGTGGTGGCCACGGCGACCCTGGCGGCGGTCGTGGCCGCCGGTGGTCTCGGCCGCTACATCGTCGACGGCATCGCCACCCGTGACTTCGTGGAGGTGTTCGCCGGCGCCGTGCTCGTGGCCGCCCTCTCGGTGGGGGTCGAGGTCGGGCTGGCCGGCGTCGAGCGCCTCGTCGTGTCCAAGGGCCTCCGCGACGCGGAGGCCGCTCCCTCTCGCAACCCGTGACCCGACCAAGGAGACCTACGTGCGCAGATCCCGACTCCACCTGTTCGCCGGCGTCGTGCTGGCCTTCACCCTGCTGGTCGCCGCCTGCGGCGACGACGACGACACGACGGCCACGACGTCGGAGAGCAGCGACACCACCGCGGCGGCCGGCGGCGAGGGTGCCGTGATCGAGTTCAAGCCGCTCGACGCCGGCGGCCCCCTCACGACCGCGGCGCTGGAGAGCGGCGACATCGACGTCGCCCTGATGTTCAGCAGCCAGGGGATCATCGCCCAGAACGGCTGGGTGGTGCTCGAGGACGACCAGGGCCTGCAGCCGGTCGAGAACCTGGTCCCGGTGGGTCGAGCCGACGCCCTGACCCCGGACGTGGCTGCGGCACTCGACGAGGTGTCGGCCGCCCTCACCACCGAGGAGCTGGCCGAGCTCAACCGCCGGGTCGACGCCGACAAGGAGGATCCGGCCGTCGTCGCCGAGGACTGGCTGACCCAGGAGGGCCTCCTCGACGCCGAGGCCACCCTCGAGGGCACGTCGATCACCGTGGGGTCGGCCGACTTCTCGGAGCAGGAGATCGTGGCGAACATGTACGCCGACGTGCTCGGAGCCCGCGGGGCCGACGTCACCCGGCAGTTCCGCCTGGGCAGCCGCGAGGTGGTGAACCCGGCGCTGGAGAGCGGCGAGGTGGACGTGGTGCCCGAGTACGTGGGCAGCCTGCTCACCTTCCTCGAGGGGAGCCCCACCAGCGACCTCGACCAGTCGCTGGCCGACCTCCAGGCCGCCCTGGAGAGCGTGGGCCTGGTGGCGCTCACCCCGTCGCCGGCCGAGGACAAGAACGCCCTGGTCGTCACCCAGGAGACCGCTGACGAGTACGGGCTCACGACCATCTCCGACCTGGCGAGCGTCACCGACACCCTGGTGCTCGGGGGTCCGCCGGAGTGCCCGGAGCGACCGCTGTGCATCCTCGGCTTCGAGGAGGTCTACGGGCTGCAGTTCGACGTGTAGGGCGGACTGCCGCCGGGTGCGGGGGGCGGGATCCGGGGCGGGTCCCGCCCCCATCCGCGCATCGGCCGCCCCGGTCGCCCAGACTTGTACCTCCCCGGGGGGACCGTGACCGAGAGGAGGACCGTGATCACCCGCAAGCCCGTCCGCAACGGCGGCACCGTCAAGATCACCTTCGCCCTGCCCGACGAGGGCCTGCCCATGTCCGTCGTCGGCGACTTCAACGCCTGGGATCCGCACGCGCACCCGCTGCGCCGCCGGTCCAACGGCACCCGCTCGGCGGTCGTCGAGCTCGAGCAGGGGAGGATCTACGCCTTCCGCTACCTCGCCGAGGGCGGCACCTTCCTCGACGACCCCGCCGCCGACGGGTTCGAGCCGAACGGCTACGGCGGCACCCACGGCGTGGTGCGCTGCTAGCGGAGCCGGCATGGCCCTCTGGGAGCCGGAGGGGGGGTCCCGCCCGGTCGAGCTGGCCGTGCTGCGCCAGGAGTACGCCGACCGCGGCCTCGACCCCGCCGACCTCGATCCCGACCCGATCGCCCAGGTGGGGCGTTGGCTCGAGGCGGCCGTGGCCGCGGGGGTGCCCGAGCCCAACGCCATGACCCTGGCCACGGTCGACGCGGCCGGCGCCCCCGACGCGCGCGTGGTGCTGCTCAAGGGGATCGACCCTCGGGGCTTCACCTTCTTCACGAGCTACACGAGCACCAAGGGCGAGCAGCTGGCCGCGCGGCCCAGCGCCGCCCTGGTGCTCGTGTGGCTCGACCTGGGCCGCCAGGTCCGGGTGGTCGGCCCCGTGGAGCGGCTCCCCGCCGAGGAGAGCGACGCCTACTACGCCAGCCGCCCCCGGGAGAGCCGGCTGGGCGCGTGGGCGTCCGACCAGAGCGCCGTGCTCCCCGGCCGGGCCCCGCTCGAGGAGCGCTTCGCGGCGGTGACGGCACGGTTCGCCGGGAGCGAGCCACCCCGGCCCGAGCACTGGGGCGGGTACCTGGTGCGCCCCGAGCGGGTGGAGCTGTGGCAGGGCCGGCCCCGCCGGCTCCACGACCGGCTCCGGTACCGCCGCGGCGACGGGGCGGGGTGGATCGTGGAGCGCCTGTCGCCCTAGGTGCGGTGTGGCGAGCCGGTCGGCCTCGACGGCGGCGGAGGAGCGGCCGAGGTCGTCGGGCGACCACATCGACACACCTCGACACGGCCGGTCGTCGCCCGCGAGCGTCCCCGGCTACGGGCGGCTCCCGAATGCGCCTCCGGGGCGGCGAGCGGCACGCATCCCGGCCCCGAGGGCGGCGGCGAGCAGCACGAGGACGGCGGCCACGGGCACCCAGTCGCCGAGGCGGACGTAGGGGGTCTGCCCGCCCACGAGGGGCACCTCGGCCACCCACACCCCGGTCTCGTGGTTGCCGAGCCGGGTGAGCTGGTGACCCTCGGCGTCGAACACGGCCGACACGCCGCTCACGGCCGCGTGCACCACGGGCCGACCGCTCTCGATGGCCCGGATGGCGCCGAGGCTGGCGTGCTGGGCCTGGGCCCAGCTCCCCTGGAACGTGGTGGTGGCGGCCTGGAGCACGACGACGTCGGTGCCCCGCTCGGCGAGGAGGCGGCTCAGGTCGGGGAACGCCGACTCGAAGCACACGAGCGGTCCGATGCGGAAGCCGTCGACATCCATCACCACCAAGCCGTCGCCGCGGCGGCGGTCCTCCGCGGCGGCCGGGGTGAACGAGCTCATCCACCCGAGGAGAGGGCGCAGGGGGATGTACTCCCCGAAGGGCACCAGGCGCATCTTGTCGTACCGGTCGACCACGCCGGCGTCGTCGACGAGCACCGAGCTCTTGAAGATGCCGCCCTCGCCGCGACGGGCGTCGACGTTGACGAGGATCGGCGCACCGACCTCGGCCGACAGGCGCGTGAGCCGCTCGGCGTAGGCCGGCTCGTCGGCCAGGTCGAAGCCGACGCTGCTCTCGGCCCACACCACCAGGTCGAGGTCGCGGCCCGCCAGCGTGCGGGTGAGCTCCTCGTGGGCGGCGAAGCGCTCGTCGCCACGTTCGACGCGCCCGGGCTGCACCCCGGCGACGACGACCGTGCCCGTCTCGGTCGGCGTCGGTCGCAGCCCTCCGAAGGCCCAGGTGCCTGCGACCGAGAGCAGTGCCAGCCCGAGCGCCACGGAGCGGGTCGACCGGCGCAGGCCGGGCAGCGTCGCACTGGCCAGCGTCACGTTGGTCGCCATCAGGACGGCCCCCAGCAGCCACACCCCGCCGACCGAGGCGAGCGCCGCGAGGGTGGGACGGGTCCACAGCGCGGCGCCGAGCAGGACCCACGGCCCGCCGAGCCCCTCCCACGAGCGCAGGTACTCGGCCACGACCCACGCGCTCGGCACCACCAGCACGGCCGCCGCGACCGCCAGGGGCGCCGGCTTCCCCCGCAGCAGCCGGAAGGCCAGCCACCCCCAGGGGATCCACAGCGCCCCGAAGGCCAGTGCCAGCACCACGACGAAGGGCCCCACGACGGGCAGGAGCCAGTGGTGGGCGACCACGAAGAAGCCGACACCGCCCGCCCACGCGCGCATCGCCGCCTCGCGCCCCGAGGGGGCGCGGACGACGAGCACGAGCAGGGGGACCAGCCCGACCCAGCCGAGCAGCCACGCGTCGGTGGCGGGGAAGGCCAAGGCCGGCACGACGCCCACCGCCAGCGCGGCGACTCGCCCCGTCCACCGCCCCCGAGCTCGCGGGGGCGGTGGCTGCGGCGCGGCCGCGGCCGCGGCGGCGGTCCCCGGCCGGGGAGCGAACGGCCACGTCCGCTGGCGACTGGCCACCAGTGCGCCGGCGGCCACGAACGCGAGCGCGAGCTCCCACAGGCGGGCTCGCTCCCCGCCCGGCTCCCACAACGGCACGAGGGCCAGGCCGGCCAGGATGAACGCCACGTTGTAGAGCAGGTCGTAGACCGAGAACACGCGGCCGCGCACCTCGTCGGGGCTCTCCTCCTGCACGAGCGCGTCGACGAGGACCTTCAGCACCTGGAAGGCGAAGGCGGCCGCTCCCACTCCGGCCAGGAGCACGCCGAGGGTGGTGGAGAAGGCGGCGCAGACCGCGGCCGCAGCGCCCACGAGGAACGTCAGCGGGAGCAGCCCCCGCCGCTCGTAGCGTGCGCCGAGCACGGGGGCCAGCCACGTGCCGGCGAAGGCGCCCACGCCGGTGACGGCGAGGGCGAGCCCGTAGCCGGCGGCCTCGAGGTCGTAGCGCTCGTCGGCGACCAGCACCAGCATGATGAAGCCGGCACCGAGCAGCATCCGGTTGGCGGCCACGGTGAGCAGGGGGCGCCGCACCTGGGCGTGCCGGGCCACGAAGGCGAGGCCGTCGGCGAGCTCGGCGACGACCCGGCGCGCGCCGCCGGTGACGGTCTCGGTGACGCTGCCGCCCCCGACGTCGGGAAGGGCGTGGAACGCCCCAGCCGCCGCCAGGTAGGCGGCGCCGGCCACCAGCAGGCCGAGGGCGGGCACCAGGGCGACGAAGGTGGAGCCCACCACGGCACCCAGGAACGCCGCGGTCATGCCGGCGAGGGCCGACACGGCGTTGGCGGTGACCAGGTCGGCGCTCCCCACGGTGTTGGGCAGTGCCGCGCCCTTGGCCGCCAGCACGAACCGCGACGACGAGAGGAGGAGGAGAACGGCGATGTACGCCAGCACCTGAGAATCGAGCACGAGCACGCCCACCGACGCCGTGACGAGCAGCGCCCGGAGGAGCGACACCACGACCATCACCCGGCGACGGTCGTACCGGTCGATGACGACCCCGGCGAAGGGCCCCACCAGCGAGTAGGGCAGGAGGGTGACGGCCAGGAGCTTGGTGATCTCCAGCGGCGTCGCGCCCTGCCCCACCTCGAACAGCACCACCTGGGCGAAGGCGATCTGGGCCAGGCCGTCGGCGGCCTGCCCGGCGATCTGGCCGCCGAGCAGGGCCCGGAATTCGGCCCGGTGGCGGAGCGGGCCGGCGGCCCGCCAGCCGGGGACGAGGGCGGTGGGCACGAGCGCTCGCCCTCCCTCGGGACCGGTCATCCTCGGCGCGACGCCGGGTGGAGGAGGAACATCCGAGGCTCGCGGTCGGTGAGCCGCCGGAGATGGGTGTCGTACCCGCCGTCGATGGCGGTGAGCCTCGGCCAGAGCCGATCGAAGGTGTGCGCATCGGCCAGCTCGGCCGTGACGGGAACGGTCTCGGCGCCCACGACCAGCTGCGCGTCGGGGTGCGCCAGCCGGTTGCCCGTCGGGTGGATGCCCGCCTCGTCGGCGGCGACCCGGTCGAGCTGGGAGCGCAGTCGCTCGGGTGTCCCATCGGCCGCGGTCCCCGCGTCGTCGGGCATCGCCGTGAGCGTACGGGGCCGCGGACGGCGGGCCGCGCGGGCGGGCCGTGGAGGGCCTTGGTGGCGCAGCCGGGGCGGGATCATGCCGGACGGACGGCGCAGCGGGCGAGGAGACCGCCGACCGGGCGCGCCCTAGATGGGCTGGTCGACCGGGTCCCCCGGCGGCCAGGAGCAGGCGGCCGCGGCCAGGGCGTCGATGAGCGCCTCGGTGTGCGGGACCAGCCCGGGCCCGGTGAAGTCGGCCCAGACGGGGCTGCGACCGCGGACGCGAGGCGGCAGCTCCAGCTGCACGCCACCGCCCGGGGGGAGGTTGACCGGGTTCTCGGGGTGCAGGCCGCGGAGCGGGCGGGGGATCCGCTCGACGTCGTCGAGGTGCTCGTACATCGGCAGGGCCGCGTCCAGGTGCCGGCGCAGGTGGCCGGCCAGGGCCCGGTTGGTCCCCCCGAGGAGCAGGGTGGTCCACATGCCCTCGCGGCCGTACCCGTGCACCGCGACGGCCACGTCGACGTGGCCCAGGAAGCGGGCCAGGGCGGGTGACGCGTCCGGTCGCACCTTGGTCGAGGGGATGTGCCAGCGCAGGTCGGGCGGCTGGAGGACCGCGTAGAGCGAGCTGCCGCTGCGCTGGGCCGCGGCCGCGGCGACGACGTCGGTCATCTCCTCCAGGCTGCCGCCGTGGAAGGCCATGAAGCCGAACGGCGAGCGCAGCTCGAGCACCTCGCTCACCCCGGGATGGGCGAGCAGCTCCGCGAACAGCACGGGCACCGACGGTACCGGCTGGCCGGCGGGGAAGGGGTGCCGGCGGGGTGGAGGATCGACCGGGCGCCGGCAGACTTGCCGGGTCGCCGGCCGCTCCGGCCGGTGTCCCGACCCCGGAGGACGCCGTGATCCCCGACTCGCACCGTGACCTGCTGGAGAGCAAGGCGCTGGCCCACGTCGCCACCATCGGACCGGACGGCGAGCCGCAGAGCAACCCGGTGTGGTTCGACTGGGACGGCGAGCTGCTGGTCTTCAGCCAGACGACCGGCCGCCAGAAGTACAGGAACCTGCAGCGCGAGCCGCGCCTCGCGGTCTCGATCGTCGACCCGGCCAACCCTTACCGCTACCTCGAGCTCCGCGGCAGGGTCGTCGAGATCGCGGACGACGAGGGGAACGCCTTCATCAACGGCATGGCCAAGAAGTACCTCGGCCAGGACGAGTACCCGTGGCACCAGCCCGGCGACCACCGCGTGGTGGTGAAGGTTCGCCCGGAGCGCACCACCCAGATGGGTTGAGCGGACGGCTCAGGTGGGGTCGCTGGCGGCGTGCGCCGCAGGCTCCACCGCCGTCCGCCGCGAGCCCCGGCGGAGCAGCACCACGCTGATCGCGGCTGCGGCCACGACGGCCACCAGCACCAAGCCGACGCGGGCGGCGCCCCAGTTCTGGATGTTGGTCGCCAGGCGGCCGGACAGGCTCTCCACCCAGCGGATCACCCCGGATCCGCCGCTGGTGCCCGGATCGGTCAGCAGGTCGTAGAGCCAGTAGTAGGTGACGTAGACGCCGGCCACCACGAGCAGCGCGCCCGAGATCCGGTCGACGTAGGGGAGGGCGCGGCGCAAGCCCCGGACGAGGGACTGCTTGGCCAGGGCCAGCGTGACCGTGAGAGCGGTGAGCACCAGGCCCATCCCCAGGGCGTAGGCCACGAAGGTGGCGATCCCCGACGCCACGTTCTCGCGCGTGAAGGTGCCGGCGACCAGGCTGAGGAACAGCGGGAGCGTGCACCCGAGCGAGGCCACCGCGTAGGACACGCCGAACACGAACATGGAGGTGAGCGTGCGGTGCCTGCCGCCCTTGTCGAGCCGGGGGAGCGACAGCGTGAGCTTGAAGCCGAGCAGCATGGCCACGCCCAGGCCGAGCACGGCGATGCCGACCACCACGCCGAGCCAGGGGATCACGTCCATCACCGAGGCGGTGACGAGCCGGACAACCGTGCCGACCACCGCGAACACCACGATGAAGCCGGCCGAGACGGTCGCCCCCACGGCCAGCGCACGGGCCAGGCCGGCCTCGGTGTCGCCGCCGTCGCCGGTGTCGTCCATGCCCACGAAGTACGAGAGGTACGCGGGCAGCATGGCGAAGCCGCAGGGGTTCACGGTGGCGACCAGACCGGCGGTGAAGGCCAGCGCCAGCGGGGCGTCCATCAGGGCGCCGTCACCCCGAAGTGCTCCTCGATCCGGGCGGCGAGCTCGTCGGCCGACAGCTCGCCGTTGTGCAGCTCGAGCACCTCGCCGTCGGCGCTCACGAAGACCGTGGTCGGCATGACGATCCCGCCCACGTCCACGAGCAGGTCACCCGAGGGGTCGCGACCGAGGTCGTAGCTGACGCCGGTCTCGTCGACGATCTGCTGGGCGTCGGTCAGGCGATCCTGGTTGGCGATGCCCAGGAACGCCACCTGGTCGCCCAGGCGCTGGTGCACCGCCTCGAAGTCGGGCATCTCGCGGACGCACGGTGCACACCACGAGGCGAAGAAGTTCAGCACCAAGGGCCTGCCCTGGTAGTCGGCCAGGCTGGCCGCCGAGCCGTCGAACCGCTCGAACGCCGTGTCGGGGGCGGGCTCTCCGTTGCCGGCACTGCTCTCGGGGACCCCGATCCGCTCCGGTTCGGGCCCGCCGCCGTCGCGCGCCACCCACACGACCAGGGCCACGGCTCCGACGAGGATGACCCCCAGGAGCAGCCCGAGCCCCAGGGAACGGCGCTTGGCGCTCGCCGGCGCGGGGTCGACAGGCTCGTCCACGGGACCGACGGTACCGACTCCGAGCCGGCCCGACCAGGCAGGCGGCCGACCTCCCGGTTGGCTGCCGGGGGGACGGGCGGCCCGGCGTGGGAGCGCGGGTGGACCGCAGGCAGGCCGGGGCTCGACGGGGGGCGGTCGTCGCCCCGGCCTGCCGATGCGGTGAGCGGGCCGCGGTCACGGCCGCCCCGGGTGGGGGGAGCGGTCCGTGCCGCGGCGGAGGTGGACCCCGCTCAGGCCGAGCGGGTGCGGTCGAGGTAGCCCGGGGGCAGCGGCACCTCCGGCACCTCGGGCTCGGGCCTCGGGTGCTTCGGGGGTCGCCCCCGCCGGCGCTTCTGGGCGACGATCCGCCCGTCGGCGATCAGCTCGCCACCCCAGACGCCCCAGGGCTCGACCCGCTCCAGGGCACCGGCCAGGCAGGCCTCCCGCACGACGCAGCGCGAGCAGATCGCCTTGGCCCGGGCGATGTCGATCAGGTCGTCGGAGAAGAACAGCGAGCTCAGCGTGCCGTTGCTGTCGTTGCAGCGGGCCCGCACCCACCAGGTCTGCGGAGCCGGGGGCGCCGTGGGCGCCCGGGGCTGTTCGGGTTCGGGTTCGAGATCGATGGTGACGAGCATTGGAGTCCTTCCCCCCAGGTGGTCGTTCCGATCGGTTCCGGGAAAGCAAGAAGGCCGCCGGGATGTCCCGACGGCCTCCGGAGGAGCTTCGACGTGCGCTGCGGCTACGGCGAGAGCTCTGGAGGCCGAGTGGCCGGGGTGGCCGGGGTGGCGAGACCGGTGGCCACCATGCGATCGAACCCGTGGTCGGCCACGGGGGACGCGGAGGTGGCGACGGGCCACGCGGCTGCGCACACGGTGGACGGCGCGACAGCCCGGCGACCCTGCGGGTTCGCCATGGTGCGGGGCTGCTCTGTCACGCCGGCTCCTCGGATCGGAACGAGGCCCGACCGAGCGGCCGGGCACCGCCAATGCCAGCACGCCCCTCGGGAGGCGTCAACCGAGTTTCCCGGGGCCGGGCCGGCGGTAGCGTCCGCGCTCGTGCCCGTCGCCGATCCCCTCGTGCCCCTGCCCCGATCGGGCCGGACCTTCGGCGCCACCACGGTGGTGCGCCTGGGTGACGTCAGCCCGGCCGGCCGGCTCCGGCTCGACGCCCTCGCCCGGTACCTCCAGGACGTGGCCGGCGACGACGCCGCCGCCGCCGGCCTGCCGGGCGAGCAGGCCTGGGTGGTCCGCCGCACGGTCCTTCGCGTCGACCGGCCCGCGGTGCTGGGCGAGCACCTCCGGCTGACGACGTGGTGCGCGGGCCTGGGCCCGCGCTGGGCCGATCGCCGGACGTCGGTCGTCGGGGATCAGGGTGGGGGGGCCGAGGCCGCGAGCCTGTGGGTGTACGTCGATCCTCGGACCGGCCGGCCGCTGCGGCTGCCGCCGGGGTTCCACGAGCGCTACGGCGAGTCCGCGGGCGGCCGCACGGTTCGGG
Organism: Acidimicrobiales bacterium; assembly: GCA_016716005.1. Classification (NCBI taxonomy): domain Bacteria; kingdom Bacillati; phylum Actinomycetota; class Acidimicrobiia; order Acidimicrobiales; species Acidimicrobiales bacterium. The sequence goes on from JADJXE010000001.1 coordinate 2,209,735, forward strand.
CCCGCCTCGCCCTGCCCGACCCGCCGGCCGGCGCCACCTCCCGCCCCTGGCCGCTGCGCTTCGCCGACTTCGACGCGCTCGGGCACGTGAACAACGCCGTCTCCTGGGCGGCCATCGAGGATGCCCTCGCCCCCCGGCGCGAGCTGCGGGCGCCCCTGGAGGCGGTCGTCGAGTGGCGGTCGCCGCTGGAGCGGGGGGCCGAGCCGGAGCTGGTGACCGCCGATGCGGCCGAGGGGCGCGCCGCCGGTCTGGCCGCCTGGCTCGTCGATCGCGGCGCGGTGGTCACCGCGGCGCAGGTGGGTCAGCGCAGGGCGTAGCGGAGGACCCCGCCCTCGCCGTCGAGGCGCTCGGCCTCGCCGAGCAGCCGCAGGTGCTCGAGGTGCGCGTACGTCTCGCTCTCGGCCATGGAGCCCCAGGCCCGTGGCGAGAACACCTCGTGCGACAGGTCCTCCACCGTGGCCGGCCCCAGATCGGCCGTGGCCCGCCGAAGGGCGTCGAGGCGCTCCTCGTGGTGGCGACGGATCGCCTTGACGCGCTGCCGGGCATCGTCGAAGGGGTGGCCGTGGGCCGGCAGGACGGTGGTGACCCCGTCGAGCTCGCCGATCCGCTCCAGCGAGGCGAAGAAGGCGGCCAGCGGATCGGCGTCGAGGCCGAGGCCGCCGATGTGGGGCGTGATGGTGGGGAGCACGTGATCGCCCGAGAGCAGCACGCCCTCGGCCGGGTCGAACAGGCAGAGGTGGTCGGGGGTGTGGCCCGGGGTGTGCAGCGACACCCACTCGCGCCCGGCCAGGTGGACCACCTCGGCATCGTCGACCCGCCGCGTGGGGGTGGGCCCGGGGAACCACCGGCGCAGCGACCCCCGCATCAACCCGAACACGACCCGCTGGCGCAGGGGCGGGCGGTGGCGCTGGCCCCCCCACGGGGTCTCCCGCTGCCAGGGGGAACGGCCGGCGCGGGCGCGGGCCGCCAGCTCGCGGTCGGGGTTGGCGGGCAGCTCGGGAGACTCGTCCTCGCCGGTCTCGTCGGGGTCCCAGAAGGTCCGGAAGCTGCGGTGGGTGACGATCTCGGCCCCGGTCTCCCGGCGGAGGCGCCCGGCCCCGCCGAAGTGGTCGGGGTGGGAGTGGGTGACCACCACGGTGTGGACCCGGCGCAGCGGGACGTCGGCCCGCTCCAGCCCGGCCCGGAGCGCCTTCCAGGCGGCGGGCCCGGGCAGGCCGGGGTCGACCACGGCCACCCCTCGCCGGTCCTCGAGCACGTAGCAGTTCACGTGGCCGAGCCCGGGCAGCGCGATGGGGAGCTGGACCCGTCGCACCCCGGGCGCGACCTCGGTCACGGCCTCGCCGGCCGGCTCCTGCTCCTGGCGGTGGGGCCGGGTCATCCGGCCAGGTTACTTGACCGCTCGGTCAAGTCGTCGGGCCGGGCACGGGTGGCACGGGGACGCCCGGGGGGCGGAAGCCGACCCTGCGGTAGAACCGGAGCTCCTCGACGCTCTCGCGGATGTCGTCGAGGGCGCGGTGGCTCGTCGACTTCTCGGGTCGCCCGGCCATGACCTCGGGGTACCAGCGCCTCACCAGCTCCTTCACGCTCGAGACGTCGACGGAGCGGTAGTGGAGGTACTCCTCGATGTCGGGGAGGTAGGCGGCCAGGAAGCGTCGGTCCGTCCCGATCGAGTTGCCGCACAGCGGCACCGTGCGGGGCTGGGGGACGTGGGCCCGGATGAAGGCCAGGGTGGCCAGGCCGGCCTCGGCGAGACCCGTGGTGCTGGCCTCGATGGCCGGCAGGAGGCCGCTCTTGGTGTGCATGGTGCGGACGACGTCGTCCATCCCGGCGAGCACCTCGGGTGGTTGGTGCACTACCAGCGCCGGGCCCTCGGCCACCACCGCGAGGTCGTCGTCGGTGACGAGCGTGGCTATCTCCACGATCGCGTGGCGGGCCGGGTCGAGCCCGGTCATCTCGAGGTCCATCCACACCAGCACGGCGGCGATGCTACGGCGCTTCCCTAGGCTGGCCGCCATGCTCGACCTGCCCGTGCTCCTCCTCGACCCCGACCTGCCGCTGCCGTCCTACGCGCACCCGGGCGACGCCGGGGCCGACCTGGTGGCCCGGGAGGGGGCGGTGCTGGCGCCCGGAGGGGGACGCGCCCTGGTGCCCACCGGGGTCGCGCTCGCCATCCCCGCGGGCTACGCCGGCTTCGTGCAGCCCCGCTCCGGCCTGGCGCTCCGCCACGGGGTGACGTGCCTGAACACGCCCGGTCTCATCGACGCCGGGTACCGCGACGAGATCAAGGTGATCCTGGTCAACCTCGACCCGGTCGAGCCCTACGAGGTGCACCGCGGCGACCGGATCGCCCAGCTGGTGATCCAGCGGGTCGAGCACGTGGCCTTCCAGCCGGTGGTCGCGCTGCCCGACTCGTCACGAGGGCTCGGCGGGTTCGGCCACACCGGGCGCTGACGCCGGCCGGCGCCCGGCGAGCACCAGGGCAGCCAGGCCGGTGGTGATCGGCACCGCCGCCACCAGGCCGATGCTCCCGACGAGGGTCCGCACGACCTCGACGGCCACGACCTCGCCGGTGATGATCTCGCCCAGCGGGCGACTCGCCTGGGTGAAGAGCAGCAGCAGCGGCAGGGACGCCCCCGCGTAGGCGAGCACCAGGGTGTTCACCGTCGAGGAGATGTGGTCGCGGCCGATGCGCAGGGCCGACCGGTACAGCTGGCGGGCGCCGAGCCCGGGGCTGGCCCGGCGCAGCTCCCACACCGCCGACACCTGGGTGACCGTGACGTCGTCGAGCACGCCGAGGGAGCCGATGACGATGCCGGCCAGCAGGAGCCCCCGCAGGTCGATCTGGTCGGACGACACCTGCAGGTAGATGGCCTCCTCGTCGCCGAGCCCGGTGAACCGGGCCAGGGACACGAACACCAGGCCGAGCAGGCCGGTGAGGGCGAGGCTCAGGAAGGTGCCGAGCAGGGCGGTGGTGGTGCGCGTGTTCACGCCGTGGGCGAGGTAGAGGGCGAGGAAGGCCACCGCCGAGGCGGAGACCAGGGCGACCGCGAGAGGGCTGTCGCCCTCGAGCAGCGCGGGGAGGGTGAACGCCACCAGCACGAGCAGGCTCAGGGCCAGCCCGGCCAGCGCCCGCAGGCCCTGCCAGCGGCCCAGCACCACGACGGCCACCGCGAAGATCACCGCCAGGGCGACGAGCGGCCCGCGGCGCTGGAAGTCGGCGAAGTAGTACTGGAACCCCGGGTCGGCGTCGGGGGCGTAGCCGAGCACGATCCGGTCGCCGGCAGCGAGGCCGGGGTTGCTGGCACCGGGGGCGAGCTCGAAGGCGGCGACGTCGCCCTCGGTCGGCCCGTTCGTGATCCGCGCCTCGATCTCGTCGCACACGACCCCGTCGGAGGGTGCGGTCCCCTGGCAGGGCCCCTCGCGCACCGACGTGACCGTGGCGTCCACGAGCTGTGCCGGGAACCCGAGCTCTCCGAGGTCGGCGTCGGCCTCGCCCCGGGGCCACAGCAGCACCAGGCCGAGCAGGGTCAGGGCGCCGACCGCGGCCGCGGCGACCAGGAGGGCACGCCGTGCCGCCGAGGGTGCGAGCTCGGGCTCGTGACCGTCGCCGTGGGAGTGCGAGTGCGCGTGACCGCCGCCCATGGGGGCAGCATGGCCCATGCCCGCCGGCACACGGGCCATGCCTCCTCGTCAGTCGGCCAGGCTCCGGGGACGGCGGGCCGACAGGACGCCGTCGGCCAGCAGCCGCTCGAGCTCGGCGGCTCCCACGCCCACCTCGGCGAACACCTCACGGTTGTGCTCGCCGCGATAGGCGGGCCGGCCCCGCACCCCGCTGTCGGCGGCCGAGAACCGGATGGGCGAGTCGGGGATGCGAACGGTCCCCCCGTGGCGGTCGTCGACGTCGACGATCACGCCCCGCTCACGGGCCCACTCGGTCTCGGCCACCTCGGCGACCGAGCGCACCACCCCCAGGGCCAGGTCCTCGGCCGCGAAGGCCTCGACCAGGAGGTCGAGGTCGTCGAACGACGACGTGAACTCGCAGAGGGCGTCGACGACGACGTCGAGGTGCTCGCGCCGGCCGGCCACCGTCTGGAGGCGGGGATCGTCGAGCAGGTCGCGCCGACCCATCACGGTGCAGTAGCGCTCGAACGTCCCCCGGCTCGCCGGGTGCCCGCTCACCGTGACCAGGTGGCCCTCGCCGGTCGGCAGCACGGGGTAGTCGCCGGGCGCGAACGAGGGCACCTCGTCGACCACGTCGATGCCGCTCAGCGGGTGGTGCGCGTGCTCGTTGACCGACAGCAGGGTCTCGGCCATCGACACCTCGACCCGCTGCCCCAGCCCGGTGCGCTCCCGCTGGTAGAGCGCAGCGAGGATGCCGGCCAGGCACTCCAGGGCCGTGTACACGTCGCCATGGGAGTGCGGATCGTTGCGGGGACGGCCCCCGTGGGCCTCGGCCGTGGCGTGGGTCATGCCGGCCTCGGCCTGCACGACCACGGCATAGGCGCGGCGCTGGGCCCAGGGCCCGGTGCCGCCGAACCCTGTGATCGACGCGTACACGAGCCGCGGGTTCTGGGCTGCCAGCACGGTGTGGCCGAGACCCAGGCGATCCATCACCCCCGGACGGAAGTTCTCGACCAGCACGTCGGCGGTGGCGGCGAGGCGGCGGAAGAGCGCCACGCCCTCGCGGCGGTGGAGGTCGAGCGACACGTTGCGCTTGCCGCAGTTCTGCTGGACGAAGTACGTCGCCAGCGAGCCGACCCGCGGGAACGAGAAGCGGGTGAGGTCCCCCTCGGGTGGCTCCACCTTGATGACGTCGGCGCCCAGGTCGGCGAGCATCCGGCCGCAGTGCGGCCCGGACAGCACCCGGCTGAGATCGAGCACGCGCAGGCCGGTGAGCGGGCCGTCGCCCCGGGCCACCTCCCGGCTCATCCCACGGGCCCCGCCGGGCCGAGGAAGCGCTCGAACCAGGCGAGGGTCCGGGCCCAGGCGTCGGCGGCCGAGCGGGGCTCGTACGAGGCCCGGGCGTCGCAGTGGAAGCCGTGCCCGGCGGCGGGGTAGCGCACGATCTCGGTCGGAACGGCGGCCGCCGCCGAGGCGGCGCGGAGGGCCTCCACGTCGGCCGTGGGGATCTGGGTGTCGAGGTCGCCGAAGAGCCCGAGGAACGGCGTCCGCAGGGCACCGGCCTCGCCGATCAGCGGGGGGAAGCCGGGGAGGCCGCGCCCGACGATCCCGCCTCCGTAGAAGCCGACGGCCGCGCCGAGGGCGCGCCGGACGGCCGCCAGGAAGGCGAAGCGGCCGCCGATGCAGAAGCCCACCACCCCGATGCGGCGGTCGTCCCATCCGGCGGACCGGAGGTGCGCCAGGGTGGCGTCGAGGTCGACCAGCACGGCGGCGTCGTCGAGCCCCGCGAACAGCTCGAGCACGGCGGGCATGTCGCCGTACGCGGCGGTGCCACCCCCGGCCCGGTGGAAGAGCGCCGGGGCGACCCCGTGGTAGCCGGCCTCGGCCACCCTCCGGGTGACGTCCTCGATGTGGTCGTTCACCCCGAAGGCCTCCTGCACGACCACGACGGCGCCGCGGGCGTGGCCGTCGGGCGTGGCCTCGTAGACCGGGAGCCGGCCGTCAGGGGTGGGGAGCTCGATCGTCTGCGCGGGCACGGGCCGCGAGCGTAGGGTGCCGTCGCCCCGCCCGTGCGGTCCGAGGGGCCTGCCCCGAAGCGCCGTCCCGATCCACCGCGCGACGCGGTGCGCACCACCTGACAGAGGAGGACCGTCGATGACCGAGCTCCCCCTGGCCGGCCGAGGCGCCCTGGTCACCGGAGGTGGCAGTGGGATCGGGCTGGCCGTGGCCCGTCGCCTGGTCGCCGACGGGGCCGCGGTGACGATCGGTGGGCGCAGCGAGGAGCGCCTCCGGGTGGCGGCCGAGCAGCTGGGCGCGTCGGCGCCGCCGGGGATCCCTGTGGGTTGGGTCGTGGTCGACGTGGCCGACGAGGAGCAGGTGCGGTCGGCCGTCGCCGCCGCGGCCGAGCCGGCAGGCGGGCTCCACCTGGCCGCGCTGGCTGCGGGCACGGGCACGCTCGGGCCGCTGGTGGTCACCCCCGTCGACGCCTGGCGGGCGGTGCTCGAGACGAACCTCACGGGGGCGTTCCTCTGCATCAAGCACGCCGCGCCGGCCATGGTCCGGGCCGGCGGGGGTGCCATCGTGGCCGTCTCCTCCATCGCCGGGCCGCTCACCCACCGCTACATGGGCGCCTACGCCGTGAGCAAGACCGGGCTCGAATCGCTGGTGCGCAACGCCGCCGACGAGCTGGGTCGGGCCGGGGTGCGGGTCAACGCCGTGCGCCCGGGTCTGGTGCCGACGGAGCTGTCGGCGGCGCTGGCCGGCGACGAGGCCATCCGTGCCGACTACCTGGCCCAGATGCCCCTCGCCCGGCTGGGCACCCCCGACGACGTGGCGAACGGCGTGCGCTACCTGCTCGGGCCGGAGTCGGCATGGGTGACGGGCCAGTGCCTCGCCATCGACGGCGGTCACACGCTGCGCCGCGGGCCCGACCTCGAGGCCGTGGCGCGGCTGCTCTTCGGCGACGACGCGGTCGAGGGGCGCGGCGCCCCCTGATCCTCGCCAGGGGCCGGGGTGCCCGGCGCCGCTCAACTTCCCCGACCCCGCGGCCGATGGGCACTCGATGGCCGGGACGGGCGCGTCGCGCCGCCGGCGTGGAGGGTGCGCGTGGCCTCACGGGAGCCGAGCGAGCCGGGAGGGCCGGGGCCGACGCCTCGGCCCGCGCCCCGCGCCCGGTCCGGCCGGGCCGTGGTCGCGGCCACGGGCGCCGCCGGGGTGCTGGCCGCGACCGCCACCTGGTTCGAGGCCGGCGGCGAGGGGTTCGGCAACCCCGCACTCCTGCTCACCTTCACGGCCCTGCTGGCGCTCAGCTGGGCGTTCCCCCTGCTCCTGCCCAAGAACGACGAGACCGAGGGCTTCCAGCTCGACGAGGCCTTCTTCGTGGCGTCGGCGCTGCTCCTGCCGCCGTGCGGCACGGTGGCGGTGTTCCTGGTGGGCGTGCTCGCGGGGCTGACCGTCCGGCGGACCCCGTGGCCGAAGGTGGTGTTCAACGTCGGTCAGGTCACGGCCGCGGCCTCGCTGGGGGTCGCCGCGGTCCACCTGCTCCGCCCGGGCCCGCTCGAGGTGGGATCGCCCTTCGCGCTGCTCGCCATCGTGGCCGGCGCCCTGGTGTTCCTCGTCGTGAACACCGGGCTGGTGGCCGCCGTGGTCGCAACCACCGAGGGGACCTCCGTCCGGGCGACGGTGCTCGACGGTCTGGGCGCTCGGTTGCTGCAGTGGGCGAGCGCCATCTCCATCGGGCTCCTGGCCGGCCTTGGGGGCTCGGCCTACGCCTGGGCGCCGCTGTTCGCGGTGCTCCCCATGGGCATGGTGCACGTCGTGCTGGCCGAGCACCTGCGGGCGGCTCGCGACCGCCAACGCGTCGACGGGCTCTTCCGCACCGCAGTGCAGGCCCACGCCAGCGTGCGGACCGACGACGTGGTCGCGGCGCTCACCCGGTCGGCGGAGGAGCTGCTCCGGTGCCGGTCGTCGCGCGTCGGGCACGACCCGCCCGGGAGCGGCGAGCGAGGGGCCATGGTGTCGGCCGGCGGCGGCGAGCAGTGGCTCGTCGTGGCCGATCGGCGGGGGACGGAGCCCTTCGGCGAGCAGGACGACCGGCTGCTCGAAGCCATCGCCGCGGTGGGGTCGTCCGCCCTCGAGAACGCGCACCTGGTCGAGGAGATCCGCCACCAGGCGACCCACGACCGCCTCACCGGGTTGCCGAACCAGCTGCTGTTCGACGACCGCGTGACCCAGGCGGTGGCCCGGGCCCGGCGCCTCCGCGAGCAGCTCGCCCTGCTCGTGCTCGACCTCGATGCCTTCAAGAAGGTGAACGAGAGCCGCAACCACCAGGCCGGCGACGAACTGCTCCGGCAGGTGGCGGCCCGGCTGCGGCGCGCGGCGCGCGAGTCGGACACGGTGGCCCGCATGAGCGGCGACCACTTCACGGTGCTGCTGCCCGGCGTGGGTTCACCCGAGACGGCGCTGGTCGTCGCCGAGAAGCTGCTGGCCGAGCTCCGGCGGCCCTTCGTGCTCGACGACGGCCACGAGCTGTTCATGAGCGCCAGCCTCGGCATCGCCCTGTTCCCGGCGCACGGCGACGACGGCGCCGGGCTGCTGCGGAACGCCGACAGCGCCATGCACCAGGCCAAGGAGGCGGGCGGCGACGACCTGCGCCTGTACGACGTCGGCATGAACCGGGAGGCCCGCCAGCGGGTGGCCCGCGAGACCGAGCTGCACAACGCGCTGGCGCGGCGCGAGCTGCGCGTGGTGTACCAGCCGCAGGTCGATCTGCGCACCCACCGGATCATCGGCGTGGAGGCCCTGGTCCGCTGGGAGCACCCCGAGCACGGCCTGCTGGCGCCCGTCGAGTTCGTGCCCCTGGCCGAGCAGTCCGGCCTGATCGTGGAGGTCGACGCCTTCGTGCTGCGCGCCGCCTGCCGCCAGGCCCGGGCCTGGAGCGACGCCGGGCTGCCGCCGGTGCGCATGGCCGTGAACCTCTCGGGGCGCCACTTCCACGGAGGTCAGCGCCTGGTCGGCATGGTGACCGACGCGCTCGAGGCCGCGGCACTGGATCCGGCCATGCTCGAGGTGGAGATCACCGAGGGGCTGGCGGTGCGCGAGAGCCAGGGGGCGTTCGAGGTGCTGGCCCGGCTGCGCGACGCCGGCGTCCACATCGCCATCGACGACTTCGGCACCGGCTACTCGGCACTGGCCCGGATGCACCGGTTCCCCGTCGACCGCCTCAAGATCGACCGCTCCTTCGTGAACACCATCACCGCGGCCGACGGGAACGCACCGCTGGTGTCGGCCTTCCTCGGCATCGCCCGGGGGTTGCGGCTGGGGGTGATCGCCGAGGGGGTGGAGACGGTGGAGCAGGCCGCCTTCCTCCGCCGCCACGGCTGCCACGAGGCCCAGGGCTTCCTCTTCAGCCGGCCGGTCGACCCGGACGAGGTCGCCCGGCTCCTGCGGTCGCCCTCGCTCGGGCTCCACGTCGGGCACCAGGGGTGACCGGGCCGAGCGTGGCCACGGCACGCCGGAGGACGCGGACCGTTCACGACAGTTTCAACATCTGCCCCTTCCCTCACAGGAGCCACAGGCCCTAGCATGCGGCCCAGCCGGTCCCCGGACCGGTGGCGATGCGTGCGGAAGGGAGGTGGTGCATCATGCGCCGCGGCACCAGCTGGCGTTAGCCGGCAGGGGCTGAGCGGCGCGGAGGGGTGAGCGCCTGCCACCTGGCCGGGGCGATGGCCCGGTGACAGCGTCCCTCGACGTCCTCGGCTCGAGCCGGTAGAGACGGGCCCTCGGCGCCCGCCCGCCGCGACCTCGCCGCCACCTCGTTCCACGGGCTCGCAGCCCGGTTCCCGCACTCCACGTCGCAGCCCGAACCCCGCCCGCCCGAGAGGTGGACCGGTCGACGCGGTCGGCCCCGCCGGGGGCCCCGACGCGCCCGGCCGGGGGCGCTCGGCGCACGTCCTGGCTCCCGACCGGTGGGATGATGCGGGCTCAGTGGACGTCTGCGACGTGGTGGTGGTGGGAGCCGGCCTGGCCGGGCTGGGGGCGGCGCGGCGCCTGGCCGACGCCGGCCGCGAGGTGCTCGTGGTGGAGGCGCGCGACCGGGTCGGCGGTCGCCTCCTCGGGCACGACCTCGGCGACGGCACGGTGGTGGAGCTCGGTGGCCAGTGGGTCGGGCCGACACAGGACCGCGTGAACGCCCTCGTGCGCGAGCTCGGCCTCACGACGTTCCCGACGTATGTCACCGGGGACCACCTGGCTGCCGTCGGGGGTGACGTGCGCCGCTACCGCGGCGGCACGCCGCCGTTCTCGCCGATCGTGCTGGCCGACCTGCTGCAGGCCCAGCGCCGCCTCGAGCGGATGGCCCGCCAGGTGCCGCTCGACGCGCCGTGGGCGGCTCCCCGCGCCCGCTCGTGGGACGCCGAGACCTTCGACGGGTGGCTCCGCCGCAACGTGGCGACCGCCACCGGGCGCACCTTCTTCCGCATCGTGGCCGATGCGGTCTTCGCGAGCGACGCCAGCACGCTCTCGCTGCTCCACCTGCTCTTCTACGTGCACTCCGGCCGCGGCCTCGACCGCCTGCTCGGCACCGCCGGCGGCGCCCAGCAGGACCGCGTGGTCGGCGGGTCGCAGCTGCTCGCGGTCGGCCTGGCCGACCGCCTGGGTCCCCGGGTGCGGCAGGGCCACCCGGTCCGTCGCCTGGATCACCGGGGCGGGCGCGTGCGGGTGTTCGCGGACGGCCTCGAGGTCGAGGCCCGCAGGGCGATCGTGGCCGTGCCGCCCACCCTCGCCGGGCGCATCGCCTACGACCCGCCGCTGCCCGGGGCGCGCGACCAGCTCACCCAGCGGATGCCCATGGGCGCGGTGGTCAAGTGCATGGCTGTGTACGAGCGGCCGTGGTGGCGCGACGAGGGGCTCTCCGGCTCGGGGGCCACCGACGTCGCGCCGGTGGGCCTGACGTTCGACAACTCGCCCCCGGGCGGCACGCTGGGCGTGCTGCTGGCCTTCGTGGAGGGCCGGCACGCGGTCGCGTTGGGTCGGGTCTCGCCGGGTGATCGTCGCCGGGCCGTGATCGATGCCCTGGTGCGCCTGTACGGGAGCCGGGCGGCTGCGCCCGTCGACTACGTGGAGCGCGACTGGGCCGCCGAGGAGTGGAGCCGCGGCTGCTACGGCGCTCATCTCCCGCCCGGGGCCTGGACGCAGCTCGGGCCGGACCTGCGGCGCCCGGTCGGGCGCATCCACTGGGCCGGCACCGAGACCGCCGAGGTGTGGAGCGGCTACATGGACGGCGCCCTCGAGTCGGGCGACCGCGCCGCCGCCGAGGTGCTGGCCGCACTCGCCGGCGGGGGCTGAGCGGCCGGCGGGGGCTGAGCGGGCGGCGGGCGAGTAGCGGGCGGGCGGTCCCACGGGCGAGGCTGGCACGGTGACGCTGCAACGGGTCGTGGTGGTGGGTGCCTCGCTGGCCGGCCTGCGGGCGGCGGAGACGCTGCGCCGGGAGGGGTTCGACGGCACCCTCACGGTGGTGGGCGACGAGCCCCACCTGCCCTACACCCGTCCGCCCCTCTCGAAGCAGATCCTCAAGGGCGAGTGGGAGCCCGAGCGGGCCGCGCTGCGGCCGGCCGCCACCTACGAGGGGTGGGACCTGCGGCTGGGCCGGCGGGCCGTCGCCCTCGACGTGGCCGCCCGCCGCGTGCTGCTCGACGGCGACGAGCCCCTGCCCTTCGACGGCCTGGTGATCGCCACCGGGGCCTCGCCGCGGTGGCCGGCGGGCCTGCCCCGGCTCGAGGGCGTGCACGTGCTGCGCACCCTCGACGACTGCTCGGCCATCAGCGCCGAGGTCGCCCAGGCGCCCCGGGTGGCGGTGATCGGGGCGGGCTTCATCGGCGCCGAGGTCGCGGCCACCTGCCGCCAGCGGGGGCTCGACGTCGCGCTGATCGAGGCCTTGCCGGTGCCGCTCGCGCGGGGCCTCGGGGAGCGGATGGGAGCGGCCTGCGCCGAGCTGCACCGCGACCACGGGGTGGCGCTGCACCTGGGGAACGCGGTGGAGACGCTGGAGGGCGGCAGTCGCGTGGAGGCGGTGCGCCTGGCCGACGGGTCGCGGGTCGAGGCCGATCTGGTGGTGGTGGGGGTGGGCGTGGCGCCGTCGACGGGGTGGCTCGAGGGCTCGGGCCTGGCCCTGGGCGACGGGGTGCGCTGCGACGCGACCGGCGCGGCCGCGCCGGGCGTGTACGCCGCCGGCGACGTGGCCCGGTGGCCGCACCCGCTGTACGGCGAGGAGATCCGCGTCGAGCACTGGAGCAACGCCAACGAGCAGGGCGCGGCCGTGGCCAGGAACCTGCTCCACCCCGGCCTGGCCGAGCCCTTTTCCCCGGTGCCGTGGTTCTGGTCCGACCAGTACGGCACACGGATCACCTTCGTCGGCCGGGTCCGACCCGACGACCATGTGGAGGTGGCCCGGGGATCGGTGGACGAGCGCCGCTTCATCGCGATCTACGGGCGAGACGGAGTGGTCGTGGGCGCCCTCGGCTTCGACGAGCCCAAGCGCGTCCTCGGCCTGCACGGGCTGCTGGCCGGCCGGGCGCCCCTGGCCGACGCCGTCGCCGCGGCCCGGGCGGACTGAGGCGCCGGCCGAGGCGCCGGCCAGGGAGGCGCGCGGCCCCAGCGGCGTCGACGCCCTGCCGGGGTCCGACGCCCCGGAGGTGGGCCCGGCCCCGGCGGGCGGGAGCAGGAAGGGGGATGATGTGGGTGTGAGGGCGCGTCGGATGTCGACGACACAGCGGATCGGTGCGGCGCTGGTCGCGGCCGGGCTCGCCCTGGGCGGCGTGCTCACGGTGGCCCCGGCCGCGTGGGCCGCGTCGGCCTTCACCGTCGAGCAGTTCCCCGGAGCGCCGGCCGACGGGCGGGTGGTGGCGCTCACGTTCGACGACGGGCCCGACCCCACCTGGACGCCGCAGGCGCTCGACGTGCTGGCGTCCCGCGGCGTGACCGCGACCTTCTTCATGGTCGGGCGGAGCGCCGCCGCGCACCCCGACCTGGTCCGGCGGGTCGCCGCCGGCGGCCACGCCATCGGCGGGCACACGTGGGACCACGCCGACCTCACCCGCACGCGCGACTTCGACGGGCAGGTCGACCGGGCGAACGACCTGCTGGCCTCGTTGACAGGGCGGCCCGTCACCTGTGTGCGGCCTCCCTACGGGGCGTCGAACGCGTCGGTGGTGCAGCGGCTCGCCGACCGGGGCCTCACGACCGCCCTGTGGAGCGTCGATCCGCAGGACTACCGCCGGCCGGGCGCCGCGACCATCGCCCAGCGCGCGCTCGCCGGCCTGCGCCCCGGTGCGGTCATCCTGATCCACGACGGCGGTGGTGATCGCAGCCAGACGGTGGCGGCGTTGCCCCAGATCATCGATGGCGTCCGGGCCGCCGGCTACCGCATCGTGCCGGTGTGCGGTGCGGCGCCGGCCGAGCCGCGCACCGAGCGCATCGAGCTCACCGCGGTGGGGCCGGCTTCGGCCTCCGGGTACGCCCTCGACTCCTGGGGCGGCTTGCACGCCTTCGGCGCCGCGACCCCCGTCGAGCCCTCGGCCACGTGGCCGGGCCGCTACCTGGCCCGCTCGCTGGCGCTGCGCCCGGACGGTGCGTCGGGGTTCGTGCTGGACGCCCACGGGGGCCTCCACCCGTTCGGGGGTGCGCCGGCGGTGGTGGGCAGCGGCTACTGGCCCGACCAGGACGTGGCCCGCGACCTGGCGCTGCGCCCGGACGGTGCGTCGGGGTTCGTGCTGGACGCCCACGGGGGCCTCCACCCGTTCGGGGGTGCGCCGGCGGTGGTGGGCAGCGGCTACTGGCCCGACCAGGACGTGGCCCGCCGGATCGTGGTGGGGCCCGACGGCGCCTCCGGCTACGTCGTCGACGCCTTCGGCGGGATCCACCCCTTCGGGGCGGCTCCGGTCGCGCCGGGGTCGGGCTACTGGGCCGGCCAGGACCTCCTCCGCGACGTGGTGCTGCGCCCGGACGGCGTGTCGGGGTTCGTGCTGGACGCCTACGGGGGCCTCCACCCGTTCGGGGGTGCGCCGGCGGTGGTGGGCAGCGGCTACTGGCCGGGTCGGGACGTGGCCCGGGCGCTGACGCTGGGTGCCGACGGCGCCAGCGGCGCGGTCGTCGACCTGTTCGGGGGCGTCCACCCGTTCGGCCCGCCGCCCGCCGGGGGCTAGGATCGTCTCGTGGCCGGTGGCATCGTCATGGTCGTCCTCCTCCTGCTCTTCCCGTTCGTGTTCACCATCACGCTGTCGGTGGTGGCCGGGCTCCTCGGCAAGCTGCTGAAGGACGAGGGAGAAGCCACGCACCCCGGCAGCGAGCTGATCGAGCTCAACACCTGAGGCGGCCCGGGCCGACGGCCCGGGGCCGCGCACCGGAGGAGGGGTCGGTGCCGGCGAGACGCATCACCAGGCCGAGGATGGTGTGCACCCTGGCTGCGATCGCGCTGGTCGCCGCCCTGGCCGCCGGCTGCACCGGCGGGAACGACGACGAGGGGCCGGCGGCCGACGTGACCACCACGACGGTGGGCGAGCCCCAGGCCGGTGGGACCCTCGTCGTGGGGCTCGAGGCCGAGACCGACGGCTTCGACCCCACCCAGAACCGGTGGGCGATCTCGGGCCTGGCGGTCGCCAAGACCATCTTCGAGCCGCTGGTGGCGGTGGCCGCCGACGGCTCCATCCAGCCCTACCTGCTCGAGTCGATCGAGCCCAACGACGATGCCACCGTGTGGACGCTCCGGGTGCGCCCCGGGATCACCTTCCACGACGGCACCCCCCTCGACGCCGCTGTGGTGAAGGCCAACCTCGACCTGTCGATGGCGTCCATCACGACGACCGGTGCGCTCATCTTCGGGCCGGTCGAGTCGGTCGAGGCCATCGACCCGATGACGGTCGAGATCCGCATGAGCGAGTCCTGGTACCCGTTCCCGGCCTCCCTCCTGGGCCAGTTCGGCTACATGGCCTCGCCGGCCCAGCTCGCGGACCGCGACGGCGGTCCCCGTGCCCCGGTCGGCACCGGGCCCTTCGTGTTCGAGTCGTGGCAGCGCGACAGCCAGCTCACGGTGGTCCGCAACGCCGACTACTGGCGCGAAAGCCTCCCCTACCTCGACGAGATCACGTTCCGTCCCCTGCCCGACGAGGGGACGCGCTACAACGCCGTGACCACGGGGGCGGTCGACGTGGTGGTCACGGGCAACGGGGCGGCCATGGAGGACCTGGGCGACGACCCCGACTACACCGTCGCCGAGTACCGCGGCAACGAGGCGATCAACGTGATCTTCAACACCGCCGCACCGCCGTTCGACGACGTGCGAGTGCGGCGGGCCCTGGCCCTCGCCACCGATCGCGAGGCGGTGAACGCGGTGTCCGGCGGCGGCGTGCGGGCCGACGCCGACGGGCCCATCGCGCCCACCTCGGAGTGGTACGCCCCGACGGGCTACCCGGCCTTCGACCCCGACGAGGCCCGCCGGCTCGTCGCCGAGTACGAGGCCGAGACCGGCACCGACCTGGCGTTCACCCTGAACATGCCGGCTGCTCCCCAGACCCTCCAGTTCGCGCAGCTGCTGCAGGCCGAGTGGAAGGACGTCGGAGCCGACGCCGAGATCGTGCCGGTCGATCAGCAGACCCTCATCAGCGCCGTCGTCGCCAAGGACTTCCAGGCCAGCGGCTGGCGCAGCTTCGAGTTCCTCGACCCCGACTCGCTCTATCCCTACTGGCGCTCGGGCGGGGTGAACTTCACCCAGCTCGTCGACCCGGAGGTCGACGCGGCCCTCGACGCCGGTCGCTCCTCCCCGGATCGGGCCACCCGCCAGGAGGCCTACGCGGCATTCGGCCGCCGACTGGGCGAGCTGGTGCCGGCCGTGTGGATCGGGCACAACGTGTGGGGCGTCATCGCCGCCTCCAACGTGCACGACATCACCGAGTGGACCCTCCCCGACGGCGAGCCCGGCATGCCCCTGTTCGCGGGCAACTTCGAGCTCGCCCAGATCTGGCGCAGCCGTTGACGGGGGGTGGGGTGCGCGACCACCGACGGCTGAACCGGGTGATGGTGGTCGTGGCGGCCGTGCTGGGCACCCTCGCCGTGGTCGCCTCGGTGGTCGTCGCCGTGGTGGCGATCGTGATCGACCGGGCGGTCACGGTGGACACCGTCACCGACCC
Source organism: Acidimicrobiales bacterium (assembly GCA_016716005.1). NCBI lineage: Bacteria > Bacillati > Actinomycetota > Acidimicrobiia > Acidimicrobiales > Acidimicrobiales bacterium. The sequence continues at coordinate 2,225,535 of JADJXE010000001.1, forward strand.
CGAGGTGCTGGCCTTCTACGACGCCCCGTCCGGGTGGGAGGACGCCGCGCCGGGCGAGCTGCTGCGGTCGGCTCCGCTGCCCGGCGGCCCGGCCGCGGCCCGGGCGTGGCGGGTGCTGTACCGGACCGAGGGTGCGTCGGGGGAGCCTCGCGTGTCGTCCGGCATGGTGTTCGCCCCCGAGGGCGCGACCCCGCCCGGCGGTCGGCCGGTGGTGGCCTGGGCCCACCCCACCGTGGGCATGGGCCGCAGCTGCACCCCGTCGCTCCGGGTCGACCCCATCGCCGACATGCCCTGGCTGGAGGGGATGCTGTCGCAGGGCTGGGTGGTGACCGCCACCGACTACGCCGGCCTCGGCACCGACGGTGACCTGGCCTACCTGATCAGCGCGGCCGAGTCGTACGACGTGCTCAACTCCGTCCGCATGCTCGACGGCCTGCCCGAGGCCGGCGCCGGCGACCGCTACGCGCTCTGGGGCCACTCCCAGGGGGGCCACGCGGTGTACGCCGCGGCCGAGGTGGCGAGCGGGTACCTGCCCGACGAGGAGCTGGTCGCCGTGGCGGCGGCGGCGCCGGCCACCGCGCTGGTGCCGCTGGTCGAGGCCCAGTGGGACACCACGATCGCCTGGGTGCTCGGCTCGGAGGTGCTGCAGGCCTGGCCGCAGCAGTACCCGGCCCTCGACGTCGATGCCGTCACCACGGAGGAGGGCCGGGACCGCGCGCGGGGGCTGGCCGACCGGTGCATCGACGCCGGGGCCGTCGAGGCCGAGCTGATCGACGTGTTCGGTGGCCGTCTCTTCAGCGAGGACCCGATGGGGGAGCCGGCGTGGCGGGAGGTGGCCGAGGAGAACTCGCCGGACGGGCTGCCCACCGACGTGCCGATCCTGATCGCCCAGGGCCTGTCGGACCCGGTGGTGCTCCCGCCGGTGCAGCTCGGCTACGTGCGCGGCCAGTGCGAGCGCGGGGTGGCGCTCAGCCAGGTGTGGATGGGCGAAACGGGGCACACCAAGGCGGCCTGGATCTCGGGGCCGATCGCCACCACGTGGCTGGCCGGGCGCTTCGACGGCGTGCCGGCTGGCGGCGACTGCGCCGTGGCCCTCCCGCCGCTGCGCGCCCGGTCGCGCGGCTGACCGGCCCGTTGCGCCGGCCCGGCCGCGGGCGTAGCGTTGTCCAACTCGACACCAGGGGGGTGGTCGATGGTCGCGATCCCTGCTCCGGCCCAGGCGTTGCTCGGCTCCGATGCCGTGGCGCACGTGTGGACCAGCAACCCGGACGGCTCGCCGCAGGTGTCGGTGGTGTGGGTGCTCGTACGAGGCGACGAGATCCTGTTCGGCACCGACGGGGCGAGCCGCAAGGCGCAGAACCTGGCGAGGAACCCGCGCGTGATCCTCTCGATCGAGGACAGCGAGCGCAACGAGCGGGGGTTCCAGCGCCATCTGGTCGTGCACGGGCGGGCCACCATCGACGGCGGCCCCGACCCGGCTGTCATGGACGCCATGGCGATGAAGTACCTCGGGCTCGACCGGCACCCGCTGGCCATCCGCACGTCTCCCACCGCGGTGGTGGTGCGGGTGGAGATCGACCGCATCAGCGGGCTCGGTCCCTGGGTCGACGACCGCTCCCTGCAGCCCACCGGCTCCTGACCCACACCGGCCGCGGCGCTGCGGCCGGCCCGGTGGGACGATGAGCGGGTGACCGACGAGGGGCTCACGGCGCCCGACGGGCCGCGCCGCTCGCGCGTGTTCCGCTCGCTCCGCCACCGCAACGCGCGCCTGTACTTCCTCGGGCTGGTGGTCTCGAACGTCGGCACGTGGCTGCAGGCCACGGCGCTGGCGTGGCTCGTGCTCGGCCTCACCGGGAGCGGCACGGCGCTCGGCATCGTCACGGCCCTGCAGTTCCTGCCCATGCTGCTGTTCGGGGCGTGGGGCGGTGCCATCGCCGATCGCGTCGACCGCCGCCGCCTGCTGTACCTCACCCAGTCGCTGGCCGCCGCGCAGGCCATCGTGCTCGGGGCAGCGGTGCTGGGCGGGTGGGTGACGATCGGCCTCGTCTACGCGCTCGCTGCCGCTCTCGGGCTGATCAACGCGGTCGACACACCGGTGCGGCGGTCGTTCATCGGCGACCTGGTCGAGCACGACGAGCTGGCCAACGCCATGTCGCTGAACACCGCGGTGATGACAGGTTCACGGATCGCGGGCCCGGCCCTGGCCGGCCTCCTCATCGATGTCGTCGGCACCGGCTGGTGCTTCGTGGCCAACGGCGTGTCGTTCGCGGCCCTCCTGCTCGCCCTCGCCGCCATCGACCGGACCGCCGTGCACCCGGTGCCGCCCGTCGGTGACGCGCGCGGCCAGGTGCTGGCGGGGCTGCGCTACGTGCGGAGCCACCCGGTGCTGCGGCTCACCATGCTCACCCTGCTCGTGGTGTCGACGTTCACGTTCAACTACCAGGTCACCCTGCCGCTGCTGGTGGATCGGGTGTTCGGCGGCGGCGCAGGAGCCTTCGGGGCGCTGCTCGCCATCATCAGCGCCGGGAGCCTGGTCGGGTCGTTCGTGACGGCGGCCCGCCCCGACGCCACGGTGCGGTTCATGCTGGGCTCACTGGCCGTGCTGGGGGTGTTCCTGGGCCTGCTGGCCCTCGCCCCGACCCTGCCCGTCGCCATGGCCCTGGGCGTGCCCATGGGCGCCGGTGGCGCCGCCTTCGTGGCCTGCACCAGCGGTCTGCTGGTGGCCAACACCGCACCTCAGCTCCGGGGTCGGGTGCTGGCCCTGCAGTCGATCGCCTTCCTCGGGTCGACGCCGATCGGCGGGCCGGTGGTCGGCTGGATCGGCGAGGAGGCCGGCGCCCGCTGGGCGCTGGCCGTGGGCGCGATCGTGGCGCTGGGCACGCTGGTCGTGGCCGCGCTGGCCGCCCGCACCGGCCTCCGGCCCGACCGGGCCGCGGCGCACGAGGAGATCAGCGGCGTGCCGCAGGCCTGATCAGGTTCCACACGAGCAGGACGACGACCGCCCCGACGAACGAGCCGATCAGCCCGCTCGGCCGGAGCTTCACGCCGTCACCGGCGATGAGGCTCACGAGCAGTCCGCCGACGAAGGAGCCGACCAGGCCGGCGACCAGCGACTGCGCGTTCGGCCGCGTGCCCATGCCGAGGAGCAGCTGGGCGAGCCAGCCGATGAGCATGCCGAAGGCGAGGATGGCCAGGATGAGCACGGGGAGCTCCAGACGATGGCGGACGGCGTCAGCGCGCCACGATACGACGCCGTGCCGGCACCGGCGCCACCGCCCGTCCGCATCGAGCCGGTCCTCGCGGCCCAGGTTCACCAGCACCTCGGCCTGGGTCACGCCGTCGGCCCGCTCCGCCGTTCAGGCGGCTCGGGGTGGGGGCCGCGATCTGGGGCGTGCGGTGCGGGCCCGGTTGTGGGGGCCGCACAGCAGCCGACCGTTGGCCTGGGTGGTGGGCCCGCCGGCCTCCCACGGCACGATGTGGTCGACCTGGCAGCGGCCGGCGGGCACGTCGCAGCCCGAAGGGTGCCGGCAGTGGCCGTCGCGCACCTGGATCACCCGGCGCAGCGCCCCGGTGAAGAACCGCTCGCGGACGCTCACCGACAGGGCCCGCCGGGCCGAGTCGAACACGATCGACTCGATGTCGGCCCGCTCCAGCAGGGGCAGCCACTGGCCCCGGCCGAGCACCGTGCCGTCATCCAGCCGGCACAACCCGCCGGCGAAGTCCTCCAAGCCGACCACCACGGTGATCAGCGGCTCCGGCCGGCGGCCACCAGCCGGCGCGGCGCGGGACCGCTCGGCCATGCGCACCAGAGCATCGGCCCGCCGCTGGGCCGGGGTGCGGGCCAGCTCGGCCGACCCCACGTGGTCGCAGCCCAACCGGGCGCGGGCCTCGGCCACGTCGTCGTCGTACAGCAGGTCCTCCAGACGCTGGAGCTCGCCCTGCACCGCGGTGCCCCACACCGCGTCCAGCCGGCCCCGCAGATCGAAGCTCCCCCCGAACGTGCGCACCAGGCTCACGAAGCGCCCGTCGCGCTCGCGTCGGGCCCGCTCGGTCTCACCGTCGGCGTCCACCCGCAACAGCCAGTAGGCCACCGCCTGCTCGAACTGCGCGAACCGCAGCGACCGGGCCTGACCCACCAGCACCGCCTCGTCGCGGGCCAGGGCCTCCTCGTGCTCAGGGGTGTGCAACCGCACGAACACGTCCACATGGTCGGCGCCGATCTCCCCCGCCTCGAACGCGGCGCCCACCAACGGCAGGTCGCGCAGATGCCGGCCCCGGCGCACCTGGGCCTTGGCCGTGCGCCCGGCCACGTTGGCCTCCCGACCCAGCCGGGCCCCCGAGCTGCGAGACCCGTCGTCGGCCCACGACCCGCTGGCGTCCCACGCCGCCGCCCACCGGGCCGCCAGCGCGTCCAGCCGGGCCCGCTCCACCAGCAGGGCCACCGCCATCTCGTGGCGCACCCCGGCCGGGGCCCCCTCGGGATCCATGGCCGCGCACCGCCCGATGGCCTGGCGCAGCGCCCCCAACACCCCCACGTCCCGCTCGGGCGCCACGTCCGCCTTCATGCCCGCCAGCCTACCACACGAGATCGAACGTATGTTCGACTATTTCGGTACAGGGCGACCGGTCTGGTGGCTGAGCATCGACGGCATCGAGCGGGAGGACCGTCGGGTGGCGTTCAGACAACTGGACCCGGGAGTCGGGCGAACGACCCGACCGAGCGGATAGCCGAGCGCGACGAACTCGCCGAACAGCTCGGTGGCCCACACGTGCGGGTCGTCGAGCGCGACGGCCCCTTCGTGTCAGCCCCATCGGCACCGCCGGCACCGCCGCGCACACCACCTCACCAGCGACAACGATTCGGGAGTCCTTCGCACCTGGCGCCGATCGTCCGATCGCGAGGTCGTTGCCGGCTCAGATCCGGGCCGGCGCTCCAACCTCACGCCCCACGTGACGGTCCCGGCCCCAGTCATGGATGCCTGCGCGTCGCTCTCCCCGTTCGGGTGACCGGGAGCCTCGCCAGCGCTGTCGACACGAGATCGCGTGCGTCTCAGCTCTGACCCGAGAGCGGACGCGGCGGCATCGCTTCCACGGGTCTGCTCGGTGTCCTCGCCGATGAGCGCACCCGTCGCCTGCGAACGCTCGTTGCGCAGCCACCGGTCACCGTCTCACCCCACACCACTGCCGATCACCCGATCAGTCCGGCCATTGACGGACCTGCCGACCACGCCGACCGCCTCGCCGGGAACCACCGACAGGTCCGGCGCCTGGTCGACGATCGACGCGTCCCGGTCGTGAGGTGGGGCCACCTGCTCCGGTTCGACCCGGACGAGATCGCTGCCTGGCTCGACGCTGCCCGAGTGCCCGCCGAGCCGTGACCCGCTACAGCGGCCTGATGACGATCTCGGGATGGCCGCTGGCGAGCGGCTCGAGGTCGTCGGGATCGCCGGTGAGCACGACGCCGCCGCCGAGCTCGATCGCGGAGGCCACCACCAGCGCGTCGACCGTGGAAGCCGAACGGGCGGCACCGAGCAGCGCGCCCGCTGCGCGCCCAGTGCTCTCGTCGGCGGAGGTCACCTCGCCAACGGCCTTGACCACGCTATTGACCGGGCGCGAAGGTCGTTGCGGGACAGGGCGATGACGGCACCGCCGTCGAGGATCAGGCGCTGCGGCGGGGGGCTTGGGTGCGGCGGTGGGGCCCCGCCACAGCAGCCGGGCCTCCTCCATCAGGTCTTCGGGGATCGCGCCCGATTCGGCTACCCCGAGTAGCAATCCCTTGCGAGCGCCGCACGCCTCTCCCGGCCCGCCAGCTGTTCCTGAGTGCGTTGGTCGAATGCCTCTCAGGGTTCGAGGAACGACTCGGCGTGACCTTCTCCGTGGATCTCAGGACGCCCTGGCCAGCGATCCGAACTCGCGTCGAGGCCTCTGGAAGCACCGGCCACGCGGGCCGATCGGCCGGCGGTCCGACGGACCACAGACGGGCCGAATGGGCCGCTGACCCAGGTCTCCCCAGGTCAGCGGCCCACTGGCTCAGATGTCGTAGTAGAGGGCGAACTCGTAGGGGTGCGGCCGCAGCCGGATCGCGTCGACCTCGTTCTCGCGCTTGTAGCGGATGTGGGTCTCGATCAGGTCGTCGGTGAACACCCCGCCCTTCTTCAGGTACTCCTGGTCGGCCTCGAGGGCCAGCAGGGCCTCGTCGAGCGACGCCGGCACCTGCGGCACCTTGGCCAGCTCCTCGGGCGGCAGGTCGTAGAGATCCTTGTCGACGGGGGCGGGCGGCTCGATGCGGTTCTGGATCCCGTCGAGACCGGCCATCAGCTGGGCCGAGAAGGCCAGGTACGGGTTGCAGCTGGGGTCGGGGCAGCGGAACTCGAGGCGCTTGGCCTTGGGCGACTGCGAGTAGAGCGGGATGCGCACCGAGGCCGAGCGGTTCCGCTGCGAGTAGACCAGGTTCACCGGGGCCTCGTAGCCCGGGACCAGGCGCTTGTAGGAGTTGGTGGTGGGCGCGGCGAAGGCGAGCACCGACTTGGCGTGGGTGAGCAGGCCGCCGATGTACCACCGGGCCAGGTCGGACAGGCCGGCGTAGCCGGTCTCGGCGAAGAACAGCGGCTCGCCGCCCTTCCACAGCGACTGGTGGGTGTGCATGCCCGAGCCGTTGTCCTGGAACAGGGGCTTGGGCATGAACGTCACCGACTTGCCGTAGGCGAGGGCCACGTTCTTGATCACGTACTTGAAGGTCATGAGCTGGTCGGCGATCGACAGCAGGGTGTCGAAGCGGATGTCGATCTCGGCCTGGCCGGCGGTGGCGACCTCGTGGTGCTGCACCTCGACCGGGATGCCCAGCCGCATCAGGGTGAGGGTCATCTCCGAGCGGAGATCCTGGAAGTGGTCCATGGGCGGGACCGGGAAGTAGCCCTCCTTGTACCGCGGCTTGTACCCGAGGTTCGGGCCCTCGTCGCGGGCGGTGTTCCAGTTCCCCTCGATGGAGTCGACCTGGTAGAAGGCCGAGCGGGTGTCCTGGCTGAAGCGGACGTCGTCGAGGATGAAGAACTCGGCCTCGGGTCCGAAGAACGCGGTGTCGGCGATGCCCGTAGAGGTCAGGTAGGCCTCGGCCTTCTGGGCCACGTACCGCGGGTCACGGCTGTAGGGCTCGCCGGTGAGCGGGTCGCGCACGAAGCAGTGCAGGTTCAGCGTCTTGTGCTGCCGGAACGGGTCGATGTACGCGGTGTTTGCGTCGGGCACGAGGATCATGTCCGACTCCTGGATCTCCTGGAACCCACGGATGGACGAACCGTCGAACCCGAAGCCCTCCTCGAAGCTGTCCGCGGTGAGCTGGCCTGTGGGCACCGAGAAGTGCTGCATGAGACCGGGCAGGTCGGCGAAGCGGAGGTCGATGATCTCGACCCCTTCGTCCTTGGCCAGGGCGAGCACCTCGGCCGGGGAGCGCTGGAACACGTTCGTCCTCCTTGGGTAGGTAGACCGTCGAGCAGCCTGCCGACCGGCGATTTCCCGGCCGTTGCACAAGTGTGAACGGCGCATGAACACGGCCGCCGCCGGCTGGTGGCGTCGTCGCAGAGCGCGAAACTACCTGCCGTGGAGCGCCAGCAGGACTACGTGCTGCGGTCGATCGAGGAGCGCGGCGTGCGCCTCGTGCGGCTGTGGTTCACCGACGTGCTCGGTCAGCTCAAGTCGTTCGCCATCACCCCGGCCGAGCTGGAGAACGCCTTCGAGGAGGGCATGACGTTCGACGGCTCGGCGATCAACGGCTTCAGCCGGGTGCAGGAGAGCGACGTGCTGGCCCGGCCCGACCCCAACACCTTCGAGCTCCTGCCGTGGGCCGACCCCGAGGAGCCGGCGGCGCGGATGTTCTGCGACATCGCGCACCTCGACGGCTCACCGTTCGAGGGCGACCCCCGCCAGGTGCTCAAGCGCAACCTCGACCGGGCGAGGGAGCGGGGCTTCTCGTTCTACGTGGCCCCCGAGATGGAGTTCTTCTACTTCGCCGACGGCGACCCCACCCATCCGCTGCGGCCCCTCGACCACGGCTCCTACTTCGACCTCACCACCGCCGACGTCGCCTCCGACCTGCGCAAGCGCACGATCCACACCCTCGAGGCGATGGGCATCCCGGTGGAGTACTCGTTCCACGAGGACGCACCGAGCCAGCACGAGATCGACCTGCGCTACACCGATGCCCTCACCATGGCCGACAACGTCATGACCTTCCGGCTGGTCGTGCGGGAGGCCGCCCTCGAACGTGGTGTCTACGCGACGTTCATGCCCAAGCCCATGCCCGGCGTGCAGGGCTCGGGGATGCACACCCACCTGTCGCTGTTCGAGGGCGACGTCAACGCCTTCCACGAGCCGGGCGACGAGTACCGCCTCTCGAAGGTGGCCAAGGGCTTCATCGGCGGGCTCCTGCACCACGCCCGGGAGATCACGGCCGTCACCAACCAGCTGGTCAACTCCTACAAGCGGCTCGTGCCCGGCTACGAGGCGCCGGTGTACGTGTCGTGGGCCCGCAACAACCGCTCGGCCCTGGTGCGGGTGCCGGTCACCAAGGCCGGCAAGGAGAGCTCGACCCGCATCGAGTACCGGGCGCCCGATCCGGCCTGCAACCCCTACCTCGCCTACTCGGTGATCCTCGCTGCCGGGCTCCGGGGCATCGACGAGGGCATGGAGCTGCCGCCCGAGGTCGCCACCAACCTGTTCGAGCTCACCACCGAGGAGCTGGCCGCGGAGGGCATCTCGCAGCTGCCGCAGTCGCTGGCCGAGGCGCTCGACGAGATGGAGCGATCCGAGCTGGTGGCCGAGGCCCTGGGCGAGCACATCTTCGAGTGGTTCCTGCGGAACAAGCGCTCGGAGTGGCAGGCCTACAAGACCCAGGTCACGCCGTTCGAGCTGGAGCGCTACCTCCCGAGCGTGTAGGGACCATCCGACGTGGAACCGCTGCTCCTCTTCCCCGATCCGCCGCCCGGCGAGGTCGCCGAGGTCCTCGACCTGGCCGGCTACCCGTGGAAGGCGGTCCCCAGCGAGGAGGCGGCGGCGCGCCTCGAGCCCGAGGACGGCTGGGCCGGCGCGGTGGTGTGCGCCAGCCACGACGCCGAGGCCGGGTTCGCGATGTGCCGGGCCCTGCGCAAGCGCGAGGTGCCCCTCGAACCGCTGGTGCTGGTGATCGGCGCCGAGCGGCTCGACGACCTGGAGCTGCGCGAGGACCTGTTCGACGACTTCTGCCTCGAGCCCCTCCAGGGCCCCGAGCTGGAGGCCCGCCTCAAGCACCTGTTCTGGCGCAAGAGCGGCGGTACCCGGCCCGAGCTGGTGGAGTACGGGCCGCTGGTGCTCAACATGGAGACGTACCAGGCGGCGATCTCGGGTCGGCCGCTCGACCTCACGTACATGGAGTACGAGCTGCTCAAGTTCCTGGCGTCGCACCCGGGCAAGGTGTTCACCCGCGAGACCCTCCTGTCTCGCGTGTGGGGCTACGAGTACTACGGCGGCGCCCGCACGGTCGACGTCCACATCCGGCGCCTGCGGGCCAAGCTCGGCGAGGAGCACGCCAACCTGATCCAGACCGTCCGGTCGGTTGGCTACCGGTTCGGCCAGAGCCGCTGGAGCCTGTGACCGGGCCGGCGGCCCGGATCGACGACACGTCCGCCGGCGGGTCCGGCTCGTTCCGCCTGGAACCGGTCGAGCGGGTCGTCGAGGCCCGCCGCCCGGGTGAGGTGCGCGCCGCGCTGGAGGCCGTGGAGGCGGCGGCCCGCAGCGGTCGGTGGGCAGTGGGGTTCGTCGCCTACGAGGCCTCGACCGGCCTCGACCCATCGCTGACCGTGGTCGAGGCCGACCCCGCGGGGGTGCCCCTGGCGTGGTTCGCGATCGGCTGCCGGGTGGACGGCCCGGCCGGCGGCGCGGCGGCGAGCCCGGGCCACGTCGTGGGGCGGTGGGCGATCTCGATGAGCGCGGCCCGCCACCTCGACGAGGTGGCCGCGATCAGGGAACGGCTCGCCGCCGGCGACACCTACCAGGTGAACCTCACCGCCCGGCTCGAGGCGTCGTGGCGCGGCGACGCAGAGGGCCTCTACCACGAGCTGCTCGCCGCCCAGCGCCGGGCTCTCGGCGCCTACGCCGACACCGGGGACCACGCGGTGGTGTGCGCCTCGCCCGAGCTGTTCTTCTCCCTCGCCGGTGGCTGCCTGGTCTGCCGGCCGATGAAGGGGACCCGCGCTCGTGGTCGGTGGGTCGGCGAGGACGAAGCGGCCGGCCGGGCACTGGCGGCCTCCGAGAAGGACCGGGCCGAGAACGTGATCGTGGTCGACCTGGTGCGCAACGACCTGGGCCGGATCGCCCGCACGGGCACGGTCCGGGTGCTCTCCCTGTTCGACCTGGAGCGCTACCCGACGGTCTGGCAGCTCACGTCGACCATCCAGGCCGAGCCCCGGAACGGCGTCGGTCTGGTCGACGTGTTCGCCGCACTCTTCCCGAGCGGCTCGGTCACGGGCGCGCCCAAGCCGTCGACCACGAGGATCATCGCCGCGGGAGAGCGATCCCCACGGGGCGTGTACTGCGGGGCGGCCGGCTGGGTCGGCCCGCCCCTCCGGCCGGGGGCCCTCCCGGAGGCCCGCTTCGCGGTGGCCATCCGCACCGCCACGGTCGATCGGCGTCGGGCCTGCGTCACCTACGGAGCGGGTGGCGCCATCACCTGGGACTCCGAGCCCGCCGCCGAGTACGACGAGCTGCTGGCCAAGGCCCGGGTGCTCTCGTTGCCCTTCCGGCCGGCCGGGCTCGTCGAGACGCTGCGGTTCGAGCCGGGCGCGGGGCTGGTGAACCTCGAGCGGCACCTCGCCCGCGTTGCCGCGTCGGCCCGCTACTGGGAGGTGCCCGTCGACGCCGACCGGACCCGCGACGGGCTGGCCCGGGCGGTGGCGGGCCAGGACCAGCCGGCCCTCGTCCGGCTGGTCCTGGCTGCATCGGGGGTGATCCAGGTCGGTTGCCGACCGGTCCCCACTGCCCCGGAGGGACCGGTCCGGCTGGCTCTGGCGTCCGAGCCCGTGTCCAGCGCCGACGTCCGTCTGTTCCACAAGACGACCGACCGCGGCGGGTACGAGCGCCGGCGGGGGCAGCACCCGGAAGCCGACGACGTGCTGCTCGTGAACGAGCACGGCCACGTGACGGAGTCGACGATCGCCAACGTGGTGGTGCTGCTCGACGGCCGCTGGGTCACCCCTCCCCTCGGCGACGGCTGCCTGCCGGGCGTGGGCCGTGCCCTGCTGCTCGAGGCCGGCGACGTGGTGGAGGCGTCGGTGCCCCTCGCCGACCTGCACCGGGCGAGCGCGCTGGCGCTGGTGTCCAGCGCTCGTGGCTGGCGCCCCGCCGTCCTGTGCACCGAAACGGCCCGTTTCCGGCGTTCGGGGTGCACAGAACCGCCGGCCGTCACCGGCGGGGGGGACGGCCGCTCGGCCAGGCCGGGGGAAGGCCCTGGGCGATCCAGCACGCCGCCGCCACCGCCGCGAACACCGCGTCGGAGCCGTTGACGGGGGGCCGGCCCGGATCGGGCACGACCTCGACGTGGATCGGCGGGGTGTCGACGGCCCGCAGGACGCCGAAGGAGCGGATCGTGAGGTCGTGGACCTGGCCGGCCTCGTCGACGGCGAGCCCCTCGGTGCAGACCCAGCCCAGGGCCTGGTGGGCCGCGCCCACGCAGTAGGAGCGCAGCACGACCTCGTCGAGCACCTCGCCGCAGGCGACGCGCACGTGCACGCCGGTGGGGCCGACCTCGGCCTCGGCGTACCCGCCGGCGGGCGACCGCACTGCGGCCCGTCCCACTGCTGGGGGCTCGTCGCCGGGCCCCGGCGCGCTCAGGTGCTCGAGGGCGGCGAGCAGCACGGCGGCCTCGGCCCAGCCGGCCGCCCGCAGCGAGGCCGAGGTGGGCGGGCCGGCCACGTCGACCTCCTCGACCGCCAGCCCCGGCGCGACCAGCCGGATCGCCTCGGCGATCCCGGACGTCCTCGCCACCCGCACCACCCCGGTGCCGTCGGCTCGCAGCCCGGCGGCCAGCGGCGGGCGCTTGGGCCCCAGGCGCACGACGTCCTCGCGGGAGAGGAGCACCCGCACCGGCCGGCCGTGCTCGCCGGCCAGGGCCCGGGCCGCGGCCGGGGCGACGGAGGCGGTCTTGGCCCCGAACGCGCCGCCGTTGGCCAACGGCGATGACGGCTCGCCTCCGGGCGCGCACCACGACGCGTCCGGCTCGAGGTAGGCCGGCTCGACCCAGCTGGTGCGCAGCGTCAGCGCCCACGTCCCGGCGGGCACCTCGATCGGTGGCCGAGCCGGGACCGTGGTCCGCCGGCCCTGCACCTTGCCCGCGGCCGACCGGGCGGCGGTGAGGGTGTCGGCCACGGCCCAGCCGCCGCCGGGGCGGGGCACCGCCACCAGCGCGTCGGGCGGGGCGTCGTCGTCGGCGAAGCCGCCCCGCCCGAGCGCGACCGCGACGCCCACCGCCTGGGGGGTCCCACCCTCGATCGACGCCCGGCGGGTCGCCGCCTCGGGGTCGCGCCCGGCGAGCCCGTCGCCGACGCCGGCCGATCGCGACGACGCGGCCGCCCAGGCGTCGAGGATCGTGCGCCACCCGGTGCACCGGCACAGGTGGGCGAGCAGCGCCTGCTCCACCGGGGCCACGTCCGACGGCGCCGCGCCCCCGGCCCGCAGCGCCGCCAGCCGCACCACGATGCCCGGGGTGCAGAAGCCGCACTGGCTCGCGCCGGTGGCGCAGAAGGCTGCGCCCCATGCTCGTCGCTCCTCGTCGGGCAGGCCGTCGAGGGTGGTGACGCGGCGGCCGGCCACCCGTCGGGCGGGCGTCACGCACGCCACGCGGGGGGCGCCGTCGACGAGGACCGTGCAGCAGCCGCACTGGCCCTGCGGGCTGCAGCCGTCCTTGGGCGAGCGCAGCCCCAACCGGTCGCGGAGCACCTCGAGCAGCGAGGCACCGTCGTCGGGAACCGAGACGGGTCGGCCGTCGACCTCGAACGACACCTCGCTCACTGGCCGCGGTGCGCGGCGACGGGCTCGGGGGGCCGACTTCGGCGGGGCACGGCGAGCAGCCTAGGGTTGGCGGCGTCCCCTCGACCCCGCAAGGAGCTCCATGAGCACGCCCGTGGGCCCGTACACCCCGATCGTGCGGGCCGGCGACTGGCTGGTCGTGTCGGGCCAGATCGGCATCGTCGACGGCAAGCTGGTCGGCGATGGCCTGCAGGGCGAGCTGCGCCAGGCCATCGCCAACCTGGCCGCACTGCTCGACGCCGAGGGGGCGTCGCTGGCCGACGTGGTGAAGACGACGGTCTTCCTGCGGCACATGAACGACTACCCGCAGATGAACGAGACCTACGTCGCCGAGCTCGGCGACCACCGGCCGGCCCGCTCCGCGATCGGCGTCGCCGAGCTCCCGCTCGGCGCCCTCGTCGAGATCGAGGCGTGGGCCTACGTGGGCGGGCACCAGGAGGGCCGGTGAGACCGCTCTCGAGGCGGTCGTTCCTGGCCGCCGGGGCCGGGACCGTGCTGCTGGCGGCCTGCGGCGGGAACGGCGGCTCCGACGGGGCGGGGGCGTCCGACTCCAGCACGCCGAGCCTCGCCCTGGTGCGCTTCTTCGCCGACGGCACCCTCGAGGCCGGCAGCCGCCAGCGGCTGGTCCTCGGCCTGGCCGACTCGGAGGGGCTCATCACCAGCGGGGCCCCGGCCGCGCTCACCCTGCTGGTCAGCCGGGACGGCCGGACGGTCGGCGGTCCGGTGACGGCCGAGCGCCACGACGCCGGCCTCCCGCGCCCCTACTACCCCGCCTACCTCGAGCTGGCCGACGAGGGCGTGTACGACGTGACCACCGAGGTCGACGGCACCGAAGCGGCATCGGCCTTCACGATCGTGGCGCCCGGGGCCGACCCCGTGCCCGGGGTGGGCGACGCCCTGATCCCGGTGGAGACGCCGACGTTCGACGACGACCGCGGCGTCGACCCGATCTGCACGGCCGAGCCCAGCTGCCCGCTCCACGACGTCACCCTCACCCAGGCGCTGACGGAGGGACGCCCGTTGGCGCTGCTGATCGCCACCCCGGCCTTCTGCCAGACGGCGATCTGCGGGCCCGTGCTCGACGTGCTGCTGTCCCAGCAGGAGCGGTTCCCGGGCGTGCACCTGCTGCACGGCGAGGTCTACACGCGCCCCGATCCCAACAGCCCCACCACGCCCGTGGTGGACGCCTACCGGCTCACGTTCGAGCCGGTGCTGTTCCTCGCCGGCCCCGACGGGGTGATCGCCGACCGCTTCGACGGCATCTTCGACCAGGTCGAGCTGGCCGACGCCCTCGGGCGGCTCCCCGGGTCGGGCTGACCGCCGGGCCTAGCTGAAGCTCTGGCCGCAGCCGCAGGTGCGGTTGGCGTTGGGGTTGACGATGGCGAACCCCGCGTCCTGCAGGCCGTCCTTGTAGTCGAGGGTCGCACCCTCGAGCAGCTGGGCGCTCGACGGATCGACCACCACCTGGACCCCGCCGAAGTCGGCCTTCCAGTCGTCGGACGCCACGTCGCTGTCGAAGAACATCTCGTAGGAGAACCCCGAGCAGCCGCCGGGTCGCACCGCGACGCGCAGAGCCAGCTCCGGGTCGCCCTCCTGGTCGATGAGCTCCTTGACCTTGACGGCGGCGTTGTCGGTGAGGGTGATCAACAGGTCCTCCTCGCAGGCGTGATCAGGACAGGCTACCCGTGCGTCAGCTCCACCTGACAGGGCTCGCGGTGCGCGAGCGTGTGGAACTCCTCCACCTGGGCGCCGCCGACGGCGTCGACGAAGCCCTCGACCATCCCCCGGTGCAGCGAGCACACCAGCTCGGGGTGGGCCTCGGCCAGCTCGCGGAACGGGCAGTGGGTGAAGGCGACGCGCGCCACGTCGCCACCGGCGTCGAGCTCGCCGGCGACGGCCGGGTCGAAGCCCAGGTCGGTGAGCTCGGCGACCAGCGCCTCGAGGCAGGACGGCGCGGGGGTGCGTGGCGCCGGCGGGGTTCGGGCCAGCGCGTCGGCCCGTCCCTGCTCCCGGCCGACCTCGGCGGCGTCGTCGGGGTCGACCCCGGCCCGGGCCGCGGCTGCGGCGAGCATCCGGGCCGCCATCCGGAACACCGGGGGCTCGAGGCCCAGCGAGGGGGCGTCGGGCGCCAGCGAGTACAGGTTCTGGGGCCGCCCGACGGTGCCGGCGTTGCGGGTCTCGACCTCGAGGAGACCGACCTCACGCATCCGCTCGAGGTGGGGTCGCACGGTGTTGGGGTGCAGATCGAGGGTGTCGGCGATGTCGGAGGTGGAGAGGGGCACCGGTGCGCGGGCCAGCTCGAGGTAGATGGCGTAGCGCGTGTTGTCGCCCAGGGCCTTGAGCACCTCGAGCCGCGACCCCGGGTTTCCGTGCACGCACGAAGATTACACGGGAGAGCCCGGTAAAATCAGGGCCATGCCCGTACGCGCCCCGGACGCCGACGAGATCACCAACCTGCTGCGCGGGGTCATGGACCCGGAGCTCGGGGGCAACGTGGTCGACCTGGGCATGGTCGACGGCGTGCGGGTGGAGCCCGTCGAGGGGGGTGGCGCCGCCGACGTCACCATCCGCATCAAGCTCACGATCGGCGGGTGCCCCCTGCGGGCGCAGATCAAGCGCGACGTGGAGACGCGGGTGGCCACCCACCCGGCCGTGCGGGACGTCCGCATCGAGTGGGGTGAGATGACCTCGGACGAGCGATCCGAGGTCATGCTGAAGGCCAGGTGGAACGCCCGCGAGAACGCCCCCGACACCGAGGTGCCGGCCACGACCCGGGTGCTCGCCATCGCGTCGGGCAAGGGCGGCGTGGGCAAGAGCTCGGTCACCGTCAACCTGGCCGCCGCCCTGGCCGCTCGCGGCCTCACCGTCGGCGTGCTCGACGCCGACATCTGGGGCTTCTCGGTGCCCCGCATGCTGGGCGTGAGCGGGCGGCTGGCCGGCGTGAAGGGCTCGGACGGCTCCGGGAAGATCGTGCCGAACACCAAGACGGTGCCCAACCCCGCGGGGGGCCCGGCCGGCGTGCTCAAGGTCGTCTCGACCGGCTTCCTGGTGGAGGACGAGGGCACCGCACTCATGTGGCGGGGGCTCATGCTCACCAAGGCCGTCGAGCAGTTCCTGCGCGACGTGCGCTGGGGCGACATGGACTACCTGCTGATCGACATGCCACCCGGCACCGGTGACGTGCAGATGGGCCTGGCCCGGCTGCTCCCGCGGACCGACCTGGTCATCGTGACCACGCCCGCGGTCTCGGCCCAGAAGGTGGCGATCCGGGCCGCCGACATGGCCCGCCGCTCGTTCCTGCGGGTGGCCGGGGTCATCGAGAACATGAGCGCGTTCACCTGCGGGCACGGCACCCGGTACCCCCTGTTCGGTGAGGGAGGGGGCCAGGCGCTGGCCGACGAGGTGGGGGTGGAGCTCCTCGGCAAGGTGCCGCTGGAGGCATCGGTGGCCGCGGGCGGCGATGCCGGTGCCCCGGTGGCACTGGGTGAGGGGCCCGCCGCCGAGGCGTTCCGGGCCCTGGCCGAGCGCATCGTGACCGAGACGGTGCCCCCGGTGCAGATGGCGGGGTGCTCCAGCCGGATGCTCGAGTCGGCCATCGCCGCGCTCGACGCCAAGAAGGCGGCCGGAGCCGGAGCGGGCGCCGGCGGCTGATCGCCCTGCCGGCTCAGCCCCGGGCCGGCGTGCACCGGGGCGGGAGCGACACGAGCGTGGAGGCCAGCCGGTCGAGGGCGGTCGCGGTCTGCACGTCGCGCACCTCGGCGGCACCCTGCAGGTCGTCGGCGGCGGCCGCGACCACCGCCCGGAGCTCGGCCTGCAGGCCGAGGCGGAGCTCGTCGGCGGCGGCCGCCAGGCCGTCGGCGAGGTGCTCTTCCAGGCCCTCGACCGCGGCCGCCGCCCACCCGGGCGCCGCGACCCGCACGCGCTGGCGGAGCAGGCGGAGCACCTCTGCCGTCGTCGCCTTGGTGTCGACCTTGGCGGCCTTGCGGTAGGCGCCGGCAAGGTCGCGCTCGAGGAGGGGGTGCAGCGCTGCGTCGAGGCCGAAGCCGGCCTCGCGCAGGCGCCGCTGCAGCGAGGCGTCGACGGAGGAGGCCGTGGGGCCGGCCAGCTCGGCCAGGACCCCGGAGACGTCGGACCCGGGCGGCACCGCGACGCCGGCCGCGGCGGCCGCCTCCAGCAGCTCGGCCACCGCCCGCCGGGCCGCCTCGAGGGATGCCGCTGCGGCGCGGCGCGGCTCGGCGGCGAGCCGGTCGGTGACGGCGCTCCAGGTGGGCAGGAACCGCTCCACCAGGGCGTCGGTCAGGGTGCCGGTGAGATCGGTGGTGGCGGTGCGCCCGCCACGGGCCGAGGCCGCGTGCAGGGTGGCCGGCGGGAGGCCGTCCCACCCGGCGACCACGGCCCGCAGGGCATCCGGCACGCGGCCGGCCACCTCGGCCAGGCGGCCGTCGGCGTCGTCGAGGATCACGGTGGCCTGCTCGCTCATCGCGTCGGTGGCCCGCTGGAGCTCGACGTCCAGCGCTTCGAGGACCGGCGCCATGGCCTCGGCGAGCCAGAGCCGGGTGCCGTCGCCGTGGCGGGCGCGCGCACCGAGCAGCGCCGAGCGCGAGCGCCGGACCTCCACGATCACCCGGTCGATGGTGTCGTCGAGCGCGACGGCCGAGCCGCGCACGCCGAGCCGGGCGCCGAGGGCCAGCAGGTGGGCGTCGAGGGCGGGCACGCCGGTGGCCGTCGGGTCGTCGAAGCAGACCGGGTGACCCCGGCCCACCCCGAGCAGCCGGAGGTGGTCGCCGGCCGCCACCACCAGCACCGGCGCCCGGGCCAGGGCGGCGTCGAGGGCGGCGGCCTCGTCCGGCGCGGCCTGGTTGCGATCGGCCACCCGGCGAGCGACGGTCGCCAGCTGGCGCCGCACCTCGGTCTCCACGGCCCGGTTCCGGGCCGAGGCCACCTCGCCCAGGGGCGTGCCCGGGTCGAGGTCGAGCTCCTCGGCCGCGGCGTCGGGGTCGAAGACCTCCCCGTGGGTGCCCACGAAGGCCAGGTCGGTGAGCTGGCGCCCGAGGAGCAGGCCCGACACCAGCCCGCCGCCCACGAGCACGTCGACCACGTCGCGGGTGAGGCCCCGCGCCGTGTTGAAGACGACGAGCACCACCTGCGCATCGGTCAGGGCCCGCCGGGCCACGGCCTCGCGGCCGGCGTTGGGGTCGTTGAGGCCGGGCAGGTCGACGAGCACCAGTCCCGGGTCGGGAAGGTCGAACCGCCCGGCCACCTCGACCGTCTCGACCACCGGCCACAGCGTGCTGGACGCGTCGAGGAGCTCGCCGAGCAGCGAGCGCAGCTGGTCGGTCGAGCCGGCGGTGCGCTCGGCCGCGCCCTGGTCGAGGGCGCGGGCGACACGCGGCGGTTCGACGAGCACACGCCGGCCACCGCCCCCCACGAAGCGCTCGGCCGCCTCCGCCCCGTAGGCCGCGCCCAGGGTGTCGAGCACCTGCTGGCGCAGGAGCAGCCGCTCGGCCTCGCCGGCCCGGTCGCGGGGCTCGCCGGCCAGGCGCTCCGACCAGGCGCGCAGGTGGTCCTCCCAGTGGGCGCGGCTCGTGAAGCGCACCCGGACCCGGAAGCCGTCGAGGTCGGCCCAGCGCAGCTCGGTGATCGCCGCGGTGCACGGCCGCACCGTGCTCACGGGCAGCACCCGGGAGCCGAGGAGGGCGTTGAGGAGGGTGCTCTTGCCCGCACCCGTCGAGCCGGCCAGGGCCACACGCAGCTCGCGGGGCTGCGACGCCTGCACCGCCACGTCGTCGAGCCGGGCCGCCCACCCGTTGGGTGCCAGCCAGCGCTCGCGCAGGCGGGGGTGGCTCGCGGTGATGGCGCCGCCGAGCCGGTCGCGCACGGCGAGGGCGCGGTCGGCCACGCACGTCAGCACCGTCGGCCCTCCTCGCCTGCTCGTCGACCGGTCGGGATGCTAGGTCGCGGGGACCGGTCGACCCGGGGACGGGCTCAGGCCACGAGGGCGAGCGCGGCCGACCGGAACACCGCGGTGTGGAGGTCGACGTCAGCGGTGGTGTGCGACGAGGAGAAGAGCGCCATGTTGTGGAACGGCGTGAGCAGGATGCCGCGGTTCAGGCACCACAGGTGGAGGAGGGCGTCGAGCTCGTGGTCGACCGCGGCGGCGGCCTCGGCGCCGTTGCGGGGCGGCGGGCAGAACCAGTACTCGGCCCGGCAGCCCAGCCGCTGGACGCTCCAGGGGAGGCCGAGGTCGTCGATGACGCCCCGGACGCCCGCCGCCCACCGCTCGGCGAGGGGGATCGCCACCGCGAAGTCGTCGTCGCGCAGCGCGCCGGACAGCGTGGCCCGCATGGCCGCCAGCGCCAGCGCGCCGGCCGTGAGGGTGCCGCCGATGCCGCTCACGTCGATGCCCTCGTCGTGCACCAGGGCGCGCAGCCCCTCGGCGACGGTGCCCGTCATGCCGTACGCGGCTGCGGGTACGCCCCCGCCGATGGGCTTGCCGATGGTCAGCAGGTCGGGGTGCAGGCCCCATGCCGCCGTCGCCCCGCCCGGTCCGGCACAGATGGTGTGGGTCTCGTCGATCACGAGCAGGGTGCCGGTCGCCGAGCAGCAGGCGCGCAGCCCGTCGTGGAAGCCGGCGTCGGGCAGCACGATGCCGATGTTCGTGAGCGCGGGCTCGGTGAGCACGCAGGCCACGTCGCCCTCGGCCAGGGCGGCCTCCACCGCGGCCAGGTCGTTGAACTGGACGACCCTGGTGGTGAGGGCCGGATCGCACGGCGGCCCGGCGCTGGCCGGCCGGGAGAGGGTGCGCCCCCCGGGCCCCATGGTCACGAGGGTCTCGTCGACGGTGCCGTGGTAGCACCAGTCGAACACCAGGACCTTCGGTCGCCCGGTGAGGTGCCGGGCGAGGCGGAGCGCGAAGCGGTTGGCGTCGGTGGCCGTCATGGCCAGCTGCCACGTGGGCAGGCCGAACCGGCGGCTGAGCTCCCCGCCGACCCACACCGCGTCGGGGTGGGGGAGCATGGTGGCGAGCCCCTTGGTGGCCTGGGCGGCGACCGCCTCGGCCACGAACGGCAGGGCGTGGCCGCACATGGAGCCGGTGTCGCCCAGGGCCAGGTCGACGTAGACGTGTCCGTCCACGTCGGTGACGCGAGCACCGGATGCGGCCGCCGCGAACACGGGGAAGGCGCCGGGCCAGCGCGTCATCCACGCCATCGGGACGCCGCCGAGCAGGTGGTCGCGGGCGGCCGCGGCCAGCTCGGCGGAGCGCGGGTGCTCGTCGCGGAACCGCTGCCGCTCGGCGGCCATCAGGACGTCGAGGCGGTTGCGGTCGACCGGGGCGCTGCCGCTCGTCATGCGCCTCAGGATCGCCTGTGATCAGGCGCCGGTCCAGCGGCCGGTGAGCCCGTCGTCGCCCTGGCAGCGGGCCCGGCCCTCGGCCGCCAGCTTGCGCAGGTGGGCGTGGAGGGAGTGCCGGGCGATGAACCAGCGGGCGTCGTCGACGTCGGCGTACACGGTGGGGACCAGCTCGTCGACGGTGGCCGGGCCGACACGCTGGAGGGCCTCGCGCACCGTGTCCTCGCGCCGGCGGCGGTGGGCCAGGTAGCCGACGACGGCACCCTGCGGATCGTCGATGCGGTGGCCGTGGCCGGGCGCGAGGGCGGCGAGGGGGAGCGTGAGGAGGCGTTCGAGCGAGGCCAGGTACGCGGCCATGTCGCCGTCGGGGGGCCGGATCACCACGGTGGAGCCCTGCATGACGTGGTCGCCGGTGAAGAGCAGGCCGGTGTCCTCCAGCAGCCAGCACAGGTGGTTCGAGGCGTGCCCCGGCGTGTGGATCGCCCGCAGCGCCAGGCCGGGCCCCTCGACCACGTCGCCCTCGCCCACCAGCCGGTCGGGGGCGAACGACTCGTCGTGGCCCTCGCCGCTGGTGGGTGGGGGCCCGAGCACCTCGGCGCCGGTGCGGGCCTGCAGACCGGTCGCGCCGGGCGAGTGGTCGGCGTGGGTGTGGGTGACGAGGATCCACCGGACCCGGCCGGCTCCGGCGGCGGCGACCGCGTCGAGGTGCTCCGCGTGGTCGGGGCCCGGGTCGATCACCGCCAGCTCGGCGGTGCCCACGAGGTAGGTGTTGGTGCCGGGGCCCGTGAACACGCCGGGGTTCGGCGCCAGCACTCGCACCACGCCGGGCGCCACGGCGGCCGGCACGCCGGGCACGAGGCCGGATGGCTCGCGCACCCGGTCAGCCCTCGGTGGGCGACGGGAACCCGATCGCAGGCCCGCCCGGCCGGCCGGCCATGGGGAGGCCGCCCGGGAGGGGTGTGACCGGCCCGGGCTGGTCGTAGGCCGGGTCGCCCGGCAGCACGATGCGCAGGCCGTGGCCGTCCTGGATGACGCGGGGCAGGATCGTGGGGATCTCGGTCTCGGCCGCCGCCGCGGCCAGGAGGTCGTCGGCCCGATCGAAGCGGCCGATGGCCATCAGGTTGCGGATCGTCGGGAAGATCAGGTCGAGCTCGCCCCGCTGATGGCGCTCGAGCGCGTCGGCCGGCCGCACCCACAGGTTGGCGATGGTCTCGCGGTCGTCGTGCAGCGGGACCTGGGCCTCGGGCGCCCGGGTCACGAAGAAGCGGGTGTCGTAGCGGCGGGGAGGGCCCTCGGGCGTGATCCAGTGGCTGAAGTAGTGGATGGTGTCGACGGCGAGCTGCAGCCCGTCGGCCCGGCAGATCTCCACCAGGCTCCGGCCGGTCTCGTGCACGGCGTGGCGGTGCGCCTCGAACCGGCTCGCCACGTCCGGGTCGTCGAAGCGCACGACCTGCCCGTCCCGGCCGTAGGCGAGCAGCACGCCCGCCTCCTCGAAGCACTCGCGGATCGCCGCGACCCAGTACGCCAGGCCGCCGCCGTCGACGCCGAGGGCCCGGCTGGCGTCGGCGTCGGTGCGCCCGAGGCACCAGGGCTCGAGGTCGGTGTGCCGGTCGGCCGGGTCGACCGCCCCGCCGGGGAAGACGTAGGCGCCGCCGACGAAGTCGGAGTTGAGGTTGCGGCGGAGCATGAAGACCTCCATGCCCGCCACCCCGTCGCGCACCAGCATCACGGTGGCGGCGTCCCGGACCTCGACGGGTGGCCGGTCCATGTCAGCGGCCGAGCTCGCGGGTGGGAACGGCGCCGGCCTCGTCGACGTCGACGATCCCGGCGCGCGTGCGCCCGGCGCCCCACACCTGGGCGGTGACCAGGCGGGTCCGGCGGAAGAGGCGGACGCCGAGCAGCCTGCGCACCACGGCGCGCACCGGCGGGAGGAGCAGCACCAGGCCGAGGGCGTCGGTGACGAAGCCGGGGACGAGGAGGAGCCCCCCGGCGAGGAGGAGCACGAAGGCGTCGATCAGCTCGGCGCCCGGCACCCGCCCGGCGGCGACCGCCTCGTTCATGCGGCGCCACACCCCGAAGCCCTCGCGCTTCACGAGCCAGGCGCCGGTGAGGCTGACGAGCAGCAGCAGGGCGAGGGTGGGGGCCACGCCGATCTCGTCGGCCACCTGGACGATCACCGCCAGCTCGACGATCGGCACCGCGAGGAACAGGAGGAGCAGCACCAGACCCACGGCGGCCATGGTAGGGGCGCGACGTGCCCGTGCCTCGCCGCGGCGCCCTACGCTCGCACGGCATGGCCCAGGTACCCCCGGCACCCCTGGCGGCGGCCGACCGGCCGCCGTCGGTGGACGACCTGGCTCGGTCGATCGCCGACGTCGGCCTGCCCCACCCCCTCCTGGTCGACGCCGCTCGGGTCGCCATCGCCGCCGGCCACCCCGACCGGGCGAGGGCCGAGGCCGAGGCCCTGCAGCAGCTCCTGCTGCAGCCGGTGGTCAACGCCACCGGGGTGCTCCTCCACACGAACCTCGGCCGGGCCCCGCTCGAGCCCGCCCCGCCGGCGCCCGCCACCCGGGCAGCCAACCTCGAGCTCGACCTCGCGACGGGGAGGCGGGGCTCCCGTCAGGCGGCGGTGGCCCTCCTGCTGCGGCGGCTCACCGGCGCCGACGCCGCCCTGGTGGTGAACAACGGGGCCGCCGCGGTGCTCCTCGCCCTGACGGCCCTGGCGCGGGGCCGGGCGGTGGTGGTGTCGCGCGGCGAGCTGGTGGAGATCGGCGGCGGCTTCCGCGTGCCCGACGTGCTGGCCCAGTCGGGGGCCCGGCTGCTCGAGGTCGGCACGACCAACCGGACCCGGCTCGACGACTACCGCCGCGCCGTCGCCCGCTCCAGCGACGATCCGGCGCTGCTGCTCAAGGTGCACCCGTCCAACTACCGCGTGGTCGGCTTCACGTCGGCGGTGCCCGTCGCCGAGCTCCGCGGGCTGGGGATCCCGGTGGTGGCCGACCTCGGGTCGGGCCTGCTCGACGCCCGCTGCCCGTGGGTGCCGGGTGGGCCGCCGGCCTGGCTGCAGGGCGAGGAGGGGGCCCGCCAGGCCCTCGCCGACGGCGCCGCTCTCGTGACCTTCTCCGGCGACAAATTGCTCGGCGGGCCGCAGGCGGGCGTGATCGCGGGGCGGGCCGACCTGGTGGCCGCCTGCGGGCGCCACCCGCTGGCGCGAGCGCTGCGACCCGGCGGGCTCGTGCTGGGCGAGCTGCAGCGCACCCTGCTCGCCCTCCTGCGACGCGACGCCGACGCCGTGCCCTTCTGGCGGATGGCCGGCGTGCCGGTCGAGCGCCTGCGGGAGCGGGCCGCCGCGCTGGAGCTGGGCGAGGTGGTCGACACCGCGGCGGTCGCCGGCGGGGGCTCGCTCCCGGGCCTCGAGATCCCGTCGGCCGGGGTCGCCCTGCCGGGCGACCTGCTCGCGGCCCTGCGGTCGTACCGGCCGCCGGTGGTCGGTCGGGTGCAAGAGGGCCGGACCCTGCTCGACCTCCGCACCGTCGATCCGGCCGACGACGCCGTGGTGGCGGCGGCCGGCCGGCGGGCCCTGGCCGCCCCCGGAGCGGGCTGAGGGCGGGGCGTTGCGGGTCGTCGCCACCGCCGGACACGTCGACCACGGCAAGTCGACCCTGGTGCTGGCGCTGACGGGCACCGACCCCGACCGCTGGGCCGAGGAGAAGCGCCGAGGGCTCACGATCGATCTCGGCTTCGCCTGGGCCGAGCTGCCATCCGGCCGTGTCGTCGCCTTCGTGGACGTGCCCGGCCACGTGCGCTTCCTCGGCAACATGCTCGCCGGGGTGGGGGCGGTCGACGCCTGCGTGTTCGTGGTCGCGGCCACCGAGGGGTGGAAGCCGCAGTCCGAGGAGCACCTGCGGATCCTGGAGGTGCTCGGCGTGCGCCGTGGCCTGGTGGCGCTCACCAAGGTCGACCTGGTCGACGCCGACGGGGTCCGGCGAGCCCGGTGCGACGTGGCCGAGCGGCTGGCCGGCACCTTCCTGGCGGGCGCCGAGGTCGTGGAGGTGGCGGCGCCGGCCGGGGTGGGTGTGGGCGAGCTGCGGGCCGCGATCGATCGGCTGGTGGCAGCCACGCCGGCGGCTGCCGACCGGGGTCGGCCCCGCCTGTGGGTCGACCGGGCCTTCGCCGCCCGAGGGGCCGGCACGGTGGTGACGGGCACGCTGACCGGCGGCTCGCTGGCCGTCGACGACGGGCTGGTGCTCGTGCCCGGCGAGCGCCGGGTGCGGGTCCGGTCGCTCCAGTCGCTCCAGCAGCCGGTCGATCGGGTGGCCCCGGGGAGCCGGGTCGCCGTGAACCTGGCCGGGATCGCCCACGCCGCGGTCAGCCGGGGCGATGCCCTGGTGCGTCCCGGGCAGTGGCGGCCGACGGCCGTGGTCGATGCCGAGCTGGCGGTGCTGGCGTCGCTCGACCACGACGTGTCGGGACGGGGCGCGTACCTGCTCCACGTGGGATCCGCAGAGCAGGCCGTGCGGCTCCGGGTGCTCGGCGGCGCCGCGATCCTGCCGGGGGAGCGGGGCCCCGTGCGGCTCCGCCTGGCCGCTCGCCTCCCGCTGCTCCCCGGTGATCGGTTCGTGCTGCGCGAAGCCGGGCGCGACGAGACCGTGGGTGGCGGCGAGGTGCTCGACGTCGATCCTGTCCTGCCGGCCAGCCGCGCCCGACCCGACCGATCCGTGGATCGGGTGATCGCCGAGCGGGGGTGGCTGGAGCCGGACGAGCTCGAGGCCCTCACCGGCGAGCGACGGCCGCCGACCGTGGGCCGGTGGGTGGTGGCGCCGGCGGCGCTGGCGGCGGCCCGTCACGAGACGTTGGACGCGGTGGACGGGGCCGGACCGCTCGGCCTCGACGTCGCCACGCTCACCGGGCGCCAGCGCGCCGTGCTGGCCACCCTCGACGGCATCACGGTGGAGGCGGGCCGGGTGCGGCTCGGCGCCGTGGACGACCCGCTCGCCGGTCACCCGTTCGTCGCGGCCCTGGCGTCGTCGCCGTTCGCCCCGCCCGGCGCCGACGGCGTCGACCCCGCCGAGCGCCGCGAGCTGGTGCGGCGGGGGCTCGTCGTGGAGCGGGACGGGCACTGGTTCGCAGCGTCGGCGGTCGACGCCGCGGCCCGGCTGGTGGCCCGGCTCCTCGGTGAGCGGCCCGACGGGGTCACGGTGTCGGAGGTGCGCGACGCCCTCGGCAGCTCGCGCAGGCACGTGGTGCCGCTGCTGGCCGAGCTCGACGCCCGCGGGGTCACGCGCCGTCGCGGCGACGTGCGGGTGGCCGGCCCTCGCCTGCCGCCTCCGGATCCCGGCTGATCGCTGCGACGCCGGCGGGCCGGCGGGAAGTCAGGTGCCCCGGTGGCCGAGGGGTCGGAAGCGGGAGCGGCGCTCGGGCTCGCTGCCGCCGGCCTGCTCCATCGCCCGGGCGACCTTGGCCACGTCCACCACGTTGGTGATGACCTCGCCGAAGGTCTCGGGATCGGCGAGGAGCCAGGAGTGGGTGCCCTCGACCACCTCGCCCTCGGTGCCGACCGCCCGGCAGATCGCCTCGAACGACTCCCGGGGGATCAGCGTGTCGCGGTTCCCCCAGAGCACGACGACGGGCAGGCCCCGCCGCTTGAGCTCCTCGAGCTCGGCCGTCAGGTCGGCCCGGCGGGCCAGCTGGCCGACCTTCCACAGCGCCCGCGGGTTGCGCACCAGGTTGGGGAGTGCGTCCTCGAGGATCACCGGCAGGACCTTGCGGGCCTGGGGCAAGGGGAGGATGTCACCGCGGAGGTGCAGGCCCCAGTCCCAGATGGGCCGCTCGGCCAGGGTCTTGACCACCGATCCGGCGTTCCAGGCCGAGCCGCCGATCGAGTTCACCAGCACCAGCGCCCGGACCAGGTCGGGCCGGTCGTGGGCCAGGCGGATGGCCACGCCTCCGCCGAAGCTGTGGCCGACGACGAGCGCCGGCTCGTCCACCTTCACCGCCTCGAGGAATCGCCCGGCCCAGTTGGCGTAGCCACCGAGGGAGAACTCGCGACCCGGGAGGTCGGGCGTTCCCCCGAAGCCGGGCTGGGCCGGCGCGAAGACCCGAGTGCCCAGGTGGGCCAGCCGGCCGAGCACCGCCTTGTAGGTGTGCTGGCCGAGACCCCAGCCGTGCAGGAACAGCGCGGGGTGGCCCTCGCCGGCGACGCCGTAGACCACCGGCCGCCCGTCGACCCGCGCCCGCTTCCAGACCAGGGGGGGCGCGGCCTCGCCCGAGCGCGGGGTGCCGCTCGTCGGGAGATCGCGGGGCAGCGGATCGACGCTGGCCATCACCGCGAGGGTACCGGGCGCCGACCCCGCGTCGACATGGCCTGCGTCACGCCCTGGGGCGACGGCGGCCCGGCGATGTCAGCCGGCCCGGTCGGAGAGCAGGTGGCGGCGCTCGACCTCGCTCAGGCCGCCCCAGATCCCGTGGGGCTCACGGATCCGCAGTGCGTACTCGAGGCACGGTTCCCGCACGCTGCAGCTGGCGCAGATCGACTTGGCCCGCTGCTCCCGCTCGGCCTTCTCGTCCTTGCGCTCGAACTGCGCCGGCGGGAAGAACACGGCCGACTGCGGACCCCGGCACGCCGCCCTCAGCTGCCAGGTGTCTTCCGATCGGAGAACGCTCAACCCCCATCCCCCCTTCAACCCCTCGGGGACGGTACAACTCGGGGGTTGGCCCGGACAACGGGCAACTTTCGCGAACGCGCGCTCGCGCTCGCGAAAGGTGGCTGCTCAGGTGGGGTCGCTGGCCGAGCCGGGCCCGGCAGACCGGGCCCGGCGCTCCCGGTGGTCCCGGGCTCCGCCCTCCTCGGGCTCCACCTCGAGCACCGTCCCCTCGATGGACACCACCCGCACCCGCTCGCCGGCCTTGATCGGCGTGGCCCGGTTGGTCCGGGCGGGCCAGGTGGCGTCGCTGATGCGCACCACGCCGTCGGGGTCGACGTCGGCCACCGCGTCGCCCAGCTGGCCGACCATCCACTCCCGGCCGATGGTGGGGGTGGCGAAGCGGGTCCGGACCATCGCGGGCATGCCGGCCAGCATCATCAGCAGGACGCCCCCGATGCCGGCGAGGAGCGTGATCCACGAGAGCGTGAGGCCGTCGTAGAGCGTCAGGGAGGCACCCACGTACGCCGCGGTGCCGACGAAGGTCCAGAACCGGGGCACGCCCGTCTGCACGTCGATGGCGAAGGCGACCATGGACACCAGCAGCAGGGCGAAGGCCGCCGGTCGGGTGGGCAGGGCGGCCAGCCCGTAGCAGCCGAGCACCAGGGCCAGGGCGCCGGTGACGCCGGCGATGCCGATGCCGGCGGTGAAGAACTCGAACACGATCAGCACCAGCCCGATCGTGAGCAGGAGGTAGGCCACCGGCGGGCTGGCGACGGTGTGGAAGAGCTGGTCGACGAGCGGCAGGGCGTAGAAGCGCACCTGGGTGACGGGCTCTCGACGAGGGCCGTCGTCGGTCTGGACGACGGCGGCGGTCTCCAGGGTGGTGTCGCCGACCCGCTCGCCGTCGAGGTTGACGATGAAGTCGCCCAGGGTGGGGGCGTCGACGTCGACCACCCCGAGCCGCTCGGCCTCGCTGGCCCCGATCGTGCGGTCGCGGAGCTGATCGGTGGCGTCGCCGAAGGCGGGGCCGAAGACGTCCTCGGGGAACAGGGGCTCGCCGAGGTCGCCGAGCCGGCTGCCGGGTGCCATCCCCGCGAACGCCGCGTAGCCGGCCAGCTGGCCGGCTGGGCCGAGGGCGCGGGCGCCGCTGGGGCCGACCCACACCCCGACCGGCACCCGTGCCGACGAGATGCGGAAGGCCAGCTCGGCCATGACCTGGTCGGAGACGACCGCGCCCTTGCTGTTGAGCTGGATCACGAGGAGCTGGGCGCCGTCGTCGGCGGCCGCGTCGAGGGCGCGGTCGATGAAGTCGACCAGGACCCGATCGACCAGGCCGCTCACCTCGATCACGTCGACCGGGGCGACGTCGGCGGCGGCGCCCCCGGCGGGGGCGTCGTCGGCCTGGGCCGCGGCCCGCGCGGGGGCGAGCAGGACCAGGGCCGACATCACGAGTGCCACGGCCGCGGCGTAGCGCCGCCCCGTGGGTAGTCTGCGCACGAGGTGCCTCCGAAAGGGGACCGTTGGATCCTGCGCGGTTCTTCGCTGCATCCCGGGTAGCCATCGTGGCCGGGAAGGGCGGCGTCGGCAAAACCACGGTGACCGCGACGCTGGCCGTGGCGGCCGCCCGCGCCGGCCTCTCGACCCTCGTGGTCGAGGTGGAGGGCAAGAGCGGTCTGGCCTCCTGCTTCGGCCGGCCGCCCCTCGGCTACGAGGAGGTCGAGCTGTGGCCCGGGGGCGGACCGCACGGCGACGCCGACGTGCGGGCCCGCACCATCACGCCCGACGAGGCCCTGCTCGAGTACCTCGAGGACCATGGGATGCGCCGCATCAGCCACCGCCTGGTCAGCTCGGGCGCCCTCGACGTGGTGGCCACGGCCGCGCCGGGCATCCAGGACATCCTGGTTCTGGGCAAGGTGAAGCAGCTCGAGCGGGGCGGGCCCGCCGACCTGGTGCTGCTCGACGCGCCCGCCGCCGGCCACGCCATCACGTTCCTGCAGTCGGCGCGCGGCCTCGTCGACGCCGTGCGCGTGGGCCCGATCCACAGCCAGGCCCGGGACGTGCTCGACCTGCTGACCGACCCGGCCCGGTGCCAGGTGCTGCTGGTGACCCTGCCGGAGGAGACGCCGGTCAACGAGCTGGTCGACACCGCCTACCAGCTCGAGGACCGGGTGGGCGTGAGCCTGGGCCCGGTGATCGTCAACGGGCTCTACCCGGACGTGCACGGCCTGGACGCCGACCCGGAGGTGGCGGCCGCCGCGGCCGGCGCCAGCCTGCGCCCCGGCGAGGCCGAGGCCCTGCGGGCCGCGGCCGACTTCCGACGGCACCGCATGGCCCTCCAGCGCGAGCAGCTGGGGCGGCTCGAGGCCCGCCTCCCCCTGCCCCAGGTGCACCTGCCCTTCGTGTTCAACGCGGACCTCGGCCTCCCCGACATCGAGATGCTGGCCGATGCGGCCACCGCCGGCATCGAGGCCCTGCCCGAGGGCGCCGTGGTGCCGTGAGCCTGGCCGGGATCGTCGCCGAGCGCTCGATCATCGTCTGCTGCGGGTCGGGCGGGGTGGGCAAGACCACCACCGGGGCCGTGCTCGCCCTCGAGGCGGCCCGGCGCGGCCGCCGGGCGGTGGTGGTCACCGTCGACCCGGCCAAGCGGCTCGCCGACGCCCTCGGGCTGGAGGCCCTCACCAACAGCCCGAGCCGCATCGACGGGCCGTGGCCGGGTGAGCTGTGGGCGCTCATGCTCGACACCAAGAACACGTTCGACTCGCTGGTCCAGCAGTACGCCGCCGACCCGGACCAGGCCGGTCGCATCCTGGCCAACCGCTTCTACCAGAACATCTCCGGGAGCCTGTCGGGCACCCAGGAGTACATGGCCATGGAGAAGCTCTACGAGCTCCACGAGGCCTCCGACTTCGACGTGGTCGTGGTCGACACGCCGCCGACGCGCAACGCGCTCGACTTCCTCGACGCGCCCCGGCGCCTCACCCACTTCCTCGACAACCGGCTGTTCCGGGTGCTGATGACACCCACCAAGGCGTACCTGAAGGCGGTCAACTTCGCGGCCCAGGCGTTCCTCCGGACGGTCTCCAAGGTGGTGGGTGGCGAGGTCATCCAGGACGCCATCACCTTCTTCCAGGCGTTCGAGGGCATGGAGGCCGGCTTCCGCGACCGGGCCGCCCGGGTGCTGGAGCTGCTGTCCGAGCCCGACACCGCGTACGTGCTGGTGGCGTCGCCCCGGCGCGACACCGTCGACGAGGCCGTGTTCTTCGCCGACAAGCTGGCCGAGGGCCACCTGGCCGTGGCCGCGCTGATCGTGAACCGCATGCACCCGGTCTTCGGCGAGGGGCTGGCCCAGGCCACGCGGGAGCGGGCCCACACGCTGGCCGGCACCGACCTGGGCGGGCTGTACCAGAACCTGGCCGACTTCCAGCTGGTGGCCCAGCGGGAGGAGGAGCACCTGCGGGGGCTGGCCGAGAAGGTGGCGCCGGCACCCGTGGCCCGGGTGCCCTTCCTGCGCTCCGACGTCCACGATCTGGACGGCCTGGCCCAGGTGGCCGGGCACCTGTTCCCGCCGAGCTGAGCGCGGCTACCGTTCTGGCGATGCCCGAGGTGCTGGTGGTCAGCGACGCCGACTGGATCCACGACGAGGTCGAGGCGGCCCTGTCGGGCCCCGACACCACCCTGCTCCAGGTCCGCGCCGGCCGCGACGTCGCGCCGGCGGTGCGCGAGCACGAGCCGGAGCTGGTGGTCATCGACCTGCAGATCGGCAACATGGGCGGCATGGCCACCTGCATGAACCTGCGCCTCGAGGAGAGCGCCGGCCGTGCACCGCACGTGGCCGTGCTGATGCTGCTCGACCGGGAGGCCGACGTCTTCCTGGCCCACCGGGCCCAGGCCGACGGCTGGCTCGTCAAGCCCATCGACGCCTTCCGGCTGCGCAAGGCGGCCCGGGCCCTGCTCGACGGGGGCTCCTACGTCGAGGGCGTGCCCCCGGGGCACGAGCACGCAGCCTCCTGATCGAGGGCCCGCGCATCGGCCTGGCGGCCTCCCGGGGCCGGTCGGGTAGGATCGGGCGTTCACGGGAAGTAGCGCAGCTTGGTTAGCGCGCAGCGTTCGGGACGCTGAGGTCGCGGGTTCGAATCCCGCCTTCCCGACCAGACCTGGACGGGGCGGGGGTGTCACGCGGCGAGTTCCGGGCGCGCCACGGCCTCGGTCGGAGGCCGAGGCGGGGAGGGGCGCGATGAGGCAGCGACGGAGGACGTCGACGTCGAGCTTCGGCGTCGGTGCCCGCGAGAGCCACGACGCCTCGGCCTTCTACGACCGCTTCCGCGCGCCGGAGCTGTCCGACGACGAGGACGTACCGTCGCCGAAGCCGATCGAGGAGCCGTTCGTGTGCGGCGACTCCCGCCACCTGGATGCCGTGGACGACGGGTCGGTGGCACTGGTCGTCACCTCGCCGCCGTACTTCGCCGGCAAGCAGTACGAAGAGGAGCTCCAGCGCGAGGGGGTGCCCTCGTCGTACCTCGAGTACCTCGAGCTGCTCACCGACGTGTTCGCCGAGTGCGTCCGCAAGCTCGAGCCGGGGGGCCGCATCGCCGTCAACGTGGCGAACCTCGGCCGCAAGCCGTACCGGAGCCTGTCGGCCGACGTCATCCGCATCCTCGAGCACGACCTGGGGTTGCTGCTGCGCGCCGAGCTGGTCTGGCAGAAGGGCGAGGGGGCCAGCGGCTCGTGCGCGTGGGGTTCGTTCCGGAGCGCGGCCAACCCCGTGCTGCGCGACACCAGCGAGCGGGTGGTCATCGCCAGCAAGGGCCGCTTCGACCGCGCCCGCAGCGTCAAGCGGCGCGCCGCGGAGGGCCTCCCCCACGAGAGCACGCTGATGACCGACGACTTCCTCGCCCTCACCCTCGACATCTGGTCGATCCCGCCCGAGAGCGCCCGTCGTGTCGGCCACCCCGCGCCGTTCCCCGTCGAGCTGCCAGAGCAGCTCATCCGGCTCTACACGTTCAGGGACGACCTCGTGCTCGACCCGTTCATGGGCAGCGGCTCGGCACTCGTCGCGGCGGCCCGGCTGGGCCGCCGCTACGTCGGCTACGACCTCGACCCCGACTACGTGAAGATCGCAGAGAGGCGGGTGGCCGAGGCCCTCGCGCCGGGCCCGCAGCTCCCTCTTCCCGTCGCGCAGCCCCAGGCGATCTCCGCTCCCGTCGCGGGTCCCGGCGGGGACTTCCGGAGCCGTGCGACCCGGGAGGGCAAGGCGGCGCAGGCGCTCGCCGCCGAGGTCCTCGCCGACGCGGGCTTCACCATCACCGAGCGCAACCGGCGCCTCCCCAGCACAGGGGTCACCGTCAGCTTCGTCGCGACCGATCGCGAGGGAGCCACCTGGCACTTCGACGTCCCCGGTGCGTTCACGAGCCACCGGGGGGGCCTCCTGCGGACGGACACCGTCTGGAAGGCGCTCGGTCGGGCGAGCGCCCTGCGAGGGCGCGTCCCGGGCGTCCCGCTGGTCTTCCTGGCCACCGACCTCCCCCGACGCCCGAGCGAGGGCGACACGGCCCTCCGTGCGGCGGGCCCCGACGCCTTCTTCGACGCGATCGAGCTGCTCTCCGACGAGGGCCGCGAGCGCCTCGGGCGGTACGCCGAGGGTGGGTTCACCGACCACCCGCAGCCGGGCTTCTGGACCCCACACGAGCTGGTGCGCCGCCCCTGACGCGGCGTCGTGGCTGTGGGACCGCGGGCCCGGGAGCCGGCCTCACGCCGGCGAGCCCCGACGTCAGCCCAGGCTGGCGCCCACCACGGTGCCGTCCTGGACGACGAGGTTGACGCGGTTCTCGATGAGGTCCATGGTCGCCGGGAGCGGCTCGCCGTCCTCCTCGACGACCCGCCACGGCCGGCCCTCCTCGTCGGCCAGGGCGCCGGCCTCCTCGACCGTCAGGCCGATGTAGCCCTCGAGCTCGGCCGGGGTCGTCGTGGACGGCGACGGCGTGGTGGTGGTGCTCGCGTCGGCCCCGGACGTGGTCGCGGTGCCCGAGTCGTCGTCGCCGCAGGCCCCGGCCGTGCCGAGGATCAGGGCCGCCGAGACGGCCAGGGCAGCGGCCCGTCGCGCCGGCGTGCGACCGGCGGCACGGATGGTCTCGACACGGTGCGCCATCGGGGTCCCTCCTCGGGTCGGCTGGGCAGAGGTTAGGTGGCACGCCACCGGCGGGCGGGGAGGGCGTGGTCGCCCCGTGGTCGGCCTCCGGACGCCGGTCACTCCCAGCGCAGCAGCCGGACGGCCAGGGCCCAGCAGCCCGCGGTGATGGCGACGATGACGGCCAGGGAGCCCCAGCTCCATCCCGCCCCGAGCCAGGGATCCTGCAGCGCGGTCACCACGTACGTCAGGGGCATCAGCGCACCGGCCGCCCGCATCCCGCTCGAGAGCACCTCCGGCGGGGGGCCGGCGCCGGAGATGAACAGCATCACGAACCAGAGCAGCACCCCGACACCGAGCGCGGCGCGGGCCGTGTCCAGCACCGCGCCGAGCAGCACGCCCACGGCGGCGAAGCACAGGGCGCCGGCCACGAAGGCCACGGCCACGCCCGGCCACTGCTCGGCCAGGTCGGCGCCATAGGCCGTCGCGCACAGCACCACCACGACCAGGCCGCCGACGAGGGCCACCACGAACGTCACCAGCACCTGGGCGCCGAGCACCGCGCCGGCCGAGAACGACGAGGCGTGGAACCGGCGCAGCACGCCCTTCTCGCGGTAGCCGGCCAGGTGGGCCGGCAGCGTCACCAGCCCCACCGACGCCATCACCAGCCCGACGTAGGCGGGCGCATAGAAGGTCATCGGCCCGACCCCCCGGTACACGCCCGGGTCGGGGACGTCGCCGAACACCCCGCCCAGCACCACGAGGAGCACCACGGGCAGGGCGACGGCGAACACCACGCTCACCGGCTCGCGCAGGAACAGGCGCAGCTCGACGGCCGCGAGTCGCCGCACCTGGGCCAGCAGCGTCACGAGCCGCTCGCCGTGGGCCCGGCCAGGCGGAGCACCACGTCCTCGAGCGACGGCTCGCGCACGTGGAACTCGAGGGGCTCCCACCCGGCGGCCACCAGGGCGTGCCCGACGTGGGCGGCCACCGGCCCCTCACCGGTCACCGTCAGCACGTCGCCCTCCCACTCCACCTGCCGCACGCCGGGCGCCCGGTCGAGTGGGGGCGGCCCGCCCGGTCCCGTTCCCGTTCCCGGGCCCGGTCCCGGCCCCGGCCCCGGCCCCGGCCCC
Organism: Acidimicrobiales bacterium; assembly: GCA_016716005.1. Lineage (NCBI taxonomy): Bacteria > Bacillati > Actinomycetota > Acidimicrobiia > Acidimicrobiales > Acidimicrobiales bacterium. Next base: position 2,259,836 of record JADJXE010000001.1, read on the forward strand.
GGCCCGGGCAGGCGCACCCGAACCACCGTCTGGCCGCCCTGTGCAGCCACCAGCCCGGCGGGCGTGTCGGTGGCCACGATGCGCCCGTCCCGGAACACCGCCAGCCGGTCGCACAGCCGTTCGGCCTCGTCCATGAAGTGGGTGACGAGCACCACCGTCGTGCCGTCGGTGCGGATGCCCTCCACCAGGTCCCAGGCCTGACGCCGGGCGGCGGGATCCAGCCCGGTCGTCATCTCGTCGAGGAACACCACCCGCGGGTCATGGACGAGCGCCAGCGCGATGAACAGCCGCTGCCGCTGGCCGCCCGAGAGGCTGGCGAAGGTGGCCTCCCGCTTGTCGGCCAGGCCCCAGCGCTCGAGCTGGTGCTGCCAGCTCCCCGCGCCGGGCCCCGTGCTCGCGAACAGGGCCAGCGCCTCGCGCACCCTGATGCGGTCGGGGAGGGCCGACTCCTGGAGCTGGCTGCCGACGATGCGGCGGAGCGCGGCTGGCTCTCTCCGCGGGTCGAGGCCGGCCACCCGGATGGCGCCGGCGTCGGGGCGGCGCAGGCCCTGCGCGCACTCGACGGTGGTGGTCTTGCCCGAGCCGTTCGGGCCGATCACCCCGAAGATCTCGCCCTCGTCGACGTGGAAGGAGACGTCGTCGACGGCCAGCAGGTCGCCGTAGCGCTTGGTGAGCCCGTCGACCTGGATCGCCACCGCCACCGCGGGCAGCGTAGGCGTCGTGGGGCGTGCGGTCCCGCCGGGCCGCCGGCTCTAGCCTGCGGACGTGGCCCCGCCTCCCGACCCGCCGCCCGGGCCGCCCGACCACACCACGCTGGCGGGGTTCCAGGACCTGATGGCGCAGACCTACGGTGCCCGCGACCGGGCGCGGGGTGTGCCCGCCACGGTGGCCTGGCTGGCCGAGGAGATGGGCGAGCTGGCCAAGGCGGTGCGGAAGGGGACGCCCGCCGAGCAGCTCCACGAGCTGGGCGACGTGCTGGCCTGGCTGGCCTCGCTGGCCGACCAGCTCGGCCTGCGGTTCGAGGACGCGGCCGCCCGGTACGCCGGGGGCTGTCCGCGGTGCAGCGCCGTTCCCTGCCGCTGCTGATCAGCCCTGACGGCGGACGAGCTCCTCGGCGATCTGCACCGCGTTGAGGGCGGCCCCCTTGCGGAGGTTGTCGCCCGAGAGGAACAGCGCGATGCCGTGCTCGACGCCGGGGTCGCGCCGGATGCGACCCACGAAGGTGGGGTCGACACCGGCGGCGAGCAGCGGGGTGGGGATGTCGGCCAGGGCCACGCCGGGGGCCTCGGCCAGCAGCTGGCGGGCCCGGTCGGGCGTGAGCTCGCGCTCGAACTGGGCGTTGATCGACAGGGAGTGGCCGGTGAAGACCGGCACCCGCACGCACGTGCCCGACACGGCCAGGTCGGGGATCTCGAGGATCTTGCGGCTCTCGGAGCGGAGCTTCTGCTCCTCGTCGGTCTCCTCGCTGCCGTCGTCGACCAGGTTGCCGGCGAACGGGAGCACGTTGAAGGCGATGGTGGCGGCGAACTTGCTGTGGGGCGGGAAGTCGACGGCGGTGCCCGACTCGGCCAGGCCGACGGCCCGGTCGGCCACCTTGCGCACCTGCTCGTCGAGCTCGCTCACCCCGGCGACACCCGCCCCGGAGACCGCCTGGTAGGTGCTCACGACCATCCGGGTGAGGCCGGCCTCGGCGTGGAGCGGCTTCATCACCGGCATGGCCACCATGGTCGTGCAGTTGGGGTTGGCCACGATCCCCTTGGGGATCAGGTCGAGGGCGTGCGGGTTCACCTCGGCCACGACGAGCGGCACGTCGGGGTCCCTGCGCCAGGCCGAGGAGTTGTCGATCACGGTGGCGCCCGCCTCGGCCACCCTCGGGGCCAGGGCCCGCGAGGTGGTCGCCCCGGCCGAGAACAGCACCACGTCGAGGCCGGTGTAGTCGGCGGTGGCCGCGTCCTCCACGGTGACCTCGGCGCCCGCCCACGGCAGGGTGCGGCCGGCCGAGCGGGACGAGGCGAACAGCCGGAGCTGCTCCACCGGGAACCGGCGCTCGGCCAGCACCGAGCGCATGACACCACCCACGAGGCCCGTGGCCCCGACCACTCCGACGCGCATGGCGGCCAGGCTACCGGCCGCACCCGGCGGAGCCGGCCGGTTTGGGGCGCCGACCCTGGCTCCACGTGCGTGCCGAGCGGCGGTGGGCTCCGAGGGTGGGTGACACAGGTGGGTCGTAGGGTGATGGTGCTTCCCTGATCGCCGGGTTCGCCTGGCCTGTTCAGTGCTGGTGGGCGCCCCGGGAGGTGCTGGCATGGCGATCGGTGTGCACGACCCGCTCCTCGACGGTGCCGGGTCGGGCGATCCGGGTGGCGGTCCCGTCTGGGGTGCGTTGGGTGAGGGGCCCGAGGATCGTTGGGCCCGCGGCACGCTCGACGAGCTGGCCGATGGGATCCGCCGGCTGGAGGCGGCGATGGCCGGTCTGCGACGCGAGCAGCTGGCCGCGGTGGCCGAGCTGGCCCGCCGCTGCGGGCACGTGGTCGATGGCTGCGCCGCCCCGGTCGACTGGCTGATGATGGCCACCACCTGCTCGCGGCCCACCGCCCGCCGGCACGTCGACGTGGCCGTGGCCCTCGGTGGGCTGCCCGCTGTGGCCGACGCCTTCGGGTCGGGTGTGCTGTCGTTCGATCAGGTCGCCCAGCTGGTGCGGTTCGTCACCCCCGACACCGAGCGGGCGTGGGCCGACGGGGCCGTCGGACGGTCCGTCCACGAGCTCGAGGCCCTGGCCCGGTCGTTGCGGCCCCCCGTCGAGGGCCCAGCTGGTCGACGCCCGGGCCCGCCGGTGCCTGCGCCTGCGCGACGACGACCAGGAGACCCGCATCACCGGCCGTGTCCCGGTGGCCGAGGGGGCGCTGCTGCGCGCCTTGCTCGAGCCGCTGGCCGCCGATGTGGCGGCCGACGCGGTGGCCGACACCCTCGACCACTGGGGCGCCCGGATGGCCGACGCGCTCTGCCAACGGGCCGCCCAGCAGCCCCCCGAGGGGACCAGGGCCCGGCGGGCCACCATCGTCGTGCACGCCACCCCCGACCAGCTCACCGGCGAGGCCGACACCCCCGCCACCCTGGCCGAGACCCTGACCCCCCTGGCCCGCCAGGTCCTGTCGGGCCTGCTGTGCGACGGCGACCTCGAGGTGCACGTCGACGACCCGCTGACCGGCCGGCCCATCGGCATCGGCCGGCGTCACGCAACGTCCCCGCCTGGCTGGCCCGCGCCGTGCTCGACCGCGACCACAGGTGCCGGGTGCCGGGCTGCGACCGCCCCGCCGTGCACCTCCACCACGTCGAGTTCTACGAGCACGGCGGGCCCACCGACAAGGCCAACCTGGCCGGGCTGTGCTGGCACCACCACCAGCGCATCCACCTCGACGGCTTCACCCTCACCGGCAACGCCGACCACCACCTCGAGTGGCGAGACCAGCGCGGGCGGCTCATCGGCACCACCCGACCCGCCCTGCACCAACGCCTCCTCGGCCGCCCCCCACCAACCACCTGACCCCCACCGGGCCGGTGGTCGTCAGGCCGACGCCGGGGGCTCGTCGAGCCGGAACGCCTCGTGCAGGGCGCGCACGGCCGGTTCGACCTTGTCGGTGCGCACGACGCACGAGATGCGGATCGACGACGTCGAGATCATCTCGATGTTCACCCCGGCGTCGGCGAGCGTCTCGAAGACGGTGGCGGCGATGCCGGGGTGGGTCTTCATGCCCGCCCCCACCAGGCTCACCCGCCCGATGCTCTCGTCGACCGTGACGCCGCTGGCCCCGATCTCGCCGGCCAGGGCCTGGGTGATGCGGGTGGCCGTGGGCACGTCGGCCATCGGCACCGTGAAGGAGATGTCGGTGATGCCGGCGATCGACACGTTCTGGACGATCATGTCGACGTTGATCGCCTGGTCGGCCAGCGCCCGGAACAGCCGGGCGGCGATGCCGGGCTCGTCGGGTACGCCGGTGATGGTGAGCTTGGCCTCCGACGTGTCGTGCGTGACCCCGGAGATGATCGCGGCCTCCATCGACGGGACCTCCTCGGTCACCCAGGTGCCCGGCTCCCAGGTGAAGCTGGACCGGACGTGGAGCGGCACGTTGTGGTTTCGGGCGAACTCCACCGAGCGAAGGGCGAGCACCCGCCCCCCGGTGGCCGCCATCTCGAGCATCTCCTCGAACGACACCCTCGGCAGGCGCCGGGCCCGGGGCTCGACCCGCGGGTCGGCGGTGAACACCCCGGAGACGTCGGTGTAGATCTCGCACACGTCGGCGTCCAGGGCTGCGGCCAGCGCGACCGCGGTGGTGTCGGACCCGCCCCGACCCAGGGTGGTGATGTCCTTGGCGGTGGAGACGCCCTGGAAGCCGGCGACGACCGCGATGTGGCCCGTGACCAGGGCCTCGCGGATGCGGTCACCCTTCACCTCGAGGATCTTGGCCTTGCCGTGGGTGGTGTCGGTGACGATGCCGGCCTGGCTGCCGGTGAAGCTCTGGGCCGGCTCGCCCATGCCCTCGATGGCCATGCCGAGCAGGGCCATCGAGATGCGCTCACCGGCCGTGAGCAGCATGTCCATCTCGCGGGGGCTGGGCTCGGCGGCCACCTCGTTGGCCAGGCGGATGAGCTCGTCGGTGCTCTTGCCCATGGCACTGACCACCACCACCACGTCGTTGCCCCGGCGGCGCGTGCGCACCACGTGGTCGGCCACGGCGCGGATCCGCTCGGGGTCGGCCACCGAGGTGCCGCCGTACTTCTGGACCACGAGGGGCACGGGTGCCGACGGTAGCCGCGCCCGCCGCCGCCGTTGCTACCGTGTCGCCCCCGTGGGCACCTCCAAGCGTGAGCGCCAGAAGCAGGGCCGTCAGATGCGTCTGCAGGCCGCCGAGGAGGCGGCCGCCAAGGCGCGGCGCAAGCGCCTCTTCATCAACCTCGGCCTGCTCCTCGTCGCCTTCCTCGTGGTGGCCTTCGTGGTGAGCCGCATGGTGGGTGGCGACGACGACACGGTCACCACGGAAACCACGGCCGAGGACGCCAGCAGCACCACGCTCGCCGAGGACGCCTTCGCCTACGGCACCGGCGCGTGCGCGCCGGCCGACGGGTCGGCCCCCAGGACCACCGACTTCGCGGACGCGCCGGAGCGGTGCATCGACCCGGCCAAGCAGTACACGGCGGTGTTCGACACCACCGCTGGCCCGATCCGCGTGGCCCTCGACACCGCGAACACGCCCGGCACCGCCAACAACTTCGTGAACCTGGCCCGCTTCCACTACTACGACGGGACGCCGATCTTCCGCACCGACCCCTCCATCGACATCATCCAGGGCGGCGGCGCCGACAACACCGCGTCGCCCGGGTACACGATCCCCGACGAGGGCGGGCCCTACACGTACGAGGCGGGGCAGCTGGTGATGGCGCGGAGTGCCGACCCCGACAGCGCGGGCGGCCAGTTCTTCTTCGTGGCCGGCCCCAACGCGGCCGCCCTCGACGCCCAGGGCACCTATGTCGTGTTCGGCACCGTGTCCGAGGGCCTCGACGTGGTGCAGCAGATCCTGGCCTCCCACCAGGCCGACCCGGGCAACCCCCTCGGTGGCGCGCCGAACCCGCCGGTCACGATCACCTCGGTGACGATCGAGGAGTCGTAGGTCAGGCGCCCGCCGCCAGCAGGTTGCGGGCGATCTGGCTCACCTGGATCTCGTCGGTGCCGGCGTAGATCTGCAGCACCTTGGCGTCGCGGCAGAGCTGCTCCACCTCGAACTCGGCCATGTAGCCGTTGCCGCCGAACAGCTGCACCGCCTCCAGCGCCACCTCCGTGGCCGTCTGGGCGCCGTACAGCTTGCAGGCCGACGCCTCGGTCAGGTCCATGCCGGTGCCGTCGCCCCCCATCTCGATCTGGCGGAACACCAGGTTCTGCAGGTTCAGGCGGGCGACCTCCATCTTGGCCAGCTTCAGCTGGATCAGCTGGAACTCGCCGATGGGCCGACCGAACTGCACCCGGTCCCTGGCGTAGGCCACGCACAGCTCGAGGCAGCGCTCGACGATGCCGAGGGCCATGGCGGCCACGCCGGTGCGCTCCATCGAGAACGTGTCCTTGGCGCCCGAGCGAGCCGGCGCGTCCTCGGTCTCCCCGATCAGCCGGTCGCGGCCGGCGCGCACGTCGGTGAGGAAGAGCTCGCCGGTGGGCGACGAGTGCATGCCCATCTTGCGGAGCGGCTTCGACTGCTCGAGACCGGGCATGCCCCGGTCGAGGACGAAGCTGAGGACCTTGCGGTCCTTGGCGTCGTTGCCCTCGTCGAGCTTGCAGATGAACACGATGGTGTCGGCGTAGGGCCCGTTGGTGATGAACGTCTTCGAGCCGTTGAGCACGTACTCGTCGCCGTCGCGCCGGGCGGTGGACTTCATGCCGCCGAAGGCGTCGGACCCCGAGCCGGGCTCGGTGATGGCCCAGGAGCCGATCTTGTCCATGGTGAGCAGGTCGAGGCCCCACCGCTCCTTCTGCGCGATCGTGCCCTTCGACATGATTGCCGCGGCGGTGAGGCCCATGCTCACGCCCATGGCCGTGACCATGCCCGGCGAGCAACGGCACAGCTCGATGATCGGGATGAGGGTGAGCGCGCCCCCGTCGGCCCCCTCGGCCGACCTGCGGGGCGGTTGCTCCTCGCCACGGGCCGTGGCCTCCTGGGCCAGGCGCTCCCGCTCGATCTGGTGCTTGAACCGCTCGCGGGCCATGGCGTCCATGCCGAAGGTGTGGAGGAGCTTGCGCAGCAGGTCGTAGGGCGGCACGTCGCCGAACTCGAGCTCGTCGCGGCGGGGCCGGATCTCCTCCTCCACGAACCGCCGCACGGCGTCGCGGACCATCAGGTGCTCGTCGGACCACTGGTACATGGCAGTGCCTCTCTTCAGTCGCGGAGCGCGTCGAGGCCGACCTCGACGCCGTCGATGTAGACCACCACCTGGCCGACACCCGCCGCCAGCCAGGTGCCGTCGAGCTGTCGGATCGCGGCCGTCTGGTCGTCGATGCCGACGAGGGGCACGCCTGGGGGGGCGAGCTCCAGGGTGCGCTTGCGGCGATCTTCCGGCCAGCGGTCGTGGTGGGCGATGACGGCGAGCTGCTCGACCAGGCCCAGGCCGACGGTGAAGGCACCGCCCCGGGGGTCGACGAGCGGGTCGCACAGCACGCCGGCCGCCTCACCGGCGGCGGCCACCACGGCGCCCTCGTGCCAGGCGGCGAGGAGCGCCTCCCAGACCGGGGAGTCCTTGAGCACCGAGCGCAGGTGCATCGGGGAGCCGCCGCTGAGGTACACGAACCGTGCGGCACGCACGGCTGCGACGTTGGCGTCGTCGACCGCGTCGTGGCGACCCAGCACCTGGAGGGCCCGCACCGTGCCGCCGAGCGGCGCGAAGTGGGCGGTGGCTGCGGCCACGATGCGGTCGGGGTGCTCGAAGGCGGCCGCGGTGGGCAGCAGCACCACCTCGGTGCCGCCGCTGGCGGCGAGCAGCTGGCGGTCGAAGGTGCAGCCGTCGCCGAACTCGCGGCCGCCCACCAGGGCCAGCAGACCGCTCATCGGGTCCGCCCCGTGGGGGTGCGACGGGCCACGCCGAGGGCGACGTGGCGGAGGGGCACGACCAGGGTGGGCATGGTGAACCTCTCGATGTCGGTGATCGTGAGACCGGCCCGCCGGATCGCGGCGGGCACGTCGATGCCGGGACGCCACGGCGCGCCGGTGGGCCGGCGCGGCCCGACGGCGGTCCACACCGGAGCGAGGGCGCGCTCCAGGCGGCCTGCCAGCCCCCGGGCGGGAGCGGGCTCGAGGAACCGGACGCGACCACCGGCGGCCAGGAGGGGGGTCACGGTGGCGAGGAGCGCCACGGCGTCGCTCGCGGCGGCCAGGCCGAACGCGCTGATCACCGTGTCGACCTGGCCCTGCCCCCACGCCCGTACGGGTACCTCCCCGTCGGGGGCGACGAGCAGCCGCTCGTCGACCGGGGTGGCCACCAGCACGTCGACGGCCCGCACCGCCGGCACCCGCACGAGCCGTTCGACGGCTGCGACGGCCAGCCCGCCCCCGAGCACCAGCACGCGTCCCTCGGCGCCGGCCGTCAGCCGGGCCAGGTGCTCGCCCAGCACCACCTCGGCCGGGCCGGGCGCGACCGCCAGGGTTCGGAGCATCGGGCCCGACCCTAGTGGGCCGATGATCAGGCCGGTTCGAGCAGGTTCCTCCGGAGGCCGTCGACGACCTCGCGGCCGACCCCGAGGCTGGTGGCCAGGCCCCGGACGGACCCGTGCTCGGCGCGGATCGCCTGCAGGAGGGTGGCCATCGTGGCCGGGTCGGCCTCGAGGAACACCTTGGGCTGGCGGTCGAGCGGGGCCGCGCCATCGGGCGCCTGCGCCCGGATCCACTCGAGCCAGAGCACCACCGCCTCCTTGCTGAGCGCGTAGTCGTCGGTGATCACGGCGTCGGGCACGCCGAGCAGGCCGAGGACCACGGCTGCCAGCACCCCGGTGCGGTCCTTGCCGGCGGCGCAGTGGAACACGGCCGGGTGGCTGGCCGGGTCGGCCAGGATCCGCAGGGCGTCCGCGATCGCCCCCGCGCCGCTCCTGAGCATGTCCAGGTAGAGCCCGGCCACGAAGTCGTCGGGCGGCTCGGCCGGCACGCCCTCGGGGTCCCACAGGATGTCGAGGATCGGCAGGTGGTGATAGCGGACGGGCCCGCCGTCGACCGGGAAGCGGCCACGCTCCTCGATCTCGCCGGGGCTGCGCAGGTCGATCACGGTGCGCACGCCGAGGCCGCGCACCCGATCCACGTCGGCCGGGGTGAGGCGGTGCAGGCCGTCGGCACGGTAGAGCGTGCGCCAGCGGGTGCGGCGTCCGTCGTCGGTGGGGTAGCCGCCCAGGTCGCGGAAGTTGAACACGGCGTCGAGGGCGATGCGCCGCTCGGGCGCGACGACGGCGGTGGAGGCGTCGTGAGGCACCGTCCGACGGTACCGGGGGATCGTGACGTCGCGGCTGCGGGCAGGTGAACGGGGGACGATCGGGCGGCGACGGGCCCGGTGGTGTTGTCGCGCTCCCACCGTCTCGGCTAGGAAGCCCGGGAGCGGCTCGTGCACTGGCGGGCCCGACCTCGGGAGCATGCATGCGCAAGATCGTGCTGGGGTTCGACGACTCGGCCGGCGCCACCTGCGCCCGCGAGTGGGTGGCCGGGTTTGCCCGTGAGACCGAGGTCGAGGTCACCGTCGTCTACGTGATGTCGTCCTCGGGCGACTGGGGCCTGGCCGCCATGCAGATCGACACCGACACGCTGCGCGAGCGGGTGCAGGGCATGCTCGACCACGAGTGGACCGACCCGCTGCGCGCCGCCGGCGCCCGGGTCACCACCCGGGTGACGGAGGGCCACCCGGCCGTCGAGCTGCTCAAGGCGGGCGAGGCCGAGGGTGCCGATCTCATCGTGCTCGGCGTGGCCGGCCACGGTGGCTTCAGCGGCCGCTTCCTCGGGGGCGTGGCCCAGAAGGTGGCGCACCACAGCACCCGGCCCGTCGTGCTGGTGCCCTGCGCCGACTGAGCGCCGGCCCCCCGGCCCGGCCGGTTGGAGCCGGAACCCTACCGCTCGGTAACCTCCGCCCATGACGATCAAGCGGGTGGGCATCGTGGGGTCGGGGATCATGGGCTCGGGCATCGCCGAGGTGGCGGCCAAGGCCGGCCACGAGGTGGTGCTGCGGTCGAGGCAGCAGGCCACGGCCGACGCCATGCTGGGCGGGCTCGAGCGGTCGCTGGTCAAGCAGGTCGAGAGGGGCAAGCTCGAGCAGGGCGAGGCCGACGCCGCGCTCGGCCGGGTGACGGCCACGTCGGCCATCCACGACCTGGCCGACTGCGACCTGGTCGTCGAGTCGGTCATCGAGGACCTCCACGTGAAGAAGCACCTGTTCCTCGAGCTCGACCACCACTGCAAGCCCGAGGCGATCCTGGCCACCAACACGTCCACCCTCCCCGTGGTCGAGATGGCGGTCGAGACCGGCCGGCCCGACCGGGTGCTGGGCGTCCACTTCTTCAACCCGGCGCCGATGATGTCGCTGGTGGAGCTGGTCCGGCCGCTCACCGCGTCGGACGAGACCGTCGCCGCCGCCCGCGCCTTCGTCGAGTCGTGCGGGAAGGACCCGGTCGAGGTCAAGGACCGCGCCGGCTTCATCGTGAACGCCCTCCTCTTCCCGTACCTCAACAACGCCGTGCGGATGCTCGAGAACGGCACGGCCGCCATGCAGGACATCGACACCGCCATGAAGGGCGGCTGCAACTTCCCCATGGGGCCCTTCGCCCTGCTCGACCTGGTGGGTCTCGACACCTCGCTCGCGATCCTCGACGCCCTCTACGACGAGTTCCGCGACCCGAACTACGCCCCGGTGCCGCTGCTCCGCCGCATGGTCGCGGCGGGCAAGCTGGGCCGCAAGAGCGGCGACGGCTTCTTCGACTACAGCCGCAGGTAGGCGGCGAGGGCCGGGGGGGCCTCCGCGCCGTCGTGCCCGTCGAGCCACCTCCGTCGAGGTGGGAGCTCCCCCACCCGAGCTCCGCCGACGAGGACGGTGTGGTCGGCATCGGCGCCGACCTCGCGCCCGCCACGTTGCTGGCCGCCTACCGGCGGGGGGTGTTCCCCATGCCGCTCGGGCGACGTGGGCCGCTGGCCTGGTGGTCGCCCGACCCGCGCGGCGTGCTCCCCCTCGACGGGCTCCGCGTGAGCCGTTCGCTGCGCAGGGCGTGCAACCGCTACGAGGTGCGGGTCGACACGGCCTTCGCCGAGGTCGTCGGGGCGTGCGGCGATCCCGACCGCCCCCACGGCTGGATCACCCCCGATGTCGCTGCCGCCTACGGCGAGCTGCACCGGCTGGGCTGGGCCCACTCGGTCGAGGCCTGGTGCGACGGTGAGCTGGCGGGCGGTCTCTACGGCGTGGGCATCGGCGGGCTCTTCGCCGGCGAGTCGATGTTCCACCGCCGCACCGACGCCTCGAAGGTGGCGCTGGTCGCGCTGGTGGAGCTGCTGCGCGAAGGAGGGGGCGGCCTGCTCGACGTGCAGTGGGTCACCCCGCACCTGGTGACGCTCGGAGCGGTCGCCGTGCCCCGCGCCCGCTACCTGGAGCTGCTCCGCGAGGCCCTGCAGCTGGCGGGGCCCTGGCACCTGAGAGGACAATGACGCCATGGCCGACGCTCCTCGCAAGGACAAGCCCTGGCTGATGCGGACGTACTCGGGTCACTCCACCGCCCGGGCGTCCAACGAGCTGTACCGCACCAACCTGGCCAAGGGTCAGACCGGCCTGTCGATCGCGTTCGACCTGCCGACGCAGACCGGCTACGACCCCGACGACGAGCTGGCGCGGGGCGAGGTCGGCAAGGTGGGCGTGCCCGTCGTCCACCTCGGGCACATGCGGGCGCTGCTCGACGGCATCCCCGTCGGCGACATGAACACGTCGATGACGATCAACGCCACCGCGGCGTGGCTCCTCGGGCTGTACGTGGCCCACGCGGAGGAAGAGGGGGTGGCCAGCGAGCGGCTCCGCGGCACCACCCAGAACGACATCGTCAAGGAGTACCTGAGCCGGGGCACGTACATCTTCCCGCCGCTGCCGAGCCGCCGGCTGATCGTCGACATGGTGGCGTACTGCAACCGCCACGTCCCGTCGTGGAACCCGATGAACGTCTGCAGCTACCACCTGCAGGAGGCGGGGGCCACGCCCGTGCAGGAGATCGCCTTCTCGCTGGCGACGGCGATCGGCGTGCTCGACGCCGTGCGCGAGTCCGGCCAGGTGCCGCCCGACCGGTTCCCCGCGGTGGTCGGCTCCATCTCGTTCTTCGTGAACGCCGGCATCCGCTTCGTGGAGGAGACCTGCAAGATGCGGGCCTTCACCGAGCTCTGGGACCGGATCACCCTCGATCGCTACGGCGTCGACGATCCGAAGCTCCGCCGCTTCCGCTACGGCGTGCAGGTGAACTCCCTGGGTCTCACCGAGGCCCAGCCCGAGAACAACGTGCAGCGCATCGTGCTCGAGATGCTCGCCGTCACCCTCTCGAAGGAGGCGCGTGCCCGCTCGATCCAGCTGCCGGCCTGGAACGAGGCGCTGGGGCTCCCCCGGCCGTGGGACCAGCAGTGGTCGCTGCGGATGCAGCAGGTGCTGGCCCTCGAGACCGACCTGCTCGAGTACGACGACATCTTCGACGGCTCGCGGGTGGTGGAGGGCCGGACCGCGGAGCTGGTCGAAGCGGCCGGGGCCGAGCTCGACGACGTGCTCGCCCTGGGCGGCGCCTTCGAGGCGATCGACGAGCTGAAGGGCCGCCTGGTGAGGAGCCTGGCCGAGCGCACCCGGCGCATCGAGAGCGGCGACCTGCCCGTGGTCGGGGTGAACACCTTCGTGGAGACCGCCCCCTCGCCGCTGGGCGGCGAGGAGAGCATCCTGAAGGTCGACCCGGCCGTCGAGGCGGAGATGATCGCCGACGTGCGGGCCTGGCGGGCCGGCCGCGACGCCGGGGCGTTCCGCCGGGCGCTCGACGAGCTCCGCCGCGTGGCGGAGAGCGGCGAGAACGTGATGCCCGCCACCATCGCGCTCGCCCACGCCGGGGGCACCACCGGCGAGTGGGCCGGAGCGCTCCGAGAGGTGTTCGGCGAGTTCCGCGCCCCCACGGGGGTGGCGGCCGCGGGCGGGCGGCGCAACGGCGAGCTGGCGGACGTGGCCGCCCGCGTGCGAGCCATGGCCGGTGGTCCGCCACGGTTCCTCGTGGCCAAGCCGGGCCTCGACGGCCACTCCAACGGCGCCGAGCAGATCGCCGTGGCCGCTCGCGATGCCGGGATGGAGGTCGTCTACCAGGGGATCCGGCTCACGCCCGAGCAGATCGCGGCGGCGGCACGGGACGAGGACGTCGACGTGGTCGGTCTGTCGATCCTGTCGGGCAGCCACCTCGAGCTGGTACCCGAGGTGCTCCGCCTCCTGCGGGCCGAGGGCGTCGACGCGCCGGTCGTGGTCGGAGGCATCATCCCCGAGGGCGACCGGCCGCGTCTCGCCGACGTGGGCGTGGCCGCGGTCTACACGCCCAAGGACTTCCAGCTCACGCGCATCATGAGCGACATCGCCGATCTGGCCGAGCGGCACCGGGCGCGCTAGGCGACCGGCCCGCACCCGCACTTGAGTCGGAGCTCGGGGCTGCCGATAGTGGGTGCCGTGGGAGCTCGACGACGCGCACTGGCGGTGCTGGCCGGGTCCGCCGGCCTGATCGGAGCGGTGGCGGCCGCCGTGGCGCTGGTGTCCGCCGTGGTGTGGCCGGCCGCCGTCGCCGGTCTGGCCTCCGTCGCGGTTGCGGTGGTCGCGCTGGTGGTGGTGCACCCGCCGGCCCCGGTGGTGATCACCCGGCCCGGCGACGACGACGGCGTCACCGACCCCGTCACCGGTGTCTACAACGCCCGGTTCTTCGACCTGAGCGTGTCCAGTCGCATCCTCAGTGCCCGTCGCCAGCTCCGTCCGGTGGCGGTGGTGGTACTCGAGGTGGTCGAGGGGGCCGAGAGCAAGGCCGGTGCCGAGGGCACGCCGGCCGACCCGGTGCCCGTGGCCCGCACCATCCAGCGGGTGCTGCGCGAGTCCGACATCGTCTGCCGCATGGAGGGGTGCCGGTTCGGGCTCGTCCTCGAGGACACCAACCCCGACGGGGCGATCTGGGCGGTCGAGCGCCTCCGTCGCGTGTTGATCGCCGAGCGGCCCCACCAGCTCCACCGGGCCGGCGTCGCCTGCTACCCGGCGCACGCGTTCGAGGCCGGCGAGCTGCTGACCAAGGCCACGGAGGCGTTGCAGTCGGCGCGCGACTGGCCCCAGGACCGCATCGAGGTCGCGCTGGCCGACTGATCGTCGGCCGACGTCGAGGTGGATTCTCGCGGCTCCCGGCGCGAAGAATGGCGGGGCGGGCGTCGGGGTCGGTCGACTCACCGCCCGCCCAGGAGGTACTCACATGGCAGAGAGCGTCTACAAGGTCATCGAGCTCGTCGGGACCAGCGAGGAATCGTGGGAGAAGGCGGCCGCGGCGGCGGTCGGCCGCGCCGCCCAGTCGGTCCGCGACCTCCGCGTGGCCGAGGTGGTGGAGCTCGACATGCAGCTCGAGAGCGGAAGCGTGCTCGCCTACCGCGCCAAGGTGCGGGTGTCGTTCAAGTACGAGGGCAGCGACTAGGCCGCCGCCGCGAGGCCGGCCGGGTCGCCCGGCCGGCCTCAGCCCGGTTCGTCGAGCTCGGCCAGGACCTCGGCGGTGTCGGCGCCGAGCGGCCGGCCGGCCCAGCGGATGCGTCCGGGCGTGGCCGAGAGCCGGGCGACCAGGCCCTGCATGGGCGTGCCGTCCACCTCCGCGACGGTCCCTCGGGCCCGGTAGTGCGGGTCGGCGGCGACGTCGGCCATGTCCATCACCGGCGCGATGGCCGCCTCGGCGGCCTCGAAGGCGGCCAGCACCTCGTCGGCGGGCCGGGCCGCGATCCAGTCGGCCACCAGGGCGTCGAGCTCGTCGCGGTGCGCCACCCGCCCGGCGAAGGTGTGGAACCGGGTCTGCTCGCCGACGCCGATCAGGTCGAGCACCCGGCGGGCCACCGACTCGGCCGACGTGCTCACGGCCAGCCACCGGCCGTCGCCCGTGCGGTAGGTGCCGCGAGGGACGCTGTAGGGGATGCCCGATCCCAGCCGGGGCTGCAGCTCGCCCCGCACGCCGTACAGCGAGACCAGCGGCCCCATGAGCTGGAACATCGACTCCAGCAGGTTCACGTCGACCACCTGCCCGACGCCCGAGTGCACGGCCACCAGCGTGGCGAAGGCCGCCACCAGGGCGGTGACCTCGTCGGTGAGGGCGATGGGCGGCAGCAGGGGCGGGCCGTCGGGCTCTCCGTTGATCGCCGCGAAGCCTGACATGGCCTCGGCGAGGGTCGCGAAGCCCGGGCGCTGCGCGTAGGGGCCGTCCTGGCCGAAGCCCGACACCCGGGTGACCACCAGGCGGGGGTTGCGGGCGTGCAGCACGTCGGGGCCCAGGCCCAGGCGCTCGAGCGTGCCCGGGCGGAAGTTCTCGATGAGGACGTCGGCGCGGTCGCAGAGCCGGAGCATGGCGTCGAGCCCGTCGGGCGACTTGAGGTCGAGGGTGATCACGCGCTTGCCCCGGCCGACCAGCTTCCACCAGAAGGTGGCGCCGTCGCGGGGGTCGGTCCAGCCCATGGCGCGGGTGGTGTCGCCACCGTCGGGCCGCTCGACCTTGATCACGTCGGCGCCGAAGTCGGCGAGGTAGCGGGCACAGCCGGGGCCGGCGAGCACGGTGGCGCAGTCGATCACCCGCAGGCCGGCCAGGGGCCCGGCCGCGTCGGCGGGCCGGCTCGGGCTCGCGGGCTGGCCGCTCACCGGGTGACGGTGAAGCAGCGGTGGTCGAGGGGTCCCAGGGCGTAGGCGGCGTAGTCGAGCACGTTGCCGTAGATGGCCCGGCAGCGGTCGCTCCAGGCGAGTGCTTCCGGCGCCGAGATCCTCCGGCCGACCTGGAGGATCCCGCCCTCGAACACCCGGTACTCGGCCCACATGCCCGGGAAGTCCTTCACGCAGGCCACCTCCACGTACGGCACGTTCCCGGTGCTGGCGACCCGGCGCACCCGGTTGCGGTGCGTGTGGCCGGCGAAGTAGCCGCGCACGAGCGGGCGGCGGGCGATCAGCGCCACCAGGGCCTCGGAGGCGTCGGGGTCGATGCCGAAGTAGTCCGACGGCCGGTTCTGGGGATCGTCCGGGCTCCACGGGTGGTGGTGGCCGAACACCAGCACCGGGCGGTCGGCATCGGCGGCGGCGCGGTCGAGCCACTCGAGCTGCTCGGCGGTGACGGTGCCACCGGCATGGCCCGGCCGGGTGGTGTCGATCATGGCCAGCCGCACGCCGGGCAGGTCGACCAGCACCGGATCGGTGCCGAACGGCTCGGCCGCGTGGTACCCGTCGTGGTTGCCCCGCACGTGGTGGAGGCGCTCGCCGAACACCGACCAGCAGTCGAGGAAGGCGGCGTACTCCTCGGGGCGGCCGGCTGCCGTCAGGTCGCCCTTGGCCAGCACGGCCGCCGGCTCGATCGCGGCGATCTCGGGGACGGCGGCCCGGTTCATCAGCTCGGGATAGGGCGTCGCCCCCTCCGGCACGGAGAGCACCGGCCCGGCGTCGAGTCCCTCGATGATCCCGCACTCGGTCTCGCCGAAGTGGACGTCGTTGACGGTGGCGAAGCGGCACAGGAGCTCGCCCGGCGGACGGGGGAGGGTGCGCACCTCGACGCCCTCGAGCTCGTAGACGGTGTCGGGCTCGAGCCCGATGTAGGCCGTCACCTCCGGCCCGTCGAAGAGCACGGCCTCGTCGTCGGCGACGGTGGTGAGCTCGGGGGTCATGGCGCGCCGACGCGTCAGGGCCGGTCGCGGCGGCGGGGGAGCGGGCGGTTCCACCAGCGCCCGGAGAACCGCCAGGCGGGGGTCGTGGGGCCGGCCGGCGCCTCCAGCACGACCGGCCGGGGCCACAGCACCTCGACCGCGGCGACGATGGCCGCCATCTCGTCGGGGCCGGGGACGGAGGTCCGGTGGTTGGGGGCCATGCGGGGCGGCTCCGGTCTACAGCGGCACGTTGCCGTGCTTGCGCTTGGGCAGCTCTTCGCGCTTGGAGCGCAGCATGCGCAGGCCGGCGATGAGCTTGGGGCGGGTCTCGGCCGGGTCGATCACGTCGTCGACGTAGCCCCGTTCCACGGCCTCGTAGGGGTTGGCGTGCTTCTCGGTGTACTCGGCGACCAGCTCGGCCCGGCGGGCCTCGGGGTCGGCGGCCTGCATCAGCTCGCGGCGGTAGACGATCTCCACCGCGCCCTGCGGGCCCATCACCGCCAGCTCGGCCGAGGGCCAGGCGAAGGCCAGGTCGGCGCCGATCGACTTGGAGTTCATGACCACGTAGGCGCCGCCGTAGGCCTTGCGGGTGATCACCTGGACGCGGGGCACCGTGCTCTCGCAGTACGCGTAGAGCAGCTTGGCCCCGTGGCGGATGATGCCGCCGTACTCCTGGTCGACGCCGGGGAGGAAGCCGGGCACGTCGACGAAGGTGACGAGCGGGATGTTGAAGGCGTCGCAGGTGCGCACGAAGCGGGCCGCCTTCTCCGAGCTCTCGATGTCGAGCACGCCGGCCAGCATCATCGGCTGGTTGCCCACGACGCCCACGGGGTGCCCGTCGAGGCGGGCGAAGCCGCACACGATGCTGCCGGCCCAGTGGGGGAAGTACTCGAAGAAGTCGCCGTCGTCGACGACGGCGGCGATGACCTTCTTCATGTCGTAGGGCTTGTTCGGGCTGTCGGGCAGCAGGTCGATCAGCTCGGGGGTGCGGCGCTCGGGGTCGTCGCCGGTCTCGAACGCGGGCGGCTCCTCCAGGTTGTTGGACGGCAGGAACGACAGCAGGTAGCGCACGTCGTCGAGGCAGGCCTTCTCGTCGGGCGAGACGAAGCTGGCCACGCCCGACTTGGTGGCGTGGCTCATGGCCCCGCCCAGCTCCTCGAGGGTGACCTCCTCGCCCGTCACCGTCTTCACCACGTCGGGCCCGGTGATGAACATGTGCGAGCTCTCGCGCACCATGAAGATGAAGTCGGTCATGGCCGGCGAGTACACGGCCCCCCCGGCGCAGGGGCCGAGGATCACCGAGATCTGCGGGATCACGCCGCTCGCCTGCACGTTGCGGTGGAAGATGCCGCCGTACGAGGCCAGCGAGACCACGCCTTCCTGGATGCGGGCGCCGGCGCCGTCGTTGAGGCCGATGACGGGCGCGCCCACCTTGAGGGCCAGGTCCATCACCTTGTGGATCTTCTCGGCGAACACCTCGCCCAGCGCCCCGCCGAACACGGTGAAGTCCTGCGAGAAGATGAAGACCTTGCGGCCGTCGACCGTGCCCCAGCCGGTGATGACCCCGTCGGTGTAGGGGCGCTCCTCCAGCCCGGCGGCGTGGGCCCGGTGGCGGGCCAGCATGTCGAGCTCGTGGAACGACCCGGGGTCGAGGAGGTACTCGACGCGCTCGCGGGCCAAGAGCTTGCCCTTGGCGTGCTGGCGCTCGACGGCCCGGGGGGAGCCGGCGTTGATCGCCTCCTCCTTGCGCTGCTGGAGGTCGGTGAGCCGGGCGCGGAGAGGGTGATCGTCGGTCATAGCGGCCTGAAGGCTACCGGCTGGCCCCGGGGCCGTGGCCAGCCGGCAGGGGACGGGCCGCAGCGGGGCGCCTCAGCCCCCGATGGCGTAGACCGCGGTGACCGTGAGCGAGAGCTCCTGGGTGCCGGGCTCGATCGGCACCCCGCCGCCCATGTCGGCCTGGGTCGCGTACGGCACCGGCGGCGTCACCCCGCCGCTCTCGGTGAGCGAGATCAGCTCGCCCAGCGACACGCCGGCCGCGGCCGCCAGCTCCTCGGCCTGGGCCTGGGCCGCCTCGACGGCCTGCTGGCGGGCCTGCTGCATCATCTCGCCGGTGTCCGAGATGGAGAAGCTGATGCCGTTGAGCACCACGTCGTCCCCGGCCGCCCGGGCGGTGGCGTCGATCAGCGTGCCGGCTCCGTCGACGTCGCGCAGGGTGGCGGTCACCGTGTTGCTGGCCTCGTAGCCGGTCACCCGCTGGCCGTTCTCGTCGTACACGGGGTAGATCGACAGGTTCGACGTGGCGATGTCGGCCTCGTCGACGCCGTTCCGGCGGAGGACGTCGATCACGGCCGCGGCGCCCTGGTTGGCCCGGTCGAGGGCGGCCGCCGCGGTGTCGGCGCGCACCTGCACGCCGAGGTTGACGGTGGCCGTGTCGGGCGTGCCGGTCACCCGGCCCGTGCCGGTGGCCGCGATGCCCGCCCCACCGGCCGTGCCGCCGCCACCGGCGGGCGTCGTGATCTTGGCGTCGGAGCACGCGGCGAGCAGCACGGCGGCCACGGTCGCGGCTGCGAGCCCGGCGAGCAGGTTGCGTTGCATGTGTCCCTCCTGGATCCGTCGCAACTTCCGACGCCTGCCGGCGCGCCGCGGTTCCCGAGCGGGCATGCTGCCTCGCGTGCGCCTGCCCGTGCTGCCGCCGGTCGCCCCCATGCTGGCCAGGGCCGCCACCGAGCTGCCCATCGGCGAGGGATGGCTCTACGAGCCGAAGTGGGACGGCTTCCGCTGCCTGGTGTTCCGCGACGGCGACGAGGTCGAGCTGACCAGCCGCAACGAGCGTCCGCTCACCCGCTACTTCCCCGAGCTGCTCGTCCCGCTGCGGGCCCAGCTCCCGGAGCGGTGCGTGCTCGACGGCGAGGTGGTGGTGCCGGGCGCCGCCGGTCTCGACTTCGACGCGCTGTCGCAGCGCATCCACCCGGCCGACTCGCGGGTGCGGCGGCTGGCCGCGGAGACCCCCGCCGCCTACCTCGCCTTCGACCTGCTGGCGCTGGGGGACCGCGATCTCCGCTCCCACCCCCAGGCCGAGCGCAGCCGGCTGCTGGCCACGGCGCTGGCGGGCGCGCGACCCCCGCTGTTCCTCACGCCGTCGACCACCGACCCGGAGGCGGCCCGCACCTGGTTCGAGCGCTTCGAGGGGGCCGGCATCGACGGCGTGGTGGCCAAGCCGGCCGATCTGGCCTACCGGTCGGGCGAGCGGGTGCTGGTGAAGGTGAAGCACCGCCGCACCGCCGACTGCGTGGTGGCGGGCTTCCGCTGGCACAAGGACGGTGAGGGAGCGGGGTCGCTCCTGCTCGGCCTCTACGACGACGGGCGGCTGCAGCACGCCGGGGTGTGCACCGGGTTCACGGCCCGGTTCCGCCGGGAGCTGCGTGATCTGCTGGCCCCGCTGCAGGAGGGCGCCCTGGTGGGCCACCCCTGGGCGGCGTGGGCGAGCCCCGAGGCCCGCGCCGAGGACAGGCTGCCGGGCAACGTGAGCCGGTGGAACGCCGCCAAGGATCTCTCGTGGGAGCCCGTCCGGCTGGAGCGGGTGGTGGAGGTGCGCTTCGACCAGCTGGCCGGCAGCCGCTTCCGCCACGCCACCCAGTTCGTGCGCTGGCGCGACGACCGGGAGCCGCGCTCGTGCACCTACGCGCAGCTGGAGGTGGCGACGCCGCTCCACCTCGGCGCGGTCATGGGTGCGCGTCCAGGTAGGTGAGCACCGCCTGCACGCGCCGGTGCACGTCTTCGCCCCCGGTGATGCCGAGCTTGGCCAGGATGCTCGAGATGTGCTTCTCCACGGCCCCGTCCGACACCACCAGGCGCCGGGCGATGGCGGCGTTGGAGCAGCCCTGGGCCATCAGGTCGAGCACCTCGCGCTCGCGGGGCGTGAGGCGGGCCAGCGGATCGCGGCGCCGGGCCCCGGCGACCAGCTGGCGCACCACCTCCGGGTCGATCACGGTGCCGCCCGCTCCCACCGTGTCGACGGCCTCCAGGAACTCGGCCACGTCGGCCACGCGGTCCTTGAGCAGGTAGCCCAGGCCGCCCTGGTCGCCGGCGACCAGGTGCACGGCCTCGCCGGCCTCCACGTACTGCGAGAGCACCAGCACCGCCACGCCGGGCGCCCGGTCGCGGATCTCGCGCGCCGCCCGGAGGCCCTCGGTGGTGAACGACGGCGGGAGCCGCACGTCGAGCAGCACCAGGTCGGGTCGCTCGCGCTCGACCAGCTCGGGCACGCGCTCGGCATCGCCCAGCTCGGCCACCTGGTGGCCGGCCTCGCCGAGGAGGCGCACCAGCCCGGCGCGCAGCAGCACGGCGTCCTCCACGACGAGGACCCGCATCAGGTCACCTCCTGTACGTCGCGGTCGGGGAAGGGGAGCGTGGCCTCCACCGTCGTGGGGCCACCCGGCGGGCTGGTGACGGCCAACGCGCCGCCCAGGCTCTCGGCCCGGGCTCGCAGGCCGTCGAGGCCGCCGCCGCCGGCGGGAGCGGCCCCGCCTCGGCCGTCGTCGCCCACCCGCACGACCATGGTGTGGGGCCCGGCCAGCTCGACCGACACGGCCACGTGGGACGCCCCGCTGTGGCGCACGGCGTTGGCGACGGCCTCGGCGGCGACGAACCAGGCCGCCCGCTCCACCTCGGGTGCGGGGCGACCCGGGAGGTCCACCGCCACCGCCACCGGCAGGCCGCCGCCCTCGCCCAGCGTGGCCAGCGCGGCGGTGAGGCCGCGGCGCTCGAGCACCTCGGGGTGCACACCCCGCGCCACCTCTCGGAGGCCGGCGATGGCCAGTTTGGCCTGCTCGTGGGCCCGGGCGACGAGCTCGCCGGCCCGATCGGCGTCTCCCCGGTCGAGCGCCTGGCGGGCCAGGCCGAGGTCCATGGCCAGGGTGACGAGCCGGGGTTGGACGCCATCGTGGAGGTCGCGCTCGATGCGGCGCCGCTCCGCCTCGGCGGCCTCCTCGGTGAGATCGAGCGAGCGGGCGAGGCGGCGGGTCTGCGCGCGCAGCGCGGCGCGATCGCTCCCGAGCAGGGCCAGGTCGAGGGCTTCCGGCAGGCGGAGCAGGCGGGGTGCGAGCAGCGGGACGGCGGCGGCGAGGGCGAGGCCGGCCAGCGGCAGGGCGACGGCCGCGGCCAGGCGGGGGAGGTCGACGCCGATCAGCTCGACCTCGCCGGGGCCGAGCCACAGCGGCGACAGCAGCAGCCCGAGGGCCGCGCCGGCGGTGATCACCACCCCGGCCAGCGCCAGCAGGCTCGCCGGGCCGAGCAGCGCCAGGGCCGTGAGGTCGCGCCAGGTGGCGGGGTCGGCCGCGCCCGCCTTGAACCGCTCCCACCACGAGCCGGGCGCGGCCCGGTAGGGCGAGGGGATGGCCACGCCCAGCTGGGCGCGGACCCGTGCGCGCTCGGCTCGGGCGCCCTGGCGGGCGAGCACCACGGTGCCCGGGGCCGCGACCAGCCACAGCGGGCCGGCCCCCAGGGCGACGACCACCCCGTACAGCAGGATCACCCACCACAGCGCCCCCCACCCGAGGCCGGTGACGGCGAACGCCAGCGACCGCCACCAGGTGGTGGCGGTCGCGTCGGCGCTCGACGGGGGTGCGGGGGCTCGTCGAGCCATGGGCCGCCGGTCGGTCAGCCGGCGGAGCGGAGCCCGGCCTCGCGGGCCTCGGCAGGGTACTGATCGATGCAGACCCGGACGTCGGCGGCGTCGCGGGCGTCGTCGAGGCACTCGTCGAAGGAGTCGTACTCGTCCTCCCAGCGGTCGTGCCAGCGGTCGCGCCAGCGGCCGTCCCGGTCGCCGAAGTCCCAGTCGGTGGCCACGCCCACGATCCCGAGGACGAGGGCACCGACCACGAGCAGGCCCACGGCGATGCTGCCGGTGATCACGCCGGCCTTGCCCTGACCGCCGTTCGTGGCCTCGCCCCGGCGGGCCGCCTTGATGCTCAGGACGCCGAACACGATGGCGAGGATCCCTCCGGCGAAGGCGAGGGGGATGGTGATCACCATCCAGCCGTTCACGGCGGCCACGAGCGCCACGATGCCGAGCACCAGGGCGGCGGTGCCGTAGCCGTTGCCCGGCGGCCTGGCCGCGGCCGGCGGCGGGGTGATCTCGGCCTGCGGGGCAGGGGCGGGCTCAGGGGTGGGGGTGTTGCCCGGTGCGGCCTCGGTGCCGTCTCCCGGCTCCAGGGTGCTCATCGGTGCTCCTTTCGGTGGGGGCACCCCCGACGGTACGGACGGCGGGGCCGGCCGACCATCCAGCCCGCTGGCGTGTGCGGGGTGGGGCCAGCCCCACCACCGGGCGCGTCAACCGCGGCCGAGGCGGTCAGGTGGTCGCCGCTGCTCCACCCCAGCACGTCGCCCGGGAGCGCGTCGCCGGGGAAGCCGCGCAGCAGCACGGCCGGCCGGAGCGACCTGCCCGCGTCATCCCTTGGTGGCGTCGTGGGCGGCGTTGGCAAGTGCCGCGAGCTCGTCGCGCTCGCGCTCGTCGAGCACGGCCAGGGCGGCGCCCATCATCCGGTTCGTGAGGGCGTCGGCCTGCTGCCAGCGGGCCTCGAGGGCGGCGGGGTCGGGGTACGGCTCCACCCACCCGAACAGCGGGGCCATGTGGGGCTGGCGGTACACGACCGCCTCCATCGGGGTGAGCCCGGCCGCGATCACGGCGGCGCCGTGGTAGGCGCCCCGCAGCTCCCGGAGCGCGTTCATCCGGTGGAGGGCCAGGGCCTTGGCATCGCCGGCGTCGGGCTCGGCCAGGGTCCGCCACCCGGCGAAGAGCGGCGCGATGGCCGGGGCGGCCGCGGCGACGACCGTGCCTGCCAGCTCGGCCAGACGGGGGTAGTCGAGGCCGTCGGGCAGGTGGGTGCGGGCCCACTCGTGGGCGCACCCGGCGAACTCCTCGGCCGAGCGCAGCGGCGGCATGACGTCGAGGCCCTGCTGCCAGCCGGCCACCACGAGGTCGGGGTTGAAGAACACGAAGGTCGCGGCGACCACGGCCCCGTCGGTGTGGCCCAGCACGCCCCCGCGACCGGCCACGTAGAAGTTCATCCCCTCGAAGCCCAGCGCGGCGCCCTTGGCATACGTGGCGCCGTCGAGCATGAAGTGGCTTCCCAGGCCGCTGATCGCCTCGGCCGTGGCGGCTGCCGTCTCCTCGGGTGTCATGTGTCCCCCTTGGTCGTGTGTGGCGTCGGACCCTAGCGCCCGACGGGCATCAGTCGGCCGGCCACTCCATGGCCACGTCGGCCTCCGGGTCGCCGTCGACCCCCGGGGCCTCGCGAGCGGTGTCGTGGTGGGTGACGACCGGGCCGGTGTCGGGGACGCCCTCGAGGCCGAGGTCGGCCACCTCGTGACCGGCCTCGTGCAGTGCCGGGGTCAGGTCGATGCGCGGGCGCCTGTGGGGGGGAGACGCCTCGTCTCCCCCATCCGCCACCCTCGTCGGCTCGTCGTCGGTCACCGGGTCACCTCCAGGCCGGCTGTCGGAGCGGCTCGACGGCATGCTCGCACGGGCGAGGTGGCCGGGCGCCGACGTCGGGGTGAACAGGCGGTGTCGGACCCGCTAGGCCCGGCGCCGGGCCCGCTGCGCCCGCTCGGCCAGCGGCGTGTCACCCAGCCGGGCGCACACCTCCGGGAACCGCTCGGTGGGGCCCGTCCAGCGCCAGTCGTCGACGGTGCCGACCGCGGCATCGGTCTCCAGCGTCGCGATCCGCCGGAACAGGTAGGCCTCGTCGAGGTGCTCGGCCAGGCTGGCGGCCAGCTTGGGTGCACCCCGCAGGCCGGGGACGTCCCACTGGCCGGGTGCGGCGGGTATCGACTCGAGGTGGCCGTAGCGGGCCAGCACGGCCCCGGCCGACTTGGCCCCCCAGCCGGGCACACCGGGGAAGCCGTCGGCCGAGTCGCCCACCAGGGCCAGGTAGTCGGGGATCGAGGCCGGCGGGACGCCGAACCTCTCCCGCACGCCGTCGGCGTCGAGCACCCGCTGGGTCCGGCGGTCGAGCTGCACCACCTTGCCGCCGACGCACTGGCCCAGGTCCTTGTCGGGGGTGCAGATGACCACCCGCTCCACCCGGGGGTCGGCTGCCGCCACACCGGCGGCGGTGGCCAGGGCGTCGTCGGCCTCCAGCTCCACCATGGGCCACACCGAGAACCCGGCCGCGGCCACCGCCTCCTCCACCAGGGGGAACTGGGCGAGCAGCTCGGGGGGCATGCCGGCCGAGGTCTTGTAGCCCGGCCACAGGTCGTTGCGGAAGCTCTCGATCACGTGGTCGGTGGCCACGCCCACGTGGGTGGCCCCCTCGGCGACGAGCCGGAGCAGGCTGCCCACCACGCCCCGGGTGGCCCCGAGGTCGGGGTCGCGGTTGTTGGGCGCGAAGTGGTAGCGGAACAACTCGTATGTGCCGTCGACCAGGTGGACCTGCATGTTCCCTTGATCGCCGCCGACGTGGCAGGAGCGCGGATCATTCGCCCGGCGGCGGACCAGGAGCGTAGCCAGCTCGTCGGACGACGGCCGATCGGCTGGTCCGCGCCACGGCCGTGGAGCGCGGCTGGCAGCTCGTCACCAAGGATCCCCGCCTCCGGGAGCACGTCCACCCGCGCCCGCTCACGGTCTGGTGAGCGGAGCGGCGACCGCGGCCGGGCGGGCACGTCCGACGGGCGCCTCGTGTCAGCAGTCGTCGGGGGCGGGTCGGCCGGCCAGGCGGTCGACGAGCCACGAGGTGATCTCGGGGAGGTTTGCCTCGTAGGCCTGGCCGTGGTCCCAGGTGGGATCGCGGAGCAACCTGACGGCCACGCCCCCGGTGCACAGCTCGGCGGCGAGGGTGTCGGTACCGACCGCGGGCACGAGCGCGTCGTCGTCGCCGTGGCTGAGCAGGACGGGCCCGCCGGAGGCGGTGGCGGGCACCGAGTTCTCCTCCAGCAGGACGAGCCAGTCCTCGACGTTGGCCGGGTCGTCGAGGAGCACGGCCTGGGGGTCGATCGCCTGGCCGGCCACCACGAACTCCACGTAGCAGGCCTCGGTGGCGGCGGCGGCCGCGGCGGCGTACTCGGGCTCGAGCAGGTCGTCGAGCGAGGTGTCCTCGTAGACGGTGGCCCACGACACGATCACCGTCGCGGTGAGGGGGAACAGGGTCGGGTCCTCGAGGCCCGGGGCGACGAACGAGGCCAGGTCGGTGACGGGGGCGGCCGCGGCGACCCCCCGCAGGTCGAGGTCGGGGGCGTAGCGGGCCGCGATCGACCTCGCCCAGAGCACGGCGTGGCCGCCCTGGGAGTGGCCCCACGCCACCACCGGCCCGGTGCCGCCCACGACCGCCGCGGCGCGCGCCGCGTCGAGCACCGCTCGACCCTCCGACTCCCCGACCAGGTACGGGTGGGTGCCCGGCGTGCCCAGTCCGGGGTAGTCGGTGGCGGCCACCGCGATGCCCTGGGCCAGGAGGGCGTCAGCCTCGGGGAGCTGGAAGGGCGACGAGGCCGACGGCGCGCAGGTGTCGCCGAGCCCGACGGTGGGGTGACCCCAGGCGGCCACCGGCCAGCCGCCGGGAGGCGGCTCGCCCTCGGGGACGAGGAGCACGCCGGTGACGGGGATGGTCTCGCCCGTGGGCGCGCTGGAGGCGTACGTGATCCGCAGGCCGCGCCCGGGGGTGCCGGGCGGGAGCTCGAGGGGCTGCTGGTCGAGCACCTCGCCCGGGTCGACCCCGGTGAGCTCCGTGGCCGGCGGGGCCAGCTGGGGCCCGCCGTCGAGCGAGTCGCTGCATGCGGTGGCCAACCCGACCAGCGCGACCACGACGGCGACGGCCGCGGCGCGCCGGCGACGGCGGCGCGGGGTGGCCCCGAGCTCGGGGCCGCGGCCGGGCGCGACGTGGTGGCGGAACGGCTCGGCGTCGCCCAGGTGCAGCTGCATGTCGGGATGGCCGAGACGCCGGGGGAAGCGTGGTCGGCTCTCGGGAGGGTAGTCCTGCTCGTCGTCGGCCCGATCGCGTCCGTCGACGCTGAGGCGGGCCCAGCGCGACCGAGACGGGGCCCGGTAGGTTCGGCGGCGCCGCGACCGGGGACGGGGACGACGACGGCGACGACGACGACGGGGACGGGGGGCACCGATGGAGGGGTTCGCGGGCGACGGGGGTGGCCAGCCGGACCAGGTGGTCACCGGCCCCAAGGGCGAGGTGGCGAACCGCCGGCTGGTGGAGCACTCGGCCTGGTTCGAGCCTCGCCTGGTGCGCGTCACCGACGAGGTCGCCTGCGCGGTGGGGTACGGCCTGGCCAACAGCACGGTGGTGGTCGGCCCCGACGGGGCGGTGGTGATCGACACCGGCGAGAGCGTGGAGGAGGCCCGCGATCACCGGGAGGCGTTCGCGGCCTTCACCCGCGAGGCGGTCCAGGCGGTGCTCTACACGCACTTCCACTACACCAACGGCACCCGCGCCTACTTCCCCGACGGGCCCGGGCCCGGGCAGGAGATCTGGGGCCACGTAGGCGTCGACGCCAACCTGCGACGGGTGTCGGTGGAGATCGGGCCGGCCTACGTGTGGGGGGTGCTCACGCAGTTCGGTGGCCTCCTGCCGGCCGACGGGCCCGACGCCATGCCGAACCACGGGATCGGCCCGTGGTTCTTCGACCCCCGCGGCGGCCCCCGCACGGCCGGGTACCTGCCCCCCACCCGCACCGTGGACGCCGAGGCCGAGGTTCGTCTGGCCGGCGTGCGGTTCCACCTGGTGCCGGCCCCATCGGACAGCGACGACACGATCATCGTGTGGCTGCCCGACCACGGCGTGGTGGTCAACAACCACGTGTGGCCGGCCCTGTTCAACGTGTTCGCCCTCAGGGGCGAGTCGTACCGGGATCCGCTGGCGCACGTGGCGGCGGTCGACCGGATCCGGGCGATGGACCCCGAGCACCTGGTGGGGGTGCACGGCCCGCCGGTGTCCGGCCGGGCCGAGGTCCGTCGGGCGCTCACCGACTACCGCGACGCGCTGCAGTTCCTCTGGGACCAGACGGTGCGCGGCCTCAACCGCGGCCTCGATCCCCGCGACGTGGCGGCCGGGCTCCAGCTGCCACCGCACCTGGCCGACGCTCCCTGGACCCGGCAGCTCTACGGCCTGGTGCGCCACCACGTCCGCCAGATCCACACCGGTCTGTTCGGCTGGTGGACGCGTGACGAGGCGGACCTGCTGGCGCTGCCCCCGTCGGAGGAGGCGCGCCGCGCCGTCGCGGCAATGGGCGGGCGGGCGTCGGTGCTCGCCGCGGCCGAGCGGGCGCTGGCCGGCGACGACGACGACGTGGCCTGGGCGGCCCGGCTCGGCTCGTGGCTGCTGCGAGGCGAACCCGGGGATGTCGCCGCCCGGCGGGTCGGCGCCGCCGCCTTCCGCAACCAGGCCCGGGCCACCACGTCGGCCAACGTGCGCTCGGCGCTGCTCACGCGGGCTCGCGAGCTCGAGGGGCTCGTGGATCGCACGTGGCTCGACCAGCGCCCGGCCGAGCGGGCCGTGCTGGCCGCGCCCCCCGACACCTACGTGCGCGCCCTGCGCGTCCGGATCGATCCGGTGGCCACGGCCTCGATCGACCGGGTGCTGCGGTGGCACTTCACCGACTCGGACACGTGGGCCGGGCTCCACGTGCGCCGCGGCGTGGCCGAGGTGCTCGAGGGCCCGGCCGGGCCCGGAGACGTCGTGGTGCACCTCGACCTGCCGGCGTGGGCCGCCCTCGCCGGCGGCCGGACCGCGCTCCGCGACGGCCTGGAGGCCGGGTCGGTCCGCCTCGACGGCGACGTGGCCGACGTCGAGGCGCTCCTGGCCTGCTTCGACCACGCCGACGTGCGCCGTCGACCCTGACGGCCCGCCGCCCGGGCCGCTCAGTAGTGCCAGGGGAAGGGCGACCAGTCGGGTGGGCGCTTCTCGAGGAAGGCGTCCCGCCCTTCGGCCGCCTCGTCGGTCATGTACGCCAGCCGGGTCGCCTCGCCGGCGAACACCTGCTGGCCCACCAGGCCGTCGTCGACCAGGTTGAAGGCGAACTTCAGCATCCGCTGGGCCGTCGGGCTCTGGCGGTTCACGTGGCCGGCCCACGCCAACGCGACCACCTCGAGCTGGTCGTGGGGCACGACCGCGTTCACCATGCCCATGCGGTGGGCGTCGTCGGCGGCGTACTCGAGGCCGAGGAAGAAGATCTCCCGGGCGAACTTCTGACCCACCTGGCGCGCCAGGTAGGCGGAGCCGAACCCGCCGTCGAAGCTGGCCACCGCGGCGTCGGTCTGCTTGAACCGGGCGTGCTCGCGGCTGGCGATGGTCAGGTCGCACACGACGTGCAGGCTGTGGCCGCCGCCGGCCGCCCAGCCGGGCACCACCGCGATCACCACCTTGGGCATGAACCGGATCAGGCGCTGCACCTCGAGGATGTGGAGCCGGCCGGTGCGGGCCGGGTCGATGGAGTCGGCCGTGTCGCCCCCGGCGTAGCGGTAGCCGTCGCGGCCCCGGATGCGCTGGTCGCCCCCCGAGCAGAACGCCCAGCCGCCGTCGCGCGGCGACGGGCCGTTGCCGGTGAGCAGCACACAGCCCACGTCGCTGGTCTGCCGGGCGTGGTCGAGGGCCCGGTACAGCTCGTCGACGGTGCCCGGCCGGAAGGCGTTGCGCACCTCGGGCCGGTCGAAGGCGATGCGCACGGTGCCCTGGTCGACGGCCCGGTGGTAGGTGATGTCGGTGAAGTCGAACCCCTCCACGGGGCGCCAGGCGGCGGGGTCGAACAGCTCGGAGACCATGCCGCCTTCTACCAGGCGCCAGGGGTCAGGGCAGCACGCGCACCGCCTGGGCGCCGGGGTGGCGCACCGCGGCCAGGCCGGTGGCCAGCCGAACGGCGTCGTCCGGCCCGGATGCGCGCACCGTCACCACGACGGTGGCCGGCCGGCCACCGTCCCCGGGGTACTGGCAGACCACGCCGAAGGTCGTCATCGCCGTCACCTCCGCCCGTCCTGTCGGCGCCGCCCGCCCGTCCGTGAGGAGCCGGCCCGCAAACCCGCTGGCCGTCCCCGGCGGGGTGGGCTGGACTGGCCCGGTGACGGTTCCGCGCGACCTCGGCGACGGCCTGGTGCTGCGCACCGGCCGGCCCGGCGACGTCGGGCAGCTGGTCGAGCTCAACGGGTTGCTGCACACCAGCCCGGGCGACCAGCCCCCCGACCTGTCCATCGCCGAGTGGACGCGCGAGCTGTTCGAGCTCGACCACCCCACCTTCTCGCTGGACGAGCTCACCGTGGTGGAGGACGTGGCCACCGGCGAGGTCGTGTCGTCGATGTGCACGATCCCGCAGGTGTGGTCCTGCGGCGGTGCGACCCTCCCGGTCGGCCGCCCCGAGCTGGTGGGCACTCGGGCCGACCACCGCGACCGCGGGCTGATCCGGCTCCAGATGGACGAGGCCCACGATCGCGGCCGGGCCGCGGGCCACCTCCTGCAGTTCATCACCGGGATCCCCGGGTACTACCGCCGCTTCGGGTACGAGTACGCCCTCGACCTGCGTCCCCAGCCGTTCTGGCGGCCGGGGGGCCGGCCGCCGGACACGGGCGGCCCGGTCGCGCTGCGGCCGGCCACCGCCGGCGATCTGGCCTTCCTGTCCTCGGTCGACCGCACGTGGCCGGCCGCCCGGGGGGCGTTGGGGGCCGTGCGCGACGAGGCCGCCTTCGCCCACGAGCTGGCTCGCCGTCCCGGGGCGATCCAGGCGTGCACCCTGCTCGTGATCGAGCGCCGGGGCCCCGCCGATGGGCCGGGCCGGCCCATCGGCTACCTGGCGCACCACCACGAGCCGTGGGAGGGGGTGCTGGCGGTGCGGGCGGTCGAGCTGCTGCCGGGGCACGGCTGGCTGGAGCCGGCCGGGGCGGTGCTGGCGCATCTGCACGCCGAGGCGCGCCGGCGCGGGCTCGTCGGGGTCACCTTCGGGCTCCCTGCGGCGCACCCGCTGCTGCGGTGCCTCGGCGCCCGGCTGGGCGTGTCGCCCGGCCACCCGTACGGCGTGTACGTGCGCATCCCCGACCTGGCCGCGCTGGTGGCAGCCATCGGGCCGGTGCTCGAACGCCGGCTGGCCGCGTCGCCGGCGCCGGGGTTCAGCGGCGAGCTGCGCGTCGACTTCTCGGGGCTCGGTCTCCGACTCCGCCTGGAGGAGGGACGGGTGGCGGCGGTGGAGCCGTGGGCGCCGCCGGGGGGCGAGTCCGGGGGCGACGCCGGCATGCCCCGGGCCGCCTTCTGCAACCTGCTCCTCGGCAACCGCAGCCTGGGCCAGCTGCTCGAGAGCGTGGCCGACTGCGAGGTGCGCACCGACGCCGGCGGCCTGCTCCTCGACGTGCTGTTCCCGCCGATGCCCTTCCAGGCCTGGTGGCTCGGCTGAGCGTGAGGCTCAGCCCTCCGCCAGCGTGCGCAGCACCCGGCAGGGGTTGCCGGCGGCGACGACGCCGGCGGGTAGGTCGCGGGTGACGATGCTGCCGGCCCCGATCACGCTGTCGTCACCCACGGTGACACCAGGGCAGACGATGACGCCGGCCCCGATCCACACGTTGCGACCGATGACCACGGGGGCTGCCATCTCCACCCCGGAGCGTCGGGCGGCTGGGTCACGCGGGTGGTCGGCCGCCAGCAGCTGCACGTAGGGGCCGATCTGCGTGCCGTCGCCGATGGTGACCGACGCGCAGTCGAGCACCACCAGCCCGAAGTTGGCGAACACCCCACCGCCCACGAAGGTGTACGTGCCGTAGTCGCACCAGAACGGCGAGCGGATCTCCACCCCGGGACCGACGCCGCCGAGGAGCTCGTCGAGCATCTCGTGGCGGGTCTGCGGGTCGAGCGTGGCGTTGTAGGCCGCGAGGAGCCGCGCGCAGGCCCGGCGGTCGGCGACCAGCTCGGGGTCTCCGGCCCGGTAGTGCTCGCCGCTCAGCATCTTCTCCCGCTCGGTCACGGCTGCACCCTTGCACGCCGGAGCCCCGCAAGCGTGGCTCTCGCTCGTCAGCCGGCGAGGGCCACGACCGGGGTTCCGGCGGGGCCGTCGAGGCGGATGAGCCGGTCGCGGGGTGCGCCCAGGTGCTCGGCGGCCCAGGCCTCGACCGTGGCCTCCTGGCTGAACAGAACGATCTGGTGCTCGAGGCTCAGCTCGTGGAGGAGCTCGAGGACGGCGAGGGTGCGCTCGGGGTCGGCGTGCACGGTGGGCTCGTCGAGCAGCAGGGGGCACACCTCGCCGGGCCGTGTCAGCCGCTCGACCATCGCCACCCGGAGCAGGAGGTACACCTGCTCGGCCGTGCCGTGCGACAGGGCGACGGCGGGGCGGACGTCACCCTCGGGCGTGCGGACCCGCACCGTGAGGTCGCCGGTGTCGACGAACGCCTCGGGATAGCGGCCGGAGGTGACCCGGCCGAGGTGCTCGCCGACGCGCCGGGCGATGTCGGGCGCCACGTCGGCGTGCACCTCGCGTGCGGCCTGCGTGAGCAGCTCGCCCGCCAGGGTGAGCGAGTCGCCCAGGGCGGTGAGGCGCTCGACCTCGGCCTCGGCGGCGGCCAGCTCCTCGGCCGCCTCGACCGGGCTGACGAGGTGCTCGGTGGCGCCGTCGAGGCGCGCCCGGGCGGTCGCCGCGGCCAGCCGGGCGTCAGCGGCGGCGGCGGCCAGGGCCTCGGGGTCGGTGCCCCGTGCGGCGGCCACCTCGGCCGGGGAGCACTGGGCGAGCAGGTCGCCGGCGGTGGCGCTGGCCGCAACCGCCGACGCGGCCAGCTCGGCCAGGGTGCCGCCGGCGAGGAGGGCCTGCAGCTCGAGCCACTCCTGGCGGTCGGCCTGCTGGGCGCGCACCTCTGCCGGTCGGCGCTCCAGCCAGGACCGGAGCCGGCCGACGAGCGCATCGGGAGGGTCGGTGGCGCGGAGCCCGGCCCCGGCCGCCGCGGCGCGCAGTGCGGCCTCGGCGTGGCGCCGCGCGGCCTGCCATCGCGCCAGGGCCTCCTCGCGGTCGAGGGCCAGCTGCAGGTCGCGCTGGAGCAGGTCGCGGCGATGGGCCTGCTCGGCCCGGCTGCTGGCGAGGGCCCGGGTGACGCCGACGGCGACGGCGAGCAGCCCGAGGACGGCCAGCGCCGCTCCGGCCAGCGGCGCCACGGCGGCGGCGACGAGTCCGCTCGCGGCGGCCACCGCGAGCGCGGCCACGAGCGCGACGGCCAGGCGGCGGGTGCGACGGCCGGCGGACCGCCCGGCGGTGCGTGGCTGCCCGCCGGTGCCCGGCTGCCCGCCGGTGCCCGGCGCACCGCCCTGGTCGGCCAGGGCGGCCCGGATCGCCGCCGACGGCAGGGGCGGGGGCACCGGTGGCGATCCGGCCGCCTCCCAGGCGCGGATCGCGGCGGCCGCCTCGGCCGCGTGGGCCGCGCCGTCGACCTCGGGCGGGGGCCCCTGGTGCCGCGCGGACAGCGCCTCGGCCCGCTGCAGGCGTGCCGCCAGCCGGCCGGCATGGTCGGCGGCCCGGGCCGCCCGCGCCGCCCGGAGGCGCTGCTCGGCCTGCTCGGCGGCTCGCACCAGCCCGTCGGCCTCGGCGACCCGGCGCTCGAGCTCGGCTCGCTGGGCCTGGGCCCGGGCTGCGGCCGCCCGGGCCCGCTCGAGGCGGTCGGCCGCCAGGCGGAGCGGCTTGGTCGTGGCGCGACGGGTGCCCACCCGCTCGGCGAGCACGTCCTTGAGGCGGGCCACGGCGGCTGCGGCCGACTCGTCGACCGACGAGCTGGCCGCCGCCCGCTGCAGCCAGCTCTGGAGCTGGTCGCCCTGCCCGTGCACCCGCAGGACGTCGGCCTGCGAGACGCAGGCCGTGGACGCGAACGCGACCCGATCGATGCCGAGCCAGCCGGCACCGTTGGGGGCGCCCTCCTCGAGGATCTCGGCCGACACGTCGCGGCCCGTCGCCAGGTCGGTGGCGCGGGCGAGCCCGCGCTCCAGGTCGTGGCGCAGCTCGACCCGCCGGCCGTCGGCCAGCTCGATCACGGCGGCCACGGCCCAGCGGGGGTCGTGCCAGGGCCGGGCCCGCTCGCGGAGGCGGGCATCGTCGGAGCGGGCCCGGCCCTTGGCCCGCCGCAGGCCGGTGAGCCCCACCGTGCAGGCGGCGTGCCACGTGGACTTGCCGGCCTCGTTGGCGCCAGCGACCACGGTGAGGCCGGCCGCCGGCCGCAGGGTGACGTCGGTGAGCGCGCCGAAGGCCTCGACCCGGATCTCGGCGAGTCGCATCAGACCACCTCGAGGTCGTCGCGCCCGGCGAGGGCGCGGAGGCCGGCCAGCAGCACGTGCCGCTCGACGTCGGGGCGCAGCTCGCGGGCCCGCACGAGCTGGACGAACCGCCCGGCCACGGTGGGCTGGGCGGCGACGGCGTCGACGTCGATCCCCGGGTGCAGTGCTCCCGGCCGGACGACGACGCCGTGCAGGCCGGCCGCGCGACCCACCTCCTCGAGATCGGGCAGGCGGAGGTCGAGAGACGCTGCGAGCTCGCCGGTGACGGTGACCCGGGCGACGCCCGTGACACCGGCCAGCCGCTCGCGCAGCCGCCCCCGGACCTCGTCGAGCGAGCTGCAGCCGGTGACGTCGAGGTCGATGTCGACGAAGGACGCCGCGAGCGGGGCCACCCGGCGGTGCTCGGCGGTGACGGCGCCGTCGGCCGCGACGGTGGCCACCAGCGCGCCCCGCACGCCGTCCTCGCCGAACTCGAGCGGTGCCGGGTTGCCGGGGTACGAGTGCCAGGGCCCGTGCACGGGCCGGTGGTGATGGCCCACGAAGGCGTGGGCCAGCCCGGCCGCCGGCACCTGCTCGGCGCGAAACGGGGCATGGGCCACCTTGTCGGCGCCCTCGATGGCCAGGCTGCCCTGCTCGGCGCCGTGGAACAGGGCCACGTGCACCCCGCCGCCCTCCACGTGGAAGCGATCGAGGAAGCCGGGCGTGCCCGCCGGCCGGAGGTGGGCGCCGCCCCACACCGTGAACCCCTCGGCCAGCGCGACCGCGCCGAGCCGCTCGGTGGTGAACACCACGACGTTGGGGGACCAGTCGACCCGCCGGTACAGGCTGGTCGGTCCCAGCCAGTCGTGGTTGCCCGGTGCCACCAGCACGGGGATCGGCTGCAGGCGGGCGAGCTGCGCCTGGAGGAACGCAGCCGTGTCGGGGCCGGTGAGCTCGTGCTCGTACAGGTCGCCGGCCAGGAGCAGGGCGTCGGCGTCCTCGTCGAGCGCCAGGTCGACGGTGGCGGCGACTGCGTCGCGCCCGTGCTGACGCAGCCGGCGGGCCAGCTCCGGCCCCGCCCACCGGAACGGCCGGTCGAGGTGCACGTCGGCCAGCACCACCAGCTTCACGGGGTCCGCCCCGCTCGCTTCTCCATGGAGGCATGGTACGGAGCGGGTGTGTCACCAACGCCGGATGCTCGGCCGGCTCATCCGGCCCGCAGCCCGGCCATGATCTCGGCGCAGGTGGGGCAGACCGGGTAGCGCTCGGGGTCGCGCGTGGGCACCCACCACTTGCCGCAGAGGGCCTGGACGGCCTGGCCGGTCACGGCGGCCCGCACGATGTCGGCCTTCTTCACGTAGTGCGAGAAGCGGTCGTGGTCGCCGTCGCCGTCGGTGGTGACCGGGGAGGTGACCGGTGCGGTGTCGAGCCGGCTCGCCATGCGGGCCCATGATGCCAGCCGGCTGGCGCCCCCCTGCCACGGTGCGCCCGTCCGCACCCTCGAGGAGCAGGTGACGCAGGGCTCCAGCCCGGTCGCCGGCGTGCCGATGCCTGCAGCGGGAGTGGTGGCTCCCGGAGGCGAGCATGGGGCGTGTCGGGAGCGGACGGATCCGCCGGGCCGAGCGGTCACGAGGGGCCGCCCTGGCCGAGTACGCCGTGGTCGTCGGCGTGTTCGTCGTCGGCACGTTGCTCGCGGTCGAGCAGCTGACCGATGCCGGCCGGGCGACGGCCGAGCGCGACGGGCAGACGATCGGCGAGGACCGCCGCACCGAGGTCACGGCCGACACGGTGACGATCCCGTCCACGACCGCCTCGACCAGCACGTCCACGACCACCACGACGGTGCCGACCACCTCGACGGTGCCGACCACCACGGCCACGTCGACGACCACCACCACGTCGACGACGACCACCACGGTCAAGCCGACCACGACCACGTCGACGACGACCACCACGGTGAAGCCGACCACGACCACGTCGACGACCACCACGGTGAAGCCCACCACCACGACGCTGGTGGACAACCCTTACGGCACCGAGTTCTTCGCGGTCTCGGCCGGGCTCCAGGGCCGCTTCACGGCGTACCGCGACGCCACCGGGCGGTGGCCGGCCGGGTGGGCCGAGCTCGGCCTGAACCCGGGCTACTGGGCCAAGCCGGTCGGGCTGCTCCGCTACTCGATCGTGTCGACGGGGACCGTGTCGTACCTCACCGTGGTGCCCGACACCGGCTACCGGATCCGGGTCAGGGTGGGCGCCACGAACACCACCATCAGTCCGCCCAACGGGATCGCCTGGGACCCGATCACCGGGAGCTGGTACCGGTTCACGAACGGGGCCGTCGACTTCACCAGGACGGTCGACGCGAGCAACCTCACGATTCGCTGACCCGCCGCCGGGCCTCGGCGACCTCCGCCCCTTGTGCGCACGGGGGCACGGGCGTTCCATGAAGGCATGTTGAGCACGGTCCTGGACGTCTTCCGGCTTCGCCAGTACTTCAACGCCATCACCATGACGCGCGAGGTCGCCGACGGTGTGCGCGCCGACCTCGGCTTCGTCGGCACCGTGCGGCGCGGGCTCGTCCCCCTGCCGGCCGATCCCGCCCCGCCCCCCGGGAACCCGTTCCCGCCCTTCCAGCCGCAGGCCCTCGAGCGCTACCAGGGGCGACGGGTGGGCGTCGCCGCCACCGGCGGGAGCGGCGCCCTCGCGTCCGTGGTGGGCGTGGCCCGGGCCCTGGAGGAGTCGGGCATCCGGCCGGCCGTGTACTCGATGTGCTCGGGCTCGTCCCTGTTCGGGTTCCCCCTCGCGGCTGGCATCCCCGCCGCCGAGGTGGCCGCCTTCACCGTGCGGCTGCGGGCCGAGGACTACGTCGACCCCCAGTGGGCCAAGCTGCTGAGCCTCCCCCTCACCTTGGGCCGCGGGTTCGCGGGCCTGCTGCGGGGGGAGCGGGTCGAGGCCACGTACCGCCGGCTCCTGGGCGACCGCACCCTCGGTGAGCTGGAGGTCCCGTGCTACGCGCCGATCTGGAACATCGAGGAGAACCGGGTGGAGTACCTGGGGCCACGCACCCACCCGGACGTCTCGGTGGCCCGAGCCGTCCGGATGGCCATCGCCCTGCCGCTGTTCCTCGAGCCGGTCGAGCTCGACGGCCGCTCCTGGAGCGACGGGGGCATCGTCGACATCTTCCCGGTGCACCCGGTGCTCGACCTGGAGGAGCGCTGCGACGTGGTGGTCGGGATCAACGGGTTCTACCCGCCCGGCTTCGTCGGCGAGGACGCCTCCGGCTGGCACGAGCGGCGGTTCTCGATCCTGCACGTGGCCAGCCAGGTCCGCACCTCGCAGCAGGTCGAGCTGGCCCGCGAGAACCTGGGCCGGCTGCGGCGCGAGA
This sequence comes from Acidimicrobiales bacterium, assembly GCA_016716005.1. Lineage (NCBI taxonomy): Bacteria > Bacillati > Actinomycetota > Acidimicrobiia > Acidimicrobiales > Acidimicrobiales bacterium. Next base: position 2,296,816 of record JADJXE010000001.1, read on the forward strand.
CCGAGCTGATCATGATCGAACCGGTGCCCTACGAGACGGTGCGGGGCGTCGGGTTCTACGAGCAGTTCCTCGACACCTCCGAGTGGCCCGGCTTCATGCGGGCCGGCCGGGAGCACGCGCTGGCCGGGCTGCGGTCGGCCCTGGCCATCGAGGAGGTCGCGGCCGACCTGGCCTCCTAGCGGCGCGCTGGCCTCCTAGCGGCGCGTCGCCCCCTACCATCCCGGCCATGGGGCTCCCCGAGCACGGCATGACGGCGGCGCAGGTGATCGAGGCGCTCCGGGCCAAGCGGGCCGACGACGCCCGCTGGCAGGACGGCCGGACGTTCGGGATGGTCTACGACGGCGGGCCCGGGGTGCACCAGGTGGCCGAGGCCGCGGCCGTGATGTTCCTCCACGAGAACGCCCTGAACACCCGGGCGTTCCCGAGCCTCGGCCAGATCCAGAGCGAGGTGGTGGGCGCCGTCGCCGAGCTCACCCACGGTGCACCCGAGGCGGCCGGCTTCATGACGTCCGGCGGCACCGAGAGCATCCTGGTGTCCGTGAAGGCGGCCCGCGAGCGGGGCCTGGCCGAGCGCGGCGTCGATCGGCCCAACATGGTGATCCCGGCCTCGGCCCACGCCGCGTTCCACAAGGGCGCGCACTACTTCGGGGTCGAGGTGCGCAAGATCGACGTGCGCGACGACTGGCGGGCCGACGTCGACGCCACCGCCGACGCGGTCGACGCCGACACCGTGCTCGTCGTGGGGTCGGCGCCGCAGTACCCGCAGGGGGTGATCGACCCGATCCCCGAGCTGGCCGCCATCGCCGCCGACGTGGGTGCGAGCTTCCACACCGACGCCTGCATGGGCGGCTTCGTGCTGCCCTTCATGGAGCTGCTGGGCGAAGACGTGCCCCCGTGGGACTTCCGCGTCCCGGGCGTCACCACCATCTCGGCCGACATCCACAAGCTGGGCTACGCCCCCAAGGGCGCCTCCGTGGTCCTCCACCGCACCAGGGAGCTCCGCCGCTACCAGACGTTCGTGTTCGACGACTGGCTGGGCGGCTTCTACGCGTCGCCCGGCATCCAGGGCACCCGTCCGGGGCTGCCGATGGCCACGGCGTGGGCCGTCATGCACCACCTCGGCATCGACGGCTACACGCGCCTCACCCGGATCGCCGTCAGCACGGCCCGCCGGCTGGTGGAGGGGGTGCGGGCCATCCCGGGCCTCACCGTGCTGGGCGAGCCCGAGGCGCACCTGGCGGCCATCTCGGTGGCGCCGGGCTGGGAGGGCCGCCTCGACGTGTTCGCGGTGGGTGACGCGCTCCAGCGGCGGGGCTGGTTCCTCGACCGCCAGTCCCCACCCGACACCCTCCACGCCACCGTCAGCGCCGGCAACGCCCCCGTGATCGAGGAGTACCTGGTGGACCTGCGGTCGTCGGTCGAGGAGGTGCTGGGCGAGCGCCTCGACGACCGGTCCACGAGCTACGCGACCCTGGAGTAGCCGCGAGCCACAGGGGCATCAGGGGGGCGTGCGGGGGCTCGTGTCGCCCGGCGTCCCGGGCTGGGCGATCATGCGAGGGCCATGGCCGCGCCCTTCCACGCCGGCAGGCTCCTCGTGGCCCTGCCGATGCTCGACGACCCCAACTTCGATCGCACCGTCGTGCTGCTGCTGGAGCACGGGCCGGAAGGGGCGCTGGGGGTGGTGCTCAACCGCCCCACCGACGTGAGCCTGGCCCGCGAGCTGCCCGAGTGGGAGCCGCTCGCCGGGGGCCACGGGGTGTTCTTCGTGGGCGGCCCGGTCGCGCCGGGCACGGCCATCGCGCTCGGTCGGGTCGACCCGGCCGAGGTGCCCGACGGCGAGGGCGACGGCTGGCGGCCCGTCCTGGGGCCGTTGGGCACCGTCGACCTGGGCCGCCACCCGACCTCCATCAGACCCGAGCCGCGACAGGTGCGGGTGTTCGCGGGCTACTCGGGCTGGTCGGCCGGCCAGCTCGAGGGCGAGGTGGACGACGGTGCGTGGCTGGTCCTCGACGCCGAGCCGGCCGACGCGCTCACCGCCGATCCGGAGGGCCTCTGGCACGCGGTGCTCCGGCGGCAGCCGGGCCGGACCGGCTGGCTGGGCAACTTCCCGCCCGACCCGTCGGTGAACTGACGCTCTACGGTGGCGGCCATGGACGCCTCAACCGTGATCGTCAGGGGCGAGGCCACGGCCCGAGCCCGCCCCGACCGGGTGCACCTGGCCGTGGTGGTGCGGGCCCTCGAAGCCGATCCCGACGCCGCCCTGGAGGAGGCCAGCCGCCGCCTGGCGGCGGTGCAGGAGGTGCTCGACGGCGAGGGCGTGGCGCCCGCGGACCGGGTCACCGAGTCGGTGAGCCTGGCCGAGGAGCGGGAGTGGGTGAAGGATCGCCTGGTGCACCGGGGGTGGGCGGCCAGCGCTCGCACGGCCGTGGCGCTGCCCGACGCGACCGGGATCGGGCGGATCCTGCGCCGCGCCGTTCAGGTGTCGGGCGCGGAGGTGCAGGGGCCGTGGTGGTGGGTGGCTCCCGACAACCCGGCCCGGCTCGAGGCGTGCGGAGCAGCCGCGGCCGAGGCTCGACGCAAGGCGCAGGCGTACGCGGAGGCGCTGGGCGTGCGGCTCGGCGCGGTGGTGGCCGTGGCCGAGCCGGGCCTGGGCAACCGGCCGACCCCCCAGGCCGACACCGGGCCGGCCGTGCGGATGATGGCCAAGGCGGCCGCGCCGGCCGAGCCGGTCGTCGAGGCCGGCGACCTCACCGTGGCCGCCGCCGTCGAGGTCACGTTCCGGCTGGAGCCGTGAGCACCGTGCCCGCCGACGAGCTGGCCCACCTGGGCGCGGGCGAGCTGGCCCACCGCATCCGCCACCGCGAGCTGTCGAGCCGCGAGGTCACCCTGGCGATGCTCGACCGGATCGGCCGCCTCGACGGCCCGATCAACGCGGTGGTCACCGTCGACGTGGAGCGGGCCATGGCCGAGGCCACCGCGGCCGACGCCGCCGTGGCCGGTCACGCCGAGCTCGGCCCCCTGCACGGCGTCCCGCTCACGGTGAAGGACTCGTTCCAGACCGCAGGCATGCGCACCACCAGCGGCGCGCCCCAGCTGGCCGAGCTGGTGCCGGACGCCGACGCCGACTGCGTGGCCCGCCTGCGTGCCGCCGGGGCGGTGGTCGTGGGGAAGACGAACCTGCCGATCTGGGCCGGTGACGCCCAGACGTACAACGAGGTGTTCGGCACCACCAACAACCCGTGGGACCTCCGCCGCACCCCCGGGGGCTCGTCGGGGGGATCGGCCGCGGCCCTGGCCGTTGGACTCACGCCCCTCGAGGTGGGCAGCGACATCGGTGGCTCGATCCGCATCCCGGCGTCGTACTGCGGGGTCCTCGGTCACAAGCCGTCGTACGGCGTGGTGTCGGGTCGCGGGCAGATCCCGGGCCCGCCCGGCACCCTCACCCAGGCCGACATCGCGGTCGTCGGGCCGATGGCCCGCTCGGTCGACGACCTCGAGCTCGGCCTGCACGTGCTGGCCGGGCCCGACGACTGGCAGGCCACGGCCTGGCGGCTCGAGCTCCCGCTGGCCCGCCGGCGCGACGCCAAGGGCCTGCGCGTGGCGGTGTGGGCCGACGACCCGGCCTGCCCCGTGAGCGCGGCGGTGCGCGACGCGATCGAGCGGGTGGCAGCCGCGCTGGAGGGGGCCGGCGCCACCGTCGACACGGAGGCCCGCCCGGCCTTCACGATGGCCAAGGCGGTCGACACCTTCGAGCGGCTCCTCTCGGCCGCGCTCGCCGGTGGTCTCGCGCCGGCGGAGGTGGAGGCGGTGGCGGCCACCGTGGCCGCCGGAGGCGAGCCCGAGGGTGGCCTGGGCGTGGCGCACGTCGCCCAGCGCCACCGGGCGTGGCTGTCCGCCAACGAGCGGCGCCTGCAGCTCCGCCGGCGCTGGCGCGAGTTCTTCGCCGAGTGGGACGTGGTGCTGGCCCCCATCACCCCCACCACCGCCATCCCGCACGACCACGGCGAGCCGCTCACCGCCCGCCGCATCGTCGTCGACGGCGTCGAGCGGCCCTACATCGACCAGACCTCGTGGCCGGGCCTGGTGGGGGTGGCCTACCTGCCGGCCACGGCGGTGCCGGTCGGCCTCGACCACCAGGGGCTCCCCGTCGGGATGCAGATCGTGGGCCCGTACCTCGAGGACCGCACCCCCCTGGCCGTGGCCCGCGTGGTGGGCGGCCTGGTCGGCGGCTTCCGCCCGCCCGGCTCCGCGCCCCCTCAGCCCGCGGGCTGAGCCCGGGGCTCCCGCCACATCGGGCGGATCACCGGACCCCCGTGCGGCAGCGGGACCTCGGCGGTCACGGCGAACCCGAGCCGCTCGTAGAAGGGCACGTTGCGGGCGCTCGACGACTCGAGGTAAGCGGGCAGCCCCTCCGCGTCGCACACGTCGAGCACCCGCCGCAGCAGCACCTCGCCCACGCCCCGTCCCCGCGCCTCGGGCACCACGCCCACGTGGCTGAGGTAGAAGTGCCCGTCGGGCGGGTGGTGCTCGGCGATGGCCAGCAGCCCCTCCCACACCGTGTCGGCGCGGGCGCCGTCGGCCCCTCGCACGACCTCGTCGAGCTGCTCACCGGTCCGGCGGTCGTAGAACTCGACGTCGGGCGGCGACCACAGCGCCGCGCCCAGGGTCCCGGTCGCGGCGACGGCGGCGTGGGCGTGGCCGCGCCGTCGGGCCGCCTCCACCACCACCGCCATCCACGCCCGGACGGGGCCCTCCCGGTTGCCCGGGTCGGCGAACACCCACGTCAGGAGCGGGTCGTCGGCGAAGGCCCGCCCCAGCGCGGCGGCCACCTCGGCCGCGGAGGCTGCCCGCACCAGACGGGTGGGGGAGCTCACGCGGCCGCTACGAGCGAGGGCAGCGGTACTTCTGGACGGAGCCGTCCGGGCTGATGGCGAACGGGAACTCGCCCTCCGGGATGGTCTGCAGGTACATGAGCGTGTCGCCCACCAGCGCGCACGCCCGGTACTCGCCCGGCACCCGGTCGTCGTCGGGGGTGAGCCCGTGGCCGCCCATCCACGCCTGCACGTGCTCGGCCATGTCGGGCTGGGTCGAGAAGAAGAGGATCTTGTCGACCATCTCGTCGAGCACGTCGGACGTGACGGTGATGATCTCGACGTGCTCCACCGGCTACTCCTGCACCAGCTCGATCAGGGTGCCGAAGGCGCCCTTGGGGTGGACGAAGGCCACGGTGGTCCCCCGCGACCCGGGCCGGGGCTGCTGGTCGATCACCTGGCCGCCCGCGTCCTTCACCGCCTGGAGGGCCACGCCGCAGTCGGCGACCCGGTAGCCGACGTGGTGCAGGCCCTCGCCCCGCTTCTCCAGCGACTTGGCCACGGGGGAGTCGTCGCGGGTGGGCGTGAGCAGCTGGATGTAGCTGTCGGCCACCCGGAGGAGGGCCTCCTCGACGCCGTCGCTCTCGACGATCTCCCGGTGCTCGACGGTGGCGCCGAACACCTCGCGGTAGTAGTCGATCGCGGCCTCGAGGTCGCGCACGGCGATGGCCACGTGGTCGATCTCGGTGAGCAGGCCCGGGTCGGCGCCCTGCCCACTGGTCTGCTGGACGACGGACATCAGTCGAACCTCCGGAAGAGCGTGATCTTGTCCTCGCCGACCTTGTCGCGCAGCTCGGGGTCGGCCACGCCGAGGCCCTCGCGGGGAGCGAGGCACAGCACCCCGATCTTGCCCTCGTGCAGGTTGTGGTGCAGCTGGTAGGCCGCCTCGCCCACGTCGTCGAGCGGGAACACCGTCGACAGGATCGGCTGGATCTTGCCCTCGCACACCAGCTGGTTGGCGGCCCAGGCCTCGCGGTAGTTGGCGAAGTGGCTGCCGATGATCGACTTGAGGTGCATCCACAGGTAGCGGTTGTCGAACTCGAGCATGAACCCCGAGGTGGCCGCGCAGGTGACGATCTTGCCGCCCCGCCGGGCCACGAACACCGAGGCGCCGAAGGTCTGGCGGCCGGGGTGCTCGAACACGATGTCGGGGTCGCGGCCGACGAGGTCGCGGATGCGCTTGCCGAAGCGACGCCACTCGCCCGGGTCCTGGGTCTGCTCGTCGGACCAGAAGCGGAAGCCCTCGGCCTTGCGGTCGATCACCGCCTCCACGCCCATGGCGTCCATCAGCTCGACCTTGCGCGGCGACGAGACCACCGCCACCGGGATGGCGCCACCGTTCAGCGCGTACTGCACCGCGTAGCCGCCCAGGCCGCCGCCGGCGCCCCAGATGAGCACCACGTCGCCCTGGGTGAGGGGCGCGCCGTTGGGGCTCACGATCATCCGGTACGTGGTGGAGTTGGTGAGGGCGTTGCAGGCCGCCTCCTCCCAGGTGAGGTGGGTGGGCTTGGGCATGAGCTGGTTGGCCTTCACCACGGCCAGGTCGGCCAGGCCGCCGAAGTTGGTCTCGTAGCCCCAGATCACCTCGTTGGGCGCGAGCATCGAGTCGTCGTGGGCGCCGGGGTCCTGGTCGTCGACGTAGTTGCAGTGCACCGTCACCCGGTCGCCGGGCTTCCAGTTGCGCACCGCCGAGCCCACGCGGACCACCACGCCCGAGGCGTCGGAGCCGATCACGTGGTACGGCAGGTCGTGGCGCTTGTGCCACTCGCTCCATCGGCCCACGCGGGCCAGGGCCCGGAACGTGGAGATCGGCTCGAAGATCGACGACCACACCGTGTTGAAGTTGATGGCGCTGGCCATCACCGCCACCACGGCCTCGTCGGGGGCGAGCTCGGGCAGCGGCACCTCGTCCACGTGGAGGCTCTGGCGGGGGTCCTTGTCGGCGGAGGGCACCCCGTCGAACATCGTCTCCTCGTCCTTGCGGACCACGGCCGCTCGGTAGGACTCGGGGAGGGGGAGGGCGGCGATCTCGTCGCCCGTGGCACCGGACGTGATGGCTTCGAGGAGCTCCTGCATGGGTGCAGGTTACCGACTGGTCACTTCGGCGCTCCAGACGGCACACTGGAGGGCAGGGTCAGCCGGAACGCGGCAGGTCAACGGAGACCAGGGAGGGTCCGAACATGGCCGGAACCGTCATCGTCGGTGGGGCGCGCACCCCGATCGGCAAGCTCTCGGGTGCGCTGGCGTCGTTCACCGCCATGGACCTCGGCGGGTTCGCCATCAAGGCCGCCCTCGAGCGGGCCGGCGTCAGCGCCGACCAGGTCGACTACGTCTACATGGGCCACGTGCTGCAGGCGGGGCAGGGCCAGATGACGGCGCGCCAGGCGGCCGTCAAGGCCGGGGTGCCCATGAGCGTGCCGGCCACCACCATCAACAAGGTCTGCCTCTCCGGGGCCAACGCCATCCTCATGGCCGACCTGCTGATCAACGCCGGCATGGCCGACGTGGTCGTCGCCGGGGGCATGGAGAGCATGACGAACGCGCCCTACCTGCTCCCGGGCGCCCGGGCGGGCTACCGGATGGGCAACGGCGACCTGGTCGACTCGATGATCTGGGACGGCCTGTGGTGCGCCTTCGACGCGTGCCACATGGGCACGGGCACCGAGCAGTACAACGAGGCGCGGGGCATCAGCCGTGAGCGCCAGGACGACCTGGCGGCCAAGAGCCACGAGCGGGCCGCCGCCGCCATCAAGGACGGCAGGTTCACCGACGAGATCGTCCCGGTCGAGGTTCCCCAGCGCAAGGGCGACCCGCTCCTCGTCGACACCGACGAGGGTGTGCGTCCCGGCACCACGATGGAGAGCCTCGCCAGCCTCCGCCCGGCGTTCGGCAAGACGGGCACGATCACGGCCGGCAACGCCTCGCAGATCTCCGACGGCGCCTCGGCCGTGGTGGTCACCTCCAAGGCGGCGGCCGACCGCCTCGGCTTGAGCCCGATGGCCGAGGTGGTGGGCTACGGCCAGGCGGCGGGCCCCGACGCCTCGCTGCTCAGCCAGCCGGCCAATGCCATCAAGCAGGCCCTCGACCGGGCCGGCCTGTCGGTGTCCGACGTCGACCTGTTCGAGCTCAACGAGGCGTTCGCCACCGTCGGCGTCGCCTCCATGGACGACCTGGGCATCACCGACGACGTCGTCAACGTGAACGGCGGGGCCATCGCGCTCGGCCACCCGATCGGCATGTCGGGCAACCGCCTCGCCCTCACCATGATCCACGAGCTGCGCCGTCGTGGCGGCGGGCTCGGCGCGGCCGCCCTCTGCGGCGGTGGCGGCCAGGGCGACGCCATCCTGATCCGCACGCTGTAGCACCGGGCCGGCAGGCACGAGCGGGGGGCGCCCGGCGCGGGTGCCGGGCGCCCCCCCTCGCGCCCGACGCCGGTCGTTCTCTGGCGGGTCCACCACCCCCACGGTTGTCGAACGGGCAGAGAACCCGGACAGCGCCGTGCGCCGTCAGCCGTCGACGTCGCGCCGGCCCTCGAGGGCCCGGCCGAGGGTGAGCTCGTCGGCGTACTCGAGGTCGCCGCCCACGGGCAGGCCGCTCGCGATCCGCGTGACCCGCAGGCCGAGGGGCTTGAGCAGGCGGGCCAGGTACATCGCGGTGGCCTCGCCCTCGATGTTGGGGTTGGTGCACAGGATCACCTCGGCCACGCCCTCGGGCTCGAGCCGCGCCAGCAGCTCCCGCACGCGCAGCTGCTCCGGCCCGACGCCCTCGATGGGGCTGATCGCCCCCTGCAGCACGTGGTAGCGGCCCCGGAACTCCTGGGTCTTCTCCACCGCCACGATGTCGCGGGGCTCCTCGACCACGCAGAGCACCGTGGGGTCGCGACGCGGGTCGGCGCAGAGCTCGCACTCCTCGCCCTCGGACACGTTGAAGCAGCGCCGGCAGAAGGTGACGCGGTCCTTCACCTCGACGATCGCCGTGGCCAGCCGCAGGGCGTCGTCGCGCGACAGCTTCAAGAGGTAGAAGGCGATCCGCTGGGCCGACTTCGGTCCCACGCCCGGCAGCCGGCCGAGCTCGTCGATCAGGTCCTGGACGGGGGCGGCGTACACGGGCCGGGCTCAGCCGCCCTGGCCGAGGAGCCCGCCCAGCCCGCCGAGGTCGAGCTCGCCCATGGCCGAGCGCTGCAGCTCCTGGACGCGGGCCATGGTGTCGTGGAGGGCGGCCAGCACCAGGTCCTCGAGCATGCCGACGTCGTCGGGGTCGACCACCTGGGGATCGATGTGCACCGCGGTGAACACCCCGCCGCCGCTCGCGGTGATCTTCACCATCCCACCGCCGGCGTGGCCCTCCACCTCCTCCTCGGCCGCCGCGGCCTGGGCCGCGAGCAGCTGCTCCTGCATCTGGTTGGCCTGCCGCAGCAGGTCGCCGAAGTCGGCCATGGTGTCCTCCTCGGGATCAGGCGTCGTCGACCAGCTCGGCCCCGGGGAACGCCTGCGTGAGGCGCTCCACACCCGAGCGGGGGGCGGCGTCGGCGGGCGCGTCGACCAGCTCGTCGGGGTCGACGGCCTCGTCGTCGATGGGGGGCGGGGCATCGGCCCGCGACGATGCGTCGGCCGGTGCCGCGGTGGTGCCGTCGTCGACCACGAGCCGCAGCCCGACGGGGCGTCCGAAGCGGGCGCCCAGCGTGGTGGCCACCTCGGCGCGGTAGGCCTCGGCCTTCTGGCAGTGGATGGCGTTGGGCAGCGCAAAGGCCACACCGGTCGTCGTCTCGACGAAACGTCCCGCGCTGTAGAGGGCCTTGATCCGGGGGGGAAGGCCGGGCAGGACGGTGTCGGCCCACGCCAGGGTGAGCTCGTCGCGGGACGGTTCGCCGGCGGCCGGGTCCGGAACCGGGGCCCGGGTCGGGGTCGGGGTCGGGGTCGGGGTCGGGCGCGCTGCCGCCGGAGTTGCCGGGGTCGGGGTCGGGGTCGGGGCGGGCGGGGAGGGGGCCCGCCGGTGGGCGCCCAGCGCGGCGCGGGCTTGCGACACCCCGCTGGCCGCTGGCGCGGCCGGCTCGGCGGGGCCGGGTCGCGGCGCCACCTCGGCCGCGGGGGCCTCGGCCGTCGGCGCCTTGCCGGCGGGCGCCCCGGCCCGCGGCGCGGGCGGCGGGGCGCCGCCACCGGCCTGCGCTCGCTCCAGCCGCTCGATGCGCTGGAGCAGGGCGCCGGGGCTGGTGTCGGCGTCGGGTCGGGTGAGGCGCACCAGGGCCACGTCGAGCAGCACGCGGGGGTCGGGCGCATGACGGATCTCGAGGAGCACCTGGCCCAGCACCTCGAGGGCCCGCACGGTGGTGGCCGGGGTGAGCCGGCGGGCCTGCTCGGCCGCCTGGCTGCGCTGGCGGTCGGGCAGCTCGACCACCTCGGGTGCCAGGGCCATGAGGAACACGTCGCGAAGGTGCCCGACGAGGGCCTCGGTGAGTGTGCGGGCGTCGCGGCCGGCCGCCGTGGCCCGCGCCACCGCGGCCAGCGCCGCCGCGGTGTCGGCCTCGGCGAGGGCCTCGACCAGCTCGTCGAGGGGCGCCCCCTGGTCGGGCAGCCCGCCGGCCGCCACCACCCGGTCGAGCGCCGAGAGCGTGTCGCGCGCCGAGCCCGCGCCGGCCGTCACCACCCAGTCCACGGCGTCGGGCGGCAGGCCGAGACCGGCGTCGGCCGCCACGTGGCGGACGTGGTCGGCGAGCACCTCGGCCGGGAGGAGCCGGAACTCGAGGTGCTGGGTGCGGCTCCGGATCGTCGGGAGCACCTTCTGGGGGTCGGTCGTCGCCAGCACGAACACCACGTGCGGCGGCGGCTCCTCCAGGGTCTTCAGCAGGGCGTTCGACGCCGGCTTCGACAGCATGTGGACCTCGTCGAGCACGTACACCTTCGTCCGCCCCGGGTTGCCCAGCGAGGCGCGGGCCGAGAGGTCGCGGATCCCCTCCACGCTGTTGTTGGACGCGGCGTCCAGCTCGAACACGTCGGGCGAGGTGCCGTCGGTGATCGCCACGCACGAGTCGCAGACGCCGCAGGGCTCGCCGTCGCGCAGGTCGGTGCAGTTGAGCGCCTTGGCCAGGATGCGCGCCGTCGAGGTCTTGCCCGTGCCGCGCGGCCCGCTGAACAGGTAGGCGTGGCCGACCCGCTCGTCGCGCACCGCGTTCTTGAGCGCCAGCACGACGTGCTCCTGCCCGAGGAGCTGGTCGAAGCGCTGGGGCCGGTAGCGGCGGTAGAGGGAGGTGTACGACACCGGGGGCGAGCCTACCGGCGGGGTGGGTCGGCCCCCGGCGGCCCGGAGCCTCAGGCGCTGGCCGGGTGGTGCAGCTCCCGGCGCACGTGCCCGCGCGCGTGGGCGACGGCGCCGTCGAGGTCGCTGAACACGTGCCGTTCGTGGGCGAGGTGGTCCAGCGCCCCGACGGCGCCGAGCGTGCGGAGCTGCTCGTCGCTCGCCCCCTTGACGAGGACGGTGATCCCCCGGGCCTCGAGCTCGGCGACGATCTCCCCGAGGGCCTGCGCGCCGGTGGCGTCGAGCACCGAGACGTCGGGGAAGCGGAGGATCACGACCTTCACGTCGCTCACTGCGGTGATCTCTGTCAAGAAGCGCTGGGCCGCGCCGAAGAAGAGGGCGCCGTCGAGTCGGTAGGTGAGGATGTGCTCGTGGAGGAGGTCGTGCTCGACGTCGGCGTCGATCTCGGGCGTGATCGGCTCGGGGCGGGCGGCGGCGCTGCGGGCCACGGCTCGTAGGGCGAGCACGGCGGCCACGGCCACGCCGACCTCGACGGCCAGGATGAGATCGAACGCGATGGTGACCAGGGTGGTCACGGTGAGCACGACCGCGTCGGCAGGGGTCGACCGCAGCACGGCGCGCACGTTGTGCACCTCTACCATCCGCACCGCCGTCACCATGAGCACCCCGGCCAGCGCGGCGAGCGGGATCCGTGCCACCAACCCGGCGCCCAGGAACACCACGGCGACGAGCACGAGGGCGTGGACGATCGCCGAGACGCGGGTCCGGGCGCCGGCCCGTACGTTGACCGCCGTCCGGGCGATGGCGCCGGTTGCCGGCATGCCGCCGAAGAGCGGGGTAACCAGGTTGGCCAGGCCCTGGCCGAACAGCTCGCGGTCGGGGTCGTGGCGAGGGCCGTCGGCCATGCCATCGGCGACCTTGGCCGACAGCAGGCTCTCGATGGCCGCCAGCGCGGCCACTGCGAACGCGGCGCCGAACAGGTTGCTGATGGCTGTCGGCGGGAGAGCAGGGAGCGACGGCAGCGGCAGGGAGTCGGGGATGGCACCGATGCGGGCCACCTCGAGGTGAACGACCTCGGCGAGCACGGTGGCCGCCACCACGGCGATGAGCGACGCCGGCAGGGAGCGGTGCAGCCGAGGGAGCGCGGTCATCACCAGGGCGACGAGCACGACGAACCCGAGGGAAGCGATGGTGCCGTTCCCCTGGACCGCTTGGAGCACGGCCTTGGCGGCCACGACGGCCGTGTTCTCACCCTCGGGCTTGGCCACGCCGAGCGCGGCCGGCACCTGCTGCAGGAAGATGATCACGGCGATGCCGATGGTGAAGCCCTCGATCACGGGCCACGGGACGTAGGCGAGGTACCGACCGAGCCGGGCCAGGGAAGCGAGGAGGATGAGGCCCCCGGCCAGCAACCCCACGACGAACACCGCGTCGGCGCCATAGCGGGCAACCACCGGGACGAGCACGACGGTCATGGCGCCCGTGGGTCCGGACACCTGCACGTTGGAGCCGCCGAGCACGCCGGCGACGAGGCCGGCCACGATGGCGGTGATCAGCCCGGCGGCGGCGCCAAGCCCGGTCGTGATGCCGAAGGCGAGGGCCAGGGGCAGGGCCACCACGCCCACGGTGATCCCGGCCACCACGTCGGCCGTCCAGGAGCGCCGGAGCCCCGTGTAGTCGGTCCGGCGGGGGAGCAGCCCGCCTACGTTGCCCCCGACGGCGGCCAGCAGGCCCCGAGCCTCGCGGGACGGCCCGCCGTCGTCATCGAGCGGCCCCGTGGCCGGTGCGGCGGTCACCGGCGATCGACCGATGCGCTGAGACCGGCCAGCAGGTCGCGGGTCTCGGCGAGGGAGTTCATGAGGAGCCGCTTGGCCACGGCGAGGAGGTCAGCGAGGAGCGGGTCCTTCAAGGCGTAGAACACCGAGGGCCCGACCTTCCTGGTGCTGACCAGGCCGGCCCGGCGCAGCACCGCGAGCTGCTGCGAGAGGTGGGACGGCTCGATCCCGACATCGGGCTGGAGGCTGCCCACCGACCGCTCGCCGTCGCACAGCAGCTCCAGCACCCGGATGCGCGCCGGGTGGGCGAGGGCCTTGAAGAGGTCGGCCTTGACCACCGACAGGGGGACGTCCAGGTCGCCAGCCGTCGGAGCGGACCCTGTCCTGCTCTCCTGCTCATCTGCGGATGTCATCATATGTGTGATGATAAGGATAGCGGGAGCGCCGGGCCCGGCCGCGTCGGTGCCCGCCACCTCAGGTGGCGGCCAGGCGATCTGCGGCACACGGCAGGTTCCGCTGAGAGCTGCTGCCTCCCGGCCCTGACTCGGTTCACGGGCTGCCGTTGCACAGGACCCGGCCGCCACGTGACGTGGCGGGCACGCATCGCAGGATAGCCTCGTCCCGCTCCAGGGAGGGATGCGAGAGCGGACGAATCGGCACGCCTGGAGAGCGTGTGTGGGGCAACCCACCGTGGGTTCGAATCCCACTCCCTCCGCCGCGGTCACCCGGTGCGCTCCCCTAGCCTGCCGCCCGTGGACGACGACGACGCCATGCTGACGGCCCTGACCGAGGCCGAGGCGGCCCTCGCCCACGACGACGTGCCCGTCGGGGCCGTCTGCGTCGCACACGGGCGGGTGGTCGCCCGGCGGCACAACGAGCGCGAGCTGCTGGGGGATCCCACGGCCCACGCCGAGCTCCTCGCCCTGCGCGACGCCGCGGCCGACCTCGGCTCGTGGCGCCTGCACGAGGTCACCCTGGTCGTCACCCTGGAGCCGTGCCCGATGTGCGCCGGCGCGCTGGTCAACGCGCGGGTCGCTCGGGTCGTGTTCGGCGCCCCCGATCCCAAGGCCGGCGCGTGCGGGTCGCTCTACAACCTGTGCGCCGATCCCCGCCTGAACCACGAGGTCGCGGTCACCGCGGGCGTGCAGGCGGAGCGGTGCGGGGCCCTCCTGGCCGGGTTCTTCGCCCGGCGGAGGGGCACCTAGGCGCGGCTACCATCTGCGCCCGGAAGGATGCCAGAGCGGACGAATGGGACGGCCTCGAAAGCCGTTGTGGTCTTCGGGCCACCGTGGGTTCGAATCCCACTCCTTCCGCCACCGCGGGTCACGGTCGCCACCAGCACATGCCAGTGCAGTTGGGGGTCACCGGCCCGACTGGTGCGATGCCGGAATGCCGTCCCCGCGAACGCGGGGCCCGGCAGGCGGCGGGTCCCTCGCGGGGACACGGGCACCCCCACCGCGGCCCGGTTGTTGGTACCCAGCCGCACGTGGCACGCCTCGCGCTCCAACCAGCTGAGCGCCTCCGCCACCGCCGTCCGGCCGGCGTCGACCACGGCTGCCTGCATCAACGGGTCGCCCAACGCGTAGACGACCGACACCGACTTCGGGACCGAGGACGTCAGATCGCACCCGGCACCCGCCGCCGAAGGGAGCGGAGCTGTCCGCCTCTGGGGGTCATCCCCGATCCGGGCGCCACCCGGCCCGCGAATCCGGCGGCCGGTCTGGTAGAGCTCCGTCATACGCGGAGTCGAGCGAGGCGCGGGGGCGCCGGGGTCCGTGGCCCAGGCATGAGTCTCGACTCATGATGAGTGAAGAGTCATACTGCTCCGGTGTGGGAGGTCGAGGTCACCGATCAGCTCCTCGAGTGGTGGCAGACCCTCGCCGACGATCAGCGAGAGGCAGACACCGACCGGGTGGATCTCCTCGCTGAGCGAGGCCCCGATCTCGGTCGCCCGGTGGTCGATCGGATCCACAGGTCGAGGCATCAATCGATGAAGGAGCTGCGAGCGGCCAGAGGCGGTGCGTTGCGGGTGCTGTTCTGCTTCGACCCGCGTCGCACGGCGATCTTGCTGCTGGGTGGCGACAAGTCGGGCGAGTGGAACGACTGGTACGAGTGGGCGGTTCCACTCGTCGACGAGCTGTATGACGAGTACCTCCGCGAGCTCGGAGAGGAAGGATCGACCTGATGGCACGAACCAAGTTCTCCGAGCTCCGCGAGCAGGTGGTGGCCCAGCCGGGCGCGCCGGAGCGTCTGGCCGCGCGACGCGACGAGACGCTCGAGGAGATCCGCCTGTACGAGCTGCGTCATCGGGGGGCGATCAGCCAAGCCGAGCTGGCCGGGCGTCTCGAGGTGACCCAGGGGGCGATCTCCAAGCTCGAGCACTCCGACGACGTCCGGGTCTCGACGCTGCGCCAGTACGTGGAGGCGCTGGGAGCCCGCTTGGAGCTCGTCGCGGTGTTCGACGACGAGGATCGGCGGATCCCGATCCATCTCGGCAAGGGCACCGCTGCCTGAGCGACACGGCTGCCGTCGTCGGTTCGCCCGGCGTCTGGCGTCTGGCGTGTCGTGAACGTCGTGCAGGAGAACGGCCGGCGAGCAGTCGGGAGGGCGCGGCCGACCGAACACCGACATGAGCGGCCGGCGAGGGAGCGCACCTGCGACTCCCGGTGCAACTCCCGCCCGACTTCAGCTTCGCGCGCTCGGGTCGTCCCGCCAGCCACAATGTCTGGAGAGCGTCGGCTGGAAGGGGAATCCCACTCCTTCCGCCGACGGGAGGTGACGGCGGCATGAGCGCTGCGCTGGGCCCGAGAGCCGGCCGGGAGCGGCCGACGCTCACGCGCTACGCGTGGCTCTCCATCGCCGCGGCTCTCGTGACGATGGGCCTCAAGGCGGGCGCCTACCTGATCACGGGCTCCGTCGGCCTGCTGTCCGACGCCATGGAGTCGACCGTGAACCTGGTGGCCGCCGTGGTCGCCCTGTGGGCGCTGCACCTGGCCGCCCGTCCGCCCGACGAGAGCCACCACTACGGGCACACCAAGGCCGAGTACTTCTCGGCCGGGGTCGAGGGGCTGATGATCTTCGTGGCCGCCGGCGCCATCATCTGGACGGCCGTCCACCGCTTTCTCAACCCGCAGGCGCTCGAGCGGGTGGGTGCCGGCCTGGCCGTCTCGATGGTGGCCGCGGGGGTGAACCTGGGGGTGGCGCTGGTGCTGCTGCGGGCCGGCCGCGAGCACCGCTCGATCACCCTGACGGCCGACGGCCGCCACCTGCTCACCGACGTGTGGACGTCGTGCGGGGTGCTGGTGGCCGTGCTGGCGGTGGGCCTCACCGGGTGGGAGTGGCTCGACCCCACCATCGCCCTGATCGTGGGCGTGAACATCCTCGTCGCCGGGGTCGTGCTGATCCGGCGCTCGTCGGCCGGGCTGATGGACGCCGCCCTCCCGCTCGCCGACCAGGACGCCATCGACCTCGTGCTGGAGCACTACGGCGGCGAGGGGGTGCAGTTCCACGCCCTGCGCACCAGGGAGTCGGGGCACCGGCGCTTCGTGTCGGTCCACGTGCTCGTCCCCGGGGCCTGGACCGTGCAGCAGGGTCACGACCTGCTGGAGCGCCTCGAGGCCGAGCTGGGCGAGGCCCTTCCCGGCGCGGTGGTGTTCACGCACCTGGAGCCGGTCGAGGACCCGGCCTCCTGGGCGGACTCCGACCTGTCGCCCGGCGACCGGCACCCGCGGGAGTAGCGGGGCGCCCGTCGCTCGCGACGACCCGACCGGTGGGGTTGGGGGGCCCCGCCTCTACCCTCCACCCCATGCGGATGGGTCCCCACCACGCCCTGGGCTCCGACCCGGAGGCCGTCGCCGGCGCCACGGTCGACCGGCGGGTGGTGCGGCGCATGTGGCGCTTCGCCCGGCCCTACCGGGGCCCCCTCGTGGGCTTCCTGGTCACCATCGTCGTGGCCGCCCTGCTGGCCCTGGTGCCGCCGTTCCTGTTCCGCTCGATCATCGACACCGCGATCCCCGACGAGAACCGCCGGCTGGTGTGGGTGCTGGCCACCTTCACCGTGGCCGCGGCGCTGGGCGACGCCGTGCTCAGCGTGGTGCAGCGCTGGTGGTCGTCGCGCATCGGCGAGGGGCTCATCTACGACCTGCGCTCCGCGCTCTACGACCACGTCCAGCGCATGCCGATCGCCTTCTTCACCCGCAGCCAGACCGGTGCGCTCATCTCGCGGCTGAACAACGACGTGATCGGGGCCCAGAACGCCCTCACCGGCACGCTCGGGCAGGTGGTCTCGAACGCCGTGGTGCTGGTGTCGACCCTCGCGGCGATGATCGCCCTGGAGTGGCGCCTCACCCTCCTCGCCCTGGTGGTGCTGCCGCTGTTCGTCGTCCCGGCCAAGCGGGTGGGCCGCCGGCTCCAGAAGATCACCCGCGAGCAGATGAACCTCAACGCGTCGATGAACTCGACCATGACCGAGCGGTTCAACGTGTCGGGCGCCCTGCTGGTGAAGCTGTTCGGCAGCTACGACGCCGAGTCGGGGCGGTTCTCGGCCAAGGCCCGACGGGTGGCCGACATCGGCGTCACCTCGGCCATGTACGGCCGAGTGTTCTTCGTGGCCCTCGGCCTGGTGGCCGCCATCGGCACCGCCGTGGTCTACGGGCTCGGCGCCCAGCTGGTGATCTCGGCGTCGATCACCACCGGCACCCTGGTGGCCATGGCCGCCCTGGTCACGCGGATCTACACGCCGCTCACCAGCCTCACCAACGCGCGGGTCGACCTCATGACGGCGGTGGTGTCGTTCGAGCGGGTGTTCGAGGTGCTCGACACGCCGCTCGGCATCGACGACGCCCCCGGGGCCTACGACCTGGTCGAGCCGGCCGGGCGCATCCGCTTCGACGGCGTCTGGTTCCGGTACCCGCCGCCCGACACCGGTGCCCTGGCCTCGCTCGAGAACCCCACCGGCGACGGGCCCGTCGCCCGCAGCGGCGCCCCCGGGGAGTGGGTCCTCCAGGGCATCGACCTCACGGTCGAGCCGGGCACCCTGGTCGCCCTGGTCGGGCCGTCCGGGGCCGGCAAGACCACGCTCTCGTCCCTCGTGCCCCGGCTGTACGACGTCACCGAGGGCGTCGTGCTCATCGACGGCCACGACGTCCGCCACCTCACCCAGGCCAGCCTGCGGGGCGCCATCGGCGTGGTGGCCCAGGACCCGCACCTGTTCCACGAGTCGATCGGCGACAACCTGCGCTACGCCCGGCCCGGGGCCACCCAGGCCGAGCTCGAGGAGGCGTGTCGGGCGGCCCGCATCCACGACCTGATCGCCGGGCTCCCGGACGGGTACGACACCGTGGTCGGCGAGCGGGGCCACCGGCTGTCGGGCGGGGAGAAGCAGCGGCTGGCCATCGCCCGCATGCTGCTGAAGGACCCGACGGTCGTGATCCTCGACGAGGCCACCAGCCACCTCGACTCGGAGAACGAGGCGCTCGTGCAGCAGGCGCTCACCGACGCCCTCTCGGGCCGCACCTCGATCGTGATCGCGCACCGGCTGTCCACCATCCAGTCGGCCGACGAGATCGTGGTCCTCGACGAGGGCCGGATCGTGGAGCGGGGCACGCACCGCGAGCTGCTGGCGGCCGGGGGCCTGTACGCCGACCTCTACCGCACCCTGCTGCGCGACTCCACCCAGGCGATCCTCGGGGAGGCCACCCCCGCGCTGGCCGACTGAGGGCGACGCCGGCCGGCCCCGGGGCGGGCGCGCGGCGACCGGCAGCGGTGCGTCAGGCCGGGCGCCGCCCGGCCAGCAGGGCCAGCTCGCGCCACTTCCAGTAGCAGTCGACGTCGTCGAGGCCGGCCTCGCCCAGCCAGGCCAGCTGGGTCGCCACGTCGAGCAGCTGGTTGGACGGGTCGTCGTCGGCAGGGTCGTTGCCGATGGCCACCAGGAAGGCCGTGTGCAGCTGCTCGGTGGGCGAGGCGACGTGCTCGAGGTTGGCGAACAGCCCACCCGGCTCGAGGATCGAGACCGCCTCGCCGTACAGCGCCCGCTTGCGCGGATGGCTCACGTGGTGGATGGCGAAGCTGGAGACGACCGCGTCGAACCGGCCCAGATCGGGCAGGGCGTCGTCGAGGTCGTGGCGTTGCAGCACCACCCGCTCGTCGCCGGCGAAGCGCTCGGCCGCCCGCGCCAGCATCGTGTCGGAGAGGTCGAGGCCGGTCACCGTGGCATCGGGACGGGCTGCGAGCACCAGGGCCGCGAGCCGGCCGTCGCCGGTGCCGAGGTCGAGCACCCGCTCGACCCGCTCGGGGAGCAGCTCGAGCAGCGTGGCCTCTCCCTCGGTGCGGTGGGGGATGCGGTCGGCCCGGCCCAGGTAGGCGAGGGCGTGCTCGGCCGACCCCCACAGGTTGACGGGTGGTCGGGCGACAGGGTCGGTGCTCACCCGCCGATGGTCGCCGGTCCGGCGGTGGCCGGCAACCGGGTTCCGCCGGTGGACACGGCCCGGCGCACTCCCCGGAAGCGGCGGAGCCGCAGGGAGTTGGTGACCACGAAGACCGACGAGAAGCCCATCGCCCCCGCGGCGATCATCGGGTTCAGCACCCCCAGGGCGGCCAGCGGGATGGCGGCGGTGTTGTAGGCGAACGCCCAGAAGAGGTTGCCCTTGATGGTCGCCAGCGTGCGGCGGGACAGGGCGATGGCGTCGGCCACGCCCCGCAGGTCGCCGCTCACCACGGTGAGGTCGGAGGCCTCGACGGCCACGTCGGTGCCGGTGCCCACGGCGATCCCGAGGTCGGCCTGGGCCAGGGCGGGCGCGTCGTTGATGCCGTCGCCCACCATGGCCACGTGGTGGCCGGCCTCCTGGAGGCGGCGGACCTCGGCCACCTTGTCGTCGGGGAGCACCTCGGCCAGCACGCGGTCGACACCCACCTCGGTGCCCACCGCCTCGGCGGTGCGGCGGTTGTCGCCGGTGAGCAGCACCACCTGCAGCCCCAGGCGGTGCAGGGCGGCCACCGCCTCCGACGACGTGGCCTTGACCCGGTCGGCGACCTCGAGCACGCCGCGGGCCACGACGGGCGCGCCGGGGTCGGTGGCCCAGCCGACCAGCACCGCCGTGCGGCCCCGGGCCTCGGCCGCGGCCGTGGCGGCCTCGACCCCGGCGGGCACCTCGGCGAACAGGAGCCGGCGGCCGACCAGCACGTCGACGCCGTCGACCCGGCCCAGCACCCCGAAGCCGGGCAGGGCCTCGAGCCCGGCGACGGGCGCCGGGTCGGCGACGGCGCCCGCGACGGCGCGTGCGATGGGGTGCTCGGACCCGGCCTCGACCGACGCCGCCAGCCGGAGCAGGCGGCCGCGGTCGACCCCGTCGTCGGCGACGGCGTCGACCAGCTCCATCCGGCCCTCGGTGACCGTGCCGGTCTTGTCGAGCACCACCACGTCGGCCTGGCGGGTGCTCTCCAGCACCTCGCCGCCCTTGATGATCACGCCCAGCTGGGCGCCCCGGCCGGTGCCCACCATGATCGCGGTGGGCGTGGCCAGGCCCAGGGCGCAGGGGCAGGCGATGATCAGCACCGCCACCGCCGCGGTGAAGGCGTCGTCGGCGCTGTGGCCCGTCAGGAGCCACGCGGCCAGGGTGGCGAGGGCGACGGCCAGCACGACCGGCACGAACACGCCGGCCACCCGGTCGGCCAGGCGCTGGACCGGCGCCCGCGACCCCTGGGCCTCCTCGACCAGCCGCACGATCTGGGCCAGCGCGGTGTCGCCGCCGACCCGCGAGGCCTCGACCACCAGCAGGCCGGTGGTGTTCACGGTGGCGCCGATCACCTCGCTGCCCGGCCCGACCTCCACCGGGACCGGCTCGCCGGTGAGCATGGAGGCGTCGACCGCGGAGTGCCCGTCGACCACGACGCCGTCGGTCGACACCTTCTCGCCCGGTCGCACCACGAACCGGGTGCCGACGGCCAGCTCGTCGAGCGGGATCTCGGTGCCGTCCTCGAGCCGGGCGGTGCGCACCCCGAGCCCGGCGAGCGCGCGCAGGGCGTCGCCCGAGCGCTGCTTGGCCCCGGCCTCGAGCCACTTGCCGAGCAGGATGAGGGCGATGATGACCACCGCCGTCTCGAAGTAGACGTGGGCGGCGTCGGAGGAGCCGGGCGCACCCATGCCGGGCATGGCGCCCATGCCGGGGTCGGTGTCGGCGGCACCGAGGAACAGCAGCGCCACCATCGACCAGGCCCAGGCCGCCAGCGTGCCCATCGACACGAGCGTGTCCATGGTGGCCGTGCCGTGGCGCAGGTTGACCAGCGCGGCGCGGTGGAACCCCCAGCCGCTGAAGAAGACGACGGGGGTGGCCAGGGCGGCGGCCAGCCACGGCCACCCGTCGAACTGGAGGGCGGGAACCATCGAGACCAGCGTGACGGGCAGGCCGAGGGCGACCGCGACCACCAGCCGCCGCCGCACCACCTGCCGGTAGCGGGCCTCGCGCTCGGCCGGGTCGTCGACCTCCGGGACCGTGTAGCCGAGGGACCGGATCCGAGCGGTGAGGTCGGCCTGGTCGAGCCGGGTGGGGTCGAACACCACCGTGGCCCGGGCCGCGGCCAGGTTGACGTTCGCCCGCTCGACGCCGTCGAGCCTCCCCAGGCCCCGCCCGATGCGCGTCGCACACGCCGCGCAGGTCATGCCCTCGATGGGCAGGTCGACCCGGGTGCGCGTGGTGCTCGCAGGGGCCATGCGATCAGGATAGGGACGGCGGCGAGGCCGGCCACCCGCAGAGCCGAGCCGAGCCACCGGCGCGTGGCCGCAGAGGGATGGCGCCGGGCCGGCGCCGCGGGGTGGGACCTCCACGCCGTCCGAGTCCGCTCCGGGCCGGGCTCGCATCGCGACGCCGAGTCGGTGTGACCATTGCCGCTCGGCGCCGCCTGTGGCAGCATGCGGCCCGCCACGGGGGACAGCCAACCCGGCGTTCGTGGTCCCGAACCCGACCTCGTACCCACCCCCGCAGCGACGCCCATGCCGTAGCGACCGACCGGGGGGACATGAGCGACACCGCCAGCACGCCGCTCCTCGCGGTCAGCAACCTCGAGGTCGTCTACAGCGACGTCATCCTGGTGCTGCGAGGCGTCAGCCTGCAGGTGCCCGCCGGCCGCATCGTGGCCGTCCTCGGGGCCAACGGCGCGGGCAAGACCACGCTGCTGCGGTCCATCACGGGCCTGCTCAACGTCCACCGGGGCCGCATCACCAAGGGATCCGTCGAGCTGGCCGGCAAGGCCGTGAACGGCAACGACCCGGCCAGCATCGTGCGCCGGGGCCTGGCCCAGGTGATGGAGGGCCGGCGGATCTTCGCCGAGCTCACGGTCGACGAGAACCTGCGGACAGGGGCGTACACCCAGACCAACAAGGCGGCCGTGCGGGAGTCGTACGAGCGGGTGATGACCCTCTTCCCGATCCTGGCCGACCGGCGGCGGAGCACGGCCGGCTACCTGTCGGGAGGCGAGCAGCAGATGCTGGCCATGGGCCGGGCCCTGATGGCCTCCCCCAAGGTCATGCTGCTCGACGAGCCCTCGCTCGGCCTGGCCCCGATGATCGTCACCCAGATCCGCGACATCATCGCCGGCATCAACGAGCAGGGCACCGCCGTGCTGCTCGTGGAGCAGAACGCCACCATGGCCCTGTCGATCGCCCACCACGGCTACGTGATGGAGAACGGCCGGGTGGTGAAGGACGGCCCGGGTCAGGACCTGCTGGCCGACAAGGACATCCAGGAGTTCTACCTGGGGATGGGCGAGGCCGGCCGGAAGTCGTTCCGCGACGTCAAGACGTACCGTCGCCGCAAGAAGTGGAGCGCGTGATGGCGCCCCTGCTGGAGGTGGCCGACATCACCCTGCGCTTCGGCGGTGTCACGGCCCTCTCGGGCGTGACGTTCGAGGTGGAGCCGGGTGAGCTGTTCGCGGTGATCGGACCCAACGGCGCCGGGAAGACATCGATCTTCAACTGCCTCAACGGCGTGTACCGGCCCCAGGAGGGCTCGATCCGCCTGGAGGGCCGCGAGCTGGTCGGCATCAGGCCGGTGAAGGCTGCCGAGCTGGGGGTCGCCCGAACGTTCCAGAACCTGGGCCTGTTCGTGAACCTCCGACTGGTCGAGAACCTGATGCTCGGCCGCCACCACCTGATGAGGACCGGCTTCGCCGCCGGCGCCCTGTGGTTCGGGAAGGCCCGCAACGAGGAGCTCCGCAACCGGGAGAAGGTCGAGGAGGTCATCGAGCTGCTCGACCTGGCGCCGTACCGCCAGCTGCCGGTGGGCATGCTCCCGTACGGCGTGCAGAAGCGCATCGAGCTGGGCCGGGCCCTCGCCATGGAGCCCCGGCTGCTGCTGCTCGACGAGCCGGTGGCCGGGATGAACCTCGAGGAGACCGAGGACATGGCGCGCTACATCCTCGAGATCAAGGACCACCTCGACCTGGCCATGATCCTCGTCGAGCACGACATGCACATGGTGATGGACCTGGCCGACCGGGTCATGGCCCTCGACTTCGGGGTGCCCATCACGGTGGGCACGCCCGCCGAGGTGCAGGCCGACCCGAAGGTCATCGAGGCCTACCTGGGCCAGGCGGCCATCTGATGACGAGGGAGGTGCCCGCATGACCACGGTGATGGAGAGCCCCACCCCGTCGACGCCGGCCGCCCTCGGCGGCTCGCTCCCGGCGATCCTGCTGAAGCGGGGCGAGCTCACGCCCTCACGCGTCGCCCTGCGCAAGAAGTGGCTCGGCCGCTGGCGGGAGTACACGTGGCAGGAGTACGCCGAGCGCACCAGCCGCATCGGGCTGGGCCTGCTCGAGCTGGGGGTGCAGCCCGGCGACCGGGTGGCCGTGCACTCCGAGAACCGTCCGGCGTGGGTGCTGTGCGACCTGGCCGCCCAGGGGATCGGCGCCGTCACGGTGGGCATCTACCCCACCAGCCCGGCCAGCGAGGTCGAGTACCTGCTCGGCCACTCCGAGGCCGTCGTGCACGTCGTCGAGGACGAGGAGCAGTTCGACAAGGTCATGGAGGTCCGTGACCGCCTCCCGAACCTCCGCACGATCGTCGTGATCGACACCCGCGGGATCCGCGACCTCGACGACCCGATGGTGATGACCTTCCGTGAGCTCGAGGCGCTCGGCGGTCCGGGCGACCCGGCCGAGTTCCGGCGCCGGGTCGACGCCATCGACCCGGCGGACACCGGGATCATCGTCTACACGTCGGGCACCACCGGGCCACCCAAGGGAGCGATGATCTCCCACGCCAACATGGAGGCCGCGGCCCGCTACGCCGACGCCGTGTTCGACGTCGACGACCGGGCCGAGGTGCTCTCGTACCTGCCGCTCTGCCACATCGCCGAGCGGCTCATCTCGGTGATCAACGCGGTGAGCTGGGGCTACGTCGTCAACTTCGGCGAGGGCGGCGACACGTTCGTCCAGGACCTGCGCGAGGTGCAGCCGACGTTCTTCCTCGGCGTTCCCCGCGTGTGGGAGAAGATGCTCGCCGGCATCCAGATCCGCATGAACGACGCCTCCCGGGCGAAGAAGGCGACGTACCGGTTCTGGCTGAAGCGGGGGCGGAAGCTGGCCGCCAAGCGCATGCGGAGCGGGCTCGGCCCCCTCGACCGGGTGTCGTACTTCCTGGCCTGGTTCCTCGTGTTCCGCAGCATCCGCGAGAAGCTGGGGCTGCTGCGCGTGCGTGGCGCCCTGTCGGGCGCGGCGCCCATCGCCCCGGCCGTGCTCGAGCACTTCTGGGCCATCGGCGTTCCCGTGCTCGAGGGCTACGGCCAGACCGAGAACACGGCCCAGGCAACCATCACGCCGCGCGACGACGTGCGCATCGGCAAGGTGGGCCGGCCGGTCCCCGAGACCGAGATCCGCATCGCCGACGACGGCGAGATCCTCACGAGGGGGCCCGGCAACTTCACGGGCTACTTCAAGGACGACGCGGCCACGGCGGCCACGCTCGACGCCGACGGCTGGCTGCACACCGGCGACATCGGCGAGCTCGACGCCGACGGCTACCTCGCCATCACCGACCGCAAGAAGGACATCATCATCACCGCCGGCGGCAAGAACATCTCCCCGTCGGAGATCGAGAACGCCCTGAAGGTGTCACCGTACGTCCGCGAGGCGATCGTGATCGGCGACCGGCGCAAGTACCTCTCGGCGCTCATCGGGATCGAGCCCGACACCGTCGGCGACTGGGCCACCCGCCGCCGGATCGTCTACACGACGTACGAGGATCTGGCGGGCAAGCCCGAGGTGCGCGAGCTCATCGCCGGGGTGGTCGCGGAGACCAACAGGCAGTTCGCCCAGGTGGAGACCATCAAGCAGTTCGAGCTCCTGCGCAAGGAGCTCGACCAGGAGGACGGCGAGCTCACCGCCACCCAGAAGGTGAAGCGGGCGGCCATCGAGCGCGAGTTCGCCGACGTCATCGACAGCATGTACCAGGGGGTGTGAGGGGCCGATGACGGACTTCCTGCAGCTCGTCTTCTCGGGCCTCGCCGTCGGCAGCCGCTACGCCCTCATCGCCCTCGGGTTCGTGATCATCTACCGGTCCACCGGGGTGATCAACTTCGCCCAGGGCAGCTTCATGCTGTTCGGGGCCTACCTGGCCTACAACAGCTACCAGACCTGGGGGCTCCCCTTCTACCTGTCGCTGCTGATCGCCATGGCCGGCGGCGGGCTGCTGGGCGCCCTCGTCGACCGGCTGATCCTGCGGCGCATGGTGGGCCAGCCCCCCTTCGCCACGGTGATGATCACCATCGGCCTCCTGTTCTTCCTCGACCAGGTCATCACCTCGATCTGGGGCTTCGACCAGCTGAACCTGAACGACCCGTGGGGCGTTCGCACGGTGAACGTCGGCGACCTCGTCTTCTCGGTGAAGGACCTCTGGACGATCGGGCTCACGGCCGCGGTCCTCGTGTCCTTCTTCCTCTTCTTCCGCTTCTCCAAGGTGGGGGTGGCCATGCGGGCCACCGCCCTCGACGCCGAAGCGGCGCAGGCCCAGGGGATCAACGTCCGGCGGGTGTTCATGGTGTCGTGGGGCATCGCCGGCGTGGTGGCGGCCGTCGCCGGCGTCACCCTGGCCGCCGGCCCCGCCCAGCTCAACCCGGCCCTCGGGCTGGTCGCCCTCGGCGCCTTCCCGGCCATGATCCTGGGCGGGCTCGACTCCCCCGGAGGCGCCGTGATCGGCGGCATCATCATCGGCGTCACCCAGCAGCTCACCGCCGGCTACCAGCCCGAGTACGCGCCGTGGCTGGGGAGCAACTTCCAGATCGTCATGCCCTACATCGTGATGATCATCATCCTGATGGTGCGGCCCTACGGCCTGTTCGGCACCAAGGAGGTGCACCGGGTCTGATGGCTGCCCCCGTCGACTCCACGCCCCGCACCGTCGCCGGCGCCCGCCCCGAGCACCGGGCCGGGCGCCCCCCGCTGGCATCGCGCCTGCGCTCCAGCCCGCTGATGGTGCGCCGGTACGCCCAGGACCTCAAGCTGTGGCGGTCCCGCCCCATGAAGGTGGCGATGCTCGCCCTGCTGGTGCTGTGGGCCGTCGGCCCGCTGGTGCTCACCGAGTTCTGGGTGGTGGTCCTCAACTTCTGCGGCGTCTACGCCATCGGCGCGCTCGGCCTGATGCTGCTCACCGGGTTCACCGGTCAGGTGTCCCTGGGGCAGGCCTTCTTCATCGGCACCGGCGCCTACGTCGCCGCCTGGTTCGGCGACCACCTCGACTGGCCGTTGCTGCTGTGGCTGCCCACCGCGGCGATCGTCGGCGGGCTGATCGGCGGCGCGATCGGGCCGTTCGCCCTGCGGCTCCGGGGCCAGTACCTGGTGATCGTCACCCTGGGCCTGCTGTTCGTGGGCGACTACATCTTCAACAACTGGGAGTCGGTGACCGGCGGTGGCGCCGGCACGTCGGCGGCGGCACCCCTGGCCGTCGGCCCCATCGACTTCGGCCAGCTCGAACTGTTCGGCAAGGAGTTCTCCCGGCCCCAGGGCGTCTTCTACCTGATCTGGATCGTGGCCGCGATCTCCGCCGTGCTCATCAAGAACATCGTGCGCAGCCGGCCGGGGCGGGCCCTCCAGGCGGTGCGCGACCGCGACGTGGCCGCCGAGGTGATCGGGGTCAGCCTGGCCCGCTACAAGATCGGCGCCTTCGTGATCTCGTCGGCGCTGGCGGCCGTGGCCGGCGGCCTGTACGCGGCCTGCATCCAGCAGTACGTGAGCCCCAGCGAGTTCGGCATGAACCCGCCCCTCGGGCTGTTCCTGTCGATCCAGTACCTCGCCTTCATCATCGTGGGCGGTCTCGGCACGGTGTTCGGCGCCGTGATCGGCGCCATCTTCGTCGGCGCCATCCCCCGCCTCATCGAGCGGTTCAGCGGCTCGATCCCGGGGGTGTCGACCGGGCCCGGCGACCCCGGCATCCTCACCGTGTTCGCCCTCAACCAGATGATCTTCGGCGCTCTCATCGTGGTCTTCCTCGCCTTGGAGCCCCGGGGGCTGGCCGCCCTGTGGTTGCGGGTGAAGGCGTACTTCAAGGCCTGGCCGTTCTCGTACTGACCAGCGGGTTCTCCCACCAAGCGACACCGACAAGGAGGCAACAACGTGAGACGAGGCAAGGTTCTCTGGCGGCTCCTCGGGGGCCTGTTGGCGTTGAGCCTGGTCGCCGCGGCCTGCGGGGGCGACGACGACGACGACACCTCCGCCACCACCGAGGCCGGCACGGAGACCACGGCGGGCGGCACCGAGACGACCGGCGCCACCGGCCCGGTCGAGACCGGTCCCGGCGTCACCGAGGACACCATCACCCTCGGCGTGGTGACACCCCAGACGGGCGCTGCCGCGGTCATCGGCAACCCGCTGACGGCCGGCAACCAGGTGTTCTTCGACGCGCTCAACGCCCAGGGCGGGGTGGCCGGCCAGTACCAGGTCAACCTGACGGTCGTCGACAGCCAGTACCAGCCGCCCACCGCGGTGCAGCAGTACAACGCCATCAAGGGCGACGTGGCCGCCTTCGTGCAGGTCCTGGGCACGGCCGTCACCCAGGCGATCCTGCCCCAGCTGAGCACCGACAACATCCTGGCGTCGCCGGCGTCGCTCGACGCCTTCTGGCTCGTCGAGGAGCAGCTGCTGCCCATCGGCGGTCCCTACCAGGTCCAGGCCATCAACGCCCTCACCTGGTACTACGAGCAGGCCGGCAACGAGGGCAAGAAGCTCTGCACGATGGCCCAGGACGACCCCTACGGCGAGGCCGGCGTGGCCGGTGTCCAGGCGTTCGCCGATGGCGCCGGCATCGAGATCGGCGCCCAGACCACCTTCCGCCAGGGCGACGCCGACTTCACCGCCCAGATCCAGCAGCTCCAGGGCGACGGCTGCGAGGTCGTCTGGCTCGTCTCGCTGCCGCTCGAGACCGGGGGCATCCTGGGCAAGGCCCTCGGCGTCGGCTTCGCCCCGCAGTGGATCGGCCAGTCGCCGACGTGGATCACCCGCCTCGGCGAGTCGCCGCTGGCCGACTACCTCACCACCAACTTCCTGCTCGCCTCCGAGGGCGGGGCGTGGGGTGACGAGTCGATCCCCGGCATGGCCCAGATGATCGCCGACGTCGAGCAGTACGCCCCCGACCAGCAGCCCGACATCTACTTCGCCTTCGGCTACGCCCAGGCCTGGGCCATGACCCAGGTGCTGGAGAGGGCGATCGAGATGGGCAGCCTGTCGCGTGAGGGCATCATGGCCGCGGCCGAGACCGAGCAGGAGCTCTCCTACGAGGACCTGATCGGCACCCAGACGTACGGCCTGCCCGACGTGCGCAACCCGTCCCGCCAGACGACGATCTTCAAGGTCGACCTGGCCGCGCCCGGCTACCTGGCTGCCGCCGGGCCCGACTCCATCAACTTCACCAGCCCGGCCGCCGAGGACTACCAGTTCGAGGAGTGACCGTCCGGGTGCACCGCATCCGCTGAGCACGGGGCCCGCCCTCCGGGGCGGGCCCCGCCGCGTCGCTCGCGATGGCCCCGCGCCGGTGGGTGCCGCTCAGGAGCGCCCGAGCCGCAGGCGCTCCGGGTGGTCGGGGTCGGCGTCGAGGGTGAGGCCGGCGGCCGACAGCCGCCGGGGCCAGGCGTGCTCCAGCACGTCGTCGCAACGAGGGGCGGGCCCGAGGCGGGCGGCGTCGTCGACCGTGCGTCCCAGCTCCACCACCTCCTCGAGGAGGGCCTCGGCGTCGGCGCCCAGCAGGGCCAGGTCGTCGGACACCAGGGCCATGCCCCCGCTCATGCCCACGGCCAGCGCCCAGGCCCGGGCCTCGTCGCGGGTGAGGGCGGTGTCGGTGGTGCGCAGCATCAGGCAGTCGGGGTCGTTCACCCACAGACGGCGATGCTGGAAGCTCCGCACCAGGGCCGATCGCCAGGCGTTGCGGGTCGACGGCACGACCGCGTCGTAGCCGGGGGGGATGAACTGGTCGGCCGCCGGTAGCCACGACGGTGCCACGTCGGGGCCGATGCGCATGCCGTCGACCGGGCCGACGGCCGGGCCGAGGGGGCAGCCGCAACCCAGCAGGAAGGTGTCGTCGCCCGCGCCGCGACGGATCGCCTCGAGGCCGAGGCGCAGCCGTTGGGCCGGGGTGCGCGACGGGTCGGCGTAGCGGCCGGGCAGGGTGGGGGCGTAGAGGAAGTCGAGCTTGAGGTACCCGAACCCGGCGTCGGCCAGGGTGCGGGCGACGTGCTCGAGGTGGGCGAGCGTCTCCGGGCGGGTGGTGTCGAGGCCGTAGACGGACCCGCCCCACGCCGGGTTCACCATGGCCAGGTTCGGCCCGTCGTGGCGGGCGTCGCGGGCCAGGTGGGCCGGATCGGCCAGGACCGGTGCGGCGTCGAGGGTGGCGACGAAGGGGGCGAGCCAGATGCCGGGGGTGCGGCCGGCGGCGGCCACGGCGGAGGCGATGGCGTCGAGATCCGACGGGAAGTCGTCGTTGGTGCGCAGCCAGTCGCCGACGGCGGGCTGGTAGCCGTCGTCCAGCTGGAACACGTCGAAGGGCCACTCCACGGCCCGGCTGAGGTTGTCGCGGAAGGCGGCCTCGGTGATGCCCGTGAAGTAGTGGTACCAGGAGCACCAGCCCACCAGGTAGGGCGCGGCGACGCGGGCCCGACCGGCCTCGCCGAAGCGGGCGGCCCAGGTGTCGAGCAGCGCAGGGGCCGAGGCGCCCTCCTCCCACTCCACCCCGTGGAGGTCGCGGCGCTCACCGGCGCCCACCACGGCCCCGCCCAGGAACGCCTCGGCGGCCAGCTCGGGGGTGCCGGCGGGGCCGGCGGGCCGCAGCCGGAACGTGCCGTCGTGCCCGGCCGCTCCCTCGAAGCCGACGACGAGCGGGTGCCCGTCGCCCACCCGCAGCACCGTGACCAGCTCGGAGCGCAGCTCGCCGGGGCCGGCCACGGCCGGGTCGGCGTGGTAGATGCCCCGGACCAGGTCGATGGAGCCGGGGGTCGTGGACGGGTCGCGGTCGACCCCCAGCACCCCCACCCCGCAGGGCGACCACGACTGGTGGCCGTGCTGGAGGAACCGGACCGGACCGGTGGTCGTGCCCAGGTCGACCACCAGCCGGACGGCGTCGAGGGAGACGGGCGCCGGGCCGGGGTTGGCGACGCTCCAGCCCACCCGCTGGTCGGCCACCGCCACCCGGAGCTCCACGCCGCCCACCGCGACGGCGCCGCCGGCCGGCAGCGGCAGCCGGACCGTCGCCTCACCGGGGCGGCAGACCTCGACGGCGAGCGGGCGCCCGGACGAGAACGGCACGGTGGCGGAGCGGCCCGCTAGCGCAGCGGCAGGCCGCCCTCGGCCTGCCGCTGGTGGGCCACGCAGTAGCGGGCCGCGGGGAGCGCCTCGAGGCGGGCGTCGTCGATGGGTCGCCCGCACGCCTCGCAGGTGCCGTACGTGCCGTCGTCGAGGCGCAGCAGGGCGTGCTCGACGTCGGCCATCTCGATCTCGACCTGCTCGAGCACCGAGAGGTCCTTCTCGCGCTCGAACGTCTCGGTGCCGAGGTCGGCCTGGTGCTGCGCGGCCGACGACAGCTCGGCGATGCTCGCCGTCTCGGTCTCGCCGCCGATGTCGTCCTCGGCGATGCTCGCCCGCACCGAGTCGAGCCTCGACCGCTCGGCCTCCAGACGGTCCCGGGCCTCCTGCTGCTCCACGGCCGTGGAGCCTAGCCCTGGGGCCGCCGGCGGCCGCACGGGCCGCGGTGGAGGCGTCCCCGCGAACGGCCGGCGTTGCGGACCGTTCACGGGGGGGCAACCTCCCGTGCAGCCGGGGGCAACGCCCCCGACGGGTCGCGTCCCCTAGGCTCGGGCGGCGATGGGGCAGGTGCTGCTCGACCACGTCACCAAGCGCTTCGGATCGGTCATCGCGGTCGACGACCTGTCGCTCGACATCGAGGACCAGGAGTTCCTGGTGCTCCTCGGCCCGTCGGGGTGCGGCAAGTCCACGCTGCTGCGGATGATCGCCGGCCTCGAGGAGCCCACGTCGGGCACGGTCACGATCGGTGACCGGGTCGTGAACGGCATCGAGCCCAAGAACCGCGACATCGCCATGGTGTTCCAGAGCTACGCCCTCTACCCCCACAAGAGCGCCCGGCAGAACATCGAGTTCCCCCTCAGGACGCGCGGTGTCCCAAAGGCCGAGCGCGACCAGCTGGTGACCGATGCGGCCACCACCCTCGGGCTCACCGAGCTGCTCGACCGCAAGCCCGGCCAGATGTCCGGCGGGCAGCGCCAGCGGGTGGCCCTGGCCCGCGCCATCGTGCGGCGCCCGGCCGTGTTCCTGATGGACGAGCCGCTGTCGAACCTCGACGCCAAGCTGCGCGTGCAGACCCGGGCCGAGCTCATCGACCTCCACCAGCGGCTGGCCACCACCTTCGTCTACGTCACCCACGACCAGGTCGAGGCCATGACCATGGGGAGCCGGGTGGCGATCATGCTGGCCGGCGTGCTGCAGCAGGTGGGCGCGCCCCAGGAGGTCTACGACCGCCCCGCGAGCGTCTTCGTCGCCCAGTTCATCGGCAGCCCCCCCATGAACGTGGTCGCCGGCACGGTGGTCGGTGCCGACGGCGATCGCACGGTGGCCCTCCCCGGGGGGAGCGTGCCGCTCCCGCCCCGCCTCGCCCACGCCGTGGCCGAGCGGGGCCTCACCGACGTGATGGTGGGGGTGCGGCCGGAGCACCTCGGCTTCTCGCCCGACACCGGCATCGCGGCCACGGTGCGGGTCGTCGAGTCGCTGGGCCACGAGCGCCACGTGCTGTGCCGCGTGGAAGACGGCACCACCGTCACGGTCCGCGTGCCCTCCCACCGGCCGACGCCGGTCGAGGGCGAGCAGGTGTGGCTCACCGCCACCATCGACGACCTCCACCTGTTCGACGCGGTCAGCCGCGCCCGGATCGACTGATGGCCCAGGTCACCATCCCCACCACGGCCACGGAGGGTGTCGACCTGTCGGATGCGGCCCCGCTGTCGCGCAGCCGCACGCGCGAGCGCCTCCTCGGCCTGCTCCTGTTCCTGCCCTCGCTGGTGGTCTTCGGGGTCTTCGTCTTCTACCCGATGGCCCGCACGGTGTGGCTCGGGTTCTTCGAGACCGACTTCTTCGGCGGCAACCGCAGCTGGGTGGGGTTCCGGCAGTACGGCGACGTGCTCGGCTCCTCCGAGTTCCGCAACTCCCTGAAGGTGACGATCCTGTTCGCCCTCTACACGGTGCCCACGGGCCTGGCCCTCGGCGTCGGGCTGGCGGTGCTGGCCCACAAGCAGCTGCGGGGCATCGGCTTCTTCCGCACCACCTTCTCGTCGACGGTCGCCACCTCGGTGGCCGTCGCGTCGCTGATGTGGCTGGTGCTGCTGAACCCCTCGATCGGCCTGCTCACCCAGATCCTGCCGTTCGAGATCCTGAAGAACCCGGGCCTGCTGCGGAGCCCCACGTGGGCGCTCCTCGCCGTGGGGCTCACCACCGTCTGGCAGAACCTGGGCTTCACGTTCCTGGTGATGACCGCGGGGCTGCAGTCGATCCCCGAGGAGCTGTACGAGAGCGCCCGCATCGACGGCGCCGGCGGCTGGCGGCAGTTCACCAACGTCACCCTGCCGCTGCTGTCGCCCACGCTGCTGTTCGGCTTCGTGGTGCTGACCATCAACGCGTTCCAGTCGTTCGGCCAGATCGACCTGCTCACCCAGGGCGGCCCGCTGGAGCGCACCAACGTGATCGTGTACTCGATCTACCGCAACGCCTTCGGGCAGAACGTGGACCAGGGCGCGGCCGCCGCGCAGGCGGTGGTGCTGTTCGTGATCGTGCTCGTGCTCACCGTCGTGCAGTTCCGGGTGCTGGAGCGTCGTGTCCACTACGGCAGCTGACCGGGTGACCGCCGCGGGCGGGCTGCCGCGGCCGTCGGGCGGGGCGCAGGTCGTGCACGGGCTGCGCCTGGCCGGCCGCTACCTGCTGCTCGCGGTCGTCGCCGTGGTGGTGCTCCTGCCCATCTACGTCACGCTGGTGGGCGCCATCCAGCCCGGCGCCCAGGTGCTCGACTACCCCCGGTCGCTGTTCCCCACCAACCTCACCCTCGACGTCATCCGCGAGGCCTGGCGGGTGGGCAACCTCGACCAGTACCTGCTCAACAGCGCCATCGTGGCCATGTGCATCACCGCGGCGCAGGTGTTCACGGCGATCCTCGCCGCCTACGCCTTCGCCTATCTGCAGATGCCCCTGCGCAACGTGATCTTCTTCGTGTTCATCGCCACGCTCATGGTGCCGGCCGAGGCCACGATCATCGCCAACGTCGACACGATCCAGAGCCTCGGGGTCATCGACTCGTACCCGGCCCTGATCATGCCGTTCCTCGCCGCCGCCTTCGGCACCTTCCTGATCCGCCAGGTGTTCCTGTCGGTGCCCCGCGACCTGCGCGACGCG
Organism: Acidimicrobiales bacterium; assembly: GCA_016716005.1. Taxonomy (NCBI): domain Bacteria; kingdom Bacillati; phylum Actinomycetota; class Acidimicrobiia; order Acidimicrobiales; species Acidimicrobiales bacterium. The sequence goes on from JADJXE010000001.1 coordinate 2,330,636, forward strand.
GCGGCCCTCGACGGCCTCGGCCACTGGGGCTTCATGTGGAAGGTGGCCGTGCCCCTCGCCCGGCCCGCCATCGGCGCCTTCGCGGTGTTCAGCTTCCTGTCGGCCTGGAACCAGTACCTCTGGCCGCTCCTCGTCACCAACACCGACCGCTACCGCACCGTGCAGATCGGCCTGCGCCAGCTGGCCTCCACCAACATCGACGAGATCAACCTGATCATGGCGGGGACGGTCATCGCCGCCCTGCCCATCTTCCTCGTGCTCCTGCTCTTCCAGCGCCAGCTCATCCGCGGGCTCACCGCCGGCGCCGTGAAGGGCTGAGCCCCGACCACGGAGGTCCCCCGTGCCCCGACCCAAGCGCCTGCTGCTGGTGATCCTCGGCGTGCTGCTCCCCCTCACCCTGGTGGCTGCCGCCTGCTCCGGCGACGACGACGACGGTGGGGGCTCGTCGGGCACCGAGACCACCGAGGGCGGCGGCGGCGACTCCGCCCTGCCCGAGTGCCCGGTCGACGCCCTCGAGTCGGCCAGCGGGCCGGTGAGCATCGACTTCTGGTGGGGCGTGCCCGGCGGCGAGGTGAGCACCACCATCCAGGCCCTCGTCGACCGGTACAACGCCGCCCAGGACACGGTGCAGGTGAACCTGGTGCTCAACAACTCCTACGACGAGAACCTCGACAAGTACCGAGCCGCGTCACCCGGCGACCGGCCGGAGATCATCCAGCTGGAGGACACCGCCACCCAGCTGATGATCGACTCGCAGACGACGCTGCCGGTGCAGTCGTGCATCGAGGCGTCCGGCTACGACACGTCGGACTACCTGCCCCGCCTCCTCGCGTACTACACGGTCGAGGACGTGATGTGGCCGATGGTCTACAACGTCTCCAACCCGATCCTCTACTACAACAAGCTCGTCTTCGAGCGGGCCGGCCTCGACCCCGACGTCGCCCCCACCACGTTCGACGAGCTCCGCCAGATGAGCCAGCAGATCGTCGACTCGGGTGCCGCGTCCTACGGCCTGTCGTTCGGGATCACGCCGTGGGAGTGGGTCGAGCAGCAGTTCGCCATCTCGGGTGAGCTCTACGTGAACGAGGAGAACGGCCGGGCGGCCCGCGCCACCGAGGCCCTCTTCGACAACGAGCTGGGCGTCGGTGTGGTCCAGTGGCTGAACGACATGGTCGACGACGGCCTCGCCATCAACGTGGGCCTCAACGTGAACGGCCAGGACAACCTGCTCAAGCTGGTCGACCAGCAGGAGCCGTCGGCCATGACCATCAACACCACCGCGGCCCTCGCCACCGTGTTCAGCGTGGCCGAGTCGACGTACCCCGACACCGTGAAGGTGGGCATCGCCCCCCTCCCCGCGTACGGCACGGTCGACGGCGGCGTGATGGTGGGCGGCGGCGCCCTGTGGATGGTGGCCGACAAGTCGGCCGAGGAGATCGCCGCCTCGTGGGACTTCATCCAGTGGCTGAACGACCCGGTGAACCACGCCGACTTCAGCGTGGGAACGGGCTACATCCCGATCCGCGAGTCCGAGATCGAGGAGCCGGTGATCCAGGAGGCGTGGGGGGCCCGGCCCGAGTTCCGGGTGGCCTACGACCAGCTGGTGGAGGGGGCGCTCAACCCGGGCAGCGCCGGCCCGGTCATCGGCCCGTACCGCCAGATCCGCGACGCCATGCAGCAGAACCTGGAGCGGGTGTTCGCCGGCCAGATGACGCCCGAGGAGATGATGGCCGCCACCAAGGCCCAGGCCGACACCGACCTGGCCGACTACGCCCGCCGCACCGGCACGGGGGGCTGATCGCGGAGGGGGGCGTCGGCTCACCCTCCGGCCCGGACGGCCGATCTGAAGGCATGGCCCGCCTGCGGCTCCTCCGCCTGTGCGACGAGCTCGACGCGGCCCACGGCGGGCCCGAGCCCGAGGAGCGCGGCCAGGTGGAGCTGGCGGCGTCCTGGCTGCCGGCCCGCCGGCCGCCCGGCGCCGCCGCCGGGGCCCGGCTGGTGCTCGACGCCGGCGCCGTGCTCGCCCTGCTCGGCCCGGCCGGCCGGGCCCGGGCCTGGGTGCGGTGGATGGCCGAGCACGGGGGCGTGGTCGTGGTGCCGGCTCCGGTGGTCGCCGACGTGGTGGCGGCCGCCAACGGCCGGGAGCCCGAGCTCGAGCGCGCCCTCCGCGGGCTGATGGGCGGGGCCGGGCCGGAGGTGGTCGACGAGGACGTGGCCCGGCTGGCCGGCTGGCTCCGGAAGCGGGCCGGCGGCCGGGGCGACGCGGTCGATGCGCTCGTCGCGGCGGAGGCCCTCGTCGGGGGCGATCCGGCCGTCGTGCTCACCGGGCGCGTGCAGGAGCTGCGAGACATCCTCCGGGGCGTCGACCGCGTGGCCGTGGTCGGCGTCTGAGACCGCCCGGGATCAGCCGCCGCCGAACCCCTCCAGCCGGGCCAGGGTGCGCAGCATCACCTCGTCGGCACCGCCGCCGATCGACGTGAGGCGGCTGTCGCGGAAGTAGCGTGCCGTCCACGTCTCCTCCATGTACCCGACGCCGCCGTGGTACTGCAGGCACGTGTCGGCGACCTCGCGCAGCAGCCGGCCGGCCTTCAGCTTGGCGATGGTGGCGAAGCGGGTCGTGTCCTCGCCGCGCAGGTAGGCGTCGGCGCAGGCGTAGTTGTAGTGGCGGAGGACGTCGACCTCGGCGACCAGCTCGGCCAGCCGGAACTGGAGGTGCTGGTTCTCGGCCAGCGGCTTGCCGAACACCCGGCGCTGGTGCACGTAGTCCTTGGTGCGCTCGATCGCCCGGCTCATCGACCCGATGGCCAGGTAGTTGGCGATCATCCGCTCGTTCTGGAACTGCTGCATCTGCTGCTGGAAGCCGCGGCCGACCTCGCCGATGGTGTTGGCCACCGGGACGCGGCAGCCGACGAAGGACAGCTCGGCGGTGTCCGACGAGCGGTTGCCCAGCTTGTCGAGCCTGCGGCTCACCGTGAAGCCCGGCGTGTCGGTGGGGAACACGATCTGGCTCATGCCCCGGTGGCCGCCCTCGCCCGAGGTGCGCACCAGGAGGCAGAGCCAGTCGGCCTGCGTGCCGTTGGTGATGTAGAGCTTGGTGCCGTCGATCACCCACTCGTCGCCGTCGCGGCTGGCGCGCGTGCGCAGCCCGGCCACGTCGGATCCGGCGTCGGGCTCGGTGACGGCGATGGAGCACACCATCTCGCCCCTGATCGCCGGGGTCAGGTAGCGCTCCTTCAGCTCGTGGCTGCCGAAGCGGGCGAGCGACGGGGTGGCCATGTCGGTCTGGACCGAGATGGCCATGGGCACCCCCGCGCAGCCGGCCCGCCCGAGCTCCTCGCCCAGGATCACCGTGAAGAGGTGGTCGGCACCCTGGCCGCCGTAGGCGGGGTCGTACTCCAGCCCCAGCAGGCCGAGCGCGCCCAGCTTCGGGAACAGCTCGTGGGCGCGGAAGACCCCCGCCGCCTCCCAGGCGTCGACGTGGGGGTCGATCTCGCGGGCCACGACCTCGCGGACGGTGGCACGGAACAGCTCGTGCTCAGGGGTGAACGCCGGCATGGCCGCCATGCTCGCGCGGCCGGGCGGCGGCCGGAGCGGCCCGCCGGTCGGCCGTGGCAACCTGGCGCGGTGAGCAGCGTCGAGCGCCAGCGGGTGCAGGGGTTCGGGCGGCCGGAGGATGCCCTCGGCGAGGCGACGCCCTGGTACCTGTGGGGTCCCTACCTCAGCGAGCGGGCCTGGGGCACCGTGCGCGAGGACTACAGCGCCGACGGCGACGCGTGGAGCTCCTTCCCGCACGACCATTCCCGGTCGCGGGCCTACCGCTGGGGCGAGGACGGGCTGGCCGGCGTGTGCGACGTGTTCCAGCGCCTCTGCTTCGCCTTCGCCTTCTGGAACGGCCGCGACCCCATCCTGAAGGAGCGGGTCTTCGGCCTCACCGGCCCGCAGGGCAACCACGGCGAGGATGCCAAGGAGTACTGGTGGTACCTCGACGCCGTGCCCAGCCACGCCTGGCTCCGCTGGCGCTACCACTACCCGCAGCGTCCGTTCCCGTACGACGACCTCGTCGCCGAGAACGCCCGCCGGGGCCGCCACGAGCCCGAGTACGAGCTGCTCGACACCGGCGCCTTCGACGACGACCGGTACTGGATCGTCGAGGTCGAGTACGCCAAGGCCGACCCCACCGACCTGTGCGTGCGGGTGCGCGTCACCAACGCCGGGCCCGACGCCGACACGCTCCACGTGCTGCCCTCGCTGTGGTTCCGCAACACGTGGACGTGGGAGCCGGGCGCCCCCCGCCCGTCGGTGCGATGCGACGGCGACGCCGTCGTGGCCCATCACCCCGAGCTCGGCCGGTACGCGCTGCGGGGCGGGCCCGGCCCCGACGGCGCCGTGCCCACGCCGCTGTTCTGCGACAACGAGACGAACGTGCCTCGCCTGTTCGGAGGGCCCGCCGTCGCCCGGTTCCCCAAGGACGGGATCAACGATCACGTGGTGTCCGGCGCGGCCACGGTGAACCCGGCCCGGGAGGGCACCAAGGCGGCCCTCTGGTACCAGGTGCCGGTGGAGGCGGGAGGCACCGTCGAGCTGCGGCTCCGCCTGGGCGCGCTCGCCGCCGACGGGGTGGCGCCCAGCGGCGGCCTGGGCAAGGGGTTCTCGAAGGTCCTCGACCAGCGTCGGGCCGAGGCCGACGAGTTCTACGCCGAGCTCACGCCCCTCGACGCGTCCGACGACGAGGGCATGGTGATGCGCCAGGCCTTCGCCGGGATGATCTGGGGGAAGCAGTACTACGGCTACGACGTCAGCCGGTGGCTCGACGGCGATCCGGGCCAGCCCCCGCCGCCCGCCAGCCGCCTCACGGGCCGCAACGCCCGCTGGCGCAACGTCGAGGCGGCCGACGTGCTGTCGATGCCCGATCCGTGGGAGTACCCGTGGTTCGCGGCCTGGGATCTGGCGTTCCACGCGGTGGTGTTCGCGCACATCGACCCGGCCTTCGCGAAGTACCAGCTGCTGGTGATGGTGCGGGAGTGGTTCCAGCACCCCGACGGCGCGCTGCCCGCCTACGAGTGGAGCTTCGACGACGTCAACCCGCCGGTGCACGCCTGGGCGGCGTTCAAGGTGTTCATGATCGACGGCGGTCGGGACACCGACTTCCTCGAGCGGGTGTTCCACAAGCTGCTGCTCAACTTCACGTGGTGGGTCAACAGGGAGGACGCCGACGGCTCGAACCTGTTCGAGGGCGGCTTCCTCGGTCTCGACAACATCGGGCCGATCGACCGGTCGCACATCCCGGCGGGCGAGCAGCTCGAGCAGAGCGACGCCACCTCCTGGATGGCGTACTACTGCCTCTCCATGCTGGCCATCGCCATCACCCTCGCCCGGCACGACCCGGCGTACGCCGACATCGCCGTGAAGTTCCTGGAGCACTTCGCGTCGGTGGCGGGGGCGATGAACGACCAGGGCATGTGGGACGACGAGGCGGGCCTCTACTTCGACCAGCTCCGGCTGGAGGACGGGACCACGCGGACCGTCGAGGTTCACTCCATCGTGGGGCTCCTGCCGCTCCTGCCCGCGGTGGGCCTCCCTCCGGAGCTGGTGGGGAAGGTCGACGTGCTCGGCAAGCGGTTCAACCGCCTCCTCCGGCGCGAGCGGCGCACGTACGAGCAGCTCGTCGACAGCGACGAGCTGCAGCTCGGCCCGGACGGCACGGCTCGCCTGCTGCTCGGTGTCGTGCACCCCGACCGGCTCCGCTCCCTGCTCGCCCACGCCTTCGACGAGCGCACGTTCCTCTCCGACCACGGCGTCCGGTCGCTGTCGCGCTGGCACCTCGAGCACCCCTACACGCTCCATCTCCCCCACGGCGACGCCACCATCGACTACGAGCCGGCCGAGTCGACCACCGACATGTTCGGTGGCAACTCGAACTGGCGGGGACCGGTGTGGTTCCCGCTCAACGCCCTGCTCGTCGACGCCCTGCACCGCTACGGCGCCCACTTCGGCGAACGCTTCACCGTGGAGCTGCCGACCGGCTCCGGGCACGAGGTGGATCTGCTCGCGGCCGCCGACGACCTCCGCCGCCGGTTGATCTCGGTCTTCCTGCGCGGCCCCGACGGCCGCCGGCCGGTGTTCGGCGGCACCGAGCGGTTCCAGGTCGACCCGGCCTGGCGCGACAACCTGCTCTTCTTCGAGTACTTCCACGGCGACGACGCCGCCGGGCTGGGCGCCTCCCACCAGACCGGCTGGACCGGCCTGGTGGCCCACCTCATCGCCGAGCGGCGCGACCGGCGCTCCTGAGCCGCCCGAGGGCGATGAGGGGCGCGACCAGCCAGAACGTGACCGGGAGGCGGCTCAGGGCCAGCAGCGCAGCGGCTCGGCCCTCGAGCACGGTGCCGTCGCGGTCGACGAGGGTGACGGGTGGGTCGCCCGGTGCGGCCGGCCGCAGGTCGAACCGGGCGAGCCAGTCGAGGGCCCGGACGGTCTGCCCCAGCACGTGCGCGGCGCGGGGTGCCGAGGGGCCCTGGGCGAGCAGGAGGGTGCGGTCGCGCGTGCGGGGCACGGCCCAGATCACCAGCGCCGCCAGGGCGGCCATGCTGAACACCTGGACGTGGGCGCTGATCTCGATCGACAGGTGGAACGCCACGGCGACCCAGACGGCCGCCAGGCGGGTCCGCCTCCCCCACAGCCCGAGGCCGATGAACAGCTCGGTCAGCACGATGACCTTGGCCGCACCGGTGTGGAACGACCGGTCCGCCAGCAGGTCGGTCGCCCAGCCGACGGGGCTGGCGGCCACCTGGTCCTGCACCCTCACCACCCGGAGCCACGTGACGCGCCCGCCCCACCAGTCGGGGTCGAGCAGCTTGCTGCCGCCGGAGGCCAGGTACACCAGGGACACCTCGGCTCGCAGCAGGTAGAGCGGCCAGAGGGGTGCCAGGTCGGTGGGGGGGCGGCCGGCCCGTCCGGCCCGCCAGGCGTCGATCGACAGCGCCCGGCCGCTCGGGGCGATCGTCACCCCCAGCAGCAGCACGAGCAGGAACGCCCGGTTGTGGTGGAAGTGGGTCGTCGACAGGAACAGGTTGTAGGCGACCACGCCGGTGGTCACGACGGCCGCCAGGCGGGTCAGCAGGCCGACGGTCAGGGCCACCGCCGCCGCGGCGGCCGCCCAGAGCAGGGCCGCGTACAGCCAGCGGGGCGGGGCCGGGTACCAGGCCCAGTACGGCGACCAGAACTGGGTGTCGTACGACCGGCCCCCGGCGACCAGCCGGAGGAACGGGTCGAGGTGGACGAGGACCACCGGGCCGAGGGCGATCCGCAGCAGGGCGACGGCCCGGATGCTCCCGACGTCGTCCACGTGGGCGTCGAGGCGCCGCAGCCGGCCCACGCCTCCCGGCCGGCGCTCGACGGCGGTCACGGGGCCGCCCCGGGTCCGGTGCCCTCGGTCGACGACGCCGGGCCGCCGCCCGGGCGGCGGCTGCGGAGGACGACGACCTCCTCGTCGTGGCCGTTCCGGGAGACCCGGACCGTCGCCTCGTACGAGACGGTCTCGGTGTCGGCGGGCGTGGAGGCCGCCACCCAGTCGAGCGCGCGCTGCAGGTCGTCGAGCACGCTGTCGAGGCCGTTGTCGGCGTGTCGCTCGCCCCGGGGCGTGCCCAGGCTGCCGTCGGTGACGAGGTCGCTCCACCTGTACCCGGCCCACGACTCCTCGACCGGCACGCGTCGGCCGTCGGCCGTCACCCGCACGACGTCGGCCTGCCAGGTGCTCGCCTCGGGGAACATCCGGAACGCGAACACGTGGTGGGGACCGCCGCCGGCGAGGATCACCGCGACCTGGACGGTGAGCACGCCGACGATCACGGCGCGCGCCGCGATCCGCCGCCAGGGCGGCCGGTCGGCGGTGGGCGGCCGGGCCGTGGTCACGCGCCGATCGCCTGGACCAGCGTGACGACGGCCAGCAACGCGAAGACGGCCGCGGCCACGAGTCGGATGGTGCGCACCGGCAGCACCCGCACCAGGGCGGAGCCGGCCAGGGTCGCCAGCGCCGCGATGAGCCACAGCGCGGCCAGCGCCCCGACGGCCACGCCCAACGGGTCGCCGGTGCTGGCGGCCAGGCTGGCCGTCGCCAGCTGGGTGAGGTCTCCCCACTCGGCCAGGAACACCAGACCGAACGACGCACCCCACACCGCCCAGAAGCCGGTCGCCGTGGCGGTGGGGTCGACCTCTCCGTCCTCCCGCTCGGCGCCCTCGCGCACGAGGAGGACCGCCCCCACCGCGAAGATCCCCGCCACGACCAGCTCGACCGGGCGCTCGGGCAGCAGCGACAGCAGGCGCCCGGCGGTCACGGCCACGGCGACGTGGACGGCGAAGGCGGCGGCGACGCCCGCCCACACCGCGAGCGGACGGCGGAACCGGGTCGTCAGCAGCAGCGTGGCCACCATCGTCTTGTCCGGGAACTCGGCCGGGAACACGGCGACGAACGCCTTGACCGCGTCGGCGACCTGCACGCCGGGAGTGTCGCCCGCCCCGGCCGCGGCCGCCAGCCCGGCGATGCGGGGCCCTCGGGAGCGCGAGCATGCCCGCATGAGGCCCGAGCGCCGGCGCTACGGCGAGGCGCCCCCCGACCGCAGGATCCTGGTGGCGATGCTGTGGCGGGGCGCCCGCCGCCGGTGCCCGCGGTGCGGGCGCCGGGGGCTGTTCGAGCGCTGGCTCGTGCTGCGGCCCACGTGCCCGGGGTGCGGCCTGCGGTTCCGCCGCGAGCAGGGGTTCGGGCTGGGCGGCGTCACGTTCACGATCGTGTTCACCTGCCTGACCTTCGGGGCCCTCCTGCTGGCCGTCGCCGCGGCGACGGCACCGGAGGTGCCGGTGGTCCCGTTGCTCGCCGTCTGCTCGGTCATCGCCGTGGTCGAGCCCCTCGTGACCTACCCGTCGTGGACGCTCGTCTGGGCGGCCGTCGACCTGGCCATGCGGCCCCTCGGGTTCGAGGAGCTGGCCGCGGCCGACATCGAGCTGCTCACCGGCGAGGCCGAGACGGGCCGCCCGGGCGAGCCCGGTGCGGGCGGCCGCCCCGGTCCGCCGGCGGGCTAGATCTCGCCCGCCCTCTCCATGGCGTGGAAGGCCCCCCACGCGGGGAGCGTGGGCAGCCAGTAGGTGGCGAGGCGGAACACGAGCACCGCCGACAGCGCGACCGCCGAGTCCATCCCCGCAGCCGAGAGACCCGCGGCCAGGGCCGCCTCGACCGCCCCCACGTTGCCCGGGGTGGGGGCCACGCCGGCGATCGTCGTGCCCCCGAGGTACACCACCGCGACCCTGCTGAAGGAGACCCCGCCGCCGAAGGCCTCCACCGTGAGGAAGAGGGCGGCGATGTTGGCCAGGTACATGCCGATCGAGCCGCCGACGACCAGCACCACCTTGGAGGGCGAGGTGAGCACGGCCTGGAGGTTGCGGAGCGCGTGGCGGACCGAGCGGAGGAGGGGCTCCACCACCTTGGCCCGGCCCCAGCCGGTGCCGAACAGCACGACCCAGCCGACGGCCAGCAGCAGCACGACGCCGCCCAGGGCCCAGACGACGCCGGAGACGTCGAAGCCGCCGAGGCTGCCGAACCCGGTGAGCACGACGAACACCACGAGCAGCACGGTCTTCACCAGGCCGGTGGCGCCCGAGTTGAGGCCGACGGCCGATGCCGCGGCAGCCGCCTCGATGCCGCGCTTCTGCAGGAACCGGATCCGCAGCGCCATGCCGCCCACGTTGGCCGGCGTGACCCGGTTCACGAAGGCCGACGCCAGCTGGGCCTCCAGTGCCGGCCACACCGGGAGGCGGGCATCGACGGTGCCCATGAAGACGAAGGCGCTGGAGAGGTAGCTCGCCCCGGCCAGCACCAGCACGAAGGGCAGGAAGCCCCAGGTGGCGTCCTCGAGGGCCTCGATGCTCGCGGGCACGTCGCCGAGCTGGGGGAGCAGGATGTAGAACATCGCCACCAGCAGCCCGGTCATGAGCAGGCTCCGCCCGCTCACGCGCTGGAGCTTCTCGGGCTCCACGGCCTCGACGCCGGTGGCGGCCGACGCCTTCTCGGTCACCTCGGCCAGCAGGCCCTTCCGGCGGCGGAGGCCGCGGGCGGTGGCCGTGCTGAGCGCCGGGGGCTGCAGGAAGGGGAGGGCGGCGGCCACCGGCTCGGTGCCGAGCACCTCCACCGCCGCCGCCACGGCGCGGGCCGCGCCCACCACCAGGGCGGTCGAGCAGAGCAGCTCGGCCACGTCGATGGCCAGCCGGCGCTCCGACGCGCCCACCTCGGCGAAGCCGAAGCCGATGAGCCACGGCTGGTCGGCCTGGTCGAGGATGACGTTCGCGAGTCGCAGGTCGCGGTGGGCGACGCGACCCCCGTGGATGATCGCGACCTGCTCCCAGACGGCGTGGAGGGCGGCGTCGGCGAGGCGCTCGGGCGGGGCCTCGTCGAGGTTCTCCCCGCTGACGGCGTCCTGGGCGAGCAGGGTGGACCCCTGCCCCACCGATGCCAGCAGCCGGGGTGACGGGGTGCGGGCCCCGAGCCGCTCGGCGAAGAGCCCGCAGAGCGTCTCGTGCTCGATGGCCCGCTTCGCCGTCGGGAACGGGGCCTCGTCCTCGATGCCGCGGAAGCGCAGGTAGCGGTAGAGCTTGTCCAGCAGGTCGGCGTCGCGCTGGTCGCGACCGAGGACCTTCACGAACAGCCGCTCGCCGCCGGCGAGCGACGCGAAGAACGGCGCCGGGGCCCGGCCGCGCACCGGGGCCAGGCGCAGCTCGACCACGTCGAGGCCGTTGGCGCGCAGCGCCTCCCGCACCACCTCCGGCGACTCGCCGCGGGGCCGGGGTGAGCCGAACGCGACGAGGGTGGCCGACCCGATGGTCCAGGCCGCGGCCAGCGCGGTGAAGATGTCGAGCGGGAGCTCGGTGCCGCTCAGCAGCCGGCTGATCACGGCCAGCACGACCAGAGCCCAGAAGGCGCGGCGCCACGGCCGGGTGATCCACGGCGACGCGGCCGTGACTGCGGCGACGGTGGCCGCGACGACGATGCTGCGGGGGAAGTCGGGGGCCAGGACGGCCGAGCGGTCGAGGGCCCCCTGGCCGACGGCCACCGCCTCGCCCGGGCGGCCGAGCAGCGAGTGGAGCCCGAACAGGATGGCGGTGGTGGCGGTGGCCGCGACCAGGGCCATCACGGCGGCGCGCCAGTGCCGGTAGCGGATGATCCCGATGACCACGGCGACCGGCGCGGACAGCAGGGCCACCTGCACGATGGCCAGCACGATGCGGACGAGGGGCTCGGGGAAGCCGGTGAGGAGCCGGTAGAGGTCGCTCTCCAGCCCGGCGATCGCGTCCCTGGTGAGGGCCAGGCCGAGGACCCCCGTGCCGGTGAGCATCAGACCCAGCACCACGCGCACGGAGTCGCCGGGGTGGCGCTCGTAGCGGGCGGGCGCCGCGGGGGTGTCGTCCATGTCGGGAGGCATCGTCGCGCCCCGGGGCGTGGCGGTGCCGCCTCCGAGGCCCGGAAGCGGCCGCGGCGCACCTAGCATCAGGGGGTCCGCAGCCGAGGAGGCACGTGATGTCCAACCCCGTCCTGACGAGGGGCTTCAGCGAGGAAGACCTCCGGCCGGGCTTCGCCGCGGCAGACACCGCCGCAGCCAGCACCGGGTGGGGTGCGGCCGGTGTCGGAGCGCCGGCCACCGAGGCCCGGGTGATGACGTACGGCAACACGATGCTCGCCGTCGGCGTGTGCTTCGTGCTGCTCCTCGTGGGCGGCGGGATCGGCTGGGCCCTCACCAGCACCGGCCCGGCCGGCCAGGTCGAGATCCCCGGCTGGATCATCTTCCCGCTGTTCGCCGCACTCGGCCTGGTGCTGTGGGGGAGCTTCCGGCCGCGGGCGGCGCGCATCGCCGCACCGCTGTACGCGATCACCGAGGGCGTCGTGCTCGGTGCCGTCTCGAAGGCCTTCGAGGCCCAGTGGGACGGCATCGTGCTGCAGGCCGTGATGGCCACCGCGTCGGTGTTCCTCGTCGTGCTCGCCATCTACGCGCTGCGCATCGTGCGGGTGACGAACCGCTTCATCATGGGGGTGGTCGCGGCCACCGCGGGGCTGATGCTGATGTACCTGGTCGCGTTCGTCCTCAGCCTGTTCGGGGTCGACCTCAGCTTCGTCTACGGGAGCGGCCCCGGCGCCATCATCTTCAGCGTCATCGCCGTGGTCATCGCGTCGCTGAACCTGATGATCGACTTCGCCATCGTCGAGCGGGGGGTGGAGGGCCGGGCCCCGGCGTACATGGAGTGGTTCGCCGCCCTCGGGCTCATGGTGACCGTCGTGTGGCTCTACCTGGAGATGCTGCGGCTCATCGCCCGCCTCCGCCAGTAGCCGTCGGGCCGGGGGCCCCGGGCTCGGCCGTTCTGTGCACCGGATCCGTCGGAGACCGCCGACCTCTGCCGTGCAGAGAACGCGAGCCGACCCGCTGTCGGCCGACCGAGCTACTCGGCTCGCACGCCGATCACGGGCTGGGCCAGGCTGAGGCGCCGGTCGAAGCCCGGCTCCCAGGGGAGCCAGCCGTTGCGGTCGGGCCACACGAACTGCAGCACCCGGTAGCCCTGGTCCCGGTACCAGAGCGATGCCCCATCGAAGAGGTGGCCCCGCACCTCCACGTCGACCGGGAGGAGCGCCGAGCGCAGGTCGTTGTCGAGCAGGCCCACGAACTCGTCGTCGACGGGGAGGCCGCCGCCCCCGGCGAGGTGCGCGCCGATCATGCGCAGCAGGCCGCTCGCGGCCACCGGGGTCAGCCCGAAGATCACCACCTCCGGGTGGCCGAAGGTGGTCTCGAAGCCCACCGTATACGTGTAGCCGGGCTGCGGGGGGTCGTCGTCGGGGCGGGCGAGCACCGGCTCGATGGCGAAGCCGTTGGTCTCGACCATCCACGCGATCTTGTCCCGGAGGCCGAGGTGCCGGTCGGGGAAGGGGTCGCTCATGGGCTCACCCTACGGGGAGCAGGACGGCCAGCTGGCGGGAGTGGGCGAGCAGCACGCCGTCGGGGCTCCACACCTCGCCGTCCTCCTCGATGAAGCCGCCGGCGGCCACCTGCGAGCGGAACACGGTGAGGCAGAAGTCGTCGTCGGCCATGCCGGGGTGGGGGAGCGCGGTGCGGAAGTGCACCGTGAGGTCGACCGTGGGCACGGCCATGGGCTCGCTGAAGCGGGAGAAGACGGGTGGCATCCACGCGTCGGTGAGGGCCGTGACCACCGGCGCGTCGACCGGCCGGGGCTCGACCAGGCGGATCCACCCGCCGGCGACGGCCTGGGGCGCGCCCGAGAACGGTGGGTGGCCGACCGCCCAGCGCGACTCGTACCGGTCGCGCATCGGCACCGTGCCCGCCGGGAGGCGGAGCGGCTCGGCCCGGTCGAGGGGCACGGCGTCGGGCATGGCGATGTCGGAGAAGGTCGGGCCGGGCATCGGGATCGCGAACGCGGCCACGGCCGTGGCGAGCAGCCGGTCGTCCTGGCTCAGCCGGCCCGACACGAAGGTGAGGGAGCGGCCCTGGCGCTCGATGGCGGTCTCGACGCGCACCGGGCCCTCGCGGGGCGGGGCCAGGTAGTGCACGGTGAGCGAGCGCGGGCTGCGGTCGGGGTCGTCGACGGCCCCGGCCAGGGCCTGCAGCACCAGGGCAGCGACGTAGCCGCCGTTCGGGCCGCGCTCGATCCACCAGCCCCGGTCGATGCGCCCCTCGAAGACGCCGTCGCCACGCGAGCGGACGTCGGTGTCGCGGTCGAAGCGAGTGGCCGGCATCACCGGGCTCAGCGGTGGCGTCGCCGGAGCGAGGCGTCGCGCAGGTGGGGCGGCTCCCACATGGCCTCGCCGGGCTGCACCGTGGAGCCCGGGGGCACCAGCTCGTCGATGCGGTCGAGCACCGCCGGTGGGAGGCGGTGATCGTCGGCGCCGAGCAGGCGTTCGAGCTGGTCCATGGTGCGGGGGCCGATGATCGCCGACGTGACGGCGGGGTGCTCCAGCACCCAGGCCAGGGCCAGGTGGGCCAGCGGCAGGCCGCACTCGTCGGCCAGCAGCTGGAGGTGCTCGACCAGGTCGAGCTTGCGCTGGTTGTGGGGGTCGGAGAGGTCGAAGCGGCCGGGCTGGACGGCGGCCCGACCCTCGGTGCGCTGCTCCATGCCGTGGCGGTACGCGCCCGACAACCAGCCGCCGTTCAGGGGGCTCCACACGATGGCGCCCATGCCGTAGCGGTGCACCGCCGGGAGCAGGTCGCGCTCCACCCAGCGCACGAGGATGGAGTACGGGGGCTGCTCGCACTGGAAGCGCTCGCGGTGGCGCTCGTCGGCGATCCACTGGGCCTCGACGATCTGGTCGGCCGGGAAGGTCGAGGAGCCGAAGGCCCGGATCTTCCCCTGGTGGAGCAGGTCGGAGAGCGCGCCGAGGGTCTCGTCGATCTCGGTGGAAGGGTCGGGCCGGTGGATCTGGTAGAGGTCGATCCAGTCGGTGTCGAGCCGGCGCAGGCTGTCCTCGCAGGCCCGGACGATGTGGCGGCGGCTGTTGCCGTGGGTGTTGGGAGCCGGGTGCGGGGCGAAGGGCCCGGTCGCCACGGGGAAGTGGCACTTGGTGGCCAGGATGACGTCGTCGCGCCGGGCCCTGATCGCCTTGCCGGTGATCACCTCGCTCTCGCCGGCCGAGTACACGTCGGCGGTGTCGACGAAGTTGATGCCCGCGTCGAGGGCCCGGTCGATGATGCGGGCGCAGTCGTCGTGGTCGGGGTTCCCCCAGGGGCCGAACATCATGCTGCCCAGGCAGAGCGTGGACACCTTCATGCCGGTGCGGCCGAGCGTGCGGTAGGGCATGGGGCACCGTACCCGGGTGGCCGCTGCTCGGCCGCGCCCGAAGGTGCGGTCGTCGCGGCTCAGGTGGCGGGTCGGGCCCGGGCCTCGATCCCGGCGTCGCCCAGCGCGGTCACCAGGTCCTGGGCCTCGGCCAGGGTGAGGCCGCTGCGGATCACCGGGTAGGGCGGCCCGCCCGCGTCGACCATCGCGAAGCCCTCGAAGCCGTCGGCCTGCAGCCGCTCGACCTGGCGCTCGGCGTTGGCCCGCTCGTTGAACACCCCGGCGACCACCTCGGCCGGCGCGGTGCCGGGCCCCGGGGCCACCGTCGTCGAGGGGGCCGGGGCGGTGGTCGTCGTGGTCGTCGTCGCAGTCGTGGCGGTGGTGGACGTGCTCGTGGTGGTCGGTGGGCGGGCGGTGGCGGTGCTGCTGGCCGGCGAGGAGGTGGCCGCCGTCGTCGTCGTCGGGAACGACGTGGAGACCGTTGTCGTGGCGGCGGGGCGGTCCGTCTCGCCCCCGGCGCCGGTGAGGAGCAGCACCGCCACCGCGGCACCCAGCGCGAGCACGGCCCCGAGGAGCACCCACACGATCGGGCTGGTCGGGCTGCGGTGCGGCGGGGCCACGCCGACGGAGTCTCGCGGACGCATCGCCGGTGCCCGGCGATGCTGCGCGGCCCGTCGGGCCGGGACGCGCCGCCGCCTTCACCGTGCGCCCCCCGCTCGCTCGCCCCGGCAGGGGATGATGGGCCCATGGCCGAGCACGACAAGCATCACAAGGACCACGAGCACGGTGGCGGCAAGCCGGGCCCGAGCTGGGAGGAGGAGCCGATCCGCGACGAGAGGGACCTCCCCGTGCCGCCCAAGATGGCGACCAAGGACTACGAGGCCGAGCTCCTCCGGCTGCAGATCGAGCTGGTGAAGGCCCAGCGTTGGGTGATCGGCACGGGCCAGCGCGTGGTTCTCGTGTTCGAGGGCCGCGACACCGCGGGCAAGGGCGGCACGATCCAGCGGTTCATGGAGCACCTGAACCCGCGGTTCGCCCGCCACGTCGCCCTCCCGACGCCCAACGAGACCGAGAAGGGCCAGTGGTACTTCCAGCGCTACGTGGCCCAGCTGCCCACCGCGGGCGAGCTCGCGCTCTTCGACCGCTCCTGGTACAACCGGGCCGGCGTCGAGCGGGTGATGGGCTTCTGCACCCCCGAGCAGTACATCCGGTTCCTCCGGCAGGCTCCCGAGTTCGAGGAGTGGCTGGTCGACGACGGCGTCCGGCTGTTCAAGCTGTGGCTCGCCATCAACAGGGGCGAGCAGAAGCGGCGCCTCGAGGCCCGCAAGGACGATCCGCTGAAGACCTGGAAGCTCAGCCCCATGGACGCTCAGGCGACGCAGCGCTTCGACGCCTACACACAGGCCCGCCAGGCCATGTTCGCGGCCACCGACACCGCGGTGGCGCCGTGGACGGTGGTCAACGCCAACAACAAGAAGCGGGCCCGGCTCAACGTCATCCGCCACGTGCTGTCGGCCCTTCCGTACGAGGGGAAGGACACCTCGGTGGTGCAGCCGCCGGACCCGACGATCGTGGCCCCGGCACGCGAGGTGTTCGAGCCGATGACCTGGCAGGGCTGACGTCCGGGCCGGGTCAGCGGCCGGGGTTCGCCGAGCGGCCGGCGAAGCGGCCGGCGGGCCTGACCTCGCGGTACGCGGCCACCACCGTGGCCAGCTGGGCCGGGCTGGCACCGTGGAGGATGACGCCGTCGGCGCCGGCCGCCAGCTGGTCGAGCACCCGCTGGGCGCACACCTCGGCCGGGCCCACGGCCGCCGGCAGCCACTCGTCGGGGACGAGCGTGGCGATGTGCTCGAGCTGGTCGACGGTGGCCACCGCGTCGATGGCGCCGGGCACGGCCCGCACGACGTCGTCGGCCCGGAAGCGGGCCAGCACGGCCGGGTCCCAGCCGTTGACGGCCACCAGGGCGTCGCCGTACACCTGCAGGTAGGTGGCCATGCGGCCCACCAGGCCGCGGAGCCGCTCCTCCTCGGAGCGGTCGCACAGGGTGGCCAGCACGGCCCACACCAGGACCCGTCCGGGGTCGCGGCCGGCCTCCTCCTCGCCGAGGCGCACCTGGTGCACGCAGCGGGCCAGGGCCTCGTCGGTGAAGAAGGTGTGCAGGATCACCCCGTCGGCCACCCGCCCGGCCCAGCGCATCGTCTGCGGCCCGAGGGCGGCGATCATCACGGGGATGTCGAGGTCGAACGCAGGGTCGAGTCGCAGGAAGGGGTAGCGCCCCGCCGGCCCGTCGTGGCCGAGGATCGTCTCGCCGCGCCACAGCCGCCGGTAGAGGCCGATGGCGTCCTCCATGCCCGCCATGGTGATCCGGGGCACGCCGATGGCGTCGAGGAGCGGGGTGATGCCCCGCCCGAGGCCGAGGGCGAAGCGACCGCCGGTGAGGGCGTGCATCGTGCTGGCCCACGAGGCCGTCACGATGGGGTGCCGGGTGGGGTGGTTCGTCACCCCGGTGGCGAGGCCCAGCGTGGTCGACACCGCCGCGGCCGCCCCGGTGAGCGAGGCCGCCTCCTTCACGTTGAACCGCTCCGAGATGAAGCACGAGCCGAGCCCCAGGGCCTCGGCCTCGCGCACCTCGTCGAGCAGCGCGACGGGCGAGTCGACGTGCCCGGCGAGGCCGTAGAAGCCCAGCTCCACCAGCGGATCGGTCATGGGGTGCACCTCCGGGGGTGGCGCCCGAGCAGCGCCACCTTTCGCATCACTGAACAGAAATGGCGTCTCGTCGTACGGTAGAGGTGTTCATGCCCGTCCACACGAGGAGGATCGTGATGGCGACCGCACAGCAACGTCAGGGTGAGGGATGGCTCGTCTTCGCGGCGATCATGCTGTTCTTCGCCGGGTTCGGGCGGGTCATCGACGCCTTCTGGGCGTTCAAGTACAACGACGACTACCCCCGCTTCGAGGCCGTGCTGTTCGACGGCAACCTCGGCGGCTACGGGTGGATCTGGCTGATCATGGGCCTGCTGCTGATCGCCGCCGGCTTCGGGGTGCTGCAGCGGGCGCAGTGGGCCCGCTGGTTCGGGATCATCGTGGCCGCGGTCGCCGGCATCGCCGGCCTGTCCTGGATCTACTTCCAGCCGCTGTGGTCGATCCTCGCGGTCATCGTCAACGTGCTGATCATCTACGCGCTGGCGGTCTACGGCGAGCGCGAGCCGGTGGCCTGACCGAGGATCAGAGGTCGGAGTCGTCGCCCTGCTCGTAGCGGCGCTGGCGCTGCCGGAAGATCACGAACACGACCACGAGCAGCACGGCGATGCCGGCGAACAGGAGAGCCCCCACGTACACGGGGTGCATCAGAGCACACCGGCGGTCCGCCTCGGGTGTCGCCGCCCCCGCAGGCGGGTGCCCGCTACCGCTGGCTGTCTCGTCGCGAGCGCTTGACTGCGTACATGGCGGCGTCGGCCCGGGCGAGGAGCACCTCGGCCGTGGTGACGGTGTGGGTGGCCGCCGAGCCGATGCTCATCCCGAGCGGTACCCGGCTGTCGACGCCGGCGACGGCCGCGGCGAGGCGCGACGCCAGGCGCTCGACGTCGTCGGCGTCGGTCACGTCGGTCATGAGCACGAGGAACTCGTCGCCGCCGTAGCGGGCGACGACGTCGTCGGCGCGCACCTCGCGCGAGAGCCGCTCGGCCACCTCGACGAGGGCGCGGTCACCGGCGTCGTGGCCGCAGGTGTCGTTGAGCTGCTTGAAGCCGTCGAGGTCGCCGAGCAGCAGGGCGACCCCGCGCCGGCGGCCGGAGCCCAGGTGGCGGAGCTCCTCGTCGATGAGGTCGACGGCGCGGCGGCGGTTCACCAGCCCGGTGAGGGGGTCGTGCAGCGCGGCGTGGTGGGTCATGGCGTCGGTCTCGGCCCGGCGCAGCGACGACAGGAGCACGTCGACCAGGGCCTGGACCGTGCCGGTGTTGGCGTCGTCCCACTCGTCGGTCCGCTCGGACCAGCCGAGGCGCAGCACGTGCTCCGGGCCGCGCCGGCCGAGCAGTGGCACGTCGACCACCATCCGCAGCCCGGCGGCGCGGAAGGCGCCGGCGACCGCTCCCGGAAGGTCGTCGACGTCGGGGGCGACCACGCACGGCGAGCGGGCGACGTCGTCGCCCGTCCACCAGGGTGGGACGACGTCGGTCGCGTCGCTCGGGAAGGCCAGCTGCACGCTCGGCGGTGAGACGTCGAGCGACAGCAGCTGCGCGAGCTCGGCGTGCAGCACTCCGCACAGGCTGCGGAGCGCGCTCCGTGTGACGTCGGCCAGCAGCTGCCAGGGCGACCCCGCGCAGCGGACGGCCACGCGCGCGAGGAGCGACTCGAGCTCGAGGCGGCGGGCCGCGAACGCGGCGTGCTCGCCCGTCGGGCGCAGGGCCAGCACCACGACCGTCCCCAGGTCGTCGACGTCGAACAGCTGGCCGGGGCGGGCGTCAGCCTCGGCCCATCCCTGCGGGGTGCGCAGCCGGATGCGGGCCGCGGCGTGCTCCCTCGTGGAGCGCTGCGCTTCGGCCAGGCCGCCAGCGGCGTAGGCGAGGTCGTCGGGATGGACCCACTCCAGAGCGCTGGTGCCCTCGAGGGCGCTCGGGTCGACCCCGAGGGCGGCGGCCGCCGCGCCGGAGCAGAACCGAACGGTGAAGGCGTCGTCGAGCAGGACCAGCACGTCGGGGCAGTGCTCGGCGACGGCCGCGGCGATGCGCTCCCGCTGGTCGCCCGGCTCTGCCGTCACCGTGCACCTCCGCCCTCGCCGCGGCCCGCCCGGAAGCCCGGGGCGCCGCCGCCGGAGCCTACCGAGCGGACCGGCGACGCGGGCTGCCGGGGTGCCACCCGGTCGCGACCGTGCGAGCGCCCTAGTGTCGTCCCCACCCGTGACAGGAGGCGACCGATGACCCGACACCGCGTGCTGCTGGCGGCCGCGCTGGCCGTGGCGCTGAGCCTCGTCGCTGCCTCGTGCGGTGACGACGACGACGACGCCGTCACCGACACGACGGCGGCCGCCAGCGACACGACCGTGGCCGCCACCGACACCACGACGGCGAGCGGCGTCGACCCGGCCGCCGCCCTGGACGAGCTGGCCCAGAGCATGGGGCCGGACACGGTGTCGTCGGGGCCGGTCGCCGCGCCGCCGGGCCAGCCCTTCACCGAGGTGGCCCTGCTCGTGAGCGGGACGCAGGCGTCGGTGCACGTGTTCGACCCCGGGCTCGGGCGATGGGAGGACCAGCAGACGATCACCCTCGCCCCGAGCGTGATCGCGGGCTCCTCGGTCCCCTCGGCCGATCTGACCGGGTCGGGCTGGCCGTCGTTCCTGGTCGACCTGCAGGGGGCCGACGCGGTGGAGAACGCCGTGATCGCCACGACCGACGACGGCGGCACGTGGGAGTCGGTGCCCTTCCAGGGCGGCGGCGACCTCCCGGCCGGGCCGGTCGTGCCGACCTTCGGGAAGATCGTCGACGGGTCGCTCGTGACCTCCCAGAACGACTGCGTCCCCGACTGCGCGTCCGGCACCGACACCGAGGTCACCTGGGTGTACCAAGACGGCACGTTCGTGCCCGAGGGCTCGTAGTCCGCGCCGCACGCGCCGTCGGCTGGTCCGTCCCGGACGGGGCCGAGCGGGTCGAACGGTCCGGCCCGTGGCCGTTCGTGACCCGCGAGCTCGTCCGCGCCGGCGATGGCGGCCTGGTCGAGCTCACGTCGCGGCGGGCACGCAAGCGGCTGCCGTCACGCCCGCCCGGCGCGTCGGGCCCGACGCGCGGCGCGTGGCACGGCCGGGGCGTGGTGTGGGCGCCGGGGCGGCTCGGCTGGTGGATCGGTGTGCTGTTCATGGTCGGCTCGGCGTGCTTCGCCGTGGCGTCCCTGCCCGGCGTGTCGTCGGTCGCGCCGGCCGGGGTCGTCGGCACGACCTACTTCGTCGGCTCGGTCTTCTTCACGTCGGCCGCCTACCTGCAGTACGTGGAGTCGGTCAACACACCGGCGAGGACGTCGGGCGGGCGGCGCCGGGTCCGGCTCCTCGCCTGGCAACCGCAGCGGATCGACTGGTGGGCCAGCGCGGTGCAGCTGGTCGGGACCCTCTGGTTCAACGTCAGCACCTTCGAGGCCATGGCCTCGGGCCTCGGTGCCCGCCAGCAGGACCTCCGGGTCTGGACGCCCGACCTCCTGGGATCGGTCTGCTTCCTGGTGTCGAGCTGGCTGGCGGTGGGCGAGGTGTGTCACCGCTGGTGGCGCTGGTCGGGCCGCGACACGCCGTGGTGGATCGCGAACCTGAACCTGATCGGGTCCGTGTGGTTCATGGCCTCCGCACTGGCCGCGTTCGTGGCTCCGGACACCGGGGACCTCCTCGACGCGGCCCTGGCCAACTCGGGCACCCTGCTGGGAGCGGTGTGCTTCTTCTGGGCGGCCCGCCTGCTGCTGGTGGAGCTGGCCGATGCGCCCGTCGAGGCGGCGGCGGGCCGGCACGCGAGGAGCCGATCGCCCGAGCGGTGATGCCTCGGGCTGATCGCCGAGTCGTGGCGCCGGCGGGCCCCGCTCGCCGTTCTGTGCACCGGATCGGCCGGAAAGCGATCGCTGCCGTGCGGAGAACGCGAGCTGGGTCCCCCCGCCGCTCAGGTGCCGGCCAGGCGGGCCACCACCGGGGCGAAGGCGTCCATGACCTCGGCGCCGACGGTGACGTAGCCGATCCCGTAGCGCTCACGCCGCTCGACGAGGAGGTCGGCGATCTGCTCGACGCCTCCGACCAGCACGTGGGGGTGCGCACCGAGCTGGCCGGGGCCGAGGCCGAGCATCCCTGCCAGCCCTGCGAGCACGCCGTCGCGGTCGTCGGTGATCACGGTGACGTACGCGGCGATCTCGAGCTCGAGCGCGTCGAACCGAGCGCCCGCTCCCTCGCGCACCCACCCGATCTTGGTGGCCGTGCTCTCGGCGGTGCCCGACCCGAACCCCTCGGGCCCGATGCGGCCGGAGCGGTTGTCGAAGTTGAGGCTGACGATGTCGGCCCGCTCGCCGGCGAGGCGCAACACGCGGGGCGAGCCGCCACCGATCATGATCGACGGCGGCTCCGGCGGCACGGGCAGCGCCTCGAACCCGGTGGCGTGCACGTGCGTGCCCTCGATGTCGAGCGGCCCGCCGGCGAAGAACGCCCGCAGGAGGGCGACGGTCTCGGCGAGCCGGTCGATCCTCGTGCCGGCGGCGTCGAAGGCGATGCCCATCGCGCCGTACTCCTCGGCGAGCCAGCCCGCGCCCAGGCCGACCTCGAGGCGTCCGCCGGCGAACCAGCCGATCGTCGCCAGCTCCTTGGCCAGCACGACCGGCTGGTGGTAGTCGACGCACAGCACACGGCAGCCGATGCGGATCGTCGAGGTCGCCTCGGCGGCCACGGCCATGGCCGGGATGGCGGCGACCACCTGGACCGGGTGGTTGGTGGCGGCGAGGGCGGGCCCCGGTCCGAGGTAGTGGTCGGCGAGGTGGAACGCGGCGTAGCCGAGGGCCTCGGCCCGCCGAGCCTGGTCGCGCCAGTCGTCGGGCGAGGTCGGGGCGTAGGACTGGACGCCGAACCGGAACGAGCTGTGGGCCATCTGGTCGTCACCCTTGCGATCGGAAGCCGGCGGAGAGGTCGGGCGGTCCCTGGTAGTAGGGCACGAGCGCTCGACGGGCGAAGCGCCACGTGCCCGCGTGTCGCCGGTAGGCGTCGTCGTAGCGGGCCAGCAGGATGCCGGGCTCGCCGGTCGCGAGCAGGTAGTGCTCCTGCACGTACCAGCAGCCCGAACCGTGGTCGCCGTCGAGCGACGCGGTGCCGTTGTGCACCGTCTGGATCACCGAGGTGAAGGCGCCCATGGCGCCGGCCCAGAGGTCGACGATCGCCTGGCGGCCGCTGACCTCGCCCGCGCCCAGATCCCACACCGCCTCGTCGGCCCAGCACGCGGCCCACTGGTCGCGGTCACGCCGGCAGACGGCGTCGGCGTACCGGTGGACGAGATCGCGTATGGCGTCGAGGTCGTGCACGGAGTCCTCCCCGTCAGCCCGTCGCCGACCGTGCGACGACGGCAGAGGTGGCCCAGGGTGGCATGCTCGGGCCGCTGTTCGCTGGTTGTCGTGATCGGGGTGTGACCGCATGATCATCGTGTCGGGGTGGGTCGACGTGGCCGTCGAGCGGCGGGACGAGGGGATCGCCCGCAGCATCCCGCTCCAGGAGGCCACGCGCCGCGACGAGCCCGGCTGCCTGGCGTACGTGTTCGCGGCCGACCCCGTCGTCGAGGGCCGCATCGCCGTGCACGAGGTGTGGACCGACGCCGACGTGCTCCAGGCTCACTTCGCGCACGCCAACTACCGGGCCATGCTCGAGCTGCTGAGCGGTCTGGCGATCTCGGCCATGGACGTCGCCAAGCACGACGTGGCGCGCTCGGCGCCGGTGTACCGCCCCGACCTCGTGGCCGACGCGCACTGGTGGGGCTGATCCGGGCGCACCTGCTGCCCGTGCCCGTCCCCGTCAGCGGCGCACGGGCGGGCCGGGCGTGAACTCGAGCGAGAGGCGCCGCAGGCCCCGCAGGATGAAGCTCGGCTCGTAGGAGAAGTCGTTGTCCGCGCCGAAGCGGAGATCGCCGAGGCGCGTCAGGAGCCTCTCCAGCGCGACGCACGCCTCGGCCCGGGCCAGCGACGCACCGAGGCAGAAGTGGACGCCCTTCCCGAACGACAGGTGGTCCTTGGCGTTCGGCCGCTCGGGCACGAACGAGTCCGGATCGGCGAAGTCGTCCTCGTCGCGGTTGGCCGACGCGAACATGAGCACGCACATCGAGCCCCGCGGGATCTCGGTGCCGGCGAGCACGGTGTCCTGCGTGACCACGCGGAACATCCCCTGGGTCGGGGCCGCGAGCCGCAGAGCCTCCTCGACCAGGTTGGGGATCAGGCCCGGATCGGTTCGCACGCGGTCGGCCGCCGCGGGGTGCTCGACCAGGAGGCGGCAGGCCTCGGCGATCAGCTTCGTGGTGGTCTCGTTGCCGGCGACGAGGATCTGCTGGAGGATGCTGAGCATCTCCTCCATCGTGAGCGGTGACGCGTCCTCGCCGGCCTCGGGGTGCTCGATGCGGGCCTGGACCAGATCCGTGAGCAGGTCGTCTCGCGGGTGGGCGCGTCGGTCCTCGAGCTCGGACGCGAAGTAGCGCTGGAACTCGACGACGCCGCGCGCCGCGCTCAGCTGGCGCTCCCGTGAGATGACCGCGCCGATCGCCGCGATCGAGTCGTCGGACCAGCGCTTGAAGTCGCCCTTCCGCTCGGCGGGGACGCCCAGCGCGAAGGCGATGAGGTGCACCGGAAGGGGAACCGCGAGCTGCGTGACGATCTCGCAGCGGCCGTCCTCGACGAAGGCGTCGATGAGCTCGTCGGCGACCTCGTGCATGAAGGGCACGAGCAGCTGCACTCGTCTCGGGGTGAAGGCTCGGTCGACCAGCTTGCGGTAGCGCGTGTGCGCGGGCGGATCGGCGGTGAGCAGGGTCGACACCGGCCGGTAGCCCTCGGCGACGATCGCCGCCAGCTCGGGGTCGCCGCCGCCGCCGAACGGTGCCGACGGCCCGGCGAACTGGTTCGAGAACACCTTGGGCTGGCGCAGCGCCTCGAGGACGTCGTCGTAGCGCGAGACGATGAACAGCGGCGTGTCGCCGACCCGGAACACGGGCTGCTCGCGCCGCATGCGGGCGTAGTAGGGCTCGGGGTGTTGCTGGATCTCGGCGGAGAACGGGTCGAAGCCGTCGAGCGAGACGTCGGTCATCGGTGATGCCTCCCGGGTCTGCCGGAGAGTAACTGGCCGGTCAGTTGATTTCAGCCGAACCATCGCCCCACCGCCGTCGCACCCACTACCGTCGCACCCGACGGGCGTGCCCGTGGCCGGAGCTCGCGCCACCACTCGCGCCGGTCCCGGGCCGCTAGCTCAATCCGGCAGAGCAACGGACTTTTAATCCGCAGGTTCAGGGTTCGAGTCCCTGGCGGCCCACCCAGCCTGACCTGCATGTCCGCCGTCTCGCCTCCGGACGGGGCAGCACGAGACCCTGCGGATTCGGGGCTCGGCAACGGACTGGCGACGCCACACCGTCACCTGAGGTCGGATCAGTTGCGAAGGGCAGCCAGCAGGAATCCCAGCGTGATGTTCGCGGTGGTCGACGACGTGCTCGTGCGCCCGTGTCCCCAGTCGGGGTGGATGTGCGCACGCCCGTCCCGGACGCCGGCGGCGGTCTGCTCGAACAGCTCGCAGGTGTAGACGATGTCCTTGGCTCCGCCGATGACGAGCGTGGGTGCGGTGATCCGGTCCAGCTGGTCACCGACGTCGAAGGCGTCCTCGGCGTCGAGGGTCACCAGCAGGTCGGTCGGATCCTCCGGGACCATCGACCGCATCATCAGGCGGGCCAGAGGCCGCGCCGGGGCCCGGAGTGGGGTCGGCAGCATCATGGCGGTCATCACCTGTGCCCACCCACCGGCGCAGTCCCCAGCCCGGGTCAACTGGGCCAGCTCCTGCTGCAGCTGGCGGCCTCGGGGTCCGAGGCGATGGGCCGAGGCGACCACGACCAGGGCCCGGACGAGGTCGGGACGATCCGCGGCCAACTGCAGGGCCACGGATCCACCGGTGCTCGTGCCGGTCAGGAACACCGGCCCACCGAACTCCTCCTCGACGGCGGTGGCCAGGTGCCCGGCGATGTCCGACATGGACTCGCCCGGGCGCAGACCCTGCTTCCGGTTGACCACGTACACCCGGAAGTGACCGCTCAACGGCGCAGCGGTCGACATTTCGACCCGGCGCTCCATGCCCGTGGGCACTTCGCACGTCGGCGTCAGGCCCTGCACCTTGACCAGCGGCGGACCGTCGCCGACCGCCAGATACGGAATGCCGTCACCCAGCAGCCCGGCCGTCACACGCGACATCACGTACCGTCCTCTGTCCTCTCATACGTCTACCGCCTGTGTGAGCACGCCGACTCAGTCCGAGGTCACACCGGAGCACCCCGGCCACGAATCGACCGACCAGCGGCCATGTGCGGACGACGGATGGGGCCGGTCTGGCTGCCTCAATCGACGCTGCCGTGGTTGGAGGACTCGGCGACGTCCTTCTCGCATGTCGCCTTGATGTGGCGGAGTACCTCCTGATCCGATCTCTGATAGCTGTCGGCCAGGAGTCGACCCAGGAGTGGGACATCCCAGAACCTCCCAGGATGGTGCTCGAGCGTCAGGCGTGTGCCCGGATGAAGTGACTCGAAGAGCCAGGTGAACGAACCTTCCATGGCCAGAGTCGACTCATCGCGGATCAGCCGGTTCCGCTGGAACTCGACGAACCGACCAGAACCTCGGATGGGTAGCCCAACGACCCGTGTGCGGAACCGGTAGGTGGTGCCGACCCCCTCAGGGGTTCGGTCCACGTCGCTGAAGGTGACCCCCGGCATGAGCTCGTTGAAGTTCTCTGGATCCTCGACGCAGCCGAACACCACATCGACCGGCGCGTCGATGGCGATCTGGCACACCCGACTGCCCATCACCTCACCTCCCTGCCCACGGCTGCTCCAACGATCGGGCGGGCGACCGTCCCTTCGGTCGAGCGCGACCGTTGACCCTGGCTTTCAGGCCTCCACCTTCTTCTTGATCTCGGCCACGTAGTCGTCGCTCCACTGCTGGAGCCCCTCACCCCGGGTGGCGGCGAAGATCTCCACCTTCTCCAGCAGCGGGATCCGAGTGGAGATCTCGGTGGTGTAGGTGAGCCGGGTGCCGTCTCCCGATGGTGCGAACGTGTACGTCTCGACAGGTCCGGTCGAGTGCTTCACGACGATGCGCTCGTTGGGGACGTACTCCCCCACGGTCGCCTCGGCGTGCAGGTCGTAGTGCAGCAACCCGAACCGTGTGGTCCACTTGTAGCTCGTGACGGCCCCGTCCGGGCCGGTCTCGATGTCGCTGACGACGGCGCTGCGGCGCGTCCGGGCCTGCATGGCCTTCTCGGGGTCGGAGACGAAGGCGAACACCTTCTCGACCGGGGCGTCGATCTCGATACTGCTGGCAGCCGTCGTCGTGGTCATGGTCTTCCCCCTCCTCGCGCTCGCACTCGTTCCGTCAGCACCGTATCCAGGGGAATCCCCCGGCGATCCGACGTCCAGAGGAAGATGGCCCGAACCCGGCCACCGGAACGGGAGCCCCGGACGACGTCGGTCGAGTTCCGAGGAGTACCCGTGACGTCGGCGCTCGACCCAGGTCCAGGGTTCGAGTCCCTGGCGGCCCACGGCGGAGCCCGCGGCGCGGCCGCCGAGGCGGTTCTGCGCGCCGAGACGTTCGAGAACCGGTCGCATCGGTGCACAGGACGTGAGCCGTGGCCTCGGCCGGTACCGTGCGGCTGCGCCGGGCCGTCCGGCCGCCCGGCGAGGGAGGACCGACATGACCGAGCGGACCGCGGGCCAGGTGGTCGTGGTGGGCGCGCTGATCGTGATCGGGGCCACCGTCGGCGAGGGGATCACGTCGGGCTGGAGCCCGTGGGACCTCCTCCTCGTGCTGTACGTCTACCTCCTGTGGTGGGGGCTGCGGGCCCTGCGGGCCACGGCGGGGGGCGTCGACGAGGACGGGACCCTGGAGCCATGAGGATCGAGGCGGTCGAGCTGCGGCGCGTCACCCTGCCCCTGGTCACGCCCTTCCGCACCTCGTTCGGCACCCAGGCGGTGCGTGACGCCCTGCTCGTGGAGGTCCGCACCCCCGACGGCCACGGCTGGGGCGAGTGCGTGGCCATGGCCGCCCCGCTGTACTCGAGCGAGTGGATCGACGCCGCCCAGCTGCTCATCCGCCAGCACCTGCTGCCCCGGCTGTTCGGGGCCCGGCGCGTCACCGCCGCCGGGCTCAGGCCGCTGTTCGGGCCGGTCGTGGGGAACCCGATGGCCAAGGCCGCGGTGGAGCTGGCCGTCCTCGACGCCGAGCTGCGCGCCGACGGGCGGTCGCTGGCCGCCCACCTGGGCGGGGTGCGCGACCGGGTCGACGTCGGTGTGTCGGTCGGAATCCCCGACTCCCTCGCCGAGCTCCTCGCCCAGGTCGGCGGCTACGTGGGCGAGGGGTACCGGCGCATCAAGCTGAAGATCGAGCCGGGCTGGGACGTCGAGCCGGTGCGCGCCGTGCGCGAGGCCTTCGGCAGCGAGCTCCTCCTGCAGGTCGACGCCAACACCGCGTACTCGCTCGCCGACGCCCGTCACCTTGCCGCGCTCGACGACTTCGACCTCCTCCTCGTCGAGCAGCCGCTGGCCGAGGACGACCTGCTGGGCCACGCCGAGCTGGCGCGGCGGCTCCGCACCCCGGTGTGCCTGGACGAGTCGATCACCTCGGCGCGGGTGGCCGCGGCCGCGATCCGGCTCGGTGCCTGCAGCATCGTGAACGTGAAGGCCGGCCGGGTGGGGGGGTACCTGGAGGCCCGCCGGGTGCACGACGTGTGCCTGGCCGCCGGCGTGCCCGTGTGGTGCGGCGGGATGCTCGAGACGGGGATCGGCCGGGCCGCCAACCTCGCGCTGGCGGCGCTGCCGGGCTTCACCCTGCCCGGCGACATCTCGGGCTCCGACCGGTACTTCCCCCGCGACGTCACCCCGCCGTTCGTGGCCGAGGGCGGCACCCTGGCCGTGCCGACCGGGCCCGGCCTCGGGGTCGAGGTCGACCGGGCCGTGCTCGAGGAGCTCACCACCGGCGTGGAGCTCGTCCGGCCGTAGCGCGTCGGCGGGCGGGCCGCCGGCACGGATGAACGGCGGCTGGCGGCCGGGTGCACCCCGGGTGAACGAGCCGTGCCGGCACACGCCGGCTCGCCTCTCTACGCTGCGGCCGTGCCACGGGACGTCGACGATCAGCCGGTGCCCGGCACGGGGCCGGTGCCGGCGTCGACGCTCCCGGGCGGGCCTGCCTGGCTGCCCGGCCTGGCGCTCCTCCGCTCGTACCGCCGGGCCTGGCTGCGCCCCGACCTCGTCGCCGGCGTCACCATCGCCGCGTACCTGGTGCCGCAGTGCATGGCCTACGGGGAGCTGGCCGGCCTCGACCCTGTCGTCGGCCTGTGGGCCGCCCTGGCGCCGATGCTCGTCTACGTCGTCCTCGGCTCGTCGCCCCAGCTCTCGATCGGGCCCGAGTCGACCACGGCCATCATGGTGGCCGTCGCGGTCGGGCCGCTCGCCGCCGGCGACCCGTCGCGCTACGCGGCCCTGGCCGCGGGGGCCGCGATCGCCGTGGGGCTCGTCTGCCTGGTGGGCTACCTGCTCCGGCTCGGCTTCCTCGCCGACCTGCTGTCGCGCCCCGTGCTCGTCGGGTACATGGCCGGCGTCGCCCTCATCATGATCAGCGGCCAGCTCGAGAAGCTCACCGGCGTCCCCGTCGACGGCGACACCGCGATGGCCCAGATCCGCGACTTCTTCTCCGACATCGCCCAGGTCGACTGGCCCACGCTCGTCTTCGGCCTGTCCATCCTGGCGTTCCTGTTCCTCGTGCAGTGGCTGGCACCGCGCCTGCCGGCGCAGCTGCTCGCCGTGGTCCTCTCGACGATCGTCGTGGCGGTGTTCGACCTGGAGGCCCACGGCATCGCCGTGGTGGGGCGGATCCCGGCCGGGCTGCCCCACGTCGGGCTGCCGTCGGTCAGCGGGTCCGACCTGCTCCCGCTGCTCGTCGCGGGCCTGGGCATCGCCGTGGTGGGCTACTCCGACAACGTGGTGACGGCCCGCTCCTTCGCGGCGCGCCACGACTACGAGATCGACGCCAACCAGGAGCTGCTCGCGCTGGGCGTGGCCAACGTGGGCGCGGGCCTCACCTCCGGGTTCGCGGTGAGCAGCAGCGGCACGCGCACGGCCGTGGGGGAGCGGGCCGGGGGGCGCACCCAGGCATGGGCGCTCTCCACCTTCGCGGTGCTCGTGCTCGTGCTGGTCGCCTTCCGGGGCGTGCTGGCCTCGTTCCCCTCGGCGGCCCTGGGGGCCATCGTCATCCAGGCCGCGGTGGGGCTCGTCGAGGTGCCCCAGTTCCGCCGCTTCGCCCGGTTCCGGCGGAGCGAGCTGCTGCTCGCCCTGGCCGCCGGCATGGGCGTGGTGCTGTTCGACGTGCTCTACGGGATCCTGATCGCGGTCGGCCTCTCCATCATCGAGCTCTTCGCCCGCATCGCCCGGCCCCACGACGGCATCCTCGGCGAGGTGCCCGGGCTGCCCGGCCTGCACGACGTCGACGACTACCCCGAGGCCCGGCGCACGCCCGGGCTCGTCGTCTACCGCTACGACGCACCGCTCTGCTTCGCCAACGCGGCCGACTTCAAGAAGCGGGCCCTGGCCTCGGTCGACGATGCGCCGTACCACGTCGACTGGTTCGTGCTGAACGCCGAGGCCAACGTGGAGATCGACCTCACCGCCTGCGACGTGATCGACGACCTGCGCGGCGAGCTCGAACGCCGCGACGTGGTGTTCACCATGGCCCGGGTGAAGCAGGACCTGGCCGACCAGCTCGACCGGGCCGGCCTGCTGGCTCGGATCGGCGCCGACCGCATCTTCCCCACGCTCCCCACCGCGGTGGCCGCCTTCGGGGAGCGCCCGGTCGAGGAGGGCGGGGCCGCCCGGTAGCAGCGGGGCACGGCTGGCCCCGGCCGTGGATCAGACTGGGCGGCCGTGAGCGCCGACGCCCCCCTCTGGACCCCCTCCCGCCCGCGGGTCGAGGCCGCCCGGCTCAGCTGGTTCCGCGGGCGCGTGGCGGCGCGCACCGGGGCCGAGCTGGCCGACAGCGTCGCCCTGCACCGGCTGTCGGTCGAGCGGCCCGACGAGTTCTGGGGGGCCGTCTGGGACGAGCTGGGCGTGATCGGCGAGCGCGGCGACGTGGCGGCCGCCCCGGGCGACGGCAGCTTGCCCGGCGCGTCGTGGTTCCCGGGGGCGCGGGTGAACCTGGCCGAGAACCTGCTCCGGGGGGCGGACGGGCGACCGGGGGTGCGCTTCGCGCGCGAGGACGGCGTGCGCCGAGCGCTCACGCGGGCGGAGCTGGCGGGCGAGGCCGCGGCCCTGGCGGCCGCCCTGCGGGCCGAGGGCGTGGGCCCGGGCGACCGGGTCGCAGCCTGGATGCCGAACACGCCGGAGACCCTGGTCACCATGCTGGCGGCCACGTCGATCGGGGCGGTGTTCTCCTCGACGTCGCCCGACTTCGGCACCGCCGGGGTGCTCGACCGCTTCGGCCAGATCGAGCCGGCGGTGCTGGTCGCCGCCGACGGCTACGTCTACGCCGGCCGCCGCCACGACTGCCTGGCGCGCCTCCGCGACATCGCCGCGGGCCTGCCGTCGGCCCGGCGGGTCGTGGTGGTGGGCGAGCTCGACCCCGCGCCCACCCTGCAGGGCGTGCAGGGCGCGGTGGCCTGGGAGGCGTTCGTGGCCCCCCACCGGGGGGCGCGGCCACGGTACGAGCGGCTCCCCTTCGACCACCCCGGGTTCATCCTGTACTCGTCCGGGACCACCGGTGCACCGAAGTGCATCGTGCACCGGGCCGCCGGCCTGCTCGTGAAGCACCTCACCGAGCACCAGCTGCACTGCGACATCGGTCCCGGTGACCGGGCCTTCTACTTCACGACGTGCGGCTGGATGATGTGGAACTGGCTGATGTCGGGGTTGGCCTCCGAGGCCGAGCTGCTCCTCTACGACGGTTCGCCCTTCCACCCGCACCCGGCGATCCTGTGGGACCTCGCCGACGAGTGCGACCTCACCTTCTTCGGCACGTCCGCCAAGTTCCTCGACGCCAGCCGCAAGGCCGGCGTCGCCCCCCGCGAGAGCCACCGCCTGGCGTCGCTCCGCACCATCGCCTCCACCGGCTCGCCCCTGGTTCCCGAGGGCTTCGCCTACGTGTACGACCGGGTGAAGGCCGACGTGCACCTCGCCTCGATCTCGGGTGGCACCGACCTGTGCGGCTGCTTCGTGGCCGGCGACCCGACCCGCCCGGTGTTCGCGGGCGAGATCCAGGGGCCGGGGCTCGGCATGGCGGTGGACGTGTGGGACGTCGAGGGCCGGCCGGTGACCGGCACGGCCGGTGAGCTGGTCTGCACCCGGCCGTTCCCCACGACCCCGCTCGGCTTCTGGGGCGACGACGACGGCAGCCGCTACCGAGCCGCGTACTTCGAGCGGTTCCCCGGGGTGTGGGCCCACGGCGACTTCGCCTCGTGGACCGAGCACGGCGGGATGGTCATCCACGGGCGCTCGGACGCCACCCTCAACGCCGGGGGCGTGCGCATCGGCACCGCCGAGCTCTACCGAGCCGTCGAGTCGATGGACGAGGTGGTGGAGGCCCTCGCCATCGGCCAGCCCTGGGACGACGACACCCGCATCGTGCTGTTCGTCGTGGCCGCACCCGGCGTCGAGCTCGACGACGGGCTCCGCGAGCGGATCCGGGCGCGCATCCGCGACCGCTGCTCGCCCCGCCACGTGCCGTCCCGCGTGGTGGCCGTGGCCGAGCTGCCCCGCACCCGCAGCGGCAAGCTGGTCGAGCTGGCGGTGGCCGACGTTGTGGCCGGACGGCCCGTCCGCAACCGGGAGGCCCTGGCCAACCCCGACGCCCTCGACGCCTTCCGCGACGTCCCCGAGCTGGCGACCTGATGGCCGGCGACACGGCCGGGACGGCCGACCCCGCAGCCGACTGGGACGACCTCGAGCGCCGGCTGGCCGGGGTGGTCGCGGCCATGGCCGCGGGCGAGCGGGTGCTGCTGCTCACGGTCGACGCCCCCTACTTCCTCGGCCTCACGGCCGCGGCCGACGGCGGGGTGTGCGCCGAGGCGGTCAGCAACCAGCAGCTGCATCCGCGCCGGTGGCTCTCCCCTCGGGCCCTCGAGCGCCTCGACGAGCTGGGGTGGACGCCGCCGTCGCTCACGCCCGACGAGGTCGACGAGCCGGGCCACGATCCGGCCGCCTCCCAGTACCACCGGCGGGCGTGGGCCGCCCCGGTGCCGCCCTCCGAGGTGGCCGCAGTGGTCGCGGCCACCCTGCGGGACGTCTTCGGGGTGACAGCGCCGGCCGGCCTGGCCTACGCCGCCTCGGCCGACGACGGGCGCGACCGGGCCCTCCCGGCGCTCGGGCTCGTCGCCTACCGGGCCGACGAGGGCCCGGAGGTGGAGGTGTTCGCCGGCCTGACGCCCGACGAGCTCCGGCGCCACGTGATCGACACGGTCGGCACCGTCACCGAGTCGGGCGCCGCGCAGGTCGACGCCGACGGGGACATCCCGCTGCGCAACGGCACCGCCGTCACGTTCGTCCGGGTGCTCGAGGACCCGCTGCGGGTGCGGCTCTTCAGCCCGCTGCTCACCGACGTCCCCTCCGCGACGGCCGCGCTCGAGGCCGTGAACGACTGGAACCGGCGCCTGCCCTTCGGGTTCCTGCTGGTGGCCGACACCCAGATCCTGCTCGTCGCCGACCTCGTGGGCGACCCGTTCGTGCCCTCCCAGCTGCTCGAGGCCCTGATGGTGATCACCGAGCTGGCCGACGTGCTCGACGAACAGCTCCAGGAGCTGCTCGGCGGCCGCCTGTTCCTCGTGCACGACGAGCCCAAGCCGCGTTGGGAGCCCACCCCCGGCTACCTGTGAGCGGCGGCGGGCACGAGTGGGCCGTGCCCCCGGCCCGCTCGTATGCTCAACGATGTGCGCAAGCATGCAGTCTTCATGCTCGACGGCGAGCAGGTCGACGACGCCGCCCTGGTGTTCCGCCTGCTCGGCGAGCCCACCCGGTTGCGCATCGTGTGGGCGCTGCGGCGCGCCCCGGCGTCGGTGGGCGAGCTGGCCGAAGCGGCCGGCGCCCAGCTGGCGGCCACCTCCCAGCACCTGGCCAAGCTGCGGATGGCCGGTCTGGTGCGGGCGCACCGGCAGGGCACCCGGGTGATCTACGAACTCGAGAGCGACCACGTGGGCGAGCTGCTGGAGCAGGCCCTCTCGCACCTCGCCCACCGGGAGCCGACGGCCGGCCGGGCCGGGGGCTCGGGAGGCGAGGGCCGGTGAGCACGCTCGACCTCGACGTCGGCGTCGAGCTGGGCCCCGGCCCCGGCCCCGGCCCCTTCCCCGGCCCCGGCTCCCCGGTCGACGCCCTCGCCGGTGCCCGGGTCGTGCGCTGGGCCCGCCCCGAGTTGGCCGACGACCGCACCGTGGCTGCGGTGGAGCAGGCCGTGCGGCGGGGGGCGCGCGTGCTCGCGGGGCCGGCGCCCCCGGGGTCGCCGGCCGCGGCCCTGCTCGGCACCGCCGCGGGCGAGGTGCTGCCCGACACCGAGTGGTTCGTCACCCTCGGCGCCCACCCCGCCGCCGCCAGGCTCCCGCTCGAGCCCAGGGTCACCGCGGTCCTGTCGACCCTGACGGTGCATGCGCCGGAGGCGACGGTGGTGGCCACCACCAGCGTCCGGTTCGCCCACCGCCCCACCGTCGTCGAGCGGCCGCTCGGGGCCGGCGCGGTGGTGACGTGCGGCTACGGCCCGCTCGAGCGCGCCCTCGCCGACCCCGATCTCGGTCGCCTGCTGCGCCGACTCCTGCGGCCGCCGCGGCCGCCCCGGGCACCCCTCGGCGTGGGCATCGTGGGCTACGGGCCCTACGGCGGGATGGGGCTGGTGCACGGCCTGGCCGTCCGCGACACCGACGGACTCGACCTGGTGGCCGTGTGCGACGCCAGCGACGAGCGGCGCAAGGCGGCCGAGGCCGAGCTGCCGGGCGTGCGCACCACCGCGGACGCGTCCGAGCTGGCGGCCGACGTCGACGCCGACGTCGTGATCGTGGCCACGCCGCCGGTGAGCCACGCGTCGATCGCCCTCGACCTGCTGCGCGCCGGCAAGCACGTGGTGCTCGAGAAGCCGATGTGCCTCCGCCTGGACGACGCCGACCGGCTGCTGGCCGAGGCCGCCGCGGCCGGCAGGATGCTCACCGTCCACCAGTCCCGCCGGTGGGACACCGACTTCCTGGCGCTGCGCCGGGCCGTCGAGAGGGGCTCGCTCGGCCAGGTGTTCAACATCGAGACCTTCGTCGGCGGGTTCGAGCACCCCTGCCGGGCCTGGCACTCCGAGGCCTCCGTGTCGGGTGGGGCGGTCTACGACTGGGGCTCCCACCACGTCGACTGGATCCTGCTGCTGCACGGCGGGCGACCCGCCCGCGTGTGGTGCACCGGCCACAAGCGGGTGTGGCACGACGTCTCCAACCTCGACCAGGTGACCGTTCGGCTGCAGTGGCCCGACGGCCGCGAGGCCACGTTCGTGCAGAGCGACGTCGCCGCCGTGCGCCGCCCCAAGTTCTACGTGCAGGGAACCGAGGGGACCCTGGAGGGCCACTACCGGCCGTTGCGGTTCGAGCGCCTGGAACCGGGCCGGGGCTACGTCGACGAGCGGCCGCACCACGCCGAGGCACCGGTGGAGCTGCGCCTGGTGCGCCACGAGGCGGGCTACGGGCTCGTCGAGCAGTGGCTCCCACCCGTGGCGCATCCGGGCCCCGCGTTCCATCGGAACCTCGCCGACCACCTGCTGCTGGGCGAGCCCCTCGCCGTGGCGCCCTCGGAGGCCAGGGACGTCGTCGCCGTGCTCCAGGCCGCCCAGCGATCCTCCGACGAGGGCGGTCGCGCCGTCGAGCCGGGCTGACGGGCGCACGGTGGCACGGCTCGAACCCGTCGGCATCGGGGTGCTGGGGGCCCGGTCGTCCGTCGCCAGCCGGGCCGTCCTGCCGGCGATCCACGACAGCGACCGCTGCCGGCTGGTGGCGGCCGGGTCGCGGGCAGGTCCCACGTCGTACGACGACGTCCTGGCCGACCCGGCCGTGGAGGCGGTCTACCTGGCCCTTCCCAACGGGCTGCACCGGCCGTGGGCCGAGCGAGCCGCCGGCGCCGGCAAGCACGTGCTGTGCGAGAAGCCGCTGGCGCCCACGGCTGCCGATGCCGAGACGATGGCCGCGGCGTGCCGGGTCGCGGGGGTGCTGCTGGCCGAGGCCTACATGACCCCCTTCCACCCCAGGGCCGCCAGGTTGGTGCAGCTGGCCCGCGACGGCGACCTCGGGCGGATCACCGCGGCGCGGGGCAGCTTCACGTTCCCGATCGGCACCGGCGACGGCTACCGGTGGGACCCGGCCCAGGGCGGCGGCGCGCTGCTCGACGTGGGCGTCTACTGCCTGGCCCCGATCCTCGAGGTGATCGACCGCCCACCGGTCGCGGTCGCGGCGAGCGCCGACCGGACGTCGGCGGGGGTCGACCGCACCTTCTCGGCCTGGCTCGACTTCGGCGGGGGGGCCACGGCCACGGTGCTGTGCTCGTTCGACCTGCCCGAGCGGCAGCTGCTCGAGCTCGTCGGGAGCGAGGCCAGCCTCGCTCCCGACCGGGCCTTCACCCCCGGACCGGGTGAGGACCGGCTCTGGCTCCGCCGCCGGGACGGGGGCATCACCGAGCTGGTCACGGGCGGGGCAGACCCCTACCGGGGCATGGTCGACGCCTTCGCGGCGGCCGTGCGGGGCGAGGTCGCGTGGCCCCGGCCGGTCGAACGCTCGATCGAGCTGCTGGCGCTGCTCGATCGCCTGCGGGACGCGGCGTGAGCGTCACCGCCTCGTCGGTCGACGTGGCCGTGGCTCCCGGGATCGGGCTGCGCGTGCTCCGCTGGTCGCCGAGCGAACCCGCGGCGTGGCCGTCGTTCGTGCTGGTGCACGGCCTGGCCTCGAACGCCCGCCTGTGGGACGGCGTGGCCGAGCGGCTCGCCGCGGCCGGCCACGACGTGGCGGCGGTCGACCTTCGGGGTCACGGCCGGTCCTCGAAGCCCGACGGCGGGTACGACCTGGCCACGGTGGTCGACGACCTGGCTGCCCTGCTCCGAACCGGCTGGTGGGGCCGCCCGTTCGTGGCCGGGCAGTCGTGGGGAGGCAACGTCGTGCTCGAGCTGGCCTGGCGCCACCGCGACCTGGTGGCCGGCGTCGCCTGCGTCGACGGTGGCACGATCGACCTGCAGCGGCGGTTCGCCACGTGGGACGAGTGCGCGCTCACCCTGGCCCCACCCACGATCGAGGGCACGCCCGTGACGGTGCTCGAGGGCTGGATCAGGGACGCCCACCCGGACTGGCCGGAGAGCGGCATCCAGGGGGCGCTCGCCTGCTTCGAGGTGCGCCGCGACGGCACGGTCGCCCCGTGGCTCACCTTCGAGCGGCACCTGCAGGTGCTCCACGGCCTCTGGGGCCACCGGCCCCAGGAGCGTGTCGCCGAGGTCCAGGTGCCGGTGCTGCTGCTGCCGGCCGACACCGGTGATCCGGCCTCGACCGACGACAAGCGCCGGTCGGTCGAGGCCGCGGCCTCGGCCCTGCCCAGGGGGCGCGTCCACTGGTTCTCGCCGGCCGACCACGACGTGCACGCGCAGTACCCCGCCGAGGTCGCCGAGGTGTTGCGGGCCGCGGCCACCGACCCCGCCTTCGTCGGGCGCTGACACCGAGCCCATGGCCCTCCCCCGCCTCCTCACGATCATGGGCTCCGGCGAGACGGCGCCCACGATGGTCAAGGTGCACCGGGGCGTGCTGGACCGGCTCGGTCCCGACCCGGTGCCGGCGCTCGTGCTCGACACCCCCTTCGGCTTCCAGGAGAACGCGGACGACCTGTCGGCCCGTGCCGTCGACTACTTCCGTGACAGCGTCGGGCGCGACCTCGGCGTGGCCGGGCTCCGCCGCACCGAGGGCGCCGACACCGTCGTCGTGGAGGCCGCGCTCGCCCGGGTGCGCGCCGCCCGCTTCGTGTTCGCCGGCCCGGGCAGCCCCAGCTACGCCCTCCGCCAGTGGGCGGGCACGCCCCTGCCCGGGCTGCTGGCCGACAAGCTCGCCCACGGCGGGGCCGTCACCTTCGCCAGCGCCGCCGCCCTCACCCTCGGGCTCCGCACCGTCCCGGTGTACGAGATCTACAAGGTGGGTGCCGACCCGTTCTGGCTCGACGGCCTCGACCTGCTCACCGCCATCGAGCTCCCGGTGGCGGTGATCCCGCACTACGACAACGCCGAGGGCGGCCACCACGACACCCGGTTCTGCTACCTGGGGGAGACACGGCTGGCCGTCATGGAGACGATGCTGCCGGCCGGCGCCTTCGTGCTCGGGGTCGACGAGCACACCGGGGTGGTGCTCGACCTCGACGAGGACACGGCCACGGTGGTGGGGCTCGGCCGGCTCACCCTGCGCCGCCAGGGCCGTTCGGTGGAGATCCCGAGCGGTGAGACGGTGCCCATCGACCTCCTCCGGCGCGCCGGCGAGGGCCGCTCGGCGCGGGTGGCGGGTGAAGCGGCCGGGCCGCCCGAGGTCGGCGGGCGCGGCGCCGACGTCGCGCCCGTCGAGGCCGCGGTGCCGCCGGCGTCGTTGGCCGGGGAGGCCCGCCGGCTCGAGGAGGCGTTCGAGGCCGCGCTGGCCGCGCGCGACGCCACCGCCGCCGTGGCCGCGGTGCTCGACCTCGAGCAGGCGATCGTCGACTGGTCGCGCGACACCCTGCAGAGCGACGAGGCCGACCGCGCCCGGGCTGCGCTCCGCGCCATGGTCGTCCGCCTGGGCGAGGCGGCCCGCTCGGGCCTGCGCGATCCTCGGGAGGTGCTGGCCCCGGTGGTGGGGGCGGCGCTCGCCCTGCGGGCCGCCGTGCGCGCCGAGCGGCGCTACGACCTGTCCGACCTGCTGCGAGACGGCCTGGCCGAGGCGGGGATCGAGGTGCGCGACACTGCCGCCGGCGTGGAGTGGGTCCTGGCCGGCGAGCGCTGAGCCGGCGGCGAGGGCCTACGATCCGTGGCGCCTACCAGGGGAGGTCGGATGAAGGTCTACGTCGATCCCGACAGGTGCCAGGGGCACAACCGTTGCTACGCGATCTCACCGGAGCTGTTCGACGTGGACGACTTCGGGACGGCGTCGGCGAAGAACGACGGCGTGGTGCCGCCCGGGCTCGAGGAGCAGGCCAGGCTGGCCGCCGCGAACTGCCCGGAGTTCGCCATCACGGTCGAGGACTGAGGGGCGGCCGGGATGGCGGATCGGCCTCGGGTGGAGGACTGGGCCACCGACTTCGACCACACCGACCCGGCGTGGGTGGCCGACCCGTTCCCGATCTGGGACGAGCTGCGCCACACCTGCCCGGTCGCCCACTCCGGACGCTACGGGGGCGTGTGGCTGCCCACCCGGCACGACGACATCGCCGCGGTCGCCTACGACACGGAGCACTTCTCCTCGAAGCGGGTGATCGTGAACGAGGTCCGCGACGTCGAGCCGCCGCCCGGCGGCGGGGCGCCGCCCATCACCTCCGACCCGCCGTTCCACGGCCCCGCCCGGCGGGTGTTGCTCCCCGCCTTCTCGCCCAAGGCGATCGACCGCTGGGAGGCGGTCACCCGCACCCTGTGCGGCGAGCTGCTCGACGCCGTGCTCGACCGCGGCGGATGCGACGCCGCCCGCGACTACGCGCAGCACATCCCGGTGTCGGTGATCGCGCGCATGCTGGGCGTGCCCCGCGAGGACGGTGACCGCTTCCGGCACTGGATCCACGTGGCCCTCGAGGAGGTGACCGCGGCACCCGGTGAGCGGGCGCAGACGTTCGCCGAGCTCATCACGTACATCGACGGGGTGATCGACTCGCACCGGCGCACCCCGCAGGACGATCTCGTCGGCTACCTGCTCGAGGCCCAGATCGAGGGCCGACACCTCACCCACGAGCACCTCCGGGGCACCCTCGTGCTCGTGCTCATCGCCGGCATCGACACCACCTGGAGCGCGATCGGCTCGTCGCTGTGGCACCTGGCGCACCCCGGCCGACCGCGCCCGGCTGGTGGCCGACCCGTCCCTGATGGCGACCGCCGTGGAGGAGCTGCTGCGGGCCTACGCGCCGGTCACCATGGCTCGCGTGGTCGCCGAGGAGTGCGAGCTGGGCGGCCGGGTGCTGCAGCCGGGCGACTGGCTCCTGCTGGCGTTCCCGGCCGCGAACCGCGACCCGGAGGCCTTCCCGAGGGCCGACGAGGTCGTCCTCGACCGGGCCGAGAACCGCCATGCCGCCTTCGGCCTGGGCATCCACCGGTGCCTGGGCTCCAACCTGGCCCGCATGGAGCTGCGGGTCGCGCTCGAGGAGTGGCTGCGGCGCGTGCCCGACTTCGAGCTGGCCGACCCCGACGCGGTCACGTGGTCGGCGGGCCAGGTGCGAGGCCCGCGGTCGCTCCCGGTGCGGTTCCTGCAGACCGCTCCCGGGGGGTCGGGCACCACCACGGCAGGGCGCCCTTCCTCGCCCTGAGCGCCGTCCGGCCGTCAGTGCACGTCGGCGACGCTGCCCACGCGGCGCAGCCCGCGGCTGCCGGTGAGGCCGAACACCACCACGAACGCGGATGCCGCCACCAGGATGATCGTGGCACCCGACGACACGTCGATGTGGTAGCTGAGGTTCATCCCGACGAACCCGCAGAGCGCCCCGATGATCGGCGCCAGCACCAGCATCCGGGCGAACGAGTTGGTGAGCATCCGAGCGATCACGGCCGGGGTGACCAGCATGGCCGAGATCAGCAGCACGCCCATCACCTGCATGGTCACCAGGATCGTGACCGCGAGCACGAGCATGAGGAGGGCCTCGACGCGCGCCACGTTCACGCCGGTCGCGCCGGCCACCTCCGGGTCGAAGGTGGAGAACAGCAGCTCGCGATAGGCGAACCACACCACGGCCAGCGACAGGAGCCCGGCCACCAGCACCGCCACCACGTCCTCGGGCCCGACCCCGAGGATGCTCCCGAAGAGGACGGCGTCGATGCTCCGCTGGGCCGACCCGAACACGTTGGCGAGGGCGAGCCCCACGGCGAACGAGGCCGTCGTGATGACCCCGATGGCGGCGTCGGAGCCCACCAGGCCCCGCCGGGCGACCCGGCCGATCAGCAGGGCCGACGCCAGGCCCCAGAGACCGGCTCCGAGGTAGAAGTTCACGCCGATCACCGCGCTGGCGGCGGCGCCCCCGAAGATGGCGTGGGACAGCCCGTGGCCGATGTAGCTGAGGCTCCGCAGGACGACGTACACGCCGATGAGCCCGCAGATCGCCCCGGCCAGCGTGGCCACGATCAGGCCGTTGCGGAAGAACTCGAAGCGGAACGGCTCGAGCAGCGCGCTCACGAGCGCCCTCCGGCCCGCCGGGGGAGGCGCACCACGCGGGCGCCCGCCGGCTCCGCGCCGACCCCGCCGAGCCGGTCGACCACGAGCGGCATGCCGCCGTGCTCGAGCACGTCCATCGGGGCGCCGTAGGTGCGCTCGAGCACGTCCGGGGTGAGCACGTCGACCGGCCGGCCGGCGGCCACGACCTGGCGGTTGAGGCAGACGATGGCCGGCAGGTGCGTGGCCAGACCGTTGAGGTCGTGCGTGGTGAGCACCACGGCGATGCCGTCGTGCTGGAGCCGCTCGAGCACGTGCAGCACGTCGTGGCGGGTGCGGACGTCGACGCCCGAGGTGGGTTCGTCGAGCACGACCAGCTGGGGCCGGCGCACGAGCGCTCGGGCGATGAACACCCGCTGCTGCTGGCCGCCCGACAGCTGGCGGATGTGGCGTCCTCCGAGGCCTCCGATGCCGAGGCGCTCCAGCAGCTCGTCGACGCGCCGGCGCTCGGCGGGCGTCGACCACGGTCGCCACCGCTCGTGCCGGGACGCCATGAGCACGACCTCGGCGGCGGTGATGGGGAAGTTCCAGTTGACGGTCTCCACCTGGGGCACGTAGGCGACGGTGAGGCCCGGGCGCCTCTGCACGGTGCCGGCGACGGGTGTGACCGAGCCGAGCAGGACGCGCAGCAGGGTGGTCTTGCCCGACCCGGACGGGCCGACGATCCCCGTGAACGACCCGGGGTCGATCTCCAGGTCGACGGCGTCGAGCACGGGCGGGCCCCCGTACGTGCAGGTGACGCGCGCCAGGCGCAGCAACGGGCCGGGGGCGGCTGCCCGGGCGCTCACTGCGGATACGTCGCCGTGTCCTCGGCCACGTCGTCGACCGACACCGCCTCGAGCGCGGCCGGGTCGCCACCCAGGGCGCTGACCATGGTGATGTAGTCGAACTGCATCAGGCCGAGCCAGGAGTGCTCCGGGTCGCCGGGCGCACCGGGCAGGTCGTCGTCGCGGAGCACGTCGACGTAGCGCACCCCCGTCTCGTCGCCGATCTGCTGGAGCACCGGGCTGGGGAACACCTCCGAGCCGAAGATGGCGGGCACGCCCGTCTCCTCGACCTGCACGATCAGGTCGGCGATCTCCCGGGGCGTGGGCTCGTCGAAGCTCGAGGGCTGGATCGCGCCGATCACCTCCCAGCCGTACTCGTCGGCGAAGTACGCGTAGGCGTCGTGGTACGTGAGCAGCCGGCGCTGGCCCTCCGGGATGGTGGCGGTGGCCTCGCGGACGGCGGCATCGAGCTCGTCGACCTTGGCCGTGAAGGCCTGGGCGTTGGCCAGGTAGGCCTCGGCGTTGGCCGGGTCCATCCGGGCGAGCACCTCGGCGGCGAGCTCGGCGT
The DNA here is from genome assembly GCA_016716005.1 of Acidimicrobiales bacterium. NCBI lineage: Bacteria > Bacillati > Actinomycetota > Acidimicrobiia > Acidimicrobiales > Acidimicrobiales bacterium. Next base: position 2,372,895 of record JADJXE010000001.1, read on the forward strand.
AGGCGGCCGCCATGGGCGGGTTGGTCCACAGGTGCGGGTTCGGCTTGCCCCCGTCCTCGGGGAACGAGAAGTCGTAGGCGTACTCCGACTCGGGGAGGATGGCCGTGCCCAGCTCGCAGATCACCGCGCCGTCGGCCAGGTTGGCCTGGGCCAGGTCCTTGGTGGGCTCCTCCAGCACGAGGCCGTTGACGAACACCACGTCGGCCTCGGACAGGGCCGCGGCCGCGCTGGGTGGCGGCTCGAAGGTGTGCGAGTTCGTGCCCTCGGGCACCAGGCCCTGGATCTCCGCCAGGCCGCCGCCCGCCACGTTTGCCACGATGCTCGTGATCGGCGCCACGGTGGTCACCACCTCGAGGGCGCCCCCCTCGACGGGCGTGCCCGACAGGCACGCCTCGCGGGCCTCGGCGGCCAGGTCGGCGCTGTCGGCGGCGGTCGCGGCGTCGCCGCCGGAGCTGCCGCCCTCGTCGTCGCCGCACGCCGTGGCCACGAGGGCGACGGCGACCAGCGCGGCGGCGAGGACCTTCGGGATGTGCACGGGGCGACGCTACTGCGGCTCCGGCGCTATTGCGACGCCGTCGCATCTCCGCCGGCCCGGTCGGCGCCACGGGCCTCCGGGGGCGGCCGGTAACCTCCCCGGCCGTGGCGGCCGACGACCGAGCCCAGCGTGTCCTGGTCGCCCTGCGGCGGCGGGGCGGCCGCGTGACCCCGGCCCGGCGGGCCATGGTGCAGGTGCTCTTCTCGGACGACGACCACGAGCACCTCACCGCCGACCGGGTGGCAGTCCTGGTGCGCGAGCGCCTCCCGAACGTGCACGTCTCCACCGTGTACCGGTTCCTCGAGGTCCTGGAGGGCCTCGGGGTGGTCGATCACGTCCACCTCGGGCACGGTAGGGCCGTCTACCACCTCACCTCGGAGCGCCACGCCCACGTCGTGTGCCAGCGGTGCGGCCGGGTGGTGGAGGTGGACGGGGGGGCGCTCGACGCCCTCTCGGCCCGCCTCGAGGCCGAGCACGGCGTCCGTCTGGTCGCCCAGCACTTCGCCCTCGCCGGCGAGTGCCAGGGCTGCGTCGGCCGCCGCGACGACCCGTGACGGGCTCGGCGCGACCCGGGGGGATCGCGTGGCCGCGGCCCGGGGCCGTACCGCCGCCGGGTCCGCACGGCGACGACGCCGCCGCCGTGGCCGCCGCGCTCGGGGTGCCGGTGGACGCCCTGCTCGACCTGGCCGCCACGAGGAACCCGGTCGCACCCGACGTGGTGCCGGTGCTCCGGCGCCACCTCGACTCGGTGCGCCGCTACCCCCAGCCCCGGGCCGCGACCGCCTCGCTGGCCGCCGCCATGGGCGTGGCCGAGGCGCGGCTCGTGCTCACCAACGGCGGCGCCGAGGCCATCGCCCTGGTGGCCGCCGAGCTGCCCGCCGGGCGGGTCGACGAGCCCGAGTTCGCCCTCTACCGCCGGCACCTCGGCCGGTCCGACGGGGGTGGCCCGCGCTGGCGCTCCAACCCCAACAACCCGACCGGCCGGTTGGCCGCAGCCGACGATCGCGCCGGTGTCTGGGACGAGGCGTTCTACCCGCTGGCCACCGGGAGCTGGACGAGGGGCGACCCGGGCGCGGTCGCGCTGGGCTCGCTCACCAAGCTCTGGGCCTGCCCCGGTCTCCGCCTCGGCTACGTGCTGGCTCCCGACGAGGCCATGGCCGCCCGTCTCGTCGCCCGCCAGCCCTGGTGGTCGGTGGGCTCGCTCGCGCTGGCCGCGACGGCCGACCTGCTGGCCGCGACCGACCTGCCCCGGTGGTCGGCGCGCATCGCCGGCCTGCGAACCGAGCTGGTGGCCGTCCTGCACGGCCACGGGCTGGCGACCGAGCCGTCGTCGGCGCCGTTCCTGCTGGCGCGGGGCGTGCCCGGCCTCCGGGAGCGGCTCGCCCCCTGGGGGGTCCTGGTCCGCGACTGCCGGTCGTTCGGGATGCCCGACGCGGCCCGGCTGGCCGTTCCCGACGAGGCGGGGCTGGAGCGCCTCGACCGGGCGCTGGCCGGCGCCCTGGGCTGAGCGGCTGCGCCGCCGATCCCCACGGCGGCCCTTGCGGTCGGCCTGCTCCGGGGGTGCGCCTGCGGGCCCCGTCACGCGGATCCTGGTGCGCAGGTGGTCGGTGGGCGACCAGGCGCGCACCAGGTCCTGAGGGGACCCGGACGCGACGTTGGTGCCCGCCGCTCGGGACGCGGTACGGTCGGGCCGACGTCGGCAGCAGCGAAGCCGGTGAGACCCCGGCGCTGTCCCGCAACTGTGGTCCCTCCCCTGGAGGGCGAGCCAGGTCGCCTGCTGAGGACGTGACGAGAACCAGCCTTCGAGGAAGGGCTGACTCGCTCGGCAGCCCCCTGTCGTCGAGTGTCCCGATCCCTCGACCGACAGGAGGTGCCCGTGGCCCGCCGATCGCCCGCCGCTCTCGCGGTGGTGCTCCTGGTGGCCCTGCTGGCCACCGCCTGCGGTGGCGACGACGCGGCGCCGGCGTCCACGGGTCCGTCCGACACCGCGGCCGTGGGGGATGGAGGCGCGTTCCCCGTCACCGTGGCGGCCGACAACGGCGACGTCACCATCGAGGCCCGCCCCACGGCGATCGTGTCGCTCTCGCCCAGCCTCACCGAGATGCTGTTCGCGATCGGTGCGGGGCCCCAGGTCGTCGCCGTCGACGATCAGTCGAACCACCCGCCCGAGGCACCCACCACGGACCTGAGCGGGTTCACCCCCAACGTCGAGGCCATCGCCGGCTACGACCCCGACCTGGTCGTGGTCTCCAGCGACGCCGACGGCCTGGTGGCCAGCCTCGACGCGCTGGGCATCCCGGTGCTCCTGTACGACGCGCCCGAGGTGGTCGAGGGCGCCTACGACCAGATCGCCGGCCTCGGCATCGCCACCGGCAACGAGGACGGCGCCGCCGCGGTGACGGCCGGGATGCGCGCCCGCATCGACGAGCTGCTGGCCCAGGTGCCCGTCTTCGAGGTGGCGCCGAGCGTGTACCACGAGCTCGACCCCACCTACTACTCGGTGACCTCCGCGACGTTCATCGGCGACGTGTACCGGATGGCGGGCGTCGACAACATCGCCGACGGGGCCGGCGACGGCTCGGACTACCCCCAACTCTCCGCCGAGTACATCCTCGCCGAGGACCCCGACTTCGTCTTCCTGGCCGATGCCCGGTGCTGCGGCCAGGACACCGCCGCGGTGGCGGCCCGCCCGGGGTGGGGGCAGCTGACGGCCGTGCGCACCGGCGGCGTGGTCGTCCTCGACGACGACATCGCCTCGCGCTGGGGACCGCGGGTGGTCGACCTCCTGGCCGCCGTCGTGGGCGCGGTGAGCGGCGCGTCCCAGCCGGAGCCGGAGCCGGAGCCGGAGCCGGAGCCGGCGTCGTGACGCTGGCCGAGGGTGCGCCCGCCACGCTGCCGCCGGAGCGGCTGGCGGCCCCACCAGGTCGCGGCGCGGCCTCCGTCGCGTCGCACCCCCACCCCGGCCCGGAGGCCCTCCCGCCGGAGCCGCTGCCGACCATCCGCCCCGCCCACGTCGGCTGGCGTTGGTGGGTGGGCGGTGTGGTGGCCGTGCTCGCCGTGTCGGTGGCCGGCGTCACCCTCGGGCCGGTGCGGCTCGCGCCCTCCGCCGTGGGTGCCGAGCTCCTCGATCACCTCCCGCTGCTGTCGATCGACTCCGGGCTGTCGGCGAGGCAGGCCGCCATCGTGTGGGACCTGCGGCTGCCCCGGGTGGTGCTGGGCCTGCTCGTGGGCGCCATGCTGGCCGTGGCCGGGGCGTCGTACCAGGGTGTGTTCCGCAACCCGCTGGCCGACCCGTACCTGCTGGGCGTGGCCGCCGGGGCCGGGCTCGGTGCCACCTTCGCCATCGTCGCGGGTCTCGGCGGCGGCGGCGGCGTGGTCGACCTGGTTCCCCTGATCGCGTTCGGCGGCGCCCTGGTGGCGGTGGCGCTCACCTACGCCCTCGGGGCGTCCGGGGACCGGCTCCGGTCGGCGGCCTCGCTGGTGCTGGCCGGCGTGGCCGTGGCCAGCTTCTTCACCGCGCTGCAGACGTACGTGCAGCAGCGCAACGCCGACACCATCCGCGAGGTCTACTCGTGGATCCTCGGCCGCCTGTCGACCGCCGGCTGGAACGAGGTGCTGGTGCTGGTGCCGTACGTCGCCGTCACGGCCGCCGTGCTGCTGCTGGCGGCCCGGTCGCTCGACGTGCTCGCCGTCGGCGAGGAGGAGGCCGCCGCCCTCGGGCTGCACCCGGTTCGCACGAGGGTGCTCGTGGTGGTGGCCGCGTCGCTGGGCACGGCGGCGGCGGTGTCGGTGAGCGGGCTCATCGGCTTCGTCGGCATCATCGTGCCGCACACGATCCGGCTCCTCGCGGGCTCGAGCCATCGGGTCATCCTCCCCCTGTCGCTGCTCTTCGGCGCGGCGTTCCTCGCGGGCGCCGATCTGCTGGCCCGCACGGTCGTGGCGCCGGCCGAGCTGCCCATCGGGGTGGTCACCGCGTTCTTCGGGGCGCCCTTCTTCGTGCTCGTGCTGCGCACCTCGCGGCGGGTGATCGGATGACGCTGGTGGAGGCGGAGGCCGGGTGGGCGGTGTCGGTCCGCGACCTCACCGTGGAGGTGGGCGGCGCCCGGCTGCTCGACGGGGTCGACCTCCAGGTGGCGCCCGGCCGGTGGGTCGGCGTGGTGGGACCCAACGGTGCCGGCAAGAGCACCCTGCTGCGGGCCATCGCCGGCATCGGCCACGTCACCGCCGGCCAGGTCGAGCTGATCGGCAGGCCCGGCCGAGCCCTGCGGCGGCGGGAGCGGTCCCGCCTGGTCGCCCTGGTGGCCCAGGACCCCGTGGTGCCGCCCGGCCTGACGGTGAGCGACTACGTCCTCCTCGGCCGCACGCCCCACCTGCCCCCGTTCGGCCGGGAGGGCACCGCCGACCTCCGCGCCGTCGAGGACGTGCTGGCCCAGCTCGACCTGCTCCCGCTGGCGTCGCGAACCCTGCACACCCTCTCGGGCGGTGAGCTGCAGCGGGCCGTGCTGGCCCGGGCGCTGGCCCAGCAGGCCCCCGTCCTGCTGCTCGACGAGCCGACGTCGGCTCTCGACGTGGGGCGCCAGCAGGAGGTGCTCGAGCTGGTCGACCGCATGCGCTCGGCCCACGGCCTCGCGGTGGTGTCGACGATGCACGACCTCACCCTCGCCGGGCAGTACGCCGATCGCCTCGTGCTGCTCGAGGGGGGGCGGGTCCACGCCACGGGATCGCCGGCCGAGGTGCTCACCGAGGCCACCCTCGGCCGCTTCTCCGGGGCGCGGGTGCGCGTCGTGCAGATCGACGGGATGTCGGTGGTGGTCCCGGTGCGCAGCCGCGACGGGGAGGTCGGTCGACCGTGACGTCCGACGGCGCCACCGGTGAGCCGCCCGTCGACGACCCCCGCCCCCGCCCTGGCGACCTGCGGACGGCGCCCTCGCTGGTGCTCGTGAACACCGGCGACGGCAAGGGCAAGTCGACGGCGGCGTTCGGCGTGATGCTCCGGGCGCTGGCCCGGGAGTGGCGGGTCGCGGTCGTGCAGTTCCTGAAGTCGGGCGACTGGCAGGTGGGCGAGGAGGCGATGGGCCGCCGCCTGGGGGTCGACTGGTGGTCGCTGGGTGAGGGCTTCACGTGGGACTCCGCCGACCTCACGCGCGACGAGGCCGTGGCCCGCGAGGCGTGGTCGCACGCCCGGAGGCTGATCGAGGCGGGGGAGCACCGCCTGGTCGTGCTGGACGAGCTCACGTACCCCCTGCGCTGGGGTTGGGTCGACACCGCCGAGGTGGTGGCCGTGATCCGCGAGCGGCCGCCGCGGGTGAGCATCGTGGTCACCGGCCGCGACGCGCCCGGCGAGCTGGTCGACGTGGCCGACACCGTCACCGAGATGCGCAGCGTGAAGCACGCCTACGAGCGCGGCATCGCGGCCAAGAGGGGCATCGACTGGTGAGCGCGCCCGGCGCCTTCGCCCGGGCCGCCGCCCAGGTGGGGCCGCTCGACGGGGCCGCGGTGGCCGCGGCGCGGGCCCGGCACGCGTTGCTGGCCAAGCCGCTCGGGTCGCTGGGGCGCCTCGAGGATCTGGGCGCGCAGCTGGCGGGCATCGCCGGGGCCTGCCCGCCGCCGGTGCCCGAGCCGGCCGCCGTGGCCGTGTTCGCGGCCGACCACGGGGTGGCCTGCAGCGGGGTCACGCCGTGGCCGCAGGACGTCACCGGCCGCATGGTCGCGGCCTGCTGCGCCGGCGGCGCGGCCATCTCCGTGCTCGCCCGCCAGGTCGGCGCCCGGCTGGTGGTCGTCGACGTGGGCGTGGCCGGCGACCTGCCGCCGCACCCGCTGCTCGTCGACCGCAAGGTCGCCCGGGGTTCCGCCGACCTCTGCGTGGGGCCCGCTCTCGACGTCGACCAGACGGTGCTGGCCCTCGACGCCGGGGCCGAGACCGCGGCCCGGCTGGTGGCCGACGGCGCCCGCCTGCTGGTCACCGGCGAGATGGGGATCGGCAACACCACGCCGGCGGCCGCGGTGGTGGCGAGCCTCACCGGGGCGGACGCGTCCCGCTGCACCGGACGGGGCACCGGGATCGACGACGCCACCCTCGCCCGCAAGACCGACGTCGTGGTCTCGGCGGTCGCCCGGCTGCCCGAGGGGGCGGGGCCGCTCGAGGTGGTCCGCCGGGTGGGAGGGCTCGACATCGCCGCCCTCGCCGGGTTCGTGGTGGGTGGGGCCGCCCTCGGGGTGCCGGTGGTGGTCGACGGCGTGATCGCCCTGGCCGCCCTGCTCGTCGCCGACGCCCACGTACCCGGCGTCCGCCACCGGGTGGTCGCCGGCCACCGTTCCACCGAGCCCGGTGCGACCGTCGCCCTCGAGCACCTGGGGCTCGTGCCCGTGCTCGACCTCGGGATGCGCCTGGGCGAGGGCACCGGGGCCTGCCTGGCCGTTCCGGTGGTGCAGGCCGCGGCTCGGGTGGTGGGGCAGATGGCGACCCTGGGCGACGCGGGCGTGGTCCCGCCCGGGTGACGGTGCGGCTCGGCGCCCAGCTCCACCGCAGGGTGGAGGCCGGCCGGGAGCTGTGGGCCCTGGCGTGGCGACCGCCGCACCCGCTCCGGGTGGCGTCGACGAGCCTCGTGGGCGGCGGTGTCGGCGAGCGGTCGTGGTTCCTGAACGCGCAGGTGGCCGCCGACTACGGCCGCGTCGACGGGGCCGAGTACCTCCGCCGGCTGGCCTCCGGGTGCGGCGTCGACGAGGGGGGTGAGACGGGGGTCGGCATGCTCACCGCGGTCGACGTCCGCGCCGCCCGCCGCGCGGCCGACGGCGGCGTGGAGGTGGTCGCCACGGTGGGGCTGGGCTGGCCGACCTGGGCGGCGGCGCCCCCTGACGCCGACCCCGGCGTCGGGGGGCCCGGCACGGTGAACGTGTGGGTGGTGGTCCCGGCCGCCCTGTCCGACGCGGCCCTGGTGAACGCCGTCGCCACCGCCACCGAGGCGAAGGTGCAGGCCCTCCACGAGGCAGGGGTGGCGGGCACGGGCACCGCGTCCGACGCGGTGGCGGTGGCCGCCCCGACCGTCGGGGAGGCGGATCCGTTCGGCGGTCCCCGCTCGGCCTGGGGAGCGTGCCTGGCCCGGGCCGTGCACACCGCCGTGCTCGACGGGGCGCGGGCCGACGCGGCCGCAGCCCGAGCCGCGGGGCACCACCGGTGATCGTCCTCGTCCTGGGCGGGGCCCGCTCCGGCAAGTCGGGGGTGGCCGAGGCACTGGCGGGCCGCTGGGGCGAGCCGGTCAGCTACCTGGCGACCGGCTGGGCCGACGACGCCGACATGGCCGAGCGGATCGCCCTCCACCGGGCCCGGCGCCCGCGCTCGTGGACGACGGTGGAGGCGGGCACGGGTCTCGTGGCGGCCCTGCGTGAGGCGGCGGGCACCGCGCTGGTCGACTCGCTGGGCACGTGGCTGGCCGCCACGCCCGAGTTCGCGGTGGACGTCGACGGGCTGTGCCGGGCGCTGACGGCCCGGGCGGGCGACACGGTGCTGGTCAGCGACGAGGTGGGTCTCGGCGTGCACCCCGAGACCGAGGTCGGGCGGCGCTTCCGTGACGCGTTGGGCGAGGTGAACGCGGCCGTGGCCGCGGTGGCCGACGAGGCGGTGCTGGTGGTGGCCGGGCGGGTGCTCCGCCTCGACCGTCCGTGAGGCGCCGGTGAGCCGGCAGCGGCCCTTCCGGTCGGCGGTGGGCCTGCTGACGGTGGTGGGCGGCGCCGCGCCGCCGACCCCGCGGGCCCTGCCGTGGTTCGCGGTGGTCGGCGCCGGCCTGGGCGGGCTGCTCGGGGCGCTGTGGTGGGGCGCGGGCGAGGTGTGGCCGAGCGGCCTGGCCGCGGCGCTGGTGCTGGCGGCCGACCTGGCCCTCACCGGGCTGCTGCACGTCGACGGCCTGGCCGACACGGCCGACGGCCTCCTCCCCCACCTGTCCCGCCCGCGGCGGCTCGAGGTGATGGCCGGGCCGGACGTGGGCGCCTTCGCCATCGGGACGGTGGCCGCGGTGCTGCTGGTGCGGTGGGCCGCGCTCGGTGCGGCGCCGGCCGGGGTCGACGGTGTCGCCCTGCTCGCCGCCCTGTGGTGCGCGGCCCGCACGGCCATGGCCCTGGGGGTTGCCGCCCTGCCGCCGGCGCGCCCCGGTGGGCTGGCCGCCTCGTTCGCGGGCGGCCCGACGGCGGCCAGCGGCGCCGCAGGCCTGCTCCTGGTGGCCGCCGCGGTGGCGGTCGGCGACCCGCCGAGGACGGCCGCGGCCGTGGCGGTGGCGGCGATCGTGGCCGTGGCCGTGCTGTGGTTCGCCCGGTGGCGGCTGGGTGGCGTGACCGGCGACGTGCTGGGGGCGGTCGGGATCCTGTCCGAGACCGCCGGCCTGGTCGCGGCGGCGGCGAGGTGGTGACGGCGCCGGGCTCGGCCCTGGGCGCCGCGGCTGGCATCGCCGTCGACCGGGCGGTGGGGGAGCCACCCGCGGCCGTGCACCCGGTCGCCCTCCTCGGCTCCGTGCTCGGGTGGCTCGAGCGGTCCACGTACCGCGATGCCCGGCTCGCCGGCGTCGTGCACGCCGCCCTGGGCACGGCCCTGGCCGCGGGCGCCGGGGTGGCGCTGCAGCGCGCCCTGGGGCCGGGACCGGCCACGGCGGCGGCCACGGCGGTCGCGGTCGCCGGCCGGATGCTGGGCGACACCGCTCTGGCCGTGGCCGTCGAGCTCGAGCGGGGGGACCTCGACCGGGCCCGCGTCCTGCTGCCGGCGCTCGTCGGGCGGGACCCGAGCGGCCTCGGCGAGGGGGCGATCGCCCGCGCCGTGGTCGAGTCGGTGGCCGAGAACACCGTCGACGCCGTCGTCGCCCCCGCCCTTTGGGGCGCCGTGCTGGGCGCTCCGGGCGCCCTCGGCTACCGGGCCGTCAACACCCTCGACGCCATGGTGGGGCACCGGTCGGCCCGCTACGAGCGGTTCGGCTGGGCCAGCGCCCGCCTCGACGACGCCGCCGGCTGGGTGCCGGCCCGGGTGGCGGCGGCCCTGGTCGCACTGGTCCGACCGGCGTCGGCCGGCGCGGTGTGGGAGGCGGTCCGCAGCGACGCCCGGGCGCACCCCTCTCCCAACGCGGGGGTGGCCGAGGCCGCCTTCGCCGCCGCCCTCGGCCTGCGGCTGGGCGGCGAGAACCGCTACGGCGACCGGGTGGAGGTGCGGGCCACGTTGGGGGAGGGACGACCACCGGCGGCCGCCGACATCGGGCGAGCGGTGGGGCTCTCGGCCGACGTGGGTGCCGCCCTGGCCGGCGCGCTGGTGCTGACCGGCGGCCTCGGCCGGCGGCGCGGTCGGCTCAGGCCGCCAGCTGCTGCTTGGCGCCGCGCAGGGTGAAGGCCGCGATGATGTTCATGATCCCGCGGGCGAGGGCGGTGGCTCCCACCCAGATCACCAGCAGCGCGATCGAGCGGCCCTCGTAGCCGATGGCCCAGAAGGCGATGACGATCTCGGCGATCCCCACGACGAGGGTGAGCCACCACAGGTCGTTCTCCTGCTTGGTGAGGAGCGCGAAGACGACGTCGAACGTGCCCCGGAAGAGCAGGTACCAGGCGACGATGGCGGCCAGCGTGAGGAACGTCTGCTGGGGCCAGGCGAAGGCGACGATGCCGGCGATCAGGCCGATGACCCCCATCAGCGCGTGCAGCCACTTCCAGTCGTCGACCATGGCGGCCTCGAAGAACTCGTTCACCCCGAAGAAGAGGAACATGAACCCGGCGAAGATCGCCACCGCGTACACCGTGGTGAAGTCGAACGACAGCACGACGAACGCGAAGATCAGCCAGGCGATCCCGGCGACGAGGAACAGCCACCAGGCCCTGGCGACCTCCCCCGCGGCCTCGCGGAGATCCTGTTCGCTCGTGCCCATGGCCCACGCCCTCCTCGTCGAGATCCGACGCGCATCCTACGGGGACGGGGCTCGCCGCCGGGGGACCGCGGGACCGACGGTTCAGACGCCGGTCTCGGCCTCCAGGCGACCCGACGACACGGCGGCCTGGAGGGCCTCGTAGTCACGGTCGTTCTGGTCGGCGTAGGCCGCGGCGAAGTCGGCGACGGCGCGGTCGAAGGTGTCGACGGCCTCGGCCTCACCCACGTACCCGGCGATCACCGCCGGGTCGGCCGAGCGGGCGTGGGCGCGGGCCAGCACGGCGCCGCACAGCGCCAGGTAGTCGGCGAGGATCGACGCGCCGAACGTGCTGATCTCGGCGGAGCCCTTCATGTCCCGCAGCTGGCGCACGTAGAAGTCGTGCTCCGGACCGGACGCCCAGCCGAGGAACAGGTCGCTGGCCGCCTGCATGATCTTCTGGCCGGCCACCACGCGGTGGCCCTCGTTGTCCCACGCCGGGGCGGTCGGTGAGTGGGGTGCCAGCACCGAGGTGTCGGCTTCCTTCACCTGCAGGAACAGGGGGTCGCCGTCGGCGCTGCTGAGCAGCACGATGAAGCACCGGGTGCCCACGCTGCCGACGCCCACGACCTTCAGGGCCACGTCCTCGAGCCGGAAGTGGTCGAGCAGCACCCGGCGCTCGTCGGTGAGCGTGGCGCGGTACGCCTCGAGGAAGCGCTCGACCACGTCCTGGTCGACCTCGTCACGGTGGGCGACGAGCGGCGGGTGGTCGGTGATCCGCCGGGTGCCCTCCTCGGTGAGCTCGGTGAGCTTGGGCAGGGCCCGGGCCGAGGTGTTCCGCCGGGCCTTCTGCACGGCCTTGTCGATGCGCTTGCGGTCGGCGGCCTCGCCTCGCTTCGTGGCCGCCGTGTCCAGCAGGGCGGCCACGGCATCGGCGTCGACCCGGAAGTACCAGCGATCCATCAGCGGCATCCGGGCGAGCGCGGCCATCGCGTGCCGATAGCTGCGCACGGCCGAGAGGGCGGCGTCGCGCCCGGCGGCGTCGCCCAGGCCGATGGATCGGGCGGCCACGACGGCGCTGGCCGTGAGCCGCTTGAGGTCCCACTCCCACGGCCCGGCGAGGGTCTCGTCGAAGTCGTTCAGGTCGAACACCAGGTTGCGCTCGGGCGTGGCGAAGGTGCCGAAGTTCGACAGGTGCGCGTCGCCGCAGGCCTGCACGACCAGGCCGGTGTCGGGCGTGGCCGCCAGATCGTGGGCCATCATCGCCGCCGCCCCCCGGTAGTAGGCGAAGGCCGACTCGAGCATGCGCCCGTAGCGGACCGGGAGGAGGCTCTGGAGGCGGGTCCGCCCCTGCTCCTCGAGGACGGCGACGGGGTCGGGGCGATCGGCCGGGGGCGTCCACGTGGCATGGGCCGTACGGGGCACCTGCCGGCGGAGCTCCTTGCCGGCCCCGAACCGCTCGTCGGCGACCGGCCGGTGCTCGGTGGGGCCGGCGCCGGCCACCTCAGCCGCCGCTCCCGACCCCGATGTCCTGGCAGGAGGGGGTGTCGTCGATGGCTTGCCGCAGCTCGCCGCGCGGGTCGAGGCCCTGGAGGCTGCTCCAGGTGTCGGCCACGTTGGTGAGCACCGAGCCGAGGTCGGTGGCGATGGAGCCGAGGCCTTCGGCCAGGTCGGCGACGCCGCCGTCGCTCAGCCCGTCGAAGGTCGCCTTGACGTCGTCGATCGTCGACTGGGTCTCGTCGACGAGGTCCTCGAGGTCCTGCTGGGCCTGCGCGCCGTCGGCGGTGTCCGGCACGCCTGCCTCCTTGACCTGATCCACCAACGTCGTGGTGGCGTCGACCACACCGTCGACCGCGGTCTGGAGGTTGTCGCTGATCGAGCCGCCGGAGAAGTCGCCGAGCTGCTGGACCGATTCGCTGACGGCGCTCTCCCAGTCCTTGATCGACGTGCAGACCTCGTCGGCCCACGCCTCGGCCGATGATGTCTGGCCCGAGCTGTCGTCGTCGTCACCGCAGGCGGTGACCGCGAGGAGCAGGCCGGCGGCGAGGATGGCGGCGAGGGCTCTGCGCAGGACCATGGCACGTCCTTCTCGGGAGGGATCCGGTGGACCGACGACGGTCGTCGCCGCCGACACTACCGGCGGGCGATGGCCGGGCGGCCGCGGCGCGGCCGGCCGCTCGGGACGGCCCCGTCAGGCCGGGACGTCAGGCGGCGGCGTCGGGGCTGGCGGCCAGCGCGGCGTCGACGGCGTCGACCACCGCCGACCGCCGGGCGCGGAGGTCGGCGAGGAGGTCCTGGTGACGGGCCAGGCGCGACGCCGACAGGCGGGCGTTTCGGAACCGCCCGGCGGTCTCCCACCACACCACCGCGGCGTGGCCGCAGGCCGGCCCCCCGACGAACGCCCACCGCCACGGGTGCCGGACCTTGCGCCAGCGGAGCGCCAGCGCCCACGCCAGCCAGGTGAGGGGGAAGGCGACCAGCGACGTGAGCAGGCCGAAGTTGGCCCGGCTCACGGGGGCCATCGGGCGCTTCCAGAGCTGCCGGAGCCCCACCAGGGTGGGGCCGTTCAGGGCGGTGCCGACCCCGGCCGGCGCGGTGAGGGCGACCAGCTTCACCAGCCGGCGGGCGACCGTGTGGCGAAGCTGCGGCAGCCCCTCGCCCGGTGCCACGACGGCGTCGGTGAGGCCCAGCAGGTCGAGCTCGTGGCGGTAGGCGGCGGCGGCGTCGAGCACCGGCCCGCGGACCTCGTCGGGCGCGTGGGTGAGCCGGTTGAGGACCGGCTCGTAGCTGGCCACCGGCACCTCGCGGCGGGGATCGGTGTCGGCCGGGCGCTGCCGCACCGTGGCCGCGAACTCGAGGTCGTTCAGGTCGCGCACGTCGCCCCAGTCGAGGGCGACCGTGCGCAGCGCCTCACGGACGGCGTCGGTGAGGCGGTCGACGGCCCCGCGGTTGTCCTCGCCGGCCGGCTCGCCGTCGGGCGCGAGCGTGCCGATCACGGCGTCGAGGTCGATGGGCTCGCCCACCCGCACCAGCGCCCGCGTGCGGGGCGACGTCTTCTCCTCGTAGACCAGGCCGACCGGCACGATCAGCACCCCGGAGGTGCCGGCCTCGCGGGCGCCCAGCGCGATCCGCGCCGCCCCGGTGTGGAGCCGGCCGATCCGGGGCTCGTCCACGACCGTCCCCTCCGGGAACACCGCGACCGCCCCGCCCCGGGCCAGCACCCGGTGGCACTCGGCGAACGTGCTGCGGTTGCCGGCGGTGGCGCCGTCGTCGGCGCGGTACACGGGCACCGCGCCGGCCAGGTCGAGGGCCAGCCCCACCGGCTTGGCCTTCCACAGGGTCGACTTGGCCAGGAAGCGCAGGGGCCGGGGCGACGTGGCGTAGAGCAGGGCCGGGTCGACGAACCCGTTGGCGTGGGTCGCCACGACCACCAGGGGGGCGTCGCGCAGCAGCTGGTGGACGCCGCGGACCTCGCGGTCGCGGAACCAGCCGCGCATGGCCAGGTCGGCGACGACCCGGATCGTGCGCTGGGCGGTGTCGAGGGCGGTGGGCACGGCGGTCGGCGGCCTACTGCTGCGAGAGCAGCTTGCTCTTGGCCTGCTCCCACTCGTCGTCGGTGAGCTTTCCCCGGTCGTGCAGCTCCGAGAGCCTGTGCAGGTGGTCGGCCATGATCGAGGCGTCGTAGGCCTCCTGCGAGCCCGCCATGGCCCGCTTCTCCTCGGGCGTGGTGGCCACCGGGCGCACCAGCAGGTAGACGAGCGTCCCGAAGAAGGGCACGAGCAGCACGGCCAGCACCCAGACGGCCTTCCCGGCGCCGGGAAGGTCCTGGCGCCCGAAGATGTCGACGAGGGCGAAGATCCACAGCATCAGCAGGGGCACCCAGATGACGAGCAGCCAGAACACGTCCCAGAAGTCGATCGAGGCGAGGACCATGGTTGGCGCTCCCGTGGCGGCGGACGAGGCGGAACGGTAGCCGGGGCGCGAGGATGCCGGCGTGGGCGTGCTGGCATCGGCCGTCGTGAACCTCGTCCTGCTGGTGGCCATCGCAGCGCTCGTCGTCGGTGGCGTCGCCGGGTTCCGCTACGCGGTGCGGGCCAACCGCAGGGGCCCGAGCGGCGCCGGGGGCGAGCGGATCGACCCCTTCGCTGTGGGCGAGCCCTGGCGGCGCTACGTGGCCGACGCCCTCCAGGCCCGCACCCGCTTCGGCGACGCGGTGGCGGGCGTGCGGTCCGGCCCCGTGCGCGACCGGCTGGTGGAGGTGCAGCGACGCCTCGAAGAGGGGGTGCGGGAGTGCTGGGCCGTGGCCCGCCGGGGTGCCCAGCTCGACCGCGCCCGCGACGCGGTGCAGGCCGACGCGGCGCGCGCCGAGCTCGTCCGGCTCGAGTCCGGCGAGGTGCTCGACGCGGATCCGGCACGCGTCGAGGCCCTGCGGGGCCGGGTGGCGTCGTTCGACCGGCTCACGACCGTGGAGCAGGACTCGCTGGCCAAGCTCCGCGTGCTCCAGGCTCGCCTCGACGAGGTGGTCGCCCGGGGGATCGAGCTGTCGATGCGCACCGACGACGTGGATGCGGCCGCCAGCCTCGGCGGCGAGGTCGACGACGTGGTGCTCGAGCTGGAGGCCCTCCGCCAGGCCCTCGAGGAGACGGGGGCCGGCGGCTGAGCGCGTCGGCGAGCCGAGCGCCTCAGCGACCGGCGCGCCGCGCCTCCCGCACCGTGTCGACGGTGTGGCGCAGGTGCTCCTCGAGCGCCCCGGCGGCGGCGTCGGCGTCGCCGGCGAGCGCGGCCGCGAGGAGGGCCTCGTGCTCGGCGTGGGCGTCGCGCGCCGGGCCCCGCCCGGGGCCCAGCGCGGCGGAGAGCACCTGGTACCGGAGCGAGTGGTCGGCCAGCAGGGAGGTGAGGCGCAGCAGCCACTGCGAGGGGCAGCGCGCCAGGAGGGCTCGGTGGAAGTCGCGGTGGGCCTCGGCCACGGTGACCACGTCGGGCGCGGTGCGCCCGGCCCGCTCCATCTCGTCGAAGGCGGCGCGGATCTCGGCGCGGTGGTCGGCGTCGCTGCGGGCGAGGGACTGGCGCAGCGCCATGGGGTCGAGCAGCCGCCGCAGCTCGTAGATCTCCTCGGCGTCGGCGGCCGACACCTGGGCCACCCGCGCCCCGCGGTGCGGCTCGAGGTCGACCAGGCCCTGTCCGGCGAGGCGCTGGAAGGCCTCCCGCAGGGGCGTCGCGCTCACCGCCCATCGGTCGGAGAGGGTGGTGGCCACGAGCTTCTCGCCCGGCTGGAGCTCGCCCCGGAGGATGGCGTCCTTCAGTCGTCGGTCCACCCAGTCGGCTCGGGTGGCGGGTCCACCGTCCTCGGTCGTCACGGCTCCATCGTCGCGCCGGGCGACGGGACTCGGGGGCCCTTGACCGCAAAGTCTATAGATTATAGAATTTGGCGATGCGCCTGGCCCGGATCCGTCGTGACGGCCGGGTGGCCCTCGGGGTGGTCGTCGGCGACGACGTGATCGACCTCGCGGTGGCTGCCCCCGACCTGCCCGTCGACCTGGTCGAGCTGCTCGAGGCCGGGCCCGCCGGGCTGGCCGCGGCCCGGGCCGCGGCCGCCGCGCCTCCCCCGGGGGCACGGGTGGCGCTCGACGCCGTGACCCTGCTCGCCCCGATCGCCCGGCCCCCGAAGTTCCTCGCCATCGGGCTGAACTACGCCGACCACATCGCCGAGACGGGGATGGCCACCCCGGAGTTCCCGGTCTTCTTCAACAAGCAGACCACCTGTGTGATCGGGCCGGGCGAGGCGATCCACAAGCCCCGTGCGTCCGACCTGGTCGACTACGAGGGCGAGCTGGGGGTGGTGATCGGCCGGCGCTGCCGCCACGTGCCGGTCGAGCGGGCGGCCGAGGTGATCGCCGGCTACCTCGTGGTCAACGACGTCACCGTGCGCGACTGGCAGCTGCGGGCGCCAACGATGACGATCGGCAAGTCCTTCGACACCCATGGCCCCATCGGGCCCTGGATGGTGACCGCCGACGAGGTGGCCGATCCGCACGACCTGCGGATCCGGACCTTCGTGAACGGCGAGCTGCTGCAGGACGCGTCGACCAGCGGCATGGTGTTCGACGTGCTCCACCAGATCGCCACGCTCACCACCGCCTTCACCCTCGAGCCGGGCGACGTGATCGCCACCGGCACCCCGGCCGGGGTCGGGATCGTCCGGCGCCCGCCCGTGCTCCTGCAGGCGGGCGACGTCGTGCGGGTCGAGATCGACGGCATCGGCGCGATCGAGAACCCGGTGGTCGACGAGCCCGCCGAGACCGCGATCATCTGACGCCGCCACCGACCCGAGGAGGACCCGTGACGCTGAGCGGACCCGTGCGCAGCTTCCTGGCCGAGCAGCCGGTCGGCGTGCTCGCCACCGTCCGACCGGACGGATCTGTTCGCCAGTCGGTCGTCTACCACGTGCTCGACGGCGACCGGATCCTGATCTCGACCGAGTCGAAGCGGGCGAAGTCCCGCGACGTGATCCGCACCGGTCGCGCGTCGTACTGCGTGACGGGCCACGTCCGGCCGTTCCCGTCCGTCACGGTCGAGGGTCCGGCCCGCATCCTCACCCAGGGCATCGGCGGGCCCACCGCGCAGCTCGTCGCCCGGGTCACCGGGAGCCCGCCGGGCGAGGCTCCCAGCGACGAGGCCCTGGCCGGCGTCGACCGGGTGATCCTCGAGCTCACCATCGAGCGCGCCTACGGCGCGACCCATCTCGACGCGCCCTCGTCCTAGAGGAGGTCCTCATGGCACTGCATCGGCTCACGCAGATCTCCGTGGCTGTCCCCGACCCGGTCGCGGTCGCGGCGTTCTACCGGGACTTCGGCCTCACCGAGACGGGTCCCGGCGTGCTGGCCACCACCGACGGTGGCGAGCAGCTCCGGCTGGTGGCGGCGCCCCGGCGGCGCCTGGTCGAGCTGGGCCTCGGCGCCGACGACCCCGACGACCTCGACCGCATCGCGGCCGACGCCGCCGCGTGGGGCGCGCCGGTGGCTCGCCAGGGCGGCGCCGTCGTGGTCACCGAGCCCGTCACCGCCACGCGGGTCGTGGTGACCGTGGCGCCCCGCTACCGGCTGGCGCCCGGGCCCGATGCCCACCTCAACCACCCGGGGGCCGTGAGCCGCGTGGGTGCGCGCTCCCCGGTGCTCTCCCGCCCGGGGCCGGTGCGCCCGCGCAAGCTCGGTCACGTGGTGATCGGGTCGCCGGAGCAGGCGACCACGCAGCGGTTCTTCCTCGATGCCATCGGCTTCAAGGTGAGCGACGAGATCCCCGGGATCGCGGCCTTCCTCCGCTGCTCCACCGAGCACCACAACCTGCTCGTGCAGGACGCGCCCGTCACGTACCTGCACCACACGTCCTGGACCGTCGACGACGTCGACGACGTCGGTCGGGCCGCCAAGGCGGTGCTCGACGCCCGGCCCGACGCCCACGTGTGGGGCCTGGGTCGCCACTACGTGGGCTCCAACTTCTTCTGGTACCTGCGCGACCCGGCCGGCAACTTCGCCGAGTACCACAGCGACATGGACGTGATCGTCGACGACGAGCGCTGGGAGCCGGGTGCCTTCGCCGACGCCCGGGCGCTGTACGCCTGGGGGCCGCCGGTGCCGGCGTCCTTCCTCGCGCCCGACGACCTGGCCGAGCTCGTCGCGGGCTGACGGCAGTGGGCGCCGGCGACGTGCACGGGGACGGGGACGGGCTGGTCGACGTCGCGGTGGTCGGCGTGGGGCCGGTCGGCGCCACCGCGCTCAACCTCCTCGGCCAGGCGGGGTTGCACGCCGAGGGGTTCGAGCTGGGCACCGACGTGTTCACCCTGCCCCGGGCCGCCCACTTCGACGCCGAGGTCATGCGGGTGTTCCAGGGGCTCGGGCTGGCCGACGCGGTCCGGCCCGCCACCACCGAGGTGGTGGGCATGCACTTCGTCGACGCCGACGGCCGGACCCTGCTGGCGTTCGACGCCCCCGACCAGCCGGGCCCGCACGGCTGGCCCGCCGGCTTCATGTTCTACCAACCCGACCTGGAGCGAGCCCTGCGGGCCGGCATCGAGCGGTACCCGTCGGTGGGCCTGCACCTGGGCCACGAGGTGGTCGCCCTCGACCAGCACGCCGACCGCGTCGACCTCTCGGTCCGCGACCGGGCCGGCGGGGCCGAGCGGACCGTCGGCGCCCGGTGGGTGCTGGGCTGCGACGGGGCGCGCAGCTCGGTGCGCAGGGGAGCCGGCATCGGGCTCGACGACCTCGCCTTCGACCAGCCCTGGCTGGTGGTCGACGTCGTGCTGCGGCGCGAGGGCGTCGATCTCCCGGCCGTGGTCGAGCAGCGGTGCGACCCGGCGCGGCCCGCGACGTTCGTGCCCTCGGCGGGCGCCCACCGCCGGTGGGAGTTCATGCTCATGCCGGGCGAGACGGCCGAGGAGATGGAGCGGCCCGAGACGATCCGCGCGCTCCTGGAGCCGTGGCTCGACCCCGACGGCGTGGAGATCATCCGGTCGGCCGTGTACACGTTCCACGCCCTCGTGGCCGAGCGTTGGCGCGACCGCCGGGCCCTGCTCGTCGGTGACGCCGCGCACCAGACCCCGCCCTTCCTCGGGCAGGGCATGTGCGCCGGCATACGGGACGCCGCCAACCTGGTGTGGAAGCTGCGACTGGTGCGCGACGGGGTCGCCGACGACTCGATCCTCGACACGTACCAGACCGAGCGCGAACCGCACGTGCGGCGGCTCGTCGGCCTCGCCGTCGAGCTCGGGCAGATCCTGCAGACCACCGATCCCGCTCTGGCGGCGGCGCGCGACGAGCAGCTGCTCGCCCGGCGGGAGGCGGCCGGCTCCGGCGGCGAGGCGCTCCTGCCGCCCCTGCCGCCCCTGGGCGACGGCCTGCTGCAGGCCGGTGGCAGGGACGAGCCACTGGCCGTCGGGACGCCGCTTCCCCAGCCCCGGGTGCGCACGGCGGGGGGCGGCGTCGTCCGCCTGGACGACATCCTCGGACTCGGGTTCGCCGTGCTCTGCGGGCCGGGCGTGGTGCCGCCGGGTGACGTCGCGGACGCCGCCTCCTGGTCGGAGCTGGGCGCGGTGGTGCTGGGCGTGGTGCCGCCGGGTGACGCCGCGGCCGGCTCGGCGGGCGTCGTCGAGGACCTCGACGGGTGGGTCCACCCCTGGCTGACCGGTGACCGGGTGGTGTTGGTGCGGCCCGATCGCTACGTCTTCGGGTGGGCGCACGGCCCGGACGCCCGGCGCGAGCTCACCGCGTCCCTCCGCTCGCGGCTCCGGCCGGGCCGCTGATCGCGGGCGGGCCGGCCGGCCCGCGGGCCACCAGCCCCAGGCGCGCCAGGAGCGCCGCGGCCAGGCCGCGCCTTCTGACGGGGGCGTCGGTGGCGGCCCAGCCTCGGATGGTGTCGAGCACCACCGCGCCCACGACCGCGCCGGTGTCGGGCGCGACCGCCCCCGCGCCGGGCAGGAGGGAGGCGATCGCGGTGGCCCACGGGGCCCCGTCGCCGGCACCCGACCGCAGGGCCTCCGCCGCTGCCCTGCCGACGAGGGAGCGGGGCAGCGGCGCCACCTGCTCGGCGACCGCGGCGGTCACGGCCCGCAGGGACGGGGTCTCGGCCCCGGTGCCCGCCCCGGCGGTCGCAACGTCGGTCGTCGCGTCGCGGAGCGCCGTGGTCAGCAGCTCCACCACCAGGTCCTCCTTCGACCGGAAGTGGAAGTAGAAGCTCCCCTTGGCGACGCCGGCCGTGGCGCACACGTCGGCCACCGAGACCTCGTCGTAGCCGTCGGCCGTCCACCGGGCTGCGGCCGCGTCGACCAGGCGGCGTCGCGTGGCTCGGGACCGATCCTGGATCAGCAGGGCCCGGGGCCCCGGTCGGGCGGTGCCGGTCAACCGAGGCGCCGCAGGATCCGGAGGGCGGTGGCCGGGTAGCCACCGCCGAAGAGCAGCGCGTGCACGAGCAGCGGGTACAGCTGGTTGAGCTCGACCCGGTCCTCGTGGCCCTCGGCCAGCGGGAACACCTCGTGGTACGCGGCGAGCGTGCGGGGCCCGGGCCCGCCGAACAGGCGGAGCATGGCCAGGTCGGTCTCCCGGTGCCCGCCGTAGGCGGCCGGGTCGACCAGCCAGGGCCGGCCGTCGGTGCCCACCAGCACGTTCCCGGCCCACAGGTCGCCGTGCAGCCGCGCCGGGGGCTCGACGGGCCCGACCAGGTCGTCGAGCCGGTCCACCAGCCGGTCGAGTCGCCCGCCGGCCTCCCGGGGGAGGATCCCGCGCTCGACGCAGCGACGCACGAGCGGCTCGAGCCGGCGGGTGGCGAGGAACGCCGCCCAGGTGGGCAGGGCCCCGTTGGGCTGGGGGAGCGGCCCGATGAAGCCGTCGGACGCCAGCCCGAAGCCCGGTGCCCCGAACCGGTGGAGCGCCGCCAAGCTGCGCCCGAGGGCCTCGTCGGCGTGCGGTCCGGGCCGGCCGGGCTCGATCCACGCCAGCGCGAGGAACGCCGGGCCGGGCGGCTCGGACCCGACGGCGAGCACCTCGGGGATGCCGACGGCGCGGGCGGCGCCGAGCCACCGCAGACCGCCGGCCTCGGCCCGGTAGCGGTCGTGGGCGCCGGGCCCGTCTCCGGCCTTCACGAACACGTCGGGACCGTGCGCCAGCCGCAGCCGCCAGGCCGGGTCGACGCAGCCGCCACCGACGGGGAGGGCGGCCTCGACCGCGCCGCCGGCGGCGGCGGCCACCGCGTCCCGCACCGTGTCGGGGAGCCGGCTCACGCCCCGGGCCCCGAGGCCGGGCCGAGGTGCGCGGCGAGCAGCCCGCGGCAGGCCGCCTCGATCAGGTCGAAGGCGGCCGCGAAGCCCTCGGGCCCGCCGTCGTAGGGGTCGGGGACGTCGGCGTCGGCCGGCGACCCGGCGTCGAACGACCGCAGCAGGTGCACCTTGGCCGCGGCCTCGCGCGACGGCGCCAGGGCGAGCAGCTCGCGCCGGTTCGCCCGGTCCATGGCCACCACCAGGTCGAAGCCGGCGAAGTCGGCCTGCTCGAACCGGCGGGCGGTGCCGGTGACGGCGATGCCTCGGCGGCGACCCTCGGCCACGGCCCGGCGGTCGGGACCCTCGCCGGCGTGCCAGCCGCCCGTCCCGGCGCTGTCGAGGTGGACGAGGTGGGCGGCGCCCCCCCGCTCCGCGAGGTGGCGGGCGACGGCCTCGGCGGTCGGCGACCGGCAGATGTTGCCCAGGCACACGAAGCAGACGCGCAGGGGCGCGTCGTCGACCCGGCCGCTCACCCCCGCATCGTCGCGCGGCGGCGGCCGGGCTCAGGGGGCGGAGGGCTCCCAGACGTACTCGTCGCCGGAGGCCCGGCAGGTGAGCTGGTCGGACGCACCCGGGTAGGCGATGGTGCCCTCCTCGGCGGCGGTGCAGGCATCGCCCGCCTTGGGCGGGGTCCACAGCCACACCCAGCCCCCCTCGACCGGCAGGCACGTGAGCTCCTGGCTGGTGCCGACGTTGAACGACACGCCCTCCTGGGCGGGCGTGCACGGGGTGTTGGCCCGGGGGACGGTGGTCGTGGTGAGCCGGCTGGTCGACGTGACCTCGGAGGTCGTGGTGGAGGCGCCGGCGCCGGTGGTCGGGGCGGTGGTCGACGCCGCCTGGCCCCCGTCGTCGTCTCGGGTCAGGAAGATCAGGGCGAGCACACCGAGGGCCACCACCAGCACCACCGCGATCAGCCCGGTGCGGGGCGAGAACCCCCACCGGCTCTCGTCGGGGGGCTTCGGGGCGGGTGCCTCCCGGTCCTCCCGGCGCCGGCGCCGGTGGCGGCGCTCGGGGAGCGGAGCGGCCTGGGGCCCGGGCGCCGGGGCCTCCGGGGCGCCGGCGTCGGGAGGGGCCGGCGGCGGGCCCGGCGGCGGCCCTCCGGCGGTCGAGCCGGCAGTGCCCTCGGGCGGCGGGGGCGGTGGGCCGGGCGGCGGGCCGGGCGGTCCGCCGACGGCGGGGGCGGTGGACTCCGTGGCGTCGAAGTCGCCGACGTAGCCCGTGGCCGGCGGGCGCGGCAGCACGTCGCGGCCGCGGCGCCGCAGGGGCTGCGGGCCGGGGACCGGCGTCGCCGGGCGATCCCGGCCGGTGTCGTCGGTGCTGTCCATCTCAGGTCTCCCGCCACACGCGAGCGGCGCGGGCCCGGCCACCCGAGTGGCGGGCCTCGCGACTCCCATCGTCCGGCGCCGGCCGGACATGAGGCGGTGTGGGTCCGGTCCGCCGGCTCAGGTGCGCTCCTCTCGACCGAAGGTCACGGCCAGTCTGCACCCCGCGGAGCCGGCCCGGCGTCGGGTGTCGCCGCCGGGCCGGGCGACCGCCCGGGCTACGCTGGCCGCCATGCGACGTGCCCCCGGCTCCGCCCTGCGTCGTGGCCTCGTGATCGCCCTGGTCGCGCTCGCGGTCGGTGGTCTGGCCGGGTGCGGCGACGACGACGATGCCAGCACCTCGACGGCCGACCAGGCCACGTCGGACAGCGCCGACCTCGATGCGGTCACCCAGGAGCTGGTCGACGCCGGCGCCACCCAGGAGGTGGCGGCCTGCGAGGCCGAGCTGCTGCTCCAGCGGGTCTCAGAGGGCGACCTCACCCAGGACGAGCTGCAGGCGTGGCTCGACGGCGAGGCCGAGGTCGGCCCGGTGCAGAGCGCCGTGGTCGAGATCGAGCAGTCCGGCGACTGCGCGAACGCCGACGCCAACGCCTGACCGGGGCGGCCCGTCCCCGGCCCAGCGAGGGGGGCCGGCCGCGAAGGCCGCGGCGGCGGTGCGGCCGTGCACGACGAGCTGATCGGCGCCGGCCGGTGCCGGCTCCTCGCCGCTACGGCCGCCGGCCTCGCCCTGCTGGCGGTGTCGGCCGGCCTCCTCGTGCTCCCGCTGGTGTGGGCCGCCGGGGCGATCATCGCGGTGGCCCACGGCACCGATCTCGGTTGGGGCCTGCTGGGGAGGGCCGCCGCGCTCAGCCTGGTGCTCGGCCTGGCCGGGGGCGGGATCTTCTTCGTGGTGTCGGTGCTGCGCTCCGAGCACCGGGTCACCGAGACGGTGGGGGTGCGGGTGACACCCGTGCCCGACGACCGCCGGCTGCGGTTGACGAACCTGGTCGCCGGGCTCTCCCTGGCGGCCGGGGTGCCGCCGCCCCACCTGGCGGTGATCGGCGATCCGGCGCCCAACTGCCTCACGGTCGGCCGGACGGCGGGCACGGCCTGGATCGTGGTGACGACCGGTCTCCTCGATTCCCTCTCCCGCGACGAGCTGGAGGCGGTGCTCGCCTACGAGCTGGGCCGGGTCGCCACGCTCGAGGTCTCGCTCGACACGGTGGTGTACGCGTCGACGGCGGTGGCCTTCGAGCTGTGGGTGGGCGCCTTCGGCGGGCTCGACGAGCTGAGCGTCGTCCTGGTGCCCCTCGCCCTGCTGGCCAGCCCGTTGGTGCTCGCCGGCGTCGGACTCCGGCGGTGGACGCTGCGAGCCCGGGCCCGGCTCGCCGACGGCCTGGCCATCGCCTACTGCCGCAACCCCGAGGCGCTCCTGCGAGCGCTCCGCACGGTGGAGGCCGACCCACGGACGATCCGGGTCGCCGGCCTCACCACCGATCATCTCTGGCTGGCCTACCCGCACACGCGCTCGTCGCGCTGGGTGCTGGGGTCGCGCCGGATCCTGGGCGAGCGGGTGGCGCGCCTCGAGCGGGCGCTCGGGCCGGTCGACGGACCCGAGGGTCAGGCTCGCCCGTAGAACACCCGCTCGACCACCCGCCGGGCGCGGCGGGTGACCCGGCGGTAGTCCTCGCGCAGCTCCGGCGCCGTCGTGCCCAGGGATCGGGCGAGCCGGCGCAGCCGGTCGGCCTGCGAGGGCAGGCTGTCGCCCGGGCTGCTCTGCACGAGGAACAGGCGGTTGCGGGTGCGCTCGCAGAAGCGGTAGGCCTCGCCGAGGACGTCCCGGTCGAGGGGGTCGAGCACGCCGGCCTCGGCCAGCCGGTCGAGCGCCACCATGGTGCCCGGCGCCGGCACCCCCGACCCCAGCTGCAGCAGCTGCGCCGTGAACTCCACGTCGGACAGCGAGCCCTTGCCCAGCTTCAGGTGGAACTGCGGGTCCTCGGCGAGCGGGATGCGCTCGCGCTCCACCCGGGCCTTGATGCGGCGGATCTCGCGCACGTCGGCCTCGGAGATGGGCTGGCCCCACAGGTGGGGCCCGACCACGTCGAGCAGCGCCTGCCCGACGGCGGGGTCGCCGGCGACCGGGCGGGCCCGGATCATGGCCTGGCGCTCCCACACGAGCGCCCATCGGTCGAAGTAGGCGCGGAACCCGTCGAGGCTGCGAGCCAGGGGTCCCTGGCGGCCCTCGGGGCGCAGGTCGGCGTCGAGCTCGAAGATGCGACCGACGGGGGTGCTGCCTCCCACGAAGCGCAGCAGGCCGGTGGCGACCCGCTCGGCCTCGGCGAAGTCGGCGGCCGACTCGCCGTCGTACACGAACAGCACGTCGAGGTCGCTGGCGTAGGAGAGCTCGGCGCCGCCGAAGCGGCCCATGGCCACCACCGCGAAGGGGAGCGGTGGCTCGAGCGACTCCAGGGCTGCTTCCAGCGTGGCCTGGGCCAGCGCGCTCAGCTCGGCGCCGACCTCGGCGACGCCGGCCAGGCCGAGCAGGTCGCGGGCGGCGATCCGCAGCAGCTCGCGGTCCTTCCACCGCTTGAGCCCGGCGTGGCGCTGCTCGCGGTCGGAGCGCCACGCCAGGGCCGTCCTGGCCTCGTCGAGCAGCTCGTCGGCGGTGCGGGGCCGCAGCTGCTCCGGGTCGGCCAGCCCGCCGATCAGCTCCGGGTTGTGCTGGAGGATGTCGGCCAGCAGGCGGCTGGTGCCCACCATCAAGCAGAGCCGCCGGGCGGCCTCGGGCGACTCGCGGAACGCGGTGGCCAGCTCCATCGAGCGCTGGGCGCCCGACGCCAGGTTGCGCAGGCACAGCAGGCCGAGGTCGGGGTCGGGGGTGTCGGACAGCCACTCGAACAGCAGGGGCAGGAGCTGCTGCATGAGCCGCGACGAGCGGGTGAGGCCACGGGTGAGCTCTCGCACCGCCGCCTTGGTGCGGAGCGCGTCGGTGAAGCCGAAGGCGTGCAGCCGGGTGGCGGCGGCCTCGGCCGAGAGGATGCCCTCGGTGCCGGAGAAGGCCTCGAGCAGGGGCCGGAAGTAGAGGCGCTCGTGCAGCGAGCGGGCCACGGCGCGGTTGCGCCGGAGGGCTTCGTCGAGCTGCTGGGACGCGCTGCCGTCGG
This sequence comes from Acidimicrobiales bacterium, assembly GCA_016716005.1. Lineage (NCBI taxonomy): Bacteria > Bacillati > Actinomycetota > Acidimicrobiia > Acidimicrobiales > Acidimicrobiales bacterium. The sequence goes on from JADJXE010000001.1 coordinate 2,398,565, forward strand.
CACCGTCGCGGTAGCCGAGCACCCGGGCCAGGTGGTCGACGGCGGCCGGGTCGGAGGGCAGGGCGTGCACCTGGTGCTCCTCCACCAGCTGCAGGCGGTGCTCGACCAGGCGCATGAAGCGGTAGGCACCGGCCAGGTCGTCGGCGTCGTCCGGGTCGACGTAGCCGCCGTCGGCCAGCTCGCCGAGCGCCTCGAGGGTGGTGGGCGACCGCAGGTTCTCGTCCTGGCGGCCGTGCACCAGCTGGAGGAGCTGGACGGCGAACTCGATGTCGCGGATGCCTCCGCGACCGAGCTTCACCTCGCGCTCGGTGAGGCCCTTGCGGGCGACGAGCTCCTCGGCCCGGGCCTTCATGGCGCGCAGCGACCGGAGGTCGTCGGCGCTGAAGGCGCGCTGCCAGAGCCGGGTGCGGGCGGCGTCGTCGAAGGCGAGGCCCAGCGCCGGGTCGCCGGCGACCGGCCGGGCCTTGAGGAGGGCCTGGTGCTCCCAGGTCTCGGCCCAGCGCTCCCAGTAGGCGCGGTACGAGGCGAGGGAGCGCACCAGGGGGCCGTCCCGCCCCTGCGGACGCAGGTTGGCGTCGATCCGGAACGAGTCGCGGGTGATGTCCATCACCAGGCGGGCGCGCTTCTCGAGCACCGTGGGGTCGGTCTCGGGGCCGACGAACATCACGTCGACGTCGCTGGCGTAGTTCAGCTCGCTGCCGCCGAGCTTCCCCATGCCGATCACGGCGAGGGCGCCGGCGTCGGCGAGGGCGCAGGCCCCGCCGAGGACGTCGCGGGCCAGCGCCGCCAGCGCCGCTGCGGTGACCTCCAGGGGGTCGGTGCCGAGCAGGTCGCGGGCTGCGATGCGGAGCAGCTCGCGGCGCTTCCACCGCTGCAGGGTGGGCCGGTCGACGGCGTCGGGCGGCTCTCGCTCGTCGAGGGCGGCGAGCACGTCGAGGGCGTGGGGGTCGGTCTCGAGGACCAGGGTCAGCGACCGGCTGGCGGCGAGCACGGCGATGACCGCGTCGCGGAGCGCCGGCTCGTCGGAGAGGTGCTTGGCCAGCCCCGGGTGGGTGGCTCCGAGACGGTCGAGCCCCACCTCGACCTGGGCCGGGGCGGCGGACCGCTCGATGGCTTCCTGCAGGTCGACCCGGTCCACGGCCGGTCAGTCTCGCAGCCCGGACGGTGGGCGCGCCCAGCCGATCGGGCCCGGCCTACGCTGCGCCCGTGAGCCGGGTGCGCGTGGCCCTCTGCCAGATCGACACGATCGTCGGCGACCTCGACGGCAACGTGGAGCGGGTGCTCGCCGCCCTGGGCCGGGCCGAGGAGGCCGGCTCCGCGCTCGCCGTGTTCCCCGAGCTGGCGCTCACCGGCTACCCGCCCGAGGACCTGTTGCTGAAGCCGGGCTTCGTCGCCGACAACCTGGCTGCCCTCGACGTGGTGGCGGCTCGCACCGGGCGCTGCGCCGCCGTGGTCGGCTTCGCCGACCCCAAGCGCGACCTGTACAACGCCGCCGCGGTCTGCGCGCACGGCTCCGTCCAGGGCGTGTACCACAAGCGCTTCCTCCCCAACTACGCCGTGTTCGACGAGCAGCGGTACTTCGCACCCGGCCACGGCGATCCCACGCTGTTCGTGATCGGCGGGGTGCGGGTGGGCGTGTCGATCTGCGAGGACGCGTGGAGCCCCGACGGGCCCATCGCCGCCCAGGCGGCCGGCGGGGCGGAGCTGGTCGTGAACCTCAACGCCTCGCCGTACTTCGTGCACCGCCTGGCCGAGCGGGAGCGGATGCTGGCCACGCGGGCCGAGGACGCCTCGTGCGCCCTCGTGTACGTCAACGCCGTCGGCGGCCAGGACGAGCTGGTGTTCGACGGCGCGTCGCTCGTGTTCGACGCCGACGGCGAGCTCGTCGCCCGGGCCCCCCAGTTCCGCGAGGCGGTCCTCGTCGTCGACCTGGACGTGCGCCCGGTGTTCCGCAAGCGCCTGCTCGACCCCCGGGGCCGTGCCGTCGCCCCGCCCCTCCCCGAGGTGCTCGTCACCGGCCCCGGCGGCGCGCCGGCCGTGCCGGCGCCGGAACCGGCGCCGGCACTGATCGCGCCGCTGCTGGGCCCCGAGGCCGAGGTGTACGAGGCGCTCGTGCTCGGCACCCGCGACTACGTCGCCAAGAACGGCTTCACCGACGCCGTGCTCGGGCTGTCCGGGGGGATCGACTCCTCCCTGGTGGCCGCCATCGCCGTCGACGCCCTGGGGGCCGAGCGGGTCCACGGCGCGCTCATGCCCTCGCGCTACTCGAGCGGGCACTCCGTCTCCGACGCCGAGGTGCTGGCGGGGAACCTCGGCATCGACGTGCGCACCATCCCCATCGAGCCGGCGCACACCGCCCTGCTGTCGATGCTGGCACCCTCGTTCGAGCAGCACGAGCCCGACCTCACCGAGGAGAACCTGCAGCCGCGCGTCCGGGGCACGCTCCTCATGGCCCTGTCGAACAAGTTCGGCTGGCTCGTGCTCACCACCGGCAACAAGAGCGAGATGGCGGTGGGCTACGCCACCCTCTACGGCGACATGGCCGGCGGCTTCGCCGTCATCAAGGACGTCCCCAAGACCCTCGTCTACCGCCTCTGCCGGTACCGCAACGAGCAGGCCGGCCGCGAGCTGATCCCCGCGTCGGTGCTGGCGAAGCCGCCCTCGGCCGAGCTGCGCCCCGACCAGCTCGACACCGACAGCCTGCCCCCGTACGACCAGCTCGACGCCGTGCTGCAGGCCTACGTCGAGAAGGATCTCACCGCCGGTGAGCTGGAGGCGGCCGGCTACCCTCCCGAGCTGGTGCGGCGGGTCGCCCGGATGGTCGACCGGTCGGAGTACAAGCGCCGCCAGGCCCCGCCGGGGGTCCGGGTGACGCCCAAGGCGTTCGGCAAGGACCGCCGCCTGCCGATCACCAACGGCTACCGGGGCTGACCGCTCCCGCGCTCGGTCGCGGCGTCGGCCGGCCGGCCCCGAGCAGGCCGCGCAGCCGGCCGCGCAGTACCATCGGCCGTTGCACCGCAGCGCCGGGGGGCCGGGCCGCGGGGAGAGGGGGAGCGCGCAGCATGGCCGACCCGAGCAAGCCGCGCCCGGCGTTCGCGCCCTGGGACCGCCGGGAGCTCCCGGGGGCGTTCGGGGTCGAGGAGTCGGCTCGGCGCGTGGGCAACTACAAGTGGATCGAGATGCGCCTCTTCGAGGCGCTGGGCGGCTGGGTCGCGACCGTGCCCGAGCTCGACGTGAAGCTCCGGCTGGGAACCCACTGCTACCACCACGCCTGGCACGCCGAGCTGTGGCACAAGCGCCTGCCCGAGCTGCGCGAGATGAACCCGGATCGGCTGACCCGGCCGCCGAACGAGGCGCTGGTGGCCTTCGTCGACGCCATGACCGAGCCGGAGGCGCCCGAGCTCACGATCGAGAAGCTCGTCGGCGTGTACCGGGTGCTGATCCCCCACACGATCGCCGCGTACACGTACCACCTGAACAACACGTCGACGATCACCGACGCGCCCACCATCCGGTCGCTGCGCTTCGCGCTCCAGGACGAGCTCGACGACTGGCGCGACGGCGAGATGCTCCTGCAGTCGCTGATCGAGACCGAGGACGAGGTCGACCGGGCGGCCGCCCACCAGACCCGCCTCGAGAAGCTCATGCTGGCCGCGGGCGGGATCGCCGGCCCCGGCTCCATCGGCACGACCCCCGTCGCCTCGGAGGTGACCGCGTGAGGAAGACCCTCCCCGTCGACGACCTCGCCCGCGACGAGCGCTTCGTGCGGGTCCCGTTCCAGGCCCGCATGTCCGACCCCCGCCAGGCCGGCTCGGGCGCCAACCGGGCCGCCGGCCGGCTGACCCCGGATCGCCCGGAGGCGCCCGACGCGGCCCGAGCCCTGATGCACGGGATCTTCGTGGGCGAGATCCAGGCGCTCGAGGGTGCCGGGCGCACGTGCTGGGACTTCGACACCGGCGCCGGCCGCGACCAGGCGCCGTTCGAGCTGAAGCTGGACATGGCCCGCCAGTGCTGGGACGAGGCCCGCCACTGCGAGATCTCCGTGAAGCTGTCCGACTGGATGGGCACCGAGATCGGCGAGTTCTCGGAGAACACGTTCCTCTACGAGGCTGCGTGCAACCCCGACCCGGTGCTGCGGCTCACGGGCGTGAACCGGGCCCTGGAAGGCCTGGCCATCGACGTGTTCACCACCATGCGCGAGTTCGGCCAGGTGGCCGGCGACCCGGTGCTCGAGTACTGCGAGGACTGGATGCTGGCCGACGAGGTGACCCACGTGAAGATGGGCTCCGACTGGCTCCGGCGGCTCACCGCCACCGACCCCGAGCGCCAGAAGCAGGCCCTCGAGTTCCAGCAGGTCGTCGACAAGCTGTTCTCCGTCGGTGGCTTCCGCGGCGACGACGAGGAGAGCCCGGTGCGGCTGGCGCGGCGCTTCCGCGAGCTGGCCGGGTTCAGCGTGGACGAGATCGACGAGATCGCCGAGGTCTCCCGTCAGGCGCTCGAGGAGGCCAAGGCCGCCCGGGCCCGCCTGGCCGCCCGGACCGCGTAGCGCCGTGGGCTCGGTCACCGTCACCCCGGCCAGCTTCACGATGGTCCTGTTCGACGCGGACCGAATCCGCGAGCTCGCCACCCGGCTGCAGGCCGAGCTGGGGATGGGCGACACCGACGTCGAGGTGGTCGTCGACGAGGCCACGCCGCTCACCCGGGCGCACGTGGCGTCGGCCGATCCGGCGCAGGTGGTCATCGAGAGCGGAGCGATCGAGGATCCCAAGCGGCCGCGCCAGCTGAGCGACGAGCGGGCCGTCGACGTGATCGGGCGACTCCTGCTGCGGGTGCGGGACCGGCGCGAGCGCGGGTTCGCCGACGCGCCGCCCGACGGCGAGCTCACGCCGGCGGAGGCCGCGGCCTGGACGGCCTACGCCGAGGGCCGCCTGGAGCGGCTCGGCCACCCGGCCCAGCAGCAGCGGTGGCGCTACCACTTCCGCAACCGGCACGGCTTCACCGATGCCGCCGATGCCGCCTTCGATCGCCTGTGGGCGGCCGACACCCTCACCTGGGCCGAGCTGTCGGCGCTGTCGGCCGAGGCCGCGGCCGCGGCCGTGCCCTCCCGCGCCGCTCCCGTGGGCTGATCCCCGCCGCGGCCGTCAGCGCAGGTCGTGGGCGCTGATCGGCTCCAGCAGATCGATGGCGGGGGGCCGGGTCAAGAGCCCCCGGCAGGCCTCGGCCATGGCCACCATGGTCTCGCCGTCGAGGTGGGCGCGGCGCGCTGTCGGCGTCTCCCACTTCTCAACGACCACGAACCGCCCGGGCACCGTGGCCGAGACGGCCAGGTCGATGTTGCGGCAGCCGGGCTCGGCCCGGCTCAGCACCACGTACCGGCTGAGCACCCCGGCCAGCGCACCGGGGTCGGCCGTGTCGAGCACCAGGGTGACGATCTGCAGGTCGACGTCGGGTGTCTCGGCCACCGCGGCTCCTCGCCTGGAATCCGACCGCAGATCGTGAGGAGATCCGGCGCAACACCACGCAGCGTGGCTGATCTCCTGCCGATTCGCGGGTGGGTGCACTTGACCTCGCCGGTATCGTAGGGAGCGGATCAGCGGGGGAGGGTCGGCGGTTCCTCCCGCCAGGTCTTCGGCGCCCCGCCCAGCAGCAACGACCAGGAGACGGAGCAGCGTTGGCCAAGGAGCGCGTGGAGCGCGACGAAGAAGATCTCGTCCGCCTCTACCTGACCGACATCGGGCAGTACCCCCTCCTCACCAAGGACGACGAGGTACGCCTGGCCAAGGCCATCGAGGCCGGCAACGAGGCGCGCGCCAGGCTGGAGGCCGGCACCAAGGACGTCACGCCGGCCAAGAAGCGCGAGCTCCGACGCACCGCCAAGGAGGGCGAGGACGCCCAGCGCACGTTCGTGCAGTCGAACCTGCGGCTCGTGGTGTCGATCGCCAAGAAGTACCAGGCGTCCGGCCTCCCGCTGCTCGACCTCATCCAGGAGGGCAACCTCGGCCTGATGCACGCGGTCGAGAAGTTCGACTGGCGCAAGGGCTTCAAGTTCTCCACGTACGCCACCTGGTGGATCCGCCAGGCCATCACCCGCGGCATCGCCAACACCGGCCGCACGATCCGACTCCCGGTGCACGCCGGCGACACGCTGGCGCGGCTCCAGAAGGCGCGCGCCCGCCTCGAGCTGAAGCTGGGCCGGCCGGCCACGCTGGCCGAGCTGGCCGCCGAGGTCGAGATGCCCCAGGACAAGGTCACCGAGGCCCTGCGCTTCGCGGCCGAGCCCCTCTCGCTGTCCGAGCCCCTCCGCGAAGACGGCGACGCCGAGCTGGGCGACGTGGTCGAGGACCGCTCGGCCGAGTCCCCCTTCGAGGTCGCGGCCACCGCCCTGCTGCCCGAGGAGATCAACCGCCTCCTCGCGCCGCTCGACGACCGGGAGCGCGAGATCCTGAAGCTGCGGTTCGGGCTCGACCGTGGTGAGCCCCGAACCCTCGAGGAGGTGGGGGAGCACTTCAACCTCACCCGGGAGCGCATCCGCCAGATCGAGGCGCGTGCCATGTCGAAGCTGCGGCACCCGTCGAGCGACACCGGCGCCCGCGACCTGCTGGCCGTCTGAGCACCGTCCCCGCCGACGCGACGAGGCCCCGCCGGTGGCGGGGCCTCGTCGCGTCGGCGGAGGTGGACGGGAATCGAACCCGCCGGACGGGGATCGCCCGTCCCGACCGCTTTGAAGGCGGCGGAGCCCACCAGGTGCCCGGACACCTCCGTGGGTGAGCCTACCGGTGGGTCCGGAGCCGGTCCCAGGGGACGGGCAGGGCGGGATTGGGTACCCTTCGCCCCATGAAGAAGCTCCTCGTGCTCGTCGTCCTGGCCGCGGTGGCCGTCGTCGTGGTGAAGAAGGTGCGGTCGGCCTGAACGCCGGCTGAGGTGTCCCGGCCCCGCCGGGCCGCCCACCACCAGGCCGCGCCGGCCCCACCCGTCACCGCGAGCCCGCCGCCCACAGCGGCGACGACGAGCGCGCCCGGGCGGCGCTCGACGGTGCCGGGGCGCCCCACGGTGCGCTGGAAGGTGCGCACCTCCCACCCCCTGGTGCGCGCCGCCCGCAGCAGCTCGCGGTCGGGGTTGACGGCCACGGGGTGGCCGACGCACCCGAGCATCGGGAGGTCGGTGGCCGAGTCCGAGTAGGCGTACGAGGCCGCCAGGTCGATGCCCTCCCGCTCGGCCACCATCCGCAGGATGTCCGCCTTGGCCGGGCCGTACACGTACCACTCGAGCTCGCCCGTGTAGCGGCCGCGCTCGTCGAGGCGGGCCCGGGTGGCGATGGCCTCGTCGATCCCCAGGTGCCGGGCCAGCGGGGCCACCACCTCCTCCGGGGAGGCCGACACGAGGTACACCCGGCGGCCCGCGGCCTGGTGCGCGCGCATGAGCTCGAGGGCCTCGGCGTAGACGATGGGCGCCACCACGTCCTCCAGCGCCTCGCGCACGATCCGGCTGACGTGCGCGTGGTCCCAGCCCTTGGTGATGGCCAGCACGGCGCTGCGCATCCGCTCGAGCTGGGCCTCGTCGGCACCGACGTAGAGGTAGACGAGCTGGCCCCAGAGGGCCCGCACCAGCACGCGGCGCGAGATGAGCCCCTCTCGGCGGAGCGGGCGCCCCAGCGCCACCATCGACGCCCGCGCGATCACCGTCTTGTCGAGATCGAAGAAGGCGGCCTCCACTGCGGCGAGGATACGGGGCCGCCCGGGCCCCGACGGGGCGCCCCCCCGGGCGCTCGGGCCGGATGCCGCGCGGGGCGATATTCGGTTGCCCCTGCCCCCGCCGGCCCCTACCGTCGGACCGCCACTCCCCCTGAGGCCCGTTCCCACGCGCCCCGGAGGGTCGGCATGCTCGTCGCCTGCTGGTCGGCCAAGGGCGGCAGCGGCACCACGGTCGTGGCCGCGTCGCTCGCCGTGCTCCTCGCCCGCTCCTCGGAGACGGGCGCCCTGTTCGTCGATCTGGCCGGGGACGCCCCGGCCGTGCTGGGCCTGCCGGAGCCGTCGGGCGCCGGCCTGGCCGACTGGTTCGCGGCGGGGTCCGAGGTCCCCGTCGACGGGCTCCGCCGGCTCGAGGTGCCGGCCGCCGAGCGCCTCCGGCTCCTCCCGAGAGGGGTCGGCGCGCTGGGCGACGGGGAGGCGGCGGTGGTCGGGGCCCTGTCCTGCGGTCCGGCGGCGGCAGGCGACCGGGCGGAGGTGCTGGCCGCCCTGCTCGCCACCGACGGCCGGGCGGTGGTGGCCGACTGCGGCTCCGGGCCCGTGGGCGCCGCGCTGACGGTGGTCGCCGCCGCCACCCACTCGCTGCTCGTCACCCGCCCCTGCTATCTGTCCCTGCGGCGGGCGGTGGCCGCGCCGCTCCGACCCTCCGGCGTGGTCCTCGTGCGCGAGCCGGGCCGGGCCCTCGGCCGGGCCGACGTGGAGGAGGTGCTCGGCGTGCCGGTGCGGGCCGAGGTCCTCGTCGACCCGGCGGTGGCCCGCGCCGTCGACGCCGGGCTGCTCGCCAGCCGGCTGCCCCGCACGCTCGAGCGCTCGCTCCGGCACGCGGCGTGAGCGCCGGAGCGTCCTCGGGGCCCGGGACCGGGCCGACCCCGAGCCCCGGGCCGGGCCTGGTCGATCGGGTGCACGCGCGGCTGCTGGTCGAGGGGGTCGAGGTCGACGACGGCGGCGACGCCGGCCTGCGTCACCGGCTCCGCCGTCGGGTTCGCGACGAGGCGCCGCTGTTGGGGGCCGACGCGGTGGAGGCGGCGGTCGCCGGCCTGGTGGCGCGCCTGCGGGGGCTCGGCCCCCTCCAGGACCTCCTCGCCGACGCCGAGGTGAGCGAGGTGATGGTCAACGGGCCCGGGCCGGTCTGGGTCGAGCGGCGCGGTCGCGTCGAGCGCACCCCGCTCACGCTCGACGGCCCCACCATCGAGCACCTGATCGAACGCATCGTGGCGCCGCTGGGGCTCCGGATCGACCGGGCGTCGCCGCTGGTCGATGCCCGGCTTCCCGACGGGTCACGGGTGAACGCGGTGGTGCCGCCGCTGGCCGTGGACGGGCCGTGCCTCACGATCCGCCGGTTCGGCGCCCGGGCGGTGACGCTCGCCGAGGTCTGCCCGCCGGGGGTGGCCCCCTTCCTCGCCTGGGCGGTCGGCGCCCGGTGCAACGTGCTGGTGAGCGGGGGGACCGGCGCCGGGAAGACCACCCTGCTCAACGCCCTCGCGGGTGAGATACCGGCCGAGGAGCGGGTGGTCACGGTGGAGGACGCGGCCGAGCTGCGGCTCCCCCGCGAGCACGTCGTGCGCCTCGAAGCCCGGCCGGCCAACGCCGAGGGGGTGGGTGAGGTGCGCGTCCGCGACCTCGTGCGCAACGCGCTGCGGATGCGCCCCGACCGGATCGTGGTCGGCGAGGTCCGGGGGCCCGAGGCCCTCGACATGCTCCAGGCGATGAACACGGGTCACGAGGGCTCGCTGTCGACGTGCCACGCCAACAGCCCGGCCGACGCCCTCCGCCGCCTGGAGACGATGATCCTCATGGGTGACGTGGCCCTGCCCCTCGCCGCGGTGCGCGAGCAACTGGCGGCGTCGCTCGACCTGGTCGTGCAGATCGCCCGGCGCCCTGGCGGCGGCCGCGCCGTGGTCGAGGTGGCAGAGGTGGTCGGCGAGGGCGGGTCCGACCCCGGCCCCGGACGCGGCCCCGGCCCCGGCCCGGGCCGCGTCCGCCTGCTCGCCGGGGTCGACGGGCTCCGGTCGCTGGCCCGGCGGCCTCCCCGTGCCCCCGGGGCACCGCCACCCGATCCCGCCTGGGTCGTGCCGTGAGGCTCGCCCCGGCCGCGGTGGCGGCTGCGCTGGTGCTGGCCACGGCGGGCGCGGCCCGGCTGGCCGTCCGATCGGTCGGCGGGGCGGCGGCCCGGCACCGTGCGGGGTTGTCGGCCGGTGTCGCCGGCATCGGCTCGCGCCCGGCCTGGCTCCCGGCGCTCGGCCCACCCCGATGGTTCACCCTGGGGCTCGAGCGGGCCGGCCTCGAGCTCCCCGGGGGGCCGGCCTGGTCGGGGGTGCTGGCGGCGGGCGCGCTCGGCGGGGTCCTCGGGCTCCGCCTGGGCGGGCCCCTCGCCGGAGCGGGGTTGGCCGCAGCGGTGCTCGCCGGGGTGGCGGGTGGCCTGCGGGCCACACGGCATCGGGGCGAGCAGCGTCTGGCCGCCGGCCTGCCCGGGGCCCTGGAGTCGGTGGCCCGCTCCCTGCGCTCGGGTGCGTCGCTCCACCAGGCCATGGCCGAGGCCGCCGCCACCACCCCGGGCCCGCTCGGCCGCGAGTTGGCCGAGCTGGTCGCGGTGGTGGCCGCCGGCACCCCGCTGGTCGCGGCCCTCGACGCCTGGGCCCTCCGCCGGCCACGGCGGGGGGTGCGCCTGGCCGTGACGGCTCTGGCGCTGGGCCTCGAGACGGGTGGCGCCCGGGCCCAGGCCGTCGACGGGGTGGCGGCCACCCTGCGCGACCGCCTCGCCCTCGAGGGCGAGCTGCGGGCCCTGTCGTCCCAGGCGCGCTACTCGGCCTGGCTCATCGCCCTGGCCCCGCTGGCGTTCCTGGTCTTCTCCCTCGGCGCCGATGCCCGTACCGCCGCCTTCCTGCTGCGGACGCCCGCGGGCCTGGCCTGCCTCGGCCTCGGACTGGGCCTCGACCTGGCCGCCGCGGTCTGGATGGGCCGCATCACGAGGAGCCCGTGGTGATCGCCCTGCTGCTGGCCGCGGCCTGGGGGCTGCTGGTCGTGGCCCTGGCGGCGCCGGGGCCGCGGCCGCCTCGCCGGGTGGCGTTGCTGGTGGCGCCGGCCGCCGGCCGCGGGGTGCCACGGGCGTCCCGGGTGCCGGACCGGCTGGCCGCGTCCGCCGCCACCCTCCTCGCCCGGCCCGGCGGCGCGCTGCGCCGGATGCTGCGCCGACCCCGCGATCCGGCCGCCGACCGCCGCCTGGGTGCCGCCCTGGCCGCCGGGGTGCTGGCGGGGCTGCTCGCAGGGCCGGCCGTCGGCGGCGGTGCCGCCGGTGCCGTGCTCGTCTGGCCGATCCTGGCATCCCGGCGCGCCGCGCGGCGCCGGCGGGCGGCCCTGGTCGAGGTGCTGCCCGACACCGTCGACCTGCTGGTGCTGGCCGTGGGTGCCGGCCTCACCGTCTCCCTCGCGGTGCGGGCCGTGGCCATCCGCGCGCCGGGGGGCCTCGGTGTGGAGCTCCGCCGCGTGGCCCACGAGGTCGACCTCGGCCGCCGGTTGGCCGACGCCCTCGACGAGCTGCCGGCGCGCCTCGGCGAGGAGGTGCGTCCGCTCACCGCGGCGCTCGTGGCCTCCGAGCGCTACGGCGTGCCGCTCGCCGCGGGGCTCGAGCGGCTCGCCGGCGAGGTCCGGCGCGATCGGCGCCGCCGCGCCGAGGAGTCGATCCGGAAGGTCCCCGTCAAGCTCCTCTTCCCCCTCGTGTGCTGCACCCTGCCCGCCTTCGCGCTGCTCACGGTGGCCCCGCTCCTCGCCGGGTCGTTGCGGTCGCTGCGCCTCTGACGTCCCGTTCGCACCAAGGAGGAGCCATGCTCCCGTTCATCGTCCGCGCCCAGGTCGCGCTCTGGGCCCTCGACCCCCGGTCCCGCCCTCGGAGCGAGCGGGGCCAGACCACCGCCGAGTACGCCCTGGTGCTGCTGGGCGCGGCCGCCGTCGCCCTGCTGGTGGTGGCCTGGGCCGCGAACAGCGAGAGGATCGGGCGGCTCCTCAACGCCGTCCTCGACAAGGTCATCGAGCAGGTGACCTGATCGCGTGCGGAGCGAGGTGCGGGGCCGGTCGGTGGGGCGCACGCCGGTGCCGTCCCGACCGGCCCCGCCGTCGCCGATCCCCAGCCCGGTGGCCGGCCGTGCCTCGCCCCAGCGGGGTCAGGCCGCGGTCGAGCTCGCCCTCGTCCTCCCGCTGGTGGCGCTCCTGCTGCTGGCGCTGATCCAGGTGGGCCTGGTGGTGCGTGACCAGGTGCTGGTGATCCACGCGGCGCGCGAAGGGGCACGGGCGGCGGCCGTGGACGACGACCCGGGGGCGGCCCGGCGGGCCGCGCTGCGGGCGGCGGGGCTGGCGGCCGGGCGCCTCACGGTCGAGGTCGACGGCCGTGGCGGCGAGGGCAGCCGGGTGAGGGTGCGCGTCCGGTACCGGGCGCCCACCGACGTGCCGCTCGTCGGGGGGCTCGTGGGCGACGTCACCGTCGGCGGCTCGGTCACCATGCGGGTCGAGCGCTGAGCCGTCCCGGTGAGTCCCAGGCTCGACCGCTCAGGCCAGCACCGCGCCGAGCAGGGCGACGGCGCCGGCCTTGTCGAGGGGCTCGTTGCCGTTCCCGCACTTGGGGGACTGCACGCACGAGGGGCAGCCCGCGGCGCACGGGCAGGCGGCCACCAGGTCGAGGGTGGCCCGCAGATGGCGCTCGCCGGCGGCGAAGCCCAGCTCGGCGATGCCGGCCCCACCCGGGAAGCCGTCGTAGATCACGACGGTGGGCAGGCCGGTGTCGGCCTGCCGGGCCGTCGACACGCCGCCCACGTCCCAGCGGTCGCAGATGGTGAACAGGGGGAGGATCCCGATGGCGGCGTGCTCGACCGCGTGGAGGGTGCCGGGCAGCCGGGCGGCGTCGAGGCCGGCCTCGGCCACCACCTCGTCGTCCACGGTCCACCACACCCCGCGCGTGGCCAGCACCGTCGGGGGCAGGTCGAGCGGCTCGACCCCCAGCCACTCGCCCGAGCGAAGGTCCCGCCGCTGGAAGCCCACGACGTGGCTCGTCACCTCCACCGCGCCGAGCGCCACGCGGGCCCGGCCGACCGTCGCGGCGCGGTCCTCCGACAGCACCCGGATCGACGACTCCGTGCGCGGCCGAGTGTCTTCGGCGTCGTCGGTGGGCTCCACCACGGCCACCCGGTCGTCGAGGCGGAGCTCGCGCACCCGGTAGGCGGCCCCCTGGTGGAGGTAGATCGCCCCCGGATGCACCAGCCGCAGCGCTCGGGCCGGTTCCACCGTGCCCACCAGCCGGCCGTCGTCGAGGGCGATGCGCACCTCGCCACCCCAGCCCGAGCGCAGACCGATGCCGGGCGCCGGGCTCCCCCGCCCGGCCCAGAAGGCCCGTCCGTCTCGGAGCCGCAGCCGGTCGTCGAGCACCAGGCGCCGCACCCCCTCGTCGAGGTCGACGCCCCACCAGGTGGCGTCGGCCGGGGTGAGCGGGAGCTCGTAGGCCGCGCAGGCCAGGTGGGGATGCAGCACGTAGGGGTTCCCCAGGTTGACGACCGCCGGCTCGGGTGGGCGTGAGAGCAGCTCGGCCGGGTGCCCGGCCAGCCACTGGTCGAGCTGGTCCGCGCCGGCGACCAGCACGGCCAGCGCGCCCTGCTGGGCCCGCCCGGCCCGCCCGGCCTGCTGCCAGAAGGAGGCGATCGTGCCCGGGAACCCGTCGAGCACCACCGCGTCGAGCCCGCCGACGTCGATGCCGAGCTCCAGGGCGCTGGTGGCCACCACGGCGCGCAGGCGGCCCTCGAACAGGTCGGACTCGATCGTCCGCCGCTCCTCGGCGAGGTACCCGCCCCGGTACGCGCGCACCGCGTCGGCCGAGCCCTCCGGCAGGGCCCGCCGCACCATGGCGGCAACGGTCTCGGTGGCCCGCCGGCTCCGGGTGAAGGCGAGCGTGCGGTGGCCGGCCGCGGCCAGGGCGGCGACGAGCCGGGCCGTCTCCACGTGCGCCGAGCCCCGGGTGCCGGTGCCCTCGTCGAGCAGCGGTGGGTTCCACACGGCGACCAGCCGCTCGCCGCGGGGGGAGCCGTCGTCGGTCAGCGCGGCCACGTCGAGGCCGGCCAGGATCGACGCCAGCGCGCCGGGCTCGCCGATCGTGGCCGACGAGAACGCCATCGTGGGGGTGGACGCGTAGTGGGCGCACACCCGGCGGAGCCGGCGCAGCACATGGGCGACGTGGCTCCCGAACACGCCCCGCAGCACGTGCAGCTCGTCGACCACGACGAACCGGAGCCGCTTCAGGAAGGTGGCCCATCGCTCGTGGCGCGGGAGGATGCCGGTGTGCAGCATCTCCGGGTTGGTGAGCAGCACGTTGGCGTGGCGGCGGATCCACGCCCGGGCCTCGGGGCCGGTGTCGCCGTCGTACGTGGCCGCCACCAGGCCGGGGACCCCGAGGGCCGCGAACGCCCGCAGCTGGTCCTGGGCCAGGGCCTTGGTGGGGAACACCAAGAGGGCCGTGCCCGGCGGATCGTCGGCGACCGCCGCCGCGATCGGCACCTGGTAGCACAGCGACTTCCCCGAGGCCGTCCCCGTGGCGAGGGCCACGGATCGCCCGGCCTGCAGCCGCTCGATCGCCTCGGCCTGGTGCGTCCACAGCCGGCGGTCCCCCAGGGCGCGAGCCGCCTGGGCTCCCAGCGGGAGGCTGCGGTGGCGCGCGGGCCGGGTCGGGAGCCGCGCCAGGTGGACGAGCTGCCCGCCGTCGGCCAGCTCCCCGAGCAGTCGGGCTGCGTCGTCGAGATCCACCGGTGGGCCACCACCTCCGGCGGCCGGGCCGCGGCCGCCGGGCTCGGCGGCGGGGTCGGGTAGGTTCGGTGGAACCCACTGTTCCACGGCCCGAGGCGAGCGCCACCATGCAGACCCTGCCGAAGCCCGACGAGCTGCTCGCCCTCGACTCGGTGACCGCCGAGCTGTTCGACACCCTCCGCCGGTGGTTCGCGGTGCCCGACGAGGTGCGCCTCGACCTCCGTGCCGTCGACTCCGCGGTGCGCGAGCTGGGCGATCCGGTGCTGGTGGCGGCCATGGCGATGCGCAAGCTGCAGGCGCTGAACCTGCTGGCCACGCCGGGGGTCACCACCACGACCGACGTCGTCGTCACGATCGTCGGCGACCTCGACCGGGCCCTCGTCCAGGCGCCGGTGATGCGGCTGCGACTGGCGGCCGAGCAGGCCGACTGGGACGCCGAGCTGGCCGTCCTCGAGGGCGGCGCCCCGGTGGCCGGCAGCGAGCCGCCCGGCGCGGTCGACGCCGCCGACGACGAGACCGAGCGCTTCCGGCAGCTGCACGCCCGGCTCCACGAGGCGGTGCGGGCCGTGATCGAGGCCTCCGAGGGCGAGATCCGGTACTTCAGCTGACTGTGAGGATGCACCCTGCGGTCCGGTGACCGCGTTGGGCTGGTGGCCCGGGGCGGGCGGCAGGGGGCTGACGGCGAGCGGAAGGGGCGACACGGCCCGGAAGTCGGGATCCCAGCGGCGCCAGCAGCAGGTCGCCGAGGCCGAACGGCTGGCCGGGGCTACACGGCCCGGAAGTCGGGATCCCAGCGGCGCAGCTCGCGGCGGGCGATGGTCATCTTGTGGACCTCGTCGGGCCCGTCGGCCAGCCGGAGCGTGCGAAGGCTCGCCCACATGCGGGCCAGCGGGAAGTCGGGGCCCACCCCCGCGGCGCCGTGCACCTGGATCGCCTTGTCGAGCACGTCGAGGGCGACCCGGGGCGCCACCACCTTGATGGCCGAGACCTCCGTCCGGGCGCCCTTGTTGCCCACGGTGTCCATGAGCCACGCGGTCTTCATGGTGAGGAGCCGGGCCTGCTCGAGGGCGATGCGCGACTCGGCGATGCCGTCCTGCACCACCCCCTGGTCGGCCAGGCGCTTGCCGAAGGCCACGCGGCCGAGCGCCCGCTGGCACGTGAGGTCGAGCGCCCGCTCGGCCGCGCCGATCGACCGCATGCAGTGGTGGATCCGGCCCGGGCCGAGGCGGGCCTGTGCGATGGCGAACCCGCCGCCCTCCTCGCCCAGCAGGTTCGACGTGGGCACCCGCACGTCGTCGTAGACGAGCTCGCAGTGGCCCTCGGGGTCGTCGTACCCGAAGACCGACAGGTTCCGGACGTTGGTGAGGCCCGGTGTGTCCATCGGGACGAGCACCATCGACTGCTGGCGGTGCCTGGGCGAGTCCGGGTCGGTCTTGCCCATGACGATCGAGATCGCGCAGCGGCTGCTGGCGGCACCCGAGATCCACCACTTGCGGCCGTTGATCACGTACTCGTCGCCCTCACGGCGGATCTCGCACTCGATGTTGGTGGCGTCGGAGCTCGCGACCGCGGGCTCGGTCATGGCGTAGCAGGACCGGATCTCGCCCTCGAGCAGCGGGCGGAGCCACGTGTCCTGCTGCTCGGGCGTGCCGAACATGGTGAGGATCTCCATGTTGCCGGTGTCGGGCGCCGAGCAGTTGAGGGACTCGGGCGCGATGGGGCTCCGGCCGGTGATCTCGGCGAGGGGCGCGTACTCCACGTTGGTCAGCCCGGCCCCCCAGTCGCCGTGCGGGAGGAACAGGTTCCACAGCCCCCGCCGGCGGGCCTCGGCCTTCAGCTCCTCCATCACCGGCGGCTGGGAGTGCGGGTCGCCCGACGCCGCGAGCTGCTCCTCGTAGACGGCCTCGTTGGGGTAGATGTGGCTGTCCATGAAGGCCAGGAGCTCGTCCTGGAGCCGCGCGGCCCGGTCGGTCATGGCGAAGTCCATCTGGTCCCCCTGCGTGTCGTCGAGCGCCGTCACCGTAGTGGGCACGACGGCGCCGTCCGCAGGGTTGCCCGCGGAGACCGTTTGACAGCAGCGCGGAACTGCCCCTTACCTGGGAAAGAGGTATGGCCAAGCTCGTCATCGTCGAATCGCCGGCCAAGGCGAAGACCATCTCCCGGTTCCTCGGGAGCGACTTCGTCGTGGAGGCGTCCGTGGGTCACGTCGCAGACCTGCCCGAGAAGGGCCTCGGGGTCGATGTCGACAACGGCTTCAAGCCCACGTACGAGATCACCCGCAAGGACGTGATCCGCAACCTCCGAGCCGCGCTCAAGCAGGCCGACGAGCTCTATCTCGCCACCGACGAGGACCGCGAGGGCGAGGCGATCTCCTGGCACCTGCTCGAGGCCCTGAAGCCGTCGGTGCCGGTGAAGCGCATGGTGTTCCACGAGATCACCCGCGCCGCCATCGAGCACGCCGTCGAGCACTGGCGGGGGATCGACTACGGGCTCGTCGACGCCCAGGAGACGCGCCGCATCCTCGACCGCCTCTACGGCTTCGAGGTGTCGCCCGTGCTGTGGCGCAAGATCGGTCCGGGCACGTCGGCCGGCCGGGTGCAGAGCCCGGCGGTCCGGCTGATCGTCGAGCGCGAGCGGGAGCGGATGCGGTTCCGCTCCGCCGGCTACTGGGACCTCGAGATCGCGTTCGCCACGGTTCCGACGTTCACCGGCACGCTGGTGGCGGTCGACGGCCGCCGCGTGGCCACCGGCCGGGACTTCGACGAGTCCGGCCGGCCCCGAGCCGAGGTGCTCGTGCTGGACGAGGCCGGTGCCACCGGCCTGGCCCAGCGCCTGGACGGCGCAGCCTTCGCCGTGTCGAGCGTGGAGGAGAGGCCGTACCGCTCGTCGCCCAAGCCGCCCTTCATCACGTCGACCCTCCAGCAGGAGGGTGGCCGCAAGCTGGGGATGAGCGCGCAGCAGGTGATGCGGGTCGCCCAGGGGCTGTACGAGCGCGGCTACATCACCTACATGCGCACCGACTCGGTCACGCTGTCCGAGCAGGCGGTGTCGGCGGCCCGGGCGCAGGTGCGCGAGCTGTACGGCGACCGCTTCCTCCCCGACCAGCCGCGAGCGCACCGGGGCAAGGCCAGGAGCGCGCAGGAGGCCCACGAGGCCATCCGCCCCGCGGGCGAGGCGTTCCGCACGCCCGACCAGCTGGCCCGTGAGCTGTCCGGCGCCGATCTCCGCCTGTACGAGCTGGTCTGGAAGCGCACCCTCGCATCGCAGATGGCCGACGCCACCGGGCGGTCGGTCGCCGTGCGGCTGGTCGCGACGTCGGCTGCCGGCGAGCGGGCCGAGGCGGCCGCCAGCGGGCGCACCATCGGGTTCCCCGGCTACCTGCGGGTCTACGTCGAGGGCACCGACGATCCCGACGCCGCCCTCGAGGACCGCGAGACCCTGCTGCCCGACCTGGCCGAGGGCGACCAGGTGCCGGTCGAGCGCATCGAGCCCACGGGCCACGCCACCCAGCCGCCGGCCCGCTACACCGAGGCGTCCCTGGTGAAGCGGCTCGAGGAGCTGGGCATCGGCCGGCCGTCGACGTACGCCTCGATCATGGAGGCGATCCAGCGGCGGTTCGTGTGGAAGCGCGGGAGCGCCCTGATCCCCACGTGGACCGCCTTCGCGGTGACCAACCTGATGGAGCGCCACTTCGCCGACTACGTCGACTACGGCTTCACCGCTCGGATGGAGGACGACCTCGACGAGATCGCCGACGGTCGCCAGCAGCGGGTGGCCTGGCTCAGCCAGTTCTACTTCGGGAACGGCGCGCCCGGGCTCAAGGGCCTGGTGACCGAGCACGTCGACGAGATCGACGCGGCCGAGGTCAACACCATCCCCATCGGGGTGGACGAGTCGGGCGAGCCGGTGGTGGTGAAGCCCGGCAAGTACGGCCCCTACGTGAAGCGGGGCGACGACACCGCCTCGGTGCCCGAGGACCTGGTGCCCGACGAGCTCACGCTCGAGCGGGCCCTCGAGCTGCTGGCCACGCCCAAGGGCGACACGCCGATCGGTCACGATCCCGCCAGCGGCCTGCCGATCTACGCCAAGGCGGGCCGGTTCGGCCCGTACGTGCAGCTCGGGGATGCCGACACGCTGCCGGAGGGGGCCAAGCCCAGGACGTCGTCGCTGTTCAAGGACATGCGTCTCGACGACGTGACAACGGAGCAGGCCCTCACCCTGCTCACGCTGCCGCGGACGCTCGGGGTCGACCCTGCCGACGGCCAGGAGGTGGTGGCCGCCAACGGTCGCTACGGGCCGTACGTGAGGAAGGGGAACGAGAGCCGCAGCCTCGACGCCGAGGCCCGGCTGCTCACGATCGAGCTGGCCGAGGCCCTCGCCCTGCTGGCCCAGCCCAAGCAGTACGGCCGCCGGGGCGCGGCCGCGCCCCCGCTCGCCGAGCTGGGCCCCGACCCCACGTCGGGCCGACCGATCGTGCTGAAGGACGGCCGGTTCGGGCCCTACGTGACCGACGGTGAGACCAACGCCTCGCTCCGCAAGGGCGACAGCCCGGAGACCATCACCCTCGAGCGGGCCGTCGAGCTGCTGGAGGACCGCCGCGCCGCGGGACCGGCCAAGAAGCGGGTCGCCAAGAAGGCGGCGGGGGCCAAGAAGGCGGCGGGCGCCAAGAAGGCGGCGGGCACCAAGAAGGCGGCGGGCACCAAGAAGGCGGCGGGCACCAAGAAGGCGGCGGGCACCAAGAAGGCGGCGGGCACCAAGAAGGCGGCGGGCACCAAGAAGGCGGCGGGCACCGGCGAGCGGGCGGCTCCCCCCCGACCCGGCCAGGCCTGACGCACGGTCGGCCGCTCCGCCGACCTCGGTGGTCGGGGCCGGGCGGGCCTCGCAGGTGCCCCGGCGGGTGCAGGCCCGTCCTCTAGCCTCGACCCGTGCCGGATCAGCCCAGCGAAGGTCCGAGCGCGCCGGAACCGCCGCCCGCCCCGTCCGACGCACCCACTCTGGCGCTCTCGCCGGGGCCGCCGATCGCCGGCGAGCTCCCGCCGGCCCCGCGCGTCGACGACCCGGAGGCCACCGAGCACGGCTCGGTCCGGCCGGCGCCCACTGGCGACGGTGGCCTGCCCCCCTCGCTGCAGGTGCGCCTGTTCGGGACCCACGCCTTCTTCCGCCTGTGGCTGTCGCAGGTGGTGTCCTCGTTGGGCGACTGGATCGGCTTCGTGGCCATCGTGGCTGTGGCCGGCCGGGTGGGTGGGTCGTCGCCCGAGGCCGCCATCGGCCTGGTGATGAGCGCGCGGATCATCCCGGGGCTCTTCCTGGCCTCGGTGGCCGGCGTGCTCGTCGACCGCTGGGACCGCAAGCGGGTGATGGTGGTGTCCGACCTGGGGCGGGCGCTGGTCCTGGCCACGCTCCCCTTCATCGACTCGGTGGCGGGCCTGGTGGCGGCCTCGTTCCTGCTCGAGATCGGCACGCTGTTCTGGTCGCCGGCCAAGGAGGCGTCGGTCCCCAACCTGGTGCCCGCGGACCACCTGACCACGGCGAACTCGCTCTCGCTGGTCGCGGCGTACGGCACGTTCCCGATCGCCAGCCTGGTCTTCGCGGGCCTCGCCAAGCTGGCCGAGGTGCTGAGCGGCTTCGGTCCGCTCGGGTTCCTCGACCTCAACCAGGAGTCCCTCGCCATCTACTTCGACGTGTTCACGTTCGTGGTGTCGGCGGCCATGATCGCCACCCTCCCGCTGGTGCGGCGGACCCGCGTGGCCGACGGCCGGCGCATCGACCTCGCCGAGGCGTTCCGCGAGCTCAAGGAGGGGTGGCGCTTCATCGCCATCAGCCCCAGGGTGCGGGCCGTGATGCTCGGGATCGGGACGGGGCTGATCGGCGGCGGGATGCTCGTTCCCCTCGGGCCCGTCTTCGCCCAGGCCGCCCTCGGGAGCGGTCCCGCCGGGTTCGGCCTGCTGCTCACGGCGCTGGGCACCGGCGTGGCCATCGGCGTCGTCGCCGTCTCCGCGCTGCAGAGCCGCCTGGACAAGACCCAGGTGTTCTCCTTCGCCGTGCTCGGTGGGGGGATCTGCCTGGTGGCGGCCGCGAGCACCTCGTCGCTGGGGCCGGCGTTCGCGCTGGTGCTCGGCCTCGGGGTGTGCGCCGGGTCGGTCTACGTGCTCGGCTTCACCATCCTCCAGGAGAGCGTCGGCGACGATCTGCGCGGCCGCGTCTTCAGCACCCTCTACGCCCTCGTCCGGCTGTGCCTGCTGGTGTCGTTCGCGTTCGGGCCCTTCCTGGCGACGGTGCTCGGCCGGATCTCGACGACCCTGGTCGAAGGCGAGGTGTCCGTGGGCGGGGCCGCCTTCGGGCTCCCCGGGGTGCGGCTCGCCCTGTGGCTGGGGGGCTTCATCATCATCGGCGCCGGCGTGCTCGCGATCCGCACCTTCCGATCCGAGGGCTCCGCCGTGCTCGAGCCGCCGCCGGCCGGCGCGCCCGCCGAGTGACGTGGAACCCGGCCGCTTCATCGCGTTCGAGGGGGGCGAGGGGTCGGGGAAGTCGACCCAGGCCGCGCTGCTGGCCGAGCGGCTCGGCGCGGTGCTGACGCGCGAGCCGGGAGGCACCCCGCTCGGTCGCCGCCTCCGGGCCCTGCTCCTCGACCCGGCCACCGGGTCCGTCGACGCCCGGGCCGAGGCGCTGCTGATGGCCGCCGACCGGGCGCAGCACGTCGCCGAGGTGGTGCGACCAGCGCTGGTCGGCGGCCGCCACGTGGTGAGCGACCGCTACGCCGGCTCGTCGATCGCCTACCAGGGTCACGGCCGGGGGTTGGAGCCCGAGGAGATCCGGCGGCTGTCGCACTGGGCCACCGGCGGGCTGTGGCCCGACCTGATCCTGCTGCTCGACGTGCCCCCGGAGGTGGCGGCGGCCCGGGTCGGGGCCGACCTCGACCGGTTCGAGGCGGAAGGGGCGGGGTTCCACCAGCGGGTCGCGGCGGGCTTCCGGGCCCAGGCCGCGGCCGACCCGGCTCGCTGGGTCGTGATCGACGGCCGGGGCGGCGTGGCCGAGGTGGCGGCCCGCGTGGCCGCCGCCGTCGGGGAGCGGCTCGGCCCGGCCACGGCGTGAGGGAGCGGCTCGGCCCGGCCACGGCATGACCCGGCCACGGCATGATGGCAGCGTGACGAGCGACGCCGAGGCCACCGCCCCGGGTGGGGACCCGGCGGGAACCGGTGCGGAGCGGCCGGCCCCCTCGCTGTTCGCGCCGGTCGTGGGGCAGCCCGACGCCGTCGCCCGCCTCCGGGCCGCGGTCGCCCGACCCGTCCACGCGTACCTGCTCGTCGGCCCACCGGGCAGCGGCCGCCTGGCCGCGGCGCGCGGCTTCGCGGCCGCGCTCCTGTGCCACCGGGGCGGGTGCGGCACCTGCCGGGACTGCCGGCTGGCCCTGGCCGGCGAGCACCCCGACCTGTGGGAGCTCACGCACCAGGGCGCCTCGATCCGCCGGGAGGAGGCCGAGGCGGTCCGAGAGCGGTCGCTGCTCGCGCCGGTCGAAGGGGCTCGCAAGGTGCTGGTGCTCCCCGACTTCGAGGTCACCGAGCCGGCGGCCGCAGCCCTGCTCCTGAAGACCATCGAGGAGCCGGCCCCCAGCTCGGTGTTCGTCGTGCTGGCCAGCGACGTCCCTCCCGAGCTGGTCACCGTCGCCTCGCGCTGCGTGCGGATCGGGTTCCAGCCGGTGCCCGCGGCCGACGTGGAGCGGGTGCTGGTGGCCGAGGGGGCCGACGGGCAGGTGGCGGCCATGGCGGCCTCGGTCGCGGGTGGCGATCTCCGCCGGGCCCGGCTGCTGGTCGCCGATGCCGGGCTGGCCGCGCGGATCGAGGCCTGGCGGCGGGTGCCGCAGCGCCTCGACGGCACCGGCGCGACGGTCGCCGAGGTGGTCGACGAGCTCCGCGCGCTGATCGACGGGGCGGCTGCCCCGCTGGCCGCGCGGCAGGCGGCCGAGGTCGCCGCCCTCGAACGGCGCGTGGCCCAGCTGGGGGAGCGGGGCGCCGGGCGGAGGGGCCTGGCCGAGCGGCACCGGCGCGAGCTCCGGCGGCTCCGGGAGGAGGAGATGCAGGGGGGGCTGGCGCTGCTGGCTCGGCGCTACGGCCACGCCGCGGCGACGTCGACCTCGCCCTCGGCGGCCGTCGGCGCGGTGGCCGCGATCCAGGAGGCGGCGGCCCGGATGCCCTTCCACCCGGCCGAGGCGCTCCTCCTCGAGGCGCTGCTGCTCCGGCTGCCGCCGCTGCCCGCCCCCGCCGCCACCGACGCAGGCCGAGGGTCCCAGCCGCTGCGCTAGCGTGCGGTGCCTCGCCCGAGTAGCTCAGCCGGCAGAGCAGCGGTTTCGTAAACCGCAGGCCGTGGGTTCGAGTCCCACCTCGGGCTCCACCGGGTCCCCCGATGGGGTGGGCCGCGCGCGTCGCCCGGTAGGGTTCGGGGCGTGGCGGATCAGGCCCAGTTCGCCGACCTGGCGATGCCCTTCATGCAGCCGCTGTACTCGGCTGCTCTCCGCCTCACCCGCAACCCGGCCGACGCCGAGGACCTCGTCCAGGAGACGTACCTCAAGGCCTTCCGGGGCTTCGGCGGGTTCCAGGAGGGCACCAACCTCAAGGCCTGGCTGTACCGGATCCTCACGAACACCTTCATCAACAGCTACCGGTCGAGGAAGCGTCGGCCCGACGAGACCGACCTGGGCGAGGTGGAGGACCTGTACCTCTACAAGCGCATCGGAGGGCTGGAGGCCGCCGCCGCGGGCCGCAGCGCCGAGGACGAGCTGCTGGAGCTGTTCACCGAGGACGAGGTGAAGGACGCCCTCGAGGCCCTTCCCGAGCAGTTCCGCATGGCCGTCCTGCTGGCCGATGTGGAGGGCTTCTCCTACAAGGAGATCGCCGAGATCCTCGACATCCCGATCGGCACCGTGATGAGCCGCCTCCATCGGGGAAGAAAGGCGCTGCAGAAGCGGTTGTACGAGTTCGCCTCGCAGCGGCGCCTGGTGGGCCGGGGCGATGGCGCATCGGGGTCCGGTGCCGGACCGGTCCCGCACGAGCCGGAGCGAGCGGAGCGTGGCTGAGGTCGACTGCGAGCAGGTGCTCGTCGAGATCTACACGTACCTCGACGGTGAGCTCACCAGCGAGGTGCGTGAGGCCATCCACGTGCACCTCGACGGGTGCAGCCACTGCCTGGAGATCTACGAGTTCGAGGCCGAGCTGCGCCAGGTGATCGCCCAGCGCTGCCGCGACGCCGTCCCGCCCGACCTGCGCAGCCGCATCGCGCAGGCGATCGGGCTGGAGGTGGCCCCCGACGACCCGGCACCGGGGACAGGGGCCCTCTTTTAGTGCCAATTCTGGAATAGGCCGGTGCGGGACGGGGTTCGTCCCGGACATGGACGAGCGACCCGTTGGAGCGACCTCCCTCCTCGGCGCCGACCGCCCGTCACGGCGCTTCCGAACCGGGCGGGTCTGCGGCGAACCAGGGTGCGACACCCGGCTCTCGATCTACAACGACGGCCGGTTCTGCTCGCTCCACCAGCCGATGGAGACCCCACGTACCCGAGGCCGCAAGATCGCCTGAGACCACCCCCGGCGGCGCGGCGCCGAGGTGAGGGCGCGCGCCGGCCCGGTGTACGGTGCCCGACCATGGACGTGCTCGCCGCCAATGTCTGGACGTACTGGATCTCCGTGCCCCTCGTCGTCGGCGGGCTGCTCCTGGTCGTCGCCCTGGTCGTCGGGTACGTGGTGAAGGTGGAGTCGTTGCGCTACCCGCACCGGCGCCGGTGACCGACCTGGTCGACTGGGACCTGGCGGAGCGTGTCGCCGTCAGGGTGAGCGGGCGCGAGCCGTTCTCGGCCTCGTACTTGTACGAGTCCCTGGCACCCGACTTCGACGAGCTCACGGCCGAGGCCGAGGTGATCGTGGCCGGCCTGACGGGTCTGCGGTCGACGGCAGGCCCGGCCCGGAGCCGGG
Source organism: Acidimicrobiales bacterium (assembly GCA_016716005.1). Taxonomy (NCBI): domain Bacteria; kingdom Bacillati; phylum Actinomycetota; class Acidimicrobiia; order Acidimicrobiales; species Acidimicrobiales bacterium. Next base: position 2,423,049 of record JADJXE010000001.1, read on the forward strand.
TGCTCGACCGGCCCGGATGGGCACAGGCCAACATCGCCTCGTTCCAGCGGCTCCTGCGGCCCCTCGCCGAGCGCTTCGCCGAGCGGGTCGGACCGGGCGGGCTCACCCCTCTCGCCCGCCGCTTCGCCGGCGTGGAGGTGGGCGCCCTCCTCGGCTGGATGTCGACACGCGTGCTCGGTCAGTACGACCTGCTGATCGTGGAGGAGGAGAACCCCCACGACCAGGACCTCGTGTACTACGTGGGGCCCAACGTGCTCGCCCTCGAGAAGCGGTTCGGCTTCCCGCCCCGCGAGTTCCGCCTGTGGCTGGCCGTGCACGAGGTCACGCACCGGGCGCAGTTCACCGGGGTGCCGTGGCTGCGCCCCCACTTCCTCTCCCTCGTCGAGTCGGCTCTCGGGAGCGTCGACCCCGACCCCGGCCGCCTGGTCGACGGGCTGCGGCGCGCCCTCGATCTGCGGGGCCGCTCGCTCGACGACGGCGGTCTGCTCGGGGTGCTGGCCAACCCCGAGCAGAAGGAGCTGCTCGACCGCATCAGCGGCCTGATGAGCCTCCTCGAGGGTCACGGCGACGTGGTGATGGAGCGGGCGTCGGCCGGGCGGATCCCGTCGGCCGAGCGGTTCGCCCGGGTGCTGCGGGAGCGGCGCCAGTCGGCTTCGGGAGTGGCCAGGCTCGTGCAGCGCCTGGTCGGTCTCGAGGCCAAGCTCGCCCAGTACGAGCAGGGCGAGCGCTTCATCGCAGCCGTCGAGGCCGCCGGCGGCCAGCCGGCCTTCGACCGTGTGTGGGCGGGCCCGGAGCTCCTGCCGTCGCTGGCCGAGATCCGCGATCCGGGTCGATGGTTGGCCCGGGTGGGCGCCACGGGGGCGCTGGCCGCTCCGTGAGCGGCGCGGCGGAGCTGGTGGCCGCGCTCCTGGCGCGGTGCTCGTTCCCGCCGCCAGGCACTGCGGTCACCTGCGGGGTGTCGGGCGGGCCCGATTCCCTCGCCCTGCTCGTGCTGGCGGCGGGTGCCGGGTGCGCGGTCACGGCCGTGCACGTCGACCACGGCCTGCGGCACGGCTCCTCCCGGGAGGCCGAGGTGGTGGCCGCGACGGCGGGGCGGGTCGGAGCCGGGTTCCGGTCGGTGGCCGTCTCGGTGCCCCCGGGTCCGAACCTGGAGGCCCGGGCCCGCCAGGCCCGGCACGGTGCCCTGCCGCCCGGCACCCTGCTCGGCCACACCGCCGACGACCAGGCCGAGACCGTGCTCGTGAACCTGCTCCGGGGAGCCGGCCTCGACGGGTTGGCCGGCATGCGGCCGGGTCGGCGCCCCCTGCTGGCCCTGCGCCGCCGGGAGACGCGCTCGCTCTGTGCCGCGCTCGCACTGGATCCGGTCGACGATCCCAGCAACGCCGACCCCCGCCACCTCCGCAACCGGGTGCGCGCCGAGCTGCTGCCGCTGCTCGACGACCTGGCTGGGCGGGACGTGGCACCGATCCTCGCCCGCCAGGCGGCGCTCCTCCGCGACGACGCCGACCTGCTCGACGGCCTGGCCTCGGCGGTCGACCCGACGGACGCGAGGGCCGTGGCGGCCGCGCCGGCGCCGCTGGGCCGGCGGGCCGTGCGGGCGTGGCTCCGGGTGGTGCTCGACGACGCGCTGGCTCCCGGCGCCCCCGGCCGGGGCGAGCGCCACCCGCCCGCGGCGGCCACGGTGGCGAGGGTGCGCGACGTCGCGGCAGGCCGCTCACGGGCCACCGAGGTGGGGAGAGGCGTCCGGGTCGAGCGCCGCCGGGGACGGCTCTCGGTCGCGCGCGCCGGGCCTGGCGGCTAGGTTCACGGCCCGCATGGTCGAGCCGCACGACGCCGCCCACCCCGATCTCGGTGCGCTCGTGGTCGGTGCGGCCGACGTGGCCCGGCGGGTGGACGAGCTGGGCGCCCAGATCACCGCCGACTACGAGGGGCGGGCCCCCCTGCTCGTGGGGGTCCTCAAGGGTGCGTTCATGTTCATGGCCGACCTCTCCCGCCAGATCGACCTGCCCGTGGAGTTCGACTTCATGGCCGTGTCGTCGTACGGGTCGGGCACCCGCTCCAGCGGGGTGGTGAGGATCGTGAAGGATCTGGACCTCGACCTGCACGACCGGGACGTGCTGCTGGTGGAGGACATCGTCGACAGCGGCCTCACCCTCTCCTACCTGCGCCGCAACCTGCTCGCCCGGGAGCCCGCGAGCCTGGAGGTGTGTGCCCTGCTGGTGCGGGAGGCGATCGATCCCGACACGGCCGGCCTCCGCTACGTGGGCTTCCGGATCCCGCCGGAGTTCGTGGTGGGCTACGGCCTCGACGCCGCCGAGCGCTTCCGGAACCTGCGCGACATCCGTGTCTACCTTCCGGGCCGCTGACCCCACCGCCACTACGATGCACGGATGCTCCCGCTCGTCATGGGCGTCCTCAACGTGACGCCCGACTCCTTCTCCGACGGCGGGCGCTACCTCGATCCCGAGGCCGCCGTCCGTCACGGCCGCGAGCTGATCGCCGAGGGCGCCGACATCGTCGACGTGGGGGGAGAGTCGACGCGACCCGGCGCCCGGCCGGTCGACGAGGCCGAGGAGCGCCGCCGGGTCGTGCCGGTGATCCGGGCGCTGGCCCCGCACGGGCGCGTGTCGATCGACACCCGCAAGCGGGCGGTGGCCGAGGCGGCGATCGACGCCGGCGCCACCATGCTGAACGACGTCTCTGCCTCGCTGGCCGAGGTGGCGGCGTCGGCCGGGGTGCCGTGGGTGGCGATGCACATGCAGGGCACGCCGGACACGATGCAGGCCGAGCCCCGCTACGACGACGTCGTGGCCGAGGTGCGTGCCTTCCTCGTCGAGCGGGCCGAGTGGGCGCTGGCCGCGGGCGTGCCCGAGGTGTGGATCGACCCGGGGATCGGGTTCGGGAAGACCGCCGGGCACAACCTCGAGCTCCTGGCCCGGCTGGGCGAGCTGGTCGGCACCGGCTTCCCGGTGCTGGTCGGCGCCAGCCGCAAGTCGTTCCTCGGTCGGCTGCTCGGCGCCTCCGACGCCGGCCGCCCCCTGTCCGAGCAGCCCGGGGCGCCGGTCGCGGCGGTCGACGACCGGCTGGAGGGCTCGCTGGCCGTGGCCACGTGGGCGCTCGACGCCGGGGCGCGGATGGTGCGGGTGCACGAGGTGCGCCCCACGGTGCAGGCCGTCCGCCTGGTGGCGGCGTGATGCGGAGGCTGGCGACGCGATGGCGATGAAGGGCAAGTGGGCCCAGGGCATCCAGCCCCGGAACTTCGCCTGGGTGGTGAAGGACCGCCTGGCCGTGTGCGAGCGGCCGGGGGGCTACGGCCCCAACCATCGCCGGGTGCGCCGCCAGGAGGAGATCATCTGGATCCGCGAGCACGGGTTCGACCTGGTGATCTCCCTGATCCCGGCGTCGCACAACCTGCACAACTACGACGAGCTGGGCGTGGCGTGCCTCCACCTGCCGTTCGGCCCCCAGGACGACCTGAAGGTCCTGCAGCGCCAGCTGTACGGGGAGCTGCGCACCCTGCTGGCCGGGGGCAAGGCGGTGATCGTGCACCAGGAGGAGCTCGGTGACCGGGTGTCGGGCCTCGTGGCCGGCTACCTGGTGTGGGCGGGGCTCGTCCCCAGCCCGCCGCAGGCGATCACGGTGGTCGAGCAGATCGTCGGCCGCCAGCTCGGGCCCCTGGGCCGGTCGATCGTGGCGACCGCCGTCCAGGTGCGCGGCGAGGGCTGAGCGGCCCGGGATGGCCGACCTCATCGAGCTGCGCGGGCTGCGCGTGGTCGGCATCCACGGGGCGCTGCCCGAGGAGCAGGTGCGGGCCCAGCCGTTCGAGATCGACCTCGACGTGGCCGCCGACCTCGGGGTGGCCGGCCGCAGCGACGATCTCGACGACACCGTCGACTACGGCGCCCTGGTCGAGCTGGCGGAGCGGGTCGTGGCCGGCGAGCGCCACCGGCTCCTGGAGCGGGTCGCCCAGCGCATCGCCGACGAGGTGCTGCGCGACGAGCGGGTCGTCGGCGTCACCGTGGTCGTCCGCAAGCTCCGGCCGCCGGTGCCCTGCGACCTGGCGTCGTCGGCCGTGCGGATCACCCGGCAGCGATGACGCGGGTGCTGGTCGCGCTGGGGTCGAACCTCGGCGACCGGCTGGCCCACCTCCGGGGTGCCGTGTCCGGTCTGCGCCGGGCCGATCGCGTCGTGGCCGTGTCGGGCGTGTTCGAGACGGAGCCCGTCGGTGGTCCGGGCGCGCAGGGGTCCTACCTGAACGCGGTGGTGGCCCTCGACAGCGAGCGGACCGCCCGGGAGCTCCTGGAGCTGGCCCAGCGGCTCGAGGCCGACGCCGGCCGGGTGCGCACGGTGCGCTGGGGACCGCGCACGCTCGACGTGGACGTGCTGTGGATCGACGGCGTCGAGGTCGACGAGCCCGACCTGCAGGTGCCCCACCCCCGGCTGTTCGAGCGGCGGTTCGTGCTGGAGCCGCTGGCCGACGTGGCCCCCGACCTGGTGCCACCCGGCCTCCTCGACCGCCTGGAAGGGCGGGTCGAGCGAGTGGGTACCCTCTGAGCGATGGCTGACGCGCCCGCCACGCGGTCTGTGCGCGTGATCGGTCCGGGCCGCGCGGGTGGCGCGCTGGCGGCGGCCCTCGGGCGGGCCGGCTGGCAGGTCGCCGGGCTGCTGGGGCGCTCCGACCCACTGGTCGACGCCGCCGTGGGCGTCGACCTCCTGGTGCTGGCCACCCCGGACGGCGGCGTCGGCACCGTGGCCTCGGCCGTCCGCCCGGAGCCCCGCACCGTGGTCGCGCACCTGTCGGGGGCCCTCGGGCTCGACGTGCTGGCGCCGCACCCCCGCCGGGCCAGCGTGCACCCGCTGGTCGCGCTGCCCGACGCCGAGGTCGGGGCCCTCCGGCTGGCGTCGGGAGCGTGGTTCGCGGTGGCCGGCGACCCGATGGCCGCCGAGGTCGTGGCCGCGCTCGGTGGCCGGGCGTTGGCGGTGCCCGACGACAGGCGGGTCGCCTACCACGCGGCGGCGTGCATCGCCTCGAACCACCTGGTGGCGCTGCTCGGTCAGGTGGCGCGGGTCGCGGCTGCGGCCGGGGTGCCCCTCGACGCGTACCTCGACCTGGTGCGGGCCACGGTCGACAACGTCGCCCTCCTCGGCCCGCACGCGGCCCTCACCGGCCCCGTGGCCCGAGGCGACCTGGCGACGGTGGCCCGCCACCTCGAAGCCCTCGACCCGGACGAGCGCGAGGCCTACGAGGCCATGGCGGGGCTGGCCCGGCGGCTGGTGGCCGAGGGCGCCGGGGCGCATGCCGGGGGGGCCCGGCCGTGAGGATCGTGACGGCCGTGGGCGAGCTGCGGGCGACCCTCGACGGGGCGAGGTCGACCGGCGGCTCGATCGGCTTCGTGCCCACCATGGGCGCCCTCCACGACGGGCACGCGTCGCTGATGCGCCGGGCGTCGGGCGAGTGCGACGTGGTGGTGGCGTCGATCTTCGTGAACCCGCTGCAGTTCGGCCCCACCGAGGATCTGGCCGCCTACCCGAGGACGCCCGAGCACGACCGCGCGGTGGCCGAGGCCGCCGGGGTCGACGTGCTGTTCGTGCCGCACGCCGAGGAGATGTACCCCGAGCCGATGCACACCACCGTCACCGTCTCCGGGGTGTCGGAGCCGCTGGAGGGACGCACCCGACCGACCCACTTCGCGGGCGTCGCCACGGTGGTGGCCAAGCTGTTCGGCCTGGTCGGGCCGTGCCGGGCGTACTTCGGCGAGAAGGACTACCAGCAGCTCGCGGTGATCCGGACCATGGTGCGCGACCTGAGCCTGCCCGTGCAGGTGGTGGGGTGCGCCACGGTGCGCGAGCCCGACGGGTTGGCGCTCTCGAGTCGCAACGCGTATCTCGGGCCGGCCGAGCGGGCCGCCGCGACCGTGCTGCACCGCGCCCTGCTGGCCGGTCGGGCGGCGGTCGAGGGGGGCCAGCGCGACCCGGCCCTGGTGCGCGAGATCATGGCCGACCTGATCGGTGCCGAACCGTTGGCCGAGCTCGACTACGCCGAGGTCGTGCGGGCCGACACCCTGCAGGGGGTCGGGCCGCTGGCCGGCGAGCTGCGCCTGCTGGCGGCCGCCCGCATCGGCTCGACGCGCCTGATCGACAACCTGGGGGTGACGGCGTGAACCAGGTGCAGGAGCTCGACCTGCTGGTGCTGGGCAGCGGGGTCGCGGGCCTGTCGGCTGCGGTGCGTGCCGCCGACGACTTCGGGCTGCGGGTCGGGGTGCTCACCAAGGGCGAGGTGCAGCAGGCCACCACCCGCTGGGCCCAGGGCGGGGTGGCCGCCGTGCTCGCCGGCGATCCCGACTCCACCGACCTGCACCTCGCCGACACCCTGCGTGCCGGGGCGGGGCTCTGCGACGTCGACGCGGTGCGGGTGATGGTCGACGAGGGTCCGGGCCGGGTGAACGAGCTGATCGCCCTGGGCGCCGCCTTCGACCGCGACGCCCACGGGCGGCTCCAGCTGGCCCGGGAGGGCGGTCACTCGCAGGCCCGTGTGGTGCACGCGGGCGGAGCGGCCACCGGCCTCGAGATCGAACGGGCCCTGGCCGACGCCGTGCACCGCACTGCGGCCGCCGTGCTCGAGCGGTGGTTCGCCGTCGAGCTTCTCGTCGAGGACGGTCGTTGCCGGGGTGTGCTGTCGCTCGACGAGCGAGGACGGCGGACCACCGTGCGGGCCTCGCACGTGCTGGTGGCCACGGGCGGCGCCGGGCAGCTCTTCGCGGTCACCACCAACCCGGTCGAGTCGACCGGCGACGGCGTCGCCATGGCCCTGCGGGCCGGCGTGGCCGTGGCCGACATCGAGTTCGTGCAGTTCCACCCGACCGCGCTGCACCACAAGCGGATGCCGCGGCCGCTGCTCTCCGAGGCCCTGCGCGGACACGGCGCGCTCCTCCGCGATGCCCACGGCGAGCGCTTCGTCGACGAGCTGCTGCCCCGAGACGAGGTGAGCCGGGCCGAGACGGCTCGCATGCTCGCACAGGGGGTCGACCACCTCTGGCTCGACGCCACGGGCCTGGAGCGCTTCGACGAGCGGTTCCCCACCATCGCCGCCGAGCTGCGCTCGGCCGGGCTCGACCCGGCCAAGGACTGGCTCCCGATCGCGCCGGCCGCCCACTACCTGTGCGGGGGCATCGTGACCGACCTCGACGGGGCCTCGGCGCTCCCCGGGCTCTGGGCTGCGGGCGAGGCGGCCTGCGTCGGGGTGCACGGCGCCAACCGGCTGGCCTCCAACTCGCTGCTGGAAGGCATGGTGTTCGCGCCGCGCGTCGTGGAGGCCATCGAGCGGGGCAAGGAGGAACCCGACGCCACGGGCGCCATGCGAGCCGTGCTCGGTCCGCTGGCCGAGCGGGGCGACGGGGCCATCGGCGGGCGGCGCCGGACCGTCGACCTCGGTGCGGGCGTGGGCGAGCCGGCCGCCGACGCCGCCCTCGGGGTGCCCGAGGCGCCGAACGCGGCGCGCGAGCGGCTCCAGCGGGCGATGACGGTGGGCGCGGGCGTGCTCCGCTCGGCCGACTCGCTCCGCTCGACGCTGGCCGAGGCGGAGGCCCTGGCGGTGTCGCTCGACCCCGCCGACGATCATCCGGCGACGTGGGAGGTGCGCAACCTCCTCGACGTGGCGCGTGGCCTGTTGGCGGCGGCCGCGGCCCGCGAGGAGAGCCGGGGCACCCACACCCGGTCCGACTTCCCCGGCCGGCGCGACGAGCTGCGGCTGCGCCTCGTGCTGGAGGGCGTCGGGGCCGGCGCCTCCTAGGGCGAGGGCCGGGCCACCGCGGCCAGCACCCCACCGGCGAGGGCCAGCACGCCGCCGAGCACGGCGGCCATCAGCCCGATGCCGGGCGACAGGTCGACGAGGCCGCCCACCTGGTCGATGGCGTCGAGCACGTCGAGGAGGTCCTTCCCGGCGGCGAGCAGCCCCAGCGCACCGGCCGCGACCACGCCCCACCCCCACGCCGCGGCGGCCTGTGGCGACGAGCTGCGGGCCGTGGCCAGGACCGTGCCGGCCAACGCCAGCACGGCCAGGCCGAGCACCAGCACGAGCCAGCCGGGGACGTCGAGGACGCCGCGGTCGAGGTCGCCGTCGAGCCCGTTGACGCTCTCGCCCGCGCCGCTGATCCAGGGGAGCAGGGTGCCGCCGGCGAGCAGGGCGCCGCCCACCAGAGCGAGGGCGGCGCCGGCGGTGCGGGCCGTCGGGCTCGACGAGGCCCCCGCGGCCTGCTGCTGCCAACCCGCCTGCTGCTGCCAACCGGTTGGTTGCTGCCAACCCGCCTGCTGCTGCCACGCCGTCTGCTGCTGCCAGCCCGCTTGCTGCTGCCCGCCCGCCTGCTGGGGGGCCTGGGGGCCGGTCGGGGCGAGGGGATCGACGCCGACGCGGCCGGCGTCGGCCACGTCGTCGGTCCACGTCCAGCCGTTCCAGTAGCGCTGCTGATGGCGGCCGGTGGGGTCGGGGTGCCAGCCGGGAGGGGTCGTGCTCACCCCCCCATGCTCCCACCGCCGTCCGCACGCGGCAGGCTGGGGCCATGCGAGACGACCTGCATCCCCCGGTCCACGAGGTCCGGCGCGTCGTGGCGGCCGCCCTGGCCGAGGATCTCGGCCCCCTCGGCGACCTCACTGCGTCGCTGCTGCCCGCCGTCCTGCCGGGGCGAGCCACGTTCGTGCCACGCGACACCGGCGTGCTGGCCGGCACCCGTTGCGCCACCGAGGTCTTTGCCCAGCTCGACCCCGCCGTGGTCGTCACGTGGCTGGTGGGGGACGGTGAGCCGATCGGGGGCCGGGAGCCGATCGGTGTCGTCGAGGGCCCGCTGCGGTCGATCCTGACCGGCGAGCGGTCGGCGCTCAACTTCCTGTGCCACCTGTCGGGAGTCGCGACGCTGACGCACCGGTTCGTCGAGGCCGCCGCGGCCGGCGGCGGCCGTGCCCGCATCTGGGACACCCGCAAGACCCTGCCCGGGTTGCGAGCCGTCGAGAAGGCGGCCGTGCGCGCCGGCGGGGGCGTGAACCACCGGGGGAACCTCTCGGAGTTCCTGCTGGTGAAGGACAACCATCTCGCGGGCCTGTCGATCACGGCGGCGGTGCAGCGGGCCAGGGACCGGTGGCCGGGCCGCACCGTCGAGGTGGAGTGCGACCGGATCGAGCAGGTGTGGGAGGCCCTCGACGCCGGCGCGGGGATGGTGCTGCTCGACAACATGACACCGGAGCAGGTGGCCGCCTGCACCGCCCTCGTCGCCGGTCGGATCCCGGTGGAGGTGTCCGGCGGTATCACCCTCGACACGGTGGCCGACTACGCCGCCGCCGGCGCCGACCTCATCTCCACCAGCCAGCTCACCCAGTCAGCGCCGGCGTTCGACATCGGGCTCGACCTCGGAGGCTGAGGCTGGTCCCGACCGTCTTCGGGCCGTCGATCACGGGTTCTGGGTCCCGATCGTCCTGCCGAGCGGGCCATGCGGGACGGAGAACCCGGATCGGCCGGGAACTCGGCGGCGCCGTCGAGCGACAACTCCGTCGTGCAGTGCGCGTCCGCCCGGGAGGCGATGTCGGCCGAGCTCGACCGCGAGCTCGGCCGGGGCGAGCTGGGCCAGCTCGACCGGCATGTCGCGGCCTGCAGGGACTGTGCCGAGCACCGCCGGCTGCTCGCCCGCCAGCACCAGCGGATGCGGCTGCGGCCGGCGGACCCCGTTCCCGACCTGAGCGACGCCATCCTGGCCCGAGTCGCCCTGCCGGCATCCGCACCGGCACGCCAGCGCCGGCGGGGCCGGCGTCGGGCGGTGGCCGCGGTCGTGACGGGTGCGGTGCTCGTGGGGTCGGCCGGTGCCGCGGTGGCCGTGCGGTCCGGGGGCGCGCTCCCACCGCCCCAGATCCGGGTGGTCGACGCCCGTGCCTCGGCGGCCCCGGCGGGAGGGGTCTCGGCCGTCTACGTGCACGTCGCGAACTGGGGAGGCGGCGATCGCGTCACGGGTGCGAGCAGCCAGGTGGCCGAGCACGTCAGCATCCACGAGATGCACGCCGCCGACGGCGTCGTGACGATGGAGCACGCGCCCGACCTCGACGTGCCCGGCGACGGCGCGCTGGTGCTGAGCCCCGGCGGTGCGCACGTGATGCTCGAGGGCCTCCGGCGGCCCCTGGAGCCAGGGGACACGTTCACCGTCGTGATCACCTTCGCCCGGGCGGGCGAGGTGGCGGTGACGGTCGAGGTGCTCGACGTGGCCCAGCTGGCGAGGGAGACCGGTGTCGGCTGAGTGGCGGCGTGCCCCCCGGGGCATGAGAGGCTGGGGCGTGCTGACGGGTCGATGGACGATCTGACGAGGGCCGCGGTGCGGGCCCGCGACGGCGATCGTGATGCCCTCGGCGATCTGGTGCGCCGATCGCAGGCCGACGTGTGGCGCCTGTGCGTCCACCTGGTCGGCCGGGCGGGCGCCGACGACGTGGTCCAAGAGGCCTACGAGCGCGCCATCCGCTCGCTGCCGCGCTTCCGGGCCGAGGCGTCGGCCCGGACCTGGCTGCTCGTGATCGCCAGGCGGACCTGCGCCGACGAGATCCGCCGACTCCAGCGCCGCCGCCGCCTGGACGGCCGGCTGCGCCAGGGTCGCCCGGACGAGGCCGTGCCCGACGCCGGGACGGCGGTGGAGCTCGACGAGGGCATGGCCGCGCTGGCGTGGGAGCGGCGCGAGGCCTTCGTCCTCACCCAGGTGCTCGGCCTGTCGTACGCGGAGGCGGCCGAGGTGGCCGACGTGCCGGTGGGCACGATCCGGTCGCGGGTGAGCCGCGCCCGCTCGGACCTGCTCGACCACCTGGGCGAGCCCCGGGGCCGGACGGGCACCGAACCCTGATCCCGGGGCCGGGAACCGCGGGGCCCGGCCGGGCGACTACCACCACCGTGACGCTCTCGTCTGTCGGCGCGCGCCCGCGTGTCGCAGCTGCCGGCCTGGCGGCCGCGGTGGCCGCCACCGCCGTGGTCGTGCTCCTCGCCGGGCGAGGTGGCGATCACCGTGCGCCCGCACTCGAGGTGACCTCGGCCCAGCTGACGGAGGGCGGCGAGATGGCCGCCGCGTACGTCACCGTCGAGAACCGCGGCGGCCCCGACCGTCTGGTGGGGGCCGCAACGCCGGCGGCCGACCGGGTGACCCTGCACGAGACGGTCGAGGAGGGTGGGCTGCTCTGGATGCAGGAGGTCGACGGCCTGGACGTGCCTGCGGGCGGGGTGCTGGTGCTGGAGCCGGGTGTCGCCCACCTGATGCTGGAGGAGCTGCCTCGCCCCCTGCGGGCCGGGCAGCAGGTTCCGATCACGCTGCGCTTCGAGCGGTCGGGCCCGATCGCCGTCGAGGCCGCCGTCGTCGCCGGCGTGCCCGCCGGGGACGGGCTCTCGGACGGGGGCGACGGCGGATGAGCCGGGTTCGCTCGGTCGCCGTCGTGGTCCTGGCCGCCGCGCTGCTGGCCGGTCTGGCCGGCTGCGGGGGCGACGGTGACGGCGGGGCGCAGCTGAACGGGGCGGAGCCGGCCGAGCCCATGCTGGTCGGCGACCGCTCGCTCCCCGAGGTGGCACCGGACGGGACCGAGACCGCGTTCGCGTTCCGGGCACCGGAGGGCGAGCTGCTCGCCGTGTACTTCGGGTACACCAGCTGCCCCGACGTCTGCCCCAAGACGATGGCCGACCTGCGGTCGGCGCTCGAGGAGCTGTCACCCGAGGAAGCGGGACGCGTCAGCGTGGCCATGGTGACGGTGGACCCCGAGCGGGACACCCCCGAGGTGCTCAACGGCTACATCGGCTCGTTCTTCGAGCGCCACCACGCCCTTCGGACGACCGACACGGCCGAGCTCGAGTCGGTCGAGGCCGCGTTCCTCGCCAGCTCGTCGATCACGCCCGATCCCGACGGCGAGGGCTACGAGGTGTCGCACACGGCCAGCACCGCCCTCGTCGACGACCAGGGCCAGGTGCTCGCCTTCTGGCCGTTCGGCCTCGAGGCCGACGGCATGGCCGACGACCTGCGAACCCTTCTCGACCGCCTCGACGAGCGGTCGAGCTCGACCACGCCCTGAGGAGGCCCATCCATGAGAAAGACCCTGACCGCCCTGCTGCTCCTCGTCGCCCTGACGGGGGCGCTCGCCGCCTGCGGTGGCGATGACGACGACGCGTCCGGTGCCGACGGCATCAGCGTCACCGACGCGTGGGCCCGGAACTCGCCCGCCATGGCCGACGCCGGCGCCGTGTACATGGTGATCGAGAGCGAGTCGGACGACGCGCTGGTGAGGGCCAGCGTGCCGGCCGACGTCGCCGGCACGGTCGAGCTGCACGAGACCGTGCCCGTCGAGGAGGGTACCGACACGACCATGGCCGGCATGGAGGGCACCGACACCACCATGGCCGGCATGGAGGGCACCGACACCACCATGGCCGGTGGCATGGAGGGCACCGACACCACCATGGCCGGCATGGGCGAGATGACCATGCGGCCGGTCGAGTCGATCGCGCTCCCCGCCGGCGAGCCGGTGGCCCTCGAGCCCGGCGGCTACCACGTGATGCTCCTCGACCTGGCGTCGCCGCTCGAGGTGGGCGAGACGTTCGACGTCACGCTCACCTTCGAGACCGGCGGCGAGCAGACCGTCTCGGTCGAGGTGCGCGAGAGCTGATCCCTCGGCGGCGGTGGCACCATGGACGGGTGACCGCCGCCGCCGAGCCGTCCGAGAGCCCCACCCGGCGCACGCTCGTCGTGGTGCTCGTGGCCCTGGCCGGGCTGCTGCTGGCCGGAGGGGTCGCCGTCGCCTTCGGGGTCGCAGGCCCCGGCGGCGGCGGGGGCCCGGCGCCCGACGACGTGGTCGTCGTGATCCCCGCGGGCACCGGTGCCCGCGTCGACGCGGGCGAGCAGGTCGACATCGTGCCCCGGCGCATCCTCGTGCCCGTGGGCGGGGCGTTGGTGCTGCGGAACCAGGACGATCGCGTCCACACCATCGGCCCCTATGCGGTGGGACCCGGGCGGGAGTTCCGCATGCTGTTCACCAGGGCGGGCACCTTCGCCGGGGTGTGCTCGATCGACCCTCGCAACCACATCGAGATCGTGGTGGCGTGAGCCGGCGGGTACCGTCGGCACCATGCTGCTCGTGATCGACGTGGGCAACACCCAGACCGTGGTGGGCCTCTACGACCACCGCCCGGCGACGAGCGCACGTGAGCTGCTCGACCACTGGCGCATCGCCACCAACGCCGAGCGGACCTCCGACGAGTACGCGCTCCTCATCCAGGAGTTCCTGGCCTTCCACGACTACGCGTTCGACGAGGACGTCAAGGGCATGGCGGTGTCGTCGGTGGTGCCGAGGGTGACGGCCGCCCTGCGGGAGATGGCCGACCGGTACCTCGGGTTCTCGGCGCTGGTCGTCGAGCCGGGCGTCCGCACGGGGATGCCGATCCTGTACGACAACCCCAAGGAGGTCGGCGCCGACCGGATCGCCAACGCGGTGGGCGCCTTCGACCTCTACGGCGGGCCGACCATCGTCGTCGACTTCGGCACCGCGACCACGTTCGACGCGATCTCGACGAAGGGCGAGTACCTGGGTGGTGCCATCGTGCCGGGCATCGAGATCAGCCTCGACGCGCTGTTCGGTCGGGCGGCGGCCTTGCGGCGGGTGGAGCTGGTGGAGCCCCGGAACGTGATCGGCAAGAGCACCGTCGAGTCGATCCAGGCCGGAGCCGTGTACGGCTTCGCGGCCCAGGTCGACGGTCTGTGCGCCCGCTTCGAACGGGAGCTGGGCACGTGCACGGTGGTGGCCACCGGCGGTCTCGCCGGCCTCATCGCACCCCTGTCGAAGAGCATCCAGCACCACGAGCCCTGGCTCACGCTGCACGGGCTGCGCCTCGTCTTCGAGCGCAACGAGCGGCCCTGAGAGGTCCGGCGACCGGACCCGTCAGGGCCGTACCCGTCAGACGCGACGCCGGGCCGCGACGGCGGCCGTGACATCACGCCGTGCCGCGCGCCGTCACCCGACCCCGAGCGCCCGGCCGACCTGGAGCACCGCCACGGCGACGACCCACGCCAGGGTGGGCTGAGGCCGATCGAGAGCCACGCCCAGCGGCCACCGAGTACCAGACGCCCATGGCCAGGGCCGTTGGTCCCACCGGCCCGACGCCGTGTCGGCAGCGGGCGGGGCGAAGGCGTAGCATCGAGGGATCGGTGGCGGCGCAACGGTGCGCCGCGCTGGGGGAGGTGTCGGTGCGGCTTCTCATCACGGGGATGGGTGGCGAGCTCGGCACCCGCGTGGCCCAGCTGCTCGAGGAGCTCCCCTCGGTCGAGGCGGTGGCGGGCCTCGACGTCGAGCCACCCCGCCGCCGGCTGCGCCGGGCCGAGTTCCACCGCATCGACCCACGTGACCGCCACCGCACCGTCGCGGTGGTGCGGGCCTTCGAGCCCACGGCCGTCGTGCACCTCGGCGTGTACGAGCCCAACGCCCGATCCTCGCCCCGCAGCGCCTTCGAGCGGACCGTCGCCGGCTCCATCGCGGTGCTCGGCGCCGCGGCCGAGTGCCCGTCGCTGCAGGCCATCGTGGCCCGCTCGGGCATCGAGATCTACGGGCGGCGCCGGGGGGCGGCCACCCGGCCCGACGAGACCGTGCTCCCCGATCCAACGTCACCCTTCGGCCACTCCCTGCTCCACGCCGAGGGGCTGGCGCTGGCCGCCGGTGCCGCGGCCGAGGTCCCCGTCACCCTGCTGCGCTTCGCCCCGCTGGTGGGGCCGCACTTCCCGAGCCCGCTGGGGCGCTACCTGCGGCTCCCGGTGGTGCCCATGAGCGCGCTGGCCGACCCGCCCTTCTCGCTCCTGCACCAGGAGGACGCCGCCCGCGTCATCCTCGGTGCGCTCAACCGCGCCTACGACGGCCCGGTCAACGTGGTGGGTCCCGGGGCCGTCACGGCCTCGCAGGCGGCCCGGCTCGGCGGGCGCGTGCCCCTGCCGCTGCTCGGCCCGGGCTGGTGGCTCGCCCGGCCCACCGCCGAGCTGATCGGGGCCCCGGTTCCCGAGCACGTGCTCGAGCTGTTGCACCGGGGTCGCACCGCCGACGGCGCTCTGGCCGACGACGTGCTCGGCGTCAGCCCCGCCTACTCCACCCCCGAGGTCGTGAAGGAGCTGTACCAGTGGGCGTCGGTCACCTATCTCCGACCGGTCGACTCGGTGGCGGCGTGAGCGCCCCCGACACGACCGGCCCGGCGGGGGTCACGCCGTTGCACGGCATCGCCGACGTGGTCGACGCCGTCGGGGCGCGGGCTCCGGTCGACCTGCTGCGCCGCCGCCTCAACGGCACCCACACCGTCGACGAGTGGGGCCTCGACGCCGACCTGCTGGCCATGGTCGACCCGCTCGTCGGCATCCGGTGGGACCTCCGGGTCGAGGGCGCAGACGCCATCCCGTCGGACGGGCCGGTGGTGCTGGTGGTGAACCGCCACGTCGGGGTGTCGGAACCGTTCGTGGTGGCCCAGGCCGTTCGCCGCGAGACCGGCCGGATCGTGCGGTTCCTCGGCGTGCCCGACGTGGCGCCGGTGGGGCCGGTCCTGCGGCGCCTGGGCGGGGCCCTCGGCCGCAGCGACGAGCTGAGCGGCCTCCTCCGGGCCGGCAGCGCGGTGGTGGTCGCCCTCGATCGAAGCATGCGAAGCCGGCGCCGGGCCGGCTTCCTCCCCCCGGGGAGCATGGCGCCCGTGCTCGCCCAGGGTGCCGCGGTGTTCCCGGTGGCGGCCGTCGGTCGGGAGCTGGGGCGGCGCTGGACGGTCATCGTCGGCGACGAGGTGCCGCGTCCGCCGGGCCGCAGCCCCCTCGCGGTGGCCGAGCTGGCCGACGCCGCCCGCACGGAGGTGCAGGTTCTGCTCGACGAGGCCTTCCCGCCGCGCTGGCCGTTCGGCTAGGCGGGGCCGGTCGGGCGCGCGGCTACAGTCGGCCACGTGGCGTTCACCCGGGCTGCTGACGGCGTTCGCCTCCACTACGAGGTCGTCGGCCGGCCCAACGGCGAACCGGTGCTGATGATCCAGGGCCTCGGCGCCGACAAGAAGGGCTGGATCCTGCAGCGCCTGGCCCTCGCGCCCCGCTACCGCACGATCGCGCTCGACAACCGGGGGGTGGGCCGGTCGGACAAGCCCACCGGTCGGTACGACCTCGAGCAGATGGCGGACGACGCCCTGGCCGTGCTCGACGCCGCGGGCTACGAGTCGGCGCACGTCATGGGCGCCTCGATGGGCGGGGTGATCAGCCAGATCATCGCCGTCCGCCACCCCGAGCGGGTCCGCTCGCTGGTCCTGGCCTGCACCGCGTGCCACCACCACCCCTGGCGGCGCGAGCTGCTGGCCGAGTGGGCCCGGGTCGCCCAGGAGCAGGGCATGAACGCGTTCATGCCTCGGGCCATGCGCTGGCTGGTCGGCCCCCGCTCCTTCCGGCGGTTCCTGCCGGCGATCCCGTTGGTGGGCCCGGTCGTGGGCCCACTGGCGCTGAACTGCCCGTCGCACGCCTTCGTGTCGCAGGTGCGGGCGATCCTCGACATGGACGACTCGGTGCGGGCCGAGCTCCACGAGGTGCGCGTGCCCACCCTGGTGCTGGTGGGCAGCCAGGACATCCTCACGCCCCAGGGCGACTCGGAGGAGATCGCCGAGCTCGTGCCCGGTGCCGAGCTGGTCGTGATCAGCGGCGCGGCCCACGGCTTCATGCTCGAGCATGCCGGCTCGTTCAACCGCGCTCTCCTCGACTTCCTGGGTCGGGCGGCCGGCGCCACCGCCGGCGGCGAGGCGACCCAGCCCCGCACGGCCTGAGCGGCCGGGTCAGCGGGTCAGCGGGTCAGCGGGTCGTGGCCGGGTCGGCCACGGGGAGATGGTCGACCAGGTGGAGCGTCGCCGCGGCCAGGGAGCCGGTGGCGGTGCCGTCGCCCAGCGGGGCCAGCGTGGCCACGGCCTGCTCGGCGAAGTCGCGGGCGGTGCGAACCGAGCCGGCCACCGCGCCGTTCGCCCGGACGAGGGCCCGGGCCCGCTCCATCTCGCCCGGGCCGAGGGGATGGCCGAGGAGGCCTCGGAGCTCGCCGTCGTCGGTGGCGAGGGCCCGGATCACCGGCAGGGTGTAGACGCCCTCGACCAGGTCGTGGCCGGCCGGCTTGCCCAGCTGCTCGTCGGTCGCCACCACGTCGAGGATGTCGTCGACGACCTGGAAGGCCATGCCGAAGAGCCGGCCGAACTCGGTGAGGGTGTCGACGTCGGCCCGGGGGAGGCCGCCGACGATCGCGCCGATGCGGCAGGCCGACGAGAACAGCGACGCGGTCTTGCCCTCGATCGACGTCAGGTAGGCGGTCTCGGAGCGGTCGACCTGGAAGGCCGACTGGAGCTCGCGGACCTGGCCCTCGCACAGGCGGCCGATGGTGCTGGCGAGGAGCCCGGCCACCTCGGTGCCCAGGCCGGCGGCGATCTCCGAGGCGCGTGCCAGCAGGAAGTCACCGGCGAGGATGGCCCGGAGGTTGCCCCACCGGGCGTTCACGCTCTCGACGGTGCGCCGCATCTCGGCCTCGTCCATCACGTCGTCGTGGTAGAGCGAGCCGAGGTGGACGAGCTCGACGGCGACGCCGCCCATGATCACGTCGTCGGTGGTCTGGCTGCCCGGCCGACTGGCCGCGGCCGCGATGGCGAAGGCCGGGCGGAGGCGCTTGCCGCCTGCCTTGATCAGGTGGCTCGCGACCTCCGTCAGGAACTCGTCGTCGGCCCGCACCGACTCCCGCAGGGCCTTCTCCACCCGCTCCATGTCATGGCCCATCCCGGGCATGGCGAGCAGAGGGTTCGGAGAAACCACGGCGTGCAGGCTAGGCGCGCACCGTGGCTACACGAAACCGCTTGCGGGGGTCGCACGTCACCAGGCCCGCAGCGTGCTACCGGGGGACCCACGGGTACACTGCCAAGCACTCATCCCGCACGGGAGGCGGTGGCGTGTTCGAACGGTTCACAGACCGGGCCCGCCGGGTGGTCGTCCTGGCCCAAGAGGAAGCTCGGCTCCTCAACCACAACTACATCGGCACCGAGCACATCCTGCTCGGGCTGATCCACGAGGGCGAAGGGGTCGCCGCCAAGGCGCTCGAGTCGCTCGGCATCTCACTGGAGGCCGTCCGCCAGCAGGTCGAGGAGATCATCGGCCAGGGCGGGTCGTCGCCGAGCGGGCACATCCCGTTCACCCCGCGCGCCAAGAAGGTGCTCGAGCTGTCCCTGCGCGAGGCCCTGCAGCTCGGCCACAACTACATCGGCACCGAGCACATCCTGCTCGGACTCATCCGCGAGGGCGAGGGCGTCGCCGCCCAGGTCCTCGTCAAGTTGGGTGCCGACCTGTCGCGGGTGCGCCAGCAGGTGATCCAGCTCCTCTCCGGCTACCAGGGTCCCGGCACCGGCAAGGAGCCGGCCGGCGCCACCGCGGGCGGCAGCGGCGAGTCGGCCCCCTCCGGGTCGCTCGTGCTCGACCAGTTCGGGCGCAACCTCACCCAGCTGGCCCGCGAGAAGAAGCTCGACCCCGTCATCGGCCGCGAGCGTGAGATCGAGCGGGTCATGCAGGTGCTCAGCCGCCGCACCAAGAACAACCCGGTGCTGATCGGCGAGCCGGGCGTGGGCAAGACCGCCATCGTCGAGGGCCTGGCCCAGAAGATCGTCGCCAACGACGTCCCCGAGACGCTCCACGGCAAGCAGCTGTACACCCTCGACCTCGGCGCCCTGGTCGCCGGCAGCCGCTACCGGGGCGACTTCGAGGAGCGCCTCAAGAAGGTGCTCAAGGAGATCCGCACCCGCGGCGACATCATCCTGTTCATCGACGAGCTCCACACCCTGGTGGGGGCGGGCGCGGCCGAGGGCGCCATCGACGCCGCCTCGATCCTCAAGCCCATGCTGGCCCGGGGCGAGCTGCAGACCATCGGTGCCACCACGCTCGACGAGTACCGCAAGCACCTCGAGAAGGACGCCGCCCTCGAGCGGCGCTTCCAGCCGATCAAGGTCGAGGAGCCCTCGGTGGCGCACACCATCGAGATCCTGAAGGGCCTGCGCGACCGCTACGAGTCGCACCACCGGGTGACGATCACCGATCAGGCGCTGGTGGCCGCGGCCAACCTGGCCGACCGCTACATCTCCGACCGCCACCTCCCCGACAAGGCCATCGACCTCATCGACGAGGCCGGCTCGCGCCTGCGCATCAAGCGCATGGAGACGCCGGCCGAGTACAAGGAGCTCGAGAACGAGATCGCCCGCGTCCAGCAGCTCAAGAAGGACGCGGTCGAGGCCCAGCGCTTCGAGGAGGCCGGGCGCCTCCGCGACCAGGAGAAGACGTTCCTCGAGGCCAGGGCGGCCAAGGAGCGCGAGATCAAGGCATCCGGCGTCGACCTGTTCGACGAGGTCGACGAGGAGTCGATCGCCGAGGTGCTGTCGATCTGGACCGGCATCCCGGTGTACAAGCTGACCGAGGAGGAGACCCAGAAGCTCCTCCGCATGGAGGACGAGCTCCACAAGCGGGTCATCGGCCAGGAGGACTCGATCCGGGCCGTCAGCCAGGCCATCCGCCGCACGCGCGCCGGGCTCAAGGACCCGAAGCGCCCGTCGGGGTCGTTCATCTTCCTGGGCCCGTCGGGCGTGGGGAAGACCGAGCTGGCCAAGACCCTCGCCGAGTTCCTGTTCGGCGACGAGGACGCCCTGATCCAGCTCGACATGTCCGAGTACATGGAGAAGCACACGGTCAGCCGGCTGGTCGGCTCGCCCCCCGGCTACGTGGGCTACGAAGAGGGCGGCCAGCTCACCGAGGCCGTGCGGCGCAAGCCCTTCTCGGTGGTGCTGTTCGACGAGATCGAGAAGGCCCACCCCGACGTGTTCAACACCCTCCTGCAGATCCTGGAGGAGGGGCGGCTCACCGACAGCCAGGGCCGCAGCGTCGACTTCCGCAACTGCGTGCTCATCATGACCTCGAACCTGGGCACGCAGGATCTGCGCAAGGCGAACGTCGGCTTCACCAAGGTCGACGAGGCCATCACCTACGAGCGGATGAAGGAGAAGGTCAACGACGCCCTGAAGCAGCACTTCAGGCCGGAGTTCCTGAACCGCATCGACGAGACGATCGTCTTCCACGAGCTCACCAAGGCCGAGGTCACCCAGATCGTCGACCTGATGATCAAGCGGGTCCGCATGCAGCTGGAGAGCCAGGGCCTGGGCCTCGAGCTCACGCCGGAGTCGAAGCTGTTCCTCGCCGACAGGGGCTACGACCCCACCCTCGGCGCTCGTCCCCTGCGTCGAGCCATCCAGCGGCTGGTCGAGGACGCGCTGTCGGAGCGGATCCTCCACAAGGAGTTCCACGCCGGCGAGATCGTGGTGGTCGACGTCGTGGCCGATCCCGAGACGGGTGAACGTAACATCGCCTTCCGGGCGGTGGCCGGCTTCGAGCCGCCGCCCATGGAGCTGGCCGAGGCCGGTCCGAGCGACTGACCCGGCCGGGTGGTGACCCGGTCGAACCGCTCGACGGAGGGGCGCCTGGTGCGCCCCTCCGTCGCGCCCGGGGGTGCCGCCGTCGCCGCGCTGCAGGCGGCAGACTCGGGAGCCGTGCCGCTCCGACCTCTGCTCGCCCGCGTGGCCGGCCTGCTGGCCCTGGTCGTGGCCCTGGCCGCGTGCCGGGTCGACGTGCAGGTCGACCTCGACGTGGCCGAGGACGGCAGCGGGACGGCGACGGTGGCGGTGGCTGCCGACCAGGAGATCCTCGACGGCGCGCCCGGGCTCCTCGACCAGCTGCGGTTCGACGATCTGCAGGCGGCCGGCTGGGTGGTCGAGGGCCCGGCGGCGCTGCCCGACGGGGGCGCGGTGGTGTTGCTCAGCAAGCCGTTCGCCTCGGCTGCCGAGCTCCCGGCGGTGCTCGGCGAGCTCAACGGGCCGGCGGGGCCGCTGCGTGACGTGTCGCTCACCGTCGAGCACCCCTGGGCTCGGACCCGCTGGGAGCTGCGGGCCGACGTGGGCGTCGACGGCGCCGTCGACGCCTTCACCGACGCCGAGCTGGTGGCCGCCCTCGGTGCGCCCCCGCTCGAGGAGGCCATGGCGGGCCGCTCCCTCGACGACGTGCTGGGCCTCACGGTGCGGGTGAGCCTGCCCGGTGAGGTGTCGGCCACCACCCCGGACCTCGAGGGTGGCACGGCCACCTGGACGCCCGTGCTCGGGTCCGGCGGCGCCACCACGCTCGAGGCCTCCGCCCAGGAGTGGCGGCGGGCCACCGTCGTCTGGACCGGCGTGGCCGCCGCGGCGGTCCTGGCGTTGCTCGTCGTGCTGCTGGTGCGACTGGTGCGGGCCCTGCGGCCCAAGGGCCGTCACGCCCGGCGTCGAGCCCGCCGCGCCGAGGCCGCGTCGCCCGAGGAGCCGCCGCCCGAGGAGCCGCCGCCCGAGGAGCCGCCGCCCGAGGAGCCGCCGCCCGAGGCGGGGTGAGCTCGGGCCGCCGATCCCTTCTCCGGCAGGTTCACCACCTCTGCGGTGGTGAACCTGCCGGAGAACGGTCGCCGCAGACTCGGCAGGGCATTCCCCGGGGTCGATGACACACCCTCTCCGTAGGGTCGACGCATGGCACGAGTGCGGACGACCTACCGGTGCGGTGCGTGCGGGACCGCGACGCCGAAGTGGGCAGGCCGGTGCAGCGGGTGCGGCGCCTGGGGTGCCCTGGTCGAGGGGCCCGACACGGTGCTGGGCGGTCCGACCGTCGCCAGCGGTGAGGCCGCCATGCCCGTCACCGAGCTCGACGAGGGTGGGTCCGTGGCCAGGGCCACGGGGATCGCCGAGCTCGACCGGGTGCTGGGCGGGGGGCTCGTGCCCGGGTCGGTCACACTGCTCGGCGGCGAGCCCGGCATCGGCAAGTCCACGCTGCTGCTGCAGGTGGCAGGGTCGGTGGCCGCGCGGCGTGAGCCGGTGCTGGTCGCGTCCGGTGAGGAGTCCGCAGGGCAGGTGCGGCGGAGGGCGGAGCGCCTCGGCGCGCTCCACCCCTGCCTCTGGGTCGCAGCCGAGGGCAGCGTCCCGCGGCTCCTCGCCCACGTCGACGAGCTGCAACCCGCGCTGGTGGTGGTCGACTCCGTGCAGACCCTCGCCGATCCCGAGGTCGCCTCCGCCGCCGGCTCGGTCGGCCAGGTCACGGCCTGTGCGGCGCGGCTCGTTGCCGAGGCCAAGGCCCGCGGCCTGGCGGTGGTGATGGTCGGGCACGTCACCAAGGACGGCGCGCTGGCGGGCCCTCGCGTGCTGGAGCACGTGGTCGACACCGTGCTGTCCTTCGAGGGCGATCGGCACCACGCGCTCCGGCTGATCCGGGCGGTGAAGCACCGCTTCGGCCCCACCGGCGCCCTCGGCGTGTTCGAGATGGCCGACGAGGGGCTGCGGGCCGTGCCCGACGCCAGCGGGCTGTTCCTCGCCGACCGGCAGGCGGGGGTCCCCGGGTCGGTGGTCGTGCCCACCATCGACGGCAGCCGGCCCCTGCTCGTCGAGGTGCAGGCGCTGGTGGCGCCGTCGGCGCTCGGCACCCCTCGCCGCTCGGCCCAGGGGGTCGACGGGGGCCGCCTGGCCTTGCTCCTGGCCGTTCTCGAACGCCGGGTCGGGCTGTCGTTCGCGACCGCCGACGTGTTCGCCTCGGCGGTGGGCGGGGTGCGCCTCGTCGAGCCGGCCACCGACCTGGGCCTGGCCCTGGCCCTGGCGTCGTCGGCCCTCGGCCGGCCGGTTCCCCACGACGTGGTGGCCTGCGGCGAGGTCGGGCTGGGCGGCGAGCTCCGGCAGGTGGTGCACACCCCCCGCCGGCTGACGGAGGCGGCCCGGCTCGGCTTCCGCTGGGCGATCGTGCCCGGCACGGCCGTGACCGGCTCGTCGGGCCTCGAGGTGATGCGGGCCGACGACCTGGCCGGCGCCGTCCGGCTGTGCGGGCTGCTGGGGCCGTTGGTCGACGGTGTCGCGCACGACGGCTGGCCGCCAACCGATGGCGGCGAGGGCCGGGCCGCCACGCCGGGGTGGGCCCTGCCGCGGTCGGCGGCGTGAGCACCGGCGGCGAGCGTGCGCCCGTCGCCGGCCCCCGTTCACGAACTACGATGCCGTCGTGGTCACCAGGCGGCCTCGCCTCCTCGAGGCACTGGCGGTGGTGGCGCCCGGCACCCCGTTGCGCGAGGGCCTCGATCGCATCCTCCAGGCGAACATGGGCGCGCTGATCGTCGTCGGCGACGGCCCCGACGTGCTCAACATCTGCTCGGGCGGCTTCCTGCTCGACGCCGCGTTCAGCCCGCAGCGCCTGTCGGAGCTGGCCAAGATGGACGGCGCCATCATCCTGGCGGCCGACGCCAGCCGCATCGCCCGGGCCAACGTGCACCTGGTCCCGAACCCCAACGTGCCGACCTCGGAGACCGGTACCCGCCACCGCACCGCCGAGCGGGTGGCCCGCTCGATCGACGTGCCGGTGATCTCGGTGTCCGAGGACATGTCGGTGATCGCGGTGTACATCGGCGACCAGAAGCACCCGCTCGAGCCCATCCCACGACTGCTCGACCGAGCGAACCAGGCCCTCCAGACCCTCGAGCGCTACAAGAACCGGCTCGACTCGGTCGCAGGGTCGCTGACGGCGCTCGAGGTCGAAGACCTCGTCACCGTCCGCGACGTGTGCGACTGGCTGCAGCGGGCCGAGATGGTGCGGCGCATCTCCGACGAGATCGAGAGCTACATCGTCGAGCTGGGCGTCGACGGGCGACTGGTGCGGCTGCAGCTCGAGGAGCTCCTGCGCGGGGTCGACGACGATCGGAGGCAGGTCATCAAGGACTACCTGGTGATCGAGCGCCGCACCGCCGACGAGGCCCTGGCCGACCTCACCGGGCGCTCCACCGAGGATCTGCTCGACACCCGCCAGCTGGCCGGGGTGCTCGGCCTCCGCGGCGTCAACGCCGACCTCGATGCGCCCCTCCAGCCTCGCGGCTACCGGCTGCTCGCCAAGATCCCCCGACTGCCGGAGTCGATCCTCGACCACATCGTGCGGCGGTTCGGCAACCTGCAGAAGATCATGCGAGCGACGATCGACGACCTCGACGACGTCGAGGGCGTGGGCGACACCCGCGCCCGGGCGATCAAGGAGGGCCTGTCCCGTCTCGCCGAGGCGAGCATCCTCGACCGGTACAGCTGATGCGCGTCACCCTCCCCTCCGGCACCCCCGCCGAGCTGGCCCTCCCCGCGGGGACACCCGATCGGGGCCTGGTGGTGGCTCCCGACATCATGGGGCTGCGGCCCCTCTTCGACCAGCACTGCGCCCGGCTGGCCACCGAGCACGGATGGGCGGTGTGCGCGCCCGAGCCCTTCCCCGGCGCCGAAGACCTGGGCATCGACGACCGCTTCGAGCTGATCAGCCGGTTCTCCGACGACGACAAGCTCCGCGACCTGGTCGAGGCGGCCGACGCCACGGGGTGCAGCACCGTCGGGCTGGTCGGCTTCTGCATGGGCGGCATGTACGCCCTCAAGGCATCCCGTCTCGGCTTCTTCCACCGGGTCGTGGCCTTCTACGGGATGATCCGCGTGCCGGTGGCGTGGCGCGGCATCGGCCACGAGGAGCCCCTCTCGTGCGTCTCGCACCACGGCGCGTCGCCGGTGCTCGCTCTCGTCGGCGAGGCCGACCCGTGGACCCCGCCCGAGGACGTGGCCGAGCTCGAGCGGGCCGGGGCCACGGTGGTGCGGTACGCCGACGCCGAGCACGGGTTCGTCCACGATCCGGCCAGGCCGGCCCACCGGCCGGACGACGCCGCCGACGCCTGGTCCCGCGCCGTCGCGTTCCTCGCGTCGTGACTCGGTGCGGCCCGGTCCGCGGCCTCAGCGGGCCCGCTGGGTGAGCTTGCCCCGGTCGAGGATGCGGTAACGGCGGTCGGCCTGCTCGATCCACCCGAGCCGCACGAACGAGGCGATCGCCTTGTTGACGCGCTCGCGCGACGCACCCACCAGGCCGGCCAGCTCCTCCTGGGTGATCGGGAGCTGGAAGGCGTCGGCGTCGCCGGCCAGCTCGAGCAGCCGCTTGGCGGTGCGTCCGGTGACGTCGAGGAAGACCACGTCGGCCAGGGCCTCGTCCATCGATCGGAGCCGACGGGCGAGCAGCGCGACCACGCCCCAGAGTCGCTCGGGGCGCTCGGAGAACACCGAGCGCACGGGGCCGTAGGGGATGGCCACCACCCGCGAGGTCTCGAGGGCCCGCGCCGCCGCCGACCGCCCGAGCCCGTCGAGCAGCCCCATCTCGCCGAAGAGGTCGCCCGGCTCCATGAGGGCGAGCACCGACTCGCGGCCGTCGGGGGAGCGGTTGGCGACGGCGATCCGCCCGGCGGTCACGACGAACAGCTCGTGGGGCTCGTCGCCCTCCTCGAAGAGCACGTCGCTCCGCCGGAGGGTCCGCTCGGTGGAGCTCGCGGCGATGCGTTCGAGCTCTGCTGGCTCGAGCGCCGAGAGGAGCTGCACGCCCACCAGGAGCGACACGTCGACCATGGTCGCGGGATCGTACCGGGCCGGCGCCTCTGAGCGTCCCGGGGGTCGAGTTGAGGTGCACCCTCGCACTCCGTACCCTTGACCTTCGGTAGTCCCTCGAGCCACCCAACCCGGGAGCAGCATGCCGTTCGACGTCGGTGACAAGGTCGTGTACCCGCACCACGGTGCCGCCGTGATCGAGCGACGGGAGCGCAAGGTCGCATTCGGTCAGGAGCGCGACTACTTCGTGCTGAAGCTCGCGTACGGCGACCTCACCCTGATGGTGCCGATCGACAACACCGACGAGGTCGGGCTGCGCGAGGTCATCAACGACGAAGAGGTCGAGGAGGTGTTCGCGGTCCTCCGCAAGAAGGAGGCCCGGATGCCCACGAACTGGTCCCGCCGGTTCAAGAACCACGTCGAGAAGCTCAAGTCGGGCGACATCTACCAGGTCGCCGAGGTGGTTCGGAACCTCTCGCTGCGCGACAAGGACAAGGGGCTGTCGGCCGGCGAGAAGCGCATGCTCTCGAAGGCCCGCCAGATCCTCGTGTCCGAGCTCACCTTCGCCATCGGGGTCACCGAGGAGGAGGCCGAGCGCCGCCTCGACGAGGCGCTCTTCTAGCCGGGTCGCGCCGGCCCGCCGATCCCGGCCCGCCGTGCCCGCCCCGCTCGACCTCGCCGGGCCCGTGTGGGCCGTGGTGGTGGCCGGTGGCTCGGGCGCACGCTTCGGGGGCCCCAAGCAGTACGAGCGCCTCGGCGACCGGCGGGTGCTCGACTGGTCGCTCGACGCGGTCCGGGCGGTCGCGGTGGGCGTGGTGCTGGTGGTGCCGCCCGATCGGGCCGGCGACCCCGAGGTGGGCGCCGACGCCGTGGTGCCGGGTGGTGCGACCCGCTCGGAGTCGGTCCGGTCGGGTCTCGCGGCGGTGCCCGTCGAGGCCGCGGTCGTGGTCGTGCACGACGCCGCCCGTCCGCTCGCCCGTCCCGAGCTGATGCACGCCGTCGTCGACGCGGTGCTGGCGGGTGCCGACGGGGCGGTGCCCGCGCTGGCCGTCACCGACACCGTGAAGGTGGTGGGCGGCCGCCCGGGCGACGCCAGCCGGCCGGTGCTCGCCACCCCCGACCGCGACACCCTGGTGGCGGTGCAGACGCCGCAGGCGTTCCGTGCCGGGATGCTGCGGCGGGCCCACGCCGACGGCGCCGAGGCGACCGACGACGCCGCCCTGGTGGAGGCGCTCGGTGGCAGGGTGGTGGCCGTGCCCGGTGACGTCGCCAACCGCAAGCTCACCACGCCGGACGACCTCGACCGGGCCCGAGCCCTGGTGGCGACGGCGGGTGGACGATGAGCGGGCGCGTGGGCATCGGCTTCGACGTCCACCCCTTCTCGGCCGACCCCGGCCGACCCCTGGTGCTCGGGGGCGTCCGGTTCGACGGCCCCGGCCTGGCCGGCCACAGCGACGCCGACGTGATCGCCCACGCGGCCACCGATGCGCTGCTGGGTGCCGCCGGCCTGGGCGACATCGGCGTGCACTTCCCCGACACCGACCCGCGCTGGGCCGGCGCCGACAGCGTGTCCCTGCTCGCACAGGCGGCCGCCCTCGTGCGTGGAGCCGGCTGGACGCCGGCGAACGTCGACTGCAGCGTCGTGCTCGATGCGCCGCGGCTGGCCGCCCGGCGTGGGGAGATGGAGGCGCACCTCTCGGCAGCCGTGGGCGCACCGGTGACGGTGAAGGGCAAGCGTACGGAGGGGGTCGGGGCCCTCGGCCGTGGGGAGGGCGTGGCCTGCTGGGCCGTGGCCCTGGTGGAGCGGGCGTGAGCCCGGCCGAGCCGGGCAAGGGCGGGGGCCCGGCCGGTGGCCGCGGCCACCCGTCCGGGCGATCCTTACCCGGCGGGTCGGGCGGGGGCCGGGGGGCGCAGGGTCGCGGCGGGTCCGGCGGTTCCGGCGGGTCCGGCGGGAGCCGGGGGGCGCAGGGGCGCGGCGGGTCCGGCGGGTCCGGCGGGGGTCGGGGGGCGCAGGGGCGCGGCGGGTCCGGCGGGTCGGGCGGGGGTCGGGGGGCGCAAGGTCGGGCTGGCGCCGCCCGGGGTCGGGAGGGCCGGGGGGCCGGCGCGCCGGCGAGCCGCGGGCCCCGGGGGCTCGGCGGCGAGCAGGTCGAGGGCCGTCAGGCGGTGCGCGAGCTGCTCCTCGCCGGGCGGCGCCGGACCAGGGAGGTCTGGCTGGCCGACGACCTCGATCGGGCGGCGATCCTCGACGACATCGTCGAGCTGGCCCGAGAGCTCCGCGTGCCCGTCCAGCGTGTCCGCCGCGGCCGGGTCGAGTCGGCGGCGCGCACCGACGCCCCCCAAGGCGTGATCGCGTTCGCGGCCCCACTCCCCGAGGTCGACCTGGACGAGCTCGCCGCCGCCCCGGGTGCCGGCGGGGCGCCGCCCTTCCTGCTGCTGCTCGACGGCATCACCGACCCCGGCAACCTCGGGGCGATCCTCCGCAGCGCCGAGGGCGCAGGCGTGAGCGGAGTGGTGCTGCCCCGACACGGTGCCGCGCTGGTCACCGCCACCGTCACCAAGGCGGCCGCCGGTGCCGTCGAGCATCTCCCCCTCGCCGTCGTCCCCGGGCTGGCGAGCGCCATCCCCCGCCTCCAGGCGAGGGGGCTGTGGGTCGTGGGGCTCGACGCCGCTGCCGATCGCACCCTGTACGAGATCGAGTGGGTCGACGGCCCGGTCGCCCTCGTGCTCGGGGCCGAGGGGGAGGGCCTCGGCCGGCTCGTACGGCAGCGCTGCGACGCAGTGGCCGCGATCCCCCTCCGCGGCCGGCTGACCTCGCTCAACGTGGGGATGGCCGCGGCCGTGGCCTGCTTCGAGGTGGCCCGCCGCCGGGCCTGACGCACCGGATCGCCCGCCGCCCGCCGGCCACCGGCCTCACGGGGTTCGCGGCGCGTCGGTTCGGGGGCCGGCCCGCCCCGAGGTGACCTCGCGCTGGTGCGTGATCGAGCGGTGCAGGGGCCGGAAGCCGAGGCTGCGGTAGAGCTGGGCCGCACCGTTGGGGTTGTCGGCGTCGACGCCTATGGCGGCGTGGGTGAAGCCGGCCCCGGCGAAGGCCCGTAGCGACGCGGCGATGAGGGCCGACGCCACGCCCCGGCCCCGCCACTCCCGCACGGTGCCAAGGTTGTCGATCCAGCCGTCGCGTCGCCCGAGCAGGGTCTCGTCCTCGGGGTAGTGGCTGTTCAGGCTGTGGCCCACGACCCGGCCACCGGCGAGGGCGACGAAGCTGAGGTCGAGGCGGGTGCCGTAGCCCTCGACCCACTGGCGCCAGCTGTCGGCGTCGGTGGGCGTCGAACCCCAGTGGTCGCTGAAGGCCGCGTTCTTGGCCAGCCTGACCTCCTCGTCGAGCGCCCGGTCCCACGGCACCAGGTCGACACCGTCGGGCACGGGCGCGCTCGGGGGCGCCTCCAGCGTGCGGAGCAGCTCCTCGAACCAGCGCACGGGCGTGAACCCGAACCGCGAGTACAGGCGGAGGGCATCGGCCTGCCACTCGTAGGCGTCGACGCGCAGGTACGCGGGGAGGTGCTCAGGGCCGGCCACCAGCTGCTCGGTGCCGCGGGCCACGAGCCAGGTCATGAGGGCCGATCCGACCCCCGTCCCGCGGTGCTCGGGGGCGACCGTGCCGAACAGGTACGCCCGCTCCAGCTCTTCGCCGGAGGGCCGGTGCCACACCCGGCCCCAGCCGACGACCTCGCCGCCGGCGATGGCGAGCCGGGCGTCGGTCTCGGGATCGAAGTGGGCCTCGGCCAGCTCCTCGTCGACCTCGTGCCGCGACAGCACCCGGGGCACCCGGTCGTGGGCCTCCGACCGGTGGACGAGCTCCCAGATGCGAGCGGCATCGGCGGGCGACACGGGCTGCAGCTCGAGCTCCACGCCGGAGAACGGTAGGCCCAGTGACGGGCGGCCGGGGCACAGGCCCCGTGAGAGCCCGAGGTGGGACTCGAACCCACGACCTGACGCTTACAAGGCGCCTGCTCTGCCGGCTGAGCTACTCGGGCGACGGCGGACCACGAAGCGTAGAGGGTCCCGCAGGGCCGCCACCCGCCGGTCCTCATCGCGGTGCCGGCGTGTGAGGCGGCGGCGGCGCGATGGAGGCTGGAGGGACCGCATGGGCGCGCGCTGGGCCCGTCTGGGACGCCGTGGACGCGATCGAGAGCAGGGCGGCGGGGCCCGTCCCGGGGTGGGGGTGCTTGTATCGCGCAGGCGAGGCGGGCAGGCTGTCCGGCAATGGCACTGAGCGAACGCGACAAGGCCATCCTCGACTTCGAGCGCTCCTGGTGGACCGAGCCGGGGCCCAAGGAGGCCGCCATCCGGGAGCGGTTCGAGCTCTCGGCGGCGCGCTACTACCAGATCCTCGGCGAGCTGCTCGACACGCCCGAGGCCCTCGCCTACGACCCGCTGGCGGTGCGCCGCCTCCGCCGCCTGCGCGACCGGCGCCGTCGGGCCCGCTTCGAGGGCTCCTCCGTCGGCCAGCCACCGGCCCGATGAGGCGCAGGTGAGCACCACCGGGTCGGGCTCGGGCGGGGAGCGGCCGCTGGCCGGCGGTGCGGCGCGTGGCATCGCCCTGCTCGTCGTGGCCGTCCTCCTCGGCTTCCTGCTGCTGCGGGCCGCCTTCGACGGCGGGGGCGGCGGGTCGGCGTCGGGCGACGACGTCGATCGCACCACCACCACCGCGGAGCCCGACACCACCGACACCACCGAGGCCCCCACCACCACCCTCGCCGAGCCCCGCCCGCCCAACGAGGTGAAGGTGCTGGTGGCCAACGGCTCGGGTACGCAGGGGGCGGCGGCCCGCACCGGCGACGCCCTCACCGCCCTGGGCTACACGGTGGTGGGCGCCACCAACGCGCCCGCCAACGTGGCGACCACGTCGATCTACTACGCCCAGGGCTACAACGCCGACGCGCTGGCCATCGCCACCGCGCTGGGGGCCCCCGAGGGCGCGGTGTCGCTGATGCCCAACCCCCCGCCGATCCCCGATCTCGCGGGTGCGAACGTCCTCATCGTGCTGGGGCCCGATCTGGCCACGCCGGCCTAGCGGCCCGGGCGCCCGCCGCCGCCGGCGCGCGCCGCCCACCCGGGCTGGGCCACCATGGTGCGGTGCGTGTCGTCGCCGCCCTCGACAAGTTCCGAGGCACCGCCACCGCGGCCGAGCTGGCCGCGGCGGTGGGCCGGGCGGCGTGGGACGCGGGTTGGGACTGCGACGAGGCGCCGGTGGCCGACGGGGGTGAGGGCACCCTCGACGTGCTGGGCGGGGCGAACCGCACCACCACCGTGATGGGTCCGCTCGGCGATCCGGTCGACGCAGGCTGGCGGCTGGCGAAGGGCACGGCCGTGATCGAGATGGCCCGAGCGTCGGGCATCTCGCTGGTGGGCGGGCCCGAGCACAACGACCCCGTGGCGGCGTCCACGCACGGTACGGGCGAGCTGGTGTCGGCCGCCCTCGAGGCGGGGGCCAAGCGGATCATCGTGGGCGTCGGCGGGTCGGCCAGCACCGACGGCGGCCTCGGCGCGCTGCGGGCGA
This sequence comes from Acidimicrobiales bacterium, assembly GCA_016716005.1. Lineage (NCBI taxonomy): Bacteria > Bacillati > Actinomycetota > Acidimicrobiia > Acidimicrobiales > Acidimicrobiales bacterium. The sequence goes on from JADJXE010000001.1 coordinate 2,454,089, forward strand.
TCTGGCCACCCCACCGGCTGAAGGGGGTCGAGCTGCTGGTGGCCTGCGACGTGCGGCTCCGGTTCGTCGACGCAGCCGAGGTGTTCGCCCCCCAGAAGGGGGCCACCCCCGCGCAGGTGGAGTTCCTGAAGCGCCGGCTCGAGCGGCTCGCCCAGGTCTACGTGGAGGAGTACGGCGTCGACGTCCGCGGGCTGGACGGCTCGGGCGCGGCCGGCGGGCTGGCCGGTGGCCTGGCTGCGGTGGGTGCCCGGCTGGTCCCCGGGTTCGAGCTGGTGGCCGACGAGCTGCACCTCCCCGACCTCGTCGAGGGCGCCGACCTGGTCGTGACCGGCGAGGGCTACCTCGACGAGCAGTCGTTCGACGGCAAGGTGGTGGGCGGCGTGGCCGAGCTGGGCGCCCTGTGCGGGGTCCCCGTGCTGATCGTGGCCGGCGACGTGCAGGAAGGCCTCGACCCGGGGCTGCCGGTGGTGTCGCTGGTGGCCCGAGCCGGCGTCGAGCGGGCGATGCGCGCCACCGCCCGGTGCGTGGAGGAGGTGGTCGCCGACCACCTCCGTCACCTCCGCTGACGCCGATCCGGCCCTGCGCCCGCCGCTAGGCCCGCCGGGAACGGCTGAGGAACCAGCGCACCACGAGGTAGGCGACCAGCACCACCAGGCCCAGGCGGACCACGTTCCAGAACACCCCGGCGACCCAGCTGGCCGCCTGCAGCACGAGCAGCAGCACGAGGGCCACGGCGACGACCAGCAGCACGATGGTGCCCCCCGAGGGGGGAGGTCGCTCGTCGGGAGCCACGCGGCGCAGCGTAGCGAGGGCGTACCGTACGCAGGCATCGGGCGGTGCCCGGGGGAACGGGGGGAGATGCCATGACCGACGATCTCGCGGCCCTGGACGCCACGGGGCAGGCCGAGCTGGTCCGCAGCGGCCAGGCCAGCGCCACCGACCTGGTGGAGGCGGCCATCGCCCGCATCGAGGCGGTGAACCCCACGCTGAACGCGGTGATCCACGAGCGCTTCGACCGGGCCCGTGAGGAGGCCGCGGGCGAGCTGCCGGACGGGCCGTTCCGCGGGGTGCCGTTCCTGCTGAAGGACCTGGGCGCCAAGATGGCCGGCGAGCCCTACCACGCCGGCACCGTCTTCCTGAAGGAGCTCGGCTGGCGGGCCAGCGCCGACACCTACCTGGTGCAGCGGGTCCGTGCCGCCGGCCTGGTGATCGTCGGCCGCACCAACACGCCGGAGTTCGGCTCGACGATCACCACCGAGCCGGTGGCCCACGGCCCCAGCCGGAACCCGTGGAACACCGAGCACTCCACCGGCGGCTCGAGCGGCGGGTCGGCGGCGGCGGTGGCGTCGCGGATGGTGCCCGCGGCCCACGCCAACGACGGCGGCGGCTCCATCCGCATCCCGGCCAGCGAGTGCGGCCTGGTCGGCCTCAAGCCGTCGCGGGGGAGGGTGTCGCTCGGGCCGGACCTCGGCGAGGACTGGGCCGGCTTCACGATCGACGGCAGCGTCACCCGCACCGTGCGCGACACCGCCGGGCTGCTCGACGTGCTGGCCGGTCAGATGCCCGGTGACCCGTACATGGCGCCGCCCCCGGCGCGGCCCTTCCGCGACGAGGTGGGGGCCGACCCGGGGGCGCTGCGCATCGGGCTCCAGCCGCTGAGCGAGGCCGCCGGGATCGAGACCCACCCCGAGTGCGTGGCCGCGGTGGAGGCCGCCGGGCTGTTGCTCGAGGGTCTCGGTCACCGGGTCGAGCGGTCGCACCCGAGCGGCATGGACGACGACGGCCTGGTGTCCCACTTCGTGAACGTGCTGGCCGTGTCCCAGGCCCGGGAGTTCGAGCGGTGGGAGGAGGCCATCGGTCGCCCGGTCGGCCCCGACGAGGTGGAGCCCGGCAACTGGATGTACGGCGAGCTCGGGAAGGGCATCTCGGGCCCGCAGTACGTGGCGTCGATCGAGTGGCTGCACCGGTGGAGCCGGCGCATCGCGTCGTGGTGGCACGACGGGTTCGACCTGCTCGTCACCCCGACGCTGGCCGCCCCGCCCCCGCGCCTCGGCGAGCTGAACGACCCCGACCCGGGTGTCGCGCTGCTGAAGGTGGCCTCCCTGCTGCGGTTCACGCCGCAGTTCAACGTGACCGGGCAGCCGGCGATCTCGCTCCCGTTGCACTGGACGGCCGACGGCCTGCCCGTGGGGGTGCAGCTCGTGGCCGCCTACGGCCGGGAGGATCTGCTGCTTCGGGTCGCGGCCCAACTCGAGCGGGCGGCCCCGTGGGCGGCGGACGTGCCGCCGGTCTCGGCCTGACCCCGCCGTGTCGCCGGGCCCTCGGGGCCGTGTCGCCGGGCCCATCGGGTCGCGGCGCCGGGCCCTCGGGGTGTGTCGCCGGCGGGGTGATCGACCTCAGGCCGAGCGGCGGCGGTACGCCGGTACCCCCACCAGGGGTGGCCGCTCGTCGGTGCCGACCACCAGCGGGTCGGCCCCGGGGCGCAGGAGGGCGGCCCCGGCGGGGTCGGTGCGGGCCAGCCCGGCCCGGCGCAGGGCCGTGTGCAGCACGGCCAGCGCCTGGGGCGAGAGCTCGACCAGCGGCCGGTTGCGGTGGATGCGGACACCCAGGTCGACCTGGGCGATGGCATCCACCCCGAACCGGTCGGCCACGTCGACGAGCAGGCCGAGGTCGACGCCGTAGCCCTCCACGAAGGGCAGGCGCTCCAGCACCTCGCGACGGCCGGCGTACTCGCCCGAGAGCGGCTGGACGATGCCGGCCAGGTGCGGGAAGAGCAGGGAGATCAGGGGGCGGGCGACCAGCTCGGTCACCCGCCCGCCCTCGGCTCGGCCCTCGCCCACCGGGCGCTCGTAGTACCCCTTGACGAAGCCGATCTCGGGCACCGTGAGGAGCGGGCCCAGCAGGCCGACCACGAACTGGCTGTCGAAGTTGGTCACGTCGGCGTCGCACCACGCGATCAGCTCGCCGCGGGCGGCGTGCACCGACTTCCAGAGCGCCTCGCCCTTGCCCGAACCGGGTCCCAGCTCGGGCAGCACGTCGCTGGCCTCGACCACCGTGGCACCGGCGGCGGCCGCCACCGCGACGGTGTCGTCGCGGCTGGCGTCGTCGACCACCAGGATCTCGTCGACCAGTCCCACCCGGTCGACCAGCGCCTCGCGGATCGCCGCCACGATCGTGCCGACGGTGGCCTCCTCGTCGCGGGCCGGGAGGCACACCGACACGACCCGGCCCCGCTTGGCCTCGGCGAGCGCCGCCGGGTCGAACTGGCCGTGGTGGAACGACCGCGCCCCTGCCGTCTTCACGCCCTCATGGTCGCACGCGTCGGGCGGAGGTCGGACCACCGCCGGGCCGATAGGCTCGCGCCACCATGAGCGTCACGGTCCGCATCCCCACCACCCTCCGGCCGATCACCGGCGGCGCGTCCGAGGTCGCCGTCGAGGGCGCGACCCTGGCCGAGGTCCTGGCTGCGCTCGACGCTGCCCATCCCGGCTTCGGCGACCGCCTCCTAGACGAAGACGGCAAGCTCCGGCGGTTCGTGAACGTGTTCGTCGCCGACGAGGACGTGCGGTTCCTCCAGGGCCTCGACACGCCCGTGGCCGACGGCGAGACCGTGTCGATCATCCCGGCGGTCGCCGGCGGCTGAACGCCGGCGACCGCCGCGACGGCCGCCCTCAGCTCGCCAGCGCCGCCAGCAGCTCGGCTCGGGGCGGCCCGAGCGGCGGCTCCGGTGCCCGCTCGTGGCGCTGCCCCCACACCTCGAGCACCCTGGCCGCCACCACCGGGTCGTGCATCAGGGCGTCCGGCAGCGCGAGCAGGTTGAACGACCGCACGAAGGCCCGGAACACGTCGGGATCGATCCGGGTGGCGGGCAGCAGCCCGTCCTGCACGACGGAGCGCTGGAAGGCGGCGGCGTCGCCCTCGGCGTGGGGCTCCTCGCCCCGCGCCGCGGCCTCGGCGGCCGCCCGGGCCTGGGTGTCCTGGGCGACGGCGGCCCGGTACCAGGGCACCACCTGCTCCTCGGTGGCGGCGTCGAAGGCCAGGGCCAGGGCCAGGGCGTCGCTCGGGTGGGCCTGCAGCGACTCGGCCAGCAGGTGCGCGTGCACCATGGCGAGGGAGCAACCCCGCCCGTAGAGCGGGTTGGTGCACACCCCGGCGTCACCTACCGCGGCCACGCCCAGGGCCACCGGTCGGCCGTCGACCACGAAGCGGCGGAGCCGGTTCAGCAGGCCGGCCATCAGGTGCACCTCGGTGATCGCCTCGGCCCGAGCGGGGTCGACCCACGGGGCGGTGGGGCCCAGCAGCGCGGCCGTGGCGTCGAACGTGGCCGCGTCCTGCAGCCGGGAACGCAGCTCGGTGTCGGCGGTGGGGGTGGCCAGGGTGACCGAGAAGGTGTCGTTGTCGCCCTGGAACACGCCGTACTTGAGGTAGCCGAGGTCGCCCCCGATCGGGCCGTCGCGGGGCGGGAGGCCGGCGCCCGGCCGCAGCCGGTAGAAGCGCGACAGATAGACGATGCCGGTGTCCTCGACCTGCTCGGGCACCGGTGCGGCGCCCACCTCGTCGAGCCACGCGGGCAGCGTCGACCGCCGCCCGCCGGCCACCACCACCAAGTCGGCGGGCTGCACCGCGACCTCCCCGTCGCCCCGGACCCGGACCCGGACCCCGGTGATGCGGGGCGGGTCGCCGGCCTCCGCCCCCAGCCCCTCGACGGCGACCCCGTCGAGCAGAACCACGCCCGGCTGGGCCAGCACCGCCCGGCGGAGCACCCACTCGAAGGTGGTGCGCCGGCAGGCCAGGGCCACGAGGTCGTCGTCGCCGGGGCGTGGGCCGCGCTCGGCGATGGTGGGCGGCAGCAGCTCGGCGAAGCGGATCTCGGTGGCGCCGGCCTCGAGGAGCGCGTCGAGGACGTCGGGGTGGTGGTCGCGGAGCAGGTTCCGGAGGCGGGCGAGCAGGGCGTGGGAGTGCCGCACCTGGGGGGCGCCCCGGCGGTCCCACCAGAAGGCCTCGTCGGCGCTCGACGGCATGGGTGTGGCGTCGCGCTCGAGGAGGGTGACCTGGTGGCCTCGGCGAGCCAGCGCCAGCGCCGATCCGAGACCGGCCACACCCGCTCCGACCACCGCCACCTGCGCCATGCCCGCTCCCCCCTGATCGGCGGCTGCGGCCGACGGGGGCACCATACCGGCAGGGCGCTTCGTGCGACCACGGGGACCGACCGGGTTGCGATCGTCGGCGCGGCGTGGTTTCCTGTTAGCACTCTAGGCAAGTGAGTGCTAACCGAGACCGGTCGCCCAACGGAGGGAAACCGAATGCCGAAGATCATCGCCTTCGACGAGGAGGCCCGCCGCGGGCTCGAGGCCGGCATGAACAAGCTGGCCGACGCCGTCCGCGTCACCCTCGGCCCCAAGGGCCGCAACGTCGTGCTCGAGAAGAAGTGGGGCGCGCCCACCATCACGAACGACGGTGTCTCCATCGCCAAGGAGATCGAGCTCGAGGACCCGTACGAGAAGATCGGGGCCGAGCTGGTGAAGGAGGTCGCCAAGAAGACCGACGACGTCGCCGGCGACGGCACCACCACCGCCACGGTGCTGGCGTGGTCGATGGTGCGCGAGGGCCTGCGCAACGTGGCCGCCGGCGCCAACCCGATGAGCCTCAAGAAGGGCATCGAGGCCGCCGTCGAGGCCGCCGTCGAGTCGGTCAAGACCCTCGCGGTCGACGTCGACTCCAAGGAGCAGATCGCCCAGGTGGCCGCCATCTCGGCCGCCGACGAGGAGATCGGCCAGATGATCTCCGAGGCCATCGACAAGGTCGGCAAGGACGGCGTCATCACCGTCGAGGAGAGCCAGACCTTCGGGATGGACATGGAGCTCGTCGAGGGCATGCGCTTCGACAAGGGCTACATCTCGCCCTACTTCGTCACCGACCCCGAGCGCATGGAGGCCGTCCTCGAGGACGCCTACCTGCTCCTCGTGGGCTCGAAGATCTCCGCCGTGCGCGACATGCTGCCGGTGCTCGAGAAGGTCATGCAGTCGGGCAAGCCGCTGGCGATCATCGCTGAGGACGTCGAGGGCGAGGCCCTCGCCACGCTGGTGGTCAACAAGATCCGCGGCACGTTCAAGTCGGTGGCGATGAAGGCGCCGGGCTTCGGCGAGCGCCGCAAGGCGATGCTGCAGGACATGGCCATCCTCACCGGCGGCCAGGTGATCACCGAGGAGGTCGGCCTCAAGCTCGAGAACGTCACCCTCGACCTGCTGGGCCGGGCCCGCAAGGTGGTCGTCACCAAGGACGAGACCACGATCGTCGAGGGCGCCGGCTCCGAGGACGACATCAAGGGCCGGATCAACCAGATCAAGGCCGAGATCGACAACACCGACTCCGACTACGACCGCGAGAAGCTCCAGGAGCGCCTGGCCAAGCTGTCCGGCGGCGTGGCCGTGCTGAAGGTCGGCGCCGCCACCGAGGTGGAGCTCAAGGAGAAGAAGCACCGCATCGAGGACGCGGTCAGCACCACCAAGGCCGCCATCGAGGAGGGCGTGGTGCCCGGCGGCGGCGTGGCCCTGCTGCGCTCGCAGACGGCGATCCTGAAGCGGGCCGAGAGCCTGAGCCCCGACGAGGCCACGGGGGCCAAGATCGTGGCCCGCGCCGTCGAGGAGCCGCTGAAGCAGATCGCGGTGAACGCCGGCATGGAGGGCGGTGTGGTGGTCGAGCGGGTGCGCTCGCTCGAGGGCGCCGCCGAGGGCCTCAACGCGGCCACCGGCGGCTACGAGGACCTGGTGAAGGCCGGCATCATCGACGCTGCCAAGGTGACCCGCTCGGCGCTGCAGAACGCGGCCTCGATCGCGGCGCTGTTCCTCACCACCGAGGCCGTCATCGCCGACAAGCCCGAGGAGAAGGGCCCGGCCATGCCCGGTGGGGGCATGGAGGACTTCTGATCCTCACCACGTCGTGTGCGCCAGCGGGCGGCCTCCGGGCCGCCCGCTGCGCGTCCCGTCCCGCGTCGGTACCGTCGGTGCCATGACCGAGCCGTCCCTGCATCCCCTCTGCGAGCCCCTGGCCGGCCTCGTCGGCACCTGGGTGGGCGAGGGCTCCGGGAGCTACCCCACGATCGAGCCCTTCCGGTACCGGGAGGAGGTCCGGTTCTGGCACGTGGGCAAGCCCTTCCTCGCCTACGCCCAGCGCACGTGGGATCCCGACACGGGCGCACCCCTGCACGCCGAGGCCGGGTACTGGCGGCCCGTGGCGCCGGGCCGCGTCGAGCTGGTGATCGCCCACCCGACGGGGGTGACCGAGCTGGCCGAGGGGACGGTGGCGGCCGGCCGGATCGACGTGGAGACGACGGCCGTGGGTCTGTCCGGCACGGCCAAGGAGGTGCGGGCGGTGGCTCGCACGGTCGACGTCGACGGCGACGACCTGCGCTACACGTTGCGGATGGCCGCGGTGGGCGTGCCCCTCACCCATCACCTGGCGGCCGAGCTCCACCGGACGGCCTGAGCCGCCCGCAGGACCGCTGGGTCGACCCCGTAGCCTGGTCCGGTGGGTCGGGGGCGCTCGGAGACGGTGCTCGTGGTGGAGCTGCGGGGCGAGGGCGCGCCGCCGCGCCGGGGCGCCGACGAGGTGGCGGTCGAGGAGCCCCTCGAGATCCGCCTCGACGACCACCTGGTCGGCACCACCCTGCGCACCCCCGGCCACGACTTCGAGCTGGCCGTGGGGTTCCTCCACGGCGAAGGCCTGCTGGCCGGGGCGCCCGTCCGGGACGTCCGGTACTGCGCGACCGGTTCGGCGGTCGACACCGGCTTCAACGTGGTCACCGTGGGGACCGGCGGCGATGCGGCCGCCCCCACGCCCCGTCTGACGCCGATGACGGCCTCGTGCGGGCTGTGCGGCTCGACCACGCTGGCCGACCTGCAGGGCCGGCTCGCGCCGCTGGAGGGGCTGGCGGCCCTCGCGCTCGACGTGCTGGCCGGCGTGCCGGAGCGGGTGCGGGCCGAGCAGCCGCTCTTCGAGCGGACCGGCGGGGTCCACGCGGCCGCCGCCGTGGACGCGCGGGGCGAGCCGGTCGTCGTCCGCGAGGACGTCGGGCGCCACAACGCCGTCGACAAGGTGGTGGGCCGCCTCCTGCTCGACGGCCGGCTGCCGGCGTCGTCGCTGGCCCTGTTCGTCTCCGGCCGGGCCGGCTTCGAGCTGGTGCAGAAGGCGTGGGCGGCCGGCTTCGCGGCCATGGTGGCCGTGGGGGCGCCCTCGGCCCTCGCGGTGCGGGCGGCCCGGGCCGCCGGGCTCCCGCTCGCCGGCTTCGCCCGCGAGGGCCGCCTCAACGTGTACGCCCCGTCGCCCGCCTGAACCACGCGGCCCGGTCGGCATGGCGGGTCGCGCTTGCCTCCGGGGCGTCGCGTGGCGTAGGAGCAACGGGTGGCCCGCTGGAACCCGAGGCTCTGGGCCGGCCTGTCGCCCAACGGGCTGGGCCGCCAGAAGCCCGACCACTACCGCGACATGGCCCGCGCCGCGTGGGACAACCGCGCCCACCCCCGCTACGCCTGGAAGGTGCTCTCGCAGGGCGTGTGCGACGGGTGCGCGCTGGGTGTGGCCGGCTTCCACGACTGGACCATCGAGGGGGTGCACCTGTGCACCACCCGGCTCGCGCTGCTCGAACTGAACACCGCCGACGCCTTCGACCCGGCGCTGCTGAGCGACGTCGGCCCGTTGCGGGGGCGCCGCTCCGACGAGCTGCGGCGCCTGGGCCGTCTCGGCCACCCGATGCGTCGCCGCCGGGGCGAGCGGGGCTTCCGGCGCATCGGGTGGGACGAGGCCCTCCACGGCGCGGCCGAGGCCATCCGGCAGGCGGGAGGCGATCGCACGGCGATCTACCTGACGAGCCGGGGGCTCACCAACGAGACGTACTACGTGGCCGGCAAGGCGGCCCGGGCGATGGGCGTGGCCTCGATCGACTCGGCGGCCCGGGTGTGCCACGCCCCGTCCACGGTCGGCCTGAAGCAGACCATCGGGGTGGCGGCCAGCACGTGCTCGCTCGCCGACGTGATCGAGAGCGACCTGGTGGTGCTCTGGGGCACCAACGTGGCCAACAACCAGCCGGTGTTCATGAAGTACCTCTACCTGGCCAAGCAGCGGGGGTGCCGGGTGGCGGTGGTGAACCCCTACCTGGAGCCCGGCCTCGAGCGCTACTGGGTGCCGTCGAACCTGGAGTCGGCGCTGTTCGGCACCAGGATCTGCGATCTGCACGTGCCGGTGCGCCCCGGCGGCGACGCCGCCTTCGCCGACGCCGTGCTGCAGCGGCTCCTCGCCCGCGGGCTCGTCGACCGTCGCTTCGTCGACGCCCACACCGAGGGGTGGGACGAGCTCGCCGCCCACCTGGCCTCCCAGCCCACGCAGCCGCTGCTCGACGCCGCGGGCCTGACGGCCGGCCAGGTGGAGTCCTTCGTCGACCTCTACGGCTCGGCCGGGTCGGCGGTGCTCGTCTGGTCGATGGGGGTCACCCAGCACCGGGGCGCGGTCGACGCGGTGAAGGCCATCGTGAACGTGGCCCTGGCCCGCGGCAACGTGGGGCGCGACGGCGCCGGGCTCGTGCCGGTGCGCGGCCACAGTGGGGTGCAGGGCGGCGCCGAGATGGGCGCCTATGCCACCGCGCTGCCCGGCGGCATCGAGGTGACGCCCGAGCACGCCGCCGCCCTCGGCGCCCAGTGGGGCTTCGAGGTGCCGGGCCGTCCGGGCCTGACCGCCCCCGAGATGGTGGAGGCGGCCGAGCGCGGTGCGCTGGGGGTGCTGTACCTCGACGGCGGCAACTTCCTCGAGGTGCTCCCCGACCCGCCCCGGGTCGCCGCCGCCCTCGAGGGCGTCCCCCTGCGCGTGCACCAGGACATCGTGCTGTCGAGCCAGATGCTGCTGGACGGCGACGACGTGATCCTGCTGCCCGCGGCCACCCGGTACGAGCAGGAGGGCGGGGGCACCGAGACCACCACCGAGCGGCGCGTGGCCTTCTCGCCCGAGATCCCGCGCCGGGTGGGCGAGGCCCGCAGCGAGTGGCGCATCTTCGCGAACCTGGCCGGCCGGGTGCGGCCCGACCTGGCCGGCCGGTTCGCCTGGCCCGACAACCGTGCGCTCCGGGCCGAGATCGCCCGGGTCGTGCCCGTCTACGCCGGGATCGAGCGGCTCGAGCGCACCGGTGATGCCGTGCAGTGGGGCGGCCGGCACCTCTGCGCCGGGGGTGCGTTCCCGACGCCGTCCGGCCGGGGCCGCTTCAGTGCGGTGGCCGCCGGCCCGGCCGAGCTCCCGATCGGGGCGTTCCTCGTGTCGACCCGGCGTGGGCGGCAGTTCAACTCGATGGTCTTCACCGAGGTCGATCCGCTCACGGGGGCGGGCCGCGACGCCGTGTACATGGACCCCGACGACGCCGCCCACCTCGAGCTCGAGCAGGGCGACCGGGTGCTGCTGCGCTCCGACGTGGGCGAGCTGGCCGGCCGCATCCACCTGGCCCGCCTCCCCAGGCGGACGCTCCAGGTCCACTGGCCCGAGGGCAACGTGCTGATCGCCGCGGGCCCGGCGGCGCGCGAGCCGTCCAGCCAGGTGCCCGACTACAACGCGGTCGTCACCGTCGAGCGGGGCTGACCCCGGGGGGAGCATCGCCGCCGTCCTGTGCACCGATTCGGTTGCCTGGCGTCATCTGTGGTGCACGGAACGGGGAGCCCGGCCGCCGACGGGTGGAGGAGCCCCGATCGCGCCGATAATGCATGCCTCATGCACTGGTTCCGTCGCGCCGTCCCGGTGGTCGTGGCGCTCACCGCGGTCGCACCGCTCCTCGCCGCGTGCGCCGGCTCCGGCTACCGGTACGTCGAGAACGGCGACGAAGGCGCCTACTTCAAGGTGCCCGACGGCTGGGAGCTGTACGAGGTCGACTTCCAGGACACCCTCCCCACCGATCGGCCGCTGCCCGACGGCGCCGAGCTCGTCGAGGGCCCGTGGCGGGTCGTGTTCGACTCGGCGCCCGACCCGTCGGTGAACCACATCGACGAGCTGCAGCCCGAGCACGTCGTGGGGCAGGCCGAGATCGGGGCCATCCGCACCGACCGCCGGGACACCCTCACCCTGGCCGACCTGCGCTCCCTCGTGCTCGACGGCGAGGCCGACCCGATCGACCTGTACGAGCAGGGATCGACCGACCTCGAGCTGGTCGACTACGAGGAGATCGCCACCGCCGATGGCCTGCGAGGCAACCGCATCGTGGTGAACGTGCGCCTCCAGGGCGACGACTTCGTGACCATCGACCAGGTGGCCCTGGTCGATGCCGCCACCGAGACCTTCTACCGCTTCCTGGTGAAGTGCGACGCCGCCTGCTACCGCGACCACCGGGACCAGATCGACACGATCGTCGACTCGTGGACCGTCGAACCGTGACCGCCCGCCCCGCACCGACGCCCCGATCGGAGCACCGATGAGCGACCCGGCCCTCACCCCCGAGCTGGCGCCGAGCCCACCGGCGGAGCCGCTCACCCGCAAGCCCCTCCCGATCTGGGACCGGGTGAAGTGGCTGGTGGCGCTGTTCGGCCTGTTCTGGTTCTTCGTGTGGTCGGCCATGGCCGACAACCCGATCCTGCCCTTCGAGGACGCGGTGAGCCAGAACCTGCAGAGCACGTGGTGGCTCGTCGTGCTCGCCGGGGTCGAGGTGCTGCGCCAGGTCCACTACGTCGTCTGCGAGCACTCCGCCCGCTACTACCGGTTCTGGACCCACACCTTCTTCGGGGGGTTCGAGCGCAGAGCCGGCCGGCTGAACGACTGGAACCGCTACCGCGTGGCCCGGGCCCTGAAGGTCGTGGCGTTCGTGGTGCTCCTCAGCCTGGTGCTCGGCGCGGTGTTCGACGTTCCCCCGGTCACGGCCCTGTTCGAGCTGCCGGCCCGGCTCTACGGCGCCCTGCCGTTCATCCTGCAGCTCGCCTTCGCCTTCTTCTTCGTGATCTTCCAGTTCGTCGGGATCTTCTGGTTCCTGTCGCGCGGCGGCGTCGACGTGTACTTCCCCGACGACATCAAGACCCGCTTCACCGACGTGTGGGGCCAGGACGCGGTGGTCGAGCGGGTCAAGGAGAACATGGTGTTCCTCGAGGCGCCCGAGCGGATCGAGGAGAAGGGCGGCTACGTGCCCGGCGGCATCCTCCTGTGGGGACCGCCCGGCACCGGCAAGACCCTGATGGCCGAGGCCGTGGCCGGCGAGACCGGCAAGCCCTTCGTGTTCGTCGACCCGGGCGCCTTCATCAACATGTTCATGGGCGTCGGGATCCTCAAGGTGAAGAGCCTGTTCCGCAAGCTCCGCAAGCTGGCGGTGCGCTACGGCGGCGTGATCGTGTTCCTCGACGAGGCCGACTCGCTCGGCAACCGGGGCGCTCTGACCGGAGGGTTCCCCGGGCAGCCGGGGATGGCGGGAGCGTCCCCGTGGTCCACCGCCCCCGGCGCCGACGACCACCTCCGGTGGCTGAGCCCGTGGGCGCAGACCGAGGTGCTGCGGGCCGCCCTGGGCCCGACCCGACTCGACGACGTGGAGGCGCCCGGCCGCACCCGTGACCGCATCATGATGGGCGGCCTCGCCGGTGGCGGCGGTGGTGGCGGCACCCTGCAGGCGCTGCTCACCGAGCTGTCGGGCCTGAAGAAGCCCCGGGGCTTCCTGAACCGCTACGTCCGCCGGGCCCTGGGCATGAAGCCCAAGCCGCCGCCCAAGTACCGGATCCTCGTGATGATGGCCACGAACATGCCCCAGGCCCTCGACGAGGCGCTGCTGCGTCCCGGACGCATCGACCGCATCTACAAGGTCGGCTACCCCTCGAAGGAGGGGCGCAAGCGCACGTACCAGGGCTACCTCGCCAAGGTCCGCCACGAGCTCACCGACGAGCAGCTCGACAAGCTGGCGACGATCACCCCCTACGCGACCGGCGCCACCATCAAGGACATGGTGAACGAGGCGCTGATCACCGCGATCCGCGACGGGCGCGAGGTGATCACGTGGCCGGACGTGCTGCGGGCCAAGCACCTGAAAGAGCTCGGCCCGCCCGAGGACGTGGAGTACATCGAGCGGGAGCGCCACGCGGTCGCCGTGCACGAGGCCTGCCACGCGGTGGTGGCCCACCGGGTGCGCCAGCACCTCACCATCGACCTGGCGACCATCGAGAAGGGCGGGACGTACCTCGGCATGGTGAGCTCCATCAAGCCCGAGGACCAGTTCACCCACTGGAGGAGCGAGTACGAGGCCGACATCATGGTGAGCCTCGCCTCCCTCGCCGGCGAGCGGCTCTTCTTCGGCGGCGACAACTCCTCGGGCGTGTCCGGCGACCTCGACTCGGCCACCACCATCGCCACCCTCATGGAGGGCTTCTGGGGCATGGGCTCCACCGTGGCCTCCCACGGCGTCACCCATCGGATCGGCGTGGGTGGAGGCGGCCGTCCGGGCACCTCCGACGACGACGACCGCGAGCTGCTGAAGGGCAGCCTGGGCGAGCGCATCGAGGCCAAGCTGCACGAGCTGCTGCAGCGGGCCGAGGAGGTGCTGCAGGCCAACCGGCGTGAGGTGCTGGCCGTGGCCCACGCCCTCGAGACCACCAAGACGCTCTCCGGCGACGACGTGGTGGCCGTGATCGAGGGGCGGCCCGGCCCGGTGGTCGACGGCCGCCCCTACCTCGACCCGTCGTTCGCCGACGTGGCCGAGCGCTACCACGCCCTTGCCGTCGCGGCCCACCGGGGCCACTCGAGCGTGGCGGTGGCGCTGCCCCGCCTCAACGGCGACCACCCGGCCGCACCCGGCGAGGTCGACGAGGTCCCGAGCGCGGTGGCGGTGCTCGCCGCCGAACCGCCGGGTCAGGGTCCGGGCTCGGGCTCGGGCTCGGGCTCGGGTTCGGGCTCGGCATAGGCGGGGCCGGCCGGTACGGTGGCGGCCATGTCCGATCCCGTCTCCCCCACCAGCGGGTGGGGCGTGCTCCACCTGTTCTGCACGGTCGGCCCCGGTGTCGACGCCGAGGCGGTGGTGGCCGCGGTGAAGTCGGCCCAGGCCGACGGCCACCAGGTCGTCACCGTGGCCCTGCTCGGCCACAAGGCCGATCTCGGCGTGATGGCGGTGGGGCCCGACTGGCTCCGTCTGCGCGCCCTGCAGACCGACCTGCAGGCGGCGGGCCTGGCGGTGGCGCAGAGCTACGTGTCGCTCACCGAGGTGAGCGAGTACGCCAAGGGCATGCCCCAGGAGATGCTCGACGCCCGGCTGTACCCCACCCTGCCGCCGGCGGGGAAGCCGGCGTTCTGCTTCTACCCGATGTCGAAGCGCCGGGGTGACCGCCACAACTGGTTCACGCTGCCCTACGACGACCGCAAGGAGCTCATGCACGGGCACGGTGCCTCGGGCCGCGCCTTCGCCGGGCGGGTGGTGCAGGTGGTGACCGGCTCGACGGGCCTCGACGACTGGGAGTGGGGCGTCACCCTGTTCGCGGTGCACCCCGACGACCTCAAGGAGGTCGTCTACACCATGCGCTTCGACGAGGCCTCGGCGCTGTACGCCGACTTCGGTCCCTTCTACGCCGGCGTCGTGCTGGCCGTCGAGGAGGCCATGGAGCGGGTGCTGCCCCGCTGACGGCGGCAGGGGTCGACGGCCCGGCGCCGCATAGCCTGGTCCCGGTGATCGGCGCGCCCCGCACGCTCGACGACGACCTGGCCCTCCTCGAACGGCTCCTCGTCGAGAGCCTGACCCGCCAGGAGGGCGCGACCCTCGCGGCGCTCGTCGCCGAGGTGCGGGCCCTCGCCGACGCCGGCCGCGGTCGATCGACCCAGCTCGGGGAGACGCTGCGCCGCATCGAGCCGGGCGTGGCCGTTCGGCTGGTCCGCGCGTTCTCCGCGTCGTTCCACCTGGCCACGATCGCCGAGCAGGTCCACCGGGCCGACGAGCTGGCGGTCCGGTCGGCCACCTACCGAGGCGGCCTGGTCGACACGGTCGCCGACGTGGTGGCCGCAGGGGTGACGGCCGAGGAGCTGGCCGCCCTCGTGGCCCGCATGGACGTGCGCCCGGTGTTCACCGCCCACCCCACGGAGGCCAAGCGACGGTCGGTGCTCACCAAGCGGCTCAGGGTGGCCGAGCTCCTCGACGAGCTGGCCGCCGAGGGCCCCGACCGGCAGCGGCGCGAGCGCCGCCTGGCCGAGACGATCGACCTGCTCTGGCAGACCGACGAGCTGCGGCACGGCCGCCCCGAGCCGTTGGAGGAGGCGTCGAGCGTCCTGTACTTCGTGGAGGTGCTGGCCCGCGACGTGCTGCCCGACCTGCTCGACGACCTCAGCGCCACCCTCGCGTCGGTGGGGACGTCCCTCCCCGTCGATGCGCGGCCGCTGCGCCTCGGGTCGTGGGTGGGCGGCGACCGCGACGGCAACCCCAACGTCACCCCCTCGGTCACCCTCCAGGCGCTGCAGCTGCAGACCGAGCGGGCCCTCGGTCTGCTCCTCGACGGGATCGAGGAGCTGCGGTCGGAGCTCTCGGTGTCGACGCGGGTGGTCGGCGCCAGCGACGCGCTGCTCGAGCGGCTCGAGTCCCTCCGCCGGCGCATGCCCGACGTCGCCGTCCGCGCCGGGCGTTGGACGCCCGACGAGCCCTATCGGCTCGCGTGCCTCTTCGTCTCCGAGCGCCTCCGGGCCACGCTGCGACGGGTGATCGAGGGGACCGCCCACCGTCCGGGGATCGACTACGCCTCGGCCGCAGAGCTGCTCGAGGACCTCGACGTGCTGCGCGCCTCGCTGCTGCAGCACCACGGCGAGCTGGTGGCGCGCGGGTCGGTCGAGCGCTACCAGCGCACCGCCGCCGCCATCGGCCTGTCGCTGGTGACCCTCGACGTGCGCGAGCACGCGGCCCGCCACCACGAGGCCATCGCGGCCCTGGTCGATCGTGCGGGCGTGAGCCCGACGCCCTACGCGGAGCTCGACCGCCGCGGGCGCACCGACCTCCTGGTCGAGGAGCTGGCCAACCCGCGGCCCTTCGCCGCGCCGGGCACCGCCCTGCCTCCTGGCCCCGACGACGTCCTGCGGGTCTTCACGGTGATCCGCCAGGCGCTCGAGCGCTACGGGCGGGACTGCATCGAGAGCTACGTCATCTCGATGACGCGTGGGGTCGACGACGTGCTCGCGGCGGTGCTGCTGGCCCGGGAGGCCGGGCTCGTCGACCTTCGCGCCGGCGTCGCCCACGTGGGCTTCGTGCCGCTCCTCGAGACCATCGACGAGCTCCGGACCGCCGGCCCGCTGCTCGACGAGCTCCTCGGCATCACCCACTACCGCCACCTGGTCGACCTCCGGGGCGGCGTGCAGGAGGTGATGCTGGGGTACTCCGACTCGAACAAGCTCGGCGGCATCACCACGTCGTCCTGGGAGATCCACCGGGCGCAGCGTGCGCTCCGCGACGTGGCCGCCGGCCACGGGGTCCGCCTCCGGTTGTTCCACGGGCGGGGCGGCACGGTCGGACGCGGCGGTGGGCCGACCGGCAAGGCCATCCTCGCCCAGCCCTTCCGCACCCTCGACGGTGCCATCAAGATCACCGAGCAGGGCGAGGTGATCTCCGACAAGTACAGCGTCCCCGCCCTCGGGAGGCAGAACCTGGAGCTGGCCCTCTCGGCCGTGCTGCGGGCGTCGCTGCTGCATCGCGAGTCGCGCCATCCGCCCGACGTGCTGCGGCGCTGGGACGATGCCATGGCGGCGGCGTCGGCGGCGGCGTTCCGCTCCTACCGCGAGCTGGTCGACGATCCGGGCCTGGTGCCCTACTTCCTCACCTCCACCCCGGTGGAGGAGATGGGAGCGCTCAACATCGGGTCGCGGCCGGCTCGCCGGGCCACCGAGTCCGGCCTCGGGCTGGGCGACCTCCGGGCCATCCCGTGGGTGTTCGGCTGGACCCAGTCGCGCCAGATCGTCCCCGGCTGGTACGGGGTGGGGAGTGGCCTGGCCGCGGCCCGGGAGGAGGGCTGGGGGGCCACGCTGCGCCAGATGTGGGCTGAGTGGCACTTCCTGCCCACCTTCACCTCCAACGTGGAGATGGCGCTGTTCAAGACCGATCTGGGCCTGGCCCGCCGGTACGTCGAACGGTTGGTGGCCCCCGAGCACCAGGGCCTGTTCGACCGCATCGAGGGCGAGTACCACCGCACCCTCGGGCAGCTCCGGTGGCTCACCGGCAGCGACGGGCTGCTCGACGGGCACCCGACGCTGCGGCGTGCACTCACGGTTCGGGAACGTCACCTGGTGCCCCTGCACCTGCTGCAGGTGGAGCTGCTGGCCCGGACCAGGGCCGGCGACAGCCACCCCGAGGTGCGTCGGGCCCTGCTGCTCACCATCAACGGCATCGCCACCGGGCTCCGCAACACCGGCTGACCCTGCCGGTGACGGCAGGTCCGTGACGGGGGCGCGGCAACCGGGTCTCGGGCGGACCGTCGGCGTCACCCCGGCGGGTCCGGGAGTCGGCCGAGGTGTCGGCGTGCGCCCGGTTCGGCGGCGGCCACGACGGCCCGAGTCGGCCGGGAGCGGCTCGGCCGGCGAGAGCACCTAGACTCCAGCCTCCGTGCCGGCCACTCGTCTCGCTCGCGCCGCCCTGGCCCTGGTGCTCGTCGCGATCGTGTTGGTCGGGTGGGCCGCACGCGGCAGCGCCCAGGAGGGCGGCGAGAGCATCCAGGGCCGGCTCACCAACCGCGACGACGCCAACGCCCCGGTCGCAGACGTCGAGATCGTGGTCGAGCAGGGTGGCCAGGAGCTCGGTCGGGCAACCGCCGACGACGACGGGCGGTGGTCGGTGCCCGTCCCCGGGCCGGGCCTCTACGTCGTCACCCTCGACGTCGAGACCCTCCCCGAGGGGGTGCAGCTGCGCGAGGCCGACCGGGCGACCCTCCCCGAGGTGGAGGTGCGCGCCGGCCAGGCCAAGACGGTGCTTTTCGCGATCGGCTCGGGCGGGGGGAGCGAGCGCGGCCCGGTGGAGCGCTTCCTCCAGCTCGTGGCCCAGGGCGTGAAGCTGGGCCTGATCATCGCCATCGCCGCGGTCGGCCTCTCGTTGATCTTCGGCATCACCGGCCTGGTGAACTTCTCCCAGGGCGAGATGGTCACCTTCGGCGCCCTGGTGGCCTTCTTCTTCAACGCCGCCGTGAACGGCCCCGGCCTGCCGCTGTGGGTGTCGGGAGCCCTGGCCGTGGTGGCCGGGGCTCTCCTCGGCGCCCTCCTCGAGCTCGGGCTGTGGCGCCGGCTCCGCCGCCGCCGCACCTCGCTCATCGCCCAGATGGTGGTGTCGATCGGCCTCGCCCTGTTCCTGCGGAGCGTGTTCCTGGCCGTCTTCGGGGGGAACCCGCGTCCGTTCGCCGACTACGCCGTGCAGCGGGCGTGGGGCATCGGTCCGGTGGCCCTCGCGCCCAAGGACTTCGCGATCATCGGCATCTGCGTGGCCGCGCTGGTGGGCGTGGCCCTCGTGCTGCAGCGCACCCGGCTCGGTACGTCGATGCGCGCCGTCGCCGACAACAAGGAGCTGGCGGAGGCGTCGGGCATCGACGTGCAGCGGGTGATCCTCGCGGTGTGGGTGGGAGGCGGCGCCCTGTCGGCCCTGGCCGGCGTGCTGTACGCCCTGACCGAGCAGGCCCAGTGGGACATCGGGTTGCGGCTGCTGCTGCTCATGTTCGCCGCCGTGGTGCTGGGCGGCCTCGGGACGGCGTACGGTCCGATGCTCGGCGGGCTCGTCATCGGCGTCACGTCCGAGGTCAGCACCTTCTGGTTCCCCACCGACTTCAAGGTGGTGTTCGCCCTTGGGGTGCTGATCGTGGTGCTGCTCTTCCGCCCCCAGGGCATCCTCGGCGTCCGCGAGCGAGTGGGGTGAGCTGATGGACCCGGTCACGATCATCACCGACGCCATCCGCGCCTCGATCGGCGTGCCGGCGGCGGCTTACGCGCTGGCCGGCGTGGGCCTCAACGTGCAGTTCGGCTACGCCGGCCTGCTCAACTTCGGTCACGTCGCCTTCCTGCTGGTCGGTGCCTACGGCACCGCGATCACCGTCGACAACGGCGGCCCGCTGTGGCTGGGCGTGCTGGTGGGCATGCTCTGCGCCGCGGGCCTGGCGCTGCTGCTCGGCCTGCCGACGCTGCGGCTCCGCGCCGACTACCTCGCCATCGTCACCATCTCGGTGGCCGAGATCCTGCGCCTCGTGGTGCGCTCCCGCAGCCTCGAGGACCTCACCGGCGGCGTGTTCGGCATCCAGGGCTTCGCCAACGCCTTCTTCGACGTGAACCCCGTGCCCATCGCCCGCTACGGCTTCGGCTCGCTGGTGTTCAGCCAGCGGACCCTGTGGGTGATGATCGTCGGGTGGGGCCTGGTTGCCCTCACCTCGCTGCTGGTGCTGCTGCTCACCCAGAGCCCCTGGGGGCGCGCGCTGCGGTCGATCCGCGAGGACGAGGACGCGGCCCGGAGCCTCGGCAAGAACGTGTTCGGGTTCAAGCTCCAGAGCCTGGTGGTCGGCGGGGTGATCGGCGGCCTGGCCGGCATCCTGATCGCGGTCGACGCCCAGTTCGTCAACACCGACTACTTCCAGTCGGCGTTCACGTTCTTCATCTACACGGCGCTGATCCTGGGCGGCGCGGGCCGCGTGCTGGGCCCGATCGTCGGGGCGATCATCTTCTGGTTCGTGCTGCAGGGCACCGACAGCTTCCTCCGCCAGGCGCTCGACGCCGGCTGGTTCGGCTCGGCGTTCGACCCGTCCGACGTGGCCGCCATCCGCTTCGCTCTGGTGGGGCTGGCCCTGATGCTGCTCATGATCTTCCGGCCGCAGGGGATCCTGGGGAGCAAGGAGGAGATGCTCGTCGATGGGCGCTGACGCGACCGTCGACGCCGTGGCCGCGGCCCGGGCCGCCCTGGGGGGGCTCGCGCCTCTGCCGGGGGTGGCCAAGCCCGACGCGGTCGTGGTCGTCGACGGCGTGCGGCGGGCCTTCGGGGGCCTCGTCGCCGTCGACGTGGCCCACCTCGAGCTGCCGCGCCACGCCATCACCGCCCTGATCGGGCCGAACGGAGCCGGGAAGAGCACCCTGTTCAACGTCCTCACCGGGTTCGACCACGCCGACGGCGGGCGCTGGACGCTCGACGGGCTGGCGCTGAACGGCGTCGCCGCCCACGAGGTGGCCCGCCGGGGCATGGTGCGCACCTTCCAGCTCACCAAGGCGCTGGCCAAGCTGACGGTGCTCGAGAACGTGATGCTGGCGGCGCCGGGCCAGCGCGGCGAGCGCTTCTTCGGGGCGCTGCTCCGGGGCCGCTGGAAGGCCCAGGAGCAGCAGGTGCGGGCCTCGGCCATGGAGCTGCTCGCCCGCTTCAGCCTGGCCGACAAGGCCGACCACCTGGCCGGCACGCTGTCGGGCGGGCAGCGCAAGCTGCTCGAGATGGCACGGGCGCTGATGGTGGAGCCGCGCGTCGTGATGCTCGACGAGCCCCTCGCAGGCGTGAACCCGGCACTCGGCCAGTCGCTGCTGCAGCACGTCATCGACCTGCGCGACCAGGGCATGACGGTGGTCTTCGTCGAGCACGACATGGACGTGGTGATGACCATCAGCGACTGGGTGGTGTGCATGGCCCAGGGGCAGGTGATCGCCGAGGGCCCGCCCCGGGCCGTGGCCGGCAACCAGAAGGTGATCGACGCCTATCTCGGCCACCACCAGGGCACCCTGGTGATGGAGTCGTTCCCCGAGGAGCCCATGTGACGGCCGACCGCCCGCTCCTGGAGGCCATCGACGTCGACGCCGGCTACCTCCCCGGCATCAACATCCTCACCGGCTGCAACCTCCACGTCGTGGCGGGCGAGCTCGTCGGGATCATCGGACCCAACGGCGCCGGCAAGTCGACCCTGCTGAAGGCGCTGTTCGGGATGGTGGAGGTGCGATCGGGCTCGGTGCGGCTGCGCGGCCACGACGTCACCGGCGAGCAGGCCCACGTGCTGGTCTCGCAGGGGGTCGGCTACGTCCCCCAGGTGAAGAACGTGTTCGCCGCGCTGACGGTGCGCGAGAACCTGGCCATGGGCGTGTTTCTCGCCTCCCACCGCTTCAGCGAGCGGTTCGCGGTGGTGTCCGAGCTGTTCCCGGTGGTCGCCGACCGCGCCTCGCAGCGGGCCGGCTCGCTCTCCGGGGGCGAGCGCCAGATGGTGGCCATGGCCCGGGCCCTCATGATGGACCCGTCGGTGCTGCTGCTCGACGAGCCCTCGGCCGGGCTGTCGCCCATGGCCCAGGACGACGCCTTCGGGCGCATCGCCGAGGTCAACAAGGCCGGGGTGTCGGTGGTGATGGTGGAGCAGAACGCCCGGCGGTGCCTGCAGATCGCCGACCGGGGCTACGTGCTCGACCAGGGCACCAACGCCTACACGGGCTCGGGCGCCGAGCTGCTCCGCGACCCGAAGGTGATCGAGCTGTACCTGGGCACGCTGTCGCGTCGCGACTGACCCGGACGCGACGAGGGGGCCCGGTCGCCCGGGCCCCCTCGGTGATCGCGGCTGGTGCTGCTCAGGAGCTGGCCTCGATGACGATCTGCTCGCCGAAGTTGGTGGGCGAGCCGGCGGCGTCGTACGCCCAGCGGTCGTACGCGCCGCTCGACGGCTCACCGACGTCGGTGAAGTCGAGCGAGCCCGAGGCGCCGTCGTAGTCGATGTCCTCGCCCTCGTCGAGCAGGGCCAGGCAGTCGGCGTAGGTGGTGCACGTGGTGCCACCCGTCGTGACCTCGACCATGGCGTCCTTGATGGCCGCGGGGTCGTCGGAGCCCGCGGCCTGGGCGGCGAGGGCGGTGACGATGGCGCAGTCGTAGTAGTACGCGGAGAAGATCGGGTCGACGCCGGTGGCGTCGAAGGCCGCGTAGAACGGGCTCTCCGGGTTGCCGGTGGCCGGCGCGGCGGCCGGTGCGGTGCCCTTGATGCCCTCGACGACGGCGGGGTTGGTGGCGTCCACGGCCTCGAAGAACGAGGAGCCCTGCATGCCGTCGGCGGTGAAGATCGGGATGTCGGCGGGGCCGGCACCCTTCTCGATCATCGTGGCGATGATCTTGCCGCCGTCGTCGTTGAAGCCGATCACGGCCACGGCGTCGGGGCCCGAGTCGATGATCTGCTGCACGTCGGCGTCGAAGTCGGTGCCGTTCGGGTCGTAGGCCACGTTGGCCGTGACGGTGGCGCCGGCCTCCTCGAGGGCGGTCTGCAGCGCGTCGCCGAAGCCGACGCCGTACGAGTCGTTGCGCACGATGATGCCGACGGCCGTCGCGCCCTCCTCGACGATGAGGTCGGCGAGGGCCGGGCCCTGGAGGCTGTCGGGCGGGGCCGTGCGGAAGAAGAAGCCGCCGTCGTCGGCGGTCGACAGCTCGGCGGCGGTGGTCGAGCCGGAGCAGACGACCACGCCCTCGGTGCGGACCTTGTCGACGATGCCGAGCATCGTGCCCGACGAGGCCGGGCCGAGGACCACGTCGACCTTGTCGGAGTTGAGCAGCTGGTCGAGCGAGGCGCTGGCCACCTGCGGGTCGGTGCCGTCGTCGGCCGCCACGAGCACGACGTCGGCGCCGAGCACGCCACCGGCGGCGTTGATCTCCTCGACGGCGATGTCGATCGGCGTGCGGAGCGAGTCGATGATGGCGGCCAGCTGGCCCGTCTCGGGCAGCAGCGCCCCGACCTCGAGCGTGCCGTTGACGTTGCCCCGGTCGGCGGCGGCGGCGGCGGTCGTGTCGCTGCTCGCCTCGGTCGTGTTGGTCTGCTCGGTGCTGCTGGTGTCGTCGTCGTCGCCGCAGGCCGCGGCAACCAGGCCGACGGCGAGCAGGACGGCGGACAGACGGAGCAGATGCCTGCGCTTGCGCATGGAACCCCCGTGGGTGCGGAGACGGACGTGAGATGGACGTGAGATGGAACCGCGGGATGTTAGGCGGCACCGGGCCCGAACAGAAGGGGCTGATCCCGACAGCCCGTCGGCCGGCGGAGCCGGGTCCGGAGCGGCGGGCGGTGCGCCCGGCGGCGTCGACCGCGCCAGAATGCGCCGCCGTGGGCACCGATCTGCTGTACCTGCGCGACGCATACCTCCGCACCTTCGAGGCCACGGTGATCGGCGTCGACCCCGAGGGGGGCCGGGTGGCGCTCGACCGCACCGCCTTCTACCCGACCGGCGGGGGCCAGCCCCACGACACCGGGGTGCTCGGCGGCCTGCAGGTGGCGGACGTGCGCAAGGAGGGGGACCGGGTGTGGCACACCGTCGTGGGCGGCTCGCCCGTGGTGGGCCAGGAGGTGCAGGGCGAGATCGGCTGGGAGCGCCGCCACGCGCTGATGCGCACCCACACCGCGCTGCACGTGCTGTGCGGGGTGATCTGGAACGAGTGGGGCAGGGCGGTGACGGGCGGCAACATGGAGCCGCTCAGCGCGCGGATGGACTTCGAGTTCGACCCGCTGCCCGAGGGGTTCGGCGCACGGATCGAGGAGCTGGTCAACGCCGAGCTGGCCGCCGACCGCCCCATCGAGGTGTCGTTCCTGCCCCGCGGCGTGGCGCTCGTCGACGCCGACCTCATCCGGACGAAGGTGAACCTGATCCCCGAGTCGGTGCAGGAGATCCGGGTGGTCGACATCGTGGGGCTCGACAAGCAGGCCGACGGCGGCACCCACGTGCGCTCGACGGCCGAGGTGGGCCGGTTCCGCGTGGTGAAGACCGAGAGCAAGGGAAGGGCGAACAAGCGCCTGCGCATCGAGGTCCTCGATGCCTGACCTCGGCGTGCTGCGCGCCGGGCTGGTCGACCTGGGGGCGGTGGTCGTGGCCTTCAGCGGCGGCGCCGACTCGGCGTTCCTCGCCTGGGTGGCCCACACCACCCTCGGTCGCGACGCCGCGCACGCCGTCACCGCCGTGTCCCCCTCGTTGGCCGCCGCCGACCACCGCCACTGCGCCGAGCTGGCCCGCGACTGGGGCCTGCGCTGGTCGGAGGTCGCCACGCTCGAGCACGAGCAGCCGGCCTACGTCGCCAACGGCGGCGACCGGTGCTGGCACTGCAAGCACGAGCTGATGCAGGCGCTGGCCCCGGTGGCCGCGGCCGAGGGGGCCGTGGTGGTGCTGGGCGTGAACGTCGACGACCTGGGCGACCACCGCCCCGGCCAGCAGGCGGCCGCCGCCGCCGGTGCGCGGTTCCCGCTCGTCGACGCCGGGTTCACCAAGGCCGAGGTGCGGGCCTGGTCGCGCACCGTCGGCCTGCCGACGTGGGACCGGCCGGCCGCGCCGTGCCTGGCGTCGCGGGTGCCGTACGGCACCCCCGTCACGCTGGCGGTGCTCGGGCGGGTGGAGCGGGCCGAGGCGGCCGTGCGGCGGCTGGGCTTCCGCGAGCTGCGGGTGCGGCACGGGGGCGACGCCGCCACCGTCGAGGTGCCCCTGGCCGACCTGCCGGCGGCGCAGGCCCGCCTCGACGACGTGGTCGGCGCGGTGCGGTCGGCGGGCTACCGCACCGTCACCGTCGACCCGCTCGGGCTCCGCTCCGGGCACCTCAACGACGCCCTCCACTAGCCTGCGGCCGTCCGACCGAGGGGGGGCGGTGGCCGAGATCCTGCGCGGGTTCGCCGAGGCCAAGGGTGGCGAGGTGGCCCTGGTCGACGAGCGGGGTGAGACCACCTGGTCCGAGCTCGACCGGCGGGTGAACCGGCTGGTCCACGCCTTCCGCTCGGCGGGCCTGCGGCCCGGCGACACGTTCTCGCTGCTGGCCGGCAACCGCCGGGAGTACTTCGAGGTGTACCTGGCCGCGGCCCACGCCGGGCTCCTCTTCGTGCCCGTCAACTGGCACTGGGTGGGGGAGGAGGCCGCCTACGTCGTCGAGAACTCCGACTCGCGGGCGCTGGTGGCCGACGCCCGCTTCGCCGGCGTGGCCGCAGAGGCGGCGGCGGCCAACCCCGGGCTGGTCGGCCGGGTCCTGATCGGTGACGGTGCCCTCGACGGCTTCACGCCCTACGAGGCGCTCGTGGCGTCCGGGTCACCGGAGGAGCCGGACGACCAGACGGTGGGCGGGCCGATGTTCTACACGTCCGGGACCACCGGCCGGCCCAAGGGGGTGCGCAGCGGGTACGTCAGCGTGGGCACCCCACCGTCGTTGCTGCAGCTGATGAGCGCCGGGTTCTCCGACATGCTCGGCGTGCCCTCCGGCGGCGTCACCCTGCTGTGCGGGCCGCTGTACCACTCGGCCCAGTGGGCGTTCTCGCTGTTCCCGCTGGTGAGTGGCAGCTCGGTGGTGATGCGCCACACGTTCCAGCCCTCCGAGGTGCTGGAGCTGATCGACCGGTACGGGGTCACCAACCTTCACCTCGTGCCCACGCAGTTCGTGCGCCTGCTGAAGGTCGACGAGGCGCATCGCGAGGCCTTCGACGGGTCCAGCCTGCAGGTGGTGTGGCACGGCGCCGCCCCCTGCCCGCCCGACGTGAAGCGCCGCATGATCGAGTGGTGGGGGCCGATCGTCACCGAGTACTACGGCGGCACCGAGGGCGCCATCGTGAGCCTGATCTCGGCCGAGGAGTGGCTGGAGCGGCCGGGCTCGGTCGGCCGACCGGTCGCCACCATGGAGGTGGTCGTGGTCGACGAGCAGGGCCGGTCCGTCGGCCCCGGCGCGGAGGGCCAGCTGTACCTGCGGAGCCGGATGGGCACCGACTTCGAGTACCACAAGGACCCGGACAAGACGGCGGCAGCCCACCTCGAACCGGGCGTGTTCACCCTGGGCGACGTGGGCCACCTCGACGCCGACGGCTACCTGTACCTGTCCGACCGCAAGATCGACATGATCATCTCCGGGGGCGTGAACATCTACCCGGCCGAGATCGAGGGGGTGCTGGTCACCCACCCGGCCGTCCACGACGCCGCCGTCTTCGGCGTGCCCGACGAGGAGTACGGCGAGCAGGTGAAGGCGGCCGTGGAGCTGGTGGCCGGCGTCGAGCCCTCGGCCGAGCTGGAGGCCGAGCTGATCGCCCACTGCCGGGAGCACCTGGCCGGGTACAAGGCGCCCCGGTCGGTGGACTTCGAGCCCGAGCTCCCCCGGCACCCCACCGGCAAGCTGTACAAGCGGCTGCTGCGCGACCCGTACTGGGAGGGCACCGGAAGGCGCATCTGACCTCGTTCCGTGGGCGGGCCGCCCGTCGGCCGTCAGCCGGCCGCGAGGCGCCGGCGCCGGCGCCGGCTCTGCCAGCGCCGCCTCAGCCCGACGAGCCCGCCCGGCTCGAAGTGGAGGATCCAGGCCCGCCGGACCAGGTCGGTGACGTTGGGCCCCGAGGCGTGCAGCGTGGCCGGGTGGTGGACGGTGAGGCCACCGGCGTGCACCGGTGCGGCCACGGCCGTCGCCGGGTCGACCTCGTCGGTCACCAGCGCGTCGGCGCGGGGGTCGTGGCCGCGCCGGTGGTGCTCGACCAGCGGCCCGGCGTGGCTGCCGGGCACGAACAGCATGCAGCCGTTGCGCTCGGTGGCGTCCTGCAACGGGAGCCACACGTGCACCGCCGGGGGGATGCGGCCGGTCTCGCAGTACTCGGGGTTGAAAGCCAGGTCCTGGTGCCAGCCGGTGGCCGTGGCGGTGTGCGGTGGCTTGTAGATGGCGTGGCTGAAGCTGAGGCGCGCCGAGCCACCGAGCAGACCGGCGGCCACCTGCCGGCAGCGCTGGACGACGCCGGTGTGCTCCAGCGCCGGCGCCAGGCCGATCGGGTCGACCACCTCGGGGATGGCTCGGCCGGGCCCACCCGCCTCCGGCCGGCCCAGGTCGTGCACGTGGCCGGCGGGCAGCTCGTCGAGCCGGACGAAGAGCCCGTCGAGCAGGTCGGCGGCGCGGGCCAGGTCGGCCAGCGGGACGATCGGGCGGTCGAGCACCACGAAGCCGTCGCGCGCGAAGGCCAGGCGTTCCGCCGCCGTCACCGCGAGGTGGCTCCTGCCGGTCGTGAGCATCATCGTCGAAGGGGTCATCGGCAGCCGCTCTGGTTTCGTTGAGCCGCCGGGCCGGCGGGCACGTCAGCGGTGCTCGAGCTCGACCGGCGTCCAGGTGCGGAACTCGAGGTGGTCGACGCCGAGGTGACGCACGATCCTGCCCTTGGCCCGCAGCTCGGCCAGGCAGCGCCGGCCGACCTCGAAGCCCACCATCTGCAGGTAGTCGGCGGCCGAGACCAGCAGGGGGCCCTGGTCGACGTCGCCCGCCCGCACGACGGCCTCCACCTCGAGGGTGGGCCGGCACGGGTTGGACGGGTCGGCGCAGTAGCAGTGGTAGACGACGCCCTCGAACACCGAGAGCGCGCGGATCCTCACCAGCCCAGTGTGCCCGCTCCGCCCTTGAAGGGCCCCACGATCCTCGACGTGATCCAGCCCCCGTAGAACGAGCCCGGGTTGGGCTGCACCCGGTCGCCGTCCACCCAGCAGGCGTCGACCTTCTGGGCGTAGAAGGCGAGATGGCCGGCGATCGGCTCGAAGCCCGGCGCCGGGGTGGGGTACGACCAGGCCACGTCGTCGACGTGGATCTCGCCGTGGTCGAGGTGCCAGTACGTGGCGACGCCCTTCCACTCGCACACCGTGCGCGTCGACGACGCCAGCAGCAGGTCGGTGCGCACGTCGTCCGGGGGGACGTAGAAGGCGGGCGGCTGGCTGGTCTCCAGCACCCGCAGGGCCCGGCGGCTGTCGGCGATCACCAGCCCCGCGTGCTCGACCACCACGTGGGCGCCGGTGGGCTCGACCCGGGGCGGGCGGGGGTAGTCCCACACCGACTCCTGGCCGGGGCCGGGCTCGATCCTCTGCGGTCGCACCGTGCCAGCATGGTCGCCGTGGATCCCTACGCCAAGGCGCTGGCCGACGCGGCCGACGCCGCGCTGCCCCGGTGGGTCGTGCGGAGCGTCGAGGCCCGCCTGGTGGCCTGGGCCGGCGCCGCCGACCCGCAGGTGCTGGCTCGGGCCGCCGAGGCCGGCGAGCGGGCCCGCGCCGACGTGGGCGGGCGGCTGCGCGAGGTGCTCGCGGTGGACGTCGACGAGCAGCGCACCAGCCCGCTGGCGGTGCTGCGCAGCGCGGTGCGCTTCCCCACCGACGTGCTCCGCGGCGCGGGCGTGCCCCCGGTGCCCCGCGACGGGTTCGCGGTGCGGGCGTTCCCCGACGACGTCTACGACCTGACGCCGGCCTCGTGGGCCGACGTCGACCCCTCGCTCCTGGAGCCGGGCCTCGTGTGGGGGGCGTGGAAGGCGAAGGTGCACCTCGAACGCCGCCGGGCCGAGGGGAGGGTGCCGTGAGCCCGCCGGCGCGGATCGCCGCCTACACCCCCGACCTGATGGATCGCTCCAGGGTCGAGGCCGCCGCAGCCGGCGACGTGCGGTTCGTCGGCTCGCCGGGCGAGCTCGTGGAGGCCGCCCGCCACGCCGAGGTGGTGGTGGCCGACCTGTCGCGCGACGGGGTGCTCGACGCCCTCCGGGCCATCGACGGCCACTGCTTCGACGTGCGCGTGATCGCCTACGGCTCCCACGTGGAGCGGGCCGCGCTGGCGGCGGCGCGCGCCGCCGGCTGCGACCAGGTGCTGGCCCGCTCCGAGCTGTTCGCCGGCCTGCCGGAGCTGCTCGCACCACCAGGCGAGTGACCGGCCCCTGACGGCCGCGGTCAGTCGGGCTCGTTCACCGTCCACCCGGCGCTCATGCCGGCGCGGGGCTCGAAGAACACGCAGCCGTCGGGGCACGAGAACGGCATCTCCCCGTTGGCGCCCAGGCGGCAGCGCTCCACCACCTCGCCCGTGGGGAGCGAGCGGGTGCTGTAGTGCCGGCAGTCGGCGCGAACGGCCATCCCGGCATTCTGCCGCGCCCGACGCCACCCTCGGGGGAGCGGCCCGGGCGGCCCTCGCTAGGGTGCGGGTATGCCCGAGCGCCTGGTGGTGGTCGGCGGCGACGCCGCCGGCATGTCGGCTGCGTCGCAGGCCCGACGCCTGCGGTCCGACCTCGAGATCATCGCCCTCGAACGAGGGTCCTGGACCAGCTACGCGGCCTGCGGGATCCCCTACCTGGTGGGCGGCGAGGTGCCCGCCCTCGAGTCGCTGGTGGCCCGCACGCCCCAGGAGTTCCGGGACCGCCAGCGCATCGACGTGCGCCTCCGGCACGAGGTGATGGCCGTCGACCTCGACCGCCGCCGGGTCGAGGTGCGCGACCACGAGCACGGGCGCACCATCACGATCCCCTTCGACCAGCTCCTCGTCGCCACGGGCGGCCGGCCCCTCCGGCCACCCCTGCCCGGCATCGACGGCCCCGACGTGTACGGCGTGCAGACCCTCGACGACGCCGCCACGCTCCTGGCGCGCATCGAGGCGGCCGATATCCGCAGGGTGGTGGTGGTGGGCGGCGGCTACATCGGCCTGGAGATGGCCGAGGCCTTCGTGCGCCGGGGGGCCGCGGTCACCGTGGTGGAGGCCGCCCCCGAGGTGATGCGCACCCTCGACCCGGAGATGGGCGCCCTGGTCACCAGGGCCATGCGCGCCCTCGGCATCGAGGTCCGCCTGGACGAGGCGGTCCAGGGCTTCGAGCCGGGTGTGGTGCACGCCGCCGGCGGCACCCTCGCCGCCGACGTCGTGGTGCTGGGCCTCGGGGTGGGGCCCAACGCCGCTCTGGCCGCCGACGCCGGCCTGGCCCTGGGCCCCAGGGGCAGTGTCTCGGTCGATCGTCGCCAGCGGACCTCGGCCGAGGGGGTGTGGGCCGCCGGCGACTGCGCCGAGTCGCTCCACCTGGTGTCGGGGCGCAAGGTGCACGTGGCCCTGGGCACGGTGGCCAACAAGCAGGGCCGGGTCGCCGGCATCAACCTGGGTGGCGGCTATGCCACCTTCCCAGGCGTGCTGGGCACGGCCGTGTCCAAGATCTGCGCCACCGAGGTGTCACGAACCGGGTTGGGCGAGCACGAGGCGCGTGAGGCCGGCTTCGAGCCGGTCACGGCCACGATCACGGCCGGCACCCGGGCCCACTACTACCCGGGCGCCACCCCCATCACCGTGAAGGTGGTCGCCGAGCGGGGGACCGGCCGGCTGCTGGGGGCGCAGATCGTGGGCCAGGAGGGCGCGGCCAAGCGCATCGACGTGTTCGCCACCGCCCTCACCGCGGGCATGGACGTGTACCGGCTGATCGACCTCGACCTCTCGTACGCCCCCCCGTTCGCGCCCGTGTGGGACCCGGTGCTGACGGCGGCCAGGCAGGCCGCCAACGCGGTCGACGACGCCGGCTGAGCCCGGTTCGCGGACCCGTCCGGCATCGACCGGCTGGATCCCTGCTGTCACTAGCCTGACGGGCCGTCGACGCCGGAGGGCGCCGGCCGGGGAGGAGGAGCGATGGACACGGGCAACACCGCGTGGGTGCTCATGTCGGCGGCACTGGTGGCGTTCATGACGCCGGGCCTGGCCTTCTTCTACGCGGGCATGGTGCGCACCAAGAACGTGCTGGGCATGCTCATGCAGAACGTCTTCGCCATGGGCGTCGTCAGCCTGCTGTGGGTGGTCGTGGGGTTCAGCCTGGCCTTCGGCGGCGGCGGCACGCTGATCGGGAGCCTCGACTTCGCCTTCATGAAGGGCCTCACCGACCAGAGCGTGCAGCTGCCCGGCTACGTGGGCGACTTCGCCCTCACGATCCCCGTCCTCGCCTTCCTCGCCTACCAGATGATGTTCGCGGTGATCACGCCGGCGCTCATCACCGGCGCCACCGCCGACCGCCTGAAGTTCGTGGCCTACGTGGCGTTCATCGCCCTGTGGTCGGTGCTCGTCTACGCCCCGGTCGCCCACTGGGTGTTCAGCCCCAACGGGTGGCTGTTCCAGCGGGGCGCCCTCGACTTCGCCGGCGGCGCGGTGGTGCACATCAACGCCGGCATCGCCGCCCTGGCGGTGGTGCTCGTGCTGGGGCGTCGACGGGGCTGGCCCACCGAGGCCATGCTGCCGCACTCGCTCCCGCTCACCGTGCTGGGCACCGGCATCCTGTGGTTCGGCTGGTTCGGGTTCAACGCCGGCTCGGCCCTGGCCGCCAACGGCCTGGCCGCCCAGGCCCTGCTCAACACCCACCTGGCCGCGGCCGCGGCCATGATCGGCTGGCTGATCGTCGAGAAGATCCGCACCGGCCACGCCACCACGCTGGGCGCGGCCTCGGGCGCGGTGGCGGGCCTGGTGGCCATCACGCCCTGTGCCGGCTTCGTGGGCGGCATGTCGCCGATCCTCATCGGGCTGGTGGCCGGGGCGGTGTGCTTCCTGGCGATCCGCCTGAAGTACCGGTTCGGGTACGACGACTCCCTCGACGTGGTCGCCGTCCACCTCGTGGGAGGGATCCTGGGCTCGCTGCTGCTCGGGCTGTTCGCCGACCTGGCCGTGAACCCCCTCGGCGCCGACGGCGTGCTCGCCGGCGGCGGGTGGGGCCTCATGGCCGACCAGGTGGTCGCGGTGCTGGCCGTGCTCGCTTACTCTCTGGCGGTCTCGCTGGTCCTGGCGAAGGTGATCGACCTGGTCGTGGGCCTGCGCGTGTCGGCGGAGGACGAGCAGATCGGCCTCGACGAGAGCCAGCACGCCGAGGCCGCGTACATCCTCGAGCCCCGATGATCCCCGAGAGCCAGATGAGGAGCACCCCATGAAGCTGGTCACGGCGGTGGTCAAGCCGCACAAGGTCGACGACGTGAAGGATGCCCTGAAGGAGGCTGGCGCGGCCGGGCTCACGCTGACCGAGGTGAAGGGGTTCGGCCGCCAGGGCGGCAAGACCGAGACCTACCGCGGCGCCGAGTACGTGGTCGACTTCCTCCCGAAGGCGAAGGTGGAGATCGTCGTCGACGACGCCGACGTCGACCGGATCGTCGACGTGATCGTCGCCGCGGCCCGCACCGACAAGATCGGCGACGGCAAGGTGTGGGTGAGCGACGTCCACCGGCTGGTGCGCATCCGCACCGGCGAGCTCGGCCAGGACGCCCTGTAGGGGCGGGGGCCGGTCTCCCTGTCACGGCAGGGCGGTCGTCTAGGTTGTCCGGGTTGTCGTGTCCGGGTTGTCGTGGTGAGGGAGAGAGACGTGCGGAAGCGGAAGATGCTTCTGGGTGGTCTGGCGTCTGCTGGAGTGTTGGCGGGTTTGGTCCCGTTGGCGGCTCCTGCGGGTGCGGACGTGCCCACGCCGGCGTTCTGGCCTGACGGTCCGAGCATCGGTGCGACGGCGTACACCTTGCGGATGCAGGGTGACAACCGTTACGAGACAGCGGCGTCGATCGCCATGGTGACGACGTTGAACCTCAACAAGACGAGTGGCTATCCGTTCGAGCAGGTGACGCTGGGCATCAACGCCCGGGGTAACGACAACGTGCCGACGGAGACCTACGGGTTGTCGACGTGCCCGGAGACGATCCACATCGCGGCTGGTGACAATCCGGCTGATGCGTTGGCGGCGTCGGGTGTGAAGGGCATCACCAACCTGCCGTTGGGTGACACGGGTGTGTTGACCAACGTGACCAATGCGTTGGTGCTGTTGACGGACGCGGCTCGGGGGAACCCGGGTGCGGTGTTGAACCCGCGTACCCGTACGGCGTTGTTGACGATCCGTGACAACTGCCAGAAGCCGTTCAACGCCGTCATCCTGGGCGGCGAGGCGGCGGTGTCGGTGACGGCTGCGGCCGAGGTCGACGCCATCGCCAACGCGGTGGCTCGGGTGGACGGTTCGGGTCTGCAGGCCTCGATCGAGGCGGCCACGGGGTGACCATCCCTCTGGATCGGTATGCGACGGCGGCGGAGCTTGCTCTGTTGTTGTTCCAGGCCGAGTCGCCGGGTGGCGCTCCTGGTGGGTTGCCCGACATCGACGTGTACGACGCGACGGTGAACGACAACGGGACGTGGGCTCTGGAGGGTGATGACACTCCGGACGACACGTTCGCGGATGCGGTGTTCCTGGCTGAGGGCACCAAGGGTGCGGATGCGTTGGCGATCGGGCCGGTGGCGGCGGCGTACAGCTCGCCGGTGCTGTTGACCCGTTCCGCTGAGCTGCCGGTGGCGACGCTGGCGGCGTTGACGGTGATGAACCCGCGTTCGATCATCACCGTGGGTGGTGAGGCTGCGGTGTCCCAGGATGTCTTGGATGCGGCCGTGTCGGCTGCGGGTGAGACGGGGGACTTCACGCCTGACGTGTTGCGGGTGGCGGGCCCTGACCGCTACTCGACCTCGGTGGGTGTGGCCGCGGTGTTGGCCGGCGTCCAGTTCGGTGACACGGGCACGCTGTTCGGGTTCGCTCGTTCGGACCGCAACGACGGTACGGACGCGGTGGACGCGCTGGCTGGTGCGGCGTTCGTGGACAACGTGGGGCTGGCCGGTGTGAGTGCGCCGACCCGTCAGGCTCCCCCGATCGAGCGCAATGGTGCTCTGGGTGGGGATCTTCGGGGTCCGAACACGATCATCGGTGGGTCGACGTTCCAGCCGGGTGGGATCGTGCCGATCCTGTTGGTGAAGCCGGGTACGGCGACGGCGTCGGGTCTGTCCAACGCGGTGGCCACGTATCTGGCTGATCTGTATCCGGATCCGACGTCGACGTCGGAGAACCCGACGGGCAACCAGGGTGGCTTCGGCTATGTGTTCGGTGGGACGGCTGCGATCTCGGCCGGGACCGAGCAGGCCATCGGCACGCTGTTGTCGGGTGGGACGTATGCGCCGGCTCAGATCGATTCGGATCTGGTCCGCTACAACGGTGCGACCGACATCAACCCGTCGGCCACGGTCAACGACATCTTCTTCACCGACCTCGGCTTCGGGCTCATCGCCCTGACGGGCGGCGCCTCGAACGATGGCGGTGGTGTCGACCTGAACCAGTCGACCCCGGCTGGCCTGCCGATCGGTCCGAAGATCTGCGTGTACCGCGACGGTCTGCTGGGTGTGGCCCGCATCGCGGCCTACACGCCGGCGGGTGGGTTCATCCGGTCGGTGCCGGTGGACTACCAGAACAAGGCGGCCTCCCCGGTGGCCAACAACCCCAACAGCGTGTGGACGCCGTTCCAGAGCCGGTTCATGTGCGTCGACGCCTCCGGGGCGTTCACCCAGCCCGGCGGGCCGGGCACACCCTGGTTCGGCGGCATGGTCGTGCGCTTCCAGTCGCTATCGGGCAACGAGGCCCAGTCCAACGGCAAGGCGGTCACCAACGTCCAGCAGCAGCTGGCCCTCGGCACGGCAGCCATCCCCCCGCCCCCCGGCCCGCTCACCTGGTGCTACGCGCCGCTGGGGCCGGGCGAGGTGTGCAGCCAGACCGTGAGCTACCCGCTGCCGCCCGGGTCGCTGACCGCTGGTCCTGTCGCGGGGTCGGCCGTCCTCGCGAACTTCCGGGGCATCCCGCTGACCGGGTTGGAGCGGGGCCGTCTCGACCTCACCGTGACCCGGCGCGGCATCCCGGGGGCGCCGTCGGCGAACCAGAACGCCGCCACCCTCACCGGCCGGCTGGTGATCGACCCGGTCGCCGGCTCGGCCTTCCCGGGCGGGCTCACCATCAACATCAAGGCCGAGACCGACCTACCCAACGACCCGGGGCTGGTCCCCTTCCAGGACTTCTCGGGGATGTACTCGGTGGGCCCGGCCGGCAGCGGCCCCACGGGCGGCTTGATCATCCTCCTCAACTGGCCGCCGATCGTGCCGGGCGTCACGCCGCCGCCGCCCGTCATCTTCCTGATGTCGATGACCGGCAACGCCTGACCCGCACCACCGTGACACCGGTGAGGGGGCGCCCACGGGGCGCCCCCTCACCGCGCCGGCCCCGGGCTGGGGCGGAGCGACGGCCGCCGCCTAGCCTGCCGCCGTGACCCTCGCCCGCGACGAGATCCTCGCGAACGGTGCCCTGCGGGGCCGGGCCCTCTGCCTGGCCTACACCGAGGCCGTCGACGCCTGGCTCACCGGCCTGCTGGCCGAGGCGGCCGGCGACGACCTCGGCGGGCTGGCGCTGGTGGCGGTGGGCGGGTACGGCCGGGCGGAGCTGGCGCCGCAGAGCGACCTCGACGTGCTGCTGCTGCACCACAAGCGGGGCGACATCCGGTCCGTGGCCGAGCGGCTCTGGTACCCGGTGTGGGACGCCAAGCTGAAGCTCGGCCACGCCGTGCGCACCGTGAAGGAGGCGCTGCAGCTGGCGGCCGACGACCTCGACACGGCCACCTCGCTGCTGGAGGTGCGCCACGTCGCCGGCGACGCCCGGCTCACCGAGGAGCTGGCCGAGAAGGCCCGGGGCCAGTGGCGCAAGCGCTCCAGGCGCTGGCTGGGCGAGCTGCAGCGATCGGTCGAGCAGCGCCACGACCGGGCCGGCGAGGTGGCGTTCCTGCTCGAGCCCGACCTGAAGGACGGGCGGGGCGGCCTGCGCGACGTCCATGCGCTGCGCTGGGCCGAGGCCGCCCAGCGGGTGCTGCTGGAGGGCGACGACGCCACCCTGCAGGCCGCCTACGACGTGATCCTCGACGTGCGGGTGGAGCTGCACCGGCTGACCGGCCGGCCCGGCGACGTGCTCACCCTGGAGGAGCAGGACGACGTGGCCGCCGTCCTGGCGGGCGGCGACGCCGACCTGCTCATGGGCCGGGTCGCGGCCGCGGCGCGCACCGTCGCCTGGACGAGCGACGAGACGTGGCGCCGGGTCGGGTCCACGCTGGTGGGCCCGGTGGCCAACGCCGCCGGGCGCGACCGCGACCTGGCCCCCGGGGTGGCCCTGCGCGACGGCGAGATCCACGTCGACGTGCACGCCGACCCGGCCGGCGATCCGGCGCTGTGCCTGCGGGCGGCCGGCTGGGCGGCGCGGCTGCGCACCCGGATCGACCGGGGCTCGCTCGACCGGCTGGCCGAGCGGACCCCCGTGTTCCCCGACCCCTGGCCGCCGGGCGCCCTCGACGCCCTGGTCGCACTGCTCCGCGAGGGCCCCGCGGCCATCGCCCCGCTGGAGACGCTCGACCAGCGCGACCTGCTGGTACGGGTGCTGCCCGAGTGGGCCACGGTGCGCAGCAAGCCGCAGCGCAACGCCTACCACCGCTTCACCGTCGACCGGCACCTGCTCGAGACCGCGGCCAACGCCGGGGCCGTGGCCGACCGGGTGGCGCGGCCCGACCTGCTGGTGGTGGGCGCCCTGCTCCACGACATCGGCAAGGGCTACCCCGGCGACCACACGGAGGTGGGCATCGAGGTCGTGGAGCACCTGGGGCCCCGGATGGGGTTCGGGCCGGACGACGTGGCCGTGCTGGCCGAGATGGTGCGCCACCACCTGCTGCTCCCCGACATCGCCACCCGCCGCGACGTGAGCGACGACGGCACGATCCGGCTGGTGGCCGAGGCGGTGGGCTCGCCCCTCACCCTGGAGCTGCTCGCCACCCTCACCGAGGCCGACTCGCTGGCCACCAGCAGCGCGGCCTGGAGCAGCTGGAAGGCGAGCCTGGTGCGCGACCTGGTCGACCGCACCGGCCACGTCCTGCGGGGGGGCGAGCTGCACGAGGTGGCCTGGTCGGCCTTCCCGGGGCCCGAGCACCTCGCCCTCGTCGCCGCCCGGCGCACGGTGGTGAAGGGAGAGGGCGACCGCCTCACGGTGTGCGCCCACGACCGGCCCGGGCTCTTCGGCCGCATCGCGGGGGCCCTCACCATCAACGGGCTCGACGTGCTCGAGGCCGACGCCCACTCGCGGGACGGGATGGCGGTCAGCGTGTTCCGCGTGGCCGGGCTCTCCGAGGACCGGGGGGGCTGGACGCGGGTGGTGGCCGACGTGGAGCGGGCGCTCGCGGGGCGCCTGGCCCTGGAGGCCCGCGTGGCCGAGCGGGCCCGCACCTACCGTCGCCGCCGCAGCCGCGCGGCCTCGCCGGCGGTCACCAAGGTGGTGGTCGACAACGACGTGTCGTCGTCGGCCACCGTCGTCGAGGTGCGCGCCCCCGACGCCATCGGTCTGCTGTTCCGGATCACCCACGCCCTGGCCGAGATGCAGCTCGACATCCGCCATGCCAAGGTGCAGACGATGGGCCCGCAGGTGGTCGACAGCTTCTACGTGTGCGACGCGGCCGGCGGCAAGCTGACCGACCCCGGCTACCTGGGCGAGCTGGAGCGGGCGGTGCTCCACGGCCTGTCGCTCACCACGCCCGGGTAGCCTCCGTCCCCATGGCCGACCTGCCCACAGGGGTGACCGAGAGCGATCTGCTGCGCTGGAGCGAGGCCCTGGCCGCCATCGCCCGCACCGGGCTCGGGTTCACCGAGAGCCTCTACGAGCGGGAGCGCTTCGAGGAGGTGCTGAAGGTGGCGGCCGACATCCGGGTGGCCGCCGGCTCCACCTTCGAGGCCGACTTCCTCGTCCACGAGTGGATGAAGCACGTCGGCCAGGGCGTGGCCGGCTACGTCACCCCCAAGGTGGCGGTGGGCGCGGTGGTGGGCGACGACCAGGGGAGGATCCTGCTCGTGCAGCGGGCCGACTCGGGCGTCTGGCTGTACCCCACCGGCTGGGCCGACGTCGGCTACTCGCCGGCCGAGGTGGCGGTGAAGGAGGTGGAGGAGGAGACCGGGGTGCGCTGCGAGCCCGTCAAGCTCATCGCGGTGCTCGACGGCCTGCGGCTCGGCTTCACGCGGGTGCCGCTGTACTCGCTGGTGTTCCACTGCCGGGCGGTCGGCGGCGAGCTGCGCGCCCACCCGCTGGAGACGACCGACGTGGGCTGGTTCCACGAGGACGGTCTGCCCTTCCCGACGGTCGGCGTGCAGCAGTGGGGACCGTCGGCCTTCGCCGCCATCCGCGGTGAGCCGGTGGAGGTGCTCTTCGACGTGCCCCGCAACCCGCTGTGGCGCGGCCACCACGACGAGGGCGACGTGTCCGAGACCTTCCCCGATCTCTAGCCCGCGGCGCGGCAGGCGCCGGGGCCGGCGAGGCAGCCGTCGCCGTCGAGCGACGCCACCAGCAGCCGGGCGAAGCGGTCTGCGCCCGTCGGCGTGAAGTGGATCAGGTCGGGGAGCCGGGTGGCCCGGGCCGGGGCGGTGCTGAGGTCGAAGGGGTTGCCCCCCGGGCCGAGGCCGATCGACTCCCAGCCGTCGACGAAGTCGACGCGGTCGCCGAAGCGGGCGGCCAGGTCGAGCCAGACGGGGCCGAGCACGAGGCCGCCGCCGGCGTCGCGGCCGTACATCTCGGGGCCGAGCACCCAGTAGACGCGGGCACCGGTGGCCAGCAGCTCGGCGGTGAGGGCGCGGGCGGCCTCGGCGTAGCGCGCGTAGTAGCCGAGGGTCATCGGCAGGATCTCGTGGCCGGCGTCGTCGTGCAGGTACGGGGGCCGGTACCCGCCCTGGAACTGCAGCACCACCACGTCGGGCTGGAACCGGGCGACCTCGCTGCGGATCCTGGCCGGCCAGTCGTAGAACTGGCTGAGCAGCCCGGCGGTCGACCGGTGGGACACGTGCACCCACGCCCGTCCCGACCCCTCGAGCAGCGCCTGCAGCCGCGGTGCGACCTGGAACGTGAGGGAGTCGCCGGCCACCAGCACGCGCGGCCGGCCGGCCGGGGCCGCAGCCGGGTCGGGCGGCCGCCCGAACGACGGGACGCAGCCCTGTTGGCTGCCATCGAGGCACCACTGGGCGGTCACCTGGTCGGCGATCACCACCGCCAGCCGGTGCGCGCCCTCGGGTGCGAGCCCGAAGCCGTCGTGGGCGCGGAGCGCCACCGTTGTGCCCGCCGGCCCGGGTGCCGCGGCGGTGAAGCCGCCGTCGTGTCCGGACAGCGCGGCGCGGGGGTCGATGTGGTCGCTGATGGCCGCGTAGCCGTAGAGCAGACCCTGCTGGCCCAGGCCGATCATCTCGGTGATCGGCGCCCGATCGGCGTTGCCGTCCGGGGGTGGCACGACCCAGGCGATGGGGGTGCCCCGCTGGGCCAGCGCGTCCATCAGGGCCAGCACGCCCCGGCCCCACCGGTTCAGCCACGCGCCGGTGCCCGGCAGGATCGGCCGTCCGGCCTCGTCGACCGCGAAGGGCGGGGCGTCGGCCCCACCGAAGTGCGCCACCACCAGGTCGGGGTGCACCTGGTCGACCAGGTGGGCCAGCTCGCCGGGCCAGTCGACGGTGCCGGCCAGCCCGGTGCCGGCCCGGGCCACCAGGGTGACGTCGGCCCGGCCGGTGGCCTCGAGGCGGGCGGCCACCTCGGGGCCGGCCTGCACCATCAGGTCGTCGCCGACCAGCAGGATCCGCCGGGGCGGCTCGGCCGGGGCCGGCGGCGGGGAGGTGTCCGCGCCGGCGCCGGGCGCGGCCGCGACGACGGCCAGCAGGGCGGTCAGCCTGATGACCGCCCGCGCCACCACCCGGTGGCGGTTCCGCCTAGCCGGCATCGGACGCGGGAGGTGCCTGGTCGCCACCGGGGCCGAGCTGGTCGAGCAGGGCGCCGATGATCGAGAGGCGGCCGCCGGCGAGCTCCCACTCGTCGGCGATCCGGTCGTGGTCGGCGAGTCCGGTCGCTGCCGGTGCGATGCCCAGCGAAGCGGTGGCGGCCGCGGCCAGCGGGGCAGGCTCGACCTCGTCGCCGTAGGCGGGGAAGGCCTCGAGCCCGTCCCACAGCTCGTCGGGGGGAGCGGGCGGTTCGTCGCCGCGGGCGAGGGCCAGCGCCACCGCCGGGAACAGGTCGTAGGCCGACAGCCCCGCGGGCCGCCGGAACCCGGCCACGGGGTGGAGCCGCCACTCCATGGCCACCCCCCCGGGGCCGTCGTCGCGCAGCCACACCTGCGAGCCGTTGACGTAGGCGTCGACGGGCTCGCCGAAGCGCTCGTCGAGGGCGACGAGCAGCTCGGGCGACGTGCGCCACACGCAGGTGGGGGTGAGACGGGCCACGGGCAGGTTCAGCCGTCCTGGCCGCGGAGGAAGCGCTCCACCTCGGCCACCAGCTCGTCGCCGGGCAGCTCGTCGTCGTCGTCCTCGTCGTCCTCGTCGTCCTGGCGTGCCTCGATGCGGTGCACGTAGGCGGCCATGTCCTCGTCGGTCTCGACCAGCTCGTCGATCTGGCGCACGTAGGCCGCCGACGCGATCTCGAGCTCGGTGGTGGGCACGTGGACGTCGAGCAGGTGGCACGTGCGCTCCACCAGGGCCAGCGCCGCCTTGGGCGAGGTGGCCCCGGGCACGTAGGCCGGCACGGCCGCCCACAGCGAGGCCGAGGGGATGCCGGCGGCGCGGAAGGCGTCGTGCAGGACGCCCACGATGCCGGTCGGCCCCTCGTACCGGGAGTGGGCGAGCCCCAGCGAGGCGACCACGTCGGGGTCGGCGGCCGTGCCGATGACCGACACGGGCCGGGAGTGGGCCACTTCGGCCAGCAGGGCACCGAGCGTGAGGGTGAGCTCCACCCCCATGGTGGTGGCCAGGGCGGTGAGCTGGCGGCAGAAGGTGCGCCAGCGCAGCTGCGGCTCGGTCCCGAGCAGCACGATGGCGTCCCGGTCGGTGCCCGGGATCGCGCCCGCGAACGCCTCGACGGCCGGCCACACGATCTCGCGCGTCACGCCGTCGACCAGCCGCACGTGGGGTCGGGTGGAGGTGAAGTCGAAGAACTCCTCGGGGTCGAGGGAGGCGAACGCCCTGGCGTCCCACCGATCGCGGAGCCAGCGCGCGGCAGTGGTCGCGGCGTCGCCGGCGTCGTTCCACCCCTCGAACGCCGCGATCAGGACCGGGCGGCGCAGGCGCGGCCGGCCAGCCCACTGCACGTGATCCACGGGCCGCGAACCTACCGGGTGGCGGCGGTCAAGCGGTGCGGTCGGTGCCGGCCAGCTCCGACGGCGGGTAGTAGTGCCCGCCGCCCCCCTGCTCGACGACGTCGTCGAGCCAGTTGCCCTCGTAGAGGTCGGTGGGTCCCTGGATCAGGTCGGGGGGAGCACCCTCCGGCGTGGTGGCGAACGTCCAGGCCTGGCGTTTGTAGGTCCAGTTGCCCGGATCGAGGCGGTGGGCCTCGCGCCACCACCCGGTGGCGGCGTCGGGCTCGCCGGCCCGCCACAGGTGCTGGCCCAGCTCGAAGCAGGCCGCGGCCTCGGCCTGGTCGCGCCGGCGCGGGACCGAGCGGGCCACGACCTCGTCGGGCGTCAGCGCCCAGGGGCTGGCCGGGCCCCGCTCCACCCAGTCGACCACCGCGGCGTGGTAGCGCCGGGGGTCACCCGGGATGCGCTGCACCTCTTCGAGCATCCGGCGCATCCGGTCGGGGAGACCCTCGGGCACCGGCTGGCCCTTCAGGGGGCTCTCCGTGACGGCGGCCAGCTCGGCCGGCCGCACGAGGGTGCCCGACTCGTCGATCCACACCGCCATCGGCACGTTGACGATCCCCAGCAGCTCGTCGGTGACGTGCGCCTGGTCGACGAGCGACGGGTGGGTGGGCGCGGCGGCGTCGACGAAGGGCCGGGCTCGCGCCGGGTCGACGTCGAGGGCGACGGTGACCACGGTGAGCCCCCGGGGCTCGAGCTCGACGTGCAGGGCCTGCCACCCGGGCAGGTCGTGGCGGCACCCTCACCACGAGGCCCAGGCCACGAGCAGCACCTTGCGGCCGTGGAGCGACGACAGGCGGAACGGGTTGCCGTCGAAGCCGGGGAGCTCGAGGTCGGGGGCCTCGGCCGTGGCCAGCGCCCGGCCAGTGGCCGTGGCCGGGCCCAGCGCCCACAGGCCGTGGGCGTCGTCGTGGACCAGCGGCATGCCGGCCCGCTCGC
Source organism: Acidimicrobiales bacterium (assembly GCA_016716005.1). Taxonomy (NCBI): domain Bacteria; kingdom Bacillati; phylum Actinomycetota; class Acidimicrobiia; order Acidimicrobiales; species Acidimicrobiales bacterium. The sequence continues at coordinate 2,495,684 of JADJXE010000001.1, forward strand.
TCAGCACCCGCACGTCGACGAGCCCGCCGGCCAGCGCCCCGGCCGGCAGGGGCACGCACACGTCGCCCCGGCACAGGCCCTCGGGCCGGACGGCCCAGCCGGTGCGGGCCTCCAGCGCAGCCGGGTCGACCCGAGGCGCGGTGAGGAGCACGAACCGCACCGTAGCGCGGGGCCTCCCGGGCCCGGCGTGGGGGCGGGCCCGTCAGCGGGCGGCGACGGTCGCCAGCCAGCTGTGGCCGGCCACGGTGGTGAGGAGGGCTCGCACGGGCGCGGTGGCGACCATGGCCGCGACGGCGCCGGGGGAATACCCGGGGGCGTTGGCCGGGAGGCGCACGCGCAGGGCGCCCGGCACCGACTCGAACCGCACCGGGGGATCGAGCTCGAGGGCCTCGCCGTCGACGCCGGCGGCGACCGGGCCGCCGGAGCGCACCTCGAAGGTGGGGGTGGCCCACTGCTCGACGCCGGGCGCTGCCGTCGGCCTCCGCAGCGCCCCCAGGGCGGCGATCGCGGCCACGTCGGCGCCTCGGGCGATCCGCAGCGTGACGACGCCGAGCTGACCGGTGTCGAGGCGCGGCCGGCTGCCGAACCCGCCGCCGCCGGTGAGCAGGTACGGGCCGTTCGACACTTGGATCACGTGCACCGGGCCCCCCTCGACGCCGTCGGGGCCCACGAAGCGGAGGTCGAACGGGGGCTCGGCCGACCCGGCCAGGTCGGGCAGCAGGCGCACGGTGGTGCCCAGCTTGTCGTCGCGGTACTCGTCCGACTGCACGACCGTGGCGTACAGGCCCAGGGAGACGTTGTTCACGAACACCCGGCCGTTCACGCGGGCCAGGTCGATCCGGCGCTCCACGCCGGACCCGAAGGCGTCGAGGGCGCCGACCACGTCGTCGCGGTCGAGGCCCAGGTCGAGGGCGAAGTGGTTGCGGGTGCCCGACGGGATGCACACGAAGGCCAGGTCGTGCTCCGCGGCCACCGACGACACCAGCGCCTGGGAGCCGTCGCCCCCGGCCATGCCCAGGCAGTCGGCGCCTCGGGCCACGGCGTCGCGCGCCAGCGCCTCGAGGTCGTCCCCCGGGCCCAGCGTGATCACCTCGACGCCCAGGCGGCGGGCGGCTGCGGCGAGCCCCGTCCGCTCGGCCTTGCCGCCCCCGGACCGGGGGTTCACGAGCAGCACGGGCCGGCGGGCCGGCGGCACCGGCTCGCCGGGGGTGGGCAGCCGCTTCAGCGACGTGCGGTCCACGCCGAGGGCGTACCGCCCGGCTGCCGTCGAGCCGGCCAGGGCGGCCAGGGCGAGCAGCAGCTCGCCCCTGCCTCCCTCACCGGCGAGGGCCAGGATCGCGACCGCGAGGATCACCCCGCTCGCCCCCACCAGCACCCCGACCACCCGCAGGAGGCCCCGTCGCGACACCGCGGTCCAGGCCCCGCTGACGGCGACGAGCAGGCCGACGACGCCGCCGAGGAGCCGCAGCGGCTCGGTCCACAGCCCGATCAGGACGATCAGAACGGCGACGACCGCGAGCCCCAGTGCCAGCACGGCCGCGGCCCGGTGCAGCAGCGGCGGTCGGTCGTCGGGTGCATGCGGCATGTCCGCACCTTCGCGCGCCCCTACCGGCTGGCGCACGCCCCGACGCGCCCGGGCCCTCCGGCCCTGGTGCCTCGGCGTACCCTCCGGGTGGGGTCCGGTGCGGTCCCCGAGGAGGTGTGCTCGCATGACTCGCAGCACCAGGCGGTGGGTGACCGGGCTGGGCGCGCTGACCCTGCTCGTGGGTGGCCCGGCGGCCTGCGGCGGTGACGACGACGGCGCGGCCGGCACCACGACCTCGGCCGAGGAGACCACCACCACCACGGCGGGCTCCACCACCACCACGGCCGCCGACGGCGCGGTGACGCTCTCCGACCCGGCCACGCCCATCGTCGTGGCCCCCGGCCAGGGCTTCACGATCACCGTCGCCTCCAACCCGACGACCGGCTACGAGTGGGGAGTGACGGCCGCTCCGGACGAGGCCGTGGCCACGTACGTCGGCAGCGACTACACCCCCGACCCGAGCTCGGTCGGCGTCGAGGGCGGAGGCGGGGTGCAGACGCTCACGTTCTCGGCGGTGGCCGAGGGCGACACCCAGGTCGGGCTGCGGTACTCGCAGCCCTGGGACCCGCAGCCCGACGACGAGACGCTGGTGTTCGCGGTGCAGGTGCGCGCCGACGCCGCGGCCACCGCCACGACCGAGGAGCCCCCGCTCCCCGCCGACCTGCAGGTGTTCACCGACCCGGCCACCCCGATCGAGGTCGCGGCGGCGGCCGAGTTCGGCATCGAGCTCGAGTCGAACGCCTCGACCGGCTACCAGTGGATCCTGGCCGCGCCGCTCACGGGCGGCGTGACGTACCTCGGCAGCAGCTACCGGGCCGGCGAGGCAGTGCCGGGCGCCCCGGGGAAGCAGGTGCTGCTGTTCAGGGCCGGCCCGGCCGGCTCCAGCACCATCGAGCTGCGCTCCAGCCGGGTGTGGGAGCCGGCGCCCGACGACCAGACGGCCACGTTCTCGCTGAACGCGGCCTGAGGCATCCCGGGCCGGCCCCTCGGCCTCACCGCCGCAGGTCGCTCAGGGCCGCGTGATGGCGCTGGGGTCGCCGGGGTAGCCGTGCGCCTCCACCACGGCGCGGGCCCACGGCTCCAGCAGCCCGAACAGCTCGTCGGCGTCGTCGGCCACGGCTTCGACGATCCCCCGCTCCTGGCGGTCGGTGGCGGCCTCGACATCCCCCCGGAACGCCTCACCGGCCGGGGTGAAGGCGCTGCCGGCCAGCAGACCCCTGGCCTCGAGCCGGGCGGCGGCGGCGTCGACCTGCTCGGGCGACCAGCCCCTCGTGAACACGTACGTCCGCATCGGCAGGCGCCACCACAGCTCGGTGAGGAGGCCGATCTCGACCGGGTCGAGGCCGGCGGCGACCCACGCGCACACGTGGCTGTCGCCGCGGTGCTCGCGCACGAGGTCGCAGGCCCGCCAGAGGTCGCCCAGGGGGTCGCCGGGGAAGCCGAGCGAGCGGAGGCCCGAGAACAGGTGGCGGCCCTCGCCGGTGGCGGCGTCGGCGGCCCGACGGAGCAGCTCGGTGGCTCGGGCCAGGCCCGGGGGCTCGGCGCCCAGGATCCGACGCAGGCTGGCGGTGGCCCCGTCCTGGCGCGCCGCGAGGACGGCGTCGCGGGTGGTGACCTGCCAGCCGAACGTCACGCACGGCACCACGACCGCAGGGTTGAACACCCCGAAGGCGGCGGCCACCACCTCGCCGGGCACCTGGCCCAGGCAGGCACCTCGGCTGGTGAAGTACGCAGGACCGTCGGGCAGGTGCAGGCCGTCGCGCTCGCCCGAGCTGCCGCCGAAGCCGAGCCGCTGGTAGGCCTGGTGGCACTCCGGGGCGAAGTAGACGTTGGCGGCGAGCGGCTCGACCAGGTCGCGGAGCCGGCGGCCGAGGCGGCGGACGTCGTCGTCGGTGAGCGGCACGGTGATCCCCCCGGGTTGGCGCGCTGACCGGCCGAGCCTACGGGTGACCGGGTCGTTGCGCGCCGGTACGCTCGCCGCCCATGGCCGAGGTCGCGTCCGTGCAGGTGGAAGTGGTCGACGAGATCACCGACGAGGTGGTCGAGGCGTTCGCCCGTCTGGTGCCCCAGCTGTCGTCGTCGGCGCCGGCACCCACCGCCGAGGTGCTGGGGGAGATCGCGGCCTCGCCGGCCACCGTGCTCTTCGTGGCCCGCGACCCCGAGGCCGGCGGTCGGATCGTCGGTTCCCTCACCCTCGTGGTGTTCCCCATCCCCACGGGGCGCCGGGCGTGGATCGAGGACGTGGTGGTCGACGCCGCGGCCCGGGGTCGGGGCGTGGGCGCGGCCCTCAACCGGGCCGCCATCGACTGGGCCGCGGGCTGGGGTGCCCGCACCGTCGACCTCACCTCGCGCCCGTCGCGCGCCGCCGCCAACCGGCTCTACCAGAAGCTCGGGTTCGTGGCCCGCGAGAGCACCGTCTACCGCTTCGATCCCGGGGCCGGCTGACGGGCCGGGCCCACCGCCCGCCGGCTTCCGCCGCACCGCATCAGAGGCCCGGGCCCAGGTCCTTGCCCGTGATGGAGCCGCCGTCGACGACGAACTCCTGGCCGGTGCAGTACGACGACTCGTCGGACGCCAGGAACAGCGCGAGCCGGGCGACCTCGATCGGCCGGCCGGCCCGGGCGATGGGCTGGCCGGCGGCGACGGCGTCGCCGGCGGCCAGGGCCGGGTCGGGGTCGACCGTGCCCGGGGCCGGCGGCTCCGCCAGCGGTGGGGCGACGGCGCCGGCCATGATGGTGGCCACCGCCCCCGGGTGGATCGAGTTCACCCGCACCCCCCGGGGCCCGAGCTCGATGGCGGCGGTCTTGGTGAGGCCGCGCAGGCCCCACTTCGACGCCACGTAGGCGCTCAGCATCGACATCCCCACCATGCCGGCCGTGGACGACAGGTTCACGATCGACCCGCGCCCGGCGGCGGCCATGGCCCCGCCCACCACCTTCATGCCGAGGAAGGGCCCGACCAGGTTCACCTCCAGCACCTCCCGGAGCGTCTCCAGGTCCAGGTCGACCAGCGGGCCCATGCGCACGATCCCGGCGTTGTTCACGAGCACGTCGGGTCGGCCGAAGGCGTTGTCGGCGGCATCGAGCACGGCGTGCCAGCCCGCCTCGTCGGTGACGTCGAGGTGCACGTAGCGGGCGGCGTCGCCCAGGTCGGCGGCCACGGCCTCGCCCTCGGCGTCGAGCACGTCGGCGAGCACCACGCGGGCGCCCTCGGCCACGAACAGCCGGGCGTCGGCCTCTCCCATCCCTCGAGCCGCGCCGGTGATGACGGCGATCTTCCCGTCGAGCCTGCCCACGGTCCCCCCTCGTCTCGTCCGGTCGGCGCGGATGCGCCGGCGCCGATCATGCCCGCTCGTGCCCCGGCGAGCGGGCGGGCCTGGGTAGGGTCGTGCCCCAGTGCCCGGCCGCCACGATCCCTACCCCCGCGACGTTCTCGAGGAGCTGGAGGCCGAGCGGGCCCGCGCCCGCCGGCCGCCGCCGGCGATCGAGGCCCGGCCCGGCCTGGTGCTCTCGCACCGGGCCAGCGGGTTCCGGGGGGCGGTGCTGCGGGTCGAGGCCGGTGCCGTCGAGCTGCGCGCCGCCGACGGCACCGTGCGCCTGTTCCGGCTGGGCGAGGTGTTCCTGCACGAGGGCGGGCCGGTGACGCTGGTGCCGGGTGCCCGCCCCGGCCGGGCGGGCGGCGGCGCCACGACGGAGGCGCCGGGGCCGGCGCGGACCGCGTCCGGCTCGGTGCCGGTGCGCCACCAGGCCCGCACGGCGCGGGGCAGCCGGCTGCTGGTGGAGGGGGTGCACGACGCCGAGCTGGTGGAGCAGGTGTGGGGCGACGACCTGCGCCACGAGGGGGTGGTGGTGGAGCGCCTCGACGGCGTCGACCATCTGGCGCCGTGGATCGCCGCGTTCGGGCCCGGCCCCGGGCGGCGCCTGGGCGTGCTCGTCGACCATCTCGTGCCCGGCTCGAAGGAGGCCCGGCTCGCGGCCGAGGTGCGGCATCCGCACGTGCTCGTGACCGGCACCCCGTTCGTCGACGTGTGGGAGGCGGTGCGGCCGTCGGTGCTGGGGCTCGACCGCTGGCCGCAGGTCCCGAAGGGCACCGACTGGAAGTCAGGGGTGTGCGCCGCCCTCGGCTCCCCCGACCCGGCCACCCTGTGGCGCGCCATCCGGGCGCGGGTCCGCTCCTATGCCGACCTCGACCCCGCCCTCGTGGGCGCCGTCGAGCGCCTGATCGACTTCGTCACCGAGCCCGACGGCACCTGAGCGCGCGCCGCCGGTGCTGCTTCTGTGTCGACGAACCCGCACCCCACAGGGATTCGTCCACACAGAACGAGCGGCCGGGCGTCTCGTCCCCACCGGGCCGGCGGGGCCGCGCCGGGTGGGGACGACGTGACAGCCTGCTCGCGATGGACGACCTGTTGCCCTACCGCGAGCTCTCGTACGAGGTCGACGGCGACGTCGGCCTGATCACCCTCCGCCGCCCCGAGGCGCGCAACGCCCTGACGTTCCGCACGTACGCCGAGCTGGAGCACGCGGTGCGGTCGACCTCGGCCCGCTGCCTGGTGATCACCGGCGAGGATCCGGCCTTCTGCTCCGGGGACGACGTGAAGCAGGTGATGGGCGGCGGGGACCGCCCGCCCGACGTCGCCGGCGGGGCGGACGGGCCCCAGCTCACGCCCGCCGCCGAGGCGCTCCTCGCCACCGACGTCCCGGTGGTCGCGGCCGTGAACGGGGCCGCGGTGGGGTGGGGGATGGAGCTGGCCCTCATGGCCGACCTGCGCGTCGCCTCCGAGCGGGCCCGGTTCGGCGAGCTGTTCGTGCTGCGCGGCCTGGTGTCCGACGCCCCCGGCCTGGGTCGGCTGGCCCAGCTCGTCGGCCGGGAGAAGGCGGCCGAGCTGCTGTTCACCGGCGACGTGATCGACGCCGTGGAGGCCCTTCGGATCGGCCTGGTGGGGCGGGTCGTGCCCCACGACGACCTCCTGCCCGAGGCCCTGGCCCTGGCCGGTCGCATCGCGGCCAACCCGCCCCTGGCCGTCCAGCGGCTGAAGGCCGGCCTGCGGCGGGCGGTCGATCCCGACTGGGCCGAGCTGGGCGCGTGGGTGTCGGCCAGCCTGGCCGAGCTGTTCCGCACCGACGACCACCGCGAGGGCGTGCGTGCGTTCCTGGAGAAGCGCCCACCCCGCTACACCGGCCGCTGATCGGCCGGCCTCAGTGGGGCGCGGCCTGCGGCCCCACCAGCGTGAGCGACGGGTTGAGGATGGCGAGGTAGCCGCGGTGCGCGCCGACCATGCCCTCGACCTCCATGATCCGACCGAGCGACACCCCCCCGACCCGCTTGCGGCCCAGGAAGATCACGACCAGGCCGCCCGTGTCGTCGTAGATCGTGCACTCGAGCGCCGCGGCCCCCGCCCAGGGCTGCACCCGCATGGTCCGCACCCGGCCCCGCACCCGGACGCGCTGGCGCCAGCGCGCGTTGCCGATCGGGGTCGGCGGCGCCTGGCCCTCGCCGTTCGGGCTCGCCCCGTCGCCCGTCATCGTGCCCATCAGTGCTGCGCGGCGTCGGCCTTGGCCGCAGCGCGCTGCTTGAGCTGCGCCTTGGACGCGACCGACTCGAAGTTGAACGGGACCGAGGTGACGTTGGCGTGGGAGAGCCGGCTCACCTCGCTGGCGATGCTCTCGGCGGTGCGGTCGTGGAGGTAGCGGTGCCACAGCCGCCGGTAGATCCGCACCGGGAGCAGCACGGTGACCTCGGTGTCGCCGTCGGCCAGCTCGGCGGACACCAGCTCGAGGGCGGCCCGCTCCACCCGGCGGTCCGGGCACTCGACCAGCTCCAGCGGCAGGCGCGCCAGGTGGAGGTGCTCCCACTGCGAGGCCAGCTCCTCGGCGTGGGCCGGGTCGACGGCGATGTGGACGGCCCGCAGCTCGTCGGGCACCAGCGTGCGGGCGTACTGGATCGCCCGGATGGCGGCACGGTCGAGGCTGTTCACGAACACCAGCACCACGTGGCGCCGGAGGATCGGCGTGCTGGCCACCTCGGCCGCGTCGGCCTCCAGCTCGATCTCCTCGGTCTCGTACTGCCGGTTGAGCCGGACCAGGCCCCACACGAAGAAGGGCACGAGGACCACGATCACCCAGGCACCGTGGGAGAACTTGGTCAACCCCACGACGATCAGCACGATCAGGGACAGCACGGCACCGATCGAGTTGACGACGATGCCGCGCTGCCAGCCCGGCTCCTGCTTGCGCAGGTGGTGCTTGGCCATGCCGGCCTGCGAGAGGGTGAACGACGTGAACACGCCGATGGCGTAGAGCGGGATCAGCCGGTCGACCTTGGCGCCGGTGACGACCACCAGCAGCATGGCCGCGCCGGCCAGGGCGATGATGCCGTTGGAGAACACCAGGCGATGCCCGCGCTTGGTGAGCTGCTTGGGCATGAAGTTGTCGCCGGCGTGGAACGACGCCAGGCGGGGGAAGTCGGCGAACGAGGTGTTGGCCGCCAGCACCAGGATGAGCATGGTGCCCGCCTGGAGCAGGTAGTAGAGGACGTGGCCGATCGGCGTCGAGCCGAAGACCAGCTCGCCGATCTGGGAGATGACCGTCGGCGTGCCCTCCGCGTAGGGCGCCACGTGCACCTGGCCCGCGATGGCCGAGAGGCCGAGGAACATGAGGCCGAGCAGGCTGCCCATCACCACGAGCGTCTTGCGGGCGTTCCTCCACTCGGGCGGGCGGAACGCCGGCACCCCGTTGGAGATGGCCTCCACCCCGGTGACCGCGGCGCCGCCGGATGCGAAGGCGTGGAGCACCACGAAGAGCGTGGCGCCGTAGAAGATGCCGGTACCCCCGGTGCCGAACGGCATGAGGCCCTCCGCGCCCTGGGTCGCCTCCGGGAGCCCGCCGAAGGCCATGCGGGCCAGGCCCACGCCGAGCAGGACGATCATCATGGCGATGAAGAAGTACGTCGGCACGCGGAACACGGCGCCGCTCTCGCGCACCCCGCGCAGGTTGCCGAACGCGATCAGCACGATGAAGAAGACCGCGAGCTCGACGCTGTACGGCCGCAGGACGGCGAAGGCCGACGTGAGGGCGGCCGTGCCGGCGGCCACCGACACGGCGACGGTCAGCACGTAGTCGGTGAGCAGGGCGACCCCCGCCACCTGGGCGGGGAGCAGCCCGAAGTTGTCCCGGGTGACCATGTAGGCGCCGCCCGCCGTCGGGTACTCCTTGATGGTCTCCCGGTAGGAGAGGATCAGGAAGAACAGCACGACCAGCATGGCGACGGTGACGGGCACCACCAGCGAGAAGGCGGCGACGCCCACGGCCGGCACCAGCACCCGAAGGATCTCCTCGGTGGCGTACGCCGACGACGACAGGTTGTCGGACGCGAAGACGGCGAGGGCGGTGGGGTTGCCGAGGCGCTCGTGCTCGAGCTGGTCGGTGTGGAGGGGCTTGCCGAGGAGCCGGCACTTCAGCCGGTACGGGCGGCTCTCGGGGATCGGGACCGGGGCTCCGGGCGGCAGTGGCCGGGGGACGGCCTCGAAGAGGAGCGAGGTGGACGTCGGCGGGGTCGCCGTGGAGGTGCGCACCTTCTCGGGGTACTCCTCACCCCTGACCGCGGGGAACGGCCTTCACGCGTCCTTCACGCGCCCCGTCCCGATCTCCACGGGCCGTTGGCAGACCCCCGATCGGGGCTTCGGTGACCGACGTCACCGGTCGGGCTCGAAGCGGTAGCCCATCCCGGGCTCGGTGACGAAGTAGCGGGGGCGGCCCGGATCGGGCTCCAGCTTGCGCCGGATGTGGGCGAGGTGGACCCGTAGGTACCCGGTCTCCTGCTCGTACTGGGGGCCCCAGACCCGCTGCAGCAGGTAGCCCTGGGTGAGGAGCCGGCCCGGGTTCCGCACGAGCAGCTCGACCAGGCCCCACTCGATGGGGGTGAGGCGGACCTCCTGGTCGCCCACGGTGGCCCGCTTGGCGGCCAGGTCGAGGTGGAAGTGCGCGGTGTCGATCTCGGGCGATTCGTCGGTGGACGGGGGTGCCGCTCGCCGGAGGGCGACGCGCATGCGCGCCAGCAGCTCGTCCATGCCGAAGGGCTTGGTGACGTAGTCGTCGGCGCCGGCGTCGAGCGCGGCCACCTTGTCGCGCTCGGCCTCGCGCACCGACAGGACGACGATCGGGACCGAGGTCCAGCCGCGCAGGCCCCGCACCACCTCGATGCCGTCGATCCCGGGCAGGCCGAGGTCGAGCAGCACCAGGTCGGGGTGGCGGGAGGCGGCCAGGTGGAGCGCCTCCTCGCCGCTGGCGGCCAGGTCGACGTCGTAGCCCCGGGCCCGGAGGTTCACCGAGAGGGCCCTGCGGATCTGGGGCTCGTCGTCGACCACCAGCACGCGGGTCACATCTCCACCTTCGGGAGACCGATGGTCACCGTGAGCCCCCCTCCCGGGGTGTCGTCGAGGGTGAGCTGGCCGCCCATGCCGGTGACGAAGCCGCGGGCGATGGCGAGGCCCAGGCCGACCCCTGTGCCGTTGGGCCGGTCACCCAGGCGCTGGAAGGGGGCGAACACGGCGTCGCGATGGCCGGGTGGGATGCCCGGCCCGCGATCGATCACCTGGAGGTCGACCCGATCCCCCACCCCACCCGCCTCCACCCGCACCCGACGCCCCTCGGGCGTGAACCGCACGGCGTTGGCGACCACGTTCGCGATCGTCCGCTCGAGCAGCGTGGGATCGGCGACGACGAGCGGGAGCGTCTCGGGCACCTCCACGTCGACCACGTCCGGGAGCCCGGAGAGGCTGCCCAGCGCGGCCGCCACCACGTCCTCGAGGGCGGTGGGCCGCAGGTCGGCCTGGAGGGCACCGCTCTGGAGGCGGCTCATGTCGAGCAGGTTGCCCACCAGGCGGTTGAGGCGGTCGGCCTCCTCGTCGATGGTGGCCAGGAACGCGCTGCGGTCCTCGTCGGTCCAGGCCACGTCGCCCTGGCGGAGGCTGGTGACGGAGGCCTTGATCGAGGCCAGCGGCGTCCGCAGGTCGTGCGAGACGGCCTGCAGGAGCGCGGTGCGGAGCGCGTCGGCCTCGGCCAGCGCGACCGCGGTTGCGGCCTCCTCGTGGAGCCGGCGCGCCTCCAGGGCGACGGTGAGCTGGTCGGTGAAGGTGTGGAGCACCCGCAGGTCGTCGGCGTCGAGGCCGGCACCCGTCACGACGAGCACGTCGTCGCCGTCCCGGCCGAGCGACAGGGCCGTCCCGGCGCTGGGGTCGGTCGGCACGGGCTCGCCGTTCGCGGCCTGCACCAGCCAGTCCCCGTCGTCGCGGGCCAGCACCGCAGCGGCCTGGAGCTCGAAGGTCGCTCGCAGCTGGGCCAACAGCACCGGCAGGGGGTCGACCTCCCCCACCAGGCTGCCGGTGGAGCGGGCGAGGGCCTCGGCCTCCGCCCGCGCTCGCAGTGCCTCGCGCGACCGCCGGGCGGCCCGGTCGACCAGCAGGCTCACCAGGCCCCCGACGGTGAGGAACACCACCAGCGCGGCGAGGTGCTCGGCGTCGGCGATGTCGAGCGTGTAGTAGGGCTCGACGAGGAACCAGTTCACGAGCAGGAAGGCGACGACCGCCCCGATGGCGCCGATCACCAGGCCCCCGAGCGCGGCGATGGCCACCACCACGGCCAGGGCCACGAGGAGCTCGGTGCCGAGGCCGAGGTCGTCGCGGAACGGGACGAAGGCCGCGGTGAGCGCAGGGAGGCCCGCGACGATGAGCGCCCATGCCGCCAACCGCCGCCGGCGCGGGATGGGCGCGAACGGGGTGCGGCGGCGCCCGCCGCGCCCCACCGCCGCCTTCACCTCTGCCGTTGGCGGCGCGGTCGAGATGACGTGCACGTCGAGCGTCCCCGCCCGCCGGAGCACGTCGGTCACCAGGGCGCCGCGCAGCAGCTCGTCGGTGCGGCTGCGCCGGCTGGCCCCGAGCACCAGCTGGGTGGCCTTCTCGGCGTGGGCGAAGTCGACGAGGGCGGCGGCGACGTCGTCGCCCACGACCTCGCGGTAGGAGCCGCCCAGCTCGGTGACGAGCTCGCGCTGGTGCTCGAGCTCGGGGCCGGCCCGGCTGGCCAGCCCGTCGGCCGACACGACGTGCAGCCCGACCAGCTCGCCCCGGACCCGGCCGGCCATCCGCGCCGCCCGGCGGACCAGCTGCTCGCCGCCCGGTATCCCGGTGACGGCCACCACCACCCGCTCCCGCGTCTCCCACGCCTCGGTGATGCCGTGGTCGGCCAGGTAGTCCTGCAGCGACTCCTCGACCCGGTCGGCCACCCACAGCAGGGCGAGCTCGCGCAGCGCGGTGAGGTTCCCGGGGCGGAAGTAGTTGGAGAGCGCGGCGTCGATCCGCTCCGCGGGGTAGATGTTGCCGTGGGCCATCCGCCGCCGGAGGGCCTCGGGGCTCATGTCGACCAGCTCGATCTGGTCCGCGGCGCGCACCACCTGGTCGGGTACGGTCTCTCGCTGGACGACGCCGGTGATCCGGGCGACGACGTCGTTGAGCGACTCGAGGTGCTGGACGTTCACGGTGGAGATCACGTCGATGCCGCCCTCCAGCAGCAGCTCGATGTCCTCCCAGCGCTTCTCGTGGCGGGAGCCGGGGACGTTGGTGTGGGCCAGCTCGTCGACCAGCACGACCCGGGGCCGGCGTGCCAGCACGGCGTCGACGTCCATCTCCTCGAAGCGGGCGCCCCGGTGCTCGATCTGCCTGCGGGGCACCACCTCCAGGTCGCGGATCTGGGCCGTCGTGCTCACCCGGCCGTGGGTCTCGACGTAGCCGACGACCACGTCGGTGCCCCGCTGGGCCCGCCGCCAGCCCTCGTTGAGCATGGCGTAGGTCTTGCCCACGCCGGGCGCGGCACCGAGGTAGATGCGCAGCGTTCCCCGAGCCACGGCCTCAGCCTGCCCGACCAGGGTCCGCCCGCCTAGCTGCCCGGGCGCGTCGAGGGCCAGGTTCAGCCCCAGCACGTTGACCCCGGGTCGCCGAGGATGCCGAGGGGGCGGCGGTCGGTCTGGGCGTCGACGAGGGCCAGGCACCTCGTCGAGCGCCAGGCCCCGGCCGCCGCGACCCGGGAAGCCTGCAGCCGGGCGTTGGCCACGCTGATGTGGGGATCGAGGCCCGAGCCCGATGCCGTGACGGCGTCGACGGGCACCTCGGCCTCGGCGCCCAGGCCGTTCTCCTCCCGGTACGCGGCCACCCGCTCCTCGACCGTGTCGAGGAGGTCCGGGTTCGTCGGACCCAGGTTCGAGCCCGAGCTGGCAGCGCCGTCGTAGCCGTCGCCGGCGGCCGACGGGCGGGGGTGGAAGTACGCCGCGTCGGCGAACGACTGGCCGATCAGCTCCGAGCCCACGACGACGCCGTCGCGCTCGACCAGCGACCCGTCGGCCTGGTGCCCGAAGGCGACCTGGCCGATGACGGTCACGACCAGCGGGTAGGCGAGCCCGAGCAGCACGGTGAAGGCGAGCACCATGACGAGGCCCGGGACGAGTTGGCGGGAGGCCTTCACGAGAGCACCCCCGTGGCCGAGACGGCGAGGTCGATGAGCTTGATGGCGACGAACGGGACGACGATCCCACCCACGCCGTAGACGAGGATGTTGCGGCGCAGGACGGCCGCCGCGCTCTCCGCCCGGAACCGGACGCCCCGGAGGGCGAGCGGGATGAGGACCACGATGATCAGGGCGTTGAAGATCACGGCCGAGAGGATCGCCGAGCGGGGCGAGTCGAGGTGCATGATGTTCAACCGGTCGAGGGCGGGGAGCACCCCGGCGAACATGGCCGGGATGATCGCGAAGTACTTGGCCACGTCGTTGGAGATCGAGAACGTGGTGAGCGAGCCGCGGGTGATGAGCAGCTGCTTGCCGATCTCGACGACCTCGATGAGCTTGGTGGGGTCGGAGTCGAGGTCGACCATGTTCCCCGCCTCCTTGGCCGCCTGCGTGCCCGTGTTCATGGCCACGCCCACGTCGGCCTGGGCCAGGGCCGGCGCGTCGTTGGTGCCGTCGCCGGTCATGGCCACCAGGTTGCCGCCGGCCTGCTCCCGCTTGATCAGGGCCATCTTGTCCTCGGGCGTGGCCTCGGCCAGGAAGCCGTCGACGCCGGCCTCGGTGGCGATGGCGGCGGCCGTGATCGGGTTGTCGCCGGTGATCATCACCGTGCGGATGCCCATGGCGCGCAGCTGGTCGAAGCGCTCGCTCATGCCCGGCTTCACGGTGTCCTTCAGCCGGATGACGCCGAGCACCCGCAGGCCGTCGGCCACCACCAGGGCGTGCCGCCGGCGGGCGAACCTGTCGACCACGGGGCCCAGCCTCCGGCGGGACCACGCCGCCGGCCTCTGACCACTGCGCCGCACCGAATCGGCCGCGCCCTTGCGGACCGGCCGCCCGTCGGGAAGTCGACGCCGCTCATGCGGGTCTGGGCGGTGAAGGGCACCATCACCGCGCCGGGTCGTCGTGGGGGCGGCGAGGCCGTAGCGCTCGGTGGCCAGGGCCACGATCGAGCGTCCCTCCGGCGTCTCGTCGGCCAGGCTCGCGGCCAGGGCGGCTTCGGCCACCTCGGCGTCGGTCACGTCGTGCACGGGGAGGAACTCGGCAGCCTGCCGGGCACCGAAGGTGATCGTGCCGGTCTTGTCGAGCAGCAGGGTGGTGACGTCGCCGGCGGCCTCGACGGCCCGCCCGCTCATGGCCAGCACGTTGCGCTGCACCAGGCGATCCATGCCGGCGATGCCGATGGCGGACAACAGGCCGCCGATGGTGGTGGGGATCAGGCAGACGAGCAGGGCCACCAGCACGATCACCTGCTGGTCGGCGTCGCTGTAGATCGCGAACGGCTGCAGGGTGACGACGGCGAGCAGGAAGATGATCGTGAGCCCGGCGAGGAGGATCGACAGGGCGATCTCGTTGGGCGTCTTCTGGCGGCTCGCGCCCTCGACCAGGGCGATCATCCGGTCGAGGAAGCTCTCACCGGGCTTGGCCGTGATCTGCACGACGATCTCGTCCGACAGCACCCGCGTGCCGCCGGTGACGGCCGAGCGGTCGCCACCCGATTCGCGGATCACGGGGGCCGACTCGCCGGTGATGGCCGACTCGTCGACCGACGCGATGCCCTCGATCACGTCGCCGTCGCCGGGGATGACCTGGCCGGCCGTCACCACGCACAGGTCGCCGACCTGCAGGGCGGTGGAGGGCACCTCCTCGATGCGGCCGTCCGGGCGGCGCACCCGGGCCACCGTCTCCTGCCGGGTGCGGCGGAGGGTGGCCGCCTGGGCCTTGCCCCTGCCCTCGGCCATGGCCTCGGCGAAGTTGGCGAACAGCACCGTGAACCACAGCCAGAGGGTGACGAGGCCGGAGAACCAGTTCTGCGCCGAGGAGCTGTCTGCGAAGTCGGTCACGAAGAGGATCGTGGTGAGGACCGAGCCCACCTCGACCACGAACATCACCGGGTTGCGCGCCATCACCCGGGGATCCAGCTTCGTGCACGCGTCCAGCAGCGCCGTGCGCATGATGGCTGGGTCGAACAGCGACCCGGCGCCGCGGTCGGGGTGGGTGGGGCCCTGGGGTCTCGGGGAGCCCGGGGTGGCGGGCCATGGGCGCGGCTCCTCAGATCGACAGCTGCTCGACCAGCGGGCCGAGGGCGAGAGCGGGGAAGAAGGTGAGACCGGCGACGATCACGACCACGCCCACCACCAGGCCCCCGAAGAGGGCGGTGTCGGTGGGGAACGTGCCCGCGGTGACCGGCACCCGCGGCTTGCGCACGAGCGAGCCGGCGATGGCGAGCGCGGGGATGATCAACAGGAAGCGGCCCATCAGCATGGCCAGCCCCTGGGTCGTCGTGTACCACTGGGTGCTGGCGTTCATGCCCGCGAAGGCCGAACCGTTGTTGTTGGCCGCCGACGCGTAGTTGTAGAGCACCTCGGACAGCCCGTGCGGGCCCGGGTTGAGCAGGGAGGCCAGGGCGGTGCCAGCAGCACCGACGCCGCCGCGAACCCGAGGAGCGCCACGGGCATGGCGAGGATGTAGAGGACCACGAGCTTCATCTCGGGCGCCTGGATCTTCTTGCCCAGGTACTCGGGTGTGCGGCCGACCATCAGCCCGGCGATGAACACGGCGAGCAGGGCGTAGACGAGCAGGCCCATCAGCCCGACCCCCGCACCGCCGGGGGAGACCTCGCCGAGCATCATGTGCAGCATCGGGAGCCCCCCGCCGATGGGCGTGAGGCTGTCGTGCATGCAGTTGACCGAGCCGTTGGAGGTGCCGGTGGTGGCGGCCGCCCACGTGCCGCACGTGGCCGGCCCGAAGCGAACCTCCTTGCCCTCCATGTTGCCGCCCGACTGGGTGGCGCTCACGGCCTGGTCGGCACCCCGCTCGGTGAGCAGCGGGTTGCCGCTCGTCTCGGCGAACACGGTGAGGAAGGTGACGGCCATCCAGATGGTCACCATCACGCCCAGCAGCACGTAGCCCTGGCGCTTGTCCTTCACCAGGCGCCCGTACGTGATGCACAGGGCCAGCGGGATGATCACCAGGAGGTACGTCTCGATGAGGTTCGTCCAGCCGTTCGGGTTCTCGAACGGGTGGGCCGAGTTGGCGTTGAAGAAGCCACCGCCGTTGGTGCCCAGCTGCTTGATGGCGACCTGGCTGGCGACCGGGCCGCCAGGGATCTGCTGGACCTCGACGCCCGTGGTGGTGTCGAGCGGGCGAGCCTCCGTGTCGCCGCGCAGGTTCTGCACGACGCCCAGGCCGACCAGGGCAACGGCGACCACGACGGAGATGGGGAGCAGGATCCGCAGGGTGGTCCGGACGAGGTCGACCCAGAAGTTGCCGAGCGTGCGCCCGCCGCGCCGAGCGATGCCCCGGATGATGGCGACGACCACGGCCATGCCCGCGGCGGCCGACACGAAGTTCTGCACGGCCAGGCCGACCATCTGGGTGAGGTGGCTCATGGCCGCCTCGCCGCTGTACCACTGCCAGTTGGTGTTGGTGACGAAGCTCACCGCCACGTTGAACGCACCCATCGGGGAGACGCCGGGGCGGTCCGTGGGGTTGAGGGGCAGCACGCCCTGGAACCGCTGGAGGGCGTAGACGACGGCGATGGAGACCAGGCTGAAGGCGAGCAGCGAGTAGGTGTAGGTGGTCCACCGCTGCTCCCGTCGGGGGTCGACCCGGGCGGCCCGGTAGAGCAGCCGCTCGACGGGGAGGAACACCCTGTCGCCGGGCGCGCGGGCGTCGGGCCGCTCGCCGTAGACCAGGGCCATGTAGCGGCCGAGGGGGCCGATCGTGACCCCGAGGAGCAGGAGCAGCAGCGCGAGCTGCAGGAAGCCGGAGACGGACATCAGAACCGCTCCGGCACCACGAGCACGGCCACGAGGTAGGCCGCTAGCAGCACCGCCAGGCCCAACCCGATCCAGTTCTGCACCGCCGACACCGCGGCCAGCATCACGGCTGCAGCGAGCATCACGGCTGCGCCTCGACGCGCTGGACGGTGTGGGCGGCGCTGGCGGCCCGCTCGGAGTCGGTGAGCTCCGGTTCGACGGGGTCGGGCCCGACGATGCGGTCGCACACCATCACGTAGCCGGCGCACAGCAGGAAGAACGCGACGGTGACGGCCGCGAAGACGATGTCAGCCATGGGAGCTCTCCTCGGGACGGTTCAGGTCAGGGGTTGCAGGTCGTTGGAGTTGGCCAGCGCGGCGGCGAGCTGATCGGCCACCGCGACCGCCGCCTTGCGCTGCTCCAGCGAGGCGCCGTGCCCCGGCTGGGGTACGAGCACCAGGCGGCCAAGGTGGCGGCCCCGGTAGTCCATCGCCAGCTCCACGCCGGAGGGTGGGATCTCGAAGCCGGCCGGCGTGTGCGTGTGCACGGTGCCCTCGATGCGGCCCCGGTGGTCGAGCCGGGGGAGCGGGTAGCCCTCGTCGTCGGCGGGCTCGAACCGGCAGACCGCCAGGTGGAGCAGGTGGACGAGTGCGGGCTGCACCTCGGCCCACACGTCGGCCGCGCTCGAGCCACCGGCAGCCAGCTCGGCGGCTCGGTGGACGTCGCGGAGCCCCTCGGACTGGGCCCGCATCCGGACCACGGCCCGCTCGCGCAGCAGGGACAGCTCGCCGACCATCACCCCAACCACGAAGAGCAGGACGATGGTGACCACGTCGTCGCCGGCGTGCACCCGGAGCGTGCCGTACGGCTGGGTGAAGAAGAAGTTGAAGGCGAGGGCCGCGGCCAGCGACGTGAGTGCGCCGGCCAGCCGGCCCCCCAGCGAAGCGGCGCCGACCACGACGACCACGAGCACCAGCGCGAAGGCCGCGCTGTCGAGGTCGTCGCGGAGGGGGACGAGTGCGCCGGCCAGCACCACGGCCGCCAGGGCGCCCAGCGCACCCACGGAGAGGCCGGACGTCGTCGTCGTCATGCTCCGACGTGTACGCCACCTCCATGGGGCGCGGGAAGGGGGTTGACGCGTTCTCTACGCGGGATCGCCCGGTCTTCACACCCCGGCGATCCGGGTGCCGGGTGCCGGGTGCCGGGTGCCGGGTGCCGGGTGCCGGGTGCCTACGCGACGGTGATGCCCAGCGCCTGCTCGAGGGGCGCCGGCCGCCCGAAGTGGAAGCCCTGCAGCAGGGGGCATCCCATGGTGCGGAGCGTCTCGGCCTGGCCCGCGGTCTCCACGCCCTCGGCCACGCAGGGGATGTCGAGGGCCTGCGCGATGCCGAGCACGGCCCCCACGATGGCCCGGTCCTCGGGGTTGATCTCCAGACCGCTCACGAACGAGCGGTCGATCTTCAGCTGGTCGATCACGAACCTCCGCACGAAGCTGAGCGAGCTCCAGCCGGTGCCGAAGTCGTCGAGCGCGAGGTGGACTCCGAGGCGGCGAGCCTCGCGGAGGTGGGCCCACGCCAGGCCCGGGTCGGCCACCAGCGCGCCCTCGGTGATCTCCAGGGTGAGGCGCTCGGGCGGCAGGCCGCTGGCGCGGAGGGCGTCGGTCACCGCCGCCTGCAGATCGCCGTCGGCGATCTGGCGAGGGGAGACGTTGACGGCGACCCGCAGGGGCGGGGCGTCCGGGCGGGCGTCGAGGGCCCGGACCTGGCAGCAGGCCTCCCGCAGCACCCACGCCCCCACCTGGACGATGAGGCCGCTCTCCTCGAGCATCGGGATGAAGGCGCCGGGCGGCACGATCCCCCGTTGCGGGTGCTGCCAGCGGATGAGGGCCTCCACCCCGGCCACGTGCCCGTCGCCCGATCGCACCACCGGCTGGAAGAACAGCCGGAACTCGTCGCGCTCGAAGGCCTGGGCCAGGCGCCGCTCGTCGGCCCGCCGACCGCCGGCGGCCGAGCCCGGCGCGAGCACGACCACGCGGTCGCCCCCGCTCTCCCGCGCCGCGCGGGCCGCGGACGCAGCCTCGGCCAGCATGGCGGCGGGGTCGCGGGCCAGCAGGCGCCCGCCTGCCGCGCCCACGCTGGCCTCGAGGCGGATGGGGTCGCCGCCGACGTCGAGGGGCTCGGCCAGCGCCCGCGCCACCCGGCGGGCCACGGTCTCGACCTCGGCCGTCCCCGTCACCGAGCACACCACCGCCAGCTCGGTCGCGCCCACCCGGCCCACCAGGTCGCCGGCACGGGTGGCGGCGCCGAGCCGGCGTCCGGTCGCGGCGAGCACCTCGTCGGCGGTGCTCCATCCCAGCCGTTGCTGCAGCGTGTCGAGCTCGCCCAGCAGGACCACCACGGCCGCCGGCGTCGACGCCCCCCCGCTCGTCTGCTCCAGGTGGCCCAGCCGGCTGATGAGGACGTGGCGGCCGGGGAGGCCGGTGACGGGGTCGAGGGCGGCCACCGTCGCCAGGTCGTCGGCGAGGCTGCGGGCCTCGCGCCAGCGCCACAGGGCCAGGGCGCCCAGCGCGAGGGGGAGGATCACCAGGATGGCGACCAGCACGCTGGCCGGCCCGCGGGGCGCGCCGTCCCACCAGTCGACCACGCCGTCGGGGACCTGCGCCCGCACCAGGAGCACCGTGGCCACCGCGGTGGCGGCGACCGCGACGGCGACGTCGCGCCAGGCGTGCGCCCTCGCCGTCCCCCCGCCTCCCGTCGGCCGTGCTCGGCGGGGCTGTCGCATGCACGCCTCCCGTGGCGCAGTGCGCCGTGGCGTCCATCGGCAGGGTTCGCCAGGACCTTGAGGCGACGCGGGGCGTGTCAGGGCAGCATCGGGCCTGGGCGCACCGTCTGGAGCAGGGTTCGCCAGGACCTCGAGGCGACGCCGGGCGTGTCAGGCCGGGTCGAGTCGGGCGATCTCCCCGTCGAGCGACAGCACGTACACCTCGCCGTCGGCATCCACGCCGAACGACACCACCGACGGGATGGCCACGCCGAGGTCGCTGACGTCGGCCCCGCCCCGGCCGTCGGGCACCAGCGCCCGCACCCCGCCGGCGCAGTAGTCGGAGAACAGGTACGCCCCCCGCAGCGGCGGGATGGCCGAACCCCGGTAGACCACGCCCCCCGTGACCGAGCAGCCGAGGTCGCCGTGCTCGTAGGTGGCGAGCGGCATGACCAGGCCGTCGGCGTCCCCGGCGCCCTCGAAGGGCTGGTCGCCCTCGAACAGGTTCCAGCCGAGGTTCGCCCCCCGTCCCCCGCCGTCGGCCGAGGGGAGCAGATCGATCTCCTCGTAGCGGTCCTGGCCCACGTCGGCCACCCACAGGTCGCCGGTCGCCGGGTCGAACGAGAACCGCCACGGGTTCCGGACGCCGGAGAGCCAGATCTCCGCCCGGGCCCCGGCCCGGCCGGCGAACGGGTTGTCGGCCGGGATGCCGTAGGGGTCGTCGCCGACGGGGCGGGGATCGATCCGCAGGATCTTGCCGAGCAGGGTGGACAGGTCCTGGCCGGAGCCCAGCGGGTCGCCGCCCGAACCGCCGTCGCCGAAGCCGAGGTACAGCGCGCCGTCCGGGCCGAACGCGAGGCCGCCGCCGTTGTGGTTGGGGAACGGCTGCTCCTGGCGGAGGACCTGACGCCGGGATCCGGGGTCCACGCGGAGGCCGCCGTCGGTCACCCGGTACTCGTCGAGGTTCGAGGTGCCCTCGGTGTCGGTGTACGACACGTACAGGTGGGCGCCGTCGGGCGAGTAGGCCACGTCGAGCAGGCCCCGCTCGCCGCCGGGCGCGGTCAGGTCGCGGACGTCGAGCAGCACGTCCGGCTCCCCGCCGGCCGGGTCGAGCACCAGCACCCGCCCGCCCCGCTCGGCCACCACCAGGGCGCCGTCGGCCGGCCGGGCGAGCAGGCGGACGGGCTCGTCGAGCCGGGCGACGGTGGTGAGGGTGACCTCGGCGGCCTCCGGCGCAGGCTCGTCCGGTGGGGTGGACCCGGCGCCGGGCGGGGCCGACTCGGTCGAGGGGGTGGGGGCCGTCACCGTCACCGTGGCCGAGGGCTGCGGGCTGGCGCCGGTGCCGCCCTGATCGTCGCCGCCGCAGGCGCTCGGGACGGCGACCGCGGCCACGGCGGCCACCGCGGCGAGGGCGAGGCGTGCAGGTCCGGTCACGGGTGGAGGGTACCCACGGGCAGACCGGTCGCCGTCGCGGCGCCGGGCGTCACGGGCGGGGGCGCAGCGGGCGGATCAGCCCCTCCTGCACCACCGAGGCGACCATGGTGCCGTCCTGGGCGAACACCGAGCCGTAGGCCAGGCCGCGCCCGCCGGAGGTGGACGCCACGAACTGGTCGTACAGCAGCCACTCGTCGGCGCGGAACGGACGGTGGAACCACATCGCATGGTCGAGGCTGGCCCCGATGATCTCGTCCCACGAGTGGGTCATGCCGTGGGGCATGAGGGTGGTGTCGAGGAGGGTGAGGTCGGACGCGTAGGTGAGCACGCAGGTGTGCAGCACCGGGTCGTCGGGCAGCCGGCCGGCGGCGCGCAGCCACACGCGCTGGTGCGGGGGCTGGGGGGTGTGGTCGTGGGGGGGCACGAAGTCGACGTCGCGGGTGTCGATGGGCCGGGGCCGGTGGTACCAGGGGCCGAGCCGCTCGGCCCAGGGGGCCATGCGGGTCTTGAAGTCGGGCAGCGACTCGGGGTCGGGCACGCCCGGCGGGAAGGGCGCCTGGTACTCGAAGCCCTCCTCGTCGACGTGGAAGCTGGCCTGCAGGTTGAAGATCGCCCGTCCGTGCTGGATGGCGACCACTCGCCGGGTGGTGAAGCTGCGCCCGTCGCGGATCCGGTCGACCTCGTAGAGGATCGGGATGCCGGGGTCGCCGGGCCGCAGGAAGTAGCCGTGCAGCGAGTGGACGTGGCCGGCGTCGACGGTGCGGGCCGCGGCCACCAGGGCCTGGCCGGCCACCTGCCCGCCGAACACGCGCTGGCGGTCCTCGTTCGGCTGGGTGCCGCGGAAGTGGTTCACCTCGATGGCCTCGAGGTCGAGCAGGGCGACGAGGTCGTCGAGGGCGGACTGCATGGTCGGCATCCTCCCAGATGGGGCGGTTAGCGTCGGCGGCCGTGACGCAGCGCAGCTTCCCCGACGGCTTCACGTGGGGCACGGCCACGGCCGCCCACCAGGTGGAGGGCGGCAACTGGAACAACGACTGGTGGGCCTGGGAGCACGACCCGGCCTCGCCGTGCGTCGAGCCCAGCGGCGACGCCTGCGACCAGTACCACCGCTACCGCGACGATGTCGCCCTGCTGGCCGCGCTCGGCTTCGGGAGCTACCGCTTCTCGATCGAGTGGAGCCGGATCGAGCCCGAGGACGGCGAGGTGTCGCGGGCGGCCCTCGACCACTACCGGCGGGTCTGCGCGGCGTGCAAGGAGCACGGTCTGCAGGCCGTCGTCACCCTGCACCACTTCACGACCCCTCGCTGGGCCGCCGACCTGGGTGGCTGGCTGTCGCCCGACGTGGGCGACCGGTTCGTCCGCTTCGCCGAGGTGGCCGCCGAGCACCTGGGCGACCTGGTCGACCGCTTCTGCACCTTCAACGAGCCCAACATCGTGGCCACCATGGGCTACCTGGCCGGTGTGTTCCCGCCCGGCGAGCGCAGCTCCGACCTGCGCCGCCGGGCCAACGACGTGTTCGTCGACGCCCACCGGCGCTCGGTCGAGGCCATCCGCTCGGTGGCCCCCGACGTGCCCGCGGGGCTCACGCTGGCGATGAGCGACTACCAGGCCGTCGACGGCGGCGACGCGTACCGGGACCGGATCCGGCGGAACATGGAGGACGTCTACCTCGAGGCGGCCGCCTCCGACGACTTCCTCGGCGTGCAGACCTACAGCCGCACCCGCGTGGGGCCGGGCGGCACCCTCGGCCCCGAGCCCGGCGTCGAGACCACCCTCATGGGCTACGAGTTCTGGCCCGAGGCCCTCGAGGCCACGATCCGCCGGGCGTGGCAGGTCACCGACGGCACGCCCCTGCTGGTCACCGAGAACGGCATCGGCACCGCCGACGACGAGCGTCGGGTGGTGTACGTGCAGCGCGCCCTCGAGGGTGTGGGCCGGTGCCTCGACGACGGCATCGACGTGCTGGGCTACACGTGCTGGAGCCTGCTCGACAACTTCGAGTGGGTGCTCGGCTACGCGCCCACGTTCGGCATCGTCGCCGTCGACCGGACGACCCAGGAGCGGCAGGTGAAGCCGTCGGCCCGCTGGCTCGGCGCGTGCGCCCGGGCCAACGCCCTGCTCCCCACGCCGTAGCCTGGCCGGGATGGATCTCCGCCCCTCGGCCGTGGTCGCCCACCTGCGCTCCGACCTGGGCCGCAAGGCGGTCAAGTACTCGATGGTCTCGGTGGTGGGCGTGGTTATCACCCAGGTCGTGATCATCGTCACCCACGGCCTCCTCGGGTGGCCGGGCACCGCCTCGAACGTGGTGGCGGTCAGCGTGTCGGCCGTGCCCGCCTACATCCTCAGCCGGTACTGGGTGTGGGGGAAGAACGACCGCAACCGCCTGTGGGGCGAGATCATGCCGTTCTGGGGCATGGCGCTGGCCGGGCTCCTGCTGTCGACGCTGTTCGTGGCGATCGTCGACAACTGGACGACCTCGACCCTGGCGGTGAGCGCCGCCAACCTGACCGCGTTCGGGCTGCTGTGGGTGGCCAAGTTCTTCCTGCTCGACCGGGTGCTCTTCCACCGGGGCGAGCCCGCGCCGAGCCCTCGGTAGGCTGCCGGGCTCACGCATCGCCGACCGTCCCCGGGGGAACGCCGCCATGGCCCTGCTCGACCTCACGCCCGATGAGCTGCTCGCCACCACCCGGGCGGTGCGCAAGCGCCTCGACTTCGATCGCCCGCTCGCGCGGGAGGTGCTGGAGGAGTGCCTGGCCCTGGCCACGCAGGCGCCCAGCGGCTCCAACCAGCAGGGCTGGCACTTCGTGGTCGTCACCGACCCCGCCATCCGCCTGGCCCTGGCCGACCTCTACCGGCAGGGTTGGGAGTTCTACAAGAGCGCGCCGTTCTTCGCCGGTGCCCTCTTCGCCGACGATCCCGAGCGGGCGCCCACCCAGCAGCGGGTCGCGGCGTCGGCGCAGTACCTCGCCGACAACATGCACCGGGCGCCGGCGCTGCTGGTGCCGTGCATCGAGGGGCGCACCGACGGCCAGCCCGCCCTGTTCCAGGCCAGCGTGTGGGGGTCGATCCTGCCGGCGGCCTGGAGCTTCATGCTCGCCGCCCGGGCGCGCGGCCTCGGCACGTCGTGGACGACGCTGCACCTGATCTACGAGGAGCAGGCCGCAGAGCTGCTCGGCATCCCCTTCGAGACCACCATGCAGACGGCGCTGATCCCGGTGGCCCACACCCGGGGCACCGACTTCAAGCCGGCACCCCGAGTGCCGCTCGACCGGGTCGTGCACTGGGACAGCTGGTGATGGACGAGGTGCTGCGCCGGGCGGCCGAGGCCGCCCGGGGCTTCATGCCTCCCGACGAGGGCCTGGCCCTGCACGAGGCGGGGGCCGAGGCCGCGGCCGCCGTGCCCGGCCGCCCGCTGCTGGAGATCGGCACCTACTGCGGCAAGTCGTCGATCTACCTGGGCGCGGCCGCCCGTTCCGCCGGCACCCTCCTCTTCACCGTCGACCACCACCGGGGGTCGGAGGAGAACCAGCCCGGTTGGGAGTGGCACGAGCCCGACCTCGTCGATCCGGAGGTCGGCCGGCTCGACACGCTGCCGTGCTTCCGGCGCACCATCGCCGGTGCCGGCCTCGAGGATGCAGTGGTGGCGGTGGTGGGCGAGTCGGTGCGCGTCGCCGGTCACTGGGCGACACCGCTGGCCCTCCTCTTCATCGACGGCGGTCACGGCGAGGGCCCGGCCCACGCCGACTTCGACGCCTGGGGGCCCAAGGTGGCGCCCGGCGGGCTGCTCGCCATCCACGACGTCTTCCCCGACCCCGCCGACGGCGGCCGCCCGCCCTACGAGGTGTACCGCCGGGCCCTCGGGTCGGGCCGCTTCGTGGAGCTGCGCGCCGTGGGGAGCCTGCGGGTGCTCTGCCGGGCCGGCTGACCGCCGGGCGCGGGCCCTAGCCCGCCAGCAGGTCGGCGTAGGCGTCGTCGAGGCAGCGGCGCAGCAGGGCCGTGTCGGTGATGGCGGCCGGATCGGCGTGCACGCCGATGTCGACGCTGCCGGCCGTGGTGAACAGCGTGAGGTTGCACGCGGTGCCGGCCACCGGGCCGAACACGTAGGTGTGCAGCGTCCGGGCGCCGGCGACGTACGTGTCGCCGAGGTAGCCGGGCAGGTTGCTGGTGGCGAAGTCGATGTGGGCGGCCTGCGAGCGGATCGTGCTGGTCACGACGGCGGTCGGGATCAGGTTGGCGAGGGCCGCGACCGTGGCCATGGGTCCGCTGCCGTGCACGTCGCCGCGGCGGGCGTGGAGCAGGTCGCGGATCACCGCGAAGCGGTTCCTGGGGTCCATGCGGCCGGCGGGCACGTCGACCGGGATCGGCGTGAAGGCGTTGGTGGCGCCGTCGTCACCGGCCCGGGTGCTGACGACGAAGGTGAGGTGGAAGCGCTCGACCTCGGCGCCGAGCGCCTCGTGGTAGCGCACCCCGGCGTCGACCGCGCCGGCGACGAACAGGTCGTTGAGGGTGCCGCCGAGCGCTCTGGCCGCGTCGTGGGCGGCGTCGTACGGCATGCTCAGCGCTTCCACCCGTCGCCGCCGGGACCGGGCCTGCCACAGGGTCGAGCCGGCCGGGTGGAGCTGGTCGCGGGTGGCGCGCGCCAGGCTTTCGGCCTCCTGGCGGGCCGACAGCAGCCGCTGCGGGTGGGTGAGGGCATCGACCACGCTGCGGCCGGCGCTGGTGGGGAGGCGCAGCGCGCCGGCCACCAGGTCGCGAGCCCCGTCGACGACCCCGGGCGGGGCCTCGCGGTCCGCGGCGAGGGCGGCGGCGAGGTCGACCTCGGGGGGGTCGGGCGCGTCGCGCTCCACAGCGACGTACGCCTCGGCCAGGCGGACGGCCCCCTGGCCGTCGATCACGACGTGGTGGAGTTTGGAGGCGATGGCGCCGAGCCCGCCCTCGATGCCGTCGATCACGACGTACTGCCAGAGGGGGCGGGAGCGGTCGTAGGGGTCCTGCATGAACAGCGCCATCCACTCGAGGAGGTCGTCGAGGCTCCCGCTGCCGGGCGCCCCGACCCGGCGCACGTGCCAGTCGAGATCGAGCTCGTGGTCGGTCTCCCACCGGGGTGGTGCCAGCGGTGCGGCCGGGGCGACCACGTGCTGGCGCAGCCGAGGCACGGCGGCCACCGCGCTGCTCATGAGGCGCCGGAAGCGGGTGAAGTCGATCGGGCGGTCGAACAGCGTGATCGACGCGCCGCTCGGCGAGAGCCACGGATCGCGCTCGATGCTCCACATGAGCGCCTCGGCGTCGGTCATCGACCGCTCGAAGCGCAGCTCCCGGTCCGGCATCGCCGCCCGACGCTAGTCCGACACGAGATCGGGATCCGGGTCGTCGTCGCCCAGGCGCATCACCTCGGGCAGCGTCTCCCCCAGGAACAGCCCGGCCGCCGGGGAGGCGCCGGCCAGGGCATCGGCGGCCAGCAGCACCGCCGCAGCCGTGTACGTCGACTGCTCGCCGCCGGGGAAGTTGATCTCCTCCGGGTAGACGATGCCCGTCCAGTACGAGCCGTCGTGGTGGCGGAGGCGCTGCGCCCACGCGAACAGCGAGAGCGCGGTGTCGCGATCGCCCACGGCCAGGTGCGCCAGGCTGCACTCGCAGGTCTCGGCGGCGGTGACCCACGGCCGATCGCTCACGCAGCGGATCCCCCGCCCGCCCATGGCGAAGGTGCCCCACCGCCGGGCCAGGTGGTCGCGACCGGCCCGACCCTCGATCACCCCGGCGAGCACCGGGTAGTACCAGTCCATGGCCCAGCGGTGCTTCGGGGCGAAGGCGTCGGGCTGGGTGGCGATCACGTGGGACAGCCGGGCCGCGGCCAGCTCCCAGTCGGGCCGCTCCTCGCCCATCTCCTCGGCGATGGCGATCGCGCAGCGGAGGCTGTGGGCGATGCTGGACGAGCCGGTGAGGAGCGCGAACGACCAGGGCGTGCCGTCGGCGTGGCGGGCCCAGATGATCTCGCCGCGGGGCGTCTGCAGGTCGAGCACGAACTCGATGGCCCGGTCGACCACCGGCCACATGGTCTCGAGGAAGCCGCGATCGCGGGTGACGAGCCAGTGGTGCCACACGCCGGCGGCCACGTAGGCCGTGACGTTGGTGTCGAACTTGGGGTCCTCGATGCCGTCGGCCAGGTAGTAGTGGTGCCAGGCGCCGGTGGGCAGCTGGTGGTCGGCGAGCCACCGGTACGCCAGCTCGGCCTCGGCCCGGCGACCGGCGACGGCCAGCGCCATGGCCGCCTCCACGTGGTTCCAGGGGTCGGCGTGGCCCCCCGGGAACCACAGGATCAGCCCCTGTGGCGTCTGCTGCGCCGCGATGGCGTCGGCCGTTCGCTCGGCCTCGGCTGCCGACAGCACGCCGTCGACCTCGGGGATCCTCAGCTCAGGCTCGGGCGATCGCACGTGACGGCTCCTGTTCGGGTTTGCGGGCGTACAGCACCAGGCTCTTGCCCAGCACCGGGTTCAGTGCCCGCTCGGTCCAGCGGGTGAGGGGCGGGTGGTCGGTGATGTCCCACACCAGCACGCGGTGGTACGCGCGCACGAGCGGGTGGTCGTCGTCGGTGGGGCCCACGGCGCAGCGCAGCCACCAGTAGGCCGTGTGGAGGGCATGGGCTCGGTGCGCCCCGACGAGCTGCAGCCCGGTTGTCTCCAGCTTCGCCCGCAGCTCCGGCTCGGTGTAGATGCGCACGTGGCCGCCGGCCACGAAGGGCGCGTGGTACTCGTCGGACAGGGCCCAGCACACCCGCTCGGCCAGCCAGGAGGGCACCGTGACGGCCATGGTCCCACCGGGGCGCAGCACGCGGGCGAGCTCGGCCAGGGCCCGCTGATCCTCGGGCAGGTGCTCGAGCACCTCGGCCGCGATCACCCGGTCGAAGGCGCCGTCGGGGAAGGGGAGGCGCCCGGCGTCGCCGTTCACCGCGGCCGTGGGCCCGGTGGCCTCGCCCGTCTCGTGCATGCCCTCGAACAGGGCGGCCACGTCCTTCAGCTCGGCCGCGTCGTAGTCGAGGGCCACCACCCGCGCCCCGCGGCGGGCGGCCTCGAAGGCGTGGCGCCCGGCGCCGCACCCGAGGTCGAGCAGGCGGTCGCCGGCGCGGACGCCCAGCCGGTCGTACTCGACGGTCAGCACCGCTCAGCGGGCCCCGGCAGGCGTGCCGCAGGGGTTCGGGAGGGCGAGCAGCTCGCGGTACTGGGCCACGGTTCGCTCGGCGGTGACCCGCCAGCTCCAGCGGTCGATCACCCGCTGGCGGCCGTTGTGCCCGACCCGCTCCCGGAGGGCGGGGTCGGCGAACGCCCGCCGGAGGGAGGCGGCCAGGGCGTCGCTGTCGCCGGGCGGGACCACCAGGGCGGTGTCGCCGTCTGCGCCGACCACCTCAGGGAGGGCGCCGCCGCTGGTGGCGATCAGCGGCACGGCGCAGCACATGGCTTCGATGGCCGGCAGCGAGAACCCCTCGTAGAGGCTGGGCACCACGGCCACCTCGGCCTCGGCGTAGAGCTCGACGATGCGCTCGTCGGACACCCCTGACACGAAGTGCACGACCGGCTCCAGGCCGAGGCGCTCGATGGTGCGGGCCGCCTTGCCCTCCTCCTTGGGTCGGCCGATCACCACCAGGTCGGCGTGCTCGTGCTCGGTGCGGATCTTGGCCAGCGCCTCCAGCAGGTACACGAGGCCCTTCATCGTCACGTCGGCGGAGGCCGTGGTGATGATGCGCCCGGGCCGGCGCTCCACGTGGGGGAGCGGCCGGAACAGGTCGGGGTCGACCCCGACGGGCACCACGGCCATGCGGTCGAGGGGCACGCCGTGGTCGCGGTGGATGTCGGCCTGGGAGTTCTCCGACACCGTGATCACCTTGGGGACGCGCTGGGCCACCCGGCTCTGCATGGCGGTGAAGCCGTACCAGCGCCCGACCGAGAACCGCTTCCGCCAGTTGGGGGCGTGGTCCTGCTCGAGGCGCCGGTCGACGGTGATCGGGTGGTGGATCGTGGCGATCACGGGCACCCCGAGGCGCTGGATGCCGATCAGCCCGTACCCGAGGCTCTGGTTGTCGTGGACGAGGTCGAACTCGCCCGGGCGCTGCTTCACGTGCTGGTAGGCGCGCAGGGTGAAGGCCAGGGGCTCCGGGAACGTGCCGGTGCAGAACGTGAGCAGCTCGGCCGCGTCGGGGAGGGTCTTGATCTCCCAGAAGGCCGGCATCCGGCCGGGGAAGTGCTCGTTGAAGATGTCGAGGCTGGGGAGCCGGTGCAGGGTCACCCGGTCGTCGAGCACGGGGTACGGCTGGCCCGAGAACACCTCGACGTGGTGCCCGACGTCCGCCAGCGCCTTGCTCAGGTGGCGCGTGTACACGCCCTGGCCGCCGCAGTGCGGCTTGCCCCGGTAGGAGAGCAGGGCGATGCGGAGCGGGCCATCCGGAGCAGACACGACGGGACAGCCTACGGCTCTTGACCGGGGGGTCAAGTGCGGTCGGGCGAGGGGCCCCACCGGTGCCCGCCGGGGTGCCTAGGGTGGCGGGCCGTGCGGGCCGTGGTGCAGCGGGTGCGATGGGCCCGCGTGAGCGTCGACAGCGCCGTCGTGGGGCGGATCGGGGCCGGGCTGTGCGTGCTGGTGGGCGTCACCCACGGCGACGACGAGGCCGCCGCCCACCGCTTGGCGGCCAAGGTGTGGCACCTGCGGGTGCTCGACGACGAGCACGGTGTGATGAACCGCTCGGTGGCGGAGACCGGCGGCGAGGTGCTGGTGGTGAGCCAGTTCACGCTGTACGGCGACACCGCCCGGGGGCGTCGGCCGTCGTGGGTCGCGGCGGCCCCGCCCGAGCAGGCCGAACCCCTGGTCGAGGCGGTGGTGGACCGCTTGCGGGAGCTCGGCGCCACCGTCGAGACCGGGCGCTTCCGGGCCGAGATGGTGGTCGAGCTGGCCAACGACGGCCCGGTGACGCTGCTGCTCGAGGTGTGAGGGGGCCGGACCCGGCCCGGTTCAGTCGGCGGGGCTCGGCTCGGGGGTCGCCGGCACCGCCGCCGGGGCCGGCCGTCGCGCCCCGGGGTGGTGGTGGGCGAGGGCCCAGGCCAGCCCGAGGGCCAGGGCGGCGAGCACCAGCACCGGTGCGTCGCCCCAGCGCACGTACAGCGTCCGGCCGGTGCGGCGCTCGACGGTGCCGGTGACGACCGTCTGCTCGCCGACCGCGCTGCGGGCCACGACCCGGCCGTCGGGCGTGACGAGGGCGCTGAACCCGGTCGGGGCCACCTGGAGCACCCAGCGCCCGGTCTCGATGGCCCGTAGCCGCGACGAGGCGATCTGCTGGCTCTGCACGAGGATCCCTCGGTACGACGAGCCGTTGGTGGGGTTGAGCAGCAGCTCGCCGCCGTTGGCGACCCCGTCGACCCCCCGCCGAGGGAAGAAGATCTCCCACGAGATGGCCACGGCCAGGGGACCCTGGGGCGAGTCGACCACGGCGGGCCCGGCGCCCACGACCGCGTCCCGGGGGACCTCCGACAGGTCGACCAGGTCGTCGAGCAGGCTGCGGAAGGGCACGTACTCGCCGAACGGCACCCGCTGGACCTTCTCGTAGCGGTCGACGATGGTGCCGTCGGGGGCCCACACCACCGCCGCGTTGTGGAACGCGTCGCCGTCGCCCTCGACCACGCCGGCCACCAGGGTGGTGCCGAGCGATCGGGCCAGCAGAGCCAGCTCGGGGCCCTCGCGGGTCTCGGTGACGGGGCCCTCGACGTTCACCACGTTCTCGGGCCACACCACCAGGTCGGTGCCGGGGGGGACGTCGCGGCTGGCGGCCAGGTGGCGCTCGAACACCTGGCGCTCGTCGGTGGAGGAGGCCCGGGTGCCCTGGGGCCCGCCGCCCTGCACCAGGGCGACGTCGAGCCGGCCCGCCCCCCGGCCGTCGGGGGCCACCGCGGCCGCCGCGAGCAGGGCCGCCACCACGGTCAGGCCGGCGAGGGCCGGCCGCCAGCGCCGTTCGAGGGCGGCGGACAGGGCGACGCCGGCGGTGGCCACCGCGGCCACCAGCAGCAGGCTCCCGCCCACCCGGACGACGGCTGCCAGGGGGCCGGCGGCCTGGCCCATGGCCAGGGTCGAGAGGGGCACTCCGCCGAACGGCCAGGCCCAGCGGAGGGCCTCCACCAGGGTGAGGGCCGCCGGCAGGGCGAGGCGTCGGCCCCGCCCGGGTGGCACCGCCAGCGCGGCCAGCCCGACGAGGGCGCTGTACGCCGTGGCGGCGACGACGTAGCCGGGGAGGGTCATGTCGACCATCCAGGCCAGGGTGGGGAAGAGCCAGCCGGCACCGACGAGCGACCCCCGGCGGAAGCGGGTGGCGGCGCCCTGCCCGGCCAGCAGGCGGTCGAGGATCGCGATCCCCGCGACGGCGAGCGGCCACACCCCCACCGGGGGGAGCGCCGCGGCCACGAGGAGCCCGGCGCCGAGAGCGGCCAGCGTCACGAGGAGGGAGCGGGGCATGCGGGCGTCCATGATCGCCGCTCCGTGGGGGGTCGGCACGTCGGCCGGCCGCCCCGGCGGGCGATCAGCCGACGTAGCGGAGGTGCACCACGTACCGGTGGGACGCGGACCCGGGGGGATGGCAGGCGAAGAGCGTGCCGGTGCGGTCGTGGGTCTGGCTGACGATCCGGACGGCATCGGGCGTGACCACCTCGGCGCCGGTCACCTCGTACACGTGGCGCGCGCCGGCGACCGTGAAGACCACCTGGTCGCCGGCCACGAGCTGGTCGAGGTGCCGGAAGGGCTTGCTGTGCGTCACCCGGTGGCCGGCCACCACGACGTTGCCGAGCTGGCCCGGGAGGGCGGTGCCCGGCCAGTGGCTCGGGCCCCGGTCGATCGTCACGAGCGACAGCCCCTGGCGGAGCGTCTCGGCCACGCCCAGCCTCGGGATCTCGATGGTGCCCACGACCACGTCGGGCTCGGGGGCGTACGGGTCGTCGGGGGGCATGGCCGGCTGGGGCAGCGGCGGCAGGGTCGCGACCGTCGTGGCCGACGCCTTCGGGGCGGCCGGGCGACCGGCCGCCGAGCCGGCCAGCAGGACGGGGCTGTCGGTCGCGAGGACGGGGTCGGGTCCACCCTCGACGGGGTCGGCGACGAGCAGGCCGACGAGGACGCCCACGACGAGCAGCGACGACGCCACGACGGCGAGCAGGCGGCCCTTCACACCCGGAGCATCGGCGGGCCGGGGCCCGGACCTGACCTCGTCGTGGCGGCTCACGCGCTCCTCCCGGCCAGGTGCGCGGCCACGGCGGTGGCGGCCTCACGGCCCTGGCGGATGCAGGCGGGGATGCCGACGCCCCGGTAGGCCGCCCCGGCCAGGGCCACGCCCGGCGCCGCCTCTCGCAGCTCGGCCTCGAGCACCGCCACCCGGTCGAGGTGGCCGGGCTCGTACTGCGGGAACGACCGCTCCCAGCGGGTGACCCTCGCCTCGTCGGGCCGGCCGGTCAGGCCGAGCATCGTGCGGAGGTCGGCGAGGAGCGCGTCGACGAGGGCGCCGTCGTCGAGGGCGAGGGCCCGTTCGTCGCCGTACCGCCCGGCCGACACCCGCAGCAGCACCCGGCCGGGGCGGGCCCAGTGCGCCCACTTGCTGGAGCCGAAGGAGCAGGCAGTGACCAGGAGCCCCTCACGTCGCGGCACGAGGAGCCCGCTGGCGTCGAGGGGGTGGCCGACGGCCGACGAGGGCAGGGCCAGGGTGACGAGGGCGACCGACGAGTAGGGCACCGCAGCCAGGCGGGCGGCCGGGGCCGGGGCGATGTCGCGGAGCACGGCGGCCGCCGCCGGCGCCGGGGTTGCGAGCACGACGGCGTCGGCGCCCACCCGACGGCGGTTGGGGCCGGCGGTGTGCACGACGTACGTGCCCGACGCCGGGTCGCGCTCGACGCGCTCCACCGGGTGGTCGAGCGCCACCTTGGCGCCCCGAAGGCGCAGGGCGAGGGCGTCGATCAGGCGGCCGAGGCCCCCGGGCAGGGTGACGAAGACGGGCGCGGCGCCGCCTGTCGCCGTGGCCGCGGCCCGCTGGGCCCGCTGCTGGGCCCGGAGGGCGAGCAGGAGGCTGCGGGAGCCCGACGCCACGGCGCCCAGCTGGGGGGCCGACGCCCGCAGCGACAGGCGGTCGGCGTCGCCGGCGTTGATGCCGCCCAGCAGGGGGTCGACCAGGCGTTCGGCCACCTCGCGCCCGAAGCGGGCCCGGACCACGGCGCCGACCGAGTCGGCGTCGGGCCCGTAGAAGCGGGAGCGGGGCAGCACCAGGTCGAGGCCGGCCCGGGCCACGCCGGCCGGGGAGAGCACGCCCGAGCGGGCCAGGGACGCCAGGTCGGCGGGCACGCCCAGCACCAGGCCCTCGGGGATGCGCCGGAGGCGTCCCCGGGTGAACACGTACGCCGACCCCTGCACGGGCGACACCAGCTCGTCGCCCAGGCCCAGCTCGCGGAGGAGGTCGACGCCCCACGGCACCCGGGCGAGCACGCTGTCGGGCCCGGCGTCGACGGCGATCCCGTCGACGGGCGTGGTGAGGATCTTGCCGCCCAGTCGTCCCGACGCCTCGAGGACCGTGACCGCGGGCGGGTCGTCGCCGCCCCGGAGGGCGTGGGCCGCGGCCAGGCCGGTCACACCCCCACCGACGACGACGACGTGCCGGCGGCCGGTGGGTGCCGAGCCGCCCACCCCCTCGCCGCCCGCGATCGGGCGGGGTGGGGTGCCGCTCACCCGGCGGCGGCGGCGACCCGGTCGGCCAGCGCGCCGAGCACCGTCGGATCGTCGTTCATCGACGGGGTGCGGGCGAACGCCAGGCCCGCCCCCTCGGCCACGGCGCGGGCCTCGACGTCGAGGTCGTAGAGCACCTCGAGGTGGTCGGCCACGAAGCCGCACGGGCACACCAGGACGCCGGTTCCCCTGCCGGTGGCCCCCAGGTCGCGCAGCACCTCGAGCACGTCGGGGCCGATCCACGGGTCCGGGGTGCGGCCTGCGCTCTGCCACGCCACCGCCCAGCCCGACCACGGCTGCAGGCCGACCCGCCCGGCCACCGCCTCGGCCGTCTGTCGGAGCTGCTGCGGGTAGGGGTCGCCGCTGTCGACGTACCGCTGCGGGATCGAGTGGGCGGTGAACAGCACCTTGGACCCCTCGGGGAGCGACGCCAGGCGCTCGGTCACGCCGGCCGCCAGGAAGTCGAGGTAGGCGGGTTCGAGGTGCCAGCTGTCGATCGGCACGACCCGCAGCCCCAGCCCGGCGCCGGCGGAGGCGGCCCGCTCCTGGTAGGTGCCGATCGAGGGAGCCGACCAGTGCGGCGCCAGCACCAGGCCCACGGCCCGGGTGACGCCGTCGAGGGCCAGGCCCCGCACCGCGTCCTCGATGAAGGGCGGGGTGTGCTTGAGGCCGAGGCGCACGTCGAAGCGGCCGGGGGCCCGCTCGTCGAGGGTCGCCTGCAGCCGGCGGTGCTGGGCGTCGGTGATGGCCGCGAGGGGCGACAGCCCGCCGATGGCGTCGTAGCGCCCGCGCAGCTCGGCCAGCAGCTCGGCCGTGGGGGGCCGGCCCCGCCGGATGTCGGTGTAGTAGGCGGGGAGCTCGTCAGGGTGGCGAGGGGTGCCGTAGGCCATCAGCACGACGCCGACGCGGTCGTTCATGGGTGCTCCTCGGTGGTCGGATCCTCGGTGACGGGGCCGTCGGCGCGGCCCTCGGCGTGCACCAGCTCCACGAGCCGCTCGAGCACCCCCGGGTCGGTCTCGGGCAGCACGCCGTGGCCCAGGTTGAACACGTGGCCCGGCCGGCCACCGTTGCGGGCCAGCACGTCGCGCGCCTGCGCGGCCACGACCTCCCACGGGGCCAGGCACACCGCCGGGTCGAGGTTCCCCTGCACGCCGCGGTGCGCGCCGATGCGGCGGCGAGCCTCGTCGATCGGCACCCGCCAGTCGACGCCCACCACGTCGGCACCGGCGTCGGCCATCAACCCCAGCAGCTCGCCGGTGCCCACCCCGAAGTGCACGCGAGGGACCCCCAGGTCGGCGACGCCCTCCAGCACCTTGCGACTGGCGGGGAGCACGTACCGCTCGTAGTCGGGTGCCGACAGCGCCCCCGCCCACGAGTCGAACAGCTGCACCGCCGACGCCCCGGCCTCGATCTGCGCCCGCAGGAACGCCAGCGAGAGGTCGGCCAGGCAGTCGAGCAGGCGGTGCCACAGCGACGGCTCGCCGTACATCAGCGCCTTCGTGCCCGCGTAGGTGCGCGACGGGCGGCCCTCGATCAGGTAGCTGGCCAGGGTGAACGGGGCGCCGGCGAAGCCGAGCAGCGGCACGGCCAGCTCCCCCACGAGGATGCGCACCGTCTCGAGCACGTACGGCACGTCGCTCTCGGGCTCGAGGGGGCGCAGCCGGTCCAGGTCGGCGGCCCGCCGGAACGGCCGGTCGACGACCGGCCCCGTGCCCGGGGCCACGTCGACCCCGAAGCCGATGGCGGCGAGGGGCACGACGATGTCGGAGAAGAGCACGGCCGCGTCGACCCCGTAGCGGCGGACCGGCTGCAGGGTGATCTCGGCGGCCACGTCGGGCCGGGCGATGGCCTGCAGGATCGACCCCTCACCGCGCACCGCCCGGTACTCCGGCAGGGAGCGCCCGGCCTGCCGCATGAACCACACGGGAACGCGCGGGCCG
This sequence comes from Acidimicrobiales bacterium, assembly GCA_016716005.1. Taxonomy (NCBI): domain Bacteria; kingdom Bacillati; phylum Actinomycetota; class Acidimicrobiia; order Acidimicrobiales; species Acidimicrobiales bacterium. Next base: position 2,531,442 of record JADJXE010000001.1, read on the forward strand.
GGCTGCAGGCGACAGGCGCGCAGGAACGGGCCGTCGGAGAGCGCAGGGGGAGGGGGCACCGCCCACCGACCCTACGCGGCCGCGGCCGCCCGCAGCACGTCGAGCGCAGGGGCGTCGGCCGCGGCCTCGGGCCGCTGGAGGCGCCGCCGCACGCCCGCCTCCACCTGGCCGGCCACCGCCGCGGCGCGGCCCGCGTCGAGGGCGCGCACGCCCATCACGCGCAGGTCGGCGGCGGTCGGTTCGAGCACCAGGACCGGCGTGTGCATCCGGCGCACCGCGGCGACCTCGGTGTCCAGGGTGTGGCGGTGCCACGCCCTGGGGATGCGGTCGGCTGCGGCCCGCAGGCCGTCGGCGGTGGCCGACATCGGCGACGACACGACCACCAGGTCGAAGCCCAGCCCGGCCAGCAGGTCGGCGTTGGTGGGCGCGTGGACGCCGCCGTCCACGTACCGGTCGCGTCCGATCCGGCGGGGCGCGAAGAGCCCCGGCACCGCGCAGGAGGCCGCGACGGCGTCGCCGATGTCGGCGTCGACCCGCACGTCCCGCCCGAGGACCACGCGGGCGCCGTCGCCCAGCCGCACCGCGCAGATCCACAGCGGTCGTTCCGGCCACCGCCGGCCGGCGTGCACCGCCCGGGCCCGCTCGGCCAGCGGGTCGGTGGAGCGCGTGCCCTCCGGGAGGGCGGCGGCCAGGGCCACGCCGGCTCGCCAGCGCCAGGGCTGCAGCACCTCGGTCACCAGGAGCCGGGGCGCGGCCGGGACCGGCGGCCACCAGTGGCGGGCCGGTGGCAGGCGGAGCGGATCGACGGGCGGCCCGGCGCCGGCCAGGAGGGCCTCGCCCTCGGGGGACAGCGGGCGGCCGGCGGCCCGGTGGGCGAGGTCGGCGGGCGACAGGCCGGCCCGCAGGCCCGAGGCCACGGCCGCCCCCGCCGACGTGCCGACCACCAGCTCGGCGGTGCGGGCGTCCCAGCCGGTGACGTCGGCCAGGGCGGTGAGCGCGCCGGCGTGGAAGGCGCCACCCGTGGCCCCTCCCGCGCCGAGCACCAGTCCGATCGACGGCGCCATCCCCCCATCACTAGCGCGACCGGGACGCCGCCGCGTCGTGCACCCCGGCGCTCGGGGTGCGCTCAAGCGCCCGATCGCCGGGTAGCCCGGCGGGTACCGGTACGATGGTCGATCCTCGATGTCCCAGTCGGCATCCCTCGGGTCCGGGAAAGGACGGTGATGGGGACCCACCCGGAGCTGGCGGCCGAGCAGGCCTACGTCGACCACGCGTACGACTGTCTCGACCGTGCCCGAGAGGCGGCCGTGCGGCTCCGGAGCCTGGCCGACGTCGGCCGGGGCGGCACCCACCAGGCCCGCTACGAGCGCGACGTGATCGAGGACACCATCCGCGCCCGGCTGTCGCAGCTCGAGCTGGGCGACGAGGCCCTCGTGTTCGGCCGGATCGACCGCGGGGCCGGCGAGACGTTCCACATCGGCCGGCTGGCCGTCAGCGACGACCGGCAGGAGCCGGTGGTGGTCGACTGGCGGGCGCCGGTGGCCGAGCCGTTCTACCGGGCGACGGGTCGGGTGCCGATGGGCCTCGTGCGCCGGCGCCACTTCATGGTGAAGGGCCGCACGCTGCTCGACCTCGAGGACGAGCTGTTCGATCTCGACCACCTCGAGGGTGCCGTCGACGGGCGGGAGATCAACGGGTACGGCGCCCTCATCTCCGCTCTCGAGCAGTCGCGCACGGGGAAGCTGCGCGACATCGTCGCCACCATCCAGGGCGAGCAGGACGAGGTCATCCGCTCGGAGCCCGGTGGGGTGATGGTGGTGCAGGGCGGTCCGGGCACCGGCAAGACGGTCGTCGCGCTGCACCGAGCGGCGTACCTGCTCTACACCCACCGGTTCCCGCTCGAGGACCAGGGCGTGCTGGTGGTCGGCCCGAACCGGGTGTTCCTGCGCTACATCGACCGGGTGCTCCCGTCGCTCGGCGAGGCCGGCGTCGAGCTCGTCGTCCTGGCCGACCTCGTGCCCGACGTGCGCGTGCGCGGCACCGACCACCCCGACGCGGCGAGGGTGAAGGGCGACGCCCGCATGAGCTCGGTGCTCACCAGGGCCGTCCGTGACCGGGAGCGGCCGCTGCGCGCCGACCTGGTGGTGGGCTACGGCCTCACCAGCCTCCGGCTCACCGCCGACGAGAGCGCGCGGATCGTGCGCCAGGCCCGCCGCCGGTTCCGGCGCCACAACGCCGCCCGGCGGTTCGTCGAGCAGGCAGTGTTCGCGGCGCTGGCCGGCAGCGGGCGCGACAGCCTCAACCCGACCACCGTGCGCGACCGGGTCCGCCGCACCGACGAGGTGCGGGCCGCGCTGGAGTGGATGTGGCCCGTGCTGACCCCGGCCGAGCTCCTGCACGACCTGTTCGGCTCCCTGCCGCTGCTGCGCTCGGCCGGCCGGGGCGTGCTCGACGATCGCGAGCTCGTCCTGCTGCACCGGGGCCGGTCCCTCTCGGTCGCGGACGTGGTCTGGACCGCCGGCGACGTGGCGCTGCTCGACGAGGCCCGCTCCCTGCTGGGATCCAGGCCGACGAGGGGCGACAAGGGCGACGACGACGTGCGCACCTACGGCCACATCGTGGTCGACGAGGCCCAGGACCTCACCCCGATGCAGCTGCGGATGCTCGCTCGCCGCTCCCTGAACGGCTCGATGACGGTCGTGGGCGACATCGCCCAGGCCACGGGCCCGTTCGCCCCTGACCGGTGGGACGACGTGCTCGCCCACCTGCCCGACCGCAAGCCGTCCCGCCTGCGCGAGCTCACCATCGGTTACCGGATCCCGAGCCAGGCCATGGCCCTGGCGGCGCGGGTGCTGTCGGTGGCCGCGCCGGGTCTGGCGCCGCCCAGCTCGGTGCGCGAGGGCGAGGACCCACCCCACATCCGGGGTGCCGGCCCCGACCTGGGGGCCGCGGTGGCGGACGAGGCGGCCGACGCCCTCGCCGCCCTGGGGGAGGCCAGCGTGGCGGTGATCGTGCCCGAGTCGCTGGTGGGGCCCATCGAGGAGGCGCTCGAGGTCTCCGGGCTCGACGTGGGCCGGGCCGACCGCCAGGGGCTCGAGCGCCCGGTCACCGTGGTGCCGGTCGGGCTGGTGAAGGGCCTCGAGCTCGACGCCGCCGTCGTCGTCGAGCCCAGCCGGATCGTCGCCGAGGAGGCGCAGGGCCTCCGGGCGCTCTACGTGGCCCTCACCCGGGCCACCAAGCGGCTGGCCGTCGTCCACGCCGAGCCGCTCCCCGACGCGCTGGCCGAGTAGCGGCGGTCGTCGTCCCGGGCCCGGTGGTCACCGCTACCCTCGGCGGCGATGGCCGACGAGCAGGTGACGATCCGCATCCGCACCGACGGCCCCTACGTGGTGACCGGGCCCTTCCGGCTCACCGACGCGGCCGGCACCGAGCTGGACGTGAGCGGGGGCGCGAACGTCGCCCTGTGCCGGTGCGGGCAGTCGCCCACCAAGCCCTTCTGCGACGGCACCCATCGCACGATGGGCTTCGACGGCTCCCTCGCCCCGCCGGGCCCGGAGCCCGGAGGGCCGGCCGGTAGCAGTGGCCCCGGCGCCGGCCCGCCTCCCGATCAGGACACGCCGGCGACGTCGTAGCCGGCCTCGTCGATCGCGGCCCGGACGGCGTCGTCGGTGGCGTCGCCGTCCACCGCCACGGTCCTGGCGGCCACGTCGACCTTCACCTCCGCCACCCCGGGGACCCCGGCGACCGCACCCTCGATGGCGTGCTTGCAGTGGTCGCAGCTGATGCCCGGGACGGAGTAGGTGCGCGTCATGGCGCCAGGCTAGGCCCGACCCGTCAGGAGACCTCGACGGTGGTGACTATGCCGCGCTCCCCGTTCGTCATCACCGACTCGACCGTCTCGCCGGCGGGGAGCGTGGCCGGCACGCCGTCGAAGGCGACGTCGGCCGCCGTGGCCCCGACGGTGCGGTCCGGCTCGGGGGCGCCCTACGTCAGCTGTTAGGGAGACCGAACATCGAGCGTGTGAACGGGTGGGCGCGGGCCCGTCAAGGCCCTGCGAGAGGGTTGACAACCGCCGGGTGATAGGTGAACCTAACGGCCATGTGTGTGGCGGTCCGCACCCGGGCGCGGGTGGCCTGACGTGGCGCTGGTGTGCCACTGCCGGGCGGTGGGCGACCGGGCGATCCGCGCCGCGGTCGCCGCCGGGGCGGGCGACGTGGAGGCGGTGGCGTCGACCACCACGGCCGGGTCCGACTGCGGCGGATGCCACCAGGCGATCCTCGAGCTGCTCGCGGAGGCCGCCGGCTCTCGCGCCCGGGCCACCTCGTCGGCGGCCTGATCCGCTCGCGGCGGGCAGGGCCCCGGGGCGGCCCTCCTACTAGCCTCACCCGCATCCCGTCGTCCGAGGAGGCCACGTGCGCGGCGATCCCAAGGTCATCGAGCTCCTGAACGAGGTGCTCTCCGCCGAGCTCACCGCGGTGAACCAGTACTTCGGCCACGCCAAGCTGTGCCAGAACTGGGGCTACCTGCGCCTGGCCGAGTTCGTGAAGCACGAGTCGATCGACGAGATGAGGCACGCCGAGCTGCTGATCGACCGGATCCTGTACCTCGAGGGCATGCCCAACCTGCAGCGCATGGGGTCGGTGCGCCTGGGCGAGACGGTGCCCGAGCAGTTCCGGCTCGACCTCGACATCGAGTACGCGGCGCTGGAGCGGCTCAACCGGGCCATCGCGGTGTGCGTGGAGGTGGGCGACAACGGCAGCCGGGAGCTGTTCGAGTCGATCCTCACCTCCGAGGAGGAGCACACCGACTGGCTGGAGACCCAGCTGGAGACGATCGGCCAGATCGGCGAGGCCAACTACCTGACCCAGCAGCTGTTCGCTGCGGGCTGAGGCCCGGCCGGGGGCCCTCGGCCGGGTCCCCTACGCGGTGACCAGGATCCGCGCGCTGGCGAACGAGCCGACGCCCACGGCGGCACCGTCGATCTCGACGGTGAGCGTGCCGTCCGGCGACACGGCGGTCACCACCCCCCGGCGGCCCGGGGTGATCGAGGACGACTCGAGGAACTCGAGCAACCCCGGTGTGAACTCGAGCTCCTCGGGGATGCGGGCGACGGTGAAGGGCTCGCCCACGGCCACCTCGGCCAGCGGCCGGGCGTCGGGCGCGGCGTAGGTGGAGCCGGGGATCGGGTTGCCGTGGGGGCAAGTGGTGGGCCGGCCGAGGAGCCGGTCGATCGCCTCCTCGACGGCGTCGGAGAGCACGTGCTCCCACCTGCCCGCCTCTTTGTGGGCCGCCGCCCACGACAGGCCCAGGATGTCGGTGAGGAACCGCTCGGCCAGCCGATGGCGTCGGACGACCTGCTCGGCCAGCGCACGACCCGAGTCGGTGAGGCGGATGCTGCCGCCGTCGATGGCGACCAGGCCCTCGCCCTCCATCCGCCGCACCATCTCCGACACCGCCGGCCGGGAGACCCCGAGGCGTTCCACGATCCTCGCCTGGATCACCTCGACGTCGTCCTCGTGGAGCTCGAAGATCGCCTCGCAGTACTCCTCGAAGGCGGGGTGGTACTCGGGCACGGTCGGAGTCTACGGGCGCCCGGCTCCCGCCCGACCGCCGACACCGACCGACGGTAGGTTGGGCGCGTGGCGCTCGAGCCGTTCTCGCCGGCCGTCCGCGCCTGGTTCGAGGCGTCGTTCCCCGAGCCCACCGCGGCACAGGCCCAGGGGTGGCCGCCGATCGCGGCGGGTGCCCACACCCTGATCCTGGCGCCCACCGGCTCGGGCAAGACCCTCGCCGCGTTCCTGTGGGCGATCGACCGCCTCGTCCACGAGCCGACGCCCGAGCGCACCCGCCGCACCCGGGTGCTCTACGTGTCGCCGCTGCGGGCCCTGGCCGTCGACGTCGAGAAGAACCTGCGGGCCCCGCTGGCCGGGATCCGGCTGGCGGCCGAGCGCCTCGGCCTGCCCTTCACCGAGCCCACCGTCGGCCTGCGCACCGGCGACACCCCGGCCGAAGCCCGCCGGGCGATGCTGCGGCATCCGCCCGACGTGCTGATCACCACGCCCGAGTCGCTGTACCTCCTGCTCACCTCGCAGGCCCGCGACACCCTGCAGGGCGTCCACACGGTCATCGTCGACGAGATCCACGCCCTGGCCCCCACCAAGCGTGGGGCCCACCTGGCTCTGTCGCTGGAGCGGCTCGAGGCCCGGTGCGAGCGGCCGCCCCAGCGCATCGGCCTGTCGGCCACGCAGCGCCCGCTGGAGGAGATCGCCCGGTTCCTCGGGGGCGAGCGGGCCCCGGGCGAGCCGCGGCCGGTCGCCGTCGTCGACGCGGGGGTCCGCAAGGAGCTCGACGTGGAGGTCTGCGTCGCGGTCGACGACATGGGCGAGCTGGGGACCGTGTCCGACGAGCTGCCCAGCGGCCCCGTCGCCGCCGGCCCGGCCCGCCGGTCCATCTGGCCGTCGATGCACCCCCGCCTGCTCGAGCTCGTCCTCGCGCACCGGTCGACCATCGTGTTCGTGAACGCCCGCCGCCTGGCCGAGCGGCTGGCCGCCCGCCTCAACGAGCTGGCGCTGGAGACGGGTGCCGTGGCCGAGGGAGCCCCCGACCTGGTGAGGGCCCACCACGGATCGCTGGCGCGCGAGCAGCGCCTGGCCATCGAGGACCAGCTCAAGACCGGGCGGCTGCGGGGCCTGGTGGCCACGTCGTCGCTGGAGCTCGGGATCGACATGGGGGCCGTCGACCTGGTCGTCCAGGTCGAGTCGCCGTCCTCGGTGGCGTCCGGCCTGCAGCGCATCGGGCGGGCCGGCCACCGGGTGGGGGAGCCGAGCCGCGGCAAGGTGTTCCCCAAGCACCGCGGCGACCTCCTGCAGGCCGCGGTGGTGGTCGACCGCATGCTCGACGGTTGGGTCGAGGAGACCCGCGTCCCCCGCAACCCCCTCGACGTGCTGGCCCAGCAGGTGGTCGCCGCCACCGCCCTCGACGAGTGGCAGGTCGACGACCTGCTGGCCCTGGTCCGCCGGGCGGCCCCGTTCCGCGACCTGACCGACGACCTGTTCACCTCGGTGCTCGACCTGCTGGCCGGCCGCTACCCGAGCGACGAGTTCCACGAGCTGCGGCCCCGGGTGGTGTGGGACCGGGTGGCCGGCGTGGTCCGGGCCCGCGACGACGCCCGCCGCCTGGCCGTCACCAGCGGGGGCACGATCCCCGACCGGGGGCTGTTCGGCGTGTTCCTGCCCGACGGCACCCGGGTGGGCGAGCTCGACGAGGAGATGGTCTACGAGAGCCGTGCCGGGGAGACGTTCCTCCTCGGGGCGTCCACCTGGCGGATCAGCGAGATCACGGCCGAGCGGGTCGTCGTCACGCCCGCCCCGGGCGAGCCGGGGAAGATGCCCTTCTGGCACGGCGACGGCCCCGGCCGGCCGGTCGAGCTCGGCCGTGCCCTCGGCACCTTCGTCCGCGAGCTGCGGGCCGTGCCCCGCGCGGAGGCCGAGGGGCGCCTGTCGGAGCGCCACGGCCTGGACGCCCGAGCCGTCGACAACCTGCTGCGCTACCTCGACGAGCAGGCTGACGCCACCGGCGTGGTGCCCGACGACCGAACGGTGGTGGTCGAGCGGTTCCGCGACGAGATCGGCGACTGGCGGGTGTGCGTGCTGACGCCCTTCGGGGCCCGCGTCCACGCGCCGTGGGCGCTCGCCATCGAGACCCGGGTGCGCGACCGTCTCGGGCTCGAGGTCGAGACCCTCTGGAGCGACGACGGCATCGTGGTCCGGCTGCCCGAGGCCGTCGACGAGCTGCCGCTCGACGTGCTGCTCCCCGAGCCCGACGAGCTCGACGAGCTGGTGGTGGCCGTGCTGCCCGGCACGGCCGTGTTCTCGGCCCGGTTCCGCGAGTGCGCCGCACGCGCCCTGCTGCTGCCCCGCCGGCGCCCCGGGCGGCGCACCCCCCTGTGGCAGCAGCGCCAGCGGGCGGCCGACCTGCTCGCGGTGGCGGCCCGGTACCCGTCGTTCCCGATCCTGCTGGAGACGTCCCGGGAGATCCTGCAGGAGGTGTTCGACGTGCCCGCGCTGCGCGGGCTCCTGCGCGACGTGGCCGCCCGGCGGGTCCGGGTGGTGCAGGTCGAGACGCCCCGCGCCTCGCCGTTCGCGTCGTCGCTGCTGTTCCAGTGGGTCGCGGTGTACATGTACGAGGGCGACGCACCGCTCGCCGAGCGGCGAGCCGCCGCCCTCGCCCTCGACCGGGAGCTCCTGGCCGAGCTGCTCGGCGCCGAGGAGCTGCGGGAGCTGCTCGACGCCGAGGCGCTCGCCCAGCTCGAGCTGGAGCTGCAGCACCTCACCGCCGAGCGGGCGGCCCGCTCGGCCGACGCCGTCCACGACCTGCTGCGCCGGCTCGGGCCGCTGCGGCTCGACGAGATCGAGGGGCGGGCCGCCGTCGCCCCGGGCGGTGCCGCCGGGTGGGTCGAGCAGCTGCTCGAGCAGCACCGGGCGATCACGGTGCGGATGGCGGGCGAGGAGCGGCTGGCCGCCGCCGAGGACGCCGCCCGGCTGCGCGACGGGTTGGGGGTCGCCCTGCCGGTCGGCCTCCCGGGCGCGTTCACCGAGCCCGTCGAGCGCCCCCTCGACGACCTGCTGGCCCGGTTCGCGCGCACCCACGGGCCGTTCCGCGCGGCCGACGCCGCCCACCGGCTGGGTGCACCGCTGGAGCGGGTCGCGGCCTCGCTCGGGGCGCTCGAGTCCGAGGGGCGCCTGCTGCACGGCGAGTTCCGGCCGGGCGGCGCGGCCCGCGAGTGGTGCGACGCCGAGGTGCTCCGGGTGCTCCGACGCCGCTCCCTCGCGGCGCTGCGCCGCGAGGTCGAGCCGGTCGATCCGGCCACGTACGCCCGCTTCCTCCCCGCCTGGCACGGCATCGGTGCGCGTCGTCGCGGCGTCGACGCGCTGGTCGACGCCCTGGCCCAGCTCCAAGGGGTGGCCGTGCCGGCGTCGTCGCTCGAGCTCGACCTGCTCCCGGCCCGGGTCGACGGCTACCGGCCGGCCGACCTGGACGCGCTGTGCGCCGCCGGCGAGGTGGTCTGGGTGGGCGCCGGCTCCCTGCCGGGCGACGACGGGCGGGTGCGGCTCGCGTTCCGCGACCAGGCTGCCCGCCTCCTCCCCCCTGCCCTTCCCCGCGACGAGCGGCCGTCGTCGCCGCTGCACGACGCGCTGCGGCATCGCCTGGCCGAGCGGGGCGCCTCGTTCTGGCCCGACCTGCTGGAGGCGGCGGCGGCCGCTGGTCATGCCCGCACCGACGGGGCCGACGTGCTGGAGGCGCTGTGGGACCTGGTGTGGGCGGGCGAGGTCACCAACGACACCCTCGGTCCGCTCCGCTCCCGCGTCGGGGGGTCGGGCCGGGCTCGGCGGCCCCGCCCGGCCGGGGCTCGACCCCGTCCCGGCCGCCTCACCCGCCTGGGCCCGCCGGCGGCGGCGGGCCGGTGGTCGTCGGTCGCGCCGCTGCTCGCGCCGGCGCCGTCGGCCACCGAGGCGCTGCACGCGCTCGCGCTGCAGCTGCTCGAGCGCCACGGCGTGGTCACCCGGGAGGCCGTTCTGGCCGAAGGCGTGAGCGGTGGGTTCGCGGCGGTGTACCCCGTGCTGCGGGCCCTCGAGGAGCGGGGCCAGGTGCGACGCGGCTACTTCGTGGCCGGGCAGGGCGCGGCCCAGTTCGCGCTGCCCGGCGCCGTCGACCGGCTCCGGTCGGCCCGCCGCAGCGCCGAGGCCGAGATCGCTGCGGGCGAGGGCGACGAGTCCGCCGGGGTCGGTGAGCCCGACCGGGGCGTCGACCTCCCCGGCTCGCCCGACGGCGTGCTGGTGCTGGCCGCGACCGACCCGGCCCAGCCCTTCGGTGCCGCCCTCCCGTGGCCGGCATCGCGCGGTCGGCCGACGCGCGCCGCGGGGGCCTTCGTGGTGCTGGTCGGCGGCGAGCCGGCGGTGCTCGTCGAGCGGGGCGGCCGCGGGCTGCTCACGTTCCCGGGCGCCGGGGCGGGCGCCTGGATCGATGGCCTGGTCCGGCTGGTGAAGCACGGTCGGGTCCGGAGCCTCGAGCTGCGACGGATCGACGGGGAGCCGGCCGCGACGTCGGGCTGGGCCGAGCCGCTGCGGGCGGCCGGGTTCGTCGAGGGCTACCGCGGCCTCACGTTCCGAAGCTGACAGGCGGTCCCGGTGCCCGAGGGCGACACCGTCCACCACGTCGCCGACGTGCTGCGGGCCGTGCTGGCCGACAAGCCGCTCGTGCGGATCGAGGCGCCCCGCGTGGCCGGGCGCCTGCCCGTGGCCGGCACGGTCGTCGAGTCGGTGGACGCGCACGGCAAGCACCTGCTCGTCGGCCTGGGCGACGGCTCCGTGCTGCGGGTGCACCTGCGGATGAGCGGCAGCTGGCACGTGTACCGCCCGGGAGAGCGGTGGCGCCGGCCGACCCGGTCGGCCCGCCTGGTGCTCGAGGTCGCCGACGCGGTGGCGGTCTGCTTCTCGGCCCCCGTGGTGGAGCTGCACCGCCCGCGGGGGTCGCCGGGCCGAGGGCTCGGCATCGAGCACCTCGGGCCCGACCTGTGCGCCGCCGAGCCCGACCTCGACCGGGCCCTCGACCGGCTGGACTGCGACGGCGATCCCGGGCGGCGGGCTGCCGACGTGCTGGTCGACCAGCGCGTCGCGAGCGGGGTCGGGAACGTCTACGCGAGCGAGGTGCTGTGGGCGTGCGGGGTGCATCCCGGCACGCCCGTCGGCTCGCTCGACCGGCGCTCGCGGCGGCGCCTGTTCGAGACCGCGCACGTGCTGCTCCGCGCCAACCTCGGGGGCGGTCCCCGCGCCACGGTGCCCGGAGGGCTGGCGGTGTACGGGCGGGCCGGGCGGCCCTGCCCGCGATGCGGGGCGCCGGTGCGCCGAGCGCGCCAGGGCGAGCAGGCCCGGAGCACGTACTGGTGCCCCGTCTGCCAGCCGGAGCCCGGGCCGGCCGGATCGTGACCCCGGGACGCGGTCCCGGCGTGTCGGGGTCGGGGTCGGGGTCGGGGTCGAGCCCGGCGTCGGGGTCGGGCCCGGCGGTGCCCCGTCGACCCCTGCCCCCGGAGCTGCGGCTGCCGCATCCGCAGCGGCTCCCGCCGAGGAGCCCCGGCTACGAGCGGATCCTCGCCGCCCACGAGGCGGCCCTGGATCGGGGCGACGACGGCTACCTCGACCCCCGAACCGGGCGGTCCGTGCTCACCGCGGCCTTCCTGTGGGACCGCGACCGGTGCTGCGACACCGGGTGTCGCCACTGCCCCTACCTCCCCCGCCCCGAGGACTGAACCGGATCGCAACACGCCCTTGACACGCGTGTAACTACACGGGTGTAATACCCCCACGTCTTGGGGGGCCGGGAGGCGTTCGCCCCCAGATGTTGTGGTTGCCCAGAGGTCGAACCGGGGGGAGAGCGTCGCTCCACCACCCGTCGGCCGACCGGGTCCGGGGAGCGAGGGAGGCACGGCAATGGCGGTCACCGAGCACGCGTCGGCACGGGCGGTCGACGTCATCGACGTCATCGACGTCACCGACGAGCCCATCACGCCGGTGCCCGGAAGCAGCATGCGGGTCCGCAAGCGTGACGGCTCGCTGGAGCCGGTCGACGTCAACAAGATCGTCCGGGCGGTGTCCCGCGGTGCCGACGGGCTCGCCGTCGACCCGCTCCGGGTCGCCACCCGAACCATCAGCGGCCTGTACGACGGCGCCAGCAGCGAAGAGCTCGACCAGCTCTCGATCCGCACCGCGGCCGCCCTCATCGCCGAGGAGCCCGACTACTCGCGGCTCGCGGCCCGGATGCTCAACACCTGCATCGACAAGGAGGTCCGCAACCAGGACATCTACTCGTTCAGCCAGTCGATCAAGCTGGGCCACGACCTCGGGCTGATCGGCGACGCCACCGCTCGGCTGGTGGCGGCCAACAGCCGCAAGCTGAACGACGCGGTCCTGCCCGACCGCTCCTGGCTCTTCGAGTTCTTCGGGCTGCGGACGGTCTACGACCGGTACCTGCTCCGCCACCCCGACACCCGCCAGGTGATCGAGACGCCCCAGTACTTCTTCCTGCGGGTCGCGTGCGGGCTCTCCCGATCCGCCAACGAGGCCGTCGAGTTCTACCGGCTGATCTCCAGCCTCGACTACCTGCCCTCCAGCCCCACCCTGTTCAACTCGGGCACCACCCACAGCCAGATGTCGAGCTGCTACCTCCTCGACTCGCCCCTCGACGAGCTCGAGGCCATCTACCACCGCTACACCGACGTGGCCCGGCTCTCCAAGCACGCCGGCGGGATCGGCCTGGCCTTCCACCGGGTGCGCAGCCGCGGGTCACTCATCAAGGGCACCAACGGGCTCTCCAACGGCATCGTCCCCTGGCTCAAGACGCTCGACTCCTCGGTGGCGGCCGTGAACCAGGGCGGTCGCCGCAAGGGCGCGGCCTGCGTGTACCTCGAGACCTGGCACGCCGACATCGAGGAGTTCCTCGAGCTGCGCGACGGCACCGGTGACGAGGGCCGCCGGGCCCGCAACATCAACCTGGCCAACTGGGTGCCCGACCTGTTCATGGAGCGGGTCGAGCGCGACTGGGTGTGGTCGCTGTTCGACCCCAAGAAGGTGCCGCACCTCACCGACCTCTACGGCGAGGAGTTCGAGCGGGCCTACGTCGAGGCCGAGGAGGCCGGCCTGTTCGAGCGCCAGGTGCCGGCACGGGAGCTCTACGCCCGCATGATGCGCACCCTGGCCCAGACCGGCAACGGCTGGATGACCTTCAAGGACGCCAGCAACACCAAGTGCAACCAGACCGGCCGGCCCGGCAACGTGGTGCACCTGTCGAACCTGTGCACCGAGATCCTCGAGGTCACCAGCCAGGGCGAGACGGCGGTGTGCAACCTCGGCTCGGTGAACCTCGGGCACTTCGTGACCGCCGGCGGGTTCGACTTCGAGCGTCTCGGCGAGGTCGTGCGCGTCGCGGTCCGCTACCTCGACCGGGTCATCGACATCAACTACTACCCGACCGACGAGGCCGCCGCCTCCAACGCCCGGTGGCGGCCCGTGGGCCTGGGCCTCATGGGCCTGCAGGACGTCCTGTTCCGCCTGCGCCTGCCCTTCGACAGCGACGAGGCCCGAGCCCTGTCGCTCCGGATCTCCGAGGAGATGTACTTCCACGCCCTGTGGGCGTCGACCGAGTTGGCCGAGGCCGACGGGCCCCATGCCGCCTTCGCCGAGACCCGGGCGGCCGCCGGTCGGCTGCAGTTCGACCTGTGGGGCGTCGAGCCCACCGATCCGGCCCGCTGGGCCGAGCTGCGGGGGAGGATCGCTGCCCATGGCCTGCGCAACTCGCTGCTCGTCGCCATCGCGCCCACCGCCACCATCGCCTCCATCGCCGGCTGCTTCGAGTGCATCGAGCCGCAGGTCTCCAACCTGTTCAAGCGGGAGACGCTCTCGGGCGAGTTCCTGCAGATCAACTGCTACCTGGTGCGCGACCTGCAGGCCCGGGGCCTCTGGACGGAGGCCGTGCGCAACGAGATCAAGAAGGCCGAGGGGTCCGTCCAGCACCTCGCCGACCTGCCCGACGACGTCCGCCTGCTCTACCGGACGGTGTGGGAGATCCCGCAGCGCTCGCTGATCGACATGGCCGCCGACCGGGGGGCCTTCATCGACCAGAGCCAGAGCCTGAACCTGTTCGTGGAGACCCCGTCCATCGGCAAGCTCTCCTCGATGTACGCGTACGCGTGGAAGAAGGGCCTCAAGACCACGTACTACCTGCGGTCCCGGCCGGCCACGCGCATCGCCCAGACCACCACGACCGCCGCCACCGCGTACACCGACGGCGAGGCGGTCGCCTGCTCCCTCGAGAACCCCGAGACCTGCGAGGCGTGCGACTGATGGCGCTGACCGACGCTCTTCGCGACACCGACCTCACCGCCACTGCGGGCTCGTCCGCCCCGGCCCCGGCCCCGGCCCCGACCCCGGGCGGCGCCGGCGATCCAGGCGGGCGGCGGGCCATCCTCGACCCGGGCCTCGACCTCACCCTGCGGCCCATGCGCTACCCGGGCTTCTACGAGCGCTACCGCGACGCCATCCGCAACACGTGGACCGTCGAGGAGGTCGACTTCTCCGACGACATCGTCGACCTGCAGCGCAAGCTGCTGCCGGCCGAGCGCCACCTGGTGAACCGGCTCGTCGCCTTCTTCGCCACCGGCGACTCCATCGTCTCCAACAACCTGGTGCTCAACCTCTACAAGCACATCAACGCCCCCGAGGCCCGGCTGTACCTGAGCCGGCAGCTCTTCGAGGAGGCGCTGCACGTGCAGTTCTACCTGACGCTGCTCGACACCTACATCCCCGACCACGACGAGCGCCACGAGGCCTTCGCGGCCATCGAGAACGTCCCCGCGATCCGCGAGAAGGCCGAGTTCTGCTTCCGCTGGATCGACTCGGTGAACCACCTCGACCGCCTCGCCACCCGCGACGACCGCCGCCAGTTCCTGCTGAACCTCATCTGCTTCGCGGCCTGCATCGAGGGGCTGTTCTTCTACGCGGCCTTCGCCTACGTGTACTTCATGCGCTCCAAGGGCCTCCTCAACGGGCTGGCCTCCGGCACCAACTGGGTGTTCCGCGACGAGAGCGCCCACATGGGCTTCGCCTTCGAGGTGGTCGACACGGTGCGGCGCGAGGAGCCCGACCTGTTCGACGGGGAGCTGGCCGCCCAGGTCACCCGCATGCTCGAGGAGGCCGTCGACGTCGAGACCCGCTTCGCCGAGGACCTGCTCGGCGAGGGCGTGCCGGGCCTGTCGACGGCCGACATGCGCCAGTACCTCGAGTTCGTCGCCGACCAGCGACTGGGCAACCTGGGCATGGCCCGGCGCTTCGGCGCCAAGAACCCGTTCGCCTTCATGGAGCTGCAGGACGTGCAGGAGCTCACCAACTTCTTCGAGCGCACGGTCGCCGCCTACCAGATCGGCGTCACCGGCGAGGTGAGCTTCGACGAGGACTTCTAGCGCCCGTCCGGTCGAGTCGCCGGCGGCCCGGTCGGCTCGGCGGCGCCTCTAGCATCGCCGCCATGGAGCGCACGATCTTCGAGGCCGAGCACGAGCTGTTCCGCGAGTCGTTCCGGACGTTCGTGGAGAAGGAGGTCAGCCCGCACCACCTCGAGTGGGAGCGGGCCGGCATCGCCGATCGCTCGCTGTTCCGAAGGGCGGGCGACGCCGGGTTCCTCTGCATGGAGGCGCCCGAGGCCTACGGCGGCGGCGGGGTGGCCGACTTCCGCTTCAACCAGATCATCTCCGAGGAGATCCAGCGGGCCGCGGTGGCCGGCTCGGGCCTGGGGCTCACCCTCCACAACGACATCTGCCTGCCGTACTTCCTGAGCCTCGCCACCAACGAGCAGAAGGGGCGGTGGCTCCCCGGGATCGTGTCGGGCGAGCTGATCACCGCCATCGCGATGACGGAGCCGGGCATCGGCTCCGACCTGGCCTCGATGCGCACCACCGCGATCCGCGACGGCGACCGCTACGTGGTGAACGGCTCGAAGACCTTCATCACCAACGGCATCAACGCCGACCTGGTGATCACCGCGGCCAAGACGAACCCGGCCGAGCGCCACCAGGGCATGTCGCTGCTGGTGCTGGAGCGGGGCATGCCCGGCTTCGAGCGCGGGCGGAACCTGGAGAAGGTTGGCCTCCACGCCCAGGACACCGCCGAGCTCTTCTTCACCGACGTCGAGGTGCCGGCGGCGAACCTCCTCGGGGCGGAGGGGGCGGGCTTCGTGCACCTGGTCACCAACCTGCCCCAGGAGCGGCTCTCCATCGCCATCGCCGGCGTGGGCGCGGCCCAGGCCGCCCTCGAGTGGACGGTCGACTACTGCAGGGAGCGCACGGCCTTCGGCCAGCCCATCGGCAGCTTCCAGCACAACCGCTTCGTGCTGGCCGAGCTGCGCACGGAGATCGAGGTGGCCACCCACTACGTCGACCAGTGCGTGCTCGCGCTCAACGCCGGCCGGCTGTCGGCCGAGGACGCGGCCATGGCCAAGTGGTGGTGCACCGAGCTGCAGAAGCGCGTCGTCGACCGCTGCGTGCAGCTGCACGGCGGCTACGGGTACATGCTCGAGTACCCGATCGCCCGCGCGTACGCCGACGCCCGGGTCACCACCATCTACGGCGGCACCACCGAGATCATGAAGGAGATCATCGGCCGCTCGATGGGGTTCTGAGCGGCGCCGGGCGGCGCGACGTGCCAGCGTGGTCCGGTGGACCCGCTGCTGACGAAGCTGCAGCACCGCGACGGTGATCCGATCGTGGTGCTGGGCGCGCCGGCTGAGCTGCGGGCGCTGATCGGCCGGTGGGCCGACGAGGCCCCGGTGGCCAACCGGCTCCGGCGCGGCGCGCCCTTCGTGCTCGCCTTCTGCCGGTCGAGCGCCGAGGCGGCCGACCGGGGCCCGAAGGCGGCGCGGGCGGTCGCCGACGACGGGGTGCTGTGGATGGCGTACCCGAAGAGGGCGTCGCGCCGGTACCGATCGGATCTCCGCCGTGACCGGGGCTGGCAGCCCCTGGCCGACCTCGGGTTCGAGGCGGTGCGCCAGGTGGCGATCGACGGGGACTGGTCGGCGCTGCGCTTCCGCAGGGCGGAGCCGATCTCGCGCCTCCCCCGTGATCCCGAGCGGCCGGCGGTGGCCGCCCGCCGCCACGGCCGCCGCCGCCTGGCCGTGGTCGCCGCCGTCGAGCCGGCGGTCGAGGCGTACCTCGACCGGCTGCCCGCCGATCGCCAGCCGTTGGTCCGTCGGGTGCACGAAGCCGTCCGCACGGCCGTGCCCGAGCTCCCCGTGGCGATGTGGAAGGGCATGATCGGCTACGGCTCCCACCACCACCGGTACGCGTCGGGGAGGGAGGTCGACTGGTTCGTGATCGGGCTCGCCAACCGGAAGCGCTACGTGAGCCTCCAGCTCTGCGCCGTCGAGGGCGGCGCCCACCTGGCCGAGGCCAATGCCCACCGGCTCGGGAGGGTGTCGGTGGGTCGGAGCTGCGTGCGGTTCTCGACGCTCGAAGACATCGACTTGGCGGTGGTGGCCGAGCTCGCACGGCGGGCCGCCGATCTCGTCGACGAGGGCGGGTTCGAGCCGTAGCCGCGACGGGCGCGGCCATCCCGCTCGCACCCGTCTGCGGGCGTGGCTGCATCATCATGGCGGGTGCACGGGAGCCGGCTCCGCCCGGCGGCCCGACGTTCGCCGAACCGGAGGTGCCGACATGACCCTGGCCATGACGAGAGCGGAGCGGGAGGCGTTCCTCGCCGGGCTCCACGTGGGCGTCCTGTCGGTGGCCGCCCCCGGCCGGTCGCCTCTCACGGTGCCGGTCTGGTACGCGTACGAGCCCGGCGGCGACGTGTGGTTCGCCACCGAGCCCGGCTCCCGCAAGGGCCGGCTCGTCGGCGTGGCCGGCCGGGCCAGCCTCTGCGCCCAGAACGAGGTGCCGCCGTACTCGTACGTGAGCGTCGAGGGCGCCGTGCGCGACACCGGGCCGTCGAGCCCCGACGAGCTCCGCCTCCTCGCCCACCGCTACCTGGGCCCCGAGCTGGGTGACGCCTACCTGGCCGCGACGTCGGCCGATGCCGTCAGTCACACGTACCGGCTCACGCCGGAGGTGTGGTGGACGGTCGACTACGCCAAGATGGCGCTGGGCTGAGTGACGGTTCTGCGTCCCGGTTGGCCCCCTCGGCGGCACATCCGGGACGCAGAACGGTGCTGGGGCCGAGTCTGGCCGGCGACGCAGGCCCGGCCAGTCGGGTACCGTCCTGGCATGCGGCGACGGCTCGGGTTCGTGGCCGCCGTGCTCGTCGCGGTGGCGTCGCTGGCGGTCGCCGGCCTCCTCGGAGGGCACGGCGCGACCTCCGGCGGCGTGGTCGGCGCCGGCCGTGGTCCGGCCGTCGTCGCCGCTGACGCCGCCCTCGGCGATGCCGGGCCGTCGCACCTGCCGGTCGTGCGGGGTGTGATCGCCGTCGGCGTCCTGGTGATGGTGGTGGTCGGCCTGGGCTGGCGGCCGACGCGTATCGCTGTGGTGACCGTGGCGTCGGGGCCGGGTCCGCGATGGCACCCCCGGAGGGGTCCACCCCGCTAGGTGGTGTGGCGGGCGCGCCCTCCCCTCGGGGAGTGCCGAGCGCGCGGCCCCGGCCGACCGGGGCGACGAACCGCCGGCACGGTCCGGCGGATGCCCGCACCTCCCATCGAGCCCTCGGGAGAACCGATGAACCCACTCCGCGTGCGACCCAGTCCCGTCCCGCGCATCCGCGACCGCGGTGCCGCCGTCGAGGGTGTGATCGCCGCAGCGGTGGCCCTCGTCGTGGTGGTGATCGCCCTCGTGCTGCTCCGCCTGCCCGACACGGTGGACCGCCTCGTCGTCCGCAACGACACCCCGTTCGAGCTGCGGATCCTCGCCTCACCCGGCTCCGGCGGCTGGACCCCGGTCGGGGTCGTAGGTGCCGCGTCCACCGTCGAGGTGCGCGACGTCATCGACCACGGACGCTCGTGGACCTTTGCGTTCAGCTACGCCGGCGAGGACGGCGGCACCGTCACCGTCGAGCGGACCGACCTCGTCTCGGCCGGATGGGAGCTGGTGGTGCCCGCCGAGGTGGGCGAACGGCTCTCGTCGGCAGGGTTGGCGCCGTCGGCCTGACGGCCCGGTCGTCGCGTGCGCGGCGGGCCGGCCGACGAGCGGGCTGACCCGCAGCTCGTCGAGCATCCACCGTGGCCGGCCCGGACGACTCCCGCCTCGGGGCCCTCTGCGGTGGCTGGGGGAGGCGCCGTCGAGCTCAGGTCGGACCGGCGGTGATGGTGTCGCGGAGCTCGCTCAGCCAGTCACCGACCGGCCAGATGGAGTCGACCACCCAGGTGGCGCCGGCCTCGGCGTAGTCGGCGTCGGTGGCGCCTTCGGCCCGGGTCGCCACCACATCGAACGGGCCGGACCGGCCCTGCGCCGATCGCTCGGCATCGACCAGTGCCCGCACGGCGGCGATGGCGCGAGGCGGGAGCGGGTTGCCGTCGGTGGCGACCGGGGCCACCCC
Source organism: Acidimicrobiales bacterium (assembly GCA_016716005.1). Taxonomy (NCBI): domain Bacteria; kingdom Bacillati; phylum Actinomycetota; class Acidimicrobiia; order Acidimicrobiales; species Acidimicrobiales bacterium. Next base: position 2,550,503 of record JADJXE010000001.1, read on the forward strand.
GTCCCACCGGGCGGCCCGCCGCAGGGGGCGGCGGTTCGGGAACATGCCGGCGATCCAGAACGGCGGTCGGGGCCGCTGCACGGAGGCCGGCCGCAGGTGGGCGTCGACCCGGAAGTGCGCCCCGCGGTGCTCGACCGGCTCGCCCCGCACCAGCAGGTCCACGAGCTCCAGGCCCTCGTCGAGCCGGTCGGCCCGCTCCCGGTCGCCGGTGGGGTCCCCGAAGGCGCCGAACTCGTCGTCGGCCGGGGACCCGAGACCGGCGCCGAACACGGCCCGGCCGGCGCTCAGGTGGTCGAGGGTCACCAGCTCCTTGGCGACCTTCCAGGGCCGGCGCCGGGCCAGTGGGGTGACGAGGGTGCCGAGGCGCACCCGCTTGGTCGCCTGGGCGACGGCGCCCAGCACCACCCAAGGATCGAACACGTCGACGTCGGCCGTGCGGTGGAAGTGGAGGTGATCCCACAGGGCGACCCCGTCCCAGTCGGCGGCCTCGGCCGCGACGGCCAGCTCCACCAGGGCGGCCGGGCTGCCCATGTTGGGGATGCTCACCAGGTGCTGCACCGCCACAGGCTCGCGCGTCGGGGGTTCGGCGGGTGTCGGGCGCGCTGGCGACGTGTGGGGGGTGCCTGGCGCGCGTCGGGTGGGGTTCGGCGGGTGTCGGGCGCGCTGGCGACGTGTGGGGGGTGCCTGGCGCGCGTCGGACCGGGGTGGGACGCGGCGTGGGCCGGGCCGGTGTGACGCGACGGCGCTGGGAGGCCGGGCTGGCGTGCCGTCGGCCTGACGGCGCTGACCGGGTGCCGCATCGGCACGGGCTCGCGCCGATCAGGCCCGGCCCAGGACCCGCTCGACCCTGATCTCCAGGGCCACCCGGTCGGAGCGCTCCTTCGGCGGCTGGTAGCGGGCGGAATAGCCCGCCACGGCGTCGGCCACCGCCGGGTCGCCGACGGGCACCGCTCGCACCGGACCCTCGAGCGACAACCAGCGCCGCCCGTCGACCTGGCACAGCGCCGCCCGCCCGCCCAGGCGGGCGTTGCGGTACTTCTGCGAGCCCTCGAACGTGATCACCCGGGCGACCCCGGAGGCGGCGTCGAACGAGAACCCCACCGGCACCACGTGGGGTGAGCCGTCGGCCCGCATCGTGGTGAGGGTGGCCAGGTGACGCTCGGCGAGGAATGCCAGCGCACCCGCGGGCAGCGCGGTGGGGTCGAGGGCCATGGCCCCATGATGGCGATTGCCCGGCTCCTGCGGGGAGCCGGGCAATCGCCCGAGCGGGCCCGCTACTCGCTGGCGATGGCCTCGAGCACGTCGAGCTTCGATGCCCGGCGCGTGGGGCCGAGCGCGGCGACCACGCCGGCGAGCGCGGCGACCAGCACCACCACGAGCAGCTGGCCGGGTGGCAGCACCAGCTCGGTGAAGCCCTGGTCGGACAGGGCGGTGACGATCGCCCAGCCGAGGAACGCCCCGATCACCAGGCCGAGAGCCGTGCCGATCAGGGCGATGATCACCGACTCCCAGCGCACGGTGGCCCGCAGCTGGCTGCGGGTCATGCCGATGGCCCGCAGCAGGCCCAGCTCCCGGGTGCGCTCGAAGATCGACAGGGCGAGGGTGTTGGCGATGCCGATGAGGGCGATGATCACGGCCAGGCCGAGCAGGGCGTAGATCAGGTTCAGCAGCTGGCTGATCTGCGCGGCCTGGGCCTCCTTGAACTCGGTGGCGTCCTGCAGCTCGGCCGTGGGGTACTCGGCCAGGATCCCGTCGAGCTGGGCCCGGAAGGCGTCCTGATCCGTGCCCGGCGCCGTCTTCACGTACACCTGGAAGTCGAGCCGGTCCTGGAAGTTGGCGTCGTACGTGTCGAGCCCGATGGCGTAGTTTCCGGCGGCCTCGTTGTTCTCGAAGATCGCCCCGATCGTGAGGGGCACCTCGCCGGTGAGCGCGAAGTTGGCGGCGATGGTGTCGCCCACCTGCCAGTCGTTCCTCTCGGCCACGTCCTGGTAGACGGCGATCGAGTTCACCGGCAGGTCCTGCAGCGATCCGGCGATCACCCCGAAGTCGAACAGGGCGTCGGCCACCTCGGTGTCGGCGGCGGACAGGAACTTGGTGTCGCCGTCGACCTGGAAGGCGTTGAAGCGCACCCCCGTCGACGCCGCGGTGTCGGGCAGGGCCGCGATCTCCTGCGCCAGCTCGGGGCTGAAGCCGCCGCCGAAGCCCCGGGCGGCCACCACGTAGTCGGCCCGGAACTGCTCGTCGATCGCCCGCCCGATCGACGCCTGGGCCGACGCTGCGAAGATCGTGATGAAGCCCACGAGGCCCACGCCGATCATGAGGGCCGAGGCGGTGGCCGCGGTGCGCTTGGGGTTGCGGGTGGCGTTCTCGCGCGCCAGCTGGCCGCTGATGCCCCGCAGCTTGGCCAACGGCCAGCCGAGCAGGTGGGCGAGGGGCGTGGCCAGGATCGGTCCGAGGGCCGCGACCCCGAGGAACACGACGGCAGCGCCGACGCCCACGCCGGCGAGGGCGCTGGCGCCGCTGCCGGCGAACAGCCCGACCAGGAGGATGGCGACCCCCATGGCCAGCACCGCGGAACCGAGCACGACCCGGACCCGGGAGCTGCTGCTGGTGTCGACGGCCACGTCGCGCATGGCGGCGACCGGCGGGATCCTCGACGCCCGCCGGGCGGGCACGATGGCCGAGATCACGGTGACGACCAACCCGACGACGATCGACGCGATCACGGTGCGAGCGCTCACCACGATCCCGCCGCTCGGGAGATCGACGCCGATGACGCCCAGCAGGGCCTTCAGGCCGACCGCCACGCCGATGCCCAGCACGATGCCGAGCAGGGCGGCGACGAGGCCGACGACCAGCGCCTCGAGGACGACGGAGCCCAGCACCTGGCGGCGGCTCGCGCCGAGCGCCCGGAGCAGTGCCAGCTCGCGCGTGCGCTGGGCCACGATGATCGAGAACGTGTTGTAGATGATGAAGCAGCCGACGAACAGGGCGATCACCGCGAAGGTGAGCAGGAAGTTGTTGAAGAAGCCGAGTCCTTCCTGCACGGCGTTCTGGCTCTCCTCCACCTGCTCGGCGCCGGTGATCACCTCGAGGTCCTCGCCGCCGAGGGCGGCACGGAGGTTGGCGGCCAGCTCGTCCTGGCTCACCCCCTCCTGGGCGTGGGCGACGACGTCGTCCCACTTGCCGACGGCGCCGGCCACCTCCTGGGCCTGGGTGGGGGTGAACGCGATCACCGAGGCGCCGGCAAGGCTGTTGCTCGACCCGAACCGGGCGATGCCGACGATCTCGTACTCGGCCGGCGGGCCCTGGGTCAGCACGATCGCCCGATCGCCGACCGCGAAGTCGCCGTCCTGGGCGCTGCCCTTGTCGATGAGGATCTCGTCGCTCGCCTCGGGGGCGCGGCCCTCCTCGATGGTGAAGGGGTTGAGCTCGGCGTTGTCGGTCCACGCCACGCCCAGCGAGGGTGCGCCGCCGAGCGAGCCGATGGCGTCGCCCTGCCTGTCGACCAGCTGGGCATAGGTGTTGATGTCGCCCGCGGCGGTGGCCACGCCGTCGACCTGCAGCACGCGGTCGAGGGTGCTCTGGGGGATCCGGGGCCGGTTGCTCCCGAAGTCGGACTCGAACGGCTCCGGCGCCCGCACCACCGCGTCGACGCCCTTGCTGGTCTCGGCGAAGAGCTTGTCGAAGGTCTGTTGCAGCGTGTCGGTCAGCACGAACGTGCCAGCCATGAAGCCCACGCCCAGCATCACGGCCAGAGCGGTGGCGACGAAGCGGAGCTTGTGGGCCGCGAGGCCCTTCAGCGAGGTCTTCAGCATCGGGCCGTCACTCCCCGAAGCGCTTCATCCGGTCGAGCACGCGCTCGGCGGTGGGGTCGGGCATCTCGTCGACGATGCGGCCGTCGGCGAGGAACACCACGCGGTGGGAGTACGACGCGGCCACCGGGTCGTGGGTGACCATCACGATGGTCTGGCCCAGCTCGCGCACGGCCCGGCGCATGAAGTCGAGCATCTCGGCGCCCGAGCGGGAGTCGAGGTTGCCGCTCGGCTCGTCGGCGAAGATGATCTGCGGTTGGCTGGCGAGGGCTCGGGCGACGGCCACGCGCTGCTGCTGGCCGCCCGACAGCTCGCTGGGCCGGTGGTCGAGCCGGTCTCGGAGCCCGACGGTGTCGATCACGTTGTCGATCCACGCCGCGTCCCCCTTGCGCCCCGCCAGGGCCATGGGGAGCGTGATGTTCTCGCGTGCCGTGAGCGTCGGCACCAGGTTGTAGGCCTGGAAGACGAAGCCGACCTTGTCGCGGCGCAGGACCGTCAGCTGCTTCTCGCCGAGGGTGGAGAGGTCCTCGTCGCCGATGAAGACCGAGCCCGACGTGAGGTCGTCGAGGCCGGCCAGGCAGTGCATGAGCGTCGACTTGCCGGAGCCCGAGGGGCCCATGATCGCGGTGAAGCGCCCGGTCTCGAACTCGGCGGTGACCCCGTCGAGGGCCCGCACCTCCGTGTCGCCCCGGCCGTACACCTTCACGGCGTCGACGGCTCGGGCGGCGACGGTGCCCGTGGGGGGAACGCTGTCGATGGTGGTCGTGGACATGGCCCCATCCTCCGATCGGGACGGCCCGTCGGTCGTCCTCCTCGCGGATGATCGTGGCGTGACCTCGGGCACCACGGCCGGCGGGTTGCGGCGGCTCAGGACCGGCCCGGCCGCACCAGCCCGCACTCGTAGGCGAGCACGACGGCCTGCACGCGGTCGCGCAGCCCCAGCTTGGCCAGCACCCGCCCCACGTGGGTCTTCACGGTGGTCTCCCCGAGCACCAGCGCCTCGGCGATCTCGGCGTTGGACAGGCCGCGGGCCAGGTGCCGCAGCACCTCGAGCTCGCGGTCGGTGAGCAGATCCAGCGCCGGCGGTGGCGACGTGGAGGGCAGCGGCTGGCGGGCGAACTCCTCGATCAGCCGGCGGGTGATCGAGGGGGACAGCAGCGAGTCCCCGGCCGCCACGACGCGGATCGCCTCGATCAGGTCGTCGGGCGGCGTGTCCTTCAGCAGGAAGCCGCTGGCACCGGCGCGGAGGGCGGCGAAGACGTCGTCGTCCACCTCGAAGGTGGTGAGCACCAGCACCTTCGGCCGCTCGCCCTCGGGGAGCCGACCGAGCTGGCGCGTGGCCTCGATCCCGTCCATCACCGGCATCCGGACGTCCATCAGCACGACGTCGGGACGAGCCCGGCGGGTGAGGGCCAGCGCCTCCCGGCCGTCGGCGGCCTCGCCGACCACGGTCAGGTCGTCCTCGGCCTCGAGGATCATGCGGAAGCCGGCGCGCACCAGCGCCTGGTCGTCGACGACGAGCACGCGCACGTTCATGCCGGCTGCCGCACGCTCCTGGCCGTCGACCGCGATCCGTCGAGCGGGAAGCGGGCTCGCACCTCGTAGCCACCGCCCACGCGGGGCCCGGCGCGGAGCTCGCCGCCGAAGAGGGCCAGCCGCTCGCACATGCCGACGAGGCCCTGGCCCTGGCCCAGCCCGTCGCCGACGGGCGTCAGCGCCGCCGCCCCGCGGCCGTCGTCGCGGATCGTGACCACCAGGGAGTCGGGCTGGTAGGCCAGCACGACCTCGGCCTCGGCCGGACCGGCGTGCTTGCGGACGTTGGTGAGGCCCTCCTGGACCACCCGGTAGGCCGACAGGTCGATCCCGGCCGGGAGCGGTCGGGGCTCGCCCAGCTGCACCAGGGCCACCTGCTGGCCGGCGGTGCGGCACTCGGCCAGCAGCGCCCCGAGGCGGTCGAGGCCGGGCTGGGGCTCCCTCCTCGCCGCCTCCGGCCGGCCGTCTGACGAGGGGTCGCGCAGCACGCCGAGGAGGCGGCGCATCTCGTCGAGGGCCTGGCGGCCGGTGGCCTCGATGGCCTCCAGGGCTCCGGCCGCCCGGTCGGGATGGCTGGCCAGGGCTCGGCGAGCGCCGGCGGCCTGCACCACGACAACGCTCACGCTGTGGGAGACGATGTCGTGCAGCTCGCGTGCGATCCGGGCCCGCTCCTCGGTCACCGCCTGTCGCGCCGCGGCCTCGCGATCGGCCTCGAGGCGGCGGGCCCGCTCCTCGACCTCGGCCACGTAGGCCCGCCGGGTGCGGAGGCTGTCCCCCAGGACCCAGGCGCCGATGAAGACCGCCAGGTTGCCGATCACCGTGTCCACGGTGACCTCGGGCTGGTCGATCAGCATCCCGGCGAGCAGCACGCTGAGCATCACGGCCACCGACGCGGCGCCGGCGCGCAGGGCCACGGGTCGCTCCGTGTGCGCGGCCACCGAGTACAGGGCGATGAGGCAGCCGAGCGTCCCGGCGGTGCTCGGGTAGTCGAGGACGAGGTGCGCGCTCGTCGCCAGCAGCGTGACCGCCAGCACCAGGCAGGGGCGCCGGCGGCGCCAGGCCAGGGGAAGCGTCTGGAACAGCACCAGCACGACGGCCACGGCGTCGGGCGGGTTGGTGTCGACCGTCGGGAGGGGGTCGACCCACAGCCCCGGCACCGCGATGGCGGCCATCACCGCCGCGAGGAGGCCGTCGGCCGCGAGCGGGTGCTCCCGCAGCCACGCCGGGGACCACCGGCGGTGGGGTCGAGCGCGGGCCGGTCTCCCCGGCGGCGCGGTCGTCGGGGACGGGGCGGCGGCCACGACCCGACGGTACCGGGGGCGGGCGGGGCCCGGCATCCTCCACCTGTGGGACCGGTGTCGTCCGTGGGGTGGACACCCGGGGAGGGCAACCCGGGGAGGGCCGCCGGGTCGCCCGTATGCTGAGGCCGTGCCCTGCCCGTCGTGTGGTCATCCGGCGCCGGAGGGGGCCCGGTTCTGCTCGTCGTGCGGATCCGCGCTGGTCCCGCCCGGCGACGAGCGGCGCGTCGTCACCGTGCTCTTCGCGGATCTGGTCGGCTTCACCGGCCTGGCCGAGACGCGGGATCCCGAGCAGGTGAAGAACCTGGTCGACCACTGCTTCCAGCGGCTCGTGGCCGACGTGACCGCGTTCGGCGGGCAGGTCGACAAGATCGTCGGGGACGCCATCGTGGCCCTGTTCGGTGCGCCGGTCGCGCACGAGGACGACGCCGAGCGGGCCGTCCGGGCGGCGCTGCGGATGCAGGAGACCCTGGCCCGGGAGGCGCCCGGGGCCGGCGCGGCGAGCCTGCGGCTCCGCATCGGGGTGAACACCGGCGAGGTCCTGGTGGGGGCCTTGCGGGCCGGCGGTGCGGTGACGGCCATGGGCGACGTGGTCAACACCGCCAGCCGGCTCCAGGCGGCGGCCGACCCGGGGCGGGTGCTGGTGGGGCCGGCCACGCACGCCGCCACGAGCGGGGTGGTGCGCTACGAGCCGGTCGGCGCCATCCGGGCCAAGGGCCGCGAGGAGCTGGTCGAGGCCTGGCTGGCCGTGGAGGCGCTCGGCCCACCCGGGTGGCGGCCGGTGCGCCGGCGGGCGTCGCTGGTGGGGCGGGCGGCGGAGCTGGCCCTGCTCGGTCGGGCCTTCGATCTGGCCGTGGAGCACGGGCGGGCGCAGCTCGTGCTGCTCATCGGCGAGGCCGGCGTCGGCAAGAGCCGGCTGGCCGACGAGCTGGCGTCGCGGGCGGCGGAGGAGCGGGATGCCCTGGTGCTCGAGGGCCGCTGCGTCCCCTACGGCGAGGCCAACGTGTGGTGGCCGTTGGCCGAGGCGGTGCGCTGCTCGTGCGGGGTGGGCGCCGTGGAGGCGATCGACCGGGTGCGATCGGCCTGCCGCGTGGCGGTCGCGTCCGCGCTCGGGGCCGATGCCGACCCGGCCGAGGTGTCGCGGGTGGTCGACGGCCTGCAGTACCTGCTGGGCGACGAGCAGCTCTTCGGCGACCTCGACCCGGCGCGCCTGCGCGACGAGGTGGCCTGGGCCCTGCAGACCTACCTGGAGGCGCTGACCCGCCGCCGGCCGGTGGTGCTGGTGGTGTCCGACCTCCACTGGGCGGACGATCCCGTGCTGGAGGTGCTGGGACGCCTGCTCGCGCACCTGGGCGGGCGCCCCTTCGTGCTCGCAGGGACGACGCGGGAGCCCCTGGTGGGGCGGTGGTCGCCCCCGGCCGGCCGGCACAACACCCTCGCCCTCCACGTCGATCCCCTCGACCCGGAGGCCGCGGCAGAGCTGCTCGAGGCGCTCCTGGGGGGCGGTGTCCCCGCGGAGGTGCGGGAGGCGGTGGTGGCGCGCAGCGGCGGCAACCCCTTCTTCATCGAGGAGCTGGCGACCCTCTTCGAGGCCGGACGGGTGGGCGGCGGACAGGGGGCCGAGGTCGCGGCGTCCGAGGTGCCCGACACGCTCCGCGGGTTGGTGGCGGCGCGCCTCGACGGCCTCCCGGCCAGCGAGCGGTCGCTGCTCGAGACGGCGGCGGTGGTGGGGCGGACGGGCGCGGTGGAGGCCCTGCAGGTGCTGACCGCCGGCACGGCCGACGTGGCCGCCGGGCTCGACGGGCTGGCCAACGCCGACGTGATGGAGGTGGTCGACGACCGCTGGCGCTTCCGCTCCGACGTGCTGCGCGAGGTCGCGTACGGGCGCCTCACCAAGGCCGACCGCGCCCGCCGGCACGCCGCGGTGGCCGCGCTCCTCGAGGCCGAGCCGGGTGCCGACGACCGGGCCGAGCAGATCGCCCAGCACGCCGCGGCCGCGGCCGAGCTCGCCGCCGAGCTCGGCGGGGTCGACGGCGTGGCCGACGACGCCGCCGGCCGGGCGGTCTCCTGGCTCGAGCGGGCCGCGGTGCGCTCCGAGGGGCGCGAGGGGGCCAGCGTCACGGTCGGCCTGGTCGAGCGGGCGCTCGCGCTGCTCGGTCCCGACGGCGCCGCGCCGCGCCGGCGGCTGCTCCTGGTGCGGGCTCGGGCGCGGGCGGGTGCGCGCGACCTGGTCGGCGCGCGCGCCGACGTGGCCGAGGTGCTGGAGGAGGCCGTCGCCGTCTCCGACGCCGAGAACGAGGCCCGGGCCGTCACCCAGCTGGGTGACCTGCTCACCAAGGAGGGCGAGAACGACCGGGCGGTCGACGTCCTCGCGCGAGCCGTCGCGCTGTGGCGCGCCGTCGGTGACCAGCGGGGCGAGGCGGAGGCCCTGCGCCTGCGCGGGTTCGCCGACCTCTTCCGCGAGCGGCAGGCTCCGGCCGAGCAGGCCTTCGCCGAGGCGCTGGCGCTGAGCCGGCAGGTGGGCGACCGCCGGGGCGAGGCGTGGGCCATGCAGAACCTGGCGTGGATCTCGTTCGAGCGGGGCAACACCATCGAGGCCGACCGGCGGCTCCACGAGGCGGCCACGGTGTTCGCCGAGATCGGCGACCACGGTGGGATCGGCTGGGCGCTGGGCCTGCTCGGTTGGGTGCGCCTGCAGCAGGGCCGGTTCGAGGAGGCCGAGCAGCTGGCCCGCCTGGTGCGGCCCAAGGCCGGGGCCCGGGGCGACCGGTGGGGCGAGGGGATGATGATCATCCTGCTCGCCCTGGTCCACCTGTGGCAGGGCCGGGCAGGCGCCGCCCTCGACGAGGGGCGGGCGGCGACGCAGCTCTTCGCCGAGATCGACGACCGCTGGGGTCGCATGCAGGCCACGGCGGTGGAAGCGCGGGCGCTGCTCGCGCTCGGGCGCACGGCCGAGGGCCGGCGCACCCTCGAGCGGCTCCGCAGCCTGGTGAGCGGCAACACGCTGGAGCGCTTCGGCCTGGTCGTCGTGGCCCAGGCGTCGGTGCAGGCCGGGCTGGCCGGGCCGGCCCTGGCGGCCCTCGACGGCCGCGAGACGCAGGCCGAGGGGCTCGGCGGGATGGAGGCGCTCACGGCCGCGGGGGTGGCACACCTGCAGCTGGGCCGGATCGACGAGGCCGTCGCCGCCCTCGAGCACGCCCGGGACCTGGCCGCCGGTCGCCCCGACGTGGCGGCCATGGCCGCCCTGGCGCTGGCCTACGTGGGTCTGGGCCGCCTCGACGAGGCCGCCGCCCTGGCCGCGGCGGTCGAGACCGACGAGCGGGCGACGTACCTCGACCGTGTGGGCGCCCGCGTGGCGCTGGGACTGGGCAGCACCAGGGCTGGCCGCCCGGCCGAGGCGCTGGCGTGCTTCTCCCTGGCTCGGGCCGAGGCCGACGCCACCGAGGACCGCCTGGCCCAGGCCCTCGTGCGCCTGGCCGAGGCCGAAGCCCTCGAGGCGCAGGGCTCGCCCCTCGCGCCCGGGGCGCTGGCCGAGTCGGGCGCGCTGCTCGAGCGGCTCGGCCTCGGGACGACCGGGTGGCGGACGGCGTTCCGCCTGGCGGCCGGCGGTGGGACCTGACCGCCGAGCCCGCCCGGTCGAGCGGATCAGCCGAGCTTGAGGAAGAGGCGCTCGATCTCGGCGACGTCGTAGCCGGACTCGGCCGCCCGGTCGGGCTGCTGCAGGCAGGTGGTGAGGCCCGATGCCAGGATGCGGAAGCCGGCCTGCTGCAGCGCTCGCGTCGCCGCGGTGAGCTGGGTGAGCACGTCTCGGCAGTCCGCGCCCTCGTCGAGCATGCGGGAGACGGCGCGCACCTGGCCCTCGGCCCGGTGCAGGCGCCTGGTCACGTCGCGCAGGGTGTCGTCGGGCAGCTGCACGGGCCCATCATACCCCCCCCCTGTATCGACCGAGGGGGCCCGGTGGGTAGCGTGCGCGCCGTGACCGCGAGTCGGGGCCCCTCGGCCGCCGCGCCGGGAATTGACCCGGAGGCGGGCCGGTTGGAGCAGGGCGGCGGCGGGCCGGGGTCGGCCGGCGCCGGCCGACGGTGCGCACGGGAGGTGCGGGGATGAGCATGGTGGACGACGGCGGGCGCCCCACCGTCGACACCGAGCGGATCGAGCGGGCAGTCCGGGAGATCCTCGCCGCCATCGGCGAGGATCCCGAGCGCGACGGGCTGCTCGACACGCCCCGCCGGATCGCCGACATGTACGCCGAGGTGTTCGCCGGCCTCCACACCGACCCGGCCGAGCACCTGTCCGTGCAGTTCGAGGCCAACCACGACGAGATGGTGATGGTGCGCGACATCCCGTTCGCCTCCATGTGCGAGCACCACTTCGCCCCGTTCCTCGGCCGGGCCCACCTGGCCTACATCCCCGGGCCCGAGGGGCGCATCACGGGCCTGTCGAAGCTGGCCCGGCTCGTCGACGGCTACGCGCGCCGGCCCCAGGTGCAGGAGCGGCTCACCACCCAGATCGCCCACACCCTCGAGGAGGTGCTGCGGCCCACCGGTGTGCTCGTGGTCCTCGAGGCCGAGCACCTGTGCATGACCATGCGGGGGGTGCGCAAGCCCGGGTCGCTCACCGTCACCAGCGCCGTCCGGGGCATCTACCGCACCGACGTGGCTGCTCGGGCCGAGGCCATGTCGCTCATCGGCCAGCGCGTGCGCTGACCGCCGGCCTCCCCGGGCGGTCAGATGGCCAGGTGGCGCCGGCCCTCGAGCAGCCGCTCGGCCATCACCAGCGCTGTGGCCCAGTAGCCGTCGAGCGAGGGCACCAGGGCCGACCGGGTGATGCGCCGGCGGCGCCGGTGCGGCTCCCCGACCACCCAGCCGACCTCGTCGACCTCGACGGTGTCCGCCTCTCCCGCGAGGAGCGCGAGACCCTGCTCGATGGCCAGCTCGGCCAGCCCGTCGACCTCGCCGGGCCGGGGCCGGTACGCCTCGAGCGGGCGGTCGTCGCGCAGCAGGTGGACGTGGACGAGCTCGCGGTTGCGCCCCTCGGGGGTGTCGTCGACGACCCGGCGGACCCCGAGCGGCACGAGGGCCGCCGGCTCGGCGCGGATCCCGAGCTCCTCGTGGAGCTCTCGGATGCCGTCGGCCGGCGACTCGCCCGCCGTGAGATGGCCGGCGGCGCTCACGTCGAGCAGGTCGGGGAAGGCTCGCTTGGTGGTCGATCGCCGCTGCAAGACCACGGTGCCCCCGGCGGGCCGGCGGGCCACCACCCAGCAGTGGAAGGTGCGGTGCCAGTCGCCGTCGGCGTGGGCGGCGGCCCGGTCCTTGGTGCCCAGCCATCGCCCGAGGTCGTCGTACACGTCGATGCACTCGACGTCGCGACGCTCGTCCAGCTCGCCGGGAGGCACGCCCCCAGTCTGCCGCCGACGGGCCGGTCCGTTGAGTCCGACGGCTCGTCGGCCGATGATGGGTGAGGTGCACGCACCGCTCGGGCGGCGAGAGCCCTGGACAGCAGCGACGGTCGTGCTGCTCGTCGCGGGCGGCGCGCTGGTGGCGGTGCAGCCGCTCCTGCCCGGGGCGGTGCTGCCGGCGGTGCTCTACGACGTCCTCGCGGCCGTCGGGGTGGTGGCCGTGGTCGCGGGCGTTCGCGTCCACCGGCCCGCGCACCCGGTGCCGTGGCTCCTCATCGCCGCCGGCTTCGGCCTGGAGCTCGTGGGCGACGTGGTGTGGGACGTGCTGAGCCTCGGCCTGGGCGTCGACCCCGAGGCCAGCATCCTCCCCGACCTTCCCTACCTCGGCGCCTACGCCTTCCTGTTCGGGGGCACGCTGGGGCTCGTGCGCGCCCGCCGCCCGGGTACCGACCGCAGCGTGCTGCTCGGGGCGGGCATCGCGTCCGCGGTGGTGGGCGTGCTGACCTTCCAGTTCCTCGCCGTGCCGCTCCTCGACCAGGGTGGGCTGAGCGGGTTCGACCGGTTCTCCGGATCGGTGTACCTGGCGGGCAGCACGGCGGTGGTGTTCGCCGCCGTGCCCCTCCTCCGGGGACGACCCCGACCCCTGGCTGCGGTCGTGCTGCTGATCGCGGGGCTGGCCACGTTGGTGGTGGCCGACCTCACCGACGTGTCCTTCGTGACCTTCGACGTCCAGACCGGCTGGGCCTGGCTCTCGGCCGCGTACCTGGTCGCCGCCCTGCTCGTCGGGGCGGCCGGCGTTCACCCCTCGATGGTGCACGTCACCGATGCCCTGCCGGCGCGGCCGGACCTCATCGGGCTGCGCGACTTCGTGCCCGAGTCGGCCGCGCTCTTCGTGCCCGCGGTGATCCTGGTCGGCGCCCAGCTCCAGGGGCACTCGGTGAGCGTCCCGGCGCTGGTGGTCTACGTGGGCACGGTGGCCGCCCTCGCCGTGTTCCGGGTCCGCCTGCTGCTCGCCCAGCACGAGCGGGCCGAGGCCCTCTCGCGGGCTGCGCTCGCCGACTCGGAGTGGCGCTTCCGGCTCTTCGCCGAGAACAACACCGACGTGATCACCCGCCTCGACCCCGCCTGGAACGTGCTGTACGTGTCGCCCGCGGTGGCCACGGTGCTGGGGTACGAGCCCGACGACGTGATCGGGCGGCCCGGCTGGGAGTTCCTGCACCCCGACGATCTGGTGACGGTGCTCGACCGCCGCGACCGGCTGTCGCGCCGGGCCGACTCCGACCGGCTGGTGCACCGCATGCGGCGGGCGTCGGGCGGATGGTGCTGGGTGGAGACGATCGGCCACGCGGTCTTCGCCGCCGACTCCGACGAGCTGGTCGAGTTCCAGATGGCGAGCCGCGACGTGACCAGCCGGATCGAGGCCGAGGAGGCCCTGGCTGCGCACATGGCGTTGCAGGACGTGGTCACCGGGATCGCGGCCCGGTTCGTCGACCTCGACCCGGGCGCGGTCGAGGCCGGCATCCACGAGGCGCTGGCGCTGCTCGGCCGCCACACCGGCGCCGACCGCTGCTACCTGTTCGACTACCGGGCCGGTTCGGCGGTGATGGACAACACCGCCGAGTGGTGCGCCCCCGGCGTGTCGTCGGAGCGGCAGGGGCTCCAGGGAGTGCCGCTGGCGCAGCTGCCCCGCTGGGTCGAGCAGCTGGCCAGCGGGGAGCCGGTCCTCGTCCCCCGGCTCCGGGACCTGCCGACCGGGTGGTCGGCCGAGCGGGCGATCCTCGAGCCCCAGGGCATCCAGTCCCTGGCCGCCGTGCCCATGGTCCTCGGCGGGAAGGTCGTCGGCTTCGTCGGGTTCGACAGCGTGGTGCGCGAACGCCGGTGGACCTCCGACGAGGTGGCGCTGCTGCGGTCTGCCGCCGGCGTCTTCGTGGCCGGCCGGCTGCGCGCCGAGGCCGAGCGCTCCCGGGCGGCCACCGAGCAGCGGCTGCGCTCGCTCCTCGGCGCCCTCCCCGACCTGGTGCTGCGCCTGCGGGGCGACGGCACGGTGGTGGACGTGAACGACGGCCGCCACCCGCTGCTGCCGCCCGGCTCCCCGGTGGTCGGCCAGCCGCTGGGCGCGCTGTTCCCCGCGCTGGCCGAGCAGGGGCTCGACCTCGCGGGCGCCCGGACGCGCCAGGCCACCGTGGTTCGCGACCTGGTCGTGGGCGACCGCACCGCCCACGTCGAGGTGCGGGTGGTGGGCGGCGACGAGCCCCTGCTGATCCTCCGCGACGTCACCGAGCGGGAGCACCTCGAGGAGGCCCTCACCCGCCAGGCCCTGCACGACCCGCTCACGGGGCTGCCCAACCGCCGGCTCCTCGGCGACCTCCTCACGCAGGCCCTGGCCCGGGCCGAGCGGCGGGGCTGGCCGATGGTGCTGCTCTACCTCGACCTGGATCGCTTCAAGGTCGTCAACGACACCCTGGGCCACGCCGTCGGCGACGCCGTCCTCGTCGAGACGGCCACCCGGCTCGAGCGCGAGGTCCGAGGCGGTGACGTCCCGGCCCGTGTCGGTGGGGACGAGTTCGTCGTGGTGTGCGAGGACGTGAGCGCTCGCAGCGAGGCCGAGGCCCTCGCGCTGCGGCTGGTGGAGGCGTTCCGGGCGCCGTTCCAGGTGGGCGGGCGTCGCGTGCCGGTCACGGCCAGCGTCGGCTACGTGCTCGCCGGCCCGGGCGAGGGGGCGATCGGTCACCTGCGCGGCGAGGCCGATGCCGACGAGCTCCTCCGCGCCGCCGACGCGGCCATGTACCGCTCGAAGCAGACCGGCCGGAACCGGGCGACGGAGTTCGACCTCGCCCTGAGCGAGCACACCGCCATGCGGGTGTCCGTCGAGCGCGACCTGCCGCTGGCGCTGACCCGGGGCGAGCTGCGCCTGCACTTCCAGCCGATCGTGCGCCTCCCCGGCGGCGAGGTGGTGGGGGCCGAGGCCCTCCTGCGCTGGGAGCACCCCGAGCGCGGGTTGCTGGCGCCGTCGGCGTTCCTCGAGGTGGCCGAGGACACCGGTCTGATCGTGGAGCTCGGGGTGTGGGTGCTGGAGCGGGCCGTGCGCGAGGCCGTCGGCTGGCCGCGCGGCCGGGGCGCCGCCGGTGAGCCGGCGGCGCTCACCGTCTCCGTCAACCTGTCGACGCGCCAGCTCGCCGATCCCCTGTTCGCGGAGCGGGTCGGCGAGCTGCTCGACGTCGCCGGCCTCCCGGCCGAGCGGCTCGTGCTCGAGATCACCGAGAGCACGGCGATGGCCGATCCCGATCGGGTGCAACCCACGTTCGAGCGCCTCGCCGGCCTCGGCGTGACCCTGTCGATCGACGACTTCGGCACCGGCTTCTCGTCGCTCGCCCAGCTTCGACGCCTGCCGGTCGGGCAGGTGAAGATCGACCGCTCGTTCGTGTCGGGCCTCGGCGTCGACCCGGCGGACGCGACCCTCGTCGCCGCGGTCGTCGACCTCGCCCACCGGCTCGGCCTGACGGTCGTGGGGGAGGGGGTGGAGACGCCGGACCAGCTCGTGGAGCTGGCCCGGCTGGGGAGCGACCTGGCGCAGGGCTTCCTGCTCGGCGAGCCCGTGCCTGCCGCAACGCTCCGCCAGCGGCTCCTGGCCGAGGCCGCGGCACCCGTCGGCGGGCGTGTCGAGGGGCGCCACGGCGCGACGTGACCGACCCGGTAGCATGCCGAGGAGCGAGCGGGCGGAGCCGATCTCTCACCTCCCGAGGTGTCCATGCGCCACCGCCACGACCTGCCCTCGTCTCCCACCTCCCGCCGCCGCTTCCTCGTGGCCGGCGCTGTGGCCGGTGGCTCGCTGCTGGCGCCCTCGTTGCGGTTGCCGCCGGCCGGCGCCGAGGAGCCGGCACCGCACCAGCACGGGTCCGACAACGACGAGCCCGTCTTCGAGGAGCTGGGCGGCCGTCCGGCCGAGCTGCGGCCCAAGGCCGGGCTCGCGCCCGTGCCGCCTCCGCGCATCGTCCGCCGCTCCGAGTGGGGAGCGGACGAGTCGCTCCGCAACGGTGAGCCCTCGTATGCGCCCGTGAAGAAGCTGGTCGTGCACCACGCGGCCACGCCCAACAACCCGGCCGACCCGGCCGCCACGGTCCGGTCGATCCAGGTGTACCACGTGCGCGACCGGGGCTTTCAGGACATCGCCTACAACTTCCTCATCGACCAGCGGGGCGTGGTGTACGAGGGGCGGTGGGCCCGCGACTACGGCGCCGGGGAGACCCCCACCGGCCAGCTGGCCGACGGTCGGGGCGTGGTCGGCGCCCACGCCCTCAACTACAACACGGGCACCTGTGGCATCTGCCTGCTGGGCGACTTCACCAGCACCCAGCCGAGCCAGGCCGCGCTGGACGCGCTGGTGGCGGTGCTCGCCTGGCAGTGCTCGCTCAACCAGATCGACGCGGTGAAGAGCGACACGTTCACCAACTACGAGGGCGTCACCCGCACCTTCCCCAACATCGTGGGCCACCTCGACCTCACGCCCACCGGGTGTCCGGGCGACGTGCTGTACCGCGGCATCCCCACGCTGCGGACCCGCGCCGACGGCCTCCTGAAGGGTGGGCTGGTCGGTTACTGGGTGCTCGGGCAGGACGGCACCCCCAACCCCGTCGCCGGCGCGGCACCCCTCGGCGACCTCCGCAACCGGCGCATCAGCGCCCGTGCCACCGCCATGGCGGCCACGCCGTCGGGCCAGGGCTACTGGGTGGTCGACCACGTGGGCGGGGTGCACGCCTTCGGCGACGCCCGCTACGTCGGGTCGCTCCCCGAGCGGGGGCTCTCGGTGCTGGCGCCCGCGATCGCCTCCACGCCCTCTGGCCAGGGCTACTGGCTGATGGACGAGATCGGCGGGGTGCACAGCTTCGGTGACGCCGGCTACTTCGGCTCGCTGCCCGAGCGGCAGGTGCGCACGCGGGCGTCGGCCCTGGCGCCCACGCCGTCCGGCCGGGGCTACTGGGTGCTCGACCAGGTCGGCGGGGTGCACAGCTTCGGTGACGCCGGCTACTTCGGCTCGCTGCCCGAGCGGCGGGTGCGGGCCTGGGGGGCCGGCTTCGCGTCCACGCCGTCGGGCCGGGGCTACTGGGTGCTCGACGACGCCGGCGGGGTCCACAGCTTCGGCGACGCCGGCTTCGCCGGGTCGGCCTGGGGCCGGATCCCGAGCGGCTCGGCCAGGGGGCTGCTCGCCGAGCCCGGCGGGGGTGGCTACTACGTGCTCGTGTCCGATGGGCGCGTGCTGGCCTTCGGCTCCGTCGCCGACTTCGGCGGGACCCGCGTCCCCGTTCGGGCGGTGGCCCTGGCCGGCGTGCGGCGCACGTCGACGCAGTAGCCTCCGGCGCCGTGCCGGCAACCCAACCCCCGCCTGCGGTGCCCAGGGGCATCGACCCCGGACCGGTCACGGCGTGGTTCGTCGAGCACGTGCCCGGCGTGGTGCCGCCGCTCGCCTTCGAGCTCATCGCCGGCGGGCACTCCAACCTCACGTACAAGGTCACCGACGCCGAGGGCGGCCGGTACGTGTTGCGGCGCCCGCCGCTGGGGCACGTGCTGGCCACCGCCCACGACATGGGTCGGGAGCACCGGATCATCGCGGCCGTGGGGCCGACGGCCGTGCCGGTGGCGCCCGCGCTGGGCCTCTGCGCCGACGAGTCCGTGAACGGCGCGCCGTTCTACGTGATGGCCTACGTCGACGGCCACGTGCTCGACACCCCGGAGGCGGCGCGGCGTGTGTTCCCGGACGAGGCGCGTCGCCGCGTCGCCGGCGAGTCGCTCGTCGACGTGCTCGCCACCCTGCACGGCGTCGACCCCGACGCCGTCGGGCTCGGCGACCTGGGCCGCAAGGAGGGGTACGTCGCCCGCCAGCTGAAGCGGTGGTCGACGCAGTGGGAGCGGTCCAAGACGCGGGAGCTGCCGGCCATCGAGGAGGTCTACGAGCGCCTGGCCGCCCGCATCCCGGAGCAGGGGCCGGCGGCGATCGTGCACGGCGACTACCGCCTCGGCAACTGCCTGGTGGGCGACGACGGCCGCGTGGCCGCGGTGCTCGACTGGGAGCTGTGCACCCTCGGCGATCCACTGGCCGACGTGGGCTACCTGCTCGTGTACTGGACCGATCCGGGCGGCCCCGAGCCGCCCCGTCAGGGCGACCCCTCCGCCGCGGGCGGCTTCCCGTCGAGGGCCGAGCTGCTCGACCGCTACGCCCGCGCCACCGGCCGTGACCTGAGCGGCATCGACTACTACGTGGCCTTCTCGTCGTGGCGCCTGGCGGTGATCAGCGAGGGCGTGTACGCGCGGTACGTGAAGGGCGCGATGGGCGACCACGAGGTCGACGTGAGC
Organism: Acidimicrobiales bacterium; assembly: GCA_016716005.1. Lineage (NCBI taxonomy): Bacteria > Bacillati > Actinomycetota > Acidimicrobiia > Acidimicrobiales > Acidimicrobiales bacterium. The sequence goes on from JADJXE010000001.1 coordinate 2,568,895, forward strand.
CCCTTCGCCGAGGGGGTGGTGCGCCTGGCCGAGTCGGCGCTGGACGCGGTGCACCGCCTGCCCGGCTGACGCGACCCGACCTCTTGACGGATCGCCCGCCCGGGCGCACGATCGATTCTCCGATCGGCGATCGAGCACAGGAGGTGGGGATGGCCTCCCCGGCTTCGCCCGCTGCAGAGGAGAGCCCGCCCGGCTCTTGAGCCGGGGCCCCCCGCTCGGGGCCGGTCCCGGCATCACCCGACGACCGACAACGGTTCGGGCCCCGGTGCCGCTGTGGAGAGCCGCCGGGGCCCGAACGCGTCCGGGCTTCAGGAGAGTGGGCCCAGCCGGGTGGACAGCAGGGGCGGGATCCCGTGGGCCGGGACCGGTGCCGCGAACAGGTGCCCCTGGCCGGTGGAGACGCCCAGGCGGAGCAGGGCGTCGCGCTGGGCCTCGGTCTCGACCCCCTGCGCGGTGATGCCCAGCCCGAACGCGTCGGCCAGACCCCGGACGGCGGCCACGACCGCCTCGTCGCCGCGGTCCTGGCCGAGCCCGGCCACGAAGAGCCGGCTGATCTTGAGCTCGTCGACGGGCAGGCGCTTCAGCTGGGCGACGGACGCGAAGCCGGTGCCGAACTGGTCGACGGCCACGCGGACCCCTGCCTCGCGGACGGCCTGCAGGCGGACCCCCAGGCTGGCGAGGCGATCGAGGAGCGGGGTCTCCCGCAGCTCGAGGGTGACGAGGGTGGTCGGGATCGCTCGCCCGGCCAGCTGGCCGAGGAGGGCGTCGAGCCAGTCCTCCCTGGCGATGGTGGAGGGGGAGACGTTCAGCCGCAGGCCGATGGGCCCGGCCGGGCCTGCCGGCCAGGCGGCCAGGTGGGTGAGCGCCTCGGCGATCACCCTGGTGTCGAGCCGGGACGCGAGACCGGTCTCCTCGGCCAGCTGCACGATCGCCTCGACGTCGCCGACGACGGGGGGGCGGGTGGGCCAGCGCACCAGGGCCTCGACGCCGGTGGGGACGCCGTCGGCCAGCGTCACCACCGGCTGGAACCACACCTCGATGCTCGGCCCGCCGAGGGCGACCTCGAGGGCTGCGGCGGCCGCGTCTCGGGTGGCGGTGTCGGCGGCGGTCTCGGCGTCGTACACGGTGGTCTGGCCCCAGCCCCGGCGCTTCGAGCGGTACATGGCGGCGTCGGCCCGACGGAGCAGGGCGGCCGACGTGGTGCCGGCGTCGGTGGCCACGGCCACGGCCACGCCGATGCTGGCCGAGAGGGCGATGCGGTGCTCGCCGAAGGGGATCGGCTCGGCCAGCGACCGGTGGAGGCGCTCGGCCACCGCCACCGCTTCGCCGGTGTCCGAGACGTGGTCGAGCAGCAGCACGAACTCGTCGCCCCCGAAGCGGGCCAGGAGGTCGGCCGGCCGCACCGCCCGGCGCAGCCGCGCCGCCACCGCCACCAGCAGGGCGTCGCCGGCGGCGTGGCCATAGGTGTCGTTGACGCTCTTGAAGGTGTCGAGGTCGACGAAGAGGACGGCGACCGAGCCGGCGCCGTCGGCCCGCCGGTCGAGCAGGCGCTGGCACTCGGCTTCGAGGCGGGAGCGGTTGGCCAGCCCGGTGAGCGGGTCGTGCAGGGCCCGGTGGGTGAGGTCGAGCTCGAGGCGCTTGCGGTCGGTGGTGTCGCGCCCGATGGCGAGCACGTGGGCCCCGTCGGATCCGCTGGCCGGCTCGGGCACGAGCAGCACCTCGTACCAGCGGTGCACCCCGGCGACGGCCATGGCGACCTCGAAGGTCCGGGGGGTGCCGGTGGCCAGGACGTCGGCCAGCTCCTCGCCGAAGTGCGTCACCGTGGCCTGGTCGACGCGGGTGACGCCCAGCCGGGTGGGGTCGGAGGAACCGATCGGACCGAGGATGGCCTCGGCCGCCGGGTTCTGGAAGACGAGCCGACGCTCGGCGTCGAAGCGCAGGACGAGGTCGGGCGACCGCTCGACGAGGGTGCGGTAGCGCTGATCGCTGGCCTGCCGGACCTGCTCGGCGTTGACGCGGTCGGTGACGTCGCGGGCGCTCACGACCAACCCGTCGATCTCCGGGTCGTCGACGCGGTTGGCGGCCACCACCTCGAGCCAGCGCCAGCCCCCGTCGGCGTGGGCGACCCGGAAGTCGGTGCCGCCGGCGACGCCATCGGCCTCGGCCAGCGCGTCGGTGAACTCGATCGACAGCGTGCCGACGTCCTCGGGGTGGATCACCTCGAAGAAGGTGGCGACGCTGCGGACGCTCCAGCCCAGCAGGCGCTCGAAGGCGGGGCTGGCGTAGCGCAGGTGGCCGGTGCGGTCGAGGGCCACGAGGATGTCGGGGCTGGCGTCGACCAGTGCGGCGAGCAGCGACGACGAGGGCTCGTCGCTGCGACGGCGTTCGGCGCCGGTCGTGTCAGGGCTCATCGCCACCCACCATCCCCCTGGGGTCCGGCCCCGCCGCGGCCGACCCTCTAGGCGTCACGGTAGCCGCCGGCGCCCATGGCCCGGGCCACCGCGAGGGCGCGAAGCGCCCCGTCGAGGCCGGTGCCGGGCACCGCCGGCTGGGTGGTCACGCCGGCGTCGATCCGCACGCCGTGGGCGGCGTACGAGCGGGCCAGCAGACGCCGGCCCGTCCGGCCCAGGACCAGGCCGGCCACGTCGAGGTGGCGGGCCGCGAAGCGGGGGCCGTGGCCGGGGTCGGCAGCGTCGGCCCGGCTGCCCCGCTCGGCCCACCCCTGGACGGCGGCGTGGGCCAGCTCGTGGGCGACCACGTGGGGTGCGCACCCGTCGGCGGTGACCTCGAGCCGGTGGCTGGCGCCCACCCATCGGGCATCGGCCCGGACCAGGCGCGCCGGCGCGGGGCCGGCGTCGAGGGTGATGCCCGCCCCCATGGCGGCCCACGACGGGTGGGCGAGCACCGCCCCGACCAGCGCCTGCACGGCCTCGAGCCGTTGGGCCCGGCTGCGGGGCCCTTCGCCCCCCAGGGGCACCGAGTAGAGCGTGGGTGCGAAGGCGGCGTGCTCGGCGGCGTAGACGAGCGAGCGCTGGGCGTCGCGGCCGTGAGCGCCCGCCGCGCCCGGGCCGGCCGACCGGCGGGGTTCACCGCCCGAGGGCGGCACGGCGACCTTCGACGCCCGGGCGGCCCAGGTCGGCTCGCCGTGCGGCCTCCCGGCCGGCGCGCGCACCGGCCGGGTCGGTGAGGGCGCGAGGGGGCCGCATCGACCCGGGGCGCCCGTAGCGGTCTCGGACCCAGGCGTCGACCCGGGCCCCCCGGTCGGCGAGCACCAGCGCCACCGACGGGGTCCCGGCCTGGGGCGGCGCCGCCTCGGCGGCGGCGACGGCCCGCTCCTCGGCCTGGCGGAGCGCCGTGCCGACCTCGTCGGCGTAGGCGAAGAGGAAGGCCCGCCGCCAGCGGACCGTCGCGGCCGGCGCGCCCGGCCGGGGTGGCGCGGCCAGGGCCTCGGCCGCGCTCTGGGTGAGCAGGGAGGTGAACAGGGCCTCGGCCCGCTCGACGTCGCCCCGGTGCCCGATGAGGTGCCCGATCCGGCCCTCCCAGCCCCGGGAGGTGAGCAGCCGCACCCCGTTGGCGGCCGCGACCACGGCCAGCAGGCGCAGCCGGGCCAGGACGTACGGGCCGGCCCCCACCTCCACGTTCACCTCGACCACCCGGTCGTCGGGAGGCCCACCGGCGAGCAGCGCGTCGTCGATCCGGTAGCGGGCCATCAGCTCCTGGGCCTTGGCCACCAGGGCGAGGGCCTCGTCGGGGAACTGGGCGGCGCACGACTCGGCCTTGGCCAGCAGCCCCCGGACCGTGGCCGCTTTGCGGTGACGCTCCGCGGCCCTGGCCGCCGGGTCGTGGTCGTGGGGGTCGCCGGGGCCGGGGATGCTCACCCGCTCACTGTCGCACCGCGGTGTGTCAGTGACGATGATGGGCGGTGGTGGGCGGATGAGCTGGACGAGCTGGACGGGCTTGCGGGTGGGGGTCGCCCTGGCGCTCTGCGCCCTGAGCGGCCTGGCCGGCGCGGCCCTGGTGACGGCATCGGCGGTCACCACCTGCGACCTCGGTCGCGACGGGGCCGAGCCGGTGGTGCCCACGGCCGGGGCCGTGCGGTGGGGATCGTGGCTCGTGCTGGCCGGCGCCGTCGCCGCCGCCGCCGGACCGCTGGTGGTCGCCTGGCTCCGCCGCGAGGGCCGGTCGTGGCCGTGGGCCGTGCTCGGCCTCGTGATCGTCGCCGTGGGCCTGCTGGCCTGGGCCGGTGGGCTGGTGGCCGCAGGCTCGCCCGAACGGCTGGCCGACTGGTGCGCGCGCTGACCCGAGGCGCGATCGCCTAGGAGGTGCGCCGGGCGGCGTGGTCGGCGAACCGGGCGGGGATCCATTCGACCAGGCGCTCCCACAGCACGTCGCGCGCCTCGCCCAGCAGGTGGCCGGTGCCGGGCAGCACCACCAGCTCGCCGTGCCCCGCGATCGTCCGCACGGCCTCGCTGGCGGCGACCGGCAGGATCTCGTCGCGGTCGCCGTGGAACAGCAGGATCGGGGTGTCGCCCAGCTGGTCGGCCTCTTCGCAGCCCGCCGACTGGGTGGCGAAGGTGACGAGGCCGGCGCACATCCCGTCGAGGAAGAGGCCGGCGCGGACGGCGACGGCCCCGCCGAAGGAGTGCCCGGTGGCCACGAACCGCTCGGCTCCGGCTCGGGCCGCCAGCTCGGCCGCCGCGACCAGGTCGTGCACGCAGCGATCGAGGTCGTTGGGCGCGCGCCACGACACGCGGATCGACCCGATGCCCTGCCGGGCCAGGTGCTCTCCCAGGTCGTGGTAGAGGCCTCCGGCCGGGCCGAGCAGGCCGCCCATGGCCCCCCCGCCCATCAGCACCACCTGCTCGGCGTCGGGGTCGCCGTGCCACAGGAGGGTGAGCAGCCCGCCGAACGTGTAGAGCTCGAGGTGACGGAGGCTCGGGCTCAGCCGCACCTCGCCGCGGGCGAGCGTGCCGAGCGCCTCGAGAGGGGTTCCCGGCCGTGGGTCCTGGGGCACGGCCGCAGTCTGACCGACCGGTCGGGCGGCCGCCGCCCGTCCCGTCGTCGGCTCACCACCGGAAGGTCCAGGTGGTGGTCATCGTCAGCCAGCGCACCCAGATCGGATCGACCCACGTGTAGGAGGGGGCGGAGGTGGTCGTGGTCGGGGCCACCGTCGTGGTGGTGGGCGCTGCGGTGGTGGTGGTCCGTCGGACGGTGGTGGTGGTCCGTCGGACGGTCGTGGTGGTCCGTCGGACGGTCGTCGAGGTGGTGGGCTTGGCGGTGGTCGTCGTGGTCGGGGCGACGGCGAGGGGTGCGGTTGCGGTGGTCGTCGTGGTCGGGGCGGCGGTGGGGGGCGGCGCGGTGGTGGTGGGGGCGGCGGTCGCCGTGGTCGTCGGGGCGGCCGTCGTCGGGGCGGCGGTGGGGGGCGGCGCGGTGGTGGTGGGGGCGGCGGTGGTCGGGGCGGCGGTGGGGGACGGCGCGGTGGTGGTGGGGGCGGCGGCCCGCAGGATGGCGGCTCGGGTGCCGGCCAGGTGGACCCGGGTCACGGGGGTGCCGTTGGCGTCGAGGTACGTGCCGCCCAGGTCGACGTCGACCGGCCCGGTGGCCGCGTTCACCACGACGAGGCCGCGCTCGAAGCGCCGCAGGTGCAGGCCGGACCCCCTGTCCTCGAGCGGCCCCAGCGGCGCGCCCAGCTCCCAGGCCTGCTCGGGGATCCAGGACTTCTCGCCGAAGTTGAACATCGATCGCGAGCCGGCGGCCAGCAGGTACGACGCCAGCCCGTAGCGGGCCGCCTCCGGGTCGGCCAGGTTGCCGCCGGTGCGCATGAGGGCGATCTTGCCCATGGCCTCGGCGGTGGCGACCTCGCCCACCATGGCCTCCCACGCGTCGGGACCCCAGTCCCACACGTAGGGCCCGCCCACGGTGCTGTTCCAGTTCACGAAGTGCTCCTCGAGGGCGCCGTTCACGAACTGGAGCCAGTCCCCCCAGAGGCCCGGGAACAGGCGGGCGTCGCTGATGTTGGCGATGGCCACGAAGCCGGCGGCCTGCAGCCGTGGCCCCACGTTGGCCAGCATCGAACGGGTGGCCGCCTGCATGGCCGCGTCGTTTGGGTAGCGGGTCGGCGCCTCGGTGTAGGCGTCGGCGTGGGTCAGGGCGTTGTCCATGAAGACGCCGTCCCACCCGTTGGCGGCCAGCTCGGCCGACACGTTCTGGTACCACTGCTCCTGGTAGGCGGCGTTGCCCACGTCCATGAACCAGTGGCCCGGGTACCAGGCCCACTCCAGCCGGCCGCCGGCCGAGCCGGTGAGGAACCACTCGGGGTGGTTGGCGTTGGCCCAGCCGTAGCCGATGCCGGCCGGGAGCAGGGCCGCGTCGTTGGTGCCGTCGAAGGCGCCCGAGTAGGAGCGGGTCGAGGACAGGTCCTTGTACACCAGCACGAGGGCGGAGGGGTTGGCCGCCTTCACCTGGCGGGCCAGGCCCGCCTCCCACGCGTTGAAGGTGAACAGCTGGCGCCGGGGCGCTTCGGTGGCCACGTCGAGCGGGCTGCCGTCGTGGTGGATGAAGAAGGCCCGGGGGCGGCCGGCCCAGCCGGCGTCGGCGACGGCCGGGACCAGCCTTCCGGACAGGTCGAGCCCGAGCACGCCCATCAGGGCGATCACGAGCAGGCCGGCCAGGATCTTCGAGAGCCGAGAGACCCGGTGGGGGCGAGTGCGCATCGAACCGCTCCTTCCCGTCCTCCCGCCTGGCTCCCTCCGGGCCAGGCGGTCGTGTCGGGGCACTGGAGCATCGGTGCGCGCTCTTCGCGGCTTTAGCGCCACGGAAAGTAGTGACTCGGTCGGGTGGGTTCGGGCCCGCCGTGCCGGACCGGAACCGCCCCGGCCGGGTCAGCTCGCGGGTGGCCATCCGAGGGGGTCGAGACGCGCCGCGCCGCACGAGCCTCTCGCCAGCCTGGCCACGCAGCGCCCCCGGCAGGATTCGAACCTGCGACACACGGTTTAGGAAACCGCTGCTCTCTCCCCTGAGCTACGAGGGCGGGACGTCCGCGCCGAGGTCCACGTGCCCCTCCGAGCGGTGGCCAGGGGATCGAGCGTACGCGGCCGGGCGGTGCGCGCGAGCCGCCGCCGGGGTTCTCTGCCCGGTCGACCACCGCAGAGGTGGTCGGGATGGCAGAGAACGGCGAGGGGCCCGGCGCGGCCGCGGCGGCCCGCCCTCGCCCGGGCCGTGCACGTCCGATCGCGCTCGGCCCGACCCGCCACCGGAAGGCGCCCTACGATGTCGCTTCCGGGGGCGGCGCCGCGGCCGTCCCACCGATCGGAGGAACCACAGCATGAGCGACCCGTCCGCCGCGAGCGTCGAGGCGATCCTCGAAGGCCTCGCCACCCACGACCCCTCGGTGCTCGAGAGCCTCCTGGCGGCCCAGCTCGAGAACCTGGACGCCTCGGGCCTCGACCCCGACACGTACTTCCTGGTGAAGATCGCGGCCCTCGTGGCCATCGACGCCGCCCCGGCGTCGTTCGTGTGGCAGATCGGCCTGGCCCTCGAGGCCGGCGTCACCCCCGAGCAGATCGTCGGGGTCCTCGTCGCCCTCGCCCCCACGGTGGGCAACGCCCGCATCGTGGCCGCCGCCCCCGAGATCGCCCTCGGGCTGGGCCTGATCGACGAGGAGGACTGACATGCCGATGCGTCGCCGCCGCCCGCTGCTGCGGGCCGCCGCCACCGGTGCCGTGGTGTACGGGGCCACCAAGGCCGGCACCAACGCCGCCATCAACAAGCAGCAGGCCGCAGCCGAGGACGAGGCCCGCATGCAGGCTGTCGAGGCCCAGGCCGCCGAGGCCCAGCAGATGGCCGCCCAGGCCCAGCAGCAGGCGCCGCCCCCCGCAGCGCCGCCGGCGGCGCCGGCCGGCGCCGGCACCGAGGACCGCCTCGCCCAGCTCAAGGAGCTGGCGGCGCTGCGCGACTCGGGGGTGCTGACGCCCGAGGAGTTCGAGCAGGAGAAGCAGCGGATCCTGAACGGCTGAGCGGGCGGCGAGGGGTCGGCGGCCCGGCCGCCACGATCGCGGTCAGCCCGAGAGCGGCCCCTCCGACACGCCGTCGGGGGGGCCGACCGCGCCCGGCCGCTCGTCGCTGCGGATGCGCACGATGCGCAGCAGGAAGTCGAGCGGCCCCTCGTAGTGCTCCCACAGTACGGCGTTCACCTCGGCGGCCGTCACGATCAGACGGCCGAGGATGAACAGCCAGGCCAGCGCGGCCACCGTCACGCCGATGGCGCCGTACACCTCGCTGGCGCTGGAGATGCGGCTGGGCAGGTACACGTGGGACACGTACTGCAGCACCGCGATCGAGACGCCCACCAGCACCGACCCGGGCACCAGCCCGAGCCACGACGACGTGCCCCGGGGCAGGAAGCGCGCCAGCAGCATCCACGCCCCGGAGTAGACGAGGCCCACGAGCACGAACGACGAGGCGGTGAGCGTGAGCCCGGACGCCTCCCGGACGGCCCGGAAGGCGGCGGACACCACCAACGTGGCGACGAAGAACGCGAAGAACATGGCGGCGATGCGACCGGTGCTCGACCGCTGGCGCTTGCTCACCCCCCACGCCCGGGCGTGCACCTCCACCAGCGTGTTCAGGAAGACACGCCCGGCCCACACCACGCCGAACAGGCCGACGATCAGCGCCGCCCATCGCCCGCCCTGCGACTCGGCGATGGCGTCGGAGATCGAGTTGGCCAGGGCACCGCTGACCCCCGTCTGGCGGGCCGCGTCGGCCGGCGCACCCTCGTCGGCGGTGGAGACGAAGCCCAGACCCCCCACGACGAGCAGCACCAGCGGCAGCTGGAACAGGAAGAAGCGGAAGGCGACGGCCGCCGCCAGCAGCGAGCCCCCGATCTGGGCGTCGCGGTCCCACAGCCGCATGGCCAGATCGAGCAGGGGGAGGTGGGCGCGGGCGGCCTCCAGGCGGTCGCGCACCTCGTCGCCCATGGCGACGAAGCGCTTGCCGATGCCGCGGCCGGTGCCGCCCAGGCGGCTCTCGGCCGCCGCGGCCACGTCGCGGTACTGCTCGCCGGCCCACCGCCGGGCCGACGCCACCCGGCCGGTGGGAGCGGGCGGGCCGGGCCGCGGCTCGGGGTCGGTGCCGTCGGACTGGTCGCCGGGGTCGGCGCCGTCGGGGCGGTCTCCCTCAGCCATCGGTTCCGGTGGCGCGCACGGCCCGGGCCACGTCGCTCCACCGGTCCCACGCCGAGGGGTCGCGCTGGCACATGGCCTGGCCGAGGTACATCACCAGCCGGCTGGCGACCCCGCCGTAGCGCTCCGCCAGGCGCCCCGGCAGCTCCTCCCACGTCGCCGTGACCGCGTACACGTCGAGCATGTCGTCGGTGATCAGCGCCGACATGCCGGCCACGTCGCCGGCCTTCAGCCGCTCGTTGAGCCGGGCCGAGGTGCCGTCGAAGCCGTGCCGGTCGAACATGTGGGCGTAGTTGCGGGTGGACCCGTAGAAGCCGATCTGGGCGCGGGCCATCGCCCGCCACGGGGCCCGCTCCTCGTCGGTGTCGCCCACGATGGTGAACACCGGGACGATCAGGGCCACCTCGGCCGGGTCGCGGCCGGCCCGGGCGGCGCCCTCGGCCACGCCGGGCAGCACCTCGTCGTCGAGGTAGCGGCGGGAGTGGAACGGGTGCACGTGCACCCCGTCGGCCACCTCGCCGGCCATGCGCAGCATCCACGGGCCCACCGCGGCCACGTCGACGGGCACATGCGGGTGCTCGATCGGCCCCGGTGACCACGCCGGGGGGAGCAGCGACAGGTCGTAGAACTCGCCGTGGTGGTCGAGGCGCTCCTCGCCCCGGAAGGCGCGGAAGATGGCCCGCAAGGCGAGCACGTAGTCCCTCATGCGCGGGCCGGGCGGATCGAAGGGGGCGGCGTAGCGCCGCTCGACGTGGGCCTTCACCTGCGTGCCCAGCCCCAGTCGGAACCGGCCGCCGGTGAGGTCGGCGAGCTCCCAGGCGGTGGCCGCGGTGACCATCGGGCTGCGGGGGAAGGCCACCGCCACGCCGGTGGCCAGGTGCAGCCCGGGGGCGGCCAGGCCCGCGGCCGCGGCCGACAGGTAGGCGGTGCGGCCGGCCTCGGTGATGACCAGTCCCGAGAGGCCGGCCTGCTCGGCCCGCCGGGCCAGCGCCTGCACCTCGGTCAGCCGTCCCCCCACCGTCATCAGGTCGAGCTCCACGGCGCCCCCTCGTTCTGCCGACCGACCCTACCGGCCCGGCCGGCGGGTACCGTCCGGTCATGCTGACGCCCCTGCACGGACCCACGGCGAGGGTCGACGCCGTCGTCGACGGCCTCGGCACCGACGGCGTGGTGATCGTGGAGGAGGCCCTGGCGCCGGCGGTGCTCGAGGCCGCCCGGGCCGCGCTCGACGCCCTGCTGCCCGAGACGCCCACGGGCCGCAACGCCTTCGAGGGCTTCCGCACCCGGCGGGTGTACAGCGCGCTGGGCAAGACCCGCGCCCTCGACCCCCTGGCGCTGCACCCCCTCGTGCTCGGCGCGTCCGACCGGGTGCTGCGCCACCACTGGATCAGCGCCACCGTGGGCATCTCCATCGAGCCGGGGGAGCAGGCGCAGCTGGTGCACCACGACGACGCGATCTACCCCCTCCCGCAGCCCCACCCCGACGTGATGGTGAGCGCCATGTGGGCGCTCGACGACTTCACCGCGGCCAACGGCGCCACCGTGCTGTTCCCCGGCACCCACCGGTCGGCCGAGCCGCCCCGGCCCGTCACGCGACCCGTCGCGGCGGCGATGCAGGCAGGGTCGGTCGCGATCTACCTGGGTACCCTCTGGCACGGCGGCGGGGCCAACACCACCGACCGCCGGCGGCTGGGCGTGACCTTCGAGTACCTGGCCGGCTGGCTGCGCCAGCAGGAGAACCAGGTGCTGGTGCTGCCGCCGGAGCGGGCCGCCGAGGTTCCCGAGCGGCTCCAGGAGCTGCTCGGCTATGCGGTGTTCCCCCCGTTCATGGGCTACGTCGACGGCCGGAGCCCCCTGCGGCTGATCCCGGGCCGCGAGCGTGACCGATGAAGGTCGGGGTGTTCGCGGTGAACATGGAGCCCTGGCTCGACCCGACGCTCGCGGGGGACGCGGCCGGGTGGTGCGAGGAGCTCGGCTACGACTCCCTGTGGGTGGGCGAGCACATGGTGCTGCCCAGCCCTCGCGTGGCCCCCTCGCCCATGGAGCCCACGGACCCGATGCTCGACCCGCTGGTGTCGCTGGCGTGGTTCGCGGCCCGCACCGAGCGGATGCTGCTGGGCACCGGCATCCTGCTGCTGCCCCAACGTCACCCCGTCCAGCTGGCCAAGGAGCTGGCCAGCCTCGACGTGCTCTCGGGCGGGCGGCTCGTCGTCGGGGTCGGCATCGGCTACCTCGAGCCCGAGCTGCGGGCCGTCGGCGTGCCCCCCGAGCGCCGCGACCAGCGGGCGCTGGAGCACCTGGCCGCCCTGCGCGCCCTGTGGACGATGGAGGCTCCCGCGTTCCACGGCGAGTTCGTCGACTTCGGCGGCGTCGACGCCCATCCCCGCCCCGTCCAACCCGGCGGGCCGCCGGTGGTCATGGGCGGCCGGGCGCCGGCCGCGTTCCGCCGGGCGGTGCTGCACGCCGACGGCTGGTACGGCTTCCTGCTCGACCCCCCCGGTGCCGCGGCGGCCGTCACCGCGATCCACCGGGCCGGCGAGCGGCTGGGACGGCCGGTCGACCCGGACGCGTTCGAGATCAGCGTGACGCCCTCGGTGCGGCTCACGCCCGGCGTCGTCGACGCCTACCGGGCCGCCGGCGTGCACCGGCTGATCGTGTACCGGCCCGGTCTGGGCCCGGACGGCCTCCGCGCCCATCTCGAGGCCAGCTCGCCCGCCGCGCTCGGCTGCTGACCCCCCGGCGCCGGGCTGGCCCGGGCGCAGCGGGCCGCGCGCCGGTAGCGTCGGCCGACGTGACCGACGTCAACCGCCAGCTGGTCCTGGCCCGCCGCCCGATCGGTGCCGTGCAGGACGACGACTTCGAGCTCCGCACCGGGCCGGTGCCCGAGCCCGGACCGGGCCAGTTCCTCGTGCGCGTGCTGTGGCTCAGCTTCGACCCCACCCAGCGGGGCTGGCTCAACGACGTGCCGTCGTACGTGCCGCCGGTGCAGATCGGCGAGGTGATGCGAGCCGGTGCGGTGGGCCAGGTGGTGGCCTCCCACAACCCCGGGTTCGCCGTGGGCGACTACGTGCAGGGCACCTTCGGCTGGCAGGACTACGTGGCCACCGACGGCACCGGGATGCTGCCCGTCACCAAGGTGCCGCCGGGCGTGCCGCCCACGGCCGTGCTCGGCGTGTTCGGCATCACCGGCCTCACCGCCTACTTCGGGATGCTCGAGCTGGGCCATCCGAAGGAGGGCGACGTGGTGCTGGTGTCGGGCGCGGCCGGCGCCACCGGCTCGGTGGCGGGGCAGATCGCCCGGGTGAAGGGCTGCCGGGTGATCGGCACGGCCGGCGGGCCCGAGAAGTGCGCGTGGGTGCGCGACGTCGCCGGCTTCGACGAGTGCATCGACTACAAGGCCGACGACGTCGGTCGTCGGCTGGCCGAGCTGGCCCCCCGCGGCATCGACGTGTACTTCGACAACGTGGGTGGGCCGGTGCTGGAGGCCGCCCTGGCCAACCTGGGCCTGCGGGCCCGGGTGGTGCTGTGCGGCGGCATCTCGTCGGGCTACACGATGGAGGAGCTGCCGCCCGGCCCGCGCAACTACATGCAGCTGGTGATCAGGCGGGCCCGCATGGAGGGCTTCCTGGTGCTCGACTACGCCCCACGCTTCGCCGAGGCGGTGGCGCAGCTGGCCGCGTGGGTGGCCGACGGCAGCATCCGCACCGCCGAGGACGTCCAGGTGGGCCTGGAGCGGGCGCCGGCCACCCTCCGCCGGCTGTTCGAGGGCAAGAACCTGGGCAAGCAGCTGCTGAAGGTGGCCGATCCACCCATCGCCTCCTGACGATGGCCGGGCCGGGCGACGACCGGGTCACGGGCGCCGGCCTCGCGGTGCGGCGGGTCCTCGAGGCCCTCGGGCGGGCGGTGGCCGCGTACACCCGCCTCGAGGTCGAGGGTCCCGAGCGGCTCGTGGATCCGCCGGCGCTCATCGTGGGCAACCACGGCTTCGGCGGGCTCACCGACCTGAACGTGCTCGCCTTCTCCGAGGCGTTCCGCCGGCTCGGCCTCGGCGCCGCGGTGCCGGCCGTCTTTCTGACCCACCAGCTCGCGTTCACCGCCGGCCTCGGGCCGCTGCTGCGCCCGGCCGGCTTCCGGCCCGCCGGCCGCGAACCGGCCCGAGCGGGTCTGGCCGAGGGCCGCTACGTGGTGGTGCTGCCCGGTGGCGACGCCGACGCGTCCAAGACGTGGGCCCACCGCGACGAGGTGGTGTTCGACGGCCGCACCGGCTTCGCCCGGCTGGCGATCGACGCCGGCGTGCCGATCGTGCCCATCGTCGCCGTGGGCGCGGGCGAGTCGCTGCTCGTGCTGTCCGAGGGGCGCCGGCTGGCGGCGCGGCTGCGCCTCGACCGGATCGTGCGCCAGAAGACGCTGCCCGTCTCCATCGCCGCGCCCTGGGGGCTCAACGCCGGCGTCGCCGCGCTGGTCGGGTACCTGCCGCTCCCCAGCAAGATGAAGGTGGCGATCCTCGACCCGGTCCGGGCCGAGCCCGGCGAGGAGCCGGCGGCCCTGGCCGAGCGGGTGCGGGCGGCCATGCAGGCCAAGGCCGACGAGCTGACCGCGGGCCGCCGCCCCGTCGTGGGCTGACCGCCGATCAGGGGACGGCGTTCCAGGCGCGGAGGGTGCGGCCGTCGTGCTCCCAGCCGAGGACGTTCACGGTGGCGGTGTCGAGGGCGAACCTGGCGCCGTCGGTCGGCGGCAGCTCCAGCCACGTGGTCGTGAGCACGCGCAGCACGTGGCCGTGGGCGAACAGCAGCGCGTCGTCCCCGGTGGCCAGGCATCGCCCGATCACCCGGAGCGTGCGCGCGCGCACCTCGGCGCCCGTCTCGCCGCCCGGGACGTCGCCGCCCCAGATCGTCCAGCCCGCGCCCCGACGGTCGCGGATCTGGGTGATCGTGAGCCCTTCCAGCTCGCCGTAGTCCCACTCGCGGAGGTCGTCGGTCAGCTCGACCCTGTCGCCGAAGCCGGCCAGCTCGGCGGTGCGCCGGGCCCGCAGGAGGGGGCTCGACAGCACGAGGCCGAAGCGGTGCCCGGCGAGCGCCGGCCGCAACGCCGCGGCCTGGCGCTCGCCGTCGGGGGTGAGCGCCAGGTCGGTCCGGCTGGTGTGCTGCCCGGTGGCGCTCCACTCGGTGGTGCCGTGGCGCACCACCCAGATCTCCGGTCGACCGGTCATCGGCGGGGACCGTAGCCCGTCGTACCCTCGGGCCATCGGAAGCGGTCCGTCGAAGCGAGAGCGGCTCCTGGCGTACGGCGCGGTCGCCGCCCAGGGTGTGCTCATCGTCGCCCTCGTCCTGCTGCCCGGACGGGCCGACTGGCCGGTGCCGCGGTGGTTGCACCTCGTCGCCGTCGTGCTGAAGCTCGTCGGTGCGGCCGTGCTCGTCGTGGGCGTGGTGCACCTCGGCCGCTCCCTGACGGCGCTGCCCACCCCGGCCGACTCGTCGGTGCTCCGGACCGGTGGGCTCTACCGGTTCGTCCGCCACCCCATCTACGGCGGGCTGCTCGCCCTGGCGGTGGGGGCCACGCTCGACTCGGCGAGCTGGCCGAAGGCGGTGCTCACCGCGGCCCTCTGGGTGCTCCTGACGGTGAAGGCGCGGTGGGAGGAGCGGATGCTGGCGGCGCGCTACCCCGCCTACCCGGCGTACGCGGCGCGCACCCCCCGGTTCGTGCCGTTCCTGCACCCGAAGGGGTGAGAAGGGGTGAAAGGGGTGATCCGCCCGCAGGAGCGGTAGACCGGGGTCGTGACCAACCGCACCGTGCTCGTCACCGGCGCGACCGGCTACATCGGCGGCCGGCTGGTGCCGGCCCTCCTGGACGCCGGCCAGCGGGTGCGCTGCCTGGCCCGCACCCCGTCGAAGCTCGACGACCGGTCGTGGCGCTCCGAGGTGGAGGTGATCCGGGGCGACGTGGCCGACCCGGCGTCGCTCGGGCCGGCCCTGGCCGGGGTCGATGCCGCGTACTACCTGGTGCACTCCATGGGGAGCGAGCACGACTTCGCCGAGCGGGACCGCCAGGCGGCCCGGGCCTTCCGCGACGCGGCTGCGGCCGCCGGCCTCCAGCAGGTGATCTACCTGGGCGGGCTGGGCGACGAGCGCGACCCGCGGCTGTCGGCCCACCTGCGGAGCCGCCACGAGGTGGGGCGGATCCTGGCCGAGGGGCCCGTGCCCGTCACCGAGCTGCGGGCCGCGGTGATCATCGGCTCGGGCAGCGCCTCGTTCGAGATGCTCCGCACCCTCACCGAGGTGCTGCCGGCGATGGTCACGCCGAAGTGGGTGGAGACCCGGTGCCAGCCCATCGCCATCCGCGACGTCCTGGCCTACCTGGTCGGCGTGCTCGGGCTGCCCGGCGCCACCGGGCGGGTGCTCGAGATCGGCGGGCCCGACGTCGTCACGTACCGGCGGATGATGGAGGTCTACGCCGAGGTGTCCGGGCTGCGGCGCCGGCTGGTGGTGCCCGTGCCCGTGCTCAGCCCGCGCCTGTCGTCGCTCTGGGTCGGCCTGGTCACCCCGCTCCCGGCCGATCTGGCCCGGCCGCTGGTGGACAGCCTGGTGAACGAGGTGCTGGTGCACGACCCGGCGATCACCCGGCTGCTGCCCCGCCGCCTGCTCGGCTTCCGCGAGGCGGTGAGCCTGGCCCTGGCCCGCACCCGGAGCCTGGAGGTGAGCACCAGCTGGGCCGGCGCCGAGCTCCCCGGCCGTGATCCCGCCGACCCGCTCCCCACCGATCCCGGTTGGTCGGGCGGCACCGTGCTCGACGACGTGCGCTCGGTGCGCTCGACGGCCCGGCCCCATGCCCTCTACCGGGTGGTCACCGGCGTGGGGGGCGACCGCGGCTGGTACGTGGCCGACTGGCTGTGGTGGATCCGTGGGCTCGTCGACCGGATCCTCGGAGGGCCGGGCATGCGCCGGGGCCGGCGCCACCCCGACGACCTCCGGGTGGGGGATCCCGTCGACTTCTGGCGGGTGGAGGCGCTCGTCCCCGACCGGCTGGTGCGCCTCCGCGCCGAGATGAAGGTGCCCGGGTCGGCCTGGCTCGAGTGGACGATCCGCCCGGTGGTGGGCGAGCCGGAGGTGACCGTGCTCCAGCAGCGGGCCCTGTTCCACCCGCGGGGCGTCTGGGGCCGGGCCTACTGGTATGCGCTGGTGCCGTTCCACGGCGTGATCTTCCGAGAGCTGGCCCGCCGCCTGGCCGCCGCCGCCGAGGCGCTCCCGCCCGCCGGCGCGTAGCCTGCCCCCATGCTGTTCGGCCGGCCCGAGCCCCGCACCGTCACCGCCGACGAGGCCCTGCCCGGGCGCGACGTCGCCATGCCGGTGCCCGCCGCCCACACGGTGCTCGGCACGCCCCTGCTGCCCCCGTTCCCGGCGGGCACCGAGGTGGCGGTGTTCGGCCTGGGCTGCTTCTGGGGGGCCGAGCGGGCCTTCTGGCGGTTGCCGGGCGTGGTCACCACCGCGGTGGGCTACGCCGGTGGGTTCACGCCCAACCCCACCTACGACGAGGTGTGCTCGGGTCTCACCGGCCACGCCGAGGTGGTGCTGGTGGCCTTCGACCCCGCCGTCGTGACGTACGAGCGGCTCCTCCAGGTCTTCTGGGAGGCCCACGACCCCACCCAGGGGATGCGCCAGGGCAACGACGTGGGCACCCAGTACCGCTCGTGCGTGCTGTGGGTCACGCCGGCCCAGCGGGCTGCGGCCGAGACGTCGCGCCGGGCGTTCCAGCGGGTGCTCGACGCCGCCGGCTACGGGCCCGTCACCACCGAGATCGCCGAGGCCGGGCCCTTCTACTACGCCGAGCCGTACCACCAGCAGTACCTGGACAAGAACCCCGACGGCTACTGCGGGCTGGGCGGCACCGGCCTGTCGTGCCCGGTCGGCACCGGGGCCCCGGCCGACCCGGCCGGCTGACGCACCCCGGGGTCGTCGCTGGACGCCTTCGGCCGGGAGCTGGGCAGGCCACCGACGGGTGCCCACCGGCCGATCGGCTGCGGGAGGCGGGCCGGGCCCACCGGTCGACCCCGACGCCCTCGTCGAGCGCCACGTCGACGCCCTCCTCGGCGGGGTGGGCCGACGCCCCCTTCGTGGTTGCCGTGCGACGATGCGAGACGACCGTGCTAGCACTGTTCCAGCTCGGTCACGGGGGGTCGGGATGACGACGGTCGAGAACCGCTACCTACAGGGAAACTTTGCGCCGGTGCACACGGAGGTCACCGCCACCGACCTCACGGTGAGCGGCTCGATCCCCGAGGTGCTCGAGGGCCGGTACCTGCGCATCGGCCCGAACCCGGCCGCCCCGCCCGACCCGGTGACGTACCACTGGTTCAGCGGCGACGGCATGGTGCACGGGGTGCGGCTGCGCGGCGGGCGGGCCGAGTGGTACCGCAACCGCTGGGTGCGCAGCAGCCGGGTGGCCGAGGCGCTGGGCGAGCCGCCGCCCGAGGGGCCCGTCCACGCCGGCATGGACACCGTGAACACCAACGTGATCGGCCACGCCGGGCGCACGTGGGCCCTGGTCGAGGCCGGGGCCTACCCGGTGGAGCTCTCCGACGAGCTGGACACCGTGGGCCGCAACCCGTTCTTCGGCACCCTGCCGGGGGCGTTCACGGCCCACCCGAAGCTCGACCCGGTCAGCGGCGAGCTGCACGCGGTGGCGTACTGGTGGGGCTGGGACCACCTGCAGTACGTGGTGGTCGGCACCGACGGCCGGGTGCGCCGCACCGTCGACGTGCCCGTGGCCGACGGGCCCATGGTGCACGACATGGGGCTCACCGAGCGCAGCGTCGTGCTGCTCGACCTGCCGGTCAACTTCGACCTGTCGCTGGCGGGCAGCGGGTACTTCCCCTACCGGTGGAACCCCGACCACGGCGCCCGGGTCGGCGTGCTGCCCCGCGAGGGCGGCCCGGCCGACGTGCGGTGGTGCGAGGTCGACCTCTGCTACGTGTACCACCCGCTCAACGCCTACGACCTCCCCGACGGGCGCATCGTGATGGACGT
This sequence comes from Acidimicrobiales bacterium, assembly GCA_016716005.1. Classification (NCBI taxonomy): domain Bacteria; kingdom Bacillati; phylum Actinomycetota; class Acidimicrobiia; order Acidimicrobiales; species Acidimicrobiales bacterium. Next base: position 2,587,097 of record JADJXE010000001.1, read on the forward strand.
GGTGCGCCACCCGAAGATGTTCGCGAGCGACGTCAACGGCCCCAACGAGGGCGATCCGGTGCTCGTGCGGTGGACCGTCGACCCCGCCGCCGGCCGGGTCGCCCAGGAGCTTCTCGACGACCGGGGCCAGGAGTTCCCCCGGATGGATCCGCGGCTCGTCGGCCGCCGCCACACCATCGGCTGGGGGGCGTCGTTCGGACCTGGGGCCGAGCACGGCGCCCTGCTGAAGCACGACGTCGAGCGGGCGACCACCGAGGTCCACGAGTACGGGCCGGGCCGGGTGACGCTCGAGCCGGTGTTCGTGCCCCGTCCGGGCGGCACGGGCGAGGAGGACGGCTGGGTGATGTCGGTCGTCTACGACGCCACCACCGACACGAGCGACCTGGTGATCCTCGACGCCGGCGACCTCAGCGAGGTGGCCGCCGTGCACCTGCCCCAGCGGGTGCCCTTCGGCTTCCACGGCAACTGGGTGCCCGACGAGAGCGGGTTGTAGGCGGGATGGCTGCCGAGGCCGACGCCCCCGCGGGGCGCGTGGAGTTCTTCTTCGACCCGATCTGCCCGTGGGCCTACCAGACGTCGGTGTGGATCCGTGACGTGCGGGACCAGACGGGGCTGGAGATCGGCTGGCGCTTCTTCAGCCTGGAGGAGATCAACCGGGCCGAGGGCAAGAAGCACCCCTGGGAGCGCGCCCTCGCCTACGGGTGGACGCCGATGCGCGTGGGGGCGTGGCTGCGCCGTCGGGACATGGCGCTGCTCGACGCCTGGTACGAGGCCATCGGGCGGGCGCTCCACGTGGAGGGCCGCCGGCCCCACGACGAGGCCGTGGCCAAGGAGCTGCTCGGGGCCATCGGCGCCGACCCGTCGGCGTGGGACCAGGCGCTGGCCGACCCCACCACCCACGACGAGGTCCGGGCCGACCACGAGGAGGCCGTGGGCCGGTGGGGCGCGTTCGGCGTGCCCGTGATCGTGTTCGAGTGGGGCCGCGCCATCTTCGGGCCGGTCGTCGTGCCCGCCCCGGCCGGGAGCGCGGCGCTGGAGCTGTGGGACCTCACGGTGCGCTCGGCCCGGTTCCCCGGCCTCTACGAGCTGAAGGTGCCCAAGACGCCGGCCATGCTCGCCGACATCGCGACGCGCTTCGCGCCGTACCTCGAGGCCCGCCAGTGGCCGACGATCGAGAGGCCGGCGCCATAGGCGTCCCCTGACCGGTGACCGGTGACCGGGCTGGACCCGGTGGGTACGGTGATCGTGGAATCGCTGACGCGGGAGGTGTGGCCATGGCCGAGGACGAGGCGCGCAAGGAAGCGATCAAGCGGCTGAAGGCGAAGCAGTCCGCCCGCAACTACCTCGTGACGTTCATCTTCGTGAACGTCATGATGATCGTGATCTGGGCCCTCTCCGGTGGTGGCTACTTCTGGCCCGGCTGGGTGCTGTTCGGCACCGGCATTGGGCTGTTCTGGACGATGTGGAACGCCTACGGCAGCGGCCACCGCCAGATCACCGAGGCCGACATCGAGCGCGAGATGGGCAAGGGCGGCGGCCCGGCCCCCGACGCCCGGTGACCGCCGACTACCAGCCGACCCCGGCAGACCGGTTCACCTTCGGCCTGTGGACGGTGGGCAACCGGGGTCGGGACCCGTTCGGGCACGAGGTGCGCCCGCCGCTCGACCCGGTCGACGCCGTGCACCGGCTGGCCGAGCTGGGCGCCTACGGGGTGAACCTCCACGACGACGACCTGGTGCCGCCGGGCGCCTCGGCCTCGGAGCGCGAGGCGATCGTGGAGCGGTTCCGCCGCGCCCTCGACGCCACGGGGATGGTCGTGCCGATGGCCACGACCAACCTGTTCTCCCATCCCGTGTTCAAGGAGGGCGCGTTCACCGCCAACGACCCCGCGGTCCGCCGCCACGCGGTCGCCAAGACGCTCGACGCCATCGACCTCGGCGTGGAGCTCGGCGCTGGCGTGTACGTGATGTGGGGAGGCCGGGAGGGGGTGGAGGCCGACGCCGCCAAGGACGCGCGCCTGGCGCTCGACCGCTACAAGGAGGCGGTCGACCTCTGCTGCGCGTACGTGCGGGACCGCGGCTACCACCTGCGCTTCGCCCTCGAGCCGAAGCCCAACGAGCCCCGCGGCGACCTGTTCCTGCCCACCGTGGGCCACGCCCTGGCCTTCATCGGGCGGCTCGAATGGCCCGAGATGGTCGGCGTGAACCCGGAGTTCGCCCACGAGACCATGAGCGGCCTGTCGTTCCAGCACGCCGTGGCCCAGGCCCTGTGGCACGGGAAGCTCTTCCACATCGACCTGAACGCCCAGCGCATCGGCAAGTACGACCAGGACTTCCGCTTCGGGGCCGAGGGCCAGCGCGACGCCTTCTACACCGTCAAGCTGCTGGAGGACGCCGGGTGGGAGGGGTGTCGGCACTTCGACGCCCACGCCTACCGCACCGAGTCGGCCGACGGGGTGTGGGACTTCGCCCGGGGCTGCATGCGGACGTACCTGATCCTGCGGGAGAAGGCCCGCCGGTTCGCCGACGATCCGGAGATCCAGGCCGCGCTGGCCGAGGCCCGGGCGGGTGAGCTGGCCGTCGCCACCTCGCCCGACGGCCTCGGGGCCGACGCCATCGCCGCGCTGCGCGCCGGGCCCCGCGCGGTCGACGCGCTGGCGGCCCAGGGCTACGGCCACGAGCGGCTGGACCAGCTCGTCAACGAGCTGCTGCTCGGCGTGCGCTGAGCCGGGGCGGCCGGCGTGCCCCTCGTGTGCGGTGTCGACTCCTCGACGCAGTCGACCAAGGTCGAGCTCCGCGACGCGGACACCGGGGTGCTGGTCGCCACCGGCCGGGCGCCGCACCCGGCCACGACCCCGCCCCGCAGCGAGCAGCACCCGGCGGCGTGGTGGGGCGCCCTGGGGGCGGCCGTCGCCGGGTGCCGGCGCGCCGCCGACGTGGCCGCGGTGGCGGTGGCGGGCCAGCAGCATGGGCTGGTGGTGACCGACGCGGCCGGCGTGCCGCTGCGGCCGGCCAAGCTCTGGAACGACACCGAGTCCGCACCCCAGGCGGAGGTGCTGGTCGCGGGGCTCGGCGGGCCGGCCCGGTGGGCGGCGCTGTGCGGCTCGGTGCCGGTCGCGTCGTTCACGGTCACCAAGCTGGCGTGGCTGCGCCAGCACGAGCCGGAGGTGCTGGCCCGGGCGGCGTGGGTGCTCCTCCCCCACGACTGGCTCACCCGGCAGCTGTGCGGTGCGGCCGTCACCGACCGCGGCGACGCCTCGGGGACGGGGTACTGGTCGCCGGCGTCGGGCCGCTACCTGGCCGAGGTGCTGGCCCTCGTCGACCCGGAGGTCGACTGGCGTCCGCGCCTGCCCGAGGTGCTCGGCCCGGTGGACGTTGCGGGTGCGGTCGGGGCCGCGGCGGCTGCCGCCGTGGGCCTGCGTGCCGGGGTCCTGGTGGGGCCCGGGACGGGCGACAACATGGCGGCCGCGCTGGGGGTGGCCCTGCAGCCGGGCGACGTCGTCGTGTCGATCGGCACCTCGGGCACCGTCTACGCGGTGTCGCCCACGCCCACGGCCGACGGCGGCGGGGCCGTCGCCGGGTTCGCCGACGCCACCGGCCGGTTCCTCCCCCTCGTGTGCACCCTGAACGCGACCAAGGTCACCGATGCCGCCGCCCGGCTCCTCGGCGTCGACCTCGCCGGGCTCGACGCCCTCGCCCGCGCCGGTGACCCCGGCGCCGGAGGCCTGGTGCTGCTGCCGTACCTCGACGGCGAGCGGACCCCGAACCGCCCGGGTGCCACCGGCGTGCTCGCCGGGCTGCGGTCCGACGTCACGCGCGAGCAGCTGGCGCGGGCCGCGGTGGAGGGGGTGGTCTGCGGGCTCCTCGACGGGCTCGACGCGCTGCGCGCCGCGGGGGTGGACACGGGCGGACGCCTGGTGCTGGTGGGTGGCGGCAGCCGCTCGGCGGCCTACCCGCAGATCCTCGGCGACCTGGCCGGCCGGGCGGTCACGGTCGCGGCCGGCGCCGAGCACGTCGCCGCGGGAGCGTGCGTGCAGGCCGCGGCCGTGCTCCACGGCCGCCCCCCCGAGGAGGTGGCCGTGGCGTGGGGCCTGGGCCACGGGCCCCTGGTGGAGCCCGGCCCCGGTGCGGCCGCCGGCCCCGAGGTGCGGGCCGCCTACGGCGCCCTGCGTGACGCCACCGCCCGGGCGCCGACTCCCGGCGAGATGGTCAGCTGGACACCGCCGACGTCAGGGCCACCAGCGCGCTGACCACCAGCATGCCCAGCACGACCCCTCGGAACCGCCGGGGGTCGACCCGGCGGTAGGCGAGCCGGCCCAGCCACCACCCGGCCACCAGGCCGGGAACGCCCGCCAGGAGCGTCGTCGTCACCGTGGCCGTCCAGTTCCCGGCGGCCGTCAGGAGCAGCACCGACAGCACGCCGCTCACCACGAACACGGTGGCGAGGGTGGCCCGGAACTCGGCCGGCTCGAACCCCTGGGCCTGGAGGCCGAGCACCAGGGGCGGGCCGTTCATGCTCGTGCTGGTGGACAGCACCCCGCTGGTGAAGCCGGTGGCCAGATCGACGCCGAGCCCTCGTGCGCCCAGGGTGACGCCGCGGGCCAGCAGCCCGGTGAGCACCAGGACCACGACCGCGATCACCGCCTTCAGGGCCTGCGGGTCGAGCACCTCGATCACCAGCAGGCCGATCGGCAGTCCGGCGACGGCGGCGGCGAGCAGCACCGCCGCGGTGCGGCGACGCACGTTCGGCCAGCCCTCCGCGACCAGCGCGACGTTGACGGCGCTACCCAGGGCGTTGGCGCTGAGCACCGCAGCCTCGGGCCCCACCACGACGGCGAGCAGGGGTACCGCCAGCAGGCTGAAGCCGAAGCCGGTGAGCGACTGCGCGGCACCGGCCAGCGCGACGATCGCAGCCACGGCGAGGGCGTCGGCGGCGGGCACGACGGCGCACCGTACCGCCCTCCTGCGGGGCGGACCGCCGCCCCGGTGGATGATGGGCGGGTGAGCCCCCGGCCCGTCCTCGCCTACGACCCCGCCGTGCTCGAGCGGTTCCCCTCCACGCGGGCCGGTGCGGCCGTGCTGGGCGGCGTCGGCAACGGGCCCACCGCCGCAGGCCTCCTCGCGGCCTTCCGGGCCGAGCAGGAGGCGGCCCTGGGCCGGCTGGCCGACCGGCCGGTCTCGGACCTGGCGAGCATCGTCGCCTGGCGGCGCACGTTCACGGCCTTCGGCGTGGCGCCCACCAGGTACCGCAACGCCGCCGAGGCGCTGCTCCGCCGGCTCACCAAGGCGGGCGACATCCCGACGTTGGGCACGCTCGTCGACCTCGGCAACCTCCTCAGCGTCCGCCACGCCCTGCCGGTGGTGGTCGTCGACCTCGACCGCGTCGCCGGCGGTCTCACGGTCCGCTTCGCCACCGGCGACGAGCGGTTCGCCGACCTCGGTGGCACCGTGGCCGAGCGTCCCGAACCGGGGGAGGTGGTGTTCGTCGACGAGGACGACGTCGTCGCCGCCCGGCGCTGGTGCTGGCGCCAGAGCACCGCCTCCGCGGTCTCCGGTGCCACCCGGCGGGTGCTCCTGGCCGCCGAGGCGCAGCACGAGGGCGGTGCCGACGCCGTTGCCGCCGCCCTCGACAGCCTCGGCGGCCTCGTGAGCGACCACCTCCCCGGTGCGGTGCTCACGACGGCGGTGCTCGGCCCGGACCGATCGGTGTTCGTGCCCTGCCCGTGAGCGACCAGCCGGCGAGCGGCCGTGCGCAAGCGGCCCGAGCGCCCTCCGGGTCGATCCCGGGAGCCGCGGTCAGCTCGTCGCCCTCGTCTCGGCCCCGGTGCGGGCGGTCTCCCACGCCAGCATCGCCCGCTTGCGGTCCTGGCCCCAGTGGTACCCGCCGAGGGCGCCGGACCGACGCAGGACGCGGTGGCAGGGGATCAGCCAGGCAACGCGGTTGGCGCCCACGGCGGAGGCCACGGCCCGCACCGCGTCGGGGCGACCCACCGCCCCGGCCACGTCGCCGTACGTGACGGCCCGGCCCTCCGGGATCGCCAGCAGCGCCTCCCAGACGCGCACCTGCAGGTTGGTGCCCTTCACCAGCACGGGGAGCGGGGCACCGCTCCCGTCGGCCAGCGGGTCGACGGCCTGGCGGACGACGCGGGCGGCGACGCCCGAGTCGGCGACCAGGGTGGCCGACGGCCAGTCGTGGCGGAGGCGCTCCTCCGGGTCGTCGCCGGCGCCGGCGAAGCCCAGGGCGCACACCCCCCGGTCGGTCACGGCCACGAAGGTGTCGCCGAAGGGCGACGGGCACCACCCGTGACGGATGACCAGCCCCTCGCCGCCCGCCCGGAGCTGGCCGGGCGTGGCGCCGTCGACCGCGACCATCAGGTCGTGGAGGCGGCCCGGGCCGGAGAGGCCGGCCGCGTGGGCCGCGTCGAGCACGGTGGCCGAGCCGCGGAGCAGGGCGCGGGCGTCGGCCGCGGTCAGCACCTGCAGGAGCCGCTTGGGGCTCACGCCTGCCCACCGGCTGAACACCCGCTGGAGGTGGTGCTCGGACAGCCCCACGTGCGCGGCCACGTCGGCGAGCGTCGGCTGGTCGCCACGATGGGCCTCCACGTAGGCGATGGCCCGTCCGACGACGTCGTAGTCACGATCCACGGCGGCCACGGTACGGGTGGGCGGCGGGCGGGTCGACCCGCTTCTTGCGGTCGCGCGCCCGGGACGCGGCCGTGGCACGATCTCGGTCGTGACCGGGAACGGCGAGCGCGGCGCTGCCACCCCTCGCGCCCAGCAGGTCGCCGACGAGGCCGCCCGTCGGCGCCGGCGGCGGGAGTTCGCCGAGCGCTTCGCCCGGGGCGACAGCTACGGGCTGCTCCTCGTCGCCGTGCTGGCGACGTACGTCCTCCTCGCCGTGCTCCCCGCGACCGCGTGGTCGCGGGTGTTGATCACCGCCGGCTTCTGCACCGTGCTGCTGCTCGCCCTGCACACCTCGCGCTGGCGGGGGCGGGGCACACGTGTGCTGCAGGTGATCGCCCTCGCCGCCGTCGCCAACTCGGTCGTGCAGGCGATCATCGGCTACCCGCACGCCGACACCATCACCTACCTCACGGTGCTGCTCATGATGGTGGCGCCGGTGGCCGTGCTCCGCAGCATCTCCAGGCACCAGCAGGTCGGGCTCGAGACCGTCCTGGGGGGCATCTCGGTCTACGTGCTCCTCGGGGTGAGCTTCGCGGCGATCTACCTGGCCGTCGACTCCATCTCGGGCGGGTTCTTCGCCCAGGCCTCGGAGAACCGGGTCAGCTTCCTCTACTTCAGCTTCATCACCATGACCACCGTGGGCTACGGCGACCTCACCCCCGGCACCGAGGTGGGACAGGTGCTGGCCAGCCTGGAGGCCCTCGTGGGCCAGATCTACCTGGTGACGGTGGTGGCCTGGCTCGTCAGCGGCTTCGCGCGCACGCGGCGCGACAACCAGGCGGCCGCCTCCGACCCGGGCCTCGACGTGGAGGCCGACCCCCAGCCCTAGCAGCGCCTGGGACTTGGCGTCTTCGAGGACATCGGCCATCATCGCACCGGCCCGGCGCGTCCGCCCGGCCGGACCGGGGGGAGGCGAGGGCACATGGGCGAGGTCGACCTCGAGGCGGTGCGGGCCGAGCGCGACCGCATCCGCGGGGCCCACCAGCGCGATGCGGCAGAGCGGCCGGCGAGCACGGCACGCGGGGTCCACCACGTGGCGCTCGTCTGCGCCGACGTGGAGCGCACCGTGCGCTTCTACCAGGACCTGCTCGGCTTCCCGCTCACGGACATGTTCGAGAACCGCGACTACCCGGGCTCGACGCACTTCTTCTTCGACATCGGCCACCAGAACCTGCTGGCCTTCTTCGACTTCCCCGGGCTCGACGTGGGCCCGTACGCGGAGGTGCTCGGCGGGCTGAACCACCTGGCCATCTCGATGGAGCCCCGGCAGTGGGAGCGGGCCCGGGCCCGCCTCGACGAGGCCGGTGTCGCGTACGACCACGTCAGCGGGACCTCGCTGTACTTCCGCGACCCCGACGGCACCCGCCTCGAGCTGATCGCGGACCCCCTGGGCGAGATGTACGGGAGCCGGGTGCTCTGATCCCAGCGCCGCCGAGGTCACCCCCCCGCCGCGCCTCGGCTCGCCGGCGGCGGGCCTGGTGCCTGGGTGGTCGGTGGGCGGACACGGGCGCACCAGGTGCGGGCGGGCGCCGGGTCGGACGGCGCCGACCTACACCGCCCGCCCGAGGAAGCTCAGCAGCCGCGTCTGGGCGTCGGCGCCCGGCGGCGGCTCGATCCTGGCCCCGAAGTAGCCCGGTCCGCGCAGCATGGCGTCCAGCGGCTGCAGCCGGGCGTAGAAGGCCTCGGCCAGGCCGGCATCGAGCGTCTCGTCGGCGCCGATGGCGCGGGCCAGGTCCCACGTGTGCACGTAGAGGTCGACGATCGTGATCCCCAGGGCCGTCTCGGCCGGGCTGCGGCCCATGGGCCCGTCGACCTCGGTCTCCAGCGCGCCGGGTGCGCTCAGCGCGGCGATGGCGGCAGCCCGTGTCCGGCGCCACGACCCGCCGGCATCGTCGCCGAGGTCCCACTCGATGTCCTCGGCCCCGGGCACCTGGCTGATCACCATCCGCTGCGCGCCGACGGCGTGGTCCACCAGGGCCCGCACGTCCCACTCCGCGCACGGGGTGGGCGCGCCCCACTGGTCGGCGCGCACCGCGCCGAGCCGCTCCCCGAAGCTCTCGCTGACGAGCTTCCACCCGTCGAAGACCTCTCCCATGCCTGCCCCCTCGCTCGTGTGGGCGCCGACCCTACCGACCGGGCGGGGGTGACGCCGCGGCCGGGTCGGGCCCACCTACCCTTCGGCGTGACCGACGCCCCGAGGGAGGTCCTGGTCGTGCCCCGACAGCCCGCGCCCGTACCCGCGCCCGCGCCCGCGCCCCGCTCCCGGCGCGGCCTCCGGGTGGCCGCGGCCGTGCTGCTCGGAGGCGCCCTGCTGGCGACGGCCGTGCCCGCGGCTCGCGCTGACCACGTGCCCGAGGAGGACTTCGGGGCCGTGCCACCAGCGGAGGGCTACACCGTCACCTCGGTCAGCCAGGTGTCGCTCGGCGTGCAGCACCTCGTGCTCGAACGGGGCAGCGGGCCGGTGGTGGCCCACGTGGCCCGGATCCGCCCCGAGGTGGGCGTGCGGGTCCGGGCCGTCCTGTCGAACGACCTGGTGGCCGGCGACGGGACGCGCCGCGAGACCACCAGCTCGATGTGCCGCCGCACCAGCTGCGCGCTGGCGGTCAACGCCGACTACTTCGACCGCGACGGGCGGCCCGAGGGCCCCTTCGTCTCGGACGGGGAGCTCATCACGACCCCCGAGGACGGCACCGTCCCGCTCATGTTCGACGCCGCCGGGCGGCCGATCATGGACCACCTCCCCTGGTCGGTGTCGCTGGCGGCCGCCGGCCGGCAGCTGTCGCTGGACGCCGTCAACCGGGCGCCCGCCGACGGCGAGATCACCCTGTTCACCCCTCGCTACGGCCCGAGCACCGACACCCCCGAGGACACCCTGGAGCTGGTGCTCGACCTGGGCCAGCCCGGTCCGGACACGCCGCCCGGCGGCACGCCCGTGCGCATCCGCGAGCTCCGCACCGGCGGCGACGCCGGCTACGCGACCACGCAGGCCGTCCTCGCGGCCCGCGGGCCCGAGGCCGCGGCCACCGTGCAGGGCCTCTACGCCGCCGCCGCCGGCGGGCAGGGCGGGGACGGGCTGATGGTCGTGGACACCGGCGGGATCGTGGAGGCGGTCGGGGGCCGGCCGGGCCTGCTGCTCGGCGGCCGGTACCTGTTCTGGCCCGACAACCCGGCCGAGCAGGTGCAGACCCCGGCCCCGCGCACGCTGGTGGGCTGGACGGCTGACGGCACCATGCTGTGGGTGGCCGTCGACGGGCGCCGGCCCGGCCACAGCAGCGGCGTGACGTTGCCGGAGGCGACCCAGCTGCTGGTGTCCCTCGGAGCGGTCGAGGGCATCAACCTCGACGGTGGGGGCTCCACCACCTTCGTGGTGGGTGGGGGCGTCCAGAACCGCCCCAGCGACAGCGCCGGGGAGCGGCCGGTCAGCAACGCCCTGGTGGTGCTGCCCCCGTCGGTCGCCTCGCAGCGGCTCGCGGGCCAGACCCGCTTCGACACCGCGGTGGTGGCGTCCCGCCAGCTGTACCCGAACGGCGCGCCGGTGGCGGTCCTCGCCAGCGGCGAGAACTTCCCGGATGCTCTCGCCGGCGCGGTGCTGGCCGCCCGTGCCGGGGGCCCGCTGCTGCTGATCCGCCGCGACGAGGTGCCGGGGATCGTGGCCTCCGAGCTGCGCCGGCTCGGGGTGCGCCAGATCGCCCTGCTCGGCGGCCTGGCCGCCATCTCCCAGAAGGTCGAGTCGGAGCTGACCTTCGTGCTGCCCGGCGGCGTGGTGCGGATCTCCGGGCCCGACCGCTACTCGACGTCGGCGTTCGTGTCGTCGGCGGCCTTCCCCGGCGGCTCCCAGGTCGCCTACCTGGCCACCGGGCGGACCTTCCCCGACGCCCTGGCCGCCAGCGCGGGAGCGGCCGGCCAGCCCGGCCCGGTGCTGCTCGTCGACGGCGACCGCCCGGCCGATGCCGTCGTCGCCGAGCTGGGGCGCCTGGGGGCCAGCCGCCTGGTGGTGGTGGGCGGTGAGGGGGCCGTGCCGCAGGCCCTGGTCGACCGGGTCGCGGGCGGCCGCGCCGTGGAGCGCATCGCCGGCGCCGACCGCTACGAGACGGCGGGCCGGGTGACCGAGCGCTTCGGGCCGATGGTGCCCCAAGCGGTCGTCGCGACCGGTCAGGCCTTCCCCGACGCCCTGTCCGGTGCGTCGGTGGCGGCCCGGGCCGGGCTGCCCCTGCTCCTCGTGCCCGGCACCTGCGTCGGGAGCGCCGCCATGGCCGAGGCCGACCGCCGGGGTACCCAGCAGCTGTTCCTCATGGGGGGCACCGCGGCGCTGGGGTCCGGGGTCGAGCGGTTGGTCCCCTGCCCCTGAACGGGCGCGCCTGCCCTCAGCCGGCGACGGGGCCGGCGGCCCTCACCTCGGGGCTGGCCTGGTCGGCGAACTGGGCGAAGTTGGCCGTGAACAGCTCGGCCAGGTGGCGGGCCTGGGCGTCGTAGGCGTCCTGGTCGGCCCAGGTGTTGCGGGGCCAGAGCAGCTCGTCGGGCACACCCGGGCAGTGCTGGGGGGCCTCGAAGCCGAACGTGGGGTCGGTGGTGGTGGCCACGTCGTCGAGGGCGCCGGCCAGCGCGGCCGCGATCACCGCCCGGGAGTAGGCGATCCTGATGCGCTCGCCGGTGCCGTACGGGCCTCCGGTCCAACCGGTGTTCACCAGCCAGGTCGTGACCTCGTGGCGGTCGATGCGCTCGCCGAACAGCTCGGCGTACACCGTCGGGTGCAGGGCCATGAACGGTGCGCCGAAGAGGGTGGAGAACGTCGCCGACGGCTCGGTGACGCCCCGCTCGGTGCCGGCCACCTTGGCCGTGTAGCCCGACAGGAAGTGGTACATCGCCTGGGCCCGCGTGAGCCTGGCGATGGGCGGCAGCACCCCGAAGGCGTCGGCCGTGAGCATGACGACGTTCTTCGGGTGGGGGCCGATCCCGTCCCGCACGATGTTGGGCAGGTGGGTGATGGGGTACGCGGCCCGGGTGTTCTCGGTCAGCGAGCCGTCGTCGAGGTCGAGCCGGCGGGTCCCGTGGTCGATGGTGACGTTCTCGAGGATCGTGCCGAAGCGCCGGGTCGTCTCGTAGATCTCCGGCTCGGCCTCCCGCGACAGGCGGATCACCTTGGCGTAGCAGCCGCCCTCGAAGTTGAAGATGCCGTTGTCGCTCCAGCCGTGCTCGTCGTCGCCGATCAGGGCCCGGTCCGGGTCGGCCGACAGCGTGGTCTTGCCGGTGCCCGACAGGCCGAAGAACAGCGCGGTGTCGCCCTGGCTGCCCTGGTTCGCCGAGCAGTGCATGCCGAGCACGCCCTTCTGGGGAAGCAGGTAGTTCATCACCGTGAACACCGACTTCTTGATCTCGCCGGCGTAGCTGGTGCCGCCGATGATCACGAGGTTCTCCCCGAAGTTGAGGAGGATGAAGGCCTCGCTGCGGGTGTGGTCGACGTCGGGGATGGCGTGGAACTGCGGGCAGTGGATCACCGTGAACTCCGGCGCGAACTGCTCGAGTACGTCCTTGTCGAACTCCCGGAGGAGCATGTCGCGGGCGAACATGTTGTGCCAGGCCGTCTCGGTGAGGACCCGGATCTTCAACCGGTACTCGGGGTCGGCGCCGGCGTAGCAGTCCTGGACGTAGACGTCGCGGCCCTGGAGGTAGGCGCCCAAGCGGAGCTTGAGGCGGGCGAAGTCGTCCGGCTCGAAGGGCCGGTTGTGCTTGCCCCACCAGACGCGGTCCTCGCTGGAGGGCTCCCGCACGATGAACTTGTCGTCGGCCGACCGGCCCGTGTACTGCCCGGTGCGGACCACCAGCGGTCCGAGGTGGGCGACGGTGGCCTCGCGCCGGCGGATCGCCTCCTCGTAGAGCTGCGGGGTGGACAGGTTGTGGAACACGTTGGCGACGTTGTGGATGCCCAGGTACGACAGGTCGAGCACGGTGCACCTCTCGATGGTCGGATGGCCCCCTGGGCGCGACGGTAGATCAGGAGGCGAGTGGCGTGGAGGTGAACGTGGCCCGGGGCTCCGCGCCAGGGGCCGGGAGGGGCGGCCCCCGCGGTCAGCCGGCGCTGGGGGCCAGGGTGAACACCGCGCGGTGCTCCTCGCCCGGTGGGAGCAGGCGGCAGTCGCCGCTGACGAGGGCGTTGCCGGGTGCCGTCATGGGCTCGATGCAGGCGTAGGTGCCGGCCTCGGGGGCGTAGACCTGCGCGAAGGGGTAGCCCTCGTCGAACGTGACGTCGAGGCGGCGCGCGCCGGCCCGCAGGGCGAAGGTGCGGATGGAGCCCAAGGCGTACAGGTCGTCGAACACCCGCACGCCGATCGGGTCGTGCTCGGCCGGGCGGGCGGCGCGCTGGCCGGTGGGCACCAGGCGGTCGTCGAGCAGCAGCTCCTCCCGCTCCGGCAGGTGCAGCTCCCAGGCGGCCCGGGGGGCGTCGGGCACGCTCAGGTAGGGGTGCCAGCCGAAGGCGACGGGGACCGGCCGGTCACCGGTGGCCAGGAGGGTGGTGGCGATGGTGAGCGCCGCCGGGTCGACGGACGCCTCGACGGTGATCCGGTGGGGGAAGGGGAAGGCGGCCAGCACCTCGGGGTCGTGGGCGGCGTCGAAGCGGGCGCGCAGTCGCGCGGCGCCCGCCCCGGCCTCGAGCACCTCGATGGCCCAGCCGGAGCGCCCGAGCAGCAGGCCGTGGATGGGCAGGCCGTTGGGGTCGGTGGGCACGTCCTGGCCGGTGAGGTCGACGTCGACGCCGGCGATCCGGTAGTGCCGCCCGTCGATGCGGTTGGCCCAGGGGGCCAGCAGAGGTATCCCGGCCATCGCCCCCCGGCGGCGGGCGACGCTGCGGCGGGCCGGGAGGGCCAGCCACTCCTCGCGGCCGAGCCGCATCGACACGCCGAGCATCCCGTTGTTCGGCAGGAAGGTGGCCGTGAGGTCGCCGGCCGAGAGGTCGACCGCCGGGCTGCCGAGCCAGGTTCGGACTGCAACGCCGGGCCCGTTCGTCATGGCGTCGAGCGTAGGGTGGGAACGACCTGGGAGGGGACGCGGGCGCGACTGCCCCACCTGCCCTCCCCCACATCCGGCAAGAAGTGCGAACGACCTGGGAGGGGACGCGGATGCAACTGGGGATGGTCGGCCTCGGCCGGATGGGAGCGGGTCTGGTACGGCGGCTGATGCGCGCCGGCCACGAGTGCGTCGTGTACGACGTGCACGCCGACGCGGTGGCCGAGCTGGTGGCCGCCGGCGCCACGGGTGCCGCCACGCTCCAGGAGCTGGTCGAGAAGCTCCGGCCGCCGCGCCCGGTGTGGCTCATGCTCCCGGCCGCGATCACCGGCGAGGTGATTGACGGACTCGTGCCGCTCCTGGCCCAGGGTGACGTGGTGATCGACGGCGGCAACACGTACTACCGCGAGGACATCGCCCGGGCCGCGTCGCTGCGGCCGAAGGGCCTGCACTACGTCGACGTCGGCACCAGCGGTGGCGTGTGGGGGCTGGACCGGGGGTTCTGCCTGATGATCGGCGGCGAGGTCGACGTGGTCCGCCACCTCGAGCCGGTCTTCGCCACGATCGCCCCCGGGGTCGACGCCGCCCCCCGCACCGAGGGCCGCACCGGCCCGCCGTCGCAGGCCGAGCACGGCTACCTGCACTGTGGCCCGCCCGGGGCGGGCCACTTCGTGAAGATGGTCCACAACGGGATCGAGTACGGCGTGATGGCGGCCTACGCCGAAGGCCTCGCCATCCTGGAGCGGGCCGACATCGGCGACCACCCGCCGGGGGCCGACGCCGAGACCGCGCCGCTCCAGCACCCCGAGTACTACCGGTTCGACCTCGACCTGGCCGAGGTGGCCGAGGTGTGGCGCCGGGGCAGCGTGATCGGCTCGTGGCTGCTCGACCTCACGGCCATCGCTCTCCACCGGTCGCCGCAGCTGGCCGAGTTCGCAGGGCGGGTGTCCGACTCGGGCGAGGGGCGGTGGACGGCGATCGCGGCCATCGACGAGGGCGTGCCCTCCCCGGTGCTGGCCGCCGCGCTCCACGAGCGCTTCGCCTCGCAGGGCGAGGGGGCTCTTCGCGGGCAAGGTGCTCTCGGCCATGCGGAAGCAGTTCGGCGGCCACGACGAGAAGCCGGCCACCCCGTCCGCCTGAGCGCCGCCCTCCCCGTGCCGGGCGACCCGCGGTGTCGAACGGCGCCGGGGCACGTAGCGTGCAGGGGATGTCGCGCCGACGCGTCGCTGCCCTCGGGGCGCTCCTTGCCCTCGTCACGTTGGTGTCCCTCCCCGGCGCGGCCCGCGCCGCCGCGATGGCCGACCCCGATGGCCCGCCGGCGCCGCCGGTGGGCAAGGTCGTCGGGGGGCAACCGGCCCCACCGGGCCGCTACCCCGAGCTGGTGGCGCTGCTGCTCCCCGACCGCGGCGACGACTTCCTCGCCCAGTTCTGCGGGGGCACGCTGATCGACCCCTCGTGGGTGCTCACCGCCGCGCACTGCGTCACGCCCACGGCCGAGTTCCCGATCGACCCCACCCGCGTCCGGGTCCTCGCCGGCCGCCAGGACCTTCGCGGGTCCGGGGGCGAGCGCATCCCCGTGGCGCAGGCGCTGCCGTACCCCGGCTACGACCCCGACTCGTTCACCGGCGACCTGGCCCTGCTGCGCCTGGCCACGCCGGCGTCGCAGGCGGTCATGCCGCTGATGTTCCCCGGCACCGAGCCGGCCCCCTGGGCCGATGCTTCGCCGGCCCAGATCGTCGGATGGGGGCGCGTGACGCCGTCGGAGGTGAACGGGCGCTTCCCCGACGATCTGCAGGAGGCCGCCACCCTGATCCGCAGCGACGCGGTCTGCCAGGGCGCCTGGGGTGACCTGTACGTCGTCGGCCAACACCTGTGCGCCCAGTCGCCGGCGGTGGACACCTGCCCGGGCGACAGTGGCGGACCGATCCTGGGCGTGACGCTCCAGGGGCGGGTGGCGGTGGCCGGGATCGTGAGCTTCGGGCCCGAGGTCTGCGCCACCCTGCCGGGCGTGTACACGCGGGTGGCCACCTTCGACAGCTGGATCCGCACCACCCTCGGGCCCACCCTGCCGTCCGAGTCGACCGCGGTGCCGGTGGCCCATGCCCTGCAGCGGCTCTACCTGGCGACCTTCCTGCGGGTCCCCGACCAGGGTGGCTTCGACTACTGGCTCGGCTGGCTGCGGTCCGGCGTGCCCCTCGAGCTGGTGGCCGGGCTGTTCACCCTGTCGCCCGAGTTCCAGGCGCGCTACGGGCAGCTGACGTCGGGGGACTTCGTCAAGGTCGTGTACGGGAACGTGCTCGACCGGGAGCCCGACCCCGAGGGCTACGCCTACTGGGCCACCAGGATCGAGAACGGGTCGATCTCGAGGGGCGCCATGATGACGGCGTTCTCCGAGTCGGCCGAGTACCGGGTGATCACCGGCATCTCCTAGCGCCTACTCCGGCCGGTCGATCGGACCGCCCACCTTGTAGACGAGCGAGCCCTTGGCGACGAGGTCACCCGAGGGAACCCTCACCTCCGCCGCGCAGAACACCACCGAGCGGCCCCGCCGCTCCACCCCAGCCCTCGGCCACGGCGTCGACACCGGCCACCGCCCCGAGGTACTGGACGTCCATCGTGAGGGTCAGCAGCCGGCGGTGCTCGTCGTACGCGCCGCCCACCGCCGGTACGACGACGGTGTCGATGAGGGTGGCGATGGCCCCGCCGTGGACGAACCCCGCCGGCTGCTCGAGCTCGGGCCGCCAGGGCAGGCGCATCCGGCAGTAGTCGGCGCGGAGCTCCTCGACGACCAGGCCCACGAAGTTCGGGAAGTACGTGCGCTCCCAGCGCGCGAAGCCGACCCACACCGCCCGCCGCGCGTCGGGGAGTGGGCCGAAGCGGTGAGCGTTGGGCGCGGTGGGGTCGCTGGCCACGGGCGGAGAACCTACCGCCCCGGCCGCGACCTCGTCTCGGGGCCCGGCCGACCCGGAGGGCGCCGAGCCGGCCGGTAGGCTGGCCCGTCTCGGCCGAGAGGAGGCGAGCCAGCAAGGTGGGAGACGTTCGGCCGGGCCGACCGGCCCCGCTCGCCGACGGCCCGTCCCGCCGGCCCCTCCGGCTCCGCGTCGCGGTGCCGGTGGCGGCGGCGGCCGCGCGGGTGTCGCGCCTGGCTGGCGCCGGCCGGGGCTCGGTGATCGGCGGCCGGGTGCTGCTCGCCTCGCACCCCGACGCCATCGGCCACCTGGCTGCCGGCCACGAGGTGTCCCTGGTGTCGGGCACCAACGGCAAGACCACCACCACCCGCCTGCTGGCCACCCTCCTCGCCGGGGCGGAGCCCACGGTGTGCTCGGAGGTGGGCGCCAACCTGCCGAGCGGCATCGCCTCCACGCTGGCGCGGGCCGCACCAGGGGCGCGCGCCGCTCTCGAGGTCGACGAGCGCCACCTCCCCGCGATGCTCGCGGCCACCTGCGCCCGCACCGTCACCCTGCTCAACCTCAGCCGCGACCAGCTCGACCGGATGAACGAGGTGCGCATGACGGCCGAGCGCTGGCGGGCCGCTCTCGAGGGCGCCGACGTCCGGGTGGTCGCCAACGCCGACGACCCGCTCGTCGCCTGGGCCGCGGCCCCGGCTCGCGTCACCTGGGTCGCGGCGGGCAGCGCCTGGCGGGAGGACGCCGTGAGCTGCCCCGCCTGCGGCGACCGGCTCGTGTTCGACGGCCCGGTGTGGGCCTGCTCGGGCTGTGGCCTGGCCCGGCCCGCTCCCTCGTACACCCTGCACGGGGGCCGCCTTCTCGGCCCGGGCGGGCTCGACCTCGCCCTCGCCGTCGACCTACCCGGCCGCCACACCCGGGCCAACGCGGCCATGGCCGTGGCCACGGTGGCCGCCCTGGGCCTCGACGCCGCCGCGCTGGCGTCCCGGCTCGGTCTCGTCAGCGACGTCGACGGGCGCTACCGCCGCCTCTGGGGGCCGGGCACCGAGGGCCGCCTCTACCTGGCCAAGAACCCGGCCGGCTGGGCCGAGCTGCTGGGCGTCACCGAGGGTGTCGCCCGCCCGCTGGTGTTCGCCCTCAACGCCAACGGGCCCGACGGTCGCGACCCGTCGTGGATCTGGGACGTGCCCTTCGAGCGGCTCGCCGGTCGGCGGGTGATCGCCACCGGCGAGCGCAGCGCCGACCTGGCCGTGCGCCTCCGCTACGCCGGTGTGGCCCATCGCCGGGAGCCCTCGCTCGCCGCCGCCCTGGCCGAGGCCCGGGCCACCGACGCCGACGTGGTCGGCACCTACACGGCCTTCAACCAGGTCAAGGGCCTCCTCGGGGAGCGCGGCAGTGGCTGATCCGGCGCGGCCCTCGGCGGTTCGCATCGCCCTCCTCGTGCCCGAGCTGCTCGGCACCTACGGCGACAACGGGAACGCCCTCGTCCTGGAGCGCCGCCTCACGTGGCGGGGCATCCCGGCCGAGGTGCTGCGGGTGGAGGGTGGCGCCCCACTGCCGAGCGAGGCCGACCTGTACCTGCTCGGCGGCGGCGAGGACCGGCCCCAGATCCTCGCCTGCGAGGAGCTGGCGGCGTCGGCCGTGCTCCCCCGCGTCGTCGACCGGGGTGCCGCGGTGTTCGGGGTGTGCGCCGGCTTCCAGCTGCTCGGCCGGTCGTTCCCGGGTGCCGACGGGGCGCCCCGCCCCGGTCTGGGGCTGCTCGACGCCCGCACCCGCAGGGGTGACGGTCCGCGGGCCGTCGGCGAGGTGGTCGTGTCGCCCCAGGTGGCCAGCGGGCTGCCGCTGCTCACCGGCTTCGAGAACCACGGTGGCGTCACCGAGCTGGGGCCGGGGGTCACGCCGCTCGGCACCGTGCTCGCCGGTGTGGGCAACGGCGCCGGGAGGGGGGACGAGGGCGCGGTGGCCGGTCGGGTGATCGGCACGTACCTGCACGGTCCGGTGCTGGCCCGCAACCCCGCGCTGGCCGACCTCCTGCTGTCGTTCGTGGTCGGGCCGCTCGACCCGCTCGACGACGCCGACGTCGACGCCCTGCGGGCCGAGCGGCTGGGGTCGGCCCTGGGGCCGCGCCGATGGTGGCGCCGCCGCGGCTGACGCCCGAGACGGCCCCGCCGGTCACCCCTCGGAGGGCACGTGTGCGCCGCGCCGTCGGCTGGTCGGAGGAGCGCCCGAGACGGCCCTGCCGGTCACCCCTCGAAGGGCACCCGCAGCTCGACCTCGGGATGGTCGTCGTGCTGGCGGATCACGGCCAGGTGGTCGACCGGCAGCACCCACGAGCGGGGGGGCCGGTCGGCGAGCCAGCGGAGGATCCCGGCCAGCCGATCCGGGTCCAGGTCGCGGTCTGCCACCGTGATGTGCGGCGACCAGTGGTCGGGCTCGTAGTAGCCGTTCACCGCGGTGGCCACGCCGGCCAGGGCGATGGCCAGCTCGGCGTGGAGCTCGGACAGCTCGAGCGACCGCACGACCGGTACGAACAGCACCAGCCCGGAGCGCTCCTTGCCGGTGAAGACCCCGTAGCCGCCGGCCCGCACGCGGAGCGGGGCTCGGCGCGCGGCCAGGCCGGCCAGGGCGGCGCGCAGCCCGGCCGGCCGGTAGCTGGCCGCGGCATGGAGGGTGATGTGCGGGTAGGGGACCCGCTGGGCGCCCCGCACGCCGAAGCGGTCCTCCAGCTCCTGCCAGAGTCGCTCGATCTCGCGTGCGTGGTCGTCGTCGAGGAGCACCACCACGGCGTGGCCCACGGGCTGCACCCTAGGCGGGCAGGCCGCCGGCGTCGGTCGCCGCGCGATGCGCTCAGGAGGGCCCGAGGGGGCCGGCGCGCAGGAGGGCCGCCAGCTCGACCGCCGGCACGGGCCGGCCGAAGTAGAAGCCCTGGGCGTGGTCGCAGCCGAGAGCCCGGAGGGCCTCGATCTGCTCCCGCTGCTCCACGCCCTCGGCCACCGTCGCCAAACCCAGCGCCCGCCCCATGCCCACGACGGCGGCCACGATGGCCGTGTCGTCGGGCTCCGAGCCCAGCCCGTCCACGAAGGCCCGATCGACCTTCACGACGTCGAGCGGCAACCGGCGCAGGTGGGCGAGCGAGGAGTAGCCCGTGCCGAAGTCGTCGACGGCGACGCGTGTCCCGGTGGCGCGCATCGCCTCCAGGTTCCGCTGCACGGCCGCCAGATCGGTGAGCAGCGCGGTCTCGGTGACCTCCACGCCCAGGCGTTCCGGCGGGAAGCCGGTGGCCCGGCACGTCGCCGACAGGAGCGCGGCGGCCTCGGCGTCGGCAACCTGCCGGGCCGAGAGGTTCACCCACAGGACCAGTTCGGGGCGGGTCTCCAGCCACGGCAGCGCGTCGCGGCACGCCTGCTCCAGCACCTGCGCCCCGATCGGCACGATCAGGCCGGTCTCCTCGGCGACGGCCAGGAACGAGGCCGGCGCCAGCGTGCCCCGCTCGGGGTGCTCCCAGCGAAGCAGACCCTCCACCCCCACGATGCGGCCGGTCGCCAGGTCGACCTGGGGCTGGTAGTGCACGAGCAGGCGCCCCTCGGCCACCGCCCGCCGGAGGTCGTTCTCGTCGGCCAGGCGAGCCACCGCCAGGGCCCGCATCGACTGGTCGAACACCTCGACCCGTGCCCGACCCCGCTCCTTGGCCCGGTACATGGCCGCGTCGGCGTCGCGCAGCAGCTCGGCCGGGGCCGTGCCCCAGCCGGCTCCGAGCACGATCCCCGTGCTCGCCGTGACCACGACGTCCATCCCGGCCAGGGCGATCGGCTGGCAGATGGCCGCCGCGACCCGCTCGGCCACGTCGACGGCCTGGCGCTCGCCGTCGAGGTCCTCGCAGACCACCGCGAACTCGTCGCCCCCGAAGCGGGCGACGCTGTCACCGGGCCGGACGGCGCTGCGGACGCGGCCCGCCACCTCGATGAGCAACCGGTCGCCGGCGTCGTGGCCGAGGCTGTCGTTGATCACCTTGAAGCGGTCCAGATCGACGAACAGCAACGCCACCTGGCCCCGCCTCCGCTCCGAGCGGGCCAGCGCCTGGGCCAGCTGGTCGAAGAACAGGGAGCGGTTCGCCAGGCCCGTGAGCGGGTCGTGCAGGGCCTGGAACTCGAGGGCCTGCTTGGCGGTCATCTCCTCGGACACGTCGCGCACCACCACCAGCAGCTCGTCCTCGCCCAGCACCCCCACCCGGGCCTCGAAGTGGCCCCGCTCGCCGATCTCGGGCAGCTGGTAGGAGAACGTCTGGATCTGGCCGTTGGAGCGGGCGCGCGCCGCGGCGTCGAGCAGCCTGCCGGCGACGGAGGGCAGCACCTCGCGCACGTTGCGCCCGAGGAGCTCCTCGGGCGCCGCGACCAGAGGGATGGAGTCCGACGGCGCCCAGTCGATGAACGTGCCGTCGGCCGAGAGGCGGAAGAGCAGGTCGGGGACGCCGGCGACCAGCGCGCGGTACCGCTCCTCGCCGGCTCGCAGCTCGCGCTCGGCCTCGGCGCGGGCCAGGGCCGACCCGGCGACGTCGGCGAAGGTGTGGAGCAGGTCCACCGTTTCGGCGGGCACGCGCTCGGCCGCGCCCCGGCCGGCCAGGCCGATCATGCCGAAGGCGCGCCCCTCGACCACCAGCGGCAGCGCGACCAGCAGCTGCAGGTCGTGGTCGGAGAGGGTGGCGGCGAGTGCGGCGTCGGGCGGATCGCCGGGCACGAGCACCGGCTCCCCGGCCCGCACCCGGGGCCACAGCCGGGCCAGCAGCGCCGGCCCGATCAGCTCGGTGACGGGCGATCCCTCGGGCCAGCCGGCCACGGGCTCCGGGTCGCCGCCGGCCTCGGGAAGGCGGACGGCCCACCCCCGGTCGGCTCCGAGGAACCGGGCCAGCTCCCCCAGGGCGTGGGCCAGGGCGCCGGGAAGCGCGTCGGCCGAGAGGTTCGCGACGCTCGCCGAGGCACCGGTGACCAGGTCCTGGAGGGCCAGGTGGTCGCGCAGGGCGGCCTCGGCGGCGACCCGTGCGGACACGTCGCGGCTCGACGACTGGACCTCGGTGACCTCGCCCGTGACGGGGTCGCGCAGGACGCGGACCGTGCTCTCCAGCCACAGGTAGTGGCCGTCGGCGTGTCGGACCCGCTGCAGGTGCACCTCCACGTCGGGACGGGTCTGGGCCGCCGCCCGGGGGTCGTCGAGGGCCTCGGCGAACGGGGCTGCGTCGTCGGGGTGCAGGAGGTCCCACGCCGGCCGGCCGACGAGCTGCTCCGGGGCGTAGCCCAGCACCCGCCGGGCCGACGGGGAGACGTATCGCCGCGTGCCACCGGCGTCGTAGCGCACGATCAGGTCGGTGGCGTTCTCGGCGAGCAGGCGGAACTCGCGCTCGGACGCGACGACGGCCTCTTCCATGCGCCGTCGATCGGTGATGTCGCGGGTGTTGAGGATCACCCCCTGGACGTCGGGGTCGTCGAGGCGGTTCGTGGCCAGCGTCTCGACGTGCGCCCACGTGCCGTCCCACCGGGGCACGCGGTACTCGGCCCGTGCCGCCGGCAGCCCCCGCGCCACCCCGGAGATCAGCAGGTCCCGCACCCGCTCGGCGTCGTCGGGGTGCACCAGCCCGAAGGCGTCGGCCCCCGTGAGGTCCTCGAGGCTCCGCCCGGTGAGCAGCTGCAGCGAGGGGCTGGCGTACCGGACGCGCCCGTCCGGCCCGACCAGCACGATCATGTCCTCGGAGTGCTCGACCAGGGCGCGGAACCGGGCCTCGGCGCGCCGCAGCGACTCCTCGGCGTCGGTCCGGTCGGTGACGTCGCGGCCGTTGACGACGATGCCGGCGACGGCCGGGTCGTCCAGCAGGTTGGTGGCGACGACCTCGAAGCGCCGCCAGCGCCCGTCGGCCCGGCGCACCCGCACCTCGATCGGGACGGCCCGGCCCGGCACGGCCGCGGTGCCGGCCAGCGACTCGACGGCCGAGGCCCGGTCGTCGGCGTGCAGCAGGTCGAGGACGCTCCGCCCCCGGTAGGCCTCGGGGTCGTAGCCGAGCAGCCGCTCGCTCGCCGGGCTGGCGTACTGGATCGCGCCCTCGGCGTCGATCAGCAGCACGAGGTCGGCGGCATGCTGCACCAGGGCGCGGAAGCGTGCCTCGGCCGCCCGCAGCGACGCCTCCGCCTCCACGCGGTCGGTGACGTCGCGCGAGTGGCTGAGGACCCCGTGCACCACCGGGTCGTCGAGCAGGTTGACCACGACCGACTCGACCCAGTGCCACGAGCCGTCGGCGTAGCGGATCCTCGACGTGTGCGTCGTCTGCGACAAGGGAGTGCCGCGGATCGCGGCCAGGGCCTCGAGCACCCCGGCCCGGTCGTCGGGGTGGAGCATCTCGTCGACCGGACGGCCCAGCAGCTCGTCGGGTCGGATCCCGGTGGCCGGCTCGACGGCCGGGCTCACGTAGCGGAAGCGGCCGTCGCCGTCGCCCACGGTGACCAGGTCGCTCGACCGGGCGATGAGGGTGCGGTACCACCGCTCCTGGTCGGCCAGGGCGTCCTCGGCCGCCTTCTTGGCGGTGATGTCGCGGGCCACGCCGAGGACGTGCATCCTCCCGCCGAGCACGAGTGGCACCTTCGTCATCTCCAACCAGACGACGCGCCCGTCGGCCCGGGTGACGGTCTCGTGCACGGTGACCGGCTTGCGGGTGCGCAGCACGGCGGCGTCGACCCGGTCGTAGAGGGCCAGCTCGTCGGGGTCGTCGTGGAACTCGCGGAGGCGGCGGCCGATGATGCCCTCGACCGTGGTCGAGAACAGCTCGGCCGTGGCCCGGTTGGCGTAGCGCACCCGTCCGTCCTCGTCCTTGACCACGATCGGGTTCGGGTCGGTGTCGAGCACCTGGCGCACGAAGGCGGGGTCCAGCTCGAGGCTGGCGCTGTCGGCCCACGGCGACGCGGCCGCGGCTGCGTCGGGGTCGGCCGGCGCGCCAGGGGAGCCCCCGGTGCCCGGTAGCGGGTCGGGGCGCTCGTCCCGCCCGGGGTCGAGAGCGGCCGCCATGGAGGCGCCATGCTCCCACCCGCGACCCGTCCGGGCAACGGAGCGGTGCGCCGCCACCGCCGTCGCGGAGTACCGTCCCCGCCCATGCGCTACCGCCGGCTGGGGCAGTGGGGGGTCCAGGTGTCCGAGGTGAGCCTCGGCTCGTGGCTCACCTATGGCGGCTCGGTGGAGGCAGAGGCCGCCGAGCAGTGCATCCACCGGGCCTACGACCTCGGCGTCAACCTGTTCGACACGGCCAACGCCTACGCCCGAGGGGCGGCCGAGGAGGTGGTCGGCCGGGCCCTCTCCCGCTACCGGCGCGAGTCGTACGTGCTCGCCACGAAGGTGTTCTTCCCCATGAGCCGCAGGCCGAACGACAGCGGCCTCTCCCGCAAGCACGTCACCGAGCAGTGCCACCAGTCGCTGCGGCGGCTCGGCGTCGATCACCTCGACCTCTACCAGTGCCACCGCTACGACGAGCACACGCCGCTGGAGGAGACCTGCCGGGCCATGGACGACCTCGTCCGGCAGGGCACGGTCCTCTACTGGGGGGTCTCCGAGTGGAGCGCGGCCCAGATCGCGGCGACCGTGCGGCTCTGCCGGTCCGAGGGGTGGGCGGTGCCGGTGAGCAACCAGCCGCAGTACTCGCTGCTGTGGCGGGTGATCGAGCGCGAGGTGCTCGACGTGTGCGCCGACGTCGGCATGGGCAACGTCGTCTGGTCGCCGCTGGCGCAGGGGGTGCTGACCGGCAAGTACCACTCGACCAGCGAGCTCCCGCCCGGCACCCGTGCGACCACGGTCGATCCCGGGATCATGGCCGGGTTCCTCCGTCAGGACGTGCTCGATGCCGTCGGCGAGCTCCGTCGTGTGGCCGAGGAGGCGGACTGCACGCCCAGCCAGCTGGCCCTGGCCTGGTGCCTCCGCCAGCCGATGGTGTCGAGCGTGATCGTCGGGGCGAGCCGCCCGGGTCAGGTGGCCGACAACGCGGCCGCGTCCGAGCTCGACCTCGACCCCGAGCTGGTGGCGCGCGCCGGCGAGCTGCTGGCCCCGGTGGCGCAGGTCTGACGGCTCAGGTCCCGGGCTGGGGGAGCACCCGCAGGTAGGGCTTCAGGGTGGTCCAGCCCTGCGGGAACCTCTCCTTGGCCTCCTCGTCGGTGACGGCGGCCCCGATGATCACGTCCTCGCCGTTCTCCCAGTTGGCCGGGGTGGCCACGCTGTACCGCGACGTGAGCTGCAGGCTGTCGATGACCCGGAGGATCTCGTCGAAGTTGCGGCCCGTCGACGCCGGGTAGGTGATGGTGAGCTTCACCTTCTTGTCGGGGCCGATGACGAAGACCGAGCGCACCGTGAGCGTGTCGCTGGCGTTGGGGTGGATCATGTCGTACAGGTCTGCCACCGTGCGGTCGGGGTCGCCGATCATCGGGAAGTTGACCGCCGTGCCCTGGGTCTCCTCGATGTCCTTCTCCCACTCGACGTGCGACTCGACCGGGTCGACCGACAGGCCGATCACCTTCACCCCGCGCTTGTCGAACTCGGGCTTGATCCTGGCGACGTAGCCCAGCTCGGTGGTGCACACGGGGGTGAAGTCCTTGGGGTGGCTGAACAGCACGCCCCAACCGTCTCCGAGCCACTCGTGGAAGCTGATGGGGCCCTCGGTGGTGTCGGCGGTGAAGTCGGGCGCGGTGTCGCCCAGTCGGATGGCCATGCGGTCCTCCTCGTGACGGTCGGCGGGCATCCTAGGGCGCCCGGGCCGCAATGTCGATCAGAACGATCAGGATTGTCGGGAATGGGGACCGGGCGGGATCACCGGGTCGAGGGCCACCGGCGTCCCGCCGTCGGCGGCCGAGCGGTAGACGGCGTCGACGACCTCGTGGGCGCGGAGGGCCAGGGCGAAGTCGGGCCACGCCGGCTCGCCCGCAGCCGCGGCCCGCAGGAAGGCGGCGTCGGGGTTGTCGGGGCCGGTCAGCTGGGCGCGCCCCACGTCGAGCAGGGCATCGCCCTCGAGGGTGTGCTCGCCGCCGTCGGGGTCGCTCCAGCGGACCGGGCCGAACCAGTCGCTCTCCAGCACGACGAAGCGGCGCTCGCACAGCACCTCGAGGCGCCGGAGGCTCGGTCGCGACCACACGTCGTGCCACACCGACGTGAGCGTGGCCAGCGCCCCCGACGCGAACGACAGGGTCGCCACGGCGAGATCCTCGATGCCGGGGTTGCCGTGGAAGTCGGCGGTGCGGCCGCTCGCCCCATCGGCCGGACCGGCCAGGAACTCGAGCATGTCGACGTCGTGGATCGAGTGCTCGAGCAGGGCACCCGCGCCGGCCCTGGCGACGTCGGCGCGCCACGTCGACCGGTAGTGACCGGTGATGGGGATGAACTGGTCGTTGCGGAACACGATGCTCATGATCCGGCCCGACTCGGGCTGGCGCACCACGTGGCGCAGCGCGTTGAAGGCAGGGGAGTGCCGCAGGACCAACCCGACCTGGTTCGTGACGCCGGCGGCCTCGACCGCGGCGGTCATCTCCCGGGCGGCGGCGACGCCGACGGCGAGCGGCTTCTCGCAGAACACCGCCAGCCCCCGCTCGGCCGCGGCCCGCACGAGCCTCGGGTGCTCGGCCGTCCAGGTGCACACGTAGACGGCGTCGCTGCGATCCAGCAGCTCGTCCTCGCTGGCGCAGGCGGGTGACCCGCTCGCGGCGGCGAAGGCCTCGGCCCGGTGGCGGTCGGGGTCGTAGACGCCGGCTCGCTCGAACGCCTCGCCCGACGCGTCGAGGGAGATGGAGTGGAACCGGGCGATGAAGCCGGCCCCGAGGAAGCCCATGCGCACGGGGCCGGACAGTACCGCCCGGTGCCTACCAGGCGTCGTGCCAGGTGCGCGCCGAGCGGATCACCTCGGTGAGCGCATCGATGTGGAGCGGCCGGCTCAGCAGGAAGCCCTGGGCCAGGTCGCAGCCCAGGTGGCTCAGGGCCTCGGCCTGGACAGGCGTCTCCACGCCCTCGGCGAGCACCCGGAGGCCCAGGCCGTGACCGAGCTCGACCGCAGCGGCCACGATGGCGTGGGCGCCCTCGGATCGTGACAGGTCGGCCACGAAGGACTGGTCGATCTTCAGCAGGCTCACGGGCAGGTGCCGGAGGTACCCGAGCGACGAGTAGCCGCGGCCGAAGTCGTCGATGCTGATGCCGACGCCGAGCGCGGCGATGCGGTCCAGGCTCGCGGCGGCCCCCTCGTCCACGACCACGCTCTCCACGACCTCGATGCACAGCTCGCCCGGGGCCACGCCGGTGGCCGCCAGCAGGGCCGTGACGTCGTCGGCCAGCGTGGGGTCGGTGAGCGTGTGCACGGACACGTTGACCGCGAGCACGGGCGGAGCGCTCAGCGAGGGGTCGGCCTTCCAGGCCGCGAGCTGGGCGAGCGCCTGGCCGAGCACGACCCGGTCGAGGCTGGCGACCAGCCCCGTCTCCTCGGCCAGCCCCACGAAGGCCGCCGGCGCGAGGAGGCCGCGTTCGGGGTGCTGCCACCGCACGAGCGCCTCGACGCCGGCCAGGGCGCGGCTGAGCAGGTCGACCTGGGGCTGGTAGCAGACCACGAGCTCGTCCTCCGCGATGGCGCGTCGGAGCTCGTCGGTGGTGCGGATGCGCTCCAGGAAGTCGGCGCGGATCGACTCGTCGAAGACCTCGAAGCGCCCTCGATGGCGGGCCTTGGCGCGGTGCATGGCCGTGTCGGCGTCGCGGAGCAGGGCCTCGGCGTCGGTGTCGTCGCCGGGGCGGGTGACCGCCACGCCCATGGTGGCGGGGATGCCCGTCGTGTCGTCGGCGCGAGGCTGGTCGAGCGCCAGCCGCACCCGCTCGACCAGCGGGATCACGT
This sequence comes from Acidimicrobiales bacterium, assembly GCA_016716005.1. Taxonomy (NCBI): domain Bacteria; kingdom Bacillati; phylum Actinomycetota; class Acidimicrobiia; order Acidimicrobiales; species Acidimicrobiales bacterium. The sequence continues at coordinate 2,614,570 of JADJXE010000001.1, forward strand.
CGCGCTCGTCGGCCAGGTCGTCGCAGAGCACGCCGAACTCGTCCCCACCCAGCCGGGCCACGGTGTCGCCGGGGCGCATCACCGCCTCCAGGCGGCGGGCGACCTCCACCAGCAGCCGGTCGCCGTCGGCCAGGCCCTGCACGTCGTTGACGACCTTGAAGTCGTCGAGGTCCACGTGCACCACCCCCACCCGGCGGTCGTGGCGACGGGCCCGCGTGAGGGCCTGGCGAAGGCGGTCGGCGAGGAGCGAGCGGTTGGGCAGCCCGGTGAGGCTGTCGTGCAGGGCCTGGTGCTCGAGCTGGGCCTCGGCCTCGCGCAGGGCGGTGACGTCCTCCTGGATGGCGACGAAGTGCCGGATCGCACCCTCGGGGTCGACCAGCGGGGTGACGGTCTGCGCCGCCTGGTAGAGGGTGCCGTCGCGGCGCCGGTTGACCACCTCGCTGTGGAAGGGACGCCCGGCGAGGATCGTCGACCACAGCCGCTCGTAGTACGCGCCGTCGTGGTGGCCCGAGCGCAGGATGCGCGGCGTGCCGCCGAGGGCCTCGTCGGCCGGCCAGCCGGTGAGGCGCGTGAAGGCGTCGTTCACCCACTCGATCCTGCCGTCGGGGGCGGTGATGAAGATGGCGTTGGCGGCCGCGGCCATGGCCGCGCCCTGCAGGCGCAGGCGCTCCTGGCCACGGGCGAGGGTGAGGAGGAGCGAGATCCAGCCGCCCAGGTCCCGGAGGGTGGCGAGGGTGGGCTCGTCGAGGGCCGTGGCCTCGTCGGCGTAGGCGGCGAGCACACCCACGGGCTCGCCCTCGGGGCCGAGGGGGCCGGCGAGGGTGAGGGGGAGCCCGAACCCGGCCACCAGGCCGGTGGCACGGGCGTGGCTCGACGTCGCCGGCCGGACCTGGTCGGCCCGCACCAGCTGGGGCCGGCCCGTGGCGACGGCCCGCGCCGCGGGGCCGTCGCTGAGCGGCCCGCCGTCCCAGCGGATCTCGGGCAGGACCAGCTCGCCGGCCAGCGGACCACCGCGGCCGGTGACCGCGACCAGGCCCTCGGGCCGCTTGGTGCCGACCCAGATGGCGGGGAGGCACAGCAGGTCGGCCACCTCGTGGCACACCCGGTCGAGCACGGCCTCGACCGGCTCGCCGGCGAGCAGCGCCTGCAGCGCGTCGGTGTGCAGGCGGGTGACGGCATCGGCGCGCACCTGCTCGGTGACGTCCCGCACGATGCCCTCGACGGCCACCGTGCCCGTCTCCTCGTCGACGATCCGGTTGCCGCGGATCTCGATCCGCGCGGTGCGCCCGTCGCCCCGGCGCCAGCGGACCCGCACCGTGTGGGACCTCACCGTGTCGTCGAACAGCATGGCGACCAGGGCGTCCCGCCCGTCGGGCGCCAGGTGGCGCAGGACCCCGCCCGGCTCGAGCAGCGTCGAGACGGGATGGTCGAGCACCTCGGCGGCGGTGGGGCTGACGTACTCCATGCCCGGCTCGGGGCGCGTGCGGAAGCGGAACACCACGTCGGGCAGGCCCTCGGCGAGCCGGCGGTACCGGTCCTCGCTCCGGGCCAGCTCGCCCACGACCCGCTGGCGCTCGGTGACGTTCACCAGCAGCTCGCCCAACAGGCGGAGCTGCTGCACGCGCTCCACCGGCCAGGTGGTGGTGGCCCGCACGGCGTCGAGGCCGATGAACCCCACGAGCCGGCCGAGCGAGGTGAGCGGTGACAGCATCAGCGACCGGACGCCCCGGCCGACGAGGAGGTCGCGCTCGCTCGGAGGGAGGTCGTCGACGTCCGACACCACCACCGAGCTGCCGGCGGCCAGGTGGCCGAGCAGCCAGCGGTGCTCGTCGAGGGGGAGGTCGTGGAGCCCGTCGATGACGGGGTCGATCCCCTCGGCGCACCACTCGTGGGTGTTGGTCATCGTCGCCCGCTGGAGGTCGACGTCGAACGCGTACGCGCGGTCGGCGCCGGCCAGTCGGCCGATCGCGGCCAGCGCCTGGCTGATCCGGCGGTCGACGTCGACCACGTCCACGTCGACGAGGCGCGTGGAGATGGCGGCCAGGGCGGCGTCGAACGCGGCCCGTTCCTCGAGCGTCCGGTGGGCCCGCTTGCGCTCGAGGGCGCTCACCGCGAGCTGACCCACCGTGCGCAGCTGCTCCGCCCGCTCCGCGGACCAGCGGATCCTGCGCTGGACGGCGTCGAAGCCGACGCTCGCTCGGACCCGGTCGCCGTTGCGGAGCGGGATCACCACGGCCGAGCGCAGGCCTGCGCCCCGGAGGAAGTCGGCCTCGTCGGGCGGCTGGTCGTCGGCGCCGGAGACGAGGAACGGCTCACCCCGTGCCACCCGGCTGGCGAAGCGTGCCGCCGCCTCGATCGGTGGGGACGACGTGGCAGCCGCGGCCTCGTCTGCGGCGGCCTGCGGCCTGCACCAGTCGTGCGTCTCGGTCACGGTGCCGTCGTCGCCGTAGAGCAGGAGGTAGGCCCGGTCGGCGCCGGCCAGCTCGGCGGCTGCGCTCAGCGCTTCGTGGATGCCGGCGTCGACCTCGCCGGGCGGCAGCGTGAGGAAGCGGGCGGAGACGGAGGTGAGGAGCTGCTGGAAGGCGACCCGGTCGGCGAGGGCGCGCTCGGCGGTCCGTTGCCGGGTGATGTCGAGCCCCGCGTAGGCCGCGCCGACGCCCCGACCGTCGTCGCCGCGCAGGACGCGGCCGCTCCAGTGGATCAGGCGCTCGGCGCCGTCAGGTCCCGTCACCAGCGTCTCGAGCGCGGGCGGGGGTGCCCCGTCGGAGAGGGACGCGGCCAGCCGGCGGCGCAGGCCGGCCCGCGCCCGCTGGGTCATGCCCCCGAGGAGCTCGTCGAGCCGCCGGCCGCCGAGGTGGCGGAGCCGGTCGGACGCCCAGGCGACGTACCCCTCGGGCGTGACGACCATGGCGTCGATGTCGATGTCGGCGAGGAGGCCCTGCACGGCCTGGAGGTGGACGGCGGCCGCCGTGAGGGGATCTGCCGGCGGCAGGGTTGGGCGGCGCGGGCTCGCGGCCGTGCCCTCGGTGGCGGGGGTGGGGTCCGCAGGGGACGCACCGGTCGCCTGCCGCGGCGGAGGCACGGGACCGATCCTAGGGGTGGTCTCACGAAAACCGTTGGTTCAACCACTGAGCGCGCGAATCGCGTCCCGGTCGACCGCCAAACGTACGGAATCGCCCACGTCGGGTGGCGAGTCCCTGGTGGTGGCCTCCAGCGTCGTGCCGGTGTGCGTCGACACCACCACGCGTGTGTGGTCGCCGCGGAACGACCGGGCCTGGACCGTGGCGGCCAGCCCCGGCCCGCCCGGGCCCTGCAGGTGGATCGCGGGCGCCGGGACGAGCACGGCCGCGTCGGCGCCGGCGCCGGCACCGGCCCCGGTGGGCAGGAGCTCCAGGGCGGCCGCCTCGGCCGGGTCGAGCACGTTGGCGAGGCCGAGGAACCGGGCCACGAAGGCGGTGGCCGGCCGGGACCACAGCTCCTGGGGCCTCCCCACCTGCTCGACCCCTCCCGAGCGGAGCACCACCAGCCGGTCGGCGAGGGCGAAGGCCTCGTCGTGGTCGTGGGTGACGTGGAGCGCGGTGGTGCCCAGCCGGCGCAGGAGGGCGCCCACCTCGACGGTGAGGCGCTCGCGCAGCGGCCGGTCGAGCGACCCGAAGGGCTCGTCGAGCATGAGCAGGCGCGGGGCAGGCGCCAGGGCGCGGGCCAGCGCCACCCGCTGCTGCTCGCCGCCGGAGAGGGCCCCCACCTCCCGGCGCTGCGTGCCGGGCAGGCCGACCAGGTCCAGCAGCTCGGCCACACGGCGGTCGATCTCGACGGCCGGGCGGCGCTGCATGCGCAGGCCGAACCCGACGTTGCCGCCCACGTCGCGGTGCGGGAACAGGGCGTGCTCCTGGAACATCAGCCCGAAGCCCCGCCGGTGGGGCGGCACCCCGGCCAGGTCGTCGCCGTCCCAGCGCACCTGCCCGGCCGCCGGCGCCTCGAGGCCGGCGACGGCCCGCAGCAGGGTGCTCTTGCCGCAGCCGCTGGGCCCGAGCACGCACACCACCTCGCCGTCGCCGACGGTGAGGTCCACGTCGTCGAGCGCGGTGGTGGGACCGAACCGCACCGTGAGACCCGCCACCTCCAGCACGATCGCCGCCCCTAGAACTCGCCCAGGTCGCCGAGCCGGAACCGCTCGACGGCCAGGATGACGACGGCGGTGAGGGCCATCAGGATCACGCTCAGGGCCATGGCCTGGCCGACGTTGGCCGGCCCCGGCCGCCCGAGCAGGCGCACGATCGCCACCGGGACGGTGGGCGTGTCGGGGCGGGCGATGAAGGCGGTGGCCCCGAACTCGCCGAGCGACACGGCCGCGGCGAAGCCGGCGGCCACCAGGCCGGTCCTGGCCGTCAGGGGCAGGTCGATCTCACGCCACACGCGCCGTGGTGGCGCGCCCAGCACGGTGGCCGCCTCGCGGAGGCGGTGGTCGATGGCCTCGATCACGGGCACGAGCAGGCGCACGACGAAGGGGATGCCGACCAGGGCGTGGGCGATGGGGATGAGGATCGGCCGGGATCGCAGGTCGAGCGGCGGGGTGTCCAGCGCGACCAGGAACCCGAAGCCGACGATGACCGCCGACGTGCCCAGGGGGAGCAGCACGAAGGCCTCGAGGCCCTGCGAGGCCAGGCCTCGCCGACGGGCCACCACGACGGCGGCGCAGCCGCCGACCGTGACGGCGAGGACCGTGGCCAGCACCGCGAACGCCAGGGAGTTGCGGATCGCCTCGGCCGGGGGCACGAACAGTGTGGAGGTGGGCGCCCGCACGCCCAGGTCGCGATACCAGGCCAGCCCGTACCCGGAGGGCGTCGAGACCGAGCGCTCCACCAGCACGGCCAGGGGCGCCCCCAGCAGCACCGCCATGAGGGCGAGGTTGGCGGCGACCAGGGCCCGGGCCCACGGCGTCGTGGGCCGCCGGGCGACCACCGCCTCGGGACGGAGGCGGAGCCGCACGGTCCGCCGCCGGACCAGGTGGTTCTGCACCACGAGCACGGCCGCGACGGCCACGAGCTGCAGCACGGCCAGCACGGCCGCCACCCGCAGGTCGAGCAGCTGGGTGGTCTGGCGCCAGATCTCCACGTCGAGGGTGGTCGTGCGGGGCCCGCCGAGCACCAGCACCACCCCGAAGGTCGTGAAGGTGAACAGGAAGACGATGGACCCGGCGGCGGCGATGGCGGGTGCGAGGAGGGGCAGGGTGATCTGCCGGAAGAGCCGCAAGGGGCCGGCGCCGAGGGTCCTGGCCGCGTCCTCGACCGCCGGGTCGAGGTGGGCCCACAGGCCGCCGACGGTGCGCACCACGACGGCGTAGTTGAAGAACACGTGGGCGATCAGGATCGCCCACACGGTGCCCCGCAGGCCGAGCGAGCCGAGGGGGCCGCCCGGGCCCAGCACCGCGAGGAAGGCGGTGCCGACGACCACGGTCGGCAGCACGAAGGGCACCGTCACCAGGGCGCGGACCACCGACCGGCCGGCGAACCGGTACCGCGCGAGCACGTACGCCCCCGGCAGGGCCACCACCAGGGTGAGGACCGTCGACAGCACCGCCTGCCCCAGCGTGAACCAGGCCACGTGGCGCAGGTAGGGGTCGGCGACCACGTCGCCGAAGGCGGCCAGGTCGAGCCGCCCACCGGTCCACAGGCCCTCGCGGAGGATGGCGGCGACCGGCCAGGCGAAGAACGTGACCAGGAAGACGACCGGCACGGCGACCAGCACGGCCCGGCCGAGACCCTCCCACCGCCTCGTCACGCGGCGATCACCCGCCGCCACTCGTCGAGGAGCTCCTCCCGCTGCTCGCCGATGGCCGCCGGGTCCATCGTGAGCGGGTCGGCGACGGGCGTCGCGAAGGCGGTGAACACGTCGGGGAGGGCGGCATCGGACCGCGCCGGGTACACGAACATCTGCAGGGGCACGTCCTGCTGGAACGCCGGCGACAGGAGGAAGTCGATCAGCGCTCGGGCCGCATCCTCGTGCTCGGTCCCCCGGAGGATCCCGGCCATCTCCACCTGCCGGAAGCAGGTGTCGGTGAGCACGCCCGTCGGGGGTTCGGCCGGCTGCGGGTCGGAGAACACGACCTCGGCGACCGGGCTGGTGGCGTACGACACGACGAGTGGTCGGCTGCCCTCGCCCGACCCGCCGGAGAACTCGCCGTAGTAGGCCTCCTCCCAGCCCGACACCACCAGCACGTCGTTGGCGCGGAGCCCCTCCCAGAACGCCTGCCACCCCGGGCCGTCGTCGCCCCACCCGTACCGGGCGACGGTGGCCAGCAGGAAGGCCAGGCCCGGCGACGACGTGGCCGGGTCCTGCACCACCAGCAGGCCGCGGTACGCGGGGTCGGCGAGGTCGTCGAGCGTGGGCGGCGGGTCGAGGCCCCGGCCGGCGAACCACTCGAGGTCGACGTTCACGCACACGTCCCCGTAGTCGACGGGCGTCACCCGGTGCCCGGGGTCGAGCTGCAGCTCCGTGGGCACGCCGTCGAGGGCGGCCGAGCGGTACGGCACGAACAGGTCGGCGTCGAGGGCCCGGGTGAGGAAGGTGGTGTCGACGCCGAACAGCACGTCGGCCAGCGGGTCGTCGGCGGTGAGGATGGCCTGGCTGAGCACGGAGCCGGCGTCGCCGGCGGGGAGCAGGTCGACGGAGATGCCCGTGCGCGCCTCGAAGCCGGCGAGGACGTCCTCGCTGACGGCGAACGAGTCGTGGGTCATGAGGGTCAGGGTGGTCCCGTCGCTCGTGGCGCTCGTGGCGCCGGTGGTGGCGGTGGTTGCGTCGCCCCCGCAGGTGGCGAGGAGCAGCGCGGCGCCGAGCACGGCCATCGGCAGGTGCGCTCGTGCCACGTCACCGACCTCCCGCCGGCTGGACGGCGAGCAGCGAGCCACTGGCCACGGCCACGTGGGCGGTGGTGGCCACCAGCTCGTTGCTCACGCCCCGGGTGCTGCCGGGCTGGAGGTCCTGGCCGTGCAGGGCGTAGAGCAGGCCCGAGGTGCGCACCCCCCTGGCGGGGCCGCCGACGGCCAGCAGGGTGACGGTGTCGCCGACCCGGCCGTGCAGGCACGCGGCGCGGTGGACGGGGACCACCAGCGCCGCCCCGAGGTGAGCCTCGATGCGCATGCCGGCGAAGGCCGGTGAGGCCAGCACCAGCGCGTTGGCGAGCAGGTGGTCGAGGCGGCCTCCGCCCCCGCCCACGACGACCACGTGGCGGGCGCCCCGGTCGCGGGCGGCGAGCAGGGCCAGCTCGAGGTCGGTCTGGTCCTTGTCGGGCCGGTGGCGCTCGACGGCCGCGCCGGCGGCCACCGCCGCGTCGAGCGCGGCCGGATCGACCGAGTCGAAGTCGCCGACCGCGAGGTGCACGGTGAGCCCCAGTGCCGGCGCCTGCTCGAGGCCTGCGTCGGCGGCGATCACCAGGGCGTCGGGCGGGAGGCTGGCGGCGAGCGACGCAGGCGCCGGATCGCCGCCGGCGAGGACGATGGCCGTGATCGGCACGGTTCCCTCCGCTGGCATTACCCAGATCAGGTTCGGTGGGTCGGTGGCGGCGCCGGCACGGCGTGGCCACCCTCTCAGCCCGGCTCTCCCGAGCTCCCCAGGGGTTTCGGTTGTCGACGTCCAGGCTACCCGTGCGGGTCGGCCGGCGTCTCCTCGCCGGTCGCTCCCTCGGGGCGTCGCAGGTCGGGCTCGACGAAGACGAAGCGGGCGTCGGGGACCGCCGCTCGCACCCGGACCTCGGCCCCGTCGATGGCGGCGGCCAGGTCGGCCATCGACAGGCTGCGGTCGAACTCGAGCTTGGCCGCGACGAGCAGGTCTTCGGGGCCCACGTGCTCGGTGCGCAGGTGGATGATGCCCCGCACGCCGTCGGCGCCGGCGAAGGCGTCGCGGATGGCGGCCTCGGCGCCCGGGCTGGCCGCCTCACCGATCAGCAGGCTCTTCATCTCGGCCGCGAGCACGATCGCGATCACGCACAGCAGGATGCCGATGGCGAGGCTGCCGAGGGCGTCCCAACGGGGGTCGCCCGTCACCTTGGCCAGGCTCACGCCCGAGAGCGCGAGGACCAGGCCGGTGAGGGCCCCGACGTCCTCGAGCAGCACCACCGGGATCTCGGGCGCCTTGGCCCGGCGGATGAAGGCCACCCACCCGTGGTCGCCCCGCACCTTGTCGGCCTCCTGCACGGCGGTCCGCAGCGAGAAGCCCTCCATCACCAGGGCGATCAGGAGCACGCCGACGGCCCACCAGAGCGACTCGATCTCGTGGGGGTGCCGCAGCTTCTCGATGCCCTCGTAGATGGCGAACGCGCCACCCAGCAGGAACAGCACCAGGGCCACGATGAAGGCCCAGAAGAACCGCTCCCGGCCGTACCCGAACTGGTGGGTGGTGCTGGGCCGACGGCGGGAACGAGCCCCGCCCAGGAAGAGCAGGCCCTGGTTGCCGGTGTCGGCCACCGAGTGGATCGCCTCGGCGAGCATCGACGCGGACCGGGTGAAGGCGAAGGCGACGAACTTGGCCACCGCGATGCCGAGGTTGGCGAGGAACGCGGCGAAGATCGCCCGGCGGCTGCCCTCGTGCACGGCCCCACCCTACGATGCCGCCATGCCGTATCTGTCGCTCGAGGATCGGGTCGCGCTGGTCACCGGGGGAGGGCGCGGCATCGGCCGCGGCATCTCGCTCGGGCTGGCCGCCAGCGGTGCCGCCGTGGCCGTCAACTACCGCCGCGACCGCGAGGCCGCCGAGGAGACGGTGGCGACGATCGAGGCTGCCGGGGGGACGGCGCGGGCCTACCAGGCGTCGGTCGACGACGAGGAGCAGGACCGGGCCATGGTGGAGGCCGTGCTCGCCGACTTCGGGTTCGTCGACATCCTCGTGCACAACGCCGGCATCGCCAGCCGCGGTCGCAGCGTGCTCGACACCGACACCGCCGAGCTCGAGCGGGTGCTGCGCACCCACGCGGTGGCCGCCCACATCCTGGCCCGGCTGGTGCTCCCGTCGATGCGCACCCGGCCGCGGGGCGACGTGGTCGTGATCTCGAGCGTGGCGACCGCCCAGCACTCGGCCAACGGCGCGCCCTACAACATGGGCAAGGCCGCGCTGGAGGCCTTCGCCCACACGCTGGCCAAGGAGGAGCGCGACCGCGGCATCCGGGTGAACATCGTCGCCCCGGGGCTGGTCGAGAGCGAGATGGGCCGGCGCCTGGCCAGGGCGGGTGGGGTCGACGACATCAGGGCCCTCGACGCGGTGTCGCCCTTCGGCCACGTCTGCCAGCCCGACGACGTGGCCGACGTGGTGCGCTTCCTCGTGTCCGACCTGGCCCGCTACGTCACCGACCAGCGCATCCAGGTCGACGGCGGCGGCACGGTGCGCTCGTACTGACCACGCACCCGCGCCGGGCCCGCACTCGTCCCCGGCGCGGCGACGGCGCTCGTCGTCGCTCAGCGACCTTCGAACTCGGGCGGCCGGCGCTCGATCCACGAGCGCAGCCCCTCGCCGAAGTCGTCGGTGCCCATCAGCTGGATCGTCTGGAGCAGCACGTGGTGGGTGTGGCTCTGGAAGTCCTCGGTGAGGCCGTGGCGGAAGAGCCGCTTCATGGCCTGCACCGCCAGCGGTGCGTTGGCGGCGATCTCGCCCGCCCAGTCGCGGGCGACGGCCTGGAGGTCGTCGTCGGGGACGACGTCGTTGACGAGGCCCAGGTGGCGTGCCTCGTCGGCGGTGAGGTCGCGGCCGAGGAACGACACCTCGGCGGCCTTGGCCCAGCCGAGCAGGCGCGGCAGGTACCAGGTGCCGCCGCTCTCGGGCACGACGCCCCGCTTGGCGAAGCCGGGCAGCAGCACGGCCGACGACGCCATCAGGCGGATGTCGCAGCCGAGGGCCAGGTCGAGGCCGTAGCCGGCGGCCGCCCCGTTGATCGCGCACAGCAGCGGGGTGTCCATCTCCTGCTGGATGACGGTGGGGATGGTGCGGGTCTGGAACACGCTGGGGCCGGTGTTGAGGCCGCCCCCGCCGCCGATGCCCGTGCCGGCCATGGCGTCCTTGATGTCGAGCCCCGAGCAGAAGCCCGCGCCGGCGCCGGTGAGGACGGCGACCCGCACGCCGCGGTCGAGGTCGGCCCGGCTGAACGCCTCGCCCAGCTGGCGCAGCATGGGGACGGAGATGGCGTTGCGGCGGTGGGGCCGGTTGAGCGTGATCGTGGCCACGTGGCCCACGACGTCGTACAGGACCTCGGGTCCGTCGCTGGTGCCCTCGTGCTCGCCCACGCCGCTCTCCTCCTGATCCGTCTGCCCGGCGACGGTACCGCTACTCCGAGCGGTCGATGCCGCCGAGCAGGCCGGTGTGCACGTCGAACACGGCCCCCCAGATCGAGGCGTCCGCCGGCAGGAGGCGGCACGAGCGGAGGCGGGCGACATCGGCGCGGACGCTGGCCTCGAGGTCGTCGAAGGGAAGGAAGTCCATGTCGGAGGCGTCGGCGCCGGTGCGCGCCGCCACCAGCGCCCGGAGCTCGTCGTTGGTGCGACCGGCCAGCCCGCAGCCGGTGTGGTGGATCACCACGAACTCCCGAGTGCCCAGGAGGTGCGCCGACAGCACCATCGAGCGGATGGCGTCGTCGGTGACCCGGCCGCCGGCGTTCCGGAGCAGGTGGGCGTCGCCGATCTCGAGCCCCGCGGCGCGGAACAGGTCGATCCGGGCGTCCATGCAGGTGAGGATGACCAGGTGGCGGGTCGGCCTGGCGTCGAGGCCCGAGTCGTGGAAGTGCTCGGCGTAGCGCCGGTTGGCATCGCGGATGGTGCGGAAGCTCGGCACGGGCCGATCGTGCCACCGGGCGCACGGGGCGGTCACACCGGCGGGCGTACGGACGGATGGCGGCAGGGGCGCGGGGGCGGCGGAACCCGGCCTCTGCCGCCACCGCTGCCGGGTCCGACGCCGCAGCGCAGGTGTGCCGCCGGCCGGGGGTGCATGCTGAGCCGCATGGACCGAGCTGACTGGGACGAGCGGTACGCGGGGACCGAGCTGGTGTGGACGGCGGACGCCAACCGCTTCGTCGTGGAGCAGGTGACCGGGCTGACCGCCGGCCGGGCCCTCGACGTGGCCTGCGGCGAGGGCCGCAACGCGGTGTGGCTCGCCGAGCAGGGCTGGGAGGCCACGGGGGTCGACTTCTCCGCGGCCGGTCTCGACAAGGGCCGGCACCTGGCGGCGGCCCGAGGCGTCGACGTCACCTGGGTCGAGGCCGACGTGACCGCCTGGGACCCGCCGGCGGGCGCCTTCGACCTGGTGGTGGTCTGCTACCTGCAGCTCCCGGCGCCGGCGCGTCGGGCGGCCGCAGCCCGAGCGGTGGCCGCGCTGGCGCCCGGCGGGACGCTCGTGTGGGTCGGTCACGACCTCGACAACCTGGAGCGAGGGGTCGGTGGGCCCCGGGAGGCCTCGGTGCTGCACACCGCCGACGATCTCGTCGCCGATCTGCACGCGGCCGACCCGGGCCTGGTGGTGGAGCGGGCCGGCCAGGTGCTCCGCCCGGTCACGAAGGAGGGCCAGGCCGGCGACGCCGTCGACACCCTGGTCCGGGTGCGTCGCCCGTCCTGAGCTGGCCGACCGGCGGGGGGACGAGGACGCCGGGAGTCGCGTCGGTAGCCTGGTCCACGTCAGCCGGCTGCCCGACCGCAAGGGGTGCCACCTCCGATGAGCCTCGACCTCGACGCCGCCAACGCCGCTGTCGCCGACGACACCGTGATCACGGTCACCGAGCCGGCGCGGGCGCGCCTGCTCGAGCTGCGGGAGGCCGAGCCCGAGGGTGATCGGCTCGGCCTGCGCCTCGCCGTCGGCGGGGTCCAGGGCGACGAGTACCTGTACGACCTGTCGTTCCAGGTGGTCACCCAGGCCGCGCTCACCGACGTGGTCCGCAACCACGGCGGGCTGCGGGTGATCGTGCCGGCCGACGACGTCGTCCACCTCCAGGGCGCCACCCTCGACCTGCCCGACCCGTCGGGGCTGGTGCTGCGCAACCCCAACCGCCCCCGCCGCACCGCCGCGCACGACCTGACCGTGACCAGCGAGCTGGCCCACGAGGTGCGCCGCCTCCTCGACGAGGAGGTCAACCCGTCGTTGGCCGCGCACGGCGGGTACGTCGAGCTGGTGGGGCTGGACGAGGGCGACGTGCACCTCCGCATGGGTGGCGGCTGCCAGGGCTGCGCCATGAGCCGCATGACGATGATCCAGGGCGTCGAGGTGGCGCTGAAGGACGCCCTCCCCGCGGTCACCCGGGTGGTCGACGTCACCGACCACGCGTCGGGCGACAACCCGTACTACCGCTGAGGCGCCGTCGGGGCGGGCGCCGTCGATCCGCCCGCGGGTAACGTCGGCCCATGAGGGGGATCGTTTCCTACGGGACCTACGTGCCGTACTGGCGGTTGCGGCGGGCCGCGGTCGGCCAGGCGCTGGGCACGCTCGGTGGCCCCGGCACCCGCTCCGTCGCCTCGTACGACGAGGACACCACGTCGATGGGCGTCGAGGCCGCCCGCCTGGCCCTCCGGGCCGCGCCCGGGCTGGTGCCGCAGGTGCTGTTCTTCGCCACGGCCGCGCCCGCGTATCTCGACAAGACGAACGCGACGGCGATCCACGCCGCCCTCGGTCTGCCGGTCGGCACCGGCGCCTTCGACGTCATCGGCTCGCCCCGCTCGGCGGTGGCTGCGACGTCGGCCGCGATGGGCGCCGGCGGGCCCGCCCTGGCCGTGTTCGCCGACGTGCGCACCGGGCTGCCGGGGGGCGCCGACGAGCAGGGCGGGGGCGACGCCGCGGCCGCGCTCCTGTTCGGCGACGAGGGCGTGCTGGCCGAGCCGATCGGCGGCGCGTCGGCCACCGGCGAGTTCCTCGACCGCTGGCGGGTGCCGGGCGAGCCCTGCTCCCGGCAGTGGGAGGAGCGCTTCGGCGAGCACGCCTACCTGCCGCTGGTGCAGGTGGCCGTCACCGACGCCCTCGAGGGGGCGGGCCTGAGCGTGGACGACGTCGACCACCTGGTGGTGACCGGGCTGCACGGCCGCGCGGTGCGCAGCGCCGGCCGGGCGATCCGGGCCGAGGTGCTCTCCGACGACCTGCAGGCCAGCGTGGGCAACACCGGCACCGCCCACTGGGGCCTGGTGCTGGCCAACGTGCTCGACCGGGCGACACCGGGGCAGGTGATCGCGGTCGTGCAGCTGGCCGACGGCGCCGACTGCTGGCTGTTGCGAACCACCGAGGCGCTGGCCGCCCACCGGCCGGCGTCGACGGTGGCCGAGCAGATCGCTGCCGGCCGCGACGATCTCCCCTACGCGTCGTTCCTCACCTGGCGGGGCATGCTCACCCGGGAGCCGCCGCGACGACCCGACCCCGACCGCCCGTCGGCCCCGCCGTCGCTGCGCACCGACGGGTGGAAGTTCGCCTTCGAGGCCAGCCGTTGCGCGCGGTGCGGCGCGCGCCACCTGCCGCCGGCGCGGGTGTGCGTCGCCTGCAAGGCGGTCGACCAGATGGAGCCGGAGCGGCTCTCCGACGTGCCGGCCACGGTCGCGACCTACACGGTCGACCGCCTGGCCTACTCGCTGAACCCGCCGGTGGTCGCGGCGGTCGTCGACTTCGACGGCGGCGGCCGGTTCCAGTGCGAGCTCACCGACGTCGACCCGGCCCGGGTCGCCATCGGCGATCGGGTGGAGATGACCTTCCGCCGGCTCTACACGGTCGACGGGGTCCACAACTACTTCTGGAAGGCACGACCCGTGCACCGCTCCGGGGGAGGTTCCTGAGATGGCGTCAAACGGCATCCGCGACCGCGTGGCCATCGTCGGCATGGGGTGCACCCCGTTCGGCGAGCACTGGGACAAGGGGGTCGACGACCTGCTCGTCGACGCCTCGTCCGAGGCGCTGGCCTCGGCCGGCGTCGAGCTCGACCACATCGACGCCTTCTGGCTGGGCACCATGGGCTCGGGCTTCAGCGGTCTCACGCTCAGCCGCCCGCTCAAGATCGACTACAAGCCCGTGTCGCGCCTCGAGAACTTCTGCGCCACGGGGTCGGAGGCGTTCCGCAACGCCTGCTACGCCGTGGCGTCCGGGGCCTACGACGTGGCCATGGCCATCGGCGTCGAGAAGCTGAAGGACTCGGGCTTCTCCGGCCTGGTCGTGAGCCCGCCGGCCAACGACGGCACCGCCGCCAGCATCACCGCCCCCGCCTCGTTCTCGCTGCTCGCCCCCGCCTACGCCAAGAAGTACGGCGTGGACGACGCCGAGATGAAGGAGGTGCTCACGCGGATCGCGTGGAAGAACCACAAGAACGGTGCGCTGAACCCGAGGGCCCAGTTCCGCAAGGAGGTGCCGAAGGACACGATCGCCTGCTCGCCCCTCGTCGCCGGCCCGCTCGGCATCTTCGACTGCTCGGGTGTCAGCGACGGCTCGGCGGCCGCCGTCCTGGTGCGGGCCGAGGACGCCCACCGCTACACCGACAACCCTCTGTACGTGAAGGCGCTGTCGTTCGTCGCCGGCCCCGCGGCCGGCCCCATCGACCCCACGTACGACTACACGTCGTTCGTCGAGGTGGTGCGCTCGGCGCGTGACGCCTACGAGCAGGCGGGCATCGCCAGCCCCCGGGCCGAGCTGGCCATGGCCGAGGTGCACGACTGCTTCACGCCCACCGAGCTGGTGCTCATGGAAGACCTGGGGTTCGCCGACCGGGGGATGGGCTGGAAGGAGGTGCTGGCCGGCACCTTCGACCTCGACGGCGAGCTCCCCGTGAACCCCGACGGCGGGCTCAAGAGCTTCGGCCACCCCATCGGCGCCTCGGGCCTCCGGATGCTGTTCGAGTGCTGGTTGCAGCTGCGCGGCGAGGCGCCCGAGGCGCGGCAGATCACGAGCGTCGCGTCCGGCAAGTCCAAGGCCCTCACCCACAACCTGGGCGGGGCGCCGGGCGAGTGCGTGAGCTTCGTGTCCGTCGTGGGCACAGAGCTCGGGTGACGGTGAGCGGCGGCGACCCCGCGGGGTTCGACCCCGGCGCGCTGTACGCCGGGTGCCGCGCCCGCATCACCGGGCTGGTGGCCGGCCTGACCGAGGAGCAGGCCGGCGCGCCGGTGCCGGCCTGTCCGGGCTGGAGCGTCCACGACGTGCTGGCCCACTTGGGCGGCGCCGTCGACGACATCCTGGCCGGCAACACCGAGGGGGTGGCCACGCCGCCGTGGACGGCGGCCCAGGTGGAGGCCCGCCGCGAGGTGCCCACGGCCGAGATCGTCGCCCGGTGGAACGAGCTGGCCCCGATGGTCGAGGCCGGCGTGGCCATGGCCCCCGAGCGCCTGCAGCACATGTTCGTTGCCGACGTGTCCACCCACGAGCACGACCTCCGGGACGCCCTCGGCCAGCCCGGCGACCGGGACGACGGCGCCCTCCTCGCCACCCTCGACTGGCTGCTGGTGGGCTTCGGCGAGGCCGTGGCCGAGGCCGGGCTGCCGGCCGTCAGGGTCGTCGCCGGTGGCCGGGAGTGGGTGTGCGGCCGGGGCGAGCCCGCCCTCACCCTGGCCGGCGAGCCCTTCGAGCTCACGCGGGCCCGGATGGGTCGACGCAGCGTGCCCCAGCTCCGCGCCCTGGGGTGGAGCGGCGACCCCGAGCCGTACCTGGCCCTCGTGCCGGTGTTCCCCCCGCCGCCGGTCGACCTGGTCGGATAGCCGCCGGGCGGGACGCCGGCAGGACGCGCCCGGCCCGAACGCGCGGGTCGGGGTTCTGTGGCCGACCGACCACGCTGGCGGTGGTGGACCGGACGGAGAACGCTCGGGCGGGGCGGGCGGTCCCGGGCGATGGGGGTCAGCGGCCGAGCGCGCCCCGGATGCTCGCGGCCACCCCGGGGCCGTCGAGGCCGAGCGACGACAGGATGGCGTCGGGCTTGCCCTGGGGGATGAAGGCGATGGGGGTGCCCAGCACCACGACGCGCGGCGTGGGCACGCCCTGCTCGGCGGCCAGGCGGGCCAGCGCGTCCTCGATCGCCGAGCCCACCCCGCCCTCGCGGATGCCGTCCTCGGCGGTGACCACCACCCGGTGCCGCAGGGCGTCGGCGAGCATCTCGGGGTCGAGCGGCCGGGCGACCCGCACGTCCCACACGGTCGGGTGGATGCCCTCCCGCCGCAGGTCGTCGGTCGCCTTCTCGACCGCGCCGACCAGCTTGCCCACGGCCAGCACGCACATCTCGTCGCCCGACGCGATGCGCCTGGCCCGCAGTCCCGCGCCCACCTGGTCCTCGGCCACCTGCCGGGCCAGGCCCTTCGGGTAGCGGATGGCGACCGGCCCGGTGGTGAGCTCCATGGCGTCGAGCAGCATCTGCTGGAGCTCCTGGTAGCTCGACGGCGCGAGCACGGTCATGCCCGGCACCTTGGTGAGCAGGGCCAGGTCGAGCACCCCGTGGTGGGAGGCGCCGTCGTCGCCGGTGATGCCGGCCCGGTCGATGCAGAACACCACCGGCAGCCCGTGCAGGGCGACGTCGTAGGTGACCTGGTCGTAGGCCCGGGTGAGGAAGGTGGAGTAGATGGCCACCACGGGGCGCAGGCCCCCCATGGCCATCCCGGCCGCGGCCGTGACCGCGTGCTGCTCGGCGATGCCCACGTCGTAGAAGCGGTCGGGGAACCGCTCGGCGAAGGGCAGGAGGCCGGTGGGGCCGGGCATCGCCGCGGTGATGGCCACGACGCGGGGGTCGTGCTCGGCCGCCTTGATGACGGCCTCGGCGAAGGCCTGGGTGTAGCCGGCCGGCGCCCAGCGCGGCGGCCCGGTGGCCGGGTCGAACACCGGGGCGTCGTGGAGGTTCTTCTCCTCGTCGTCCTCGGCCGGCGGGTAGCCGCGCCCCTTCTGGGTGAGCACGTGCACCACGATCGGGCCGTCGAACTCCATGGCGTTGCGCAGGGCGCCCTCGAGGGCAGGGATGTCGTGGCCGTCGATCGGCCCCGTGTAGCGGATGCCGAGCGGCTCGAAGAAGGCGGCCGGCTCCCACAGGTCGCGCACGGCCGCCTTGGCCGCCTCCACACCCTTCTCGAGGGTGGTGCCGACCAGCGGCACCTCGCGGATCACCTGCTCGAGCCGTCGCTGACGGCGCATGTACACCGGGTTGAGCCGGATGCGGGTGAGGCTGGCCGACAGGTTCGAGACGGTGGGGGCGTAGGAGCGGCCGTTGTCGTTGAGGATGATGATCACGTTGCGGCCGCGGTGGCCGAGGTTGTTGAGGGCCTCGTAGGCCATGCCCCCGGTCATCGAGCCGTCGCCCAGGATCGCCACCACGCGGCCGGGCGTACCGATGGCGGCGCGGGCCGCCGCCAGGCCGTCGGCGTACGACAGGATCGTGGAGGCGTGGCTGTTCTCGACCCAGTCGTGCTCGCTCTCGGCGCGCGACGGGTAGCCGGACAGCCCGCCAGCCTGGCGGAGGTGGGCGAACCCGTCCCGCCGGCCGGTGACGATCTTGTGGACGTAGGCCTGGTGGCCGGTGTCCCAGAGGATGGCGTCGCGCGGCGAGAGGAACACGCGGTGCAGCGCCAGCGTGAGCTCGACGGCGCCCAGGTTGGAGCCGAGGTGGCCGCCCGTCTCCGACACCGCCTGGACGATGAAGTCGCGGATCTCGCCGCTCAGCTCCTCGAGCTGCGGGTACGTGAGCCGCCGCAGGTCGGCGGGCGAGGTGATCGTGTCGAGGATCAACGCGGGTCGCGTCCTCCCGGTCGGGTCCAGGGGACCACGGTATCGCCGTCCGGGCCGCTTTGGCCCACGAGGCGGCCCGGTCGGGCGCGGCGCTAGCGTCGGCGCGCGTGGTGAACCTGTTCGACCTCAGCGGCCGGGTGGTGCTGATCACCGGCGGCAACAGCGGCATCGGGCTGGGCATGGCCGAGGGGGTGGCCGCCCACGGTGCCTCGGTGGCCATCTGGGGCACCAGCGAGGCCAAGAACGCGGCGGCCGTGGAGCGGCTGGCCGAGTACGGCAACCCGGTGGCGGCGTTCCGGTGCGACGTGGGCGACGAGGGCGAGGTGGAGGCGGCCTTCGCGGCCACCGTGGGCGAGCTCGGCCGGGTCGACGTCTGCTTCGCCAACGCCGGCGTCGGCGGTGCGGCGCCGTCCTTCCTGGAGATGACCCTGGACGAGTGGCGGCGGGTGCTGCGGGTGAACCTCGACGGTGCGTTCCTGACCCTGCGGGCGGCGGTGCGTCACCTCGTGGCCCGGGGGGAGGGCGGCAGCCTGGCCGTGACCACGTCGGGGTCGGCGCTCCAGGGCCAGCCCAGGGGTGAGCACTACGGCGCGTCGAAAGCAGGGGTGACGGCCCTGGCGAAGGCCATCGCGGTGGAGCATGCCCGCCACGGGATCCGGGCCAACGCCATCCTGCCCGGCTGGGTCGAGACGGACATGACCGAGCAGGCCCTGTCGTGGCCGCGGTTCGCCGAGAAGGTGCTGCCCCGCGTGCCCATGCGGCGCTGGGGCTCGCCCGAGGACCTGGCCGGCGTGGCCGTCTACCTGGCCAGCGACGCCTCCGCCTACCACACCGGCGACACCTTCGTCGTCGACGGCGGGTACCTGGTCTTCTAGGCGGCGGCCCCGGCGTGGCGGCGCGCCCAGCGCGCGTCGGTCCAGGCGGTGAACCGCCGGGCCAGGAGGAACCCCAACCCGAGCACCGCGGCGCCGCCGACGGCATCGATCCAGTAGTGGTTGCCGGTGACCACGATGGCGAACACCGTGAGGGCGGGGTACGCGATCGCGAGGGCCCGCAGCCACCGCCGCCGGGTCATGGGCACGAGGACCAGGGTGCTCCACAGCGCCCAGGCGCAGTGCAGGCTCGGCATGGCGGCGTACTGGTTGGAGATGCTCTTCATGGTGCCGGAGTCGAACGACCACAGGCCGCCCACGTCGGCCAGGGTGTCGACGATGCCGTAGTCCTCCGACGCGAGCTCGGCCCCGCCGTAGGGCCCGCTCTCGTTGAGCAGGCGGGGCGGCATCAGGGGGAACAGGGCGAAGCCCACCAGCGCCAGGGCGGTGGTGAAGGCCAGCGTGTTCCGCCAGAGCGGGTAGCGGTCCTGCTGGCGCCGGAACAGCACGATCAGGGCGACGGCCGTGACGACGAAGTGGAACGTGCCATAGAAGACGTTCGAGAACCGGATGAGGTGCACCCAGCCGAGGAACGCCGACTGGACGTGGGCCTCGAAGAACAGCCCGAGGGCCCGCTCGACGTCGATCACGAGCCGGGCGTTGTCGAAGGCGTGGGCCGGGCTGACGGCGGCGGACCCGAACCGGTTCCGGATGAACGAGTACACGACGTAGAAGGCGCCGGCGTACAGCACCTCCTTCCACCAGCGCAGGCGGCGGGGCGCGCCGGCCACGGCGGCGACCGCCGGCCGGGCGGTGTCGGTGGCGTCGCTCACGCCGGGGTCTCGACGGCCGGACGCTTGCGGTGCGGGGCGAGGGCGAACGCCGGGGCGCCCAGCAGGCTCACGACCAGGTTGAGCGCGTAGAGGATCAGGCCCAGCGCGATGGCCTGCTCGGTCGGAACGCCGAGCGGCGTGAGGAACAGCACGAGGAGGCCCTCACGGATGCCCAGGCCGGAGATGCCCACGGGGAGCACCTGGCCGATCATCACGGCCGGCACGAACGCCAGCGCCGCTGTGGGGCCGAGGCCCACCCTGATCCCGATGGCCTCCGCCGCCATCAGGGCCGCGCCCACCATCACCAGCTGGTACGCGAGGCCGACGACCAACACGTTGACCGCGGCTGCGGGCCGCTGGCGGAAGCGGGCGACACCGAGGTGGACGGCCCCGACGAAGCGCAGCCAGTTGTCGCGCTGGGCGAGGCGCCCGCCCAGGTGTCGTGAGGCCGCCGCGGCCAGCACCACGCCGAGCAGGAGAAGGGTGCCGACGGCCAGGGCGGCGGCGACCGCCGACGCCGTGCCCAGCTCGCGCAGGCCCGGGTTGACCAACAGGGCGAACAGGGTGATCAGGGGGAGCACCACCCACCCGGTGAGCCGTTCGAGCACCACCGAGGCGAAGGGGCGGGGGGCCTCGCCGGTGTCCTTGGCCAGCCGCGACACCCGGAGGACGTCGCCGCCGATGGTGGTGGGGAGGACGTTGCCCACGAACTGCCCGGCCAGGTAGTGCGAGAGCAGGTGGCGGACGCGCTCTCGAACGCCGAGGGTGGCGAGGACCTGCTGCCACCGGAGGGTGGACAGCACCATCGAGGCCGCCACCAGCACGAGGGCGCCTCCCAGCCAGAGCACCGTGTGCCCGCTCCAACCGGGCCAGACGGGGATGGTGTCGCGGTGGGGGAGGCGCGTCAGGAGGAAGGCCAGCATCGCCACGCTCACCGCGACCCGGCCGCCGAGGACGGCGGCTCGCCTCGAGGTCATCCGACCAATCCCCGCTCCGAGCCTGCTGCCCGAGGCGTCCCCCGGGCCCACCCATCGTATGCCCGCTCGGCCGGTCGCGCCCGCCGCCGGGGCCGGTGCCAGGGCCGCCCGGGACTTCAGATCGCGTAGGCTCGCGCCGACCTTCCCCGTGAGCATCCAGTCGCGCGCGGGCGAGGAGGTCACCATGGGCCCCGCATCACACCGCTGCCGCCGGGCGATCCTGGCGTCGCTGGCGGTCCTTCTGTTCACCCCGGCCTGCAGCGGCAGCGCCCCGGGGCCGGTGGTGGTCGAGGCCACCGCACGCTTCGTCCGGGAGGCCGCGGGCCGCACCGAGGAGGCCCGGACGGCGCGGTTCGTGCTCACCTACTCGTTCACCGGCGTGCCCGAGGTGGCCGGCGGCGAGCTGTCGTTCTGGGCCGACGGCGCCTTCGACCTCGAGCACGGGCGGGGCCGGGTGAACATCGACCTGTCCCAGATCGCCGACGCCGCCGTCGCCAGCGGCGAGGTGCCACCCTCGGCCGCCGCCGACCTCGGGCTCGTCTACGGCCAGCGGCTCGAGACGATCGTCGACGGCGACACCGTCTACCAGCGGATCCCGCTGATCGGCGCGGCCACCGGCAAGGAGTGGATCCGGGTCGACGTGGCCCAGCTGGGCGGGGCGCTCCCCGGAGGCGCCGACCAGCGGGCGACCGACGCCGCCGCGTACCTCGATGCCCTCGACGGGGCCGGCACCGTCACCGAGGTGGGCCGCGAGGAGGTGCGGGGGGTGCCCACCACGCACTTCGCGGTCGCGATCGACCCGCAGGCCCTCGCCGGCAGCGACGACGACCAGGCCTCGCTGGAGCGCATCCTCGGCGACGAGGGTCTCGAGTCCCTGCTGGCGAGCCCCCTGCCGTTCGACACCTGGATCGACGACGACGGCTACGTCCGCCGGATCGCCATGGTCGTCGACCTCTCGGGCCTGGCCCTGCCCGACGTGAGCGGGCAGGCCCTGCCGGCCGGCGCGGTGCTGTCGTTCACCATCGAGTACTTCGACTTCGGGGCCCAGGTCGACGTGTCGCCGCCGCCGGGCGACCAGGTGCTGGACGTGGGCGACCTGGGCGGCTAGGCACGCGCCCTCGTGGAGCCGCAGGTGGCGGAGCGCCGGGTCGGCGGGGCCGGCGTGAGCCTCGCGGTCGCCGAGGCCGGCGCTGGCTCCGGGCGCCGGCCGGTGCTGCTCCTCCACGGCTTCACCGGCGCCAAGGAGGACTGGGCCGACTGGCTCGTGCCCCTCGCCCGAGCCGGCTGGCACGCGGTGGCGCCCGACCAGCGGGGCCACGGCCGGAGCGACCATCCGGCCGATCCGGCCGAGTACGCCCTGGAGCGCTTCGCCGACGACGCCCTGGCCCTCGCCGACGCGCTGGGGTGGGAGCGGTTCGCCCTCGTCGGCATCTCGCTGGGGGGCGTGATCGCCCAGCTCGTGGCCCTGCGAGCCGGCAGCCGGCTGACCGCGCTGGTGCTCGTCGACACCATGCACGGCCCGGTCCCGCTCGATCGCGCCGCCAGCGAGGCCGGCATCCCGGTGGTGGAGCGGGGCGGGATGGACGCGCTGGCCGAGCTGGTCGCCGGCCTCGGAGCCGACTCTCCGCTGACGACGGCCCCCGACCAGCGGCTGCGGCGGGAGCGGCCCGGCTACGCCCGGTACCTCGACCGCAACCTGCGGGCCTGCTCACCCGTGATGTGGGTGCGGGTGCTCCGCGAGCTGTTCGACCAGCCCGACCGCCGGCGCGCCCTGGGCGGGCTGGCGGTGCCGACCCTGGTCGTGGTCGGCCAGCACGACCTGACCCTGCGGCCCGACGCCGACCGCCTGGCCGCGGCCATCCCCAGTGCCCGGCTGGCCGTGGTGGCCGACGCCGGTCACGCCCCCCAGTTCGAAGCCCCTGCCGCCTGGTGGGAGGCTGTCGGCGCCTTCCTCCAGGAGATCGAGCCGTGACCACCAGCAACGACGCCTCCGCCACCCGTTCCGGACACAGCGGCGAGCTGGCTCTCGCCGCCCTCCAGGGCTTCGGCGTGGCCGAGCTGTTCACGCTGAACGGCGGCCACGTCTGGCCGCTGTACGACGCGGCCGTGAAGCAGGGCGTGCGGATCCTCGACGTGCGGCACGAGCAGACCGCCGCCTTCGCGGCCGAGGCCATGGCCAAGCTCACGCGTCGGCCGGGCGTGGCCGTCCTCACCGCCGGGCCCGGCGTCACGAACGGCGTGAGCGCCATCACCAGCGCCTTCTTCAACGGGAGCCCGCTGGTCGTCCTGGGCGGTCGGGCCCCGCAGGGTCGCTGGGGGTCGGGCTCGCTCCAGGAGCTCGACCACGTGCCCATCGTGTCGAGCGTCACCAAGGTGGCGGCCACCGTGACCGACCCGGGCGACACGGCCCGCGCCGTCCACCACGCGGCCATGACGGCGCTGACGCCGCACCGCGGCCCGGTGTTCCTCGACGTGCCGATGGACGTGCTGTTCGCGTCGGCCGACGTGGTGGTGCCCGAGGCCTCGGTGCCCCGGGGGGGTGAGCCCGATCCGGAGGAGCTGGCCCGGGCCGCGTCGCGGATCGCGCTGGCCACGCGACCGGCGGTGATCGTCGGGAGCGACGTGTACTGGGACGGCGCCTGGGACGCGCTGCGGCGGTTCGCGGAGGAGCTACGGGTCCCGTGCTGGTTCAACGGCCTGGGCCGTGGCTGCCTCCCCGCCGACCACGAGCTGGCCTTCCATCGCACCCGTGGCCTGCTGAAGAGCGAGGCCGACCTGGTCGTGGTGGTCGGCACGCCGCTCGACTTCCGCCTGGGGTTCGGCCGCTTCGGTGCGGCCGAGGTCGTGCACCTGATCGACGCTCCCGAGGGCCGGGCCGGGCACGCCACCACGGCGGCGTCGGTCGCCGGCGATCTCGGCACGATCCTCGACGAGCTCGCGCAGTGGTCCGGCCCGCGGGCCGACCACGAGCCCTGGATCGAGAAGGTGCGCGACACCGAGCGGGTCGCCGCCCTCGCCGACGGTGAGCTGCTGACCGTCGATGCCGACCCCATCCGGCCCACCCGCGTGTACGGCGAGCTGGGCCGACGCCTCGAGCGCGACGCGGTCGTGATCTGCGACGGGGGCGACTTCGTGTCGTACGCCGGCAAGTACGTCGAGGTGTTCGAGCCGGGCTGCTGGCTCGACACGGGCCCCTACGGCTGTCTCGGCAACGGCCCGGGCTACGCGCTGGCCGCCCGCGTGGCCCGACCCGACTCGCAGGTGGTGCTGCTGCTCGGCGACGGCGCGGCAGGGTTCTCGCTCATGGACGTCGACACCCTGGTCCGCCACCGGCTGCCCGTGGTGATGATCGTCGGGAACAACGGGATCTGGGGCCTGGAGAAGCACCCCATGCGTGCCGTGTACGGCTACGACGTGGCCTGCGACCTGCAGCCCGGCTGCCGGTACGACGACGTCGTGCGGGCCCTGGGCGGTGCGGGCGAGACGGTCAGCCGGCCCGACGAGGTGGGCCCGGCGCTCGACCGGGCGTTCGCCGCGGGCGTGCCCTACCTGGTGAACGTGCTCACCGACCCCGCCGACGTCTACCCGCGCTCGTCGAACCTGGCCTGAGCCGGTCGTCGCCCGGGCGGGCGGGCCGTTCGCCCCTTGCGCTCGTGCGGTACCGGCGCGGTGCTAGTGGCAGGGTTGGAGTTCTGAGGAGGTCCTCATGCGACCGAAGCTCGGCCCCGGTTCGATCGTGCTCCTGGCAGCCGGGGCCCTCACCGTGATCGCCTCGTTCCTGCCGTGGCTCGGCTGGGGGAAGTTCCGCGACGCCGGGGTCGACATCGACGACTTCACGGCCTGGAGCAGGGGGATGTTCCCCCTGACCACGCTGGTCGCGGTGTACGGCGTGCTCGCCATCGTGGAGGTGCTGATGAGCACCTTCGGCACTCGACCCCTGGCTCCGCGTCTGGGCATGGGCGAGGTGCCGCTTCGGCTGTTCCTGTCGGTGCCGGCGCTGGTGATGATGCTGGCCTTCTGGTTCGTCGATCGGGAGGTGACCGGCACGGGTCTGTCGCCCTCGAAGGGCGTGGGCTTCTGGCTCTCGCTGCTCGGCACGATCGGCATGGTCGCCGGCGCGGTGCTCACCCGCAACGACCTCAAGGGGTCGGCCTGGGCCGCCGGCGGCGCGTCCGGCTACCGCCCGGCGAGCCCCACCTTTGGCGCCCCACTGCCGCCCCCGCCGGTCGGGACGGCACCCGTCACGGGAGTGGCGCCGTCCCCGTCCCCCGGCCCGGTCCCGGTCCCGGCCCCGGCCCCCGCCCCCGCTGGGGCGACCGACCAGCCCTTCTGGTTCTACGTCGACGCGCCGGAGCCGCTGGTGTCGTCGGGCGACGGCAAGGACGTGATCGCCACCCTCCAGCCCGGTGACTGGTTCCTGGCCAAGCGCGCCGAGGGCGGTTGGGTGTTGGCCACCCTCGACTCCGGCTCCGAGGGTTGGGTCGACGCCACCAAGGTGCGGCGCCAGGGCTGATCGCCGTGCTCGCCCGACCGTTCGGGCGGTGTCGGTCGTGCCGGCGACGGCTCAGCGGGTTGGCGGTGGGACCGCAGGTCGGGGCGGTGCCCCGGGTGGCGGGGCCGCGGGGCGGGGCGGCAACGCCGGCCGGGGCGGGGCCGGCGGCGGAGGGGTGGCGGGCCGCGGCGGCGCCGACGGGGCGACCGGTGGTGGGGCCGATGGGCGGGGCGGCCCGGGTGCCGCGGCAGGTGGTGGGGGAGCGGCCGGTCGGGGTGGCACGTGGGCCGGCACCGGTTCGAGCGGGGGCGGGCCCCAGAGGGCTTCGCGCGGCAGCGCTCGCCGCAGGTCGTGCTGGCAGGCCGGACACACCCGCAGGACCGCCTCGCGGCGGAGCTGGCCGCATCCCGGGCAGAACGTCACCAACGTCTCGTCGGCGTCCATGCCCTGGCAGCGGGGGCAGACGTAGTCGGGATCGAGCCGCTTGAGGCGGAACAGCGCGCCCAGCACCACGAACGAGCTCACCCCGGCGCGGCTCACGGAGGCGCCCACCAGCCCCGTGATGCTGCGGATCCACTGGTTGCGCTGCTGGAGCCGTTCGTAGTCGGGGTTGGTGATCCGCTCGAACTGGCAGGTGCGGCAGTGGTGGAGGGTCCGCAGCGGTAGGTGCTCGCGCAGGCGCACCTGCTGGTGGAGGAACTCGAGGACGGGTCGCTCGTCGTCGCTGACGTCGAGTCGGGCACCGGTCCAGCCGGTGACGTCGAGGGCCTGCTCCACCCGCGCCGCGAACCGCTCGAGGTCGCGCTCGAGGCTCGTCGGCAGCGAACCCGGGTGGCTCACGACGATGAGGGCGACGGCCAGGTGGGCCTGCACGTCCTCGGGGGTGAAGCAGGCCGTGCCGGAGGGGCCGTCGAAGCGGACCGTCCGGGCCGGGTCCCACACCCGCGATCGCAGCGCACCCCCCGGGGGCGGTGCCGCGGGCCGGGGGGGCGCGGCCACACCGCCCACCAGCCCCGCCTGGACGGCAGGAGGCTCGAAGTGCGACGCGGCGTCGGGGTCGAGGGTCCCCAGGGCCTCGTCGAGCGCCGCCATGACGCCGGCGAAGAGATCCTGGTAGGCGCCAGCCGTCTCGGAGCCCGCCGCGATGGTCGTGGGCGCGCCGTCGGCCAGCCGCAGGGAGAGGGTGCATCCCTCGTCGTCTGGCTCGACGTGGAGGCTCGCCGAGGCGGGCAGCCGGTCCGGGTCGCGGCTCGCCAGACCGAGCAGGGAGCCCCGCCGGGCCTCGAGGCGGGTGAGCTGGCTCGCCTCCACCTCGAAGCGGGCGTCCTCCAGGACCCGCACCGCGGCGGCACGCGTCGCCGCGGTGCCGGCCGCGACCACCCGCCGCGCCTCGACGACGACCGATGCCATGGTCGCGGTGCGCCGAGGGCCTCAGGCCTCGGGGTCGGCGTCGTACGGCTCGGCCACGGCCACGTCGGCGTCGTACGGCTCGGCTACGGCGACGTCGGCGTCGTAGGCCGCCAGCGACTGGTCGGCCCCGGCCAGCGCCTCCTCGGCCAGGGCGGTCTCCTCCAGCGCCGTGCTGTAGGAGCCGAGCGCCGACTCGGCCTGGATCTCGGCCATGCCGAGCTCCTTCGCTGCCGTCTCGTCCCAGCCCTGCTCCAGGTCGACGAGCGCCTGGGCGGCGTCACGCTCGGCCTCGGCCGCGCTCTGGTCGCCCCACGTCTCGTCCTTCTCGGCCCACTCGACCCAGCCCTCGGCCGTGTCGAGCTGAGCCTGGGCCTCGGCCAGGTCGCCGGCGCCCTCCTCGGCCAGCAGATCGCCGTCGGTGGTCAGGACCTCCTCGGCCTCGGTGCCGAGGTAGTCGTCCCAGCTGCCGGTCTCGTCGGTGGGCGTGTCGCTCGCATCCGACATCGCGGCCTCCTCAACGGGCGGGGCGCGCCCCCACCCGATCCGAGCGTCGCGCCGGGCCGCACGATCGTCTACCGGGTCTTGTCGAGGAAGCGCTCGGAGTCGACGATGGCGCGGGTCACCTTGCCCGCCGCGACCAGGCCGCGGGCGTCGCTGACCGACACGGTGAAGACGAGCCGCCGACCCTCGATCCTCTCGAGGGTCGCCTCGGCCCGCACCCGCGACCCGACGGCAGTCGGCGCGAGGTGGTCGAGCTGCACCCGCATGCCGACCGAGGTCTCGCCGGCCGCCAGCCGCCCGTCGACGGCGGCCACCGTGGCCTCCTCGCACAGGGCCACGACCCGGGGCGTGGCCAGGACGGGAACCTCGCCGGAGCGCATGGCCACGGCGGTGTCGGCCTCGGCGACGATCAGCTCGGCCTCGCCCGACAGGCCCGGCTCCAGAGGCACCCGGGTACAGTACGACCGCCGCGACGGGCTCGGCCAGCGAGCGCAAGAGCCCCGCTCCGAACCGTCCGGTGCTTCCGTCCGGTTCCTTCGTCCGGGCCCCTCCGAGGGGCGGAGAGCGAGTGGTCTGGTGATCGACGAGTCGGTGCTGCAGCGGGCCCTGGGCGCGGCGCTGCGCACGGGGGGCGACTTCGCCGAGGTCTTCGTCGAGGATCGCCGTGGCACCTCGGCGTACCTCGACGACGGGAAGGTCGAGGAGGTCACGTCGTCGCGCAGCCGGGGCGCCGGCATCCGCGTCGTGGTGGGTGAGACCACCGGGTTCGCCCACACCGCCGACCTCGGCGAGGCCGGCCTGCTCGCGGCGGCGGAGGCGGCCGCAGCCGTGGCCCGGCAGGGTGGGGGTGGTACCCGGGCCGTTGCCCTGTCCGCTCGCGCGGTGGCACCGGAGGGCTCGGTGGCGATCCCGCCGGCCGGCGTGGCCAAGGCGCGCAAGGTCGAGCTCCTCAAGCGGGCCGACGAGGCGGCCCGCGCCGAGGGAGGGGCGATCCGGCAGGTGGCCGCGTCCTACGGCGACAGCTGGCGGTCGATCCTCGTGGCGAACAGCGAGGGGCTCCTCGCCGGCGACCAGCAGGTGAAGACCCTCTTCCGGGTGTCGTGCGTGGCGACCGGCGACACCGGCATGCAGACCGGTCACGAGTCGGTCGGGCACACCGTGGGCTTCGAGCTGTTCGAGCGCTACCACGTCGACGACCTGGCCCGCCGGGCGGCCCGCCGGGCGCTCACCAAGCTCACGGCCCGGCCGGCACCGTCGGGCACGATGCCGGTGGTGCTGCGCAGCGGCGGCGGCGGCGTGCTGTTCCACGAGGCGTGCGGGCACGGTCTCGAGGCCGACCTGGTGGCCAAGAGCGCGTCGGTGTTCCGGGGCCGCGTCGGCGAGCTCGTCGCCAGCCCGCTCGTGACGCTGGTCGACGACGGCACCATGTCCGGCGAGTGGGGTGCCATCTCCATCGACGACGAGGGCCACCCCGCACAGCGCAACGTGCTGATCCGGGACGGGGTCCTCACCGACTTCATGTGGGACCGCCTGCGGGCCCGCCAGGAGGGGCGAGCCGGCTCCGGCAACGGTCGCCGCCAGAGCTACCAGCACCTGCCGATGGTGCGGATGACGAACACCTACGTGCTGGACGGCGCCGACGACCCCGACGAGATCGTCCGGCAGACCGACCGCGGGGTCTACGTCGCCCAGCTCGGCGGCGGCCAGGTGAACACCGCGTCGGGCGACTTCGTGTTCGGCATGACCGAGGCCTACCTCATCGAGGACGGGGTCCTGACCGAGCCCCTTCGGGAGGGCAACCTGATCGGCAACGGGCCCGAGGTGCTGCGCAACATCGACGCCATCGGCGACGACTTCGCCATGGGCTCGCCGGGCACGTGCGGCAAGGACGGCCAGGGGGTGCCGGTCGGCGACGGCCAGCCCACGCTGCGCGTGACCGCCCTGACCGTCGGCGGTACCGCGGGATGAGCCCCGACCCCGGCCCCGACGGCGGGTCGCGGTGAGCGAGCTGCTCGGGCTGGCCGAGCGCATCGCCGGCCAGGCGCTGCCCGGCGAGCAGCTGGAGGCCTACGTGGCACGCGGCCGATCCACGTCGGTGCGGGCCTACCGCGGCGAGGTGGAGGCGCTCACGCAGGCCGAGTCGGCCGGTGTCGGCGTGCGCGTCGTCGTCGACGGTCGGCAGGGGTTCGCCAGCGCCGGCACCCTCGACGAGGGCGTGATCGCCGACACCCTCGCAGAGGCGCGCGACAACGCTCGTTTCGGTGAGCCCGACCCCTGGTACGGCCTCGCCGAGCCCGACGGCGTCGCGCCCCCGTCGCTCGAGCTCTACCGACCGTCGGTGGCCGCGATCCCCACCGCTCGCAAGGTCGAGCTGGCGATCGAGCTCGAGCGCCTGGTCACCGCGGGCGACCCCCGCATCATCGGGGTGCGCACCGCGAGCTACGGCGACGGTGCGGGCGAGGCGGCCGTGGCCACCAGCACCGGCATCGCAGTGGCCTCACGGGCCACCAGCTGCTGGCTGTCGGCGTCGGCGCTGGCCGCCGACGGCGGCGAGACCCAGACGGGCCACGGGGTCGACGTGGGCCGCGACCTCGACAGCCTCGACCTCGAGGCCACGGCGGCCGAGGCGGTCTCTCGGGCCACCCGCATGCTCGGGGCGAGGAAGGCGCCGTCGCAGCGGCTCACGGTGGTGCTCGAGCCGCGGGTCACGGCCGCGTTCCTCGGCATCATCGGGGGGATGCTGTCGGGCGAGCGGGTGCTGAAGGGCCGCTCACCGTTCGCCGACCGGTTGGGCGAGGAGATCGCGTCGCCGCTGCTGACGCTCGTCGACGACGCCACCGATCCGCGCTCGCTCGGCGCCGACACGCACGACGGCGAGGGTCTGGCCACGCGGCGCATCCCGCTCATCGGCTCGGGGGTGCTCCGGTCGTTCCTCCACGACACGTACACAGCCCGTCGGGCCGGTGCCGTGTCCACCGCGTCGGCCGTCCGCGGTTACGCCTCGACGCCGGCGGTGGGTGCCCATGCACTCCAGATCGAGCCGGGCACCCGCTCGGCCGCCGAGGTGCTGGCCGAGGCCGGCGACGGTCTGCTGGTGCAGTCGGTGAGCGGGCTCCACTCGGGGGTGAACCCGGTGAGCGGCGACTTCTCGGTCGGGGTGGAGGGTCTGCGGATCCGCGGCGGGGAGCTGGCCGAACCGGTGCGCGAGGTCACGATCGCCTCGGCCCTCCAGCGCATGCTCCGTGACGTCGTGGCCGTGGGCGCCGACCTCGAGTGGGAGCACGACGGCACCGCCGGTGTGAGCCTGGCGCTGCGCGACGTCTCGCTCAGCGGCTCCTGAGGCTCCTACCCTCTGCCCTCGTGCCCACACCCGCCCCCGACGCCGTGGAGCGCCATCCGCACCTGGCGGCGCCGCTGCGGCCCGGGTGGGTCCGGGTGGATCTCCACAGCCACACCATGTGGTCGGGCGACGCCACCACGACCCCCGACGAGCTCGAGGAGGCGGTGCGGGCCGCAGGGATCGACGTGCTGTGCATCACCGACCACACCACCATCAACGGCGCCCTCGAGCTGTCCGACCGGCTGCCGTGCCGGGTGATCGTGGGCGAGGAGCTCCGAACCCACGCGGGCGAGATCATCGGGCTGTTCCTCAGTCAACGCCTGCCGTACGGCCTCGCTCCCCGGGAGGCCGCCCGGCGCATCCGCGACCAGGGCGGCATCGTCTACGTTCCCCACCCCTTCGACCCCCTGCGCGCCAACCTCCGCGAGCCCGAGCTCGTCGACCTGGCAGAGCACGGCCTGCTCGACGCGGTCGAGGTGCGCAACGCCAAGACGTCGCTCGAGCACCTGAACCAGCAGGCCGCCACCTTCGCCGCGACGTACGGGCTGGCCGCCGGGGCCGGCAGCGACGCCCACGTGCCCGAGGCCATCGGCTCGGCCTACACGGAGATGCCCGACTTCGACGGGCCCGAGTCGTTCCTCGCGTCGCTGCGCGACGCCGTCGTGGTGGGCCACCACTTCGACCGGCCGCGCCAGTGGCGCCCCCGGATCGTGCCGTCCACGCGGGCCACCTGACGGGGTCGACGTGCCGATCGTCCACGCCATCGTGCTGGGTGCCGTCCAGGGGCTCACCGAGTTCCTGCCCATCTCCTCCAGCGGTCACCTCGTCCTCGTCCCCTGGGTCATGGGGTGGGACGACTTCCGCGGCGACGACGGGCTGGCCAAGACCTTCGACGTGGCCCTGCACCTGGGCACGCTCGTCGGGGTGGTGGCCTACTTCTGGCGCGACCTGCTCGGCTACGCGCGCCACGGGCTGGCGTCGCTGGTCGCACGCCGCTTCGTGAGCCCCGAGGGCCGCACGGCGTGGCTGCTGCTGCTGTCGGCCGTCCCGGCAGCCATCACCGGGGCCACGCTCCAGGGGTTCATCGAGGGCGAGCTGGGCGCCCCCTGGCTGATCGGCGTCAACCTCATCCTGTTCGGCCTGCTGCTGGGCTGGGCCGACCGGCTGCACGGGAACCGACCGGCCGGGAGGTTCGGCCTGCGCGACTCGCTCCTGATGGGCACCGGTCAGGCGCTCGCCCTGTCGCCCGGGGTGTCGCGCTCGGGCGTGACCATGACGGTCGGCCGCTGGATCGGCTTCGACCGGGCGTCGGCGGCCCGCTTGAGCTTCCTCATGAGCATCCCGGTGACGACCGGTGCCCTGCTCTACAAGGGCCTCGACGCGCTGCAGACCGGCATCCCCGACGACCTCCGGGGCGCCTTCGTGGCCGGCGTCGTCGCCTCGGCCGTCTTCGGCTGGGTCGCGGTGTGGGCCACGCTCACGTGGTTGCGCACCCGGACCTTCACCCCCTTCGTGGCCTACCGGCTTGTCGCCGGCGGCGCAGTGCTGCTGGTGGCGGCGGCAGGCTGGCGCTGATCACCCGGGCCCGCCGCCCCTGAGGGCCAGGGTCACGACCCCGGCGGCCAGGGCGAAGGCCACGCGCGGCGCGTCGGCCGCGTCCACCGCCAGCGTGACCGACCCCTCCCTGGTGTCGAGGACCGTGGCGCCGGACGCCACCGTCACCGTCGGGTCGCCCTCGCCGGCGGCGGTGGGGTCGAAGGTGGCCAGCACGTCGACCACGTCGCCGGGACCGAGGCGCAGGCCCGGTGCGTCGACCGGGACGGCCAGGCCGAGCTGGTCGGCCGGCAGCTGGGCGGCCAGGGGGCCCACCCCGTCGGGGGCCAGCCGCCCGGGCACGAGCACCTCCCCGGGCGCCACCGGGTCGCGGAGCCGCCGGCCGAGCGGCGCCTCGGCGAGGGCGCCGTCGGGCACGAAGGCGACGGGCACGTCGCGCCGGGTGACGTCGCCGGGGCCCACCCGGTGGCCGGCCGGGAGGGCGGCCGCGGCGACCACCACGGTGCGGGTGGTGCCGTAGCGATCGAGCGTGGCACCGGCTCGCGCGGTGAGCCCGCCGACGACCGCGGCGGTGAGACCGGCGAGGGTGAGGGTGACGCCCCAGGCCAGCAGCGGCCGGCGGCGGAGCGACGTGAGGAGCAGGCGAGGGGACGGTGCGGGGGTGACCCTGGCTGCGGGCATGGCGCGACCTCCGGGCGGGATGCACGGGGAGGGGAAGCCGAGGGGCCCCGGGCGGTCCCCGGGGCCGCGGTCAGGCCGCGGAGGTGGTCGACGGCGCGGGGGTGCTCGACGGCGCGGGGGTGGTCGACGGCGCGGGGGTGCTCGACGCACCCGACGACGAGTCGGTGGAGGGCGAACCCGACGCGGCGTCGCTCGACGAGGGGCTGGTCGAGGAGGGGCTGGTCGACGAGGGCGTGGTGGAGGAGCTCTTCGATCGGCTGTCGGTCTTGTAGAAGCCGCTGCCCTTGAAGCTGATGCCGATGTTGCCGAACACCTTGCGCAGGTCGCCACCGCAGGCCGGGCACTCGGTGAGGGCGTCGTCGGTGAAGCGCTGGACGACCTCGAGCGACTGGCCGCAGTCGCGGCAGCGGTACTCGTACGTGGGCATCGGGACCTCCGGGACGGGCTCGCACTCGACCCAGCCGGGCGTGAAGTGTATCGGTCGCACCGTCGAGCGCCAGCCGCCGGCGCGTGCCAACATGCCGCTGCATGACCCACAAGGTGCGCAAGGCGGTCATCCCCGCGGCCGGCCTCGGCACGCGGTTCCTGCCCGCGACCAAGGCCCAGCCCAAGGAGATGCTCCCGGTCGTCGACAAGCCGGGCATCCAGTACGTGGTCGAGGAGGCGGTCCGGGCGGGGATCCGTGACATCCTCGTCATCACCGGCCGGGGCAAGCGCAGCCTCGAGGACCACTTCGACCGCTCCTTCGAGCTCGAGTACTACCTGGAGGCCGCCGGCAAGCACGAGCTGCTGGCCGAGATGCGCGCCATCGCCGACATGGCCGACCTGCACTACGTGCGCCAGGGGGAGCCCCGGGGTCTCGGCCACGCGGTGAGCGTCGCCCGCGAGCACGTGGGCGACGAGCCCTTCGTGGTGCTGCTGGGCGACGACCTGATGAGCGAGCGCTCCCGCACCCTCGAGGAGATGCTCTCGGTGTACGAGCGCTACGGCCGGTCGGTCGTGGCGGTGAAGCGGGTGCCGGCCGGCGAGATCTCCTCGTACGGCTGCGTCCGGCCGGAGCCGGT
The DNA here is from genome assembly GCA_016716005.1 of Acidimicrobiales bacterium. Classification (NCBI taxonomy): domain Bacteria; kingdom Bacillati; phylum Actinomycetota; class Acidimicrobiia; order Acidimicrobiales; species Acidimicrobiales bacterium. The sequence continues at coordinate 2,647,979 of JADJXE010000001.1, forward strand.
GAGCGAGCACCTGGTGCGGGTGCTCGACATCGTGGAGAAGCCCGCCGTGGCCGACGCGCCGTCCGACCTGGCGGTGATGGGCCGCTACGTGTTCACGCCGGAGATCTTCGACGCGCTCGAGAAGGTCCAGCCGGGCGTGGCCGGCGAGATCCAGCTCACCGACGCCATCGGCCTGCTGCTGGCGGAGCAGACGGTGTACGGCTACGTGTTCGAGACCGGCCGGTACGACATCGGCAAGAAGCTGGACTACCTGCGCGCCACCGTCGAGCTGGCCCTCGAGCGTGACGATCTCGGGCCCGACTTCCGCCGCTTCCTCCGCAGCGTGTGCGAGCGGGAGCGCCTCGACGCCGGCGAGGGTGGGACCTCGCCGCTGGCCGAGTAGGGCGGATCAGCCGGCGGGGTCGGCCAGGCGCCGGGACACCCCACCCTCGTCCAGGACCAGGCCGTCGTCGTCCACGTCGACGTCCACCGCCCATCCCGTGGCGAGGTTCTGGTGCCGCCACCGTGACGGCGCCAGCCGGGTGAGGCGCCGTCGCCCGGGCGAGGCCTCCAGGGCGACGGCGTCGACGTGCACGACGGCCAGCTCCGCGTGGTCGCCCACCCCGAGGTCGAGCCGGCGGGCCAGCGGTGTCTCGGTGAACGGGGTGCAGGTGAGGTCGACGTCGAGGCAGCCGGCCAGATCGGGGCGGTCGGCGCCGTGCACGTGCCGCCACGACCCCTCGCCGTCGTGCGCCAGCCACAGGTCGGGCTGGTCGCCGTCGTCGGAGGTGAACACCAGGAGGTGGCGAACCCGCCAGCCGCGGTCGAGGCGCATCGCCCAGTGCACCAGCGTGGTCGCCGGGTCGTCGGTGGGGGTGATCCGGCCGTCGGCGGTGATGCCGGCCCCCTCGTCCCGGAGGGTGAGGGTCTCGACCGTGGTCCCGCCCCAGCCGCTCCACCGCACGACTCGATGCACGGCCGCAGTGTGGCTCGGTCGAGCGGCTCGCCCGGCCGGGCCGCACCGGGCGGCCCGCCGGTCGGGGCGGGCCAGTAGGTTGGCACCGTGCTGCCCCTCGCCTCTGCCCGGGCCCGGGTGCTGGCCGAGTGCCCTCGGCTGCACCCCCTCGCCCTGCCGATCGACGAGGTGCTCGGCTGCGTCACCTCGGTGCCACTGGTGGCCGAGGAGGCGGTGCCCCCCTTCGACAACACGGCCGTCGACGGGTACGCGGTGCGGGCCGCCGACACCACGGACGCGCCGGTTCGCCTGCGCGACCTGGGCACCCTGGCCGCCGGCGATGTGGCCGAGGTGGCCGTCGGACGCGGCGAGGCGCTGCGGATCATGACCGGCGCGCCTCTGCCGGTCGGTGCCGATGCCGTCGTCATGGTCGAGGACACGGAGCCGGCCGGTGACGGCCACGTGCTGGTGCGGTCGTCGGTGGGCCCCGGAGCCGCGGTGCGCCGGGCGGGCGAGGACGTCCGCCCGGGCGACGTGGTGATCGAGGCCCAGACCGAGCTGGGGCCGGCCCACCTCGGCCTGCTGGCCAGCCTGGGCTACCGGCGGGTGCCGGTCCATCCCCGGGCCCGGGTGGGCGTGCTCTCCACCGGCGACGAGCTCGTCGACGGCCCCGGGCCGCTCGGCCCCGGCCAGATCCGCGACTCGAACCGGCGTCTGCTGCTCGCCCTGCTCGCCCAGACCGGCTGCACCCCGGTCGACCTCGGCCTCGTCCCCGACGACGAAGGCGCCATCACCGCCGCCGTCGGCCGGGGCGTCGCCGAGTGCGATGCGGTGCTCACCAGCGGCGGCGTGAGCATGGGCGACTTCGACCTGGTCAAGGTGCTCCTCGATCGGCTGGGCCGGATGGAGTGGATGCAGATCGCGATCCGGCCGGCCAAGCCCTTCGCCTTCGGGGTCGTCGCCGGCACGCCTGTGTTCGGCCTTCCGGGGAACCCGGTGTCGTCCCTGGTGTCGTTCGAGCTCCTGGCCCGCCCGGCGCTCCGCCAGATGATGGGCCACCGCCACCTCGATCGCCCCAGGGTTGCTGCGGTGGCCGACGACGGGCTCGGCCGCCGCCCCGACGGCAAGACCCACTACGTGCGGGTGCACGTGGCGTGGGGCGACGACGGCCGCTACCACGCTCGGGCCAGCGGCGCCCAGGGCTCCCACCAGCTGGCCGCCGCGGCCGCCGCCAACGGCCTGGCCGTCGTGCCCGACGGCGACGGGGTGCCCCCCGGCGGGCTGGTCGGAATTCTCCTATTCGCGTAGGGTGAATCCGGTGGGGGGACCGCACCACGGCGGCGCGCCGTCCGAACTCGTCGATCCGTTCGGGCGGGTCGTCCGCGACCTGCGGATCTCGGTCACCGATCGCTGCAACTTCCGGTGCTCCTACTGCATGCCCGCCGAGGGCATGGCCTGGCTGCCCCGGTCGGAGCTGCTCACCTTCGAGGAGCTGGCGCGGGTCGCGCAGGTGTGCCTGGAGCGCTTCGGCTTCGACGGGATCCGCATCACCGGCGGTGAGCCCACCGTGCGGGCGCACCTGCCCGTGCTCGTCGAGAAGCTGGCCTCCCTGCGCGTGCCGGCGCGGGGTGGGGGGCCGGGTCGCCGGGCCGACCTGGCCCTGACCACCAACGGGGCCTCCCTGCGGCTCCTGGCGCACGACCTGCGGGCCGCCGGGCTGGCGCGGCTCAACGTGTCGCTCGACTCGCTGCGCCGCGACCGGTTCCTCGAGGTCACCCGCCGGGACGATCTCGACCGCGTGCTCGACGGGATCCGCGCTGCCCAGGACGCCGGCTTCGACCCGGTCAAGGTCAACTGCGTGGTGGTGCGGGACTTCAACGACGACGAGATCGTCGACGTCGCCGCCTGGGGTCGGGCGTGGGGCCTCGAGGTGCGGTTCATCGAGTTCATGCCGCTCGACGCCCAGGGCCAGTGGCGCCAGGGTGCCGTCGTCAGCCAGGACGAGATCCTCGACGCCCTCGCCGCGGCGTTCGACCTGGAGCCCCTGCCCGGGCGGGGCTCGGCGCCGGCCGACCGGTGGCGCTACGCCGACGGCGGGGGGACGGTGGGCGTCATCCCGAGCGTCACCAAGCCGTTCTGCGGCGACTGCGACCGGGTGCGCCTCACGGCCGAGGGCCAGCTGCGCACCTGCCTGTTCGCCACCCGGGAGTTCGACCTGCGGGCCGTGCTCCGAGGCGGCGGGACCGACGACGACCTGGCCGCAGCGATCACCCGGGCGGTCGGCACCAAGTGGGCGGGCCACAGCATCGGGCAGGTCCACTTCACGAAGCCCGCGCGGGGGATGAGCCAGATCGGCGGCTGACCGGGGCCCCGGGTCGGCGTCGCCGGCCGGCCGGGCGCTCAGCCCGGGGCGTCGAGCAGGCCCTCGGCCCGCAGCCAGGCCTCGGTCCGGCGCATGCCCTCGTCGAGGTCGACCCTCGGGTACCAGCCCAGGACGCGGTGCGCCTTGGCGTTGGACACGGTGCGGGTCTTCGACAGCATGAGCATGGCGCCCTTGCCGATCTCGGTGCGCCGGCCACGGAGACGGAGCGCGACCCGGGCCGCCTCGGCGATGGCGATGGCGACCGGCGTGGCGAAGGTGCGGGGCCCGTCGTCGCGGCCGAGCATCCGGAAGAAGTGCCCGAAGTACTCCTCGCAGGTGACCTCGACCTCGCCGCCGAGCTGGAAGATCTGCCCGGCACCCTCCGGCCGCTCGGCGGCAGCCGCGATCCCTTCGACCAGGTCGTCCACGTAGACGAGGTTGAACAGCCCCCGGCCGTGGGCCGGCAGCAGGAACATGCCCGCGCGGATGGCGGCGAGGGGCTCCAGCACCCACGGCCGGCAGCCCGGTCCGTACACGTCGGCCGGCCGCACCACGGTGCAGGACGCCTCGCCGGCGGCGTGGGCGGCCAGCACCAGGTGCTCGGCCGCGATCTTGGTGTCGACGTAGGGGTTGTCGGTCGGCATGAGTGGCCAGCGCTCGTCGATCTCGCGGCCCGGGTAGTAGCGGGCCACGGCCGCCGGCTCGGCCTGGCCGAAGCGGGTGACGCCCATGGTGGAGAGGTGCACGAACCGGTCGGTACCGGCGGCGGCCGCGGCCTCGAGCACCCGCTGCGTGCCCACCACGTTCACGTGCCACGCCAGCGCCCGGTCGACGTTGTTCGTGACCACGGCGGCCGTGTGGATCACCAGGTCGCAGCCCTCCAGGTGGGCGCGCCAGGCGTCGGGGACGGTGATGTCCCCGGCCACGACCCCCAGCGCGGGGTCGGCCTCGACGTCGAGGCCGCGCACCTCTGCGCCGAGCTCGCGGTAGCGGCGGGCGAGGACCCGGCCCACGAAGCCGCGGGCACCGGTGATGAACACCCGGCGGTGGCGCGTGGCCTCGAGCGGCGGGCTCACAGGCTGCGGCTCCGCTGGAACTGCTCGTAGCCGATGGCGTCGGCGTTCACCGCGGGGTCGACCCGCACGTGGACGACGGCGGGCTTGCCCGACGCCACCGCCCGCTCCAGGGCGGGCACCAGCTGGTCGATCGCCTCCACCAGCTCGCCGTGGCAGCCCAGGGCCTCGGCGAGGAGGTCGTAGCGGGTGCCGGGGAGGATGTCGGTGCCCTGGAACTGGTCCTCGGTGTAGCCCTTGAAGCGGTGGGCGGTGCGCTCCATCCCCCATCCGTCATCGACCGCCACGACGGCGATCACCGGCGCGCCGGCCCGCAGCGCGGTCTCGAGCTCCATCACGTTGAAGCCGAAGGCGCCATCGCCGCTGACGAGGTACACCGGCCGCCCGGGGGCGGCGAGCTTGGCGCCGATGGCGAACGGCAGCCCGGTGCCGAGGTAGCCCATCTTCACCGAGTACAGGAAGCCGTCGGGCTCGTAGATCGGGTTCAGCGCCACCGTCCACAGGGTGGTGTTGCCGCCGTCGGCAACCGTGACCGCGTGGCGGGGGAAGAAGTCGCGCACGGCCATCACCATCTGGCCCGGGTTCACGCCGGCCGTGGTCTCGGCCAGCACGTACCCGGCGGCGCCGGCGACGGTCTGCTGGGTGAGCTCGCGGTAGCGGGCCAGGTCGGGCATCTCCGCGCGCGGCCCGGTGCGGGCCTGCACCGCCTTGCCCAGGGCGGTGAGCGCGGCCTTGGCGTCGGCGACGATCCCGAGGTCGACGGGCCGGTTGAGGCCGATCGAGTAGGGGTCGGCGTCGATGTGGATCGTCTGCTGCCGGGCGGGGTCGCCCCACGCTGGCGGCATCCCCCAGCCGTCGTACTCGCCCAGTCGGGCACCCACCACGAGCACCACGTCGGCGTCGGTGCGCACCGCTGTGGTGGTCTGCATGTCGAACAGGTGGAAGTAGTGCGGATGGTCCTCGGGCACCGCGCCCCGCGCCCCGAGCGAGGTGCTCATGCCCGCGGCGAGGTGGTCGGCCAGGGCCAGCAGCTCGCCCGAGGCGCCCGACCACAGCACGCCCTTGCCGGCGTAGACGAACGGCCGTGCGGCGGCGGCCAGCCAGTCGGCGGCCTGCTCGATGGCGGCGGGGTCGCCGGCGCCGAGGTCGACGACGCGGTTCTGGGCGGCCGGGGTGACGCGCAGGGTGGAGACGTCGACCTCGACGCCCAGCATCTCGTCGGGGATCGCCAGGAAGGCCGGGCCGGGGCGGCCGGTGGTGGCTGCGCGGAAGGCCGCCCGCACCAGCTCGGGCACGCGGTCGGGGCGCGACACCAGGGCGCTGTACTTGGTGACCGGCCGGGCCATCTCCACCAGGTCGGTCGCCTGCCACGCCCCGCCCCGGTCGGGCTGGGTCGTGGCGCTGCGGCGGGTGCACGCGAGGGCGACCACGGGGTGCCCCTCGGCCTGGGCGCTGGTGATGCCGGCCAGCATGTTGGCCCCGCCCGGCCCGGGGTTGCCGATGACCACGGCCGGGCGGTGGGTGAGGCGGGCGTAGCCCTCCGCGATGTGGGTCGCCGCCTCCTCGTGGTGGGTGTTCACGTACCGGATCCCGTAGGCCGGCGTGTGCACCACGAAGGGGATGTGGGCGCCGTCGACGATGCCGCACATGAAGTCGACGCCCTCGGCGTGGAGGCAACGGACGAGGAGCTCACCCACGGTCATGGTCTGCACGCCGGCAGTCTTGCCGACGGCACCCGCTCCTGCCCGTGCCCGTGCCCGTGCCCCGGACGTCGGCTCCCGGCCGCCACCTACACTGCAGGCCCATGACCGAACGCGGCCTGACCCACGTCGACCCGCTGGGGCGGGCCCGCATGGTCGACGTCACCCCCAAGGACCCCACCCACCGACGGGCCATCGCCAAGGGCAGGGTGTTCATGCGTCCGGAGACGGTGAACCAGGTGGCGGCCAACGCCGTCACCAAGGGCGACGTGCTGGCCGTGGCCCGCGTGGCCGGGATCCAGGCGGCCAAGCGCACCCCCGACCTGATCCCGCTGTGCCACCCGCTGCTGGTCGGTTCGGTCTACGTGAACTTCCAGCTCGACGACGACTTCATCGAGGTGGAGGCCCAGGTCGAGACCTTCGACCGGACCGGGGTCGAGATGGAGGCGCTGACCGCCTGCTCGGTGGCCGCGCTCACGATCTACGACATGTGCAAGTCGGTCGATCGCTCCATGGTGCTGGGCGAGATCACGCTGTGGGAGAAGACCGGTGGCCGGTCCGGCACGTACCGTCGCCCCGAGGCCACCGACGGGCGGTGACACCCGCCGCCGGCTCGTTGTGACACCCGCCACACCCGGGTAGCGCCCGACCCCGGTTCGTAGTAGAACCGTAATGTTCGTCGCAGCACCCCCGACCCACCCGGACCATCCACCACCGGTTCTGAACCGAGGGTTACGGTCCCCGACACGAAAAGGTAGGCACGGAGCGTGACGTTGCTGGTTCTGGTGATCCTCGCTCTCATGTGGGCTGCGGTGCTGCTGCCACCGCTGATCCGGAGTCGTACGGAGAGCCGCCCCGGCGACTCCATCTCGTCGTTCCGGCGCCAGCTCTCGGTGCTCGAGCGCACCAGCCCGAGTGCCGGCTCGAACGTCACCGACCTGGCCACGCGCCGCAGGGCCGCGACCCCGGCCTCCCAGCCGGTCGACGTCCCCGCCGCCGGCATCACCCTCCACCAGGCCCAGCAGCGCCGGCGCACGATCCTGTTCGGGCTGGGTGCCAGCACCCTGCTCGTGGTGGCCCTGGCCGTCGTGGGCGGCGGCATCCTCCTGTGGGCTGCCGCTGCCGGGATGGTGGGCCTCGTCCTGGCGTACACGGCCCTGCTGGTGCGGGCCCGACAGGTGTCGATGGAGCGGGCCGTGAAGGTGCGCTACCTGCCCACCTCGGTCGGCTCCCAGCCGGCTCTGCTGCTCCGCCGCTCCGGCAGCTGACCGGGCCGGTGTCCCCGGCTCCCGATCCGCTCCGCCTCGCCCAGCTCGACGCGGCCGTCGCCTCGGCCGCGGCTCGCCTGTCGGCGGCCACCTCGGCTCGCGAGGTCGGGCTGGCCGCGTGCCGTCGGGTGGTCCGGGCCTCGGGCAGCTCGATCCGGGCCGTGCACCGCCTCGATCCGCAGCGGGCTGGCGTGCTCGCAGGCGAGGCGGAGGTGGCGCTGCGCCAGGCGCAGGACGCCCTGGACGCCTTCCCCGACGTGGCCCACGCCGGCTTCCTCCACGACGCCGAGAAGGAGTACACGGAGGCCCGCCTCACGGCCGCGCTCGTGGTCGCCGCGCCGGTGGACGGGCCCGACGAGCTCGGCGTCCAGCCGGCGGCCTGGCTGAAGGGGTTGGCCGAGGCTGCGTCGGAGCTGCGCCGCCATCTGCTCGACCGGCTCCGGGCCGGTGAGCTCGGCCGGGCCGAGGAGCTGCTTGCCGCCATGGAGGGCGCCTACGACGCGCTGGTGGTGATCGACGAGCCCGACGCCGTCACCCACGGCCTGCGGCGCACCCTCGACGCCCTCCGGGCGGTGCTGGAGCGCAGCCGGGCCGACGTCACCACGGCCGTCGTGCATGCCCGCGTGCAGGCCACCCTCCGGGCCCACGCCGGGCCCGGCTGACGGCCGGGACGCCGGCAGGGGTCGGCTACCATGCGTGGTCCCTCCGGGGGTGTAGCTCAGTTGGCAGAGCGCTACGTTCGCAACGTAGAAGTCGGCGGTTCGAGTCCGCTCACCTCCACCGGATCGGCCTGAGAGCGGTGGGCCGGAGGAAGGCGCCGCCGAGCGCGACCCCCTCCGACGCCGAGGCCGCGGCGGCGAGCGCGGCGCAGCTGTGGCGCCTGCTGGCCGCGCTGCCCGCCCGCAGCGACGAGGCCCTGGCCGTGCTCGACGGGGCCTTCGGCGACGTGCTGGCCGAGCAGGGCTCGCCGCTGGCGATCCCCCTGACGGTGCGCTCCGACGGGGCAGCGCTTGTGGCCGACCGTGCCGCGCTGGCCGAGCGCCTGCCCGGCGCCACCGGGCGGATCTGCGTGCTCGTGCACGGGCTGATGGGAACGGGGGCGGTCTGGGGCTTCCGCGACGATCCCGGGACCACCTACGGCTCCCTGCTCGCCCGGGACCTCGGGGTCACGCCGCTCTACGCCAGCTACAACACCGGCCGACACGTCTCCACCAACGCCCGGGAGCTGGCGCGCCTGCTCGACCGGCTGGTGGGGGCCTGGCCGGTGCGGGTGCGGGACATCACCCTCATCGGGCACAGCATGGGCGGGCTCGTGGTGCGCGGCGCGTGCCACTACGGCACGGTCGAGCGCCGGCAGTCGACCCTGCGGCGCTCGTGGCCCTCCAGGGTGCGGCGAGTCGTGCTCATCGGCGTGCCGAACGCCGGTTCGTGGCTCGAGGTGCTCGCCAACCTCACGAGCACCGCCCTCTGGGCCGTGCCCACGCCGGTGACGCGCCTGATCGGGTCGGGTCTCGACCGACGGAGCGCCGGGATCAAGGATCTGCGCTTCGGGTCGGTCCTCGACGAGGACTGGCAGGAGCGCGACCCGGATGCACCCGGCCCGGCGAGCCTGCACCGCGTCCGCGCGCCGCGTCGCGCCCGCTACCTCGTCGTCGCCGGCACCCTGACGGCCGATCCGGCCCATCCCGTCTCGCGCCTGCTCGGCGACAGCCTGGTGACGGCCCCCAGCGCCACCGGCGAGCTGGCCGACAGCCGGGTGCGCGAGCTGTTCCCGGACGCGACGATCCGGGTGCTGCCGACGGTGACGCACCTGGCGCTGGCCAGCCACCCCGACGTCTACGAGGAGATCCGAGCCTGGTGGTGACCGGGCCGCCCGGCCCGGTTCCGGCCCGGCGTCAGGGCGCCGGGCCGTCGCGGTCGTCGTCGACGGTGATGCGCAGGGCGGCGAAGAGCCGGAGGGCGAACGGGAGCACCTGGGTGGTGTCGAGCACCACCCCCTGCAGGTGCTCGGCGCCCCGCAGGCCCTCCAGGACGGAGCCGTGCAGTCGCAACCCCCGGGCGCGGGCCCCCGAGAGGTCGATCTCGGCGAGGTCGCAGTCGAACAGCTGGGTGGTGTCGAGCCTCGCCGCGGTGAAGTCGGCCGCCCTGAGGATCGACCCCTCGATGCGGAGCCGCTCGGCCGTCGCCATCCGGAAGCTGGCCCCGTCGAGCTTGCTGTCGACGATCCGCACGTCGCGGAGACGAGCGTCGGGGAGCAGCACGCCCGTCAGGCGGCACCGGCGCAGCTCGACCCGGGTGAGGAGGGCGCCGGCCAAGTCGGCGCCGGAGAGGTCGGCGTCCTCGACCAGGGTGTCGGTGAGGCGCATGCCCTGGAGCCGGGCGCCGGTGAGGAGCACGCCGGAGAGCCTCGACTCGGCCACGTCGAGCCCCCCGGCGACCAGGCCCGAGAGGTCGCCCTGCACCTCCACGCCGACCCAGTCGAGGTCCTCGCGCAGGTCGTCGCCGGCTGCCGGCCGGAGCGCGGTGGGCAGCCGGGGCGGGAGAGGGGGCAGCGGCGTCGAGGTGGAGCGGTCGCGCCGGGCCATCAGATGAGGTGGCGGGGAGCCGCGGAGGCCATGGCGCGACCCTAGGGGCGCAGCTGCGAGCAGCGTCGCCAGGCCTGCCCGGCCGGCGGGGCATGCTTCCGGTATGACCGACCTGTTCTCCATCGCCGGCAAGACCGCTCTCGTGACCGGGGGCTCGAGGGGCATCGGCCTCATGATCGCCGAGGCGTACGTCCGCGCCGGCGCCCGCGTGTACATCTCGTCGCGCAAGGCCGACGTGTGCGAGCAGGTGGCCGGCGAGCTGTCCGAGGTGGGGGAGTGCATCTCGCTGCCGGCCGACCTGTCGACCGAGGCCGAGTGTCGGCGGCTCGCCGGGCTGATCGCCGGGCGTGAGCCCCGGCTCGACGTCCTGGTGAACAACGCCGGCGCCACCTGGGGCGCTCCCCTCCAGCAGTTTGACGACGCGGCGTGGGACCGGGTGCTGTCGCTCAACGTGAAGGGCGTGTTCCACCTCACGAAGTTCCTGGTGCCCCTCCTCGAGGCCGCCGGCACCGCGGACGCGCCGGCTCGGGTGATCAACATCGGCAGCATCGACGGCATCCACGTGCCCGTGCTCGAGACGTACTCGTACTCGTCGTCCAAGGCTGCGGTGCACCAGCTGACGCGCCACCTGGCCAGCCGGCTCGCGCCGACGATCACGGTGAACGCCATCGCACCCGGCCCGTTCGAGTCGAAGATGATGGCGGCGACCCTGGAGGCCTTCGGGGAGCAGATCGCGTCGAGCGCGCCGCTGAAGCGGATCGGCCGGCCCGACGACATCGCCGGTGCCGCGATCTACCTGGCGTCGCGCGCCGGTGCCTACCTCACCGGCGCGGTCATCCCGGTCGACGGTGGCATCGCGGCCATCGGCTAGGCACCGCGGGTGCCCGGCTACAGTGCCGCGCCCCGTCCCTCGAGCGAAGCGATTGCCATGGGCAGGCGACGTCGTGCAACCAGCCGGGCCTCCGGGCAGCAACGAGCCGAGAGCTACCTGCGACGCGTCGGCCTGCCGCGGGTGGCCACCGGCGAGGCGTGGCTGGAGGGCCTCGAGCGTCGGCACGGGCGAGCGCTGGTCGCAGAGCTCACCACCGCCCTCCGAGCGCGGGCCACGGGCGAGCCGGTCGACGTGGACGCGATCCTCCTCGCCGACCTCGACCTGGCGATCGACGGGCTGGCGGTCGTGGGCGGCCGGCACGCGGCCTGGCTCACCTGGTGGGCCGAGCATCCGCGCCCGGCCGAGCGCCTGGTCGACGTGGGGTGCGGGCCCGGCCTCGCCGCCTGCTTCTACGCCCTCGAGGCGCCCGACACCGAGGTGATCGGGATCGACCGGTCGGCCCTGGCCGTCGAGCGGGCCGACGAGCTGGCCCGGCGCCTCGGCGTGCCCAACGTGCGCTTCGAGGCGACCGAGCTGCACGACCTCGACCAGGAGCGGCTCGGGGGTGCCGCCGACGTCGTGGTGGCCACCGCGCTGGTGGCCGACGTCGCGCCAGAGCTGAGCCGCGCCCCGGCCGACCCGTGGTCCCGCCTTCGCAGCATCGACGAGGCGCTCCGCGGGTCGGGGGCCGCGCCCGCCGACCAGCTGGCCGGCCTGCTGGCGCCGGGTGGCAGCCTGCTCACGCTCGACCGCTGGGGCGACACCGTGGCCCTGGCGGCGTGGTGGGGCGCCCTGGCCGCGGCCGGCCTCCGGGTCGACCCCGAGGCCGCCGGCCACCTGCGGGTGCGTGGCTTCGACGGCACCGACGTGTGGTCGCGCACGGTCGCCCGGTCCACCGGAAGCGTGCTCGGCTGGGACGCCGACCGCTTCGCCGACTGGGCCCTCACCTCGCTCACCGCCGCCGGTGGCACCCAGGCCGCCCAGGCCCTGGCCTACGAGCGCGTGCTCCGCTCGCTGGGTCCGCTCGAGCTCGTGTGGGGCCGGGAGGCGCACCACGCCGACGGCTCGGGAGTCGAGCGGTTGGTCGTGCTGCGGGCCGACGACGGCGAGGCCGTGGCCTGGCACGCCACCACCCGGGGCTACCGGATGGTGGTCACCGGTGGCAGCGAGGCCTCGGTCGACGACTACGTGGCCCAGTTCGAGGCGTACCTGAACGGCCAGCTGCCGCACCTGGGCGAGCTGCACGAGCTCGGGGCGTGGGAGTGCCCGTGACGGCTGCGGCCTAGGGTGCGGGCGGGGCGAACCGGGCCTCGGCGTCGTCCAGCTCGGTGTGGGCCTGCACCCACGCGTCGGTGAGGGCGGCGGCCTGGTCCTTGGCCGCCTCGTGGGCGGTCGCCGCCTCCCGCACCTGCTCCGGGTCGTCGTACAGCGCGGGGTCTGCCAAGCGGCGCTGCAGCTCGGCAACGTCGGCCTCGGCCCGGGTCAGCTCGCGCTCGAGCCGGGCGACGCGTGCCCGAAGCTGCTTGGTGGCAGCGCCGCGCCGCTCGCGCTCACCGGCCGTGACCCGCCGCCCCTCCTTGCGGGCTGCGCCCTCCGCTCGTGCCGCTCCCTCGCCGGGGCCGCGCCGGCGACCCGGCGGGTTCATGGCCGTGCCGTCGGGCGCTGGTGGCCGCAGCACCGACTCGTCGACGCCGAGGTGGTGCCGGGCGACACCGCCTCGCACCTCCACCAGGCTCGTGGCCACGTTCCGGATGAGGTGCCGATCGTGGGTGACGAGGATCACCGTGCCCGGGTACGCGGCCAGGGCGTCCTCCAGCACGTCGCAGCTCGGCAGGTCGAGGTGGTTGGTGGGTTCGTCCAACACGAGCAGGTTCACGGGGTTCACCAGGGCGCAGGCCAGGGCCAGTCGGGTCCGCTCGCCCCCCGAGAGATCGCCGACCCTGCGGTCGGCCAGCTCGCCGGGGAAGCCGAACGACCCGGCGACGGTGCGAGGGTTGCGAGCACCGAGGCGCGGGCCGGCCGCGGCCTTGAGCTCGTCGAGCACGGTGCGCTCGGGGCGCAGGCGCTCGATGTGGTGCTGGGCGAACGAGGCGACGTCGACGTTGGCGCCCAGCTGCACGTCGCCGGCCAGGGGGTCGAGCTCGCCGAGCAGCAGGCGCACCAGGGTGGTCTTGCCGGCGCCGTTCGGCCCCACGAAGGCGACCTTGTCACCCCTCTCCACCACCAGGTCGACGCCGCGCAGCACGGGCACCCCGTCGTAGCCGACGTCGACGCCGGACAGCTGGGCGACGACCCGCGCCGACCGCCGCGGGGGCGGGAAGGCGAAGCGGGCGACCAGCGCCGAGTGGTCGGGCGCCTCGATGCGCTCGAGCTTCGCCAGGGTCTTGACCCGGCTCTGCACCTGTCTGGCCTTGGTGGCCTTGTACCGGAAGCGTTCGATGAAGCGCTCGACCCGCTCCAGCTCCTTGTGCTGCTGGGCCGCGGCGGCCCGGGCCCGCTCGAGCCGCTCCTCGCGCGCCACCACGAACTCGGCGAAGCCCCCGACGTACTCGGTGGCCGTGCCGCCGGCCAGCTCCAGGACGCGGTTGGCCACGGCGTCGATGAAGTCGCGGTCGTGGCTCACGAAGAGCAGGGCGCCGGCCCATGCCGCCAGCGTGTCCTCCAGCCAGGCGACGCTGTCGGTGTCGAGGTGGTTCGTCGGCTCGTCGAGCACCAGCACGTCGGGCCGGGCCAGCAGCAGCGCGCCGAGGGTGGCCCGCATCCGCCAGCCACCCGACATCTCGGCGAGGGGCCGGTCGCTGTCGGCCGGGTGGAAGCCGAGCCCGGCGAGGATCCGGCGGGCCTCGGCCTCCAGGGCGTAGCCGTCGAGGTCCTCGAAGCGGTGCTGGGCCTCGCCCAGCTCGGCCAGGGCGCGATCGTGCTCGTCGCCCGTGGTCGCCGCGACGCGCTCGGCCAGCTCGTGGAGGCGGCGCTCGAGCGGGCGCAGCTCGGGGACGCCGCCGAGCACCGCGTCGAGGACGCTGCCCGAGGGTTCGCCCAGCGGCTCCTGGGGCAGGTAGCCGAGCCGCAGGCCACGAGGGCGGTGCACCTCGCCGGCATCGGCGGGCTGCAGCCCCACCAGGATCTCGAGCAGCGTGGTCTTGCCGGTGCCGTTGCCGCCCACGAGGGCGACCCGCCGGCCGGACGAGAGGCCGAAGGACACCTCGCGGAACAGCGTGCGCGTGCCGTACGCCTTCTCCAGACCCGACACGGTGATCACGGGGGCGGGAGGGTACCGGGCCCGTCGGCGGGCGTCGCCTCGGCGGCGCCGGCCGGGACGACCCGGGCCGCCCATCGGGGCGGGCGGGAGGCCGCGCCGGGCTGCTCGTGGGCCACGGCCCCACCGTAGGTCGGACCTCGTCGGGCGGTGGGCCCCTCAGGCCCGGTCGGTCGGCTCGCGGGCGAGGCGGGGGGCCAGTCGGCCGCCGACGTGGAGGCCCGCGACCCGACCCGCTGCGTCCCGCCGGAACCACGCCTGCTCGCCGAGGGACTCGCCGACCACTCGGTCGGGAGCGAAGAACCGTGCCGGCACCGGCGGGAGCGGCGGTGGGGCCCACACGTCGGGGACGGCCGGCCGGCCGTGGGTCACCAGCACCAGGTCGGCGTCGTCGTGGCCGTCGGGGCGGCGCACCTCGTGGTCCCAGAACGGCCCGGCGTACCAGCCGAGCAGCTCGTCGACGTCGGCCGGGCGGGCACTCGGATCGGGGGCGGGCGGAGCGTCGTCGAGCCCGAGGGCGCCCTCGAGTACCGCCCTGACGACGGCCTGCACCACCGGGAAGCCGGTGACGGCGTTGGTGAGCACGGCCAGTGCGAGGTGCCGCTCGGGCACGAGCACCACGCGGGACGAGTACCCGACGGTGAGGCCCCCGTGCGAGGCGGTGTGCACGCCCTGCACGGGTCGCAGGAACCAGGCTGCGCCGGTGTGCTCGTGCACCTCCGACGTGGCCGCCCAGGGTTCGCGCATGGCGGACACCGTGGCCTCGGCGAGGAGCCGGGTGCCGTCGGGAGCCACGCCCCCGCCCAGGTGGAAGCGGGCCCACGCGGCCAGATCGGCGGTGCACGACACCAGCCCGCCGGCGGGCCCGTCGGCGGGCGGCAGCTCCCAGCCCGGCTGCCACCCGGCCCCCCGGAGCACGAACGTGGTGCCGTCGAGGCGCAGGTGCGGCGCGGCCACGCGCCGGGTGACGGCCTCGTCGGCGGTGAGGACCGAGTGGCCCATGCCCAGGGGTCGCAGGAGCTCGTCGGCGAGCAGGTCGGCGTAGCGGCGGCCGGTCACCGCCTCGAGGAGCGCGCCGGCCACGCTGAAGGCGGCGTTGTTGTACGACCAGGCCGTTCCCGGCGCGAACAGCTGCGGCGCGTCGGGGAGGCCGGACAGCAGATCCTCGAGCGACCGACCGGTCGCCGGGGCGCGGTGCACGAAGAACCAGTCGCCGTGGAAGCCGGCGGTGTGGGTGAGGAGCATGCGGACCGTGACCGCGTCGGCGTCGGACCGCAGGGAGAAGGCGGGCAGGTAGAGCCGCACCGGGGCGTCGAGTTCCACGACCCTCCGCTCGACCTGCTGCATCACCAGGGCGGCCGTGAACGTCTTGGTGATCGACGCGACCTGGAACAGGGTGCGGTCGGTCACGGGGAGCGGGTCCTCCACGCTGGTGACCCCGTAGCCGGCGTGGGTCTCCTCGCCGTCGTGCACCATCCCGACGGCGACGCCGGGGACGCCGTGCTGCTCGATCAGCGGCGGCACGACGGCATCGAGCAGGTCGCGGACGTGCTGGGTCGCCATGGTTCCCCCTCCCGGCCACCGGGCAGCCTACGGCCCCGCGGGCCCGCGGCCCGGGGGCGGGCCGCCATGGGCGAGACTCGGGCGGTGCGACGACGGACGGTCTCGAGGCGGGCTCGGCTCTGCGCCGCGCTCGCGGCCCTGCTGGTGCTGGTGCTGGTGCTGGCCTCGGTCGCGCCGGCGGGATCCGCCGCGGCGCAGGCTGCTCCCCTGCCCCCGGACGGGCCGTGGCTCGACGTGGTGAACCTCTACCGGGCCACCGCCGGGCTGGCGCCGGTGGGGGTCGAGCCATCGTGGTCCGACGGGGGCGCGCTCCACGCCCGGTACATGGCCCAGCACGGCCTGATCGCCCACGGTGAGGATCCCCGGTCGCCGTGGTACACGCCGGCCGGGGCCGCCGCCGGCGAGGACAGCAACATCGGACCGGGCGACGCCGACTGGACCGACCGGGGCTTCATCGAGTCGTTCATGACCGCCCCGTTCCACGCCTTCGGCGTGCTCCGCCCGGGCCTGCGCACCGTCGGGTACGGCGCGTACCGGGACCCCGGCGCGCCCCTCACCGGCGCCGCCACGCTCGATGTGATCCGCGGGCTCGACCAGCAGGTGCGCCAGCAGCAGCCGATCCTGTGGCCCGGCCCGGATGCCACCGTGCCCCTCACCTCGTTCGACCTCGAGACCCCCGACCCACTCACCGCGTGCCCGGGGTGGACCCCGCCTGCCGGGCTGCCCATCGTGGTGCTGCTGCCCGAGGCCCCCGGCCCGGTGTCGGCGTCGGTCACGCAGGGAGACCGCGCCCTGCCGGTGTGCGTGATCACCGCCGATGGGTACCGCCACCCGGACCCGTCCTGGCAGGAGGTCGGCCGCGCCCTGCTCGACTTCGACGACGCCGTGATCGTGATCCCCCGTGACCCCCTCGATCCGGGCGTCACGTACCTGGTCTCGGTCACCACCGCCGCCCGCCGGCTGTCGTGGTCGTTCACCAGCGCGGAGCAGCTGGCACCCCATCCCGTGCCCCCGGCGGTGACCGATCTCGGCGCCGCCGTCGACGGGGGCGCGGTGCGGCTGGCGTGGACGCCGGTGGCCGGTGCCGCCTCGTACCGGGTGATCCGAAGCGGACGGGTGCTGGCGACCGTCGTCGCTCCGCCGTACGTCGACCGCTCGGCACCGCAGGGCCTCGGCTCCGCGTACCAGGTGATCGCCGTGGGTCCCTTCCTCGAGCGCCAGCGCGAGCCGTCGGCTGCGGTGGCGGTGGCGCCCGGCGCCGACGAGGCGACGGCCGCCGCGGTCGCCGCCGATCGCCGCGGGGGGAACCCGTTCGTGACGGTCGAGGCCTACATCGGCCGCCAGCACCGCGACCTCGTCGGCCGCCCCGCGAGCACGGGCGACCTGGCCATGTGGGCCAAGCAGGTGCGCATGCGGCTGCTCAGCCCGCTCGACGTGACGGTGCGGCTGCTCCGCTCGAGCGGGTACGGCGGTCTGGCCGCCCCGCTCGTGCGGCTCCACCTGGCCGCCAACGGCCGGGTGCCCGACGCGCCCTGGCTGCTCCAGCAGCTCGCCGCTCGGCGGGCGGGCACGGCGCTCCTGGCCATCGCCGAGGGCCTGGCCGCCTCGCCGGAGGTCCAGGCTCGCTTCGGCGGCGGAGACGACGGGGCGTTCGTCGACCGCGCCTACCAGGTGGTGCTGGATCGGCCGGCCGACGCGGGAGGTCTGGCGTTCTGGACCTCGCTGCTGGGGGCCGGGCGGGTGACGCGCGCCGGGGTGATCCTCGGACTGGCCGAGGCGGGTGAGCACGCGCTGGGCACCTGGCGCACCGCCGAGGTGACGCTGGCCTACGTCGGGTTGCTCCGTCGGGCGCCCGACCCGGGCGCGCTGGCGTTCTGGAGCGCGACGCCGGCGCCGCTCGACCAGGTGGCCTGGGCGCTGGTGACGTCGGGGGAGTACGCCGCCAGGTTCCGCCCGGTCGAAGCGGCGTAGGGTTCGGCCCGGACACGTCCGGAGGGAGCAGCCATGAGCGACGCAGAGGACCAGACCCCCCAGCCGGCTGGGGGAACGGCCGGCGAGGCCGACGAGCGTGCGGCCGACGAGGCCAGGTGGGCCCAGGTCTCGGCGCGCTGGGACGAGGTGGGCGAGCACTTCCGGGCGCTGGGCGAGCAGGTGCGCCAGCAGTGGCAGGGAGGCAAGGAGGACGAGCGGCTGGCCGAGAGCCAGCGCAGCATCGACGCCGCCCTGAAGGACATCGCCGACGCCGCCAGCCGGGTGGTGTCGGCGATCGGTGACACGGTGAAGGACCCCGGGCCGCGCCAGGAGGCGGGGAAGGCGGCGTCGACCCTTGCCGATGCCTTCGCCGGCACGGTGCAGGCCGCCGTCGACGAGGTGCAGCGCTTCATCAGCAGCCGCCGGCGGGGCGGCGACGGCGGCGAGTCGCCGGCGTCCTAGCCCACGCTGGGCGGGGCCACCTCGTTCAGCCGCCGCGACAGACCGATCAGGATCTTGCCGGCCAGCTCGGGCACCTCTTCCAGCAGGGCCCAGAAGTTGCCGCGGTCGAGCACCAGCAGCGTGACCGGCGTGACGGCCGTGACGGTGGCCCGGCGCGGCGTGTGCTCGATGAGGGCCATCTCGCCGAAGAAGTCGCCGGGGTGGAGCGTGGCGACCGGCTGCCCGCCCTTGGTGACGCTGGCCTCGCCCTCGACGAGCACGAAGAACTCCCGACCGGGGGTGCCCTCCTCGATCACCCTCGTGCCGGCGGCCAGGTCGAGCGGCGACGCCGTCCGGGCGATCAGCGTGAGGTGCTTCTTCGGGCATGCCGCGAACAGCGGCACCCTGGCGAGATGGTCGAGGTAGGGATCGTGCCGGGCCATCGGCGGAACCCTAGCCGTCGGTCCTCTCGGGGCGCGGGGGCACGATCACCACGGGGCAGGGCGCGTGATGCGCGCACTGCTCGCTCACCGAGCCGAGCAGGAGCCCGACGAACCCTCCGTGCCCCCGGGTGCCCACCACCAGCAGGTCGGCCCCCTCGGCCACGTCGAGCAGCGCCCGAGCCGGGGGCCCGGGCTGCACCAGCCGCTCAATGGTCACGTCGGGAGGGTGGCCGTCCGTCACCCGCTCGATGGTGAGGTCGAGGAGTGCGGCGGCGTCGCTCTCCACGTCGTCGATCGCGAACACGGGGGCCGTGACGCCTGGGACGGTGGCCACGTAGGGGTACGTCCACGCCAGCACGAGCTGGAGGGTGGCCCCCCGTGCCGCCGCCTCGTCGAGCGCCCAGCCGAGCGCCGCGTCGCCCCCCGGCGATCCGTCGACACCGACGACGATCCTGGCCATCAGGCCTCCTCCGGGTGGTAGGTGGTGGCGCCGCTGCCGGGGAGCACCCGGGTGCCGGCCTCGCCGTCGAGCAGGGCGCCGGCATCGTCGAGCGCCCCGATGGCGGCGATGCCCTCCGTGGCGCCCACGAAGCGGCAGCAGGCCTCGACCTTCGGGGCCATCGAGCCCGCCTCGAAGGCAGCGGCCCGGAGGGTCGCGACGTGCGCCGTGCGGATCGGGCGCCGGGCGGGGCCGCCCCACCCCTCCATCACCGCGGGCATGTCGGTGAGCAGCAGCAGCGCGTCGGCGCCCAGCCGGCTGGCGAGCAGCGCCGCGGCCAGGTCCTTGTCCACCACGGCCTCGACGCCCCCGTAGGCGCCCCGCTCGTCGACCGCGACCGGGATGCCGCCCCCGCCGGCGCACACGACCACGACGTCGTTGTCGACCAACGTGCGGATCGTGCGCTGCTCCACGATGGCCACCGGCTCGGGCGAGGCCACCAGCCGGCGCCACCGGCCCCGTTCGTCGGGCCGCACGGTCCAACCGCGCTCGGCCATGAGGAGCTTGGCCTCGTGCTCGGTGTAGGCGGGGCCGACGGGCTTCGATGGTGCCGCGAACGCCGGGTCGGAGGGGTCCACGACCGTCTGGGTGAGCAGGGTCGCGACGTCCCGGCCGGGGAGGGCGTTCTCGAGGCCCTGCTCGAGCAGGTAGCCGATCAGCCCCTCGGCCTCGGCACCCACCACGTCGAGGGTGTAGGGAGCGGCGCCCGCCCACGACTCGCTCTGCAGGGCGAGGAGCCCCGCCTGGGGGCCGTTGCCGTGCGTGACCACCACCTGGTGGCGGGCGGCGACGTCGGCGATGGCTGCGACCGCGCCCTCGACGTTGGCGCGCTGGGGCTCCAGATCCGGACGCTCGCCCCGCTTGAGCAGGGCGTTGCGGCCGAGCGAGACGACGACGAGCACCGACCGACCTTAGCCCGCGGTCGTGGCGGCACCGCCGAGCCGAGCGGCGGTGAGGAGGGTAGCCTCGCGAGATGCCCAGGATCAGTGCCCCCACGTTGGCGGAGCATCGCCAGCGTCAGGTCGCGGCGCTCATGGCCGCCGCGCGCGACGTCCTCCTGGAGCAGGGCCTCGACGGCCTCACCTTCGCCGCGGTGGCGGCGCGGGCCGGCATCGCCCGCAACACGGTGTACGAGTACTTCGCCGGACGTGACGACCTGCTCGTGGCGCTGGCGGAGGCAGAGGTGCCGGCGTGGGTCGAAGCGGTCGCGGCGGCGATGGCCGCGGAGCCCTCGCCCGAAGACCGACTGGCCATGTTCGTCCGGGTGCAGCTGCGGATGGTCGCGACCGGCGAGCACCGGGTCGGCAGCATGCTCATGGGCGTGCGGCTGCCGCCCGATGCCGACGACCGGCTGCACCACGTGCACGCGCCGATGTCGAAGCCGCTCCTCGCCACCCTGGCCGAGCTGGGTCTGCCCGAGCCGATGCTCGCGGCCCGGCTGGTGCACGGCGTGACCCGCGCCGCGGCGCTCGAGCTCGACGAGGGCGCGCCGGCCGAAGCGGTGATCGAGCTCGCCGTGCGCCTCGTGCTCGACGGGCTGGCCCGGCCCGGCTCGCCCGACCGCTCGGGCTCCTAGCCCTCCTCGCTCGTGTAGTGCTCGACCGCGGCGTCGGGCCCCGGGAAGAAGATGCTCTCGTGGCCGTCGTCCGACCACCGCACCTTCCAGGGCGGCGAGCCGTCGGTGCCGTGCACCTCCAGCACCACGGCATCGCGGTCGGGCTCACCCACGTGGTGGCCCTTGATGATGATGCGGTCGCCTACCGCCGCCTTCATGGGCTCCTCCTTCAGGATCGGGCGCGGATCGACTCGAGCAGCAGCCGCTTCTCGGCTGCCGCGATCACGTGGCGCGTGGCCTTGGCCGCGTCGGGGTTGACCGAGATCGAGGTGATGCCGAACCGCACGAGGTGCTCGGCGAACCCGGGCCTGTTCGAGGGGGCCTGGCCGCACAGCGACGAGGTGATGCCCGCCTCTCGGCAGGCGCCGACGATCCGCCCGATGGCGTCGAGAACGGCGGCGTCCTCCTCGTCGAACAGATCGGCGCACACCTCGGAGTCGCGGTCGACGCCGAGCATCAGCTGGGTGAGGTCGTTCGAGCCGATCGACACCCCGTCGATGCCCATCGACGCGTACTCGGGGATCCGGAACACCACCGACGGCACCTCGGCCATCACCCACCGGTGCAGGCCGCGCTGGTGCCCGAGGGGGCTGGCGTCGATCAGCTCGAGGCAGGCCTCGAGCTCCCACCGGGTGCGCACGAACGGGATCATGATCGCCAGGCCGGGCGTCTCCTCCCGGACACGGGTGAGCATGTCGAGCTCGAGCCGGAACAGCTCGGGCTCCTTCACGTAGCGGTAGCAGCCGCGGTAGCCGATCATCGGGTTGTCCTCGTGTGGCTCGTAGCGCTCGCCACCCGTGAGGCCCCGGAACTCGTTGGTGCGGAAGTCGACCGTGCGGTAGACGACCGGCCGGGGGTGGAAGGCCCGCGTGATGCGCAGCACCGAGGCCGCCATCCTGGCGATGAACTCCTCGCGGCGGCCCTGGGCGATCAGGTGCAGCGGGTGCATCCCCCCGAGGGCGTCGGTGATCATGAACTCGGCCCGCAGCAGCCCCACCCCGTCCACCGGCAGCGCGGCCACCTCGTCGGCGTGCTCGGCGAAGGCCAGGTTGACGTAGAGACGGGTGGCGAGCGGCTCCACCGACTCGACGGGGAGCGGGCCGATGCGCTCGCGGACGCTGGCCGCCGGCACCCCCTCGTGGGTGAGGCGGGCCACCAGGTCACCCCGGTAGATCTTGCCGCCGGAGCCGTCGACCGTCACCACCTCGCCGCTGCGGAGCGACGTGGTCGCGCTGCGGGCCGCGACCACGCAGGGCACACGGAGCTCGCGGCTCACGATGGCGGCGTGGCAGGTCATGCCACCGCCGTCGGTGACGAGGGCCGCGGCCCGGCGCATGGTGGGCACCCAGTCGGGGTTCGTCATCGGGGCGACGAGGATCTCGCCGTCGGCCAGCGTCGCTCCGTCGTCGGGGTTGAACAGCACGCGCACCCGGCCCGACACGATCCCCGGCGCCGCGCCCAGCCCGGTGAGGGCCGGCTCGGGCATGGGCCCCGCCGTGCCGTCCGGCCCGGGGGCCTCGCCGAGGGTGGTGATGGGACGTGACTGCAGCAGGTACCGGTGGCCGCCGGCGTAGGCCCACTCCATGTCCTGGGGCTCGCCGTAGTGGTGCTCGACGTCGAGCGACAGCTGGGCCAGGTCGAGCAGCTCCTCGTCGGTGAGCACCCGCCGGCCGCCCTCCTCCGGTGACAGCTCCACGACCAGGTCGCCCCCGTCGGGCCCCCGCACGATCTGGTGGTGCTTCACCCCCACCCGGGCCTCGAGCAGCCGCGGCGCGCCGTCGCCCTTGGCCACCAGGTACGTGTCGGGCTCGACCTGCCCGCCCACGACGACCTCGCCCTGCCCGAACGCAGCCTCGATCACGATGCGGCTCGTGTCGCTGGTGGACGGGTCGGCCGAGAACATCACACCCGAGCGCTCCGACGGGACCATGGCCTGGACGACGACGGCGATGGCGGGCTCGTCGGTCAGGCCCTGGCTCGCCCGGTAGGAGACCACCCGCTGGCCGAACATCGACATCCAGCACCGGACGACCCCGTCGATGAGCTCGTCCTCCCCGGCGACGTTGGTGAAGGTCTCGTTCATCCCTGCGAACGACGTGCCGGCGGTGTCCTCGGCCGTCGCCGACGAGCGAACGGCCACGAACGGGTCGCCCCCCTGACGGGCGACCAGTGCCCGGTAGGCGTCGAGGATCTGGACCCGCAGCGCGTCGCCCACGCCGACCTTGTGCACGAGCTCGCGGAGTCGCATCGACGTCTCGGCCAGCGCTGCCGGGTCGGCTGCGTCGAGCGCACGCTCCTGCTCGATCAGCTCCTGGCGCACGCCGCCGCTCTCCATGGCCGCCAGGTAGGCGGGTGCGGTGATCACGAAGCCGGGCGGCACGGGGAAGCCCGCCGACGCCAGCTCGCCGAGGTTCGCGCCCTTGCCGCCGGCAAGGGGTGTGTCGTCCTTCGACAGCTCCTCGAACGGTACGACCAAGCGGTCCATGTCGGCCTCCTCCGCAGCGCGCCCGGCGGGCCGTGCCGGGGCGGGCGTCGCGTCCAGTGACGCGCCGGTTCGCCGCGGGTGGAAGGGCCGAAGGTCCGGTTGTCAGTAGGTCACGCGGAGCACCGCGGCACCGGTCACCCGGTCGTGGGCCAGGTCGTCGAGGGCGCCATCGGCCTCCTCGAACGGGTACGGCTGCGTCTCCACGCGGAGGGGGATGCGTGCCGCCAGGGCGAGCAGCTCGTCGCCGTCGGTGCGGGTGTTCGCGGTGGTGCTGGCCAGCGAGCGCTCCTGGAAGAGGTGCTCCTGGTACCGCAGGGGCGGGATGTCGCTCAGGTGGATGCCGGCGATCGACAGGGTGCCCCCGCGGTCGAGCGCGGCGAGGGCCACGGGGACCAGCTCTCCCACGGGCGCGAAGAGCACGGCCGCGTCGAGCGGCTCGGGTGGCGCGTCGAAGGCCCCGCCGGCCGAGGCGCAGCCCAGGGCGAGGGCCAGGCGGCGGGCGTCGGCCGAGCGGGTGAGCACGTGCACGGTGGCGCCCTCGTGCAGCGCGATCTGGGCCGCCAGGTGCGCCGACGCACCGAACCCGTAGATGCCCAGGCGGCCGCCGTCGGGCAGCCGGGCCCGGCGCAGCGCCCGGTACCCGATGATCCCGGCGCAGAGCAGGGGTGCGGCCGGCTCGTCGGCGAAGCCGGGCGGCAGCCGGTAGGCGTAGTCCTCGTGCACCACGGCGTGCTCGGCGTAGCCGCCGTCGTCGTCCCAGCCGGTGAAGCGGGGCGTGAGGCACAGGTTCTCGTCGCCCCGCAGGCAGAAGCGGCAGCGACCGCAGGTGTGGCGGAGCCAGGCGATGCCGACGCGGTCGCCCACGGCCAGGCGCCGGCCCGCACCGGGGCCCAGCGCGTCGACGCTCCCGACCACCTCGTGGCCCG
Organism: Acidimicrobiales bacterium; assembly: GCA_016716005.1. NCBI lineage: Bacteria > Bacillati > Actinomycetota > Acidimicrobiia > Acidimicrobiales > Acidimicrobiales bacterium. The sequence goes on from JADJXE010000001.1 coordinate 2,671,971, forward strand.
GCACCACCCGGGGCCGGCGGACCGGCAGGTCGCCCTCGGCCACGTGCAGGTCGGTGCGGCAGATGCCGCACACGTGCACCCGAACCCGGACCTCGCCCGGTCCGGGTTCGGGGACCGGTCGCTCCTCGAGACGGAGCGGGTGCCCTCCGACGGGCCCCGGGTGGTCCACCACCCACGCCCGCATCGTGCGCCCAGCCGTCGGTCGCTCAGCCATCGGTGGGCCCTCCTCTCGCGCTCGGCGCCGTCTCTGCCCCGGGGAGCGCGGCCAGGGCGCGCTCGACCAGCTCGCCGGGCGGCGCGTGGGTGTCGAGCACGACGGCGCCGGGCCAGGGGTCTGCCCGCCGGGCCAGGGCCGCGGCCACCGCCGGGGTGGCCTCCGACGGGTCGCCGCCGGCCGCCAGCCGGCGGCGGATGCGATCGTCGACCACCTCGGCGGGCGCGGTGCAGCGCAGGCCGACGAGCCCGGCGGAGGAGGCCGCGGCCAGGGTCGCGGCCTCCTCCCGCCGGCCGGCGTCGGTCCACGAGGCGTCGACCAGCACGGACTCGCCCCGCTCGAGCAGGCGCCGGGCCCGGGCCAGCAGCTCGGCGTACACCACGGCCACCCGGGCCGGGGCGTAGCGGTCCTGGTCGAGGCCCTGCGGTGCGCCGCCCCGCCCCTGGTCACCCCCGGCCCGGGGGACGAGCTCGTCGCGCACCTCGTCGCTCCGGAGCAGGGCCCAGCCGGTGACATCGGCCAGGGCGGCGGCGAGGGTGGACTTCCCGGTCCCGGGGCCCCCGCCCACGAGCACCAGCCGGACCTGGCCGGCCTCGAGGTGACGTCGGGCCTGGTGCAGGTGCGCCTCGGCCTCCGGGGCGGTGTCGGCGCCGGTCTGGTCGGCGCGCACGCACCCCACCATGGCCCGCACGTGCGCCCGTTCGGCCACGTAGTGGTGCGCCAGGCTCTCCGGCCAGGTCTCCGCCGAGAGCTCCCGGTAGCGGGCCAGGAAGTGCGCGGCGGCCCGGGGGGCGCCGAGGTGCTCCAGGTCCATGGCCAGGAAGGCCACGTCGGCGAGCACGTCGACCGAGCGGAGGCGGGCGTCGAACTCGATGCAGTCGATCACCCGGGGTCCGTCGTCGAGGCAGAAGATGTCGTCGGCCAGCAGGTCGCCGTGCCCGTCGCGCACGTGGCCCCGCTCGATCCGCTCGGCGAACAGCGCGGCCCGCCCGTCGAGGTAGCGCCGGGCCAGCTCGGCCACGGTCGCAGCCTCGCCGGCGTCGACGAAGCGGCCCGCGTAGGAGGCGAGCACGGCGATGTTCGTCTCCCACGTGGCCCGCACCGCATCGACGGTGGCGTGGGCGCCGATCGCCTCCGAGGTCGGGCACCGGGCGTGGAACGAGGCGAGCACCCGGGCCAGCGCGTCGAGGTCCGTCGTCACGTCGTGGCCGGCCCGCACCAGCGTGGCCAGCCGCCGGTCGCCCGGCAGCCGGCGCATCACGAGCACGGTGTCGACCTCGGTGCCCGCCTCGTCGTGCACGGTCAACAGGCCCAGGTACACGTCGGGGGCCAGGCGCCGGTTGAGGGCCAGCTCCTGGCGGAGGGCGTCGCGCCGTCGAGCCGGCGTCGAGAAGTCGAGGAAGCCGAGATCGACCGGCTTCTTCACCTTGTACGCGCGATCGCCCACGAACACGACGACCGCCGAGTGGGTCTCGACCGCGGCGACGGGCTCGGTCACGCTCCCAGGGTGCGCGCGGGTGCCCCCGGGCGGGAAGGGGCGAAGGGCCCGCCGCCCGGGTGATGACCTTCGGCCCTGCTCGGTCGCCCCCGTCGGGGGCACCCTGGGACCGTGACCGCGATCGAGCCCCGACCGGCCACGGGCGGGGACGGCACCACGATCGAGACGGCCGCAGGGTTGACGTCGGCCGAGGCCGCGGAACGGCTCCGCCGCGACGGTCCGAACGTGCTCCCGCCCCCAGCGCGGCGCTCCCCCTGGAAGGAGCTGGCCCACCAGCTGGTGCACTTCTTCGCGCTGATGCTGTGGGTGGCGGCCGGCCTGGCGTTCGTAGCCGGCATGCCCCAGCTGGGCGTGGCCATCGCCGTGGTCGTGGTGGTCAACGGCACCTTCGCGTTCATCCAGGAGAGCCGGGCCGAGCGTGCCGCGGAGAAGCTCGCCGACCTGCTGCCGCGCCGCGCCCTCGTGCGGCGCGACGGCGTGCCCGTCGAGGTCGATGCAGCCGCGCTGGTCCTGGGGGACGTGGTGCTGCTCACCGCGGGCGACCGGGTGTCGGCCGACCTCCGGACCGTCGAGGCGCACGCCCTGCTGCTCGACACCTCGCTGCTCACCGGTGAGAGCGCGGCGGTGCCCGTGGACGTGGGCGAGCGCGTCCACGGCGGCACGTTCGTGGTGGAGGGCGATGCGGTCGCGGAGGTGGTCGCCACCGGCGCGCGGACCCGACTGGCCGGCATCGCCGCCCTCACGCGCGCCACCCACCGCCCCCGGAGCCCCCTCGCCATCGAGCTCGACCGCGTGGTGCGCACCATCGCCGCCATCGCGGTGGCCGTGGGTGGCGCCTTCTTCGCCGTGGCCGTGCTCAACGGCACCTCACCGAGCGACGGGTTCCTGTTCGCCATCGGCGTGACCGTGGCCCTGGTGCCCGAGGGGCTGCTGCCGACGGTCACCCTGTCGCTGGCGCGGGGAGCCCAGGGGATGGCCCACCACCACGCCCTCGTCCGGAGGCTGGAGGCGGTCGAGACCCTGGGGTCGACCACCTTCGTCTGCACCGACAAGACCGGCACGCTGACCCGCAACCAGATGTCGGTGGTGTCGGTGTGGACACCGGCGGGCTCGGTGCTCGTCAGCGGCAACGGCTACGAGCCCGACGGCGAGGTGAGCGGCCCGACCGAGGCCCTCGACCGGGCGCGGCGGGCGGCGCTCGCGGGTGTGCGCTCGTCGACGGGCCGGGCGGTGCTCCTCGATGGCGCCTGGGTCGCGCAGGGCGATCCCATGGAGGCCGCGATCGACGTGCTGGCCCGCCGTCTGGGCGTCGACGTGGCCGCCGACGAGCGGGCGCGGCCCTCCGGCCGGCGCTTCCCGTTCGATCCGCGGCGGCGGCGCATGTCGGTGGTGGTCGGCGCCGACCTGCTGGTGAAGGGGGCGCCCGACACGGTGATGGCCCGGTGCGCGAACGGCCAGCAGGCATCGGATGCGGCGGACGAGCTGGCGGCCAGCGGGCTGCGGGTCATCGCCGTGGCCCGCCGGTCGGCGGCCGGGCTGGTGCCGGCCGACCCCGGAGGGCTCACCGATCCGGCCGCGGCCGCCGACCTGGCCGAGCGCGACCTGGAGCTGCTGGCCCTGCTCGGGTTGGAGGACCCGCCCCGCACCGAGGCCAGGGAGGCGCTGGCCGCGTGCCGGCGGGCCGGCATCCGCGTGGCGATGGTGACGGGGGACCACCCGGCGACGGCGCGGGCCATCGCGAGGGAGGTGGGCCTGCTGCCCGATCACGACGGGCTGGTGCTGGAAGGTGTCGACCTGCCCGACGACCTCCAGGTGCTGGGCGCCCTGCTCGACCGTGACGGTGTCGTGGTCAGCCGGGTCGACCCCGAGGACAAGCTCCGGATCGCGCGCGCCCTGCAGGAGCGCGGGCACGTGGTGGCCATGACGGGCGACGGAGTGAACGACGGCCCCGCGCTCCAGGAGGCCGACATCGGCGTGGCCATGGGCCGGTCGGGTACCGACGTGGCCCGAGAGGCAGCCGACCTGGTGCTCCTCGACGACGACTTCGCCACGATCGTGGCCGCCATCGAGCAGGGACGGGCGACGTTCTCCAACGTCCGGCGCTTCCTCACGTACCACCTCACCGACAACGTGGCCGAGCTGACCCCCTTCGTGGTGTGGGCCCTCTCCGGTGCTCGGTTCCCGCTGGCCATCGGCGTGCTGCAGGTGCTGTGCCTCGACATCGGCACCGACCTGCTGCCCGCGCTCGCCCTCGGGGCCGAACCGCCCACGGCGTGGGCCCTGCGGCAGCCCCCGCTGCACCGACACCTGATCGACCGGCGGATCCTGTTCCGCGTGTTCGGCGTGCTCGGCCCCACCGAGGCGGTGATGGAGATGGCCGCCTTCATGGTCGGCATGGCGGCCGCCGGGTGGCGGCCGGGCGGCGCCTTCCCCGAGGGCGAGGCGCTCCTCGCGGCCTCCGGCGCGGCGTTCTCGGCCGTGGTCATCGGGCAGTGTGCCAACGCCTTCGCCTGCCGGAGCACCGTCCGGCCTCCCTGGCAGCTCGGCTGGCTGAGCAACCCCCTGGTCATCTACGCGGTGCTCACCTCGCTGGCCGCCTTGGTCGGCTTCCTGTTCATCGGGCCGGTGGCCGACGTGCTCGGTCAGGCGCCGCCGCCGCTGGCCGGCGCCGTCGTGGCCGTGGCGGCCGCGCCGGCGGTGCTCGCCGCCGACGCCGTCCACAAGGTGGCCGTGCGTCGCCGGCTGCAGCGCGAGTCGCCCGGCGAGCCCCCCGACGGCGAGTGACCGGCCGAGTTGCGCCGCCGGTGCGGGGCCGGCGGCGCCGACCTGGCACGATGCCGAGGTGACGACCGCGGCATGGACGCTCCTCGCCCTGGCAGGCGTGGCCGCGGCGACCGACTGGGTGGCCGTGGCGGCCAGGGCCCAGCGGGTCGAGTACGTCGCCAAGCCGGCCGCCCTCGCCTTGCTGCTGGCGGTGGCCCTCACCCTCGATCCGGTCGACCCGGCGGTGCGGGCGTGGTTCGTGGTGGCCCTGGTGCTGTCGCTCACCGGCGACGTCTTCCTGATGCTGCCGCACGACCTGTTCGTGTTCGGGCTGGGGTCGTTCCTGCTCGGCCACGTGGCCTACGTGGTCGGCTTCCTGGTCGGCGGCCAGGAGCTCCGCTGGCTGGTGCTCGGCGTCGCGGTGGTGTCGGCGGCGGCGATGGGTGTCGGCACCACCGTGCTGCGGGCCGTGCGCCGCGGCCCCCACCCGGGGCTGCTCGGGCCGGTGGTCGCCTACATGGTGGTCATCTCGGCGATGGTCGCCACCGCCTTCGGGTCGGGGATCGCCGTCGCCGCCGCCGGGGCCGTCCTCTTCTTCGGCTCGGACTCGCTGATCGCGCTGCGGCGGTTCGTCGGCGTGCGAGGGTGGATGCCCGTCACCATCATGGTCACGTACCACCTGGGCCAGGCCGGCCTGGTCGCATCGCTCGTGGTCTGACGCGCGCGGGCTGACACCCGACGGGCGCGTCGCGGTCCGGGTCGGGGTCGGGGTCGCGGTCCGGCTGGGGGACCCTCGTGGTCCCGACCCCTCGGGACGAACGACCCTGCCTGCCGACGGGGCGTCGGCGTACCGTCCGAGGTGATGGCCCTGCTCTGGGTGGTGCTCGCAGTCCTGGTGGGCCTGGTGGCCCTGGGGATCTACGACCTGGTCCAGCAGCGGCACGCGATCCTGCGGACCTTCCCCGTGATCGGGCACTTCCGGTTCATCCTCGAGGCCATCGGCCCCGAGCTGCGCCAGTACATCGTGACCGACAACGACCAGGAGCGGCCCTTCTCCCGCAACCAGCGGCGCTGGGTCTACACGTCGGCCAAGCAGCGCAACACCTACTTCGCGTTCGGCACCGACAACGACCTCGACGAGACGCCCGGCTACGTCATCGTGAAGCAGGCGACCTTCCCGGCCGCGCCGCCCCCCGGCCCGCCCGACGTGCTCCCCTGCGCCAAGGTGCTCGGTGCCGGCCACCGCCGGCCGGGTGCGTTCCGGATGCCCTCGGTCGTCAACGTGTCGGCCATGTCCTTCGGCTCGCTCAGCGGCCCGGCCGTCGAAGCGGTCAACCGGGGTGTCGCCCTGGCCGGCTGCCTGCAGAACACCGGCGAGGGCGGCCTCTCCCGCCACCACCTCCACGGCGGCCCCGTGGTGCTGCAGGTGGGCACCGGGTACTACGGGTGCCGGAACCCCGACGGCACGTTCAGCCTCGAGCGGCTCGTCGACACGTGCGCGTCGGCCCCCGTGCGGGCGGTCGAGATCAAGCTGAGCCAGGGTGCCAAGCCGGGTCTCGGTGGCGTGCTGCCCGCGCCCAAGGTGACCCCGGAGATCGCCGCGGCCCGCGGGGTGCCGGTCCACGTCGACTGCGTGAGCCCGCCCCGCCACACCGCCTTCGACGACGTGGACTCGCTCATCGAGCTGGTCGAGCGCATCGCGGGCGCCACCGGGCTGCCGGTGGGCGTGAAGTCCGCGGTGGGCGAGCTCGGCTTCTGGGACGAGCTCGGTCGCCGCATGACCGAGACCGGCGGCGGGCCCGACTTCGTGACGATCGACGGCGGCGAGGGCGGCACCGGCGCCGCCCCCCTGGCCTTCGCCGACCACGTGGCGCTCCCGTTCAAGCTCGCCGTCAGCCGCGTCTACCCGGTTCTGCGGGCGTGGGGGCTCGACGAGCAGGTCGTCGTGATCGGCTCGGGCAAGCTCGGGTTCCCGCACACCGCCCTGCTCGCGTTCGGCCTGGGGTGCGACGCCGTCAACGTGGCGCGGGAGGCCATGCTCGCCATCGGCTGCATCCAGGCCCAGCGCTGCCACACGGGACGCTGCCCCACCGGCGTGACGTCCCAGTCGAAGTGGCTCATGCGGGGCCTCGACCCCACCGACAAGGCCGCCCGCCTCGCGAACTACGTGGTGAACCTGCGCACCGAGCTGGGCAAGCTCACGCGGGCCTGTGGCGTGGTCCACCCGGCGCTGGTGGGCCTCGACCAGTTCGAGATCCTCGACGGCGCGATGGGGGCCCAGTCGGCGGCCTGGGTGTTCGGCTACCTCCCGGGCTGGGGCCTGCCGTCGGAGCGCGACCGCCTGGCCGTCACCGAGCTGATGACCGGGCGAGCCGGGGCGACCCCCGGCGTCGCGTCGCCGTCGTGACCCCGGCCGGCGATCAGCCGGCGCGCAGGTGGGCGACGAGCGGTGTCAGCACGTCGGCGAGCGTGGGCGCGCCCACCTCGACCAGCTCGTAGCGGGCCCGCCGGACCGGTACGGAGGCGTCCAGGAGGCGGGCGAGGTCGATCGGGGTGCCGGTGATCACCGCGTCGCACGGCACCGCCCGGATGGTGGCGGACAGGTCGGCGAGCTGCTCCTCGCCGTAGCCCATGGCCGGCAGCACCGGGCCGAGGGCCGGGTAGCGAGCCAGCACGTCGACGAGGGAGCCGACGGCGTGGGGCCGGGGGTCGACGGGCACCGCGCCGGCCGCCCGGGCGGCGACGGTCCCTGCGCCGAAGGGCATGCCGCCGTGGGTGACGGTGGGGCCGTCCTCGACCACCAGCACCGGCACGCCAGCGAGCGAGGGCCCGGGGTCGAGGGTCACGGGCGAGGCCGCCCGCACCACCATCGCCGCCGGGTTCACGGCCGCCACCGAGGCCAGGACCTGGTCGACGGCACCCGGCGGCGCGCTGTCGACCTTGTTCACCAGCACCACGTCGGCCCGTCGCAGGTTGGCCTCGCCCGGGTGGTAGCCGAGCTCGTGCCCGGGCCGCAGGGGATCGACGACGGTCACCAGCAGGTCGGGGCGGTAGAACGGCTGGTCGTTGTTGCCGCCGTCCCACACGATGACGTCGGCGTCGGCCTCGGCGGCCCGGAGGATCGCCCGGTAGTCGACGCCCGCGTACACGACCAGGCCGGCGCGGACGGGCTCCTCGTACTCCTCCCGCTCCTCCAGGGTGGGGTGAGCGGCGTCGATGTCGTCGAGCGACTCGAATCGCTGGACGCGCATCGCCTCGAGATCGCCGTAGGGCATGGGGTGGCGCACCAGGGCCACGCGCAGGCCGGCGTCGCGGAGCAGCCGCCCGATGCGACGGGTGGTCTGGCTCTTGCCGGCACCGGTGCGGACCGCGCACACCGCAACCACCGGCACGGTCGCCACGAGCTCTGTCGAGCGGGGCCCGGGAAGGCGGACGTCGGCCCCGGCCGCGAGGGCGCGCGAGGCCAGGTGCATCACGTCGGCGTGGGCGAGGTCCGAGTAGGCCAGCACCACCTCGTCGACGGCGTGCTCGCGCACGATCGCGTCGAGCTCGGCCTCGGGGCGGATGGGGATGCCCTGCGGGTAGCGGGGGCCGGCGAGCGACGGGGGCAGCACCCGGTCGTCGATCCCGGGGATCTGGGCGGCCGTGAAGGCGACGACCTCGACCCCCGGGTCGTCGCGGAACAGCACCAGGAAGTCGTGGAAGTCGCGGCCTCCCGCTCCCACGATCACGACCCGCCGCGGCGCCACGAGCCGGTGAGGCTAGAGGGAGGCGTGGCCGAGGGCACGCGCCGGGTCAGCGGGCGGGCCAGGTGAGGCTGAAGCAGCGGGCGCCGAGCGTGCCCGGCGACCACCGGCCCCACTGGCCCAGGCCCATCCTCCGGGTGCGCTCGGTCCAGGCGATGGCGTCGGGATCCGCCACCCGCCGCACCACCTGGCGGATCCCGCCGTCGTGCACCGCGTAGCCGGCCCAGGTGCCCGGGTAGTCCTTGGGCGAGCCGACCTCGGTGATCGTGACCGGCCCGTGGCGTCGACGGCGGTGGCGGTGGGTGTGGCCGGACGTGACGAGCGTGGCCGGGTTGGCCCGCTCCACGCCGTCGAGGAAGCGGTGGCCGTCGATGCCGAGGATCCCCGGGGGCCAGTGGGTCGGCACGATCGTGCGCTGGGGGTGGTGGTGCAGGCAGACGAGCGCGCCCCCCTCCGCCCCGGCGAGGGCCGCGGTGAGGGCGGGGAGGCGCGCGCCGATGCGGCCCCGTCCGTGGCCCGGCAGGACGGTGTCGACGGCCACCAGTCGGATGCCGGGCAGGTCGACCACCGCGACGTCCTCGGTGAGCAGGACGCCGCGCCCGGCCAGCTCGGCGGCCGGGTCGGCCCGGCGGTGGTTCCCGCCGTCGTGGTTGCCCGGGAGGACGACCACCGGCACCGGCAGGCCGGTTAGCAGGTCGGCGACGACGGCGAGCTCCTCGGCCCGGCACCCCATCGTCAGGTCGCCCTTCACCACGAGCAGGTCGGCGCCCCACGCCAGGGCCTCGGCGATGGCGGCGCGGGCGCACCGCACGTTGGGCTCGTCGGGAAGGCCGGAGCGGTCGCGGATCGCGGGCCACCGCCCGAACTCGGTCTCGCCGACGTGGATGTCGCTCACCGTCGCGATGCGGCACCGGAGCCGGCCCGGGGGCGGGGCCAGGGTGCACGCGGCCAGGGCCGCGCCGGCCGGCACGCCCTGTCCCTCGAGCTCCACCACCAGGCTGCGGCCCGGCGGCAGCCCGGCCAGCACCGCGGCGCCGGGCCCGCCCTCGCCGTCCACCGTGGCCGTGGCCAGCTCGGCCCGGCCGTCGTCCGGGTCGACCACGCGCAGGTCCCGACGTCCCCGGCCCAGCGACGCCCAGCACACCTGCAGGCTGTCGTCCTCGACGGCGAACGCCTCGAGGCGCTGGACCGGCCCGGCCGACAGGCGCCGGGCGGGGCTCACGTGAGGTCGGCGGCCAGCGGGGCGGCGTCGCGCTGGCGCAGGGCCACGTTCACCCGCAGCCGCTCCAGGTGTTGCGCCAGGGTCTTGGCCGACCGGGGCAGCGGGTGCTCGGCGAAGAAGGCCTCGACGTCGGCGGCGACCTCGGGCCGGGTGAGGGCCCGCACCCCCTCGGCGACCCGCACGATCATCCCGGGCGGGAAGCGGTCGGAGATCTCGGCCCAGTGCTGGCGCACGAACGTCCAGGCCGACGCGCCGTGATCGCGGTTGCGCAGGCATCGGGCGAGCAGCAGCGGCGCGCTCTGGGTGCGCACCCAGTCGAGGCTGGCCTCGAGGGTGCGCTGCATCAGCTCGGGACGGTCGAACTCGGCCAGGGCGTACAGGTACCGGAGCTCCTCCTGCGGGGTGGCGGCCGATCGGGCCCGCTCCACGAACCGCTCGTACTCCTCGGCGGCCCCGGTGAAGGCGGTGACGACGACCGCGGCGGCAGCCACGTTGGCGTCGACGAACGAGCCCTCGCGCTCGGAGGCCCGCTGGACGGCGTTGGCCTCCTCTTGGACGGCGTCGTCGTTGCCGAGCACGCCGAGCATGCGGATGAGCACGCCGCGCAGCTCTCGGGTGAGCTCGTCCTCGCCCTCGGCCGGCTCCCAGGAGAGACGCTCGAGGGCGGGGCCGGCCAGGGCTCGCACCCGCTGCTGCAGCGCGCCCCGAGCCCCGCCCTCGAGCAGCCGGTCGAGCAGCCCGAGGCCGCTGTGGATCGACTGCCAGACGGCCAGCTCGGTCTCCTCGCCGAACCGCGAGACCAGCTCGACGAAGCTGCTGGCGGGGGCGGCGCCCGACAGCACCGACGCCCAGGTGTCGTCGACCAGTCCGTAGCGCTCGATGGGCGACAGGATCGACAGCGAGCGGGTGAGGCGGTCGAGGAGCTCGGGGGCGTAGCGCACGCGCAGGAAGCCGTGGCCGCCGGCGTTCACCACGACCACGGCGCGGTCGGAGTCGGGGAGGGGGATCGATGCCGGGCCGCTCTCGAGGAGGGTCCGCTCGATGCGGGCCGCGCTGGTGTCGCCGGCCGGCTCGGTGACCCGCACGAGGAGCGGCACCGACCACGACGTGGGGTCGTCGACCCCGTCGTAGCGGAACCGCTGCTGGTGCAGCCGCAGCTCGGGGCCGGCGGCGACCGAGGCCGACACCAGGGGGTAGCCGCCCTGGAAGATCCAGGAGTCCATGATCCGCCGCACCGGCTCCCCGGTGGCGGCCTCGATGGCCACCCACAGGTCCGTGGTGTCGGTGTTGCCGTGCTGGTGCGTCCGCAGGTAGTGGCGGATGCCGTCGCGGAAGCGGTCGGCCCCGAGGTACTGCTCGAGCATGCGCAGGACGGCCGCGCCCTTCTGGTACGTGAGCACGTCGAACATGCCGTCGGCGTCGGCGGGGGAGTGCACCGGGTACTCGACCGGCCGGGTGCTCTCCAGGGCGTCGACGTCGAGCGCGGTGCTGCGCTCGAGGCCGAACGTCACCCACCGGCGCCACTGGGGGCGGAAGGCGTCGACGGCGAGGGTCTCCATGAACGTGGCGAAGGCCTCGTTCAGCCAGATCCCGTTCCACCAGCGCATCGTGACCAGGTCGCCGAACCACATGTGGGCCAGCTCGTGGGCGACCACGTCGGCGACCAGCTGCAGCTCGGCCTGGGTGGCCTGCGCCGGGTCGACGAGGAGCAGCGCTTCGCGGAACGTGATGCAGCCGAGGTTCTCCATGGCGCCGAACGCGAAGTCGGGGATGGCCACCAGGTCGACCTTGTCGCCCGGGTAGGGGATGCCGTAGTAGTCGGCGAAGAAGCGCAGGCAGAAGGCGGCGGTGTCGAGGGCGAAGGCCGTCAGGTGCTCCTTGCCGGGCACGTGGGCGACGCGGAGGGGCACGCCGTCGACGTCGACCGCGGCGGTGAGCTCGAGCGGGCCCACCACGAAGGCGACGAGGTACGTCGACATGGGCATGGTGTCGGCGAAGCGCACCCGCCGCCGGCCGTCGCCCGTGGGCTCGTCGGCCACCACCCTGGCGTTGGAGAGCGCGGTGAGCCCCTCCCGCACGACGAGGGTGACCTCGAACACCGCCTTGAGGTCGGGCTCGTCCCAGCAGGGGAACGCCCGGCGGGCGTCGGTGGCCTCGAACTGGGTGGTCGCCAGCACGTGCTCGGCGCCGTCGGCGCCCGTGAACGTGCTGCGGTAGAAGCCGTGGAGCTTGTCGTTCAGGATGCCGGCGAAGCCCACGTGGAGGGTCCAGTCGCCGGGCCGAGCGGTGGCGCCCAGGCGCAGGGTGGCCCGACCCGCGTCGTCGTCGAGCTCGACGGTGGCGTCGAGGCGGTCGCCGGTGGGCCCCTCGAGCCAGGCCTCGTCGATGGTGAGCTCGACCGCGTTGAGGACGACGGCGTCGACCGGCTCCGCGACCTCGATGGCGACCGCCTCGCGACCCCGGAACGTGGCGGTGGCCAGGTCGGGCTCGAGCTCGAGGCGGTAGCGGGACGGGCGGACCGTGCGGGGGAGGCGGTGGTCGAGCTCGCCGGGGGGCGTGGGGGCGGCCGGGGTCACGTCCGCCGAGCGTACGGCCCTGGGGACGCGAACGGCTACCGTCGCCCCGGTGAGCGACCTCCCCTACGACGTCGTGGGCCTCGGCAACGCGCTCGTCGACGTGCTCAGCCACGAGGACGACACGTTCCTCGAGCGCTTCGGGCTGGCCAAGGGCGCCATGCAGCTGATCGACACGGCCCGGGCCGAGGAGCTCTACGCGGCCATGGGGCCGGGCATCGAGATGTCGGGTGGTTCGGCCGCCAACACGCTCCACGGGTTGGCGTCGTTCGGGGGACGGGGCGCCTTCGTGGGCAAGGTGGCCGGCGATCAGCTGGGCGCGGTGTTCGGCCACGACCTGCGGGCCGCCGGCGTCGCCTTCGACACCGCCCCGGCCTCGGGCCGGGCGCCCACCGGCCGCTGTCTCATCCTGGTCACCCCCGACGCCCAGCGGACGCTCAACACGTTCCTCGGCGTGGCCAGCCACCTGACCCCCGACGACGTCGACCCCGAGCTGATCGGGTCGGCCCGGGTCACGTACCTCGAGGGCTACCTGTTCGACGAGCCGGCGGCCAAGGAGGCGTTCCGCACGGCGGCGCGCCTGGCCCACCGGGCGGGGAACAAGGTGGCGCTCACCCTGTCCGACGGCTTCTGCGTCGACCGGCACCGCGCCGAGTTCCTGCAGCTGGTCGAGCACGAGGTCGACCTGCTGTTCGCCAACGAGCCCGAGATCTGCTCGCTCTACCGGGTCGACGAGTTCGACGACGCCCTCCAGCACGTCCGTCACCACTGCGAGGTCGCGGCCCTCACCCGCAGCGCCAAGGGCTCGGTGATCGTGGCCGGCGACGAGGTCCACGTGATCGACGCCCACCCGGTCGGCCGGGTGGAGGACACCACCGGGGCGGGCGACCTCTACGCCGCCGGGTTCCTGTACGGCTACACCCAGGGTCTCGACCTGGCCACCTGCGGCCGCCTCGGGTCCCTCGCCGCGGCCGAGGTGATCTCGCACCTGGGGGCCAGGCCGAGCCGCGCCCTCGGCGAGCTGGCTGCCGAGGCGCTCGGCTAGCGGGGCGGGCCGGGCTGCGGGGCCGACCTCAGTACGACGTGGTGCGGGTGCGGTGGCGGGGCACCGCCTTGTAGCGGGGCGCCTGCCCCCGCCGCCACAGGATCAGGTCGAGGTCCATGGGGCAGGCCGGCCGGCCCGCGGCGTGGAGGCGGGACACGACGAGCTCGACGGCGTGCAGCGCCACCGCGCGGATCTCGATCTCCTCGTCGCTGCCCTCGGGGATGAGCTCGCCGGCGTCGATGCGCGCCGCCAGGTCGGGGTGGTACACGAGCAGCCCGTCGACGCGCAGCACGTGGGGCACCAGGTTGTCGGCGAAGAGGGTGAGGTTCCCGAGGTCGCGGAACCGGCCGGGCCCCCGACCGGCGAAGGCCCGGTCGAGGTCGGCCGCCGCCAGCTGGGCCCGCTTGAAGAACGGCACCTCCCGGCCGTGGTAGGCCCGCACGTCGTGGAACGTCGGTGCCTGGTCGAGCAGCCCCACCAGGGCCTCGGCCGAGCCGTCGGCGGCCTCGACCAGCGCACCGAACCGGCCCCCGTGGCGGGCGGCCACCAGCGCTCCCAGCTCCTGCAGCGAGACGGCCATGAGGCCCAGCAGCTCGGCGGCCGGGCCGCCGGGATCCTGGCCGAGCACGGCCGCCACCTCGCCCGCGTCGATCGCGGCCAGGTGCTCGGCGGGCCAGGGGCCGTGCACGCGCGCGTGGCCGGCCAGGCGGGTCAGGACGGTGACCGCACCCGACGCGCCCGGCAGCTTGTCGAGCACCGGGAACCAGCCCGAGCCGAAGTTCAGGGCGGCCCAGGTGAGCACGAAGGCGACCCGCTCCTCGCCGTCGCCGGGCCAGTCGCCCCCGGTTTCCATGGCCGGCGACGGGCGCCCGCCGGCGAGCGACGAGGCCACCGGCTCCAGCCGGGACGGGTCCAGGTGCACCTGGCCGGCCTGCGCGGCCACGTGGGCGGCGCTCGTGCGGATCCGCTCCAGCAGGCCCTGGCCCGTCGGGGGGGGCGGCGGTGACATCCGGCCATCCTGGCGCGCCGGGGGAGCTGCTGGCGCGGGCCCGAGCCTGGCTGGCCGCCGACCCCGATCCCGAGACCCGCGCCGAGCTGGCCGCGCTGCTCGACGCCGGCGACGCTGCCGGGCTGGCCGAGCGCTTCGCCCACGGCGTGGGCTTCGGCACGGCCGGGCTGCGGGCGCCGCTGGGTGCCGGACCGGCCCGCATGAACCGTCTGGTGGTGCGGCGGGCCGCCGCCGGGCTGGCGCGCTGGCTGCTGGCCAGCCGGCCGGGGGCAGCCGACCGCGGCGTGGCCGTCGGCTGGGACGCCAGGCGCCGGTCCGATGCCTTCGCGGCCGAGCTGGCCGCGGTGCTGGCCGCCGCCGGGGTGCGGGTGCACCTGCTGCCGCGCGCCCTGCCGACGCCGGTGCTGGCCTTCGCCGTCCGCCACCTGGGTGCGGCCGCGGGCTGCATGGTGACCGCCAGCCACAACCCGCCGACCGACAACGGGCTGAAGGTGTACCTGGGCGACGGCGCCCAGGTCGCGCCGCCCGACGAGGGCGCGCTGGCGGCTGCCATCGACGCGGTGGGCTGGGACGAGCCCATCGGGCCGGTGCCGCCCGGCGACCCCCTGGTCGCGCCGGTTGGTGACGAGGTCGTGGCCGCGTACCTGGCGGCCGTGGCGGCGCTCCCCCTGGTGCCCGGCCACCGCCGGGTGCGCGTGGTGCTCACGCCCCTCCACGGCGTCGGGGGCGACGTGGCCGCGGCCGCCTTCCGGCTGGCGGGGTTCCCGCCGGTGCACCCGGTCCCGGCCCAGTGGGAGCCCGACGGCAGCTTCCCGACGGTCGCCGTCCCCAACCCGGAGGAGCCGGCCACGTTCGGCGCGGCCCTGGCCGAGGCCGATCGGGTCGGTGCCGACCTGGTGCTGGCCCTCGACCCCGACGCCGACCGGCTGGGCGCGGCCGTTCCCGATCCGGGCGGCGGGTGGCGGGTGCTGCGGGGTGACGAGCTCGGCGCGCTCCTCGGCGACCACGTGCTCCGCCACACCTCCGGTGCCGACCGGATGGTGGCGACCACGTTCGTGTCGAGCCGTCTCCTGGCGAGCCTGGCCGTCGAGGCCGGGGTGCACTACGTGGAGACCCTGTCGGGCTTCAAGTGGATCGCCCGGGCCGGGCTGGCCCACCCGGGGCTCCGGTGCGTGTTCGCCTACGAGGAGGCCCTCGGCTACCTGGTCGGCGACGTGGTGCGCGACAAGGACGCGGTGTCGGCCGCGCTCGTGCTGGCCGAGGCTGCGGCCGGCGAGCTGGCCCGGGGCCGCTCCCTGCTCGACCGGCTCGACGACCTGGCCACCCGCCACGGGGTGCACGCCACCGACCAGCTCGTGGTGGCGCTGCCGGAGCCGGGTGGTGCCGCTCGCGCCGCTGCCCTGCTGGAGCGGGTCGCCGCGGCCACCCCCGGCACCCTGGGGGGGCGGGCCGTGCGGGAGGTGGTCGACCTGCGGCCCGGGCGCGGGGAGCTGCCGCCCGCCAACGTGGTCGCCGTCGAGCTCGACGGCGCCCGGGTGCTCGTCCGCCCGTCCGGCACCGAGCCCAAGCTGAAGGTGTACCTGCAGGTCGTCGAGCCCGTCGGCCCCGACGGGGTGGCCGCCGCCCGGGCCCGAGCCGCGGCCGCCCTGGCCGACCTGCGGGCGGGCACGGCTGGGTTCCTCGGGGTGCGATAGGGCCCCGGCCCGGCCCCGGCCCCGACGGGGCGATCAGGCCTCGCCGAACTGGCGGTCGCCGGCGTCACCGAGGCCGGGCACGATGTAGGCGGCCTGGGTGAGCCGCTCGTCGACGGCGGCGCACACCACCCTCAGGTCGAGGCCGGTGGCGGTCAGGCGGTCGAGGCCGACCGAGCTGGCCACCACGCACACCACCGTCACCCGGCCCATCCCGCCCTCCTCGGCGATCAGCCGGATGGTGTGCTCCAGCGAGCCACCCGTGGCGATCATGGGGTCGAGCACGAGCACGTCGCGGCCGGCCAGCTCGGGGAGGGTGTTCAGGTAGGGACGCGGCTCGAACGTCACCTCGTCGCGCCGCATCCCGACGAAGCCGGTGTCGGCGCTGGGCAGCAGGCGCAGGGTCGCGCCGAGCATGCCCAGCCCGGCCCGCAGGACGGGCACCACGACCGGCTCGACGGCCAGGCGCCGGCCGCGGCCGAGGCCGACCGGCGTCTGCACCTCGACCACCTGCGTCGGCAGGTTCCGGGTGGCCTCGTACACGAGCAGGGTGGTCAGCTCGTCGAGCACCGGCCGGAACACCGCGGGTTCGCTGCGCTGGTCCCGCAACCGGGTGAGCCGGTCGGCGACGAGCGGGTGGTCCACGACGAGCGTCTCCATGCGACAGGGATCATCGCCTCCGGGCTGCGGGGCGGCAAGGATCGGCCGGTGCACGCCTGGACGCGCTCGACGGTCGCCCCGACGGTCGACCACACCCTGCTGCGGCCGGAGGCCACCCCGGCCGAGGCGCGGGCCGCCTGCCGGGCGGCGGTGGCGCTGGGCGTGGGGGCGGTGTGCCTGTCGCCCACGCTGGTCGCCACCGCCGTCGACGACCTGGCCATGGCCGGGTCCGCGATCCCGGTGGCCGCGGTGAAGGTGATCCTGGAGAGCGCCCTCTGGGACGACGAGTGGCGGGCCGGATTGTGCCGGGCGCCGAGCAGGGCGGGGCCGACCTGGTGGAGACCTCGACGGCCATGCACCCGGCGGGTGGCGCCACGGTCCGGGCGGTGTCCGTGATGGCCGAGGGCGGCCGGCTCGGCGTGAAGGGTTCGCCGCGGCCCGTGCCCTGCGGGGTGGTGTGCCAGGCTCGGAGGCCGTGGATGGCGCGACGCGGGCGCCCGCCGGGATCACCGGGCTGACGGCCGTCGAGGTCGAGGAGCGGGTGCGGGACGGCCGCGTCAACGCCGTGCCCACGAGCCCCGGCCGCACCGTCGGCCAGATCGTCCGGGCCAACGTGCTCACACCCGTGAACGGCATCATCGGCAGCCTGTTCGTGGTGGTGCTTGTGGTCGCGCCCGGCCCCGACCTGCTCTTCGCCGGCGTGGTGATCGCCAACAGCCTCATCGGCATCGTGCAGGAGGCGCGAGCCCGTCGGGCCCTGGCCCGCCTGGCCGTGCTCAACGCGCCGCACGCACGCGTGGTGCGCGACGGGGTGGTGCGGGAGCTGGCGGTGGAGGAGGTCGTCGCCGACGACGTGATCGAGCTCCAGCCGGGCGACCAGGTGGTGGTCGACGGCGAGGTGGTGCTGGGTCGGGGCCTCGAGGTGGACGAGTCGCTCCTCACCGGCGAGGCCGAGCCGGTGCCCAAGTCCGAGGCCGACGAGGTGCTGTCGGGCAGCTTCGTGGCCGCCGGGTCGGGGGTCTTCCGGGCCACGCGCGTCGGGGCCGAGGCCTACGCCGTCCGCCTGGCCGAGGAGGCCAAGCGGTTCAGCCTCGTCCGCTCGGAGCTGCGCGACGGCGTCAACTGGCTGCTCAGGCGGCTGGTGGTGGTCATCCCGCCCCTCGCGCTGCTGCTCCTGTGGGACCTCCACGACCACGACGGCGACTGGACCGAGGCGATCCTGGGCACGGTCGCGGCGGCGGTCTCGATGGTGCCCGACGGGCTCGTGCTGCTCACCAGCGTGGCGTTCATCGTCGGCGTGCTCGAGCTGGCCCGGCGCCAGGCCCTGGCCAAGGAGCTGGCGTCGGTGGAGCTGCTCGCCCGGGTGAGCGTGCTCTGCCTCGACAAGACCGGCACCATCACGACCGGCGAGATCGCCTTCAGCGAGCTGCAGGTGCTCGACGGTGCCGACGACGGTGCCGACGGGGTGGCCGCCGCCCTCGGGGCGCTGGCCGTGGCCGACCCCACCCCCAACGCCACGCTGCGGGCCCTTGGGGCCAGGTTCGGGCCCCCGGCCGGCTGGGCGCCCGACGAGGTCGTGCCCTTCTCGTCGGCCCGCAAGTGGTCGGGGGCCTCGTTCCCCGAGCGGGGCACGTGGCTGCTGGGCGCACCCGAGGTGCTGCTCCCCCCGGGCGAGGCGCGGGTCCGGGCCCTGGTCACGGCCGAGGCCGAGGCCGGCCGCCGGGTCGTGCTGCTCGCGCGGGCGCCGGCCGGGCCCCTCGACCCCGATCTGCTGCCCGACCGACGTTCTCCCGCCGCCCTCGTGCTGCTCGAGGACCAGGTGCGCCCCGACGCGGCCGAGATCCTGCGGTACTTCACCGACCAGGGCGTGCGGCTGAAGGTGATCTCGGGTGACCACCCGGCCACGGTGGCGGCGGTGGCCCGGCGGGCCGGGGTGCCCCACGTGGGCCGGCCGGTCGACGCCCGCACGCTCCCGGTGGAGCCGGCCGCACTCGCCGCCTCGGTGGCCGCGGCGACGGTGTTCGGCCGGGTGACGCCGCACCAGAAGCGGGAGATGGTGCACGCCCTCCAGAGCCGGGGCGAGACGGTGGCCATGACCGGCGACGGGGTGAACGACGTGCTCGCCCTCAAGGACTCCGACATGGGGATCGCCATGGGCTCGGGCAGCGCCGCGACGAGGGCCGTGGCCGAGCTCGTGCTGCTCGACAACCGCTTCGCCACGCTCCCGACGGTGCTGGCCGCCGGCCGCAGGGTGTTCAACAACATGGAGCGGGTCGCCAACCTGTTCGTCAACAAGACCAGCTACGCAGTGCTGCTGGCCCTGCTGGTGGTGGCCACCGCCGTCGAGTACCCGTTCCTGCCCCGCCACCTCACCCTGGTCGGCTCGCTCAGCATCGGGATACCGGGGTTCGTGCTGTCGTTCGCCCCCAACACCAGGCGGGCCGTCCCCGGCTTCATCGGCCGCGTCCTGCGCTTCTCCCTGCCGTCGGGGTTCGTGTGCGGCATGTGCACGTTCTGGGTCTTCTGGGTGCTCCGCCGTCGCCTCACCGACACGGTGACGCTGGACGAGGCCCGCACCGCTGCGACCCTCGTGCTGCTGTGGGCCGCGCTCCTCGTGCTGGCCAAGCTGGCCCGCCCGCTCTCGGCGTGGCGGCTGGGGCTGGTGCTGTCGATGTTCGGCTGCTACCTGGGCGTGCTGGCGATCCCGGCGCTGCGGGGGTTCTTCGCCCTCGACCTGCCGCCCACCAGCGCCTGGTGGGTGCCGGGCGTGGGGCTGCTGGTGGCCACCGTGGCCCTGCTGGCGGGGCCCCGCCTGGTGCCCTGGTGGGGCCGGGGCGACGCCGCCCAGGCCCTGCCAGCCGTCGGCGGCGACGACACCCGAGCGGGCTAGCCGGCCCTCCGGGCCGGGGTGATCCGCCAGGTCGCCACCGGCGCGGCCACGCCCCGCAGGCGTCGCGGCCCCAGGGGCTGCGCCGCCGGCACGGCGGCGCCGACCTCGGCCGTGGCCAGCACCTCTCCCGGGGCGGCGTCGCCGGCGAGGCGGGCGGCCACGTTCACCAGCGGGCCGACGTAGTCGCCGCTGCGGTGCTGGATCTCGCCGTGGGCCACCCCGGCGCGGGCCCCCAGCAGGCGCGGGTCGGCTCCGGCCGAGGCCACGACGTCGAGGGCGATGCCGGCCGCGGCCGCGGGCTCGGTGGCCACGAACATCACCGCGTCGCCCAGGTACTTCACGATGCGCCCGCCGTGGGCGGCCACCGCGTCGTCGGCGGCCCGCTCGAAGTCGCCCAGCACGCCCGCCAGCTCGGGTGCCGCCAGCCGCTCGGCCAGCTCGGTGGAGCCGACCAGGTCGACGAAGCCGACCGCCAGCACCGTGCTGTGGCGGGGCACGTCGCCGGCGGTGCCGTGGATGCGGGGGATGGCCGCCACGAAGTGGAGGCGCAGCAGCACGTCGAGCAGCGGTGGGATCGCCTCCAGGGCGTCGACCGCGCCGGCGACGGCGACGGCGAAGTCGATGTCGTCGGTGCCGGCCGCGTCGAGCGGCGCCGCGGTCTCGGTGGCGAAGGTGGAGTGGGCGGCCTCGGCCACCGACGCCATGGCCGACCCGAGCACCCGCGAGAGGCGGACGACGCCGTCCTCGCCCAGCAGGGCCAGGCCCGCGGCACCGGCCTGCAGCACCACCAGCTCGCTCGGGTGGCACCGCGGCTCGTCGCCGGGGTCGGGCAGGCCCACGGCCCGTCGCAGCCGCCGGGCCAGGGCCAGCTCGATGCCCGCCTGCTCGGCCAGCGAGGCCAGGGTGACGTGGCCGCGGCCCGCCAGCACGGCCCGCTCGCTCACCACGTTCCCCAGCGACCCTGCGGCCAGGGCGTCGGCCAGCTCGTCGACGGTGGCCGCTCCTCCCAGCCGGGCCGACAGCGCTGCCAGGCGGGTCCGCACCCCCGCGTCGAGGGGGCCGTGGCTGCTCGGGTCGGCCGGGTCCTCGGGCACGGACCCCGATGCTACGGGGGGTTCGCCGGCCCGGCTGGGGCGTCTCCTAGGCTCCCGGCCCGGTGCTCTTCCCGACGGTCGAGTTCGCCATCTTCTTCTCCATCGTGTTCGTGGCGTGCTGGCTGCTGCGGCCCTTCCCGCTGCCCTGGCGGCTCTTCATGCTCGCCGCCAGCTACGTCTTCTACTGCTGGTGGGACTGGCACTACGGCCTGCTGCTCGCCGGCTCGACCCTCGCCAACCACCTGGCCGCCAGGGCGATCCACGCCACGCGCGACGAGCGCGGCCGGCGCGCGATCTTGATCGGGGCGGTCGCCGCGAACCTGGCTGCGCTGGGCTGGTTCAAGTACTACGGCTTCTTCGCCAGCTCGGTCGTGGGCGGCCTGCGCGACGTCGGCCTCGACGTGGCGGTGCCCCTGGTGCAGGTGGTGCTCCCCGTCGGGATCTCCTTCTTCACCTTCATGGCGCTGAGCTACGTGATCGACACCTACCGGCGGGAGCTGTCGCCGCCGTCGCTGCTCGACTTCGCCCTGTACCTGGCGTTCTTCCCCCACCTCGTGGCCGGGCCGATCGTTCGGGCCTCCGAGCTGCTGCCCCAGTTCGCCCTGCACCCCGATCCCAGGCGGCTCGACTCGGCCCAGGCCTTCCGCCTCATCGTGGCGGGCATGTTCAAGAAGGTCGTGGTGTCGAGCTTCCTCGCCGGCGCGATCGTCGACCGGGTCTTCGCGGCCCCGGCCAGCGCCTCGTCGCTCGAGATCCTCTTCGCGATCTACGCCTACGCGATCCAGATCTACGCCGACTTCTCCGGCTACACCGACATCGCCATCGGCTGCGCCCTGCTGCTGGGCTTCCGGTTCCCCCAGAACTTCGACGCCCCGTACACCTCGCGCTCGGTGCAGGAGTTCTGGCGGCGCTGGCACATGTCGCTGTCACGGTGGCTGCGCGACTACCTGTACGTGCCCCTCGGCGGCAACCGGGGCAGCACCCTGCAGACGTACCGCAACCTCATGCTCACCATGCTCCTCGGGGGGCTGTGGCACGGGGCGAGCTGGACCTTCGTGGTGTGGGGAGGCATCCACGGCTCGGCCCTCTGCGTGGATCGCTGGCAGGCCGACCGCCACGAGCGTCGCGGCCTGGGCCCCGTGGTGGACACGCCGGCGCGCGCCGTGCTCCGCTGGTTCGTCGCCTTCCACGTCGTGTGCCTGGCGTGGGTGTTCTTCCGGGCCGAGACGCTCACCGCGGCGTGGCAGCTGCTCACCCGGCTGTTCACGGCCTGGGGTCCCGCCCCCCTGGTCACCCCCCTGCTGGTGGCGACGATCGTCGCCATGCTGGCCGCCCAGTTCGTGCCGCCGAGGTTCGTCCTCACCGTCCAGTCCGCCTACTCGCGGTTCCCCTGGGCCGTTCAGGGCGCGATCCTGGGCGGGGCGTTCCTGCTGATCGACTCGCTCGGGCCCGTGGGCGTGGCCCCCTTCATCTACTTCCAGTTCTGACGTGCGCCGATCCCCACGACCGCCGACGGCCCCCAGGCCCGACCGTCCGCTCCCGGCGGGCAAGGTGCTGCTGGTGGGCGCCGTCGCCTTCGCCCTGGCCGCCATGTTCAACGCCGAGACGCTGGTCGAGATGGCCGAGCGCCAGCCCTACGGCTGGCAGCGCACCGCGTACCTGGCGATCACCCGGCCGATCCACACGGTGAGCCGGGTCCTGTTCCTCGACCGTCCCGGCGAAGCCGTCGACGCGGTGCGGGGCCGCAACCGCGAGCAGGTCGACCTGGCCGAGCTCACCGTCACGCCCTCGGCGGCGGCGCCCGACGCCGCCGGCACCACGACCACCACCCTGGCGCCTCTCCGCCGCCCCAGCACCACCGACCCGTTGAACCTCTGGGTTGGCGGCGACTCCATGTCGCAGGCCTTCGGGCAGTCGCTGGTCCGGAAGGCGTCGGAGACGGGCCTGGTCGACGCCGTCCTCGACGCCCACGTGTCGACCGGGCTCACCCGGCCCGACTTCTTCGACTGGTCGGCGCGCATCGTCGACGTGGTGCAGAACCAGCGGCCCGAGGTCATGGTGCCGATGTTCGGCGCCAACGACGCCCAGACGATGGTCGTCGACGGCCGGGTGGTCGACGTGGACGATCCGACCTGGCAGGCGGAGTACCGGCGCCGGGTCGGCCTCGTCATGGACTACCTGGTGCAGAACGGCGTGCGGGTGTGGTGGGTGGGCCAGCCGATCATGTCGTCGCCCGACTTCACGGCACGCATGCGGATCCTCAACGGCATCTACCGCGAGGAGGCGGCCTCCCGCCCCGGGATCACGTTCGTCGACGCGATGCCGGTGTTCGCCGACGCCGCCGGCGCGTACAGCGCCTACCTGCCCGACGACGAGGGCGAGCAGCGCCTGATGCGCGCCCAGGACGGCGTCCACCTCACCCTGGACGGCGCCGACCGGCTGGCGGACGTGGTGCTGGCCGACGTCTTCGCCGACCTCGCCCCGCCCAGCGCCACCCCCACGACGACGCGGCCGCCGTCGACCGCGGGCTGACGGCCCTCAGGTCTGGGTGCGGCCCCGCTCGACGATCGCCTGACGGCGGGCCTCGACCTCCGCCGGGTCGATCCCCCGGCCCTGCCACTCGCGGGCCATCCGGCCCTCCACCGCCCAGCCCTCGTCGACGGTGACCCCGGTGACCGCGTCGTACGTCTCGAGCATGCGGCGCACCCCGCGCTGGTCGTTCCCGACGATGTCGCGGGCGATGCCACGGCTGAAGGCGAGCAGCTCGCCGTGGGGCACGACGTGGTTCACGAGGCCCAGGGCCAGTGCCTCCTGGGCGGTGAGGAAGTTGCCGGTGAGGCTCATCTCCCGGGCCCGCCGCACCCCGATCGCCTGCGGGAGCAGCACCGACAGCCCCCAGCCCGGCATCACCCCGACCCGGGCGTGGGTGTCGCCGAAGCGGGCCCGGTCGGAGGCGACCAGGAAGTGGCAGTTGAGGGCCAGCTCGAACCCGCCGGTGACCGCGGCCCCGTTGACGGCCCCGATCACCGGCTTGGCCATCGGCGGGAACGGGCCCCGCTTGCCGGTCCGGGTGGGCTCGCCGGTGGCGTTGCCGGCGCGGAGGTTGTCGCCGGTCGACCCCAGCTCCTTCAGGTCGAGCCCGGCGCAGAACACCGGGTCGGCCCCGGTGAGGATCACCACGTCGACGTCGTCGCGCCGGTCGAGCTCGGTGAGCGTGGCCGGGACGGCCCGCAGCAGCTCGCTGTTGAGGGCGTTGCGGGCCTCGGGGCGGTTCAGGGTCACGGTGGCGATGCGGTCGTCCACGTCGACCAGCAGCACGTCGGGCACGGCGGGATCCTCCAAGGGGGCGGGGCGGGGCGGGGCGGGGCGGGGGTACCGGGGTCAGGCGTCAGGCGCCGAGGTCGTCGGCCTCGTCGGGCGGCAGGTACGACAGCTTGAGGTCGCCCAGCCTCACCAGGGTCGACGCGATCCAGCCGCCCATGGCCCCGAAGTGGTCGTCGAGGATCGAGCCGTCGGCGAGCGTCTCCTCGTCGAGCTCGTAGGTGCCCTCGTAGCTCACCTCGATGGCGTGCTCGGGGAGCTCGAGGCCTCGGGTGTAGACCACCTCGACGGTGGGCCCGGAGCGCTCGAGGGGCTCGCGCCCGATGGGCGGGGACGCCTCGGGCAGGGCGGCCAGCACCTCGTCGGGATCGGGCGGATCGGTGAGGCGCTGGATGCGCAGCACCACCTCGACGTCGATGCGGGGCGGGTCGGCGAAGGGCTCACCGATGTACCAGGAGCGGTAGGAGCTCTGGGCCCACGTGGGCCAGTCGAGCGTGATGTCGGCGCGGATGCGGGGCGGGAGGCCCTCGCCCGGCAGGCCGTAGGACGTCTCCCACGTGATGTCGCCCAGCAGCACGTCGACCTGGAAGCGCTCCTCGAAGGCCTGCCGCTCCAGCAGGGCTCCCTCGAGGGCGTCGCGGAGCGCGCCGATGGCGTCGGTGAAGACATGGTCGAGCATGGCGGGCCGAGGGTACCGCCCCGGTCAGGCGCGGACGTCCCGGGGGGCGGGCCGGCTCGGTGTGCTCACTCGCCGGGGCCGGCGCCCGGGGGCTCGGGCGACATCAGCGCCACCGCCACGCGGAGACCCGCGGACTCCTTGATCGTGCAGATCCGCCGGCCCGGCTGCACGGCCGGCTTGGGGGTGCCGGCCCGGTCGCCCAGGAGCGCCTTGGCCGCGTCGAGGTCGTCGAGGGTGAGGGCGATGCCGAAGAAGCGGGCCGGGCCGCCGTTGGGCTGCGGCTCGGCCGGACCGACCACCTCGAGGATCACCTCGCCCAGCCGGAAGAAGGCCTGCTGGAGCGGCGCGCCGTAGGTGTCGGTGTCGCGGATGCGCTTGAGCTCGAGGCCGAGCCCCTGCACGGCGGCGATGGTGCGGGGCAGGTCGGGGGTGAGCACCACCACGTGGTCGATCAGGCGGGCGCCGATGGGGTGCTCGGCCGGGTCGGCGGGGGGCTCCGGGCTCACCGCCGTTCGCAGGCCGTCGACGCCGGCGTCGGCCAGGCTCACGGCCCGGTCGTCGGGGACGCCCCGCAGCGACCAGGCCCGCACGCCCCTGCGCCCGGCGTCGGGGTCGAGGCGGACCCGCACGGTGCCGATGCGGCACACGCCGTCGGGGTCGACCGTGAACCCGGTGGCCCGCCAGGCGTCGGGGTCGTCGGCGATCAGCAGCTCGTCGATCGTGGGAGGCACGCGGCGGCCCCCTGGTGCTCAGCCGCGGCCGGCGTTGGGGCGCTTGCCATGGTTGGCCTTGTTGCGGCGGGCGCGGATCTTGCGCTTCTTGGTCTTCTTCGACATAGGGGTTCGAGGCTACCGGCCACGGTCGGGCCCACCCAAGCCGGCCCCCACTGCGCTCTGCGTCCCGGGTGGCCCGGGAACCGGCACGATCGGGACGCAGAACCGGGCGGGAGCCCCCTCAGGGGTGGTGCGAGCGGGCCCAGGCCAGCAGATCGTCGGCGCCGGCGGTGTTCACGACGTCGTCGGCGCCGACCCCCGCGGCGGCAGCCCGGTCGCAGCCGTAGGGCTGCCACTCCAGCTGGCCGGGGGCGTGGGCGTCGGTGCTGACGGCGAAGCGGCACCCGTACTCGACGGCCAGGGCCAGCAGCGGCTCGGGCGGGTCGAGGCGCTCCGGCCGGCAGTTCACCTCCACGGCCGTGTCGAGCTGGCGGCACGCCATCAGCACCAGCTCGGGGTCGAACGTCGACTCCGGCCGCACGACCCGGCCGTCGCGCCCGAGCCTGCGGTTGGTGAGGTGGCCGAGCACGTCGACGTGCGGGCTGGCCACGGCTCGCACCAGCCGCTCGGTCATGGCCCGCCGCTCCATGCGGAGCTTCGAGTGCACGCTGGCCACCACCAGGTCGAGGCGGGCGAGCAGGTCGTCGTCGGCGTCGAGGGAGCCGTCGGCCAGGATGTCGACCTCGATGCCGGTGAGCACCCGGAACGGCGCCACCCGCTCGTTCACCGCGGAGACCTCCTCGAGCTGGGCGAGGAGGCGCTCCCTGGAGAGGCCGTGGGCCACGGTGAGGCGGGCCGAGTGGTCGGTGAGCACCAGGTAGTCGTGGCCGAGGGCGGCCGCGGCCCGGGCCATCGCCTCCACGGGCGCACCGCCGTCGGACCAGGTGGAGTGGGTGTGGCAGTCGCCCCGCAGGCGGGCCCGCAGCTCGGCCCCTCCCGGCGTGGTCGGGGCCACCACCGTCTGGGCCTCGAGGCGGGCCAGGTAGGCGGGGACCTCGCCGGCCACCGCCTCGGCGATCACCCGGCCGGTGACGTCGCCGATGTGCGGCAGGTCGGTGAGGGTGCCGGCGCCGACCCTCGCCGCCAGCTCGGCGGGGGCGAGCCCGCGCACCACGTCGGCGGCCCGGAGGAACGCCCGCACCCGCACCGGCTCGGCCAGGTCGCGGTCGAGCAGGTGGACGATCCGCTCCAGCGCGGCCAGGGCGGCGGCCCGGGGGTCGTCGGGGGGCACGACTCCAGGCTACGGAGCGCACCGTTACCCTGGCCCGGATGGAACGCTTCGGGATCGTCGGGTTGCCCAACGCCGGCAAGTCGGCGCTCTTCAACGCGCTCACGGGGGGCGCGGCGGTGGTGGCGGCCCACCCCTTCTCGACCACCGAGACCAACGTGGGCGTGGCCATCGTGCCCGACCGCCGGGTCGAGGCACTGGGCGAGATGAGCCACTCGAAGAAGCTGGTGCACACCCACGCCGAGTTCGCCGACATCGCCGGCCTGCAGAAGGGCTCGTCGCAGGGAGAGGGCCTGGGCAACCGGTTCCTCGGGGGCATCCGCGAGGTCGACGCCATCCTCTACGTGCTGCGGGCCTTCGACGACCCCAACGTCCCCGGCGGCTCCGACCCGCTCGACGACCTCGGCACCCTCGAGCTCGAGCTGGTGCTGGCCGACGTGGCCAGCGCCGAGACGCAGCTCGAGCGGCGCCGCAAGGCGGCCAAGGCCGACAAGGCCGCCGCCGTCGAGGTGGCCGCCCTGCAGGCGGCCGTCGCCCCGCTCAACGACGGCACCCCCCTGTACCGGGCGGCGCTCACGGCCGAGCAGCGCGCGGCGCTGGCGCCCTTCTTCCTGCTCACCGCCAAGCCGGTGCTGGCCGTGGTGAACCTGGGCGAGGACCAGCTGGCCGACGCCGACGCGGTGGTGAAGCCGGTCGCCGACGAGCTGGCCGGCGCGGCCGACGTGCTGGGCGTGAGCGTGCAGCTCGAGGCCGAGGCCGCGCAGCTGCCGCCCGAGGAGCGGGCCGAGCTGCTGGAGGGCCTCGGCCTGGGCGAGGGCGCGCTGCCCCGTGTGGCCCGGGCCGCGTACCACCTGCTGGGCCTGCGCACGTTCCTCACAACGGGCGACAAGGAGACCCGGGCGTGGACGTTCCGCGCCGGTGCCAAGGCTCCGGAGTGCGCCGGGGTGATCCACTCCGACCTGCAGCGCGGCTTCATCCGGGCCGAGGTCATCCACTGGGACGAGCTGCTCGAGATCGGCTCCTGGGCCAAGGCCAAGGAGCTGGGGCGCATCAAGGTGGAGGGCAAGGACTACGAGGTCCTCGACGGCGACGTCCTCGAGATCCGCTTCAACGTGTAGCAGCGGGTTCGCGATCGGCGGATTCCCGGTAGGTGGCCCTCGACGGGTGCCGATGCAATGCGGGCAAGTTCCTCGGCCGAGAAGAGCGGCGAGATCCCGGTGAGCCCGCCGAATTCAGAGATCGCTGTACGCAGGAGCGACTCACCACCAGCCTCGACGCCGGCACGCCACTGCTCCGGCGTCAGTTCGACCATCTCGACGGCGAGATCGACGCGGTCCTCCGCCCACGGCAGAGCGAGGAGGGCGTACTCGTCGGTGCAGGATCGAAGAAGGATGATCTCGTCGTCGGTGAAGCCGGCCTCGGTTAACTCCGACGTCCTCCAGTGATCGAAGACACCGACCGTCGTCGTCTGGGTCACGCGGTCCGAGGTCGGAAGGGGCTGTCGCCGCTCCGCCTCTGGAGTCTCGGCGTCCACGAACCCCATGAAGCGCCGGCTCGGGTTGACGACGAACTGGCCTCGCTCCGCCTTGTCGTAGACGTCTCGGCGAAGGCCAGCTTCGAGCCAGATGTACGTCTCCCCCCGCTTGACGAGGAGGATCGGCACGTCGCGACCGGCCCGCACAGACAGGAGTTGACTCAGACCCCCACGAAGTGGTTTCAGGTGAAGGTTCGGGTGATCGGGATTGCTGGCGAACAGATTCAGGGCCTGGATGACCCTGTGACTGTCGCCGGGATCGAGGCGGTGGACCGATGGCCAGAAGTCCTCGTCGAAGCTGATCTCAGGTCTGCTTACGTTCGCAGACATGCCGGGCACGCGCTCTTCGTGGTGGCTCGCTCGATCAGGTCACGAGCGATCAGGCTAGACACTTGGCTTCGTCACGTGCCGATGGACGCTGCCGAGTCCGGTCAGTCCGTCCGGGCGGCCCGCAAGCGCGCCGGGCTTCCGACCACAGCGAGCTTCCATGACCTCCGCCACTTCTTCGCCAGCGCTCTCATCTACGCCGGCTGCAGCGTGAAGCAGGTGCAACTCGCCCTCGGCCACACGTCCGCCAAGGTCACCCTCGACGTCTACGGCCACCTCTGGCCCGGCGAGGAGGACCGCGTCCGCGATGCCATCGGTCGCGTCTTCCGGGCAACGTCAGCCGCCGCCGCCCTCCGCGGCTGATGCGTCTGCTCACGGTTCACTCGAGAAGCGCATTGTTGAGCCCGGGTCGCCTCGCAGAACGATGATTCGGCTGCCCGCAGGCCAGCCCTCGCGGCTTGATATCATCTCTGGTGTCATGTGGTCCGTCGAGCTGGAGACGGAGGTGGAGCAGTGGATGAGCGGACTGAGCGTGACCGACTTCGCGGCGGTGCTCCCCCACGTCGAGCGCCTGGCCGAACGAGGCAACCTGCTGCGGATGCCCGCGTCTCGTTCACTTGGCGACGGACTGTTCGAGCTGCGGTTCGACCTGCTCCGAGTGGCGTGGCGGATCACCTACTTCTTCGCCACCGATCGGCGCATCGTGCTGCTGACCGTGTTCCGCAAGCAACGACAGAGCGAGCGAGCTGAGGTGCGGCGCGCCCGCTGGGCGATGGCTCGCTGCATCACCGAAGGGCACACCGCCGAGGAGGACGACTGATGGCGCGCACGACGATCAACGAACTGAAGAACAGCCGACTGGCCGCCATGACTGCCGAAGAGCGCGCCGTGTTCGACGAGACCTACGCATCGACCCGTCTGGCTCTCGACGTCGGCGAGAAGGTCCGAGACGCCCGTGAGGCCGCCGGCCTGAGCCAGCGCGAGCTCGCCGCCCGCATGGGTACGAGCCAGGCGGCCGTGGCCCGCCTCGAGGCCGGTGGCGTCGGCGCCACGCTGACGACGCTCCAGAAGGTGGCAGCAGCGCTCGACCTGAAGGTCACCGTCGAGCTGTCGGCCGCGAGCTGACCCAAGCGTCCTCAACGCCGCGCGGTTGACCGGGCAGGACGGCAGCGGCTGGAAGAACCCCACCGACCTTTCGCCGACTCGACGCCAGGGACTACCCACGTTCTCCCTGCTCAGCGGCCCTTTCCGCCGCGCCTCGAGACGTTCCGCTTCAACGTGTAGCAGGGGTTTCGCGATCTACGGCGTTCCGGTAGGTGGCAGCTGACCTGGCCTTTCGCGTGTGATCCGGTCCGTCGAGTCGGCTCGAGTCCGTGGGAATCGCGTGCTTCTCGCGGACTTCGGGAGGCGGCGTCACGGGACGCACATTCTCGCCCTCGCCGGCCTGCGACACCGGTCCCGTTGAGGCCATGCCGCTGGGAGCCGTCAAGGCATCGTTCGGTCACGACATCGTGTGCCCTGACCGAGGAACGGTCGGCGCATGTGGGGCCAGGTCCGGTCAGGTGGATACCCCCTATGGCGGGTGATGGCGGACACCGTGACGACCTCGCCGGTCACGGCAACCATGCCTCTTGGCGGAACGCCTCGGTGCACTGGTCGGCGGTCGGGCTGACCAGCCGGAGCGTGGCCTCGATCGGCTCGTCGGGATCCTCGGGCTCGCCCATGGGCCAGGCGACCAGGTCGCCCTCGACGTCGCAGTGCTCGAGCTCGATCACCTGACCGTCACGCTCCAGGTCGTAGAACACCGAGTCACCGAAGGTCCCGTGAGCGTCGGTCTCGGTGCTCACGACGACCCACCCGGCGTCGAGCAGAGGATGCGCCAACCGGTGCAGCTCGGCGAACAGCTCGGCCCACGCGCGTGTCGTGCCCCGGAGCGGTCTTGGCGGCGGTCCCGCCTCGGCGGCCGTGCGCAGGTCGGTGAGGCGCCGCCATCCGGCGGTGCCAACGAGCGGGTCTCCGTCCTCCAGCCCGCTGTGGAGCCGTGCCCCGGGTTCGAGCACCTCGACCGAGGACGGGTCGACGTCCACTCTGCCGCCGTCGTTGGGGGTGCACCGTCACCTGCACGTCGTCGAGGGACGGGACGTAGTGAAGGTGCAGGATGCCCGCGACCACCCCCACGTCCCGCTCGACCGCCGTGGCCCGGACCCGGTCACCTGACTGTGCTGCTTCCATCGCTGCCAGCATGGCGAAGGGGTGTCGCAGGGTTCCGCCGTTGACGGACAGGCGGCGCGGGAGGTTGCCAAGCGCTCGGGCGCCGCAGGGCCGGTGAGATCGCGGGCTGTCCACACGGCGCAGCGTGTCGACCCGGCATGGCGTCAGGCGCGGCCTTGCCGGGCATGATGGGAAGATGTCTGGCTACGACGTGATCGGGGACGTGCATGGGCATGCCGAGCAGCTCGAGAAGCTCCTGGAGATGCTCGGCTACGCCCAGCGCAGCGGGGCATTGCGGCACCCGGAACGCACCGCCGTGTTCGTCGGCGACCTGATCGACCGGCGGGAGGAACAGCAGCTGGCCACGCTGCGCATCGTCCGCTCGATGGTCGACGCCGGGTCGGCCCAGGTGGTGCTCGGCAACCACGAGTTCAACGCTGTCGCCTACGCCACGGTGAACCCGTCCAGCTTCGACTACTGCCGACCTCACACGACGAAGAACCGGCGCCAGCACCAGGAGTTCCTCGACGAAGTCGGGCTGGACTCCCCCCGCCACCGGGCCGTGATCGACTGGTTCCGTACCCTGCCGCTGTGGCTCGACCTCGACGGCGTCCGGGTGGTGCACGCCTGCTGGAGCGACGCCGACATCGCCCACCTCGAGGGCCTGCTCACCCCCGAGCACACCCTCACCGACCAGGTCGTGGTCGAGGGCACCACCAAGGGCACCCGCACCCACCAGGCGATCGAGCACGTGCTCAAGGGTCCCGAGGTGTCGATGGGCGGCGCCTACTACTTCGACAAGGACGGCCACCCCCGCACGAAGGCCCGGGCTGCCTGGTGGAACCCTGATGCCAAGACCCTGCAAGCCGCCGCCTTGCTCCCTGGCGGGACGCGGTTGCACGACGCCGACGACCAACCGGCCGACGCCCTGCCTGACCGGCAACTCGCCGACGGGGAGGTCCCCCGCTACACCGATGCGGTGCCGGTGGTCTTCGGCCACTACTGGTTCACCGGCACACCGGTCCTGCAGGGTGACAGGGCGGCGTGTGTGGACTACAGCGCCGGCAAGGGCGGACCGCTGGTCGCCTACCGCTGGGACGCCGAACCGGTGCTCGATGCCAGCAGGTTCGTGGCCTGCTGAGCCCGCTCACTCCTCCTGCGGGCCGTCCTGCAACGCCAGGAACTCATACGCCGCGCTGATGCGGTCGCCGGCGAAGTAGTCCAGCGCCCAACCCTCGAGGCTGATGCGATCGATCCGACCCGCGTAGCGCTTCCACAGCAGGTCCATCAGCCGCGTGCCGCCGACCGGGTCCTCCCAGAACGCCGGCTCCCGGGCCTGGGCCTCCTCATACCCGGCGCCGGCCCGCGCCCCGATCAAGTCGTCTTCGGGATAGACGGCCAACTCCAAGTGCCGATCGCACACCGGGCACGAGCGCTCCAAGAGGAATCCCGAGTCGTAGTCGGGCGCGGGATCCAGACCGAACTCCGACCATCACACCCGTCGCACGACACCGGCCCGCCGTCGGGCGTCCGATCGAACCACGAGACTATCCGGACGCCCTGGACAGAGTCCCGTGGGGTGGTGAGGTTCGGGGTCCACCAGTAGGTGAGCCATCGGCGTGATCCTCGGTGTGTTCCTGCGAGAACTCACCGTGAGGAGACACACCGATGGCTCTGTCCGAGCTGCTCGACGCGCTCCGCATCGACGAGGGGGCCGTGGTGATGGAGGCCTACATCAACGGCGTGTCGACCCGCTCGGTCGACGACCTCGTCGCGGCGATGGGCATCGAGGCGGGCATCTCGAAGTCCGAGGTGTCGCGCGTCTGCGCCGGGATCGACGAGCGAGTGAACGCCTTCCGCAACCGCACCCTCGGGCATGTCGCGTTCCCGTACGTGCACCTCGACGCGACCTACGCCAACGTCCGCGACGACGCCTTGGGCCAGGTCGTGTCCCGAGCCGTGGTGGTGGCCACCGGGATCACCGCCAACGGTGACCGGGAGGTCCTCGGGGTCGACATCGGCGACAGCGAGGGCGAGACGTTCTGGGGCCGGTTCCTGCGCTCGCTCAAGGACCGGGGACTCACCGTGGTGTGGCTGGTGATCTCCGACGCGCACGCCGGGCTGCGCAACGCCATCCGCCGGCACTTCCAGGGTGCGGCGTGGCAGCGCTCGTCAGTGCATCATCCACCTCGGCGGCTTGATGTCGTCGAAGCATGTATGGCTGGCGGGATGGTCCCGCTGGTCGCTCCCCGCCGGCGGGAGAGGGCCTTGGCAGCGTGACCTTCGAGGTCCTTCGGCAGACCTGTCCCTCCCGCCGGTGGCGAGCTCCGCACTGGCCATTGGGAGTTGCGCTTCGAGCGCCGTGACGAGCGACCAGGTCGAGCACGCCGTGGGGTGGTGACACGACCTCCAAGGAGGACGTGATGTCCATGTTTGCAGGCATCGATTGGGGTGGCGCGCACCACCAGCTCGCGATCGTCGACGACGTTGGCGACGTGAAGGTGAACCAGCGGTTCGCGCACACCAGCGACGGCGTCGACGAGCTGTTGGCCGTTCTCGATGCCATCGGGACAGCGACACCGGTGGCGATCGAGCGCAGCGAGGGGGTCCTCGTCGAGGCCCTGCAACTGGCCGGCCACGCCGTGTTCCCGGTGAGCCCTCGGGTCTCGGCTCGAGCACGGGAGCGCTACCAGTCCGCGGCCCGCAAGGATGACCGGTTCGACGCGTTCGTGCTGGCCGACACGTTGCGTCACGAGCACAGCCGTTGGCGCCCGCTCGCGATCCCGTCTCCGACGCTTGCCGAGCTGCGCGTGCTCGTGCGCGATCGACGACGCATCCTCGAGAACCAGAGGGGCGTGGAGTCACAACTGCGGTCGGCTCTCGAGGCCTACCACCCGGCCGCCGCCAAGCTGTTCTCCAGTGTCGACCGGTCGATCACCTTGGCGTTCGTGCGGGACTACCCGACACCGGAGACGGCCGCGCACGTCGGCCCGGCGCGCATGCAACGGTTCCTCGATCGCCACGGCTACACCGGCCGCGTTGCCGCCGAGATTCTCGTCGAGCGGTTGCACACGCACCTGCTCACCGCGAGAGCGGGCAGCGTCGAAGGTCATCGCTTCGGCGCCCTCGCGCTGGTCGACCAACTCGAACTGCTCAACCGTCAGCTCAAGGCGTTCGACGCGCGCATCGCCGACGTGTTCGCCGCCCACCCCGACAGCGCCATCTTCGACAGCTTCCCCGCCGCCGGACCGGTCATCGTCGCCAGCCTCCTCGCCGAGATCGGCGAAGACCGCCACCGCCTTCCCACCGTCGACGTGCTGCTCGCCGAGGCCGGCCTCGCACCCGTGACCCACGCGTCCGGCAAGGTCACCCGAGTCCGGCTCCGACGCGCCTGCAACCTGCGACTGCGCGACACGTTCAACTGGTGGGCCTACACCCTCGAACGCGTCGACGAACCCAGCCGCGTCACCTACCTCGCCGCCCTCGACCGCGGCCAACACTCCCATCGGGCGCTGCGCACCATCGGCGCTCGCTGGGCCCGGATCCTGTGGCGTTGCTGGCAGGACCACGCCACCTACGACCCCGACCGGCGGACTGCGACCGCCTGACAAGCAGCAGCGGGACGCGAACGGTCACCCAGAGGTCGCCTGCTTCGGCGCGCCTCGTCGGATCTCCCGATCGACCCGAGAAACGGGCAGGGTTGACCTTGGGAGTCTGCCGGGTGCACTTCGCCCGCAACCTGCAGGCCTGTGTCCCCAAGGCTCACCGAGAGATGGTCGCTGCCCTGTTCCGGTCGGTGTTCGCGCTCACCGACCCGGCCGCCGTGGCCGCCCGCTGGGACGAGGCCGCCACCACCCTGGACGCCAAGTTCCCCAAAGCCGCCCAGCTCATGGTCGACGCCCGCGACGACGTGCTCGCGTTCAGCGCGTTCCCGCAGGCCCACTGGCGCAAGATCTGGTCGAACAACCCGCTCGAGCGGGTCGACAAGGAGATCAAGAGCCGCTCCCGCGTTGTCGGGATCTTCCCCAACGACGCCGACGACCTCCGCCTCATCGGCGCCATCCTCGCTGACCAACACGACGAGTGGGCCGTAGCCCGCCGCTACCTCTCCGAAGCATCCATGGCAGCGATCAACCAGCCGCGCGACACTGACCCCGCTCAGCCCGCTGAACTCGAATCGGCCCACTGAGCCACGGGGAATCCGCCCACGCGAACCCCACCACTCCGCGGGACTCATACCCCGCTCTCTCGAACCGCATGCGCGTAGCGTAAGGCTCCACGTCCTGCGCAACACGCTGACTTCACCCTGCCGCGACCGCTGGCGACGGCGGCGGTTCGGGAGTCCCACCGACTTCTCGCCGACTCGGCGCCATGGAGTCGGCAGCCGCCGCTCGCTCTGGCCACGGACCGCCAGCCGCTCGGGCTCGGGTTCCGGGCCTTCGCGGCCAACCACGCGCCCGACGCTTCCACGAGTGTCACGGCCTCGAGGCGGTGGAGCACACCGGCGGAGCCGGCAACGAGGAGGGGGCGTCCGACGTCCGCCACCGCTACCGCAGCCCGCCGCCCGCCCGTGCGTGCGCACGGGCGCAGCCGGCGATGGCGACGAGGTGCCATCATCGCTGGGAACCGATCGACGAGGAGCACCCCCATGGCGCGGGCCACCCCCCAGAACCTGAACGAGCGCGAGCGAGTGCTGCTGCTCGAGACCGAGCGCACGCGGCTCGCCGAGCTCGACGAGGACGGCCTCATCGCCCTGCACGAGCGGGTCCGCCGTGAGCGCAACAAGCAGGTGCAGCTCCACCGGCGCAACGCCGCCAAGGCCGTGGAGGCCAAGGGCGCTCGAGGCAAGGCCACCCAGGCACCCCGCCGGTCGGCATCCAAGGCCGAGATCTTCGAGGACGCCCTGGCCCGGGTGAGCCGAGCGCTGGGCGCGGCGGCCGCCGCCAGCGCCAGGCAGCTCAAGGAGGAGCGCATCGCCGCCGCACGCGGTGTGCGGGCCGCGGCAGCCCCGTCGGCTGGCCCTGCCGAACCGACGGCGCCCGCCGGTCGCACGGCGGCCAGGCAACGACGACCTGTCGAGAAGAAGACGGCCGCCAGCAACCGGGCCGCCGGCCGGCGCGCGCAGGCCAAGCGCGACGCCCGCTGACCAGGGCAGGCTGAACCGCGTCGTCGGTGCACGGCTCGCGATCGCCGGAACCCGGCGACCGGCGAGCCGGGGAGGACCGATGGACAACGGGCAGGAGCGGTTCTACGGGGAGCTGGCCACGTGGTGGCCCTTGATCTCGCCGGTCTCCGACTACGAGGAGGAGAGCGGCGAGATCGAGCGCCATCTGCGGTCGGCCTCCATCGGGGTGGCCGACGTGCTCGAGCTCGGCAGCGGCGGCGGGCATGTCGCGTACTGGCTGAAGCGCTCGTTCCGGCTCACGCTGGTCGATCTCTCCCCGGCGATGCTGGCCGTGTCCGCCTCGCTGAACCCCGAATGCGAGCACCACACCGGTGACATGACCAGCGTGCGCCTCGGCCGCTCGTTCGACGCCGTCCTCATCCATGACGCGGTCGACTACCTGACCACCGAGGACCAGATCGTGGCGACGTTGCGGACGGCCTACGAGCACTGCCGGCCGGGCGGCATCCTCGTGGTGCTGCCCGACCACACCCGCGAGACCTTCGAGCCGGCCACCGACCACGGCGGCTCCGACGGCCCCGACGGCCGGGGGGTGCGGTTCCTGGAGTGGTCCACCGACCCCGATCCGCAGGACACGACGGTCCGCACCGACTACGCCTTCCTCCTGCGCGACGAGCACGGCGAGGTGCGGGTGGTCCACGACGTCCACGTGACGGGCCTCTTCCCGCAGGCAACCTGGCTTCGCCTCCTCGCCGACGCCGGGTTCCGCTCCGAGGCGCGCACGGAGCACACCACCGAGGACCGGGAGCCGCGGACCGTCTTCGTCGGCCACCGCCCGACCGCGCCGAGTGCCCGCTGATGGCCAGGGCCGGGAGTCGGCGATCATCTGCACCAGCCGCTCGCTGATGGCGGCGGGGGTGCCGGACTTCTCCTCGACGGGCTCCGGGTGCCAGGCTGGGATCCGAGCGCGAGGACCCTCGCAGAGTGGATGTGGGGCATGAGCGACATCGACCTGCGCGACTGGGTCGGGAAGCGGGAGGAGACCTCCGACCGCCTGTACCCGACCCCGGCCAGGGCGCTCGCGCTCACCCTCGACCAGGCCGAGCTCGAGGTGCTCGACGGCAGCGTGCTGCCCGAGCTGTGGCACTGGCTGTACTTCCTGCCGATCGTCCCGACGTCGGGGCTCGGCGTCGACGGGCACCCGCAACGGGGTGGGTTCCTGCCGCCGATCTCGCTGGAGCGTCGCATGTGGGCCGGCGGGAGGCTGGTGTTCCACCGCGACCTGCACATCGGCGAGCAGGTGCAGAAGACGTCGGAGATCCTGACGATCACCGAGAAGCAGGGCAAGGTCGGCCCGATGGTCTTCGTCACCGTCCGCCACGCCATCGCGTCGCCGCAGGGCCTGGCCGTCGAGGAGGACCAGGACATCGTCTACCTGCCCATGCCCGAGTCGTACGCCGCGCCCCCGCCCGACCCGCTGCCCGAGGACCTGGGGTGGAAGGAGGCCCGCCCCGTCGATCCGGTGCTGCTGTTCCGGTTCTCGGCGCTCACGTTCAACGGCCACCGCATCCACTACGACCTCCGCTACGCCACCGAGGCCGAGCGCTATCCGGGCCTCGTCGTCCAGGGGCCGCTGCAGGCCGTGCTGCTCATGGAGTCGGCCAAGCGGCACCTCCCGGGCGCGGTGCCGGCCACCTACACCTTCAGGGCGGCGCGCCCGATCTTCGACGTCGACCCGTGCGTCGTCGCCGGTCGGCGGGCGCCCGACGGCGGGTTCGACCTGTTCACCGCGAACGGCACCGACGACATCGCCATGCGGGCTCATGTCACGTGGAGGTGACTGATCGCCGTGCGACTCGAACGTTCGGTGCTGCTGGTGCCGGGCTCCAGCTGGAAGATGATCGAGAAGGCGTCGGTGGCCGGGGCCGATGCGGTGTGCATCGACCTCGAGGACGCCGTGGCCGTCACCGAGAAGGAGGCGAGCCGCGCCAACGTGAGCCGGGCGTTCCGCGAGCTCGACTTCGGCCGTGCGTCGCGGATGTTGCGGATCAACGGGCTCGACACGTCGTTCGCCTACCGAGACCTCGTCGAGGTCGTCGAGGACGTGGGTGACCGGATCGATGGAATCGTCATCCCGAAGGTCGACACCCCGGCCGACGTGCTGTTCGTGGACCGGCTGCTCTCCCAGATCGAGAGCCACCGACGGTACGAGCGAGCCATCGGCGTCGAGGCGCTGATCGAGACGGCGGCCGGCTGCGTGAACGTCCGGGAGATCGCGGCGTGCTCGTCACGCCTGGAGGCGCTCGTCTACGGCTCGGGCGACTACGCCGCCTCGGTGCAGATGCCGATGGACTCCATCGGCGAGCTCGACGAGCACGACGAGATCTACCCGGGCCACCGCTGGCACTACGTGATGCACGCCATCGTGAGCGCGGCGAGGGCGTACGGGAAGCGGGTGATCGACGGCCCGTTCGGCGGTGTCGCCGACCCCGAAGGGCTCGCCCGCGCGTGCAAGGTGGGCCGGGCGATGGGGTTCGACGGCAAGTGGTGCATCCACCCGGGCCAGATCGACACGGTCAACCGCACCTTCGTCCCGTCGGAGCGGGAGCTGCGCTGGGCGCAGACCGTGGTGAGCGAGTACGAGGCCGCCGTCGCGGAGGGCAGGGGCGCCGTCAGCGTGAACGGCAAGATGATCGACGTCGCCTCGCTGCGGATGTGCGAGACCGTCGTCGAGCGTGCCCGCCTCGCCGGCTTGCTGCCGTGAGCGCCCCAGCGCCCCTCCTCGATCCGTCGGCACGCACCGAGAGAGCCGGCACCGAGAGAGCCGGCACCGAAGGACTGGAAGGCAACGACATGGTCGACATCCTCCGAGGGCTGCGGATCATCGAGGGCTCCGCGTTCGTCGCGGCGCCGCTCGCCGGCATGACGCTGGCGCAGCTCGGCGCCGACGTGATCCGGTTCGATCGCCTGCGCGGCGGCCTCGACCACCACCGCTGGCCGGTCACCAGCGACGGCGAGAGCCTGTTCTGGGCCGGCCTCAACAAGGGGAAGCGCTCCATCGCGGTCGACATGACGAAGCCGGAGGGTCAGGAGATCCTCACCCGCCTCATCTGCGGTCCCGGACCGGGTGCCGGCATCTTCCTCACCAACCTCCGGGTGCGCGGCTGGATGGACTACGAGCACCTCCGGGAGCACCGCGACGACGTGATCCTGGTCACGGTGCTCGGCACCCGCCAGGGGGGTCCGGCGGTCGACTACACCGTGAACCCCGGTCTGGGCTTCCCGTACGCCACCGGCCCCGAAGGGTCGACCGAGCCCGTCTGCCACGTGCTCCCGGCGTGGGACTGCATCACGGGGCAGATGGCGGCGCTCGGCCTGCTGGCGGCCGAGCGGCACCGCAGGCTCACGGGCCAGGGGCAGGAAGTCGACGTCGCGCTGAAGGACGTGGGTCTGGCGATGCTGGGCGACCTCGGCATCATCGGCGAGGTGGTCGTCAACGGCGAGAACCGCCCCAAGTACGGCGACGCCCTGTACGGGGCCTACGGCCAGAGCTTCGTCACCGCCGACGGGCGGCGGGTGATGGTGATCGGGCTCACTCGACGGCAGTGGGACCTGTTGTGCGCCTGCACCGGCCTGCAGGCCGAGCTCGACGCCCTGGGCAGGGACCTCGGGCTCGACCTGTGCCTCGAGGGGGATCGGTTCAGGGCCCGCAAGGAGATCACCGCGATCCTCGAGCCCTGGTTCCGAGCCCGCACCGTGGAGGAGTTCGCTCCCTCGTTCGACGCGGCCGGCGTGACGTGGTCGCAGTTCCGGACCTTCGAGGAGGTGGTGCGGGACGACCCCGACTGCTCGCCCGAGAACCCGATGTTCTCGATGGTCGATCAGCCGGGGATCGGGCGGTACCCGGTGCCGGGCACGCCGCTCGACTTCAGCGCCTTCGAGCGCACCGAGCCCGCACCGGCCGCGGTGCTGGGTGAGCACACGGACGAGATCCTGTCGACGGTGCTCGGCATGAGCGACACGGAGATCTCGGCCCTGCACGACGCGCAGGTGGTGGGCGGCCCGCGACGCTGATCCGCCGTCGAGCGCGTCGTCGCCCAGCCACCGACCGCCGGGGTGGCACCCGCTGCGGGGGTCGGGTTCGGGTCAGAGCCCGCGCTGCACGGCGATGCGGCCGTCCTTCTCGGCTCGCACGAGGGCGTCGTAGTCGCGCTCGTTCTGGTCGGCGTAGGCCTCGGAGAACTCGGCGACGGCCCGGTCGAAGGTGTCGCCCGCACCCAGGTACGAGGCGATGGCGATGCGGTCGCCGGACCGGGCGTGGGCCCGAGCCAGCGTCCAGCCGCACAGGTTGCCGTAGAGAGCCATGACGGCCGGGGTCATGGCCTCGACCAGCGCGCTGCCCTTCCAGTCGCGCAGCTGGCGGACGTAGTAGTCCCGCTCGACGCCGTCGTGGCCGACGACGCGGTCCCACCCGAGGAAGATGTCGCTGTTCGCCTGCATGAGGTGCTGGCCGTGCACGACGCGCTCGCCGTTGGAGCGGTAGCGGCTCGGCCCGACGAACGGCTCCAGCACGGAAGCCTGCGCCTCCTTGGCCTGCAGGAAGAGAGGGTCGCCGTCGTCGCGGCCGAACATCAGCAGGATCCAGGCCCTCGTGCCGACGCTGCCCACGCCCACGACCTTCCGGGCGACGTGAGCCAGCTGGAAGTCCTCGAGCAGGTGGCGGCGGTCGCTCTGCAGCGTGCGGCGGTAGCTCCGCAGCACCGCTCGCAGGGTCTCCATGATCTGCTCGCGCTCCATCCCCTCGAGGAGCTCCTCGATCGGTTGGATGAGGGGCGGGTCGCTGATGATGCGCCGCTCGCCGTCGACGACGTGGGTGAGTTTGTCGAGAGCCTGGACGCTGTCGCGCGTGCGGGCCTTGGCCACGTTGGCCGCGCTCCGCTTCCGGGTGGCGGGGTCGATCTTCGGCTGCTCCAGCTGCTGCTGGAGGAACGCCTCGAGCTCGATGTGCGAGTACCACACCGCGAGGTTGGCCATGCCGGCGAACTCCCGCATGGCCGAGCGGTACGCGCCGAGCAGGGCCAGGACCGCCTTCTTGCGCTCCCTGAGCGAGTACCCGTTGTCACGTCCGGCGATGGCGAAGCTGGCGGCGAGGCGCTTGACGTCCCACTCCCACGGGCCGGGGAGGGTCTCGTCGAAGTCGTTGATGCCGAAGACGAGGCGCCGCTCGGGCGAGGCGAACGCGCCGAAGTTCATGAGGTGCGCGTCGCCGCAGGCCTGCACGGTGAGCCCGGAGCGCGGGGTGGCGGCGAGGTCGCTGGCCATGACGAGCGCCGCCCCGCGGTAGAACGTGAACGGCGACACCAGCATCCGGCCGTAGCGGATGGGCACCAGCTCGGGGACCCGCGTGGCGGTCTGGCTCTCCAGCAGCTCGACGGGGTCGCGCCGGAGCGGGCCGGGCGTGAAGCCGGCGTGGCTCGACCGCGGCACCTCACTGCGGGCCGCCTTGCCCCGGGCCGCGCGCTGCTCGGTGGTGAGGTGGGGCACCACCTTGCCGTGCTCGTAGCGCATGCCCTCGGGGAGGGGAGCGGACTCGTCCTCCCCGTCGTCCAGGATCACGCTCTGCATGCCTGTCGCCTCCCTGTGGTCCGCGGCGCCACCGTAGACCCCGGATGTCGCCGAGGGAGCGGCGCGCCCGCCGGTGCGTGCCGGTGCCGGTGCCGGTGCCGGTGGCCTCGATGGGACCTTCGCCTCTTGCCGCGTCGGTTCGGCGGGAACGGAGTCAGGGGGTGGGTGAGCGTCGCGTCGGGCTTCGTCGGCGGGAGCGGCGCGGTCGGGTGGATCGACTCCGGTCGGGGCTCTCCGACGACCGCAGCGGTCGGGTGGTGTTCGTGTCGCACTGCCTGCTCAACGAGAACACCCGCTACCTGGGCGGCGCCTTCCGGCCGGGTGCGGTCGTCGAGGTGGTGGAGCCGTTCCTACGCGACGGCACCGGCATCTGCCAGATGCCCTGTCCCGAGCAGGCGGCGTGGGGTGGGGTGCTGAAGCGGCACCTGCTGCACGTCTACGGCCGTCGTCACCTCCGGCCGGTCGTCCGGGCCGCGCTGCCGCTGCTGCTCGCGGTCACCCGGCTCCGGTACCGGCGGCTGGCCGCCCGGGTCGCCCGGCAGGTCTCCGACTACGTGACCGACGGCTTCGAGGTGGTCGGCATCGTCGGGGTGGGCGCCTCGCCCAGCTGCGGGGTGGCCACGACCCTCGACGTGACGTCGTCCCTCGGCGCGGTCGCCGGCTGCCCGCCGGGCTGCCTCGACCGCCGCTGGATGAACGAGCACGTCGTGGCGGCCGCCGCCCGGCCCGGCCGGGGTCTGTTCGTCGAGGCGCTCGACCGCGCCCTCGACCGCCGTGGCCTGTCCGTCGCCTGGTTCGAGCACGACCTGCGCAGCGAGTGGCCCGAGTCGCCGGTGCCGGCCGGCGCCAGGCCGGTGCGCCGGTCAGGTGGAGCGCTCGCGGACGACGCGGGCGATGTCGATGTGGCGGGTGGCGCGGAGCGCCGGTAGCTGGGCGAGGGCCGCGGCGACGGCGACGGCTGCCGCGGCGATCAGGGGGGTGGCGGGGCGGAGCTGGAGGCTCCAGTGGTAGCCCTGGGTCTGGTACGTCGCCATGAACCAGCGGGCGAGCTGCCATCCCGCGAGCAGGCCGAGCGGGAGGGCGAGAGCGGTGAGGAGCAGGTTCTCGCCGGCGACGAGGCGGGCGGTGAGCCGGCGACTCATGCCGGCGGCGTTGAGGGCGCCGATCTCCGCGGTCCGCTCGGCCACGTTGGCGGCCATGGCGTTGTACAGCAGGGCTGCGCTCATGAGCGCACCGAAGGCGAGCATGAGGCCGACGAGCGTGTCGTAGAGGCGGAACGCGTCGCGCATCGCGGCCTCGAGGTTCTCGGTGTCGAGGTAGCCGGTGACGCCGGGGAGCGCGCTGATCCTGGCCTCGGCGTCGGCCCGATCGGCGCCCGGGACCAGCCGCAGCAGCGCGCCGGTCGCCGTGTCGTCGCCGAGCTCGCGCTGGAGCTCGTCGAGGGAGATGTAGGCGACCGCGGCCATGGGTTCGTCGACGAAGCCGGCGACCCGCTCCTGCAGCTGCCGGCCGGTGCCGGGGAGGGTCAGGGTGACGACGTCGCCGGCCCGGACACCCAGCGTGTCGCGGAGGCCGATGCCGAGCAGGACCCCGTCGTCGGGGAGCGTCCGCTCGTGGCCGCCGGGCTCGGTGAAGCGGTGCATCGTGGTCGTCGGGGGGAAGGCGAGCAGCAGGGTGTCGTAGCGGGTGTCGCCGGCCGTGAGGACGGCGTCGAACTGGCCGGTGCGCTCCACGGCGGCCACGGCCGGGTCGGCCGCCACCCCCTCGAGGGTGGCGTCGGCGGCGCCGGCTGCCAGCTGGAGCCGGGCGTCCTCGGTCTGGGTCTCGTGGAACTGGCGGTCGAGGACGCTGCTCAGGGTGTCGCGCAGGCCCCAGAAGACCAGCATCAGGCAGATGGCGATGACGACCCCCACGATCGTGAACGCGGCGCGGCGGCGGTTGCGCCCCACGCCGCGCAGCACCATCCGCCAGCGGGCCGGCAGCCGGCGCAGGGGGGGCATCAGCCGTTCGGCCAGGCTGGGGCCGCCCCGGCCCGTGGGGGCCTCGGCGCGCATCGCCTCTGCCGGCGAGAGCCGCGCCGCCCGGCGGGCGGGGAACCCGGCGGCGACGAGGGCGGCGGCCACCCCGACGAGCACGCCGACGGCCGGCGTGCGCCCGTCGATAGTGACCACGTGCAGGGGGAGGCCCAGCGCCTGGGTGTACTGGGACGCGAACCAGCCGCCGAGGGCCACGCCGGCGACGGCGCCCGGCAGGGCGCCGGCCAGGCCGGCGAGGGCGCCGTAGCCCAGGAAGTGGCCGACGACGCGCCGCCGGGGGATCCCGTCGGCCAGGAACGTCCCGATGGTCGAGCGCTGCGCGTACACCAGGCGGCTCAGCAGGATGTACGTGCCCAGGCTGGCGGCCGCCAGGAACAGCAGCGGGAACAGCACGGAGAACTGGCCGACGGCGTCCACGTCGGCCGCCAGTGCACCCACCGAGGGCTGCTCGGCGCGGGCGGTGACCTCGAACGAGCCGGCGCGGTCGGCGAGCGCGGCGACGTCGTCGTCGATGGTCGCGGCCGCCCGCCGGTCGGTGGCGAAGACCGCGAGCTGGGGTGTGGCCTGCGGGGCGACCGACCGGGTGAGCGGCTCGGGGGCGAAGAGCACGCCGAACAGCTCGGGCGTGGTGAGGATCTCCTGGCGGCTCCGGGCCGGCCACAGGTACTCGGCCGACGTGGCCACGCCGGCCACCCGGACCGACCGCCACCCCTCCGGGGCCATGACCTCGAGCGTGCTGCCGGGGCCGAGGCCGAAGTGGTCGGCGAGGTGCTGCTCGACGAGCACCTCGCCGGGCCCGGGCATGGCGCCGGTGCGCACGTCGACCTGGTTCACCGCCGGCTGGCCGGACGCGGGCAGGCTGACCACCCGGCCCAGCAGCTTGTGCCCACCGGCGAGGCGGAACGGCACGTCGGCCTGCAGCCTCGCCTCGACCAGCGGCCGGCCGTCCAGGGCCCGAACGTCGGGGGCCAGCAGGTCCGCGCCGCGGCCGGTGACGACGACGT
This sequence comes from Acidimicrobiales bacterium, assembly GCA_016716005.1. NCBI lineage: Bacteria > Bacillati > Actinomycetota > Acidimicrobiia > Acidimicrobiales > Acidimicrobiales bacterium. The sequence goes on from JADJXE010000001.1 coordinate 2,716,239, forward strand.
CGGCCAGGTGCAGGTCGGCGTACACCCGGTCGAAGGACCGTCGGAGGTTCCGGTAGGCGTCGCTGGCCCCCCCGTAGACGGCCACACCGAGCGCGATCGTGACGGCGACGGCGACGAACTGACCCTTGTGGCGCCACACGTCCCGGCGCAGCTTGCGCGACAGGATGCTCACCATTCGAGCCGCTCGGCGTCGATCGGGGCTGCGACCTCCTCGTCGGAGGCGATCACCCCGGAGTGCATGCGCACCACTCGGTCGGCCATCGCCGCGATGGCGCTGTTGTGGGTGACGAGCAGCACCGTGTGGTGGCCCTCCCGGCTCAGGGCCCGGAGCAGGGCGAGGACCTGGCGGCCGGTCCCGAGGTCGAGTGACCCGGTGGGCTCGTCGCACAGGAGCAGCGGTGGCTCCTTGACCACGGCGCGAGCGATGGCGACCCGCTGCTGCTCACCGCCCGACAGCTGGCCGGGGTAGCGGTGCAGCAGGTGCGCCAGGCCCACGTGCTCGAGGGCCAGGGCGCTGCGGGCCTCGGCGTCGGGTCCGGTCAGCTCGGCGATCAGCTGGACGTTCTCCAGGGCGCTCAGCGTCGGTACCAGGTTGAAGAACTGGAACACGAAGCCGATCTGGTGGCGCCGGTAGTCGGCCCGCCCGTCGTCGTCCAGCGCCGTGACGTCCTGCCCGGCCACCAGCACCCGGCCCGCCGACGGTCGCTCGATGGCGCCGACCACGTTCAGCAGGGTGGTCTTCCCCGAACCGCTGGGCCCGAGCAGCACCACGAACTCGCCCGGCATCACCCGGAGCCCGACGTCTCGGAGAGCATGCACGGCGACGTCACCCTCCCCGTAGACCTTGCCGAGCCCGTCGAGCAGCACGGCCGGCGCCCCCGACGCCGCAGCCGCCACCGCTCGGGCCTCCAGCTCGGCCTGCCGGGCGCGGCCAACCTCTGTGGCCGAATCGGTCGCCGTCGCTCTCATGGCCGTGTCGCGGCAGGAGAGCCGCGACAACTCACCTCTGACGTCCATGAGACCACGACGGCTCCCGCGCCACCAGAGCCCGGCGCCCCGCCGATGCGGCGGCGCCCGTCGAGGGCCGGTCGAGGGCCTCGGCGCCCCCGCCCGCAGCGCCCGCCGCGCCGGGGCGGGAGGGCCCGGGCCGGTGTGGCCGCCCAGGGCGACCGCCGCGTGGGAACCTCGGGGCCATGGCGTGGCTGCTGCGAGACGGAGGGGTGCTGGCCGCCCTCGAGATCGCCGACACCCGCCGGGCGCGCCGGCGGGGCCTGCTGGGGCGTGACCGCATCCAGGGGGCGCTGCTCCTCCGCCCGGCCCGGGCGGTGCACACGATCGGCATGCGCTTCCCGATCGACGTCGCCTTCGTCACCGCCGACGGGCTCGTGCTCGACGTGGTGACCATGCGCCGGTACCGGCTCGGCCGTCCCCGGCTCCGGGCGCGGGCAGTGGTCGAGGCCGAGGCCGGCGCCTTCGCCCGGTGGCGGCTGCTGCCGGGCGACGTCGTCGAGATCCGCGGATGAGCCCGTGAGCCGCGGCCGCCTCGTGCTCGTGTCGACACCCATCGGCAACCTGCAGGACCTGTCGCCGCGAGCCGTCGAGGCCCTGGCCGGTGCCGACGCCGTCGCCTGCGAGGACACCCGACGGACCGGGCGGCTGCTGGAGCACGCCGGGGTGTCGCGGCCCCGCCTGCTGGTGGTGAACGAGCACACCGAGGCCCGCCAGGTGCCCGAGGTGCTGGCCCTGCTGGCCGCCGGTCGCACGGTGGCGGTGGTCACCGACGCCGGGACGCCCGGGATCTCCGACCCGGGCGAGCGGCTCGTGCGCGCCGCGGTGGCGGCCGGTCACGACGTGTCCGTCGTGCCGGGCCCGTCGGCCGCGCTGGCCGCGCTGGTGGTGAGCGGCCTGCCCACCGGCCGCTTCTGCGTGGAGGCGTTCCTCCCCCGGTCGGGCTCGGCGCGCACGGAGCGGCTCGGGGCGGTGGCGGCCGAGCGTCGCACCACCGTGCTGTTCGAGGCCCCCCACCGGTTGGCCCGCACCCTCGGCGACCTGGCCGCGACGGCCGGCGGTGACCGCCGGGTCGTGGTGGTGCGCGAGCTCACCAAGCTGTTCGAGCAGGTCTGGCGGGGCACCCTCGCCGAGGCGGTGGCGTGGGTGGCCGAGGTGCCGCCGCGGGGCGAGGTCACCCTCGTGCTGGAGGGGGCCCCGGAGCCGGCCCCCCCGGGCCCCGCCTCGATCGAGGCCGCCCTGCGCGAGCGGCTGGCCGGGGGCGCCGACCGCAAGGTGGCGGTGGCCGAGGTGGCCAGAGCGCTGGGCGTGCCCAAGCGCGAGGTGTACGACCTGGCCGTGCGACTCGACCGAGACGCCCGCGGCTGAGCGCCACGGCGGCGCACCGGTAGCGTGACGGGGTGGTGCCCGGCGACCTCGGCGAGGTGTACGACCCCGACACCCTCGCGGCCATCGACGCATGGGAGCCGCCCCGGGAGCCGGGCGCCGCGACCCGCCTCGTCGGGGGGTGGCGAGCGCGCTTCACCGGGGGCGCCCTGCTCACCGCGGTGGCACTGGGGCTCCAGGAGGTCTTCGAACCCCCGAGGCCGGCCGAGATCGTCGAGGTCGACCCGTGGGAGCGCACCCCGGTCGACGCCTGGGTCCGGTTCTGCTGGCACCCCGACCCCCGGCTGTCGGTCGCGCTCGTCACCCCGCGCTGAGCCGCCGAGGAATGCCGGGCGGGGCCCCGGAGGGGGGTCGGTAGTGTGAGCCCGTGGCCCGCTTCTACCTGACCACGCCGATCTACTACGTGAACGACGCGCCCCACATCGGGCACGCGTACACCACCGTGGTCGGCGACGCCGTGTGCCGCTGGCACCGGTCGTTGGGCGACGACGTCTTCTTCCTCACCGGCACCGACGAGCACGGACTGAAGGTCCAGCGGGCCGCCGAGGCGCACGGGGTCACGCCCCGAGAGTGGGCCGACCGCACCGTCGAGCGCTTCAAGGACGCCTGGAAGTTGCTCGACATCGCCAACGACGACTTCATCCGCACCACCGAGCCCCGCCACTACGCGGCCACCCAGTCCCTCCTGCAGGCCTGCTACGACGCCGGCGACATCGAGCTCGGCACCTACGAGGGCCTGTACTGCGTGGCCTGCGAGGCGTACTACACCGAGGCCGAGCTGATCGACGGCACCCGCTGCCCGATCCACGACCGCCCGGTCGAGCCCTGGCGGGAGGACAACTACTTCTTCAAGCTCTCCCGCTACGGCGACCGCCTGCTCGAGTGGTACGCGGCCCACCCCGACGCCGTGCAGCCCGAGACCCGCCGCAACGAGGTGCTGGGCTTCATCCGCCAGGGCCTCCAGGACTTCTCGATCTCCCGCACGTCGCTGTCGTGGGGGATCCCCCTCCCGTGGGATCCGGCCCACGTCACCTACGTGTGGTTCGACGCCCTCACCAACTACGTCACCGCGGTCGGCTACCCCGACGAGCCGGCCCGGTTCGAGCGGTGGTGGCCGGCCGACTACCACCTGATCGGCAAGGACATCCTCCGCTTCCACTGCGTGTACTGGCCGGCCATGCTGCTCTCGGCCGGCATCGAGCCCACCCGGCACGCCTTCGTGCACGGGTGGCTCCTGGTGGGCGGCGAGAAGATGTCGAAGACCCGGCTCAACCAGATCGCCCCGGCCGACCTGGTCGAGGCCGTGGGCGTCGACGGGTTCCGCTACCACTTCCTGCGCGACACGCCCTTCGGCCCCGACGGCGACTTCTCCTTCGAGGGCCTCGTCGCCCGCTACAACGCCGACCTGGCCAACAACCTCGGCAACCTGCTGGCGCGGGTCGCGACCGTGGTGGGCACGAAGTGCGGCGGCGTGGGGCCGGCGCCCAGCCCCGACAGCCCGCTCGCGCCCGTCGCCGCCGAGGTGGTCGGGGCCGCCGCCGAGGGCTGGGCCCGGGTGCAGCCGTCCGAGGCCCTCGAGGCCACCTGGCGCCTGGTGCACGAGGCCAACGCCCACCTCGAGGCCAACGAGCCCTGGAAGGCCGAGCCCGGGCCGGCGGTCGACGCCGTGCTCGGCGACGCCCTCGAGGTGCTCCGCATCGTCGCCCTCCTCGCCGCCCCGGCGATCCCGGCCAGCGCCGCCGAGGTGTGGCGGCGCATCGGCCTGCCCGGCGGGCCCGGCGAGCAGCGCCTCCCCGGCGCGGCGGCGTGGGGCGGCTACCCGGGCGGCCTGCCGGTCGAGAAGGGCGCGCCGCTGTTCCCGCGCATCACCGAGGGGTGAGCGCGGTGGCCGGGACCCCGCGCTGGATCGACCACCACTGCCACGTCACGGCCGACGACGTGGCCGCCGGCGCGCTCGACGCCGCCCGCGAGGCCGGCGTGGAGCGCCTCGTGGTCGTCGGCACCGACGCCGAGCACAGCCGGGCCGCGCTGGACCTGGCCGCCGGGCACGACGGCGTGTGGGCCACCGTCGGGCTGCACCCGCACGACGCGTCCCAGGGCGTCGACACCATCGTCGGGCTGCTGGGCGAGCCCGGCGTGGTGGCCGTGGGCGAGGCCGGCCTCGACCACCACTACGACCTGTCGCCCCGGCCGGCCCAGCGCGAGGCCTTCGCGGCCCAGATCGCCCTCGCCCACGAGCGGGGCCTGGCCCTGGTGATCCACACCCGCGAGGCCTGGGACGACACCTTCGCGATCCTCGCGGCCGAAGGGGTGCCCGAGCGGACGGTGTTCCACTGCTTCACCGGCGGCCCCGCCGAGGCCCGGCGGTGCCTCGACCTCGGGGCCTCCCTGTCGTTCAGCGGCATCGTCACGTTCAAGGCCGCCGACGACCTGCGGGCCGCCGCCGCCCTCTGCCCGCTCGACCGGCTGCTCGTCGAGACCGACTCGCCGTACCTGGCGCCGGTGCCGCACCGGGGCCGGCCCAACACGCCCGCCCTGCTGCCGTTGGTGGGCGCCGGCGTGGCCGCGGCCAAGGGGATCGACCCGGCCGAGGTGGCGTCGGCGTCGTGGGCGAACGCCGAGCGCCTCTACGGCCTGCCGCCCGGCGGGTGACGCTCTCCCCCCGCGACGTCGCCGAGCTGCTGGCGCGCCACGGGCTCGCCCCCAGTCGCGCCCTGGGGCAGAACTTCGTGGTCGACCCCAACACGGTGCGGCGCATCGCCCGCCTGGCCGAGGTGGGGCCGGGCGACCGGGTGGTCGAGGTGGGTCCCGGACTGGGCTCGCTCACCCTGGCGCTGGTCGAGACGGGGGCGGCCGTGACGGCCGTCGAGCTCGACCGGGGCCTGGCCGAGGTGCTCCGCACCGAGGTGCTGGTGGGCACCGGCGTCCGCCTGGTCGAGGCCGACGCCCTCCGGGTCGACTGGGCCGGCCTCCTGGGCGAGGGTCCGTGGGTGCTGGTCGCCAACCTGCCGTACAACGTGGCCACGCCCCTCGTCGCCGGCCTGCTCGACACCGTGCCCCAGATCGTTCGCATGCTCGTGATGGTGCAGCGGGAGGCGGCCGAGCGCCTCGCCGCCGGGCCCGGTGATCCCGCCTACGGCGCGGTCTCGGTGAAGGTGGCGTACTGGGCGACGGCCGAGGTGGTGGGCCGGGTGCCCGCATCGGTGTTCGTGCCCAGGCCGAAGGTGGAGTCGGCGCTGGTGCGCATCGTGCGGCGGGCGACGCCCGCGGTGGGCGCCGAGGTCGACCGGGTTCGGCTGTTCGAGCTGGTGCGGGCCGGGTTCGGGCAGCGGCGCAAGATGCTGCGCCGCTCGCTCGCGGGTCTCGTCGCCCCCGAGGCCTTCGCCGCCGCCGGCGTGCGACCCGAGGCACGGGCCGAGGAGCTCGGCGTGGAGGAGTGGGGCCGGCTGGCCGCGGTGCCGCGCCCCGCGCCGGGCGGACGCTCGGGCACGATGGGGCCGTGAACGCCCCGCCCGTCGTCGTGCGCGCCCCCGCCAAGCTCACGGTGTCGCTGCGGGTCACGGGGGTGCGGGCCGACGGCTACCACCTCCTCGACGCCGAGATGGTCACGCTCGACCTGGCCGACACCCTCTCGATCGGCGAGGGCGACGGGCTGGAGGTGGTCGACGCCGGAGCCGGGGTCGGGCACGTGCCCCGGGGCGATGACAACCTGGTCCGCCGGGCGCTGGCGGCCGCCGGACGGCGAGCGCACGTGCGCCTGGAGAAGCGGATCCCCGCGGGTGCCGGGCTGGGCGGGGGATCGGCCGACGCCGCGGCCGTGCTGCGCTGGGCCGGCGTGACCGACCCGGCGGTGGCCGCCCGCCTCGGCGCCGACGTGCCCTTCTGCGTGGTGGGCGGCCGGGCCCGGGTGCGCGGCGTGGGCGAGGTGGTCGAGCCGCTGCCCCCGCGGGCGCGCACGTTCACCCTGGTGACGCCCCCCTTCGGCGTCTCCACCGCGGCCGTCTACCGCGCGTGGGACGAGCTCGGCGGGCCGGCCGCCGACGGCCCCAACGACCTCGAGCCGGCCGCCCTGGCGGTGGAGCCGCGGCTGGTCGAGTGGCGCGACCGCATCACGGCCGTCACCGGAGCCAGGCCGGTGCTGGCTGGCAGCGGCTCGACCTGGTTCGTCGACGGCGCCCACGCCGCGCTGGCCGAGGCCCTCGCCCCGGCCCGGGTGGTGGTGGCTCGCACGGATCGTCGCTGACGGCCGACGGCTGGCCCTAGCCTGCGGCCCGTGCTCGGGAGCGGGGTCGGGTGGACGGCTCGGCGGCGCCTGGTCGTGGCCGTGCTGGTCGCGTCGCTGGCCGGCGTGGCCGCCTGCTCGGGTGACGGCGACGACGGCTCGGTGCCCGCGCCCACCACGTCCACGACGGAGGCGTCGCCCGTGACCTACCGCTACGACGTGCCCCTCGACCCGCAGAGCCCCTGGCCCAAGTTCCGGGCGAACAGCCGCCAGACCGGGGCCAGCGCCGTGGCGGGGGAGGACACCGGCGCCGAGCCCTGGACGTTCCCCACGGGCAAGGGGGTCTTCTCCACGCCGGTCGTCGGTGGCGACGGCACGGTGTACGTCGGGTCGGCCGATCGGTCCTTCTACGCCATCGCCCCCGACGGCACGCTGCGCTGGAAGGTCGACACCGGGGAGATCATCGACTCGGCGGCCCTGCTCGACGACCAGGGTCGGGTGATCGTCGGCTCGGGCGACGGCACGCTGTACGCCCTCGATCGGGACGACGGGGCGGTGGCGTGGACGTTCGAGGCGGCCCCGCCGGCCGACACCGGGGCCTTCATCCGCTGGTTCGAGGGCAACGTGGCCGTCGGCTCCGACGGCACCCTGTTCGCGCCCAACGACAACTTCTGCACCTACGCGGTCGACGGCGACACCGGCGAGGAGCGCTGGTGCTTCGCCACGGCCGACCAGACGTGGTCGCTCCCGGCGGTGGACGCCGCCACCGGTCGCCTCTACCTGGGGAGCAACTTCCCGCTGGCGGCCAACGTGTTCGCCCTCGACGCCGCCACCGGCCAGCAGCTCTGGGCCGCCCAGGGCAAGGGGTCGATGGTCGCCAGCCCGATGCTCACCTCGCCCGAGGCCGGCGGTCTGGTCGTGCTCGGCGGCTTCGACGGGATCGTGCGCGCCCTCGACCCGGCCACCGGGGCCGAGGCGTGGACGTTCGGTGCCCGGGACCACATCTACGCCAGCCCGGCCGAGCTGCCCGACGGCACGATCGTGCAGCCGGCGGCCGACGGCACCGTCTACGGCCTCGACCCGGCCGACGGCACGGTGCGCTGGACGTTCGACGCGCTGGAGCCCATCCGCTCGTCACCCGCCGTGGACGCGGCCGGGCGGGTGTACGTCGGCTCCGGCGAGGGGCGGCTGTTCGTGCTCGAGCCCGACGGCACCCTGCGCTGGTCGATCCTGCTGATCGACGGCGACCGCAACGACCTCAACGCCTCACCCGCCCTCGGGCCCGACGGCGTGGCGATCGCCGGGGAGAGCGGCGAGGTGTTCTTCGTCCCGTACGACTACTGCCTCCGGCCCGAGGCCGGCGGCGACGACCGGTGCCGGGTGGGGCCGGGCGAGGACCTGCCCTCCGACGGTGCCCGGCTGTACGTGACCACGCGCTTCGGGCGGCTCCTCGTCGACCCGCCCGCCGTCGTCGACGCCAACGAGCCCCTGGCGTTCACCCTGTCCGTGCGGTCGGCCGGGGCCACCGAGCTGGCGCTGCTCGACTCGGCGAGCGTGCAGGTGGAGCTCGACCCCGCCGTCGAGGCGATCATCGACGTGTCGGGCGACCGGAAGTTCGTCACCGTCGTGCCCCGCGATCTCTGGGCCGGCCCCGCAGGCGGCACCCTCACCGTCCGGGTGACCGGCGACTACCTCGTCGGCCTGGACCGCGACGGCCTGCGGTTCTCGGGGGGCACCGTGGGCGGCTCGGTCGACGAGACGTTCACGTTCGAGGTCCGCCCCTGGCCGGCCGACGCCGCGTTCCCGTTCTCCGTGCCGGCTGCGCCCGGCGATCCGGCCGGGGGCGTGGAGCTGTACCGGCTGGCGGCGCCGCTCCCGACGATCCTGCCCAGCTACAACCAGATCGGGTTCGACTCGATCCACTACCTCATCGGGATGGTGGAGGGACGCGGCGATGCGGCGGTGGCCTGGGCCATCGGCGGCCGCCCGGTCGCCGATGGCGACGGGGCCGAGCCCGACCCCGCCTCGGCGGTGCGGTTCCCCCTGCAGGTGTCGTCGGCCGGCGACCTGGTGACGTTCGTGAACGAGCAGGGGTTCACGGTCCAGTTCAACAACTTCCCGCTGCCGTTCGACTACTTCCGGGTGGCCACCCGCCTCGACGCCAGCGGCGGCCGGCCGGACAGCCCGGCGCTCAACGCCAAGGCCGTGTGCGGCCGCATCACCTTCTACGGGCAGTTCCTGCAGCAGCTCGGCTACTGCAACCCCACCACCGACCTGCTCGACGTGTTCGGAGGCGCCGAGATGCGCCCGTACGACGCCGGGGAGCTGCCCGCGGGCGTGGGCGAGGTGACGTTCGCGTCGTCGGCCGGTGCGGTCACCGCCACGCTGGCCGGGTCGTCGCTGCCGGCGGCCGAGCACAACCTCGGGGTGCTGCTGGTGGACACCGCCACCGGCACCCCGCTCCCGCTCGCCTATGCCGACGCCACCACGGTGAGCGCCGGCGCCGACGGCACCGTGACGTCGGTGGCCGTCGCGCTTCCCGACGGCCAGGCGCCCACCGCCGTGCGGGCCTACCTGATGGTGGACACGCTCCCGGCGGCCCGAGCCGAGCTCACCGTGGGTGGCTGAGCGGCGCCGACGCCGGCTGGGGCTACTTGCGGCGCTGGAAGCGGGTGCGCCGCAGCATCTTCTTGTGCTTCTTCTTGCGCATGCGCTTGCGGCGCTTCTTGATCAGCGATCCCATGGCGGGGAGCGAGACTAGCCGCCCGGCCGGAGGTGGTGCGAACGGGCCGGCCGGGGTGTCAGGCTGGGGGGCGCCCTGGCGGGTAGTTCAAGTGGCAGAACACCTGACTTTGGATCAGGGGGTTGCAGGTTCGAGTCCTGCCCCGCCAGCGAAGACGTCACCGCGGAGCGGGCCGTACGAAGGGCCAGGCCAGAGGCCATGAGCGAGGAACGTGTCAGCGCGATGTCAGCGTGCGCCGCTCGCGGCGGCAGACCGTCGTCGGCGGGCCGCGCGGCGAGCCGGCGCCTGGGCTGCGTCCGGATGCTGGCGGGTCGCTCCCGTTCGTCCCCCGCGTACCCGCCGGCCGGGGACCCGACCGCCGTCCGAGGCGCGCGGCGATGAGGGTGCTGCCCCTCGGCTCCGTCCAGCCGACCCGGATCACGCAGTACGGCAGCGCCCGAGCCGAGAGCGCCCGCATCGCCGACGGACAGGGCGAGGCGCACGTCCACCTCATCACCTTCGAACCGGGAGGCGTCATCGGACCGCACGAGGCCGGCTTCGGTCAGCTCCTCTTCGTCCTCGACGGAACCGGATGGGTGGCAGGCGCGGACGGTCATCGCGTCCCGCTCGCTTCCGGCGACGTCGCCTTCATCGGCCGCGGAGAGCTGCACAGCAAGGGCAGCGACCGGGGAGCGACCGCACTGATGATCCAGGTCCGCGAGCTCGAGGCCGCACCGCCGCCCGGACACGACCTCGACGCGACGTGATCAGGGGTGCTGCGGTCTCCAGCCAACGGAGCCCCGAGTGCCTGGAGGTCGCACGGGGCCCGTCTGGGTCGTCTTCTTCCCCATGCGGCGCGAGACGTCGCCGGACTTGTAGGGGCCCGGTCCGCCGAGGGCCGCCATGGCCCGCAGGTACTCCCGCTCGGCATCGGTGGTCTTGTCGATTCGAGCGCGGAAGAAGCCTCGATCCAGATCGTCGGCCGCAAGGATGACGGCTGCCTCGACGTCGGCGGTGCCGATCTCGGGGCCTTCGGCGACGTTCCAGGCTTGCTTGCCGAACTCCTGCAGGAAGTACGGGTAGCCCTGCGTGTCGACGATGACCCGCTCCACCGCCTGGTTCGCCCAGCCGGCACCCTCCTCGAGCACAGGCTGGACAAGGGCCTGCCGGGCAGCGAGGCCGGGCAAGGAGGGGAGCCCCGCTCCGGCGACGAGCACCGGCAGCCCGAGCTGGGAGATGCGGTGCAGCCCGACGATCAGCGCCGACAGCTCGTCGCGGCGCAGGTACTGGAGCTCATCGAGGGTGATGAGCACCCCCGTCCCGGCGACACGTGCGGTCTCGCCGAGCTCCGTCAACAGGCCACCGATGTCGGTGTCCAGCTGGCCCGAGTCCGCCCGTCCCGGCTGGGGCTCGAAGTCGAGCATCACCGTCCCCACCTCACCGGCGGGGACGCGGACCCGCACGAAGTTCCGCAGGCCGCCCAGCGCCGGGCGGGCTCGATCCTTGGTCCGCTCCCCACGCTCAACTCGAGCAAGACCCGGCGGGTGAGCGTCGCCACGGCCGACGCGACGTGGACGTCATCGGTGGCCTCGACGTGGGTGTGCAGCCAGCCTTCCTTCTCGGCGATCCGCCCGAACCCGTTCAGCGGGACCGTCTTGCCGACGCCACGCAACCCCTTCAAGAGCACGCTGCGCTCGAAGCGTCCGAGCGCGAGACGGCGTACGGCGACCGTCATCGCCTCGAGCTGCTCGTCTCGGCCCACCGAGAGAGGGGGGCGGCTCCCGGCTCCCGGCGTGAACGGGTTCCGGACGCGATCCACGGGCGACCTAGAGCGATCTGTCGCTCTTAGAGAGCTTCTCGCTGTGAACTCGACGTTTCCCTACAGCCAGCCGTCCACGTCGCCGTCGTCGAGCCGTTGACCCTCGTCCTCGCTGTCGCGATCCTGGCCGAGGCCGTGCGGCGGGCGCGGGCGCGGGAGGGGGAGGGGGAGCGGGAGCGGGAAGGACCGTCGACTCGTGACGGGGCCCCGTCCCCGGCGTACGGTGTCGAGGAGCAGGCCGGCGCGTGCGGCGCGTCGGTGACCGGAGCGAGCCTCGGGGGGGACCATGGCAGCTGACGGCAGCGCAGACGTCGCGGCGGCGGCCGCCGCCCTGTCCGCCCGACTCCCCGAGCGACTGCGCCCCTTGGCGCCCGTCGCCTACAACTACCTGTGGAGCTGGACCGAGGACGGACGGGTCCTGTTCCGCGATCTCGACCCCTACCGGTGGGAGCTGTCGTCGGGGAACCCGGTCCGCTTCCTCGAGCAGATCACGCCGGCGTCGCTCGAGCGGATCACCTCGTCGCCGGAGCTGCTCGCCCGCATCGACGGGCTCGCGGCCCGGGTCGAGGCGGGCCTGCGCCCGAGGGATCCGTCCGAGGCGGGACGGGCCGAGGTCCTCGCCGACGAGGTCACGGGCCCGGTCGCCTTCTTCTGCTCGGAGTTCGGCGTCCACACGTCGCTGCCGGTCTACTCCGGCGGGCTCGGCGTCCTCGCCGGGGACATGCTGAAGGAGGCGTCCGACCGGGCGCTGCCCTACGTCGGCGTCGGCCTGCTCTACCGCCGCGGCTACTTCCACCAGCGCGTCGACCTGTCCGGGTGGCAGCACGAGTCGTGGGAGGAGCTCGATCCCGAGCACAGCGCCGCCGTGCGCGTGACCACCGACGGCACGTCGCCGCTGCTCGTCACCGTGCCGCTCTCCGGCCGCCACGTGGTGTGCCAGGTGTGGCGAGTCGACGTGGGTCGGGTCCCGCTGTACCTCCTCGACGCCGAGCGACCCGAGAACAACCCCATCGATCGTTGGATCACCGCCCGGCTCTACGAGGGCAACCGGGCGCTGCGGCTGGCGCAGTACGGGGTGCTCGGGATCGGGGGCATCCGCGCCCTGCGGGCCCTGGGGATCGATCCCGCCATCGTCCATCTCAACGAGGGCCATCCGGCGCTCGCCGCGCTCGAGCTCGCCGCGGAGCAGGTCGCCGACGGCGTGGCCTTCGACGACGCGATCGCCCGAGCGCGCTCGAAGGTCGTGTTCACGACGCACACGCCCGTGCCCGCCGGCAACGAGAGCTACTCGCCGGACGAGTTCCTCGCCGTCTTCGCCGACTGCCCGACCCGGCTCGGCATCGACGCCGACCGGTTCCTGCGGATGTGCCGCGTGCACCCCGACGACCACGGCGAGGGCGTGGGCATGACGCCCCTCGCCATCCGGATGAGCCGCCACGTCAACGGGGTGAGCCAGCGCCACGGAGGCATCGCCCGGGCCATGTGGCAGCCCATGTTCCCCGGCCGCGCGGTCGACGAGGTGCCCATCACCGCCGTCACCAACGGCGTGCACCTGCCGACGTTCCAGGCCCCGCCCATCCGCCGCCTGCTCGACGCCGCGGCCGGGCCGGACTGGGCCGAGCACACGACCGACCCGGGCGTCTGGCGCGTCGTCGACGACATCCCGGCCGCCGAGTGGTGGGCGGCACGGTGCGAGGTGCGGGCCAGCCTGATCGAGCGGGTTCGACGTCACGCCATCAACGATCGGCTGCGGCGCGGCGAGCAGATCGACTACGTCGAGGCCGCCGCCGAGACCTTCGACGCCGACGCCCTCACCATCGGCTTCGCCCGCCGCCTCGCGACCTACAAGCGCCTGCACCTGCTGACCCTCGACCCGGCCCGGGCCCTCGCGATGCTCGACCGACCGCAACCGGTGCAGCTGCTGTTCGCCGGCAAGGCCCACCCGAACGACGACGGCGCCAAGCGCATCGTCCAGCAGATGTTCCAGCTGAAGGGCGCGCCGGGGGTGGCCGGGCGGGTCGCCTTCCTCGAGGACTACGACCTCTCCATGGCCGGCTGGCTGTCGGCCGGCTGCGACGTGTGGGTGAACCTGCCGCGGCCGCCGAACGAGGCGAGCGGCACGAGCGGGATGAAGGCGGCGGTCAACGGCGGGCTCAACCTGAGCGTGCTCGACGGCTGGTGGGCCGAGGCCTACGACGGCACCAACGGCTGGGCCATCGACGGCGAGGTCGACCCCGACGAGGCCGCCCAGGACGCCCGCCACGCGGCCGCGCTGTACGACCTGCTCGAGGGCGAGGTCCTGCCCCTCTTCTACCAGCGCGACGAGGACGGCGTGCCCGTCGGCTGGGTCGAGCGGATCAGGGCGTCGCTGCGAACGCTCGGCCCGCGGTTCACCGCGACCCGCATGGTCGAGGACTACGTCCACACCGTGTACCCCACCTCCTGATCCCGGGCCCGAGCCGCAGCGCACGTGGTCGGAGCTCCGGTCCGCCGCGGGGCGTGTTCACCGAGCCTTCACCAGGGGGGACACCGCTCGGCGTGCCGCTGGCGCTAGAACGGTGGTCATGAGCCGCCCCCTGAGCGCCGTGGTCATGGCCGCCGGCGAGGGCACGCGGATGCGGTCCACCCGGCCGAAGCCCCTGCACCTGCTGTGCGGGCGCCCGATGCTGCTCTACGTGCTCGACGCCATCGGCCCCCTCGACGTGGAGCGCACCGTCGTGGTGGTCGGCCACGGCGCCGAGCGCGTGTCGAAGAAGGTCATGGACCTGGCCGCGCCCGACCTGCGGGTCGAGTTCGTGGAGCAGCACGTGCAGCGAGGCACCGCCGACGCCCTCTCCGTGGCCCTCACCGCCTTCCCCGACGACGACTTCGACGACGGCGACCTGCTGGTGCTGCCCGGCGACACCCCGCTGCTGCGGCCCGGCACCGTCGAGGCCCTCGTCGCCGGGCACCGGGCCAGCGACGCCGCGGCCACCCTGCTCACCGCCCGTGTGCCCGATCCCACCGGCTACGGGCGGGTCGTGCGCGGCAAGGACGGGCGCGTGGCCCGGGTGGTCGAGCACCACGACGCCACCCCCGACGAGCGGGCCATCGACGAGGTCAACACCTCGATCTACTGCTTCCGCCGCAGCGTGGTGGCGCCGGCCCTTCGCCGGATCTCCCCCGACAACCACCAGGGCGAGTACTACCTCACCGACGTCGTCGCGGTGCTGGCCGAGGCCGGGTACCGGGTGGACGCCCTCGTGGCCGACGACGCCGGTGAGACCGGCGGCGTGAACGACCGGGCCCAGCTGGCCGAGGCCGAGTCGGCCCTGCGCACGCGCACGAACCAGGCCTGGCTGCGGGCCGGGGTCACCATGGTCGACCCCCGCCGGACGTACGTCGACGCCACCGTCGAGCTGGCCCGCGACGTCACCCTGTTCCCGGGCGTCATCCTCCAGGGACGCACCGTCATCGGCGCCGGCACCGAGGTGGGGCCCGGCTGCCACCTGGTCGACACGGTGGTGGGTGAGGGCTGCCACCTTGAGGCGGTGGTAGCCCACGACGCCGAGATCGGGGCCGAGGCACGGGTGGGGCCGTTCGTGGCGCTCCGGCCGGGCGAGCACATCCCTCCGGGCGCACGGACCGGCCCGTTCTACACTCCGGAGGGAGAGGGCGGAGCCGGCTGACGCGGCGTCGCCCTGCAGCGTCCCCACGGGGACCAACCTCAGGACGGCGCCCATGGAGCTGGTGACCAAGAAGCGGCTGGTGCTCTACTCCGGCCGCGCCCACCCGTCGCTGTCCGAGGAGATCGCGGCCCACCTCGGCGTGGAGCTGGCCGAGCCCAACCTGGTCGACTTCGCCAACGGCGAGATCCGGCCCCGGTTCTCGGAGTCGATCCGCGGTGCCGACGTGTTCGTCATCCAGGTGCACGCGTCGACCGCCGGGCTCTCGGTGAACGACGCCATCATGGAGCAGCTGATCATGATCGACGCGGCCAAGCGGGCGTCGGCCAAGCGGATCACGGCGGTGTGCCCCTTCTACGGCTACTCCCGCCAGGACCGCAAGGCCGAGGGCCGCGAGCCGATCACCGCCCGCCTCCTCGCCGACCTGCTCAAGGCGGCCGGCGCCAAGCGGATGGTGAGCGTCGACCTCCACTCCGGCCAGATCCAGGGCTTCTTCTCGGGCCCCGTCGATCACCTCACCGCGATGCCCGTGCTGGTCGAGTACCTCCGCGACCAGGCCAGCAGCGACATCGTGGTCGTCGCTCCCGACGCCGGCCGGGTGAAGGTGGCTGAGCGCTTCAGCCAGCACCTCAACGCCGACCTGGCCTTCGTGAACAAGCGGCGCCCCAAGGGCATGGCCAACCTCGTGGTCGCCCGCGACGTGGTGGGCGAGGTCGACGGCCGCCACTGCGTGATCATCGACGACATGATCGACACCGCCGGCACGATCTGCGCGGCGGCCGAGATCCTCGTGGAGCGCGGTGCCACCGAGGTGTGGGCCATGGCCACCCACGGCGTGCTCTCCGACCCGGCCATCGACCGCCTGAAGAACGCGCCGATCTCTCGCGTGGTGCTCACCAACACGGTGCCCCTGCCGCCCGACAAGGAGATCCCCAAGATCGAGGTCCTCTCGGTGGCCCGGATCATCGCCGACGCCCTCGACGCGGTGTTCGAGGACACCTCCGTCTCGGAGATCTTCGGCGGCGAGAACCAGCACTGAGCCCCCGTCGCCTGGGCTCGGGGCGGGGCGCTGGCGTACACTCGCCGGCTGTCCCTCGAACACCTCCCGCAGGAGCGCGTCACCATGCCTGAGCTCACCCTCGTCGCCGACACCGGCCGTCCCCTCGGCTCACGGGCCTCGAACCGGTTGCGCAACGAGGGCAAGGTGCCCGGCGTGGTCTACGGCCACGGCTCCGACCCGGTGTCGGTGGCCGTCGACGCCCGCACCCTGCGCCACATCCTGGTGAAGGAGGGCGCCAACGCCGTCATCGACCTGGTGATCGACGGCGAGAAGAAGCTCACCCTGGTGCGCGACCTCCAGCGCGACCCGATTCGCCGGGCCATCTCGCACATCGACTTCCTGCTCATCCGCCGCGACGAGGTGCTCGCGGTCGACGTGCCGATCGTGCTCGAGGGCGAGGCCGCCGACGTGGAGCGTGAGGGCGGCCTGGTGACCCAGTCGATGTCGTCGCTCACGGTGCAGGCCCTGCCCGGCGACATCCCCGCGCAGATCGTCATCGACATCTCCCCGCTCACGCTCGGCCAGCAGATCCGCGTCGGCGACCTGCAGCTCCCGGCCGGGGTCACCACCGAGGTCGACCCCGAGGAGCTGGTGGTGGCGGCGGAGCAGACCCGCGCCGCGGCCGTCGAGGGCGAGGCCGAGGGCGAGGCCGAGGCCGAGGGTGCCGAGGCCGGCGGCGAGGCCGCCGAGCCGGCCGAGTCGTAGCCCGGCGGCGTCCTCGTGGGGCTCCTCGGGCGCGGCGCGTCCGAGCGTCGAGGTACCCCCGCCGACCTCCTGGTGGTCGGGCTCGGCAACCCCGGTGACGAGTACGCCGGCACGCGCCACAACGTCGGCGCCGAGGTCGTCGCCCTGCTCGCCGCCCGCCACGGCGGCTCGCTCCGGCGGGGCAGGGAGCGGGCCCTCAGCGGCGAGGTCACGATCAGCGGTCGGCGCGTGGCGTTGGCGTTCCCCCAGACGTACATGAACCTCTCGGGCGAGTCGGTGCGCCTCCTCGCCCGGCGGTTCGGCGTGGGCGATCCGGCGCACCTGGTGGTGGTGCACGACGAGCTCGACCTGCCCGTGGGACGGCTGAAGGTGAAGGTGGGCGGGGGCCTGGCCGGCCACAACGGCCTCCGGTCGATCGTGTCCCACCTGCACAGCCAGGAGTTCGTGCGGGTGCGGATCGGCGTGGGGAAGCCGCCGGGCCGGCAGGCGGGGGCCGACCACGTGCTGCGCCGGCCCACCAGGGCCGAGCGGGCCGAGCTCGACGTGGTGGTGCAGGAGGCGGCCGACGCGGTCGAGGCCATCGTGGTCGACGGCGTCGCGGCCGCCATGAACCGCTACAACGCCTGAGGGTCGCGCACCACCCGTTCTGCGCCCGGCCGGCCACCTCCACGGTGGTCGAGCGGTCGGAGAACCGGCCAGACGCCGTTGCTGACACACCGCGTCCGTACCGTGGGCCCATGGGTTCCCTCGACGCCGCCATCCTCGCCCTGGCGTCGACCCGCTGGGGCCTCGTCACCCGTCGTGAGCTGCTCGCGATCGGGGTGACCCCTCGACAGATCGACGGGCGCACGGCGGCCGGGGTGCTCGTCGCCGTGCTCCGGGGGGTGTACCGGGCCGCGGCCTGGCCACCCTCGCCCGAGCAGGCCGCGGCCGCTCTGTCGCTGGCCGTCGGCCCCCACGGCGCCCTTTCGCACCGCTCTGCCGCGTGGCTGTGGGGCCTCGCGACCGGTCCGCCCCCTCGGCCCGAGCTCACCGTGGCCGGGGGCCGCCGCCCGGGCCGGCCGGGTGTGCTGGTGCACCGCACCCGCGAGCTCCCGCCCGTCGACGTCGTCGGTAGGCCCGACGGGATCACGCTCACGAGCCCCGGCCGCACCTTGTTCGACCTGGCCGGTGTCGTCCCCTTCGCCGACCTGGTCGACACCTGGGAGCAGGCGGTCGTGCAGCACCTCGTCGACCAGCGCCGCCTGCGGGCGGTGCTCGATCGGCTGGGGGCCAGGGGCCGGCCGGGCACGGCGGCGGTCCGGCGGCTGCTGGCCGCGTCGCCGCTGGTCGGCGGGCCGGCGCCCGACAGCCGGCTCGAGCTGCGGTTCGAGCGCCTGCTGGTCGACGCCGGGCTTCCCCGCCCCGTGCGCCAGTACCCGCTCCGGGTCGGGGGTCGCACGATCCGGCTCGACCTCGCCTATCCGCAGGCCCGACTCGACCTCGAGGTCGACGGCCGGCGCTTCCACGTGGGCGAGGCGTTCCAGCGCGACCGCGAGCGCGACCGGCTCGTGGCCGCGGCGGCGTGGCTCCCGGTGCGCTTCACCGCCCTCGACATCGACGAGCAGCCGGCCCGCGCGGTGGCCACCGTGACGGCCCTGCTCGCCACCCGCACCCGTTCCCTGGCCGGTTGACCACCGCAGGGGTGGTCGCGTGGACGAAGAAGGCGAGCGGCGGGTGCGGCGAGCGGCGGGTGCGGCGCCGGCCGTGCGGCGCCGGCGCTCGGCGCCGGCGGCCGCCGGTACCCTGGCGGGGTGATCCCCCCGACCGCGCCGGTCGAGGGGGCCCGGTCGCGCCTGGGGCCCCTCGCCGCTCTCCCGGCACTGCTGCGCGACGAGCCGGCCGTGGCCGGCGTGCTCGGCCGCCGCCAGGCGGTGCTGGCCGTGCCCGAGCCGGCCCGGGCCCTGGTGACGGCCGGGCTCGCCACCCTCTCCAGCCGGCGGCCCTTCCTGGTGGCGGTGCCCACCGGCGCCGAGGCGGAGCGCCTGGCCCACGACCTCACCGCCTACCTCGGGCCCGACCAGGTGGAGCTGTTCCCGGCGTGGGAGACCCTGCCCTTCGAGCGGGTGAGCCCCAGCGTCGAGGCCATGGGCCGGCGCCTGCGCGTGCTGTGGCGCCTGCGGCAACCGGAGCACCACCCGGCCGTCGTGGTGGCGTCGGTGCGGGCGCTCGCCCAGCGGCTCGGCCCGCACGTGGAGGACGTCGAGCCGCTCGTGGCGCGCCCGGGCGAGCGGTTCGACCCCACCGAGGTGGTGGAGCGTCTCGTGGCCGGGGGCTACCGGCGCGAGTACCAGGTGGAGCACCGCGGCGAGGTGGCCGTGCGGGGCTCGATCGTCGACGTCTTCCCCTCCACGGCCGACGGCCCCGTGCGCATCGACCTGTGGGGCGACGAGGTCGACCGGCTCACGGCCTTCTCGGTCACCGACCAGCGGTCCACCCATGAGGTGGCCGAGGTCGAGGTCTTCCCGGCGCGGGAGCTGCTGGCGTCGGCCGAGGTGCGGGCCCGGGCCGAACGGCTCGTCGCCCTCGAGCCGTGGGGCCGTGAGCAGTGGGAGCGCCTGGCCGAGGGAGCGGTGTTCGACGGCATGGAGAGCTGGCTGCCGTGGCTCACCGAGGGCGAGCACCTGGTGGTCGACCTGCTCGGCGCCGAGGCCCAGGTGGTGCTGGTCGACCCCCGCCGCCTGCGTGACCGGGCCGGCGACCTGCTGGCCGAGGAGGCCGACCTGGCCGGGGTGCTGGCCCGCACGTGGGGCGTGGCCCCCGCCGCGGCCGACGACCCGGCCCTGCCCCGCCTGCACCTGCCGTTCGACCGCCTGCTGGCGCACACGCAGGCGGCCGCGTGGACCATGACCACCGCTCCCGAGGGCCCCGACGTGGCCACGGTGACCGCGATCGGGTGGGACTCGGCGGCGGGGGCGGGCGGCAGCGAGCGCCTCACCCGCCGCCTGCGCGAGCTGGTCGCGGGTGGCTACCGGGTGGTGCTCGCGGCCGACGGCGCCGGCTCGGGCGCCCACCTGGTCCGGCTGCTCCGCGACGAGGGCATCGAGCTGGTCGACGCCACCGGGCCGGCCGGCCTCGACGGCGAGGGGGCCGACGTCACCCGGCCGGGTGGCTACGCCGTGGTCGAGCCGCTCGAGCGCGGGGTCGTGCTGCCCGAGGTGAAGGTCGCGGTGCTCGGCGAGGCCGACGTGACGGGTCGCCGGCGGGCGCACCGCGCCGCTCGCCCGCGCCGGCGCGACGCCCAGGCCTTCTTCGACGACCTCCAGCCGGGGGACTTCGTGGTCCACCACCACCACGGGGTGGCCCGGTACGGCGGCATGGTGAAGCGGGCGATCGGCGGGGTCGAGCGCGACTACCTGCTGCTCGACTACCGGGGTGGCGACAAGCTGTACGTGCCGTCCGACCAGATCGACGCCGTGCGCCACTACACCGGTGGTGACAGCCCGAGCCTGCACCGGCTGGGTGGCAGCGACTTCGCCCGCACCAAGGCCAGGGTGCAGTCGGCGGTGCGGGAGATCGCCCAGGAGCTCGTCGTGCTGTACCAGCGGCGGGTCCACACGCCGGGCCACGCCTTCGCGCCGGACACGCCCTGGCAGCGCGAGCTCGAGGACGCGTTCCCCTTCACCGAGACGCCCGACCAGCTGGTCGCCATCGCCGACGTGAAGGCCGACATGGAGGCGCCCACGCCGATGGACCGCCTGCTGTGCGGCGACGTCGGCTTCGGCAAGACCGAGGTGGCGGTGCGGGCGGTGTTCAAGGCGGTGCAGGACGGCAAGCAGGCCGCGGTGCTGGTGCCCACCACGCTGCTCGCCCAGCAGCACGGGCAGACGTTCTCCGAGCGCTTCGCCGGCTACCCGGTGCGGGTCGAGGTGCTCTCGCGGTTCCTCACGCCGGCCCAGCAGAAGCGGGTGGTCGAGGGTGTCGCCGACGGCAGCGTCGACGTGGTCATCGGCACGCACCGGTTGCTGTCCGACGACATCTCGTTCCGGGAGCTCGGGCTGCTGGTGGTCGACGAGGAGCAGCGCTTCGGCGTGCAGCACAAGGAGGCCATGAAGAAGCTGAAGATGGACGTCGACGTGCTCACCCTCACGGCCACGCCCATCCCCCGCACCCTCGAGATGAGCCTCACCGGCATCCGCGACCTCACGCTGCTGCACACCCCGCCGGCCGACCGCCAGCCGATCCTCACCTACGTGGGGGAGTACGACGAGCGGGCGGTGGCCGAGTCGCTCCGGCGGGAGCTGCTCCGTGAGGGTCAGGTGTTCTTCGTGCACAACCGCGTGCAGGACATCGAGAAGGTCGCAGGTGAGCTGCGCGACCTGGTCCCCGAGGCGCGCATCGCCGTCGCCCACGGCCAGATGGACGAGGGCACCCTCGAGCGGGTGGTGCTCGACTTCTGGGAGGGCGACTTCGACGTGCTCGTCTGCACCACCATCATCGAGAGCGGCATCGACATGCCCACCGTCAACACCCTGGTGGTCGACCGGGCCGACCTGCTCGGCCTCGGGCAGCTCCACCAGCTCCGCGGGCGGGTGGGACGGGCCGGCCAGCGGGCCTACGCCTACCTGTTCCACCCCCGCGACCGCGTGCTCACCGAGGACGCCTACGAGCGGCTCCGCACCATCTCCGAGAGCACCGAGCTGGGCTCGGGGTTCAGGATCGCCATGCGCGACCTCGAGATCCGCGGTGCCGGCAACCTCCTCGGCGAGACCCAGTCGGGGCACATCGCTGCGGTCGGCTACGACCTGTACTGCCAGATGGTCACCGAGGCGGTCGCCGAGCTGAAGGGCGAGGAGCCGCGCGAGCCGGCCGAGATCAAGCTCGACCTGCCCGTCGACGCCAACCTGCCGGCGGGCTACGTCGGTCGGGAGGAGCTGCGCCTCGAGGCCTACCGGCGGCTCGCGGCGGTCACCACCGACGGCGAGGTCGACGACATCCGAGCGGAGTGGGAGGACCGCTACGGGCCGGTGCCCCCGCCGGCCGCGGCGCTGCTCGACGTGGCCAGGTTGCGCGCCGCGTGCCATCGGCTCGGGCTCCGGGAGGTGAACGTCACCACCGCCCCCGGGCTGGGGCCCCGCTCGGGGCTGCTGGCGCGCCTGTCGCCCGTGCGCCTCCGCACCAGCCAGGAGATCCGCCTGAGGCGCCTGGCGCGCGACGCCGTCTACAAGGAGGAGCAGGGCCAGCTGCAGGTGCCGCTGCGGGCGGGCGGCGACGTGGTGGCCTCGCTGCTCGGGTTCCTCGCCGAGCTGTTCCCGGGCGACGGGCCGACTGGTGCCGACGGGGCCGCCTCCCTAGCATCGGCGCCGTCGTGACGCGCCTGCTCGCCCTCGTCGCCCTCGCCCTCGCCGGCGCCCTCGCGGTGTCCGGGTGCGCTGCGGCCGAGCCCGACGCGGCCACCGTCAACGGCGACGCCATCGCCCGGTCGCAGCTCCAGGACGAGCTGCAGGCCATCGCCGGCAACGACGCCTACGTGCAGAGCCTGAGCGCGGGCGGCCTGGTGGTCACCGGCGCCGGCGCGAACAGCCTCCGCTCCGACTTCGTGTCGCTCGTGCTCGGCCGGCAGGTGGAGTGGGAGCTCATCGGCGCCCGCGCCGCCGGCGAGGGCCTCACCATCGACCCCTCGGTCGAGGCCGCGGCCCGCCAGCAGGTGATCGAGTCGGTGGGCGGCCAGGAGGTGTTCGACCAGTTCCCGGCCAGCTACCAGGACTTCCTCGTCGAGCAGTGGGCCACCGCGCTGGCCGTGCAGCTGTCGTTCGTGGGGCTCGACAAGGTCGACGATGCGACCCTCGAGGCCTACTTCGAGGACAACGCCGAGCAGTTCGAGGAGGTGTGCGTCCGCCACGTCCTGGTGGCCACCGAGGCCGAGGCCCAGGCGGTGGAGGCCCAGCTGGCCGCGGGCGCCGACTTCGCCCAGCTGGCCCGTGACCTGTCGACCGACCCCGGCTCGGCCGAGCAAGGGGGCGACCTCGGGTGCGTGAGCCGCGGCCAGTTCGTGGCCGAGTTCGACGACGCCGTCTTCGCGGCCGAGGTGGGGGAGCCGACCGCGCCGGTCGAGACCGACTTCGGCTGGCACGTGATCCTCGTGACCGAGCGCCGCACCCCCGACTTCGCCGACGTGAGGGACCAGCTGCTCCAGACCGTGCTGGCCTCGGCCGACGCCGACTTCGCGGCGTGGCTCGCCGGGGCCAAGGCCGACGCCGACGTCGAGGTCGACCCTCGCTACGGCACGTGGAGCGCCGACCAGGGGACGGTGGCCCCGCCGACCACCCTGCTGCCCGACCCGCTGTCGCCGCCCGCGCCGCCGGGAGGGTGACGCCCCGGGTCGTGGTGGTGGGGCTCGGCCCGGCCGGGCCCGAGCTCGTCACCCGCGCCACGCTCGCCGCGATCGAGCGCGTCCCGGCCCGCTTCGTGCGGACCACCCGCCACCCTGCGGCGTCGGTGGTGCCCGCCGCCACCTCGTTCGACTCGGTGTACGACGCCGCGGCCACCTTCGACGAGGTCTACCGCCGGATCGTGGACGCCCTGGTCGAGGCGGCCATCGACGAGCGCGAGGTGCTGTACGCGGTCCCGGGCTCGCCGGTGGTCGCGGAGCGCACCGTGGCGCTGCTCCGCGCCGATCGGCGGGTGGCCGTCGAGGTCCTGCCCGCCCTGTCGTTCCTCGACCTGGCGTGGGCCCGGCTCGGGGTCGACCCGGTGGCGCTGGGCGTGCGGCTCGTCGACGGCCGGGCCTTCGCCGTGGAGGCCGCGGGGGAGCGGGGCCCCCTGCTCGTGGCCCAGTGCGACACCCGTGCGGTGCTGTCCGACGTGAAGCTCGCCCTGGCCGAGGCCATGGACCGCCGGCCGGGCCACCCGGGGGGCGGGACCCTCACCGTCACGGTGCTCCACCACCTCGGCCTGCCCGACGAGGTCGTCGTGCCGCTGCGCTGGGACGAGCTCGACCGCTCGGTGGAGCCCGACCACCTGACCTCGGTGTGGCTGCCCGCCCTGGCCCCGCCGGTGGCGGCCGAGGTGGCCCGGTTCGCGGAGCTGGTGCGCACCCTGCGGGAGCGGTGCCCCTGGGACCGCGAGCAGACCCACCGCAGCCTCACCCGGCACCTGCTGGAGGAGACGTACGAGGTGCTGGAGGCGATCGAGGGGCTCGACGAGGGCACCGGGGCCGGGGCCGAGCACCTCGAGGAGGAGCTGGGCGACCTGCTGTTCCAGGTGGTGTTCCACGCCACGCTGGCCGCCGAGGAGGGCTGGTTCACGCTCGACGACGTGGCTCGGGGGGTGCACGACAAGCTGGTGCGGCGGCATCCCCACGTGTTCGGCGACGTGCAGGCGGCCACCGCCGAGCACGTGGTCGCCAACTGGGAGCGCATCAAGCAGGCCGAGAAGGGCCGCGAGAGCGTGATGGACGGCATCCCCGGCAACCTCCCGTCGCTCGTCTACGCCCAGAAGATCCAGCGCAAGGCCGGCTCCCTCGGCCTCGAGCCGCCGCCCGGCGGGGCCGGGCTCACCGACACGGTGCTCACCGACACGGCCGTGGGCGACGCGCTGTACGCGCTGGCCGCCGCGGCCCGGCGGGCCGGCATCGACGGCGAGGCCGCCCTCCGGGTCGCGGCCGGGCGGGTGCGCGATCGCGTCCGCGCGGTGGAGCTGCTCGCCGCCAGCCGGGGCGTCGACGCGGCCGCACTCGACCGGGACGCGCTCGAGGCGCTGTGGGCCGAGGTGGGGGTCGGCGGGCGGGGTGCGGGCGGCGCCGGCGCGGCCGACTAACGTTCGCCACATCGGCCACACCAGCAACAGCCACGAACGGGCCGATCGGCCACCGGCCGGGCACTGCGGAGGCGTCAGCGCATGAGCACGATCGAGCACGTCGTCGGGCGCGAGGTCCTCGACTCGCGGGGCAACCCCACGGTCGAGGTCGAGGTGTACCTGGCCTCCGGGTCGAGCGGCCGGGCCATCGTGCCCTCGGGCGCGTCGACGGGCGAGCACGAGGCGGTCGAGCTCCGCGACGGCGGCGAGCGCTACCTCGGCAAGGGCGTGCTGGGCGCGGTCGAGCACGTGAACGACGAGATCCTCGACGCCGTCGTCGGCCTGGAGGCCATCGACCAGCGGTCGGTCGACGGCGCGCTGGTCGACCTGGACGGCACCGACAACAAGGCGCGCCTCGGCGCCAACGCCATCCTGGGGGTGTCGCTGGCGGTGGCGCGCGCCGCGGCCGACGAGGTGGAGCTGCCGCTGTACCGCTACGTCGGTGGCGCCAACGCCCACGTGCTCCCGGTGCCGATGCTGAACGTCGTCAACGGCGGGGTCCACGCCGACAACAACGTCGACCTGCAGGAGTTCATGATCATGCCGGTCGGTGCCGGCTCGTTCTCGGAGGCGCTGCGCTGGGGCGTGGAGACCTACCACGCCCTCAAGGGCGTGCTGAAGGCACGGGGGCTCTCCACCGCCGTGGGCGACGAGGGTGGGTTCGCCCCGGACCTGGCCTCGAACGAGGACGCCATCCGGGTGCTGATCGAGGCCATCGAGCAGGCCGGCTACGCGCCCGGCGACGACATCGCCATCGCCCTCGACCCGGCGACCAGCGAGCTCTACCGCGACGGCGCGTACCACCTCACGGGCGAGGGCCGGGTGCTGTCGAGCGCCGAGATGGCCGGCTTCTGGGCCGATCTCGTCGACCGCTACCCGATCGTGTCGATCGAGGACGGCATGGCCGAGGACGACTGGGACGGCTGGGCCCAGCTCACCGCGGCGGTGGGCGACCGGGTGCAGCTGGTGGGCGACGACCTGTTCGTGACCAACGTCGAGAGGCTGGCCCGGGGCATCGCCGCCGGGGTCGCCAACTCGATCCTCGTGAAGGTCAACCAGATCGGCTCGCTGACCGAGACGCTCGAGACGATGGCCCTGGCGACGCGCTCGGCGTACACCTCGGTCATGTCGCACCGCTCCGGCGAGACCGAGGACACCACCATCGCCGACCTGGCCGTGGCCACCAACTGCGGGCAGATCAAGACCGGCGCCCCGGCCCGGTCGGACCGGGTGGCCAAGTACAACCAGCTCCTGCGGATCGAGGCCGACCTGGGCGAGTCGGCCGCCTTCCCGGGCCGGGCCGCCCTGGCCCGCGGCGGGGCCTAGGCGACGCGACGCCGGGACGCCGGGGCTCCGGGGCCAGAGGGGGTTCGGACAGGTGCGGGGCATGCGGCGGGCGGTGTGGCCCCTGCTCGCCACCGTCGTGCTGGTGGGGGTGCTGTTCCTCGCCGTGTTCCCCACCCGCACGTTCCTCGGCCAGCGCGCCGCCATCGAGCGGGCCGAGCACCAGCTCGGCGTGCTGCGCGGCCAGGCCGACGAGCTCCAGCGGCGCGCCGATGCCCTCGACACCGACGCCGAGATCGAGCGGCTCGCCCGAGAGCAGTACAGCCTGGTGCGGCCGGGCGAGCAGGCCTTCGCGGTGCTCCCCCCGCCGGCGGTGACCACCCCCCCGTCGTACTGGGCGGGGCTGCTCGGGCCGCTCGGCGCCGTCGACGCCGAGGGGTAGCAGGGCCCGGGCCATGACGTTCGCGCAGGTGATCGACGACGTCGTCCGGGTGTTCGAGGGTGCCGGCGTCGCCGTGCTGGTCGTCGGCTTCGTCGTGGGGTTCGTGCGCTGGGGGCGCACCGTGGCCTCACGCCGCGGCAACGGAGCGACCGGGGCCAACCGGCGCCTCCGCAACGACCTCGGCGTCGCCATCCTCCTCGGCCTCGAGATCCTGGTGGCCGCCGACATCATCCGCACGGTCGCCGTCGACCCCACCCTCGAGAGCGTGGCCGTGCTCGGCCTCATCGTGGCGATCCGGACGTTCCTCAGCTTCTCGCTGGAGGTGGAGATCGAGGGGGTGTGGCCGTGGAGGCGGGGCGCCGCCCTCCTCGGCCCGGGCGCGCGGAGCGCCGACTCGGCCGGGTAGCCTCCCGCCGTCCGCATGCGGGGGAGGGAGTCGGCTCGATGAGCATTCTCGGGAACAGGGTGCTGCGCAAGGAGGACCCGAAGTTCCTCACCGTGGGTGGCACGTACACCGCCGACGTGCGCGACCCGCGCCTCGACGGCTCGGCCTACGTCACGTACGTGCGGTCGACGATGGCCCACGCCACGATCTCGTCGGTCGAGCTGGAGGACGCCCGCCGGGCCCCCGGCGTGCTGGGCGTCTACACCGCCGCCGACCTGGGCCTCACGGCCACGCCGCCGGTGATCCCGCTGCTCGACCAGGCGATGGTCCGCTCGCTGCTGGCGCAGGGCACGGTGCGCTTCGTGGGCGAGGCGATCGTGGCGGTGCTCACCGAGGACCCCTACCAGGGTGAGGACGCCGCCGAGCTGGTCGTCATCGACTACGAGCCCCTGCCGGCGGTGATCGACTTCGACGACGCCCTCGGCGGGAGCAACCTCCTGTTCCCCGAGGCCGGCACCAACGTGTGCCTGGAGATGAGCTTCGGCTCCGATCCCACCCTCTTCGACGGGTGCGACGTGGTGGTGTCGCAGCAGGTGCTGAACCAGCGGCTGGCCGCCTGCCCCCTCGAGGTGCGCAGCGCCGCCGCGGTGTGGGACGGCGGGCGGCTGGTGCAGTGGCTGAGCACCCAGGCCCCGCAGTCGAGCCGCGACGCCCTGCAGAGGCTGTACGGGCTGCCGGCGGGCGGCGTGCACGTGATCGCCCCCGACGTCGGGGGCGGGTTCGGCGCCAAGATCGGCATCTACCCCGAGGAGCTGCTCCTCGGGATGCTCGCCCAGCGTGCCGGCCGGCCGGTGCGGTGGCTGGAGAGCCGCAGCGAGAACATGGTGGCGCAGGGCCAGGGCCGGGCCCAGCGCCAGGAGATCACGATCGGGGGCAGCCGCGACGGCAGGGTGCTGGCCTACCGGCTCGACGTCCTCCAGGACAGCGGCGCCTACCCCGACGTGGGTGCGGTGCTGCCCGCGTTCTT
Organism: Acidimicrobiales bacterium; assembly: GCA_016716005.1. Taxonomy (NCBI): domain Bacteria; kingdom Bacillati; phylum Actinomycetota; class Acidimicrobiia; order Acidimicrobiales; species Acidimicrobiales bacterium. The sequence continues at coordinate 2,743,800 of JADJXE010000001.1, forward strand.
CACCCGCCAGATGGCGGCCGGCGTGTACGACATCCCCAGGATCGAGTGCAACTGCCGGTCGATCGTCACCAACACGGTGCCGACGGTGCCGTACCGGGGGGCGGGCCGGCCCGAGGCCACCGCCGCCGTCGAGCGGGCCGTCGACCTGTTCGCGGACGCCATCGGGATGGATCCGGCCGAGGTGCGCCGGGTGAACCTCATCGGCAAGGACGCCTTCCCGTTCACCACCCCGGTGGGTGCCACCTACGACATCGGCGACTACGAGCGGGCGCTCGACCTGGTGCTCGAGGCGGCCGGCTACCAGGAGCTGCTGGCCGAGCAGTTGCGCCGCCGGGAGGCCGGCGACACCGTCCAGCTCGGGATCGGGCTGTCGACGTACGTGGAGATCACCGCCGGCGCGCCGCCCGCCGACGAGGCGGCCCGCATCGAGGTGAGGCCCGACGGGTCGGCCGTGGTGTACACGGGCACGTCGCCGCACGGCCAGGGTCACGCCACGTCGTGGGCGATGCTGGCCAGCGAGCAGACGGGCATCCCCTTCGACCGCATCGACGTGATCCACGGCGACACCGACCTGGTGCCCAAGGGCGGGGGCACGTACGGGTCGCGGTCGCTGCAGATCGGCGGCAGCGCCGTGAACCAGGCGGCCATCGAGCTGGTCGACGCCGCCCGCGACCTGGCCGCACAGCTGCTCGAGGCCAACCCCGACGACCTGGTGCTCGACAAGATCGACGGGGCCTTCCACGTGGCCGGTACGCCGGCGGCCCGCAGGACGTGGGCCGAGCTGGCCGCGTCCACCGACAGCGGCCTGCTCGCCGTCGACACCATCTTCACCGCCAGCGGGCCGACGTTCCCGTTCGGGGCACACGTGGCCGTGGTGGAGGTCGACACCGAGACGGGCCAGGTCCGGCTGGTGCGCCACGTGGCCTGCGACGACGCCGGCCGGGTGCTGAACCCGCTGCTGCTCGAGGGCCAGATCCACGGCGGCATCGCCCAGGGGGCGGCCCAGGCGCTGCTGGAGGAGGTCCGCTACGACGACGACGGCAACCCGGTCACGTCGAACCTGGCCGACTACGCGTTCCCCTCGGCCGCCGAGCTCCCCTCCTTCGAGGTCGTGCACATGGAGACCCCCACGCCGGTGAACCCGCTGGGGGCCAAGGGCGTGGGCGAGTCGGGCACGATCGGCTCCACGCCCGCCGTCCAGAACGCGGTCGTCGACGCCCTGTCCCACCTCGGCGTGCGCCACGTGGAGATGCCCGCGACCCCCGAGCGGGTGTGGCGGGCCGTCGAGGCCGCCCGCGCCGGGTCGTGACCGGCCCCAGCCGACCCGGCGCCCACCCCATCGAGGCCGAGGGCCTCGTCCGCCACTTCGGCGACGTGGTGGCCGTCGACGGGGTCGATCTCGAGGTGCGCCAGGGCGAGATCTTCGGGTTCCTCGGGCCGAACGGTGCCGGCAAGTCGACGGTGGTGCGCATGCTCACCACCCTGCTGCGGCCCACGGCCGGCACGGCCCGCGTGGCCGGCTTCGACGTGGTGCGCGACGCGTCGAGGGTGCGACGCGCCATCGGCGTCGCCCTCCAGGACGCAGCGATCGACCCGCTGCTCAGCGGGCGCGAGCTCATCCGCCTGCAGGCGGTGCTGCACGGAATCGGGAAGGCCCGGGCCGAGGAGCGTGGCACCGCGCTGCTCGAGCGGGTCGGCCTCACCGGGGCGGCGGACCGGCGGGTGGGCACGTACTCGGGCGGCATGCGACGCCGGCTCGACCTGGCCCTGTCGCTGGTGCACGAGCCCGACGTGCTCTTCCTCGACGAGCCCACCACCGGGCTCGACCCGATGAGCCGCATCGCCCTGTGGGAAGAGGTGCGCAACCTCAACACCGAGCACGGCACCACGGTGATGCTCACCACCCAGTACCTGGAGGAGGCCGACCAGCTGGCCGGCCGCATCGGGATCATCGACCACGGCCGGCTCGTGCGGTTGGGCGAGCCCACCGCGCTCAAGAACGAGGTCGGGGCCCCGACCCTGATCGTGGCGGTGCTCGGCGAGCGCCGCGAGCTGGCCCTCGAGGTCCTCCGGCGCTTCGGGCCCGAGCGGGCCGCTCCGGAAGGGCTGCTGGCCGTGGGCCTGGAGGGTGGGGCCCCCGAGCTGCCGGCCGTGGTGCGCGCCCTCGACGACGCCGAGGTGCTCGTGACGCACATGGAGCTCAACGCCCCCAGCCTCGACGACGTGTTCGCCGACGCCACCGGGCGCCGGCTGGAGGGCGCCGAGGGCGCGGCCGAGGGCGAGACGGCCGAGGAGCCGGCGTCCGGGCCCCAGCCACCGCGGCGCGGCGGAGGCCGGCGGCCGTGACCGCCCCCGCCGCCGGTGCGTCGCTGCACCCGGTCCGCCAGGCGGTCGCGCTGGCCCGCCGCTCGGTGCAGGGCACGCTGCGCCAGCCCGCGTTGATCGCGCCGGCCTTCGTGTTCCCGCTGTTCTTCGCCGCACTGAGCTCGGCCTCGTTCGGCAAGACGACCCAGCTGGCGGGCTTCCCCGAGGTGAGCTCGTTCCTCGACTTCCTGCTGCCGGCGACGGTGGTCCAGGGCGTCATGTTCGGGTCGGTCCAGGCCGGCGCCGACCAGGCGGTCGACATCCAGGACGGCTTCTTCGAGCGGCTGATCAGCTCGCCGGTCTCCCGGGTGTCGATCCTCGTCGGCCGACTTGCCGGCGCCGCCGTGCTCGGCGCCGTCCAGGCCGCGGTGTTCATCGTGATCCTCGGCATCTTCGGGGCGCGGGTGTCGAGCGGCGTGCCCGGGGTGCTGGTGCTGCTGCTCACGGCCTCGCTGGTGGCCCTCGGCCTCGGCGGGCTGATGGTGACCTTCGCCATCCGCACCGGCTCGGCCGAGGCCGTGCAGGCCGCCTTCCCCCTCGTCTTCGCATTGCTGTTCTTGTCGTCGGCCTTCTTCCCGGTCGACCTCATGACGGGCTGGTACGCCACCCTCGCCAGCTGGAACCCGGTCACCTGGATGATCGACGGCGCCCGCGCCCTGGTGATCTCCGGGTTCTCGTGGTCGGACGCGGCCACCGCCCTCGCGGTGCCGCTCGCGATCGCCGTGGTGACCGTGTCGCTGGCCGCCCTCGCCCTGCGGCGCCGACTGGCGGCCGCGTGAGCACGGGCACGAGCGCGGCGGCCCCGGCGGCCCGGCTGTGGCCGGTGAGCTGGTCGATCGCCCGGCGCAGCCTGCTGCTGATCGCGCGCGTCCCGTCGACGTTCGTGCCCACCCTGGTGATGCCCCTGTTCTTCGTGCTGGCCTTCACGGGGGCCTTCAGCGCGATCGTGAACCTGCCGGGGTTCCCCACCGACTCGATCACCGACTGGTTCGTGCCCTTCGCGGCCGTGCAGGGTGCGGCCATCGGCGGGGTGACCATCGGCTACGGCACGATCCGCGACATCGAGACCCGCTTCATCGACCGGCTGCTGTCGTCGCCCGCCCCGCGGGGTGCCCTGGTGGTGGGCCCCCTGGTGGCCGGTGTCCTCCGGGCGTTCCTGCCCATGACGGTGGTGCTGCTCGCCGGTGCGCTGGTCGGCCTCGCCCTCCCGGGCGGTGCGCTCGCGGTGGCGCTCCTGTATCTCGCCGGGGCGGGCACGGCCCTGGTGGCCGGCGCCTACGCCCTCGGCCTGGCCTTCCGCATCCAGAGCCAGCAGGCGGCCCCGCTCATCCAGTTCGGGATCTTCCTCACGATCTTCCTGTCGACGGCGCAGGTGCCCCTGTCGGCCATGAGCGGCTGGCTCGAGGCGGTGGCCACGGTCAACCCGGTCACCCAGATCCTCGACCTGGCGCGCGCCGGGTTCGTGGGGCCGGTGACGTGGGGCGAGGTGTGGCCCGGGCTGCTGGCCCTGGCGGCGCTGGGCGTCGTCTCGGTGGCGTTCGCGGCGCGGGGACTGCGCCGCCTCGTGCCCTGACGCGCGCCGCAGCGCGGCGCGGGCGTGCCCGTGGTCACCCGACTTGGATCGGCCCCACGAGCCGGGCCACCATGGCTGGATGCGCTGGGCCACCACGGCGGGGACGCGCCGAGCCGTCGGCCTCGTCGGGGCCCTGGCGGCGCTGCTGGCGCTCGTCGCCTGTGGCGAGCGGACGAGCGCCCAGCGCGCCGGCGCCCTCCAGGGCACCGAGCTGGCCGTTCCCGCCGACAAGCCCGACTTCGTGCTCACCGACACCGAGGGCCGGCCCTACGACTTCCGGTCCGAGACCGCAGGGGTCACGACGCTGCTCTACTTCGGCTACACGAACTGCCCCGACATCTGCCCGGTCCACCTGGCCAACATCGCCTCGGTGCTGGCCGCCGACCCGCTGACCGCGCAGAGCGTGAAGGTGGTGTTCGTGTCGGTCGACCCCCAGCGCGACACCCCCGAGGAGCTGCGCGCGTACCTCGACCACTTCGACTCGCGCTTCGTGGGCCTCACCGGCGACCAGGCCACCCTGGTGGCGGCCCAGGAGGCCGCCGGCGTGGCGCCGGCGATCCTGGGCGAGCCCGACGAGAACGGCTTCTACACCGTTGGCCACGCAGGGCAGCTCCTCGCCTACGCGCCGGACGGCAAGGGCTACGTGGTGTACCCCTTCGGCACCCGCCAGACGCAGCTGGCCCACGACCTCCCCCTGCTCGCCGAGCTGCACCCCGCCCCCACCTCCTGATGGCCGACGAAAGGATCCCCGTGCGCTCCCACCGCACCCTCCTCCTGGCCGCAGCGGTCGGCTCCAGTCTGCTGGTGGCCGCCTGCGGCGGCGACGACGACACCGCGGCGACCACTCTCGACCCGGGCGCCGCCACGACCACGGCGGCCCCCACCGACACCGAGACGGCGCCGGCCCCCATCGAGGTGCTCGATGCCCGCCTGCCCGAGCCGGCCGGCGCCAACGCCGCCGTGTACCTGGTGATCCGGAACGCGGGCGACGCCGACGACACCCTCGTGGGTGCCTCGACCGACGTCGCGGCCCGGGCCGAGCTCCACCGGTCGACGATGCAGGACGGGCTGATGACGATGGAGCCGGTGAGCGGCGGCATCCCCCTGCCCGCCGGCACCGACGTGGTGCTCGAGCCGGGCGGGCTCCACGTGATGCTGTTCGACGTGCAGGCCCTCGACGAGGGCGACACGCTCACGCTCACGCTCGAGCTGGCCCAGGGCGACCCCGTCACGGTCGACGTGCCGGTCACCGCGCTCGTGCCCCCGACCGAGGGGGACATGGGTGGCGGCATGGGCGGCGACCCCGGGCACGGGGGCATGGGCGAGGACGGCGGCACCGCCACGACCGCCGAGACGGCGGGCTGACGTGCGCCGCCGGACGTTCGTCGGGGTCGGGGTCGGGGTCGCCGCCGTGCTGCTCGGCGCCTGCGGCGGCGAGCCGGAGCCGCCCCTCAGCGCCGAGGGGCAGCAGGGCAAGGAGGTCGCGGGCCGGTACGGCTGCACGAGCTGCCACAGCAGCAACGGCCGCTCGGGCATCGGGCCGACCTGGCTGGAGGCGTGGGGCTCGGAGGTGGAGCTGTCGGACGGCAGCACGGTCACCTTCGACGACGCCTACGCCGAGCAGGCGATCCGCGACCCCGGGTCGCAGGTGGTCGACGGCTACCGCAACATCATGCCCACGGTGGGCCTCTCCGACGAGGAGATCGCGCTGGTCGTCGCGTACCTGCGCGACCTGGGCCAGCCTGCCGGCTGAGCACACCCGGTCGGGCGCGGCACGCCGACCGCGGGTGGGGCATGATGCGGCCGGACCCGTCGACGACAGGGGGGGTGGTCCGCTTGCGAGTGACCGTCACGGTCAACGGCACGGCGCACGAGCACGACGTCGAGCCGCGCCTTCTGCTCGTGCACTACCTGCGCGACGTCGTGGGTCTCACCGGCACGAACGTCGGCTGCGACACGTCGTCGTGCGGCGCGTGCACGGTGCTGGTCGACGGTGAGTCGGTCAAGAGCTGCACGATGCTCGCCGTCCAGGCCGACGGAACGGTCGTCACGACCATCGAGGATCTCGCCCGCGACGGTGCCCTGCACCCCATGCAGCAGGCCTTCCACGAGCACCACGGCCTGCAGTGCGGCTTCTGCACGCCGGGCATGGTGATGGCGGCGGTCTCGCTGGTCGACGAGAACGAGACGCTCGACGAGCAGGCCGTGCGCGAAGGCCTCGAGGGCAACCTGTGCCGTTGCACCGGCTACCACAACATCGTGAAGGCCGTCCTGGCCGGCGCGGTGGCCATGAAGCGGAGGCCTAGGCCATGGCCGTCACCGACGCCCCGGCGGCGCGGGTGATCGGCACCCGCCTGCTGCGCAAGGAGGACCCGGCCCTCCTCACCGGCGAAGCCAGGTTCACCGACGACCTGCAGATCCCCGGCGCCCTCCGCATGGCCGTGCTGCGGAGCCCGTTCGCCCACGCCCGCATCCGCGGCATCGACACGTCGGTGGCCGCCGGCATGCCCGGGGTCGTCGCGGTGTTCACCGGCGCCGACCTGCGCGACCTGTGGGCCGCGCCCATGCCGTGCGCCTGGCCGGTCACCGAGGACATGAAGAACCCCGAGCACTACCCGCTGGCGATCGACACGGTCTGCTACGCCGGCGACGGGGTGGCGGTGGTCCTGGCCCGCACCGACGTCGAGGCCCGGGACGCGCTCGACGCCATCGACGTCGACTACGAGCCGTTGCCCGCCGTGGTCGACCTCGAGGACGCCCTGTCCGACCGGGTGCTCGTCCACGACGCGCTCGGCACCAACACCAGCTACGTCTGGGAGCTCCACACCGACGCCGAAGCGGTGGAGCGGGCCTTCGCCGAGGCCGTCCACACGGTGCAGGAGCGCTACGTCCAGCAGCGGCTGATCCCGATGGCGATGGAGCCGCGGGCGTGTGCCGCCGTTCCCCAGCCCTTCGGCGGCGACCTCACCCTGTACTCGGCGACCCAGATCCCCCACATCCTCAAGGTGATGACCGCCGTCACCCTGGGCCTGCCCGAGCACCAGCTCCGGGTGGTGGCGCCGGCGGTGGGCGGCGGGTTCGGCTCCAAGCTCGACGTGTACGCCGAGGAGCTGCTGTGCGTGGCCCTGGCCCGCAAGCTGGGCGTGCCGGTGCGCTGGGTCGAGGAGCGCACCGAGAACGCCCAGGCCACCATCCAGGGGCGCGGGCAGATCCAGGAGATCGAGCTGGCCGCCGACGCCGACGGCCGGGTGACCGCGGTGCGGGTGCGCCTGCTGGCCGACATGGGCGCGTACCTCCAGCTGGTCACGCCCGGCATCCCGCTGCTCGGCGCGTTCTTGTACTCGGGCGTCTACGACGTGCCCGCCTACTCGTTCACGTGCACCTCGGTCTTCACCACCCTGACGCCCACCGACGCCTACCGGGGAGCCGGCCGGCCCGAGGCCACGTACGCCATCGAGCGGGCCATGGACGCGCTGGCGGCCCGGGTGGGCCTCGACCCCACCGAGCTGCGGATGCGCAACTTCATCACCGCCGACCGGTTCCCGTACACCGCGCCCACCGGGCTGGTGTACGACTCGGGGAACTACGAGGGCGCCCTGGTGCGGGCCAAGGAGCTGGCCGGCTACGGCGAGCTGCGCGCCGAGCAGGCCCGCCGGCGGGCCCAGGGCGGCACCCGGCACCTCGGCATCGGCGTGTCGTCGTACTTCGAGATGTGCGGCCTGGCCCCCTCGCGGGTGCTGGCCTCGCTGAACTACAGCGCGGGCGGGTGGGAGTCGGCGACGGTGCGGATCCTGCCCACCAACAAGGTGCAGGTGGTCACCGGGGCGTCGCCCCACGGCCAGGGCCACGAGACGTCGTGGGCGATGATCGTGGCCGAGCGCCTCGGGGTGAGCCCCGACGACGTCGACGTCCTCCACAGCGACACCGCACTCAGCCCCCTCGGCCTCGACACGTACGGGTCGCGGTCGCTCGTGGTGGGCGGGGTGGCGATCGACATGGCGCTCGACAAGGTGGTCGAGAAGGCCCGCGCCATCGCCGCCCATCAGCTCGAGTGCGCCGAGGACGACCTCGAGCTCGATGCCGGCACCTTCCGGGTGAAGGGCTCGCCCGACAAGGAGCTCGCCCTGGCGGCGATCGCCTTCGCGGCGTTCACCGCCCACGACCTGCCCGACGGCATGGAGCCGAACCTCGAGGCCCACGTCACGTACGACCCCCCGAACTTCTCGTGGCCCTTCGGCACCCACATCTGCGTGGTGGAGGTCGACGAGGAGACGGGCCAGGTCGACGTGCTGCGCTACGTCGCGGTCGACGACTGCGGCAACCAGGTGAACCCCATGATCGTCGAGGGCCAGGTGCACGGCGGGATCATCCAGGGTCTGGCCCAGGCCCTTTTCGAGGAGGCGGTCTACGACGAGGACGGCAACCTGAGGACGTCGACGATGGCCGAGTACCTGGTTCCGGCCGCGTCCGACGTGCCCGCCCTCGTCACCGACAGCACGGTCACGCCCAGCCCGACCAACGCCCTCGGCGTGAAGGGCATCGGCGAGGCCGGCACCATCGGTTCCACCCCTGCGGTCATCAACGCCGTGGTCGACGCCCTGTCGCACCTCGGCGTCACCGACGTCCCCATGCCGGCCTCGCCCCTCCGGGTGTGGTCGGCGATCCAGGCCGCCCGTCACGCCGGAGGTTCGCAGTGATCCCCGCCCCGTTCGACTACCAGCGCGTCTCGTCGGCCGACGAGGCGCTGGCCGCGCTCGCCGAGCACGGCGAGGACGCCAAGATCCTCGCCGGCGGGCACTCGCTGCTGCCGCTGATGAAGCTGCGGCTCGCCGCCCCCGCGATGCTGGTGGACGTGGGCCGGGTGGACGACCTGTCCTACATCCGCGACGCCGGCGACCACATCGCCATCGGTGCCCTCACCCGGCACGCGGCGGTCGAGCACTCGGACGTGCTGCGCGAGCACGTGCCCCTGCTCGCCCACGCCGCCGGCCACGTGGGCGACCCGCAGGTCCGCCACCGCGGCACCCTGGGTGGCACCCTCGCCCACGGCGACCCGGCGTCCGACCTCCCGGCCGTGGCCCTCGCCCTGGGCGCCACCGTCGTCGCCCGCTCCAGCCGCGGCGAGCGCACGATCCCCGTCACCGAGTTCTTCCAGGGCTTCCTCGAGACGGCGCTCGAGCCCGACGAGCTGCTCACCGAGGTTCGCGTGCCCAAGGTGACGGGAGCGGGCTGGTCGTTCCAGAAGTTCAACCGGCGGGCCCAGGACTGGGCCATCGTCGGGGTCGCGGCGGTGCACGACGGCAGCACCGGGATCGCCCTCGTGAACATGGGGTCGACGCCGGTGCGGGCCAGCGCGGCCGAGGCCGCCCTGGCCGCCGGTGCGTCGGCGGCCGAGGCCGCTGCCGTCGCCGATCAGGGCACCGAGCCCGGCGCCGACCTCAACGCCAGCGAGGAGTACCGCCGCCACCTGGCCCGGGTGCTGGTGCGCCGAGCGCTGGAGGAGGCCGGCGCGTAGCCGCCGGTCGCTCCGGACGCAGGCGGGGCCGGCGACCACGGGCGGAGCCCGCGATCACGGCCCCCGCGCCGTTCTCCGTCGGAGAGGTGCCGCAGACGGGTTCGATCGGGACGCAGAACCGCGGTGGGGGTGTGCCGGGGCCGGTCAGTCGAGCCGGAACTGCACGGCGCTGCGCCCCGCCAGGATGGGTCGGATGCGGGCCAGTCGCACCTGCTCGTGGGCGGGGTGGCGGTCGTAGGCCCGGAAGGCGGCGTCGTCGTCGAAGTCGGCCACGATGGCGAGGTCGGCGTTGTGCATCGAGAGGCGCAGGTCGGGACCGACCTGGTAGCTGCGGATCTCGGGGATGAGCGCCGGGAGCTGTCGCAGATCGTCGATCACGGCCTGCACCTGCTCGTCGGTGACGTCCTCGACCCAGCTCAGCACGACCACGTGACGGATCACCCCGACCTCCTCGTCGGCCCCCGGCGCGGGCCCCTCGGGGGCCTGTCGCGACACCGTACGTTCTGCGACGGCCGGCGCGCCTCCCCGCCGGCCGGCGAGCCCGGTCGGGGAGGCGCGGGGGACGGGGTGAGCCCGTACGCTGGCCCGGATGCCCTTTCCGGCCAGCACCCCCGACGGCGTCGCCGCCGCCCTGTCGGCCCACGACTACCTCGCCGACGAGGGCCTCGCCACGGCGATCTTCCTGGCCCTCTCGCTGCACCGGCCGCTGCTCCTCGAGGGCGAGGCCGGCGTGGGCAAGACCGAGGTGGCCAAGGTCCTCAGCCGGTGGACGGGCGGCGAGCTGGTGCGCCTGCAGTGCTACGAGGGCATCGACGTCGCCCAGGCGGTGTACGAGTGGGACTACGCCCGCCAGCTGCTGCACCTGCGGGCCGCCGAGGCCACCGGCGACGCGGCGCGCGAGGGCGCGGACCGGCTCGAGGACGAGCTCTACTCCGAGCGGTTCCTGGTGCGTCGCCCGCTGCTGCGGGCCATCGCCCACGGCGAGGGTCCCCCGCCGGTGCTGCTCATCGACGAGGTCGACCGGGCCGACGACGAGTTCGAGGCGTTCCTGCTCGAGATCCTCTCCGACTACGCGGTGACGGTGCCCGAGCTCGGCACCTTCCGCGCCCTCGAGCCGCCGGTCGTCGTGATCACGTCCAACCGCACCCGTGACGTGCACGACGCGCTGAAGCGCCGGTGCCTCTACCACTGGGTCGAGCACCCCGACTTCGAGCGCGAGGTCGCCATCGTGCGGGTACGGGCGCCCGAGGTGGGCGATGCGCTCGCTCGGCAGGTCGCGGCGGCGGTGGAGACCATGCGGGGCCTCGGGCTCTACAAGCCGCCCGGCGTGGCCGAGACGATCGACTGGGCCCAGGCGCTCGCCACGCTCGGGCGGTCCCAGCTCGACGAGGGGTCGGTGGCGGTCACCCTCGGCACGGTGCTCAAGTACCGCGAAGACCAGGCGCGCGTGCACGACCACGGGCTGCCCGACCTCGTGCGGGCGGCGATGGCGAGGGGGGCGTGAGCGGCGCGGGCCCGACCACCGCGCCCGAGCGCCTGGCCGTCGGCTTCGCGCGGGTGCTGCGGGGGGCCGGGCTCGACGTCCCCGTGGGCTCGGTGCTCACCTTCGTGGAGGCGCTCGGGGCGGTGGGCGTGACGCGCCGCGACGCGGTCTACTGGGCCGGCCGGACCACGCTGGTGCGACGCCCCGAGGACGTCGACCTGTACGAGCGGGCCTTCGCCGCCTTCTGGGAGGGTGCGCCGGGCGCCGGCCCGCCGGCCCCGCCTGAGGTGCAGCGCATCGCCCTGTTGCTCGACGCCGAGGACGAGCCGGCCGGTGGGGGCGAGCAGCCCGACGACGGCGGAGAGCCCCCCGACGCCACCCTCGTGGTGCGCTTCAGCGGCCACGAGGTGCTCCGCCACAAGGACTTCGCGGCGTGCTCCCGCTCCGAGCTGGAGGAGGCGCAGCGGCTCATGGCCGACCTGCGCCTCGCCGGTGCCCTGCGGCGGTCGCGCCGGCTCCGGCCCTCGAGGCGGCTCCGCGGCCGGCCCGACGTCCGCCGGACGGTGCGGGGCGCGCTGCGGGCGGGTGGCGAGCCGGTGCGGCGCGCCCACCTCGAGCCCGACCGCCGCCCCCGGCGGCTGGTGCTCCTGCTCGACGTGAGCGGCTCGATGGAGCCCTACGCCCGGGCCCTGCTGCGGTTCGTCCACGCGGCCGTGGTGGGCCGCACCCGGGTCGAGGCCTTCACCCTGGGCACCCGGCTGACGCGCATCACCCGCCAGCTGGCGAGCCGCGACCCCGACCTGGCGCTGGCGTCGGCCGGTCGGGCGGTGGCCGACTGGTCGGGTGGCACCCGCCTGGGCGAGGGCCTGCGGGCCTTCAACGACCAGTGGGGGGTGCGGGGCACGGCCCGGGGCGCGGTGGTCGTGGTGCTCTCCGACGGCTGGGACCGCGGCGCGCCCGAGGTGCTGGCCGAGCAGATGCAGCGGCTGCGGCGGGTGGCCCACCGGGTGGTGTGGGTGAACCCGCTCAAGGCGACACCCGGCTACGCGCCGCTCGCCCGCGGGATGGCGGCCGCGCTCCCCTACGTCGACGAGTTCGTGGAGGGCCACTCGGTGGCCTCGCTGGAGCAGCTCGCGGAGGTGATCGCACGATGAGAGAGGTGCTCGACGACATCGAGCGCTGGCGGGCGGCGGGCAAGCGCGTCGCGGTGGCCCGGGTCGTGAACGTGGAGGGCTCGGGGCCCCGAGACCCGGGCGCGGCCATGGCCGTGAGCGAGGAGGGCGAGGTGGCCGGTTCGGTGTCGGGCGGCTGCGTCGAGGGAGCCGTGGTGGAGGAGGCCCTGCGGGTGCTCGGCGGCGACGGGACGCCCCGGCTCGTCACGTTCGGGTACAGCGACGACGAGGCCTTCGCGGTGGGCCTCACGTGTGGCGGCACCATCCACCTGTTCATCGAGCCCCTCGACTGGTAGCGGTGGCGCTCTACGAGACCCTGCGGGACGCGCTCCGGGCCGACGAGCCCGTCGCCCTGGTCACGGTGATCCGCGGCCCGGGGCTGGGGGCGAAGCTCCTGGTTCGGCCGGGCGAGCCCCCGCTCGGCACGCTGGGCCACCCCGAGCTCGACCGGGTGGTGGCGCGCGACGCCCTGGCCGAGCTGGATGCGGGTCGCACGGGGGTGCGGCACTACGGCGCCGCCGGCCAGGCCAACGAGGCCGACGTCGACGTCTTCGTCGAGTCGTTCGCACCCCCGCCCCGGATGGTGATCTTCGGGGCCGTCGACTTCACGGCTGCGCTGGCACGGGTGGCCAAGGTGCTCGGCTACCGGGTCACGGTGTGCGATGCCCGCGAGGTGTTCGCCACGGCCAGGCGGTTCCCGATGGCCGACGAGGTGCTGGTGGAGTGGCCCGATCGGCTGCTGGCCCGGCTCGGCCCCCGGCTCGGGCCGCGCGACGCCGTCTGCGTCCTCACCCACGATCCGAAGTTCGACGTGCCCGCGGTGGTGGGTGCGCTGGCCAGCGACGTGGGGTACCTGGGGGTGATGGGGTCGCGGCGGACGCACGAGAAGCGCCTCGAGCGGCTGCGGGAGGCCGGCGTGACCGACGAGCAGCTGGCGCGGGTGATGGCGCCGATCGGTCTCGACATCGGGGCGCGATCCCCCGAGGAGACGGCGGTGTCGATCTGCGCCGAGGTGATCGCCCGCCGCACCGGGCGGGACGCGCCGTCGCTCCGCGACACCGACGGCCCCATCCATCGCTGACCGGGCGGGCGCGCCCGCTCAGCTCAGGGCCGGCGCTGCTTGGCCAGCACGATGGCGGCGGCGAGCGGCTCGGGTTCCTGCGAGCCCAGCAGCACGCGCCGTCCGTCGGTGAGCACCAGCTGCACCCCCCGGTCTCCGGACACGTTGTAGGCCTTCCTGGCGCCGATCCCCCTGATCCCCCACCCCCCGTACTCGCGGATGGGGCGGTACGTGACGGCCTCGGCCGAGGCGATGTCGTCGAGCGCGATCCGCCGACGCCGGAGGGGCCGGTAGTCGATCAGCACCGACTCGTCGTCGACCACGAGCACCAGGCGGTTGACGGCGAAGAGCAGAGGGATCAGGAGCCCGCAGAGGACCCACACCGGCCCGGCGATCCACCACGTCGTGTCGGCCGCCTCGGAGCGGAGGAGGCCCACCGCCGCGGCCCACGAGGCAACCGCGGTCAGCGCCACCAGCGCCCAGAGCCAGACCTGACGGGGCCGTTGCTCCTCGCGGTAGCGCACCGTGGCCACGGCTCCAGGCTGGCATGCGACGGATCCCCGCGACGGCGGGTCGGTAGCGTGGGCCGATGGACTTCGCCCCGGACGACGACCACGAGGCGATCCGCGACGGGGTGCGCCGGGCGTGCGCCCGCTTCGACGACGCCTACTGGCGGCGCTGCGACGAGGCCCACGAGTTCCCCTGGGACTTCTACCGGGCCATGGCCGACGGTGGCTGGGTCGGCATCGCGATCCCCGAGGCCTTCGGGGGTGGGGGTCGGGGGATCACCGAGGCGTCGATCGTGCTGGAGGAGGTGGCCGCCTCGGGCGCGGCCATGAACGGCTGCTCGGCGATCCACCTGTCGATCTTCGGCATGAACCCCGTGGTCAAGCACGGCTCGCCCGAGCTGCAGGGCCGCTACCTGCCGCGGGTCGCGTCCGGCGACCTGCACGTGGCGTTCGGGGTGACCGAGCCCGACGCCGGCACCGACACCACCGCCATCACCACCACCGCCCGGCGCGACGGCGACACCTACGTCGTGCGGGGCCGCAAGGTCTGGACCACCAAGGCCCCGTACTGCGAGAAGGTGCTGCTGCTGGTGCGCACCACCCCGCTCGAGCAGTGCGCACGCCGCACCGACGGCCTCACCCTGCTGCTCGCCGACCTGCAGCGCGCCGAGGTCGACATCCGGCCGATCCCCAAGCTGGGGCGCAACGCGGTGGTGTCGTGCGAGGTGCGCTACGACGACCTGCCGGTGCCGGTGGGCGACCGGGTGGGCGACGAGGGCCACGGCTTCCGCTACCTGCTCGACGGCCTCAACCCCGAGCGCATCCTCGTCGCCGCCGAGGCCCTGGGCATCGGCAGGGCCGCCGTCCGGCGGGCAGTGCAGTACGCCAACGACCGCGTGGTGTTCGGCCGCCCGATCGGCAGGAACCAGGGGGTGGCCTTCCCCCTCGCCGAGGCCCACGCCCGGCTCCACGCGGCCGAGCTGGCGGTGCGCCAGGCGGCCTGGCGCTACGACCACGGCCTGCCGTGCGGCGAGCACGCCAACCTGGCCAAGTGGCTGGCCGCCGACGCCGGCTTCCAGGCCGCCGACCAGGCCGTGCAGACCCACGGCGGCTTCGGCTACGCCACCGAGTACGACGTGGAGCGCTACTGGCGGGAGGCCCGCCTCATGCGGCTGGCGCCGATCTCGCAGGAGCTGGTGCTGGCCTACGTCGCCGAGCACGTGCTCGGCCTGCCCCGGTCGTACTGAGGCGGTCGTGGGCCTCCCCGATCGAGCCGGCCACGAGCGCGTGGGCGACCCCGAGCGCGAGCAGGTGGTCGAGGCGCTGCGCGTCCACTGCTCGGAGGGCCGTCTCGACCTCGACGAGTTCGGCGACCGGGTCGGCGACGTGTGGCGGGCCCGCACCCGCGCCGAGCTCGACGAGCTCACCGCCGACCTCCCCGCCCTGCCCGACCCTCCGGCCGCCGAGGTCCACCCGGCCGACCGCCCGCCGGCCCGGCGCCTCGCCCGCCGCTGGGCCCTGGGCATCCTGTCGGGCAACCGGGTGCGGGGGCGGTGGCTGCTCGACGACCACGTGCACGCGCTGGCCGTGGTGGGGCACTGCCAGCTGGATCTGTGCGACGCCGACATCGTCGGCGACGAGGTCACCGTGTACGTCGTGACGTTCCTCGGCGGCGTCGAGGTGCTGGTGCCCGAGGGGGTGCCGGTGGAGGTCGGCGGGGTGGCCCTGATCGGCAGCATCGACGAGCGGGTGCGGAAGATGGAGCCCCTGCCGAGCATGCCGCTGGTGCGGGTGCGGGCCTTCTGCGTGCTGGGCGGGGCGACGGTGCGGTCGCACCGGATGCGGCGCGGCCTCCGGCGCCCGTGACCGTCGCCGCCGTGGTGCTGGCCGCGGGCGGGAGCACCCGCTTCGCCGGGGGCGCGGCCAAGCTGCTGGTCCCGTTCCGGGGGCGCCCCCTGGTGTGGTGGGCGGTCGAGCACGCTCGCGCCGCCGGCCTCGACGAGACGGTGGTGGTGGGCGGTGCGGTCGACCTGCGGGCGGCGCTGCCCGAGGGCGTGGTGCTGCTCGCCAACCCCCGGTGGGCCGACGGGCAGGCCACGTCGCTGCAGGTGGCCCTGGGCCACGCCCGCGCCCGGGGCCACCTGGCCGTCGTGGTGGGCCTGGGCGACCAGCCCCTGGTGCCGCCCGAGGCCTGGCGGGCGGTGGCGGCGTCGGCCGACGCCGTCGCCGTGGCCACCTACGGCGGGCTCCGCCGCAACCCTGTCAGGCTGGGCGCCGAGGTGTGGGACCGGCTGCCCGTCGACGGCGACGAGGGGGCGCGGGTGCTGATGCGCCGGTGCCCTGCGCTCGTCGGGGAAGTACCGTGCCTGGGCAACCCGGCCGACGTGGACACGGTGGAGGACCTGGCGCGATGGAGCTGACGAACGAGTTCAGGGTGGAGGTGCCGATCGACCACGCGTGGCACACGCTCACCGACGTGGAGCGCATCGCCCCCTGCCTGCCCGGCGCCCAGCTCCAGGAGATCGAGGGCGACGAGTACCGCGGCATCGTGAAGGTGAAGGTGGGCCCCATCACCGCGCAGTACAAGGGGGTCGCCCGGTTCCTCGAGAGGGACGACGTCAACCACCGGGCCGTGTTGCGGGCCGAGGGGCGCGAGACGCGCGGTCAGGGCAACGCGGCCGCCACCATCACCGCCGACCTCGCCCCCGACGGCGACGGCACCAGGGTCACCGTCCTCACCGACCTGCACGTCACCGGCCGGGTCGCGCAGTTCGGGCGCGGGGTGCTGGCCGAGGTCAGCGCCAAGCTGCTCGACCAGTTCGTCGATCAGCTGCACGACACGGTCCTCAAGGCCGAGGAGCCCGTCGCCGAGCTCGAGCCCGCGGCCGGCCCGTCGGGCGCCCTCGAGCCGGGCGCCGGGCCCGCAGGGCAGCTCGGTGCGGCCCCGCCGCCCTCCGGGGCGCTCGGCTCGGCGGCCCCGCCCAGCGCCGTCCGGCGCATCGACCACCCCGAGGTGGAACCCGTCGACCTGGTGGGCGCGGCCGGCGCCTCGGTGGCCAAGCGCCTCGTGCCCGCGGCGATCGTGGCGCTGCTCCTCGTGCTGCTGTTCGGGGCGCGGTGGCGCCGCCGCCGGCACCAGCGCGGCTGCCGCCGATGACGCTCGCCGCCGACGACCCGGCTGCCGACGACGCGGCCGCCGACGACCTGGCCGCCGACGACGCGGCCGCCGTCGCCCGTCTGCTCGGGCGGACCCCCCAGGGGTCGTTCGCGGTGGTCGTGCGCGATGTCGTGGGCCAGCCGGTCGTGATCCGCAACGCGCCCCTCCTCGACGGCGGGACGCCGATGCCGACCCGCTTCTGGCTGGTGGGCGACGCCGAGCAGCGCGCCGTGAGCCGCCTCGAGTCCGCCGGCGGGGTCAGGGCGGCCGACCGCGCCGTCGACGCGGTGGCCCTGGCCGAGGCCCACCGCCGCTACGCGGCCGAGCGCGAGGCCGAGCTCCCGCCGGGCCACCGGGGCCCCCGCCCGTCGGGCGGCGTGGGCGGCACGGCCCGCGGGGTGAAGTGCCTCCACGCCCACTACGCGTGGCACCTGGCCGGGGGCGACGACCCGGTGGGCCGGTGGGTGGCCGAGCGCCTGGCCGCCGGGACCGATGGCGCCGCCGGCACGGGCTGGGCGTGAGCCCCCGGGCATGAGGGGGCGGGCGTGAGCGGCCCGGTGGTGGCGGCCGTCGACATCGGCACCAACTCCACCCGCCTGCTCGTCAGCGACGGAGGCCGACGCGACCTGGCCCGCCTCCTGCGGGTGACCAGGCTGGGTGCGGGGGTCGAGGCCTCCGGCCGCCTGGCGCCGAGTGCCGTCGAGCGCACCGTCGCGGCCCTGCGCGAGTACCGGGAGGTCCTCGACCGCCTCGGGGCCGAGCGGGTGCGGGCCGTCACCACCTCGGCGGGTCGCGACGCCGGGGACGTGGACGTGTTCCTCCAGGCCGCCGCCGAGGCCCTGGGCGTGCGGCCCGAGGTGCTCGGGGGCGCCGAGGAGGGCCGCCTCGCCTTCGCGGGCGCCGCCGCCGCCCTCGAGCCCGCGCAGGGCCCGTTCCTCGTGGTCGACGTGGGCGGCGGGTCCACCGAGTTCTCGGTGGGGACGACCGCCTGCGAGGGCGTGGTGTCGGTCGACGTCGGGTCGGTGCGCCTCACCGAGGCGTACCTGCACCGGGATCCACCTGGGCCGGAGGAGCTGGTCGCGGCCCTTTCGGTGGTGGAGGCCCACCTCGACGACGTGGTGCGCGAGCTGCCGGCGGTGCGCGACGTCCGCACCCTCGTGGGCGTGGCCGGCACGGTCACCACCGTGGCCGCGGTGGAGCTCGGCCTGGCGGCGTACGACCGCGACCGGATCCACCACCTGGTGCTGACGAGAGCAGCCGTCGAGGACGTCTTCCGCACCCTCGCCACCGAGGCCCTCGCCGACCGGCTCCACAACCCCGGGCTGCCGGCCGACCGGGCCGACGTCATCGTGGGCGGCTGCTGCGTGCTGGTCCAGCTGTTCCGGGTGCTGGGCTTCGAGGAGCTCCTCGTGAGCGAGGCCGACCTGCTCGACGGCATCGTGGCCGGCCTGCTCCGCTGAGGCGGCGGTGCGGTCGGGCGTGGCCCCGGCCGCGCCGGGGACCGCCGCCTAGCATGCCGGCCGTGCCGCTGAGCGACCGCATCCTGATGGGGCCCGGCCCGTGCAACCCGTACCCGGAGGTGGCCGCGGCCTTCGCCCGGCCGCTCCTCGGGCACCTCGACCCCGAGTTCCTGGCGCTCCTCGACCAGACGTCGGAGCGGCTCCGCCAGGTCTTCCTCACCGCCAACGAGCTCACCGTGCCGATCAGCGGCACGGGCTCCGCCGGAATGGAGGCCTCCTTCGTCAACGTGGTGGCCCCCGGCGACGTCGTGGTGATCGGCGTGAACGGGGTGTTCGGCGAGCGCATGTGCGACGTGGCCGGGCGCTGCGGCGCCGAGGTGCACCGCGTCGAGGCCGAGTGGGGGCACGCCATCGACCCGCAGCGCCTCCTCGACGCCCACCCGTCACCCGACGTGATCGCCGTGGTGCACGCCGAGACCTCCACCGGCGTCCGCAACGACGTCGAGCCGCTCGGCGAGGCCAAGGGCGACGCCCTGCTCCTCGTCGACTGCGTGACGTCGCTCGGGGGCATCCCCGTCGAGGTGGACACCTGGGGGGTCGACCTGGCCTACAGCGGGACCCAGAAGTGCCTGGGCGTGCCACCGGGGCTGGCGCCCCTCACGGTCAGCGAGGCCGCCCGCGAGCGCTTCGTCGAGCGCGCCCAGAGCTGGTACCTCGACCTGCGCCTCATCTCCGACTACGCCACGTCGGGCTCGCCCCGCCGGTACCACCACACCGCGCCGATCTCCATGGTGTACGCCCTGCACGCCGGCCTCGGGGCCGTGCTCGACGAGGGGCTCCACCGGGCGTGGGAGCGCCACGCCTCGTGCGGGCAGCAGCTGCAGGACGGCCTGGAGCAGCTGGGGTTCGGGCTGTTCGCCCAGGAGGGCCACCGGCTGCCCGAGCTCACCACCGTCTGGGTGCCCGACGACCTCCCCGCCGGCCTCGACGAGGCCACGGTGCGGCGCCTGCTGCTCGAGAGATACGGCATCGAGATCGGTGGTGGCCTGGGCCCGGTCGCCGGCCGGGTGTGGCGGATCGGCTGCATGGGCCACACCGCCCGGCCCCGCAACGTCACCCTGCTGCTCGGGGCGCTCGGCGAGCTGCTGGGCCGGTGAGCGGGTGATACGCCTCATCGGACGGCGGGTCATCCTCCGCCCCCTCGTCGCCTCCGACTTCGCCCAGTGGAGCGAGGTGCGCCTCCGCAACCGCGACTGGCTCACCCGGTGGGAGCCGCGACGCGCGCCCGGCGCGTCCGACCCCGCCCTCGACCCGCACGCCTTCGCCCTGCGCTGCAACGCCCGTGAGCGCGAGCGCCAGCTGGGCGCCGGGCACGGCTTCGCCATCTTCGTCGACGGGCAGTTCGCAGGTGAGATCAACCTCAACGCGGTGCAGCGGGGGCCGTTCCAGAACGCCTACGTCGGGTACTGGATCGACGAGGAGCGGGCCGGCCACGGCTACGTGCCCGAGGCGCTGGTGCTGCTGTGCAAGCACGCCTTCGAAGAGCTGCACCTCCACCGGCTCCAGGTGGCGATCATCCCCCGCAACCGGTCGAGCCGCAGGGTGGTCGAGAAGCTGGCGATCCGCGAGGAGGGCCTCGCCCTCCGCTACCTCGAGATCAACGGGGTGTGGGAGGACCACCTGCGCTTCGGCATCACCGCCGAGGAGTGGGACGAGCGCCGCGACGAGCTCCTCGAGGCCTGGATCGCCTAGGCCGACGGCCCTGCCGGCAGGGCCGGGGTGGGCAGCGGGCCGACCGCGCCGAGCCGGTCGAGCAGGCTCGGCAGGGCCAGCGAGGCGGCGGTGGCGGCGGCCGAGGCGCCCAGGGCGGTCGCCCACCCCGCGGGGCCCAGGGGCCGGCACCCGAAAAGGTGGCTCACGCCCGGCGTCTGGACGATGCCGGCCATCACCGCGAACGACCCGAGGCCGGCGGCGAGCACCGGCAGGCTGGCCCCGCCGCTCACCAGCGTCTGCCCCAGCTGCGAGCCCACCAGGGCGACCAGGGAGACGGTGGAGGCCCGCTCGGCCGTGCCCGTGAGCCGCCCGACCGCCCACGCCGTCCCCGCTCCACCGGCGGTCGCCACCGCCCGCACGGCGATGGCCCGGTTCAGCGCCGTGCCGAGGGAGCGGTCGGGGCCTTCGAGCAGCAGCTGCTCGGGCGTGGTCCGCGTGGGGGGTCGCACGGCGATGGCCATGGCCGGCGCCACGTCGGTGAGCAGGTTCACCAGGAGCAGCTGGCGGGCGTTGAGCGGGGACGTGCCGCTCAGCACGCTGCCGGCCAGGGTGAAGGTGATCTCGCCCAGGTTGCCGCCCACGAGGATGGCCACCGCGTCGCGCACCGAGGCCCACATGGCCCGGCCCTCGACGACGGCGTCGACGATCGTCTCGATCCGATCGTCGGTCACCACCAGGTCGGCGGCGTCACGGGCCGCGGTGGTGGCCCGGGTGCCGAGGGCGACGCCCACGTCGGCCAGCCGGATCGCCGGTGCGTCGTTGGCCCCGTCGCCGGTCATGGCCACCACCCGGCCCGCGTGCTGGAGGGAGCGCACGATGCGCACCTTGTGGAGCGGCGTCACCCGCGCGCACACCGAGGTGTGGAGCAGGGCGACGGCCAGCTCGTCGTCGTCGAGCTCGTCGATGTCGGGCCCGGTCAGCACGGCCGCCTCGTCCAGCAGGTCGAGCTCGGCGGCGATGCCCTCGGCGGTGCTGGGGTGGTCGCCGGTGATCATGATCACGCTCACCCCGGCCCGGCGCAGGGTGCACACGGCCGAGGCCGCGGTGGGCCGGACCGGGTCGGACAGCCCGAGGAGGCCGGCGAACACCAGGCCGTCCACGGCATCCGGGTCGTCGACGGTGAAGGCGTCGTCGACCTGGCGCTCGGCCACCGCCAGCACGCGGAACCCGCGGCGGGCGAGCGGGTCCACGCCGGCCGCGAGGCGAGCGCGCTCGCCCTCGTCGAGGGGTCGGGCGCCCTCGGCGGTGCGGCGGTGGGTGCAGCGGGGGAGCAGCACCTCCGGTGCGCCCTTCACGCTGAGCAGCCGCCCCGCGGGGGTGTCGGCGAGGGTGGCGTGGAAGGCGCGTCCCGGCTCGAAGGGGAGCTCGTCGACGCGGACCCACGCCCCGACGGCGTCGGCGGCGGCCAGCCCTGCGACCTCCGCTCCCCGCACCACGGCCCGGTCGGTGGGGTGGGGAAGGCGCGGCGCGCTGGCCACGTCGGGGGTGGCGCGCAGCGCGGCGGCCAGCACCTGGCGGTGCTGGCCGGTGAGCGGCGTGCCACCGTCCCGCCACTCCGAGTCGCCGTCGGAGACCACCCGCAGCCGGATGTGCCCCTCGGTGAGGGTGCCGGTCTTGTCGGCGCAGAGGACGTCGACCCGCCCGAGGGCCTCGACGGCCCGCACGTTGCGCACCAGCGCGCCGCGCCCCGACAACCGGCGGGCCGAGCTGTGCTGGGCGACGGTGGCCAGGAGGGGCAAGCCCTCGGGCACGGCTGCGACCGCCAGGCTGACGCCCGCTCCGACCAGGTCGGCGAGGGGCCGGGCGCGCAGCAGACCCGAGCCGACCACGCCCAGGCCGGCCAGGACCGACACCGGCGTGACCAGGGTGGTGATCGACTCCAGCCGGGCCTCCACGCCGCTGGCCGGTGCCCTCCCGGCCCCGGCGGTCGCCCCCCGCTCGGCCTCGGTGGCCGCTCCCACCGCGACCACCACGCCGGTGGCGGTGCCGGCCGCCAGCGACGTGCCGTCGTAGAGCATGGAGGTGCGGTCGGCCACGGACGCGGCATGGGAGGCCTCGGCGTGCTTGGCCACCGGCAGCGACTCGCCGGTGAGGCTCGACTCGTCCGCCTCCACGGCCTCGGCCGTCAGGATGCGGCAGTCGGCCGGGACGGCGTCGCCGGCGGCGAGGCGGACGACGTCGCCGGGAACCAGCGAGTCGGCCGGTACGGTGACGAGCCGGCCGTGCCGACGCACCGTCACGTGCTGGCGCTCACGCCGTCCGAGCCGGGCGATCGCCCGCTCGGTGCGGTGGCGCTGGACGCCCCCGATCACCGCGTTGAGGGCCACCACGCTGGCGACCATGGCCGCGTCGCCCACCGAGCCCACGGCCAGGGAGAGGCCGGCCCCGACGGCCAGCACCGGGGTGAGCGGGTTGATCACCTCGTCGGCCACGGCCCGGGCGAGGGCCAGGCCGGGCGGGCTGGTCGGCGGCGCCGGCGGGCGTCGCCGGGCGGCCTCGTCGGGGGCCAGGCCGGCCGGGGTGGTGCGGAGGCGCGCCAGCACGGCGTCGGCATCGAGGGCGTGCCAGGGCACCACGTCGTCGGCCGGGGGCGGGAGGGCCGCACCCCGCAGCGCGAGCCCGGCTCGGGTGCCGTTGACCAGGGCCAGGGCGGTCGCCACGTTGATCGTGGTCATGACCCGCTGGGTGGTGCCGGGCACCAGGCCGCCGAAGGCGATGAACGTGCTGGCCGTGGCGCCGCCGAAGGCCAGCGCCGCACTCTGACGGCTCACCTCGCGCGCGGCCTGGCCGGCCACGGCGACCAGGCAGGCGTCGGCCAGGTCGGGCCCGCCCACCAGATCGGCGTCCCAGGGCACCGGCTCGCCCGGCCGGGGCACCCCGACGCCGCAGTCGGCCTCGCGGAGGCCGGCGTGCGTCCCCATGGCGACCATGAGGACCCCGTGCCCTTCGGCCTGGCGGCCCTCCACCACCCTGGCCGCGGCGACGGGCGGTACGACCCGGTCGGGCTGCAGGGCCAGCACGGTGCGCTCGTCGTCGGCCGTCACGATGACCTCGAG
This sequence comes from Acidimicrobiales bacterium, assembly GCA_016716005.1. Classification (NCBI taxonomy): domain Bacteria; kingdom Bacillati; phylum Actinomycetota; class Acidimicrobiia; order Acidimicrobiales; species Acidimicrobiales bacterium. Next base: position 2,766,922 of record JADJXE010000001.1, read on the forward strand.
GCCGGCGCTGCGGACCGCGGCCACCAGGTCGGCCGCCTGGGGGGCCAGCGCCGTCCGCAGCTGCACCAGCGCACGCGGCCGGTCGTGGTGCTCCAGCAGCAGCACCGGCCGGCCGGCGGCCAGCAGACGGGCCCGGCGGGCCACGTGCTCGTCGGCGCCGGTCAGCGGGCCGAGCGCCCAGCCCTCGACCTCGTGGCGGACCGTGGGAGCGTCGGGGCGGAACAGCTCGGTGACCCGGCGCCGGGCGACGGCGAGCTCGGTGTCGTCGAGCACCTCGATCGTCGCGGGCTCGAGCTGGTCGGCCACGAGGAGGCGCCCGTCGAGCACGGCCACGTCGAGGCGGTCGAGGGTTCGCAGGGCGTCGGGGTCGAGGATCACCACGCCCCGCTGGGCGAGCAGCCGCCCGACCTGGGCCGCGAAGGCCTCCCGGCCGAGGCGGGCCGCCTTGGGCACCCCGGCCAGCAGGGCGGCGGCGGCGCGGTCGAGGCTGCGCAGGAGGGGGACGGCGACCGCGAACCCGCCCAGCGAGGCCAGCAGCACCCGCTCGTCGTAGCGCTCGATGGGCCCGGGCCGCAGCGGCGCCGGGCGGGTGGGCGGGTAGAGCGGGCCGATCGGGTGGGCCGACGGCGTGGCGCACAGCTCGGGCTCTCGGGCGACCCACGCCCGCCGGCGGCCCTCGGCCTCGCCGAGCAGCGACCCCCGGTGGACGATGTCGAGCAGGGGCCCGAGGGGGCCCTGGGCCAGGCCGGCGGCGATGCCGTTCCCGACGGCCAGGGCCAGCTCGGCCACCGGGGTCGTCAGGCGGCGGTCGATGGGGTCGCGGGCGCGTGGCACGTTGGCGAGCAGGGAGAGCAGGGCGGCGGTGTCGACCTCGATGGGCAGCGTCGGCACCCGCAGGGCCCGTCCGACCAGGGCCAGGGCCAGGCCGGTGGCGTCGGCGCCCAGGGCGACCAGGTCGCGCACGATCGGCTCGTGGTCGCCCGGGTGGTCCGGGCGGCCGTTGGCGAAGGGGGTGTGCTCGACGCCCAGGCGGCGTTCGACGTCGTCGACGACGGCGACGCACCAGGCCGGGCCGACCACGTCGGGGTCGAAGGCCACGACGGCCCGACCCGGGGCCGACAGCACCTCGACCCACCGGATGCCGGGCCGGCCGTCGAGGGCGCCGACGAGGTGCTCGGCGAAGGACGCGGTGGCCTCGCCGTCGAGCTCGCGCAGCTCGACGTGCACCCGGCCGCCCTCCGGCGTGGCCCACACCCGCCGATGGCGGTGGGGGAGGTCGTACACGGGGCGGAGGCGGTCGAGCAGCGCCATGGCGCCTACCATGTTCGGCCTGTCGGGGGCGGTGGGCTAGGGGCGGACGGCCGTGATCTGGGTCACCGACTGGTGATCTTGGCCTGCAGGGCGCGGAGGCGCTCCGCGAACCAGGGCTGCTCGATGGACCACACCTGCGGATCGAGCTCACGGTTCACCGCGGCCTCGTGGTCGGCGACGTTGCCCATGTCTCCGAGCGTGCGCTTCACGGTGACGGCCAGCTCACGGGGAGCCTCGGCCGCCCTGGTGGCCAGGGTGCGCGCGGCCTCCAGCAGGGTGTCGTCGTCGACGCAGCGCCAGACCAGCCCGGTCCGCTCGGCCTCGGCGCCGTCGAGCACCTCGCCGAACAGGATGGCGGCCGCCGCGGTCTGGGGCCCGGCGGCGCGCTGGAACATCCAGGTGTGGCCGCCCCCGGGGTGGAGGCCGAGCTGCAGGAAGCGGGTGTCGAAGCGCGCCCGCCGGCCGGCGAGCCGAACGTCGCAGACGAGGGCCAGGTTCATGCCGGCGCCGACGGCGGCGCCGTTGACGGCGGCGATGGTGGGCAGCGGGCACCGGCCCACCCGCAGGAAGCCCTCGTAGATCCGGCGGAGGCCCTCGCGCTTGGCCGCGCCCAGGTGGTCGAGGTTGGCGCCGGCGCAGAACGCCGGGGGCGCCCCGGTGACGACCACCGCGCCCACACCGGGGTCGGCCTCGACCTCCTCGAACGCGGCGATGATCTCGTCGACCATCGGGAGGGTGAGGGCGTTGCGGCGGTCGGGGTCGTCGAGGGTGACGACGGCGACGCCGTCGGCGATGTCGGTGCGGACGAGGCTCACGGCGCCGAGTCTGTCATCCCCTCGTGGCCCTCACGGCCCTCGACGGGCCGACCCCCGACGGGCCGGCGCTCGTCGTGGCGCTCGCCGAGCCGGTGGATCACCGCCGGCGAGTGGCGGAAGAACTCCTCGACGTCGCTCTGGTAGCGGTAGCCGGGTGAGGCACCCACGGTCTCGCGGAGTCGCAGCGCCCGGGCGAAGTCGTCGACGGTGCCGGCCGACGTGTGCTGGTAGCGGAACCCGGCCTCCTTCAGGCGGCGGTTGTCGGCCCCACGCCCGTAGCGGAGGAGCGTGAGGGTCTCGGGGGGCAGGTGCACCACCCCCAGCCGCCGCAGCAGCCCGGCCGCGACCTCGGTGCCGACCGCCGGCAGCGGGAAGGTGCGCTTGCCCACCAGGGCCGCGACCTCGCTCCACGGGAGCAGGCCGTCGCCGGCCACGTTGAACACCCCGGGCAGGTCGGCGTCCATCACGAACAGCAGCGAGCGGATGACGTCGTCCTCGTGCACGAACTGGATCCGGGGGTCGAAGCCGAGCACCGAGGGCACCAACGGCTGCTCGAGGGCCCGGGAGAGCGGGGTGGAGATGTCGGGCCCCAGCACGTTCGAGAACCGCAGCAGGGTCACGCTGACGTGGGGGTTGTCCTCGGCGAAGTCGCTGACGTAGCCCTCCACCTCGACCAGCGAGCGCTCGACCGCGGTGACCGGGGGCGCGCTGCGGGGGGTCTCCTCCGAGAACCAGACGGGGTCCAGCGGGGCCGAGCCGTACACCAGCGTGGCCGACTTCACGACCACCGTGCGCACCGTGGACCCGGGGGCGCTGGCCGCCGCGAACAGGTTCATGGTGCCGATCACGTTGATCTCGTGCATCGTGCGGGCCCGCATCATCGTGGAGTCGACGACCAGGAACGTGTGCAGGATCGTGTCGACGCCGGTGGCCTTCACGATGCGCGACAGGATCGAGTAGCTCTCGTCGCAGCGGACGTACTCGGTGCGCTCCAGGGCCACGGTGGGCTCGTGGATGTCGAGGCCGACGATCACCTCGACGTCGGGGTCGGACTCGAGGGCCTGGGCGACGCGGCCACCCCAGAACGACCCGAGACCGGTGATGAGCACGCGGCGGCCGCCGCCCCCGTTCACGGTCGGTCCCCTCGCGGCGGGGTCATCCGAACCACACGCTGCGCCGGCTCCGGAGCATCTCGTAGAGGGCCTCCTGGATCCGCTGGCGGATCTCCTCCGAGGCGTCCATCACCTTGCTGCGCGAGTACCGCACCTGGTCGGGCTCGACGTCGAAGCGGACCGGCTCGAGGACGCGGATGCGGAACTTGGCCGGGAGGTGCACGGCCAGGCCCATCGGCCCGAGGAGCAGCATGTTGGCGGTGACGGGCAGGTACGGCAGCCCGAGCGCCCGGGCGAGCGGGTTGAGGTGGAACAGGGTGGGCATCGACTCCTCGGCGCCCAGTATCGCGAGGGGCACGACGGGCACGCCGGCCCGCATCGCGATGTCGACGAAGCCGCCGCGCCCGAACCGGCGCAGGCGATAGCGCTGGCTGAAGGGCTTGGCCGGGCCCTTGCTGCCCTCGGGGAACACCAGCACCAGCTGCTGCTGCTCGCGCAGCAGCCGGTAGGCGTTGTCCGGATGGGCGAGCACGCCACCGAGCCGCGACCAGAGCGTGCCCACCACGGGGATCTCGCGGAAGAGGTGGTCGGCCAGTCCGTAGACGGGGCGGCCGAGCTCGGTCTCGAGGCCGTGCATGATCGCGGGGGCGTCGGACGGCACCGCGGCGGCGTGGTTCGCCACCAGCAGGGCGCCGCCGGTGGGCGGGAGGTGCTCGAAGCCCTCCCACTCCACCCGGTGCCAGCGACGGTAGAGGGGGTCGTAGGCCCGGCGGGCCAGCGCCCGGAGGTGCTCGGAGCGCCCCCACTCGTCGACGTCGGACCGCCGCGGGTCGGCCAGCGCGACCTCCGGCTCGGCTCGGGTGCTCACCGGGACGAGTGCACCGGCGGACTCGGCCGAGCCGGTGGGGGCCAGGACGCGGTCCGGGCGGGTCGCGACCGCGGGTGGTTCAGCGGACTCGAACCGCCAGTCGTCCTCCACGCCGCCCATGGTACGCAGCGCCCCAACGGGCCCGGCCGGATCGACCGGGCCGCCGGTGGGGGCCCGAGCCGCAAGGCGAGGAGAGTGACACACCCGGGGCCCATACTCGCCGTGATGGATGTGTCCTCAGCCGTGCGCTTCGCCGGCGCGGTGCGAGCCCTCAGCCGGGCTGCTCGCGCCCTGGGCCTGGCCGTCCCGGGGTTCCGCAGCCCGCCCCGGTTGCCCGGGGTCGACCGCACCCTGCGCCGCCGCGCCGACGGTTCGGTGTCGGTGGCGGTGCGGCTGCGGGGGCGGCCGTGGCCGGCGGTGCTGGCCGACCTGGTCGAGGGGGTCGTGGCCGCCAACCGGCTCGGCGGCGTCGAGGCCGACCGGGTGCGGGCCGCCCTGTGGGGCGCGGTGGGCGACCAGGTGGACGATCAGGCGGGCGAGGCCGCAGCTCGTGGGGTCGGTGGGCCGGAGCGGCGGCTCGTGCCGGTGCCGCAGCCCGGGGACGTGCCGCAGCCCGGGGACGTGCCGCCTCGCCGTCCGCGTTCACCTACCGTGGATGCACCCGCCCGGGTGGCGTAACCGGCAGGCGCAGGGGGCTTAAACCCCTCGGTCCGCGAGGACGTGCGGGTTCGAGTCCCGCCCCGGGCACCAACGGTGAGTTGGAGCCACCTGTCGGTCGACGACTCGATCAGCTCGCTCCCGTGAGGACTGGGAGCAGGGCCCGGGCGACCTCGGCCGGTCGCTCCTCGTGTGCGAACAGACCGGCACCTTCGATGACCTGGAGGCGGGCGTCGGGGAACGTCCCGACCATCTCCTTCGCCCATCCGACGGGGAAGAACGGGTCGCGATCGCCCCAGACGAGCTGGACGGGGACGTCGATCCGGCGATGCAGCTCCGTCAGGTCGCGCACGAGCTGCTGGTCGAAGCTCCGGAGCAGCCGCACGGCGGCGTCACGGCGCTCCGGCGACGTGTGCAGCGGCTGGAGGAAGAACTCGTCGAACTCGCCGTCGAGCAGGGACGAGTCGGCGAACGCATCGCCGAGCACGAACCGGTTGCGGCGCAGCCGCGGTCGTCCGGCGACCCAGCCGAGGCCTGCGCCGAACCCGGGCACGCGACGCGCCGCGACGAACGACGTGAACCGCCAGCTCAGACCCCTCGGCTGTTCGGTGTCGATCAGCCCCAAGGCGCGCAGCCGCGTGTCGCCGGCCACTGCGTGCCGGGCGATCAGCCCACCGCTGTCGTGCCCCACCACCGCGACGTCGTCCAGCTCGAGGACGTCCAGCACACGGCGGACGCTGTGGATGTGCTGGCCGATCGTCAGTGGGGTGTCGGCCGTGAACCGGCTGGACCCGGCGCCCGGCAGGTCGATCACGTGGCAGGTGACGTGGTCGGCCAGGTGTGGCAGGAGGGTCCGGAACGTGGCCCCGCTGACCGGCCAGCCGTGGACGAACAGCACGTCGGGGCCGCTGCCCACCGCACGGTGGGCCACCTCGCCGGCCCCGACGTCGAGGAACCGGTCGGGCTCGCGGCGGAACAGGTCGGCGGCGGCTGCCGGGGTGATGCTCATGCTTCGCCCGCCCCGTGGATCTTCATCGCGGTTCCGAGGTCGAAGTAGTCCCGCCACACCGTGATCTTGCCGTCGTGCACCTCGAAGACGCTGTTGACCGGCAGCTCCCGCCACCCGTGGTCGAGGCGGTGGCGGTCCAGGCGCTCGAGGAAGACCACCGGGCCCGCAGCCGCCTTCCGCAGGATGACGAACTCGTTCTCGTGGATCGGGGCGAAGAACGGCTCGAGCACCTCCCGCACCCCGGCGTGGCCCCGCACGGTCGTGATCGGGATGTTCGTGTACTCGACATCGTCGGCGAGGTAGGCCAACGCGGTGTCGAAGTCCATGGCGACGAAGGCGTCGAGGAACGCCTCCACCACCCCGAGCGATCCTGCAGCGTGTTCGGTCATGTGAGGCTCCTCGCGACGGTGTGTAGTGATCGCTGCGAAACCATAGATGCAGTGATCACTACAATCAAGGGCGAGATGGGCCACAAGCACGCCAAGGCGGACATCCTGGATGGAGCGCTCGGAGCCGCCTTCGACGACGGGCTGAGCCAGCTCACCTTCGGACGCGTCGCCAAGCGGCTCGGCATCAGCGACCGGATCGTCGTCTACTACTTCCCCACGAAGGAGGATCTGATCAGCGAGGTCCTGGTCGCCATGGGGAGCGAGCTCCAGGAGACCCTGGCCCCGACCTTCTCCGCGCCGGCGGCCGACCACCTCGAGCTCCTTCGCGCGGCCTGGCCGATCCTGGCCCACCCCGACGCCGACCCGGTCTTCGCGCTCTTCTTCGAAGCCGGCGGCCTCGCCGCGACCGGCCGCGAGCCCTACCGCTCCCTCGTGCCCCAGCTCGTCGAAGCCTGGATCGTCTGGGCCAGCGAGTTCATCCGCGGCGTGCCGGCACGGCGCCGCGCCGAGGCCGAGGCCGCCATCGCCGTCCTCGACGGTCTGCTGCTGCTCCGCCAGCTCGCCGGACCCGACGCCGCTGGTCGCGCCGCCCGAAGGATCGGGATCCGCTAGCTGCTGGCTGCGCCTGTGGCTCGGGACGCCCCGTCGGGGTCCTGAACCGCTCGGTCCGAGAGGATCTGCGGGTTCGAGTCCCGCCCCGGGGCTCGGACGGAGTCCGGGTGACGGGCCATGCTCTGGAGATGTCCCTCGATCCAGGTCCGATGACGCCCGGGCGCGCCTGCTCGCGCCTGGTGCGTCGGTGGTCGCCGAGCGGACACCTGCGCACCAGGCGCGGGGTCGCAGACGGCGGCCATCGGGCCGGTGGTCGAGCGGGCGCGGGGCTGGCGGGCCGCGCCCCGAGGGACGCCACCGCGCCCGTCGACGCCGGTGAACTCGCCCACCATCGAGCCCAGGAGCTGATCCCATGAGGCACCTCGTCTTCAACGCCCCCGGCGACCTGCAGTGGCGGGAGGTGGCCGATCCCACCATCGACGACGATCACCAGGCGCTGGTGCGCCCGATCGCCGTCGCCCGCTGCGACCTCGACCCCGCCATCGCGCTGGGCCTCTACCCGATGCGCGGGCCGTTCCCCATGGGCCACGAGATGGTGGGGGAGGTGGTGGACCGTGGTGAGGCCGCCGGGCCGTTCGAGGTGGGCGACCGGGTGATCGTGCCGTTCCAGATCAGCTGCGGCACCTGCCCGATGTGCCGGCGGGGACTCACCAACGCCTGCGAGTCGGTCCCACCGGGATCGGCGTTCGGCCTCGGACCCCATGGTGGCGTCGAGCACGGCGGGGCCCTGGCCGATCTGGTCCGGGTGCCCCACGCCGACCACCTGCTGCTCCCCCTGCCCGACGGGGTCGACCCGGTCGCCGCGGCCGGCATCCCCGACAACGTCGCCGACGGCTACCGCTGCGTTGCCGGACCCATGGCGGAGTGGCCCGGCGAAGCGGTGCTCGTCGTCGGCGGTCTCGCCCAGTCGGTCGGCCTCTACGCCGTGGCGGCGGCCGCCGCGCTGGGGGCACCCCGCGTGGTCTACGTCGACCAGGACCCCGAGCGCCTCCGGGTCGCCCGCTCCCTCGGCGCCGAGATCGCCGCCGTCGCGCTGGCCGACCTGACCGCCACCGAGCAGTTCGCCGTCACCGTCGACGCCTGCGTCCTCGACCAGGGCCGCAACCACGCCCTGCGCTCGACCCGACCGTGCGGCACCTGCACCAGCGTCTCCGGCGGCGCCGGCGCCAGTGCCGACCTGCCGTTGCAGTCGATGTACCTCAAGGGGATCCGTTACGAGATCGGCCGGGTCCACGCCCGTGCCACCGCCGAACCCGTCCTCGACCTCGTCACCGCCGGCCGGCTCGACCCCACCAGCGTCGTCAGCCGCGTCGTGCCGTTCGCCGACGCCGTCGACGCCATGACCGACCCGGCGGTGAAGATCGTCTTCACCAACGACGGGTGACCGGTGCCCTCGCCGGGCGTGGGCGGCCCGTGCGGCCGGCCCACGTCCGGGGTCGCGCCGAGGCTGGTGCGTGGGTGGTCGCCCAGCGGACACCTGCGCACCAGCCTCTGGCCGCGGGTCGCGTCGACTGCTCGATCAGGCCCAGGAGACGAAGGCGGCGTCGAAGGTGGCGACGAGCCGGGCGAAGCTGCGGTCGACGGCCTGGGGCAACCCGAAGCCCCCGGCCGCCTCGAGGGCCACGAAGCCGTGGAGCGCGCTCCGGAGGGCGCGGGTGGCGTCGATGGCGTCGTCACCGCGCAGGCCGTACCCGGCGAGCACGGCGAGCACCACCACGAGCACGGCGTCGCTGGCGGTCACGTGCTCGGCATCGGCCGGGTCGGGTGCCCGCACCGTGGCCGCGTAGCGGCCGGGGTGCTCGGTGGCGTACGTGCGGTAGGCGTTCGCCATGGCGGCCAGGGCGTCCCCCGTGGCCCGGCCCACCGCAGCAGCGGACAGCGCGGCGGCCAGCTCGCCCGTGGCCTGCACGGCGAGACCGCGGTGGAGGGCGTCGAGGCCGTCGACGTGCTTGTACAGGCTGGGGAGCCTGACCCCGAGGCGCTGCGCCACGGCCGCCAGGGTGAGGTGGTCGTAGCCCACGTCGTCGGCCACCAGCGCGGCCTCGCCCACGACGAGGGCGGGGGTGAGCCCGGCCCTAGGCACGGTGCTCGGCTCTCTCCAGCAGACCCAGCACGGCCGGGGCCACCACCTCGGGCCACTCCGCCTGGGGATAGTGGCCGGCGTCGGGAACGAGGAGCACCTCGCCGCGGAGGCGGCCGCCGACCAGGCGGGCCTCGGCGGCCGGGTCGGGGAAGTCGGGGTCGCGCTCGCCCATGATCACCAGGGTGGGCGCCGAGACCCCGTCGAGCCGGGCCTCGATGGCTGCGTGGGAGCTGCGGGCGGTGGCCACGAACGAGCGCCAGTGCCCGGGGCGGCGCAGGCTCGCCCGGATGCGCTCCCGGTGCTCGGCCAGGTCGGCGGGCGGGCGGCCCGTGTAGAGCCGGGCGTAGAAGGCACTCCAGGCGGCCGGGCCCCACGGCCGGCACAGGCCGAGGCGCAGCGCCAGGCGGCTGGCCAGGCCGAGGGGGACGTCGCGCACGAAGGGTCCGATCAGCACCAGCCCTGCGACCTGTCCCGGTGCCTCGGCTGCGGCCCACACCGCCGCGCCCGCGCCCAGCGAGCCGCCGACCAGCGCCGCCGGCCCGCCGCCCAGGTGGTCCACCAGGGCCAGCAGGTCGGTGCCGGCGGCCACGCCGTCATGGCGGGTGAAGCCGGCGTCGCTGTCACCGTGGCCGCGCAGGTCGGCGAGGGCCACCCGGTACCCGCCGGCCACCAGGGCGGGTACGACGAAGCGGTAGACGGAGCGGACGTCGCCCATGCCCGGCAGGCAGACCACGAGGGGGCCGTCCCCGTGGACCTCGTAGGCGATGCGGCCCTCGGGGCGGGCGAGGAAGCGGGTCTCGGCAGGGACGGTCGGCGCCGGGCTCATCTGCATAGCTGTTACGCTAAGCTAATTAGCCACGGCCGTCAACCCCCGCGGTGGCGGTGCTCCTCGCCCAGCAGGCCGGCCACGTGGTCGGGCACGTAGGTGCTGGCCTCGCGGGGCGGGCGGACGTAGCCCTCGTCGGACTGGCGGGCGGGCAGGTCGAGCCGGGCCGGCACGTGGTCCTCGTAGGGCACCTGCTCGAGGATGTGGGCCAGGCAGTTCAGTCGGGCCCGACGCTTGTCGTCGGCCTCGACCACGAACCACGGGGCCTCGGGGATGTCGGTGTGCACGAACATCTCGTCACGGGCCCGCGAGTAGTCGACGTAGCGGCTGCGGGCGTACAGGTCCATGGGGCTGAGCTTCCAGCGCTTCGAGGGATCCTCGACCCGCTCCTGGAAGCGGCGCTCCTGCTCCTCGTCGCTCACCGAGAACCAGTACTTGAGCAGCAGGATCCCCGACTCGACCACCAACCGCTCGAAGATGGGGCACTGGCGCAGGAACAGCCGGTGCTCCTGGGGGGTGCAGAAGCCCATCACCTTCTCGACGCCGGCCCGGTTGTACCAGCTGCGGTCGAACACCACGATCTCGCCCGCGGCGGGCAGGTGCGCGACGTAGCGCTGGAAGTACCACTGGGTGGTCTCGCGCTCGCTGGGCGCCGGGAGGGCGACGATGCGGGCGATGCGGGGGCTGAGCGGATCGGTGAGCCGCTTGATCATCCCGCCCTTGCCGGCCGCGTCCCGGCCCTCGAACACCAGCACCAGCTTCTGGCCGGTGTGGCGCACCCAGTACATCATCTTGACCGCTTCGGCCTGCAGCCTGGTCAGCTCGTCCTCGTACGTCTTCCTCGGCACCCGGCTCGCCGTCTCGACCGCCTGGGCGCGTTTGTCGTGAGCCACGACGCCACTTTCTCACGCGGGGCCGGGGCCGACGCACGAACGGTGCCGGAGCGGGCGGGCCGGGATCCCGCGCCGCGGGCCGTCGCCGGGGCACGCGGCCGCCGGGTGACTGGAGAAGGGGAGCCCCACCGCGTAGCGTGACGGAGATGTCGCGCCCTGCGCTCCTCTCTGCGCGCCGCCTGGTGGCGGCCGCCGGCCTCGTCGTGATCGGCGGGCTCGGCGCCGCCGCGTGCACCGCGTCGGGCGCCGACGAGGCCGGCTCCACCACGTCGACGACCGCCGCGAGCACGTCGACGAGCCGGGCCACGTCCACCACCGCGCCCAGCACCACCACCACGACGGCCCCGCCCGAGACGACGACGAGTGAGGCGCCGTCCGACGTGCTGGCCGAGGGCGCGCAGGGCCCGCGCGTCGAGCAGCTCCAGCGGCGGCTGACGGAGCTGCGGTACGACCCGGGCCCCGTCGACGGCAAGTTCGGCACGGCCACCACCCAGGCCGTCTGGGCGTTCCAGAAGCTCCACGGCCTCTCCGCCGACGGCGTCGTCACCCTGGGCGTGTGGGCGCTGATGCAGCAGGGCGGCGACCCGGCCCCGCTCGTGCCGGGGGGCGGGGCCAACCGGGTCGAGGTCGACATCCCCCGCCAGGTGCTGCTGCTGTACCAGGGCGGGCAGCTGCGCCTGATCACCCACATCTCGTCGGGTTCGCGCCGGTCCTACTGCGAGAACGGCCACTGCGGCGACGCCGTCACCGACCCTGGCTCGTTCCGCTTCGGCCGCCGCTACACGGGCTGGGAGGACGGTCCGCTCGGCAGGCTGTACAACCCCGTGTACTTCAACGGCGGCATCGCCGTGCACGGCGCCAGCTCGGTGCCCAGCTACCCGGCCAGCCACGGCTGCGTGCGGATCCCCATGCACGTCGCCGAGTACTTCCCGAGCCTGGTCGAGCGGGGCGAGCCCGTGTACGTGATCGACGGGGGCGCACCGCCGGCCATCGCCGAGGCGCCCCCGGAGACCACCACCACGGCCCCGCCGGAGACCACCGTCCCGCCGGAGACCACCACCGTCCCGCCGGAGACCACCGTCCCGCCGGAGACCACCACCACGCTGCCGGCGGAGACCACCACCGTCCCGCCGTCGAGCGACACCACCGCGCCGGCCGCCACCGACCCGCCGGCCAGCGACACCACCCAGCCGTCGATGCCGGCGTCGCTCCCGCCGATCTCGTTCCCCTAGCCAGCCCCCGCCCGGTCCTGCCGCCCGCGCCCGGCGAGACCGGCTCAGCGGGCGGGGCGGCGGCCGAAGCCGAACAGCTCCTGGGCGACCTTGCGGATCTGGATCTCCTCTGATCCCTCCGTGATCCGGTACCGGCGATGGTGGCGGTAGATGTGCTCGAAGGGCTCGTGGCGCGAGTACCCGACGCCGCCGTGCACCTGCATGGCCCGGTCGGCGGCCTCGCAGACGAGCCGGTTCGCCCGGTAGTTGCACATGGCGACCAGGTGCGTCACCTCCAGGTGGTTCCGGCGGTCGAGCTCCCAGGCCGTCCTGCGGACGAGGCCACGCACCATCTCGGCCTCGGTGTGCAGCTCGGCCAGGGGCCACTGGATCGCCTGGTTGGTCGACAGCGGCTTGCCCCACGTGACCCGTCGGTTGGCGTACCCGACGGCACGATCGATGCAGTACTGGGCGGCGCCCACGCCGGAGGCGGCCTGGCGGATGCGGTTCTCGTGCACGAAGTGCTGGGCGAGCAGCAGCCCCTGGTCGACCTGGCCGAACACGGCAGAGGTGGGCACACGCACGTCGGAGAGGGTGACCTCGGCGTGGTCGGTCGGCATGTTGAAGGTCCACCAGAAGAAGGGCACCTCGAAGCCGGGGGCGTCGGTGGGCACGAGGAAGGCGGTGATGCCGGTCGGCTGGCCCGGGTCTCCCGACGTGCGGGCGAAGATGATGTCGTGGGTGGCCGAGTGCAGGCCGCTGTTCCAGCGCTTGGTCCCGTTGAGCACCCACTCGTCGCCGTCGAGGTGGGCGGTGGTCTCGAGGTAGGTGGCGTCGCTGCCGTGGTTCGGCTCGGTGAGGCCGAAGGCGAGCCGCCGCTCGCCGGTGATCATGGCGTGCATCCACTCGGCCCGCTGCTCCGGGGTCCCGAAGTCGCGCATCATCAGCACCGTGGGGAAGTTGCCGACCACCGACGACTCGTTCTGGAGGTCGTTGTGCAGGCCGAGGCCCTTGGCGGCCAGGTGCTCGCGGATGATCGCCATGGCCAGGTTGCTGCCGTCCTGGCCCCCGAGGTCGGCCGGCAGGGCGTAGCGCAGGAAGCCCGCCCGGTCGGCGCGGCGACGCATCTCGCCCAGCAGCTCCTCCCAGTCGCGGCGGGGCACGCCGCCGCCCTCCCAGTCGGTGCGGGCCCACTCGCGGCGGTGGTCGAAGAAGCGCATGTTGTCGTCCTGCTGCTCGAGCGGGCGGATCTCGGCGTCGATGAAGGCGTCGAGGGCGTCGAGCGTCTGCTGGATCTCCGGCGGGATGGAGAAGTCCACGGTGCGTCCCCCAAGGTCGTGCGGCCTCGCCGGCCGTGCGGCGGGACGACGGTACCAACGAGACTGCCCGGGTGACGCCCGACGGGCCCGCCGGCCCTGCGGTCAGCCCGGTGCTGCCCACGGTGGAGCTGGGCAAGCTGTTCGCGACCTTCGGCGCGACCGAGGGCCGTGGCTACGCTCCGCTGTACGAGCGGCTGTCGACAGCCATCGCCGCCGACCCTGGGCTGCTCGGCCTGGTTGCCGCCGCGCCCGAGGAGCGGCGGGGCCCGGTGCTGCTGTTCGCGGGCGTCCACGACCTGGTCCTGGCCCACCCCGACGCGCCGCTGGCCCGCTTCTACCCCTCGGTCACCGGCTCGGCGGTGCCCGACGAGGATCCGCTCCCGGCCTTCCGGGCCTTCGTGACCGAGCACCGGGCCGAGCTCGACGCCCGGCTCGCCAACCGCACGGTCCAGACGAACGAGGTGAACCGGTGCGCGGCCGTGCTCCCCGCCCTGCGGGTGGCGGCGGCGCGGGCCGGCCGACCGCTCTCCCTGGTGGAGGTGGGGTGCAGCGCCGGGCTCAACCTGTGCTTCGACCGGTTCGCCTACGACCTCGGCGGTGAGCGGGCCGGCGACGCCGGCAGCGGCGTGCTGGTGCGGGCCGAGGTGCGCGGAGACCTGCGCCCGCCGCCGCTCGCACCCGCCCCCGAGGTGGCCGCCCGAACCGGCATCGACGTGGCCCCGGTCGACGTGCTCGATCCGGAGGCGGTGCGGTGGCTGGAGGCCTGCGTCTGGCCCGAGCAGCCCGATCGGCTGGCCAGGCTCAGAGGGGCCGTGCGGGTGGTCCGGCGCGACCCGCCCGAAATCGTGGCCGGCGACGTCCTGCGCGTGCTGCCGGCGGTGCTCGCCGGCCTGCCGCCCGGCACCGAGCCGGTGGTGCTGCACAGCTGGGCGCTCGTCTACCTGTCGCCGGCCGACCGGGCCCGGTTCGTCGAGCTGCTGGAGGCGGCCGCGACCGGCGGGCCGCTCACGTGGATCTCCATCGAGGCACCCGGCGTCGCCCCCGGGGTGGTGGCGCCCGTGGTCGCCCCCGACGCCCCGGCCCGCGAGCGCTACGCGACGGTGGTGGCCCTCACCCGCTTCGAGGGCGGCGCCCGGACCGACCTGGTGCTGGCCCGGTGCCACCCCCACCTGTCGTGGATCGAGTGGCGCGACCCCGGGAGCGGTCGGCGGGCTTGACCGCCGGCCGACCGGGGCTACAGCAGCCCGAGGTACTGGCCGCCGTCGACCTGGATCGCGGTGCCCGTCAGGAAGCGGGCGTGCTCCGAGCACAGGAACGCCACCACGCGGCCGAAGTCGGCGGGATCGCCCAGAACCTGGGCCGGCACGGCGCGGGCCAGGTCGTCGGGTGAGCCGAGGGCGCGGATGCGGTCGGTGGCGTGCAGGCCGGGCTGCACGGAGTTCACCGTGACGCCGTCCTTGGCGACCTCGAGGGCCACCGTCTTCAGGAAGCCGGTCACGCCGGCCCGGGCCGTGTTGGAGAGGATCAGCGTGCTGATGGGCTGGCGCACCGCCACCGACGTGATCGCCACCACCCGCCCCCACCGCTGCTCCTGCATGGCCGGCACCGCCGCCTTGCACATGGCCACCACCGAGAGCAGGTTCAGGTCGAGGGCGGCCGGGTAGGCGTCGAGGGGGGTCGAGGCGAAGGTGCCGGGGGGAGGTCCCCCGGCGTTGGTGACGAGGATGTCGACCCCGCCGAGCGCCTCGTGCGCCGCAGCCACGAACGCCTCGCCGCCGCCGGGCGTCGACACGTCGAGGGTGAGCGGCACGGCCGCGGGCCCGAGGCGCTCGGCGGCCTCGCGCACGCGGCGCTCGTCGCGGCTGCAGATCGCCACGCGCGCGCCCTCGGCGACGAGGGCCGCGGCCGACGCGAACCCGAGCCCGGCCGACGCCGCCGCCACCGCGGCCCGCTTCCCGCTGATCCCCAGATCCATGGCGCCGGACGGTACCTCCTACAGTCGCCGCCATGGAGCTGCCGGTGTCGGTCACGATCCGCGAGGTCGGCCCCCGCGACGGCTTGCAGGGCGAGGCGCCCGTGGCGGTCGAGGACCGGGTCGCCCTGGTGGAGGCCCTGATCCTGGCGGGCGTCACCGAGGTGGAGGTGGCGGCCTTCGTGTCGCCCAGAGCCGTTCCGGCCATGGCCGGCGCGGCCGAGGTGGTCGCCGCCCTGGGCTGGCGTGACGGGGTGCGGCGCTGGGTGCTCGTCCCCAACCTCCGCGGTGCGGAGCTGGCCGTCGAGGCCGGGGCCGACGCCCTCACGGTCACGGTGTCGGCCTCCCCGGGGTACAGCGAGAGGAACGTGCGGATGACCGTCGAGGAGTCGGTCGAGGAGGCCGGCCGCATCGCCGCGGCCGGTGCCGCCAGCGGGCTGCCGGTCGACGTGGTGGTGTCCTGCGCCTTCGGGTCGCCCTACGAGGGGGACCTGGCCCCCGCCGCCGTCGACGCCGTCGGACGCCGGTGCCTCGAGGCCGGGGCCACCTCGCTCACCTACGCCGACACCACCGGGATGGCCACCCCGCGCCGCATCGACGAGCTGCTGGCCCGCACCGGCCCCGGCGTGGGCCTGCACCTGCACGACACCCGCGGCACGGCGCTGGTGAACGCCTACGCCGCCCTCGAGCGGGGCGTGACCCGCTTCGACACCGCGGTCGGTGGCCTGGGCGGCTCGCCCTTCGCGGCCGGGGCCGGGGGGAACCTGGCCACCGAGGATCTGGTGCACCTGCTCGACGACGAGGGCGTGCGCACCGGGCTCGACCTGGAGCTGCTGCTCGAGGCGGCGGCCCTGGTGGCCGGCCTGGTCGGCCGCCCGGTCCCCGGCCGGGTGGCCACCCACGGGCCCCGCTGGCGGCTCTCGCCCTCCTGACGGCCCTTCCCGGCTTCTGCGTCCGAGATGGCCCGCTTCCCGGGCCGATCGGGACGGAGAACTGCGGGGTGGGGCGGGACGCGGCCCTCCGGGTGGCGGCGGCGCGCGGATGGCTCGGCGGTGCGCCATCCTGGCAGGCGTGCGGACCAGAGAGCAGCGCCTGTTGAACCACGTCTCCCGGATCGGCATCTACGAGGAGCACCTCGTGCCTGCCGGGGGGGCCGAGATCGTGCTGTCGGTGTGGAGGGCCGACGGCGACGGCGGTTCGGCCGGACCCCCGGTGGTGTTCCTGCCCGGCACCATGACCCACCCGCTCTTCTACGAGGAGTGGTGCGACGCCCTGGCCACCAGCGGCTTCCCGGTGGTGGGCGTGCACTTCCGCGGGCACGGCAAGAGCCCCCGGGGGGTGGCCCCCACCTTCGACGGCCTGCTCGACGACGCCCGCGTCGCCGTGGGCTGGGCCGCCGACCGCTTCGGGGGCCCGGTGGTGGTGATGGGGTCCAGCCAGGGCGGCATCCTGGCGGTGGCGCTGGCCGCCACCGGCGACGAGCGGGTGGCGGCCGTGGTCGCCCACAACGTGCTCGACCCGACCCTGCCGGAGTCGTTCGGCGTCACCCGCTTCCCGGAGTGGCTGGCGCCGGTGGGCCCCACCCTCACCGTGCTGCTGGCCCTGGTGGCGCGGGTGGCGCCCGACGTCGCCGTGCCGGTGTCGGCCTATCTCGACGCCGACCGCGTCTTTCACGAGGAGTGGAGCAGGGAGCAGTTCGAGTCGGACCCGCTGGGACTGCGCTCGTACCCGCTGGGGCTGCTGGCCGGCCTGCTCACCGCCGACCTGTCGGGGATCGGCGACGGGTCGATCCGCTGCCCGGTGGTCGTGGTGGCCGCCACCGGCGACGCGCTGTTCACGCTCGACTACACCCGCAGCGTGTTCGAGCGGATCGTCGCCCCGGTGAAGGAGCTGGTCGAGCTCGACCTCGACTGCCACCTGGTGTTCACCGAGGCCGTCGACGAGGCGCTGGACCCGGTGGTGGGCGCGCTGCGACGGGCCCTGGCCACGGGGAGCTGAGCCCGGGTCAGCGGGGCCCGGCGCACACGGCGGCCAGGCTCGACAGGGCGGTGCCCCGCCGGGGCTCGCGGACCTGGTGCTGGTCGATGCCGTTGGTGCAGTACCCGAACGACAGCCCGGTGGCCGGATCGGCCCACGCGATCTGGCCGGCCGCCCCTGCGTGGCCGAACGCGCCGGGGGAGACGGTCTTGCCGAAGTTGTGGCGCAGCGACGCCCGGCCGTCGTCGCCGGCGAGCACGAGCCCCAGGGTGCGCATGGCGGGGACGCCGCTCCACGGGTCGGGCAGGTTGCACCGCACGTGGCTGGTGACGTCGGCCAGGACGTCGGGCCGCCAGATCCCGCCGGGGTCGTGCAGCAGCGCCTGGTAGTACGTGGCCAGGTCGGCGGCACCCATCACCGCGCCCCCGCCCGGCACGCCGACGGCCCTGACCTCGGGTGCGTTGAACGCCAGCATGGCGTCGGGCGTCACCTCGGTGGCCGGCAGCTCGCGCACCCCGAAGGCGGCCTCCAGCTCGTCGGGTGTGGCCGGCTCGCCCACGGCCACGAGGGTGGCCACGCCGTCCTGCTGGTCCTCGGGGACGCCGAGAACGCGCCGGGTCAGGCCGGCCGGCCGGGTCACCCGCTCCTCGACCACGTCGCGGTAGTCGCGGCCGGTCACCCGCTCGATGATCTCGGCGAGCACCCAGTGGGCCGAGGTGGCGTGGTACTCGTACCGGGTGCCGGGCTCCCAGTCGAGCCGCCAGCGCCCGAAGGCCGCGAGGCGGCCCTCGCGCGTGGACCACGCGGGCGGCCCGAGGGGCGCGTAGGGGAAGCCCGAGGTGTGGAGCATCACGTGCTCCACCGTGACCACCTCCTTGCCGTTGGTCCCGAACTCGGGCACGTGCTCGACGACCCTCGATGCCGGATCGACGAGCCCCTCGCCGATGAGCACCCACATGGCCCCGGCGACCAGGGCCTTGGTGCAGGAGAAGACCACGTACCGCGTGTCGAGGGTGGCGTCGCCG